>CAWARQ010000004.1:0-1775971 GCA_963784545.1 uncultured Actinomycetota bacterium | reverse complement strand
CAGCGTTGTTGAGGGTGTGCACCCAGGGGTACTTCCCGAGCGCGGCGTCGACGTGGTCCAGGGCGGCGATCCGGTCCGCGCCCTGCCGACCAGGGCCGAGACCGCGTCCAGCGACTCGGCCAGCCGGGAGCCCTCCGGGACGACGGCCCGAGCGGCGTCCAGCGCCTCCGCCGCGGTGTCGACGGCGAGCGCTGCCGCCACGAGCGCCGCCGCCCACATCTCGCCGTACCGACCGTTGGCCGTGTGGCTGAGCCGTGCGTCCACCAGCGCCAGGCGCGCCGCCTCGGCCGGGTCGCCGGGCGAGACGTAGCCGAAGGCGTCGCCGCGAATCAGCGCGCCGATCCACTCGCGGTACGGATTGTCGTGCGTGGCGGTATCGGTCGGGACGAGCCCGTGGATCAGGTTGCGGTACGCCGCCCGCTGAGCGGTGTAGGTCTGGGTGAAGGGGATGCGGTCGAGCCAGGCGGCGGCCAGCTGCTCGGTCGTGAAGCCGCGCCCGTGCGTCTCCAGGACGTGCAGCGCCAGGATCGTCCAGTCGATGTCGTCGTCCCGCGGCACCTCGGTGAAGCGGCCCAGGGCGGCCACGGGGGCGGACGGGTGCAGGGCGCTCACGCCATCAGGGAGCGGGTCGAGGAGGGGTAGGTAGCCGGTCATCGGCTCCATGCCCGCGGCCCGGGCGTAGATCGCGCGCCCTCGGGCGAGCCCCTCGAAGGGCGTGCCCCAGGTGTTGCCCACGGTCCGACCCAGCCACGCGCCCCTGATCCGATCCGGCAGCCGCGACGGGTCGGCCTCGAGACGGGGTGCGCTGGCCGCGATGGCGCGGAGCACGTCCTCGTCGTCCGGCTCGTCGTAACCCCACTCCTTGGAGCGCTCCAGACGCGTCATCTCTTGTCGTACGCGAGCCAGGCGCTCGAGGTCGTCAGCCGCCGCGGCCGCGCGGGCCTCGTCGAGGAGCTTCGCCGCGGGGTAGCCGCTCAGCAGCAGCTGCTCGGCCTCGTCGGGGACGAGGTCGCGCGGGTCGAGCACGTCGTGCACGGGGCGTCCTGGGCTCGGAGGGGCGGGGTCCTGGTGTTGGGAGGGTGGGATCAGCCCTTGACGGCGCCCGAGACGAGGCCTTGGGTGACCTGTCGCTGAAGCACCAGGAAGAGCAGGATCACGGGCAGGATGGTGATCAGTGTGCCCGCGGCCAGTGGCCCGATGTCAACGGTGCGGCCCCCGAGGAAGAGGTAGAGGCCGGTCGTCAGTGGTCGGTGGTCACCGCTCGGCATGTAGAGAAGCGGCACGAGAAACTCGTTCCAGTTCTGCAGGAACGCGGACACGGCGAGCGCGCCGATCCCGGAGGTGGCGAGCGGCAGCATCACCCGCCGGAAGATCTGCCACTCCGAGGCCCCGTCGATGCGAGCGGCCTGCTCCAGCTCGTTGGGCAGGTCGGAGAAGAACGCGCGCATGAAGAAGGTCCCGAACGAGAGCTGGGTGGAGGCGAGGACCAGGTTGGTGCCGACCAGGCTGTCCAGCAGCTGCATGCTCCGCAGCTGGTAGTAGAGCGGGATGTAGGCGAAGAAGGGCACCATGAGTCCGATGATCACCACGTAGAAGACGAACGTCCGTCCAGGGAACGGCAACCGAGGAAGGCATAGCCGCCGAGGGTGGCGCAGACGACCACCGGTACGGTGCTGGGCACCGTCAGCAACACGCTGCGCCACAGGTAGCTGTGGAAGTCCCGACGGTCCAGGCCGTGCGGATGTTGTCCCAGGAGAAGGAGGAGAAGAACCCGAACGGGTTCACCTTGACGTCCTCAGGCGTCTTCAGCGTCGTGGAGACGGTCAGCACCAGGGGGACAACATCGCTGCCGAGATGAACAGCAGGACCGCGTGCCGTACGCCGATCCTCGCCCTGCCCCGGGCGTCGGTTCGCGCCCGCCGGTACTTCAGCGGCTCCGGGGTCCCGCTCGCTGCGCTCACACGCCCCCTCCTTCGAGCGCCAGGCGCCGCTGGACGCGGTTGAGCGCCGCTGCGAACGGGATGGCGATCACCGTGATGACCAGCGCCAACGCCGTCCCGTAGCTGATGTGGTTGAGCTGGAAGGCGCTGCTGTAGGCATAGGTGCCGAGCACCTCCGTCGCCCCGGCCGGACCGCCACCGGTCATCACGAAGACGATGTCGAAGACCCGGAAGCCACCAAGCAGGGTGATGGTGGTGACCATCAGGAAGACCGGCATGATCTGGGGGAGGATCACGTAGCGCAGCCGCTGCCAGGGGTT
Organism: uncultured Actinomycetota bacterium; assembly: GCA_963784545.1. Classification (GTDB taxonomy): domain Bacteria; phylum Actinomycetota; class Actinomycetes; order Propionibacteriales; family Nocardioidaceae; genus Nocardioides. The sequence continues at coordinate 1,773,711 of CAWARQ010000004.1, read as the reverse complement.
GGCGCCATCCAGCATCGCGGCAGCGACCAGATCCTCGTCCACGCGCCTCAGCGCGGACAGGAAGATCACGAACACGAAGCCGACGGCGGACCAGATCCCGGTGGCCAGGACGGCGTAGAGAGCGGTGTCGGGGTTGCCGAGCCACCCCGTCGTGACCGAGTCCAGCCCGACCAGGTCGAGCAGCTTGTTGAGCCACCCCCGCGACGGTTTGAGATCGATCCCCACACCACGCCCACGGCGACCTCGGCAGGATGAACGGCAGGAAGAACACCGTCCGGTAGAACACGGACCCGCGCTTGGTCCTCCACACCATCAGTGCCATCCCCAGCCCGAGCACCAGTGGCGCGATGGTCCCGAGGACGATCCAGATCACGTTGTTCTTGAGCGCGTGGTAGACGGCATCGTCGTGCAGCAACTCGGCGAAGTTGTCCAGGCCCACCCACGGCGGCGACAGGTCGAGGCCGTCGAAGTCCACGAGCGAGTAGTAGAAGGCGTTGATCAGCGGGAAGACCATGAAGACCCCGATCATCGCCACCAGTGGCACCACGAAGATCAGGCCGAGCCGCCGCTGCGCCTTCCGGGTGGCCGGGGGCGGGACGTACGTCAGGACCGGGCGGCTGGCCCGGCCACGCGCGCTTCGGCGGGGGTTCCGCCGTCGCCGCCGGCGCCGGGCCGCTGACCGAGGACATCAGCCTGGGGCTGCAGCCATTCCCGCAGCGGCCTCCTCCGGGGTCATCTGACCAGTCATCACGCCCTGCATGCCGTCGTACATGGCCTTGTTGATCTGGTCGCTGACCAAGACGTCGATGTTGCGTCCGAGCTGCCGCTCTGGGCAAACTCGGCGGTGGTCTCGAGCACCTGGGCGTTCAGCGGGGAGATGTCCAAGTTGGCCGTGTCCACCGGGAACGGCGGGATGGTGTGGAGGTTCTCGATGGTCCAGGCACCGTGCTCGGGCGAGGCGAGGAAGTTGACGAACTCCAGGGCTGCATCGCGGTGGCTGGTCGAGGACGCGATCATCGGCCCGGAGCCGAGTCCGGCGGTGAAGTGTCGGTGTCGTCGGGGCCGGGCAAGGGATGTAGCCGACGTCGAACTTGGCGTTGTCGTCGAGCTCGCCGACCAGCCAGGACCCGGTGGGAATCATGAGGGCATCACCGGACCAGAACTCGGCGATGCCGGTGTCGTAGTCCACCGAGGTCGGCGACTCCGACAGCAGGCCGCTGTCGTTGTAGCCCTTCCAGAGGTCGAAGGAGGAGACGACCGCCGGGGAGTCCCACGGCTCGTCACCGTGGATGATGGAGAGCATCTCGTCGGGGCCGGCTGTGCTGGCCAGCGCCATGCTCAGGTAGTGGCCGCCCTCCCAGCCTTCCTTGTCGGGCGTGGCCATGCCGACCATCCCCGCCTCCTTCGCGGCGGCCGCGGCCGCCTGGAGGTCGTCGAGGTTCTGGGGCTCATCCAGACCGAGGTCGGCGAACTTGTCCTTGTTGTAGAAGACGCCGATGGTCTCCAGCTCGCCGGGCACGCCGTAGACGACGCCGTCCTGGGTGACGGTCTCCTTGGCGAAGTCGTACACCTCCCAGCCGTTCTCCTCGTAGGCGTTGCCGAGGTCCAGGAGCAGCCCGGCCTTGGCCAGGGCGCCACCGAAGCCCGGGCCCGATCCCCAGTTGATGACGTCGGGTCCGTCGCCGGAGCGCAGCTGGGTCTGGAGCACCGTCCGCATCGTGTCGAAGGGCAACGTCTCGATGTCGACGGTGATCCCCGAGTCTTTGGTGAAGTCGTCGGCCACGTGCTGCTTGAGCGCCTTGAGCGCGGCGGCGTCCTCCGGCTCCTCGATCAGCCACTTGATCGTCTGCGGCCCGCTCGTGTCCTGCTTCTTGGCGGTCGGCGCCGAGCCGGTGCACCCGGCGAGCAAGAGAGAGCGGCCACGGCGGCCGCGAGGGGGAGGCGAAGCCTCGAGTGGGACGAGTTCTGAGCTGCTCTCCGCTCGATGGGGGGCCGATGCCGAGGTCCGAGGATCACGATCATGTTTCACTGGGAATTTATTCGCTGTCAAGGGGCAACGCCCACAACTCCGGCAAACTTCAAGAAATGCGTGCTGGATGGCGACGGCGGCCGCTCCGCGGGCCCACTCGACGAAGTCCATCGGCATCACGACCGGGTCGATGGTGCTGATCGGGCCGGCCGTGTAGGCCAGCCGGCCCGCGCGCAGCGCCTCGGGAGCGATCCGCGCCAGGCGTATCCTCCCCCGTGAGAATGATCCGCTCCACGCCGGTCAACGACGTCACCACAGCGGTGCGAGCCCGAGGGCCCGAGCGGCCTCTCAGACCACCCGGGTGGCCACCGGCTCGTGCTGCTCTGCCTGGTCAAGCAGCTCTTCGTAGGAGTTCTCTCGCCCCAGAGCCTGGGCCGCGGTGGCGCACATCGCCCCGGAGGTGAGGTACGCCGACATGCAGCCCCGATGGCCCAGTCTGCAAAGCGGGCCGTGCGGATCCACGGGCAGGTGGCTGACCGGGCTCACGTGGGTCGGGACGACCCGGTGGTCGATCACGAGCCCGTAGCCGACGCCGGCGCCCACAGTGAGAAGCGCGAAGTCAGCGAACGTGCGGCCGTAGCCGAACCACTGCTGGGCCATCGTCAGCCCCACAACGTCGTTGGCCAGCACCAGCGGGTCACCGACCTCCTCGGCCAGCAAGGTCCGGAAGGGGACGTCATGCCACTCGAGGAACGGCGAGTCCGTCACGGTCTCCCCGCCGTCAACCACCCCGCCGACGGTCACACCCACGGCGTGCACCGGCCACCGGCTCTTCGCTCGCAGGCGATCGACGACGCCGGTCACCGCGGTGACTACCTCCTCCACGGCCAGTGACGGCTCGGCGACGATCTCGGTCTCGAGCACCTGCGCCCGCAAGTCGACCAGGACCCCATAGATGGACTCGCGGGTGAGCTTCACGCCCACGAAGTGCCGGGCGTCGGGCACGACGTCGAGGGGCAGTGACGCCCGGCCGCGTCCGGGGGTTCGGACGGCGCCGCCCTCGACCAACACACCGCCCTCGACCAGCGGCCTGGTGACCCGGGTCAGGGTGGCCGGAGAGACACCCAGCCGTCGGGCCAGGTCGGCCCGGGGCCGGGGTCCGTGCACGAGGATCTCGACGGCCACGGCACGGGCCAGAGCGTGCGGCTCCACGACATCAGTAGCCATCGCGCGCTCCTCCCACCTGTGGCATGCTTCCATCACATAGTTTCACCCTGAAACCAGATCTCCTGAGGGCAAGGCATGATCGTAGCGACGGAGCCGACTCCTCCGCCCGTCGTCCTGCGGGGCGGCGGAACGTCGGTCGTGGTGGACGTCAGAGAGCGGTGTGCCCCGAGTCCTCCACTGGGGTGCACGGCTCAGTGACGCCGCGTCGGCAGACCCTCTGCTGAGCGTCTTGGGGGAGGGACAGCACGGCGCTGACGGCCTCACCGGACAACGGCGGATCCCTGCCCTTCTGCCTGAGCCTTCGAGCGGGGTGGGCCGGTCTGCCCGGGCTCGAGGGCCACCGCGACGGCCACGCCTTCACGACTCTGTTCGCGCCCGCAGGACACGAGCTGAGCGGCGGAGCCGGCGAACCTCACCGGCTCCTGGTCCGCGGCTGCGACGCCTCCGCCTGCCTCGACCTCGCCTGCGAGATCGAGGTGGACGAGGCCGGCGTCGTGCGCGCTCGCGCCATGGTCACCAACACCCACGCGGACCGCCCCTACACCGTGGACGCCCTCCGGTTGGCGTTCCCCGTCCCCGCCGAGGCCGACGAGGTGCTCGACTTCACGGGCCGTCACCTCCGCGAGCGCAGCTCCCCAGCGTCAGCGGTTCACCGTGGGGACCCACCTGCGCGAGGGGCGACGAGGTCGGACCGGCTCCGACGCCGCGTTCCTGATGGCCGCGGGAACACCAGGATTCGGATTCCGCCACGGCGAGGTCTGGGCGGTGCACGCGGCCTGGAGCGGCAACCACTCGGCGTACGCGGAACGGGCGCTGTCGGGAGTTCGCGTGCTCGGCGGGGGTGAGCTCCTGTTGCCCGGCGAGGTCGTGCTGGCGCCGGGCGAGCGCTACACGAGCCCGTGGCTGTACGCGACGTACGGCGAGGGTCTCGATGCCGTGGCGACGGCCTTCCACCGTCGGCTGCGCGCGCGTGCCACCCACCCCGCCTCGCCTCGCCCCGTCGTCATCAACACGTGGGAGGCGGTCTACTTCGACCACGACCTCAACGACCTCATCGAGCTGGCCGAGCTCGGGGCCAAGGTCGGAGCCGAGCGGTTCGTCCTCGACGACGGCTGGTTCCTCGGACGCCGCGACGACTCCGCAGGGCTCGGCGACTGGCGCGTGGACCCCGAGGTCTGGCCGCACGGGCTCGCTCCTCTGGTGTCGGCGGTGCACTCCCTCGGCATGGACTTCGGCTTGTGGTTCGAGCCTGAGATGATCAACGAGAACTCCGAGCTGGCACGGGCCCACCCTGAATGGATCCTGGCTCCTGGCGAGCGCCTTCCCCTGGCCGCCCGCAACCAGCAGGTCCTGAACCTCACGGTCCCGGCGGCGTGGCACCACGTCCTGGAGGCAATGAGCACCCTGGTCGGAGAACTGGACGTGGCGTACGTCAAGTGGGACCACAACCGGGACCTCGTCGAGGCGGGCGACCGGACCACCGGCCGGCCGCGCGTTCACGAACAGACGCTCGCGGTCTACGCGCTCATGGACGAGCTGAAGCGGCGGCACCCGGGGCTGGAGATCGAGTCCTGCTCCTCAGGCGGCGGACGGGTCGACCTCGAGGTGCTCGAGCACACGGACCGCGTCTGGGCCAGCGACTGCATCGACGCCCTCGAGCGCCAACGCATCCAGCGCTGGACCGGGCAGCTCCTCCCGCCCGAGCTCATCGGCAGCCACGTCGGAGCCCCGATGGCACACACCACCCATCGCACCCACAGCCTGGCGTTCCGGGCCGCCACAGCCGTCTTCGCGCACTTCGGCGTCGAGTGGGACCTGCGAACCGCGACGCCGCACGAGCGCGCAGGCTGGCCGCCTGGGTCGCCTTCTACAAGGAGGAGCGGGACCACATCCACAGTGGCACCACGGTGCGAGCCGACCTGCCGGACCGGGCTCACTGGTTGCACGGCGTGGTCTCGGAGGACCGGCGGGTCGGGCTGTTCGCGTTCGTGGCCCTGGACACGTCCGAGGCCGCCCAGCCCGGCCGACTCCGGCTGCCGGGACTCGACCCGACCCTGACCTACCGGGTCGAGCCGGTGCATCTCTCAGATGCCGCCCTGGTGCGCACCCGCAGCGGCGTCCCGCGATGGTGGGCCGAGCCGACCAGCGTGCTCGGCGAGGTCCTGGGCTCCGTCGGCCTCCAGGGGCCCATGCTGTACCCCGAACAGGCCCTGCTCTTCCGCGTCGTCGCTCAGACCGCGGCGCCAGAGTGACCGCCGCCCTACCCGCTGTTCCACCGAAGGAGTACCGATGAGCAGGGTCGTCCGTTTCTCCGCCCCTCGCGAGGCATCGGTCGTCGAGGTCGACGACCCGGTGCCCGGGCCGGGTGAGGTCCTGCTCGAGACGGCGTACTCGGGGATCTCGGCGGGGACCGAGCTGACGGCCTACCGCGGCAGCAACCCGTACCTGGCTCGCACTTGGGACGCCGGGCGGCGACTCTTCGTCGACGGGGGGTCGACCCAGTCCTACCCGCTGGATGGCTGGGGCTACGAGGAGGTCGGCCGGGTCACGGCCGTCGGCTCCACCGAGGACGAGGACCTGGTGGGCCGCTGGGTCTGGGGCGCCTGGGGCCACCGCTCGCGACGCCGTCCGGGCGTCCGCCTACGTCCGGCCGCGCATCCTGCCGGAGGACCACGACCTCATGACCGGGGTCTTCGCCAAGATCGGTGCCATCGCGCTGAACGCCGTCCTCGACGCCGACATCCACGTCGGCGAGACCGTCGGGGTCTTCGGTGCCGGAGTGCCCGGGCAGATCGTGGCGCAGCTGGCCCGGCTCAACGGCGGTCGCGTGGTCGTCTCGGACCTGGTCGCCTCCCGCCGGCGGCTGGCCTGCGAGCTCGGCGCGACCGTGGCGCTGGACCCTGCGACCTCCGACGTGGCGCACGAAGTCCGGGAGATGACCCAGGACCGAGGAGCGGACGTCGTGATCGAGATGAGCGGGGCCTACCAGGCCCTGCAGGAAGCCGCCCGGACCGTCGGCTACAGCTCGCGCGTCGTAGCTAGCGGGTTCTTCCAGGGGGACGGCGGCCCCCTCCGGCTCGGCGAGGAGTTCCACCACAACCGCGTCGCCATCGTGGGGTCGCAGATCTCCGGCGTCGCCCCGCAGCTGCAGCACCGCTGGGACGAGTTGCGCATGTCCAGGACGGTCCTCGACCTCGCCGCCGAAGGGCGTCTGAGTCTCGCTCCACTGGTCACCCACGTGCTGCCCGACACCGATGCGCCGTCGGCCTTCCAGATGCTCGACCGCGATCCGCAGGACGCCCTCCAGGTCGTCCTGGACTACGGGATAATCACATGAGCCTGGCCCCCCGACCCCGGTCCGACGGAGACGTGCGCTGGGGCATCCTGGCCACAGGTGGCATCGCCCGCCTCATGACGCGCGACCTGTTGCTGCACGGGCACCGGGTCACTGCGGTGGGGTCGCGCAGCCCCGACGCCGCGGTGGCCTTCGCGGCCGAGCACGGCATCGCCCGCGTCCACGCGACGTACGACGACCTGCTGGACGACCCCGAGGTGGACGTGGTCTACGTCGCCACGCCCCACCCGATGCACGCCGAGAACGCGCGCGCCGCGCTCGCTGCCGGCAAGCACGTGCTGGTGGAAAAGGCGTTCACGCTCAATGCCGAGCAGGCGCGCACGGTGGTCCGCGAGGCGGCCACCCAAGGGCTTCTGGTCATGGAGGCGATGTGGACGCGCTTCCTCCCCCACATGGCCTTCGTCCGTGACGTCGTGGCCAGCGGGCGACTCGGAGAGGTCCACTCGGTGCACGCCGACCACACCCAGAAGCTTTCCGACGCACCAGCCCACCGGCTCAACGACCCCGCCCTCGGAGGCGGGGCGCTCCTCGACCTTGGCGTCTATCCCCTGTCCTTCGCCAACGACGTGCTCGGGCCGGTGACGGAGGTCGCCGCGACGGCGACGATGCGCGAGACAGGTGTCGACGCGGACGTGGCGACGTCCCTGCGACACGAGGGCGGCGGGATCTCGACGTCCTTCTCGTCCAGCCGGACACGAGGCCGCAACGTGGCCTCTGTGCTCGGGACGGAGGCGAGGATCGACATCGAGGCCGTCTGGTACTCCCCAGCCGCGGTCGTGGTGCGAGATCCTCAGGGACGGGAGATCGACCGTTTCGATCAGCCGGTCACCGGTCGTGGGATGCAGTATCAGGCGGCGGAGGTCGAACGGGTCCTCGCGGACGGCGGGACCAGCAGCCCCCTCATGACGCCGGAGGACTCGGTCGCCGTTATGGAGACCATGGATCGCGTCCGCGCGGCCATCGGCCTGCGGTACCCGGGCGAATGATCGCCGCGCCCAGGTCCGCGCCCGGCCTCGTCGCCGTGGTCGGCTCGGCGAACCTCGATGTGGTCATCCGGGTCCGGGACCTCGCTGCCCCCGGCGAGACGGTCCTCGGCGAAGACCTGGTCGAGGTGGCCGGGGGGAAGGGGCTCAACCAGGCCGTCGCCGCGGCCCACCGCGGGCCCGCCGCTCTGGTCGCCTGCGTCGGCCAGGACGACTCCGCCCGGCCGCTCCTCCGTCGCCTCGTCGACGCCGGAGTGGTCACCGGCCACGTCCGGCCCGTGCCGGGGTCGACCGGCCGCGCGTTCATCCAGGTGGCCGCCAACGGGGAGAACAGCATCGTGGTGGCTGCTGGCGCCAACGCACAGCTGTCTGCTGCGGACGTCCGGACAGCCTTGGACGAGCTTCGTCCGCAAGTCGTGCTGGCCCAGCTGGAGGTCCCGCTGGAGTCGGTCCAGGCAGCCGCGGAGTGGGCTGCGGAGCGAGGTGCCCGGTTCGTGCTCAACCCCAGCCCGGTCCGGGAGCTGTCCCACGCCCTGCTGGGGCTGTGCGATCCGCTGGTCCTCAACGCGCACGAGGGCTCGGCACTGCTCGGTCAGGAGCCGGGCTCACCGGTGGAGCAGATGGCGGTCGAGCTCGCGGGTCGCGCGCCGTCCGTGGTGGTGACTGACGGGCCGCGGGGCGCTCACCTCGCCTCGGCGAACAGAACGCAGCACGTGCCCGGTGTCGCGGTCGCGGCGGTGGACACCACGGGGGCCGGGGACGAGTTCGTGGGCCGGCTGGCGGCGTCACTCGCTCACGGTGAGGAGCTGCACGACGGCGTCGCGGCGGCCAACCGAGCCGCCGCGCGCGTGGTGACGATGGCCCGCCAGGAGCGCTGAGGCGGCCGAGGCCGCCCTCAGCCCTGACGGGCGATGGTCCGCTTCCCCATCCGGGCGACGACGCCCATGGCGTGCCGCGACACCGACGGGGCGAGCATCGCGACCCGGGTGACCGCACCCCGGTGCGCCGGGACCGAGCGCACCACCCGGCGGGAGCCGACCAGTGCCACGGCCTGCTGAGCCACCTCCTCGACCGACAGGATCCGGCCGCCGGAGTGGGCGATCCGTGACCCGAGCGAGTCGTGGGTGTGGCCCTCGGTGAGCATCGCGGTCCGCACCACGTCGGGGCAGACGCAGTGCACCCGGACGCCGCGCGGCGTCTCGGCGTCGACCGAGGCGGTGATGGAGACGACGCCGGCCTTGGTGGCGGCGTACACGCCGTAGCCGGGGACCGGGCCGAGGCCGGCGAGCGAGGCGGTGTTGACGATGTCACCGCCGGCCTCCCCGAAGCCCCCGAGGGCGGCCCGCATCCCCCAGAGGACGCCGAGCAGGTTGACCTCGACGAGCCGGCGCACCTGGTCCTCGGTCTGCTCCAGCAGCCGGCCGTCGTCGCCGATGCCGGCGTTGTTGAACCACGCGACGAGCCGACCGTGCCCGGCCGCCTCCGCGGCCACCTCCCGGTGCGCCGCCGGGTCCCGTACGTCGTGCGCGAGGCCGGCAGCCGCTCCGATCTCGTCCGCGGTCCGGGCGACCCCCGCGCCGTCGACGTCGGTCAGCACCACCCGGTGACCGCGGGCGACCATCAGCTCCGCGATGCCCCGGCCGATCCCCCGGGCCGCTCCGGTGACGACGACACTCGTGGCAGGCGCAGGACTCATGCGGGCAGTCAATCGCAGGAAAGCGCGGCAGCCGGAGCCTGGCGGTCGTACTGTCCGGATCGTGAACGACCCGCGCATCGCCCCGGTGGAGGACAACCTCATCGACTTCTTCGCCGCCGCACTCGGGTCGCCGGGCATGCAGGTCGCCGAGCTCGACGGCGCGCAGGGTTACTACACCGACATCCCGTTCCCGTTGTGCAACGTGGTCTTCGACGCCCGGTTCGAGCCGGGCCGTGAGCGCGAGCAGGCGCAGGCGGTCCTCGACCAGTACGTCGGCCGAGGGCTGCCGTTCCTGTGGTGGACGACCCCCTCGACCACGTCCCCGGAGCTCGAGCAGGTGTGTGCCGAGGCCGGGATGATCCGCGAGGACGCCCCCGGCATGCACCGGAGGCTGGACGGGCCGGTGGAGGTCCGCCTGCCCGACGGGCTGGAGATCACGCTCTCGCCGGTCGAGGAGCTGCCGGACATGACCCGGACGATGCTGCTCGGCTTCGGGATGCCCGAGTGGCTGCACGACCCGATGGTGGAGATGCTCACCGGCGTGGACCCCGACACCCTGGTCAACGTCCTGGCCCGGCTGGACGGCGAACCCGTCGCGTGCGGGTCGGCGTACCTCGCCGACGGCACCGCCGGGATCTACAACATCGCCACCCTGGAGCAGGTGCGCGGGCGCGGGATCGGGTACGCCGTCACCGCGTGGCTGATGAACCACGCCTACCAGCGCGGCTCCACGCAGACCATCCTGCACGCGAGCCCCGACGGGCTCCCGGTGTACGAGCGGCTCGGCTACGAGCGCGTCTGCACCGTCCCGCAGCTGATCTGGTTGCCTCCTGCCTGACGACACGCGGTTCGAACAGGTGTTTGAAATCGGCCCGGACCTCGGGCAGGCTGAGCGCATGGCGAAGAGCACCGGCCCTGCTGGAACTGGCGGAAATGTCTCGAAGGTCACCGAGCTGCCCGACGGGCCGCCGGACGCGACCGGGCTGACCCCGCGGCAGCTGCGGGTCCTGGCGACCATCAAGGACTCCATCGAGAGGCGCGGCTACCCGCCCAGCATGCGGGAGATCGGCAGCGAGGTCGGGCTGACCAGCTCCTCCAGCGTCGCCCACCAGCTGCGGGTCCTGGAGGAGAAGGGCTTCCTCAAGCGCGACCCCAACCGGCCGCGGGCGCTCGAGGTGTTCCTTCCGGAGGTCATGGCCGCGCGTCGGTCCATGTCGGCCGTGTCCTCGCCCGACGAGGCCGGCGTGGACGAGACCGGCATCGGCGACGCCCACCCCGAGGCCGCCTACATCCCCGTCCTCGGCCGGATCGCGGCCGGTGGTCCGATCCTCGCCGAGGAGCGGGTCGAGGACGTCTTCCCGCTGCCGCGCCAGCTCGTCGGCGACGGCCAGCTGTTCCTGCTCGAGGTGGTCGGCGACTCGATGATCGAGGCCGCGATCTGCCCCGGTGACTACGTCGTGATCAAGCAGCAGCCGACCGCCGAGAACGGCGAGATCGTCGCCGCGATGATCGACGGCGAGGCGACGGTGAAGACCTTCCAGCGCAAGGACGGCCACGTCTGGCTGCTGCCGCACAACCCGGCGTACGAGCCGATCGACGGCACCCACGCCACGATCCTCGGCAAGGTCACCACGGTCCTGCGGCGCGTCTGAGGACGACGCACGCTCACGAAATCTTCACACCCGACCTCCCGGATCCGCGGGCGGCGATGCGGTTGACTCTCGACCGAATCTCGTACCCCTGGGACTGGAGAGCTCTCACATGTTTCGTCGCACCCGGCTCGGCCACCTCGGCGGCCTCGTCACCCTGACCCTGCTCGCCGCCCTCGTGCTGCCCGGACCCGCTCAGGCCGGTGACCGCGGGCAGTCACGGCGCGAGGCGGCCGGCCGCGCCGCCCTCGCGCACGCGCAGGCGGTGGCCTCCGGTCGCTCGCGCGGGGACCTCTCCATGGCGCTGCGCGACCTCTTCCGCACCGCCGACGGCCTCTCCGGGGCCGACCTGACCCGGGCGCGGGCGCTGCTGGCGCGGCCCACCGACCCCGACGACTACTTCTACTACGGCGACGGCGTCACCGACCACAGCCAGTGCGGCACCTACGTCTGCGTGCACTGGGTCGAGGAGGGCGCCAACGCCACCGACCCCGCCTTCGCGGCCCAGGCCCTGGAGACCGTCGAGGGGATCCACGAGCGCTACCTCGCCGCCGGGTACCGCAGCCCGGTCCCCGACCAGGGGCAGGGCGGCGACACCAAGACCGACATCTACCTCGTCGACCTCGGCTCCGTGGGTGCCTACGGCTTCTGCACCACCGACGTCGACAGCGAGGGGCAGCCCACGTGGGCGGACGGCTGGACCGTCGCGCCGTACTGCGCCTTCGACAACGACTTCGCGGAGTTCCCGGCCCGCACGCCTTTGGAGAACCTGCAGGTCACGGCCGCGCACGAGTACTTCCACGCCGTCCAGTACGCCTACGACGCCAACGACGACATGTGGGTCTACGAGACCACCGCCACGTGGGTCGAGGACGAGATGTACGACGACATCGACGACAACCTGCAGTACCTGCCCTACGGGCAGATGGGCGACCCGGACGCCGCCCCGGGCTACCAGGGCGAGGGCACCTTGGTGCCGCTGGACTACTCCGGATTCCCGTACGGGAACTGGACCTTCTTCCGCTACCTCACCGAGACCCACCCCCGGGCGCAGGCGGGTCTGCCCACGCTGGTGCGCGACCTGTGGCGCGCGCTCAACACGACCGACGGGGCGCCGGAGCGGTACTCGCTGCAGGCCCTGGACCAGACCCTCGCCGCACGGGGCACCAGCACCGCTCAGGAGTACCTCGACTTCTCCTCGGCCAACCGGACCCCGGCGCGCAGCTACGAGGAGGGTGCCTCCTACCCCACGCCGGCGCCGGCCTTCGGACCCGTGGACCTGAGCCGCCGGCACCCCACCTCCCGGCAGCGGATGCGCCTGGACCACCTCGCCAGCGGCTCGGGAGCCTTCCTGCCCTTCGACCAGGACTCCTCGCTCCGGGTCCGGGTGGCCATGGCCCCGCGACGGACCGGCGCGGGGGCGATCGTGCTCGTCGTGGGCAAGGACGGGTCCGTGACCCGGACGCCGGTGCCGCTCGACAGGCTCGGCACCGGCCACGTCAGGGTGCCGTTCGGCTCCGGCGAGGTCCGCCGGGTGGAGGTGACGATGGCCAACGGGAGCACGGCGATGACGGGCTGCTTCACCGACCCGGACTACCAGTTCTCCTGTGCCGGGTTCGGGAAGCAGGACGGCCGACGGGCGATCGTGCGGGTGCGGGCGGTCCGCTGACCCCCACCCGATCGGCCAGCCCGATCAGCCAGCCCGATCAGCCGGCCCGGTCAGCGGCTCGACAGCACCAGCTGAGCCCGGGCGTCGTCGCCTCCGACCGTCGGCACGGCGACCTCGACCGACCCGTCGGCCCCCACGCGGAGGACCGACCACCCGTCCTCGGTGAACGTGAGGACGAGCAGATGGTCCTCGTCCTCCCAGCGGGAGGTCATGAACGTGACGCCGCGGCCGGCTCGGAACTCCTGCTGCACCGTGCCGTCCCGCCCGAGGACGGCGAGCTGGGTGTCGCCCAGCCCGTCGCCGTACGCGTTGGTCGCGCTGATCCGCGTCCCCGCCGGGCTGAACGTGCGCAGCCGGTAGTCGCAGGTCTCCCACTGCGGCTTGCGCCAGGTGCGGACGAGCACCGAGCAGGAGCCGTCGTCACTGGCCGAGCTGAGGCCGACGACGTACCCGTCGTCGTCGATGTCCGAGGCCGTGGTCAGGCCGGGCAGCTGGTCCACGATGCCGTGGGAGGACGCGCCCCACGTGCGGCCGTGGTCGGCGTCGGTGACCAGCCAGAGGCAGCCGTGGACCTCGGACTCCGCCTCCCGGCAGGTCTTCCTCCCGGCCAGCGCGGCCAGGTCGGTGCCGCCCACGACCTTCGGTCCGGTGAGCACCTCGTCGGCGGCCACCTCGTAGTCCACCGGCACTCCGCCGGGCCGCAGCCAGCCGATCAGCTGCCCGTCCGGGGTGACCGCGAGCTGGTACCCGACCGCCTTCTCGCTGTGGGTGACCCGGCCCGCGCTGTCGACGACGTCCACGACCGAGCCGTCGCCGATCCGCAGACCCACGAGACCGTCCCCCGCCATCGCGAAGTCGTCGTAGCCGCGGGCGACCGGCCTCGATCCCCCGTCCGGGAGGACCAGTCGCCACCCGCCCGCGTCGTGCCGCAGGAACGGCAGGGCAGGAGCCGCACCCCGCTCGAGGCCCTCGAGGGAGACGGTGATCGGCTCGATCGGCGTCGTCGGGCCGCCGGCCGACTCGGTCGGCGACTCGGTCGGGGTGGGGGTCGGCTCCTGGGGAGCCGAGGTCGACGGGGCGGCGCTGGACTCATCGGCGCTCGACGTCGGCGTGGTGTCCTGGCCGCACGCGGACAGGGAGAAGGCCAGGGTCGAGGCGACCACGAGCGCGAGGGAGGAACGGTTCATGCCACTGAGACGCCGGATCTCCCGCTCAGGTTGCGTCAGGACGTGGCGAGCCGCGCCAGCGCCTTGCGTACGACGGCCGGGTCGGTGGTCGTCCACATCGGCGGGAGGCTGGCCTTGAGGAAGGTGCCGTACCGGGCCGTGACCAGGCGGGGGTCGAGCACCGCGACGACGCCGCGGTCGGTGGTGGTCCTGATCAGCCGACCCGACCCCTGGGCCAGGAGCAGCGCGGCGTGGGTGGCCGAGACCTCCATGAAGCCGTTGCGTCCGGACTGGTCGGCCGCCTTCGCGCGGGCGCTCATCAGCGGGTCGTCGGGTCGCGGGAAGGGGATGCGGTCGATCAGCACCAGCTGGCAGGTCTCCCCCGGCACGTCCAGGCCCTGCCACAGCGAGAGGGTCCCGAACAGGCAGGTGTGGGGGTCCTCGACGAACTGGCGCGCGAGCTCCGGGAGCTGGGCGTCGCCCTGGGCGAGGGTGGTGAGGTGCGGCAGCTTCTCCCGGACGTGCTCGGCCGCCGCCTCGGCAGCGCGCCGCGACGAGAACAGCCCGAGGGTGCGGCCCTCGGCCGCGTCGACCAGGTCCACGATCTCCGCGAGCTGCTTCTCCCCCAGCCCGTCGCGACCCGGCGGCGGGAGGTGCGCGGCGACGTACAGGATCGCCTGCTGGCCGTAGTCGAACGGTGACCCGACGTCGAGCCCCTCCCACCCCTCGCCGGGGGCGCCGAGGCCGAAGCTGCGGGCCACGGCGCTGAAGTCGCCGCCGAGCTTGAGGGTGGCACTGGTGAACACGACCGTCTTGTCCGCCAGCAGGTGGTCGCGCATCGGCTCGGCCACCTGGAGCGGCGCGACGTGCAGCCGCGGCGGGAGCCTGTCGGTGCCCTCGGAGAGCCACAGGACGTCGGCCGCACTGCCGGCCGCCATCCGCTCGGCGGTCACGAACAGCTCCTGGACCGCACCTCGCGCCTGGGTGCGGCCGGCGTCGGCCTCACCGGCGGCGTCCTTGTCCTTCCCGAAGGCGGACAGGCACGCCCGGGCGGCGTCGCGGACGAGGACCAGGGCGTCCGCCAGGCCCTCGGGAACGGTCTCGATCCGCCCGGGTCGGGAGTCCCCGATCGCGGACTTCAGTGCCTCGCCGGCGTCGGCCAGGTCGTCGGCCTCCTCGCCCTCGACGTACCGTTGCGCCCGGCGGGCGGCCCGGTCGACGTCGGCCGAGCCCAGCTCGTCGGTGGCGGCCTGGGTGACCCGCGCGACGAGCTCGTGCGCCTCGTCGATCACCACGGCGTCGTACTCCGGGATCATCGGGACGCCCTCGATCGCGTCGATCGCCAGCAGCGAGTGGTTGGTGACGATCAGGTGGGACTTCTGGGCCTCGTCGCGGGCGACCTCGACGAAGCACTCCTGGCCGAAGGGGCACTTGGCGGCGCCGAGGCACTCGCGGTGGCTGACCGAGACCTGCCGCCACTCGCGGTCGGTGTGGCGGGGTGCGTGGTCGCGCTCGCCCGAGCCGCTGTTCTCCGCCTCCTTCTCGGCCCAGGTGCGCAGCTCCAGCACCTTCTTGCCCATCGCGCCGAGCGCCGCCTCGGACGCGATCAGCTCGCCCTGCTCGTCGGGCGCGCCCTCGCGCACCCGGTGCAGGCACGCGTAGTTGGAGCGGCCCTTCAGGACGGCGTACGACGTGTCGAGGGTGCCGCCGACGGCCTCGACGAGTCGCGGCAGGTCGCGCTCGACCAGCTGGTGCTGGAGGGCGAGCGTGGCGGTGGCGACGACGACGCGCTGGTCGTGCAGCAGGGCGGGGACCAGGTAGCCGAGGGACTTTCCGGTCCCGGTCCCGGCCTGGACGAGCAGGTGCTCGTCCTCGGTGAACGCCCGGGCGACCGCCTCCGCCATCTGCACCTGGCCAGGACGCTCCTGCCCGCCCAGGGCCGCCACCGCGCGAGCGAGCAGCTCGGCGACGGGCCGCTGATCGGCAGAAGGGTCCTCAGGCACCCGTGAACCCTAGCCGCGCCCTCCCACGCCGAGATCGGCGCGGGAGACCGAGGCTGGCGGCCTCACTCCTTGGTCGCGAAGGCTGCGTCGAAGGCGGCCGTGGGTGCGTCGAACGCGAGCCGCCGGACGAACTCCAGCGCCTCGGGCGCGCCCACGAGGCGGTCCATGCCGGCGTCCTCCCACTCCACCGAGATCGGCCCGTCGTACCCGATCGTGTTCAGCATCCGGAAGCACGCCTCCCAGGGCACGTCGCCGTGGCCGGTGGACACGAAGTCCCAGCCGCGACGGGGGTCCGCCCACGGCAGGTGCGACCCGAGGCGACCGTTGCGGCCGTTGCCGACCTGGCGCTTCGCGTCCTTGCAGTCCACGTGGTAGATCCGGTCCTGGAAGTCCCAGATGAACCCGACCGGGTCGAGGTCCTGCCAGACGAAGTGGGAGGGGTCCCAGTTGAGGCCGAAGGCCTCGCGGTGCCCGATCGCCTCCATCGTGGCCTTGGTCGTCCAGTAGTCGTAGGCGATCTCCGAGGGGTGCACCTCGTGGGCGAACCGCACGCCGCACTCGTCGAAGACGTCGAGGATCGGGTTCCACCGGTCGGCGAAGTCGCGGTAGCCGGCGGCCACCATCTCCTCCGAGGCCGGCGGGAACATCGCGACGTACTTCCAGATCGAGGAGCCGGTGAAGCCCACGACCGTCTTGACGCCCAGCCGCTGGGCGGAGCGGGCGGTCATCTTCATCTCCTCGGCGGCGCGCTGCCGCACGCCCTCCGGGTCCCCGTCGCCCCAGACCTTCGAGGAGAGGATCGCCTCGTGGCGGGCATCGATCGGGTCGTCGCAGACGGCCTGGCCCTTGAGGTGGTTCGAGATGGCGTGGACGGAGAGTCCGTACCTCTCGAGCAGGTCGAGCTTGCCCTGCACGTAGGCGTCGTCCTCGGCCGCCTGCCACGGGTCGAGGTGGTCTCCCCAGCAGGCGATCTCGAGGCCGTCGTAGCCCCACTCGGAGGCGAGCCGGGCGACCTCCTCCAGGGGCAGGTCTGCCCACTGCCCGGTGAACAGCGTGATCGGTCGTGGCATGTCGGTTCCTTCCCGTAGAAGCTCAGCGAACGCCGAGCAGGTGCTCCATGGCGAGCTGGTCGAGCGCTTCCATCCCGACGCTGCGGGTGCGCAGCGCGTCGAGGTCGTAGGAGCCCGAGTCGTACGCCGCCCGCAGGTCGGCCAGGCTCTCGCCCTCGGCCAGGGTGGGTTCCTCGAGGTCCGGGACGCCGGCCGCGACCAGTGCCTCCTGGACCTCGGGGTCGGCGCGGAAGGCCCCGACCTTGTCGCGCAGGATCAGGTAGTTGCGCATGCACGCACGCGCCGACTCCCACACACCGTCGAACGACTCCGCCCGCGGCGGCTTGAAGTCGAAGTGCACGTAGCCGTCGTAGCGCGCCCCGGACCCGGCGCCCAGCAGGGCGTCGACGGTCCAGAAGGCGCCGCGCAGGTTGCCGCCCCCGAAGCGGAGGTCCTGGTCGAAGCGCGGACCGTGCTGGCCGTTGAGGTCGACGTGGAAGAGCTTGCCGTGCCACAGCGCCTGGCTGATGCCGTGGGCGAAGTTGAGCCCGGCCATCTCCTCGTGACCGACCTCGGGATTGAGACCGACCATCTCGGCGTGGTCCAGCTCCGAGATGAGCGCCAGTGCGTGGCCGATCGTCGGGAGCAGGATGTCGCCGCGGGGCTCGTTGGGCTTCGGCTCCAGGGCGAACCGGAGGTCGTAGCCCTGCTCCTGGACGTAGGAGCACAGGGTGTCGAGGGACTCGGCGTACCGGTCGAGCGCGACCTGCACGTTCTTGGAGCCGCCGTGCTCGGCGCCCTCGCGCCCGCCCCACAGCACGAAGGTGCGGGCACCCAGGGACGCGGCGAGGTCGATGTTGCGCAGCGTCTTGCCGAGGGCGTAGCGCCGGACGTCCCGGTTGTTGGCCGTCAGCGCACCTTCCTTGAAGACGGGGTCGGAGAAGAGGTTCGTCGTCACCATCTCCACCGCGAGCCCGGTGTCGGCCAGGGCCTTGCCGAACCGCTCGAGGGTCTCCTCCCGTGCAGCGTCGTCGGGCACCAGGTCGTCGTCGTGGAAGGTCACCGCGGCGGCGCCCAGCTCGGCGAGCTTGTACGTCGCCTCCACCGGGTCGAGGTGGGCTCGGCTGGCGGGGCCGAACACGTCCACGCCCGCCCAGCCGACCGTCCACAGGCCGAAGGAGAACTTGTCGTTCGGAGTGGGTCGGTAGTCGTTCATGCGGGGATCTCCTGCCAGTTGCGGGTCTGTGCGCTCGACTCGACAGCGGCCAGCACACGCTGCACCTGCAGTCCGTCGGCGAACGTGGGGGTCGGGTCGGTGCCGTCGGCGATCGCCTGCACGAGGTCGACGACCTGGTGGGTGAAGGCGTGCTCGTAGCCGAGGCCGTGGCCGGGCGGCCACCAGGCCGCGACGTACGGGTGGGTGGCCTCGGTGACCAGGATGCGCCGGAAGCCGGCGGTGTCGTCCGGCTCGGCGGCGTCGAAGAACTCCAGGACGTTCATGTCCTCGAAGTCGAACGCGAGGCTGCCACGCGAGCCGTTGATCTCGATCCGGATGCCGTTCTTGCGGCCGGTCGCGAACCGGGTGGCCTCGAAGACACCGAGGGCGCCGCCGCTGAAGCGGGTGAGGAAGGCGGCAGCGTCGTCGACCGTGACGGGACCGCGCTCGGTGCCGGCCGTGCCGGACAGGCCGGCGTGGTCGGTGGCGAGCGGACGCTCCTTGACGAAGGTCTCCAGCTCGCCGGCGACGGTGGTGATCCGCTCGCCGGTGATGTGCTGGGTGAGGTCGATGATGTGCGCGCCGATGTCGCCGAGCGCGCCGGAGCCGGCCTTCTCCTTCTCCAGGCGCCAGGAGAGCGGAGCCTCGGGGTCGGCGATCCAGTCCTGGAGGTACTGCGCCCGGACGTGGCGGACCTCGCCGAGGCGGCCCTCCTCCACCAGGCGCCGGGCCAGGGCGACGGCGGGGACCCGGCGGTACGTGAAGCCGACCATGGCGCGTACGCCGTTCGCGGCGGCCTTCTCAGCAGCGGCCACCATCTGCTCGGCCTCGGCGACGGTGTTGGCGAGCGGCTTCTCGCAGAGCACGTGCTTGCCGGCCTCGAGAGCCGCCACGGCGATCTCGGCGTGGGTGTCGCCGGGGGTGCAGATGTCGACGAGGTCGACGTCGTCGCGCTCGACGGCACGCCGCCAGTCCGTCTCCGTCTCCGCCCACCCGAGGTGTGCCGCGGCCTCACCGACGCGGGTGGCGTCGCGACCGCACAGCACGTGCATGGCGGGGTCGAGCGGGAGGTCGAAGAAACGCGGGGCGCTGCGCCAGGCCTGGGAGTGGGCGGCGCCCATGAACGCGTGGCCGACCATGGCCACCGCGAGGGTGCTGGTCATGAGGTGGGGCTCCGATCGAGGAAGAACGTCGGGCGAGGACCGAGGAGGATCCGGTGGGGCCGGGGCTGACGGTGCAGGCCGACCCCACCGGAGCTCTCAGATCAGGACCGGAACGCGGTGTCGATGAAGTCGTCGACGTTGTCGGCGGTCACGACCGGGGCGTACAGCTGGACGGTGCGAGGGACCTGCACCTCGACGAGGTCGTCGAGCGCCTTCTGCTGCACCAGCAGCCGGGCGAGGCGGACGCCGTCCGCAGCCTGGGTCGAGGGGTAGATGACCGTCGCCTTGAGGACGCCGTCACCCGACTTGATCGCCTCCATGGCGTTGCGGGAGCCCGCGCCGCCGATCATGGTGAACTCGTCGCGGCCGGCGTTCTCGATGGCCGCGAGGACGCCGACACCCTGGTCGTCGTCGTGGTTCCACAGGAAGTCGATCTTGGGCGCGGCCTGGAGCAGCTGCTCGGCGGCGTCCGAACCGCCCTCGACCGTGAAGTCGGCGGCGACGCGGTTGTCGACGTCCAGGCCACACTCGCCCAGCGCGTCCTCGAAGCCCTGGCTGCGGTCCTGGGTCAGGGGCAGCGAGTCGATGCCGGCGATCTCGGCGACGATGGCGCTCTTGTCACCGTTCGCCTGCTCGCAGACGTACGCACCGGCGGAGACTCCCATGCCGTAGTTGTCACCGAGCACGGTGACCCGGGCGGCGTTGGGGTCGTCGAACTCGCGGTCGACGTTGATCACCATGATGCCGGCGTCCATCGCCTTGAGCGCGACCGGAGTCATGGCAGCGCCGTCGAAGGGCAGCAGGACGATGGCGTCGACGCCGTCGTTGATGAAGGTCTCGACCTGGCTGATCTGCAGGCTGACGTCGTTGGTGCCCTCCGCCACGCGGAGCTCGACGTCGTCGTACTTGGCAGCCTCGGCCTTGGCGGACGCGGTGATCGAGCCCATCCAGCCGTGGTCGGCGGCCGGGGCCGAGAAGCCGATGACGACCTTGTCACCCAGCTCGTCGTTGGACCCCGCCTTGGCGTTGTTCGTGCCGCCGGAGCCGGACGAGTTGTCCTCTTCCGGAGCGTTGCTGGTGCAAGCGGCCAGGGACAGGACGGCGACGCCGGCGACCAGGCCGGTGAAGAGCCGCTTGGTGGCCTTCGTGTTGGTGGACCGGAGGGACATGGTGGTGCTCCTTGGTTGCGCTGGTGAGAGTGCTGCGAACAGGTGGTGCTTGTCGGTGCTTGTCGTGGTGGTGCGGCTAGGTGGTGCTCCGAGACGCCAACCGCTGCTGAAGCAGCACGGCGGCGACGATGATGGCTCCCTTGAGGAGCGACTGCTCCGAGAAGGAGCGGTTGTTGAGGGTGAAGATGATCGTCAGCGTCGAGAAGATCAGGACGCCGAAGACCGTGCCGACGATCGTTCCGCGACCACCGGTCAGCAGGGTGCCGCCGATGACGACGGCGGCGATCGCGTCGAGCTCGTAGAGGTTGCCGTGCGTCGAGCTGCCGGTCGTGGTCTTGGCGACCAGCATGATCGCGGCGATGCCGCAGCAGACGCCGATCAGGACGTACAGGTAGACGGTGTGGCGCTTGACGTTGATGCCGGCCAGCCGCGCGGCCTCGGGGTTGCCGCCGACGGCGACGGTGCGGCGGCCGAAGGTGGTGCGGTTGAGCAGGACCCAGCCGACCACGGCCACGAGGAAGAAGAGCCAGATCTGGACGTCGATGCCGAGGATGTCCTTGGTGAAGAAGTCCTTGAACCCGCTCACGTCGGCGCCGTACGTCCCCAGGATCTGGGTCTTCTTGTTGCTGATGATCTCCGCGAGACCACGGGCGCTGGCGAGCATCGCGAGCGTGGCGATGAAGGCGACCACGTTGCCGTAGGCGATGAGGATGCCGTTGACCAGGCCGCAGCCGGCTCCGACGCCGATCGCGACGATCACCATCATGATCCAGTGGGTGTCGGCGGCCAGCTGCTGCGTCGCCAGCGTCGTGCACCAGACCGAGGAGAGCGCGACGATCGCGCCGACCGAGAGGTCGATGCCACCGCCGATGATCACGAAGGTCATGCCGATGCTGACGACGCCGGTGGTCGCGGCCAGCCGCAGGATCGTCAGGGCGTTGTCGGTCGAGGTGAAGCGGTCACCGGCCGTGGCGGCGCCGACGATGCAGAGCACGAGGAGTGCCACCACCAGTCCGGCGTTGCGTCCCACGCTGCTGCTGAGGATGCTGAGGACGGGGTTGCCGCGCTTCTCGGTCTCGAGGGCCGCCTGCTCCACGCGCATGCTGTCCTGGCTCATGCCGGAACCTTTCCTTCCATGACGAGGTCGAGGACCCGTGCCTCGTCGATCTCGGTTGCGGCGGCCTCGTGGACCACCGTGCCCTCGCGGACGACGAGCACCCGGTCGGAGAGACCGAGCACCTCCTCGATCTCGCTGGAGACGACGACCACGGCGACGCCGCGGTCGGCCAAAGCTCGGATGAGCTGGTAGATCTCGCTGCGGGCCCCGACGTCGACGCCCCGGGTGGGCTCGTCGAGCAGCAGGACCCGGCAGTCGCGCATCAACCAGCGGGCGAGCACGACCTTCTGCTGGTTTCCGCCCGAGAGGGTGCGGACCGCACGGGTCACCCCGTCGGGTCGTACGTCGAGGCTCGTCGTCAGCTCCTCCGCCTGGCGGCGCTCCTCCCCGCGGTCGAGGAACCCGAAGCGGGCGAAGCGGCTCATCGAGGAGACGGTGACGTTCTTGAACACCGCTTCGTCGAGCAGCAGGCCCTGGCTCTTCCGCTCCTCGGGAGCCAGGCCGATGCCCGCCCGGACCGCCGCCGTGACCGAGCCGCGGCGCAACGCCTTGCCGTCGATGGTCACCGATCCCGACGACGCCTTGCGGGCGCCGTACAGGGTCTCGACGATCTCCGAGCGACCCGCACCGACCAGACCGGCCAGTCCGACGATCTCGCCGGCGTGGACCGTCAGGTCGACGCCGGAGAAGACTCCGGCGAGGCTCAGGTCCTTGACCTCCAGGACCGGCTCGCCCCGGTCCCGCGCCCCCTCGGGGCGCGGCGGGAAGACGTACTCGATCGAGCGGCCGGTCATCAGCCGGATCAGCTCCGCGGTCGGGGTGTCGGCCACGGCCAGGCCGGTCGCGACGGTGCGGCCGTCCTTGAGGACGGTGATCCGGTCCCCGATCTCGCGGATCTCCTCGAGCCGGTGGGAGATGTAGATGATGGCCACGCCCTCCGCGGTGAGGTCGTGGATGACCCGGAACAGGTTGTCGACCTCCTCCTGGTCGAGCACCGCCGACGGCTCGTCGAGGACGAGCAGGCGGGTGTCCCGCGAGAGGGCGCGGGCCATGCTGACGATCTGCTGCTTGGCCGGCGAGAGCTCGCCGACGGTCCGGGTCGGCGAGATCTCGGGGTGGCCCAAGCGGGCCAGCAGCTCGCGGGCCCGGTCGTGAGCCTGACCGCGCAGGCTGAAGCCGCCGCGGGAGACCTCGTGTCCGAGGAAGACGTTCTCGGTGACGTCCAGGTGCGGCACCAGGTCGAGCTCCTGGTAGATCGTCGCGACACCGTGGCCGATCGCCTTGGCCGGCGTGGTGAACGCGACCTCCTCGGCGTCCCAGGTGATCGTGCCCCCGTCGGGCTGGTGGAATCCCGAGAGCACCTTGATCAGCGTCGACTTGCCTGCGCCGTTCTGGCCGAGCAGGCAGTGCACCTCACCGGCACGGACGTCGAGGTCGACGCCGCCGAGGGCGCGCACGCCGGGGAACTCCTTGACGATCCCGGCCATGGAGAGCAGGGAACCGCTCGCGGGGGTGCTCATCGGGCTCCTTCGGCAACGGCGGGACGTCGGGCGACGAGGGTGGGGTTGGTGAAGACCAGGTCGAGCGCGTGGGTCGCGCCGCCTCGCACCGCGGCGCTGAACCCGAGCACGGAGAGCTCCACGCTGGTGCCGCCGGCGTCGGGGGCCAGCACGCCCTGGTGGAGCCGTGCCTCGATCGCGGGCCGCATGTGCTCCCCGACTGCGGCGAAGTAGCCGCTGAGCACGATGGCCGCGGGGTTGAGCGCGTTGGAGAGCATCGCGGCGCCGACGCCGACCCAGCTGCCGACCTCCTCGAGGGCGGCCAGGGTGCGGGAGTCACCCAGGGAAGCGCGGCGGTTCAGCTCGGCCAGCCGGTCGTCCAGCGCCATCGCCGGGTCGCGTACCGGATCGTCAGGATCGGCGGCGAGGTCCAGCAGGTGGCGCAGGCCGCTCACGGTCTCCCAGCAGCCGACGCGTCCGCACCCGCACCGGCGGCCCTGCGGGTCGACGATCATGTGGCCGAACTCGCCGGCGTACCCCTGACGGCCACGCAGCAGCCGACCGTCGGCCACGATGCCGCCGCCGACGCCCACCTCGCCGAAGATCACCAGGACGTCCTGGCGAGCCGGGTCGCCCGGCGTGGCCTCGGCCGCCGCCGCGAGATTGCCCTCGTTGTCGATCTCCACCGGGTATCCGGCCCCGAGCCGGCTCCGCAGCAGGTCGCCGACCGGCACGTCGTGCCAGCCGAGGTTGGGGGCGAACGTGAGGACGTCACGCTCGCGGTCGACCAGTCCGGCGACGCCGACGGTGAGGCCGACGGGCAGGATCTCTCGCCTGGCCAGGTCCTCCTCGGTCCGCCGGACGAGCTCGACGAGGTGGTCGACGACCTCCTCGTGCGAGAGCCGGTGGGCGTCGAGGGCCAGCTTCTGCTCAGCGACCGGGTTGCCGGCCAGGTCCAGTGCCATCACCGAGACGTGGTTGACGTTGATCTCCGCGCCCAGGCCGGCGACCGCGTGTCCGTCCAGCTCGATGATCGTGCCGGGGCGGCCGACGCCGCCGGTCTCGCGGCCGGCACTGCGGACCAAGCCACGCTCCACCAGCTCGGCGACCAAGGAGGAGACCGCGGAGCGGGTGAGCCCCAGCTCGGCCGCCAGCGCGGGCCGCGAGGTGGGGCTGCGGTCGCGCAGGCGACGCAGGACCAGACCGAGGTTCGTCCGACGCAGCACAGCCTGGTCGGCGCCCTGGTCCAGAGGTGTGTCCGCACTGTCGATCGACCGCACGTCCTCACCTCCTGATCGGCACCCCGTGTGACGGGGGCCACGGTATTTGTCCTGGCACTGGACAAACTACGGCCATCTTCGGGCTCTTGGCAAGCACTGTGGGCTCATTCCGTGCGGTTTCTGGCAGAACTTTCGCCAGTTCTGGACAAAGCACGCGGACAACCGCATCCCGAGGGCGGGGCCCGGACGCACGGACGGACTGCGTCAGAGGTTGAGTGGTGCGGGGCTACGAAGTCGCCCGGGCGGCCGCCTCGGCGTACCGCGCGCGCAGACCCGGGACGAGGTCCGCCTCGTACGCCTCCGTGGAGGTGGCCGACCAGGCGGGCGGATCCTCGGAACCACCCAGCACCCAGGCCGCTTGTCGGCAGGCACCGTCGGCGACGTACTCCCCCGGTGTCGGCACCTCGACCGGAAGCCCCAGCACCGCCGGCGCGATCCGGCGGACCGCCTCGGAGGCGGCACCGCCGCCGACCATGAGCACGCGACGTGGCTCCACTCCTTGCCCGACGAGGGCGTCGAGGCCGGCGGCCAAGCCGCAGAGCATCCCCTCGACCGCCGCGCGGGCGAGGTGCGCGGGTGTGGCCGTGCGAAGCGTCAGACCGTGCAGGCTGCCCGTGGCATCCGGCAGGTTCGGCGTGCGCTCGCCCTCGAGGTAGGGCACCAGGACGAGCCCATCGGCCCCGGGCGGGGCCGAGAGCGCGAGATCGGAGAGCCGCTGCAGGTCGACCCCGAGCATCCGGGCAGTGCCGGCGAGCACCCGTGCGGCATTGAGGGTCGCCACGAGTGGGAGGTGTCGCCCGGTCGCATCGGCGAAGCCGGCGACGGTCCCCGAGGCGTCGTGTGCGCCCTGGTCGGCGACGGCGGTGACGACACCCGAGGTGCCGATGGAGAGCACCACGTCGCCGGGGCCGGCGCCGAGGCCGAGGGCGGACGCGGCGTTGTCGCCCGCGCCCGGGCCGAGCACCGCACCACTGGTGCTGGTCGCGGCCCGCTCGGAAGGTGCCACGACCCGCGGGACGTGAGGAGTGCGGCCGAGGGCGAGCTCGAGGAGGTCGGGGCGGTACGCACCGGTCTCGGCCGACCAGTAGCCCGTGCCGCTGGCGTCGCTGCGGTCGGTCACCAGGGTGTCGAGGCCGACGGCGCCCGCCAGTCGCCAGGTCAGCCAGTCATGGGGCAGGGCGACCGCCGCCGTACGTGCGGCGTTCTCCGGCTCGTGGCGGGCGAGCCAGCGCAGCTTGGTGACGGTGAAGCTCGCGACCGGCACCAGACCGACCGCGTCGGCCCACGCCTGAGGCCCGCCGAGCTCGCGGGTGAGGTCGGCGGCCGCACCCGCGGACCGGTTGTCGTTCCACAGCAGGGCGGGACGGACCACGGCCCCGTCCTCGTCCAGGCAGACCATTCCGTGCTGCTGGCCACCGACCGAGATCGCCTCGACGTCGTCGATCCCACCCGCGTCCGAGATCGCCTCCTGCAGGGCGGTCCACCAGTGGTCGGGGTGGACTTCCGTGCCCTCGGGGTGACGGGCGCGTCCCTGGCGAACCAGCACCCCGGAGTCCGCGTCGCGGACCACGACCTTGCAGGACTGTGTGGAGGAGTCGATGCCGGCTACGAGGGTCATCAGCCACGCCGCCCGTCGGTGGAGTAGACGGCGTCGGAGATCAACCGGGCCGTGCCGATGACACCGCCGTCGTCACCCAGCTCGCTGAGGACGATGGGCAGACTGCCGGTGGCGAGTGGCAGGGAGCGTCGGTACGTGACTCCCCGGATCTCGGCCAGGAGCGCGTGCCCGAGCGCCGTGACACCGCCTCCGATCACGATCAGGTCGGGGTTGAAGAACGACACGAGGCTGGCCAGCACCTGACCGACGCGGCGACCGGAGTCGCGGATCAGCTGGACCGACGTGGCGTCACCCTGGGCGATGGCGGCGCCCAGGTCCGCGGCGGTGAGCGACCCCTTCTCCCCCAACAGCGCCGCGAGAACCTCCGAGCGCCCGGCGCGGGCGGCGGCAGTTGCGTCCCGGGCCAACGCTGCGCCGCCGGCGAACGCCTCCAGGCATCCGGTGTTGCCACACGCGCAGGTCGGGCCGAAGTCGTCGACCCGGATGTGCCCGATGTCGCCGGCACACCCGTTGACGCCCCGGTAGAGCTCTCCGTCCACCACGATGCCGCAACCGATGCCGGTGCCGATCTTCACGTACAGGAAGTCTCGCGCTGCCTTGGCGACCCCCGCGTGCTGCTCGCCGACGGCGAGCACGTTGACGTCGTTGTCCAGCACGACGGGGCACCCGAGCTCGCGGGAGACGACGTCGCGGACCGGGAAGCCGTCCCATCCGGGCATGATCGGTGGTGAGACCGAGATGCCGCGGTTGAAGTCCACCGGGCCGGGGACGCCCACTCCTGCCCCGCTGGGTCGTTCGACGCCCGCCTCGGCCAGCACCTCGCGGGCGATCTCCAACGCACTCGCCAGCACCGCCTCCGGGCCGGTGCGGATGTCGCAGGGGCGGGACCGGGTGGCCAGGACGGCCAGGCGCCCGTCCGTCACTCCGACCGAGATCCCCGTCGCCCCGATCGACAACCCCAGGAAACGCAGGTCGGGCGAGAGGTCCACGAGCGTCGATCGACGTCCGCCGCGCGAGGCGGCCGGCCCGGCTTCCTGCGCGAGCCCGACCTCCGCCAGTCGCTGTACCTCGACGCCCACGGTCGTACGCGAGACTCCGAGTCGGTCGGCGAGCTCTGCCTTGGACAGTGGCCCTTCGTCCCGGAGCAGACCCAGGAGCCTGGCCTGGATCAAGGTCTCGGCGCGGCCCGCCAGGAATTGCGCCACGTGCCGAATCCTTGCACACGGCTCGGCCGCGCCAGGGACGGACGACGGGCGTCCGGGCGCACTTGAGACGGCCGGTCCGACCAGTCAGGGTGGGGGCATGACGAACTCTGAAGGTGACTGGGGCGAGACCGAGCTGGACCCGGCCGAGCGGGCGAACGCCGAGGTGAATCTCGACGAGCCGAGCGCGGGCGACGACGAGCCGTGGAGCCCGCCGAACCGCATGCCACGCGGGGCGGAGATGGCCGACGAGTCGCACGAGACGCTCGAGCAGCGGCACTGGCAGGAGCAGCCGGACGTCGACACCGAGCCCGACCTCATGCTGGGCGGCGACGACCCCGACGCGATCCGCGCCGAGGACGACGTCCTGGGCGGCCCGGCGATCAACCCCGGCAGCGAGACCGGCCCCGAGGCGGGCAGCCTCCACGTGGAAGAGGACTGACCGCTCCTGGGCGCTCGGCACGAACTGGGCGCGCGAGTCTGTCACTGGTAGGGGGTTGCAACCCCCTACCAGTGCATGTTTCCCCGCCCAGGCGGGGAAACATGCACCCCGAGCCAGCCGGCTCTTGATGAGAACTTCACCGCACATTGATGAGACCTTTCTTATTCTCGAGACCCAGCTCTCCTCGCGGCCACACACTCGGCTCACCCCACGACGCACCAAGAGGAGCCCTGAGATGAGCACTGAGATGAGCAACAACCCCTTCCGACGGACCACTGCGGTCCTCGCCGCCCTCGGCACCGCCGGTCTGCTGACCCTGTCGGTCCCCGCCTTCGCCTCGGCCGACTCCGACGGCGACGGCATGCCCAACCGCTGGGAGCTCCGGCACGGTCTCGACCCGCACCAGGCCAACGCCCGTAGCGACCGGGACCACGACGGCCTCAAGAACATCGGAGAGTTCCGCCATCACACCGACCCCTCCGACGAGGACACCGACGGAGACGGCGAGGACGACGGCGACGAGGTCACCGACGGCACCCAGTCGACCGACCCCACCGACGCGGACACCGACGACGACGGCACGCTCGACGGTGACGAGGACGCCGACCACGACGGCACCGACAACGAGGACGAGGACGACGCCGACGAGTCCTGCCGCGCCGACGACGACGACTCCGACCACGACGGGGTGGCCGACGAGGACGAGAACGACCAGGGCACCGACCCGGAGGACGCCGACAGCGACGACGACGGCGTCTCCGACGGCGACGAGGACTCCGACGACGACGGGGTCGACAACGAGGACGAGGACGACGACTCCGACGACGACTGCCAGTCCTCGTCCGAGGACGACGATGACGACGAGGGCGGCGACGACAGCTTCACGTCGTACGTGCTGAAGTTCTGAGCGACCGACAACAGTCGGGCACACCGCTCGGCGCCGAGAGGCCGGCATCGCAGCTGCGGTGCCGGCCTCTCCGTCTGCCCTGCGTCGCCACGACCTGACGCGGTCGGGAACCAAATGCGCCTCCCGGTGCGACAGTGAGGTCATGAAGCCCTTCGCGGTCGCCGACCCCCGGGACGACGCCGTCCTGGTCGCGGCCGTCGCGGAAGGCGACTCGGGCGCCCTGAGAGAGCTCTACGACCGGCACGCGCCGTGGCTCCAGGCCCGGCTGCTGCGGCGGTGCAACGACCGCGAGGTCGTCCTCGACGTCGTCCAGGACACCTTCGTCGCGCTCTGGAAGGACGCTCGCAAGTTCCGCGGCGAGGGGGAGGTCGCGGGCTGGCTGTGGGGCATCGGCTTCCGCCGGATGGTGTCCCGGCTGCGCGCCCGCAAGGACGTCGTCCTCGTCCCCGAGTGGAGCGGGCCCGACCTGGGCCGGCTCCCTGCCGCCGAGGACGAGGTGCTGCTCGGCGTCGAGTACGGCGACCTGGCCGGCGCGCTGCGCCAGCTGTCGCCGGAGTTCCGGTCGGTGGTCCAGGCCGTCGTGCTCGACGGCCTCACCGCCAAGGAGGCCGGGCGCCTCCTCGGGGTGCGCGAGAACACCGTGAAGACCAGGCTGCACCGGGCCAAGGCGCAGCTGCGCGGCTCCCTGGCCACGATCGAGGAGGGACCCCGATGAGCTGGCACGCAGACTCCGACCTGCTCACCGCCTACACGGACGGCTCCTTGGACGCCATCGCCGGCGCCTCGGTCGAGCAGCACCTGGCGCACTGCGCCGAGTGTCGCGTGGCGATCCGCCCCCACACCGACCTGCCAGGGCTCGACCGCGCCTGGACCGGCGTCCGGGACGCCATCGAGAGGACCCCCGACCCGGCGGCGATCAGGCTCGCTCGACGACTGGGACTCTCGGACCCCTCGGCCATCCTGCTCGCGGCCACGGCCTCGCTGCGCACGGCCTGGATGGTCAGTGCGTTCGTGGCCCTCGCCTTCGCCACGACGGCCGCGGTCCTCACCGACGGCCAGAACCTCGCGCCCTTCCTGCTGGTGGCCCCGATGATCCCCGTCCTCGGCGTCGCGGCGGCGTTCTCCGCCAGCCAGGACTCCCTCGAGACGCTCGTCGTCACGGCACCCTACGGTCGGACCCGGCTCATCCTCACCCGCGCGCTGGCGGTCCTCGCCACCAGCCTGCCGGTCGCGGTCCTCCTCGGCCTGCTGGTGCCGGGTCCGACGTGGGTCGCCGCCGCCTGGCTCGGACCCGCCCTCACGCTGATCCCGGTCCTGCTCGCCCTCTCGAGCTTCGTGGGTCCGCGCTCGGCGGCCGCCGTCGTCGCGGTCGGGTGGTGCGGCGTGGTCGGGCTCTCCGCCCGCGGGCTGCCGGCCACCTGGCCGGTGCAGGCGGAGCAGCAGGCGGTCTACCTCGGGCTGGCGGCGATGGCGTGCGCGATCCTGTTGATCCGGTCGGGACGACGCAGCGAGATCGGTTCGCTGCTGTGAACGCCGTCGAGCTGACCGGCGTGGGGAAGTCCTACGGCCGCACGGTCGCCCTGTCCGGGATCGACCTCGCCTTCGACCGCGGCGTCACCGGGCTGTTGGGCCCCAACGGCGCCGGCAAGACGACGTTGCTCCGGATCGTGGCCACCTCGATCGCCGCCGACCGTGGCCAGACCCGACTGCTGGGCGAGGACCCGACCGGGTCCCAGGCCACCCTGACCGAGATCCGCCGGCACCTCGGCTACCTGCCGCAGGAGCTCGGGTACCCGCAGGACATGACCGCCTTCGGTTTCGTGGAGTACGTGGCGGTCCTCAAGGAGTGGAACGACCGCGATCGCCGCGCCCGCGAGGTGCGCCGGGTGCTCGACCTGGTCGACCTGGGCGACCTCGCCACCACGCGGGTGGCGAAGCTGTCCGGCGGCCAACGCCGTCGCGTGGCGCTGGCCCAGTCCCTCCTCGGCGACCCGCGGATCCTGGTGCTCGACGAGCCTACGACCGGCCTTGACCCCGCGCAGCGCGCGGACCTCCGCCGCACCCTCTCCGTCGTCGCCGACGGGTGCGCGGTCCTGCTCTCCACCCACCAGACCGAGGACGTCGCGGCGCTGTGCGAGCGGGTCGTCGTCCTGGCCGGGGGGTCCATCCGGTTCGACGGTGCGGTCAGCGACCTGGTCGAGACCGCGACCGGACAGGTGTGGCGCACCGACCAACCGCCGCCGGACGCCCTGGTCTCGTGGCGCACCGGCTCGGGCAAGCACCACGTCGTCGGTGGCCCGCCCCCGCCCGGCGCGGTCCCGGTCGAGCCCACCCTCGAAGACGCCTATCTCCTCATGCTCGGCTCCGACGCCCGTTCGGCCCGCGCCCTCGCCTGACCCTTCTCACCACCTTGGAGTGACCAATGTCGAGTACATCCATGCCCATCTCCAGCCTGTCCGACGGCCGGTCCGCGCTCTCACAGATGGCGCGGATCGAGGCCGTCCGCTTCCTCCGCCACCCCGCGTTCCTGCTCGGCACGTTCCTGGCGTTCGGGCTGACGATCCTGCAGTGGGCGACCGCGAGCGACCCCCACCTCACCGACCTGCTCGCACTGCCGATCATGCCGGCCTTCTTCATCGGACTGCCGAGCCTGATCGTCGCGCACCGGCTCACGCGCTCCACCGACACCGCCCTCGAGGCGGTCGCCATCACGCCCGGCAGCGAGGCGCGGCGTACGGCGGCACTCGCCCTTGCCTGCCTGGTGCCGTTCGCGGCCGCTGTCATCTGGACCGCGATGGCGCTGGCCCTGATCGCGCAGAAGGGCGCGGCGCCGCAGGAGTGGTGGTTCGCGACCATGCCGGACTGGCAGGTCTGGAGCCTGCTGATCGCCCTCGGTCCGGTCGCCTGTCTCGGCGGCGGGCTCCTCGGAGTCCTGTCAGGTCGCTGGCTGAGCTTCCCCGGCGCGGCCGCGGCCACCACGGTCGCGATCGTCGCCGTCTGCTTCGTGGGCGGAGGCTTCCTCGAGGGTGGGCGCGCCCGGCTTCTCCTCCCCTGGGCGATGTTCGCCTCCGGGACCAACGACGACGGCACCCAGGACCTGGCGACCGGCAACCCGGCCTTCTACCTGTGCTACCTGGTCTGCCTGTGCGCCGCGGCGGCCCTGGTGGCGATCTGGCACGACCGTGCCGCGCGCACACGCCAGCTCCGGATGGCGATCGCCGGCGTGACGGTGGTGGGCCTGGCCTGCCTGGCGCTGGGCATGGTCACGGGTCCGCAGGAGATGCGGACCTCGGACCCCATCCCGTTCAAGGTCAACCGCTGACCGTGCGCACCTGGTACCTGAGCAGGGCGATCCCCTGGGTCGCCCTGCTCGGTTGCTGCGTGACGGCCCTGGTCATGGCCCTGCTGCTGGCACGCTGGCCGGTCGCGGAGGAGGCCTTCCTCCCCGTGGTCCTGGCCTTCTCCG
Organism: uncultured Actinomycetota bacterium; assembly: GCA_963784545.1. Lineage (GTDB taxonomy): Bacteria > Actinomycetota > Actinomycetes > Propionibacteriales > Nocardioidaceae > Nocardioides. The sequence continues at coordinate 1,741,866 of CAWARQ010000004.1, read as the reverse complement.
CCGCGGCCGCCGGATTCACCTTCGACGAGCCGCTGCCGTCGCTCGCGGAGGTCACGCCGCGGGGCGGCACCTGGCGGCGTACGACGCGGCTCACCGTGGCGCTGGTCCCGGCTGCCGTCTGGGGGTCGGTCATCGCCTGGCGTCCGGGCGAGGTGCCGGCGGAGCGCGTCGGCTGGTGGCTCGTCGGCGTCGCGGCGATCACCCTGCTCGCGGGGCTGGCCGCCCTGTCGGCCCGACGCGGGGTGCAGGCACCCGGCGCCCTCCTGGCGTCGGTGGTGGCCGTCGCCCTGTTCGTCCCGTTGGTCTTCTCGATCATGCTGGGCTGGGTGCTCGTGTACCCCTTCGGAGGCCTCACGGGCACGATCGTGACGTTCTGGTGCGGCGTCGCGGGCGTGGGCCTGCTGGCCCTCGCGCTGGCCCTCCGGCCGGGGCTGGGTCGCTGACCCGGGGGCGGATGCGTCAGAGCAGGGAGAGCCCGGCCCCGACGGCGAAGCCGACGACGGTGACGAGGCCGGCGTAGTCGCGGGCCTTCTTCAGGGCCTCGGGCGCCATCGAGTCGATCAGCATGGTGAGCAGGGCGCCCGCGGCGAAGCCGTCGATGGCACCGCGCAGCTCCGGGGACGCGACGTCGGACACCAGGTACCCCAGTCCCGTCGCGAGGGCGCAGACGACGCTGACCGCGAGCCACAGCGTGAGCACGGACCGCTTGGACCGTCCACCGGAGAGCATGTCCGCGGAGGAGCCGACGGACTCGGGGAGGTTGGAGACGAAGATGGCCACCAGGAGCGCGGCGCTGACGCCGTGACCGCCCGCGAGGCCGATGCCGAGGACCGCCTGCTCGGGGATGCCGTCGAGCAGGGCGCCGATGGCCAGCGGCAGCCCGGCGCCGCCGCTCCGGCTGCGGCCACCGATGGACTGCACCGCCCGGTCGCCGCCGAAGAAGGCCAGGGCACCGGCCGCCAGGCCGAGCGCCACCGGCACGGCGCCGCCCTCGTCGAGCCCCTGCTCGGCCAGCTCGAAGGACACCGAGGCGATGAGGGCCCCGGCGCCGAAGGCGAGCACGGCACCGACGATCCCGTCGCGCCACGTCCGCACGACCGCCAGGATCGCCCCGAGGATGAGGGAGGAGGCGGCCACCACCCCCCAGAGCAGAGCGGGCACGGCTAGACGGCGTACGCCGCGAGCTCGCCGGCGAGGTCGGGGTTGGCCCGTCCGGTGATGCGGGTGCCGTCCGGGGTGTGCTCGAGCGCGTCGATCTCGCCCTCCTGGTGGATCCGGTTGACCAGGTCGCCGCGTTCGTAGGGCACGAGCGCCTCGAACTCCTCGCCCGGCCGGGGCAGCTCGCCCTCGATCACCGCGAGCGCGTCGGCGATGCCCTGGCCGGTCTTGGCCGAGACCACGACGCTGTGCCGCTCCCGCTGCTGCAGCCGGGCGAGCGTCATCGGGTCGGCCGCGTCGGCCTTGTTGATGACGACCAGCTCGGGGACGCCGAGCGCGTCGATCTCGGAGAGCACCTCGCGCACCGCGGTGATCTGGCCCTCGGGGTCGGGGTGCGAGCCGTCGACCACGTGCAGGATGAGGTCGGCGTCGGCGACCTCCTCCAAGGTCGAGCGGAAGGCTTCGACCAGCTGGTGCGGCAGGTGCCGGACGAACCCGACGGTGTCGGTCATCGTGTAGACGCGGCCGTCCGAGGTCGTCGTACGCCGGGTCGTGGGATCCAGGGTCGCGAACAGCGCGTCCTCGATCAACACCCCGGCGTCGGTGAGCCGGTTGAGCAACGAGGACTTGCCGGCGTTGGTGTAGCCGGCGATCGCGACGTTGGGGATGTGGTGGCGGCGCCGCTCCTGACGCTTGACCTCGCGGGTGCCCTTCATGTCGGTGAGCTCGCGGCGCAGCTTGGCGATCTTGGTGTTGATCCGGCGGCGGTCGGTCTCGATCTTCGTCTCACCGGGACCGCGGCCGCCGATGCCGCCACCGGCCGCGCCGACGCGACCGCCGGCCTGGCGGGAGAGGTTGCCACCCCAGCCGCGCAGGCGCTGTTTCATGTAGTTGAGCTGGGCCAGCTCGACCTGGGCCTGGCCCTCCCGGGACTTCGCGTGCTGGGCGAAGATGTCGAGGATCAGCGCGGTCCGGTCGACCACCTTGACCTTGAGCCGGTCCTCGAGGTTGCGCAGCTGGCTGGGCGCGAGCTCACCGTCGCAGATGACGGTGTCGGCGCCGGCCGCCTGCACGATCTCGCGGATCCCCTCCACCTTGCCGCGGCCGACGTACGTCGCGGGGTCGGGGGCCTGGCGGCGCTGGAAGACGTTGTCGAGCACCTCGGAGCCGGCGGTCTCGGCGAGGAGGGCGAGCTCGGCCATGGAGTTCTCGGCGTCCGCCACCGAGCCTGACGTCCACACGCCGACGAGCACGACCCGCTCGAGCCGGAGCTGGCGGTACTCGACCTCGCTGATGTCCTCGAGCTCGGTCGACAGGCCGGCGACGCGGCGCAGGGCGTGCCGCTCGACGAGGTCCTGCTCACCGGTGGTGAGCTCGGGCTCGTCGTCGGGACCGTCGGCGTAGCCGGACTCCCACTCGTCCTCGGGGCCGTCGTCCCAGTCGTCGGTCTCCGCGAGGGCGTCGGAGAGGTCCACGGGGTCGAGATTGGTCTCTGCGTTCGTCATGATCGTGCTCCAGCGTACGTCGCCCCGGGACGTGGCAGCGAGTCCTTTAGCCTGAGTCCGTGACGGGGAACACGGGCAAGCGTGCGCTGCTGGTCGTCGGGTGGCTGGTCGGGGCGGTCGGCGGGGCGGCCGCGAGCCAGGTCCTGTTCATGGTCGACGACTCGTGTCCGCAGTGGGAGGACGAGGGGCCGATGGCGGCGCCGCACTCGCCGTACGCCCGCGTGATGTGCTCCCCGCTGGCCCAGGAGCCGCCCCTCGTCGTGGCGGTCGCCGTGGTCGCGCTGGTCGCGCTCGCGGCCCTCGTCTGGTGGTTCGTCCGGACGCCGCGGACCTGGCCGAGGGCCACCGGAGCCGTGGTCTCGCTGCTGCTGGGCCCGGCCCTGCTCGTCGGTCTCCTGCATCTCACGCTCCCCCGGGACTGCCTGGGTGGCGCGACACCCTCCGGAAACTGCTCGCGGGACCGGGAGTCTCGGTAGCATTCGCGCATGCAGAAGCGGGGGCAGATCTGGTTCGCGGCGCTGATCGGGATCGCGCTGCTGCTGCTGATCCAGGCCTTTTCGTGGGTCCGCGACGCCCGGTGCCTCCCCATCACCAACGGCGGCGACGTCAAGAACGAGTCCCTCTACCTCAAGGTGATGTGCGAGGGGCCGACCACGACCCTGGGAGACACGGAGATCGCCTTCTCGCGGATCAGCCAGATCCTGGTCGTCCTCACGCTCATCTGCGCCTTCCTCGTGTGGCGGCACGCGCGCGACCACACCACGCGGATCGGCATCCTCATGGGAGCGCTCATCCTGGCGCCGAGCCTGGTGCTCGCCGTCCTCTACACCGTGATGCCGCAGGCGTGCGTGAAGAACGACACCTACACCTGCGACCAGCTGCAGAAGATCTTCTAGCCCCTACTTGGGCGGCATCCGGATGCCGCCGTCGACGCGCACGACCTCGCCGTTCATGTAGGCGTTGGTCAGGCACTCGACCACCATGCTGGCCAGCTCGTCCGGCACGCCGAGGCGCTTCGGGAACAGCACCGACTCCCCCAGCTTGGCCTTGAACGCCTCGGCGTCCTCGCCCTCGCCGTAGATCGGGGTGTCGATCAGCCCCGGGGCGACGGTGTTGAGCCGGATGCCGGCGGCCGAGAGGTCGCGGGCGACGGGGAGGGTCATTCCCACGACGCCGCCCTTGGAGGCGGAGTACGCCGCCTGGCCGATCTGACCGTCGAACGCCGCGACGCTCGCCAGGTTGACGATCGCCCCGCGGCAGCCGTCGGCGTCGGGCTCGTTGTGCGACATCACGCTCGCAGCCTGGCGGACCATGTCGAAGGTCCCGATGAGGTTGATCGCGATCACCTTGCTGAACGCGTCGAGGTCGTGCGCGGAGTCGATCTCGCCGTCCCGGCTGATCGTCCGCTGTGCCCAGCCGATGCCGGCGGAGTTGACGACCGCCCGCAGTGGCGCGATCTCCGCCGCCGCCTCGACGGCCGCACGGATCTGCTGGGTGTCGGTCACGTCGACCCGGGCGAACACCCCGCCGATCTCGGCGGCCAGCGCCTCGCCCTTGTCGGCCTGCAGGTCGGCGACGACGACCGTGGCGCCCCGGGCGGCCAGCTGGCGGGCGACGGCGGCGCCGATGCCCGAGGCCGCTCCGGTGACGATGGCTGAGGTTCCGGTGAGGTCCATGGAACGTGAGGATATGAGTACGCCGACTCAGGCGCGGGCCCGGGCCGGGCTGCGAGCGTGGGCCTCATGGATGGACGACGTTTCGTGATGACCTTCGTGTGGGGCGCGTCGGTGGCGCTCGCCATGGCGACGGTGGCCGGCTGCGCCCTGCTGGACTCCCTCGCCTTCTTCGGCGAGCAGCCCTCGGACGGCGACCGGCAGCACACGCTGATGTTCGCGCTCGCGGTCCTGGCCATGTGCGCGCTCTCGCTGGCCACGGCCGCCCTGCTGCGCCTCCCGCCCACCCTGTTGTGGATCTGCGTGTTCGGCATCGGGTTCAGCGCGATCGTGGCGTACTGGGCGTTCGGCGCGATGCAGGTCGCCGCCCCGGAGGAGTACCCGGACCCGTGGTGGACCGGTCTCCGGGACGCCCTGCTCTGCCCGACCGACTGGCCGCTCCTGGCCTGCCTGGTGCTCGGTCCGTTCGTCATGTTCAGCTCCTACGCGGGCGATCGGAGGCCTGCGGATGTTTGTTGAGCTGGCATTTCCCATGTAAAGCGGCTCGCTGTTCAGTCTCCACGGCTGATCGGCCCCGGGACGTGAACACTCTCCCGCTTTACATGGGAAATGCCTCCCCCAAGAAGGCGCCAGAGCGGCAATCAAAGGCTGGTGGTCCCCCAGGCGACCAGCACCGCGGGGCCGGTGAGCAGCACCCGCTCGTCCTCGGTCCAGGTCACGGTCAGGCGACCGCCCGGCACGTCGATGTCGCGGCTGGATCCAGGCCCGTCGAGAGCCGCGACCACCGCGGCGCACGCGCCGGTCCCGCACGAGCGCGTCTCGCCCGAGCCCCGCTCGTGGACCCGCATCGCGAGCCCGCCCTCGGGACGGCGTACGACGAACTCGACGTTCGCGCCGTCGGGGAAGGTCTCGGCGTCGACCTGCGGCGGCTCGAGCAGCGACCCCGCCTCAGCCAGGTCGTCGACGAAGACGACGGCGTGCGGGTTGCCCATGCTCACGTGGGTGGCGGCGTAACGCCGGCCCTCGACCTCCACGGTGGTGGGCCCGAGCAGCTCCGGCCGACCCATGTCGACGGTGTACTGCCCGGCGTCGGGGTGGACCGTCTTCACGCCGTCGCGGGTGTCGATCTCCAGCGGCCCCGGCAGGACCCCGAGCTCGGAGACCAGGTACCGGGCGAGCACCCGGATGCCGTTGCCGCACATCTCGCTGAGCGAGCCGTCGGAGTTGCGGTAGTCCATGAACCAGCGGCCGTCGCGGTGCGCGGCCCGGATGACACCGTCGCCGCCGATGCCGGCCCGCCGGTCGCAGAGTGCACGGGCGCGCTCGGGGGTGAGCTCGACGTCCTCGGGCACGATCACGAAGTCGTTCTCCGTGCCGTGGCCCTTCACGAAGGCGTAGCTCATGAGGTCACCTCCTGAGGACATGGTCGCAGGGAGAGGCCGGGGATCAGTTCTGTTCCTTGTTGTCCTGCGCGGCGATCTGGCGACGTACGTCCTCCATGTCGAGTCCCTTGACCGCGGTGATGACCTGCTCGAGCGCCGGCGGCGGCAGCGCGCCGGGCTGGGCGAACACGAGCACCTGCTCGCGGAAGGCCATCAGCGTGGGGATCGAGGTGATCTGCGCGGCCTGGGCGAGGGCCTGCTCGGCCTCGGTGTCGACCTTGGCGAACACGACGTCCTCGTGCTGCTCGGACGCGCTCTCGTAGACGGGCGCGAACTGCTTGCACGGCCCGCACCAGTCGGCCCAGAAGTCGACCAGGACGATGTCGTTGTCCAGGACGAGCTGATCGAAGTCAGCGGCGGTGGCGTCGATGGTGGACATGGAAAGGGACCTTCCGTCGGTGGTGGCTGTCGGGAGAACACCGACAGCGCTCGGGCTGTTCCTCCACTCCAGCACAGCACGCTTCCGGCCGGGACGCGAGTCGGAGACTCAGCCGCCGGCGCGGACTGCGGACAGCGCCTGCTCGACCCGATCGGGGTCCTGGGCGCCCACCCAGGTGATGCGCGGGTCCTTGCGCCACCACTTCTCCTGCCGTCGCGCGAACCGGCGGGTCGCCACCACGGTCCGCTCCCGCGCCTCCGCCTCCGTCAGCTCGCCGGCGAGGTACGCCGCGACCTCGCGGTAGCCGATCGCCGTCGCCGCGGTGCGGCCCAGGGGGCCCAGGGAGCGGACCTCCTCGACCAGCCCGGCCTCGAACATCTCGCTCACGCGCTGCTCGATCCGCCGGTCCAGCTCGTCCCGGTCGATCCGCACACCGACCTGCACGGTCGGCGGGTCGGCGTACTCCAGCGCCGGCAGGGATGCGGTGAAGGGGCGACCGGTCAGCTCGATCACCTCCAGCGCCCGGATCACCCGGCGGCCGTTGTCGGCGTCGATGCGCGCGGCGGCCTCGGGGTCGAGCGCGGCCAGCCGGGCGTGGAGGGTGCCGGCGCCGACCTCGTCCAGCTCGTCCTGGAGCCGCCGCCGGATGTCGGGGTCCTCGCCGGGGAACTCGAACCGGTCGAGGACCGCCCGCGTGTAGAGCGCGGAGCCGCCCACGAGCACCGGGCTGACGCCGCGCGACCGGAGCTCGGCGATCACGGCACGCGCCTCCGCCTGGAACGCCGCGACGGTCAGCGGCTCGCTCACGTCGTGGGTGTCCAGCAGGTGGTGGGGGATGCCGCGGCGGTCGCCGGGCGGCAGCTTGGCGGTGCCGACGTCCATGCCCCGGTAGACCTGCATGGCGTCGGTGTTGACGACCTCGCCGCCGAGCGCCTCGGCCAGGTCCAGCGAGAGCGCCGTCTTGCCCGAGGCCGTGGCCCCGACCACCGCGACGATCGGCGGACTGACCGGCGGGGGCATGCGACTAGTGTTCCAAACCTCGGCACTGCCCCCGGTGCCGCTCACGGAAGAGGGCTGACGATGGGTTTCCTGGACAAGCTCAAGGGCAAGGCCACCGAGGTCGTCGACAAGCACGGCGAGCAGATCTCGGGCGGGCTGGACAAGGCCGCCGGAATGGTCGACAAGCAGACCAAGGGCAAGTACCGAGACAAGATCGCCACGGGCAACCAGAAGGCCAAGAACGCCCTGGACAAGCTCGACGGCAAGAACGACGACCTCAAGTAGTGCGGTTCGTCGTCGTCCCCGCGGCCTACGTGTTCTTGCTGCGCGAGGGCGAGCACGGCCCGGAGGTCCTGCTCCAGCTGCGCCAGAACACCGGCTACATGGACGACCACTGGGCCGCGGGCGCAGCCGGTCACGTGGAGCGGGGAGAGACGGCGTACGACGCCGCCCGCCGGGAAGCCTCCGAGGAGCTCGGCCTCGAGGACGTCTCGCTGGACTTCCAGTTCACGATGCAGCGCACCCAGCACGCCGAGGCGATCGACGAGCGGGTCGACTTCTTCTTCACCGCGCGGAGCTGGTCCGGTGAGCCGCGGGTCGTCGAGCCGGAGAAGTGCGCCGACCTGCGGTGGTGGCCGCTGAGCGGGCTGCCCGACCCGGTGGTGCCGCACGAGCGACTGGCCCTCACCTCTCTGGACCTATCGCCCACAGCGGATGACCGGCAGGATCGTGGCAGGGGATATCTGACGTTCGGGTTCTGACCCGACTCATCGGAGGAGGAAACACGTGGCAGATCACGCTGACCTGGGAGAGATGCCCGCACCCGAGGCGGAGGAGCCCGCCCGCAACCCGGGAGGGGCGGACGCCATCAACGACGACGCGCCCTTCGAGGGCGACGACCCGACGCCGCTCAGCCACGACCTCGACCCGGACGACAACCCGGCGATGGAGGACCAGCTCCCCGACGAGATCGCGCAGCCCGACGACAAGCAGCAGGAGCCCGAGGACGAGCAGGACTCCGAGGGCTCGGACCCCAAGGAGGAGGACCCGGTATGACCTCGAACGACGAGTCCGGCACGTTCGGAGAGCCGCGCGACATCCGCGACTCCCACCACGACCCCGAGGGCGACATGGGTGTCAGCAGCGAGCGGGTCGGTCCCACCGGCCCCGGCCAGGAGGGCACCGACGGGATCAGGGACACCTCGGAGGTGGTGCGCGACCCCGACGTCGAGGTTCCGCCGGAGCAGACCCCGGGCCAGCGCGAGCCGAACCCGGAGGGCCTCGAGCCCAAGGCCGGCTACTCCTCGGTGGACCCCCGCTCCCCGGAGTGACGGAAGCGGGTCAGCCGCAGACGGGCGCGTCCGCGAGCGGGACGGGAACGCCGACAGCCGGCATGCCGAGCCCGACGGTCGGCCCTGTCGAGGGCGGGCTGGTCCGCGCCTCCCAAGCGTCCCCGGACCGCGTACGACGAGTCGACAGCACGCGGTCGGCCACCAGGTGGTGCGGCGCGGCGTAGGTGATCTCGACCGTCACCCGGTCTCCCGGCCGGATCGCGGTGGGGTCGTCCGGGGTGAAGTGCACCAGGCGGTTGTCCGGGCCGCGGCCGCTGAGCCGGTGCGTGGCGGCGTCCTTGCGGCCCTCGCCCTCGGCCACCATCAGCTCGACGGTCCGGCCGACGAGCAGCTTGTTCTCCTCCCAGGCGACCTCGTTCACCACGGCGGCGAGCCGCTGGTAGCGGTCGGTGATGACGGCCGGGTCGACCTGCTCGTCCATCGTGGCGGCCGGAGTGCCGGGGCGCTTGGAGTAGATGAAGGTGAAGGCACCGCTGAACCGTGCCCGGCGTACGACGTCCAGCGTGGCCTGGAAGTCCTCCTCGGTCTCGCCGGGGAAGCCGACGATGATGTCGGTGGTGATCGCGGCCTCGGGCATGGCGGCGCGGACGCGCTCGATGATGCCGAGGTACTTCTCCTGGCGGTAGGAGCGGCGCATCGCGCGCAGCATCCGGTCCGAGCCGGACTGCAGCGGCATGTGCAGCTGCGGCATCACGTTCGGCGTCTCGGCCATCGCCTCGATCACGTCGTCGGTGAACTCCGCGGGGTGCGGGCTGGTGAAGCGGACCCGGTCGAGGCCCTCGATCCCCCCGCAGGCGCGCAGCAGCTTGGAGAACGCCTGGCGGTCGCCGAACTCGACGCCGTAGGCGTTGACGTTCTGGCCCAGCAGGGTGATCTCGGAGACGCCGTCGGCGACCAGAGCCTCGACCTCGGCCAGGATCTCGCCCGGCCGCCGGTCCTTCTCCGTGCCCCGCAGGCTCGGGACGATGCAGAACGTGCAGGTGTTGTTGCACCCGACGCTGATCGAGACCCAGGCGGCGTACGCCGACTCGCGCTTGGTCGGCAGGGTGCTCGGGAAGACCTCGAGCGACTCGAGGATCTCGACCTGCGCCTCCTCCTGCACCCGGGCGCGCTCCAGCAGGGTCGGCAGCGAGCCGATGTTGTGGGTGCCGAACACGACGTCGACGTACGGCGCCTTCGTCGTGATCGTGTCGCGGTCCTTCTGCGCCAGGCAGCCGCCGACGGCGATCTGCATCCCCGGCTTCGCCGCCTTCACCGGCGCGAGGTGGCCGAGGTTTCCGTAGAGCCGGTTGTCGGCGTTCTCCCGGACGGCGCAGGTGTTGAAGACGACGACGTCGGCTGTGTCCCCCTCGGGGGCCGCCACGTAGCCCGCGTCCTCCAGCAGCCCGGTCAGCCGCTCGGAGTCGTGAACGTTCATCTGGCACCCGTAGGTGCGTACCTCGTAGGTGCGCATGACCTGCTCAGGTTAACCGGCAGCGCACCGAGCACCGCCGCGACGGTCACGGAGAGCGGCGACCCGGCCTCCACACGCATGACATCATGGCGATCGTGAACCTCGACACCGTCCTCGCCTTCGCGGCCCTGTCGGCGGTGCTCGTGGCCATCCCCGGCCCTGCCGTGATCCTGGTGCTCAAGAACGCCATGCTGCGCGGACGTGGGTCTGCGACCGTGACAGCGCTGGGGGTCTTCGTCGCCGACCTGATCTGGGCGACTGCCTCCGTGGTCGGCCTCACCGCGCTGCTGGTCTCGTCCCAGGTCGCCCTCGACGTGGTCCGCGTGGCCGGTGCGGCGTACCTCCTCTACCTCGGCGTGCGCCTGCTGCGCACCCGCGAGTTCCGTGTCACTGTCGACGAGGACGCGGGTGGACCCAGGAAGGTCACGGCCTCACGGGCCTTCCGGGAAGGGTTCCTCTGCGACATGTCGAACCCGAAGACCGTCCTGGTCTACGCCAGCGTCATTCCCCAGTTCCTCGACGCCTCCAGCTCGGGAGCGGACGCGTTCGTGCTCGGCATGGTCTTCGCGACCCTGGGCTTCGCCTCTTCGCTGGTCTACGCGGTCGTGTTCGGGGCAGCCCGGACCCTGCTGAGCAGAGGGAACGTGATGCGCAAGGTGCTGCGCGGCAGCGGCGGCATCCTGGTGCTCTTCGGCGTGGGCCTGCTGGTCGAGCGCCCGTCGCACTGAGGCACACCGGTCCGACCGCTCCGCCCGCGAGCCCGCCCTCAGCGGGTGCTCGGCCTACTCGGAGGTGGGGGACTCCGAGGTCCAGACGAGCTCCTCCTCGAGGTCCACGTGCCCGTCGTAGTCGATGACCGTCTCGGGCTCGTCGTCCTCGGCGTGGATGACGACCGGTTCGGGCAGGTCACGGGTGTCCGTCTGCGGCAGGACCACCTCCGGCTCCCGCTCGGTCGTGGTCGTGGTCGTGCCGTGGTCGCGGTCGGGGTCGGGGTCGGGGCCACCTGGTCGGTCGAGGTCCACGGGTCGTCGCCCCGGAAGAGCCGCTGGGCGACGCCGATCGTGCCCTTGGCGACGCCGGCGACCAAGGCGGTCGTGGCGAGCGGGTGCCGGACGGCTGTTCCGAGGATGCGCTTCAGTGCCATGCCCCCCACTGTGCCAAACGCCTGGGAACGCGGGCCACCCGGACGACGGGCACCTGACCGCCGTCCGTCCGACGACCTACTCTGAGGCTCATGCAGCGGTCGATCTACGACGCCATGGGCGGCCAGCAGGCCGTCACGGCACTCGCCGAGGCGTGGCACCAGCGGGTGATGGCCGACCCCGTGGTCTCCCACGCCTTCCACGCCGGCGTCCACGAGCACCACACCGACCGGCTGGCGGCGTACTTCGCCGAGCAGCTCGGCGGGCCGACGGCGTACACGGACACGGTGGGCGACTACTCCTCGGTGGTCCGCATGCACACCGGCAACGGGCCGCACGAGCAGATGGACGGGCGCGCGGTCGCGGCGTTCGTGCTCGCGCTCGACGACGCCGGGATCCCGGCCGACCCGGACCTGCGGTCGGCGCTGATCGCGTGGTTCACCTGGGGCACCGCGCTGCTGAACCACCGCTGGCACTCCGTCGAGGAGGTGCCGCCGGACCTGCCGCTGCCGCAATGGGGCTGGGACGGCACTGAGGAGGGCTACTGATCATGCGCCACCCGGTCGATCGGCGCACGCTCCTCAAGGTCGCCGCCGCGGCGTCCAGCGGCGTGGTGGGTACGGCCGCGGTCGCACAGGCCGCGAACGGGAGGGCCGTGCACCGCACGGTGTTCCGCGGCCACTTCACCGACCCCAACACCCCGGACTGGGTCTACCTGCCGTTCCGCGTGCCGGAGCACACCCGGCGGATCCACGTGCGCTACGACTACACGCCGACCACGGGCGGCCCGATCACGACCAACGTCGTCGACATCGGCATCTTCGACGCGTCCGGGCACGAGCTCGGCAACGCGGCCGGGTTCCGCGGCTGGTCCGGTGGCGCGCGTCGCGAGTTCTCCCTGACCCGGCACCACGCGACCCCCGGCTACCTGGCCGGGCCGCTGACCCCCGGCCGCTGGGTGATCGCGCTCGGGCCCTACCAGATCAACGGCGCCGGGACGCCGTACGAGGTCGTCGTCGAGTGCGTCCTCGGACCTCGGAAGCCGCGGCCGGAGTGGCACGTCGCTCCTCAGGCCGTGCCCGGGACCGGCCCGGCCTGGTTCCGCGGCGACCTGCACACGCACACCGTCTACTCCGACGGTCACTGGACGCAGCCGACGCTGCTGGACGCCGCCCGCGCGGCCGGCTTGGACTTCATCGGCACCTCCGAGCACAACACGAGTGCGGCGACGTACACCTGGGGACGGCACGTGCCGGAGGACTACCTCGTGGTCAACGGCGAGGAGGTCACCACCCGCAACGGGCACTGGCTGGCGACCGGGCTGCCACCCAAGACCTGGATCGACTGGCGCTACCGCGCAGCCGACAACAAGATCCAGGAGTTCGCCGACCAGGTCCGCGAGCTCGGCGGCGTGACGATCGCCGCGCACCCGAGCATCCCGGTGCCGAGCATCAAGTGGGACTTCGACCCCGACTTCGCCGAGATGGATGCCGTCGAGGTGTGGAACGGGCCGTGGACGTACTTCAACCAGCAGGCGCTGCTGCGCTGGGACGCGCTGCTCAAGCGCGGGATCTACAAGCCGGGGGTCGGCAACTCCGACTCCCACCACGAGGGCCAGACGGTGGGACTCGCCCACAACGTCATGCGCATGGACTCACTGTCCGCCGCCGCCATGGTGAGCGCGGTGAAGGGCGGACACCTGTGGGTCACCGGCGACGCGGGCGTCGACCTGGGCTTCACCGCAACCCTGGGCACTGAGAACGCCACCTGCGGCGAGACCCTGGCCGCGGCTGCGCCCGAGGACCTCGTGACCGTCACGCTCGACGCGACCGGGGTGCCGCTCAGCGTAGGCCAGCTCTGGGGCCCGAGCGGCGTCCTGGCCGGAGCGGTCGCGGACGGCGACGGCGGGGTCACGCTCGCAGCCGACGTGCCGGCGTCGGCGCTGACGTACGTGCGCGCCGAGATCCGCCGCCCCAAGACGGCGATCGGCGACCCGACCGCGGACTACTCGGCCTCGGAGATGGTCGCCCTGACCAACCCGGTCTTCGTCACCACGCCTTCGGCGTGACCCAGAGGTTGATGACGCCCTCGATCACGACCGTGCCGTCATCGCGTACGCCGCGGACGCTCACCGGCAGGTCAACCCCAGAATCGGGCACAGTGTCGCCGGTCCACTGCTCGGGCTCGGTCTCGGCGACGCAGGTGATGTCGCTGGTCGCCTTGGCGGTGTAGGCGACGGTCATCCCCTTGGGGATCCAGCGCTTGTCCGCCGGGATGCTCGCCTCGGCCAGCGCCCCCATCGCCGCCTCGAGCCCGTTGCACAGCGCGATGGCGTGGACGGTGCCGAGGTGGTTGTGGACGCCGCGGCGCTTGGGGATGACCAGCTCGGCGTAGTTCGGCCGGATGTCGCGGAAGCGCGGGTGGATCGTGGCGAAGTACGGCGCCTTCTGCGCGAACGCCAACGAGAACAGGCGAGCACCCTGAGGGAGCTTCCGGCTGCGGCGCCACAGGTCCAGGATCGACGGCATGAATCGAGATTACTGGTCGGTAACCACCCATGTCAGTATGCGCTCGGCCACAGCGCCCGGCTCGAGGTCGGTGTTGTCGATCACCAGGTGCGGCCAGCGGGCGAGCAGCCGCTCCCCCGGGGCGTCGCGCCCGGCCTCGGAGGTCATCCGGTGGCCCGCCTCCAGCTCCCGGACGTTGGCGTCGGACCACTCCCGGTCGCGCTTGGACTTCTTGTGGGCCAGCCGGTGCTCGGTCCCGTTCCGCTCGAGTCGGGTGTCGAGGTCGGCGACCAGCTCGACGACGGCGATCTCCCCGCCTTGCTCGGCGTACGGCGCGACGAGCCGCTCCACGAAGACCGCGTCCTCCTCGAGGTCCATCGACCAGACGAAGGAGAAGATCAGGTCGGTGCCCGAGGCCGCCGCCTCCTCGACCAGGCGGCGGCGGAACTCGCTGTTGAGGGTGGAGAACGGCGGCGTGCCGTAGTCGAAGACGTCGAGCAGCAGCTCGATCGTGTGGTGGTTGTGGAAGAGGCGGTACGTCGAGCGCTCCGCGACCGCCCGGCCGACCGTCATCTTGCCGACCGCAGGTGGGCCGATGATCAGCAGCAGGCGCATGCCGGCAGAGTGTCAGGCCCCCGGTGTCATAGCCAGGACCTCCACCCGATTACCGGCGCCGTCGACGGTGTGGAACCGCACGTAGCCCGGGAAGGTCTCGCGCTGGCTGGTGTCGACGTCGAAACCCAGCCCACGCAGACGTTCTGCGGCCTCGTCGAGATCGTCGACCACGAACGCGGGGTGCGCCTTGAGGGCCGGCGCGAACGGGTCCTCGACACCGACGTGGATCTCGGCGCAGCCGTCGCGGAACCAGCAGCCGCCGCGCGCCCTGAGGGCTTGAGGCTTCTCGACCTCGGTCATGCCGAGGCCCTCGGCATAGAACCGTCGCGCCTCGTCCTCGCCGCCGACCGGGCACGCCACCTGGACGTGGTGGAGCCTCACGACGACCGCCGCCCGACCACGAAGATGCGTCGGAACGGCAGCACCACCCGTCCGTTGCGAGCCGGGTAGGCCGCGCGCAGCCGGCGCTTGAACTCCGCCTCGAACTCCCCCTGCAGGCCCGCGGGGAGAGCCTGCAGGGTCGGCCGGGCGCCGGTGCCGCTGACCCAGGTGAAGACGGCGTCCTCGCCGTGGAGGACGTGCAGGTAGGTCGTCTCCCACGCGTCGACCTCCCAGCCCAGGTCGGTCAGCAGGTCGAGGTACTCCCCAGGCTCGCGGCTGCTCGGCACCGCGACGTCCCGCGTGTGCTCGGCGTACGCCGGCTCGGCGGCCAGCTCGGTCCGGATCGTGTGGCTGGGCTCGCCGAAGTTGCCCGGCACCTGGAAGGCCAGCCACTCACCGGCGGACTCGGCCAGGGCCGGGAGCAGCTCGACGTGGTCGGGCAGCCACTGCAGCGTGGCGTTGGAGACCACGACGTCGGCCCGCTCGCCCCGGGCCAGCCACTCCCGCAGGTCGGCCACCTCGAAGTCGACGCCGGGCACGTCGCGCTGCGCCGAGGCGATCATCTCGGCGCTCGAGTCGACGCCGCGCACCTGCGCGCTCGGCCAGCGTTCCCGGAGCAACCCGGTCAGGTTGCCGGGCCCGCAGCCGAGGTCGACGACGGTGCGCGGGTCGGCCTGGATGCGACTGACCAGCTCGACGAAGGGCCGGCCGCGCTCGTCGGCGTACGTGAGGTAGTGGTCCGGGTCCCAGGTGTGCGTCACGCTCCGACTTTATCTTGACATCAAGATTCTTGGCAACCCCTATAGTGCTTGCATGCGCGACGAGGTGGACGAGCTCAGCGAGGCGTGGGCGAGCGAGCGACCCGACCTCGACCTCGGCGCGGTCGCGGTCTTCAGCCGGATCAGTCGGCTGGCGAAGCGGCTCGACCTGGCCCGGCGCGAGGCGTTCACCGCGCGCGGCATCGAGTCGTGGGAGTTCGACGTCCTCGCCGCCTTGCGTCGGGCGGGTGAGCCCTACGAGCTCTCCCCCGGCCGGCTGCTCAAGGAGACCCTGGTGACCAGCGGGACCATGACCAACCGCGTGGACCGGCTGACCGCCCGCGGCCTCGTCGAGCGGCACCCCGACCCGGAGGACCGACGCGGCGTGATCGTGCGGCTGACGCCGGAGGGGATGCGGGCGGTCGACGGCGCCTTCGAGGCGCTGCTCGTCAGCCGAGGCGGAGCTGCTCACCACGATCAGCGACCGCGACCAGAAGAAGCTGGCCGACCTGCTCCGCACCCTGCTCGCGCCCTTCAGCTAGTCGAGCTGCTCGGCGACCTCGAGCCACTCGAGCTCCAGACCCTCGCGTTCGGCGGCCAGCTCCGCCAGTCGTACGCCGAGGTCGGCCAGCCGCTCGTAGTCCTGGGCGTGCTGCTCCGCCTCCGCGGTGAGCCGCGCCTCCTGCTCGGTGACCCGGGCCAGCTGCTTGTCGACGCGGTCCAGCTGCTTGCGCAGCGTCCGCTCCTCGGCGCTGCCGGCCCGCACCCGCTGACCCGGCAGAAGTTCCCCTGACCCGGCGGAGCGCGCTGACCCGGCAGAAATTTTCTGCCGGGTCAGCGCAGCTTCTGCCGGGTGAGCGGTGGTGCGGCGGCGCTCGAGGTACTCGTCGACACCTCGGGGCAGCATGGAGATCTGGCCGTCGCCGAGCAGCGCCCACACCGAGTCGGTGACCCGTTCGAGGAAGTACCGGTCGTGGCTGACGACGACGATCGTGCCGCCGAACCGGTCGAGGAAGTCCTCGACGACGTTGAGGGTGTCGATGTCCAGGTCGTTGGTCGGCTCGTCGAGGAGCAGGACGTTCGGCTCGGTCATCAGCAGGCGCAGCAGCTGGAAGCGGCGACGCTCACCACCGGACAGGTCGCCGATCCGGGTCGTGAGCTTGTCGCCGGTGAACCCGAACCGCTCCAGCATCGAGGTCGTCGTGACGTCCGAGCCGTCGGCGGTGCGGGTCACCCGCCGGATCGACTCGACCATCTCCAGCACGCGGCCCTCGGGGTCGAGGTCGTCGAGCTGCTGGGTGAGGTGCTGCATGACCACGGTGCGACCGTGCTTCACCCGCCCCGCGGAGGGCGCGAGCGCACCGCTGATCAGGGACAGCACCGAGGTCTTGCCGGCGCCGTTGACCCCGACGATCCCGACCCGGTCGCCTGGGCCGAGTCGCCAGGTGGCGTGGGAGAGCAGGGTGCGTTCGCCGCGGGTGAGGTCGACGTCCTCGACGTCGATGACGTCCTTCCCGAGCCGCTGCGAGGCGAACCGCTGCAGCTCCATCCGGTCCCGCGGCGGCGGCTCGTCGGCGATCAGGTCGTTCGCGGCCTCGATCCGGAACTTCGGCTTCGCGGTCCGCGCCGGGGCGCCGCGACGGAGCCAGGCCAGCTCCTTGCGGACGAGGTTCTGCCGGCGTGCCTCCGTCGCGCCTGCCTGGCGCTGCCGCTCGGCCTTCGCGAGGACGTACGCCGCGTAGCCGCCCTCGTACGCGTCGACGTCGCCGTCGTGCACCTCCCAGGTGCTCTGGCAGACCTCGTCGAGGAACCACCGGTCGTGCGTGACGACGAGCAACGCGGACGGGCGGGCGACCAGGTGGGCGGCGAGCCAGGCGACCGCCTCGACGTCGAGGTGGTTGGTGGGCTCGTCGAGGACGACGAGGTCGTGCTCGCCCAGGAGCAGCTCTGCCAGGGCGCACCGGCGGCGCTCCCCACCGGAGAGGCCGACGACCGGGCGGTCCAGCGTCACCCCGGCCAGCAGCACCTCGACGAGCTCGCGCATGCGCGGGTCGGCGGCCCACTCGTGGTCGGACCGGCCGCCGAGCACGGCCTCGCGGACGGTGTGGCTGTCGTCGAGGGTGTCGCCCTGGTGGAGGAACCCGATCTCCACGTCCCGGGCCCGCGACACCCGGCCCGAGTCGGGCGGCTCCTGACCGGTCATCACCTCGAGCAGCGTGGTCTTGCCGTCGCCGTTGCGGCCGACGACGCCGACCCGCTCCCCCACGGAGATCCCCAGCGAGACCTCGGCGAGCAGCGGGCGGACGCCGTACGCCTTCGAGACCCGCTCGAGGTTGATCAGGTTGCTCATCCCATCGGCCCCGGCACCGGTCCTGACGCGACCAGGGAGAAGGTCCCGATCCGGCCCGCCACCTCGCCGGCGTGCTCACGTGACTCGCAGAGGAACAGGCAGGTCGGACCCGACCCGGACACCAGGCCACGCAGCGCGCCCGCCGTCTCGCCGGCGGACACCCGTTCCCGCAGGTCCGGGCGCAGGTCGAACGCCGGCTCCTGCAGCCCGTTGAACAGGGTCGGCGCCAGGGCCTGCGGGTCGCCGGTGGCCAGCGCCGCGAGGAGGGCGTCGGCGCGCGGCGGGGTGAGCGAGGCGTCCGGGTTCAGCGCGTCGAAGCGGGCGTACACCTCCGGCGTCGACAGGCCCTCGTCGTCCGGCACCACGACCCACCACCACGTCCCGACGTCCGGCAGCGGCTCGACCTGCTCCCCGCGGCCGACCCCCAGCGCGGTCCCCCCGACCAGCGCGAACGGCACGTCGCTGCCGAGCTCGGCGGCGAGCCGCGTCAGCTCCGACCTGGATGTGTCGAGACCCCAGAGGCGATCGAGCGCGACCAGGGTGGCGGCCGCGTCCGCGGACCCGCCGGCCAGTCCCCCGGCGATCGGGATCTCTTTGTCGATCCGGACCCGGGCGTCCGGCTCGCGGCCGGCGCTCCGCGCCAGCAGGTACGCCGCCCGGGTCGCGAGGTTGTCGGCCGCGGGTGGGAGAAGGTCGGCGTCGAGGAAGTCGGCCACCCGGGTCTCCAGCGACCAGCCCTCGGCCGGCCCGGCCTGGACGGTCGAGTGGATCGAGATCGCCTGGTAGACGGTGTGCAGCGCGTGGAAGCCGTCGTCGCGGCGACCGCCGACGCCGAGGTGCAGGTTGATCTTCGCCGAGGCGGTGACCGAGATCATCGCCGGATCACCCGACCGCCTCGGCCAGCCGGACGAAGTCGTGGATCGTCAGCGACTCCCCCCGGGCGAGGGGGTCGATGCCGGAGGCCTCCAGCGCGGACGTGGGGTCGTCGACGACCCCACGCAGCACGCCGCGGAGGGCCTTGCGGCGCTGACCGAACGCGACGTCGACCAGGGCGAACACCGACTCGCGGGACACGTGTGTCGACGGCGGCTCGCGCAGGGTCATCGCCACGAGCCCGGACTCCACGTTCGGCTCGGGCCAGAACACCTTGCGGCCCACGGTGCCGGCGCGGCGTACGTCGGCGTACCAGGCGGCCTTGAGCGAGGGGATGCCGTAGACCTTGGAGCCGGGCGCGGCCGCCAGCCGGTCGGCCACCTCGGCCTGCACCATCACCAGGACGCGTTCGAGACTGGGCAGCAGCGACAAGAGGTGGAGCAGGACAGGCACCGAGACGTTGTAGGGCAGGTTGGCCACCAGGGCGGTCGGGGCAGGCCCGGGGATCTCGGTGACGCGCAGGGCATCGGCCTCGACGAGGTCGAAGCGGTCCACCTGTTCGGGTGCCCGGTCGGCGATCGTGGCGGGCAGTCTCGCCGCGAGGACCGGGTCGATCTCGATGGCGACGACGCGGGCTCCGGTCTCGAGCAGCGCCAGCGTCAAGGAGCCCAGCCCGGGGCCGACCTCGACGACGACGTCGTCCGGGCCGACGCCCGCCTCGCGAGCGATGCGCCGGACGGTGTTGGGGTCGATGACGAAATTCTGCCCCCGCTGCTTGGTCGGTCGGAGGTCGAGCTCGGCGGCCAGTGCACGCACCTCCGCCGGCCCGAGAAGTCTCGGACCGGCGGAGGTGGACATGCGAGGGACTCTACTGAGCCCTGCGGTGAGCCGAGCGCCCTACTGGGGCAGGCCGAGGCTGGCCGAGCAGGCCGGCCACGCGCCGTAGCCGCCGGAGGCGTTGCGCACCTTGGTCGCGATCGCGATCTGGGTCTCGCGGCTGGCGTTGCTGGGCAGACCGGAGCCGCCGTACGACTGCCAGGTGCCGACGTTGAACTGCAGGCCGCCGTAGTAGCCGTTGCCGGTGTTGGCGGCCCAGTTGCCGCCGGACTCGCACTGCGCGAGCTGGTCCCAGACCGTGCTGCCGCCGGCGAAGTTCGCCACGGCCGCGGCCTTCGTGCCGATCTTGAGGATCTCGGCGATCGGGCTCTCGAGCACCTTTTGGCTGAGCACGACCCGGTGGTCGAGGTGGCCGTTCTTGTAGAAGACCCGGTAGGTCACGTTGCGCAGCCCGTCCGAGCCGGCGCGTGCGACCTTGGTGCTTCCGACGGCCAGGGAGGAGTCCTCCTGCTTCACGGTGCCGGCCGGCAGGGTCTCGCCGTCGATGTGCCTCTGCACAACCCGGATGTCGGTGAACCGCACCGTGTCGCCGTCGCGCAGCTCGTGCTTGGGGCCGGGCGTCACGACGTCGTGCTTGTCGATCTCGTAGCCCATCTCGCGCACGGCGTCGGCGGCGGTCAGCGCCGGGACCTGCTTGGTCACCGTCTTCTTGCCGGCGAGCTTCAGGTGCAGCTTCTTGGGCGTGACGATCTTCAGGGTCAGGCCCTCACGGTCGATCGACCCGCCACGGCTGGTCGAGAGGTTCGCCCCGCTGAACCGCTGGCCGATCTCGGTGAGTGCACCCTGGACGTCGGTCGCGGTCACCCAGTACGTGTGGTGGTCGCCGTCGACCGAGAGGTCGAGCGGCCGGCCGAACCGGACGTTGATCGCCGCACCGTCCGAGACGGGGCTGTCCGGCGAGGGGAGGACGACGTCGTGGGTGCCGAGGTCGACGCCCTCGGAGCTGAGGACGTCGCGCACCGTGTCGCCCATGACCGTGACCTTCTCGGTCCGGCCGTCAAGGGTGAGGGTGACCTGCTTGCTCATCGCGGCGTACCCGAAGGTGACTCCTGCGACGGCGGCGATCACCAGGGCCGTCAGGCCGACCAGGATCGCCTTGCTGTGGATGAGCTTGTTGATCGTGAACTGCACGCTGCTCCGAACGTCGTACTTCCCGGTCCTCGGGGGCCGCAGCGTCCGCGCAGGCCAACGACCGAGGGGTCGAGGCGGCGAGCACGGGGAACTCGCTCCGGCCGGTGGAACTCATGCCCGATCCCGGCCAACAGGTCACGAGACCATCACGACGCCGCGAGGAGTGCAAACTCCCGGTCCACATCCACGCGGGGAACGTGACCAGGGTTACGTCTGGTCAGGCGGGCGTCGGTTTCCCCGCCTGGGCGGGGAAACCTGCACTTGTGGGGGGTTGCAACACCCGCCAAGTGCCAGTTTCCCCGCCTGGGCGGGGATTCATGCAGACCCCCACGACCCCCCGAACGCCGCCTCCGTGTTGGCGTCGATCGCGGCGCAGAGGTCGCCCAGGTCGTCGCCGCGGACCTCGGCCATGGCCCGGACCGTGACGGGGACGAGGTAGGAGGCGTTCGGGCGGCCGCGGTACGGCGTCGGGGTGAGGAACGGCGCGTCGGTCTCGACCAGGACCCGGTCCCGCGGCACCACCGCCAACGCGGTTCGCAGGTACGCCGCGTTCTTGAACGTGACCGTCCCGGCGAAGGAGAGGTAGGCGCCCCGGTCGAGGCAGGCGCGGGCGAAGTCGACGTCGCCGGAGAAGCAGTGCATGACCGTCCGCTCCGGCACCCCCTCCTCGTCCAGGATCCGCAGCACGTCGTCGTGGGCGTCGCGGTCGTGGATCACGAGGGTCTTGCCGAGCCGGTTCGCCAGCTCGATGTGCCGGCGGAACGACTCCTGCTGGGTGGCGATCCCGTCCTCGCCGGTGCGGAAGTAGTCCAGACCGGTCTCCCCCACCGCGCGCACGTGGTCGTGCGCGGACGCCAGCTGCTCGATCTCGGCCAGCGCCGCGTCCAGGTCCGGCACCCGGGGCGCCTCGTTCGGGTGCAGGGCGACGCCCGCGACCAGGGCGTCGTGCGTCGCGGCCGCCTCCACGGCCCAGCGGGCACCCGGGAGGTCGCAGCCGATCTGCACGATCCTCGTCACGTTGACCGACGCGGCCGAGCGAATCGCCTCGGCGGTCTCCAGCCACGCACCGTCCGCGATGTCGAGGTGACAGTGGTTGTCCACGACCGGGTGCGGCAGCGGCTCCGGCGCCTCGGGTCGCTCGCGGTTGCGCCGCGACCCGTCCTCGGCCGCGGCGGAGCGGCTGCGGGTCGGCTCGTCGGTCACGCCTGCTCCTCCCGGTGCACCAGGTCGTACACCTCACGTTTCGGTACGCCGGCCGCGCGAGCCGTCTCGGCGATCGCCTCCTTGCGGGTCCGACCCTGGGCCTCGAGGTCCGCGACCCGGTCCCGGAGGTCCGCGGGGGCGACCGAGACCGCGCCGGGGTCGGCGCCGGCGACCACCAGGGTGACCTCTCCGCGCACCCCGTCGGCGGCCCAGGCGGCGAGCTCCACGAGCGGCCCCCGGCGTACCTCCTCGTGGGTCTTGGTCAGCTCCCGGCACACGGCGGCCGGCCGGTCGGCGCCGAACGCGGCAGCCATCGCCGCCAAGGTCGCGGCCGTTCGGTGCGGGGACTCGAAGAACACCATCGTGCGCTCCTCGGCCGCCAGCCCCTCGAGGCGGCGGGTGCGCTCACCGCCCTTGCGGGGAGGGAAGCCCTCGAAGCAGAAGCGGTCGACCGGCAGCCCGGAGACCGCCAACGCGGTGAGCACGGCGGAGGGTCCCGGCACGGCGGTGACCGGGATGTCGGCCGCGACCGCGGCGGCGACCAGGCGGTAGCCGGGGTCGGAGACCGAGGGCATCCCGGCGTCGGTGACCAGCACGACGCGGGCGCCCTCCTCGAGGCGCTGCAGCAGCTGCGGCGTACGACCGGACTCGTTGCCCTCGAAGTAGGAGACGACCTGTCCGGCAGGGCTGATGCCGAGGTCGGAGCAGAGCCGCCGGAAGCGCCGGGTGTCCTCGGCGGCGATCACGTCCGCGCCCTCGAGCTCGGCGGCCAACCGGGGGGGTGCGTCGCCGGGCTGCCCGATCGGGCTGGCCGCCAACACGAGCACTCCGGTCATGAGGTCGCCTCGCGAGGACACGAGCGAAGCGAGGCCCGGAGCGAGGCGCGCCGAATGGCCAATCCACGTCCGGTCATGAGGTCGCCTCGCGAGGACACGAGCGAAGCGAGGCCCGGAGCGAGGCGCGCCGAATGGCCAATCCACGTCCGGTCATGAGGTCGCCTCGCGAGGACACGAGCGAAGCGAGGCCCGGAACGAGGCGCGCCGAATGGCCAATCCACGTCCGGTCATGGCACCGATCATGACCCATCCCCCACCGGCCTGGCCGTAGAGTCTCCGCCGTGGCTCGAACCCGGCGCTCCGCCACCGCCGGGGACCCGGTGGTCAGCTGGTCGCTGAGCCTCGCGATCACCGTCCTGGCCCTGGTCATGCGGCTGTGGCGGCTCGGCAGCCCGCACGCGATCCTCTTCGACGAGACCTACTACGCCAAGGACGCGTGGTCGCTGCTGCAGCTCGGGTACACGCGGGAGTACTCCAACCGCGCGAACGACCTGATCCTCCAAGGGAACTTCGGCGGCTTCGGCAAGAACCCCTCGATGGAGGTCCACCCCGAGCTCGGCAAGTGGCTGATCGCGATCGGCGAGAAGATCTTCGGGCTGACGCCGTTCGGGTGGCGGTTCTCGGCGGCTGTCGTCGGCAGCCTCATGGTGCTGGTGCTGATCCGGCTCGCGCTCCGGCTGACCGGCTCGCTCGCCCTGGCGGCGGCCGCTGGCATCCTGCTCGCCTTCGACGGCCTGGAGTTCGTCCTCTCGCGGCTGGCGCTGCTGGACATCTTCCTGGGCTTCTTCCTGCTGCTGGCCGTCCACTGCGTCGTCGCCGACCGGCAGTGGCACCACCGCCGCCTCCAGCAGAGAGCCGACACGGAAGGGGGAGGGTGGGGCCCGGTCCGTACGTCGTTGTTCCGCCCGTGGCTCCTGGCCGCCGGCGTCAGCTTCGGGCTGGCCGCCGGGTGCAAGTGGACCGCGATCTACCCGCTGGCCGCGTTCGGCGTGATGGTGGTGCTGTGGAGCGCCGGCGCCCGGCGTCGGGTCGGCGTTCGCCACCCGCTGGCCAAGGCGCTCGTGGCCGACGGGATCCCGGCCTTCGTCCACCTGGTGCTGGTCGGGGTGATCGTCTACGTCGCGACCTGGACCGCCTGGCTCATGCACGCAGGCGTCTACGAGGAGCACTTCAACGCCTCGCAGTACGCGCTGTACGACCACGGGAAGCCGTGGCCCACCGCGAGCGAACCGGACGCCAGCGGCCTCGGCGAGCTCACCCAGAGCATGCGCTCGCTGTGGCACTACCACCACGACCTCTACGTCTTCCACACCCACTTCCTCAACGACGCGACGCACACCTACCAGTCGCAGCCGCGAGGGTGGCTGCTGCTCAACCGCCCGGTCGGGGTGGACGCCCAGACCGGCATCAAGCCCGGAGAGCGCGGCTGCACCGCACCGAAGGACAGCGACTGCCTCAAGCAGGTCCTGCTGCTCGGCACCCCCGCCCTGTGGTGGGGCTCTTGCCTCGCCCTGCTGGGCGGACTGGCGCTGTGGGTGGGCGCCCGGGACTGGCGGTTCGGCGTACCGATCGTCGGCGTGGCCTCGACCTGGCTGCCGTGGCTGCAGTACGACGACCGGCCGATCTTCCTCTTCTACGCCCTGCCCTGCCTGCCGTTCATGGTCCTGGCCTGCGTGCTGCTCATGGGGCGCGCGATCGGGTCCGGGACCGAGCTCACCAGGCGCCGCATGGTCGGCGTCGTCGGGTCCGGCGCCTTCGTGCTGCTGGTCGTGGTGAACTTCATCTGGTTCTACCCGATCTTCGCCGACGAGCTGATCACGCACAGCCAGTGGCTGGAGCGGATCTGGTTCAAGCGCTGGATCTAGCCCTGCGCGAGGTTCCGGGGTTTCGAGACACTCGCTTCGCTCGCTCCTCGACCACCGGTTCTCGGTGGTTGAGGTGCGAGGCCGCAGGCCGAGCCTCGAAACCCCCGCACGGGTGCAGGGCGTTGCCCTACTGGTTGCGCGGGAAGCCCAGCTCCAGTCCGCCCTCGGGGCGGTTCTCCGGGTCGATCCAGCGGGAGGTGACGACCTTGCCGCGGGTGAAGAAGTGGACTCCCTCGACGCCGTGCGCGTGGGTGTCGCCGAACAGCGACCGCTTCCACCCGCCGAACGAGTAGTAGGCCACCGGCACCGGGATCGGCACGTTCACGCCGATCATCCCGACCTCGACGTCCGCCTCGAACCGACGCGCCGCGCCGCCGTCGTTGGTGAAGATCGCGGTGCCGTTGCCGTACTCGTTGGCGTTGATGAGGTCCAGGCCCGCCTGGTACGACGGCACCCGGACGACGCTGAGCACGGGTCCGAAGATCTCCTCGGTGTAGATCTCCATGTCCGGCGTCACCTGGTCGAACAGCGTCGGGCCGAGCCAGAAGCCGTCCGAGCTCCCCTCGGCGGTGACTCCCCGGCCGTCGACGACCAGCTTCGCCCCGGCCGACTCGCCGGAGTCGACGTACGACGCGACCTTGTCGCGGTGCGCCTGGGTGACCAGCGGCCCCATGTCGACCTCGCCGGTGCCGTCGCCGGTGACCAGGGTGCGGGTGCGGTCGGCGATCCGCTGGACCAGCTCGTCCCCGATCGGGTCGACGGCGACGACGACGCTGATCGCCATGCAGCGCTCACCGGCGCTGCCGTAGCCGGCGTTGACCGCGGAGTCGGCCGCCAGGTCGAGGTCGGCGTCGGGCAGGACCAGCATGTGGTTCTTCGCGCCCCCGAGCGCCTGGACGCGCTTGCCCTGCCGGCTGGCGTTCTCGTACACGTACCGCGCGATGGGCGTCGACCCGACGAAGCTGATCGCCTGGACCTCGGGTGCCTCGAGCAGCGCGTCGACCGCGACCTTGTCGCCCTGCAGGACGTTGAAGACCCCGTCGGGCAGCCCGGCCTCTTTCCACAGCTCCGCCATCCAGAGAGCCGCGCTCGGGTCCTTCTCGCTCGGCTTGAGGACGACCGTGTTGCCGCAGGCGATGGCGACGGGGAAGAACCACATCGGCACCATGGCCGGGAAGTTGAACGGGCTGATGATGCCGACCACCCCGAGCGCCCGCCGGGTGGAGTGGACGTCCACCCCGGTGCTGGCCTGCGGGCTCATCGAGCCCTTGAGCAGGTGCGAGATGCCGCAGGCGAACTCCACGACCTCCTGGCCACGCGAGACCTCGCCGAGCGCGTCGGACAGGACCTTGCCGTGCTCGCTGGTGATGATCGCCGCGAGCTCCTCCTTGCGGGCGTTGAGCAGCTCGCGGAACGCGAACACGATCTGCGTCCGCTTGGCCAGGCTCGTCTCGCGCCAGTCGCGGGCCGCGTGGTCGGCGGACTCGATGACGGCGCGCGCGTCGCTCTCGTCGGCGAAGGCCACCTGCCCGGTGACCTCGCCGGTCGCCGGGTTGGTCACCTCACCGGACCGACCACTGTTGCCGGCGTACGGCGCACCGTCGCGCCAATGCCCGATCTGCCTCACTCCAGACTCCCTCTCCATGCCCGCATCCTGCCACTGGTCCGGTGCCGGTCGAGGGTCAGGAGGTCTCCCGGGCCGCCCGCGCCGGAGCCAGCGTCGCCGACGAGCGGTGAGCCGAGCGGGAGGTGGGCACGAGGGGCAGCAGGACGACAATGGTCGTCCCCTCGCCCAGCCGGGAGCTGACCTCGATGTGACCACCGTGCGCGGTCACGATCTCGCGCACGATGCTCAGGCCGAGACCGACCCCGTCGACCGAGCTCGCTCGGGCGTTCTCGGCCCGGAAGTACCGGGTGAAGAGCCGCTTGACGTCCGACTCGGTCATGCCGATCCCGGTGTCACGTACCTCGATCCGGGCCTGGGTACCGACGCGGCTCAGCGAGCAGACGACCGATCCGTCCTCAGGCGTGTACTTGACCCCGTTGCTCATCAGGTTGAGCAGCACCTGCTCGATCTGTTCCTCCGAGCCCGGCACCTTGAGCGGGTGCTCGGGCAGCTCGAGGGTCAGGGTGACGCGTTGGGCGGCGGCCAGGGGTGCCATGGTCCGGCGGACCCAGGACGCCACCTCGCCGAGGTCGGCGCCGTCCGCCGCGGGGGCCGCGACCCGGACCGGCTCCTCGCTCTCCAGCCGCGAGAGCACGACCAGGCTCTCGGCCAGGTCCCCCAGCCGCTCGGTGTTGCGCTGGAGGACCTCGAGGTAGGCCCGATGGTCGTTCCCGAGCTCGTCCTGGAGCAGCTCGAGGTAGCCGAGGATCGAGGTCACCGGGGTGCGGAGCTCGTGACTGGTCGAGGCGAGGAACTGCTGACGGGCATGGTCGGCCGCGGCCAGCTGCTGGGTGAGCCGGCGCTGCTGGTCGAAGGCTTGCCACTGGTTGTGGGAGACCCACGTGGCCATGATCGTGTAGATGCCGAGCGCAGCCACGACCATGAGCGAGGAGGAGTTCACGGCCGAGTCGAGCACGGCGACCAGGGCGAACGCGGCCGTGGTGTAGACGCCGATCAGCACGACACCGAGCGGTGGGTAGGCCAGGGCCGCGAAGACCATCGCGAGCAGGAGCAGCCAGTTGAGCGGGCTCTCCACCCCGCCGTCGAGCATCGCCACCGTGGAGATGACGACGACGATCGCCACGCTCCAGAGGTAGAAGATCGCGAGTCCTGCCAAGCCCGCGGTCAGCCGGACGATCGGCAGCAGCAGCAGGAGCGGGCTCAGGAGCATGATCCCGACGGCGATCCCGAGCGCGATGTACCGGTGCGGCCGGTCGCCGAGCAGGAAGTACGCCGAGGCGATCACGGCAGCGATCTCGGAGATGGCCACCCCGACCCGGACGTGCCGCACCCAGAACTCTGCGCGTGAGTCGTCGGAGCCGGCGGGACGGAGCAGTCGCTCGGCCAAGCGCGTCACGGCAGCGCGGGTCTCGGGACCCCCCCAGTTCACCTCGACATTGTGGCGCTGCTGCGGCTCCGTGGGAACAGAACGTCCGCGAAACTTCACCTCCGGCCGATTCGGATCGGCCCCGGGCCCAGTGCTACCGTTCCCCTCGCCCGATCCGGGCGTCTGGGGCTGTGGCGCAGTTGGTAGCGCGTCTCGTTCGCAATGAGAAGGTCAGGGGTTCGAATCCCCTCAGCTCCACCACTCCGCAAGGCCCGCAGACTCTCGTTGCGGGCCTTTGGTTTGTTCAGGAGCCGGTGGCGCGACCAGCCTCGCCGGACTTCTGCTCAGCGCGGGCCGCGGCGCTCACCGCGTCCGCCTCGCGGGCCAGGGCCGCGTCGGCCTCGGTCCGGCCTGAGGTCCAGACGCCGGTGGCGTCCAGGTCGATGGTGCGGACCGAGCGCCGGGCGGCGGCCGGCTTCGTCACGTACGTCGGGAGGGTCACCGGCACCGGGTCCCACAGGGCGGGGTCGGTGATGGCCGGCGTGGTGGAGGTGTCGTCGTTCGGGGCGTGAGCCTCGTAGGCGGCGTCGAGGTCCGGGCAGGTGGCCGAGGCGGGCACCTGGGTCACGGGAGCGGTCGGGACGCGGGCCGGAGCAACGGCTGCCGTGTGGACGCGGCGTTCGGACTTCACCATCACCCGGCAGGCGACCAGCCAGGCCACGAGCAGGCCGGTCGGGATCACGACGTACCAGGCGGAGATGAGGCCGAAGGCGGCAACTCCGGCGACGGCGACGAGCGAGACGAGGATGAGGCCGAGCACGCGCCGGCGGCGTCGGGTGGCGCGCTGCGCCGCGGCGCGGGAGATCGGGGCGGGGACCTCGGCCACCGGCTCGACCGGGGCAGCGGCCGGCTTCGTGGCGATGATCGGTGCCTGGGCTCCACGGCCCGGGGTCACGACGAGCCGCGCGTTGCGCCGGCTGACCGGCTCACGGCGGGCGAGCACCCGCATGGTCTGGGAGAACCGGTCGACCGACCGGGAGCGGACGACCTCGTCGTGGTGCTTGACGGCCTTGGGGACGAGGTAGACCGCCCAGGCAATCGCCAAGGCGACGAAGATGAGCGAAGTCGGGTCCACGGCCTGAGCGTAGGAGCGCGGGTGGACGCTGGGACGTATGTCTACAGGTGTGTCGCGAAATCACTCGTGTGACTGGTGAGATCCCGCCAGCCGCGCCCGCATCCCGCCCGGCACCTCCTCGACCGTGACCGCGTAGATCCGGTGGTCACGCCAGGCGCCGTCGATGTGCAGGAAGCGGGGCGCCAGCCCCACCTCGCGGAGGCCGAGCTTCTCCACGACCCGCAGCGAGTTGGTGTTCTCCGGCCGGATGCAGATCTCGATCCGGTGCAGGCCCGCGGTGAAGAAGCAGTGGTCGATCACCAGGGCCACCGCGCGCGGCATGAGGCCGCGACCGGCGTACGAGTGCTCGATCCAGTAGCCGATCGAGGCGAACTGCGCCGACCCGCGCACGATGTTGTTGACCGTCACCTGCCCGGCGAACCGTCCGTCGACGATGATCGCGAACGGCATGGTCGTCCCGCGCTTCGCGGCCCGCCGTTGGTTGCGCACGAGCTGCGCGTACGTCGACGGGCGGGCGTCGGCGCCGGGTGGGACGGTGGCGTCCCACGGCGCGAGCCAGTGGTGGCTGCGTTCACGCGCGGCCCGCCAGGCCGGGCCGTCGGAGTGCTCCAGCGGCCTGAGGACCAGGTCGCCGTCGCGCAGGACCGCGGGCCAGCCACGGGTCATGACGGGCCGCTCAATGGTCGCTCCCGAGCACCTGCTCCGCGGCATGCGCCAGGACCGGCTCGAGCACCTCGAGCGCGTCCTTCACCCCGCCCCTCGATCCGGGCAGGTTGATCACCAACGTGCTGCCGGCAACACCCGCCAGCCCGCGGGAGAGCACCGCCGTGGGCACGCCCTTCGCCACGCCGGCCGCCCGGATCGCCTCGGCGATGCCCGGGACCTCGCGGTCGAGCAGCACCCGGGTCACCTCGGGTGTCCGGTCCGTGGGCGTGAGCCCGGTCCCGCCGGTGGTGAGCACGACCCGCGCCTTCGCGGCGACGGCGTCGGCGATGGCCTCCCCGACCGGGTCGCCGTCGGGACGGACGACCGGCTCGCCGCACTCGAAGCCGTGCTCGCGCAGCCACGCCACGAGGACGGGGCCGGTCGTGTCGTCGTACACCCCGGCAGCCGCGCGGTTGGACGCCACGACGACGACTGCCCGCAGGGCGTTCATCGGACGAAGTCCCCGCTCTTGCCGCCTGACTTGGCGAGCAGGCGTACGTCGGTGATGCTCGCCCGCTTGTCGACGGCCTTGACCATGTCGATCACCGCGAGCCCCGCGACGGCCACCGCCGTGAGGGCCTCCATCTCCACGCCGGTGCGGTCGGTGGTGCGGACGGTGGCCTCGATCTCGACAGCGTCGTCGGCGACCACGAGGTCGACCGTGACGCCGGAGATCGCGAGCGGGTGGCAGAGCGGGATCAGCTGCGGCGTCTGCTTCGCGCCCATGATCCCGGCGATCCGCGCCACCGAGAGGGCGTCGCCCTTCGGGACGCCCGGTCCACGCAGCAGCTCCACCACCTCGGCGGAGACCAGCACGCGACCTGCGGCCACGGCCTCGCGGGCGGTCACGTCCTTGCCGGACACGTCGACCATCCGTGCAGCGCCGCTCTCGTCGAGGTGCGTGAGCCGCTGGTCCTCCGGGGCGGCCATCAGAAGTCTCCGTCCAGCAGCAGCACCTGCACCTGCTCACCGGCGGCGACCGCGGTGACGTCCTCGGGCACGACGACCAGGCAG
This sequence comes from uncultured Actinomycetota bacterium, assembly GCA_963784545.1. Classification (GTDB taxonomy): domain Bacteria; phylum Actinomycetota; class Actinomycetes; order Propionibacteriales; family Nocardioidaceae; genus Nocardioides. Next base: position 1,711,500 of record CAWARQ010000004.1, on the reverse strand, counting down.
TTCGCCTGCGCCAGGTCGCCGACCAGGTGGGAGCCGGAGCCGCCCACGGGCTCGACCACGGGTCCGCCGCGTCCGGTCTCGTAGCTCCCTCGGAGGTACTGGCGCCGGCCGGGAGGCGAGGACACCCCGCGGGTCAGCCGGGCCCGGGTGGTCTCCCGGGAGTAGGGGCGCTTGCCCATCATCTTGCGCAGCGCCGGGAGCACGAACAGCTCGAAGGAGATGTACGCCGAGACGGGGTTGCCCGGCAGCGTGAGGATCGGGGTGTCGTCCTCGCCGACGATGCCGAAACCCTGGGGCTTGCCGGGCTGCATCGCGACCGGCCCGAACCACACGCCCAGCGGCGCGAGCGCCTCCTTGACCACGTCATAGTCCCCCATCGAGACACCACCGGAGGTGACGACGATGTCGGCCCGGACGGTCTGGTCGTGCAGGGCGGCGAGGAAGACCGACGGGTCGTCGCCGACCACGCCGACCCGGTAGGGGATCGCGCCGGCGGCCCGGGCGGCCGCCGCGAGCATCCAGGAGTTCCCGTCGTAGATCGAGTCGTGGCCCAGGGGCTGGCCGGGGTCGCGCAGCTCGGCACCGGTGGACATGATCACCACGCGCGGGCGGGGCGCGGCCGTGACCTCGGTCCGCCCGAGGCTGGCCAGCAGCCCGATCTGGCGCGGCCCGAGCACCGTGCCGGCGTCGATGATGAGGTCACCGGTCGTGACGTCGCCGCCCGCCCGGCGTACGTGCTGGCCCGGCTCGGGCGCCCGCTCGATCCGCACCTGGGCGACGCCGCGGTCGGTCCACTCGTACGGCACCACGGAGTCCGCGCCGTGCGGGATCGGCGCACCCGTCATGATCTTCGCCGCGGTGCCGGGCGACAGCGCCAGCAGGCGAGCCTGCCCGGCGCCGATCTCGCCCACGACCGGGAGGTGGACGGGCGACTCGGTCGAGGCGGAGGCCACGTCGGCCTGGCTGACGGCGTACCCGTCCATCGCGGAGTTGTCGAAGGGGGGCAGGTCGATGGGGGCGGTGACGTCCGCGGCGACCGCGAGGCCCTGCGACTCCCCCAGCGGCTGGGAGAACACCGGCAGGGGCGTGATGCCGGCCAGGACTCGTTCGAGGTGCTCCTCGACCGAGCAGGGCTCAGGCATCGCTCGGCTCGCCTCCTCGGAGGACGGTGTCGGCCTCGACCCGTTCGGCTCCAGTGCCGGACAGCTCGACGTCGCCGACGACCTCGACCCCGGAGCCGAAGGTGAAGTCACCGTCGATCCGGAGCGAGGTCGCCTTGCGGAGCGACGGGGCGCCCTGGGGGAAACGCTTCTCGAAGTCGCTCACGTGGGCGTAGTAGTCCTTGTCGAGGTCGACGAAGGGGATGTCCTCGGCCCGCTGGTCCAGCACCATGCTCGAGTCGATCTCGTAGACGTCCGAGCGCAGCACCAGCAGGTCGTTGGTCGTCTTGACCGGCACGAACCGGTCGCGGCCGACCTCGATCAGCTGCGCGTCCTCGAAGACCTCGATCGCTGCACCCATCGCGGTCTCGATCTGGACCACCTTCGGGCTGGACGGGTCGGCCGGGTCGACGTTCTTGACGTTGCGGATCAGCGGCAGTCCGAGGATCCCGCTGCGCACGTCGAGCGCGTGCTTCATCGCCTCGAGGTCGAACCACAGGTTGTTGGTCGAGCAGAAGCGGTGCCGGCTCAGGTCGGCCAGTGACTCCTGGTCCTCCTCCGGCGTCTGGGCGGTCTCGCGCAGGACGATCCGGCCGTCGGTCTTGCGCCGCGCGAAGTGGCCGCCCTTGCGGTCCGAGGGCGTACGCCGGACCGCCTCGATCGCGAACGGCGCACCGCTCGCGGCGAACCACCCCGCGACCCGTGCGTCCGGGACAGCACCGAGGTTGTCGGAGTTGGAGCAGAAGACGTAGCGGTAGCCCTGCTCGATCAGCTTCTCCAGCAGCCCTCGCCCCCGGAGTGCGGTGTAGAGGTCTCCGTGGCCCGGCGGGCACCACTCCAGCGAGGGGTCGGGCTCCCAGGAGACCGGCTCGAGGGTCTTCTCCAGCAGCTTCGGCTCCTGGTTCTGCAGGAACTCCAGCGGCAGGCCCTCGACCTCGAGGTCGCCGTAGCGGGCCAGCGCCGCCATCGTGTCCTCGGAGGTGCGGAAGGAGTTCATGAAGATCAGCGGCAGGCGGGCGTCGTACTCGGTCCGCAGGCGCAGCACCTGGCGGGCGATGACGTCGAGGAAGGAGAGGCCGCGGCCCACGCACAGCAGCGACTTGGCGCGGTCCATGCCCATCGAGGTGCCGAGCCCCCCGTTGAGCTTGATCACCGCCGTGGCCGCGATCGCCTGGGCGGCCTGCTCGTCGGAGACCTCGACGTCGGCGAGCGACTCCATGTCCACCGGGTCGATCGTGGACTCCGGCACCATCCCGGTCTCCCCGTGCTCGAGGAGGCGGTAGTAGTGGGAGAAGGTGTCGATCGCGACCTCGTCGACGCCCGCGTCCTGCATCTTCGCGCGAGCGCGCCGCAAACCTGGGCTACCCATACCCTCGATCGTAGGCTGGCGGGGTGCCGCTGCCGCAATCCCCCTCTCCCGCGAAGGTGGCGGTCCGCGACCGGCTCCTGACGCAGCGCAACCGGATGCCGCTGCCGGAGGTGGTCGCGGCGGGCTCGGCGATCGCCCGGCACCTGCTCGACGCCCCCGACGTACGCCGGGCGGCGACGGTCGCGGCCTACGTCTCGGTGGGCCGGGAGCCCGGCACCCACGAGCTGGTCGAGGCCGTCCGGGGCTCCGGGCGGCACGTGATCCTCCCGCGGTTGCTGCCCGACGGCGACCTGGACTGGGTGCGGCACTCCGGCGACCTGGAGCGCGCCTCCCGGGGGCTCCTGGAACCGCCGGGCGAAGGGCTCGGGCCGGCCGCGATCGCCACGGCGGACGTCGTCCTCGTGCCCGGCCTCGCGGTCGACGCCTCGGGCCACCGGCTCGGGCGGGGCGGCGGGAGCTACGACCGGGCGCTGGGTCGGGTTCCCGTCGGGACGTTCGTGTGCGTCCTGCTGTACGACGAGGAGGTGCTGCCCGACGTACCGGTCGAGGCGCACGACCGCACCGTGACGCACGTGTGCACCCCGAGCGGTCTCCGCCGGCTGAGGTAGCATTGGCACTCACGCAGTGAGAGTGCCAAGCCCGGAGAGGGGACCCGTGCCCACCTATCAGTACGCCTGCACCGAGTGCGGCCACGCCTTCGAGCAGGTCCAGTCCTTCAGCGAGGACAGCCTGACCGTCTGTCCTGAGTGCAGCGGTCGGCTGCGCAAGGTCTACAACGCCGTCGGCGTCGTCTTCAAGGGCTCCGGCTTCTACCGCACCGACAGCCGCGACGCCCCGAAGACCTCCGAGCCCTCCCCCGCGGCCTCGACCGAGTCCACCGGCACCAGCGACAAGAAGTCCGACTCGTCGACCACCACCAAGACCGACTCGTCCACGAAGGCCCCCAGCCCCACCTGAGGCCCGGCCCCGGGTGCGGGGGTTTCGAGACGCTCGCTGCGCTCGCTCCTCGACCACCGACGACCTGCGCGGCCTCGGCACCGGTGGTCGAGGTGCGGGGCCTGTGGAGAGCGACCCTGAGCGCCTCCGAACTCGCCTAGCGTCGAGGGATGGCTCTCACTCTCGGCGACCCGCTGACCGATCGGCTCCGGCGCGCACGGCGTGCGGTGCTGGCCCGGCGCCGAGGGCTGGCGCTGGTGTGCGCCGCGGCGGCGGTGCTGACCGGCCTGCACGCGGTCCGGCCGGCGCCGACACCCGCGGTCTCCGTCCTGACCGCCGCCCACGACCTGCAGCCCGGCACGGTGCTGTCGGCGGCCGACCTGAGGCAGCGACACTTCGCGGTCGGGACGGTTCCGGACGGGGTGCTGGGGTCCGAGTCGCTAGGCCGCACGCTCGCCGACGGCGTACGACGCGGAGAGCCGATCACCGACGAGCGGCTCGTCGGTCCGGGGCTCAGCTCCGGCGACACCCTGGCGGTGCCCGTCCGGCTCCCCGACCCAGGCATGGCCGACCTGCTGAGCGTCGGCGACCGGATCGACCTGGTGGCCACCAGCCCGCGCACCGGCCAAGCAAGCCTCCTCGCGTACGACGTCGCCGTGCTCGCCCTGCCGCAGGGCTCCTCCGGCCAGGCCGCCATGTCGGAGGGCGGTGCGGGCGCGCTCGTCGTGCTCGGCCTCGCCCCCGCCCAGGTCGCCACCGTCTCGGGCGCCGCGACCGCCCGTGTTCTCACCTACGCCTTCTCGCGCTAGCGTGACCGGACCCTGTTCCGGGCACGGAGAAGAGGACACTGATGAACGGCTTCAAGAACTTCCTGTTCCGCGGCAACCTCGTCGACCTGGCGGTCGCGGTCATCATCGGCACGGCGTTCGGCGCCGTCGTCACGGCGTTCACCGCGTGGCTGACCGCGCAGCTGGGGGGGACCGACAGCGTGTTCGCCGACGCGACGCTCGGGTCCTTCGCGTTCTTCCTGAACGCGCTCATCTCGTTCGTGCTGCTCGCGGCCGTCGTGTACTTCCTCATCGTGCTGCCGTTCACGAAGGCCAAGGAGCGCTACTTCCCGAGCCCGGCCCCGGGCACACCGGAGGACATCGTCCTGCTCAAGGAGATCCGGGACCTGCTGGCCAACGGGCGGCCCTGACCCGCACTCAGCTGCCGTGGTGCGGCGGGACCTGCTCCCGCAGCCACTGCTCGAGGTCGCGGCCCTCGCGCGAGCCGTCGGGATCCCGCTCGTCCTCGGTCGTGTCCGGCATCGGGTCGCCGAACACCTCGGCGAGCCGCCGCTTCTTGCGCGACTGCTCCGCCGCCGAACCCTCCGGCGCCTCCGGCTCGGTCACGCGCAGAGTCCGTTCGCGGCGGCGTCCGCCTGCTCCTGCTGCGAGGGCGGAGGCGAGGGGCTGGACGACGGGGTGTCGGAGGCCTTCTTGCCGCCGCCCTTCGCGTCGTCCTCGCCGCCCGCGTGCTCGGCCGTGATCGCACCGGTGAGGAACTTCGGCGGCAGCGGCTGGTCGTCGGCGATGAGCTTCCACAGCTGGGTGCTCTCCGGCTTCACCCAGTCCACCCGGCCGCGGAAGGCCTCGCGCTGGTCGTACTCGATCGGCACGGTGATGAACTTGATGTTGTCCAGGCCGATCGACTTGAAGCCGACGCCGATCTCGGCGATCTTCACGATGCTGTCCATGTCGGTGGTCAACGACTTCGTGGCCGCGTTGAGGAACCTGACCAGGCGGTCCACCCGCGCCAACGTGCCCTTGCTGATCACCTTGTGCGCCATGGAGGCGACGAACGCCTGCTGCCGCTTGATCCGGCTGATGTCCGAGCCGTCGCCCAGGGTGTAGCGGGCGCGGACGTAGTTGAGTGCCTCGCGACCCTCGATCTCCCGCGTGCCTGCGGGGATGTTGATGCCGTGGGCGGGATCAACGACCGGCTCGGGGATGCAGACGGGTACGCCGCCGATCGCGTCGACCATGCCCTCGAACCCGGCGAAGTTCACCACCACGTAGTGGTCGACGAAGACATGGGTGGAGTGCTCGAACTGCTGAACGGTGCACGCCGGACCGCCGAGGTTGAACGCCGCGTTCCACATGACGTCGGTGCCGCCGGGGATGCTGTTGCCCTGCTCGTCCTTGCAGGCGGGACGGGTGACCAGGGAGTCGCGCGGGATGGAGACGCCGTACGCACGCTTCCGGTCGGCGGAGAGATGGAAGAGGATCGTCGTGTCCGAGCCGCCACTGCCCTCCTGGTCGATGCCGCAGCCGTCGCAGCTGCGGTCGTCGGAGCCCATGACCAGGATGTTCAGCGGCTCCTGCGGGCCCTGCACCTTGTGCTTGGAGGGGCGATCGGTCAGCTGCTTGGTGATGTCGACGACGGTGAGGTTGCCGTTGAGGTGGCGGTACAGGTAGATCACGCCGAGGCCGGTGACGAGCGCGAGCACCACGCAGGTGGCCAGCAGGACGCGACCGACGGTGTGCTTCTTCTTCGTCTTGCCCCGTCGCTTGGGCGCGCCGTCACGCTCCGTGGCCGGAGTGCTGTTCTCAGACATGCAGGACCTTCGCAGCGGGACGGGAGGCGCAGGCCAACCCCCCGGACGACCCACGCGCGCTCCCCAATATGACTGGTGGGCGGCGTCCAGACAAACTGTGGACGTCCCCGGCCTGAGAAGGTCGGCCGCCGCCCTGCTCTCGGGGTACGTCGTCGCTCCGCCGGCGTTCTCGTCGATGACGCGGATCGACGGTCGGTCGCCGAACTGGTTGAGGGTCCGGACGGTGACGAGGACCCGCTTGCCTCGAGCGCTGACGCGGAAGACCTTGATGGTCTCCTCGGCCAGTTGCTCCCAGCCGGATCGCCAGTCGCGACCCCTGTCCCTCTCCCGGGGTGACCGAGCACGACACGACCGGTTGCCGACTGCGCCACACCCAACGAGAGAGATGCCGTCCATGCGGAGCGGGCGTTCGGCGCACCGGACCCGCCTCCTAGACTGCGCACGAGTGGTTTTGCGCAGGCATTTGCGTAGGTCCCGCCCCAGTAGCTCAGCGGATAGAGCAGCCGCCTCCTAAGCGAAAGGTCGCAGGTTCGACTCCTGCCTGGGGCACGGCGGGCGGCCAGCGTGACCCGCTGGCCGCCTCTCCCGGCCCCCGCTAGGCAGCGGGCCTGCCCACCACCACGTTGTCGACCCTGGCCCCCTCCTTGCCGTCGGAGTCGGCGCACAGGGGATTCGGCTGGTAGGAGCAGATCTCGTCACTCTGGAAGCGGAACCGGAACTCGAGATCGCCTCCCGGTGACTCGAAGGGGATGCCGACCGTCGACCAGTCCGGGTACTGGGGGAACTGGCCGGAGTAGGAGCCCAGGGACGTCCAGCTGCCTGCTGGGTCCCCCACCGGCCGCCACTGGACCGTCACCTCGTCGTATCCGCCTTCGGTGTCGAGCAGCATGCCGAACTGAATCACCGTCGCTCCGGCCTCGGACGTCACTGGCGGTGACGACAGGATCGAGTCCTGGGCGTCCACGTAGCCCTCGGGCCCCGCGACCGACCAAGCCGAACCCTGGTCGTTCGTGGTGCCGTCCTGCGCCTCGCCCGGCGGGCCGTAGGTCCATGGCACCGGGACTCCCTGCGGGTCCTCGGCGGCCGTGCTGGTCCAGCCCTCCGGACCCTCTTCGAAGTCGTACGAGGCGTACGCCTCGCCGACCTCTACCGGCTGGTCGTCCGGGTCGGCAGGCGCCGTGGGGGGCGTTACTGCACTTCGGAAGTCGTAGGACCAGACGCCGCGGCCCATGGTGGCCAGGATGACGCGGTGGTCGTCGTCCGGCTGGAGCTGGATGCTCGTGATCGGAACTGCCGGGATGTCCTTGAGCGGGGCGAATTCCGGGCTGGCGGCGGTCGTGGCCTTCAGGCCCGAGGCGAACGCGCCGACGTCGGTGCCGACGAGGAGCTGTCCCCCGCGGACCTCCACCCAGGTGGCGGGCGCGTCCGGGAGGTTGCCCGTCACGTCCCTCCACGTCTTGCCGGCATCGGTCGACCGGAACAAGTGGCCTTCGCCGACGCGAGGGTTCTTGTCGCCGACAGCGCCGGGCGGCAGCCAGCGACGGGTGTACCCGCCGAGGGTCACGAAGACTCGACTCGGTCGCTTCGGATCTGCGGCGATCGAGGTGATGTAGCGGTTCGGAAGGCCCTCGAGCTCCCGTTTCTTGCCGACGAGGTCATTGGGCTGCCGGAAGTAGTGCCAACCCTTGCCCGTGCCGGCCTCGCGAGGATCTGCGCCGCGGACGTTCGTCGCGATGCCGGAGTGGAAGACGTGGTCCTCTGGCCGCTTCTTGTTCAGCGTGTCGCAGTTGCCGCAGTAGGCGACGTACACCGCGTCGCCGACCACGTCGACGGCGCTCATGGAGTTGTTCGGGTTGTTGGTCGTGGCTTCAGAGTCGGCGTCGCCGTTCCGCCTCTTGGTCCCGAGGTCGTAGACCTTGCGCCACTGGGTGCCCTCGCCCATCCCGGAGGAGGTCTGGGCGCCGTTCAGCGTCTCCACGACCTCCCGCCCCGCGGTGACGAGGTGATCTGCGTCCAGCGGGTCCATCGCGAAGGGCGTCGAGAACTTGGGCGCCGTCAGCTCCGGGTCGATGCTGCGCCACGACCGGCCCCCGTCCTGGGTCACCGACATGGCCGCGTTCACGTACTCCTCGTAGGCCACCTTCGAGTCGTTCGGGTCCACCGCGGTGAAGAACCCGTCGCCGCCGTAGGTCTCGAACTGCTCGCGGCTCTTGGGGGAGATCAGCATGTTGCCGTTGTCCTGCAGGCCGGCCCAGACCGTGCCGTCCTTGCTGACCGAGGCGAAGTACGGCAGGAGGGTGCCGAACCCGTCGTTGTCGCCCTCGTACCAGTGGGTGTTGTCGAGGTCCTCGTTGTCATCGCTCTCGAAGCGGTAGCGGTAGGCGCCGCCGTCGTTGCCGACCACCAGCTGCAGCCCACCCGCCACGTCCTCGTCCTGGATCCAGACGGACTCGTGCTGGTCCGGGTGGGTGGTGAGGTTGTCCGGGTCGGTGGGCTCACGGTCGGTCGGGCATGCCGGGAGACCCGCGGAGAGCAGGAGGCAGGAGTCACCTGCGAAGTACTTGCCCACCACCTTGAATTTGGTCGGACCGACGAGTGGCTGGCCATCTCCGGTGGGTCCGGTCTCGTTGGACCACACTTCCTCCAGCCCGAAGACCAGGCGAGTGGGGGCGTGAGTGCCTGGGTCCACCTTGGTCGGGTCGGGGTGGATGTGCAGGTTGTACCAAGCCTGGACACCGGGCTGGTAACCCGTAGCGGTGCCGGTTCCGATGAGCGCCGATCCCGTGGTGGGGTCCGAGCTCAAGGAGCTGCCGCTGGCCATCTCGGTCCAGGTCTGGCCGAAGTCGTCGGAGACGTAGATGCCGTTCAGCACGGTCGTCCCGATCGGCTCGGGCACGTCGTCCTCGCCGGTGTCGGGCACGTCGATGCCGGCGATTCCCCCCTCGTTGAGGAGCTGGGCGTCCTGGACGATGGCGTAGAGGTAGTCGTGATCCTGCTCAGGACCGTCTGCTGCTCCGAGCTCGATGCGTCCGATGTTCTCCTGCGGCGCGAAGCCGGTGGTCTCCAGCTTCTTGAAGCTGCCGACCCCACCCGTGGGCGAGCGATAGACGCCGTTGCGGGGTGACTGGACGCTGCCCTGGTCGTCCGTGGCGTTCCGGCGGGACCCGCCACGCCAACCCACCGTGGCCACGACGGTGTGTGCCGCAGTGTCCGTACCCTCGCCCCCGGGCTCGGCCACGACCACGTCGGTCACCACGTTGGCGAGCGCACACTCGGGCCGCGCGGCGTAGTCGGTGACGCCGGCGCAGCGCTTGCCGCCCTTCTCGACCTTTCCGGTCGGCAGGACGACGTTGCGGTAGCTGCGACCCCCGTCAGTCGAGCGGAAGAGACCCATCTGGGTGGCCGCATAGACGCGTCGGGGGGAAACGGGGTCCACCGCGAGCTGGAAACCGAGTCCTCCGTTGGGCACGCCCCTGGAGCGGTGCCAGGTCGTGCCTAGGTCGGAGGACCAGTAGGCCCCCACGCCGGTGTACGCGTTGGACCCGAACGTCGGGTCCCCGGTCAGCGCGAGCAGGGTTCCGCCCCTGGCACGTGACCACTCGACAGCGCCCGTGACCGTGGTGGGGAGATCTCCCGTGGCGTTGCGCCAGTGCAGGGACTCGGTCGGCTCGGCGGGCACCTTGTCAGAATCAGCGAGGTCGTCGGTGTACCAGATTCCGCCCGACCCCACGGCCGCGAACAGCCGGTTGTTCCGCGGGTCCCAGCTGAAGGAGTCGATCCGACCCGAGTTCTCGACCAGCCCGAGACCGTTCACCTCATCGAAACGCTCGTCATTGACGATGAGCGGCCCCTGTCCGTACGCCCGCCCCTTACCCCTGGTCCCTGCGACCGCACCGGCGCGCATCCCGGCACGTTGCTCGACAGCTGCGGAGAAGGCGCCCGGCGCGTAGCCCTGCGGCAGCGGGGCCATCCGGGGGATCGACCGTTCGGCGGCGATCATCGCCAGCTCGTTGAGGGACTCGGGGCGCTTCTGCGGGACACACCACTCGCCCCACTCCGCAGGCTCCAGACTGCGCGACTGGGGCAGCTCCCGACCGAGCTCCTCGATGAGCTCCTGTCGGGCCTCTCCGCCGTCGCCCTCCATGCCAGCCGCGTCGGTCTCGTCCTGACCGTCCTCCTCCTCGACGGCGCCGCCGCCGCTCGCGATCCCGCGCAGCTCGGCGATCTCCTTCGCCGGTTCACCTTCACGCGACATCTCGCCGATGACCTCGCGGGCGACGCTGCTGATGGTGACGTAGCCGGGGGCGCACTCACCCTCGGCCACGGCCTTCCCGTCCGTGTCGGACCATGGTTCGAGCTGGACGACGGTCACCCCTCCCGCGAGGAGGAGGGCGGAGGCACTGACGACGAGAAGGCGGCGCATGGTCCTACAACGGCGGAGCGCCGTTCAGGTTACCCAGGTCACAGTTCTTCACTAGTCGTCCGTGGGACTTGGGTCGAGCCAGGTCGCGGTAGGTCCCGAGCTAGGAAAGGGATGACGATTCCTGCGTCTGGGCACCGAAGATCGACGCGCGCACACCGTGACCGTCGGGAGGTCGGCTCGTTGAGCCCCCAGACCCCCTCGTCGAAAGGTCCTGCCTCCATGCGCGCACTCTCCCTGCGTCACGTGTCTTCCACCTTGGTTCTCGGCGCCACCGCCGCCTTGGTGGCCGCTTCGCTCGGCCAAGGCTCCGCCCAGGCTGCCAACCCGGACGAGGGGACCCTGAGCGACACCAGCGGCGCCGTGACCTGGACCGGGGGGCCGTTCACGACCGACAACGCCTCCGCTCTGCTGCTCTCCCCGCCGCAGTGCGACGCCACTCTCAACCCGTGCGACGACTTCACCCTGCACGTCGCCACCCCCGCCGGCTACGGCAACGACCACGCCCTGACCGTCTCGGTCTCGTGGGCCGACCCGAGCGCGGACTTCGACGTCTACGTCCTCGACGCCGCCGGCAACGAGGTCGGCGGCGCCGCCTCCACGGCAGACCCTGAGAAGGTGACGGTCCCGCCGACCAGCGGCGACTACACCGTGCGGGTGGTCCCCTACAGCGCGGGCACCCAGACCTTCAGCGCGACCGCCTCCATGACCAGCACGGGCGGGACCGGCGGCGGGTCGACCGGTTCGGCGGGCAGTGGGCCGGCGTACGACACCTTCGCTGCCCCGGCTTCCCTCGACGGCGCCAACGACGCCGGCGAGCCGTCCATCGGGGACGACTGGAACACCGGGACGACGATGTACCAGGCCGGCCTCTCCACGTTCTCCGTCAACTGGGACGACTCCACCAGCCCGGCGACCCCGCGCTGGAAGGACTCCTCGGCGAACCTCGGCAACGGCTGCCCTCAAGGCTCCACGGTCAGCCTCGACCCGATCCTCTTCACCGACCACCAGACCGGCCGCACGTTCGAGTCGCAGCTGACCGGCGTGGACTCCTTCACCTGCCTCACCGATGACGACGGCTCCACCTGGAGCCCGAGCACCGGCGGTGGCATCCCGAGCGGCGTCGACCACCAGACCATCGGGGGCGGACCGTTCTCCGCCGAGGGTCTCGGCGCGCTGCCGACCTCGACCTACCCGAACGCCGTCTACTACTGCTCCCAAGACATCGCCACGGCCTTCTGCGCGGTCTCCCGCGACGGCGGCACGACCTTCGGTGCCGGTGTGCCGACCTACAGCCTGCTGGACTGCGACGGCCTCCACGGCCACGTCAAGGTGGCGCCGGACGGGACGGCCTACCTGCCGAACAAGAGCTGTGGTGACAGCCAGGCGGTCGTGAGCTCCACCGACAACGGCACCACCTGGACGGTCAACCGGGTCCCCGGCGTCTCGCCCGGCGACAACGACCCGAGCGTCGGCGTCGGGTCCAACGGGACCGTGTACTTCGGCTACAGCGACGCCACCGGCAAGCCGGGTGTGGCGGTGAGCCGCGACCGGGGCGCCACCTGGACGGCGCCGCAGACCCTCGGCGCCGAGTTCGGCATCAAGAACGCCGTCTTCCCGACCGTGGTCGCCGGGGACGACGACCGAGCAGCGGTCGCCTACCTCGGCACCCCCACCGGTGGGAACTACCAGGACCAGGCCAACTTCCACGGCGAGTGGCACCTCTACATCGACACGACGTACGACGGCGGGGCGACCTGGGTCACCAGCGACGCCACCCCCAACGACCCGGTCCAGGTCGGCTCCATCTGCACCAGCGGCACCACCTGTGGCGACGACCGCAACCTGCTCGACTTCATCGACAGCACGGTCGACTCCCAGGGCCGCGTGCTCGTGGGCTTCGCCGACGGCTGCATCGACGCGTGCGTGAGCGACCCGCAGCACCAGGGCCGCGCCTCCTACGCCACGATCGCCCGGCAGAGCAGCGGTCTCACCCTGTTCTCCGCCTACGACCCGGCCGTCACCAACGTGAGCCTGAGCAACCTCTCGGTGCCGTCCCCGACGAAGACGCGTGCGAGTGCCCTCATCACCGTGAAGAACACCGGCACCAAGGCCGTCCAGGGCGTCTCGACGAGGGTGCTCGACAACGGCAAGCAGGTCGCGGTGACGGGGCCGGTCGACCTGGCCCCCGGCGAGTCGAAGGTGCTGACCGTCAGCTGGAAGCCGACTGGCGGCAAGGCGCACACGGTGACCGCGATCGTCGACCCGGACAACTCCCTGACCGAGGCCGACGAGCTCGACAACAAGGCCACGGCGAGCTACACCAGGTGAACCCCTGCCCGTGAGGGGCTCAGCCGAGGGTCGCGAGGACGTACGTCGTGGGGTCGTCGCCGAGGTGGCCGACGAGCCCGTCGGCGACGGTGCCGGGGAGGAGAATTCGACTCAGGACCAGGGGTCGACCGTCGACCAGGACCGAGGTCGAGGTCGCGTCGTCCACGGCGTGACCGAGAGCCACCGGCGTCGGCGTGAGCTCCTCGGAGCCGGTGCCTCGCACCCGCATCCGGGGCGGGACGTCGACCTGCTCACCGTCGATCTCGACGACCATCTGCGACTGGGTGCCCCCGGTCCGGATCGTGTGCACGAGGCCGGCAGCCCAGATCGGGTCGCCGCAGGCGTCGTAGATCCACCGGCGGCCGAGCACGCTGTGCTCCATGGTGTCGATGAGGTGCGCCTCGGCGCCCTCGAGCGGCGCCGCTCGGTAGGTGAACGGGACCTGGCAGAGCGAGTCGTCGTCCAGCCGCCACAGGATCGTCTCGACCCCGACCTCGCCCGCCGGGTCGTCGAGGCGGTACTCGGCGATCTTCTCGACCACCGTTCGTCCCGCGCCCCACGTCCGGGTCGGCACCCAGGCCTGCGCCAGCTCCTGCTTGCTCGGCGAGATCGTCGCCTCGCGATAGACCAGTCCCACGCCCCGAACTCTAGGGCGTGGCGGTGGGACCGCAACGTCTGCTCACCATCGCGACAAGATCGGGCTGACGGGTAGACGGGGGGTCGCACTCGGCGTACACCGTGGACAGGAGTCGCCTGACTCCGGCGACGACCCCGGAGGTCAACCATGTCCCGAACTCGCACCACGCTTGCCGTCCTGGTCACTGCGCCGTTCGCGCTGGCCGCACTGGCCGGCCCGGCCGTGGCGGCTCCGAGCCCCAAGGCCAACCAGGCAACCTGCTTCGACGGCGCGTCGGAGGGGAGTGGAAACGGGACCTGCGTCCGCAACGGTGCCAAGTCCTTCACCCTGACCAACCCGGCGCCCGGCGACTACTCCGGCGTCTACGTCGAGAGCAGCAGCCTCAGCGGCATGCGATTCGCCGACATCACCTCGCTCGGCTTCGCCTTCGCCGGCGCCACCTCGGGCGGCTCGCCGCGGTACAGCATCCCGATCGCGGGCGGGGGCTATGTCTTCGTCGACGCGGCGTCCTGCAACACGAGCGACAACCCGGCGGCATCCTCCGGCACCGTCGACCCCCTGCACGACCAGACGTGCGTCGTGTCCGGCTACGACAGCACCCACGACTTCTACTACCCGTCATGGCAGGCATTCCTCAACGGGGAGCCGGGGATCACGGTCGCCAACAACTACGTGTTCATCGTGGCCGACCAGCCCGGCACCGTCACCTTGAGCAACATCGAGCTGGGTCGCGTCGTCCCCGGCCGCGCGAAGTAGGACCCGACCCCGCGTCGCGAGGTCACCGGGTCGGCAGGTTGAAGCTCGATCCCGACCCGGTGGCGATCGTGATGACGTCGGGCGACTGGTTGTTGTAGTAGGCCTGGTCGGTGGTGCACAACGTCAGCCGGATCGAGTGCCCCTTCGCGAACCGGTGGGCGAAGCCGAGCAGCTTGATCCGCACCGGATCGGCGAGGTCGGCGCTCGGGATCCGGACCGGTGCGGCCAAGCGGTGGATCAGGGTCGCCGGGCCGTCCGGAGCCACGTCCCAGACCTTGGCGTACATCACCAGGTCGGTTGGAGCCGTGTGCGAGAGGCTCACCCTCAGCTCGGGGACCCCGACCGAGATGACGGCACGGGAGAAGGGCTGGCTGGTGAAGTCGGCGAACTGCCCCGGCACGTCCGAGGGGGGCGTCGTGTTCTGCGGAGAGGAGTCCGGGCCGGAGAAGTTGGGAGTCTCCGTGTACGCCGCCGGCTGACCGCCCGGCGGGTTGGTGATCTGCGCCGACCCGTCCTCGGCGCCGCTGGTCACCAGGGCGTCGGAACCGGACAGGTGGAGGACCGTCCCACCGGCGAGGGGGAAGCGCCGGGCGTCGGCGTAGGCGTTGGTCGGTCCGCTGCCGTCGTACTTCTTCCAGTCACGGAACCACGAGAAGCCGGGTCCGCGCGGCCCGGACCCCTTGAGGTAGTGGTCGAAGAACTGCAGCACCCGCAGCGGCAGGTAACAGTGATCGAACTTCTTGGCCGACCCCTGGCCGTCGAACGGCTCGCACTCCCCCGGCGCCGAGCTGTAGCCGCCGTGTCCGCCGGAGTTCCAGATCATCTGGACCGGCACGTGGCGCTGACGCAGCGCGGTGTACGTCGCCGCGGCGTCGTTGAGGTTGAACAGGGTGTCGCTCTGCCCCTGGACGAGCAGCACGGGGACGTCGAGCTTGCCGATCTGGGTGGTCGCCGAGGAGTCCGCGAGCAGGTCCCGGTCGGCGTCGCTGGCGTCGCCGGTGGTCGAGACCCGGGCGAACGTCTCGCAGACGTCGGTGCGGAAGCCGCCGCACGGGAAGGCGTCTCCGACCGTGCCGTCGCCGGGGCAGTCACCGTCGCTGGACTCACTCTGCCCGGAGGCGAAGAAGAGCGACGTCCATCCCTTCTTGAAGACACCCTGGGCGGACAGGGTGTGCGTGAAGCCGGTCGGGTCACCGGGCTCGACGTAGTTGTTGGGGTCCAGGGAGTACTGCAGCGTGTTCCAGGTCCGGAACGGCGCGATCGCGCGGATGCGCTTGTCGTTCTCCGCGAGGTTCGCCTGGATGCCCCCGCCGTACGAGCCGCCGACCATGCCGACCACCGGGCCGCGTCGGTCGTGGGTGATCCACGCCTTGCGGGCCAGGATCTTGGTGATGAGCTGCTGGGCGTCCTTCACGTCCCAGGTGCGCGACTGCAGCGAGACACACCCGGTGCTGTCCCCGAACCCCTGCGAGGTGTAGGTGAGGACGGCGTACCCGTGCCGGGCGAGGAACTTCGCGGTGTTGACCACCTCGGCGCTGTCCTTGCTCAGCCCGAAGCCGTGGGTCATGAGGATCGAGGGACGCGGGTGGTTCCGGGTGGCGGCCTTCGGCCGGTAGAGCCGGGTGTCGATCGTCGTCTCGTGCGCGCGGTCCGGTCCGTCGTGGACGGTCACGAGCCGGTCGCGGGTGGAGTAGCGCTTGTGGTGCACCATCCCTGCGGCCGCCGGGGCCGCGGTCGTGGCGGCGGCCTGGGGAGCCGTAGTCGTGGCGGGGGCCAGAGCCAGGACTCCGCCCGTCAGGGCGAGGGCGAGGAAGGTGCGCATGACCCATTAACGCACCAGGAGCCCGAAGGTGACTCCACCCTTCTAGCCCATCAGTCCAGGACCTCGAACCGGATGCCGGCCGCCTGCAGCCGGGCCAGCAGGTTGTCGCCCATCGCCTGCGCGGTGGTGAGCTGCCCGGAGAGCGCCGGGTTGTCGTCCAGCGCGAGGCACAACGCCGACTCCGCGAGCATCTTGGCCGTCTCGCTGTAGCCCGGGTCGCCGCCGGAGACGCGTGTGTGGACCTGCTGGTCGCCGGCCCGGCCGACGAAGTCGACGCGGAACCACGCGTTCTCGCGGCGGGCCTCGTCCGGTCCGTCGCCCGCCTTGATCCGAGACTTGAGGAAGTTGCGCAGCGGCGGGACCTGCGCGGCGGCCGCGAGCGTGCCGATGCCGAGCGCGGAGCCGGCGGCGACGTACGGCTTCTTGAAGCCGGCGAAGTGGGAGTACCGGAACTCCGGCCCGTACGCCGGCAGCGCGGCGCCCGAGCGGGCCACGACCATCGGATCGATGGTCGGCAGCGGCAGCAGGTAGTAGCCCAGCACCTTGTCCTTCTGCGGCTTGGCGCCCGCAGCCCGTGAGGACCGGCCCTCGGGCCGCGGCTCGGCCTTGCGACGGGCGCCGGCAGCCTCCTTCATCTGCCTCGGCCGCGACATCGCGGTCAGTGCGGAGTGGAAGGTGCCGCCGGAGAAGGTGCCGCCGGCCCGGACGACGCCGCGCACCGTGATCGGCTGGTCCGCGGGCAGCTGCTGCACGGTGAAGTAGGCGCCGAGGTCGTGCGGGATCGAGTCGAAGCCGCACGCGTGCACGATCCGGGCCCCCGTCCGCTGCGCGGTCTCGTGGTGGGCCAGGTACATCCGGTCCACGAACTCCGGCTCACCGGTGAGGTCGACGTAGTCGGTGCCGGCCTCGGCACAGGCGGCGACCAGCGGCTCGCCGTAGGAGAGGTAGGGGCCGACCGTGGTGATCACCACCTTGGTGGCGGACGCGAGCTTCGCCAGCGACTCCTGCGAGGTGGAGTCGGCGCTCAGCAGCGGGAGGTCCGCCCACTGCTCGCCCAGCCGGTCGACCAGCCGGTCCCGCACGCCCGCGAGCTTGTCGGGGCTGCGGCCGGCCAGTGCCCAGCGCAGCCCTTCCGGGGCGTGCTCGGCGAGGTACTGCGCAGTCAGCTCACCGGTGAAGCCGGTGGCTCCGAAGAGCACGAGGTCGTAGTCGCGTGGTGTGTCAGCCGCCATGCCCCCATCGTGGCAGCCGAGGGAACCGTCCCGCCCGCCCGTCCGTCCCACAGCCATGAACACCGCAGCCAGGAGTGGCCTCACCGTCGCCGCCGTCGCCGGCCTCGGCGGCATCTTCCTCACCGGCGTCGCCGTCGGCCAGCTCGGCTCCGAGGGCGGCCCCCTCCCCCAACCCACCCAGCCCCCGCTGACGCTGGCGAACGCCGACCTCCGGGCTCCGGAGGACTGCCAGGACCTGCTCGGCTCCCTGATCGACCGCAGCATCGACCGCGTCACCGCCTGGGGCTGGAACGGGCCGATGGTCTACGCCTACGACGGCGCCCTTCCCGAGCTCGACAGCTCCGGCGGCGTGGGGTCCGCCCCCCAGGCGGCCCAGGCTCCTCAACCAGCCGACGGTCGCGCCACCGAGCAGACCAACAGTGAGACCGGCACCAACGTTCAGGAGACCGGTGTCGACGAGCCGGACACGGTCAAGACCAACGGCCGCCTGCTGCTGCGCACGGACGGGAGCGTCGTCCGCGTCTACGACGTCACCGGCGACTCACCCGAGCTCGTCGGGGACCTCGCGCTGCGGGACCTCGACGACCCCGAGCTGCTGCTCTCCGGAGACCAGGGCGTGGTCCTCGGGACCGACCAGCAGGAGGAGAAGGCCGTCACGCGCGTCGTCACGTTCGACCTCACCGATCCCTCCGACCCGGTGGTCACCAGCACTCGGACGTTCACCGCCTCGACCGTCCGCGCCGTGCAGCACGGTGCGACCGTGCGGCTGATCCTCAGCACGGGTCTCCCCGACCTCGACGGGTTCGTCGAGCCCAGGCCGTGGCGCGGCCAGGAGGCCGCCCTCGCCGCCAACAAGGCCGTGGTCCGCGACAGCACGATCGAGGACTGGCTGCCCACCGTCACGACGTACGACGGGACTGGTGACCGTGTCTCGACCGATCCGCTGGTCGACTGCGGGCGGGTCGCCATCCCCACCGACGAGCACGCCGAGCCGGGCACCATGCCGATCGTCGCCTTCGACGCGACCGACCCCGACACCCTCGTCACCTCGGCGGTCGCCACCAGCACCTCGCTCGCCTACGTCTCGCCCGACCGGCTCTACCTCGCCACCAGCGGCTGGGGTGGTTGGGGCACAGGATTCGGCACGGTGCCCCAGCCGTGCTGCGAGCCCGACGTGGCGATCGGCTCGCCCCAGGACCTCGGAACCTCGACGATCTACGACTTCGTGCTGTCCGGCCTGGACGCGACGTACGTCGCCAGCGGGGAGGTCGAGGGCACGATCCGCGACCGGTGGGCGATGGACTCCCACGGCGGGGCCCTGAGGGTCGCGGTCGGGCCGAGCAGCCAGACGGGCACCTTCAACTCGGTGCTCACCCTGACCGAACAGGGCTCCGACCTCATGCTCGCCGGTCGGGTCGACAAGCTGGGCATCGGGGAGCAGATCAAGTCGGTGCGGTGGTTCGACGACCTCGCGGTCGTCGTGACGTTCCAGCAGACCGACCCCCTGTACGTCATCGACCTGCGCGACGACGAGCACCCGAGGCTCGCCGGCGAGCTGAAGATCCCCGGCTACTCCGAGTACCTGCACCCCATCGGCGGCGACCGGGTCCTCGGCCTCGGGCAGGACGCCACAGGGTCCGGCTCCGTCCTGGGCGCCCAGGCGGCACTCTTCGACATCAGCGACATGACCGACCCCCGGCGTACCGACGTCGTCCGATTCCCTTCCTCCAGCCGGGCGCTGGCCGGTCAGGACCCGCGGCAGTTCACGTGGCTGCCGGACCGCTCCACCGCGCTGACCGTCGTGTCCTCGGAGTGGCAGGGCTCGATGACCGGATGGGTGAGCGTCCTGCGGGTGGAGGGCGACCGGATCGTCGACCACAAGGTGCCGGTGGAGTACGGCGAGGACACCGCGCAGGTGCGCCTGGTGCCCCTGCCGTCGGGCAAGGTCGTGCTGGTCACCGGCGAGGCCGTCTCCTTCTTCGACGTCTGATCGCGACGTAGATTACGGAGCATGTGCCGCAACATCCGCCCGCTGAACAACTTCCAACCGCCTGCCACGAACGACGAGGTCACTGCCGCCGCGCTGCAGTACGTCCGCAAGGTGGCCGGCACGACCAAGCCGTCGGCGGCCAACCAGGCGATCTTCGACCAGGCGGTCGCCGAGATCGCCCACATCACCCGGCACCTGATCGACGACCTGGTCACCACCGCTCCGCCGAAGAACCGCGAGGAGGAGGCGGTCAAGCGCCGGGCCCGGGCGCAGGCCCGGTACGCGTGAGCGCACTCGACGTCCTCACCGGCCGGCCGCTCGTCGTCCTCACCGGCGCCGGGGTCTCCACCGACTCCGGCATCCCCGACTACCGCGGTGCCGGTGCCCCGGTCCGGACACCGATGACGATCGCGGAGTTCCGCTCGGGTCCGTCGGCCCGTCAGCGGTACTGGGCGCGGGCCTTCCTCGGGTGGTCGCGGATGGGGCACGCACGGCCGAACGCCGCCCATCGCGCGCTCGCCGCCCTCGACCCCGAGCTGCTGATCACCCAGAACGTCGACGGGCTGCACGAAGCGGCGGGAAGCCGGCGTCTCGTCGCGCTGCACGGCCGCATCGCCGAGGTGGTCTGCCTCGACTGCTCCGAGGTGACCGCACGCGCCGCGCTGCAGGAGCGGCTGGCCGCCCTGAACCCGGGATTCGGCGACTCGCTCGGCCCGCTCACCGACCGACCGGACTTCGACGTCGAGCTGGACGACACGGCCGGTTTCGTCGTCCCGGCGTGCGAGTCGTGCGGCGGCATCCTCAAGCCGCACGTCGTCTTCTTCGGCGAGAACGTCCCCGCGCCGACCGTCGCCCGCTGCTTCGCGGCCGTCGACGCCCTCGTGGAGAGCGACGGCGCGTTGCTGGTCGCCGGCTCGTCCCTCACCGTGATGTCCGGCTTCCGGTTCGTCCGCCGAGCCGCGCGGGCCGGCGTCCCGGTGGTCATCGTCAACCGCGGTGCGACCCGGGCCGACGACCTGGCGACCTACAAGCTCGAGGAGGGGGTCGGTCCCTGGCTCACCCGGCTGACCGGCCTCGCGGAGTCGGTCAGCGTCCCGGCACCCTGACGAACGAGGTGAGGGCCCCTGCGCGGGTGCGGGGGTTTCGAGGCTTCGTCGCTGACGCTCCTCGCACCTCAACCACCGGACGCCGCAGCGCCCCGAGGCCGGTGGTTGAGGAGCGAGCGCAGCGAGCGTCTCGAAACCCCGGAACCCTGGGCAGGGCCGGTCGGCCGGGGAGACCTCAGAGCACGGTGACGAAGATGTGCTCGGCCGCCTCGGGGAAGATCTCCGCGGTCTCGCCGCCGGAGCCGACGAGCACGCCCTCCGCGGTCGCCGCGACCGTCACGGTCTTGTCCGGCGTGGCGCCGACGCGGCGCAGCGCGCTCATCAGCGCCTCGTCCTTCTGCATCTCCTCGGAGATCCGGCGCACGTGGACCCG
This sequence comes from uncultured Actinomycetota bacterium, assembly GCA_963784545.1. Classification (GTDB taxonomy): domain Bacteria; phylum Actinomycetota; class Actinomycetes; order Propionibacteriales; family Nocardioidaceae; genus Nocardioides. The sequence goes on along the minus strand of CAWARQ010000004.1, from coordinate 1,690,769 downwards.
AGCCTCCTCGCCGTCGACGACCACCTCGGACAACGGGCTCACCCCGTCCATGAAGGCCTCGGCGCCGCTCTCGGCCTGGCCGAGCTCGGCCAGCCCCGGGATGGGGTTGCCGTAGGGCGACTCGGTCGGGTGACCGAGCAGCTCGAGCAGGCGACGCTCGACGGTCTCGGACATCACGTGCTCCCACCGGCACGCCTCGGCGTGCACGAGCTCCCAGTCGAGCCCGATGACGTCGGTGAGCAGCCGCTCGGCCAGCCGGTGCTTGCGCATCACCCGGACGGCCAGTCGCATGCCGTCGTCGGTGAGCTGGAGGTGCCGGTCGCCCTCGACCGTGACCAGGCCGTCCCGCTCCATGCGGGCGACCGTCTGGGAGACCGTCGGGCCGCTCTGGTGCAGCCGCTCGGCGATCCGGGCACGCAGCGGGACGATGCCCTCCTCCACCAGCTCGTAGATGGTGCGGAGGTACATCTCCGTGGTGTCGATCAGGTCGCTCACCACTCCATTGTGTCTCATCGACGGATACCGGCTTAGGCTGCGGTTGATGAGCGAGCTGATCGTCCCGAGCCGGTTCTGCGGCCCGCCCTCGAGCGGGAACGGCGGCTGGACGGCGGGTGCCCTGGCTGCGCTGCTCTCTCCGCACGCGGAAGGCGAGTGGCCCACGATCGAGGTCACGCTGCGGCAGCCGCCGCCGCTGGACCAGCCGATGCCCGTCAGTGACGGGACCGCCTCCGACGCCTCGGGCGCACCGGTCGCGCAGGCGCGGCTCGTCGACGGCGAGCCCACGGCTCCGACGTACGTCGACGCGGCGGACGCCGAGGCCGCCTCGGCGCGCTACCCGGGGCTGGTCGAGCACCCGTTCCCCACCTGCTTCTCGTGCGGGACCGCCCGCGAGGACGGGCTGCGGATCTTCCCCGGCCCGACCGGCGACCACTCGGTGGCCGCGACCTGGACGCCGAGGGCCGACCTCATCTCCGACTACCACGTCTACGAGGACCCGCAGCCGTGCGCGTCCCTGGCCTCCACCTGGTCGGCGATCGACTGCGCCGGCGGCTGGGCCTGCGACTTCGGGCCGCGGCTGATGGTTCTCGGCCGGATGACCGCCCGCGTCCACGCGCTGCCCGAGCTGGGCCGCCGGCACGTCGTCGTGGGTGAGAAGCGGGAGCAGAGCGGCCGGAAGTCGGTCGCCGCGACCGGGCTCTACACCGAGGACGGCACCCTCGTCGCGGCCGCGGAGCAGGTCTGGATCTCGGTGGAGTCCGCCGACTTCGCGTGACCTGACGCGTCCTGACATCATCGTCGCCGTGGCTGACTCACAGGACTGGTGGCGCGACGCCGTCACCTACCAGGTCTACATCCGATCCTTCGCCGACAGCGACGGCGACGGCATCGGGGACCTCTCGGGCATCACCTCCCGCCTGCCGTACCTGCGCGACCTCGGGGTCGATGCCGTCTGGATCACGCCGTTCTACTCCAGCCCCCAGCGCGACCACGGGTACGACGTGGCCGACTTCTTCGACGTCGACCCGATGTTCGGGTCGCTCGCGGACGCCGACGAGCTGCTGAGCACCGCGCACGAGCTCGGGCTCAAGGTGATCGTCGACATCGTGCCCAACCACACCTCCTCGGAGCACGAGTGGTTCCAGGCGGCGCTGGCCGCGGCGCCGGGCAGCCCGGAGCGAGCGCGCTACCTCTTCCGCGACGAGCCGAACAACTGGAAGTCGGTCTTCGGCGGTGCCGCCTGGGATCAGGTCCCGGACGGCACGGACGGAGTGGGGCAGTGGTACCTGCACCTGTTCGACTCCACCCAGCCCGACCTGAACTGGCGCAACCCCGAGGTCCCGGCGATGTTCGAGGACGTGCTGACGTTCTGGCTCGACCGGGGCGTCGACGGCTTTCGGATCGACGTCGCGCACGGCCTCTTCAAGGCCGAGGGCCTCCCGGACACCGAGCACGTCGCGCCCGAGCACTCCGACGGCAACATCGTCGAGCTGCCGCCCGAGGACGAGCCCATGTGGGACCAGCCGGAGGTGCACGAGGTCTACCGGCGCTGGCGGGAGATCCTCGACAAGTACGAGACCACGAGCGGGGGCGCGCGGATCGGCGTCGCCGAGGCCTGGACGGCGACCGAGGAGTCGATGGCCCGCTACGTCCGCCCCGACGAGCTGCACCAGGCGTTCAACTTCCACTGGCTCTCCGCGCCCTGGTCGGCCGCGAAGTTCGCTGACGTGATCACCGGGACCTTCGGCGCCCTCGACCCGGTGGGCGCCTCGCCGACCTGGGTGCTCTCCAACCACGACGTGGTCCGTCACCCGACCCGCTACGGCGGCGGGGAGCGGGGACTGGCGCGCGCCCGGGCCGCCACGCTGGCGATGCTCGCGCTGCCGGGCTCGGCGTACGTCTACCAGGGCGAGGAGCTCGGACTGCCTCAGGTCGAGGTCGCGAAGGAATTCTGGCTGGACCCGCTCTCGCTCCGCACCGGCAACGTCGGACGCGACGGCTGCCGGGTGCCGCTCCCGTGGGCCGGCACCGAGGCCCCGTTCGGCTTCGGACCGGGCACGGGCCAGCCCTGGATCCCGCAGCCCGCCGAGTGGGGGCGCTACTCCGCCGAGCTCCAGACCGGGGACCCGGACTCCACGCTGGAGTTCTACCGCCGGGCGCTCCGCGCGCGCCGGGAGCACGCCGTCCCGGCCGGCGACCGAGTCAGCGACCTCACCGTGGAGGGCGACGTGCTGCGCTTCCGCCGGGGCGGCCTGACGGTGGTCCTCAACTGTGGGACCACGCCGGTGCCGTTGCCCGACGGCGAGGTCGTCCTCAGCAGCGGACCGCTCGAGGGCGGTCAGCTGCCGCCGGACTCCTCGTCCTGGCTGTCCAGCGACTCGTTGTAGCGCTGGAGGGTCGCGGCGAAGTCCGCGAGCTCCTCGTCGGACCACTCGGCCAGGCGTCGGCCGAAGCGGCCCCACCGGCGCTCCCGCACCGCCTCGATCCGCGCCTTCGCGTCGTCGGTGAGGCGGAGACGGGTCGCGCGCCCGTCCTCGGGGTCGGGGATCCGCTCGACGAGGCCGAGCTCGACCAACGAGCTGATCTGGCGGCTGATGGCGCCCTTGTCGATGCCGAAGTTCTCCACCAGCCGCGAGGACCGGACGTCGTCCTGCTCCTCGAGATAGGTGAGGATCAGGTACGCCGAGGGCTGGAGCTCCGGGTGCACCGCGCGTGCGCGTTCGCCGATCACCCGGCGTACCCGCCGGATCAACGCGCCGACCTCACGCTCGATCAGGTGCAGGGCAGCATCGCGCCCGGCCCCGCTCTCTGGCTGACTGCTCATCGGTCCTCGCTCACCCTCGCTGGGGCAACTCTGCCGCAACCTCTGGGTCCAGCTCGTCGGAACGCATGATCGTGGTCCGCAGCGGGACCTCCTTGATCATCAGCACGCACAGGAACGCGAGCACCGCGAAGGGCACCGCGAACAGGAAGATGTGACCGGTCGCGACGCCGAAGGAATGCTCGAACAGCTCGCGAACGGGCGGCGGAAGGGTGCTGAGGTCCGGGATTCCCGAGCTCTGGTGGACCGACGCAGGGTCGATCCCCATCCGGTTCAGGCCTGCCGCCACGTGGCTGGCCACCTGGTGCCCGAGCACCGCGCCGAGCGCGGCGACGCCCACCGAGCCGCCCATAGAGCGGAAGAACGAGACGACCGAGGACGCCGCGCCCATGTCCGCCTGCGCGGTGTTGTTCTGCACCGACAGGACGAGGTTCTGCATCGTGGCTCCCAGGCCGAGACCGAGGGTCGCCATGAACGCACCGACGAGGAACAGGTTGGTCGTGTCGTCGATCGTGGACAGCAGGGCCAGGCCGATGATCACCAGCACCATCCCGCTGACCAGGAAGCGCTTCCACAGACCGGTGTTGGAGATGATCCGGCCGGTGACGATGCTCGAGACCAGCAGCCCGCCCACCATGGCGACCGACATCAGGCCGGCCTCGGTGGGTGACATGCCGCGCGCGAGCTGGAAGTACTGGCTCAGGTAGACCGTGGACCCGAACATCGCGACGCCGATGAGGATCGAGGCGGCGGTCGCCAGGCTCGTCGTCCGGTCGCGGAAGAGTCGCATCGGGACGACCGGCTCGTCCGCGACCCGCATCTCGACGAAGACTGCAGCGGTCACGACGACCAGGCCGAGGAGCAGCAGGCCGACCGACGTGGCGGAGATCCAGTCGAAGTTGGTGCCGGCCAGCGACACCCACACCAGCAACAGGGAGACACCGCCGACCAGGAGGAAGGCGCCGAGGTAGTCGATGGTGACCTCTCGGCGGCGTACGGGGAGGTGCAACGTCTTCTGCAGGACGACGAACGCGAGCAGGGCGACGGGGAGCCCGACGAAGAAGCACCAGCGCCAGCCGACGGTGTCGACCAGCACGCCACCGATGAGCGGCCCGGACACCGTCGCCAACGCGAAGGTGGCGCCGATGTAGCCGGAGTAGCGACCGCGCTCGCGCGGGGTGACCATGCTCGCGATCACGACCTGCACGAGGGCGGTGAGGCCGCCGACGCCGAGCCCCTGGACGGCTCGGGCGCCGATCAGCACGCCCATGCTCGGCGCGAAGCCGGCGATGAGGGAGCCGATCGAGAAGATGACCAGCGCACTCTGGACGAGGATCTTCTTGCTGAACAGGTCGGCCAGCTTGCCCCAGATCGGGGTCGTGGCCGTCATGGTCAGCAGGGTCGCGACGACCACCCAGGTGTACCCCGTCTGGTCGCCCTCGAGGTCCGTGACGATCCGCGGGAGGGCGTTGGAGACGATGGTGCTCGAGAGCATGGCGACGAACATGGCCAGCAGGAGGCCGCTGAGCGCCTCCAGCACCTCGCGGTGGGTCATCTCGCCGGCCTGCTCGGCCGAGACGGGGGTCTGGGTGGTCACTGACTCTCGATTCACGTGCACTAGAAGGTTGTCGACGGCAACTATATTCCCGACTCCTCGACGCCTCCAAATGCCCGCCAGAAATGCAGACAACCCGCAGGTGTGGGCGGTTGCCCCCTGCGACCGGACGTTGGTCGCATCACCTGCGGGTCGGGTGTCTGCGTTTGGATTGCCAGCAGTACTTCATCCTTGCCACTGGCCGGTTGGTTGCTGCTAGACCGCAGCCACCTCACGCGTCCTCAAAGTATTCAACTTCGGACCACCTCCTTTCCCGTGTGCGACGAAGGTACGCCGCGCGCCCCGTCGACTCAAGGGACTTTCCGCTGCCCGCATTCCGCCCCCTGCCGCCTCCGGGCTGATGGGGGCGGACCGGGCGACGGCTCATGTAACACCGTGTTGCACATCTACCACGCCGTTGTTTCAGCGTTGTAGATGAGTAACACGGTGTTACATGGTCCGGAGCCCGGGCCTAGACCGCGGCGGCGGCGAACTGGGACTGGTAGAGCCGGGCGTAGGCGCCCTCGGCGGCCAACAGGGAGTCGTGCGTGCCCTGCTCGACGATCGCGCCGTCCTCCATCACCAGGATCAGGTCAGCGTCGCGGATGGTGGAGAGGCGGTGGGCGATGACGAACGACGTCCGCTCGGTGCGCAGGGCCGCCATGGCGTGCTGGAGCAGCAGCTCGGTACGGGTGTCGACCGAGGAGGTCGCCTCGTCGAGGATCAGCAGCGCCGGGTCGGAGAGGAAGGCGCGGGCGATGGTCACGAGCTGGCGCTCCCCCGCGGACAGGTTCGAGCCCTCCTCGTCGATCATCGTGTCGTAGCCGTCCGGGAGCGAGTGGACGAAGCGATCGACGTACGTCGCCTGAGCAGCCTCGAGGATCTGCGACTCGGTCGCGCCGGGGGCACCGTAGGCGATGTTGTCGCGGATCGTGCCCTCGAACAGCCAGGTGTCCTGCAGCACCATCCCGGTCTGCGACCGCAGCGCCGAGCGCGGCATCGCGGCGATGTCGACCCCGTCGAGGGTGATCCGGCCGGCGTCCAGCTCGTAGAACCGCATCACCAGGTTCACCAGGGTCGTCTTGCCGGCTCCGGTCGGCCCGACGATCGCCACCGTCTGGCCGGGAGCGGCCACCAGCGAGAGGTCGGCGATCAGCGGGCGCGCCGGGTCGTAGGAGAACGACACGTGCTCGAAGCGCACCTCGCCGTGACGCTGCGAGGGCGGGACGGGAGCGCCGGCCGACGACTCCGGGACCTGCTCCTCGGCGTCCAGCAGCTCGAAGACCCGCTCGGCCGAGGCGACCCCCGACTGCAGCAGGTTGGCCATCGACGCCACCTGGGCCAGCGGCTGCGTGAACTGCCGGCTGTACTGGATGAACGCCTGCACCTCACCCAGCGACAGGTGGCCCGAGGCCACCCGCAGGCCACCGACGACGGCGACCAGGACGTAGTTGAGGTTCCCGATGAACATCATCATCGGCATGATCAGCCCGCTGACGAACTGCGCCGAGAAGCTGGACTGGTAGAGCTCGTCGTTCTCCTCGGCGAAGACCCGTTCCGCCTCCGGCTGACGGCCGTAGACCTTGACCAGCGCGTGGCCGGAGAAGGTCTCCTCGATGTGCGCGTTGAGCCGGCCCGTACGCCGCCACTGCTGCACGAACATCCCCTGCGACCGCTTCATCACCCTGCCCGTGACCAGCATCGACAGCGGGACCGAGATCAGGGCGATCAGCGCCAGCAGGGGCGAGATCCACAGCATCATCGCGAGCACGGCGAAGACGGTGAGGACCGAGGTGAGCAGCTGGCTCATCGTCTGCTGCAGCGACTGGCTGACGTTGTCGATGTCGTTGGTGACCCGGGAGAGCAGCTCGCCGCGCGGCTGCCGGTCGAAGTACGACAGGGGCAGCCGGTTGACCTTGTCCTCGACGTCCGAGCGCAGCCGGCGCACGGTCGACTGGACGACGTCGTTGAGCACGTAGCCGGCCGTCCACGCGAGGGCGGAGCCGAGCAGGTAGATCGCCAGCACGACCAGCAGGACGTGCGCGACCGCCGTGAAGTCGACGCTCTGTCCGGGCACGACGTCCATCGAGGAGACCATCGAGGCGAACTTGTCGTTGCCGCTCGCCTCCAGGGCCGCGACCGCCTGCGCCTTGCTCATGCCGTCGGGCAGCCGCCCACCGATGAGGCCGGCGAAGATCAGGTCGGTCGCGTGACCGAGGATCCGCGGTCCGACGGCCGAGGCGGCGACCGAGAGCACGGTGAGCGCCAGGACGGCGTACACCCGGACCCGGTCCGGAGACAGCCGACGCAAGAGGCGCCGGGCCGACGGCTTGAAGGTCTGGGCTTTCTGGCCGACCATCCCGCCGCCCATCGGGCCGCGGCCGGGGCCGGGTCCGGCCACGACGCGCTCGGTCTCCTTCAGCTGACCGCCCGGTGACACACCGCCCCCGGGACGTGGGGTGCTCACGCCGCCTCCTCCGCGCTCAGCTGGGACTCCACGATCTCCTGGTACGTCGTGCAGGACTCGAGCAACGACTCATGGGTGCCGCGACCGACGACCCGGCCGTCCTCGAGGACGACGATGGTGTCGGCGTCGCGGATGGTGGAGACGCGCTGCGCGACGATGACGACAGTGGCGTCCCGGGTCACCGGCTTGAGCGCCGCCCGGAGCCGAGCGTCGGTCGACAGGTCGAGCGCGGAGAACGAGTCGTCGAAGAGGTAGATCTTCGGGTGCCTGATCACCGCCCGGGCGATCGCCAGCCGCTGCCGCTGGCCACCGGAGAAGTTGGTGCCGCCCTGGCTGACGGCGGACTCGAGCCCGTCCGGCATCGCCTCGACGAAGTCGCGCGCCTGCGCCACCTCGAGCGCGGCCCACATCTCCTCCTCGGTGGCGTCGGGCTTGCCGTACCGAAGGTTGCCGGCGATGGTGCCGGAGAACAGGAACGCCTTCTGCGGCACCAGGCCGAGGGCTGCCCAGAGGGACTCCGTGGCCTGCTCCCGTACGTCGACGCCGCCGACGAGCACCCGCCCGCTGGTCACGTCGAAGAGCCGGGGCACCAGGTTGACCAGCGTCGACTTCCCGGCGCCGGTCGACCCGATGATGGCCAGCGTCTCCCCGGGCCGGGCCTCGAAGGAGACCTGCCGCAGGACCGGCTCGTCGGCCCCGGGGTAGCTGAACTCGACGCCCTCGAGCGCGAGGGTGCCCGGCGTGGGCTGGTCGACCACCGGCTCCTCGGGCGGCACCACCGACGTGTCGGTGTCGAGCACCTCGATGATCCGGTCCGCGCAGACCGCCGCCCTCGGGATCATCATCATCATGAACGTGCCCATCATCACCGACATCACGATCTGCATGAGGTAGGAGATGTAGGCGGTGAGGGCACCGATGCCCATCTGGCCCGAGGCGACTCGGTGGCCGCCGAACCACAGGACGCCGACGGTCGAGAGGTTCGCGACCAGCATCACGGTCGGGAACATCCCGGCCAGCCAGCGGCCGGCCCGGACCGAGACCTGGGTCAGGTCCTCGTTCGCGCCGTCGAAGCGGGCGGTCTCGTGCTCCTCGCGGACGAAGGCCCGGACGACGCGTACGCCGGTGATCTGCTCGCGCAGCAGCCGGTTGACCTCGTCGACCCGCTCCTGCATGAGCCGGAAGCTCGGCACCATCCGACTCACGATGAAGCCGATGCTCAGGGCGAGCACCGGGACGACGGCGAGGATCAGCCAGGACAGGCCGACGTCCTCGCGCAACGCCATGAGGATCGCGCCGACCATCATCATCGGTGCGGCCACGGCCAGGGTGCCGCCCATGAGGACGAGCGTCTGCACCTGCTGGACGTCGTTGGTCTCGCGGGTGATGAGCGAGGGCGCACCGAACTGGTTGAGCTCGCGGGCCGAGAAGGTGCCGACCCGCTGGAAGATGCCCGCCCGGACGTCGCGGCCGAAGGCCATGGCCGTCCGCGCGGAGAACCACACGGCCACCACCGAGCAGGCGATCTGCCCCAGCGAGACCAGCAGCATCAGCCCGCCGTGGCGGACGATGTAGCCGCTGTCGCCGGGGATGACGCCACGGTCGATGATGTCGGCGTTGAGGCTGGGCAGGTACAACGCAGCCAGCGTGCCGAGCAGCTGGAAGCCGACGACCACCGCCAGCGAGCGCTTGTAGGGCCGCAGCCCTTCGCGGACGAGCCGTAGCAGCATCAGAGGCCCTCCTTGGGCTTCGAGACCCCGTGGAGCAGGGTGCCGACGATCTGCTCCGGGGTGAGGATCCGGCCCTCGCTCATGTGGGGGTGAGTCCCGGAGAAGGTGAGCAGGCGGAGCAGGTGGACGAGCTCGTCCGGCCGCACGGTCAGCTCGTCGGCGTACGGTCGCACGAGCGCGACCATCGCCTTCTCCGCGAGCTGGCGGTCGCGCTGGCCGTGCCGGTGGGCCTTGCCGGGACCGACCATGCCCATGGCGCTCATCAGCAGGAAGATGCCCCGGAACCGGATCTGCAGCCGCGCGCAGATGTCCAGCAGCACGCCCTTGAGGTCCTGGCCCGGGTCGATCGTGGCCAGGTCGGCCAGGAACGGCTCCATGTCGAGCCCGCGTTCGACGGCGGCCAGCACCAGGTCGTCCTTGGACTCGAAGACCCGGAAGATCGTGCCCTCGGCGACCCCGGCGGCGTCCGCGATCTGCTTGGTCGTGACGGCCCGGCCGTGCTCGAGGAGCAGCGGCAGCGTGGCCTCGGCCAGCGCGGAGCGCCGGTCCTCGGCCGTCATCGGTGTCGCGCGCGGAGTCATACGACCACTGTAAGTGAGTGAGCGCTCACTCACCAAGGGTTTTTTGTCATGCTAGGGCGCGAGGCGCCCCAGCGACCACTCTCCCGGCGAGCCCTCGGCGGTACGCCGGAAGACCAGCCGGTCATGCATCCGACCGGGCCGGCCCTGCCAGAACTCCACCACCTCGGGGGTCACGAGGAAGCCGCCCCACTGCGGTGGGGCCGGGACCGTCTGCTCGTCGGCGAAGCGCGAGGTCACGTCGTCGTACCGGTCGTCGAGCTCGGAGCGGCCGCTCACCGGCCGGGACTGAGGGCTGGCCCACGCGCCGAGCTGGGAGCCCCGCGGCCGCCGCGCGAAGTAGGCGTCGACGTCGGCGCGCGGCAAGGGGCGGGCCGTGCCCTCGATCCGAACCTGCCGCTCGAGCGGGTGCCAGGGGAAGAGCAGGGCGCACGCCGGGTTGCCGAGCAGCTCGGCACCCTTGCGCGACTCCAGGTTCGTGAAGAACCTCCACCCCTCGGTGGACACGCCCTTGAGCAGCACCATCCGCGAGGAGGGAACGCCGTCGGCGGAGACCGACGCGACCACCATCGCGTTCGGCTCGTAGAGCCCGGCGTCCGACGCCTCGGTGAACCACCGGTCGAACAACGAGAAGGGCTCGGCCGGCGCGTCCGACTCGTGCAGCCCGGCGTCGGCGTACTCCCGGCGCAGGTCAGCGGGGTCCACCATGGCACCGACGATAGTCGCCGGGCAGAATGCGCTCATGACTGCAGCCGCACACCCCGAGATCCAGCACGGCCTCGAGGGCGTCGTCGCCTTCGCCTCCGAGATCGCCGAGCCGGACAAGGAGGGCTCGTCCCTGCGCTACCGCGGTGTCGACATCGAGCAGCTGGTCGGCCGGGTGCCGTTCGAGAACGTCTGGGGCCTCCTGGTGGACGGGACCTACACCCCCGGCCTCCCGCCGGCCGAGCCGTACAACATCGCCATCCACACCGGTGACGTCCGCGCCGACGTCCAGGCCAGCGTCGCGATGCTGGCACCGATGCTCGGCATGGGCCAGACCTTCGACATCAGCGACGAGCAGGCACGGCTGGACCTCTCCCGGGTCGCCGTGATGGTCCTGTCGTACGCCGCCCAGTCCGCCCGCGGGCTCGGCAAGCCGGTCGTCACCCAGGAGGAGGTCGACCAGGGCAAGACGCTGGCGGAGAAGTTCCTGATCCGGTGGCGCGGCGAGGCCGACCCGAAGCACGCCCACGCGATCGACGCCTACTGGTCCAGCGCGGCCGAGCACGGCATGAACGCCTCGACGTTCACCGCTCGCGTCATCACCTCCACCGGCGCCGACGTGGCCGCCGCCTTCTCCGGGGCGATCGGCGCGATGAGCGGCCCGCTGCACGGCGGCGCCCCCTCCCGCGTGCTGGGCATGATCGAGGAGGTCGAGAAGTCCGGCGACGCTGCGGCGTACGTCAAGGGGCTGCTGGACAACGGCGAGCGACTCATGGGCTTCGGCCACCGCGTCTACCGCGCCGAGGACCCGCGCGCCCGTGTGCTCCGGCGGACGGCGAAGGAGCTCGGCGCCCCGCGCTACGAGGTCGCCGAGGCGCTGGAGCAGGCCGCCCTGGCCGAGCTGCGCGAGCGCCGGCCGGACCGGGTGCTGGAGACGAACGTGGAGTTCTGGGCGGCCATCGTCCTCGACTTCGCCGAGGTGCCGGCGCCCCTGTTCACCTCGATGTTCACCTGCGCGCGGACCGGCGGCTGGTCGGCGCACATCCTCGAGCAGAAGAAGACCGGCCGCCTGATCCGCCCGAGCGCGGTCTACACCGGCCCCGACACCCGGCCCGCCGACTCGGTCGAGGGCTGGAAGAGCGAGTGGGCCGACTGACCCTCCGGACCGAGCGACTGGTCCTCGAGCCGGTCAGCGAGGAGCACCTGCCGCTCCTGGTCGAGCTCAACGCCGACCCCGAGGTGATGGCGTTCATCCTCGGGCGGCCGGCCACGCCGACCGAGACGTACGCCGAGTGGCGCCGCCGCTTGGACCACCAGAGCGACGCGACGCGCGGGCTCGGCTACTGGGCCGGCTTCGAGGGCGGCGACTTCGTGGGGTGGTGGTCGGCCAGCGCGTTCGAGGGTCGCCCGGAGGTCGCCGGCGTCGGCTACCGGCTCCGACGTGCCGCCTGGGGCCGGGGACTCGCCACGGAGGGCGCGCGCCGGATGGTCGACCAGGCCTTCGCCGACCCGAGCGTGGCGCGCGTCGTCGCCTCGACGATGGCGGTCAACACCGGGTCGCGCCGGGTGCTGGAGAAGGTCGGCTTCCGCCACACCGACGCCTGGCACCAGCAGTGGGACGACCCGGTCCCCGGCTCCGAGCACGGCGAGGTCGCCTACACGCTGACCCGGCAGAAATTTCGCTGACCCGGCAGAAATTTTCTGCCGGGTCAGCGAAACATCTGCCGGGTCAGTGATTTTTCTGACGGGTCGGCGTCAGAGCCGGCCGTCGTACCAGCTGGTGCGCCCCTTGCCGGCCGCCCGCGTGAGCGAGACGTGCAGGTGGTCGCGGTGGCGCAGCGTCTTCGAGCACTTCTTCTTGGTCTTGCACGAGGAGCTGAGGTAGTCGGCCGGCTCGAACTGGCGCCAGGCGGAGTAGATGTGGTCGTTCCAGATGACGTACATGATCCCCATGCGTCGGGCGCGGGCGTCCTCGTCGCCGGCCGCGTCGACAGCGAACACGAAGTCCAGGAACGCTTGAGCGGCCTCGCGGTCGGCCGACTTCCCGGCGTCCAGGGTCCAGTCGAGCGCACGCCCCTCCTTGTGCTCGGAAGTGCCGCTGTCGGAGCAGGGCCGGGAGATACCTCCGGCGGCCCCGCCGAAGTGGTGCACGACGTAGCGGAGCAGGACCTTCGTGCCGGGCTTCGCCTTGGGTGAGCACGTGGTCTGCGGCTGGTACGGCGCGTAGTCCTCGATCTCCTGGGCGTGCGCGGGCAGCCCGGTCAGCACCGTGAGTGCGAGCAGGGCTGCCACGAGTGCGGCGATCCGACTGATGCGAGACATGACCAGGACCCTTCCTAGAACCTGAAGGAGGCTACGTCGACCCTCGGCCCACGTCCGGCGAACGCCCGGATCCCCGGCAACCTCCGGTCCCGCACCGGCGTCCCAGAGGCATGAGAACCCGCGTCGTCGTCACCTGCTGCGTCCTGCTGCTGGTCGCCGGCGCGGTCCTCGGCGGCGGGCTGCTCCGGCACACCCGCGGACCGCTCCTGCCACCGGTCACCCCCCTGGACCCGGTCGGGGCGCGGGCCCACACTCAGGACCCCCGGCACGTGCGAACGCTGCCGGACGGCTTCGAGGTACGCCGGCTGCGCCCCGGCGAGCGGCCGCCCCAGTTCGTCCTGGTCTCCTTCGACGGCGCGGGGTGGGCGGACATGTGGGACTACTGGTTCGACGTGGCCGCCCGGGTGCCGTTCAGGTTCACCGCGTTCCTGTCCGGCACCTACCTGCTCAGTGACCGGACCAGGGACGCCTACCACCCGCCGTACTACGCACCCGGGACGTCGGAGATCGGCTGGTACTCCCCCGCCGACCTGCCGGTGGAGGTCTCGAACCTCAACCGGGCGTTGTCCGAGGGCGACGAGATCGGCACCCACTTCAACGGGCACTTCTGCTCCGGCTCCGGCCTGCCCTCGGGCGGCAACACGTGGACGACGGCCGACTGGGACGTCGAGCTCGAGCAGTTCTTCCGGCTGCTGCGCGACTACCGGTCGATCAACGACCTCCCGGTCGCCGACCACCTCGACCTCACGGCCGAGCAGGTCCACGGTGCTCGGACGCCGTGCCTCGAGGGCCTGCCCGACCAGCTCTACCCCGCGCTGCGGCAGCACGGCCTCACCTACGACTCCTCGTTCTCGCACCCGGGCCTGCAGTGGCCGCAGCGCCGCGGCGGCGTGTGGGAGGTCGGCATGGCGACGTGGCCGGTGCACGGCACCCTGCCCGACGGCAGGTCCGGGGTCCCGGTGACGACGATGGACTACAACTACTACTTCACCCAGCGCCACGCCTCCGAGGGCGGCCTCACCGCCGCCGACTCCGCCCACGACCGCGACCAGGTGCTGGCCACCTACCGCGACCTGTACCGGGCGGCGTACGACGGCAACCGCGCGCCGCTGGTCCTCGGCAACCACTTCAACGACTGGAACCGCAACGCCTACCGCGACGCCCTGTCGAGCTTCGTCGAGGAGACCTGCGGCCGACCCGAGACGCAGTGCATCACCTACTCCGACCTCGTCGCCTGGATGGCGGCCCAACGGCCGGCGGTCCGACAGGAGCTCAGAGCCGCCGGGCCAAGCAGCGGTTGACCGGCGACCGCCGGTAGTGGCCGAAGCCCGGGATCGGCACGTAGCCGCTGGCCGTGTAGAGCGCGATCGCGGCGACCTGGGGTGCGCCCGTTTCCAGGACCACGTCGGTCGCACCGGCCGCGGCCGCCGTCTGCTCGAGGTGGGCGAGCATGGCGCGGGCGCGACCCGAGCGCTGGAACTCGGGGACGACGAACATCCGCTTGATCTCAGCCGGGGTGGGCCGAACCTCGTTCGCCAGGTCCGGGCGGAACCGCCACGCGCCGCTGGCGACCGGGCGTCCGCCGAGGTATCCGACGAAGAACGAGCCCTGCGGGGGTTCGAAGTAGCCGGGCTCGATCGGGGTCTCGTCGCGGCTGCCGTACAACCCGACGTACACCTCCTGCACCGCCTCGACCAGCAGCTGCGCGTCGGGGTGGCCGATGGGCACGCGCTCGATGCGCAGGGCCGTGCTCATCTGGACTCCGTTCGGGCTCGCGCGGGTCGGGGTGCAAGAATAAGCGCGCTGACAGCGTCGTCAGGACCCCGCCCTCCACTGCTCCGAAGGTGACTTCCGTGACCGACGCCCGCCCAGCCCTGACGATCCCCGCCGACCTGCTGCCCGCCGACGGCCGCTTCGGCGCCGGGCCCTCGAAGATCCAGACCTCGCACCTCGACGCGCTGGCCGCGACCGGAACTACGCTCATGGGGACCTCCCACCGCCAGGCGCCGGTGAAGGACACGGTGGGTCGGGTCCGCGACGGCCTGGCCACCCTTTTCGACCTGCCGGAGGGCTACCAGGTCGTGCTCGGCAACGGCGGCGCGACGGCGTTCTGGGACATCGCGACCTTCGGCCTGATCCGCGAGAAGAGCCAGCACCTGTCCTTCGGCGAGTTCTCCTCGAAGTTCGCCTCCGCCGCAGCGGCCGCCCCGTGGCTGGCCGACCCGTCGGTGCTGAAGTCCGACCCCGGCTCCCGGCCCGACGCGGTCGCGGAGGACGGCGTGGACGTGTACGCGTGGGCGCACAACGAGACCTCGACCGCCGTGATGGCCCCCGTCGTGCGGCCGGCCGGCGCGGACGACGACGCCCTCGTGCTGGTCGACGCGACCTCGGGCGCCGGTGGCCTGCCCGTGGACCTGCGTGAGGCCGACGTCTACTACTTCGCGCCGCAGAAGTGCTTCGCCTCCGACGGCGGGCTCTGGATCGCGCTGATGTCGCCGAGGGCGCTGGACCGGGCCGCGGAGATCGCCGGTTCGGGCCGCCACGTCCCGGCGTTCTTCGACCTCCCGACCGCGATCGACAACTCCGGCAAGAACCAGACCTACAACACCCCGTCGGTGGCGACCCTCTTCCTCATGGCCGAGCAGCTGGACTGGATGAACGCGAACGGCGCGCTGCACGGCATGGTCGAGCGGACCACCGCCAGCTCGGACGCCTTGTACGGCTGGGCGGAGAAGACGTCGTACACGACGCCGTACGTCGAGAACCCCGACCACCGCTCGTTGGTCATCGGCACCATCGACCTCGACGAGTCGATCGACGCCGCACAGGTGGCGGCGACCCTGCGGGCCAACGGGGTCGTGGACACCGAGCCGTACCGGAAGCTCGGCCGCAACCAGCTGCGGATCGCGATGTACCCCGCGATCGACCCCTCCGACGTCGAGGCGCTCACCGGCTGCATCGACTACGTCGTCGAACACCTCGGCTGAGCTGAGCCCGGCCGCCGCCCTGCGCGAGCGTCTCGAAACCCCGGAACCCTGGGCTGGGCCTACTGCTCGAGCCGCTGTCGGATCTGCTGGCACGTCGCGTCGTCCAAGGCGACCAGCCGGGCCGTCTCGACGTCGCTCCGGGAGGACCTCAACGTCTCGACAGCAGCCGCGATCGCGTCATCCTTCGGCCAGCCGTAGATCCCGGCGCTGACCAGTGGGAACGCGATCGATCTTGCCCCCAGCTCGTCGGCGACGGCGAGCGCGCCCGAGTAGCAGGACTCCAGAAGCCCGCGGTCCCGCTGGCCGGCGGCGTAGTTGGGCCCGACCACGTGGATCACCCAGCGGGCCGGCAGGTCACCGGCCGTCGTCCAGCCCGCCGACCCGGTCGCGAGTCCGTGGGGGAACCGTCGTACGCAGTCGGCGAGGATCTCCGGCCCGCCCGCGCGATGGATCGCGCCGTCCACCCCTCCCCCGCCGCGCATGGCCGACGAGGCGGCATTGACGATCGCGTCCACCCGCTGCCGGGTGATGTCGCCTCGGGTCACCTCGACCTGCATGCGCCGATCATCCCCGGTCAGCTGAGCAGTCGCAGCACCGCGCGCTCGCAGGCGGCCTGCTTCTCGTCGGCGGTGTGGTACTTCTTCCGCGCGGCACCGAGGATCGTCTTGCCCTCCTCGTAGGCGTCGATCACGCGCGGGTCGACGTACGACGCTCGAGCCAGGGTCGGGGTGTTGCCGAGATAGGAGGACACCTCCTTCATGGCCGTGGAGATGGCTCTCTTCTGGGAGGCGATCGTCTCCCCGGGCTCCTCGGACTCGGCCAGCGCGATCGCGGCGAGCACCGTCGCGTGCCAGGTGCGGAAGTCCTTCGCGGTGGCGTCGACGCCGGTCGTGCGCCTGAGGTAGTCGTTGACCTGGCTCGAGTCGAGCTCCCGCCAGGTACGGCCGTCCTTCCAGGCCAGCAACCGGTCCTGGGACGGTGCACGGCGCTTGCGCATCACGTCCAGCGCCGCGATCGTCGACGGGTCGTCGATCTCGATGCGGTGCTCGATGCCGGACTTGCCCTCGAACTGGAAGACGAGGCGCCCGTTCTGCTTGCGCACGTGCCGGCGCTGGAGGGTGGTGAGGCCGAAGCTGTTGTTCTCCTCGGCGTACACGTCGTTGCCGATCCGGAAGTAGCCGAGGTCGAGCAACCGGACAGCCGCGGCGCACGCCCGGTCCTGGGTCATGCCGCTGGTGCCGAGGTCCTTGATGATCTGCTCGCGGGCCCTCGACAGGACCTTGGCGAAGCCGACCACCCGGATGTGCTTCTCGCCGTCGCGCTTGGTCCGCCAGTCCGGGTGGTAGAGGTACTGCTTGCGCCCGGCGTCGTCGGTGCCGACCGCCTGGAGGTGACCGTTCGGTACCGGGCAGATCCAGACGTTCTTCCACGCCGGTGGGATGACCAGGTCGCGGCAGCGTTGCGCGTCCTCGTCGCCGAGCCGGTCGCCGTGCTCGTCGAGGTAGACGAACCCGGACCCTGCGCGCCGGCGGGTCCACCCCGGGTCCGAGGACGACGTACGCCGGAGCCTGGTCACCGGCCCACCCTAGGGGGAACGACCGGCGCCCCGGTTCACCTGAATGGCGGGGTCAGCGCGGGCGCAGTGCCCGCCAGAGCACCAGCAACGCCGCGAGTGCCACCCCAGCACCTACGAGGAATCCGCGAGGATCCCGATCGGCCGGCGGCGCCTCGGGCAGCTCCTGCCCGGTGCGGGAGATCGGGGACGGGGTCGGGGTCTCCGCCGGTGGTGGTGGTGCGAGCGGGTCGCGGACGGCGTACACGGGTTGCCGGGTGCCCTCCGAGCTGACCAGCAACCGACCGTCGTCGGTGGCGGCGATCCCCTCGCCCTGACGCTGGGCCGGCAGAGGCCCCCCGCCGAGCATCCGCCACCCGGGGAACGACAGCTCGACGAACCGGCTGTAGTCACGCAGCACGACCCGGTCGCCGTCCGGCACGAAGGTGCCGTCCGTGACCAGCGGTGGCGCGGTCGCCACCTGCCGGAGCCGGTTGGGGGCGTCGGCGCTGAGCTGGGTCGGGGCAGCGAAGATCCGCCCGCCGAGGACGCTCTTCGTCACGACGTAGAGCCGGCCGGTCGCCGGCTGGGCGAGCAGCGTCTCGGCGTCGTAGGAGCGGTTCCGGGGGTACCGCAGGACGTACGACGCGAGCGCGCCCTGCCGGTCGCCCCGCCCGACCGGCACGAGGGTGACCCGGATGGAGTCCCGCGAGGCCGTGTTGTCGCCGAGGTCGCCCACCCACACCTGGTCGGCGGCAGCGAACGCGAGGGCCTCGTCGTCGACCGGGGCGCCGGCCCACGTGGTGGTGCCGACCGTGCGTCCGGTGGCGCCGTCGACGACGAAGACCCGGGCGGAGTCGCCGGAGTCGTTGACCGTGACGACCAGGCCGCCGGGGAGGGCGACCAGGCCGCTGGACTCGGAGATGGCGCGGTCCTGGAGCCGGAAGACCGGGGCGGGCCGGTCGGCGGGCGGCGCGGTCGCCATGCCGAGGACGAACGGCACCGCCACGAGCAGCGCCAGCGCGCGGTCACGCACCGAGCGGCTCCAGCAGCTCAGCCAGCTTCGGTCGCAGGCCCCAGGCGGCCGCCAGGTCGGCGTGCTCCCCCGAGGATCGGGAGGTCCCGGTCCGCACGGCGCGCAGCAACGTGTTGCGCGGGGTGTGCTGCGACTCGACGAACTGCATGACGTCGACCCGGTAGCCGCGGTCGCGCATCAGCTCGGCGCGGATCGCGTCGGTCAGCGTGTCGGCGAAGCGCTCGCGCAGGATGCCGTCCCGGACGAGTGCGGTGTACGGCGCAGGCGGGGTCGTCGTGCGGAGCTGGGCCGCGATGTCGTGGTGGCAGCAAGGAGCGGCGAGCACCACCGGCGCACCCCACTCGACCGCGCGCGCCAGGGCGTCGTCGGTCGCGGTGTCGCAGGCGTGCAGCGCCAGCACCACCTCGGGCCTCGGGTCGAGCTCCACGTCGGCGATGGTGCCGGGGACGAACTCGGTCGCGGCCCCCACCGCCGCCTCGACCGCCGGGTCGCTCCACAGCGGCTGCGCGCGGCGGTCCACGCCGACGACCCGCACCGGGAGGCCGCGGACGCTGCGCAGGTAGCGGTGCGCGGCCAGCGTGAGGTAGGCATTGCCGCACCCGAGGTCGACGATCCGCAGCGGGTCGTCCTCGGTGGGGCCGCGCAGGTGGCCGCCGGACATAGCGTCGCCGAGCGTGCTGTCGAGGATCCGCAGGAACTCCTGCACCTGACGGAACTTCGAGCGCCGGGTCGGCTTGATCCGCCCTTCCTGGTCCGCCAGCCCGAGGGCGGTGAAGACCGGGTCGCCCTCCTCGAGCGCCCGGGCCTTCTCCCGGTCGTGGGACCGGTCCACCTCGACCGGGGTCGAGCGCGGGGTGGCGTGCGCGAGCACCTTGCCCTTCTTGGTCACGCGCACCTGGAGCGTCTCCGCAGTCGTCTCGACGTGCCAGTTCCCGAAGGGCATCCCCAGCAGGTCCTCCACGGCCGCCTCCGCCGGGGCGCCCACGGCGTGGTTGTCGACGTGCGCCTGCGCGTCGTCGTACGCCGTGACCTGGAGGTGGCGCCCGGCCTTGAGGTCGACGTACCGCAGCTCCACGCGGCGCCAGACGGGCTCCTCGCCTCGTCGCCGCCCCGAGGCGACCGCACGGACGAGCCCCTCGGAGTCCAGCAGAGCGCGACCCACCGGGTCCAGCTGGTTCACTTGAGCACCGCCGCCACGACGACGATCACCAGCAGCCCTACCAGGGCGACCGGGATGACGAGTCGACGGTGGCGGGGGTTCATGCGGGGTCCCTGCGGGACTGTGCGCCGCACACGGAGCGATCTCGAGGGGTGCGGTTCACGTCTCGAGTCTAGAGGCGAGCAGTTCGGCCAGGTGCTGTGCTCGGACGCCGGCGAGGTCGGCCAGCTGGTGGCGGCACGACAGGCCGTCGGCCAGGACGAGGGCGTCGGGGTTCGCGCGCACCGCGGGGAGCAGCGCGGTCTCCGCGACCTGCACCGACACGTCGTAGTGGGTCATGCCGAAATCTCCGGCGAGGCCGCAGCAGCCGGGGACCCGGGTCACGTCCGCTCCGGCTCGCCGCAGCAGCCCCTCGTCGGTCTCCCAGCCGAGCACCGAGGCGTGGTGGCAGTGCGGCTGCGCGACGATCTCGAGCCCGTCCAGCGACGGCACCGGCAGGTCGCGCTCGGCGATCAGCTCGGCCAGCGTGCGCATGCTGCGGCCGACCTCCCGGGCCTGCTCCCCCGCCAACCGACCGGCGTCGTCGCGCCAGGTCGCCAGGCACGACGGCTCGAGTGCGACGATCGGCGCCCCCAGGTAGGGCTCGAGCCGGGCCGCGGAGTCGCGGATGATGGTCGCCGCCTCGTCGAGCTGGCCCGTGCTGATCCAGGTGAGCGCGCAGCAGGCGTCGACCGGGATCACCGCCGCGCGGAGCCCCGCACCCTCGAGGTAGGCCAGGGTCGCGCGGGCAGCGGACCCGCCGAAGTTCTGGGTGAAGGAGTCGCCCCACAGCCACACGTCCGGCGGGCCCTCCGGCGCCAGCGGCGCCGGCATCCGGTCGAGCCGCGGCAGGCTCCTCCGCCGGTCGACCCCGGCCACGCGCTTGCCGAGCCCGGCGAAGCGGTACGCCCAGGACGGGGTGCGCCGCAGCCACCTCGGCAGCCGGCCGAGCGTGTAGTGGCTGAGCGGACGGCGCTTCCCGTCGTAGGTGCGGTGCAGCACCTCCGCCTTGTACGCCGCCATGTCGACGCCGGTCGGGCAGTCGGAGACGCACCCCTTGCAGGACAGGCAGAGGTCGAGCGCCTCGTGCACGGCGGGGTCGTCCAGCCCCTGCACCACGCCGCCCTCCAGCGCCTGCTGGAGCACGCGGGCCCGGCCGCGGGTGGAGTCCCGCTCCTCGCGGGTCGCCAGGTACGACGGGCACATCACGCCCTTCGTGTGCGCCGCGACGCAGGACCCGACCCCTGTGCACCGCTCGACGCCGGAGACCAACGCCTCGTCCGCGGACAGGCGGATCGGGGTCCGCGCCCGGGGCGCGGCCGGCCACAGGTCGTCGGTGACCGACGCCGGGTCGACCAGCACTCCCGGGTTGAGCAGGCCCTCGGGGTCGCAGATGCGCTTCACCTCGGCGAACAACCGCATCGAGGTCTCGTCGTACATCAGCGGCAGCAGCTCCGAGCGCGCGCGACCGTCCCCGTGCTCGCCCGACAGTGAACCTCCGTAGTCGCGCAGGCGGGTCGCGCTCGCCACCAGGAACTCCCGGAACCGCTCGCGGCCCGAAGGGTCGGAGAAGTCGAAGTCGATGCGCGCGTGCACGCACCCGTCGCCGAAGTGGCCGTACGGGACCGTGTCGAGCCCGTGCTCGGCCAGCAGCGTCTCGAAGTCCCGCAGCCACGCACCGAGCGACTCCGGCGGGACCGCCGCGTCCTCCCACCCGGCCCAGGCCGGACGGGACAGCGAGCGGGACGCCAGACCGGCGCCCGCCTCACGGATCCGCCACAGCGCGGCCGCCTCGACCGCGGGCACGTCGCGGCGGGCCAGCTCGCCCACCGGCGGCACGCGTTCGCCGTGCGCGGTCTCGACGAACAGCCAGCCGTCGCCGCGCGGAAGGCCCGGCACGGCGTCGCCCCGGCGACGTACGACGTCCACCAAGCGCGAGTCGAGGCCCTCGCAGGCGAAGAGTCGAAGACCCGCCCCGAGGATCGTGGGCACGGCGTCAGCGGCCTCGGCCATGGACGGGAAACCCAGCACGCACAGGGATCGGGGCTCGTCGGGCACCAACGCGAGCGTCGCGGAGGTGATGAGGGCGAGGGTGCCCTCCGAGCCGGCGAGGAAGCGGTCGACCGACCGCTGCTCGGGCAGCAGGTGCTCCAGCGCGTAGCCGCTGACCTGACGCGAGAACCGACCGAACGACGTCCGCACGTGCGCGAGGTGCTGGTCGACCAGGGACCCGAGCTCCGCGGCCTGGGCGTCGGTCAACGTCGAGTCGGTCGACACGACGTTGTCGCTGGTCCGCCCCCAGCCCAGTGCGCGGGACCCACAAGCGTTGTTGCCGATCATCCCGCCGATCGTGCAGCGGGTGTGCGTGGAGGGGTCGGGTCCGAGCCGGAGCCCGTGTCGGGCGGCGACGGCCTGGACCTGGGCATGGACCACGCCCGGCTC
Organism: uncultured Actinomycetota bacterium; assembly: GCA_963784545.1. Taxonomy (GTDB): domain Bacteria; phylum Actinomycetota; class Actinomycetes; order Propionibacteriales; family Nocardioidaceae; genus Nocardioides. Next base: position 1,668,839 of record CAWARQ010000004.1, on the reverse strand, counting down.
GACCGTCACCGTCCGCGCCTCCGGGTCCAGGTCGATGATCCGCGTCAGGTGCCGCCGGGTGTCGAGGACCAGCCCCGGCCCCACGGCGTTGCCGGCGATCGACGTCCCCGCGCCGCGCGCGGTGATCGGCATCCCCTCCTCGCGGCAGGCGTCGAGGACGGCGAGCACCTCCTCGGTCGACCGCGGCCGGGCCACGACCTGCGGCACGACACGGTAGAGGGAGGCGTCGGTGGCGTAGAGCGCGCGGTCGAGGACCGAGTCCGAGACGTCCGCGACCCCGCGCCGCCGCAGCGCCGCCATCAGCTCGTTCATGCCAGGTGTGACGAAGGACCGATGATGGTCACCACAGCTCCAGGGAGTCCCGGAAGACGGCGGCCAGGTCCTCGTGCCGCACCTCGCGCGGGGCGGTCGCCAGCAGCCGCTGCTGCTGCCACGCACCCTCGACGAGGTCGTCGACGTCGTGGTCGCCGAACCCGACCTCGGCGAGACCGCTGGGCAGCCCGACGTCGCGCATGAGGTCGGCCAGCACGCCGGGCAGGCCGTCCGGGCCGTCGACGTCCGACTGCGGCGCGAGCAGCCGCGCCGCCTCGAGGTGCCGCTCGGGCGATGCCTCGAAGGTGAAGCGGAAGGCTGCCGGCGCGGTCAACGCGACCGCCATGCCGTGCGGGACCATCGGCTCCTCGTCGGGGTAGCCGGCCGGGTGGAAGTCGCGCACCCGCCCCGCGATCGGGTAGGCGCACGCGTGCGGGATGTGTACGCCGGCGTTGCCGAAGCCGAGTCCGGCGAAGGTCGCGGCGAGCGCCATGTCGTACGCCGTCCGCTCGGTCGGCTCGCGCACCGCCGCGCGGTAGGACTCCCCGAGCAGGCTCAGCGCCTTGGTCGACCACAGGTCGCTGATCGGGTTGGCGCCGCAGTAGGGCACGCGCTCGTCGGGCTGCTTGGCCGCGAAGTCCCCGAACCACTGTGCTGTGTAGCTCTCCAGGGCGTGGCAGAGGATGTCGAAGCCGGCGCTGGCCACGACCCCCGCCGGTTGGGTCGCGGTGAGGACGGGGTCGACGATCGCGAGGGTGGGCCGGAGGGCCGGGTGGCTGATGCCGGTCTTCACGTGCAGGGAGAGCACGTCGAGCACGCAGATCGTCGTGGACTCCGCGCCGGTCCCGGTGGTGGTGGGGACCGCGATCAGCGGCAGCAGGGGCGCCTTGGGCGCGAGCCCTCCCCCGATCGGCGGATTGAGGTAGTCGGTGAGCTCGCCGTCGTTGGTCGTGAGCAGGTTCACCGCCTTCGCGGTGTCGATCGACGAGCCGCCTCCGACGGCCACGACCGCGTCGAAAGGCCCGGCCTGCTTGGCCTCCGCCACCGCGTCCAGGATCGACTCGTCGGTCGGCTCGACCCGGACCTCGGCGTACACCACCACCTCGAGCCCGTCGCGACGCAACCGGTCGGCGATCGTGTCGGGGTGCCCGGTGGCTCGTACGCCGGGGTCGGTGACGACCAGCACGCGCCCGACGCCGCGGCTGCGCAGCTCGTGGCCGATCTCGGCCGAGGAGCCCGGCCCGAACTTCAGGCCGGGCGCACCGTAGGTGAAGATCGTCTCGCTCACGTCGTCGCTCCTTCCAGGCCGGCGCGGACGAGGTCGAGGACCTCGATCCGACCGTTCTCGATGTCTGTCACCGGTACCCACGCGACGGCGTCCGTGGTGCCGTGGACCTCGTCGACCCGGGGCTCGGACCCGGCGGGGACGGTCGCGGCGAAGATCAGGTGGATGCCGTGGAAGTCCTCCTGCCGACCGGTGGGCGCGGTCCCGGTGAAGTGCACGTCGTGCACGGCCAGCAGGTCACCGACCTCGGCGGGGATCCCGCACTCCTCCTGCACCTCACGCGCCAGCGCGACGGCCGGCGTCTCGCCGTGGTCGATCCCTCCGCCGGGGAGCGTCCAGGAGCCGGAGTGGTGACCCTGGGGCGAGATCCGGGTGAGCAGGACGTCGGTGCTGTCCTCCGGGCCGCGCCGGATCACGGCGTACGCCGCGATGCGCTGCCGCTGCGCCGGGTGGCGGTCGGCCAGCGCCTCCTTGACCATCGGCACCACGGGCACGCGGCCGGCGGCCACGTCGACCAGCCGGTGCCAAGCCGCCTCGACCGTCGAGCCGTCCACCTCGACCACCTGCGGCGGCGGGGAGTCCGGCGGGACCCAGCCCTCGTAGACGATCCGCAGGGCATGGGCGTCGACCTTGCGCCCTTCGCGCCAGACCCGCGGTAGGTGCGCCGAGTACACGCGCGCCACGTCGCCGACGCTGACGTCGAGCCCGGTCTCCTCGCGGACCTCGCGGACGACCGCGTCCCGGGGGTCCTCACCGTGGTCGAGGCCTCCGCCGGGAAGCGTCCAGAGCTCGTCGGTGGTGACCTTCGGTGCCAGCCGGGAGAGCAGGATCTCCTCACCCCTGTCGTCCTCCCGCACGATGACCGCGTACGCGGCCACACGCTGGCGCTGCGGGATCCGGTTCCGGCTCACACCGACTGAACTTACCGTCCGGTCAAGCCACCGTCGCCCGGCCCGCTACGGCCTAGGAGAACGGCGGCCGGGCGTCCCGGGCCAGCGAGTGCCGGCCCGCCCAGCGCCAGACCCGGGCCTGGCGGTCGCGGTCCTCGTCGGTGACGAGGTTGCCCATCCACCGCAGCGCGAGCGTCATCAGCCAGTCCGAGCGCATCCCGAGGGGGCCCAGCGTCTTCAGCACGCCCGGGACGGTGACGATGCCGGCCAGCCGCCGGGCGATCGAGAAGGACTCGCCGTAGTGGACGCGCAGGAGACCGGGCCAGACCTGCGCCAGGTCCCCGCCCTCGGCCAGGACCTCGGCGACCATCCGACCGGACTCGAGCCCGTAGTCGATCCCCTCGCCGTTCAGCGGGTTCACCAGGGCGGCGGCGTCCCCGATCAGCGCCCAGTTCGGGCCGGCCACGTGGCTGACCGCGCCGCCCATCGGCAGCAGCGCCGACGTCGGCATCCGCAGCTCGTCGGCCAGGCCGAAGTCGTCGCGGATCGTGTCGGCGTAGATCTTCATGAGCGGCTTGATCGCCACCTCGGCGGGCCGCTTGGCCGTCGCCAGGGTGCCCGCCCCGAGGTTGACCGAGCCGCGACCGTCGGTCGAGCCCAGCGGGAACACCCAGCCGTAGCCGGACAGGATGTCGCCCTGCTCGTCGCGCAGCTCGAGGTGGGAGGAGATCCACGGGTCGTCGTGCATGGTCGAGTCGACGTAGGTCCTCCCGGCCACCGCGTACACGGTGTCGCGGTGCCACTCGCGGCCGAGCACCTTGCCCAGGGGCGAGCGGACGCCGTCGGCCACGACCAGCCGCTGGCACGCGACCTCGAAGCTGCCGTCCGGTCCCTGGAAGACCACCGCCGCGACCCGGTCGCCCTCCCGGCGTACGTCGACGGCGCGGGCGCCGTCCAGGGCCCGGGCGCCTGCCTTGATCGCGGTCGTACGCAGGTGGTCGTCGAGCTCCGTGCGGGCGACGGCGGAGCCCCAGTCGGGCAGCGAGCCGCCGGGCCAGGGCAGCTCGAGGGTCTGGCCGAAGCCGTGGGCCCGCAGGCCGTGGTTGACCGTGTGGGCGCGCAGCCAGTCCCCGAGCCCGAGCCGCTCCAGCTCGCCGATCGCTCGGGGAGTGAGCCCGTCGCCGCAGGTCTTGTCGCGCGGGAAGACCGCGGCGTCGACCAGCATCGTGTCGAGCCCGGCATGCGCCGACCAGGCCGCGGCGGCCGACCCGGCGGGGCCGGCGCCCACGACCAGGACGTCGGTCCTCAGTGGCTCGGTCTGCACCCGGTCATTGTCTCAGCCACCCCCTGGCCCGGCCGATTCGAGGTCAGTCGCGGCGGCCGGTCTGGGTGCAGACGCAGACCTTGTTCCCCTGGGGGTCGGCCAGCACGGTGAACCGCGGGGCCCTCGCGTCCGACACCAGCGTGCCGCCGGCCGCCAGGGCTGCCTCGATCCGCTGCTGCGCCACCTCGGGCGGCACCCGGACGTCGAGGTGGAACCGCTGCCGCGGCTCCTGGTGCTGGTCGGTGTCCTGGAACCACAGCGTGACCCCGTCGCCGTCGTCGTCGCGGAGCTCCTCGTCGTACCGCGGATGCTCCTCGAGGCCGAGGACGGCCTTCCAGAACGGCTTGATCTCGTCCGCGTCCCAGGTGTCCAGCCCGATCTCGGTCACGGAGAGCGCGGCCGGGTCGGACGTCACGTCGAGCTCCCGGGCGATCGCGGAGATGCGCCGGGCGAGCTCGACGTCGCGTTCGGTCTTGCCGAAGACGTCATGGCTGTAGAGGCGGACGTTGAGGTGCGGGTAGCGCAGGTCGAGGTCGGGGTGGTGACCCATCTCCTCGGCCGCCGCGCCGATCCGGTTGACCATCTCCAGGCCCGTGACGAAGTCTCCGGTGAGGAACCGCGCCTGGAGCGCCTGGTGCATCGAGCGCCAGTCCTCCATTCCGTCCATCGCGGTGATCTGGTCGCCGCTCAAGCGGTCGTTGCCGTCGTCCTCGCTCATGACTCCAGCAAAGCACTCGCGACCGACGACGTCACGGGCGCACCGGGCCCCGATCACCACCCTGTACCGGTGCGGAGGTTTCGAGGCTTCGGTCGCTGCGCGACCTCGCACCTCAACCACCGACAGGGGCCCGACCCCCGGGTGGTCGTCTCGAAACCCCACGAGCGTGGGCACCCGGCTGGTCTGGAGGGAGACGCCGAGAGGCCGCCCCACCTTGGTAGGACGGCCTCTCGTCTGCTCGATCTGGTTCGTCACCCCAGAGCTGAGCTCGGCTCAGTTCTGGTAGGAACCGAAGTCGAAGTCGTCCAGGGCGACAGCCTGACCCGAGCCGTTGCCGAACTCGTAGTCATAGGAGTCGTAGCCGGTGACGGAGTACGCCGCGGCGCGGGCCTCCTCGGTCGGCTCCACCCGGATGTTGCGGTAGCGCTCCAGGCCAGTGCCGGCCGGGATCAGCTTGCCGATGATGACGTTCTCCTTGAGGCCGCGCAGCGAGTCGCTGCGGGCGTGGATGGCGGCATCGGTCAGCACGCGGGTGGTCTCCTGGAAGGACGCCGCCGACAGCCACGAGTCGGTGGCCAGCGACGCCTTGGTGATGCCCATGAGCACCGGGCGACCCGAGGCGGGCTTCTTGCCCTCGGAGACCGCACGGCGGTTCTCCTCCTCGTAGAGCACGCGGTCGACGAGGTCGGAGGGCAGCAGGTTGGTCTCACCGGACTCGATCACCGTGATCCGGCGCAGCATCTGCCGCACGATGATCTCGATGTGCTTGTCGTGGATCGACACGCCCTGGCTGCGGTACACCGCCTGGACCTCTTCGACCAGGTGCTCCTGCGCCGTACGCACGCCCAGGATCCGCAGCACCTCGTGCGGGTCCTCGGTGCCGACGATCAGCTTCTCGCCGACCTCGACGTGGTCGCCGTCGGCGACCAGCATGCGCGAGCGCTTGGAGACGGGGTACTCCTGGGGCTCGGAGCCGTCGTCGGGGGTGACGATGATCTTCCGTGCCTTGTCGGTCTCCTCGACCTCGACCCGGCCGGCGGCCTCGGAGATCGGCGCCCGGCCCTTGGGCTGGCGTGCCTCGAAGATCTCCTGGACTCGCGGCAGACCCTGCGTGATGTCGTCCGCCGAGGCCACACCACCGGTGTGGAACGTACGCATCGTCAGCTGGGTGCCCGGCTCACCGATGGACTGCGCGGCGATGATGCCGACCGCCTCACCGATGTCGACGAGCTTGCCCGTGGCCAACGAACGGCCGTAGCAGGCGGCGCAGGTGCCGGTCTTGGCGTCGCAGGTCAGCACCGAGCGGACCTTCACGATGTCGATGCCGGCCGCGATCAGCTGACCGATCTTGACGTCACCGAGGTCCTCGCCGGCCTCGGCCAGCACCTCGCCCGTCTCCGGGTGGGTGATCGCCTCCGCAGCGGTGCGGGCGTACGCCGAGGTCTCGACGTACTCGTGCTTGACGACGGTGCCGTCCTCGAGCCGCTCGCCGATCTTCTTCGGCAGGCCGCGCTCGGTGCCGCAGTCGTCCTCGCGGATGATGACGTCCTGGCTGACGTCGACGAGTCGACGCGTCAGGTAGCCGGAGTCCGCCGTACGGAGCGCGGTGTCGGCCAGACCCTTGCGGGCACCGTGGGTCGAGATGAAGTACTCCAGCACCGACAGGCCCTCTCGGAAGTTGGCCTTGATCGGGCGCGGGATGATCTCGCCCTTCGGGTTGGCCACCAGGCCACGCATGGCGCCGACCTGACGGATCTGGTTCATGTTTCCCGACGCACCGGAGTTGACCATCATGAAGATGGGGTTGGTCCGGTCGAAGGTGGCCTCCATGGCCTCACCGACGAGCTTGGACGCCTCGGTCCAGATCTCGATGAGCTCCTGACGGCGCTCCTCCTCGGTCACCAGGCCCCGCTCGTACTGCAGCTGGACCTTGGTCGCCTGGGTCTCGTACTCGCCGAGGATCTCGGCCTTGTTGGTCGGCGTGGTCACGTCGTCGATCGAGACGGTGACGCCCGAGCGGGTGGCCCAGTGGAAACCGGCCTCCTTGAGGGCGTCCAGCGACGCGGCGACCTCGACCTTGGTGTAGCGCTCGGCCAGGTCGTTGACGATCGCACCCAGGGCCTTCTTGCCCACCTCGTAGTTCACGAAGGGGTAGTCGGCCGGCAGGGTCTCGTTGAACAGCGCGCGACCCAGGGTCGTGTCGAGGGTGAGCTCGCGACCCTCCTCCCAGTCGGCCCCGAGGTCGAGGTCGAGCGGCGGCACGATGTCGGTGAACCGGATGTTGATCCGGCTCTGCAGCGAGATCTCGTGGTGGTCGTAGGCCATGATCGCCTCGGCCACCGAGGAGAAGGAACGACCCTCGCCCGGCTGACCGTCACGGTCGGTCGTCAGGAAGAACAGCCCGATGATCATGTCCTGCGTCGGCATCGTCACCGGTCGGCCGTCGGACGGCTTGAGGATGTTGTTGGTCGACAGCATCAGGATCCGGGCCTCGGCCTGCGCCTCGGCCGACAGCGGCAGGTGCACCGCCATCTGGTCACCGTCGAAGTCAGCGTTGAACGCGGTGCAGACCAGCGGGTGGATCTGGATGGCCTTGCCCTCGATCAGCTGCGGCTCGAAGGCCTGGATGCCGAGGCGGTGCAGCGTCGGTGCGCGGTTGAGCAGCACCGGGTGCTCGGTGATGACCTCCTCCAGCACGTCCCAGACCTCGGGGCGTACGGCGCGCTCGACCATCCGCTTGGCGGACTTGATGTTCTGCGCGTGGGAGAGGTCGACGAGCCGCTTCATCACGAACGGCTTGAACAGCTCGATCGCCATGTTCTTCGGCAGACCGCACTGGTGCAGCTTGAGCTGCGGACCGGACACGATCACGGAGCGGCCGGAGTAGTCGACGCGCTTGCCGAGGAGGTTCTGGCGGAACCGACCCTGCTTGCCCTTGAGCATGTCCGAGAGCGACTTCAGCGGGCGGTTGCCCGGCCCGGTGACGGGCCGGCCACGACGGCCGTTGTCGAAGAGGCTGTCGACAGCCTCCTGCAGCATCCGCTTCTCGTTGTTGACGATGATCTCCGGCGCACCGAGGTCGAGCAGACGCTTGAGTCGGTTGTTCCGGTTGATCACGCGGCGGTACAGGTCGTTGAGGTCCGACGTGGCGAACCGGCCACCGTCGAGCTGCACCATGGGGCGCAGGTCCGGCGGGATGACCGGGACGGCGTCGAGCACCATGCCGATCGGCTGGTTGCCGGTCTTGCGGAAGGCGTCGACCACGCGCAGCCGCTTGAGGGCACGCACCTTGCGCTGGCCCTTGCCGGTGGCGATGGTCTCGCGGAGGTTCTCGACCTCGGCGGCGATGTCGAAGTCCTGGAGACGCTTCTGGATCGCCGTGGCGCCCATGTGGCCCTCGAAGTACTTGCCGAACCAGGTCTTCATCTCCCGGTAGAGCATCTCGTCGCCCATGAGGTCCTGGACCTTGAGCGCCTTGAAGGTGCTCCAGACCTCCTCGAGACGGTCGAGCTCGCGCTGCGCACGGTCACGCAGCTGCTTCATCTCCCGCTCCGCGGCGTCCTTGACCTTGCGCTTGGCGTCGGACTTGGCGCCCTCGTCCTCGAGGACCTTCAGGTCCTCCTCGAGCTTCTTGGCCCGGTCGTCCAGGGAGCCGTCGCGGCGCTTCTCGAGCCGCTCCCGCTCCAGGGAGACCTTCTTGTCCAGGGAGTCGAGGTCGCGATGACGGGCGTCCTCGTCCACCGAGGTGATCATGTACGCCGCGAAGTAGATGACCTTCTCCAGGTCCTTCGGGGCGAGGTCGAGCAGGTAGCCCAGCCGCGACGGCACGCCCTTGAAGTACCAGATGTGGGTCACCGGAGCGGCGAGCTCGATGTGGCCCATGCGCTCCCGGCGCACCTTGGACCGGGTCACCTCGACGCCGCAGCGCTCGCAGATGATGCCCTTGAAGCGCACGCGCTTGTACTTGCCGCAGTAGCACTCCCAGTCCCGGGTGGGACCGAAGATCTTCTCGCAGAAGAGACCGTCACGCTCGGGCTTGAGCGTCCGGTAGTTGATGGTTTCGGGCTTCTTGACCTCGCCGTGGCTCCACTGGCGGATGTCCTCCGCGGTGGCCAGGCCGATCTTCAGCTGATCGAAGAAGTTCACGTCGAGCACGATGGCTGCAATCCTTCGTTAGTTCTGGGTGGTCACGCTGGGGACTGAGGTGCCGGCCCGCACCGAGGCGCAGGCCGGCAGACGCTCAGACTTCTTCGACGGTCGAGGGCTCGCGTCGGGACAGGTCGATGCCGAGCTCCTCGGCGGCGCGGAAGACGTCTTCCTCCGCGTCCTTGAGCTCGATCTGCGAACCGTCCTGCGACAGCACCTCGACGTTGAGGCACAGCGACTGCATCTCCTTGACGAGCACCTTGAACGACTCCGGGATGCCCGAGTCGGGGATGTTCTCGCCCTTGACGATCGCCTCGTAGACCTTCACCCGTCCGGGGACGTCGTCGGACTTGATCGTCAGCAGCTCCTGCAGGGCGTAGGCGGCGCCGTACGCCTCCATCGCCCAGACCTCCATCTCGCCGAACCGCTGGCCACCGAACTGGGCCTTACCGCCCAGGGGCTGCTGCGTGATCATCGAGTAGGGGCCGGTCGAACGCGCGTGGATCTTGTCGTCGACCAGGTGGTGGAGCTTGAGGATGTACATGTAGCCGACCGAGACCGGGTCCGGGAACGGCTCGCCGGAGCGGCCGTCGAACAGGTTCGCCTTGCCGGTCTCGTCGATCATCCGGACGCCGTCACGGTTCGGACGGGTCGCACCGAGCAGGCCGGTGATCTCGTCCTCCTTGGCACCGTCGAAGACCGGGGTCGCCACCTTGGTGTTCGGCTCCGCCTTCTCCGCGTGGATCGACATCAGGCGCTGGGCCCACTCGGACTTCTGCTCGGGGTCGCCCTCGTGCAGGTCGAGGTCCCAGCCCTGCTTGGCCAGCCACCCCAGGTGCAGCTCGAGGATCTGACCGATGTTCATCCGGCGCGGGACGCCCAGGGGGTTGAGGACCACGTCGACCGGGGTGCCGTCCTCCATGAACGGCATGTCCTCGATCGGCAGGATCTTGGCGATGACGCCCTTGTTGCCGTGGCGGCCGGCCAGCTTGTCGCCGACCGAGATCTTCCGCTTCTGGGCCACGTAGACGCGCACCAGCTGGTTGACGCCCGGCGGCAGCTCGTCGCCCTCCTCGCGGTCGAAGACGCGGACACCGATGACGGTGCCCTCCTCGCCGTGCGGCACCTTCATCGAGGTGTCGCGGACCTCGCGGGCCTTCTCACCGAAGATCGCGCGCAGGAGGCGCTCCTCCGGGGTCAGCTCGGTCTCGCCCTTGGGGGTCACCTTGCCGACGAGGATGTCACCGGTGGTGACCTCCGCGCCGATCCGGATGATGCCCCGCTCGTCGAGGTCGGCCAGCATCTCCTCGGACATGTTGGGGATGTCCCGGGTGATCTCCTCGGGGCCCAGCTTGGTGTCGCGGGCGTCGACCTCGTGCTCCTCGATGTGGATCGAGGTGAGGACGTCCTCCTGCACCAGGCGCTGGCTGAGGATGATCGCGTCCTCGTAGTTGTGGCCGTGCCACGGCATGAAGGCGACCAGGAGGTTCGTGCCCAGCGCCATCTCGGCCTTGTCGGTGCACGGACCGTCGGCGATCGGCTCGCCGGCCTTGATCTTGTCACCCTCGGTCACCAGCGGACGCTGGTTGATGCAGGTGCCCTGGTTGGAGCGGCGGAACTTGGCCAGCTTGTACGTCGAGTAGGTGCCGTCGTCGTTCATCGTCTCGATGACGTCGGCGGAGACCTCCTGGACCACACCGGAGTTGGTCGCTGTGACGACGTCCCCGGAGTCGACCGCTGCGCGGTACTCGATGCCGGTGCCGACCAGCGGGCTGTCACTGGTGATCAGCGGGACGGCCTGACGCTGCATGTTGGCGCCCATGAGCGCACGGTTGGCGTCGTCGTGCTCGAGGAACGGGATCAGGGCGGTCGCGACCGACACCATCTGCCGCGGCGAGACGTCCATGTAGTCGACCTCGTCGGCCAGGACCTCGGAGACCTCCCCGTCGCGCTGGCGCACCAGCACGCGCTCCTCGACGAACTTGAACTTCTCGTCGAGCGGGGCGTTCGCCTGGGCGATGACGTAGCGGTCCTCGTCGTCGGCGGTCAGGTAGTCGACCTGGTCGGTGACCTTGCCCTTGGTGACGCGGCGGTACGGCGTCTCCACGAAGCCGAACGGGTTGATCCGTCCGTACGACGCGAGCGAGCCGATCAGACCGATGTTCGGGCCTTCCGGCGTCTCGATCGGGCACATGCGGCCGTAGTGCGAGCTGTGGACGTCGCGGACCTCCATGCCGGCACGGTCACGGGACAGACCGCCCGGCCCGAGCGCGTTGAGCCGACGCTTGTGCGTCAGGCCCGCGATCGGGTTGGTCTGGTCCATGAACTGGCTCAGCTGGGAGGTGCCGAAGAACTCCTTCAGCGCCGCCACCACCGGGCGGATGTTGATCAGCGACTGCGGCGTGATCGCCTCGACGTCCTGGGTGGTCATCCGCTCGCGCACCACGCGCTCCATGCGGGCCAGACCGGTGCGGAGCTGGTTCTGGATCAGCTCGCCCACGGTCCGCATGCGGCGGTTGCCGAAGTGGTCGATGTCGTCCGCGCTGATCTCGAGCTCGCCGGCCGGCGCCTCGATCACGTCGCGGCCGTCGTGCAGCGCCACGATGTAGGTGATCGCGGCGACGACGTCGGCGATCGTCAGCGTCTGCTGGTCGAACGCCTCGGTCAGGCCGAGCTTCTTGTTGATCTTGTAGCGACCGACCTTGGCCAGGTCGTAGCGCTTGGGGTTGAAGTAGTAGTTCTTCAACAGGGTGAGCGCGGCCTCCCGCGTCGGCGGCTCGCCCGGGCGCAGCTTGCGGTAGATGTCGAGCAGCGCGTCGTCGGGACCCTGCGTGTGGTCCTTCTCCTCGGTCAGCTGGATCGACTCGAACTCGCGCAGCCGAGTCATGACCGCGTCGTAGTCGTAGTGCTCGCCGGTGTCCTCGGCCACGGCCTGGAGCGCCTTGAGCAGCACGGTGATGTTCTGCTTGCGCTTGCGGTCCAGGCGGACGCCGACCATGTCGCGCTTGTCGATCTCGAACTCCAGCCAGGCGCCCCGCGAGGGGATCAGCTTGGAGGTGTAGATGTCCTTGTCCGAGGTCTTGTCGGGGGTGCGCTCGAAGTACACGCCCGGGGACCGGACCAGCTGCGAGACGACGACCCGCTCGGTGCCGTTGATGATGAAGGTGCCCTTGTCGCTCATGAGCGGGAACTCGCCCATGAAGACCGTCTGGCCCTTGATCTCGCCGGTCTCGTTGTTGGTGAACTCCGCGGAGACGTAGAGCGGAGCGGAGTAGGTGAAGTCCTTCTCCTTGCACTCGTCCACGGTGTACTTGGGGTCGTAGAAGACCGGGTCCTCGAAGGAGAGGGACATGGTCTCGGAGAAGTCCTCGATCGGCGAGATCTCCTCGAAGATCTCGGTCAGACCCGACTTGGTGGAGACGTCCTCACCGGCCTCCTGGCGCGCCTTGACGACCGAACGCCAAGCGTCGTTGCCGACCAACCAGTCGAAGCTGTCGGTCTGGAGGGAGAGGAGCTGCGGGAGCTCGAGGGGCTCGGTGATCTTTGCGAAGGAGATGCGGCGGGGATTGCTGGAAGCGTTGCGCGCGGCCAAGAGGTGATCCTTGTGAAGTTCGCTGCCGAATTCGCCGTCCGACCACAACTCCGGCCACCGGGCAGGCAGAAGCGCATTTGAGGGAGGGCGAACTGTGAGGATAACCCACACGCAGGCGCGAAACAACCACGGGGTCAAACTCACCCGCGATGTTGGCCCCGATCATGCGGTACGACGGCCCTGAGGTCAAGCACCGGCTGCCCGCCCGCGCGCCGACTGTGCGCCGACCCGGGGCCTCGAGCGGCTCCGGTCAGGCGGTCGGCGGGGTGGTGGAGAGCCGGTCGACGAGCCAGTGGCCGTCCTCCTTGACCATGGTCACGGTGACCTGGTCCTTGAAGATGACCGTGCGGGCCTTGTTGGTGGTCGGGCGGTTGATGAACAGCAGCACCTGGACCCGGTCGTCGCCCTCCCGGACCACGGCGGCGTCGACCACCTTGACCGTGACCACGGTCTTGGTCTCGGCGGCGTTGGGGCGGACCACCCCGTCGAAGAACTTGTCGTAGTCGGCCTGGTAGCCGCTGGTGAGGTAGCGGTGTGCGTCGCTCTGGTCCTGGTCCAGGGTCCGGTAGTCGTAGGACAGGATCGGCTCGATCGCCGTCTGGGCGGCGACCTTGGCGTCGGTCGAGGCCGACTCCACCGAGCCCTCGGAAGGCTGCGACCACAGGAGGACCACGGCGACGACGGCCAGGGCCGTGACCAGCCCCACGACGGCCAGGACCCACCCGGGGATCGTCGGCACGCGGCGGGAGGCCGCCACGCTCGTGGCGGTGGCCGTGCCCGGAGTCGCAGTCGGGGGCTCGGTCTCCTCGGCACCCACGGGCCCGGGCTCGACGGGCTCCGGCTCGACGGGCTCCAGCGTGTCGTCGTACGCCGCCCGGCGCGCCGGGTCCAGCAGCGTCTCGGCCGCCTCGTTGTAGGCGCGGAACCGCGGGTCGCTGGGGTCGAGGTCGGTGATGAGCGCGCGCCACGTCGAACGGATCTCGCTCGCGTCGGCGTCCCGGCTCACTCCGAGGAAGTCGTAGAGCGTGCTGCTCACTGGCCACCCCCGGTGCCGCCGGGCAGTGCTCCGCCGCCCGACTGGCCGCCGGCGTCGGCGCCGGTCACGGGCGCGAAGTCGTCGACCAGCCACCTGCCCCCGGTCTTGACCAGGTTCACCTCGAGCCGGAACGGCACCGGCTCGCCCTGGATGGTCTTCCCCTTCTTGTCCGGGAAGCTCGGGGTGAAGGAGCCGGCGATCAGCGCCACGGCCGAGTCGGGGTCGATCGAGGACACCCCGACGCCGAACACCTCGGCCGTGCGGCCCACGCCCTGCGCGGCCTGCTGCTCCGCGATGTTGACCGAGTCGTCGAACGAGGTGGCGAGCTTCGGCGTGATGACGGAATCCACCCGCGTCCGGTACTCCGGCATCTTGCCGTCCTTGACCAGGTCGGGCCCGTAGTTGCCCATCCGCAGCAGGAACTGCTCGGTCTGCTGCCGCACCTGCTCCAGCTCCGCGGACCGCTGCCCCACCTTGCCCTCGACGCCCAGCGCCGGAGCGCCGCGGGTGACGGTGAGCCACGCACCCAGCCCGACGCAGGTCAGCAGCACGACGACCATGCCGAGGAGGAGGGCGATCCTGAAAGTCGTGGCGGAAGAGCTGTCGGTCAAGTCCCCTGACGGAGCAGGGGCTGAAGGAACAGCCACGTCCACGACTCCTTTCCGAGGTCGGACGGCGCCACGCTACCGGGATTGTCCAAGCCGCCCGGCACCTTGCTGCCCCAGTGCAGCTTGCGGGTGTCCGGGTCGTACGAGGCCAGGACCGGCGCCCGGTAGTTGGCTCCGGCGCGCGGGGCGTGCTGCGCGCCGCGCGGGTTCGAGGCTGCGGCGGGCTCGGCGCAGCGGGCGTTGACATTCATCGGCTTGTTGCTGCCGTCCTGCGGCGGCCGCTGGTTGGTGCTCTCGTAGCCGTGGTGGCAGACCGGCGGGTCGTGGGTCGTGATCATGCCGAAGTGGGCGTCGTACAGGCCGGTGTCCGGGGACTTGGACACGACCGTGAACCCACCCTCGACGACGTACGGGTAGAGGACCAGGACCTGGCGGACGCCGTCGAGGTGCTTGACCACGATGTCGCCGGTGATGACCAGCTCGTTGATCAGCTCGCCGAGGTCGACCTTGTTCTGCTCCAAGAACGTCCGGAGCTGGTTCGCCGTCTCCGACCCACGGTCGATGACCCTGCGCAGCGCCGGGTCGTTGGCGGCGAGGGTGCCGCTGAAGAGGGAGAGGTCACGGGCGAAGCTCTTGATGTACCGGGCGGAAGCCGCCTGCCCCTTGAGCACCGTGTTGCCGTCGCGGATCAGCGCGGTGGTGGTGTCGAAGTTGTCGTTGGCGTCCTTGATGAAGGCGTTGCCGGTGTCGATGATCTGCTGGAGGTCCTTGCCGGTGCCGCCGAAGGCGAGCCCGAGCTCGTGCACGGTGGTGCTCAGCGCGTCCTTGTCCACCGACTCCACCGTGTTCGAGAGGTTGGTCAGCAGGGTCCGGGTGGAGATCGGGATCTCGGTGTGCTCGGGCGCGATCGTGGAGTCCTGCTCGAGGTACGGCGACTGGTCGCTCTGTGGCTGCAGGTCCACGAACTGCTCACCCACGGCCGAACGGTTGGCCACGACGGCCAACGCGTCGGCAGGGATCCGGTCGTAGCCCTTCTCGATGTCCAGGTGGACGTCGACGCCGCTGTCGGAGAGCACCAGCGAGTGCACCTGCCCGACCTTCACGCCGCGGTAGTCGACCTCGGCGCCGGCGAAGATGCCGCCGGAGTCGGGGAACTTCGCGACCACGGTGTAGGTGTCGTCGTAGAAGACGCGGTCGAGCCGGGCGTAGCGGGCGCCGACGAAGCTGACTCCGAGCAGCGTGATGATCGCGAAGACCAGCAGCTGGACCTTGGTACGACGAGTGATCATCGGGTCACCATCCCGGGAACGAGGAGCGACACGAGGGCCGGGTCGTAGTGGTGGGTGAGCTGGCCCAACGTCGGCCCGCGTGGTCCCCACCGGACTGGGCTCGCAGTCCCGAAGCCGACTCGATTGACACCCGGGAGCGTGATGCTGGGGAGGCCCGGCCCGCCACCACCGCCGCCGCCCCCGGGCAGCTGATTGACCAGCACACACACTGCGGAATTCTCGTACTTCGGCTTCTTGCAAGCCTTCCGCAGCTTCTTGGGGTGCTCGAGTGCCTTCTTGCACTCCGGGGAGTCCAAGTTCCCGGACAGGATGCACTTCTCGACATCGCTGAGGATCGCGGTCGGATCGATCGGGATGTCGGTCCCCGTCGGCAGGGTGGGGCCTCCACTCGAGCCGTCGTCGCCGGAGACCTTGATGTCGAGCTCGATCGAGAGGTTCGTGTAGTCACCCATGTGCAGGTTTCGGGCCACCTGGGGGTCACGGCCGACGACATCGTCCACGAACGGGTAGGTCAGGAAGACGTTGAACGCCTTGACGAAGTCGTCCCCGGCGTTCTCGAGCTGGCTGAGGACGGGGTTGAGCTGACGGAGCGACGCGATCGTCGCGTCCTTGGAGTCCCGGATCACCCGGACTCCCACGTCGCCGAGCCGGCTGAGCGACTTGAGCATCCGCACCAGGTCGTCGCGCTGCTTGTCCAGGGAGGTCAGCGCCGACGGCAGCTTCTCCAACGTGGCGTCGATGGTGTCCATCTGACCGTTGAGACCCTTGCTCAACCGGTTCAGCGCCTCGATCGCGTCGACGATGTCGTGCTTGTTCGCCGCCAGCTGACCGGTGAAGGTCTCGATCTGGCGCAGCACGGAGCGGGCGGAGCCCTCGCGACCCTCGAGCGCGAGGTTGAGCTCCTTGGAGATCGTCTGGAGCTGGGCGACACCACCGCCGTTGAGGAGCAGGCTCAGCGCGCCGAGGACCTCCTCCACCTCCGGGTTGCGGCCGGTCCGGTCGAGCGGGATGACGTCCCCGCTGGCCAGCTTGTTGGTGCTCGCCGCCACTTGGGTGGGCGGACTGATCGAGACGAACTTCTCGCCGAGGAGGCTGGTCTGCCGGATCTCGGCGACCGCGTTGTCGGGGAGGTCGACGGAGCTGCGCAGCTCCATGGTCACCACAGCCTGCCGGTCGCCGTTGAGGGCGATGTCGGTGATCTTGCCGACGTTGACGTCGTCGACCTTCACCGCCGACTGCGGGACGAGGTCGAGGACGTCGTCGAACTCCGCCTTGATCGTGATCGGGTTGCTCCCGACGTCCGTGCCACCGGGCAGCGGCATGTCGTAGACGTCGCAGCCGGCGACCATGACCACCGAGAGCAGGAGCCCGAGGATGAGCTGCAGGCGCTTCATCGCCGCACCTCCACGAAACCGCCGAGGGTCGGGTCGTACTGGTCGACCGGGCTGGCGGTGGGGCCCTTGCCGAACAGCGTGGTCCGCGGGAACGACTGCTCGATCAGGTCGCAGGCGGCACCCGAGGTGTCGGCCTGGTTGACGATGCCGCAGAGGAACGCCGCCGGGTCGGAGGAGATCTGCTTGCCGATGTTGTCGAGGTTGGCGCGGGTGTCGAGCGTGCCGGCCTGCGGGTTGTAGGTGAGCGCGAGGTTGTTTAGGGCGAGAGGGGCGTCCTTGAGCGTCTCGTCGAGGGCCGCGCGCTGCTTGACCAGCACCTTGCCGACGCGGTTGAGACCACTGATGTCCTTGCTCAGGATGTCGCGGTTCTCCTTGACGAAGCTGGAGACCTGGCCCATCGCGGTGGCGAGGTTCTGCAGGGACGCCGCGAGCTCCTTGCGCTCGCCCTTGAGGACGCCGGAGACCTGCGAGAGCGACTGGTTGAAGGACCGCACGGTCTTGTCGTTCGCCGCGAGCGTCGAGACGAAGCCCTCGAGCGCCCGGGCCGAGTCGAACAGCTCGGTGCGGTTGTCGGCCAGCGTCGCGGAGAACTTGCCGAAGTCCTGGATGGTCTGGTGGAACTGCTCGCCCTGCCCGTCGAAGTTCTTCGCGGTGGACTCCAGCAGGTCGGTCAGGGCGCCGTCCTTGTTGGCGCCGTTCGGGCCGAGAGCGCGGGTCAGCTCGTCCATCCCGGAGTAGATCTCGTCGAGCTCCAGCGGCACCGCCGTACGGTCCGTGTCGAGCACCGCCCCCGAAGCGATCGGCTTGTCACCGGACTCGAACACGGGCGTGAGCTGGATGTAGCGGTCGCCGACCACCGAGGGCGCCACGATCGCGGCCTTGGCATCGCTCGGGATCTGGACGTTCGAGTCGTAGTGCATCGTCACGACCACGTCGGTCCCCCGCGGCGTCACGGCGTCGACCTTGCCGATGGAGACGCCCAGGACTCGTACGTCGCTGCCTTCGTAGATGGAGACCGTCCGCGGGAACTTGGCCGTCAGGGTCTTGGAGTCATCGCCGCCGAACATCAGGACGGCACCCGTCACGACCAGCGCGGCCAGGACCAGGGGCACGATGAGCTTGCGCATCTCAGCCCCCTGCCTGCGGGACGGGCGGCATGTTGGTGATGTAGGTGTCGAACCAGGGGCCGTTGCCGAGCGTGTTGGCGAAGACCCGGTAGAACGGCGCCATCAGTCGGAGGCTGTTGTCGATGTTGTCCTCGTTCTTGTTCAACACCTGGATGACGCTATCGAGGTGGGTCAGGGCGGGCTTGAGGTCGGCGCGGCTCTGCTTGACCAGGGCGGTCAGCTCCTTGGACAGCGTCGCGGTCGAGGTCAGCAGGTCGTGCACGGCGTCGCGGCGCTTGACCAGGGCCCGGAACAGGACGTCGGAGTCCTTCATCAGGGCGACGATGTCCTGGTCGCGAGCGTCCAGGGTCTGGGAGACGCGCTTGAGGTTCTGCAGCAGGCTGCCGATCTGCTCGTTCTTGGCAGCGACGTTGGCCGAGAGGGCGGAGACGCCCTTGAGCGCGCTCTGGAACTCCTCGGGGGTGTTGCGGGTCAGGTCCGCCATCGTGGTGAACGCCTTGGCCAGCTGGTGGGTGTCGATCTCCTCCGAGCGCTCGGCCAGGCCGGAGAAGGCGTCAACGACGTTGTACGGAGAGGTGGTGCGCTCGACCGGGATCTCGGTGCCCTGGGGCAGCTGGCCGGGGCCGGCCGGCTCCAGCGAGAGATACATCGACCCGAGGATGGTCTTCACCCTGATCGCGGCCCGGGTGTCGGTGCCGAAGTCGGCGGCGTTGTCGACCCGGAAGTCGACGCGCACGTGGTTGCCCTCGAGCGAGACCTTCTCGACCTTGCCGACGCGAACGCCGGCGATCCGGACCTCGTCGTTGACCTTGAGCCCGCCGGCCTCGCTGAACGCGGCCGCGTAGGTGTCGCCGCCGCCGATCACCGGCAGCGAGGACGCCTTGAATGCGGACAGCAGCAGGAGCAGCAGCACGACGATGCTGATCGCCCCGACGGTGACGGGGTTGCGCTCGCGGAACGGGGTCATGGCCGCTCACCTCCGAGCGGACCGCAACCGGGCAGCCTCAACGTCACCACGCCGTTGTCAGTCATCCGAGATCACACCTGTCGGACCCGGCCTTGTAGTCGACCGGGAGGCTCTGTCCGCCGGGCAGCTGGACCTTGCCGGTGAAGGAGCAGAGGTAGAAGTTGAACCAGGAGCCGTAGATCGCGGTGCGGCCGACCTTGTTGAGCTTGATCGGCAGGACCTGGAGAGCGCGGTCCAGCTCGCCCTTGTTGCGGTCGAGGATCTCGCTGAGGCCGCGCAGGTGGTGGATGTCGTTGACGAAGCTCGGCCGGATCCCGGAGACGAGGTCGGCGGTCTGCACCGACAGGTTCGAGATCTGGGTCAAGGAGTCGAGGATCGGCTTCCGGTCCTTCTTGAGACCACCGACGAACGTGCGGAAGGTGGTCAGCAGCTGGCTCAGCTGCTTGTCGCGGTTGCCGATGTGACCCAGCACCTGGTTGAGGTTGTCGATCAGCTCGCTGATGACCTTGTCCCGCGCCGCCAGGGTGTTGGTGATCTCGGCGGTGTTCGACAGGAGCCCCTCGAGGGTGCCGCCCTCGCCCTGGAACACCTGGACGATCTCGTACGACAGCTTGTTGAGGTCGGCCGGCGACAGCGCCTGGAAGAGCGGCTTGAAGCCGTTGAACAGCACCGTGAGGTCGAGCGCGGGGGTCGTCTGTGCGACCGGGATCGTCCCGCCCTCGGGCAGGACCGAGGTGTCGCCGATGTCGGTGGTGAGCGCGAGATAGCGCTGTCCGACGAGGTTGCGGTAGCGGATCGTCGCGTGCGTCGAGTGGTACACGGGGGTGTCGTCCTGGACCGTGAACGTGACCAGGGCCCGCGTGCGGTCCTCGATCTCGATGCTCTTCACCGAGCCGACCCGCACTCCGGAGATCCGGACGTCGTCGCCCTTGTTGACGCCGGTGGCGTCGACGAACTCGGCCCGGTACTCCTTCGAGCCGCCGAAGCTCACGTTGCCGATGATCACGATCAGCACCCCGGTGGCCAGGCTGGTCACCACGATGAAGATGAGCAGCCGGATCAGGTCGCCGGTCGTCTTCTTGTCCAACCCCATCCGCGGCATCAGCTCTCGCCCCCTCGCCGCTCCACCGCATTCGCGCGGTGGGCGGTCATGTGCGAGCCGAAGCGGCTCCGTGACGCGGAGGCCATCAGCGGTACCCCACCTTCGCGCCGCGCACCATCGGGCTCACGAGCAGCACGCCGAGGTCCGGGACCTGGTCGGCCGAGGTGCCGACCGCCGGGGCCAGGAGGTTCTTGATCAGCTGGGTCTCCCCGACCGACCCGGCGTAGCCGGCACCGTTGCCCGACCAGTAGCCGAGCGTGGTCCGGTCGGTGCCCTTGCCGGTCGGCTCGTCGACGCCGTCGTTGAAGTTCGGCTGGTGTCGGACGGGGTTCGACTGGTTCCACGGGGGGTTGGGCAGCTTGCCGCAGTACGGGCCGCGGTCGTCACCGTTGCGCGGGTCGTCGCGGGGGTTGTAGCCACGCGGCTGGTTGGGCAGCGTCTCCAGCACGATGTGCAGGACGAAGCCGCGGAACGCCTCGGCCTGCAGCTTGCCGGCCCCCACGATGCCCTTGAGCAGGCAGGGGTACTCCGGCGCGTAGCGGGCGAACACGGTCAGCTGCTTCTGGCTGACCTTGCTCAACCGGATGATGTTGTCGCCGTTGACGCGCAGGAACTCACGCGAGGTGTCGGCGAACGCGGAGACGTCGTTGAACAGCGCCTTGAGCTTGGCCTCACGGCCCTCGAGCGTGCCCGTCGTCTTGATCGTGTCGCGCAGGATCTTCGCGATCTGCGGCAGCGCGTCGGCGTACACGTTGGAGACCTTCGCGGTCAGGCGCAGGTCGTCCACGATCTGCGGGATCTGCGGGTTGAGCCGCTTGAGGTAGTTGTCGACGGTGACGAGGTTCTCGCCGATCTCCGTGCCGCGGCCCTCGAGCGCGGTCGCCATGGCGTTCAGCGTCATGTTGAGGTCGGCCGGCTGGACCGTGCGCAGGAGCGGGTAGAGGTCCGCGAGCACCTTCTCGACCTCGATCGAGACCTCGGTCCGCGAGATCGTCGCGCCCTGCTTGATCGGCGCCGCCTGCTGGCCCTCGGGCACGTCCAGGGCGACGTACTTCTCACCGAACAGCGTCTTGGGCAGGATCTCGCCGGTCACGTTGGACGGGATGGTGTCGAGCTTGTCGGGGTAGATGCCCAGGGTGACGTTCGCGCCCTCGGTGGTCGTGTCGAAGCCGAGGACCTCGCCCACGATCACGCCCCGGATCTTCACGTCGGCGCGGCTGGGCAGCTGCAGACCGATCTTCGAGGTCTGCAGGGTCACCGTGTCGTAGGAGCTGAACTTCTTCGTGAACACGCCGTAGGACGTCCAGATCCCGAGCAGCAGCAAACCGATGAACACCACGCCCAGGACCTTGTGCCCAACCATCGCCTTCATCTCAACCCGCCAGCCTGACGGTGGTCGTGGTGCCCCAGATGGCCATGGAGAGGAAGAGGTCGATCACGTTGATCGCCACGATGCTCGTGCGGACGGCGCGACCGACCGCCACACCCACGCCGGCAGGGCCACCGGAGGCGTTGTACCCGTGGTAGCAGTGGATGAGGATCACGGTGACGGCGAAGACCAGCACCTTGCCGAAGGACCAGAGCACGTCGCCGGGTGGCAGGAAGGCGTTGAAGTAATGGTCGTACGTGCCGGTCGACTGGCCGTAGAACGTCGTCACCACGAGGCGCGAGGCGAAGTACGACGACAGCAGCCCGACGACGTACAGCGGGATGATCGCGATCAGGCCGCCGACGACCCGGGTCGCGACCAGGAACGGCATCGAGGGGATCGCCATGACCTCGAGGGCGTCGACCTCCTCGGAGATCCGCATCGCACCGAGCTGGGCCGTGAAGCCGCAGCCGACGGTCGCTGCCAGGGCGATGCCGGCCACCAGCGGGGCGATCTCGCGGGTGTTGAAGTAGGCGGACACGAAGCCGGAGAACGCGGCGGTGCCGAGCTGGTTGAGAGCGGCGTACCCGGAGAGCCCGACCTGGGCGCCGGTGAAGAACGTCATGCCGATGATCACGCCGACGGTGCCGCCGATGACCGCGAGCGCGCCGGAGCCGAGGGTCACCTCGGCCAGGATCCGCAGGATCTCCTTGCGGTAGCGCGTGACGGACCGCGGCGTGGCGCGCAGGACACCGAGGTAGAACGCCAGCTGTCCCCCGAGGGTGTCGAGGGAGCTCAGCGGCTTCTGGTAGACGCTCTTGAGGTTCGCCATGTCGTCAACCCGTCTTCGGGGGCACGATCTGGAGGTAGATCATGCTGAGGACGAAGTTGGCGACGAACAGGAGGAGGAACGTGATGACGACCGACTCGTTCACCGCGTCACCGACGCCCTTCGGGCCACCGCCGGCGTTCATGCCCTTGTAGGAGGCGACGATCGCGGCGATCAGGCCGAAGACCAAGGCCTTGACGAGACCGATGTAGAGGTCGGGCAGCTGGGCGAGGGCGGTGAAGCTGGCCAGGTACGCACCGGGGGTGCCGTCCTGGAGGATCACGTTGAAGACGTAACCGCCGGCGACGCCCACGACGCTCACCATGCCGTTGAGGAAGAACGCCACGAGCATGCAGGCGAGGACGCGAGGGACGACGAGGCGCTGGATCGGGTCGATGCCGAGCACCATCATGGCGTCGAGCTCCTCCCGGATCTTCCGCGCCCCGAGGTCCGCCGCGATCGCGGAGCCGCCCGCCCCGGCGATGAGGAGTGCGGTGCCGATGGGTGCTGCCTGCTGGATGACCGCGAGGACCGACGCCGATCCGGTGAAGGACTGAGCGCCGAACTGCTTGATCAGGCCACCCACCTGGAGCGCGATGACCGCGCCGAACGGGATGGCCACCAGCGCGGTGGGGACGATCGTCACCGACGCGATGAACCACGCCTGCTGCAGGAACTCGCGCAGCTGGAAAGGTCGCCGGAAGAGGTTGCGGCCCACGTCGAGGGCGAACGCAAAGAGGCCGCCCGCAGCCCCGATGGGCTTGAGCGCCCGCGAGGCGGTCAAGGAGGACACCGGGGTCTCAGCCTCCCGCTGCCATGGTCTGGCTGTCCTCGAAGGATCCCGGCGGCGGAGTCACGCCGTTCTCCCGGCACCAGGCACCGGGTTCCCGCTGGCTACGCCGCGGGATCCCGTTGGAGGGCTCGATCTGGTGCGGGATCGGCGGCAACGGCGGCAGCTCCTGGTCGCGCTCGGCCTCGAGCTCGTCGGCGTCCTTCTCCTCCGACATGCCGATCGGGCCGACGCGCTGGGCGTTGAGGAACTGGCGGACCACCGGCTCCTCGGAGCTGAGCAGCATCTCGCGCGGGCCGAACATGGCGAGGTGCTTGTGGTAGAGCAGGCCGATGTTGTCGGGCACCGTGCGGGCGGTGTTGATGTCGTGGGTGACGATGAGGAACGTCGCGTCGATCTGGGCGTTGAGGTCGACGATGAGCTGGTTGAGGAACGCCGTACGCACCGGGTCGAGGCCGGAGTCGGGCTCGTCGAAGAGCACGATCTCCGGGTCGAGGACCAATGCGCGGGCCAGACCGGCACGCTTGCGCATGCCACCGGAGATCTCGCCGGGCAGCTTGTCCTCGGTGCCGATCAGACCGGTGAGGTCGAGCTTCTCCATGACGATGTCGCGGATCTCGGACTCGGACTTCTTCGTGTGCTCACGCAGCGGGAAGGCGATGTTGTCGTAGAGGTTCATCGAGCCGAACATCGCGCCGTCCTGGAACAGCACGCCGAACAGCTTGCGGATCTCGTAGAGGTCCTTCTCGGGGCAGGTCGCGATGTCCACGCCCTCGATGACCACGCTGCCCTCGTCGGGCTTGAGCAGGCCGATGATGGTCTTGAGGAGGACCGACTTGCCGGTACCGGAGGGGCCGAGCATGACGCAGATCTCGCCGGCCGGGACGGTGAGCGTGACGTCACCCCAGATGAGCTGCTTCCCGAACGACTTCGTCAGGTGCTCGATCTGGATCTCCACGCCCATGGAATCTCCCTCTCATCGCCGGCTGGCGTGCAGGCGCACGCGGGCCGCGATTACCCACTCGCCAGTAACAACGCGTCCCCTGCGGGGAGGTTACGCGGGAAATGGTGAAACGTCATCCACCGCACGACACGGGTCTGACCCGTGAGATGCGACAGGGCGGGCACCCGGAGGGGTGCCCGCCCTGGAGCGGTGGATCAGCCGCGGATCGCGGCGGGGGTCACTTGACGGTGACGGTGGCGCCGGCGCCCTCGAGGGCCTCCTTGGCCTTCTCGGCGGCCTCCTTGGTCGCACCCTCGAGCACCGCCTTGGGGGCGGCCTCCACCAGGTCCTTGGCCTCCTTGAGACCGAGCGAGGTGATGGCGCGCACCTCCTTGATGACGTTGATCTTCTTGTCGCCCGCGGCCTCGAGAACGACGTCGAACTCGTCCTTCTCGGCCTCGGCGCCAGCGTCGCCGCCGGCTGCGGCACCCGCGGCACCCGGGGCAGCGGCAACCGCGACCGGGGCAGCGGCGGTGACGCCGAAGGTGTCCTCGAACTGCTTCACGAACTCGCTCAGCTCAATGAGGGTCATCTCCTTGAACGCGTCGAGCAGCTCGTCGGTGGTGAGCTTCGCCATGATGGCTCTTCCTTCCGTGTAACTGGTTTCAGGTGGTGGTACGCCGGCCTGGGATCAGGCCTCGGCGGGAGCCTCGTCAGCAGCCTCCGGGGAGGCGGCCTCCTCAGCAGCCGGGGCCTCGTCGGCGGCCGGCGCGTCCTCGGCAGCGTCAGCAACAGCCTCATCGGCGGTCGCCTCCGGCGCCGGCTCTTCGGCACCACCTGCGAGGGATTCAAAGGTGTCCTGTCCTGACTCATCCAGCTTCGCCTGCAGGGCGCCGGCGAGCCGGGCAGCCTGCGAGAGCGGGGCGTTGAGCAGGTAGACGGCCTGGGAGAGGCTCGCGAGCATCGCGCCCGCCAGCTTGCCCATGAGCACCTCGCGCGACTCGAGATCGGCCAGCTTGGCGATCTCCTTCGGGTCGAGGGCCTTGCCGTCCAGAACGCCACCCTTGATGACAAGGGTGGGGTTGGCCTTGGCAAAGTCACGCAGCCCCTTCGCCGCCTCGACCACGTCACCATTGATGAACGCGATCGCGGTGGGTCCGGTCAACAGGTCGTCGAACCCGTCGATGCCCGCCTCCTTGGCGGCGAGCTTGGCCAGCGTGTTCTTGACCACGGCGTAGTTGGCGTGCTCCCCGAGGGAACGCCGCAAGTCCTGCAGCTCCTTCACGGTGAGCCCGCGGTACTCGGTCAGGACGGCTCCGGCGGCGTCGTTGAAGGACTCAACGATCTCCGCGACGGCGGCCTGCTTGTCTGCCCGCGCCATGGGTCTCCTTCCAGCGTGTGTTCGAGACCCCTGGCTGGACGATCGACGGTGTCCGGTCCGCCGAAATGACGAACGCCCCGGGCGCAGGCACCCAGGGCGTGATCTGATCACTCTCTGTCTGCACCTGCGCGGGCCGCCCGCACCTTGCGCGGGACCTTCGATCGTTGCCGATCACCAGCGGTCTCTGGTTACAAGCGAGGACTGTACGGCGACCCGGCGCGGAGCGCCAAATCGGTAGAGCGCGGAGCGCCAAATCGGCAGAGCTCACCGCGCCAGATCGGAAGCGCGCCCCAAATGACGCTGACCCGGCAGAAATTTTCTGCCGGGTCAGCGTTGAGCGGAGGGTCAGGCGTCGGCGGACGCGTCCTCGCTGGTGACGTTCTTGGTGCGGTTCGGGTCGATCTGGACACCGGGACCCATGGTGGTCGAGAGGGTCACCTTCTTGATGTAGCGACCCTTGGAGCTGGCCGGCTTGAGCCGCAGCACCTCCTCGAGCGCCGCGGCGTAGTTCTCCGCGAGCGCGCCCTCGGAGAAGGAGGCCTTGCCGATGATGAAGTGCAGGTTGGCGTGCCGGTCGACCCGGAACTCGATCTTGCCGCCCTTGATGTCGGTCACGGCCTTGGCCGGGTCCGGGGTGACGGTGCCGGTCTTGGGGTTCGGCATGAGGCCGCGGGGGCCGAGCACGCGACCGAGTCGGCCGACCTTGCCCATCATGTCCGGGGTCGCGACCACGGCGTCGAAGTCCAGCCAGCCGCCGGCGACCTTCTCGATCAGCTCGTCGCCACCGACCACGTCGGCGCCGGCCTCACGGGCGGCCTCGGCCTTGTCGGCGTTCGCGAACACGAGCACGCGAGAGGTCTTGCCCGTGCCGTGCGGCAGGTTCACGGTGCCGCGGACCATCTGGTCGGCCTTGCGCGGGTCGACGCCGAGGCGCATGACGACGTCCACGGTCTCGTCGAACTTCTTCTTGCTGGAGCCCTTGGCGATCTTGATCGCGGTCAGGGGAGCGTGGAGCTCGTCCCGGTCGAAGGTGTCTACCGCGGCGCGGTAGGTCTTGCTGCGCTGCATGTGCTTCTCGTTTCTGTAGCGAAGGGTGTGGTCAGCGGGCCAGCGCGGCCCTCCCACGTCAGTCGGTCCGGACGCCCATCGAACGGGCGGTGCCCTCGACGATCTTCATCGCGGCGTCGATGTCGTTCGCGTTGAGGTCGGGGAGCTTGGTCTGGGCGATCTCGCGCACCTGGTCCTTGGTCAGCTTGCCGACCTTCTCCTTGTGCGGGACACCCGAGCCCTTGCTGAGACCGGCGGCCTTCTTGATCAGCTCGGCGGCCGGCGGGGTCTTGGTGATGAACTCGAACGAGCGGTCCTCGTAGATGGTGATCTCGACGGGGATCACGTTGCCGCGCATGGACTCGGTCTGGGCGTTGTAGGCCTTGCAGAAGTCCATGATGTTGACGCCGTGGGGACCGAGGGCGGTACCGACCGGCGGCGCCGGGGTGGCCGAGCCGGCCTGGAGCTGCACCTTGACCAGCGCGGCGATCTTCTTCTTGGGAGGCATGCTGCTTCTCTTTCTTCTCCGTGGTCATGACGAGGCGTACGTCGTACGGCTCTGCCACCAACTGCTGTTGCTGCCCAGGTACGGGCACAACCTGACTATTGTGCGGCGCCCCTCGCGGAACGCGAAATCGTGATGTCGCCCGGCTCAGACCTTCTGGATCTGGCTGAAGCTGAGCTCGACCGGGGTCTCGCGGCCGAAGATCTCCACGAGGGCCTTGACCCGCTGCCCCTCGGCGTTGATCTCGGTGATCGTGGCGTGCAGGGTCGCGAACGGACCGTCGACGACCATGACCGAGTCGGACACGGAGAAGTCGACGACCTCGACCGGCTTGCGGGCAGTGGTGCTCGAGGACGAACCGCCCTTGCCGGAGCTGGCGGCGGCGGCCTCGGCGGCCGCGACCACGCTCGGGGCGAGCATGTTCTCGACCTCGGTCATGCTCAGCGGCACCGGCTGGTGGGCCTGGCCGACGAAGCCGGTGACCGACGGGGTGTGCCGCACGGCGGCCCAGGACTCGTCGGTGAGGTCCATGCGCACCAGGACGTAACCGGGCAGGACGGTGCGCTTGACCATCTTGCGCTGGCCGTTCTTGATCTCCGCGACCTCCTCGGTGGGGACCACGATCTCGTGGATGTAGTCCTCCATGTTCAAGGAGACGATGCGGTTCTCGAGGTTGGACTTCACGCGGTTCTCCATGCCGGAGTACGTGTGCACCACGAACCAGTCGCCCGGCTTGGCCCACAGCTCGCGGCGGAACGCCTCGAGCGGGTCGTCGTCCTCGACCGGGGCGTCGTCCTCCGATGCCTCCGAAGCGTCGGCGTCGTCGGCCTCGCCGTCGACGGTCTCCTCCAGGGTCGACTGCTCGGTGGCCGGCTCCCCGGAGGTGAGCTCCTCGGGCTCCTCGGCGGTCGGCTCCTCCGCTGCGGGCGCGTCGGCAGGCAGCTCCTCAGCCGCCTGGACCTCGTCCTGGGGGGTCTCGTCGATGGTGCTCTCGTCGTACTGCTCGGACACGTGGTGCTCCGTAATCGATCGATGCGAATGTGGTCCGTGGACCCGGCTACTACTTGGCGTCGCCACCGGAGAACACGAAGAACGCCAGCTTGCCGAACCCGAGGTCGAGCAAGGAGACCAGCGTCATGAAGAAGACGACGAACGCGAGCACGACGATGAAGTACGTCGTCAGCTGCTCCTGCGTCGGCCACACGACCTTGCGCAGCTCAGCGACGACCTGGCGGTAGAAGACCGCCGGGGTCGTGCGCTTCTCGGTGCGTCGTTCCGGGTGTGAGCGAGTGTCGGACACCTCGCCACCTTCCTCGTCGTGTTCGGTTGACTCCGGTCCCGAATGCCGGGCCGGGGCTTGTGCTGCAGGGCACGAGGGACTTGAACCCCCAACCTTCGGTTTTGGAGACCGATGCTCTGCCAGTTGAGCTAGTGCCCTCCGGTGTACGTCCACGTCGTGGGGGCATGCCTGAGCATGGCCCCGAACAAGTGGGCGCAGACACCAAAGCCAGAGTCTACGCAGGCGGGTCCAGGCAAGTCGAACCGGCGCTGGACGGTGCATGACCGGCCCCGGTGGGGACGTGACAACATTGCTCCGTGAGCGAGACCAGCACCGACACGTCCACTCCCCTCGCCCGGCGCAGCCCGGCCGAGCTCGCCGAGTTCCGGCAGGAGCAGCAGGCGGCGTACGACGCCCTGGTCACCCGCGGGCTGTCCCTCGACCTCACCCGCGGCAAGCCGTCGTCGGCCCAGCTCGACCTCTCCAACGCCCTCCTCGACCTGCCGACGGGCACGAAGGCCGGGTCGGTCGACACGCGCAACTACGGTGGCCTCGAGGGCCTCCGGGAGCTGCGCGAGATGTTCGCCGACCTGCTGTGGGTGGAGCCGGAGCAGGTCGTCGCCGGCGGCAACTCCAGCCTCGTGATGATGCGCGAGGTCCTGGTCGACCTCTGGCTCAAGGGCGCCGTGGACGGCGTGCGGCCGTGGGGCGCGGAGGAGACGGTGAAGTTCCTCTGCCCGGTGCCCGGCTACGACCGGCACTTCACGCTGCTCTCCTGGTTCGGCATCGAGATGGTCCCGGTCCCGATGAACGAGGACGGGCCGGACGCCGAGGAGTGCGCGCGCCTCGCCGGAGCCGACCCCTCGATCAAGGGCATGTGGGTCGTGCCGACGTACGCGAACCCGACGGGATCCGTGGCGTCGCTGGAGGTCTCCGAGCGGCTCGCGTCCATGGAGACAGCAGCGCCGGACTTCAAGATCCTGTGGGACAACGCCTACGCGTTCCACCACCTGACCGAGGACGAGGCGAAGAGCGCGGACATCCTGTCGCTGGCGTCGGCCGCCGGGCACCCGCACCGGCCGATCATGTTCGCCTCGACCTCGAAGATCACGTTCGCCGGCGCCGGCGTCGCGTTCCTCGCCGGGTCCGTCGAGACGGTGGCCTGGTACCTCGGTCATCTCGGCAAGGGCGCCATCGGTCCGGACAAGGTCAACCAGCTCCGGCACGTGCAGTTCTTCGGCAACGCGCAGGGCGTCCGGGACCACATGCTCCGGCACCGGGAGATCATCGCGCCGAAGTTCGCCGAGGTGGAGCGGGTGCTGTCCGAGCGGCTCGGCGGTCTCGGCGTCGCCACGTGGACGCAGCCGACCGGCGGCTACTTCGTCAGCCTCGACGTCCTCGACGGCACCGCGGGTCGGGTCGTGGAGCTCGCCAAGAACGCCGGTGTCGCACTGACTCCCGCCGGCTCCGCCTTCCCCGGCGGTCACGACCCGGACGACAGGAACATCCGGATCGCCCCGACCTTCCCCGAGCCGGACGCCGTCACCGACGCGATGGAGGCGGTCGCCACCTGCGTGCTGCTCGCCGCCGCCGAGAAGCTGGCGGGCTGACCACCACCGCCACGGGCGAGGCGGCCGCGACCATGACGAGCGCGCAGCGCGAGGGAAGTCAGGTGCGTACGAGGCAGAGGCAGCTTGCTGCCTTGCCGAAAGCGCACCTACATCTTCACTTCACCGGGTCGATGCGGCACGCCACCCTGCTGGAGCTCGCCGAGCGGGAGGGCATCGCCCTTCCCGACTCGCTGGTGAGCGAGTGGCCGCCGGAGCTGTCGGCCGCCGACGAGAAGGGCTGGTTCCGCTTCCAGCGCCTGTACGACGTCGCGCGCTCGGTCCTGCGGACGCCGGACGACGTACGGCGGCTGGTCCGGGAGGCCGCCGAGGACGACGTCCGCGACGGCGGCCGCTGGCTGGAGATCCAGGTCGACCCGTCAGGCTACGCCGCGCTCTTCGGCGGCATCACCGCCTTCACCGACCTGGTGCTGGACGCAGTGGCTGCGGCCGCGCGGGAGACCGGCCTGGGCATGGCGGTCGTCGTCGCGGCCAACCGCACGCGGCACCCGCTCGATGCCCGGACCCTGGCCCGGCTGGCCGCCCAGTACGCCGGACGGGGGGTGGTCGGGTTCGGCCTGTCCAACGACGAGCGCCGCGGAGTGACCGCCGACTTCGCCCCCGCCTTCGCGATCGCCGACCGGGCCGGGCTGCGGCTGGTGCCGCACGGCGGTGAGCTGCGCGGGCCCGAGCACATCCGCATGTGCCTGGACTCCTTGCACGCGTCGCGGCTTGGCCACGGCGTACGCAGCGCGGAGGACCCGGCCCTGCTGGAACGGATTGTGTCCTCCGGCGTCGCGCTGGAGGTGTGCCCCGTCTCCAACGTCGCTCTCGGCGTCTACTCCGACCCCGCCTCGGTCCCGCTGCCGGAGCTCATGGCGGCCGGCGCCACGATCGCGTTGGGTGCGGACGACCCGCTGCTCTTCGGCTCGCGACTGGCGGGTCAGTACGCCTCCATGCGGGCCGCCCACGAACTCACCGACGAGCAGCTGGCTGACCTGGCCCGCATGTCCTTCCGAGCCAGCTGTGCGCCGAGTGATGTCGTCGCGTCGGCATCAGCCGACATCGACGCGTGGCTGGCTGTTCCTCCGGGGCCCGGGATGGCATGACCCGAGCTGGATCTGATGCGGCTTGTCACGGCCGAGGAGCGCAGCCGACTACAGCTCCGCGTCGAGCAGGATCGGCTCGTTGACGAGCCGGATGCCGAAGGCGGACTCGACGCCGGCACGAATCTCCCGGGCCAGGGCCAGGAGGTCGGCGGTGGTGGCGTCGCCGCGGTTGGTCAGGGCGAGGGTGTGCTTGGTGGACAGGGTGACCGGGCCGGCGCCGTACCCCCTGGTGAAGCCGGCGTGCTCGATCAGCCACGCGGCGCTGGTCTTCGCCAGTCCGTCGTCGGCGGGCCACGCCGGGGCGCCGTCGGGCACCTGGTCGGCCGGGACGACCGGGTTGGTGAAGAACGACCCGGCGCTCCAGGTGTCGTGGTCCTCGTCGTCGAGCACCATGCCCTTGCCACGGCGCAGGCCGAGCACGGCCTCCCGTACGTCGGCCAGAGGGGCCCGCTGTCCGACCTCGACGCCGAGCGCCCGGGCCAGCTCGGTGTACTCGATCGGCGCCCCGAGCGTGCCCTGGGGCAGCTGGAAGGTGACGTCGAGGACGACGTGGCGACCGGGGTCGGCCTTGAACCGGCTCGTCCGGTAGCCGAAGGAGCAGTCGGCGGCGGCGAAGGTGCGAATTCCTTGGAGCCTGCGGTCCCAGACCCGGACCTGGGCGATCGTCTGGGCGACCTCCTGGCCGTAGGCGCCGACGTTCTGGATGGGGGTCGCGCCGGTCGAGCCGGGGATGCCGGACAGCGCCTCGATGCCGACCCAGCCGCGCTCGACCGCGAGGGCGACAACCTCGTCCCAGCTCTCTCCGGCGGCCACCGTCACCAGCACCCCGCCGCAGGAGGAGACGTCCTCGGTGTCGGGCGTGATCCCGGTGGTCGCGACCTCGACGACGGTGCCGTCGAAGCCGTCGTCGGCGACCACGAGGTTCGAGCCGCCGCCGAGGACCAGGACCCGGTCGCCCGCCACGTCCGCTCGGCGTACGGCCTCGATCAGGTCCGCCTCCGTCTCGGCCCGGACCCAGTCGCGCGCCGGACCGCCGAGCCGCAGGGTGGTGTGGTCCCGAAGAAGCTCAGCCACGCAGGACCGCCTTGGGCATCCCGAGGACCTTGGTGCCGTCGACGGTGACGGTGAGCTTGACGGTCGTGAGGTCGCCGTCGGTGCTGGCCGCACCCGCGAGGTCGACGTCGACGCCGCCCACGGCCGGGACGACGACCGGGTTGGTGAACTTGCAGCCGAGGCTGACCAGCTCGTGGTCGGGGAACCACTCCGCGACCGCGCGGGCGGCCAGCGCCATCGTGTACATGCCGTGGGCGATCACGCCGGGCAGGCCGACCGCGACAGCGATGTCCTCGTCCTGGTGGATCGGGTTGTGGTCGCCCGAGGCCTCGGCGTACGCGACCAGGTCGGCGCGGGTGATCGTGTAGGTCTGCTCCATCACGCCTGCCCCCCGTCCGCACCACGGTGCACGAGCGTGGCGGTCGTGGTGCAGACGAGGGCGCCGTCGGCGTCGTGGACCTCGCTGCGGGTGCCGATGATGTCGTTGCCACCGATCTGGCGCAGCCCGGTCACGCTGAGCGCGGCGGTGAGGACGTCCCCGGGCACGACCGGCCGCTCGTAGGTGAAGCCCTGCTCACCGTGCACGATCCTCTTGAGCTCGACGCCGACGTCGGCGAGGAAGCCGTTCATCGCGGTGAACGCGAGCACGATCGGGTAGGTCGCCGGGGCTGCCCCCCCGTCGTACGGCGTCCCGGTCGCGGCGGCGAACGCGCGGACGTGCTCCTCGGTCACCGGGAACGGGTCGGTCGGCGGGAACTCCCGGCCGACCAGGGACTGGTCGATGCTCACCGGGCCAAAATAGACCGAAGCCCGGCAGACGCCGTCTGCCGGGCTGTGTCTGTTGAAGAACGCGTCAGCGGGTCTCGCGGTGCCCGCGAGCGTCAGCGAGTTTCGCGGTGGGCGGTGTGCTTGCGGCAGCGCGGGCAGAACTTCTGCAGCTCGATCCGGTCGGGATCGTTGCGGCGGTTCTTCTTGGTGATGTAGTTGCGCTCCTTGCACTCGACACAGGCGAGCGTGATCTTGGGGCGAACGTCGGAGCTCTTGCTGGCCACGGGAAGTCCTTCGGTTGGTGCTGCGTCTTCGGTGTTCGATCGATCGAGTAGCGAGGGCGGGACTCGAACCCGCGACACCACGATTATGAGTCGTGTGCTCTAACCACCTGAGCTACCCCGCCACGGGGTTGGGTCCGGCGACCCCTCCGAGCCCCTTTACGGAATCGAACCGTAGACCTTCTCCTTACCATGGAGACGCTCTGCCGACTGAGCTAAAGGGGCAACGACGGAGAACGATACACAGGCGACACGAGGAACCCGAAATCGGCTCAAGCCCGCTCACCCACGCTTGATTCGGCGTCCATGCGGCCCCCCAACAACGGCCACGGACTGGCCTCCTCGAGCTGGTAGGCGAGCCCCAGCAGTAGTGCCTCCTCACCGCGGTCGGCGGCCAGCATCATGCCCAGCGGGACACCTTCCGGCGAGGTCGCCAGGGGGAGCGAGATCGCCGGGTCGCCGGTGGCGTTCTGCAGGGGTGTGAAGGCGACCCAGTCGAGGATCCGGTCGAGGACGACGTCGAAGTCCTGGGTCGGGTCGAGGTGACCGAGCCGAGGTGTCGTGTGTGCCAGCGTCGGCGTGAGGACGACGTCGTACTCGCGGAAGAACCTCGCCGAGCGTCGTCGCGAGGCCCGGAGACGTGCGATGGCCAGCGGGAGCCGCGGGAGGCTGCGCAGCGCCAGTCGGGACAGGCCCTGGGTGAACCCGTCGATGCGCGCGAGGTCGAAGTCCGCGCCGAGCTGGCGACGCCCCGTCTTCACGATCACCAGGGCGAGCAGCGACCAGTACGTCAGGAAGTCGTCCTTGAGCGAGCCGGGGACCGGGGCGGAGGAGAGCTCGGTGACGCGGTGGCCCAATGACTCCAGCAGGGTCGCGGTCTCCAGGGTCCGCTCCCGTACGTCGGGGTGCGCGGCTCGGCCGATGCCCTCGGTGAGCACGGCCACCCGCAGGCTGCCCGTGAGCGGCCGCGTGACGTCGCCGACGGCCGGGAGCGCGGGGTTGCGCCAGATCCGCTCCGCCTCGCGGAACAGCGCCGCGGTGTCGCGGACGCTACGGGTGACGACCCCGTCGGAGACGATCTGGACCGGCATCTCCCGCAGTGCCTTGTCCTGGGGCAGCCGGCCTCGCGTGGGCTTCAGCCCGACGAGGCCGTTGACGCCGGCGGGGATGCGGATCGACCCGCCGCCGTCGTTGGCGTGCGCGATCGGCACGGCACCGGACGCGACCAGCGCGGCCGAGCCGGCGGAGGAGGCGCCGGCGATCCGGTCGGTGTCCCACGGGCTGCGTACCGCCTCGAGCCGGGAGTGCTCCGAGCTGGGACTGAAGCCGAACTCCGACAGCTGGGTCTTGCCGAGCGCCACCAGCCCGGTGCCGAGGTACATCCGCGCGAAGTCGCCGTCGGCCCGCTGTGGCCGCGCCGCCCAGGCGTCGCTGCCCTGCTGAGTGGGCATGCCGGCCACGTCGACGTTGTCCTTGACGAACGTCGGGACGCCGGAGAAGAACCCGTCCCGGGGCTCGGCCGCCTCGGCGCGGGCACGGTCCCGGTCGGCGTGGGCGACGGCGTGCAGGACCGGGTCGACGGCCTCCACCCGCGCGATCGCGGCGTCGACC
The DNA here is from genome assembly GCA_963784545.1 of uncultured Actinomycetota bacterium. GTDB lineage: Bacteria > Actinomycetota > Actinomycetes > Propionibacteriales > Nocardioidaceae > Nocardioides. The sequence continues at coordinate 1,634,477 of CAWARQ010000004.1, read as the reverse complement.
ACCTCGACGGAGGACACCTCGCCGGCCCGGAGTCGCTCGGTCAGCCCGACGGCGTCGTCCTCGCCGAGGGCGTCGTCGGTGAACGCGCTGATCCGGGTCATGGCCGCAATCTAGGACTCGTTCCCGTCACCGACGATGGCAGCCCACGAGGTGGTCGTTGACGAGCCCGGTCGCCTCCATGAGGGCGTGCATGGTGGTGGGCCCGACGAAGGCGAAGCCTGCCTTCTTCAGGGCCTTCGACAGCGCCACGCTCTCCGGCGAGGTCGTCACGATCTCGGCGGTGTCCCGAGGCGCGGGCTGCTGCTCGGGGGCGAAGCCGCGGAGGAACTGTTCCAGGCCGCCGCTCTCCCGCAGGCCCACGGTCGCTCGGGCGTTGGTGATGGTGGCCTCGACCTTGAGGCGGTTGCGGACGATCCCGGCGTCGGCCATGAGCCGAGCCCGGTCCTCGTCGTCGTACGTCGCGACGGCGTCGGCGTCGAAGCCGTCGAACGCCGCCCGGAACGCCGGGCGCTTGCGCAGGATCGTCGCCCACGAGAGGCCCGACTGGAACGCCTCGAGGCTGAGCCGCTCGAACCACGCGGCTCACCGCTGATCGGTCGGCCCCACTCCTCGTCGTGGTACTCGCGCATCTCGTCGCTCGCACCCCACGGGCACCGGGCCAGTCCGTCGGCGCCGGTGACGGTGCCACTCATGCGCGACTCCGAAGGGTGGCGTTCGGAAGCGCCGGCGCCGGGATCGGCGGCAACGGCTCGTCGGCGACGACGCCGAACCGGCCGTCGGCCTGGGTCCCGTCGGCGATCTGCGACTGCCAGTCGGCCCTCGCCCGCGCCACCTCGTCGTGGTCGCGCCCGACGAAGTTCCACCACATGACGATCTGCTCGCCGAAGGGCGGCCCGCCCAGCAGGAGCACGCGGGCCTGCTCGGTGGGCGGTGATCCGGAGCTGGGTGGCGCCGGGCGGGACGTAGACGAGGTCGCTCGGGCTTGCCCTCGACGGCGCCGACCTTCACGAGCTCCCTGGTCGACCAGGACGCCGTGCTCGAAGTCGCGGTCGACCGGCACGTCGAGCACGTAGCCCTCCTCCAGGCAGAGCTCGGCCCCGAGCAAGGGGGTCGCGGTCGCGACCGGGGACTCGGACCCGAACAGCGACCCGAGGAAGACCTTGGCGGACCAGCCGGGCTCACCGAGCTCCGGCGGCGCGTAGTGGGCGAAGTCGGGGTCGACCTCCCGGCGGTCGCCCGGCAGCGCCACCCACAGCTGGGCTCCGTGCAGCACCTCGGTCTCGCCGGGTCGAGACCTCCGAGTGGCTGATCCCCCGCCCGGCCGTCATGAGGTTGAGCTCGCCCGGCACGACCAGGGCGTGGTTGCCCGCCGAGTCGCGGTGGGTCACCGCGCCCTCGAAGAGCCACGACACGGTCTGCAGCCCGATGTGGGGGTGCGGCGCGACGACCATGCCGCCGGTCTCGGCGATCTCGTCGGGCCCGTAGTGGTCGACGAAGCACCAGGCGCCGATCAGGGTGCGCTGACGTTGCGGCAGCGTGCGGCGTACGTTCATCGCGCGCGGTCCGCCGAGCGGCACCTCGCGCGGCGTCAGTACCTCGCCCTCACGGGTCGCCTGACTCGCACTCGATCTCCTCCGGGTCGCGATCGGCGTTCGACATCAGGCCCCCTCAGGCATGGTGCTCCGGCTCGACCTTGCGCTTGCTGGTTCGCGCCCGGGCCACCGCCCGTGACGGTGCCGGCGTGGGAGGCCTCGTGCACGCCGCGAGCGTGCCCGTAACGGTCGAGCCGGATGATGACCGACTTCGAGGCCGGGCAGTTGCTGCCCTCGGCGACCGAGTCCAGCGGCACCAGCGGGTTGGTCTCGGGGTAGTACGCCGCCGCACAGCCGCGCGGCTGGTCGTACTCGACGATCCGGAAGGCCGGCGCGGAGCGCTCGGAGCCGTCGGTCCACTCGCTGACGAGGTCGACGACGTCCCCGTCGTCGAACCGCAGCGCGGCGATGTCGTCGCGGTGCACGAACACCACCCGACGCCCGCCCTTGACGCCTCGGTAGCGGTCATCGAGCCCGTAGATCGTGGTGTTGAACTGGTCGTGGCTGCGAATTGTCTGCAGCAGCAGCCGACCGTCGGGCACCTCGAGGATGTCGATCGGGCTGACGGTGAAGACCGCCTTGCCCTCGTCGGTCTGGAAGGTGCGGGAGTCACGCGGCGGATGCGGCAGGGTGAAGCCGCCGGGCTGGTCGATCTTCTCCTCGTAGGCGTCGCAACCCGGGCACGACCCGGGAGATCCGCCGGCGGATCTGGGTGTAGTCCGCCCGCATCTCCGCCCAGGGCACGACGTGGTCGGCGCCGAGCGTGGCCAGCGCGAGACTGGTGATGATGTCCACCTCGGACCTCATCTGCTTCGACAACGGCTTGAGCGGCCCCTGTGAGGAGTGCACCGCCGACATCGAGTCCTCGACGGTGACCCGTTGCGCCCTGCCCCCGGTGCGGTCCTGCTCGCTGCGTCCGAGCACCGGCAGGATCAGCGCCTCCTCGCCGTGCACGACGTGCGAGCGGTTCAGCTTGGTGGACACGTGGACGGTCAGGTGGGCCTTCCGCATCGCCTGCTCGGTGATCTCGGTGTCGGAGGCGGCGGAGACGAAGTTGCCACCCATCCCCATGAACACCTTGGCCTTGTCGTCCCGGAAGGCGCGGATGGAGTCGACGGTGTCCCAGCCGTCCTCGCGCGGCGGATCGAACCCGAACTCGTCGCGTACGGCGTCCAGGAAGTCCGGCGGCACCCGCTCCCAGATCCCCATGGTCCGGTCGCCCTGGACGTTGGAGTGCCCGCGCACCGGGCACAGGCCGGCAGCCGGCTTGCCGATGTTGCCCTGGGCCAGGCAGACGTTGGTGATCTCCTTGATCGTCGCCACCGCGTTCCTGTGCTGCGTGATGCCCATGGCCCAGCAGGTGATCGTGGCGGAGGAGTCGCGGAACATCTGCGCCGCTTCACGATCAGGTCGCGCTCCAGCCCGGTCGCCCGGCGTACCTCGTCCCAGTCGACGGCACGGACGTGCTCGGCCCACGCCTCGAAGCCCACCGTGTAGCGGTCGATGAAGTCGTGGTCGAGGGCGTCCCACTCGACCAGCAGCGACCCGATCGCCTGGAAGAGGGCCAGGTCGCCGTTGATGCGGATCGGGAGGTGCAGGTCCGCCATGCCGGTGCCGGGGCCCACGACACCGCGAGGGGTCTGGGGGTTCTTGAACCGGACCAGACCCGCCTCCTTGAGCGGGTTGATCGCCAGGATCTTGGCGCCGTTCTTCTTGGCGATCTCCAGGGCGGTCAGCATCCGCGGGTGGTTGGTGCCCGGGTTCTGCCCCATCACCACGATCAGCTCGGCGTGGTGGATGTCGTCCAGGGTCACCGACCCCTTGCCGATGCCGATGACCTCCGCCAGCGCGATGCCCGAGGACTCGTGGCACATGTTCGAGCAGTCCGGCAGGTTGTTCGTGCCGTACGCGCGGGCGAACAGCTGGTAGACGAACGCCGCCTCGTTCGAGGTCTTCCCGGAGGTGTAGAACACGGCCCCGTCGGGCGACGGGAGCGCGTTCAGGTGACCGGCGATCAGCTCGAAGGCCGAGTCCCAGTCGATCGGCTGGTAGTGCGTCGAGCCGCGGCGCAGCACCATCGGCTCGGTGATCCGCCCCTGCTGGCCCAACCAGTAGTCCGACTTCTCCTCGAGCTCGCTGATCGGGTGCTCGGCGAAGAACTCCGACCCCACCGTCCGCTTGGTGCCCTCCTCCGCGACCGCCTTCGCGCCGTTCTCGCAGAACTCCGCCGTGTGCCGGTGCTCGGGGTCGGGGTCCGGCCACGCGCAGCCCTGACAGTCGAAGCCGTCGACCTGGTTCAGCTTGAGCAGCGACCTGGCCGAGCGCAGAGGACCCATCTGCTCCAGCGCGCGCTTCATCGCGACCGCCACAGCGGTCACGCCCGCAGCCTCGTGCGCCTCTCCGCTGACCTCCAGCTCGGCCTCGTCGATGTCCCGTCCTGGTGGCTCGCTCATGGGTCCATCCTCTCCCGCGCCTCCCCGACACCCAACCCCCCACCGGGCGAGTGACGCTCGCCACCTGCGGGAATGACTCGCTCGGACGTGGCGGTTGAGCACCTCGTGGCTGAACTCTTCGACGACCTGACCATCGGCGCCGTGCACGCCCCCAACCGGGTCTTCATGGCGCCGCTCACGCGGATGCGCTCGGAAGCGCCCGCCCACCTGCCGAACGACCTCATGCGCGAGTACTACGCGCAGCGCGCGTCCGCAGGGCTCCTGGTCAGCGAGGGCACCCAGATCTCCGCCGAGGGCCAGGGGTACGCGCACACGCCCGGCATCCACTCGCCCGCGCAGGTCGAGGCCTGGCGGGGCATCACCGACGCCGTGCACCACGCCGGCGGTCGGATCGCCGCGCAGCTGTGGCACACCGGCCGGGTCAACCATGCGTCGCTGCACGACGGGCAGCTGCCGGTCTCGGCCAGCGCGCTGCCCTCGGGTGGTCGCACGTCACTGGTGGACGAGGACGGCTCGCTCTACCGCGCCGACTCACCCGTGCCGCGGGCGCTGCGCGTCGACGAGATGCCCCGCGTGGTCGAGGACTACCGCCAGGCGACCGCGAACACCCGCGACGCCGGCTTCGACCTCGCCGAGGTCCACGCGGCGCACGGCTACCTGCTGCACCAGTTCCTCTCGCCGAACAGCAACGTCCGCGACGACGAGTACGGCGGCAACCCACTCAACCGGGCCCGCCTGCTGACCGACGTCGTCGAGGCGGCGATCGCCGAGTGGTCGCCGACCGGGTCGGCGTCCGCATCTCCCCGGTCGGCTCCTTCAACGGCGTCGAGGACCCGGCCGGCGAGGCCACCGGTCTGCTCGTCGCGGAGCTCCTGGCCGAGCGGAACGTCAAGCGTTCCTGCACCTTTCCGCGCCCGACTGGGTCGGCGGACTCCCTGACCGACGGCTTCCGCGAGCGCCTGCGCGGGGCGTTCCCGGGCGCCATCGTCGCGGCCGGCGTCCTACTCGCTGGAGAAGGCCGAGCGGGTGCTCGCCGAGGGCTGGGTGGACGCCGTCGCCTTCGGGCGGATGTTCATCGCCAACCCCGACCTGCCCCGCCGCCTGCGCGACGGCCTGCCGCTGAACGATCCGGACAAGTCGACGTTCTACGGCGGCGACGAGTCCGGCTACACCGACTACCCGTCGTACTCCCCCGGCTCGGCGGCCTAGCTGTTGGAGTAGACCGCGGGCCCGCCGTCGTCACCCTCGGAGTCGGGTCCACGCCCGGCCCAGCTCCAGGCGTAGGCGGGGTCCTCGCTCGCGAGCCCGCCCTCACCGAGGTCGAGCGGGGCGAACGTGTCGACCATGACCGCCGACTCCTCGAAGTACTCCACGCCCAGGCTCGCCTCGATCGCGCTCGGCTGCGGGCCGTGGGCGTAGCCGCCCGGGTGCAGCGAGATCGACCCGAGGCCGATGCCCGATCCCTTGCGGGCCTCGTAGTCGCCGCCGACGTAGAACATGACCTCGTCGCTGTCGACGTTCGAGTGGTAGTACGGCACCGGGATCGACAGCTCGTGGTAGTCGACCTTGCGGGGCAGGAAGTTGCAGACCACGAAGTTCCAGCCCTCGAAGACCTGGTGGACCGGCGGGGGCTGGTGGATCTTGCCGGTGATCGGCATGTAGTCCTCGACGTTGAACGTGTACGGGTAGAGGCAGCCGTCCCAGCCGACGACATCGAACGGGTGGGTCGCGTACGTCATCCGGGTGCCGACGATCCCCGCGCTCGTGCGGTGCTTGACCAGCACCTCCACGTCCTCGCCGTCGGCGAGCAGCACCTCGCTGGGGCCGTGCAGGTCGCGCTCGCAGTACGGCGCGTGCTCGAGCAGCTGGCCGTAGCGGGAGAGGTACCGCTTCGGCGGCGCGATGTGGCTGTTGGCCTCGATGGCGTAGAGAGCGCTCGACTCCTGCGGGAGCCACCGGTGGGTGGTCGCCCGCGGGACGATCACGTAGTCGCCGGCGCGGTAGTCGATCGCGCCGAAGACGGTCTCGACGGTGCCGGAGCCCCACTCGACGTACACGCACTCGTCGCCGATCGCGTTGCGGTAGTACGGGCTCGCGTCGGTCCCGGTGACGACGTAGCCGATCCGTACGTCGTTGTTGCCCAGCACCATCCGGCGCCCGGTGACCGCGTCGGCCGTCGTCCCCTCGAAGAGCCCGTGCAGCTTGAGGTGCCTGGGCTTGAGCGGGTGGTTGGGCGTCCGGGTCTGGTCGGGCAGGTCCCACACCTGGCTGTCGACGATCGCGCTGGGCACGCCGCGGTGGTAGAGCAGGCTGGAGTCGGACGAGAAGCCCTCCTCCCCCATCAGCTCCTCGTAGTAGAGGTCTCCATCAGGGTCGCGGTGCTGGGTGTGCCGCTTGGGCGGCACGCTCCCGAGGCAGCGGTAGTGGGCCATGGGACCACTCTGTCACCCGGTGGTCGTGGTTTCGAGGCAGTGCCCCGCACCGCCCGGTGGTAGAGGAGCGAGCGAAGCGAGCTCTCGAACCACCGGTCGGTCACGTGAACTCGGCGGCGTGCTCACGGATCCAGGCGATCTCGGTCTCGTCGTGCTCGAGCCAGCCCTCCTCCACCCAGGTGCGTTGCGGCTCCTGACCCTGCGCGGCCAGGTCGCGGCACAGGTCGACGGTGGCCTGGATCCGCGCGGTCACTGCCTCGACGACGTCGAACTCCGGGAGGCCGCCGTACGCCTCGAGGAAGACGCTGATCCGGTGTCGTCGGTCGGGGACCTCGGGGAAGTGGTGCCACTCCAGGGCCAGCTCGTCGGAGCGCATCGGCACGAACCACCGCAGCGCGTAGGCGACGTCGTCGAGCCGCGGCGCGGGGTGGAGGTAGTCCCAATCGATCAGTCCCACGGCCTCCTGGTCGCGCCAGACGAAGTTCCACGGGCCGGGGTCGCCGTGGCATGGGACGAGGTCCTCGCCCTCCTGCACCGGTGCTCCCCAGACGGCGTTCGTCGATGGCGTCCAGTCCTGGCCGGCGTCGTGGACCCGCCGGAGCAGCCTGGCCGCGCTGGCCAGCCCCTCGTCCGTGTGCTGGTGGTGCCACGCGTCGCCGCCCGACTCCCCGTCCAGGAACCCGAGCCGCTCGACGTCGCCGATCCCGAGCGGCTCCGGGACCGAGTCGAGCCCCTGGCCGCGTACATGCGCGAGGAAGGCGTGGACCGTCGGTGTCACGGGGAGGACCGGCCGGGTGACGACGCCGTGCTCGATCCCGACCTGCCGGAACTGCTCGTTGACCTCGGCCGCTCGCTCGCCTGCGTCCATCCACTCCGACATGGGCGCGAGCCTCGCCCTTCGGCCGGGGTGACGCCACTCATTTGTGTCCAGCCGTCGTGTCTAGCCGCGGAGGACGACGCCGGTGACCGCCGTACGGGCGCGACCGGCCAGGTGCACGCGCCCGTCGATGGTGACGACCGTCAGGCGGCCACCTCGAGCAGAGGCCTGCTCCGCGGCCACGGCGTCGCCGAGCTGGTCGCGCCAGTAGGGGCCGATGGTGCAGTGGGCCGACCCGGTGACGGCGTCCTCAGGGATGCCGATCGCGGGTGCGAAGTACCGGGACACCACGGCCGTCGGACCCGAGGCCTCGTCCCGGGCCGTGACGATGAGCCCACCGGCGGGCAGGCGGGAGACCGCAGGCAGGTCCGGCTCGAGCCGTCGTACGGCGTCGGCGGACGCGAGCACGGCGAGCAGGTTCCGCTCCTCCGGTACGTCGTGCTCGGTGCGGCCCGCCCAGACCGGCGTCTCCCCCGCGAGGGCAGCGGTGAGGTCGGGCGTGGGCTCCATCGGCGTCGCCGGCACGGCGGGGAAGTCGAGCACGATCCGGTCGCCGTCGCGGGTTGCCGTGAGTCGACCGCCCCGGGTGTGGAACGTCGCCGTGGCGTCGTCCGCGAGCACCCCGGACTCCCAGAGCCAGTGGGCGCTGGCCAGGGTGGCGTGGCCGCACAGGGCCACCTCGGTCGCCGGGGTGAACCAGCGCAGGTGGAAGGCGTCAGCGTCTCCCGGCGTGAGGAACGCCGTCTCCGCCTGCTGGAGCTCGTTGGCCACTCCCTGCATCCAGGCGCCGTCCGGGAAATCGTCGAGCACCATGACCCCGGCCGGGTTGCCCGAGAACGGCTGGTCGGAGATGAAGGCGTCCACGAGGGCGAACGCGTGTCCGTCGGTCACCCTGCTCCTCCTGCGTCCGCGGCTCGGCCGGCCGCAATCGGTCGATCCTCCCAGAGGGTGCTCCGGGCGTGTGTACGGCGTGGGACCTGGTGCTCGCGTCTACGTGCTCGGTGGGGCACTCAATGCGGCATGAGCGTGGCCGTCGGGCACCCTCTGCTCCTTCTTCGTCCGCGGCCCGGCCGGCCACGATCTCGTTCGATCCTCCCAGAAGTCCTCGAGGGGCGTCGACGGCTCGGGACCTGGTGCTCGCGCGTGCGTGCGGCAGGGCGCTCAACGCGGCATGAGCATGCGGGTTTCGATCTTCCCCGAACCCCCGGTGGGGCAGTCAGGACGCCCTCTCCACTATTCCGGGGCGGCTGAGGCGCCCACACTCCCGCTGCCTTGCCGGCGACTTCACCCCTCGCCGCCCATGCACTAGGGTCGGTCGCTGCTGTCACATCTCAGGAGGGCTTGTCTTGATCCGAGCGACCGCATCGCTACTGGCTGTTCTCGTCTCGTCCGTCACCTTCCTCGGCGCGGGGGCCAGTCCCGCATCAGCGGACGGGCACCCACCAACCATGCTGGGACCGGCGACGCCGGAGTCTCCGACATCGGGGGTCGGGCGGTCATCCGATTCTCGAAGTACGGCCCGGTCTACATCGCCGGCAAGCAAAACACCCACCTGCGCATCGTTGAGGTCGAGCGCGAGCACAGTCTGCGCTTCCGCGACACACGCACCGGCGGGATCAAGGGATCGCTGCCGGGCCGCTGCTCCAGGGAGAAGGTCGAGAAGGGCATCTCGGTCGTCTGCGAGGTCCCGCCCCGCTTCCGCGGGAAGCAGATGTTCGTCCAGGTCTGGCCGCGCCTCGGCAACGACTATGTCGACGGGCGGACCCTCTCCCGCCACTTCCGCCTCTGGGTGCTGGCCGACGCCGGCAACGACTCGTGTACGGCGGCGCGGGTGCCGACTTCGTCAACGGCGCCAAGGGCGCCGACCGGGTCTGGGGCGGCCCCGGCAACGACTGGCTGCGCGGCGGTCCCGGCGCCGACAAGCTCATCGGTGGCCCCGGCAAGGACGGATCTCGCCGGGCTGACCAGCCTCGACTGGTAGCCGCCCGGGAGACCACCTGCGAACCGCAGTCTCATCGGCAGATTTGCGCGCTCATGCGGCATGAGCGTGCGCTTCGAGTCGGGGTGCTTGGATGTGGAGCATGTCTCGGGAGAACGCACGGTTGCTGTACCTGGCGCGTCATGCCGAGCCCGATGGGGACAGCACCGGACTGACGTCGAACGGTGCACGGCAGGCTGAGCACCTTGGCCGACGCCTCGCACCTCTATCGGTCGGCCGGATCACGCACGGCCCGCTCCCACGTGCGGCTGAGACGGCACGAGTCGTGGCAGAACAGTTCGAGCGGAGTCCCACACTGTTCGAGGACGAAGCCGCAGGTGGCTACGTTCCTCACCTGCCGGGTCGTGACGAGGTGCCCGACGCGTGGGCGGACGCCGTCTTCTCATTCCTAGCGGACGTCTCCGAGGACGAGGCAGCCCACGGCGCGCATCTCAGCGCCCGCGCGATTGACCTGCTCGCCGGTCCTGCGGTGGAAGGACGGCAGCCCGTCGATGTAGTCATCACCCACGCCTTCACCATCGGGTGGCTGGTGTGCCACGCGCTGGACGCCCCGGCCTGGCGCTGGTTCCCGCCGAACCAGTGCCACACCGGACTAACGGTCATTCGGTACGAGGTCGGAGGTCCTCCATCGGTCGTCGTCGCCAATGACATGACTCACCTCCCGGCCGAACTCCAGTGGACCGGATTTCCGAAACATCTGCGGTTGTGAGGACCCGTCCGCTCATCGGCAGATGAGTGCACTGTTCGAACGATCGGGACCGTGACCGAGAAACCCCGAAAGCCGTGTGGAAAACCTTCTCGGCCCTTCTATTTCGAACATATGTTCGATAGAATCGAGGCATGACGGCTCTCCTCGATCTCCACCCCGACGCCGGGCACCCGGCGGTCGCGGGGGTGCGCGAGATCCACGAGCTGCTGGACGCCCTCGACGTGTCGGCGCCGCTGGCGGCCGGGGACTACGCCGCAGCCGTCGTGGAGTGGGAGCGAGCCGAGCGCCGGATCGCGGCGGTGAAGCTCCAGCTGGTCGCCGCGGCCGATCGCGCCGACTCGGCGTCGTTGACCGGGATGTCGGGCACCCCGGCCTGGCTGGCCAAGCACACCGCTTCCGATCACGCGGGGGCCGCCCGGGCAACCAAGCTCGCCGCCGCGCTGTACGACGAAGAGGCCACGCCGTCCGCGACCGCGGCCGCGCTGTCCCGAGGCGACATCTCGGGTGAGCACGCGCGCGTGATCGCCGAGGCCAAGGATCGGCTCCCCCAAGGTCTCTCGGTCGGGGAGGTGGCGGCGGTCGAGGACTCCCTGGTCGAGAAGGCGCACCGGCTCGACCCTGGGGCCCTGCGCAAGGCCGCCCGACGTGCCCTCGCGGTCGTGGAGGACGACGCCGCCAAGGTCGAGGCCCACCAGGACGCGCTCCTGCGCGACGAGGAGGCTGCGGCTCGCGCCCGGACCCGGCTGAGCCTGCACGACAACCACGACGGCACGGTGAGCGGTCACTTCACCGTCCCTGCGCTCGCCGGGCGGATCCTCGAGCGGGTCCTCGACGCCATGACCGCTCCCCGACGCGGGCCGCTCGGGGCGATCGACGCGCACGCCGGGCCGCAAGGCCTGCGCAAGGACTGGGCGCACGAGAAGGGGCTGGCGTTCGTCGAGCTGCTGGAGCACCTGCCAACCGATCACCTGCACAGCAACGTCGCGGCGACCGTGGTCGTCACCCTCGACCTCGAAGCACTCCTCGGCGGCCTCCGGGCGGCCGGGTGGGACACCGGTGAGGAGATCACTGCCGGCGACGCGCGTCGCCTGGCGTGCAGCGCGGGGATGGTCCCGGCGGTGATGGACGGCGCGTCGGTGCCGCTGGACCTCGGACGCTCGCGCCGCCTGTTCTCCCACGCCCAGCGGGTGGCACTCGGGACGCGGCACTCCTCCTGCCTCGCCGAGGGATGCCAGCGGCCCTTCGCCTGGTGCGAGCTCCACCACCGAGATCCCTGGCACCGCGGCGGCCGGACCGACCTCGCCCACGCCGATCCGCTCTGCTCCTTCCACCACCACCGGATCCATGACCCGGGCTACCGGCACCAGCGACTACCCGACGGCAGCGTCCGGTTCACCCGGCGGACGTGAGCCTGACGACGTCAGCGGCGCTGCATCTCCCAGGCCATCTCGATGGCGCGAAAGACCGCGACCGTGTCGGCCTCGTCGAGGTACGCCTCGACCTTGTGGTGCGCCTCCATCCGGGGCGGGACCCCGAAGCTGCCGGGGAAGGCGTCGAGCAGCTCCTCACGTCGCTCCAATGGGACGCGGATGACCACCGTGCCGGGCTCGGCGAGGCGGACCACCAGCCGGTCGTCGACGTACCACGCCGGACGCGACGAGGTCCCCTTCCGCTTGACGCCGGCGAGCGACTCCGCATGGGCGGCCACCTCGTCCAGGGTCATCGCCGCAGACTAGACCCGCACTAAGGTGCAGAGGGTGACGATCCCCGACCCCTGGCGCCACCTGATCGACGACGCCGCCGTCTTCCCGCCGGGCAACGCCCCGTGGGCGGACGCCGTGGCGGCCTACGAAGGGCGCCGCCAGGAGTGGTACGCCGACCTGGTCGGCTCGTTCGTGGTCAAGGACACCGACCTGGGTGACGTGCCTGCCGACCTGCCCGTCTCGGTGGTGCTGACCGGAGGCGCCGGCGCGATCCAAGGAGTGGCCGGTCTGGTCGAGAAGAAGGGCCTCACGCTCGCCGCGATCGAGGCCGCCGTGCGCGACCTGGACGACATGAGCGGCAACGTCCGCCGCTACGACGCCGCCGTCCGCGCGGCCGGGCTGGACGTCCCGGTCTACGTCGAGCTGCCCGGGCCGGCGGACCCACGCTGGCTCGCCGCGGCCGACGAGGTCGCCGCGAGCGCGTTCCGGCTCAAGCTGCGGCTGGGCCACGTCGACCCCGACCTGATCCCGCAAGCCGTGCCACGATCGCCGACTGGATCGAGGCGGCGCTGGACCGCGAGCTGGAGTTCAAGGCCACGGCGGGGCTGCACCGAGCGGTTCGGCACGACTTCGAGGGCGGGGGGACCCACGGCTTCCTCAACGTGCTCGCGGCCACCCGGGTGCTGCTGGACGGCGCCGGCACGGCGGAAGCCGCGCACCTGCTGGAGGAGCGCGACGGCGCGACCCTCGCCGCGATCGAGCTGGGCTCGATCCGCCGCTGGTTCACCTCCTTCGGCTCCTGCTCGGTGACCGAACCGCTCGACGACCTGCTCGCCCTCGGACTCCTGGAGAAGCCATGACCGACACCTGGGTCGAGGGGGCCGCCGGCTCCCTCTTCGACCTCGACCACCTGCCCTACGGCGTCTTCACCCCGCAGGAGGACGGCGGCGAGGGCGAGGATCCGCGGGTCGGGGTGCGGATCGGCGACTTCGTGCTCGACCTGGCACCGGTCGCGGCCTCGGACATGCTGGACTCGCACCAGCTGTTCAACCGGCCCACCCTCAACGCCTTCCTGGCCGCCGGGCCGGCCGTCTGGCACTCCACGCGCGTCTGGCTCACCGGGCTGCTGTCCGAGGAGGCCGAACGGGGTCTGGTGGAGCCGCACCTGCACCCGCTGGACGAGGTCGAGCTCTCCATGCCCTTCCAGGTCGGGGACTACGTCGACTTCTACGCCTCCCTCGAGCACGCCACCAACGTCGGCAGGATCTTCCGGCCCGACGGCGAGGCCCTGCTGCCGAACTGGCGCCACCTCCCCGTCGGCTACCACGGGCGAGCCGGCACCGTCGTGCCCAGCGGCACCGACATCCTTCGGCCCTCGGGACAGCGGAAGGCCCCGACCGACGACGCTCCGACGTACGGCCCGAGCCAGCGGCTCGACATCGAGGCCGAGCTCGGCTTCGTGGTGGGTGTGGGCTCGGCGCTCGGCGAGCCGATCCCGGGGACCGCGTTCGCCGACCACGTCTTCGGCGTCGTCGGCCTCAACGACTGGAGCGCGCGCGACATCCAGGCCTGGGAGTACGTCCCGCTCGGGCCCTTCCTCGGCAAGTCCTTCGCCACCTCGATCTCGCAGTGGGTGACCCCGCTCGAGGCCCTGGACGCCGCCTGGACCAACCTCCCCGGCCAGGATCCGAGGCCGCTGGACTACCTGATCCCGGACGAGGCACGCGGCCTCGACCTCGAGGTCGAGGTCGTCCTCAACGGCGAGGTCGTCAGCCGGCCGCCGTACGCCTCCATGTACTGGTCACCGGCGCAGATGCTCGCGCACCTGACCGTCAACGGCGCCTCCACCCGGCCCGGCGACCTGTTCGCCAGCGGCACGATCAGCGGCGCCGAGCGCGAGCAGCGCGGGTCGTTCCTGGAGCTGTCCTGGGGCGGCAAGGAGCCGTTCGCCACCCCAGACGGGCAGAGCGACCGGACGTTCCTGGTCGACGGCGACGAGGTGGTGCTGCGCTACACCGCACCCGGCACCGGCGGAGGCCGGATCGGGCTCGGCGAGGTCGCGGGACGCATCCTCCCGGCGGGCTGACCTCAGACTCCCTCCTGGTCACTGAAGCCCGGGTGGACGAAGGGCCGACCGGCCCGCAGGGCCTCGACCGCGCCGGGGTGCTCGCGGCGCAGGTGCGCCACCGCCCGCCGGCGGTAGCGCAGGACCTGGAAGATGCCGAGCGCCCAGAACAGGTACTGGGTCGACAACGCGACCCGGTAGTCGTCGAGGTCGTAGGCGCTCATCCCGCCGGACTGGCGCAGGTCCAGCACCCACCCGATCACCGCCATCGACAGCAGGGACGCGGTGAAGCCGCCGATGTTGACGACGCCGTTGGCGCGGCCGACCCGTTCCATCGGCGTGAAGGACCGGGCGAGGTCGAACCCGACCATCGAGGCCGGGCCGCCGGTCGCCGTGACGCAGACCAGCACCACCAGCAGCCACAACGGCGAAGGCGTCGAGCGGCCCAGGACCGCCGTCCAGGCCACGACGATCGCCGCGACCACGCCGAGCACGATGTAGGAGCGGTAGAAGGGGAAGTGGGCCACCAGCCAGCCCAGCGCCAGGCCGCTCACGATCACCCAGCCGGTCATGACCATCAGCAGCGTGCTCGCGGTCGTCGTGCTCAGGCCCTGGGCGCGCACCAGGAACGGGAAGCCCCACAGCATCGCGAAGACGGTGGTGGAGAACTGCGAGGTGAAGTGCGTCCACATGCCCAGGCGGGTGCCCGGGTTTCCCCAGACCGAGCGCAGGGTCCGGGCGAGGACTCGCAGCTTCACCTTCGCCGCGGTCTGGGCGGCGTACGGCGACTCCTTGACCACCACCAGCACGGCCACCATGAAGACCACGCCGATCGTGGACGCGGCCGCGAAGGCGCGGGTCCAGCCCCAGGCGTGCAGCGCGTACGACAGCGGTGCGGCCGCGACGATCGCGCCGACCTGACCGAGCTGACCCGTGAGCTGGGTGACCAGCGGCACCTGCCGGACCAGGAACCACACCCCGACCAGCCGGATCACCGAGACGAAGACCATCGCGTCGCCCGCGCCGATCACCGCGCGCGCGATCACGCCCGGGACGAAGGAGTCCACGAAGGCGAACCCGAGCTGCCCGGCCGTCATCAGCGCGAGTCCGCCCAGCAGCAGGGCGCGCGACCCGAAGCGGTCCAGCAGGACACCGACCGGGATCTGCATGCCGGCGTACACCGCGAGCTGGAGCACGGTGAAGATCGCCAGGCGGCTGGCGTCCACGTGGAAGCGTTCGGCGGCGAGCAGACCCGCGACGCCGAGGGAGCTCCGGTGGAAGACCGCGAGCATGTAGACGCCCAGGGCGACGGCCCAGATCAGCCAGGCGCGTCGGCGGCCGATGTCGTGGAGCTGCTCGGGCACCCGTCCATGATCCCGCCGCCCCCGCGACAACCGAGGCCGGGGGTAGCGTCCCGGTCGTGACCCAGGTCCAGCTCGGCCAGTACCCGGCCCCGATCCGGGTCGTGGCCCACCTCTCCGACCCGCACCTCCTGGCCGACACCCTCCAGTACGGCGAGATCGACACCCAGGCGAACCTTCGGGCGGTGCTCGAGCGGGTGGCTGCGTGCGACCCGGCGCCCCACGCCCTGGTGTTCACCGGCGACCTGGCCGACAAGGCCGAGCCGGCGGCGTACGAGCTGCTGCGGGCGGTGGTCGAGCCCGTGGCCGAGAGACTCGGCGCCGAGGTCGTGTGGTGCATGGGCAACCACGACGAGCGCGCGCCCTTCGCCGCGGGGCTGTTCGGTCAGTCCGGTGACCGCCCGCAGGACCGCGTGCACGACGTCGGGGGCCTGCGCGTCATCGCGCTCGACTCCTCGGTGCCCGGCTACCACCACGGGGAGCTGACCGACGAGCAGCTGACCTGGCTGCGCGCGGAGCTGGCGACGCCGGCCGAGCACGGCACCCTGCTCGCGCTGCACCACCCGCCGATCCCGGTGCCCATGATGCGCGCCGCCGAGCTGATCGAGCTGCACGACCAGCACCGGCTGGCCGAGGCGATCACCGGCACCGACGTCCGCGCCATCCTCGGCGGGCACTTCCACTTCACCTCGTGGTCGACCTTCGCCGGCGTCCCGGTCTCGGTCGCCAGCGCGTCCTGCTACACCTCGGACCCGGCACCGATCGGGCGAATGATCTCCGGCGTCGACGCCCACCAGGCGGGGACGATCTTGCACGTCTACGAGGACCGGATCGTCCACACGGTGCTGCCCCTGGTCGCCGGCCGCGAGGTCAGCGGGCTGGACGCCGACCTGATGCCGGCCTTGGAGTCCCTCAGCCCCGAGGAGCGGCACGACCTGGCCAGCCGGAAGGACTCGCCGTTCTACGTCCAGGACGCCGGCGGCCCGGCCGATCCGGGGTGACGATCGACCCCAGGAAGCACCTCGGCCCGCTCACTCGCGTGCGAGTGGCGGGCCGGATGTGGCAGGTGAAGGATTCGAACCTTCGAAGGCAAAAGCCGACGGATTTACAGTCCGCTCCCATTGGCCGCTCGGGCAACCTGCCGTGCTGCTCGCCTGTCTCGGTCCTACCGGACTTGGACGGGCGACAACGAGACGCAAGGATAGCGGGACCGCCGCTCACATTCGAAACCGACCCGAACCCCGGAGGGACCCATGGCCGACTCGTCGTTCGACATCGTCAGCAAGATCGACCGGCAGGAGGTCGACAACGCCCTGGGGCAGACCGCGCGGGAGATCGCGACCCGGTTCGACTTCAAGGGCACGGGCGCCACGATCGAGTGGAAGGGCGACGAGGCGATCGAGATCACCGCGAGCGCCGACGACCGCGCCAGCGCCGTGCTCAGCGTGTTCCAGGACAAGCTGATCAAGCGCAACCAGAGCCTGAAGATCCTCGACGCCTCGGAGCCGCGCCAGTCGGGGCAGCAGTCGAAGATCGACATCGCCCTGAAGGAGGGCATCACCAGCGAGAACGCGAAGAAGATCTCCAAGCTGATCCGCGACGAGGGCCCCAAGGGCGTCAAGGCGCAGGTCCAGGGCGACGAGCTCCGCGTCTCGAGCAAGAAGCGCGACGACCTCCAGGCCGTGCAGAAGCTGGTCAAGGAGCAGGACTACGACTTCGCAGTCCAGTTCACGAACTACCGCTGAGTCGCCCCCACCTTCGAGCACGCCGCTGGGCCTCAGCGCCAGACGGGTGCGATCTCCCGGTGGTAGCTCCGGCCGGCCACCCGGCTGAGGACGAGCCGGACCGGCGCCGGGACGCTGCCGGACAGGGCTCGGGCGATCGGCGGCTCCATCCCGTCCTGGAGCCAGGCGAAGAACGGACCCGCCTTCCCCACGGCGCCGCGCAGCTTCTTCTCCACGACCTTCCACTCGGGGGTCTCCCGGTGGGCCACGACGACCGGCATCACGGACTGCTCCTCGTGGTCGAGGTGCCGTCCGGTCACCGCCGCCGCGGCGGCCACGGCGTCGGCCGCCGTCGTGGCGGAGTCCTCGGTGGCGGCGGCGGCGAACTGGTTCATCGCCGCACTCGCGCGGGCCATGGCCGCGGCCATCTCGACGTGCTCGGCCTCCATCTGGTCGGCGAGCTCCGGGTCCACCTCGCCGAGGGTGCGCAGGTACGGCCAGACGTGGTCGTCCTCCCCGACGTGGTGCTCGTGCAGCATCTCGCTCAGGAAGTCCCACGCCCGCTTCAGGTCCGCCGCCCGCTGCTGGTCGCCGTCCCGGAAGGCCCGCAGGCCGCTCTCGGCGCGCGCCAGGTCGCGGCGTACGGCCGCGTGGATGATCTCGTTCATCGTGATGGTCGCCATGGCTCCCCCTCCTTGTCGCGGAGGATAGGGGCTCCTCGCGCCGCACGGGAAGGGCGACCGGGGACCTCGCCACCGGCCCGGACGTGTCCGGGCTCACGGATTCAGGGAGGGAGACGGGCTTCGGCGCGCGCGGGACCCCGACTATCGTGGGAGGTCGGCCGCGGGTCTCCGCGGGCGAGGCGAAACTCGAGGACAGTGGGCAGTGACGAAGCAGGTCAAGCAGCTCGACCGGGTGATCATCCGGTTCGCCGGTGACTCCGGCGACGGCATGCAGCTGACGGGTGACCGGTTCACCCAGGAGACGGCGGCCTTCGGCAACGACCTGTCGACCCTGCCCAACTTCCCGGCCGAGATCCGCGCCCCTCAGGGCACGCTGCCGGGCGTCTCGTCGTTCCAGGTGCACTTCGCCGACCACGACATCCTCACCCCGGGCGACGCCCCGGACGTGCTCGTGGCGATGAACCCGGCGGCCCTCCGGGCCAACCTGGGCGAGCTGCCGAAGGGCGCGACGATCATCGTCGACACCCACGACTTCACCGCCCGCAACCTCACGAAGGCCGGCTACGCGGAGAACCCGCTCGAGGGGGAGTCCCTCTCCGAGTACGCCGTCCACGCACTCGACCTGACCGGCATGACGGTGGAGGCGGTCAAGGAGTACGGCCTCTCGCGCAAGGACGCCGGGCGGGCGAAGAACATGTTCGCCCTCGGTCTGCTGTCCTGGCTGTACGGGCGGCCGACCGAGTCGACCCTGGAGTTCCTGGAGCGGCGCTTCGCCCGGGTCCCGGACATCCGCGACGCCAACGTGACGGCGTTCAAGTCCGGCTGGAACTTCGGCGAGACGACCGAGACGTTCGCGGTCTCCTACGAGATCAAGCCGGCGCCGATGAGCACCGGCACCTACCGCAACATCACCGGGAACCTTGCGCTCGCCTACGGCCTGGTGGCCAGCGGGGTGCAGTCCGGGCTGCCGGTGTTCCTGGGGTCCTACCCGATCACGCCGGCCTCGGACATCCTGCACGAGCTGAGCAAGCACAAGTCGTTCGGCATCACGACGTTCCAGGCCGAGGACGAGATCGCCGGCATCGGCGCCGCCCTGGGGGCGTCGTTCGTCGGCAGTCTCGGGGTCACCACGACGTCGGGTCCGGGCATCGCGCTCAAGTCGGAGACGATCGGTCTTGCGGTGATGACCGAGCTGCCGCTGCTGGTCATCGACGTGCAGCGCGGCGGCCCCTCGACGGGCCTGCCGACCAAGACCGAGCAGGCCGACCTGCTGCAGGCGATGTTCGGCCGCAACGGTGAGTCACCGGTCCCGATCGTCGCGCCGCAGTCCCCCGGCGACTGCTTCGACGCCGCCCTCGAGGCCGCCCGGATCGCCATCACCTACCGGACGCCGGTGATGCTGCTCTCCGACGGCATGCTCGCCAACGGGTCCGAGCCGTGGCGCATCCCGGACCCGGCCGAACTGCCGACCATCGACCCCGCCTTCGCGACCTCCCCCAACCACACCTCGGACGACGGCGAGGAGTTCTGGCCCTACCAGCGCGACGCCGAGACCCTGGCCCGGCCGTGGGCCGTGCCGGGCACCGCGGGTCTCGAGCACCGGATCGGCGGCCTGGAGAAGGGTGACGGTCACGGCAACATCTCCTACGACGCCGCCAACCACGACTTCATGGTCCGGACCCGCCAGGCCAAGGTCGACCGGATCGCCGAGTCGCTGCCGCCCCTGGAGGTCGACGACCCCAGCGGCGAGGCGCAGGTGCTCGTGGTCGGGTGGGGCTCGACGTACGGTCCCATCGGCGCCGCCTGCCGCCAGGTGCGCGCGGCCGGCGGTCACGTCGCACAGGTGCACCTGCGACACCTCAACCCGTTCCCCCGCGACCTGGGCGACATCCTGGCCCGCTACGACAAGGTCCTCGTCCCCGAGATGAACCTCGGTCAGCTGAGCCTGCTGCTCCGGGCGAAGTACCTCGTGGACGCGATCGGCTACAACCACGTCCGGGGCCTGCCGTTGAAGTCCTCCGAGCTCGCGGAGGCGATCGGTGAGCTCGTCACCGCGGCC
The DNA here is from genome assembly GCA_963784545.1 of uncultured Actinomycetota bacterium. GTDB lineage: Bacteria > Actinomycetota > Actinomycetes > Propionibacteriales > Nocardioidaceae > Nocardioides. The sequence continues at coordinate 1,614,820 of CAWARQ010000004.1, read as the reverse complement.
GACGGGACGTCGCTCGACCTGGCACCCCACGCCGAGGAGGCCTCCCGATGAGCACCCCGCTCCCCCTGCCCACGTTCCGGTCCGGCATCGAGCTCGTGCCGACCCGTCCCGACGACGTGACCGAGTCCGGCAAGGACTACACCTCCGACCAGGAGGTGCGCTGGTGCCCGGGCTGCGGCGACTACGCCGTCCTCAAGGCCGTGCAGGGCTTCCTGCCCGACCTCGGGCTGCGCCGGGAGAACATCGTCTTCGTCTCCGGCATCGGGTGCTCGTCGCGGTTCCCGTACTACCTCGAGACCTACGGCATGCACTCGATCCACGGCCGGGCGCCGTCGATCGCGACCGGGATCGCCACCGCCCGCGAGGACCTCTCGGTCTGGGTCGTCACCGGGGACGGCGATGCCCTGTCCATCGGCGGCAACCACCTGATCCACGCGCTGCGCCGCAACGTGAACATGACGATCCTGCTGTTCAACAACCGGATCTACGGGCTCACCAAGGGGCAGTACTCCCCCACCTCCGAGCCGGGGAAGGTCACCAAGTCGACCCCCATGGGCTCGGTGGACCACCCGTTCAACCCGATCTCGCTGGCGCTCGGCGCGGAGGGCACCTTCGTGGCCCGCACCATCGACTCCGACCGCAAGCACCTCACCTCGGTGCTGTCGGCCGCGGCCGCCCACCGTGGCACCTCGCTGGTGGAGATCTACCAGAACTGCCCGATCTTCAACGACGGCGCTTTCGACGCGGTCAAGGACAGCTCCTCCAAGGCCGAGGCGATCATCCCGCTGGTCCACGGCGAGCCGATCCGCTGGGGAGCCCCGGAGTCGGCGCAGGGTCAGCACGGCCTCATCCGGGACACCAGCACCGGCGGGGTCAAGGTGGTGTCGGTGGCCGACGTCGGCGAGGAGGCCCTGCTGGTCCACGACGCCCACGCGGCCGACCCGACGACGGCCTTCGCGATCTCCCGGCTCACCGACGCGGGGCAGCTGCACCGTGCACCCATCGGCATCTTCCGCCAGGTCGAGCGGACGACGTACGACGACGCGGCCCGCGACCAGGTGCGCACGGCCCGCGGCGAGGCCGGCCAGGGACAGAGCGGCCCGGGCGACCAGGACGACGACGCTCGGGGCCGCCTGGCGGCGCTGATCACCGGCACCGACACCTGGACCATCGGCTGACCCGCCGGTGCCGGACGCGGCGCAGGGCCCTCCCCGAGAGGAAGGCCCTGCGATCAGAGCGTGAGCCGGCTCAGGTCCAGTACAGCTCCACGATCTGGCTGGCGGAGTTCTTGTAGCCGCCACCCTTGGGCGTCATGGCGCGGTACTTGTGGTGGTGGCCGTCCTTCGGCACCCGCGTCACGAAGTGGTAGCGCGAGGCGTCGTTGGTCCGGGTCTTGTCCAGCCGCTTCCAGTGGCCGCCCCGCCTCTCCTGCAGGTAGACCACCCCGTGGACCAGGTCCTGGGCCGCGCCGCTGAGCTTGACCTTGGTCGTCGAGCGGACCTGGTCCCAGTCGATGGAGATCGGCCGCTCCGGCAGGGCCCTGGCACGCTGCGCCGTCGGTGCCTGGTGGTCGAGCGCGTCGGCCGGCGAGACGCTCCAGGTGAGTCCGAGTGCGACCACCATGGCGGTGCAGGTGCTGAACAGTCGCTTCATGTGTGAGGTTCCCCCGTTGTTGTCGAGTTGTCGGTGAGGCTGGTCTACCCGCGCCCGGGACGGCCCAAACCCACGAGCAGCGGGCAACCGCTCGGCTGTTAGGTTCCGGGCGTGGAGTCCACGAGGCCGCGCGGGCTGTTGTACGGCGCGGCAGCCTACGGGCTCTGGGGCCTCTTCCCGCTGTACTGGCCGCTGCTGGAGCCCGCGGGTGCCGTCGAGATCCTCGCCCACCGGATCGTGTGGTCGGCGATCACGATCACCCTGGTGGTCACCGTGCTGCGCCGTTGGTCGAAGGTCCGAGCGGTGTGGCGGGACCGTCGCTCCCGTCTGCTGCTGTGCTCGGCCGCGGTCGTGGTCAGCGTGAACTGGTCGATCTACATCTACGGCGTCAACAGCGGCCGTGTCGTCGAGACCTCGCTCGGCTACTTCATCAACCCGCTCGTCACCGTGCTCCTGGGCGTGGTCGTGCTGTCCGAGCGGCTGCGCCCGCTGCAGTGGGCGGCCCTGGGACTGGCCGCCGGTGCGGTCGTCGTCCTGGCCCTCGACTACGGGCACCTGCCCTGGATCGCCCTGGTGCTCGCCTTCTCCTTCGGCACCTACGGGCTGCTGAAGAAGCAGGCGGGGGTCGCGGCGCTGGAGAGCCTGACGATCGAGACGGTCGTGCTCGCGCCGATCGCCCTCCTCTACCTGGTGTGGCTCGGGGTCCAGGGCGACTCGAGCTTCCTCCGTCACGGCGCCGGGCACGGCGCGCTCTTCCTCACCACCGGCGTCGTCACGGTCATCCCCCTGCTGTTCTTCGGCGCGGCTGCGATCCGGCTGCCGCTGGTGACGATCGGGTTGCTGCAGTACCTCGCTCCGGTGCTGCAGTTCCTGCTCGGCGTCTTCTGGTACGACGAGTCGATGCCCGCGGCCCGGTGGATCGGGTTCACGCTGGTCTGGATCGCGCTGATGCTGTTCACCCTCGAGGCGCTCCAGCACCGGCGCCGTCACCTGCGGCTGCTGGGGGAGTCGACAGTCCCGGTCTGAGGATCTGGGCCGGGCTAGGCGGAACGGGTTGCGACCACGTCGGCGAACTCCTCGAGCGCCGCGCGGACCGGACCCTCGGGCAGCACCCGCAGGTGCGCCTTGGCCTCCTCGGCCCGGGCGACGACGTACTGACGCGCCTCGGTCATGGCCGGGTGCGCGCGCAGGAGCGCCAGCGCCTCCGCCCGACGTTCGTCGTCGCCGAGGTCGCTGTCGAGGAGCTCGAGGAGCCGGGCGTGCTCGGGGCCGCGGTGCTGCTGGGCCATCAGCACCGGCAGCGTGGGCACCCCCTCGCGGAGGTCGGTGCCCGACGCCTTGCCCAGCTCTTCGCTCTCGGAGGCGATGTCCACGATGTCGTCGGAGAGCTGGAAGGCGGAGCCCACGATCTCGCCGTACGCCGCCAGCGCCTCCTCCACCTCGGCGCTGGTGCCGCCGAACCGGGCACCGTAGCGGGCCGAGGTGGCGATGAGGGAGCCGGTCTTGCCGGCCACGACGTCGAGGTAGTGGGCCAGCGCGTCCCCGTCGGGCTTCACGGTCTCCAGGATCTGGCCCTCGACCAGCCGGGCGAAGGTCTCGGCCTGGATCCGGACCGCGTCCGGCCCCAGCGCGGCGGTGAGCTCGGAGGACTTCGCGAACAGGAAGTCGCCGGTGAGGATCGCGACGTGGTTGTCCCAGCGGGCGTTGGCGGAGTCGGCGCCGCGACGCAGCTCGGCCTCGTCCATGACGTCGTCGTGGTACAGCGAGCCGACGTGGGTCAGCTCCACCACGCAGGCGGCGTCGATGACACCGTCGGCGTCGGGATGCTCCCCGGTCTCGGCGGCCAGCAGCACGAGCAGCGGGCGGAACCGTCGGCCTCCGGCGGACAGCAGGTGCGAGGCGGCCGCGGTGACGTACTCGGTGCGCGACTGGACGTGTGAGTAGAGCGCCTTCTCGACGATCTCCATCCGCTCCGCGAGCCGGGCCGCGAGGCCCGGATCCGTCACCGGCAACGCCAACCCACTCACCTGATGAACTCCCCTGCCTGCGCCGCGAGGTCCAGCACCGGTCCGGGGAGGACGCCCAGGACGACCGTGGCAGCCGCGCCGACCGCGATCGCCGTGGCGGTCAGGATCGAGGGGTGCGTGACGCTCGGGGCGTCGCCCACCGGGTCGGAGAAGTACATCAGCATGATCACGCGGACGTAGACGAACGCGGTCACGATGCTCACCAGGATCGCGACGATCACGACCGGCCAGGCACCGGAGGCCAGCGCGACCTCGAAGACCGCCCACTTGCCGACGAAGCCGGACGTCAGCGGGATGCCGGCCATGGCGAGCAGGAACACCGCGAACACGCCGGCCACGAGCGGGGACTGGCGGCCGATGCCGGCCCAGCGCGCGAGGTGGTTCTGCTCGCCACCGGAGTCGCGGACCAGCGTGACCACGGCGAAGGCACCGAGGGTGGCGAAGCCGTAGGTGACCAGGTAGAAGAGGACCGCCTGGAGCGAGGTCAGCTGACCCAGCGCCAGGTCGGTCGCACCCTGCACGCCCAGCAGGCCGGTGAGGATGAAGCCGGTGTGCGCCACCGAGGAGTAGGCCAGCATGCGCTTGACGTCCGACTGGACGACCGCGAGCACGCCGCCGACCACCATCGTGAGGATGGCGATCACCCACATCATCGGCTGCCACGACCAGCGGTCGGCGCCGAACCCGACGTAGAAGAGGCGGAGCATGGCGCCGAAGGCCGCCACCTTGGTGCCGGCGGCCATGAACGCCGTCACGGCGGTCGGGGCGCCCTGGTAGACGTCCGGCGTCCACGCGTGGAACGGAGCGGCGCCGACCTTGAACAGCAGGCCGACCGCCAGCATGCCCATGCCGATGAGCAGCAGGTTGCGGTTGCCCACGTCGTTGCGGACGGCCTCGTTGATCGCGCCGAGGTCCATCGAGCCGGCGAAGCCGTAGATCAGCGCGACGCCGTACAGGAAGAAGCCGGAGGAGAAGGCACCGAGGAGGAAGTACTTCATGGCCGCCTCCTGGCTGAGCAGCCGGCGCCGACGCGCGAGACCGCAGAGCAGGTAGAGCGGGAGGCTGAGCACCTCGAGCGCGACGAACATGGTGAGCAGGTCGCCGGCCGCGGGGAACATCATCATGCCGCCGATGGCGAACAGCAGGAGCGGGTAGACCTCGGTGTGGTCCAGGCCGGAGGTCGACGCCTGGCGCTCGGCCTCCGTGCCCGGCAGCGCCGCCGCCTGGCCGGCGAAAGCGGACACGCCACCCTCGAGGTGCCGCTCGGCGAACAGCAGTGTGCCGCCGAGGCCGAAGATCAGCACGAGGCCCCACAGGAACAGGGTCGGCCCGTCCAGCGCGAGGGAGCCGCCGACGGCGAAGCCACCCCGGGCGGCGCCATCGCCGCGGACCGTCAGGTCGGTGCCGACCATGACGGTCCCGACGAGGGCCGCGAGGAGAGCGACGAGGGTGAGGGCCACCTGGGCGACGTACCGCCGCTCACGCGGCAGGAACGCCTCGAGCACGACGCCGACGCAGGCCGCGCCGAAGACGACGAGGATCGGCCAGAGCTGGGAGTACTCGATCGTGGGCTTGACGAAGTCGGTCACTGGTCGGCTCCTTCAGCCTGCTCGGCCACGTCCGGCTGAGGATCCGGGACCCCCACGTGCGACAGGGTCGTCTCGACGGTCGGGTTGATGACGTTGAGCAGCAGCTGCGGGCCGAACCCGAAGACGACGAGGGCGATCAGCAGCGGAGCCACCACGCCCACCTCGCGCCGGTCGAGATCCCGGAACGCCGCGACCTCCGGACGTGTGGGTCCGGTCATCGTGCGCTGGTACATCCACAGGATGTAGATCGCCGCCAGGACGATCGCCGTGACGGCGACCGCACCGGCCCACCAGGCGTGCGCGAAGGCCGCGATGAGCACGAGGATCTCGGAGACGAACGGGGAGAGGCCGGGAAGTCCGCAGGCCGCGAGACCCGCGATCAGGAAGGTGCCCGCGAGCACGGGGGCCACCTTCTCGACGCCACCGAAGTCGCTGATCCGAGCCGAGCCCCGGCGCTGGACCAGGAAGCCGGCGATGAGGAACAGCGCGGCCGTGGCGATGCCGTGGTTGACCATGTAGAGGATCGCGCCCGAGCTGCCCTGGCTGGTGAACACGAAGATGCCCAGGACGATCAGGCCGAAGTGGCTGAGCGAGGTCAGGCCGATCAGCCGGAGCATGTCGTCCTGGCCGATCGCGACCAGGGCGCCGTACACGATCGAGATGAGCGCCAGGATCACCACGACGGGGGTGGCCCACTGCGAGGCCTCGGGGAGCAGCCCGAGGCAGTAGCGGATCATGCCGAAGGTGCCGATCTTGTCCAGGACGCACACCAGCAGCACGCTGGTCGGCGTCGAGGCCTTCTCGGTGGTGTCGGCCAGCCAGGTGTGCAGCGGGAAGAGCGGAGCCTTCGCCGCGAACGCGATGAAGAATCCGACGAACAGGTAGCGCTGCATCGTCGGGTCGATGTTCATCCGGCTCAGCTCGCCGAGCAGGTACGTCGGGTGGCCGGCGTCGGCGCTCACGGAGTACAGGCCGATGACCGAGGCGAGCATGACCAGGCCGCCGCCGAGCTGGTAGACGAGGAACTTCACCGCGGCGCGGGTCCGGCCCTTCTCGTCCCCCACGCGGCCGTAGCCGGAGATGAGGAAGTACGCCGGGATCAGCGTGACCTCGAAGACCACGTAGAACAGGAACACGTCGGTGGCCGCGAACACCGCGAGCGAGGCGGACTCCAGGGCCAGCGCCCAGGCGAAGTACTTCGCGACTCCGGAGTCGTCCTCGCGCCACGCTGCGACCAGCACGATCGGGACCAGCACCGCGGTCAGGAGGATCATCACCAGGCCGAGGCCGTCGACCCCGAGGGCGTAGTGGGCTCCGAAGAGGTTGATCCACTCGTGCTTCTCGGTGAACTGCCAGCCGCCGCCGACGTCGTACTGCGTCGCCATGACGACGGCGAGCACGAGGGTCGCGGCCGAGGACCCGACACCGACCAGGCGCGCGAGCCCAGCCGGGCAGAACGCCGTGGCGATCGCCCCGACGAGCGGGATCAGGATGAGGAGAGTGAGCATCAGAGGTTCACCGCCAGGAGAGCCAGGACGACGATGAGGACGCCAGCGAGCACCGACATCGCGTAGGAGCGGACGTAGCCGTTCTGCACCCGGCGGAGCACCCCGGCGTAGCTGCGGATCGCGAGCGCGCTGCCCTCGACCGCGCCGTCGACTCCCTTCCGGTCCATGGTCGTGAGTCCGCCCACGAGGCGGGAGCCGGGGGCGACGACCAGCGTGTCGTTGATCGCGTCGCCGTACAGGTCCCGACGAGCGGCCTTCGTCACGAACGTCACCTCGCGAGGCGCGGTCCGTGGGACCTCCCTCTTCCCGAAGGTGAACCAGGCGATCGCGACACCCACCGCCACGATGGCCACGGCCAGCAGGGACACCAGGATCGGCGCCAGCCGCTCCTGCTCGTGCGGCGCGACGCCCACGACGGGTGAGAGGAACTCGACGATCCAGTCACCGATGAGCAGGACGCCACCGAGCACCGACAGCGCCGCGAGCACGACCAGCGGGACCGTCATCACCGCGGGGGACTCGTGCGGGTGGGTGTTCGGCTCCCACCGCTGCTTGGTGAAGAAGGTCATGAGCATGAGGCGGGTCATGTAGAACCCGGTGATGCCGGCGCCGAGGATCGCGCAGAGGCCGACCAGGAGGTTCTGGTTCAGCGCGACCTCGATGATCTTGTCCTTGGACCAGAAGCCGGAGAAGCCGGGGAACCCGATGATCGCGAGGTAGCCCATCGCGAAGGTGAGGAAGGTGACCGGCATCATCTTGCGCAGGGCGCCGTAGTGCCGCATGTCGACGTCGTCGTTCATCCCGTGCATCACCGAGCCGGCACCGAGGAACATGTTGGCCTTGAAGAAGCCGTGGGTCAGCAGGTGGAAGATCGCGAAGGCGTAGCCGGCGACACCGAGCCCGGCACCGAGCATCATGTAGCCGATCTGGCTCATCGTCGAGCCGGCGAGGGTCTTCTTGATGTCGTCCTTGGCGCACCCGATGATCGCGCCCCACAGGAGCGTGACAGCGGCGACCACCACGACCGCGGTCTGCGCGTGCGGCGCCAGCTCGAAGATGAAGTTGGAGCGGACGACGAGGTAGACGCCGGCGGTCACCATCGTCGCGGCGTGGATCAGGGCCGAGACCGGGGTCGGACCCTCCATCGCGTCGAGCAGCCACGACTGCAGGGGGACCTGCGCCGACTTGCCGCACGCACCCAGCAGCAGGAGCAGGCCCAGCGCGGTCAGCGCGCCGCCCGAGGCGCCGCCCGCTCGCTCGCTGATCGAGGCGAAGTCGGTGGTGCCGAACGTGACGAAGAACAGCGCGATGGCCAGGGACAGACCGATGTCACCGACGCGGTTGATCACGAACGCCTTCTTGGCCGCAGCCGCCGCGGACGGCTTGTGCTGCCAGAAGCCGATGAGGAGGTACGACGCGAGGCCGACGCCCTCCCAGCCCAGGAAGAGGCCCAGGTAGTTGGCCGAGAGGACCAGCACCAGCATCGCCGCGACGAAGAGGTTGAGGTAGCCGAAGAACCGGCGCCGCCGGACGTCGTGCTCCATGTAGCCGATCGAGTAGACGTGGATCAGCGAGCCGACGCCGGTGATCAGCAGCAGGAACAAGGCGCTGAGCGGGTCGTAGAGCAGGTCGAACCCGACGTTGAGGCCCTGGGTGTCGAACCAGGTGTAGAGGTGCTGCCCGATCTGCCGCTGGCCCTCGTCCATGCCGAGGATCCGGACGAACATCGCCAGGCTCAGCAGGAACGAGCCGATCGGCAGCGCGGTGCCGATCAGGTGGCCCCACTTGTCGACGACCTTGGGGGCGATCGCCCCGCCCACCAGCAGGATCACCGCACCCGCCAGGGGCAGGGCGATGATCAGCCAGAGCAGGGAGAACAGCCCGTCGGCGCCCTGTGGCGCGATGACGGGGATGTGTCCGGTCTCGTGTGTCAGCAACGGAGGTTCCTTAGTACTTCAACAGGCTCGCGTCGTCGACCGAGGCCGAGCGACGGGTCCGGAAGATGGTCATGATGATGGCCAGCCCGACCACGACCTCGGCCGCGGCCACCACCATCACGAAGAAGGCGGCGATCTGGCCGTCGAGGTTGCCGTGCAGCTTGGCGAAGCTCACCAGCGCGAGGTTGCAGGCGTTGAGCATCAGCTCGACGCACATGAACACCACGATCGCGTTGCGCCGGGTGAGCACGCCGACGCAGCCGATCGTGAACAGGATCGCGGAGAGAATCACATACTCGGTCATCGGGACATCCCGCCGTTGCGTCGTGGGGTGAGCATCACTTCTGCTCCTCCTCGGTGGTGTCACCGGTGGCGGCGGACTTGCCGCCGCCCTCGGGCACACCGGCGGGGTCGACGCCCAGCTGACGCTGCACCTCGTCGATGTCGTCGGCCAGGTCGGGAGCGGACCGGACGGTGCCGCGCGCGGCCAGCACGCGGGAGACCGAGGACTCGGCCGGGCGGCCGTCGGGGAGCAGGGCGGCCGTGTCGACCGCGTTGTTGCGGGCGAAGACACCCGGCGAGGGCAGGGGGCCCAGGTGGGCACCGCGCTCGGCGTACTCCCGCACGCGCCGGGCGGCGGCCAGCGGCTGGGTCTCCTTGGGCTCGAGGCGCTCGCGGTGGGCGAGAACCATCGCGCCGACCGCCGCGGTGATCAGCAGGGCGCTGGTGACCTCGAAGGCGAAGACCCAACGGGAGAACAGCAGGTTGGCCAGTGCCTGGATGTTGCCGCCGGTGTTCGCCGCCGACAGGCCGCGGACCGTGCCGAGCGTGGTCTGCGCCAGCCCGAGGACCAGGGTCAGGCCGAGGATCAGGCCGCCGACGATCGCCAGTGCACGCTGACCCCGGATGGTCTCCACGGTCGAGTCGGACGCGTCGACGCCGACCAGCATCAGCACGAACAGGAAGAGCATGAGGATGGCGCCGGTGTAGACGATGATCTGCACCGCGAACAGGAACGGCGCGTCCAGGACGGCGTACAGGACCGCCAGGCTGATCATCACCACGGCGAGGAGCAGGGCCGCGTGCACGGCCTTGCGGACGAACAGCAGACCCAGGGCGGCCAGCACCATGATCGGCGCGAGGATCCAGAAGGTCATCGGGTCTCCTCCTGGGCGGCCTGCGGCTTGAACGTGCCCCGGTAGTAGTCGCCCTCGTCGTCGCCCAGGAGCATCGGGTGCGGCGGCTGCTCCATCCCGGGCAGCAGGGGGGCGAGGAGGTCGGACTTCTCGTAGATGAGGTCCGCGCGGTTGTTGTCGGCCAGCTCGTACTCGTTGGTCATCGTCAGCGCGCGGGTCGGGCACGCCTCGATGCACAGGCCGCACAGGATGCAGCGCAGGTAGTTGATCTGGTAGACGCGGCCGTAGCGCTCGCCGGGGCTGTAGCGCTCGTCCTCGGTGTTGGACGCACCCTCGACGTAGATCGCGTCCGCCGGGCAGGCCCAGGCGCACAGCTCGCAGCCGATGCACTTCTCCAGGCCGTCCGGCCAGCGGTTGAGCTGGTGCCGGCCGTGGAACCGCGGAGCGGTGGGCAGCTTCTCGAAGGGGTACTGCTCGGTGACCACCTTCCTGAACATGGTCCGGAACGTCACGCCGAAGCCGGCGATCGGGTCCCAGAACTGCTCCTTGATGCTGCGGGACTCAGCCATCGGTGCCTCCCTGCTGGGTCGAAGTCTGGGTCGATGTCTGGGTCGATGTCTGGGTCGACGTGGACGTCTCGGTCTGCACCAGCGGCTCGCCCCGCCGTTCGAAGACCAGCGGCTGCGCGGCGCCACGCACCGGACCGCCGGCGGCCATCGGCGGGACCGGGAAGCCGCCCGCGACCGAGGCCGTGAAGTCCGTGCCCCTTGACTCCTCGGTGTCGTCACCGGAGTCGCCGACGAAGAACAGCACGAGGAAGAGCACGGCAACGATGCCGATGCCGATGAGCAGCGCGTTGCGGTCGAGACCGCCCTCGAGCGAGATCGACCGGATCGTCGCCACGGCGATGATCCAGAACAGCGAGATCGGGATCAGCCGCTTCCAGCCGAACGCCATGAACTGGTCGTAGCGCAGCCGCGGGAGCGAGCCGCGCAGCCAGATGAAGATGAAGATGAAGAACAGGACCTTGCCGAAGAACCACAGCACCGGCCAGTAGCCCTGGTTGGCGCCCTCCCAGACCTGGTCGATCCAGAACGGCGCGTGCCAGCCGCCGAGGAACAGCGTGGTGGCCAGGGCCGAGACGGTGGCCATGTTGATGTACTCGGCGAGGAAGAACAGGGCGAACTTCAGGCTGGAGTACTCGGTGTGGAAGCCGCCGACCAGCTCGCCCTCGGCCTCGGGGAGGTCGAAGGGCGCTCGGTTGGTCTCGCCGACCATCGAGATCGTGTAGATCACGAAGCTCGGCGCGAGGATCAGGCCGTACCAGAGCTTGTCCTGCGCCGCGACGATCTCGCTCGTGGACATCGACCCGGCGTACAGGAAGACGCCGACCAGCGCGAGACCCATCGCGACCTCGTAGGAGATCATCTGGGCGCTCGAGCGCAGGCCGCCGAGCAGGGAGTACGTCGACCCGCTGGACCAGCCGCCGAGCACGATGCCGTAGATGCCGATGCTCGCGATCGCCATGACGAACAGCACGGCCACGGGCATGTCCGTGAGCTGCAGCGGGGTCCGGTGGCCGAACATCGTGACCGTCGGGCCGAACGGGATCACCGAGAAGGTGACGAACGCCGGGATGGTCGCCAGCACCGGGGCGATCAGGAAGACCACCTTGTCGGCGGCCTTGGGGATGATGTCCTCCTTCAGCGCCAGCTTCACGCCGTCGGCCAGCGACTGCAGCAGACCGAAGGGGCCGTGCACGTTCGGGCCGATCCGGTGCTGCATCCGCGCCACGACGCGGCGCTCCCACCAGATGTTGAACAGCGTGAGCAGGACCAGGACCAGGAAGATCAGCACGGCCTTGAAGATCACGAGCCACCAGGGGTCCTTGCCGAACGCCGACAGGTCGTCGACCATCGGCAGCAGCTGGGCGATCACAGCTCGCCTCCCTTCGCGGTGGCGGAGCGGTCCGGCGCGGAGCTCGCGCCCTTGACGGTCACGGTGGTGCCGGGCGAGGCGAGGTCGGCCAGGACGCCGCGGCCGAAGCTGTTAGCCGGCACCCACACGGTGTCGTCGGCGATGTCGGTCACCTCGGCCGGCAGCGTGACCGAGCCTCGGTCACCGGTGAGGGTGACGACCGGGCCGCAGGCGTCGTAGACGGTCTCGGAGACCCGGGCGACGGGCATGCGGGCGGTGGCGCGCAGGGCCTCGTCGCCGCGCTGCAGGGTGCCGTTGTCCAGCATCTGCTTCCACGTGGCGAGAGCCAGGCCCTTCTTCTGCGCGGCCTCGTCCCCGGCGGCGGTCGGCTCTCCGAGCTCGGGACGGTCGCCGTCCCAGGGGCCCATCTCCTGCATCCGGTCGCGGGCCTCGGCGACGGTGCGGAAGCCCAGCCCGGACCCGTGACCCGCGGCCGCGAGCTCGTCGGCGATGCCGGCGAGCACCCGGAGGTCGGGCAGCGCGTTCGGGTTGGCGAGCGCCTTGCCGAAGGGACGGGTGCGGCCCTCCCAGTTGACGAACGTGCCCTCCTTCTCGGCCACCGGGGCGACGGGGAAGACGACGTCGGCGCGCTCGGTGACCGCGGACGGCAGCACCTCGAGGGAGACGACGAAGCGGGCGGCGTCGAGCGCGGCGAGGGTCGCGACCGGGTCGGCCGTGTCGTCGGGGTCGACCCCGGCGACGACCAAGGCGCCGAGCTCGCCGCTGACGGCCGCGGCGACGATGCCGTCGGCGTCACGGCCCGGCTGCTCCGGCAGGCTCTCGATGCCCCAGGTGGTGGCGGCGTCGACCCGCGCGGCAGCGTCAGTGATCGGACGACCGCCGGGCAGGAGGTTCGGCAGGCAGCCGGCCTCGACTGCACCCCGGTCACCGGCTCGACGCGGCACCCAGGCCAGCTTGGCTCCGGTCCGGCGGGCCAGCCCGGCCGCCGCGGTGAGCGCGCCCGGCGACGTCGCCAGCCGCTCACCGACCAGGATCACGGCCGTCCCGTCGATCCCGAACTCGCCGTGCTCGACCAGGGACTCGAGGGCCTCGGCTTCGCCGCCCGGAGCGGTCTTGACCAGGTGGCCACCCATCTTGACCAGGCCACGGCTGGCGAAGGGCGCCACCGACACGACCCTGGTCCTGCCACGCGAGGCCTTGCGCAGGCGGAGGAAGAGCGTGCCCGCCTCGTCCTCGGGCTCGAGGCCGGCCAGCACCACGGTGGCCGCGGACTCGAGGTCGGCGTACGACACCTCGCTGCTGAGGGCGACGACAGAGGCGAGGAAGTCGGCCTCCTCGGCGCTGTGCGGGCGGGCGCGGAAGTCGATGTCGTGGGTGCCGAGGGCCACCCGGGCGAACATGGAGTAGGCGTAGGCGTCCTCGGCGGTCAGGCGACCGCCGGTGAGCACCCCCGCCGAGCCGGCGGCGGCCAGGCCGCGGGCGGCGACCACGAAGGCCTCCGGCCAGGACGCCGGGCGCAGCTCGCCCCTGCTCCCGTCCGGCAGCGTCTCCCGGACCTGCGGGTAGGACAGCCGGTCACCGGACTGGGCGTAGTGGAAGGCGAAGCGGTCCTTGTCGGTGATCCACTCCTCGTTGACCTCCGGGTCGTTGCCGGAGAGCCGGCGGACGACCTTGCCGCGCCGGTGGTCGACGCGGATCGCCGCCCCGCAGGCGTCGTGCTCGGCGACACCCGGGGTCGAGACCAGGTCGAAGGGACGCGAACGGAAGCGGTACTCGGCACTGGTCAGGGCGCCGACGGGGCAGATCTGGATCGTGTTGCCCGAGAAGTAGGACTCGAACGGCTCCTTCTCGTAGATGCCGACCTGCTGGAGCGCGCCGCGCTCGATGAGCGCGATGAACGGGTCACCCGCGATCTGCTCGGAGAACCGGGTGCAGCGTGCGCACAGCACGCAGCGCTCACGGTCGAGCAGGACCTGGGCGGAGATGTTGATCGGCTTGGGGAAGGTGCGCTTCACGCCACCGGTGACGGAGAAGCGCGACTCGCCGCGGCCGTTGCTCATCGCCTGGTTCTGCAGGGGGCACTCGCCCCCCTTGTCGCAGACCGGGCAGTCCAGCGGGTGGTTGATCAGCAGGAACTCCATGATCCCCTGCTGCGCCTTGTCGGCGACCTCGCTGGTGGCCTGGGTGTTGATCACCATGCCCTCGGCGACCGGCAGGGTGCACGAGGCCTGTGGCTTGGGGAAGCCGCGGCCGTTGCCGGCGTCCGGGATGTCGACGAGGCACTGCCGGCAGGCGCCGACCGGCTCGAGCAACGGGTGGTCGCAGAACCGCGGGATCTGGACGCCGACCTGCTCGGCGGCGCGGATCACCAGGGTGTCCTGGGGGACGCTGACCTGGACGCCGTCGATGGTGACGCTGACCATCTGGACCTCGGCGTCGGTCTTCTCCGGAGTGGTGGTCATGAACGGGCCCCCGCGGTGTCGAAGAGCGTGGACGCGGCCGGGTCGAACGGGCAGCCGCCGTGGGTCAGGTGGGCGAGGTACTCGTCGCGGAAGTACTCGATGGAGCTGGTGATCGGGCTGGTCGCGCCGTCGCCCAGCGCGCAGAACGAGCGGCCCAGGATGTTGTCGCACTGGTCGACGAGGTCGTCGAGGTCCTGCTCGGTGCCCTGGCCGCGCTCGAGCCGGGCGAGGGTCTGCACCAGCCACCACGTGCCCTCTCGGCACGGGGTGCACTTGCCGCAGGACTCGTGCTTGTAGAACTCCGTCCAGCGAAGCACCGCCCGGACGACGCAGGTCGTCTCGTCGAAGAGCTGCAGCGCCCGGGTGCCGAGCATCGAGCCGGCCTCGCCGACGGCCTCGAAGTCGAGGGGGACGTCGAGGTGCTCGTCGGTCAGCAGCGGGGTGCTGGAGCCGCCCGGCGTCCAGAACTTGAGCTCGTGGCCCTGACGCATGCCGCCGGCCAGGTCGATCAGCTCGCGGAGGGTGATGCCCAGCGGGGCCTCGTACTGGCCCGGCTTCGCGACGTGCCCCGAGAGCGAGAAGATGCCGAAGCCCTTGGACTTCTCGGTGCCCATGGACGCGAACCAGTCGGCGCCGTGCTCGACGATGCTCGGGACCGAGGCGATCGACTCGACGTTGTTGATGACGGTCGGGCTGGCGTACAGACCGGCGACCGCCGGGAACGGCGGGCGCAGGCGCGGCTGTCCGCGACGGCCTTCGAGCCCCTCGAGCAGAGCGGTCTCCTCGCCACAGATGTAGGCGCCGGCACCGGCATGGACCACGACGTCGAGGTCGTAGCCGGAGCCGTGGATGTCCTTCCCGAGGTGGCCGGCGGCGTACGCCTCGTCGACCGCGGCCTGGACCCGGCGGATCACGTGCAGGACCTCACCGCGGATGTAGATGAAGGCGGTGTTGGCGCGGATGGCGAAGGAGCTGATGATCACGCCCTCCACGAGGACGTGGGGGTTGCCCATCATCAGCGGGATGTCCTTGCAGGTGCCCGGCTCCGACTCGTCGGCGTTGACCACGAGGTACTTCGGCTTGGGGTTGTCCTGCGGGATGAAGGACCACTTCATCCCGGTCGGGAAGCCGGCGCCGCCGCGACCGCGGAGGCCGGAGTCCTTGACCGCACCGATGATGTCGTCGGGCTCCATGTCCAGCGCCTTCTTCAGCGCGGAGTAGCCGCCCTTGGACTCGTAGGTCTTCAGCGTCCAGGAGCGCTCGGCGTCCCAGATGTCGGTGAGGACCGGGGTGAGGGTGTCCACCATCTCAGCTGCCCTCTTCCTGCTTGGTCTCGGTCTCGGCGCGGCCGGTGTCGGCCTGCTCCGCCGCACCCTCCTTGGTCTCCGCGGTGCCGTTCGTGCTGCCGGAGGCCTCACCGGCGGGTGCCGTCCAGCCGCGCTCGCGCGCGATGCTCAGGCCGACCAGCGACGCCGGCCCGGCGGAGGGGCCCTCGTCGGCCAGGCCGTCGGGGAACCCGGCCAGGACGCGCTCGGCCTCGCGCCACGTGCAGAGCTTGGGGCCGCGGGTGGAGTGGACCTCCTTGCCCTCGCGCAGGTCGTCGACCAGCTGCGTGGCGGACTCCGGGGTCATGTTGTCCATGAACTCCCAGTTGACCATCATCACCGGGGCGTAGTCGCAGGCCGCGTTGCACTCGACGTGCTCGAGGGTGATCTTCCCGTCGGTCGTCGTCTCGTCGTTGCCCACGTCGAGGTGGTCCTTGAGCCGCTCGAAGATCAGGTCGCCGCCCATGACGGCGCAGAGCGTGTTGGTGCAGACGCCGACGTGGTAGTCGCCGACCGGGCGACGCTTGTACATCGTGTAGAACGTCGCGACGCCGCTGACGTCGGCGGCGGAGATGTCCAGGATGTCCGCGCAGGCCTCGATGCCCTCGGGGGTGACCCGGCCCTCGACCGACTGCACGAGGTGCAGCATCGGCAGCAGGCCCGACCGCTTGTGCGGGTAGCGGGCCGCGATGTCTTCCAGCTCTGCGTAGGTCTTCTCGTCGAGCATTACCGGTCGACGCCTCCCATCACGGGGTCGATGCTGGCGATGGCGACGATGACGTCGGCGATCATGCCGCCTTCGCTCATCACGCTCGTGGCCTGCAGGTTGGTGAAGCTGGGGTCGCGGAAGTGCGCGCGGAACGGACGCGTGCCGCCGTCGGAGACGACGTGCGCGCCGAGCTCGCCGCGCGGCGACTCGACCGGGACGTAGGCCTGGCCCGGCGGGACGCGGAAGCCCTCGGTGACCAGCTTGAAGTGGTGGATCAGCGCCTCCATCGACTCCCCCATGATGTGGCGGATGTGGTCGAGGCTGTTGCCCATGCCGTCGGAGCCGATCGCGAGCTGGCTGGGCCAGGCGATCTTCTTGTCCGCGACCATGACGGGCGCGCCCTCGAGCCCGGCCAGCCGGTCGGCGGCCTGCTCGACGATCTTGAGCGACTCCCACATCTCGCCCAGGCGGACCCGGAACCGGCCGTAGGAGTCGGCGGTGTCCCACGTCTGGACGTCGAAGTCGTAGTCCTCGTAACCGGAGTACGGCTGGGTCTTGCGCAGGTCCCAGGGGTAACCGGTCGAGCGGAGCACCGGGCCGGTGAGGCCCAGGGCCAGGCAGCCCTCGAGGTCCAGGGTGCCGACGCCCTCGAGACGGGCCTTGAAGATCGGGTTGGCGTTGCACAGGGCGGCGTACTCGGGAAGGCGCTTCTTCATCAGCGCGATGAAGTCGCGGATCTCGTCCAGGGCGCCGGGCGGGAGGTCTTGCGCGACCCCGCCGGGGCGGATGAACGCGTGGTTCATGCGCAGGCCGGTGATGAGCTCGAACAGGTCGAGCACGAGCTCCCGCTCGCGGAAGCCGATCGTCATGACCGTGAGCGCGCCGATCTCCATGCCGCCGGTGGCGATAGCCACCAAATGCGAGGAGATGCGGTTGAGCTCCATCAGGAGGACCCGCATGACCTGGGCCTTCTCCGGGACACCCCCGTCGACGGAGTCCTCGATGCCCAGGAGTCGCTCGACGCCCAGGGCGTAGGTCATCTCGTTGTAGAACGGGGAGAGGTAGTCCATCCGGGTGCAGAACGTGGTGCCCTGCGTCCAGGAGCGGAACTCCATGTTCTTCTCGATGCCGGTGTGCAGGTAGCCGATGCCGCAGCGGGCCTCGGTGACCGTCTCGCCCTCGAGCTCGAGGATCAACCGGAGCACGCCGTGGGTCGAGGGGTGCTGGGGACCCATGTTGACGACGATGCGCTCGTCGACGTGGTCGGCCAGCCCCTCGCTGATCTGGCCCCAGTCCTGGCCCGAGACGGTGAACACCTTGCCCTCGGAGGTCTCCGAGGAAGCTGCGTAGAAGTCCTGCTCAGTATTTGTCATCAGACAGCCTCCCCGCGGGTCGGGGTCCCCGCGGCGTTGTTCGGGGGAGCGGAGCGGAGGAGAAGAACGTCGTGGGGTGACATTAGTTGTAGCTCCTGCGCTCGTCGGGGGGAGCGATGGTGCCGCCCTTGTACTCCACGGGGATGCCGCCCAGCGGGTAGTCCTTGCGCTGGGGGTGGCCCGGCCAGTCGTCGGGCATGAGGATCCGGGTCAGGGCCGGGTGGCCGTCGAAGACGATGCCGAACATGTCGAACGTCTCCCGCTCGTGCCAGTCGAGGGTCGGGTAGACGCTCACCAGGCTGGGGACGTGCGGGTCGGCGTCGGGCACGGCGACCTCGAGGCGGACCCGGCGGTTGTGGGTCATCGAGGTCAGGTGGTAGACCGCGTGCAGCTCGCGACCCCGGTCGGCCGGGTAGTGCACGCCGCTGACGCCCGAGCAGAACTCGAAGCGCAGCCGCTCGTCGTCGCGCATCATCTGGGCCACGAACGGCAGGTCCTGCGGCCGGACGTGGAAGGTGATCTCGCCGCGGTGGATGACCACGCTCTCGATCGCGGAGTCCAGGTCGGTGCTCCTCAGCCGCTCCTCGAGGGCGTCGGCCACCTCGTCGTACCAGCCACCGAAGGGCCGCTGCGACGCGCTGGGGTAGACGATCGGTGAGACGAGGCCGCCGTACCCGCTGGTGTCGCCCGACCCGCGGGTGCCGAACATGCCGTGCCGCTCGCCGACGGGGTGGACCTCGCCGGACTGCGCGGGGACGTTCTGCTGCTCCTCGGTCATCGGGGCCCCCGCGGGGTTGCCTGACGGAGGGGCGCAGCGGGGCAGGAAGGGAACCCCGTGGGGTGATTCATCGCAGGAGACCCTTCATGTCGGAGGTGGGCAGCGCCTTGAGCGCGTTGCCCTCCAGCTCCTCGACCTCGCGGGCGCGGTTGGCGCCGAGCTTGGTGTGCTGGACCTGGTCGTGCAGCTTGAGGATCGCGTCGATGAGCATCTCCGGGCGCGGCGGGCAGCCGGGGAGGTACATGTCGACGGGGACGACGTGGTCGACGCCCTGGACGATCGCGTAGTTGTTGAACATGCCGCCGCTGCTGGCGCAGACGCCCATCGCGAGCACCCACTTGGGCTCGGGCATCTGGTCGTAGATCTGGCGGAGGACCGGTGCCATCTTCTGGCTCACCCGGCCCGCGACGATCATCAGGTCGGCCTGTCGGGGGCTGGCCCTGAAGACCTCCATGCCGAAGCGGGCGAGGTCGTACTTCGGACCACCCGAGGTCATCATCTCGATCGCGCAGCACGCCAGCCCGAAGGTGGCCGGCCAGAAGCTGGCCTTGCGCATGTACCCGGCCAGGCCCTCCACCGTGGTGAGGAGCACGCCGCTCGGGAGCTTCTCTTCAACGCCCATGTTGTTCTCTCAGCTCCTGGTCAGTCCCACTCGAGCCCGCCGCGACGCCAGACGTAGGCGTAGGCGACGAACACCGTGGCGATGAACACGACCATCTCGACCAGCCCGAAGAACTTCATCTGGTCGAAGTGCACGGCCCACGGGTAGAGGAAGATGATCTCGATGTCGAAGACGATGAACAGCATCGCGGTGATGTAGTACTTCACCGGGAAGCGGCCGCCGCCGACCGGCTGCGGAGTCGGCTCGATCCCACACTCGTAGGAGTCGAGCTTGGCTCGGTTGTACCGCTTCGGCCCCACCAGCGCGCTCATGACCACGGAGAAGCCCGCGAATCCGGCGGCGAGGAGGGCCAGCACCAGTACCGGCGCGTAGAGCTCCATCCCTGCTGTCCTTTCTGACCGCTCGACGCGACCCATGTGAGTTTGTGAAAGTGTTCACGAGTCGCGCGAGGCACAGTCTAGGACGGTCCTGACGACGGTGCATCTCGGGGGCGTCCTCGGGTTCTGGGGTGGCCCGGTCGCTCCATGTAACACCGTGTTCCACATCTACAACGGCGAAGTTTCGCCGTGGTAGATGGGTAACACGGTGTTACATGCGTTTTCGCGCCACCCGCGGTCAGGCGGTCGCACGGTGGAGCGTGACGATCCCCCCGGAGAGGTCGTGCCACTCGACCTCGGACCAGCCGTTGCCGG
Source organism: uncultured Actinomycetota bacterium (assembly GCA_963784545.1). Classification (GTDB taxonomy): domain Bacteria; phylum Actinomycetota; class Actinomycetes; order Propionibacteriales; family Nocardioidaceae; genus Nocardioides. Next base: position 1,595,071 of record CAWARQ010000004.1, on the reverse strand, counting down.
CGATCATCGCGGCCAGGCGGGGCTGGTCCGGCCACGCGCGGATGGACTCGGCGAGGTAGACGTAGGCGTCGGGGCTGCTGGAGACCGCGCGAGCCACCGGCGGGAGCGCGCGCATGAGGTACTCGACGTACACGGTCCGGAACGGCGACCACGTCGGGTGGCTGAACTCGCACACCACCAGCCGACCGCCGGGGCGGGTCACCCGCGACATCTCTCGCAGGCCGGCCGCGGGGTCGACGATGTTGCGCAGTCCGAAGGAGATGGTGACCGCGTCGAAGGTGTCGTCGGCGAACGGGAGCCTCGTGCCGTCACCGGCGACGAACGGAAGTGCAGGCCGGGCCTGCTTGCCGACGGTGAGCATGCCGATCGAGAAGTCGCACGGGACGACGCGCGCCCCTGCGCTCGCGAACGGCTCGCTCGAGGTGCCGGTGCCGGCGGCCAGGTCGAGCACGAGCTCGCCGGGCTGCGGGTCGACGGCTTCGATGACCTCGCGTCGCCAGCGCCGGTCCTGGCCGAGCGAGAGGACGTCGTTGGTGACGTCGTACCGCTTCGAGACCGCGTCGAACATCCGACGGACGTCGAGCGGCTGCTTGTCGAGTTCTGCCCGGACCACGACCGGAGCCTACGGGCCGCTCCTCAGCCGGCCGTGACCGGATCGATACCTCCACTCCGGCACGCCGGGACAACCAAAGCCGGGAAAGCGGCGTCTCCCCCCTGACACTGGAAGTTCCTCAGACTTCCCCCAGAGGAGAGAAGACCATGCTCAAGCGCGTCCTGTTGATGGCCGTCGTGCTCACGCTCGGGTGCGGCACGGCGTTCGCCGTCGGTGCGATCGCCCGCCAGCCCGGCCCCCACACCCACTGGACGGGAGCCTCCGGGCGGCCGACGACCCAGCCGATCGAGACGCCGGCCGACCCCACCACCGGCGTGGCGGACGAGCCGACCCAGGAGCCGAGCGCCCCACCGAAGCCCGAGCTGCGGATCGCCGCCGGCGCCAAGGGCGAGAAGGTGCGTGAGCTCCAGTCGCGGTTGCACCAGCTCGCCTGGCTGCCCGAGACCGTCAGCGGCGTGTACGACGACGACACCCGCGCCGCCGTCTCCGGCTTCCAGACCAAGCGCGGTCTGCCCAGCACCGGCGTGGTCGACCAGAAGACCTGGAACCGCCTCGCGGCGATGACCGACCGGCCGACCCACGACGCGATGTTCAACGTCTTCAAGCCTGGCCCGGCCCTGCTGGCGCCCGGCGCGAAGGGTGCGGACGTCCGAGACCTGCAGGCGCGGCTCAAGACGCTCTCCTGGTACTTCGGTGACGTCACCGGCACGTACGACGCCCAGACGGTCAAGGCGATCAAGGGGTTCCAGGCCAAGCGGCAGATCCCGGTGACCGGCGAGGTCGACCAACGGACCATGGACCGCCTGCACTCGATGACCTACCAGCCGAGCCACGACGCGATGTACAACGTCGAGCCGTCACCCGGCGCCCTCGACCCGCGGTGCGAGACCGGCCGTGTCCTCTGCGTCGACAAGACCAGCCGCACGCTGCGCTGGGTGATCGACGGCAAGGTGCTCAAGACCATGGACGCGCGGTTCGGCTCGACCCTCAACGACACCCCGACCCGCGAGGGCCTGTTCCACGTCGCCTCGATGGACGCCGACCACGTGTCCCACCTCTACGGCTCCTCGATGCCCTTCGCGATGTTCTTCTCCGGTGGCCAGGCGGTGCACTACTCCTCCGACTTCGCCACCTACGGGTACGGCGGTGCCTCGCACGGCTGCGTGAACATCCGGGACTACGACGGCATCAAGTGGCTGTTCTCCCAGGTGCACGTGGGCGACAAGGTCGTCGTCTACTGGAGCTGAGCCCTTGACCTGGCCCCCGCCCAGGCGGGGGCTAGGCTCTGGCTTCGTGACGAGCGACCCCCGTGCGGCGCCGGATGTCGGCGAGACCGCCGGCCGAGACCGACCCGCTCGTCGTCCGCACTGTCGGGATCGAGCTCGACGAGACCACTCAGCTGCTCGACCTCGTCCCCGACCACCACCCGGTCAGCTGGCTCCGGCGCGGCGACGGCCTCGTCGGGTGGGGACGCGCTGCCGAGATCACCTCGAGCGGTCCGACCCGGTTCGCCGACGCGGACAAGTGGTGGTCCGAGACCGTCGCCCGGGCCGTCGTCCGCGACGAGATCACCGAGCCGGGCAGCGGCCTGGTCTGCTTCGGTGCCTTCGCGTTCGCCGACCAGCCCGGGGACTCGGTCCTCACCGTCCCCTCGGTCGTCGTCGGCCGGCGCGGTGACGTCGCCTGGCTGACCACGATCACCCGCGGCACGATCACACCGCAGATCCCCCTGGCCCTGGCCGATCCCCCGCGTCCGCCCGTGGGCATCAGCTTCGCCGACGGGTCGCTGGACGGCGAGCACTGGATGGGAGTGGTGGCCGACGCCGTCGCCCGGATCAACGCCGGCGACCTGGAGAAGGTCGTCCTGGCGCGGGACCTCGTCGTCACCGCCGAGGAGCCGGTCGACGTGCGGTGGCCGCTGCGGCGCCTGGCCACGGACTACCCGATGTGCTGGACGTTCCACGTCGACGGCATCTTCGGCGCGAGCCCCGAGATGCTGGTGCGCCGCGAGCGCGGGCTCGTCACCTCACGCGTGCTGGCGGGGACCATCCGGCGTACGGGTGACGACGGCCGCGACCTCGCGCTGGCCGCGACCCTCGCCCGGTCGTCGAAGGACCTCGAGGAGCACGAGTACGCCGTCCGCTCGGTGGCCGACGCCCTCGATCCGCACTGCTCGTCGATGAACGTGCCGGAGGCGCCGTTCGTCCTGCACCTGCCCAACGTCATGCACCTGGCGACCGACGTGGCCGGCGTGGTCCACGACTCCGCCACCGTCTCGTCGTTGCAGCTCGCCGCGGCCCTGCACCCCTCCGCCGCCGTCGGCGGTACGCCGACGCCGGTCGCGGTCGACCTGATCGCGGAGATCGAGGGGATGGACCGCAGCCGCTACGCCGGGCCGGCCGGGTGGATGGACGCCAGCGGCGACGGCGAGTGGGTGATCGCCCTGCGCTCGGCGGAGATCGCCGGTGACACCGTCCGGCTGTTCGCCGGGTGCGGCATCGTCGGCGCCTCCGACCCCGAGGCGGAGCTGGCCGAGACGCAGGCGAAGTTCGTCCCGGTCCGGGACTCCCTCACCGCCGATTGAGCGCGCGGCTCAGCGGGTGATCCGGACGCTGCTGGTCCGGGAACCGGTGTAGTAGTCCCCGGCCACCGCGTACGTCAGGTCGTAGTTCCCCCGGTGCAGACCGGCGGGCACCTTGCACTTCACGTCGTAGTAGTCCGGACCCTTCCCGGTGTGCAGGCTGCCCGGGACCATCGCCGCGAAGCAGGCCGTGACATGGCCGTTCCGGTCGAGGGTGAAGGCGCCGGGGTCGGCGAGCATGATGTCGCCGAACGAGCCGTCGTTCTGGTCCTTGACGCGGGCCTGCACCACGAAGGGCTTCTTGCGGGTGGCCTCGGTCGGGTTGCTCGACGCCATGCGCACGACTGCCTTCTCGCGGACGACGGTGAGCCTCAAGAGCTTGTGGTAGACCACGTCCGACGGGGTGGTGGCGGACAGGTCGATGTCGTAGACACCCGCGGGCGCCTGGACCGGGCCCCAGAAGTGGCCCTGCCCCCCGCCGTCGTCGGTGAAGGTGATGTCGTCCGGCATGCCGGTGGCGTCCAGCGTGTACGAAGTGTTCTGCCAGTCGATGCTGTAGTCGAACAGGTCGCTGTACTTCTCCGAGGCGGTGAGGTCGGGGCCGCCGGGGTCGCCGGCGTGCGCCGCCATCGGGGCGAGCACGAGGCTCGCCAGCGCGGCTGCGGTGAGGGTGCGGATCTTCATGGGTGGTGCCTCTCGGGTCAGAGATCGGTTCCGTCGGGGATGCGGGCAAAGGTCTGAGTGCGGTCCAGCAGGGCGCCGAAGTGACCGTCGACGATGCTGAGGCCGGCCTCCGAGAAGACCCGGTCGTGAATGGCGAGGTTACGCGGTGCGCCGACCTCGCGGGCGAAGTCGACCCCTTCGGCCACTCGCATCCACGGTGCGGACACCGGCACGCAGAGGACGTCGACGGCTTGTCCGGGGCCGGTCAGCGCGTCACCCGGGTGGTAGACGGACTCATCGCCACAGGTCACGACGTACCCGCTGTTGTGGAACCGCGGGAGATCCTCGTGGATGACGGCGTGGAGCTCCCCGACGGCGCGCACCGGCAGTCCGGCGTCGAAGGTCTCGTCCGGCGTCACGACGGTCACCCGGTCGCGCACCTCGGGCTGCCCCTCGGCGATCTTGGCCGCGACGGCGTCGATGGTGAACACCGGCGCCTGGGAGGTCGCCAGGTGCTCAGGCAGGTAGTGGTCGGCGTGCTCGTGGGTGATCAGCACGGCGTCCGCACCCCTGAGGGCCTCGGCCTCGGTGAAGACGCCGGGGTCGATGACCAGCGTGGTGCCGGCGTACTCGACCCGGACACAGGCGTGGCCGAACTTCGTGATCCGCATGAGCCGACCATAATCCGCAGCATGGAGTGGGCCATCCGTCGCGCCGGCACCGAGGACGCCGAAGCCTGGGCCCGCTGCCAACGGGAGTGCTGGCGCGAGACCTACGGCCCTCTGGTGGACGCCGAGCGGCTGGTGGCCGCGCTGGGCGCGGAGGAGACCTGGGTACGCCGCGTCCGCGAGCAGCTGCAGAGCCCCGGGCCGGTGCGCTGGGTGGGCACCGACGAGGCCGGCATGGTCGTGGGAGTGGCCGTGGCCGGACCTGCCCGCGGCGAGCTCGCCCGAGAATCCCCGGAGCAGCTCTACGCGCTCTACGTCCGACAGGAGTGGCACGGCACTGGGCTGGGGCAGGCGCTGCTCGATCACGTGCTGGGCGGCGTCGCCGCCTGCCTGGAGGTGCTGGAGGACAACCAGCGCGCCCGGGCCTTCTACGCCCGCAACGGGTTCCGCCCGACCGGGATCCGGCAGTGGTTCGAGCGGCTCGAAGCCTGGGAGGTGGTGCTCAGCCGCCCTGAGCAGTCCAGGAGGGCTCCCACCACGAGTCGGGCCGATCAGGCCGTCAGGTGATGCAGGTAGCACCAGCGCCAGTTCTCGTCCGGCTCGGCGGTCTGCATGACGGGGTGCGCGGTCTCGTCGAAGTGCGCGGCGGCGTGCTGGCCCGGCGAGGAGTCGCAGCAGGCGACGTTCCCGCAGGCGAGGCACTGGCGCAGGGCCACCCACTGGACCCCGTCGTCCACGCAGGCCTGGCAGACGGGGTTCTCGACGGTGGTGACCGGCGGGAATCCCTCCAGGTCCGCGCAGGTCTCCCCGGTGACGCTGCGCTGGGTCACCGACAGGCGCACCTCGGCCTGCTCAGCGCTGGCGACGTCCAGCATCGACTCCTCGATGTCGAGCATCGCAAGCACCTCGCTCACGATGTCGGAAGGAACGTGCCCGGCGCTGCGGATCTCCAGGACCCTGGCCCGTTCGGCGTCGATCATCTCGCCGCGGATCCTGGCGTACAGCTCCGACGGCGCCTCGGTCTCCGAGACCGTGCCGAGCCGCTCCCACGCGGCGAAGTTGCGTTGGTCGATCCGCTGCCGGATCAGGTCGCTCACCCCGTGCGGGTCGTCCGGCTCCAGCTCGTCGAGCCGCTTGAAGCCGGCGGTCGAGGCCTGCTGCAGCAAGGTCGCCCGTGCGAGCGCGTCGTCGGCGGCGTTCGGCGGGGGCAGGCCCAGGCGGCGGACCAGCCACGGCAGGGTGAGCCCCTGGACGAACAGGGTGCCGGCCACGACGGTGAAGGCGATCAGCAGCAGGACCTCGCGGTACTGCGTCTCGGTCGGGATGACGAAGGCCGCGGCGAGCGTGACCACGCCCCGCATGCCGGCCCAGCCGAGCACGAGGACGTGGCGCGCCGACGGGCGACGGCCGTCGCGGCTCTTGAGCAGCAGGTAGGTCGCCGGGAAGACCCAGAGGAAGCGCAGCAGGATCACGCCGAGCAGGGTCGCGATGCACAGCAGCGCGATGCGGCCGCCCGGCACCTCGCTGTCCGTGACGTCGGCGATCAGCCACTCGGCCTGCAGGCCGATCAGCAGGAAGACCGCGTTCTCCAGCAGGAACGCGATGCTGCGCCAGTTCATGCGCTCGGCGATCCGGGACTGGGCGGTCTGGATGATCGGCGCCTTGTGGCCGAGGAGGAGACCGGCGACCACGACCGAGATGACACCGGAGGCCTGGAGCTCCTCCGCCAGCAGGTACGCCGCGAACGGCACGACGAAGGACAGGCTGACGTCGACCTGCGGGTCGGAGATGTGCCGACGCACCCGCGCGACGACGTAGAAGACCAGGAACCCGACCGCCGCACCCCCGAAGGCGGCGCGGAGGAAGTCGCCGCCGGTGTGCAGGAGCGAGACACCGCCACCGAGGGCGGCGATCGCGGTGCGCAGGGCGACGAGGGCGCTCGCGTCGTTGAGCAGCGACTCACCCTCGAGGATCGTGACGAGTCGACGCGGCATGCCGATGCGCCGGGCGATGGCGGTCGCCGCCACCGCGTCCGGTGGCGCCACGACCGCGCCGATGGCGAACGCGGCCGGCCAGCCGACGACAGGGAGCAGGGAGTGGACCAGGACTCCGATACCGATCGTGGTGAAGGCGACCAGCCCCACCGACAGCAGCAGGATCGGCCGGATGTTGGCCCGGAAGTCCACCAAGGACGTCTGCACCGAGGCGGCGTACAGCAGCGGGGGCAGCAGGCCGAGCAGCACCACCTCGGGCTCCAACCGCACCTCGGGGATGCCCGGGATGTACGCGCCGACGACGCCCACCGCGATCAGCAGCAGCGGCGCGGGGAAGCCGAGCCGGCCGGCCAGCGCAGAGCCGGCGAGGACGACCACGGCCAGCGCGACGAGGAAGAAGCCGATCTCCACGGGCCTAGTGTGGCGTGCTGCTGCGAATCGCCTGGTCCAGGTCCCGCCGGTCGCCGCGACCGACCACGGCCTCGACGACCTCGATGCCGCCGCTCGGCGAGCCCAGGGCGGCCTCCAGCTCCGCGCGCGTGGAGACCCGACGGTGCGGGGTGCGGGTGGCGGCGCAGAGGGCGGCGACGTCCACGCCGTGCGGGGTGCCGAACAGCCGGTCGTACCGGTCGGCGTACGGCGCCGCCCCCTGCTCCAGGGTCGCGAAGATCGAGCCGCCGTCGTCGTTGACCACGACGATCGTGAGGTCGGGCCGCTCGTTGTCGTGCGGGAGCACGAGCCCACCCTGGTCGTGCAGGAGGGTGACGTCGCCGATCAGCGCCAGGCTGCGGCTGCTCCGTCGGCCCAGGGCCGCCCCGACGGCCGACGACACGATCCCGTCGATCCCGGAGAGACCGCGGTTGGCGATCACCTTGCGTCGGTCCCCCACCTGGTACCTGGCGACCATGAGGTCCAGGTCGCGGATCGGGTTCGAGGCCCCGACGAACAGGAGTCCCTCGGGCGGCAGCGCGGCGCTCACGATCCCCGCCACGTCGTACGCCGTGAGCTCGCCGCGCTCGGCCAGCAGCCGGTCCAGCGCGGCGCCGGCCTCGGCGTCGGCGGCCAGCCAGCGGCGCAGCCAGCCGTCGTCGTCCGGCCCGGACCACGTCGAACCCGGGTCGCCGTCCGGTCGACCGGGAACGGCCGCTGGTTCCAGGCGCCCGCCGGAGGCACCGAGACGACCTCGACGTCGTCGCGGGCGAGCAGGGTCTGGACCGATCGGGACAGCGTGGGCCGGCCGACCACCACGACCCGCTCGACCTCGGCGCCCAGCGGACCGTCGAGCAGCAGCCGGTAGCAGCGCAGGGCGACCTCGCCGGTGCGCGACCCGCTGGTCGGCTCGGCCAGCAACGGCCAGCGGCCCTTCTCCGCGAGCACCCGTGCCGGCGGGCCGGCGTCGTCACCCGCGACCACGACGGTGCGGGGGCCGTTCGGCAGCAGCTCGGTGGGCGGCCAGGTCCGCTGGACTTCCGGGCGCTCGACGGGCTCGGGCACCCAGCGGTCCTCCGGCACCAGCGGCGGCGTGAACGGGACGTTGAGGTGCCATGGACCGGTCGCCGCAACGTCGGCCAGGTCGGCCGCCGAGGTGATCTCGCGGACCGGCACCAGCGGCCCGAGCAGCCCGCGCTGGTCGGTGGTCTGGTTGGCGTTCGTCCCCCGCACCGCCGCCGGCCGGTCGGCGGTCAGGTAGACGACCGGGACCCCCGAGTGCGCCGCCTCGGCCGCGCTCGGGGCCAGGTTGGCGACGGCCGAGCCCGAGGTGGTGATCACGACCGCGCGCGCACCGACCTTGGTCAGCCCGAGCGCCAGGAAGCCCGCGCTGCGCTCGTCGATCCGGGTGTGCAGCCGGAACAGCCCGGCCTCGGCGGCGTCGTACGCGGCGAACGCGAGCGGCGCGTTCCGCGAGCCCGGCGCCAGCACCACCTCGCGTACGCCCTCGGCCGCGAGCGCCGCGAGGACGCCACGGGCCAGGTCTGCACTGGTCATGACTCAGTCTCCACGCGGGTCGGGGTGACTGGATCCTCCCGTACGCCGGCCACGGCGGCGAGCCGCTCCTCCCAGCGCGTGCGCGTCGCCTCGTCGCTGAGCAGCCGCGTCTCGTCGACCTCGACCGGACGCACCTGGAGCCGACCGTCCACCGGCAGCAGAGGTTCGGTCACTAGGTCGTGCTCGAGCAGCTGGACGGTCGCCAGCCCGCAGGCGTAGGGCAGCTCGGGCAGCGCAGCCGCCAGCGCGACCCCGGCGGCGATGCCGACGCTGCTCTCGAGGGCGCTGCTCACCACCACCGGCAGCCCGATGTCCTCGGCGATCCGCAGGCACGCTGCCACCCCGCCGAGCGGTTGCACCTTGAGGACCGCCACGTCGGCCGCCTCCAGGTCGCGGACGCGGTACGGGTCCTCGGCCCGGCGGATCGACTCGTCGGCGGCGATCGGGACCTCGACCCGACGGCGTACGCGGGCCAGGTCCTCGACCTCGGCGCACGGCTGCTCGGCGTACTCCAGCCCCCCGGCGGCGCGGTCCAGGAGGACCAAGGCGGAGACGGCCTCCTCGACCGACCAGGCGCCGTTCGCGTCGACCCGGATCCGCCCGGAGGGGCCGAGCGCGTCGCGCACCGCCTCGAGCCGGGCCTGGTCGTCCGCGAGCGACTGTCCGGGCTCGGCCACCTTGACCTTGGCGGTCGTGCAGCCGCCGGCCCGGACGATCGCGTGGGCCCGCACCGACTCGACCGCGGGCACGGTGACGTTCACCGGCACCCACGCGCGCACGGGTGTCGGCCAGTCGCCGGCCGCCGCCTCCTCCGCGCACCGCAGCCAGGGCAGTGCGACCGCCGGCGGGTACTCGAGGAACGGGCTCCACTCTCCCCAGCCGGCCTCGCCGCGGATCAGCGCGCCCTCGCGCACAGTGATGCCGCGGAACCGCGTGCGCATCGGGATGGACCAGACGTGCAGCCGGCTCATGCCAGGGCCTCGAGGCGTACCCGGTCCACCTTGCCGTTGGGAAGCATCGGGATCTCCGCCACCCGGACCAGCCGACGGGGCGCCCACGTCCGCGGCTGCTCGGCAGCGACCCAGTCGCGCGCGGTGCCGAGGTCGAGCCGGCCGGTGAGGAACGCGACGACCTCCTGCCCCCACTCGGGGTCGGGGCGGCCGAGCACCTCGACCTCGCCGGCATCCGGGTGCGTCCGCAGCCGCGCGGCGACCGCGGTCACCGGGACCTTCACTCCCCCGGAGATCACCATGTCGTCGATCCGACCCAGCACCCGCAGCCGGCCGTCCTCGTCGAGCTCGCCGGCGTCGGAGGTGTGGAACCACCCGTCGACGAGCACCTCGGCGGTCAGCGCCGGGTCGTCGAGGTAGCCGTCGAACAACGTGGGCCCACCGATCCGGATCCGTCCGTCGGCGGTCAGCGCGACCGCTACGCCGTCGAGGGGCAGACCGTCGTACACGCACCCCCCGGCGGTCTCGGCCGAGCCGTAGGTCGCCACCAGCCGGATGCCGCGGTCCGACGCCTCCGCCCGCAGCGCCGGGTCGACCGGTCCGCCGCCGATCAGCACCGTGTCCGCGGCGGCCAGGCGCTCGAGCGTCCCCGGGTCCGACAACGCCCGCCGCAGCTGGGTCGGGACGATCGAGACGTAGTCGTAGTCGTCGGTCAGGGCGTGGACGGGCTCGAGGCCGGCGACGAGCGACCGGCAGATCACCTGGACCCCCGCGACGTACGACGGCGGGAGCACCAGCGCCCACCGGCCGGACCCGCCCACCCGGGCCGCGCTGGCGGCCACCGACGCCCGGATCGCCTGCTCGGAGAGCACGACCCGCTTCGGCGCGCCCGAGGAGCCGGAGGTCTCGACCACCAGGCGGGTGTCCCCGGGTGACTCGAGCCAGGCGGCCAGCTGCGCGACGGCAGTGACCGGGTCGGCCGCGACGTGCAGGAAACTCACGTGCGAAACCTATCGACGCTGGGGAGAATGGAGCGTCATGACGTCCTCGGCACCCGCTCCCCAGGGCCGGTGGGCGCGGATGCTGCCGCCGACGCCGCTGGCACGGAAGCTGTCGGTCCAGTCGGTCCTCTTCGCCGTCGGCGAGGGCACGTTCATCACCGGCAGCGCGGTCTTCTTCACCTCGATCGTCGGACTGTCGGCCGCTCAGGTCGGCCTGGGCCTGACGCTGTCGCAGGCGGTGGGCTTCTTCTTCGCGATTCCCATGGGCCGCCTGGCCGACCGGATCGGCCCCAAGCGGATGTGGGCGACCGGCGCGGTCCTCGGGGCCGCCCTGTACGCCGTGTGGCCGCTCATCAACGGTCTCGCCGAGTTCCTGGTCATGATGGTGGTGCTGCAGGTCGTGGAGTCCGCCGGCTGGTCGGGTCGGGGCGCGTACACGATCGACGTCTTCCCGCGCGAGGAGCGGGTGCAGAGCCAGGCCTTCATGCGGGCCGCCCTCAACATCGGCTTCACGTTCGGCGCGCTGATCGGCGGCCTGGCGCTGGCGTTCAACAACGACTCGATCGTCCGTTCCGTGCCCTGGCTGACCGCGGCGATCCTCTTGGCCAACGCCGTCTACATCACCCGGTTGCCGGACGCCGAGCACGACAGGGCGCCCCAGCCGGCCGCCGAGCGGGCGATCAGCTCCGGCGCCCTGCGCAACCGGGGCTTCCTCCTCCTCAACATGTGCGACGGCGTCCTCGGCACCAACCAGGTCCTGCTCAACGTCGTCATCCCGCTCTGGCTGGTCCAGGAGACCGATGCGCCGCGCGTCCTGCTGGCGTGGCTCTTCGGCACCAACACGCTGCTGGCGGTCCTGCTCCAGGTGCGCGCCGCGCGGGGCATCGACTCGGTCGGGGCCTCGGTGCGTGCCTCCCGCGTCAGTGCCGGGTTCTTCATGGTGTCGTGCCTGATCGTCCTGGTCACCCACGACACCATCGGTTGGATCACCATCGTCCTGGTGTGGCTGGGGCACGTGACCGTGACCGGCGCCGAGCTCTTCCAGTCCGCGGCGCACTGGGGCTACATGAGCGAGCTGTCCGACCCCGAACGGCGCGGTGAGTACCAGGGGGCGTCGGTCCTGGGCAGCACGGTCGGCAGCGTCTGGGCACCCGCGCTGTACACGTACCTCGCGATGCAGTGGGGCACGCCGGGGTGGTTGCTGATCGGCGGCATCGTGGGGCTCGCGTCGCTCGGGATGGCACCGGCGGCCAAGGCGGCCGAACGCTTCCTCGCCCGGGACACCGTGCCGACCGGGCCGGTGTCCGCCTGACCCGCGCCTGCTTAGATCCTCCGGTGACCTCCCCTGCCGACTGGGTCGCGGGCGCCCGCCCGCGCACCCTCCCCGCCGCCGTCGCCCCCGTGCTCGCCGGCACCGGCGTGGCGGCGTACGCCGACGGCGTGGTGTGGTGGAAGGCGCTGCTCGCCCTCGTGGTGGCCCTCGCCCTCCAGGTCGCGGTCAACTACGCCAACGACTACTCCGACGGCATCCGGGGCACGGACGACGCCCGCGTCGGTCCGATGCGGCTGGTCGGCTCCGGCCGGGCGACCCCGGCGGCGGTGAAGTCGGCCGCGTTCCTGGCCTTCGCGGTCGCGGCGGTCGCCGGTCTGGTGCTCGCCGCGACGACCGCGTGGTGGCTGGTCGCCGTCGGGGTGGTGAGCGTCCTCGCCGCGTGGTTCTACACCGGCGGCTCGAAGCCCTACGGCTACCTCGGGCTCGGCGAGGTCATGGTCTTCTGCTTCTTCGGCCTCGTCGCGGTCCTCGGGACCGTGTACGTGCAGACGGAGGACTGGCAGTGGCCCGGGCTGTACGCCGCGGTGGGGATCGGCGCCCTGGCCTGCGCGATCCTCGTCGCCAACAACCTCCGCGACATCCCGACCGACACCGTGGCCGGCAAGCAGACCCTCGCCGTCCGGCTGGGCGAGTCGCGGACCCGCGGTCTGTACGCCCTCCTGGTCGCGGCCGCCGGGGTCGCGGTGCTCGCCGTCGCCGTCGCGACGACGTGGTGGGCCCTGCTCGGGCTGGTCTTCCTGGTGCCGGGGGTGCGCGCGACCCGCACGGTCACCGGCGGTGCGGTCGGGCCGGCGCTGATCCCGGTCCTCCAGCTGACCGGGGTCGCCGAGCTGCTGTGGGCCCTCGGCGTCGCCGTCGGTCTGGCCCTCCCCTGACCCGGCGGAGATGTCGCTGACCTGGCAGAACGGTTCTGCCGGGTCAGCGAGGTCAGTCGACGTCCTCCCGGGCCCGGGACTCCTCGAAGGCTGCGGTCATCCGCTGCGCCCGGAGCTCGACGCGCCTGGCCAGGGCCTCGCGCTGCCGCGCGAGCAGGAAGTACGACGTGACGCCGGAGAGCGCGAAGGCGATGACGACCGCCCACATGACCGGTACGGAGTCCGCGACCAGCGCCCAGACCGCGATCACCGTCACCACCCAGGCGACGAAGATGCCGATGCGCAGCAGGGTGTAGAGCCAGAACTCCTTCATGCGCCAAGACTACGGCCCAGACTTCCGGCCCAGACTTCCGACAGAGACTTCCGGCCCAGACTTCCGACAGAGACTCCTCCGGCCGAGTCTCACCGACCGCGACCTAGAGTGGTGGCGTGAAGGCCCTCCTCGTGCTGCTGGTCCTGGTCGTGGTTCTCGGCCTCGCGGCCTGGGCCTTGCTGCGCCGGGTCTCCTGGAACGACGAGGACCCGCGGCCCCAGGGGCCGGACGACGACCCCGACTTCCTCGCCGAGCTGGACCGCAGGCGGCGCACCGACTCCGGCGACTGACCTCAGGGCGCGGGGCTCCCGGGCGCTGGGCCTCAGCGGGTGGAGGTCGTCCCCGGCACCCGCGGTGCCTCGAGGCCGGCGTACGAGTGCTGGCTGGTCGTCGAGAAGTAGTTGATCCCGATGAAGTTGAACCACAGGGTCGCCATGCCCGCGAGCGCCAGCCAGGCCGCGCGGCGGCCCCGCCAGCCCGCGGTCGCGCGGGCGTGCAGGTAGCCGGCGTACACGACCCAGGTGATGAACGCCCAGACCTCCTTGGGGTCCCAGTTCCAGAACGAGGACCAGGCCTGGTGCGCCCAGATCGGCCCGGTGATGAGGACCGCGAAGGTCCACACCGGGAACGCGAAGGAATGCAATCGGTAGGCGATCCGGTCGAGCGCGGCAGGCGCCGGGACGCGTGCCAGGTAACCGCCGGCGTCGGGACGCTTCGACTTGATCAGGAAGAGCGCCGAGGCGATGCCGCCGAGGGTGAACCCGCCGGTCGCGATCACCGCGGAGACGACGTGGATGACCAGCCACGGGGAGTTGAGCGCCTCGGTCAGCGGCGCGACGGGACCGTACAGCCAGAGCACCGCCACCATGAGCAGGGTGAGGACGAAGCCGACCACGATCGGTGCCATCCAGTGCAGCGCCAGCTTGCGGTAGAGCGCCAGGTAGAGCACCGCGACCACGAACGTGCCGGACAGCGTGAACTCGTACATGTTTCCCCACGGCACCCGGTTCGGGTCCGCGGCCATGCCCCGGCCGAGCAGGGCGATGAGGTGGACGAGCGCGGCGCCGGCGGTGAGGAGCACCCCCAGCCGGCCGAACAGCTCGCCCCTCGAGGTGTCCGGAGTCGGAGCCGGTCGGTCCTCGACCAGCACCTCGCCCTCGTACGACGCGGCCGACACCGTCGCGGGTGCCGCCACCTGCCGCAGCGCGCTCCACTCCACCAGGTGCGCCAGCAGGGCGAGGAAGTAGACCACGCCGGCGAAGGCGACGGCCTGGTCGCTGAGCGTGCCCCATGCGGTGTTGGTCATGTCGTCCGGTCCTCCTCGAGTCGTTCGACGATGTCGGCAAGCACCGGGCCGAGGTCGTCACCGCCGGCGCGGTCGAGCACCGCCACCTCGACCAGTGTGCCGTCCGGGGTCTCCCGGGCACGAACCCAGGCCCGTCGCGGCCGGATGAACAGCGATCCGAGGAGGCCGAGCAGCGCCAGCAGGACCCCGGCCAGGGCGATGTGCACCCCCGGGGTGCGGCTGATCTTCAGCTTGTTCCACTGCTCGAGCCCGTCGAAGCTGACCGAGCCCAGGCCGCCCGGCAGCTTCTGGGTCTGACCCATGGCCAGGTCCAGCCGGAACGGCTTGCCGTCGCTGGTCCTGACCAGGGGCGCGTCCGCGGTGTCCAGCGAGTACACCGACTGCGCCTTCCCGGAGTCCAGCCCGAGGTCACCGGCGTACACCTGCATGGAGAGGGCGGGGTTCTTCGCCTGACCCATCACCGAGAAGGGTCCGCTGGCGTCGGTGAAGGCGTACGTCGGGTAGAACCAGCCGCGCAGACCGATGCCCTGCGGCTGGGCGTCGGCGGCCTTGACCACCCCGATCGAGGTGAACGTCTGGTCCTCCGGCAGGAAGACCGACGGCCCGGACCACGCGACGTGTCCCTGGCCGTCGCGCACCGTGATCACGGGGGCGTAGCCGTGCCCGATGAGGAACAGCTCGGTGCCGCCGATCGTCAGCGGGTGGTTGACCTTGAGGTCGTAGCTCTGCTCCGGGCCGCCGTCCTGGGAGTAGCCCAGGTGTGACACGAAGCCGCGCGCCTGGCCCTTGGCCGGTCCCTGGTCCAGCCAGGTGATGTCGAAGTCCCTGATGTCGAAGGAGAAGTCGTCGAGGTGGTCGGGGTCGAACAACGCGCCGGGCGCGAAGTCGTCGTACTGGGTGAGGTTGTTCGCCCAGCCCTGCCCGACGATGACGATGACGCCGCCCTTGTAGCCGAGCAGCGAGCCCATCGCGAACCCGATCAGCACGACCAGCACCGAGACGTGGAACAGCAGGTTGCCGGCCTCGCGCAGACGACCCCGCTCGGCGCTGACCGAGTCGCTGTCGCGCACCCGGCGGTACCGGGACAGCACGACCTCGGCGCGGTCCAGCACCTCGGTCGCGCTCCGCTGGGTGACGTACGACGCGTGCTCCGGGAGGCGGTCGAGGTTGCTCGGGGTGCGTGGCGGACGGGCGCGCAGGGCCTTGGCGTAGACCATGATCCGCGGGATGAAGCAGCCGACCAGGCTGATCAGCAGCAACAGGTAGATGGCGGCGAACCAGGGCGTGGAGAAGACGTGGAAGAGCCCGAGCCTCTCGTAGACCGGAGTGAGGCCGGGGTGGGCGTCGCGCCACTGCGATGCCTTGAGCGAGTCGACGCCGTTCTGCGGGATGACCGAGCCGGGGATGGCCGCGATCGCCAGCAGGAGCAGCAGCAGGAGCGCCGTGCGCATCGAGGTGAGCTGGCGCCAGGCCCAGCGCAGCATCTCCGTGAGGGTCAGCTCGCCGGAACGGCGGGTGGACTCGCTCATACCGGTGCTTCGAAGCCGGTGAGCAGGTGCAGCTGGAGCCAGGTGACGAGGTAGCTCCACCAGCCGGTGACGAGCAGGACGCCGACGACCACCAGCATGAGACCGCCGATCCGGGTCACCCACTGCTGGTGCCGGCGGATCAGGGCGAAGGCGCCGAGCATCCGCCGGTACGCGAGTGCCGCGAGGATGAACGGCAGCCCGAGCCCGAAGGCGTACACGGCGGAGAGCAGCGCGCCACGCCCGGGCGTCGCCTCGTTGATCGACAGCGTCGTGATCGCCCCGAGGGTGGGCCCGACGCAGGGCGTCCAGCCGAGGCCGAAGACGACGCCGAGCAGCGGCGCGGCGGCCAGACCGACGGCCGGCACCTTGTGGATGCGCCAGTCGCGCTGGAGGCCGGGGACGAGTCCGGCGAACGCCAGCCCCAGGACGATCGTGATGATGCCGAGGACGAGGGTGATCGTGCGCTCGTACTCCGCCAGCCGCGCGCCGATCTCCCCGGCCACGATGCCGAACGCGACGAACACAGCGGTGAAGCCGAGGACGAAGAGCACCGACCCGAGCAGCATCCGGCCGCGCTTGGCCTCCTCGAGGTCGGCGCCGGAGAGCCCGGTGGCGTAGGAGAGGTAGCCGGGCAGCAACGGGACCACGCACGGGCTGAAGAAGGACACGAGCCCCGCGACCAGGGCGACCGGGATCGCCAGCAGGAGCGAGCCGGACGAGGCCGTGGACGAGAACCAGTCCCCCATCACTGGAGCCCGTCGACGATGTCGGTGAGCGTCAGCTTCGTCGGCACCGAGCCGATGATCGACGCCGCCAGGCGCCCCTCCGAGTCGAGCACCAGCGTGCTCGGGATGGTCCGCGGCGACAGGGTCCCTCGGAAGGCCAGCAGCGCCTTGCCGCTCGGGTCGAAGAGGGAGGGGTAGGGCACGCGGAACTTCCGGGCGTACGCCGCTCCCGCGTCGGCCGACAGGTCGCGGATGTCGATCCCCACCACGTGCGCCGAGGAGCCGAGGTCGTCGGCGACCTCGTTGAGCAGCGGCTGCTCCACCCGGCACGGGGGACAGCCCGACCACCAGACGTTCACCACGACCGGCTTGCCGCGCAGGTCTCCCAACGAGAGTGACCGACCGTCCAGGGTGCGTCCCTCGAGGTCGATCGGGTCGCCCCGGTCGGCCTTCGTGACCTCGGTGATCCGACCGTCGCCGGTGATGTAGCCCTTGTCGCCGGTGCCGCCCGACGCGTTGCAGCCCGCGAGCAGCAGCACGCAGGCGAGCAGGGGTGCGACGTACCTCCTCAGGGCTTCTCCTCCTCGGGGGCCCCTCCGGTCGAGAACGGCGCCGACTTGTCCCTGAGCGGGATGAGGTCCGCGGCCGGCTCCGAGTAGGCGACCTTGACGAGCCGGTCGCCCTCGAAGTGCAGCGAGGTCAGCGAGCAGAGGGTGCAGTGCCGCTTGCGCGGGTCGTGCAGGAACGAGCGGTGCTCGGCGGCCAGACGGGTGATCCAGATCGGCAGCTGGTGCGAGACCACCACGGCCTCGTGCCCCTCGGCGGCCTTCCGGGCGTCGTGCACGGCCGCCATCATCCGGGCGACCATCTCCTTGTAGGGCTCGCCCCACGACGGCTTCCACGGGTTGTAGAGGCGGCGCAGGTTGCTGGGTCGCAGCACGTCGAGCACGCCGCGGCCGAAGGTCTGCCCGACGAAGTCGTTGTCGGACTCGACGACCCGCTCGTCGATCTCGACGTCCAGGCCGCGCACCTTCGCCAGCGGCGCCGCGGTCTCCTGCGCCCGCTCGAGCGGGGAGGAGACGAGGTGCACGATGTCGCGGTCGCCGATCGTCTCGGCGATCCGCTCGGCCATCGCTCGCCCGCGGTCGGAGAGGTGGAAGCCCGGGCTCCGCCCGTAGAGGATCCCCTCGGGGTTGTGCACCTCACCGTGGCGGAGCAGGTGGACGATCGTCTCACTCATCATTTCTCCCCTGCCGCTGCGGCGGCCTCGGCGGCCACGGGCAGCGCGTCGATCACTGTCTGGAGCGCCCGGTCGTCGTGGGCGGTGCTGACGAACCACGCCTCGTAGGCCGACGGGGGCAGGTGCACCCCGGCGTCCAGCATGGCGTGGAAGAAGGCCGCGAAGGCCTTGGTGTCCTGTCGGTTCGCGCCGGCGAAGTCGGTGACGACCTCGTCGGTGAAGAACACCGAGAACATCGTCCCCGCGCTCTGCACCCGGTGCGGGACCCCGGCCGCGGTGAGCGCATCGGTGGCGGCGGCCTTGATCACGTCGCCGATCCGGGTCAGGTCGGCGTACACCTGCTCGTCGGCGAGCCGCAGCGTGGTGAGCCCGGCGGTGGTCGCGATCGGATTTCCGGACAGGGTGCCGGCCTGGTAGACGCGGCCGGCCGGGGCGAGGTGCGCCATCAGGTCGGCGCGGCCGCCGAACGCGGCGGCCGGGAACCCGCCGCCCATCACCTTTCCGAACGTCATGAGGTCGGGCACCCAGCCCTCGCGGGCGCCGTCGAGCTCCCAGTGCCCGCCGCGCGCAGCGCGGAATCCGGTCATCACCTCGTCGGAGATCAGCAGGGCCCCGTGCCGGCGGCAGGCGTCGGCCAGGAAGGCGTTGTAGCCCGGCTCGGGGGGACCACACCCATGTTGCCGGGGGCCGCCTCGGTGATGACCGCCGCGATCCGGTCGCCGTTCTCGGCGAACGCCGCGGCCACGGCGTCCCGGTCGTTGTAGGGCAGGACCAGCGTGAGCGAGGTGGCCGACTCAGGGACCCCAGGCGTGCCCGGCACGGCCTGACCGACCTGGTGGGTGGCGAGTCCGGAGCCGGCCTGGGCCAGCAGGGCGTCCACGTGACCGTGGTAGCAGCCGGCGAACTTCACGATCAGGTCGCGGCCGGTGGCGCCCCGGGCCAGCCGGACGGCGGACATGGTGGCCTCGGTCCCGGAGGACACGAAGCGCACCTGCTCCACCGGCGTGCGGCTGACGATCTCCTCGGCGAGCTCCACCTCGGGCCGGGTCGGGGCGCCGTACGACGTCCCGCCGGCCACCGCGGACCGTACGGCGGCGACGACCTCGGGGTGGGCGTGCCCCAGCAGCATCGGGCCCCAGGAGCAGATGAGGTCGACGTACTCCCGCCCGTCGACGTCGGTCAGCCAGGCGCCACGGGCGGACTCGATGAAGCGCGGGGTCCCACCCACGGCATTGAACGCACGGACGGGGCTGTTGACCCCGCCGGGGGTCACGCGGCTGGCCCGCTCGAACAGCGCCCGCGACTCCGTCAGCCCGGGGGCCACGGCGGGCTCGGCGTCGGACGCGCGCGGACTGCTCACCGCCTCATTGTCCCTGGCGGCCGAAGCGGCGTGGCGACGGGGCGGCCTCCGCTGGACACGATGTGTTCCACGCCACGGAAATCGCCTAGACTGACGCGTACGAGGTGGGGATCTCGGTGCTGTTCCTGGTTTCCCGCCGGCCGCGAGGTTTCGGCCCGGGCGATCTGGGTCACACTCAAGTTACCTGAGCGTAACCGGGCCACGGCTGGTTCGTTGTTCCAGGTGTCTCGCGCGGAGGGAGCGCGAGGTGAACGGATTTCGATGGGGAGTGAAGATGTCCGCACCACGACTGAGTCGACTGCAGAGGGCGACGGCGCTCGTGCCGCTCGCGCTGTTGTCCGCCGCCTGGACGGCGAGCCTGGCCGACGTCGGCCTGGCGACCGCCTCCGCCGGCACCGACCACCGAGGCGTCCTGCCTGACGGCACCGCCGTCCCGACCGAGGCCATCCAGGCGCCTGCGAGCGTCTCGGCACGTGGCGCCTACGCCCCCGGCATCAAGGGCGACGAGCAGCGGGCGATCGACACCGCCTCCGCCGCGGGCATCCCCTCGGTGGCCCTGGCCGCCTACCAGCGGGCCGAGACCGTCATCAACTCCGCCGACCGCTCCTGCCACCTCCCCTGGCAGCTGGTCGCCGCCATCGGCCGCGTCGAGTCCGACCACGGCCGCGCGAACGGCAACTCCCTGACCGACCAGGGTCGCGCCACCCCGGGCATCTACGGCATTCCGCTCGACGGCTCGCACGGCACCCAGGCCATCCCGGACACCGACGCCGGGCAGTACGACGACGACGCCAAGTGGGACCGCGCGGTCGGCCCCATGCAGTTCATCCCCTCGACCTGGTCGGTCGTCGGCGTGGACGGGGACAACGACGGTCAGCGCGACCCGCAGGACATCAACGACGCCGCGCTCGCGACGGCCGTCTACCTGTGCTCCGGCAAGGACGACCTGTCCATGCCCATGGGCCAGCGCAGCTCCGTCTACCGCTACAACCACAGCCACTCGTACGTCGAGCTGGTCCTCTCGATCATGCACGCGTACATGGACGGCGACTACACGGCCGTCCCGAACTCCGCGACCAGCTACTCCGGCGGCGTCTTCGTCCCCGACCCGCACTTCGCCACGCAGGGCACGCCCGGCGGCGGACACGGCGGACACGGGGGCGGCCATGGCGGCGGTCACGGCGGCGGCACCACGGGCGCCGGTGGTGGTGGCGGCGGCGGTAACGGTCTCCCGACGCCGACCGAGGACCCGAGCGAGCCCTCCACCCCGTCCAACCCGCTCCCGAGCCTTCCGCTCCCCACGGGCAATGGCGGAGGCGGGGGCGGCGGCGGTGGCGGCGCGACGCAGCCGGTCGAGGACGTGCTGACCTACGCCGAGGCACTTGCCCTCTGTCAGGGTGAGTTCGCCAGCATCCCCGATCCGCTCGGTGCGCTGAACGGGTTGGACGACAACTGCGCCGACCAGGTCAAGGGCGAGACCAAGGCCGACGCCCTCGCGACCATCCCGAACACGCTCAACGGCATCCTCGCCTGGCTCACCTGAGGCCCTGCACGACTGCCCTCCCAGCTACTCCCGGGCCAGCAGAAGTGCCCGCTCAGCGGATGAGGCGGACGGCCTCGGCGGCCCAGTAGGTGAGGATGACGTCCGCACCGGCCCGGTGGATCGAGGTCAGTGACTCCAGAATCGCCCGCTCGCGGTCGATCCAGCCGTTCGCTGCGGCGGCCTCGACCATCGCGTACTCACCGGACACGTTGTACGCCGCCACCGGCACGGACACGGCCGCGCGGACGGCGGCGACGACGTCGAGGTAGCCGAGCGCCGGTTTCACCATGACGATGTCCGCGCCCTCCTCGACGTCGAGCAGTGCCTCGCGGACGCCCTCGCGTCCGTTGGCGGGGTCCTGCTGGTAGGTCCGGCGGTCGCCCTCGAGCGAGGAGTCGACGGCCTCGCGGAAGGGACCGAAGAAGGCGGAGGCGTACTTCGCGGAGTAGGCGAGGATCGAGACGTCCTGGTGCTCGGCCGCGTCCAGCGCCTGCCGGACCACCCGGACCTGGCCGTCCATCATGCCGCTCGGGCCGACCATGTCGACGCCGGCGTCGGCATGGGCGAGCGCCATCTCGGCGTACCGCTGGAGCGTGCGGTCGTTGTCGACCCGGCCGTCCGGGGTGAGCACCCCGCAGTGGCCGTGGTCGGTGAACTCGTCCAGGCACAGGTCGCTCATCACGGTCAGCGCGTCGCCCACCTCGCCGACGACGTCGGTGATCGCCAGGTTGAGCACTCCGGCCGGGTCGGTCGCCCCGGAGCCCACGGCGTCCTTGACGTCGGGGATGCCGAACAGCATGACGCCCCCGAGGCCCAGCTCGGCGGCTTCCGCGACCGCCTTCAGCAGGGAGTCGCGGGTGTGCTGGACGACGCCCGGCATCGACCGGATCGGTGCCGGGTCGGTGAGACCCTCACGGACGAACAACGGCAGCACCAGCTGCCGCGGACGGACGGAGGTCTCGGCCACCATCCGCCGCAGGGACGGCGTCGTCCGGAGCCGCCGGGGTCGGATCAGGGGACCCGTGACTCCAGAGCCGGCCGGCAGGTCCACGCCGTCACCGCTCACGAGGCCGCCTTGTGAGGACCCGAGCGAAGCCCCGTCGTTGGCGAGGCCCGGAGCATGGTGTGCCGAGCGAGCAATCCAGTACCGGTCATGACGACTTCGCTGCCCGGGTCTTGCGCCGGCTGGCCGGCTTGCGGTCCGACGGCTTGGTCACCGGCTGACCCGAGTCGAGCATGTCGGCCCGGCGGCTGGCGCCGAAGTCGGCGAGCGCGTCCACCAGCACCTCGACGTCCGGCTTGGGCGAGAGCACGTCCACCCGGAGGCCGTGCTCCTCGGCGGTCTTCGCCGTCGCCGGCCCGATCACCGCGATCACCGTCGACGGGTGCGGCTTGCCGGCGATGCCGACCAGGTTCCGCACCGTCGAGGAGGACGTGAACACGACGGCGTCGAACTTGCCGGACTTGATGGCGTCCCGGGTCGGTGCCGGCGGCGGCGCCGCCCGGACCGTGCGGTAGGCGGTCACGTCGTCGCACTCCCAGCCCTTGTCGACCAGGCCGGCCACGAGGTTCTCGGTGGCGATGTCGGCCCGCGGCAGGAAGACCCGGTTGATCGGGTCGAGCAGGTCGTCGAACTCGGGCCAGTCCTCGAGCAGCCCGGCGGCGGACTGCTCACCGGACGGCACCAGGTCGGCCCGGAGGCCCCAGGCCATCAGCGAGGCGGCGGTCTTCTCGCCGACGGCGGCGATCTTCAGTCCGGAGAACGCGCGGGCGTCGAGGCCGTACTCCTCGAACTTCTCCCGGACCGCCTTGACGGCGTTGACCGAGGTGAAGGCGATCCACTCGTACCGCCCCTCGACCAGGCCGCGGACGGCCTTGTCCATCTGCTGAGGGTTGCGCGGCGGCTCGACGGAGATCGTCGGCACCTCGTCCGGCACCGCGCCGTAGCCGCGCAGGCGCGTGGTCAGCGAACCGGCCTGCTCCTTCGTCCGCGGCACCAGGACGCGCCAGCCGAACAGCGGCTTGGTCTCGAACCACGACAGGGTCTCGCGCAGGTCGACCACGTCACCGATGACGACGACGGCCGGCGGGGCGACCCGGTGGGAGGCCAGGTCGGCAGCGACGTCCCGCAGGGTGGAGACGAGGGTGTCCTGCTCGGTGGTGGTGCCGACCCGGGTCACGGCGACCGGCGTCTGCGGGTCACGGCCCGCCTCGATCAGCTCCTCCGCGGCGTTCGGCAGCGCCCCCACGCCGGAGAGCAGGACGAGCGTCCGTTCGTCGGCGTACGCCGACCAGTCGACCCGGCCGCCGCAGGACACGACCGCCACCTCGCGGCGGTCCTTGGTGGTCAGCGGGATGCCGGCGTACGCGGGGACCGCGGCGACCGACGAGACGCCCGGGACGATCTCGAAGCCGATGCCGGCCTTGACGCAGGCCTGCGCCTCCTCGGGACCGGAGGCGAAGAGGAACGGGTCGCCGGCGAGCAGCCGGACGACGCGCGCCTTCTTGCCGTGGCGGACCACGACCTTGGCGCGGGACGCGTGCGTCAGCGGCTGGCCGTCCTGGCCGAAGCCGCCGTCGACGAAGAGCGGGCGCTCGGGCTCGGCGCTCTCGGCGTCCTCGCTCTCCGGCGTCGGGTCGGCCAGGCCGAGCAGGCGCCGCACGAGCGGCTCGTGCTCGGGCACCTCGGTCACGATCACGTCCGCGGACCTGATCAGGTCGATCGCCCGGACCGTCAGCAGGTCGGGGTCGCCGGGTCCACTGCCCACGAAGGACACCCACCCACGTGCGCTCGGGGTGCCTGGGGTCGGGAGGGTCTTGCTCGTCATGCCTCTGCCCTGTCTTGTGCGGGATCTGCTTGCGGAACGTTCAGTTGTCCGGCGCCGTCGGCGAGCATCTCGCCGGCCAGCCGGGTGCCGATGCCCACGGCATCGGCCGGGTCGCCCGATGCGGACATCCGCACCGACAGCGCACCGTCGTGGGACAGGGCGATCGCCCGGACCCACAGCTCCTCCCCCTCGTCACCCTCGACCACGTCGGCCAGGGCTCCGATCGGGGCGGAGCAGCCACCCTCGAGCGTGGCGAGCACGGCTCGCTCGGCGTCGACCGCCGACCGTGCGTGCTGGTCCTGCAGACCGGCCAGGTCCGCCACCAGGGTGGTGTCTGCTGCCCGGCACTCGATCGCCAGCGCTCCTTGGCCGGGGGCCGGGAGCATCTGGAGCGGGTCGAGCACCTCGGTCGCCTCCGCCACCCGGCCCAGGCGGGCCAGTCCGGCTCGGGCGAGCACGACCGCGTCGTACTCACCGGTCGCGACCTTGCCGATCCTGGTGTCCACGTTCCCGCGAATCCCTTCGATCTCCAAACCGAGGCCGAGGGCGTGCAGCTGGGCGACCCGGCGCGGCGAGCCCGTGCCCACCCGCGAGCCGACCGGCAGCTCTCCGAGGGTCAGGCCGTCCCGAGCCACGACCACGTCGCGGGGGTCCTCGCGCGTGGGGACCGCGGCTAGGGCGATGCCCTCGGCCGGGTACGTCGGCAGGTCCTTGAGCGAGTGGACGGCGAGGTCCACCCGGTCCGCCAGCAGGGCCTCCCGCAGGGCGCTCACGAAGACACCAGTACCCCCGAGGGTGGCCAGGGGTGCGCGGGTGACGTCGCCCTCGGTGGTGATCTCGACCAGCTCCACGTCCCGATCCAGCCGCTCGCGGATCAGGTCGGCGACCCACTCGGACTGGGTCGTGGCCAGCACCGAGGCGCGGGTGCCGAGGCGGAGCGCGCTCATGAGTCGTCCTCGGTGAGCGTCGGGCGGGTCAGCGACTCGATCGCCTCGGCGTCGAGCGAGAAGAGCTCGGCCAGCGCGGCGGCGTACGAGCCGGCGGGGTCGGACTCGGCCAGCTCGCGCACCCGGACGGTCGGCTGGTGCAGGAGCTTGTCAGCCACCCGGCGTACGGCGCGGACGACCTCGGCGCGCGTGGCGTCGTCGAGGTCGGGCAGCCGCTGGTCGAGCCGGGTCAGCTCGGCCTCGACCACCTGGGTCGCCATCGAGCGCAGGGCGACGACGGTCGGGGTGACGCTGGAGGCCTGGCGGGCGCTGAGGTACGCCGCGACCTCCTGCCGGACGATCGCGCGGACCTCGGCGACCTCGCGGGCCGACTCGTGGTCCCTGAGGGTCTCGGCCAGCGTCTCGAGGTTGACGAGCGTGACGCCGGGCAGGTCCGCCACCGCGGGGTCGACGTCGTGCGGCAGGGCGAGGTCGATGATCGCCAGCGGCCGGGTCACGTGCTCGGGCCGGATCAGGGTGCCGGGGGACCCGGTACAGGCGATGACGAGGTCGGCCGTCGCCAGGGCCTCGGGCAGCGCCGAGAGCGGAGCGGCGGTGGCCCCGTAGCTGGCGGCGAGGGCGTCGGCGCGGTCCGTGCTCCGGTTGAGCAGGGTGACGTGCGCGGCCCCCTCGAGCCGCTCGAGGGTGGACAGCGCGAGGCCGGCCATCGAGCCGGCGCCGAGGACCACCACGTCGCGGCCCCGGATCGGTCCGACCCGGGCGGTGCACTCGGCCAGCGCGGCCTCGACGAGCGAGGGCGCCACCTGGTCGATGCCGGTCTCGGCGTGCGCGCGCTTGCCGACGCGGAGCGCCTGCTGGAAGAGCGCGTTGAGCGTGTGCCCGGCAGTTCCCGCCTCCTGCGCGGCGATGAGCGCGGCGCGGGTCTGGCCGAGGATCTGGCCCTCGCCGACGGCGAGGGAGTCGAGCCCGGCAGCCACGTGGAAGAGCTGGGAGACAGCCGCGTCCTCGTACTGCACGTAGAGGTGCGGGACCACGGCCTCGGCGGCGTCCCCGGCCAGGGCGGCGATCCGGGCGGTGACCTCCTCCACGCTGCCGTGGAAGCGGTCGACGTCGGTGTAGACCTCCAGCCGGTTGCAGGTCGCGACGACCGCGGCCTCGCCGATGTGCTCGCTGTCCATCAGGTCGTGCAGGAGCTTGGCGCGGGCCTCGCCGTCGAGCGCGAGTCGCTCCAGCAGCGCCACGGGGGCGCTCCGGTGGGAGATGCCGACGACCAGGACGCTCATCCGGTGCTGGCCTTGCGCTGCTCGTGGTAGGCCAGGATCTGCAGCTCGATGGAGAGGTCGACCTTGCGGACGTCGACCCCGTCCGGCACCTCCAGGACGACCGGGGCGAAGTTCAGGATGCTGGTGATCCCGACGCCGACCAGCCGGTCGCAGACGTCCTGCGCCGCCTCGGCCGGGGTGGCGATGACGCCGATCGAGACGCCGTGGTCCTGGGCGATCTGCTCGAGGTCGCCGAAGGGCCGGACGTCGATGCCGCCGACGATCTCGTCGACCCGTTCCGGGTCCGCGTCGAGGAGGGCGATCACCCGGAAGCCGCGGCTGCGGAACCCCGCGTAGTTCGCGAGCGCATGACCCAGATTTCCGATCCCGACGATGACGACGGGCCACTCCTGGGTGACGCCGATCTCGCGGGCGATCTGGTAGCGCAGGTACTCCACGTCGTACCCGACTCCGCGGGTGCCGTAGCTCCCGAGGTGCGAGAGGTCCTTGCGGAGCTTCGGACTGTTCACTCCGGCGGCCCGGGCGAGGTCCTCGCTCGAGCAGGTGGTGATGCCGCGGTCGGCGAGGGCGGTCAGGGCCCGCAGGTAGACAGGCAGTCGCGCCACGGTCGCCTCGGGGATGTCCCGGGCACCAACAGCAGCAGTCCTGGCAGTCACGAGCAGTCGCTTTCCAGTCGCTCGGCTGGGGGTTCGAGCGCCCCTCTACGGCCGGCGGCTCGATCAATGTAGGAGTTTGTGAACGGGAGAACAAATCGAGTCGGGCCTGCGGCTAGCACATGTGATCATCCGCACTCCCACTGGGGTGTGAGGGCTTCGGTGCCCGACTCAGGAGCCGAGAGCGGTCCGGAGCCGGACCGGGTCGACCCGCCAGAAGTCGTGCTGCCGACCGTCCACGAGCGTCACCGGGATCTCCTCGCCGTAGCGCCTCAGCAGCTCCGGGTCCTCGAGGATCGAGATCTCGGCGTAGCTCTCATCGAGCTCGGCGCACACGTCCTCGATCACCGCGCGGGCCGCTTCGCACAGGTGGCAGCCGGGGCGGCTGTACAGAGTGACCCTGGGGGTCGGCTGCCCGTCCATCAGGAGAGCAGGTCGAGACGGCGCCGGCGCTCGGAGGCCCGCAGCGTGCCCTTGCGCACCTTGCCGGTGACGGTGAGCGGGAGCTCCTCGACCACCTCGACCCGGTGCGGCAGCTTGAACCTCGCCAGCCGCTCGGCACACCTGGACA
This sequence comes from uncultured Actinomycetota bacterium, assembly GCA_963784545.1. Taxonomy (GTDB): domain Bacteria; phylum Actinomycetota; class Actinomycetes; order Propionibacteriales; family Nocardioidaceae; genus Nocardioides. The sequence continues at coordinate 1,568,109 of CAWARQ010000004.1, read as the reverse complement.
GGACGGCCGCCTCGACCTGGTCGGGGTCCAGGCCGGGCTCGGCCCGCACGTAGGCGACGACGGCCTCGCCGGTCCCGTCGTCCGGTACGCCGATCACGGCGGCCTCGCTGACGCCCTCCACCGCGCGGATGACGTCCTCGACCTCCGTCGGGTAGACGTTGAAGCCCGAGACGATGATCAGCTCCTTGATCCGGTCGACCAGGAAGAGGTCGCCGTCGGGGTCGAGGAAGCCGACGTCACCGGTGGCCCACCACCCGTCGTCGTCCGCACCGCCGGAGCCGTCGGGCCAGTAGCCGGAGAACAGGTTCTCGCCCTTGATGACGATCTCGCCGGGGTCGCCCCCGTCCGGCGCCTGGCCCCGCTCGTCGACGAGGCGGACCTCGATGCCGGGCAGGGCCGCGCCCACCGAGCCGTTCTTGCGCTCCACCGAGCACAGGGTCGAGGTGACCACCGGGGAGGCCTCCGTGAGCCCGTAGCCCTGGTGGATGGGGATGTCCGTCGCCTCCCCGAACTGCTCGATCAGCTCCAGCGACAGCGGCGCCGAGCCGGAGAGCATCAGCCGTACCGGGCCGAGCCGTTCCCGGAGCCGCTCCATCGGCAGCCAGTACGCGAACGCCGGCGGCGCGACCGGGATGACGCTGCACGCCTCGTCCTCGATGATGTCCAGCACGGCGTCGGGGTCGAAGCGCTCGACGAGCACCAGCTTGCAGCGGTGCCACAACACCCCGCCGAGCACCGCGTTCAGGCCGTAGACGTGGAAGAGCGGGAGCACGCCGAGGACGACGTCGTCGCCATGCATCATCGGCGGCTCGACCTGGCCCACCTGCGCGAGGTTGGCCAGGAGGGCCCGGTGGCTGAGCATGGCGGCGCGCGGCCGACCGGAGGTCCCGCTCGTGTACAGGAGGACCGCGAGCTTGTCCGGGTCCGGCAGCGGCGGCACCGGCCGGCTCGGGTCGGTCATGAGCTCTGCGAAGCCGATCTCCTCGTCCTCGGCCGGCAGGTCCAGCACGACCACCCGAGTCGGCACCGAACGCTCGAGCAGGTCGGCGTCCAGCTGCTGGTCATCGCCTCGTTCCCGGGCGTCGAGCACCCGGCGTACGGCGGGCCGGACCCGGGGCAGCGTCGCTGCGTCACCGAGGGCCAGTCGCGAGCCGGAGTCGGCGATCATCCGGACCAGCTCGTCCTCCGTGGACGTGGGATTGACGGGGACCGCGACCGCCTGGGCGCGCAGCACGCCGAGGTAGGCCACGATGAACTCCAGCCGGTTGCCCAGCGCGATGAGCACGCGCTGCCCGGCGACCACGCCCTGCCGACCGAGGCCGGTGGCGGTGCGCGCCACCTGGTCCTCCAGCTGCTCCCAGGTCAGGCCACGCCCGTCGGCCTCCACCACGGCGAGCTTGTCCGCGCGCTGCTCAGCGGCCGTGGTGACCAGCTCGGTGACGTCGTGGTGGACGGTCATGCTCTCGATCTTGGCACAACCGAACCTGCGGCAATTCCCTACTAGGGTTGGCGTATGAGCCCGGAGAAGCCCCGGAGGGTCCTCAACCTCCAGCAGCGCTCGACGCTGGCCGGCGAGGCCGCGGCCGCCGCCGCGGAGGTCGAGACCGCGCTCACCACCCCGGACGACCCCACGGCGGCAGCGTTCTTCGACGTCGACAACACGGTCATGCAGGGCGCCAGCATCTTCCACCTGGCGCGCGGGCTGCACCGGCGCAAGTTCTTCACGACCCGGGAGATCCTCGGCGCTGCCTGGAAGCAGGCCTACTTCCGCGTCGTCGGGGTGGAGGATCCCGAGCACGTCATGGACGCCCGCAACTCCGCCCTCTCGTTCATCGCCGGCCACACCGTGACCGAGCTCGAGGAGCTGGGCGAGGAGATCTTCGACGAGGCCATGGCGCACCGGATCTGGCCCGGCACCCGCGCCCTGGCCCAGCTGCACCTCGACCAGGGCCAGCGGGTGTGGCTGGTGACGGCCGCGCCGATCGAGATCGCCTCCATCATCGCGCGCCGACTCGGTCTCACCGGCGCGATGGGCACCGTCGCCGAGCACGTCGACGGCGTCTACACCGGTGTCCTGGTGGGAGACCTGCTGCACGGGCCGGCCAAGGCCGAGGCGATCCGGGCGCTGGCCGAGCGGGAGGGGCTGGACCTCGACCGGTGCTCGGCGTACTCCGACTCCTCCAACGACCTGCCGATGCTCTCGATGGTCGGCGACCCTTGTGCCATCAACCCCGACGCCAAGCTGCGCGCGGCCGCGAAGGAGCACGGCTGGCGGATCCGTGACTACCGCACCGGCCGCAAGGCCGCGCGGGTCGGGCTGGTCGTCGGCGCCGCCGCCGGGGCGGTCAGCGGCACCGTCGCGGCCGGTGTCGCGCTGCGCCGACGGCGGTAGTCGACCCGACCCGCGGCGAGCGAGGTGTGGTCTAGGCCACGTTTTCCTTCCCAACCCCCCGACCCCGACGTAGCATGACCAGAAGCTTCTGGGGGGAAGCGCACCATCCGGGAGGGTTGGTCATCAAGGCGCGACTGCGGGCAGGGCACGCGGTCCCGGGGCTGGACGCCCTGCGGGCCGCCGTCGCTGCCGTCCTGCTCGGTGGAGGCGCGCTCCGACCCGCCACCTGTGCCGGCTCCGGCCCGTTCGGGACCCAGCCCCCGAGCACGGGGCGTTCCGGTCCCGACTGGCTGCTCAACGAGTCGGCGGTCGCTGGCACGAGCCCCGGGTCCGGCTTCGGCGACGCCGACCTGGCCACCTCCTCGGAGCTGGACCAGGCCGACCGCGACCGGCTGATCGCGCTCGTCGAGCTGGCTCGCGGCGGGGACACCGAGGCGTTCGGCCTGCTGTTCGACCACTACCACCCCTCGGTCTACCGCTTCCTGTTCCACCGCACCCGCTCGCAGGCCCTGGCCGAGGACCTGACCTCGGAGACCTTCTTCCGCGCCCTGCGCGGCATGGCCAACTTCCGGTGGCAGGGCAAGGACTTCGGCGCCTGGCTCATGACCATCGCCCGGAACCTGTGCACGGACCACTTCAAGGCCGGCCGGACCCGCCTGGAGATGACCACCGAGGACATGACGCCGCACGACGACGCCACCGAGGGCCCGGAGGAGTCGGTGCTCGCCTCGCTCACCAACGAGGTCCTCCTCAAGGCGCTGTGCGAGCTCCCGCCGGAGCAGAAGGACTGCTTGATCATGCGCTTCCTGCAGGGCATGAGCATCGCCGAGACCGCCCAGGTCCTGGGGCGTTCCGACGGGGCGATCAAGCAGCTCCAGCTGCGCGGCGTACGAAACCTGGCGAAGCTGATGCCCGAGGGGATCCGATGACTCGCGAACCCCGGTGCGAGTGGTCGGCCCAGCGCGCAATTCCGTCGGAAAATCTCTCTCCCACCCCCGTAACCAGTGGCCTCACCGCGTCGTTGATGGGGATGTCACGACAACACGCCGTCGTGTCCTCGGAGCAGATGGTTCAGACAGGAAGTTCACGATGAGTCCGGTGTACGCGTCCAAGCGACGCGCCGACGAGTTCCAGGCGCTGGTGGAGCGCGGCGAGATCGCCGACTCCCACCTCGGCGACCTGCTGGTGCTCGTCGGGAGCCTGCGGGACGTCGACCCCGTCATGCCCCGGGCAGAGTTCTCCGCGACGTTGCGCGAGCAGCTGATGACCGCGGCCGCCACCGAGCTGGTGCCGAGCGACGCGGCGGCGAAGCTCGCCATGCCCGCACGCCGGTCCACGCGGGAGCGCCGGATCGCCGCAGCGGTTGGCGGCCTGGCCCTCGTCGGCGCCTCCACCGGTCTCGCGGCGGCCGCCCAGACCGCGCTGCCGGGCGACGCCCTGTACCCGCTCAAGCGGGCGATCGAGAACGCTCACACCGGCTTGTCGATGGGCGACCAGGCCAAGGGTGCGACCCTGCTGTCCAGTGCTCAGGACCGGCTCGAGGAGCTGAACCGGCTCACCGCCCGCGGCGACGACCAGGACGCCATGGCGCAGACGCTCGCCGACTTCACCGACCAGTCGACCGAGGCCAGTGACCTGTTGCTCGCCGACTACGCCCAGACCGGCCACGAGGACTCGATCGCCGAGCTGCGCGACTTCACCGCGTCGAGCCTCGACGCCCTCGCGGACCTCGCGCCCCAGGTCGACGGCGACGCCCGCGACGCCCTCATCCAGGCCGCGCGGGTGATCACACAGATCGACGCAGCGGCTGAGCGGGCCTGCCCCTCCTGCGGCGGCACGGGCATCGGCGACCTGCCGGCGATCCTCGTCGCCGGCGGACTCAGCGTCCCGACCCCCACGACCACGCTGACCCTGCCCGGCAGCACGTTCACCTCCACGAGCAGTGCGGAGGGTGTCGGCCAGAAGGGCTCGAACGGCGGCCAGGGCAAGGGTGGCAAGAAGGGGAACGGGGGCGACGGCCCGCTTGCCCTGCCGGGCTCCGGCTCCGCCCCGAGCACCGGCGACGACCCGCTGGGGCAGCTCGGCGACGCGGTCACCGAAGGCGGCTCCACGACCACCTCGAACGGTGACGGCCGCGACGGCATCGACCTTCCGGACCTGTCCGGCCCGAGCGCGGGCACCAGCTCCGGCGGCCTCGGTGACGCGATCGGCGACACCGTGTCCGGCATCGGCGACTCCCTGGCTCCCTGAGTGCCTCGGGTCGTCGAACCAGAGCCGCCGCGGCTCAGTCCTCGGCGCGGCCCCGGAACACCGACTCACGCTGCATGAGCAGCCGGTAGAGCGTCTGCTGGATCGTCTCGCGCACCTGGTCGGTCACGTTGAAGACGAGCATCGGGTCCTCCGCGGACGACGGGTCGAACTCGTCGGTCCGGATCGGCTCCCCGAACTCCAGCAGCCACTTCGAGGGAAGCGGCACCAGGCCGAGCGGGCCGAGCAGGGGGAAGAACGGCGTGATCGGGATGTACGGCACCCCGAGCAGCCGCGCGAGCGCCGGCACGTTGCCGACCAGCGGATAGATCTCCTCGGCTCCCACGACCGAGAGCGGGATGATCGGGACACCGGTCCGCAGCGCGGCCGAGACGAAGCCCCCGCGACCGAATCGCTGGAGCTTGTACCGGTCGGCGTACGGCTTGCCGATGCCCTTGAAGCCCTCGGGCCAGACACCGACCAGCTCGCCGCCGGCCAGCATGCGCTCGGCGTCCTCGTTGCAGGCCAGCGTGGCACCGCTCCTGCGGGCGACCGTCGAGACGATCGGCATCTTGAACACCAGGTCGGCACCCAGCGGGCGGAGGTGGCGGCCGGTGGTGTCGTGGATGGACACCATCGTCATGAGGCCGTCGACCGGGATCGTGCCCGAGTGGTTGGACACCACCAGGGCGCCGCCGGTCTCCGGGATGTTCTCGGCGCCGACCACCTCGATCCGGAACCAGCGCTGGGCGATCGGCCGGAGGGCGGCCATGAAGAACCGCTCGGTGACCTCGGCGTCGAAGCCGTACTCGTCGACCCGGTAGTCCCCGGTGACGCGGCGCCGGAGGAACGCCAGGAAGCGCGCGAGCTGCGGCTCCCACTGGTCGCCGAAGAGCTCGCGCGAAGCGTGCTGGAAGGCGGCCAACCAGTCACTGGTGGGGATGCCCGCGACCGGGTGCACCTCCTCGGTGCGGGCCGGGGGACGCTCGACCGGGGCGTCCGCGCTCGGCGCGGGCGGGGCCTTCTTCTTCGGAGGCGCCTGCTTCCGCGCAGGGGGCGTCTCGGCGACGGGGGCCTCCGGCTCCGGAGTCCCGGCGCGGTCGATCTCGGTCGGCGGCTCGGGCTTCTCGTGCTCGCTGGCCCTGCCCGGCTTCCCGACGAGGCTGCGGGCGGCGGCCGACGGGCGGGCCTTGCCGGTGCCGCGCCCGGGCTTCCCGCGCGTGCCGATCGGGATGATGTCGGCGTCGGTCATCGCCGGCCTCCCTCGATCCCGGCCGGCCCCGGCGCGCTCGGCGTGGCCAGGACCCGCTGGGCGTGGTCGAGGGCCTGGACCGTGTAACCGGCACCGCGGCCGATCGAGGAGGCGAAGTCCTCGAAGGCCTCCTCGGTCGAGTAGGTCGGCTGGAAACCGAGCATCTCCCGCATCCGCGTGGTGTCCACTCCGCGTCCGAAGGTGAGGAAGGCGAGCTGCTCGGGGCTGAAGTCCGCCAGCCGGGCGCGCCGCAGCACCGATCCCAGGCTGCCCACCGCGAAGGGAGGCATCGGGACGGTGGGCTTCTGCAGTCGGCGCAGCGCCTGGCTGAGCATCAGGATGCCCTCGCCGGCGACGTTGAAGGTGCCCGCGACGTCCTCGGTGACGGCATGCTCGAGCACGGCGATCAAGTCGTCCTCGTGCAGGAACTGCATGCGCGGGTCGAAACCCAGCACGGTGGGGATGACGGGCAGCCGGAAGTAGGAGCTGATCGGGCTGGCGACGTGCGGACCGATCACGTTCGCGCACCGCAGGACGGTGACGCGTACGTCGGGCCGCCGACGGGCGAAGCCGCGGACGTACCCCTCGATCTCGGCGACGTCCTTGGCGTAGCCGGAGGTCGGCGTCCGCCGTGGCTCCATCTCCTCGGTGAACATCGCCGGGTCGCGGCTGCTGGCGCCGTAGACCGTCGAGGTCGACTTCACGACCAGGTGCCGGAGCCCGGGAGCCTTCTGGGCGGCCGCGAGGAGCTGCATCGTCCCGATGACGTTGAGCTCCTTCATCGTGTTGCGGCCCCCGGCACTGCCCGGGGTCGCGATCACGCTCATGTGGACGACGGTGTCGACGTCCTCCTTGGCGATGATCTTGGCGATGACGGGGTTGCGGATGTCCGCACGGATGAACGACACGCGCCCGGAGTCCCCGCGGGGCGGGACGACGTCCACGCCGATGACGCGCTCGACGTCCGGCTGCTCGGCGAGGGCGCGCGCTGCCTGCCGCCCGAGGTCACGAGAGACCCCGGTGACGAGCACCACCCTGCCCACAGCGCGTCCTCGGGGAGCGGGGTCGGCTACTTGCCGAGCTTGCGACGCTGCACGCGCGTCTTCTTCAGCAGCTTGCGGTGCTTCTTCTTCGCCATCCGCTTGCGACGCTTCTTGATTACCGAACCCACGCTGTGCCTTCTCTCATCTGCCTTGCAAGTCATGGCCCGCCGCACGGCGGGACGTGGGCAGCCTACTTGGGGAAGGGGTGTCGACCGAAACCGAGCGCTCGGCTGAGACCTGGCTCACGACGGTCGCCGAGCCAGCACGGAGAAGAGGTGCCAGTGCTTGGGTCCGGCGAAGGCCTGCCCGTCCTCCTCCACCTCGCCGAGGTCGATCACCTCGAGTCCGGAGGTGAGGGTCTCCACCTCGGCACCGGTGTGGAAGGACAGGTCCGGTTCCTGCGCCCACTCGTCGTGGACCCAAGAGGTTGACCGCCAGAGACCACCGGGCGGAGGGCGGAGGGCGCTCCCAGAAGCCGGGAACTGCGCCGGAGGCACGAACGGAGGAGAAGCCGGCGTGCACGAGTCGGCCGCCGGCAGATCTGCCTCCGCCATCGAACCGATGCGTACCTCGACGTCGGTGTCACGCAGGCGCTCGACCAAGGCGGAGTCGAGGTCGAACGCCACTACCTGCCAGCCGGCCTCAGCCAGCGCCCGGGACTCCACGCCCGCTCCGGCACCGAGGTCCAGAGCAGTACGCCCGTGACCGGCGCCGGCGAGGTCGATCGCTCGAAGGCACAGGTCGCGGGGGACGCGACCGGCTTGCGCCTGGTTGTAGTCGCGCCAGTAGTCCCCGTCGCTCACTCAGCCCCCCAGCCGGCCCTCAGCCGGCCCTCAGCCAGCAGAGAAGAACGACTTCCGCAGGTACTCGTCGACGTCGTCCTCGGTCACCCGGAACGAACGACCGACCCGGACCGCGGGCAGCTCGCCGTTGTGGACGAGCCGGTAGACGGTCATCTTGGACACGCGCATCATGGCGGCCACCTCGGCCACGGTCAGGAACCTGGCCTCGGACAGATCACCCGAAGAGTTGGTCACCATGCTCCACCGACTTCCTTTTTGCGGCACGCCACCGGCTTCCCCACCGGTGCGCACACGTGACCGCGCCTCGCTGAGAATAGGGCTCCCGTGACAGGTGAGGAAGCAAAACGCTAGAGAAACTTGTGGGGTCAGCGGCGTGTCCTGTTGCTTATGGGGCGAAACTTTACTTTGCGCAGACAATTGTTCGGTCCCCGCAGAGCGTTCCTGGAGCCTGGAGCCCGGCGAGGATCAGGGCAGCGGGTCGAGGCCGTGCAGCGGGAACGTCGCCATCCGGGTCTCGTGGATCGAGCGGTCCAGCCAGCTGTCCGGGTCGTAGCCCTCGGACCAGTCCCGGAACAACGGTGTCCGGCCGTCGGTCATCCGGCTCGGGGCGAGGACCCCCAAGGTCTCCGAGACGTGGGTCCGCCACTCCTCCGGGGTGCGCTCGGCCGGGTCGAGCGGCCGCCCCGAGGCGATCGCGAGCAGGTGGGTCCAGGCGCGCGGCACGACCTCCACGACGGCGTACCCGCCGCCACCGGTGGCCAGCCAGCGACCGCCCGCGACCTCGTGGGCCAGGTCGTGGAGGGCCAGGTACGCCGCCCGCTGCCCGTCGACGCTCAACATGAGGTGGGCCAGGGGGTCCGACTCGTGCGAGTCGCAGCCGTGCTGGGTGACCAGGACGTCGGGGGCGAACTCGCGCAGCAGCGCCGGCACGACCGCGTGGAACGCACGCAGCCAGCCGGCGTCCGCGGTGCCCGGCGGCAGCGCGACGTTCACGGCACTGCCCTCGGCCCCGGGACCGCCGACGTCGTCGGGGAAGCCGGTACCGGGGAACAGCATCCGGCCGCTCTCGTGCAGGGAGATGGTGAGGACCCTCGGGTCGTCCCAGAAGATCCGCTCGACGCCGTCGCCGTGGTGGACGTCGACGTCGACGTACGCCACCCGGTCGGCGCCCTGGTCGAGCAGGCTCCGGATCGCGACCGCGACGTCGTTGTAGATGCAGAAGCCGCTGACCCGCTCGGGCATCGCGTGGTGCAGGCCGCCGGTGATGCTCACCGAGTGCAGGGACTCCCCGCTCCACACCTGCCGGGCCGCCTCGAGCGTCGCGCCGACGACGTGCGCGCCGGCGTGGTGCATGTCGGGGAAGATCGGGTTGTCGTCGCTGCCGAGACCGCGGGACAGGTCCGGAGCCCCGTCCGACCCCGCTCGCCTGATCGCCTCGATCAGGTCCCGGTCGTGGACGGTCGCGATCTGGTCGTCGGTGGCGATCGGAGCCGGGACCAACGGGAGGTGCTCTCCCGTGACGCCCATCGCCTCGGCCAGCCGCATGGTCAGGTCGACGCGGACCGGGCTCATGGGGTGCTGGAGGCCGAAGTCGTACTCGGTGAGCGACGGGTCGAACACCACGGTCGCCCGCCCCGAACACTCCATGTCGCGCAACCTATCGGTACTCTGAGGGCGTGCCGATGACTCACGTCGCCCTGTGGTGGTCCGCCTGACGGCGGTCCACCCATCATCCCTGGCCGCCTGCGGGCGGCCAGTGTCGATCTCAGGCACCAACCACGGCTGACCGTCGGCGGCTCCTCGAACCTCAGGAGCCTCTTCATGTCCACGTCAACGTCCACCACCCTCTCGCTGCTGACCCCCTCGGGTCGGCTCACCCTGGGCAGCTACCTCGGCGCGCTGCTGCCGATGACGCACGCGCAGGAGGACGCCTACTACGGCGTCTCCGACCTGCACGCCCTCACGACCGACCACGACCCGGCGCGCCTGCGTGAGCTCTCCCTCGAGCAGCAACGGCTGTTCGTCGCGCTGGGGCTCGACCGCGCCACGCTGTTCCGGCAGAGCCAGGTGCCTGCGCATGCGCAGCTGGCCTACCTGCTCGAGTGCGTCGCGAGCACCGGCGAGCTCAACCGGATGATCCAGTTCAAGGAGAAGGGTCGCGGCGTCGACTCGACCCGGGTCTCGCTCTACACCTACCCGGTCCTCATGGCCGCCGACATCCTGCTCTACCGGCCGGCCACGGTGCCGGTCGGTGACGACCAGCGCCAGCACGTCGAGCTCACCCGGGACCTCGCCCTGCGGTTCAACCACCGGTACGGCGAGGTGTTCACGGTCCCGGAGGTGGCGGTCCCGTCCACGGGTGCGCGGGTCCGGTCGCTCAGCGACCCGACCCGCAAGATGAGCAAGTCCGACGCCGACACCCAGGGGACGATCTACCTGCTCGATGAGCCCGACGTCGTCCGCCGCAAGGTCGGTCGCGCCGTGACCGACTCGGAGGTCGGCCCGGACGCCGTTCGGGCGGACGCGGAGCGCAAGCCCGGCGTCACCAACCTGCTGGAGATCCTCACCGCGTGCGGCGGGTCCGCCGACGGCATCACGACGTACGGCGCGCTCAAGGCGGCGACCACCGACGCCGTCGTGTCGGTGCTGGAGCCGATCCAAGCCGCGTACGCCGCGCTGGACGCGGACGAGGTCACGGCGCGGTTCGAGGCCGGGGAGGAACGTTGCCGCGAGGTGACCGCGCCGGTGCTGGCCGCGGCCCGGACGGCCCTGGGACTGTGAAGGGGCCTAGGAGCCCTCGGCGAGCTCGCGGGAGCGGTTGCGGGCCGACTCCATCGCGGCGAGGAACGCCGCGCGGACGCCGTGCACCTCGAGCTCGCGCAGCGCGGAGGCCGTGGTGCCGCCCGGCGAGGTGACCTGCTCGCGGAGGACGACGGGATGGGTGCCGGTCTCGCGGAGCATCTTGCCCGAGCCGACCACGGTCTGGACGACCAGCTCGGTCGCGGTCGCGCGCGGGAGACCGAGGTGGACCCCGGCCTCGATCATCGACTCGACGACGTAGAAGAGGTAGGCCGGTCCCGAGCCACTGATCGCCGTGACGGCGTCCATCTGGCGCTCGGGGACGCGCAGCACACGACCCGTCGAGCCCATGAGCGACTCGGCCTCCGCGAGGTGCTGCTCGTCGCAGTGCGAGCCGGGCGAGATCGCGGCCATGCCCTCGTCCACCAGGGCTGGCGTGTTCGGCATGACCCGGACGACGGCCACGCCGGCCGGCACGCGGGACTCGATGAATCCGGTGGTGATGCCGGCGGCGAGGGACACCAGCAGCTGGCCGTCGTGCAGGTGCGGGGCGATCTCGTCGAGCAGGTCACCCATGTCCTGCGGCTTCACGACCAGGGCGATCGTGTCCGCCTTCTGCGAGGCCTCGACGTTGCCGACCACCGAGACGCCGTACCGCTCGGTCAGCTCCGCGGCGCGCTCCTTGCGCTTCTCGCCGACCAGCAGGTCGTCCACCCGGCGGCCGGCGCGGACCAGCCCGGAGAGCAGGGTCTCCCCCATCACTCCGGCGCCGAGGATCGCGGTAGTCATCTTCTGGGGCTCACTTCTTCGACACCAGGGATCGTAGGAAGAAGGAGAGGTTCTGCGGCCGCTCGGCGAGACGCCTCATGAGGTAGCCGTACCACTCGGTGCCGTAGGGGATGTAGACCCGCACCGTCTCCCCGGAATCGGCGAGGCGGCGCTGCTCGCCGGGGCGGATGCCGTAGAGCATCTGGAACTCGTAGGTGCCCTGGGCGCGGTGGTAGCGGCTGGCCAGGGACGTGGCGATCTCCACCATCCGCGGGTCGTGCGTGGCGATCATCGGGTAGCCGTCGCCGGCGAGCAGGACCTTGAGGCAGCGGACGTAGGACTTGTCGATGTCGATCCTGTCCTGGAAGGCGACCTCCTCCGGCTCGAGGTAGGCGCCCTTGCACAGCCGGACGCGCGAGCCCTCGTAGGCGAGCATCCGGCAGTCACCCTCGGTCCGGTGCAGCATGGCCTGGAGCACGGCCCCGGTCTCCGGGAAGTCCTTGCGCAGCTCGCGCAGCGTGGCCAGCGTGCGGTCGGTGGTGGTGTGGTCCTCCATGTCGAGGGTCACCGTGGTGCCGGCGTTGCGCGCGGCCCGGCAGATGGTGCGCGCGTTCTCCAGCGCGATCTTGTCCCCCACCTCGGGCAGCGCCTGCCCGACGGCCGACAGCTTGACCGACACCTCGGCGTACCGAGTGAGGCCCTGTGCCCCGAGCTCCTTGAGCAGCTGGAGGTACGCCGAGGTCGTGGCCTCGGCCTGGTCGGCGTCGAGGGTGTCCTCGCCCAGGTAGTCCAGGGAGATCCGCAGGCCGTGGTCGACCAGGCCCTGGGTGGCCGACGCGGCCGAGGCGATGTCCTCCCCGGGGACGTAGCTGCTGACGATCCCGGAGGAGACCGGCATCGTCGTGACGAGCTTCTTGACCCGCTCGCTGCGGGCGAGCATGAGGAGCGGTTGGCGGAGCAACGACATGCGGATCAGGCTACCCGTGCCTGCAGGCGGTGAGCCTAGGGAGTACGCCGTCGCAGGGTGGCCGCGCCGAGCGCCAGCCCGGCCAGCGCGAAGGCCGCCACCATGCCCAGGTCGCGCCACACGTGTCCGGTCGTGGTGTCGGACAGGAGGTGCGCCATCGCGTCCACCGCGTACGACAGCGGCAACACGTCGCTGATCGCGTGCAGAGCGTCGGGGAGCTCGGTGCGCGGCACGAAGAGACCACACAGCAGGAGCTGCGGGATCACGATCGCCGGCATGAACTGGACCGCCTGGAACTCGGTCTGTGCGAAGGCGCTGACGAAGAGTCCGAGGGCGGAGCCGAGCACGGCGTCGACGACGGCGACGATCGCGAGCAGCCAGGTCGGTCCGGTGACCTCGAGGCCGAGGAGGCCGACGCTCAGGCCCACCGCCAGCACGGCCTGGACCAGGGCCACCAGGCCGAACGCCACGGCGTACCCCAGGAGGAAGTCGAGCTTGCCCATGGGCATGGCCAGCAACCGCTCGAGGGTCCCGCTCCCGCGTTCGCGGAGGGTCGTGACGCTGGTGACCAGGAACATCACGATGAACGGGAAGATCGCCAGCAGGCCGGGCCCGAGGCGATCGAAGTGGTCACCGGGCAGGTCCTGGAACATCCACCACAGCAGGGTCATGAGCACGCACGGCAGCACCAGCATGAGGGCGAGCGTCCGGTGGTCGCGGCGGAGCTGGGTGAGCACACGGCCCGAGACCGCAAGCGTGATGCGCGCGTTCATGCCGTGGCCTCCACGATCTGCAGGAACGCCGCCTCGATGTCGGGCTGGCCGGTACGTCGACGGATCTCCTCCGGTGGGCCGGAGGCGATGATCGCGCCCTCGCGCATGAGGAGGAGGTGGTCGCAGCGGTCGGCCTCGTCCATGACGTGGCTGGAGACGAACACGGCAGCCGGGCGCTCGGGGTCCTCCGCCAGCTGGTGGAACAGCTCCCACAGGTCGCGACGCAGGACCGGGTCGAGGCCGACGGTCGGCTCGTCGAGCACGAGCAGCTCCGGCTGGCCGAGCAGGGCGACCGCGAGACTGGCGCGCGAGCGCTGGCCTCCGGAGAGCCGGCCCACCACCTGGTCGCGATGGTCCTGCAGCGCGACGCGCTCGACCGCGCGGTCGACGTCGCTGTGCGGGCGACCGAGCACCCGGGAGAAGAAGGCGAGGTTCTCGGCGACCGTGAGGTCGTCGTACACGCTGGGCGCCTGGGTGACGTAGCCGATCCGGTCCCTCAGCGACCTGCTGCCCGCCTCCTCGCCGAGCACCGTCACGCTTCCGGACTCGACCTGCTGGACGCCGACCAGCGCGCGCATGAGGGTCGACTTGCCGCAGCCGCTGGGACCGAGCAGTCCGGTCACTCCCCCGGCGACCTCCAGGTCGAGCCCGTCGAGCACCGTTCGCCCACCACGCACCACCCGGAGGTCGCGGATCTCCACCGCGTTATTCATCATGCGTTGAATAATAGCAGGTGGCCTGCCTTCCGGTAACGCCACCAGATGTGCGCTCCCGGTATCGCATACGGCCCCGGAAGTGTGTCCGCGATGCCGTTACCCCACGAGGCCAGCCTCAGTCCAGGTCGCCGGTGAGGTAGTGCTGGATGGTCGGACCGATCCGAGCGGCGAGGACCTCGGGGTCCGCCTGCGCGATCGAGGGGACCGCGATCAGGTACCGGGTGACGATCAGCCCGACGATCTGGGAGGCGACGAGGGGGATGCGGTCCGCGGGCCGGTCCTTCACCAGCCGGCCGAGCACGGGACCGACGATGACCGGGAGGAAACCCTCGGTCACCAGACGGGTCTCCCCCTCCACCGCGCTGCGCACGATCGCCAGCAGGGGCAGGCGGTTCGCCTCGTCGTCCCACACGGAGAGCAGCGTGCGGACCAACCGCTCGCCGGCGCCGTCGGGCCCGGCGTCGACCACGGACGCAAGGACCGTCCGCGGGTCGATCGGCAGCTCCAGGGCAGCCAGGAACAGGTCGTCCTTGCTGCCGAAGTAGTGGTGGACGAGGGCCGCGTCGACCTCGGCGTCGGCGGCGACCGCTCGCATCGTGGTCCCGCCGAAGCCCGCCGAGGCGAAGCGGGCGCGGGCGGCCGCGAGGATCGTGGAGCGGGTGTCGGGCGAGCCCGGCCGGCGACCGCGAGGCATCAGGCGCTCACGGTGAAGTGCTCGCGCGCGAACTCCAGCGACTCGCGCAGGTCCTGCTCCCGCTCGGCCTCCGTCACGGCCCGGCGGGTGTTGATCTCCAGCACGACGTCACCGCCGAACCCGGCGTCGGCGACGTGCCGGAGGAACTCCGCGGCCCGCATCACCCCGCGGCCGGGAACGAGGTGCTCGTCCTTCGCCGAGCCCGACCCGTCGGTGAGGTGGACGTGCGTGAGCCGCGAACCCATCCGTACCGCCATCTCGATCGGGTCCGACTGGGCGATCGCAGCGTGCGAGAGGTCGATGGTCGTGTGCGCGTAGGGCTCCTCCGAAGGATCCCAGCCGGGGACGTACATCTCCATCCCACGCTTGCTGGAGGCCCGCCACGGATACATGTTCTCCACCGCGAACGAGAGGCCGGTGCTCGACTCCAGGGCGGCGATGCCGTTGACGAAGTTGGCGGCGTACTCGCGCTGCCAGCGGAACGGCGGGTGGACGACGACCACCTCGGCCCCGACCTCGTGCGCCATCTCCGCCGAGCGCTCGAGCTTGCCCCACGGCTCGGTGCCCCAGACCCGCTGGGTGAACAGCAGGCACGGCGAGTGGATCGCCGAGATCGGCAGCTCGTGGTGGTCCCGCAGCTGCTTGACCGCCGCGACCTGCTGGGACAGCGCGTCGATGCCGACCATCACCTCGACGGCGTCGTAGCCGAGCCGCGCGGCGTACGCGAACCCGTGCGCGGTCGACTCGGGGTAGACCGAGGCCGTGGAGAGTCCGATCCGGGTCACACGGACCTGCTGATCGCGTCGATCCGCTCGAGGATGACGCCCTCGCGCAGCGCCCAGGGACAGATCTCCAGCGCCTTGAGGTCGAAGATGTCCATGATCGCGTCGGCCACCAGCGCCCCCGGGAGGATCTGGTGGGTGCGGCTCGGGCTGACCCCGGGGAGGTCGGCGAGCTCGTCGGGCGAGAGCGCCGTCAGCTTCGGGATCCAGCGGTCCAGCTCCTTGGCGGGGAGCGTGCGGCTCACCAGCGGTCCCTCTCCCGAGGGCGCCGCGCCACAGATGCGGGCCAGCGACCGGAAGGTCTTGGAGGTGGCGACCGCGAGGTCGGGACCGCCGCTGCGCAGCAGCCGACCGGCGTCCCGGGCGATCTCGGAGCGGATCTTCTTCCGCAGCGCGCGGACGTCGGACTCCTCCGGCGTCCCGCCGGCGAAGTGCTCCCGGGCCAGCCGGGCGGCACCCAGGGGCATCGACCAGGCGACGTCGGGGGCCTCGTCGTGGCCGCCCGCCACCTCCAGCGAGCCGCCGCCGATGTCGAAGACCGCCAAGCGACCGGCGGACCAGCCGAACCAGCGGCGTACGGCGAGGAAGGTGAGCCGGGCCTCGTCCTCGCCGGGCAGCACCTCGATGTCGACGCCGGTCCGTTCCCGCACGGTCGTGAGGACGTCCTCGGAGTTGGTCGCGTCGCGCACGGCCGACGTCGCGAACGGCAGCATCTCCTCGCACCCCTTGTCCTCGGCGACGACGAGGGCCGAGGAGACGAAGCCGGCGAGCGCGTCGATCCCCGACTCGGTCACGGCACCCTGCTCGTCGAGGTGCTCGGCCAGGCGGAGCGGCTCCTTGTGCGAGTAGGCCGGCAGGGGAGCAGAGCCGTCGTGCGCATCGACCACCAGCAGGTGTCCGGTGTTCGAGCCGATGTCGAGCACGCCCAAGCGCATGGGACGAATCTACCGGCCCACCTCAGCCACGTAGGGTGACCCGGTGCCTGAAGTGGACCTCGTCTTCCCTCGCGCCTGGGTCGAGTTCGCCGACCCGGCCGACCCGGCTCAGGTGTTCCGCTGCGACCTGACCTGGCTGACCTCGGCGTACACCTGCATCTTCGGCCAGGGGTGCCCCGGCATCTACGCCGAGTCGCCGGACACCGGCTGCTGCACCCTCGGCGCGCACTTCGCGGACAAGGACGACCAGCGGCGCGTGGCCGGATTCGTCGCGCAGCTGACGCCCGCCCACTGGCAGTTCCACCCCGGACACGAGCGGCCGGGCCGCCCGGTGCGGAAGGGCGACTGGATCGAGAAGGACGAGGACGGTGACACGAAGACGCGCACCCTCGAGCACGACGGGCAGAGCGCGTGCATCTTCCACAACCGCGCCGACTTCGCCCCCCAGGATCGACAGGGCGGCGCGGGATGCGCCCTGCACGGGCTCGCGCTGGAGCAGGGGCGCGACCCGCTGGAGACGAAGCCGGACGTGTGCTGGCAGCTGCCGATCCGGCGGACCTACCGCAACGTCACGCGTCAGGACGACACCGAGTACCTCGAGATCACCATCACCGAGTACGACCGCCGCGGCTGGGGCCCGGGCGGCCACGACCTCGACTGGTACTGCTCGGGCAACACCGAGGCCCACGTCGCGGTCGAGCCGCTCTACGTCACCAGCCGCAACGAGCTGGTCGAGCTCATGGGGCAACCTGCCTACGACGAGCTGGCCGGTCACTGCGAGGCGCACCTGCGGTCGCGGTCGGCGTTGGCGCTCCATCCCGCCGACCCGCACTGAGCCGCCGCGCTCGAGAACCTCGACATCAAGAAAACGGGACCCCCCTGTCAGGCCGGTCCGTCGCGGTGACGCACAATGAGGCATGCGCTTGGACCATCTCTCTTTTGCGGCGGGACCGGATGGCCTGGCGGGCACTGCCCAGCGACTGGGGGGACTGCTCGGCAAGGACTTCAGCGACGGTGGAGTCCACCCTCGGTTCGGCACGCGGAACATGATCATGCCGCTCGCGAACGGCACCTACCTCGAGGTCGTCGAGGTGCTCGACCACCCCGCGTCGGACAAGGCGCCGTTCGGTCAGGCCGTGCGCGCTCGCTCGGAGCTCGGCGGCGGTTGGCTGGGCTGGGTCGTCTCGGTCGACGACATCACGGTGGCCGAGCAGCGGCTCGGTCGCGAGTCGGCCAAGGGCAACCGCTACCTTCCCGACGGCACGGAGCTGACCTGGAAGCAGATCGGCGTCAACGGCCTCATCTCCGACCCGCAGCTGCCGTTCTTCATCCAGTGGGGGGTCCCGAGCGAGCTGCACCCGAGCCACGGTGCCGACGCGGCGTACTCCCTGGCCTGCCTGGAGATCGCCGGCGACCCGCAGCGGGTCTCGGAGTGGCTCGGCGAACCGTTCGAGTCGCCGCTGGAGGACGTCAAGGTCGAGTGGGTCGCCCCGCACGGCACCCCCGGCATCACCGCCGCACAGTTCCTCACCCCGAACGGCCTGGTCAGGATCTGAACCAGCCGAGGCCCAGCCCGAACATCTGGAACCACCCGGGCACCTACGAGCTGGAGAACCGCGCGTTCGACCCTGACGGGTCGGTCTGGTCGGCGCTGCGCACCCTCGCGCCGTACGACGGCCGTGACGTGCTCGACCTCGGCTGCGGCACCGGCTTCCACCTGTCGGCGTTCGCGGAGTCTGCGAGGTCGGTGATCGGCGTCGAGCCGCACCCCTCGTTGGCGGCCCTGGCCGTGCGCCGGACCCGGCGACTGGAGAACGTCCAGGTGTTGACGGGCCAGGCGGAGGCACTGCCGGTCCCGGACACCTCCGTCGACGTGGTGCATGCCCGGTGGGCCTACTTCTTCGGGCCCGGCAGCGAGCCGGGGCTGGCCGAGCTGGACCGCGTCATCCGTCGCGGAGGGGCGGCGGTCGTGGTCGACAACGACCCCACGACCTCGACCTTCGGGTCATGGTTCCGCCGCGGCTTCCCCGAGGTCGATGCCGCGGCGGTCGAGTCGTTCTGGACCGGCCGCGGCTGGCGTCGTACCCCGGTCACGTCGGCCTGGCGCTTCGAGCACCGCGCCGACTTCGAGGCGGTGGTGCGGATCGAGTTCCCTCCGGAGACCGCCGAGCGGGTGATCGCGGAGCACGAGGGCACCGAGGTCGACTACGCCGTCAACCTGTGGTCGAAGGACTTCTGAGACGTCGTCGACGTCCCGATCAGGACGAGCCGCGGAGGATCAGCTCCGGCTCGAGCAGGACACCGCCGGACCGGATCGGCGGGGTGCTGAGCAGGCCCTCGAGCGCGCGCACCACCTCGATCGCGACGTCCTCGAGCGGCTGCCGGACCGAGGTGAGGCCGGGGGACACGACCTGGGCCACCTGGGAGTCGTCGAACCCGACGACGGCGATGTCGCGACCGGCGACGAGGCCGCGCTCGGCCAGGGTGTGCAGGACCCCCATCGCCAGGGTGTCGGAGGCGCAGACGAACGCCGACGGGTTCGCCTCGTCGAGCAGCACTCGACTGGCCTCGCGCCCGCTCTGGACGGTGTCCTCGCTGCGGGACGCCAGCCCGGTCGTGGACAGGCCGCGCTCGTGCATGGCCCGCGACCAGCCCGAGCGGCGGTCCTCGCCGATCAGCTGGTCCTTGCGCCAGCCCAGCCAGGCGACCCGGGTGTGACCCTTGTCCAGCAGGTGCTCGGTGGCCATGAGGGTGCCCGCCGCGCCGTCGACGTCCACCCACGGGTGGTCGGCCTGGTGGGACCAGGGCCGGCCGAAGGCGACGAACTTCGCGTGCCGCGACTCCAGGAAGTCCACCTGGGGGCTGGTCAGGTAGGTGTCGGTCACGACGAAGGCATCCACGGCCATCGACCGCAGCAGCGCCTCGTAGCCGGCCGTCGGCTCCTCGGGGTCGCTCGGGAAGAGCAGGACGTGGTAGCCGGCGGCGCTGCTGGTCTCTACAAGGGAGTGGACGAAACGGTCCATCATCGCGTTCGCCGTCCCCTCCTGCACCGGCGCGAACCGCAGGCCGATGAGGTGGCTCGCGCGGGTGCGCAGGTTGCGGGCGGCACGGTTCGGCGAGTACCCCAGCTCGGTGATCGCGGCCCGGACCCGCTCGAGGGTGTCGGGCCGCAGCAGCTCGGGGTTGTTGACGGCGTTCGAGACGGTCTGCCGGGACACGCCGGCGAGCTCGGCGACATCCGCGAGACGCGGCGGCGCGACCCCACTCGGTCGACTGCTCATCCACGCCCCCTTGATCGTTCCAAACCTGGCAGGAGCATAACTGCCGACGGCCAGGTACCCCGCCGTGAGTGTTCCAAGCAACACGTCGGTGGTCTCACCTAGGTTGGGCGCATGGCCGCCACCCGCACCCGCTTCGCCTGCAGCAGCTGCGCGGCGGAGTTCCCGCAGTGGTACGGCCGCTGTCCCAAGTGCAGCGAGTTCGCCACCATCGACGAGGTGACGACGGCGCGTACGACGGGCCTGCGCTCGTCGGCCAGCGCCACCGCGCCGCAGCGGGCGGCCCAGCCGGTGCGCGAGGTGCGGGAGTCCGACGGCGGCCGCCGCCTGTCCACCGGGCTCGCCGAGTTCGACCGGGTCCTCGGTGGCGGCCTCGTGCCCGGGCAGGTCGTGCTGCTCGCGGGAGAGCCGGGCGCCGGGAAGTCCACGCTGCTGCTGACGATCGCGAGCGCGGTCGCAGAGGCGACCCAGCGGCCGGTCCTCTACGTCTCGGGCGAGGAGTCGGTGCAGCAGATCGCCTCCCGCGCCCGCCGGATCGGCGCCACCGCCGAGCACCTCCTCCTCGCCGACAGCAACGACCTCGGCGAGACCATCGGCCACCTCGAGGCGCTCACCGCCCAACCGGCCCTGATGATCGTCGACTCGGTGCAGGCCATCTCCTCCGAACGGGTCGACGGTCGCGCCGGTGGCGTGAGCCAGGTGATGGAGGTGGCCTCGACGCTCACCCGGCTCGCCAAGTCCCGCCACCTCCCGATCTGCCTGGTCGGGCAGGTGACCAAGGAGTCGACGTTGGCCGGCCCGCGAGCGCTCGAGCACGTCGTCGACACCACCCTGTCGATGGAGGGCGACCGCGACACCCCGCTGCGCCTGCTCCGCGTCGTGAAGAACCGCTTCGGCGCCGCCGACGAGATCGCCTGCTACGAGCAGTCCGACACCGGCATCCTGGAGGTGCCGGACCCGAGCGGGCTCTTCCGCAGCCACCGGGACTCCCCCGTGCCCGGCACCTGCGTGACCGTCACCGTCCAGGGCCGCCGCCCGATGATCGCCGAGGTCCAGGCGCTCGTCTCGGCCACCAACGCCCCCAACCCCCGGCGGGCGGTCAGCGGCCTCGACTCCGCCCGCGTCTCGATGCTGGTGGCGATCACCGAGAAGCTGGCCGGCATCAAGCTCAAGGACAACGACGTGTACGCCGCCACGGTCGGTGGTCTGCGCTCGCAGGACCCCGGCCTCGACCTGGCCGTCTGCCTCGCCATCGCCTCGGCGGTGCACAACCACCCCATCCCGCTCGACCTCGCCGCCGTCGGAGAGGTGTCGCTCTCGGGCGACCTGCGCCGGGTCGGCCTGATCGGGCAGCGCCTCACCGAGGCGGCCCGGCTGGGCTATCGCCGGCTGATCGTCCCGACCGGGACGCGGGAGCTCGCCAGCCTCGGCCGGGTGCGCGCCGACCTGATCGAGGTCGGGACGCTGCACGAGGCTCTCGCCGTACTTCGCTCGCTGGCGCCCGCGGCGCCCTAGACTCACCCAGCGTGGGCCGTCCGGCCCGCGAGGCACGAGCATGGGGGCCAGGTTTGGCAGCGAACGACCGCACCGACGAGCAGCTGCGCCTGCGCGCGACGCTGGCCTCGATCGCGCCCGGCACCATCCTGCGCGACGGGCTGGAGCGGATCCTCCGTGGTCGAACCGGCGCCCTGCTGGTGCTCGGGCACGACCGGGTCGTCGAATCGATCTCGACCGGCGGCTTCGCCCTGGACGTGCCGTTCACCGCGACCGGGCTGCGCGAGCTGGCGAAGATGGACGGCGCGATCATCCTCGACCGCGAGGCCACCCGGATCATCCGCGCGGCCGTGCACCTGATGCCCGACCCGGCCATCCCGTCGGAGGAGACCGGCACGCGGCATCGCACCGCCGACCGGGTCGCCCGCCAGACCGGGCTGCCGGTCATCTCGGTGTCCCAGTCGATGCAGATCATCGCGGCGTACGTCGGGGAGCTCCGGCACGAGCTCGAGGACTCCGGTCAGATCCTGTCGCGCGCCAACCAGGCGCTGGCGACCCTCGAGCGGTACAAGATGCGGCTCGACGAGGTCTCCAGCACCCTGTCGGCGCTGGAGATCGAGGACCTGGTGACGGTCCGGGACGTCGCGGTCGTGGCGCAGCGCCTGGAGATGGTCACCCGGATCGCGCGCGAGATCGAGGACTACGTGCTCGAGCTCGGCACCGACGGCCGACTGCTGTCGCTGCAGCTCGAGGAGCTCATCACCGGCGTCGACCTCGAGCGCGAGCTGGTGATCCGGGACTACGACGCATCCAAGAAGCGCGGCACCGACCCGGCAAGGATCCTGGACAAGCTCGAGGCCCTCACCCCAGCCGAGCTGGTCGACCCCGCGTCGGCCGCCAAGGCGCTCGGGCTCGGCTCCGGCGAGCACCTCGACGGCGCCGTGGCGCCGCGCGGCTACCGGCTCCTGGCGAAGGTCCCCCGTCTCCCCGGGCCGGTGGTCGACCGGATGGTGGCGCACTTCGGCACCCTGCAGCACCTGCTCGGCGCCGGGGTCGACGACCTCCAGGCGGTCGAGGGGGTCGGCGAGCTGCGCGCCCGGAGCGTGCGTGAAGGCCTGTCCCGGCTGGCCGAGTCGACGATCCTCGAGCGCTACGTCTGAGGCTCAGCGCCGCTTCTTGCCGCTCTTCTTCTCCGGCTTGGGCTGCACGGTCTTGGTGACCACCTGCGGCTCAGGCTTCTTCAGCTCGAACTGCACGTCCTGGGGCTCGCCGCCCAGGGCGGCGACCGAGAGGTGGTACCACCCGGGCATCGCCCAGCCGGTGTTCTTCGTGCAGCCCTGGTCGGAACGCCGGCCGGACCAGGTGAACGTCACCTTGGTCCACTCGGAACGACGGAGCACGACGTCCTGCTTCTGGATCGCCGACGGACACTCCTCGGTGTTCCAGATGTTGTCGGCTCCTGAGGTGATCCGCGCCGTCACGGTCGTCGGCGACACCCGCCAGGTGCAGGCAGCCGAGCGGACCGTGTGCAGCTTGAAGCGCAGCGTGACGTCGCGCCCCGCGTACGACGGGCCGACACTGGGCGCGCTGACGACGTCGTCGTCGACGCACGGGCCCTCCGGCTGCACCGCGACCGGCTCCCGGGGCTTGCGCTTCTTGTGCTTCTTCGTCCCGACGACTTCCGGGCCGTAGACGGTGGCCGGCCCGGTCGCCTCCGCGGCCGGCTCGGACCTCGACCCGGACTTCGCGATCCCGGTGCTGGCGGCGGCCCGCTTCGCCTGGGCCTTCGGCTCGGAGTCGCCGCCGAAGACGTGCGACATCGTCCAGGCCAGGGTCAGGACGAGCAGCAGGAAGAACGAGCGACGCACCCAGTAGACGCGGGCGGGGAGCGGCCCTCGCGTCAACGTCGTACCCATGGGCTCACGCTAGGCCGCCCGCGCGTCCGAGTGCGGGTGCCACGCTTAGGCTTCGTCGCGATGAGTCAGTCCCCACTGCATGCTCGTGTGCTGGAGTGGTACGCCGAGCACGCGCGCGACCTGCCCTGGCGACGTCCGGGCGTCTCGGCCTGGGGGGTCTTGGTCTCCGAGGTGATGCTCCAGCAGACACCCGTGGTGCGCGTCCTCCCGGTGTGGGAGCAGTGGCTCGAGCGCTGGCCGACTCCACCGGCCCTGGCTGAGGAGCCGGCCGGCGAGGCGGTCCGGCTGTGGGGGCGGCTCGGCTACCCGCGCCGGGCCCTGCGGCTCCATGCCGCGGCCGTCGCCGTCACCGAACGCCACGACGGCGTCGTCCCGGCCGACCTCGCGGAGCTGCGAGCCCTGCCGGGGATCGGCGACTACACCGCGGCCGCGGTCGCCGCGTTCGCGTACGGCGAGTCCGTGGCCGTCCTGGACACCAACGTGCGCCGGGTCTTCGCGCGCGCCGACTCCGGGCGCCAGTTCCCCGCCGACCACCTGACCGTGGGCGAGCGGGCCCGGGCCACCGAGCTGCTGCCCGGGGACCCTGCCCTGGCGCCGGTCTGGTCGGTCGCCGTGATGGAGCTGGGAGCCCTCGTCTGCCGCGCGGCCGCGCCGGTCTGCCCCGCCTGCCCGATCAGCGATCTCTGCGCGTGGCGGAACGCCGGGTTCCCGGCGTACGACGGCCCGCCGCGACGCGGTCAGGCGTGGGCCGGCACCGATCGCCAGTGCCGTGGCCGGCTGATGGCCGTGGTGCGGGACGCCGAGGGGTCGGTCCCCCGGTCGCAGCTGGACGTGGTCTGGGACGCGGCCGAGCAGCGGGAGCGCTGCCTCGCGGGCTTGGTCACCGACGGGCTGCTGGTGGAGGTCGAGCCGGGATTCTTCGCCCTTCCATGACCTATCGGGTGCCGGTGGCGGGGTCCCGGTCGGTGAGGCAGTACACCTGCCCGCCCGGGCTGCGCAGCACGGTCCAGAACTGGTGGACACCCTCCAGGTGGGCTCCGAGGCCGACGTGACGCTCGGTCTCGGCCGCTCGATCGAGCGTGGCGAAGTCGGGGTGGGCCGTCACGGTCTCCTGCTCGTCCGCCAGCCGCTGCACGAGGATCCGCAACCCATCGCCCGCCAGGGACCGGAAGCCCGGGAGCGAACCCTCGCGCAGCTCACGTCCGGTGAGCCGGGTCCAGAACTCGCACTCGTTCTGCCACCGGCTCGGCGGGACGTCCAGGCAGACCTGGTCCAGCACGGACCCACCGAACCGCGGCGAGACGTGTTCGACGTCCCCGGCGAGGGTGTGGCAGAAGACGAAGCCACCCGGCGAGCGCATGACGGGGACACCTTCGTAGGTCCACGCCTCGGTGGCGCCGAGCGAGGTGGAGAGCGCCAACGCGGCGTCCCGGTCGTCCGTGTCGAGGTCCAGGTGCAGACCGGGCGCCCCGGACACGGACTGCAGCTTCAACCAGGGACTCCCCCGCTCAGGGATCAGGGTCACGAACTGGTCGTTCTCCCCTCGCGGGGGCGACAGGGACCAGCCGGTCGCCGCCGCCCAGAACTCGCGTTCGGTCGCGGCGTCGTCCCCTCGAACGTCGAGGAAGAGCTGGATCCAGCGGGCGGCCTGACTCACGAGAGGATCTTCGCACCGGGCGGGGACCGGCCTGGCATGCTCGTGGCATGCGCCGGACGATCGTGGGCCTCCTCGTCGGCGCACTGGTGCTCGACGTCGTGTACTGGACCCTGTGGTTCACCGACCGCGACCTGATCGCGAGCGCCCACACCCAGGCGTACTACGACTTCGAGAACGCCTTCCCGCTGGCCGACCTCTGGCTCGGCCTCGCCTGCCTCCTGGCCCTGGTCGCGCTGGTCAAGGGCTGGCCCAGCGCCCTGTTCTGGCTGCTCGCCTCGGGCTCGGCCGGGCTCTACCTCGGGTGCATGGACCTGCTGTACGACCTCGAGCACGACATCTTCACCAGTGGCGGTGGCGGCGTCTTCGAGCTCCTCATCGTCGCCGTCACCTGGGTCTTCTCGATCACGATCCTCGTCTGGTCCTGGCGCCATCGCGGCGAGCTGCTCTCGGAAGAGCGCCCATGAGGGAGCCGGCGTGGCGGCTGCTGTGGGCAGCAGTGGTCATCGGGGCCGGCCTCGGTCTGGCCCGCGGACTCTTCCTGGCCACGTACTTCGAGCCGACAGGGGAGGCTCTGGCAGCCCGGGAACGCGGCCTGCACTGGCTCTGGCTCTCCACCCTGGCCCTGTGGCTGGCCAGCGCGACGGCGCTCTGGCGGTGGCGGGTGTCCCCGACGAGCGCCGGCCTCGTGGCGCTGGGCGGCCCGATCGGACTCATGGTCGAGAGCTGGGGCTGGCTCCCGCCGCTCGCACTGGTCGTGATCGTCCCGATGCTGCTGATCGGCTGCGCCGGCACCCTGCTCGCTCCGCCCCGCGCCGGCCCAGAATTGCGCTGACCCGGCAGAAATTTTCTGCCGGGTCAGCGCAATTTGTGACGGGTCAGGCTTCGCCGGCCTCTGCCGTGCCCTCGAGCGGGTCGGAAGAGTCCTCGCGCGGCACGTCGGCGCCCGACTCGGGCTTGACGTCCGCGGTCTCCAGCGGCGGCATGTCCGGCAGGGTCGAGACCTTCTCGCCCCTGAACGTGAACGTCGCGGTCGGGCCTTCGCCCTCGACACCGACGAGCACGATCTGGCCGGGTCCGACCTCGCCGTACAGCATCTTCTCGGCCAGCACGTCCTCGATCTCGCGCTGCACCGTGCGGCGCAGCGGTCGAGCACCGAGGACCGGGTCGAAGCCGCGCTCGGCCAGGAGGTTCTTGGCCGGTTGCGTCAGCTCGATCTGCATGTCGCGGTCGCGCATGCGCAGCTCCACCGAGGCGATCATGTTGTCCACCATCGACACGATCTGGTCCTGGCTCAGCGGCGGGAACACGATGATCTCGTCGACCCGGTTGAGGAACTCGGGGCGGAAGTGCTGCTTGAGCTCCTCCGAGACCTTGTTCTTCATCCGCTCGTAGGATCCCGCCTTGTCGCCGACCTGGCTGAAGCCGAGGTTGAGGCCCTTGGCGATGTCCCGGGTGCCGAGGTTGGTGGTCATGATGATGACGGTGTTCTTGAAGTCGACCACCCGACCCTGGGAGTCGGTCAGGCGACCTTCCTCCAGGATCTGCAGCAGGCTGTTGAAGATGTCGGGGTGGGCCTTCTCGACCTCGTCGAACAGCACCACCGAGAACGGCTTGCGCCGCACCTTCTCGGTCAGCTGGCCACCCTCCTCGTAGCCGACGTAGCCCGGAGGCGAGCCGAACAGGCGGGAGACGGTGTGCTTCTCGCTGAACTCGCTCATGTCGAGCTGGATCAGGGAGTCCTCGTCACCGAAGAGGAACTCGGCGAGCGTCTTGGACAGCCACGTCTTCCCGACGCCGGACGGGCCGGCGAAGATGAACGACCCGCCGGGACGCTTCGGGTCCTTGAGGCCCGCACGCGTACGCCGGATCGCGCGGGAGAGCGCCTTGACGGCCTCGTCCTGACCGATGACGCGCTTGTGCAGCTCGTCCTCCATCTTGAGCAGTCGCGAGGACTCCTCCTCCGACAGCTTCACGATCGGGATGCCCGTCGCGACCGCGAGGACCTCGGCGATGAGCTCCTCGTCGACCTCGGCGATCTCGTCCATGTCACCGGCGCGCCACTGCTTCTCGCGCTCGACCTTCTTCGCGGTCAGCTGCTTCTCCTCGTCGCGCAGGCGCGCGGCCGCCTCGAAGTCCTGGCCGTCGATCGCGGCCTCCTTGCGCTGGCGCACGTCGGCGATCTTGTCGTCGTACTCGCGCAGGTCCGAGGGCGCCGTCATCCGACGGATCCGCAGCCGGGAGCCGGCCTCGTCGATCAGGTCGATCGCCTTGTCCGGCAGGAACCGGTCGGAGATGTAGCGGTCGGCCAGCGTCGCGGCCGAGACCAGCGCCTCGTCGGTGATGGTGACGCGGTGATGCGCCTCGTACCGGTCGCGCAGTCCCTTGAGCATCTCGATCGTGTGGGCGATCGTCGGCTCCGCGACCTGGATCGGCTGGAAGCGGCGCTCGAGCGCGGCGTCCTTCTCGAGGTACTTGCGGTACTCGTCGAGCGTGGTGGCGCCGATGGTCTGCAGCTCGCCGCGGGCCAGCATCGGCTTGAGGATGCTGGCGGCGTCGATCGCGCCCTCGGCCGCGCCGGCACCGACGAGGGTGTGGATCTCGTCGATGAACAGCACGATGTCGCCGCGGGTGCGGATCTCCTTGAGCACCTTCTTCAGGCGCTCCTCGAAGTCACCGCGGTAGCGCGAGCCGGCCACCAGGGCGCCGAGGTCGAGCGTGTAGATCTGCTTGTCCTTCAACGTCTCCGGGACGTTGCCCTTGACGATGTCCTGGGCCAGGCCCTCGACGATCGTCGTCTTGCCGACGCCGGGCTCGCCGATGAGGACGGGGTTGTTCTTCGTACGCCGGGACAGGATCTGCATGACCCGTTCGATCTCCTGGCCCCGGCCGATGACCGGGTCCAGCTTGCCCTCTCTGGCGTCCTGGGTCAGGTTGCGGCCGAACTGGTCGAGCACCAGCGATGAGGACGGCGCCTCGGCGGCCGCGGCCCCCTGGCCGGAGACGGCGCCGGCGCCGGCGGCCTCCTTGCCCTGGAAGCCGCTGAGCAGCTGGATGACCTGCTGGCGGACGCGGTTGAGGTCGGCGCCGAGCTTCTGCAGCACCTGGGCGGCGACACCCTCGCCCTCGCGGATCAGGCCGAGCAGGATGTGCTCGGTGCCGATGTAGGAGTGGCCGAGCTGCAGCGCCTCGCGCAGGGACAGCTCGAGCACCTTCTTCGCGCGTGGCGTGAAGGGGATGTGGCCCGAAGGGGCCTGCTGGCCCTGGCCGATGATCTCCTCGACCTGGGCGCGCACCGCCTCCAGCGAGATGTCGAGGGACTCCAGCGCCTTGGCGGCGACACCCTCACCCTCGTGGATCAGGCCGAGCAGGATGTGCTCGGTCCCGATGTAGTTGTGGGAGAGCATGCGGGCCTCTTCCTGGGCCAGCACGACCACCCGGCGGGCTCGGTCGGTAAACCGTTCGAACATGCGTCTTGTCTCCTGGGAGCTCGTGGGACCGGCGGGTCATCCGCCGGTACATGAGGTTCAACCCCGCGACCACCCTACGCGTTCCCGGAAGCCCGATCCCGTCGATCCGCCCACAGCGAACACGCCCCCGCGAGGGCGGGGTGCGCGCCGTGGGCGGGATTCCTCAGTTGGCCGCTTCGAAGGCCTGGCGGACCTCTTCGGGGACGCGACCCCGGTCAGAGACCTGGTAACCGTTCGAGCGGGCCCAGTCCCGCAGCTCGCGAGCCGACGGACCGCTCGTGGAGGCCGCCTTGCTGGTGCGACCGGCCTTGGCACGTCCCGCCTTGCGGGCGTGGCCGACGTACCCGGCGAGCGCCTCGCGCAGCTTGGCGGCGTTCTTCTCGCTGAGGTCGATCTCGTAGCTGGTGCCGTCGAGCCCGAAGCTCACGGTCTCCGCGCCTTCGCTCCCGTCGAGATCGTCGACCAGGGTGATCGTGACTTTCTGCGCCATTCTCTTTTCCTCCCAATTTCGGGTCAGGCGGCGCCTGACTTTGTTCGGATTATCGAGATAAACCCGGGGAAAAGGCTGTCACGAGTTACGCGTGAATACCAATTCGAGACCGAGAAGGGTCAACCACGGGTCGTGCGCGGTGAAACACGCGCATTCATCGAGGACCAAAGGCGCGAGATGGCCGGTCGCGATGACGTTGGCCTCTCCCGCCTCCACCCCGAGCTCGGCGAGCATGCGGCTCACGATCCCCTCGACCTGGCTGGCGACGCCGAAGAGCATGCCGGACTGCAGTGCCTCCACGGTGTTCTTGGCGATCACGGTGCGAGGACGGGCCAGCTCGACGTGCCGCAGCTGCGCGCCGCGTCGACCCAGCGCCTCGAGCGACAGCTCGAGTCCGGGCGAGATCGCGCCCCCGACGTAATGGCCCTCGCTATTGACGACGTCGAAGGTCGTCGCCGTTCCCCCGAAGTCGACGACGATGGCGGGAGCACCGAATCGGGTGTACGCCGAGAGCGCATTGATGATGCGGTCGGTCCCGACTTCGCGGGGATTGTCCGTGCGCACCGGAATACCGGTCCGGACCCCGGGCTCGACGACGAGCTGCGATATTTCCGAGAAGTGCGTCGCGAGCATTTCCCGCCATTCGTGCAGCACCGACGGGACCGTGGAGCACACCGAGATCCCGGTCAGCTCGTGCTCACCGGTCAGGCCTCGGATCAGCACCGACCACTCATCGGCAGTGCGGTGCGCGTTGGTCGAGACCCGCCAGTGCTCGACGACGACTCCGCCCTCGAGGAGTCCCAGGGAGGTGTGGGAGTTGCCGATGTCGGCGGCCAGCAGCATCAGGACCCCGAGTCGCTCGTGTCGTCCAGGAGGTCCATGCCCAGGTCGAGGACCTTGACCGAGTGGGTGAGCGCCCCGACGGAGACGAAGTCGACGCCGGTCGCGCCGATCCGGGCCGCACGCTCGAGGGTGATGCCGCCGCTGGCCTCGAGCGGGACCCGGCCCGCCGTACGCCGGACCGCCTCGGTCATCAGCTCGTCGGACATGTTGTCGAGCAGGATGCGCTCGGGGGGCTGGGGGAGGGCCAGCAGCTGCTCGAGCTGGTCGAGAGTGGTCACCTCGACCTCGACCGGGAGGCCCTGGTGGCGCTCCCGGATGGCAGCCAGCGCCGGGACGACGCCGCCGGCGGCGATGACGTGGTTGTCCTTGACCATCGCCATGTCCTGCAGGCTCGTCCGGTGGTTGACGCCGCCGCCGCACCGGACGGCGTACTTCTGGAGGGCGCGGAGGCCGGGCAACGTCTTGCGGGTGTCGAGCACCCGCGTGGGCGAGCCCGCGAGGGCCTCGACCCAGTGCGCGGTCGCGGTGGCGATGCCGGAGAGGTGGCAGGCGAGGTTGAGGGCGGTGCGCTCGGCCACGAGCATCCGCTGGGTCAGACCGGTGATGCGCATGACCACGTCGCCGTCCGCCACCGGCGTGCCGTCGGGAAGGCGGTCGGTGATGGTCGCGTCCGCGCCGAGCATGAAGAAGGTGACTGCGGCGACGCCGAGGCCTGCGACCACCCCCGGCTCCCGGGCGCTGAAGACTGCTGCACCGCGGGCGTCGGCGTCGATGGTCGAGCTGCTCGTCGGGTCGTCCATGTCCGGGTCGGGCAGGTCCTCCGACACGGCACGAGCGATCGTGTCCCAGACGTGGTCACGGTCCAGGCCGGCCACCGTCAGCTCCTCGAGCAGCGCGGCCGGGACGTCGCTCAGGCTGGTCACGTCGGCTCCTTCTCGAGGTCGGTGGCGGGCGACGGCTTGAACTCGAGCTCGAGCTCGTCCTCGAGCAGGGCGAGGTCGACGTGGCCGGCCCACTCCGCGTCGTCGCGCAGCGGGAAGTCCTCGCGCCAGTGCGAGCCGCGGGTCTCGGCACGCAACCGGGCGGCCTGGGTGAGTGCCGTGGAGAGGGTCAGCAGGTTGGTCGTCTCCCAGGCGGCCGGGCCGGCCTCGCTCACAGAGCGTTCCCAGAGGTCGCCCAGGCCGTCAAGGGCGTCGCTCATGCCGATCTCGGTCCGCAGCACGCCCACCTCACGCGTCATCAGCTCCTGCAGCGTCTCGCGGGCGGCGCCGTCGACCAGCACCGTCGGACCCTCGGACACCACGGGGTCGGACCACTCGCGCAGCTCACCGGGCAGCACGTCGGCGATCCGGCGGGAGAAGACCAGGCCCTCCAGCAGCGAGTTGGACGCGAGGCGATTGGCGCCGTGGACGCCGGAGCAGGCGGTCTCGCCGGTGGCGTACAGCCCGGGCACGCTGCTGCGCCCCCAGAGGTCGGTGTGCACCCCGCCGCTGGCGTAGTGCTGGGCGGGTGCCACCGGGATCAGCTCGGTCACCGGGTCGACCCCGTGCTCGCGGCAGACCTTGAGGATCGTGGGGAAGCGGGTCGCCCAGAAGCTCGACACACGCTCTTCCAGCGCCGCTCGATCGCCGTCACCGGCGCCCAGATGGCGGGCGTCCAGCCACATGTGCGGCTTCCCCGACTCGTCCATCCGCTTGGTGATCGCCTTGGCGACCACGTCGCGCGGGGCGAGGTCGGCGAGCTCGTGGACGCCCTGCATGAACCGGTTGCCGTCCCAGTCCACCAGGAACGCACCCTCGCCGCGGACGGCCTCGGAGATGAGCGGCTGCTGACCCTGGGAGTCCGGCCCGAGCCACATCACGGTCGGGTGGAACTGGACGTACTCGAGGTCTCGAAGGGTGGCTCCGGATCTCAGCGCCAAGGCCATGCCGTCCCCGGTGGCGACCGACGGGTTCGTGGACTGGGAGAACACCTGGCCGAGACCGCCGCTGGCCAGGACCACCGCACGGCAACGGACCTGGCCGACGCCGTCGAGCTGGCCCTCCCCCAGGACGTGCAGGGTGAGGCCCGCGACCCCGCCGTCCTCGGCCAGCTGGAGGTCGAGGGCGAGCGCGTGCTGGATGACCTCGATCTCCGGGGCCTCCTCGACCGCGGCGATGAGCGCGCGCTGGATCTCCGCGCCGGTGGCGTCCCCGCCGGCGTGGGCGATCCGGTCCCGGTGGTGGCCGCCCTCGCGGGTGAGGGAGAGCACGCCGTCGTGCTGGTCGAAGACCGCTCCCCAGGAGATGAGCTCGCGGACGGCGTCCGGACCTTCGGTGACCAGGACCCGTACGGCGTCCAGGTCACAGGCGCCGGCGCCCGCGACGAGCGTGTCCCGCTCGTGCTGCTCCGGGGTGTCACCCGGGCCCAGAGCGGCCGCGATGCCGCCCTGCGCCCACTGGGTCGAGCCGGCGTTGAGCACGTCCTTGGTGACCACGAGGATGCGGCCGACCTGGCCGTAGAGGCGCAGGGCGGCCGTGAGCCCGGCGATGCCGGAGCCGACGATGACCACGTCGGCCTCGGTGGTCCAGCCGGGCTCCGGGGCACCCAGGCGAGCACGGGCCGTGGGTCGCGTCATCCGCTGATCCTGTCACCCCGGATCAGCCCGGAGGTCGGGTCGGCGGCTGTTGAACGTCTCGGCGGGGTCGGAGCCGGTGGCCAGGACCTTGTTGGCGGCGTCGACGAACACCACCTGCGGCTGGAACGTGCGGGCCTCCTCGGTCTCCATCTGGCCGTAGCCGATGAGGATCACGAGGTCGCCGGGGTGCACGAGGTGCGCCGCCGCTCCGTTGATGCCGAGCACGCCGGACCCCCGCTCGCCCGCGATCGTGTAGGTCTCCAGCCGGGCACCGTTGGTGACGTCGACGATGTGCACGAGCTCGCCGGGCAGCAGGTCGGCGGCGTCGAGGAGGTCCTCGTCCACCGTGACCGACCCGACGTAGTCCAGGTCCGCCTGCGTCACGGTCGC
Source organism: uncultured Actinomycetota bacterium (assembly GCA_963784545.1). Classification (GTDB taxonomy): domain Bacteria; phylum Actinomycetota; class Actinomycetes; order Propionibacteriales; family Nocardioidaceae; genus Nocardioides. Next base: position 1,535,786 of record CAWARQ010000004.1, on the reverse strand, counting down.
CCGATGGATCTTGCTCTTCATCATCGTGCGCAGCATCAGGCGTCGCCTCGATCAGGTTGCCCGGAGTCAGGTCCCAGCAGCAGCGGCATGTTGTCGATCAGCCGGGTCGACCCGAACCGGCCCGCCACCAGGATCCGCCCCTCGACCGGGTCGTGCGGGTAGTCCGCCAGCTCGCCCAGCTCCGCGTCGCGCAGCTCGAGGTAGTCCAGCTGCAGCAGCGGCTCCTCCCGCAGCACCTTCATCGCCGCCCAGCGCGCCGGCGGGACGCCGTACGCCGCGCGGAGCTGCGCCGCCTCCAGCGCCCGGCTGAGCACCGTGGCCGCTCGCCGCTCGTCGGCGGAGAGGTACCGGTTGCGGGAGGACAGGGCGAGCCCGTCGTCCTCGCGCTGGGTGCGGCCGGCGACGACGCGGATGGGCAGCGAGAGGTCGTCGGCCATGCGCCGGATCAGGGTGAGCTGCTGGTAGTCCTTCTCTCCGAAGATCGCCAGGTCGGGGCGGACCAGGTGGAAGAGCTTGGCGACGACCGTCAGCACCCCGCGGAAGTGCGTGGGCCGGAACTCTCCCTCGAGCTCGGCGCCCAGCGCCCCCGGGTCGACCGTGACCCGGGGCTGCGCCGGGTAGTCGGCGTACATCGTGGTGACGTCGGGGGCGAACACGACGTCGACCCCCTCGGCCGCACACACCTCGAGGTCGGCGTCGAACGTGCGGGGGTAGCGGTCGAGGTCCTCGCCCGGGCCGAACTGGAGCGGGTTCACGAAGATCGAGGCGACGAGCTGGCCCGACTCCTGTCGCAGCTCCCGCATGAGGGACGCGTGGCCGACGTGCAGGGCGCCCATCGTGGGCACCAGCCCGACCGGGCCGCCGGCGCGGTCGAGCAGGGCGTCGAGATCCTTGCGGGTCCGAGCGATCTCGGGGGCTGAGGTCACCGGCGCACGGTGCGCGAGGCCCCAGGAAGGGTCGTCGCGCCGGCCACGGCCTGGTCGAGCATCCGCCGGATCTTGGCGGCCCGGATCGGCAGCAGCCGCCCGTCGGTGACGACCCGGTCCAGGGTGTCGTGGGCGAGGGCGACGTAGGAGTCCAACGTGTGCGGGGCGTTCGCCCGGACGTCGGCCAGGTGCGCCCGGACCGTCTCCACGTCGCCACGGACGATGGGGCCGGTCAGGGCCGCGTCGCCGGACTCCAACGCGTTGTCGAGCGCGGCCACGAGCAGCGGCCGCAGCGTCGCCTCGGGGTGGTCGGCACCGGCCGCGGAGAGCAGCTCCATCGCCTGCGTCACCAGCGTGACGAGGTGGTTGGCGCCGTGGGCCAGGCCCGCGTGGTACAGCGAGCGCTTGTCCTCGGGCACCCAGGTCGGGCTCCCACCGAGGTCGGCCACGAGGGTCGCGGCGAGCTCGCGGTCGGCGTCGCTCGCGGTGACGCCGAAGACGCAGCCGTCCAGCCGGGACAGGTCGAGGGCGGTGCCGGTGAAGGTCATGGCCGGGTGGATCGCCAGCGGGCGCGCACCGACGGCGGCAGCCGCATCGAGGATCGCGAGGCCGTGGCGACCGGACGTGTGGACGACGACCTGGCCCTGGTGGATGGCGCCGCTGGCCGACAGCATCGCCACCACGTTGCCGAGCATGTCGTCGGGCACGGTGAGCAGGAGCAGGTCGGCCTCACGCGCCGTGTCCGACGGCTTGCGCAGCGGCACGCCGGGCAGCAGCTCGGCCGCCCGCGAGCGGGAGGCGTCGGACTCACCCGCGGCGGCGACGACGTCGTACCCGCTGGCCCGCAGGGCGGCCGCCAGGACAGCGCCCACTCGACCGGCGCCGATGACGCCGACGCGCATGGGCGCTCGGGCGGAATCAGGTTCCTGCATCTTCGACCCTTTCGTTCCAGTCCCTCGACATCGGGGGCTCGGCGCCTCCGACCGGTGGGGTACCGGACGTTGTGGTGAATCTGTCGGCTCGACGATACGCGGGCGGAGCGTCCGCGTGGAACAGATCGGCGATGTGACCTAGCCGACTCCGCACCGCCTCCAGGCTGACAGACTGGCGTCATGAGCGCCGACCCGCGGCCCGTCGTGGCCGTCCTCCTCGCGGGTGGGACGGGTACGCGCATGGGCGCGGAGCGGCCGAAGCAGCTGCTGGAGCTCGCCGGCCGCACGATCCTCGAGCACTCGTTGCGGGCGTTCCACGAGCACCCGCAGGTCGACGAGGTGCTCGTCGTCATGGCGCCCGGGCACCTCGGGGCCGCGGAGGAGCTCGCCGCTCGCTACCCCAGGACGAGCGCGGTGCTGGAGGGAGGCGAGACGCGCAGCGACTCCACCCGGGCCGCCCTCATGCACCTCGGCGACGGCGACCGCCTGGTCCTCGTGCACGACGCGGCACGCCCGCTGGTCAGCGCGCAGGTGATCACTGACTGCCTCGCGGGCTTGCGCGAGCACCCGGCCGTGCTCGTGGCCGTCCCGGCCACCGACACGATCGTCGAGGTGGGCTCCGACGAGACCGTGAGGGACGTGCCGGCGCGCGCCGGCCTGTGGCGGGTGCAGACCCCCCAGGGCTTCCGCTGCGACGTCCTCCGGGCGGCGTACGCCGCAGCCGCGGCCGACCCCGACTTCGTGGCGACCGACGACGCGAGCGTCGTCTTCCGCTACCTGCCCGACCACACGGTCGGCGTGGTGGCGGGCGAGGAGCGGAACATCAAGGTGACGACGCCTCTCGACCTGCGACTGGCCGAGGCGCTGCTCGACTCGGACGACGACCGCGCGGGCTGACCTCAGAGCTCCCGGGTCATCCGGCGGGAGACGATCCCGTACTCGAAGCCCAGCTTCTCGTTCACCGCCCGCATGCCGACGTTGCCCTCCTGGGTCCAGGTGATGACCTCGTCCAGCCCGTTCTCGGCCGCCCAGGCCAGGCACGTCCGCTTGAGCATGAGGGCGATGCCGCGTCCGCGGTGGTCGTGGCGGACCCCGGTGAACGTGTGCTCCGCGCGACCGGGTCGATCCGGTGACATGAGCCCGGCGACGCCGACGACCAGGTCGCCGTCGACGGCCGCCCAGGTCGAGGCCGGGCTGTCCATCCAGAGCTCCGACCACTCCTCGCGCACGAGGTGGTACTCGCCCGACGCAACCATCACGCCGACCGTGTCGAGCGCAACCTCGTCGAAGGCCCGGTCCCACAGCTCGGGGCGCTCCTCGACGCTGAAGACCTCGATGCCCGGGATCGGGTCCGGCCACGGCTCATGACCGATCCGGCGTACCTGCTCGACCTGCCGGTCGGACTCCACGAACCCGTGGCGCCGCGCGAACTCCGCCGACCCGTCGTCGTCGGTCCCGGCACCGACCAGGGTGAAGCCCGCCTCCCGGGCCAGGTCCAACAGGTGCTCGAGGATCACGCTGCCGTGACCGCGCCGCCGGTGCGCCGGCAGCACGCGCGCCGACGCCGCCGCCCGGCCGACCTCGTCGGACTGGTCGAACAGGCCGGTGCCGATGAGCTCGCCGTCCTCCTCCGCCACAAGCAGCACCCGCTGGGACCGGTGCTCGAGGGTCCGGCGGAGGTCCTCGACGGAGGGACAGCGGTCCTGCGGGAGGATCACCTGGAAGACCGTCCGGAACGCCTCGAGGTCCCCGTCGGTGGTCGCCCGGCGCAGCGTGAGCATGCGGTCAGGCTAGGGAACCGCGGTCGCGGGAGCCACCGACTTACGGGCCGTCCGGTGACTGGACCGAGACGTCCTTGTGCCAGGACTGCGTGACGTAGGACGTCTGCCAGCCCATGGACTCGTAGAGCCCGGAGGCGCCCGTCGGGCTGTCCGCGTCCACCTCGAGCCCCACGCGGTCGCGGCCGCGGGTCGCGGCGTCGGCGATGATCGTGCGCAGAAGGCCCTTGGCCACCCCGCGCCCGCGCGCCCGGTCGAGCACGCCGATGTAGGAGACGTAGGAGCCCCCGGGTCCCTGCGCGGACTCCAGCTCGGTGCCGACGAGCGCGCCGACCGGCTCCGGGCCGATGCCGGCTTCGCCGTCGAGCGAGGCCAGCCACCAGTGGTCCCACCGGTGCCCGGGATCCTCCTGGAGGCGGTGCGTGAACTCCGCGAAGGTCTCCTCCCAGGAGTTGAAGTGGTCGGCGAACGCCAGCTCCAGCACCTGGTGCACCGCGTGCAGGTCGATGGCGTCGGGCAGGCCCTCCGGCGTACGCCGCACCAGGCGGATCGTCAGCCCGTCGCGACTCCACTCCGCCGGGTCGGGCACCAGGCCGGCCTCCTCGGGCGCGACCGGGCGGCTCATCTGCCACCAGGTCCGGACCTGGGTGAAGCCGGCGTCGGTCAGCCAGGCGTGCTGCCGCTCGTCGTCGGCGAAGGCGCCGGTGTCGATCTGCTGGACGGCCCGGCGGCGGGCCTCACCGACCGCGGTCGCCTGCTGCTCGGCCCAGCCGAAGATGGCGCGGGCGCACGCGTCGGCGGTCGTCGTCGGCAGGTCGGGGTCGACGACGTGCACGAGCAGCATGCGACCCTCGGCCCGGTCGTGGACCGAGCCCCACGCCTGGATCCGCTCCTGCTCGTCGCACAGCACGACGTTCTCGCGCATGCGGAGCCCGCGCTCGGAGACCTGGGCGAGGACGTCGTCCTCGCTCGCGGCGGCCCACCCGCGACCGGCGCTCTCGTGCGCGCGGAGCAGACCTGTGAGCCGCTCGACGATCTCCTCGGATCCGGGGTCGGGCGAGATGGCCGACCAGCCGGCGGGCAGCTCACCGACGAGGACGGACGGGTCGCCGATGAACCGGTTGTCCTGGGGGATCACCGGTCCATCATGGCGGGTGGTGCATGTTTGCCCCGGCAGGGGCCTCCCGGGCTACTGCGCGTGGCGGAACGACGCCGAGGTGGTCTGCCAGGCGGTCATCTCCGCGCGGACGACGTCCAGCTCCTGCTCGAGCTCGGCCACCCGGAGGATCGCCTCAGCAGCGCGCTCCTCCGCCTCCTCGAGCCGTCGGAGGGTCTCCTGGCTCTGGCTCTCGGCCAGCTCGGCCCGGCGCGCCTCGGCGTTGAACTTGCGCGTCGCCTCGGCGGCGCGTCGCTGCGCGGCGCTGAGCGCTACCTCGAGCTCGCCCAGGGAGTTCTCGGTGTCGGCGAGCCGGCTCGTCATGTGGGAGGCGAACGCGACGTTGTCAGTAGCCCGCTCCTTGGCCTGGGTGGCGTACTTCCTGGCCAGGTCAGCGCGGTCCCGCGCGGCGTCCCGGCGCGACTGGATCAGCTCGGAGTGGGTGATCCGGGTGGCCACCGCTCCGAGGGCGACGGCGGCGATGCCGGCCAGCACGGACAGGACGGCTTGGCCGGTGGGGATCGCGGCGGCCACCAGGACCGCGGCGAGCATGAGGAGCGCGGAGGCGACCGTCAGGCGCGTGGAGCGCTGGCGGCGTCGAGCTGTCGGGGAAGACATGCCCCGAGGTTAGGCCTCGTCGTCCTCGGTTCGGACGCGACACGCTCGTTCGAGCCCGAGCGCGATCAGCACCATGACGGCGCCGGCCAGGGCCGCCGCGACCGAGTGGGTCATGCGGGCGCCGGCCAGCTCGGCCTTGTCACCGATCCAGCTCAGGGCGTACCCGGCGTACCCGCCCGCGGACAAGGCCCCGACGATGACGCACGCCTTGGCGATCGCCAGGCGGTTGACCGCCTCGTGGGGGTAGAGCCGGCCCTGGTCGCGCTGCAGGGCCCGCCACGTGAGCCAGGCGGTGGCGGCGAGCGCGGCGTCGACGAAGGCCAGCGTCACGCTCGGCAGCCACCCGACGAGAGGCGGGTTGCCCAAGCGCGCGCTCACGAGGTGCAGCAACCAACCACCGACGAGGCCGACGATCACACACACCCCGATCACCGCGGGCGGGGTGGGACCCAGCCGCCGCTCCGGGGGCTGGTCGTCCGGGCCGCCGTCTCCGGCCGGGCCGGAGTCGGTCGACCGGGGGCTCACTGCGGCTCGAGGTCCAGGTCCTCGCGGCGGCGCATGCCGGACTCGTCGAGCTCGGCGAGCAGCTCGCCCACCTTGCCGACCTCGGGGATCTCGGCGTCCGGCTCGAGGTCGAGCCACGGACGCAGGACGAAGGCGCGCTCGTGGGCGCGCGGGTGCGGGAGCTGCAGGGACTCCTCGTCGCTGCGGCGGTCGCCCACGACGATGAGGTCGATGTCGAGGGTGCGCGGGGCGTTCTGCACGTCGCTGCGCAGCCGGTCGAAGGCGTCCTCGATGGCGAGGGCGCGGTCCATGAGGCGGTGCGCGGACAGCGTGGTGTCGATCAGCATCACGGCGTTGAGGAACGTGTCGGAGCCCTCGGGACAGTCGACCGGCTCGGTCTCGTAGATCGGCGAGACCGAGGTGACCCACACCTCCGGAGTGTCCGCGACCGAGGCCACCGCACCCTGGAGCGCGGTCATCCGGTCACCCAGGTTGGAGCCCAGGGCCAGCACCGCCCGGCGGATCGGCCGCATCTCTCCGGTCATGGTGTCCGCATCGATGATGTTCGGGTTGGGGGTCTCGGTCATGCTCGGCCCTCACGTTTCCGGGTGATCGACAAGGTGACGTCCGAGAACGTCGCCTCAATGGGGGCATCCGGCTTGTGGACCGTCACCCGGCACCATTCAACACGAGCATCCAAGAGGCAGACACCCGCGATCCGTTGCGCCAGGGTCTCGATCAGGTCGACCGGATCGGTCTCCACGGCTTTGGCCACCGCGGCGACGAGACTTCCGTAGTCGACGGTGTCGTGCAAGTCGTCCGAGGCCGCCGCAGGACCGGTGTCGAGGCCGAGGGTGAGATCGATCACGAACACCTGCCCCTGCTCGCGCTCGAAGTCGAACACCCCGTGGTGCCCGTGGCACTCGATGCCGGTGATGGTCAGCTCGTCGTCGGTCATCGGGCCTTCCCCAGCTCGCGGCTCACGGCCAGCGCGTCCGCGCTCGCCCGGACGTCATGCACCCGGATCGCCCAGACGCCGCTCTCGGCCAAGTGGCACGTCACCGCCACCGTGGCGGCCTCGCGGTCCTCCACCGGACGGTCGTCCAGCAACCTGCCGAGGAACGACTTCCGGCTGGCTCCGACGAGCACCGGCAGGCCCAGCTCGGTGAGCTCGCCGATCCGGCGGAGGAGCTCCCAGTTGTGGGCAGCCGTCTTGGCGAACCCGAGGCCCGGGTCGGCCACGATCCGCTCGACGCCAGCGGCCCGCGCCGCCTCGATCCGCTCGCCGAGCTCCTGCTTGACCTCCTCGACCACGTCGCCGTCGTACGTCGCGAGGTCGGTCATCACGTCCGCGTGGCCGCGCCAGTGCATGGCGACGTACGTGACGTCGTGCGCGGCGGCGACCCTGAGGATCTCGGGGTCCGCCAGGCCGCCGGAGACGTCGTTGACGACGGTGGCGCCGGCCTCGATCGCGCGTCGGGCGACCTCCGAGCGCATCGTGTCGACGCTGACGGTCGACTCGCGGGCGAGCTCGGTGACCACCGGGATCACCCGGGCGAGCTCCTCCTCGACGGTAGGTCGGGTCGCGCCCGGACGGGTGGACTCACCGCCGACGTCCAGGATGTCCGCCCCGTCGGCCAGCAGCTCGAGTCCGTGCGCGATCGCCGCGTCGGGGTCGACGTACTTCCCGCCGTCGGAGAACGAGTCGGGCGTGACGTTGACGACGCCCATGAGCAGCGGGCCGCGTGGCTCGGGCTGCTGCGTGCTCATGGCCGAGACCCTAGGGGGTTGGTGGGGCCCGGCGCTCAGCGCGAGCTGATGAGGGACATCGCCTCGGCGCGCGTGGCGGGGTTGAGCATCTGACCACGGACCGCGGAGGTGATGGTGCGCGCTCCGGCCTTCTTCACCCCGCGCATGGTCATGCACAGGTGCTCGGCCTCGATCACCACGATCACCCCGCGGGCCTCGAGGATCCGCACCATCGCGTCGGCCACCTGGCTCGTGAGGCGCTCCTGGACCTGAGGCCGCTTCGCGAAGACGTCGACCAGACGGGCCAGCTTGGAGAGGCCGGTGATCTTGCCGGTCTCGGCGGGGATGTAACCGACGTGCGCGACCCCGGTGAACGGCACGAGGTGGTGCTCGCACATCGACCACAGCTCGATGTCCCGCACCAGCACCATCTCGTCGTGGCCGAGGTCGAAGGTCGTGGTGAGGACGTCCTCGGCGTCCATCCGCAGGCCCGAGGTCATCTCGGCGTACGCCCGGGCCACCCGGGCCGGGGTCTCCCGCAGGCCCTCACGCTCGGGGTTCTCGCCGATGGCGGCGAGCAGCTCCCGCACCGCGGCCTCGGCGCGCGCCTGGTCGAAGTCCGGGACGTCGAACGGCTCGACGCTGATCGGGTCGACCATCAGCCCTGGCCGTCACCAGGGGGCTGTGGGGAGGCCCCGCCGCCGCCGAGGTTCGGGTCGCCGTGGACGTCACCGCCGGCACCCGGCGGGGTCACCACGATGGCGCCCTGGCTCTCGTCGTGGGGGACGCCGTTGGCGTTGGCCCGGTCGCGGATCTCCTGGGGGATCTCCACCGGCGGGATCTCCGAGGGGTTGCGGTCCGGCGAGCCGGTCCAGGCCGGTCGGGCGGAACGACGCCTCAGCGGCTCGAACACCTCGGCGACCTCAGCCTTGTCCAAGGTCTCCCGGTCGAGGAGGGCCAGGACGAGGGAGTCGAGGACGTCGCGGTTCTCCTCCAGGATGTCGTAGGCCTCCTGGTGGGCGGCCGCCAGCAGCAGCTTCGTCTCCTCGTCCACCTTGGCGGCGACGTCCTCGGAGTAGTTGCGCGCGTGGCCGATGTCTCGCCCCAGGAACGGCTCGGAGTTGGAGTCGCCCAGCTTGATCGCGCCGAGGGACTCGGTCATGCCGTACTGCGTCACCATCGCCCGGGCCAGGTTGGTGGCCTTCTCGATGTCGTTGCCGGCGCCGGTGGTGGGGTCGTGGAAGACCATCTCCTCCGCCGCGCGACCGCCCATCATGTAGGCGAGGGTGTCGAGCAGCTGGCTGCGGGTCTGGGAGTACTTGTCCTCGTCCGGCAGCACCATCGTGTAGCCGAGCGCCCGGCCGCGCGGGAGGATCGTCACCTTGTGCACCGGGTCGTTGCCGGGCAGGGCCGCGGCGACCAGGGCGTGCCCGCCCTCGTGGTAGGCCGTGACGAGCTTCTCCTTCTCGCTCATCAGGCGGGTCCGGCGCTGCGGACCGGCGATGACACGGTCGATGGCCTCGTCGAGCGCCTCGTTGGTGACGAGCTTCTGGTTGGCCCGAGCGGTCAGCAGGGCGCCCTCGTTGAGGACGTTGGCCAGGTCGGCGCCGGTGAACCCCGGCGTACGACGGGCCACCGACACGAGGTCGACGTCGGCCGCCATCGGCTTGCCGCGGCTGTGCACCTTGAGGATCTGCAGCCGGCCGTTGAGGTCGGGGCTGTCCACCTGGATCTGGCGGTCGAACCGACCCGGGCGCAGCAGCGCGGGGTCGAGCACGTCGGGGCGGTTGGTGGCGGCGATGAGGATGACGCCGCCGCGTACGTCGAAGCCGTCCATCTCGACCAGCAGCTGGTTGAGGGTCTGCTCGCGCTCGTCGTGCCCGCCGCCCATGCCGGCGCCGCGGTGGCGACCGACGGCGTCGATCTCGTCGATGAAGACGATGGCCGGCGCGTTGTCCTTGGCCTGCTCGAAGAGGTCGCGGACGCGGGAGGCACCCACACCGACGAACATCTCGACGAAGTCGGAGCCGGAGATGGAGTAGAAGGGGACCTCGGCCTCACCGGCGACCGCGCGGGCCAGCAGCGTCTTGCCGGTGCCCGGGGGGCCGTAGAGCAGCACGCCCTTCGGGATCTTCGCTCCGACGGCCTGGAACTTCGCGGGCTCCTTGAGGAACTCCTTGATCTCCCCGAGCTCCTCGATCGCCTCCTCGCACCCGGCGACGTCGGAGAACGTGGTCTTCGGCATGTCCTTGGAGATCAGCTTCGCCTTGGACTTGCCGAACTGCATGACGCCCCGGCCGCCGCCGCCCTGCATGCTGTTCATCAACCAGAAGAAGAGGCCGACGAACAGCAGGATCGGCAAGAAGTTGATCAGCAGGCTGCCGAGCAGGCTCGGCTGGGACACGTCGGTGGTGAAGCTCGTGAGGGTGTCGGCGTCGACCTGCTTCTGCGCCGCGTCGACGTACGTCTCCTGGGTCCCGTCCAGCCAGTAGGTCATCACCTTGTTGCCGCCGTCGCGCTGGACGTCGGACTTCAAGGTGGCCTGGATGACCTGGTCGCCGTCGATGAACTTGAGCTGGGAGACCTTGCCGTCCTCGATGTAGGTGAGCATCGAGGAGGTGCCGATCTCGTCGTAGCCGTCGGCAGGGACGAGGTATTGGAGGGCGACCAGGACCCCGGCCACGGCCAGGACGGCGATGACCCAACGGTTGAGCAGGATTCGCTTCACAGAGATCTCTCGATGGGCGTGCGGCAGTATCCCCGCACGCAAGGGCGGAACTTGAGCAGCCGACGCTACACGCCGACTGGGGTCATTGTTTCAGGCCGATCCAATTCGCCCTACTCCGGACCGGGCCCGGGCGCTCAGGAGTAGACGTGGGGGGCCAGGGTCCCGATGTCGCGCAGGTTGCGGTAGCGCTCGCGGTAGTCGAGGCCGTAGCCGACGACGAATTCGTTCGGGATGTCCCAGCCGACGTACTTCGCCTCGACCGGCATCTGCAGCGCCTCGGGCTTGCGCAGGAGGGTGCAGATCTCGACGCTCGCCGGCTCCCGGGAGCCGAGGTTGCTGGTCAGCCACGACAGCGTGAGGCCCGTGTCGATGATCTCGTCGACGATGAGGACGTGCCGGCCGGTGATGTCGGTGTCGAGGTCCTTGAGGATGCGGACGACGCCGCTGGACTTGGTGCCCGAGCCGTAGGAGGAGATGGCCATCCAGTCCATCTCGATGTGCCGGTCGAAGCTGCGGGCCAGGTCGGCCATCACCATCACCGCGCCGCGCAGGATGCCCACGATCAGCAGGTCCTGGCCCTCGTAGTCGCGGGTGATCTGGTCGGCCAGCTCCTTGAGCCGCTGCTGGATCTGCTCCTCGGTGAAGAGGACGTTGACCAGGTCTGCATCCACGTGGGCGGAGTCCATGCCGCGCAGCCTAGTCGCGTCCGGACGTACCTCGGCCCAGGGGGAGCGCCGGAGTACATGCTCCCCCTGGGCCGGGGTGGTTTCAGTGTTGACCCCTGTGTCTCCACAGGTCGTCGGGAGGGTGAAGCTGGTGGAGCAGACGTTCAGTGCGTCTGGAGCAATCTTGACGTTTCATCGAGCATCTGTCTCACGAATCCAGAAAATTTCAGGAAATAGGTCTGAACGTCAACTTCGTGTGTCCAGCCGCTCGCTCACGCTGGGCCCGCACGGGACCCGGCAGGTCGATCCACCGCTGTCCCCGCCAGGACGTCACGAGCTCGTCCACCGCCAGGACGTGCTCGTGCGTGACCTCGGCACTCGGAGCGCCGGCCGCGAGCAACGCTCGGTGCAGCACCCGCCGGCGTACGGCGTCCGGGAGCTCGGCCAGCGCCGGGACCTCCAGCTCGTGGTCGGCCAGCCAGGTCTCGGCCAGCTCGTCCAGCGCCTCGCTGTCGGCGCGCGCCATCGACGCGGTGCGGGCGAGGGCCGCCGCGATACCGGGCCCGAGCTCCCGCTCCAGGGTCGGGAGCACCGTGTCGCGCACCCGGACGCGGGCGTACCCCCGGTCGGAATTGTGCGGATCGGTCCACCACGCGATCCCCTGCGCCCGACAGGCGGCCTCGGTCTGGACCCGGGTGAGGCCCAGCAGTGGTCGGCGGAAGACGTCGAACCCGGGCCGCATCCCGGCCAGGGACCGGGTCCCGCTGCCGCGGGCCAGCCCGAGGAGCACCGTCTCCGCCTGGTCGTCGAGGGTGTGGCCGAGCAGGACGACGGCGGCGCCGGTCCGTTCGGCGATCTCCTCGAGGACGGCGTAACGCGCCTCGCGGGCCGCCGCCTCGGGGCCCTGTCCCTGGGCGGTGACCGTGATGCGTGCCGTCATCGTCTCGGTCGCACCCAGCGCCGCCATCTGCGCCACGACCCGGTCGGCGACCTCGGCCGAGTCGCTCCGCAGGGCGTGGTCGACGGTCACCCCGACCACCGGCAGCTCGGCCGCACGGCCCTCGAAGACGGCGGCGGCGAGGAGGGCGAGGGAGTCCGCGCCACCGCTGCACGCGACCACGACCGGCCCGGTGACGGGCTCGAGGGTCCGGCGTACGGCGAGGCGGATCGCGGCGACCGCCGGATCCAGGCTCATCGGGGTCCCCGCGGAATCGCGGAGCGATCTCCTCGGGTGGTCACCCGGTCATCCCAGGACGCGGCCGACCCAGGCGTCGGGGTCAGCGATCTCTGCCTTGGTCGGCAAGTTGTCCGGCCCGGCGAACACGGCGTTGAAGTCCGCCATCCCCACCTTGCCGACCACGCCGCGGACGAACTTGGCCCCGTCGCGGTACTGCGCCATCTTGGCGTCGAGGCCGAGGAGCCTGCGCAGCAACCGGTCCAGGACACCGACCCCTTGACGGCGCTTGTCGAACTTGCTGCGGATCGTGGAGACCGAGCCGATCACCTCGGGCCCGACACCGTCCATCACGACGTCGGCGTGGCCCTCCAGCAGCGACATCATGCCGGTGATCCCGTCCACGATCTCCTGCTGCTCCGGCCCGCCGAGCGCGTCGATCAGGCTGCCCTCTCCCCGCAAGGCCTTGGCGATCCGCTCGACGCCGCCGTCGAGCAGGCCGCCCGGGTCGAGCACGTCGGCGATCCGCTGCATCTGCGACTGGAGGTGGTCGCGCATCCAGGGGACCGCGGTGAACTGCACGCGGTGCGTCTCCTCGTGCAGGCAGACCCACAGGCGGAAGTCGGTCGGGTCGACCGAGAGCTCACGCTCCACCTTGACGACGTTGGGCGCCACCAGCAGCAGTCGCCCGTGCGGGTCGTGGAACGGGTCGAACTGACCGAGCACCTTGCCGGCCATGAAGCCGAGCAGCAGGCCGACCTCGGCCCCGGTGACCTTCGACCCGACCGCGAGGGACGCCCCGCTCGGGACGCCCTTCTTCTCGGTGAGCTTCTCGACGAGCGGCTGGAGCAGCACGCCGAACGACTCGGTGTTGGCGCGGACCCAGGAGGCACGGTCCACCACGAGGACGGGCGCCGTGCCGTCGGGGGCGTCGAGGCCGGTGAACTCGCGCACGAGCCCCGTGGACCGGGTGGCGTCGGCCCGCAGCTCGGCCACGACGGCCGCGGCCTCGGACGCGGAGACCTCGGGGCCCTGACCGGCCAGCCGTCCGCCCACCGTGGCGGCGAGCTCCCAGTCGATCATCCGCGCAGCCTCACTCATGCCCGACGCCTCATACGGGGACCCTACGCGGCGGCTGCAACGGTGGCGGCGAGCCGATCGAGGGTCGCTCGGGCGTAGAGCACGCGCAGCGGATCGATCTTGTCCGCCATGAGGACGAAGACGAGCTGCTCGCCGGTGCGGCTGGTGGCGACGCCGGCCAGGGAGCTCACCCCGGTGAGGGTGCCGGTCTTGGCGCGCACCTGACCGACCCCGCCGGCCGGGACGCCGAGGAACCGGCCGCCCAGCGTGCCGTTGTAGCCCGCGACCGGCAGACCGGTCAGCAGCGAGCGGAGCTCGGGGCGTTCGGCGGCGAGACGAAGCACGTCGAGCAGCGCCCGCGGGTCCACGTCGTCGTCCCGAGCGAGGCCGCTGCCGTCGTACACCTTGCTCCGCCCGAGGGTCACGCCCAGCCCGTCGAGGGTCTGCCGGACGGCACCGGCCGACGACGAGAACGACGAGTCGTCCCGCACCGCGATCCCGACGTGCCGGCCGAGCACCTCGGCCGCCTCGTTGTCGCTGGTCATGAGGGTGTGCTCGACGATCTGGCTCAACGGCGGGCTCTCCGCCGCGGCCAGCTCCTTCGCCGACGCCGGCGCCCGTCGTGCCGTCACGGGGCCGCCGACCTCGATCCCCCGCCCGCGCAGCAGCGCCGCGAACTCCTCGCCCGCGGTCCGGGCCGGGTCCGGGACGCGGAAGTACGAGTCCGGACGCCGCCCCTCGTCCACCCACAGCGCGTCGATCGGGCTCACCGTCGAGTCCGGGACGTAGTCGCTCTCCCAGCGCGGGTCGATGCCGTTGCCGGAGAAGAGGGAGGCGTCGTACGCGACCCGCACCTGTCGTACGCCGGCCAGCGCGCGGGCCGTGTCGGCGGCGAGGGTCCGCAGGTCGGCCACGTCGGGCCAGCCGTCGCCGGGCCGGCGGGCGAGCAGGGGGTCTCCGCCACCCACGATCGTGACGGTGCGAGCGCTGCGGACCACGCGGGTGGTGAACGTGTGGTCGGCGCCGAGGGTGTCGAGGGCGGCCGCGCAGGTGAGCAGCTTGAGGGTGGAGGCCGGTGTGGCGGGGCCAGTCCCTCGCCGGTACACGGGAGCCCCGCCGTCCAAGGGCGCCACGAGCGCGTGCACGTCCTTGCCCAGGTCGGGGTCCTTCACCAGCCGGTCCAGGGCGCGGGACAGCCGGGCTCGGGCGACCGTCGCGTCCTCCGGCGCCGGCTGGGCCAGGGCCGGAGGGTCCGCCACCGGCTCCAGCCCGACGACCGGCGGCGGCACCGCCGCGGGCTCCCGCTGCGGATCGGGCTCCGGGCCCAGGTCGAGGTCGGTGCGCCAGGCGACGACCCCTGCTCCGAGGAGGACCAGGACGAGCACGACGGGGAGCCAGCGGAACACGCGGGATCCACGCCCCGGGTGGCGTGCCTCACTCACCAGGCGTGCGTCCCGGTCGGGAACTTCTGCGTGCGGCCCATTGTGCGCGAGACTGTACCCGCGCGGCCCGGCCCCGGGCCGTCGGTATCAGTGGAGGAAGAGCGTGCTGGAGTTCGACGTCCTGGTGGAGATCCCCAAGGGGAGCCGGAACAAGTACGAGGTCGACCACGAGACCGGACGCATGCGCCTGGACCGGACCCTCTTCACCGCGACGCAGTACCCCGCCGACTACGGCTACATCGAGAACACGCTCGGTCTCGACAGCGACCCGCTGGACGCCCTGGTGCTGCTGGCCGGCGAGCCCACCTTCCCCGGCTGCCTGATCAAGTGCCGTGCCATCGGGATGTTCCGCATGACCGACGAGGCCGGCGGCGACGACAAGGTCCTCTGCGTCCCCGTGACCGACCCGCGCCTGGAGCACCTGCGCGACATCAACCACGTGCCGAAGTTCGAGCGCCTGGAGATCCAGCACTTCTTCGAGGTCTACAAGGACCTCGAGCCCGGCAAGTCGGTCGAGGGTGCCAACTGGGTCGGCCGGACCGAGGCGGAGGCCGAGGTGCACGCGTCGTTCGCGCGGTTCAAGGACCACCCGTCCGCACACTGACCCTCCGGCGTCAGACCCGGGTCGCGCGGAAGTAGGCCAGCCCGCCTGACAGCCGCAGGTCGAGGCCCCGCAGGCCCGCTTCGCCCGTCCACGCGCCGACGTCGTCGGCGGTGCACATCGGGCCGAGGACCCCGCCGGCCGTCCCGACGGCTCGGAGCAGGTCGGCGCGCACCCCGCGGCCGCGGAGCAGGGCGCTGCCGGTGAGCACGCCGCCCGGCTTCAGCACGCGGCCGATCTCGAGCACCGCCCGGCGCGGGTCGGGGAAGCAGTGCAGCCCGGTGAAGGAGGCGACGAGGTCGAACTCGCCGTCCTCGAACGGCAGCGCTCCGACGTCGCCCTGGCGGTAGGTGACCTGGTCGCCGACGCCGCGTCCCCCGGCGAATCGCCGGGTGCGCTCCAACATCAGCGTCGAGATGTCGCAGGCGACGTAGTCGAGTCCCTGCCCCCGCCGGACACCGCGCAGCGCGACGCCGCCGCCGCACGGCACGTCGAGCACGCGGGACCCGGCCGGCAGCCGCGACAGCTCGTCCGCGGCGGCGTACAGGAGGTCGAGGTCGGACCCGAGGCCCAGGCGCCACAGGAGCCGCCCGGGTGTGGGGTGGGAGACCATCCAGTCGTAGCAGGAGCCCCAGAGCGGGTCGTCCGACCAGCCGCCGAGGATCCTCACGCCGTCGGCACCAGGGTGGCGAGGTCCGGGACGGCGTCGGCCGCGGCGGCGAGGTCGGCGCTGAGGTCCCGGTCGGCGAGGTCGGTGCCGAGGGCGCCCAGCCGATCGGACGCCGCCGTGAGGACGGGGGTCAGCTCCCTCGGACGAGCGGTCAGGCTGCGGTGCGCACACACCAGCTCCGCGGCCACGAGCGTGCGCAACGGCTCGACGGCGTCGAGTGCCTGACGAGCGGCGAGCGAGGCGAACGACGCGTCCTCCTCCAGCCCCCGCGAGAGGGTCACGCTCTGCAGGGAGGCCGGCAAGGCCAACGCGCGGAGATCGCCCAACGCCGAGCCGGCGGCGTACTCGAGGAGCATCGCGCCGGAGGCTCCGGGTGTGCCGTCCGCGAGGAAGGCCGGCAGGCCGGTCAGCTCGGGCGCCATGAGCATGGAGATCCGCGCCAGGACCAGCTGGCCGGCCTGGGCTGCGGCGATCACGAGCGCGTCGAGCGACTGTGCGACGTACGCCGCGTGGAAGCCGCCGTGGTGCGCGACGCCCCACGGCCCGAAGACCGGGTTCTCCGAGGCGGTGCTGACCAGACGCTCGACCAGGGCTGCGGTGGAGGTGAGCGCGTCGAGGAAGGGCCCGTGCACCTGCGGCAGCGTGCGGAGGGCGAACGGGTCCTGGATGCGGGCCGGTGCGACGTCGCCGACCAGCCGCTCCAGCGTCTCGGCAACCAAGCGAGCACCGGCCAGCGGTGTCGCCGCCCTGGCCCCCTCGCCGAACGCCTCGGCGTTCCCCCCGACGCTGATGAACGTGAGGGCGGCGGTCACGAGGGCGGCGCGCGAGAGCTCGGCGAGGTCGGTCACCGCCAGGGCCGCGTCGCCCAGGACCCCGGCGTTGCTGGAGAGGAGCGCGAGCGCGTCACCGGGGCCGAGGGGGACCCCGGTGGCCTCGACGGCGCCCGCGATCGCGGCACAGGCGGCGAGGTCGCCGGTGCCGACGCCCCCGCCCTCGGGCACCTCCGGCGCGGCACCCGGGCTCAGCAGGCCAGCCAGTGCCGAGACCACGGCCGGATCGATGCCTGAGCCACCGGCCAGCAGCTGCTGCAGTCGGACGACGAGCAGGGCTCGCGTCCGCTCGCGCGAGCGTGGGGACCTCCTGGCGGTCGCGTGGGAGGCCACCAGCCGGCGCGCGGCGGCCGCCGGGTCCTCCACGGGCTGGTCCCGGTTGGCGCCGACACCGGTGCTTCGCCCGTAGACCGGGCGTCGCGCTGCGACCTCGTCGGCCGAGCGACGCACCTCCGAGACGCGTTCCAGCGCTTGCGCGCTCACCTGCACTCCGTCGTCTGAGCGGGCCAGTGCCGCGATCTCGCCGGCCCGGAGGGGCCTTCCGTCGAGCTCGCGCACCTTTACCTCACTCCGACCGGGCCCAGGCCTCCGGTGTACCCATGGCGCTCGAAGCCTTCCCGAACGTGGACCTCTGTGCAACAGTCCCAGCAGTCGGCACTCGCATTGCACCTGATGAAACTCGACAGAGAGGCCTCGGCGTGACCGCCACCCGGTTCGACAGCTCGCGCCGCCCGCTGGCGCGCTCCTCCCACGGACCCGTCGCAGCCGGCACCCGCACCGTCGAGCGCGCACTGGCCCTGCTCGGAGTGGTCACCGAGGGTCCGACCTCCCTGAGCGAGTGCGCGCGACTCACCTCGTTGCCCCCGAGCACGGCGCTGCGCCTGCTGCGCACCTTGGAGGCTGCGGGGTTCGCCGCGCGGGACGCGGCGGGCGACTACGCCGCCGGTCCGCGCATGGTTCAGCTCGGCGCGACCTCCCTGGGTTCCCACGAGCTCACCCGCGTCGCCCGGCCAGCGCTCGAGCGGATCGTCGAGGCGACCGGCGAGTCGACGTACCTCTCGGTGCCCGGGGTGGGCGACACCGCGCTGTACCTCGCCCTCGCCGAGGGGACCCACGCCGTGCGGCACACCAGCTGGGTCGGGCGGTCGATCCCGAGGTCCGGCCTCGCGGTCGGCCGGGCCCTGGCCGGAGACGTGCCCTCGACGCACGGGTACGTCGCGGAGCGCGACCACGTGGAACCCGACGTCACGGCGATCGTGGCACCGATCCGCGCCCGCGGTGGCGTGATCGGCGCGCTGAGCGTGCTCGGCCCGACGTACCGCATCGACGACGAGACCATGCACCGCTACGGCCGCGTCGTGGCCGAGGAGAGCACCCGGCTCAGCGAGCAGTTCGGGGCCGAGGCACGAGAGGACCAGTCATGATTCGCTTCGACCACGTCACCAAGCAGTACCCCGGCGGGACCCTGGCAGTGGACGACCTCGAGCTCGAGGCGCCGACCGGCGAGATCACGGTGCTGGTCGGGCCCTCGGGCTGCGGCAAGACCACCAGCCTGCGGATGATCAACCGGATGACGGAGCCGACCTCGGGGACCATCTGGCTCGACGACACCGACACCAGGAGCCTGCAGGCCCACGAGCTCCGGCGGAAGATCGGGTACGTCATCCAGCACGCGGGGCTGTTCCCGCACAAGACCATCGTCGACAACGTGGCGACGGTGCCGGTGCTGCTGGGCGAGGACAAGGCCAAGGCCCGGACGCGGGCGGTGGAGCTGATGGAGCGGGTCGGGCTCGACACCGCGCTCGCCAAGCGCTACCCGGCCCAGCTCTCAGGCGGCCAGCAGCAGCGCGTCGGGGTCGCTCGGGCCCTGGCCGCGGATCCCCCGGTGATGCTGATGGACGAGCCGTTCTCCGCCGTCGATCCCGTGGTCCGCGACCAGCTGCAGGCGGAGTTCCTGCGCCTGCAGGGCGAGCTCGGCAAGACCATCGTCTTCGTCACCCACGACATCGACGAGGCGATCAAGCTCGGCGACCGGGTCGCGGTCCTCCGCGTGGGGGGCAAGCTCGCGCAGGTCGCACCTCCGCAGGAGCTGTTGTCCCGCCCGGTCGACTCGTTCGTGGCCGGCTTCGTGGGCCGCGACCGGGGTTACCGCGCCCTGGGCTTCTCCACCGCCGACGAGCTGCCGACCCACGACGAGCCGACAGTGACCCTCGGCGCCCCCCGGCCCGGGACCGACGACACCAAGGACGAGTGGCTGCTCGTGCTCGACGACGACCGCCGGCCGCTCGGCTGGCTCTCCCTGGACGAGACCACGGCCGACTCCGACGTGCACGAGACCGACCTCTACCGCGGCGGCACGCTGGCCACGCAGGGCGGCTCGCTGCGGGCGGCACTGGACGCGTGCCTCTCCTCGCCGTCCGGTCGCGGAGTGGTGGTCGACGACGACGGCGGACTGCTGGGGACGTTGACCACCGACGAGGTGCTGCGACTGATCGAGAGCGCCCGCCGATGAGGGTGCTGACCAGCTCCTCACCGTGGGGGTTCTGGTCCTACTTCCAGGACCACCGGTCCGAGGACCTCGGCTGGCTGTGGGACCACACCTGGCTGTCGGTGGTACCGGTCATCGTGGGTCTCGTGCTCGCGCTCCCCCTCGGCTGGCTGGCTCGGCGCTACTCGTGGGCCTACCCCCCGATGATGTCGGTGACCGGCATCCTCTACACGATCCCCTCGATCGCGCTGTTCGTGCTCATCCCGCCACTGCTGGGCCTGGACCCGTTGACACCGCTGCAGGTGCCCATCGCCCTCACCCTCTACTCCGTGGCCCTGCTGGTGCGGGTGGTCGCCGACGGCCTGGGCTCGGTGAGCAAGGAGACGATCCAGGCGGCGACGGCGATCGGCTACCGCCCGCTCGGCCGGTTCCTCCGGGTCGAGCTGCCCATCGCCGTCCCCGTGATCGCCGCCGGGGTTCGGGTCGCGGTCGTGGCCAACGTCAGCATCGTGGCCGTGGCCGGGACCATCGGGATGTCGAACCTCGGCCTGCTGTTCGACGAGGGCTTCAAGCTGTCGACCAGCACCCCGTACTACCCGCCGATCGTGCTCGGCATCCTGCTCTGCGTCCTGCTCGCCCTGGTCCTCGACACCGCGGTGGTGCTGCTGACCCGGGCCTTCACGCCGTGGCGACGGGCGGTGCGCTCGTGATCGGCTCCGTGTTCAGCTGGCTCTTCGACGCCGATCACTGGCACGCCACCGGCTTCGACCTCGGGATCGGCGACCAGATCTACAACCACGTCCTCTACTGCTCCTACGCGCTGGTCATCGCGCTGGTCATCGCGCTGCCCGTGGGGCTGGCCGTCGGCCACAGCGGCAAGGCGACGTGGCTGATCTCGGCGGCCAACGCGGTGCGGGCGCTCCCGACGGTCGGCGTGCTCGTGCTGCTCGTGGTGATCATCGCGCCCCACTACTACGGCCGCACCAACACCGGCTACCTGCTCCCGACAGAGATCGTGCTGCTCCTGCTCGCGATCCCACCGATCCTGTCCAACACCTACGCGGGGGTGCAGAACGTCGACCCGGCCGCGCGCGACGCGGCGTACGGCATGGGGATGACCTCGACCCAGGTGCTCCGCCGGGTCGAGCTGCCGATCGCCCTGCCCCTGATCTTCAGCGGCTTCCGCTCCGCCGCCCTGCAGGTCATCGCCACCGCGACCATCGCCTCGTACGTCACGCTGGAGGGACTCGGCCGCTTCATCTACGACGGGCTGGCCCAGCGGGACTACCCGCAGATGATCAGCGGCGGCATCCTCGTGGCCCTCCTCGCGCTCGCCACAGACCTGGTGCTGTCCCTCGTGCAGCGCCTCGTCGTCTCGCCCGGCATCACCGGCAAGTCCCGGCTCCCGGGAAGCAGCACCACCTCCGACGTCCCCGACTCCGTCAGCGCAGACGAGCTGGCCGCCGGGGCAGCACGATCATGACCCGCACCTGCCTCACCCACCACACAGGGAGACTCCCCATGAAGAACAGGTTCCTGACCATCGGCGCCACGTTGGCGGCGGTGACGCTCGCCCTGACCGGCTGCGGCGGCAAGACCGCCGGCCCCACCGCTGGAGGTGACGGCGGCGGTTCGATCTCCTCGGGGATGATCTTCGGCGGCCCGCCCGAGTTCAAGACCCGCCCGGACGGCATCCCCGGCCTCAAGCGGGTCTACAACGTGGAGTTCGGCCAGTACAAGGTCACCGACGTCGGTGGCCCGGTCACGGTCAACGCCCTCACCCGCGGCCAGATCGACGCGGCCGACCTCTTCACCACCGACCCGTCGATCTCGGCCAACGGCTTCGTGACGCTCGAGGACGACCAGAGCATGTTCGCCGCGCAGAACATCGTGCCGATCATCGCCAAGGACAAGAACACCCCGGCGGTGAGCGAGATCCTCAACGGCATCCAGGCCGAGCTCACCACCGACGGGATCATGGAGATGCTCGACCACGCCTACAACGACAAGACCGACGCGGCCGACCTGGCCACGCAGTGGCTCAGCGACAACGGCCTCGACGGCACCGACTCGGACGCGAAGGGCGTCAGCCTCACTGTGGGCTCGGCGAACTTCCCGGAGAACGAGATCCTCGCCGAGATCTACGCCCAGGCCCTGAGCAACCACGGCGCGACGATCACCAAGAAGCTCAACATCGGCAGCCGGGAGAAGTACCTCCCGGCCCTGAAGTCGGGCTCCCTGTCGCTGTTCCCGGAGTACAACGGCACGCTGCTGTCCTTCCTGGACGAGAACGCCGACGCCACCTCGACCGAGGAGGTCGACGCCGCGCTCAAGGCCGCGCTGCCCAGCACCCTGGAGGCCCTGGACTCGGCCGAGGCCCAGGACAGCGACGCGATCGTCGTCACCCAGGAGACCGCGGACAAGTACGACCTCACCACGATCGGCGACCTGGCCAAGTCGGCCGGCTGACCACTGAGCGGTGCTGGGGCCGGGTCCGGATCAGTCCGGGCCCGGCCCTTCCCGCGTCCCAGCGGGCGGGTGGAATCAGCCCAGGAGCTCGGGTGAGCGCAGCATCTCGGGGGGAACCCCGAAGGCGTCGACGAGGTCGACGGCGAGCGGCCGGATCTTGCGGCACAGCGAGTTGATCTCCCGACTGATCGACTTCGCCCGCTGGCTGGTCAGGCGTCCATGCTCCATCCACCAGGCGCGGTCGGCCTCGATCGTGGAGAGGGCGTAGAGGTCGCAGAGCAGGTTGAGCGTCACCTTGAGGTCCCCCTCGGGGAGCTCGGCCACCTTGCCGACGAACGCGTCGAGCACCAGCCGATCCACGTGGGCGCGGGCGGCGGCGATCACGTGGTCCTGCACGAGGGAGAAGACCTCGCCGGGGTTCATGTTGCTGTCGATGCCGCGCTTGAGGCGGCGGGCGACGCCGCTGAGCATGTGCTCCTCACGGAACCGGAACATCATGAGGTGGTAGTTCGGATCGAGCAGGCCGGCCTCCTGGTCCCACTCGTCCCCGCCGGGCAGCACGTCCCGGATCCGCTCGATCAGCTTGTGGACGTTGGTCTTCTCGATCACCGTCTCGACCGCGAGGCCGGCGACGAACCGGACCATCCCGAACTGGTCCATGTCCTCGAACTCCGAGGAGTAGTCGGTGAGCAGGCCCTTCGCGACGAGCTGGAGCAGGACGTGGTTGTCACCCTCGAACGTCGTGAAGACGTCGGTGTCGGCCTTCAGCGCGGCGAAGCGGTTCTCCGACAGGTAGCCGGCCCCGCCGCAGGCCTCCCGGCACTCCTGGATCACTTCGGTGCCGAGCCAGGTGCCGAGCGCCTTGGTGCCCGCGGCTCGGCTCTCCAGCCGCCGCCGGCTGTCCTCGTCGGTCACCACGCCCGAGAAGACGTCGTGCAGCTGGCCGGCGACGACCTCCTGCGCGAAGTGCATGGCATAGGTGCGAGCCAGCAGGGGGAACAGTCGCCGCTGGTGCATGCCGTAGTCGAGGAGCAGGTCCTCCTCCGGCGGGTTGGTGGCCTCGAACTGCCGGCGCCGCACGGCGTACTTCACGGCGATCGCGAGCGCGACCTTCGCGGCGTTGATGCCCGCCCCGCCGACGCAGACCCGGCCCTGCACGAGAGTGCCCAGCATGGTGAAGAAGCGCCGGTTCTGGTTCTCGATCGCCGAGGAGTAGACGCCGTCCTCGCTGACGTCGGCGAACCGGTTGAGCAGGTTGCCGCGCGGGACCCGGACGCCGTCGAACCAGATCCGGCCGTTGTCGACGCCGTTGAGCCCCATCTTGGGACCGCAGTCCTCGATCCGGATGCCGGGCAGGACCCGCCCGTCCTCGCGCAGCGGGACGACGAAGGCGTGCACGCCCTCCGACTGTGCCGCCCCGTCGGGGCCCTCGATCTCCAGCTGGGCGAACACGACCGCGACGTCGGCGTGCCGCGCCGCGTTGCCGATGTAGTCCTTGCGGGCGAGGTCCCCGTGCGTCGTGATGACGAACTCGCCGCTGGACTTGTCGTACGTCGCGACGGTGCCGAGCGCCTGCACGTTGGAGCCGTGGCCGGTCTCGGTCATGGCGAAGCAGCCCATGAGCCGACCGGTGATGAGGTCCTCCAGGTACGCCTCGTGGTGCGCCTTCGTGCCGAGCTGCAGGATCGCTCCGCCGAAGAGACCGAACTGCACGCCGACCTTCACCAGCACCGACAGGTCGCCGAAGGCCAGGGTCTCGAAGGCCGCGATCGAGGCGCCGATGTCGCCGCCGCCGCCGTACTCGGTCGGGAACCCCATCCCGGTCTGGCCCGTGGCCGCCATCTCGACGACGACGTCGCGGACGCGGTCGCGGTAGTCGTCGCGGCTGAGCGTCTCCTCCTCGACCAGGATCGAGGCGTACTCCGCGAGGTTCTTCCGGACCAGGGTGCGGACGTCGGCGTACTTGCCGTCGAGCACCTTGGTGAGCTCCGAGACATCGATCGCCGGCTGGGTGTACGCCGGGGCTGCGGTTGCTTCGGCCATGGCGGAAACCTACTGCGAGCCGACCGCCGGCGCGCGCGGGATCAGGGTCGCGCGTAGAAGTTGGGTGTCGTCCAGTAGTACATCGACACCTCTTCGACCGGTCGCCCGGCCCGCGGAGCCTGGATGATCATGCCGTCGCCGGCGTAGAGCGCGACGTGGTAGATCGAGCTCGAGCTGGACGAGGACCCCCAGAAGACCAGGTCACCGGGCTTGAGAGCGCTCGCGCTGATCGGCGTCGACTGCTGGTACTGCGCCACCGAGTAGTGCGGCAGCGAGATGCCGCCGGCGTGCCACGAGCCCATGGTGAGGCCGGAGCAGTCCCACGCGGACGGCCCGGCGGCACCCCACCGGTACGGCTCGCCGATCTGCGCCCGGGCGAAGGAGACCGCGGCGCTCGCCCCACCCGCGGGGGCCGGCGGCTGGGGAGCGGGAGCCGGCGGCGGCGACGGCTGGCTCGGCTGGCTGGGCTGGCTCGGCTGCTGGGCCGGTTGCTGGGCCGCTGCCTCGGCTGCCGCCTCCTGGGCGGCCTGCTGGGTTGCCTCCTGGGCTGCCTGCTGGGCTGCCTGCTGGGCGGCCGCCGCCGCCGCTGCCTGCTGCCGCGCCTCGATCTGGGCCTGACGCCGGGTGGCCAGCTGCGTGCTGATGTTCTGGAGGTCGGCGAGCTCGGCGATCAGCTGGTCCTTCTGGCCGGCGATCGCGTTCGCCTCGGAGGCGGCCGACGCCTCGGCCTGCTGCGCGGCGTCGCGGGCCGCCTTCGCCTTCAGCTGGAGGTCGGCGGCCGCGGCCTTGGCGTTCGCAGCCTGCTCCGAGGAGACGTCAGCGATCGTGGCGGTGGCGCGGAACCGGTCGTACTGGTCGGCCATCGCTGCCTCGGTGACCTGCATCGTCGTCGCCCGTTGAACCACCTGGCCGATCCCGTTCGAGCTGACGATCGCCGAGAGCGCAGCCAGCTCCGGGTTGTCCTGGTAGGAGGAGACGAGAGTGTCGGCGTACGCCTGCTGCTGGGTGGAGACGTCGTCGCCGGCGATGCCGGCGCGACGCTGCGCCGCCCTCGCCGCCAGCTTCGCCTGCTGGTACTCGTACCTGGCGCCGTTCCACGCCTCGGCGGCCTGCGCAGCCTGGATCGAGGTGGCTCGGAGGCGCTCGTTGGCGGCCGCCAGGTCGGCGCGGACGTCGGCGACGTCACGGGCCTTGCCCTGCGCGGCGGACTGCGCGTCGGCGACGTCCTGTCGGGAGATCCGGGACCCACCGTCGGCCCCGTGGCCGTCCGCGTACGCCGCGGTCGAGGCGAGGAGCGTGAGAACCAGGGCTGCGACCCCGAGGGAGGGGAGCTTGCCGAGGGAGCGCACGGGAGTTCCTTTCGCCGGGGAAGAGGCACGGCCCGGGTCTGTCCTCCCAGGCAACTCGCGTCACGCTAGTGCGCTTTCGTCACAAAAGGAACAAAAACCTCAAAAATCACAGGAACCCCCGGCGTGTCGCCTTGACGAATCACATGAATGTAATTCGACGCGGTGAGTCAGCGAGGGGATGGTTCGGCGTCCTCCCGGTCGCGCTTGGAGCGCTCGACCGGGACCTCCGAGGTCGTCGTCGTCGGGTGGGAGGCCAGACCCCGGCGTTCGAACTTCTGGCCGCTGGCGATGCCTCCGAGGTAGAAGGACAGCAGGGCGATGAGGACGCCGGCGATGTCGTCGGCGACGTAGTGCCACCCGAAGTAGATGGTGGCCACCACGGTGAGGCCGAAGTTCACCCAGAAGACCCAGTGCAACAGGCGCGACTTGATCGTGTACTGCACCATCAGCGCCATCAGGAGGGTGATCGCGCAGTGCAGGGAGGCGAAACCCGCGACCGACTGGACAGAGCCCTCGAGCCCGGACTGCAGGACCGCGTTGCGTCCGTGCGAGAGCCCCTCCATGAGACTGCCGGACGGGGTGTCGAGCACCGGCTCGTAGCGCCAGGCGAAGAAGAAGCCGGGCCCGAGCGTGGGAAGCATGTAGTAGGAGATCGTGCCGAAGGTCCAGGCGAGCACCTGCGAGGTCGCGAACCAGTAGCCGTAGGACAGGTTGCGTCCGATCGTCAGCCAGGCGATCAGCGCCAGCGGCACGAGAGGGAGGAACCAGAGGTAGATCATGGAGAGCAGGTCTGCGGTGAGGCCCGTGCCCAGGAGGTTGTGCAGCACGACCCCCGGGGCGTGCCCGAAGAACAGGGCGTGGTCGACCAGGTCCAGCTCGCGGTCGAACTTGTGGTCCTGGCCCTCGACCAGTGGCAGGAACGACTTCAGGTTCCGGTACGACACGTAGGTGACGTAGAAGCTGACCAGCCCGAGCACGACGAGCACCAGTCGCTCGCGGCCCCAGTGCTCACGGATCCGCGCGCGGAACAGCTCCCGGGGCTGCAGGAGCTGGTGACGTCGTACGACCAGGGTGCGCAGCAGGTCGAGGACGAACGCCGCTCCGAGCAGCATCGGCAGCCGGAGCCACGACGGGCCCAGGAAGCCGTCAGGGTCGACCATCGTCCGCCCGATCGAGTGCGCGACCAGGAGGCCGGCGACCCCCATGAACACGGCCGTCCCGACGAGCAGGGCGTAGGCACGGCGGTACACGTCGGTCAGTCTAGGGACACCCCCACGGCGGCGACCTTGGTCGGCTCGACGCGGAGGCGGACGGCGGAGCCGATCGCCGGACGGGCATCGAGCGGACCCACCGCGTCGAGGGTCCCGAGCCCGGGGACGTCGACCTCGAGCCTGACCTGGTCGGGCGTCACGCGCGCCTGCGTGACGACGCCCTGCAGCTGGCCCTGCGGGTCGACGACCAGCGCCGAGCGACGCAGGGCGATGGTGTCCGTCGGGAGGAGGCGCCGAGCAGCCGCCCCCGAGAGCACCCGCGAGTAGCCGAGGAAGAGTGCGGTGTCGGGGTCGACCGGGGTCCGCCAGACGTCGTCCAGGTCGCCGGACTGGACGATGCGACCCTGACGCATCACCGCGAGCCGGTCCGCGACCGAGAACGCCTCCTCGTGGTCGTGGGTCACCAGCAGCGCCGTCGTCCCCGCCCGGACCAGGATGTCGCGCAGGTCACCGGCCAGCCGCTCGCGCAGGCCGGTGTCGAGCGCCGACAGCGGCTCGTCCAGCAGCAGCAGCCGAGGGTCCGCGGCCAGGGAGCGGGCCAGCGCGACCCGTTGCCGCTCGCCACCCGAGAGCGTCGCGGGAGCGCGATCGGCGTACCCCTCCAGCCCGACGAGCTCCAGGAGCTCGGCGACCCGGGTCCTCCGTTCCGCTCCCCGCAGCGCGTAGCCGACGTTCCCGGCGACGTCGAGGTGCTCGAAGAGCTGGCCGTCCTGGAACATCAGCACGAACCCGCGCCGGTGGGTCGGGACAGCGGACAGGTCGGCGCCGTCCCAGGCGACTGCTCCGCCGGTCAGCGGCTCCAGGCCGGCGATCGCCCGCAGCAGCGTGGACTTGCCGCAGCCGGAGGGACCGAGGACGGCCAGGACCTGTCCGTCGGACAGCTCCAGGTCGACGTGGTCGACCACGGGGACACCGCCGAAGGACACCGACACGTCCGCCAGCGAGAGCATCAGATCGCCCCCAGGCTCGGGACGCGGAGCAGGTCCACGACGACCATGACGATCGCCGTGGTGGCCGCCAGGATGACGGCGGCGGCCAGCGCCATCCCGAAGTTCATCGCCCCAGGATGGCCGAGCAGCCGGGCGATCACGACCGGGACCGTCGGATGGTCGGGCCGGGCGAGGAACGAGGTGGCCCCGAACTCGCCGAGTGATGTGGCGAACGCGAACCCTGTCGCCGCCAGCAGAGGCCGCCAGAGGACGGGGAGGTCGACGGTCCTGAGGACCCGCAGCGGTCCGGCACCGAGGGTCGCGGCGGCCTGCCGTTGCCGGTCGTCGATGCCGGACAGCACCGGCTGGAGCGTGCGGACCACGAGCGGCAACGCCACCAGTGCCTGGGCGATCGGGACGAGGAGTGGCGACTCGCGCAGGTCGATCGGCGGGTGGTCGAGGGTGATGAGGAACCCGAAGCCGAGGGTCACCGCCGAGACCCCGAGCGGCAGCATGAACAGCGCGTCCAGGCCACCGAGCAGCCGGCGCTCCCGCGGCGTACGGGCTCGGCGCGTGACCACGAGGGCGACGAGCAGCCCGGTCAGCAGCGACATCCAGGTCGCGTCGACCGCGGTCTGGAGGCTGTTGAGCAGCGCCTGCGTGACAGGCACCTCGACCCCGTCCGCGCCGCCGGTTCCGGTCAACGCTCGGTAGTTCGCCAGGCCCCAGCCGTCCGGGCCGTGCAGGGAGCCGAGGACGAGGGCGACCAGCGGAGCCGCGACCAGCAGCAGGAGCAGGACGGTCGCGGCGACGGCGGGGAGGTCGCGCAGGGTGGGACGCCTCGGCGACGTACGCCGTCGGGCCGTCGGGACGGCGGCCCGGAGCCGGCCGGCGCCGATCAGGAGGATGACGACCACGAGCAGCTGGAGGATCGACAGCGCGGCGGCGGCGGGCAGGTCGTAGACCTGGGTGGTGAGCAGGTAGATCTCGGTCTCGACCGTGCTGTGCGCGACCCCGCCGAGAATGAGGACGACGCCGAAGGCCGTGGCGCAGAAGAGGAAGACGACGCTGGCCGCGGACACGATCGCCGGTCCCAGGGCGGGCAGCGTGATCGTGCGGAGCACTCGGAGCGGCGGGGCGCCGAGGGTGGCCGCCGCCTGGGCCGGCCGGTCGTCCAGCGACTCCCAAGCCGCGCCCACGACCCGGATGACCACCGCCACGTTGAAGAAGACCAGGCCGGCGACGATCGCGGCGGGCGTCTGGTCGAGACCGAGCCCGGCGAGCGGGCCGCCCTCGCCCAGCAGCTGCCGGAAGGCCGCTCCGACCACCACCGTCGGAAGGACGAACGGGACCAGCAGCGCGGACCGGAGCAGCCGACGTCCGGGCACCGCCGTGCGATGGAGGGCGTACGCCGCCGGGAGGCCCAGCAGCAGCGACCCGGCCGTGCCTGCGGCGGAGGTCCACAGCGTGAACCAGACGACGGCGCGGGTCCGGTCCCGGCCGAGAACCTGCCAGAGCTGCGTCAGGTCCAGGTGGCCGTCGACCACGAACCCCTGCGACACCATCCCGGTCACCGGGAGCACGAAGAAGACGGCCAGCACCAGCACCGGGCCGGCAGCCAGGGCGAGAAGGGTGAGCAGCCTCCCCCGGTCCACGGACGGGACTAGGAGGCGAGGTCGCGCCACTGCTCGAGCCATGCTTCCCGGTGGTCGGCGATCGCGGTCGGGTCGACCTGCCACGGCTGCTCCGGTCGCTTGGCGAACCTGGCCCAGTCGTCGGGCAGCGCCACGCCGTCCCGCACCGGGAAGACGTACATCGAGGTCGGCAGCGCCGCCTGCACCTCCTCGCTCAGCAGCCACCGCACCACCTCACGGGCGCCGGCCGGGTTGTCCGCGCCGGCCAGCACCCCGGCGTACTCGACCTGCCGGAAGCAGGTGTCGAGCAGAGCCTGGGTGCTGGTGGTGGTGCCGTCCTTCGACACCGTGAACGCCGGGTCGGAGCTGTAGGAGAGCACGATCGGGCGCGTGCCCTTCTGCCCGCCTTGGGTGAAGTCGCCGTAGTAGGCGTCCGACCACGAGTCGGCCACCTGGGTGTCGTTGCCGAGGAGGTCGCGCCAGTAGCCCGGCCACGCGTCGCCGTACTTCGCGATGGTTGCGAGCAGGAAGGCCATGCCCGGGGAGCTCGAGACGGGGGAGGAGGTGACGAACAGGCCGCGGTACGCCGGGTCGGTGAGGTCGTCCATCCCCGCAGGGGGCTGTTGATGATGGGCCGAGAACCAGTCGGTGTCGACGTTGACGCAGACGTCGCCGTTGTCGACGGGGGCGAGCTTCTGGCCGTCGTCACCCGGCAGCCGGTAGTCGCCCACGCCGTCGAGCAGCGGGACGTCGAGGTCGGCGAACGCGCCGGCGCCCAGCGGCCGCTCGGCGAAGGTGTTGTCGAGGCCGAAGGCGACGTCGCCGAGCGGGTGGTCGGCGTTCAGGGCGAGCTGGGAGGCGAGGGTGCCGGCGTCGCCGCTCGCCCGGACCTCCAGGTCGATGCCGGACTCCTGCTCGAAGGAGCGGATCAGCCTCTTGGGCAGGGCGAAGTCGCTGTGCGTGACGAGGACGACCGCACCCCCGCCGGCCTGCGTGCCGGGCGTCCGGGTTGCCGGCTCGCCGCTGTCGCCGACGAGGCTGCAGGAGGTGAGCGCGAACGAGAGGCCCAGGACGGGGGCAAGAACGGGGAAGAGCTTCACAGTGACTCCCTACGCCGGTGTCAACCGGATCAGGTTCGGAGGGTCTGCGACGCTCGTGGTTGTCGCACTCTCAGCCCGCCGTGCCGGGCTCCCCTGTCTTGGTGCCTCCAGTGTACGACGGCCGGCTCAGCGCGCGAGCCCGACCGGGTCGGTGCCGAGCCGCGCCAGCTTCTCCGGGTTGCGCAGGGCGTAGAGCCCGGTGACCAGGCCGTCCTCGACCAGCATCGTCACGAGGGTGTCGTCGACGCCCGCGGCGTCCTTGATCATCAGGCCGACGCCTCCGTTGACCTGCACCACGCGCGCGCCCAGGGGGCCCGCGCTGACTGCCATGAGGAACCGCAACGCCTTGTCCCGGCCGAGGATCGGCCGCAGCGCCGCCTTCCTGTGACCGCCGCCGTCGGTCACCAGGACGACGTCGGGCGAGAGCACGTCGAGCAGCGACTGGAGGTCGCCGGTCTCGGCCGCGCTCAGGAACCGCTGCACCACGGCGGCCTGCTCGGAGACCGTCACGTCCTGTCGCGGCCGACGGGCCGCGACGTGCGAGCGGGCCCGGTGGGCGATCTGTCGGACGGCGTCCTCGGACTTCTCCACGGCGGCCGCGATCTCGGCGTACTCGAGGGCGAAGACCTCGCGCAGGCAGAACACCGCTCGCTCCACCGGGGTCAGCGTCTCGAGCACCAGGAGCATCGCGGTCGAGACGCTGTCGGCCAGCTCCACGTCGTCGGCGACGTCGGGGGTCGTCAGGAGCGGCTCGGGCAGCCACGGCCCGACGTAGGTCTCCCGCTGGCGCGACACCGTCCGCAACCGGTTCAGGGAGAGGCGGGAGACGATCCGCACGAGGTAGGCGCGCGGGTCGCGGACCTCCTCCCGCTCCTCCGACGCCCAGCGCAGCCACGACTCCTGCAGCACGTCCTCGGCGTCCTGGGAGGAGCCGAGCAGCTCGTAGGCGACGGTGAAGAGCAGGTTGCGGTGCTCGACGAAGTCGTCGGTCGTGCTCACGCGTTCGAGCGTACGGCGAGCGGCAGCTCGCACACCTCGGAGTAGCCCTGGCTGGCCAACCCGGCGGCGGAGTTGAACCGCGCCCGCATGTTCTCCAAGGCGATCATCTGCGTGAGCTCGACGACCGCCGGGGCCCCCAGCTGCTCGAGCAGCCGGTCGACCAGCTCGTCGGTGACGGTCGGTGGCGTCCCGGTCATCGCCTCGGCGTACTCCAGCACGTCGCGCTCGAGCGGGGTGAAGACGTCGGACTCGCGCCACCGCGGCACCTCCCGCAGCTTGTCGAGGTCCAGGCCGTCGTTGTGCGCCTTGAAGTAGCCGAAGTCCATGCACCACGAGCAGCCGACCGCCCCGGCGCTCGCCATCTCGGCGTACGACCTGAGGTTCGGGTCGAGGGCGTGCCACTTCTGCACTGATCGCTCGAAGGACATGACGGCCTTGAGGACCGGCTTGTTGTGGAAGTAGACGTAGCCGTTGTCGGGGAACTCCCCGCCGAGCATCCGCTTGGCGACCAGGCGCATGAGGGCGCCGTACGCCCCGGTGACCGGGGCCTTGGGGATACGGAACGTGCTGGTGCTCTGCGTGTCCTGGGGCATCTGTTTCTCCTTCTGGTGGGTGCGTCACCCACGAGACACCGGCCGTGGGCTTCGTGTGACATGTCAGGGTGTGATCCGTGCCCAGCCGTGCCCACGACCTCGTCGCCCGCGCCGTCCCGAGACTGCGAAAGTCCCGTGAGCTCGACGACCCGGCGCTGGAGCGGGCACGGGTGGAGCGGTGGCACGCCACCCTCCCGTCCGCCTTGGACCGCCCGCTGCCGACGGCCCTCGTCCCGTTCTTCTCGCGCCGCTTCTCGGTGGTGACCGAGGAGCTCGACGGGTACGCCGTCCACACCGTCACCCCCCGCCACACGGCCGTGACCGGGACGCTGCTCTACGTGCACGGCGGCGGCTTCATGGCGCCCATGGACCCGTTCCACGTCCTGTTCGTGTGCCGCCTGGCGCACCGGCTGGGGGTCCGGGTCGTCCTCCCGGACTACCCCCTGGCACCCGAGCACACGTGGCGCGACTCCTTCGACTCGATGCTGTCGCTGGCGACCCGGCTCGCCGGCGAGGAGGGCTCGTTCCAGGTGGCCGGCGACAGCGCCGGCGGCGGGTACGCGCTGGCCCTCGTCCTCGCCCTGCGCGACGCCGGCGGCCCGACCGCCGACCGGGTCGTGCTGCTGAGCCCCTGGGTGGACCTGTCGACGTCGACGCCTGAGACACCGGAGTTCGCTGCCCGGGACCCGTGGCTCTTCCTCGGCAAGATCAAGCTGTACGCCGAGTGGTGGGCGGGTTCGGCAGACGACCTCACCCGCGCCGAGGTCTCCCCCGCGCTCGCGGACCTGCACGGGCTCCCCCGCACCCTGATGCTCTGCGGGACGAGGGACGCCCTGGCGCCCGGGTGCCGGCTGCTCGCACGACGTGGCCGGGAGGCCGGCTGGGACCTCGAGTACGTCGAGGAGCCGGACCTGATCCACGTCTACCCCCTGCTGCCCGCCGTCCCCGAGGCCCGGCGGGCGTGGAAGCGGATCACGTCATTCCTCGGCTGAGGCCGAGAAGACGACCGCACCGTCCGCACCCACGCGCCGCTGCGCCGATCCGCGCGCGACGAGCACCTCGAGGTGCGCCTTCGTCTCCATCGACGCGAGCGCCCCGTTGAACTCGTCGAGGTCGTGGAGCGAGCGCTCGTGCCGGGTCCAGGGCAGCTCGCCGGCGATCTCGTACGCCGTCGCCTCGTCGCGTCCACGCAGCGCGACGAGGCAGCGGTCGAGGCGGTCCTCGTGGTGGGCCAGCAGCTCGTCGGCCCGCGTGTGGCTGGACGGGGCGATCGGCCCGTGCGCCGGGAGCAGGCGCAGGTCGGGCAGCGATCGCACCTTGGCCAGGGACTCCATGAAGTCCCGCAGCGGCTGCTCCACCGGCACCGGCTCGAACCCGATCGAGGGGGTGATCGTCGGGAGCACGTGGTCACCGGCGAACAGCAGCCCGCCGGGCCGGTCCGCAAAGACGAAGTGACCCTGGGTGTGGCCGGGCGTGTGCACCGCCGACAGCACCCGGGTGCCGACCGGGATCTCGTGGTCGCCGTCGAGCCAGGTGTCCGGGTAGGGCCACATCGACACGTCCGGCTGGCGTCCGTCGCTGAGCTTCCGCCACGTCTCTGCGATCTCGAAGGCGCCCGACGCACGCAGCACGGCCAGGGTGGGGTCCCCCTGCCCCTCGTCGTGGCGGTGCACGGCATCCAGCGTCGGCTTGTCCCCGAGACCGAGGCTGACGGTGGCGCCGTACTCCCGGCCGATCACTGCCGCCTGCGTGTAGTGGTCGCGATGCACGTGCGTGACGAGGAACCGCCGGATGTCGCCGAAGCCGAAGCCGATCGACCTGAGCGAGGTCTCCAGCAGGGCGCGGCTCTCCTCGATCGCCCACCCGCCGTCGATGACAGTGAGGCCTTCCTCGGTCTCCAGCACGTAGACGTTGACCGCCCGCAGCCCGTCCATCGGCAGCGGCAGGGGGATCCGGTGGACGCCGTCGGCGACCGGCCACGCTCCGGGCTCGGTCCACTGGGCTCCGGAGTCGGGCGAGATCGAGCGAGCGGTGTCGGGCACGGGCGTCAGGCTAGGTCAGGCGGGGCTGCACCGGCCGGGGTGGACACCCGAGCCGTCGCGCCCAGCCCCGTGGAAAAGTGCCCCCATGAGCTCAGTGCAGGACATGACCGTCGGCGTCCTCGGCGGAACCGGGCCACAGGGTCGCGGACTAGCCCGCCGGTGGGCGACCGCGGGGATCAAGGTCGTCCTGGGCTCGCGGGACGCGGGCCGCGCGGCCGAGGCCGCGGAGAAGCTGGCCGTCGAGACCGGCGGCACCGTCACCGGCGCCGCCAACGCCGAGGCAGCGGCGGGCGCCGACCTCGTCCTGGTCGCCGTGCCGTGGGACGGCCACGGCGAGCTCCTCACGGCGCTCGCCCCCGTCCTTGCCGGGAAGGTCGTCATCGACTGCGTCAACCCGCTCGGCTTCGACAAGCAGGGGCCGTACGCACTGCCGGTCGAGGAGGGCTCGGCCGCCCAGCAGGCCGCCGCGCTGCTGCCCGACTCGACGGTCGTGGCCGCGTTCCACAACGTCTCCGCCGCACTGCTGGACGACCCTGAGGTGGAGACGGTCGGCACCGACGTCCTGGTGCTCGGCGAGGACCGCGACGCCTGCGACCTCGTGATCGAGCTCGCGAACACCATCCCCGGCGTCCGTGGGCTGTTCGGCGGTCGCCTCCGGAACGCCCACCAGGTCGAGGCGTTCACCGCCAACCTGATCGCGATCAACCGGCGTTACCGGGCCCACGCCGGTCTGCGCATCACCGACGTCTGACCGCGGACCGCGCTAGTCGCGGCGAACGTAGGTGAGCAGCAGGTTCTCGCCCGAGGTCACGTCCTGCCGCACCAGTCGGAACCGATGGGGCTCGGAGAGGCCCTCGAACAGCCGACGCCCGGGGAGCCCGACGACGGGGCTCACCACCAGCCGGAGCTCGTCGAGCAGGTCCTCGGCCAGGAGCGACTGCACGAGCCGGATGCTCCCGTGGACGCCGAGGTCGCCACCGTCCTGTGCCTTCAGCCCGCCGATGACCGTCGGGCAGCGGTCCGGTCAGCGGCTCGGCGTCGGACCACTCCCCTTCCTCGATCGGACGCGAGGTGAGGACGTGCTTGCGGACCGGGTTGATGAACCCCGCGAACGGGTTGTCCCGGACCCCGGGCCAGTAGCGCCGCCACTCGTCGTACATGTTCCGGCCGAGCAGGACGGCGTCCTGGGTGGCGATCGTCTCGGCCTCGAACGCCTCGCACTCCTCGTCGAACAGGAAGGGCTCGTCCGGGTCGTCGCTCGGCGCGAAGATCAGGCTCGGGTCGTCGACCGCACCGTCGAGGGCCATCAGGGTGTAGGCGACGAGCTTGCGCATCTAGGGCAGCGTCCTTCCGGTCAGCTCCAGGATCTGCAGGTGGGGAGGGAGGTCCTCCTCGAGATCTTCGAGGCTGGTGCCGAACCGGGCGTGCACCCCGTCGGTGGTGAGGTTGTCCAGGACCGCCGCGAGCGCCTCGTCGCTCGCGGTCGAGCCGAGACCGGCCGGCACCGTCGCGTCCAGGCCGTGGATCACGACGTGGGAGAGGGAGCCGATCACTCCGCCTCCCGGCATGGCGAAGCCGGCCAGGGTGCTGCTGCCCAGGTCGGTCAGCAGGTCATCGGGAGACACGGCTGAGTCACGCTCGGCGATCCGGTCGGACATCGCGGAGAAGTCGAAGCCGTCGGCGGCGAGCTCGCGGCCGTAGGCCTCCGCGTCGTACCTCGCCGCCATCGTCAGGTGAGCGATCACGTGCTTGATCGTCCATCCTTCGCACAGGCTGGGACCGTCCCACGCCTCCTCGGGCAGGGTCGCGAGGGCGTCGTGGAGGCGGCGCAGCTCCTCACCGACCAGGGACTGGGGGACCTCGCTCATGGCTGCTCCATCCGCTGGGTGAGGCGGAACGAGTTGCCGGAGGGGTCCCGGAAGCTCGCGTCGACGCCGTACGGGTAGGACGTCGGCTCCTCGGTGAACTCCACCCCACGGCCGACGAGCTCCTCGTAGCTGGCGCGGCAGTCGTCGGTGGTCAGGAAGAGGGTCTGTGCGTAGCCCTTGGCCACCAGGGCCTGGATCTCGCCTGCGGTGTCGCTGTCGACGATGGGCGGCCCCGGCACCTGCATGAGCACGATCTCGACGTCCTGCCCAGGCACCCCCACAGTCAGCCACCGGAACCCCATCTCCGGGATGGTCGCGTCGGAGCGGAGCTCGAAGCCGAGCTTGCTGGTGTAGAAGTCCAGCGCCTCGTCCTGGTCGTGGACCCACACCTGGGTCGCTGTCAGCTCGATCATGTCCTCACGCTACGGGTCGGGGGCGACTGTCGGCTTCTCGAAACGTGCGCTCCTGCTTCACCCGGGCGCGGGTGGCGTGGAAGCGGAGGATGCACTCCGGGACGACGGCGTACGCCGCCGCCGGCGGGAACTCCCGCCGGTACGCCGTGGGCGTGCGGCCGTAGGTGCGGGTGAACGCCGTCGTGAAGGACCCGACACTCGTCAGCCCGACCAGGTGGCACACCTCGGTCACCGACCGGTCGGTCGACCGCAGCAACGAAGCCGCCCGCTCGAGCCGGCGGGTGATGAGGTACTCCCGGGGCGAGACGCCGTACGCCCTCCGAAAGGCGCGGCTGAAGTAGGCCCGGCTGTACCCCGAGACCCGAGACAGCGCGTCGAGGTCCAGCGGCTCGGCGTACCGGCCGTCGATCAGGTCCTTGGCGCGCAGCAGGTGACGCTCGATCGGCTGACCCACGCGCCCAGCGTAGAGAGGCACCGACGCTTCTGCTCACAGCGGAATGGCGAGCCACCCGGCTCGTCGCGGGGTTAGCGTCGAGCCATGGGCGAGGTGGTGCGGTTCCCCCAGCAGACGACCGGGCAGGACTCCGAGCCGTTGTGGCGCGAGCAGCTGGGCGACCAGCTGCGCCGGGAACGGCTGGCCCGCGAGGAGCGGCTCGTCGACGTGGCCGAGCGGTCCGGCGTCTCGACGCAGTACCTCTCCGAGGTCGAGCGCGGCCTCAAGGACCCGTCGTCGGAGATGCTGCAGGCCATCGCGGGGGCGCTGGACCTCACGGTCCGTCAGCTGGTGGCGCGGGTGACCCACTCCGGCGACGTCCTGGCGCTCGCGGCCTAGCTCGGGAGCAGCCGGTGCTGGGACTCCAGCACCACGTCGACGACTCCGTAGTCCACGGCCGCCTGTCCCGGCAGCACGAGGTCCCGGTCGGTGTCCTCCCGCACCTGCTCGGGGCTGCGCCCCGTGTGACCGGCCAGGATCTGTTCGAGCAGCAACCGCACCCGCGCGACCTCCTCGGCCTCGACGATCAGGTCGGGGATGCTGCCCCTCCCCTGGGTCGCCGGCTGGTGCAGCACCACGCGCCCGTGGGGCAGGATCGAGCGGCGCCCGGCCTCGCCGCCGGCGAGCAGCACGGCTGCCGTCCAGGCCGCCTGGCCCACGCAGGTGGTCTCGACCGGGGTCACGACGAACTGCATGGCGTCGTAGATCGCGAGCGAGGCGGTGATCGAGCCGCCGGGTGAGTTCAGGTAGAGGTTGATCGGCGCCTCGGGATTCTCCGAGGCCAGATGCAGCATCTGCGCGATCACCGTGTTGGCGACACCATCGTCGATCTCGGTGCCGAGGTAGACGATCCGGTCCGCGAGCAGCCGGGAGTAGAGGTCGAGGGTGCGCTCGCCGCGCGGCGTCTGCTGGACGACGTACGGGATGGCGTAGCTGCTCATCGCGCACCCGCCAGCCCGACACCCGCACGCTGCCGCGGAGCGACGTCGTCCAGGCTGGTGATGATCCGGTCCACGAAGCCGTAGTCGAGGGCCTGCTGGGCGGTGAACCAACGGTCTCGGCGCGAGTCGCGCTCGATCGTGTCGCGGTCCTGCCCGGTGTGCTCGGCGACCAGGCCGATCACCGTGTCCCGGGTCAGTCGGAGGTCGTCCGCCTGGATCTCGATGTCGACCGCCGTGCCGCCGATGCCGGCCGAGCCCTGGTGCAGCAGCACGCGCGAGTGCGGCAGGGCGTACCTCTTGCCCGGCGTGCCCGCTGACAGCAGGAACTGCCCGGCACTCGCGGCCATCCCCATCGCCAGCGTGCTGACGTCGTTGGGGACCAGGCGCATGACGTCGTGGATGGCGAGCATCGCCGACACCGACCCGCCGGGCGAGTTGATCCAGAGGCTG
The DNA here is from genome assembly GCA_963784545.1 of uncultured Actinomycetota bacterium. Classification (GTDB taxonomy): domain Bacteria; phylum Actinomycetota; class Actinomycetes; order Propionibacteriales; family Nocardioidaceae; genus Nocardioides. The sequence goes on along the minus strand of CAWARQ010000004.1, from coordinate 1,497,851 downwards.
ATGTCGGCATGCGGGTCCTCGGCCGACAGGAGCAGCAGCTGGTGCATGAGCCGGTTGCCGTTGCCCTCCTCCAGCGCCTCCCCCAGCACGATGATCCGCTGGTGCATGAGTCGTTGGACGAGCTCGTCCTCGATCCGCCCGTGGGCGACAGTGATTGACATGCCACCAGCCTGACGGCGTACGACGGCAGACCGAAGGGCCTGCTGCCGCCAGCGGATCCGCTCTGGGCAGAGTCGCGTGCCACCGTGAGGTCGTCGGCCTTCTCCGCCGACCCGGACGCCGGCGTGCTCCTCCGCGAGGGCTCAGGTCCCGCTCAGTGCCTCGATGATCGGGCGCGGGTCGGGTGCCCCCGCGCTCGCTTGGAGGATCACTCGATCGGCCCCGGCCTCGTGGAGCGCCCCGACTCGTTCGGCGACCCGTTCGCGGACGCTCGGCCCCGCTGTGTCGACCTCGGTGTAGACGACAACCGACCGGCGGGCGGCGGTCCGGGTCCTCTCCTGGCGCTCGTCGATCGCCGTCCGCGCGCGTCGTACGGCGTCGGCGTCGGCCACCGCGTCGAGCAGGACGCCGTCGGAGGCGTCGCCGGCGAGCGCGACGGTGCGCGGCCCGCGCGCGCCGATCAGGAGCTCCGGTCTCCTGGTCGGGGGCCACTCGAGCGCGACGCCCCGGAGGTGCACGTAGGTTCCGGTCGCGTCGACCGTGCGGCCCTCGAGCAGGTCGCGTACCGCGTCGGCGTACTCGCCAAGGAGCGTCATCGGTGAGGCGACGGCGCCGCCGACCTGCTCCATCCATTCCGGGACCCCGTGACCGAGGGCTGCGGACACGCGGCCGGGGAACAGGCGCTCGAGGGTGGCGAGCTCCATCGCCAGCAAGGCCGGGTTGCGCAGGGGAGCGGGAAACAGCCCGACGCCGACGCGGAGCGTCTCGGTCCAGGCGAGGCTTGCCGTTGCCGCGCTGACACCCGCCTCCAGGAAGCAGTCCTCCCACAGCCAGAGCTCGGGGACACCTGCCTCGTCGGCCAGCTGCACCACGCGCCGCAGCTCCTCGGGCGGCTGCTGCGGACGGAAGACGACACCGACGCTCATGGCACTCCGATCTTCGCGAAGGGGCTGTCACGAGAAAAGCGCTCGAGGTGGAGCCGCCTGTCGGAATCGAACCGACGACCTATTCATTACGAGTGAAAGCCGATAGTAGACTGATCACGCTCACACCCGCTGCAATCAGGCGTAAAACAAGGGGTGTCAGCCCCGTGGGATACCTTGGCGACCTCGGGCGCATGGCTACAGCAATGGCTACAGTTGGGGTGATCAGGTGCCACGTCGGAAGACTGGTCGGCGGGAGTACGGCAGCGGCTCGGTCTACCGCCGCTCGGACGGGATCTGGGTCGGGACCCTCGAGGCCGGCACCACAACCAGCGGAAAAAGGCGCCGAATCACGGTCTCGGCCAAAGACGAGACGACCTGCCGACAGCGCCTGCGGGACAAGAAGCACGCCCTGGCAGTCTCCGGCGACACCGACGTGAGTCCCAGGGCCACAGTGAAGTCTTGGGCCGATGAGTGGCTCGAGCTCGAGTCCCGGAGGCTGCGGCCCAACGCCTTCAACGCGACCAGGTCGGCGGTGACCAGGTGGATCGTGCCGACGATCGGGCACCGCCGCTTCGACCAGCTGACGCCGGCGGACGTGCGCGCGGTCATCAACGCCCAGCGCGAGGCCGGCCGGACCGGCGGGACGCAGCTGCGCACGCACTCGACCCTGATGTCGCTGCTCAAGGCCGCGCTGCTCGAGGGCTACCCAGTCACTGACCGGCTGCTCGCCGTCCGGGCGCCCGCGGTCGGCAACAACGACCGCACCTCGATGCACCTCGAGGAAGCGGTGGCGGTCCTCGGCCTGGCCTCGGAGATCCCCCAGGCGTCGCGCTGGGTGTCGGCGCTCCTCAACGGCGTACGACAGGGCGAGGCGCTCGGGCTCACCTGGAACGAGGGGATCGACTTCCGCCGTGACCGCCTGGTGCTCGGCTGGCAGCTGCAGCCACTCCCCTACAACGTCGCGCGCGACCGGTCCTCGGGCTTCCGCGTGCCCGACGGCTACGAGTCCTGCCAGCTGCACGGACGCCTGCACCTGGTGCGCCCCAAGAGCAAGGCCGGTTGGCGCGTCATTCCGATGGTGCCGTGGTTCCGCGACTCCCTCGAGGTCTGGCGCGACGTCGCGCCGGACAGCCCGCACGGCCTGGTGTGGCCACTCGTCGACGGCCGCCCATGCCCGAGCTCGATCGACGATTCCGAGTGGTACGCGCTGCAGGCCGGCGCGGACGTGCACCATCCGTCTGGGCGGTTCTACACGATCCACGAGACCCGCCACACCACCGCAACCCTGCTCCACGAGCTCGGCGTCGATCCGGCGATCATCGCCGCGATCCTCGGCCAGACGAAGCTCGTCGAGTCCTATGTGCACGTTCAGCGATCGCTACGAGTCGCGGCCGCGCTCCAGGCGGTCGCAGAACAGCTGCAGCCGCCCGATAACGATTGAGCAACAGCGGGGGAAACGCACGCGCACTTCCCGGTGTTCGTCAAGTCTGGCCCGACGATCGGCCCGGGGTGGGCCTGGACTGGACGCGGGGGACACCATGCGCAAGCAAGCTCTACTGGTACTGATCTGCCTTGGACTGGCGGCGGCCGGAGGCGTGGCGCCCATCAGTGGCGCGCAGGCTCAGCCAGGTTGTGCAGTTCCGCCGGCCGGGACGATCGTGCCGAGTCAACTTCCTCCCGGCAGCCAGGTCGCAGCCTGCCAGGCAGCCGGGCGAGTGATGGAATGGCATGGCGCGCGGATTCATATTCCACCCCCCGGCCATACCTACACGGCGTACGTCGACCGGACAGATGGATCGACGGACTTTGGTATCCGCGTGTCAACTGACGGGACAGTCGACTATCCAACGATGAATGCGATCGACTACGACCCCAATGCGCCTGACGCAGCTTGGCCAGATGAGCCTGACACGGTGTCGGCGCCGGCTGGTACGACCCCAACGGATCCGACTCTGGGCTGCGAGTCCACCACTTATCACCTGATCTCGCACGTGTGGACCCATGCCTGGCATTTCTACCGTGGCGACGGCGACACGCCAGGTGGCATCACCAAGGCCCGGTTCTCCGAGAAAATGGTGCAAGCGGCTGCCAACATCACGACGGGGCGGAGCCCGTGCGACGAGTACGATCGAATCGAAGCCACCTACGATTTCGAAGGCGAAACGCCCCTCGAGTCGGATTTCAACCACGACGACGCCTGCCCTAACTTCGATGGCACGAGCACCGTGGACTTCAAGCAACTGCATGCGACGAGGACCGTGGCTCTGACATGCGTGGACGCGCCAGTCGTCGACGGGCCTGACCCTGCGAAGGAAGCTGACGTTCGAATCGACAGCGACCGCGGTTGGACGATCTCCCCTAAGGACCCGAGCAGTTGCCTCGGGTACAAGTACGACGTCGAGGGTGTACTCACTCACGAGTTCGGTCACGTCTATGGACTAGGTGACCTCGAAAACTACGACGTCAATCATTATGCGACGATGTATTACGTCATGCCCGTCTGCTCCAAGTATCAGCGGACACTGGCAAGGGGTGATCTGAATGGGCTTCGTCTCCGTTACTGATACCAGTAAGCGAGTGCTGGTGTTGGTAGTCGCCAGCGCCCTCTTGGGAGCCTGCGGGACCGGACAGAAGGCAGAGAGCAAAGGCTCTGAGCCGACCGACTCCTCGGACGTTTGCGAGAGCTTTGACGCTGCCCTTCAGGTCAAGGGACAGGAATACAACCCGATGAGGTTGAGCAAGCCTCTGAGGCGGGACTTCGCCGGCCCGCCCATGGAAGCCATTCGGTGCACGACAGACGACCTCCTCGTGAATGACGAAGAGAGAAGCTTCCGGGTCGATCATCCCGCCGTTCGCCGGATCAAGGGAATGCCCGCTCGATGGGTTCTCTTCGACACCACTGACCCGGCGGGCGACGGCGTTTACGTGAACGCACAGTGGGAGAACCCCTTCGACGGTACGCCGAAGAAGTTGCAGGCCCTCTTCATGACTGGCCGTTGATCGCCTAGTCGATCTCCTCGAGCCGGCGGCGGAGGTAATGCCGCTCGCTCGGGTGCAGGGCGTCCAGGCGGGCCCGCAGGGTGGCCTCGTCGACCCACAGCTCCTCAGCGGCCTCGTGCGTCGAGTGGGACCAGGCGAGCGCCTCACCGATCGCCCGGATGTCCGGGAGCAGCAGCCGTGCGGCGTTCCGATCAGCGACGACCTCCCGACGCTCGCCGGCCATGTGCTCGGACTCGTGGGCGATGGTGCAGCGGCGCTCGGCCTGGGTCATGCCGTGGGTCAGCGTGACGGTCCTGGCGCGGAAGTTGGTGACCCCGAGGATCCCCTCCGGGAGCGCCGCCCAGAGAAGTGTCCACTCGCTCAGCTCTTCGCGGAAGCGGCGCCAGGGGTGGTGCATGCCGGCGAGGTTAGGTGGCGCCGCCGACACGCCGCTCAGGACGTGGGCTTGCCCCAGCCAGCGAGCATGTCCAGGACCTGACTCATGGGAACGAGACCAGGCTCTGTCGCAGGCTCACGGCCGAGAGCTGGAGGCGCACCAAGGACCCGAAGCGCAAAGGTTTCGTAGATCCTGGCGGCCGCGCCGGGGTGGCAGGGCTTACTTCCGAGTGCGGTTGGCTACAGCAATGGCTACACCGAACGCACCGAAGGGTCCACCGGAGTGAACCCTTAACGCTTGATTATCAGAGCCGCCTATCGGAATCGAACCGATGACCTATTCATTACGAGTGAATCGCTCTACCGACTGAGCTAAGGCGGCCTGCTCCCGAGGCAGCCGCCCCGGACAACTCGCGGAAGTCTAGGGGACGGATCCGAGGCGGACGAAACCGGCAGCCCTCCTCGGCGGTCAGCAGGAGAGCCCGTCCTGGGGGACCTTTCCGTCCACGAGGTAGCCCTCGACCGCGCGGTCGACGCAGGCGTTGCCGGAGTGGTAGCCGGTGTGGCCGTCACCGTCCCGGCTGACCAGGACACCGGAGTCGAGCTGGGAGGCGAGCGCTTTCGCCCAGGCGTACGGGGTGGCGGGGTCGCGGGTGGTGCCGACGACCACGATCGGGGCGGCACCGGCGGCGTCGATGGTGAGCGGCTCCTCGTCCGACTTCAGTGTCTGCCCCACACATCCGACCTGCGCCCAGTCGAAGGACGCCCCGAGTGTCGGGGAGACCTTCGCGAACTGCGCCGCCTGCTTCTCGGCCTGCGCCGGGGTCGCGTACCAGGGGTCGTCGAGGCAGGAGATGGCGACGAAGGCCTCGAGGGAGTTGTCGGCGTACGAGCCGTCGGGGTTGCGGGAGGCGTACGCGTCGGAGAGCCGCAGCAGGCCGCTACCGTCGCCGCCGAGCGCGGCCTTGAGCGCTTGGGAGAGCAGGACCCAGTAGTCGCGGTTGTAGAGCGGCAGGGCGACCCCGTAGAAGGCGTTGCCCTCGGTCAGCGAACGGTTCCCGACCTGGAGCGGCGACCGGTCGAGCGAGTCGAGCAGCCCCTTGATGGTGTCGAGCCCCTGCTGGCGGGTGGAGCCCAGGAAGCAGTCGTTCGAGGTCTGCACGCAGTTGTCGACGTACGCCTCCAACGCCGTCTGGAAGCCGCCGGCCTGACCGAGCGCGAGCCCGTGCGAGGACAGGGCCGGGTCGAGGGCACCGTCGAGGACGAAGCGGCCGACCTGCTTGGGGAAGAGCTCGGCGTAGGTCGCGCCCAGCTTGGTGCCGTAGGAGGCCCCGAGGTAGTCCAGCTTCCGCTGGCCCAGCGCCGAGCGAAGGACGTCCATGTCGCGCGCCGCGTCGATAGTGCTGACGTACGACGCGACGTCACCCGACTTCGCCGCGCAGCCTCGGCCGAACGCCTTGGCCTGGGCCACGAGCTCGCGGACCTCGGCCGGGTCATCGGGCGTGGGGTCGGTCGCGACGTAGCGGTCGAGGTCCGCGTCGGAGAGGCAGTCGACCGGCGAGGACTCACCGGTGCCCCTCGGGTCGAAGCCCACGATGTCGTAGTGCTCGAGCAGGGGCTGGCCGAACACGTTGCTGCCGGCCGCGGCGTACCCGGTGCCCGGGGCACCCGGGCCGCCGGGGTTGACGACGAGCGAGCCGATCCGGTGGCCGCCGGCCGGGACCCGCAGCAGCGCCAGGGAGATCGTCCGCTTGCCGGGGTGGCGGTAGTCGAGCGGCACCTTGAGGCGGGCACAGTCGTGGTCGCCGCAGGCGCTCCACGCCAGCTGCTGCCCGTAGAACCTCGTGAGCGACCGCTGCGGCGACTTGTCCGAGCCGGGCTCCGGCTTCGCGGGCGCCTGGACCTCGTGCTTGTGGTCGTCGGACTTCACCACCCCCGCGATCGCGAAGCCGATGCCGCCGGCGACCAGCAGGATCGCGACGATCACGGCGACGAGCCGCTTCACCTGCTGCCCCCGGAGCTGGGCCGATCGCGGCCGGCACTGCCAGGCAGCTTGAGCGCGACCATCATCGACTCGAGGGCCAGCGGCACCGACACGTTGAACTCCAGCATCTGCTCACGCGCCTCGAAGATCCAGCCGATCCGGCGCAGGTTGAGCTCCAGACTGTCACCTCGCGCCAACAACTCGACGTCGCCACGGATCTCCTCGTTCACCAGCTGTCCGGGGGCGTCGGCGGCGAGTGCGATCGCGTCGCGGTAGACCGAGATCAGGTCCATGAGGCTGCGGTCGACCACGTCGAGGTGGCGACGCTTCGCCCGCACCCGCTGGCCCTCCTCGAGCCTGCGGAGCGCGGGGGCGTACTCACGCGGCTTGCGCCCGCGCTCGACCACGCCGTGGGCGACGTCGAGCTCGGCCTTCTCGCGCTGGTCGAGGACCGTGGTCATGGCGTCGGCCTCCTCCTTGGTGACGGAGTTGAGGTTGTTCGCCGCGGTCATGCAGTGGCCGAGGTCGCGCAGGGACGCGGGGATCGAGACGACCTCGCGCCGCCGGTTGCGGGTCGCCTCGTCCTTCGCCAGGGCGCGGGCCCGGCCGATGTGACCCTGCGAGGCGCGAGCAGCGTACGACGCCAGGGCGGGCTCGATGCCCTCGCGCTGGACCAGGAACCCGGCGACCTCCTCCGCGGTCGGCGTGGTCAGGGAGACCAGCCGGCAGCGCGAGCGGATGGTGGGGAGCATGTCCTCGACCGTGGGGGTGCAGAGCATCCAGACCGTCCGGTCGGTCGGCTCCTCGATCGCCTTGAGCAGCGCGTTGCACGCCTGCTCGGTGAGCCGGTCGGCGTCCTCGACGATGAGGACCTGCCACCGCCGGCCCACCGGGGCGAGCGCGGAGCGGCGGACCAGGTCGCGGACCTCCTCCACACCGATGGAGAGCTTCTCGGTGCGGATCACCGACACATCGGCGTGGCTGCCGGTCTGCACCGTGTGGCAGGCGTGGCACTCGCCACAGCCGGCCTGCTCGCACTGGAGTGCAGCGGCCAGCGCGACCGCTGCGTTGGACCGGCCCGAGCCGGGCGGCCCGGTGAAGAGCCAGGCATGGGTCATGCCGTGCCCCTGCGCCGCCTGGGAGAGCGCCTCCACGGCCCGGCGCTGCCCGACCAAGGAGTCCCAGATGCTCATGAGGCCGCCTCGTGAGGACACGAGCGCAGCGAGGCCCGGAGCGAGGAGCGCCGAAGGAGCGATTCAAAGCAGCTCATCGCGCCACCTCGGGCAACATCGGCTCGAGCCGCTCGCGAACGGCGGTCGCGATCTGCTCGACGGGAGACCGCGCGTCCAGGACGAGGTAGTGGTCGGGGCTCTCCGCAGCCAGAGCCAGGAAGGACTGACGCGCGCGTTCGTGGAAGTCCGCGCCCTCCGCCTCGATCCGGTCGCGCTCGTCGAAGCGCCCGAGACCGTGGTCGGGCTCGACGTCGAGCACCACGGTCAGGTGCGGCCGCAGGTCGGCCGTGGCCCACCGCTGGAGCGCGGCCACTTCCTCCTGCTCGAGCACCCGGCCGGCGCCCTGGTAGGCGATCGAGGAGTCGACGTACCGGTCGGTGATGACCACCGCACCGCGGTCGAGCGCCGGTCGGATGAGGGTGTCGACGTGCTCGGCCTTGTCGGCGGCATACAGCAGTGCCTCGGTGCGCGGCGAGAGCTCGCCGGTCTCCGGGGACAGCACGATCCGCCGCAGCTCCTGCCCGACCTCGGTGCCGCCCGGCTCGAAGGTGAGGACCACCTCGTGGCCGAGCCCCGTCAGCCACTCGGCGAGGGCGCGGGACTGCGTGGACTTGCCCGCGCCGTCCCCGCCCTCGAAGCAGACGAACAGGCCGGTGTCGGCGTGGACGCCCCCCGAGTCTGCAGGTCCGGTTTCGCGCACGCGCTGACGCTATGCCGTGCCGCCGACACGCGCACGTCCGGGGCTCTCGGGTGGACCGGTCAGGCCTTCTTGGCCGGCTTCTTCGCTGTCTTCTTGGCCGCTGACTTCTTCGCGCCCTTCTTGACCGTCTTCTTGGCCGTCTTCTTCGCGGTCTTCTTCGCTGGGCCCTTGGCGCGGCGCTCGGCCAACAGCTCCGCGGCCCGCTCGAGCGTGATCGCCTCGACCGTGTCGTCGCGTCGCAGGGTGGCGTTGACCTCACCGTCGGTGACGTACTCGCCGAACCGACCGGACTTCACGACCACCGGCTGGCCCGAGACCGGGTCGTTGCCGAGCTCCTTGAGCGGCGCAGTGGCCGCCCCGCGACCACGCTGTTTGGGCTGGGCGTAGATCCGCAGCGCCTCGTCCATCGAGATCGTGAGGAGCTTCTCCTCCGAGTCGATCGACCGGGAGTCGGTGCCCCGCTTGAGGTAGGGACCATAGCGACCGTTCTGGGCGGTGATCTCGGTGCCGTCCTCGTCGACGCCGACCACGCGCGGCAGCGACAGCAGCTGGACCGCCTCCTCGAGGGTGAGGGTGTCGAGACTCATCGACTTGAACAGCGAGCCCGTGCGCGGCTTCGCGGACTTGGGGGCGTCCTCGGGCAGCACCTCGGTGACGTAGGGGCCGTAGCGACCGTTCTTCGCGACGACCTCGAGGCCGGTCTCGGGGTGGACGCCGAGCTCGACGTCCTGGCCGGTCGGGTTGGCGAGCAGCTCCTTGGCCATCGTCAGCGTCAGCTCGTCCGGCGGGAGGTCGTCGGGGACGTTCGCGCGCTTGCCCGCAGCCTCGCCGTCGTCCTCGGGCGGGCCTTCGAGGTACGGCCCGTAGCGGCCGACCCGCAGCACGATGCCGCTGTCCTCGCCGGTCGACGGGTCGGCGATCGGGAAGGTCGCGAGCTCGCGGGCGTCGATCTCGCCGAGCTCGCTGACCAGGGTCTTGAGACCCTCCACGTCCCCGGAGCCGAAGTAGAACTCCGCGAGCTCGGAGTTGCGGTCGCGCTCACCCTTGGCGATCTCGTCGAGGACGGCCTCCATCCGGGCGGTGAACTCGTAGGAGATCTGCCGCGGGAAGTGCTCGACCAGCAGCCGGATCACCGAGAACGCCAGCCAGGCCGGCACCAGCGCCGTGCCCTTCTTGTAGACGTAGCCGCGGTCGATGATCGTCTTGATGATCGAGGCGTACGTCGACGGGCGGCCGATCTCGCGCTCCTCGAGCTCCTTGATCAGCGTGGCCTCGGTGTAGCGAGCCGGCGGCTTGGTCTCGTGGCCCTCGGCGCTGAGCGAGGCCGACGTGACAGCGGCGCCCTCGGTGAGGGCGGGCAGCCGGGTCTCGGCGTCGTCACGTCGCTTCGAGGAGTCGTCGAGGTCCTCGACGTACGCCTTGAGGAAGCCGTGGAAGGTGATGGTGCGCCCGGAGGCGGAGAAGACGACGTCCCGGCCGTCGGCAGCCGCGCCGCCGAGGCGGATGGTCACCGTGTTGCCGACGGCGTCCTTCATCTGCGAGGAGACGGTGCGCATCCAGATCAGCTCGTAGAGCCGGAACTGCTCACCGGACAGGCCGGTCTGGGCGGGCGTCCGGAACGACTCACCCGCCGGCCGGATCGCTTCGTGCGCCTCCTGGGCGTTCTTCACCTTGGAGGCGTAGACGCGAGGGCTGTCGGGGACGTACTCCGCGCCGTACAGCTCCCGCACCTGCGACCGGGCAGCGTTGACCGCACTGCCGGACAGGGTCGTGGAGTCGGTACGCATGTAGGTGATGTAGCCGCCCTCGTAGAGCCGCTGCGCCACCGACATCGTGACGCTGGCGCTCATCCCGAGCTTGCGCGAGGCCTCCTGCTGGAGGGTGGTGGTGCGGAACGGCGGGTAGGGGCGCCGCGTGTAGGGCTTCGACTCCACCGACCGGACGTCGTACGTCGTGTCGGCGAGGCCGGCGGCCAGGGTCTCGGCCTCGTTGCGGGTCAGGTGGACGCGGTCGCTCTTGGTGAGCAGGCCGTCGTGGTCGAAGTCCGAGCCGCGGGCGACGCGGGCACCGTCGACGGTGTGCAGGCGGGCCGGGAAGATCCGCGGGTCCATGTCGGCGCCGGCGTCGAACGAGGCGTCGAGGTCCCAGTAGGAGGCGACCTTGAAGGCCATCCGCTCCCGCTCGCGGTCCACGACGAGGCGGGTCGCCACCGACTGCACGCGGCCCGCGGACAGGCCAGACATGACCTTCTTCCACAGGACCGGGGAGACCTCGTAGCCGTAGAGCCGGTCGAGGATGCGTCGCGCCTCCTGCGCCTCGACGAGGTCGTCGTTGATCTGGCGCGGGTTCTCGACGGCGGCGAGGATCGCCTGCTTGGTGATCTCGTGGAACACCATCCGGTGCACCGGCAGCCCCTCGCGCGGCTTGAGCTCGTCGAGGAGGTGCCAGGCGATCGCCTCGCCCTCGCGGTCCTCGTCGGTGGCGAGGTAGAGGGCGTCGGCGTCCTTGAGGAGCTTCTTCAGCTTCGCGATGTGCTGCTTCTTCTCCCGCGGCACCACGTAGTAGGGCTGGAAGTCGTGGTCCACGTCCACCGCGAGGCGGGCCCAGGGCTGGTCCTTGATCTTCGCCGGGGTGTCCGCCGCGGAGTTGGGCAGGTCGCGGATGTGCCCGATGGAGGACTCGACGACGTAGTCGTCGCCGAGGTACCCGCCGATGGTGCGGGCCTTGGCAGGCGACTCGACGATCACCAGCTTGTGGGGCACGGGTGCTTTCTCCTGCTCCGGGAAGGGGGTTCTGGGAGGCGCTGCCCCCGGAAGGCACGCTCACGGCGGATCACGGTAGCGCGAGGTGTCAACGACCATGCTCGTCGGGCAGCAGGAAGCCCTCGCGCACCAGGTCTGCCACGACCGGCAGGTACGCCGCGTGAAGCTCCACCGCATCGCGGTCGAGGATCGTCGCGAGGGCGTCGAGGATCTGGCCGACGGTGAGGTCGCCGTCGCAGGCACCGACCAGGGCCGCCTCGACGGTGTCGACCTTCCGGGCCCGGCGGAAGCCGCGCTGCTGGCGGATCACCACGGTGGCCGGGTCGGAGGCGCCGGGCGCGCCCTGGGTCTCCTGGACGAGGTCGGTTCGGGCGACGAGCCGGGCGGTCGCCAGGTCCGCACCGACCCGAGCGGCCGCTCCCCACTCGGCGATCGCCGGCGCGATCGGCTGCTCGACGTCGTAGGGCCACTGGAGCAGCTCGCGGGCGCCCCCGCCCTCCGCGCGCACGTTGATCCACCCGAACCCGATGCCCTCGATGCCCTGGCTCCCCAGCCACCCGAGCCACTCGTCGTACGCCGCGTGGTAGCCGTCGGTCCCGTCGAGCCCGGCGTCCTTGAGCCACAGCTCGACGTACGCCGCCGGGTCCAGGACCTCCCTCTGCACGACCAGGGCGTCGTCGCCGGGCCTCAGCCAGTCCGCGATGCGCTCGTCCCAGGGCTGGTCGCGCAGGATCGCCCAGTTCGCGAGCACCTGGAGCCAGCCGCCGTCGGTCAGGTGGTCCGGCGCCCCACGGACGATCCGCTCCACCACCTGGTCACCGGGCAGGCCCGAGTCCCGGTAGACGAGCCGGTCACCGGTGGCGGGCGAGATGACGAAGGGCGGGTTGGTGACGACCAGGTCGAAGCGCTCGCCTCGGACCGGCTCGAAGAGCGAGCCGTCGCGCACGTCGTACTCGACCTCGTTGAGCGCGGCGTTGAAGCGGGCGAGGTCGAGCGCCCGGACGTTCACGTCCGTCGCGACGACGTGCTGGGCGTGGGCGGCCAGGTGGATCGACTGGACACCGCAGCCCGTGCCGAGGTCGAGCGCGCGGGACACCGGCGCGCGCATCGTCAGCTGCGCGAGCGAGGTGGAGGCCGGGCTGATGCCGAGGACGTAGTCACCGTCCACGTGCACCCGGGCGCCGTCCATCCCCGGGGTCAGGTCGGCGACGATCCAGAGATCACGGTCTCCGGGTGCGTCGGAGGTCGCGTAGGGGCGACAGTCCAGGCGCGCCCGCACGTCGTTGCTGTCGCTGGCCAGCATCCCCACGTCGGTCAGCTCGGGCAGCAGGCCGGGCAGCGCGCGCTCGGCGTCCGCCTCCGTCACGGCGGTCTGCAGCAGGAACAGCCGGATCAGGGTCTCCAGCGACGACCCCCCGCCGGTGGCCCGGAGGCCGGGGGTCGTCTCGTTGCGGCCGAGCGCGGCGTGCGCGAGCGGGCCGAGGCAGTCGGTCACGGTGTCGTGCGTGAAGTCGGCGGCGAGCAGGGCCGCGCGCAGACGCTGAGCAGTGTCGCTCACGTGGGGTGAGGTCATCCGCCGGCGGATCGCTCGTGGTAGCCGGTGATCGGCTCACCGGCCTGCCACTGCGCGAGGTTGCCGCGGTAGATGCCGTGCCGCAGCTCGAGCTCGTAGCCGTCGTACTGCGGGACACCCAGCTGCTTGGCCGCCGCCAGCTCGGCGTCGACGTCGTAGGGCACGCGGACGTACGCGACCGACCAGGGGGCCGGCTCCTGGGAGTCGTAGACGCCTTCGAGGATGCAGTACATCGGCGTCGGGTCACCGATGCAGTTGCCGACGGCGCCGGTGTTGAACGAGGTCCGACCCTCGAGCTGGCACTCGTAGAACGGGTCGTGCGTGTCGCCGTAGCCGACGACGTCCGGTTCCGGTCCCCCGAGTCCGGTGGCCTCGGTGTTGACGAAGAGGTTCTCGAACTCCGCCTGGCTGCGGACGTAGCGGACGCGGCGGTGGACGGTCTCCTCGCTGGCGTGGAAGAGCCGGACTCGGCGACCCGAGAGCCAGAAGTCGTGGGAGAAGGCCAGGCTGCGCAGCCACTCCCCTTGGCCAGGCCCCAGCTCGTCGTTCCACCAGGTGAGGTCCTCGCTCTGGAACTCTCGGTCCGGGTCGGGCAGGAAGTCGTCCCAGTTGCCCAGGAGGTTGACCTCGCAGCGCTGCTGGCAGATCTCGACGACCTCGCGGCCCCGCGGACCCTTGCCGACGTAGTCGCCCAGGTTGAAGATCCGCGTGATGCCGCGCGCGTCGATGTCGGCCAGCACCGCCTCGAGCGCGGTGAGGTTGCCGTGGACGTCCGAGATGAGCGCGATGCGCTCTGCCGCGTGGGTCACGTCCGCCATCCTCCCAAATGACCGCTGACCCGGCAGAACGGTTCTGCCGGGTCAGCGGGTGGAGCAGGTGCTACTGGTGCGGGTGCTCGGCGGGCTCGAACTGCGTCGTCGCGTTCGGGTCAGCCGGGGCAGCCGGGTGCTCGTCCACCGGAGGGGCGGGCGGCGCGGCGGGCGTGCCGTCGTCGTCGCCGAAGTCGGTCGAGCGCTTCTTGGAGATGACGATCGCGGCCGCGATGATGCCCGTGGCCACCAGAGCGATCACGATCGACAGGGCCCGGTTGGAGTCCTCTCCCAGCGTCATCTTGATGACGGCGGCGACGATCAGCAGCGAGACCAGGTTCATCACCTTGATCAGCGGGTTGATCGCCGGGCCGGCGGTGTCCTTGAACGGGTCACCGACGGTGTCACCGATGATCGTGGCCTCGTGGGCCAGCGAGCCCTTGCCGCCGTGGTGGCCGTCCTCCACCAGCTTCTTCGCGTTGTCCCAGGCACCCCCGGAGTTGGCCAGGAAGACCGCCATCAGCGTGCCGGCACCGATCGCACCGGCCAGGAAGCCGGCAAGTGCGCCGACGCCGAGGCCGAAGCCGACCGCCACCGGGGCGAGGATCGCCAGGATCCCGGGCGTGCTGAGCTCGCGGAGCGAGTCGCGGGTGACGATGTCGACGACCTTGCCGTACTCGGGGCGACCCGTGCCCTCCATGATCCCGGGGATCTCCCGGAACTGGCGACGCACCTCCATCACGACCGCGCCAGCAGCGCGACCGACGGCGTTGATCGCCAGGCCCGCGAACAGGAACACCACGGACACGCCGATCAGCAGGCCGACCATCACGTCCGGGCTGAACACCCAGAAGTTGAGAGTGTCGCCGTCCTTGGCGGTGATGTCGCTGAGCGTGTCGATCACTGAGCCGACGTAGGAGCCGAACAGCGCGCTGGCGGCCAGCACGGCGGTCGCGATCGCGATGCCCTTGGTGATCGCCTTCGTGGTGTTGCCGACCGCGTCGAGCTCGGTGAGGATCTGCGCCCCCTCGGGGCTGACGTCGCCGGACATCTCCGCGATGCCCTGGGCGTTGTCGGAGACCGGGCCGAAGGTGTCCATGGCCACGATCACGCCGACGGTGGTCAGGAGACCGCAGCCCGCGAGCGCGACCGCGAACAGCGCGATCGACAGGGAGCCGCCACCCAGCAAGAACGCACCGAACACGGCGACACCGATGACCAGGGTCGTGTACACGGCCGACTCGAAGCCGACCGCAAGGCCGGAGAGGATGACGGTCGCGGCGCCGGTCAGCGAGGTGCCGGCCACGTCCTTGACGGGACGGTACTCGGTGCCGGTGTAGTAGCCGGTGAGGAACAGGATCACCGAGGCCAGCACGATGCCGATGACGACCGCGACGGCCGCGATCAGGGCCGGGTTGCCGTCGGGCTGGGAGTAGCCGAACGCCTGGTCCAGCTGGCTGATCGCGTCGGCCCCAGGCAGGTCGGCGAAGGACGTCGGCAGGTAGATGAAGGCCAGCGCGACGCTCGCGACGGCACCGATGGCGGCGGAGATGTAGAAGGCGCGGTTGATCGTGACCAGGCCGTTCTCGCCCGGCCGCGGCTTGCAGAGGTACACGCCCGCGACCGCGGTCAGGGCACCGATGGCCGGGACCAGGAGCGGGAAGACCAGGCCCTTGTCGCCGAAGGCGGCGGCGCCGAGGATCAGCGCGGCGACCAGCGTGACGGCGTACGACTCGAACAGGTCGGCCGCCATGCCGGCGCAGTCACCGACGTTGTCGCCCACGTTGTCGGCGATGGTCGCGGCGTTGCGCGGGTCGTCCTCGGGGATGTTCTGCTCGACCTTGCCGACCAGGTCGGCACCCACGTCGGCAGCCTTGGTGAAGATGCCGCCGCCGACCCTCATGAACATGGCGAGCAGGGCGGCGCCGAAGCCGAAGCCCTCGAGCACGTGCGGCGCCTGGTCCTTGAAGATGAGGACGACGACCGAGGCGCCCAGCAGGCCGAGGCCGACGGTCGCCATGCCGACGAAGGCACCGGTGCGGAAGCCGACGGTCATGGCCGGGTCGCGGCCCTCGGTGTTGGCGGCCGCGGCAACGCGCAGGTTGGCGCGCACGGCCAGCGACATGCCGAGGTAGCCGATGGCGGCGGAGAATCCCGCGCCGACGAGGAAGAAGATCGAGCGACCGATCCGAACCCCCCAGTCGTCTGCCGGCAGGACCATCAGCGCGAAGAACGCGATCGCGGCGAAGACCGCCAGGGTCCGGAACTGCCGCTGCAGGTAGGCGTTGGCGCCCTCCTGCACAGCTTGGGCGATGTTCTTCATGTTGTCGGTGCCTTCACCGGCAGCCAGAACCTCGGCCCGGAACATCCACGCCATGCCCAACGCGCCGAGCGCGATGAGAGCGACGATCAGAACCAGGATGAGGTTGCCACCGGAGACGTCCACGACGGCGGGAAGGATCCCGGTCATGTGCTTCCTCCTGGGAGTGACTCAGATCTCACGAACGCGCCGGAGTCTACGCACGAGTACGGAGGGTCCTCACACCCAGGTCGGGGAATGGGCGTGCGGGAGCGAAGAACGACCGCTCAGTGAGCGGTGAGCGCCTCGTCGGGCGACTCGTGGATCACAAACACCTTCGCGAGCCCGGTGATCCGGAAGATCTTGAGGAGGCGCTCCTGGGTGCACACCAGCTCGAGCGAGCCGTCGTGCTGGCGGACCTTCTTGAGGGCCCCGACCAGGACACCGAGCCCCGTCGAGTCGAGGAACTCCACGGCCTGCATGTCGACCACGAGGTCGTACGCCCCGTCGGCGACGAGCTCGGTGATCTTGTCGCGCAGTCGCGGAGCGGTGTAGACGTCGATCTCCCCGCCGACGGCGACGATGGTCTTGCCATCCGCCTCACGCGTCGTCAGTGTCAAGTCCACCGGTCTGTTTCTCCCCCTGGTCGCCTCTGCCGGGAGTAATCAAACCACGCTCCGGTACGGAACGGTGTGAGAAGCGGGGACTTACTGGAGAGTCACTCCCGAGGACCTCCTCGGATCCGACCGGGGGATGACGGTCGGACCCGTTTGCCAGACTGCACCGGTGACGTTGTCGGAGTCCCTCCCTGCGGCCCCGGGTGGCTTCGCCGGCCCGTTGCTGGAGCGGCTCGCCGCGCGCCCGGGTCGTGCGGACCGGCTCGTCCACGTCCACCAGGTGCCGGCCCGTACGGCGACCTCGGCCCCCTGGCCCGAGCTCGTGCCCGACGACGTCCGGGCGGCGTACGAGGCGCGCGGGATCGAGGAGCTGTGGCTCCACCAGGTTCTCGCGGCCGAGGCCGCCTTGGCCGGCCAGCACGTGGTCCTCGCGACGGGCACGGCCTCGGGGAAGTCCCTCGCCTACCAGCTGCCGGCCCTGTCGGTGGTCCGGAGCGCCCGGGGGCCTCGAGCCGAGCGCGGCGCGACCGTCCTCTACCTCTCTCCCACCAAGGCGCTGGCCCAGGACCAGCTGGCGGGCCTCCTGCGCCTGGGACTGGACGTGCGGTTCAGCACCCACGACGGCGACAGCCCGCGCGAGCAGCGGGAGTGGACCCGCGACCACGGGGAGTACGTCCTGACCAACCCCGACATGCTGCACCGCTCGATGCTCCCGATGCACTCGGCCTGGACCGACTTCTGGCGCTCGCTGCGGTTCGTGGTCATCGACGAGGCGCACCACTACCGCGGCATCTTCGGAGCGCACGTCGCGCTGGTCCTGCGGCGGCTGCGCCGGGTGTGCGCCCGCCACGGCGCCTTCCCGACCTTCATCCTGACCTCGGCGACGATCGCGTCGCCGGAGCGGACCGCGGCCGCCCTCACCGGGCTCGACGTCCTCCCGATCACGACCGACCACTCGCCTCGCGGGCCGATGAGCGTGGGCCTGTGGGAGCCGCCGCTGACCCAGCACCTCGGTGAGAACGACGCCCCGGTACGCCGCGCGGCCACGACCGAGACCGCCGACATCCTGGCCGACCTCGTCCTCGAACGGGTCCGGACGCTCGCCTTCGTGCGGTCCCGCCGAGGCGTCGAGCAGGTGGCGTTGAGCACCGCCCGGGAGCTGGACGAGGTCGAGCCGGGGATGGGGGCGCAGGTGGCGGCGTACCGCGGCGGGTACCTGCCGGAGGAACGCCGCGAGATCGAGGAGGACCTGCGCGGCGGGCGACTGCTCGGCCTCGCGGCCACCAACGCGCTCGAGCTGGGCATCGACATCACCGGACTCGACGCGGTCCTGCTGGCCGGCTTCCCGGGCACCCGGGCGGCCCTGTGGCAGCAGCTGGGCCGGGCCGGCCGTTCGGGGCAGGAGGCCATCGGGCTGCTGATCGCGCGGGACGATCCACTGGACACCTACCTCGTCCACCACCCGGAGTCGCTGTTCGGCCAGCCCGTGGAGGCCACGGTCTTCGACCCGGAGAACCCCCACGTCCTGGCCCCGCACCTGTGCGCGGCGGCGCAGGAGGTCCCGATCCGCGACGACGAGCTCGGCTTCTTCGGCCCGACGACCCGGTCGCTGCTGGACGGGCTGGTCGAGCAGGGACGGCTGCGCCGCCGGCGTACCGGCTGGTTCTGGACCGACCCCCTCTGGGCGGCCGCAGGCATCGACATCCGCTCGACCGGCGGCCAGCCGACCTCCCTGATCGAGGCGGAGACCGGTCGGGTGATCGGCACCGTCGACGGGGGACGGGCGCACTCGACCGCTCACGCCGGCGCCGTCTACGTCCACCGGGGAGAGAGCTGGCTGGTGACCGAGCTCGACCTGGACGAGCACGTCGCGACCTTGGCGCCGACGACCGTCGACTACTCGACGACGGCACGGGAGGTCACCGACATCTCCATCCGCGCCGAGCTGCGCGGGCAGTGGTGGGGGCCGTGCCGGGTGGCGTTCGGCGAGGTGGAGGTGACCCAGCAGGTCGTGTCGTACCTCAAGCGGCGCCAGCCGAGCGGCGAGGTGCTCGCCGAGGAGCCGCTCGACCTGCCTGCCCGCACCCACACCACGCGCAGCGTCTGGTGGACCGTGCCCGAGGACGTGCTGTCCGAGCACGGCCTGGACGGTCGTGACCTGCCCGGCTCGGCGCACGCGGCCGAGCACTGCTCGATCGGGCTGCTGCCGATCTTCGCGACCTGCGACCGCTGGGACATCGGCGGCGTCTCGACCGCCCATCACCCCGACACCGGAGAGCTGACGGTGTTCGTCTACGACGGCCACCCGGGAGGGGCGGGGTTCGCCGAGCACGGCTACGACCAGGCGGCCACCTGGTTGCGCGCGACCCGGGCGGCGATGGCGGACTGCGAGTGCCCGGAGGGCTGCCCCTCCTGCGTGCAGTCGCCGAAGTGCGGCAACCAGAACAACCCCTTGGACAAGGCCGGGGCGATCGCCCTGCTCGACGTGCTCCTGGCTTACCTGCCGGCGCGATGACGGCTACTGTCCGGGCATGGTCATCCTCGGACTTCTGATCCTGCTCGCCGGTGTGCTGGTCATCCTCGTCGCGGTCTTCGACCTCGACGGGACGGCCTCCCTGCTGAACCGGGACCTGGACGCCTTCACGATCTTCCTGCTCGGTGTCGCCTCCGGCCTGGCCATCCTGTTCGGGTACGCGATCCTCCGGTACGGCGCCAAGCGGGAGATCACCCGCCGCCGCGAGAACAAGCGGCTGACCGAGCTCTCGGAGAAGCTCGACAAGGTCGAGGCCGAGCGCCGGGCCGAGGGCAAGGACGACGTCGAGCGCTGACCTCTCATCCGGGTCCCGCGCGGGCCCGGGCCGTCAGGTCGAACGCCAGGCCGAAGCCTGGACGGGCGGTCGCGCCCACCCGCACGAGCACGTCGCGGCCAGCCACCTCGCAGCTCCTGAGGTCGGCCCCGTTGCCCCGGGCGATCGTGTCGGCGGTCGCGCACCCGTCACGACCCGAGGCGAGGGCACCCGCCCCGGCCAGGGCGGCGAGGTCCGCGGCCGACTGCGCGCTCCGGTGCGTCACGACGACCGCCGTCACGCCCACCACGGCCAGCCCGACCACCAGCAGCAGACCCGCCAGCGCCACGACGAGCACCGTGGCCGCACCGCCCTCGGCCCGCCGGGTCACGGCGGCTCCTCGGGGGTGGTGACCGCGGTGGCCCGCAGGCGTACGCCGGACAGGTGGCCCAGCAGCCCACCCGGGCCGGCCACGTCGCGCTCGACCGTGACGACCACCTGCCCACCGGCGTCCTCGACCCGGACCGTGGCCCCTGCCCCCGCGACCCGGGCCGCCAGCGCGCGAGCAGTGTCGACGTCGTCGCCGCGCGCGACGGCCCGGGCAGCCTCCCGGGCGCCGTCGACGACCCGGACCTGCCCGACCCCGAGACCGACGAGCCACACCAGGACCAGCGTGAGCGCGAGCAGGACGGGGAGCGCGACCACCAGCTCGGCGGTCACGGCTCCCCGTTCGCTGCGACGGCGACCCAGGGCTGGCAGCCGGGACGGCATCGGTCAGCCCAGACCCAGCACGGAGAGCACGTGGTCGAACAGCGTGCGGATCAGGTGGTCGCCGAGCCCCCCGGTGAGCAGGGTGTAGAGCAGGCCGGCCAGCCCGGCGCCGGCTGCCGTGCCGACGGCGTACTCGGCGGTGGTGATGCCGTCCTCGTGGGTTCGCTTCTTCATGGACTCCTCCTGGGATGTGGGTGTGTCGAGGTTCGACCGTCGCCCCGGCCGGCTCCTCTGGCCAGTCGGTCGCGACGGCCTGTGGATGACGAGCACGATCACCAACGGATCGCGGCGGCGAGGGAGACGACGGTGGGCACGATGCCGAGCAGCAGGAACGCGGGAAGCAGGCAGAGGCCGAGCGGGACAGCCGCTCGGACGCCGACCCGGCGGGCGCGGTCCTCGGCCTCGGCTCGCGACCGCTCGGCCAGCTCCGCGGCCAGCGCGGTCACGGTGTCGGCCACGGAGATGCCCGACTCGGTCGCCCTGGTCAGGGCGCGCGCCAACGGCGCGAGCTCCGGATGGCTCCCCAGGCCCTGCCAGACCTCGGCCGGATGCCGACCGAGCTCGAGCTCACGGCCGGCTCCCGCGAGCAGGTCAGCCCCCGGCCCGGGGAGGGCGCGGGCGACGGCGCGGATCGCGGTGCCCGGGTCGGAACCGGCCCGCAGGGAGGCGGACAGGAGCAGGACCAGGCCCGGCAGGTCGCGGCGGATGGCCTCGCGTGCGCGACGTACCTGGGGTGGTTCGGCGCGGACGGCCCAGAGGTGCACGACCACTCCCAGCGCGACCCCCAGCAGCCATCCGAGGATGCCCGGGACCAGCACCGGCCCCAGGCTCGCCGCCAGTCCGGCCCACGCCAGTCGACCGCGGCGCAGCCAGGAGGCCTCGCGGGTCCCCGTGACCGCCGGCGGCCGCCACACCGGGCGCGGACGCCAGCACAGCGCCAGGGCCCCGACGGCGAGTCCGGCAGCGAGCAGGGTCACGACGTCACCGAGTCGGCGATCGACTCGATCCACCAGACGCCGCCCAGGCCCAGGGCGAGGCCGCCGGCGAGGCAGGCGATCCCCGCCGGCCCACCGATCAGGAACCCGACCGGGTCCCCACCGCCGCCGGCGGCCATCAGCAGGGCGACCGCCGGCAGCAACGCGACCAGTCGTGCGGTGGCACGCGCGGACGCGAGCTCACCCGCGATCACGCGCGCCGTCCGCTGGTCGGATCGGACGGCTTCAGCGACGTGGCCCAGTGCCTCGGCCAGTCCGCGCCCGCTGTGCTGGGTCACCGACCAGGCCGCGCCGACGAGGCGCAGGCCGCCAGTGCCCGGGCCGGAAGCGAGCTCGGCAAGGGCGGCGGGAACGTCGCCACCGAAGGCCGCCGTCTCCGCCACGGGACGCAGCGGCGGCCAGTCCTCGGCGGCCCGACTCAAGGCCGACGGCGGAGACCGACCGGCGGCCAGCTCCGCCGCCAGCAGCTCGCAGACGGACAGCACCGCCTCGGCAGTCGCGGCGGCGCAGCGCCGCCGCCGCACGCGACGCCAGAGCCTCAGGACCGACCAGGCGGCCATGCCCAGCACGGCCACCACCGCGAGCCAGCGCGGCTCGAGGCGCAGCGCGGCGACGCCGAGGGCAGCGGGGCCCCCCACCACGACGAACCCCCGGCCCGGGCGCCATCGCGGCCCTCCGGGCGTGGCCAGCCAGAGCCACAGGGCCAGGAGCGTGAGCAGGCAGGTGAGCGCGGTCATCGCGCCAGCCGCTCGGCCAGCTGCGTCTCCGTCGGGCCAGCCTCGGGCGACCCACGGTCGTCGAACGTCACGGCCGGCTCCAACCGGACCAGCCCGTCCGCGCCCCGACGCGGCACCGCGATCTCGAGCAACCGGCGGCGACCGTCCGGGCCACGCCCGAGGTGGATGACCGCCTCGATCGCGGACGCGAGCTGCGAGTGGGTGGCCGCCCGCGAGAGCCCGGCTGCGAGCGCCAGGGCCTCGACCCGCGCGACCACGTCGGCGGCGGAGTTGGCATGCAGCGTCCCGCAGCCGCCCGCGTGCCCGGTGTTGAGCGCAGCGAGCAGCTCCACCACCGACGCGTCCCGCACCTCACCCACCACCAAGCGGTCGGGTCGCATCCGCAGGGCCTGGCGCACGAGCGTCCGCAGCTCGATCGCACCGGCACCCTCGACGTTCGGCGGTCGGGCCTCCAGGCCGACGACGTGGGGATGGGTCGGCCGCAGCTCAGTGGCGTCCTCCACCAGCACCAGCCGCTCGCCGGGATCGACCAGGGACAGCAACGACGCCAGCAGCGTGGTCTTCCCGCTGCCGGTCCCGCCGGAGACGAGGAAGGCGAGCCGCGCCTCGACGACGCGGGTCAGCAGCCTGGCGGCCTCGTCACCGAGCATCCCGGTCCCGACGAGCTCGGCCAACGTGAACCCGCGGGCACGGGGTACGCGGAGCGAGATCACGGTGCCGGGCCGGGCCACTGGAGCGAGGCAGGCATGGACCCGCGTGCCGTCCGGCAGCCGGGAGTCGACGAACGGCACCGCGTCGTCGAGCCTGCGTCCACCCCCGGCCGCGAGCCGCTGGGCGAGCCGTCGGACGGACGCGTCGTCAGGGAACCGGACGTCGGCGGTCTCCAGCCCGTCACCGCGGTCGAGGAAGACCTGGTCGGGGCCGTTGACGAGGACGTCGGTGACCCCGGGCAGGCGCAGGAGCGGCTCCAGCGGACCAGCGCCGACCACCTCGCGCCGCAGTCGCTCGTGCACCTCCAGCACGGTGGCGTCGCCGACCGGCCGACCGGCGGCGCGCAGGGCACCGGCGACCCGGTGCGGCGTGAGCTCGCCGGGCTCCCGCGCGAGCGCCGTGCGGACCAGCTCCACCAGGTCGGCCGTCATGCCGCGGCGCGACCTTCGGGCGACAGCGTGGCCAGGCAGTCGCGGGCGGCCCGGGCGAGCAGGCTGCGCCGGCCCTGGACCGGGCCGAGCCCGAGCTCGACCTGCTCGGCGACTCGGCGGTGGTCGCCGGCCTCCGCCACGACGGGCACCCCGAGCGCCGTGGCCACGTCGGCCGCGGCCAACCCGGGGCCACGCAGGACGATCCGGGCGCGGGAGAGGTCCGGCAGGCGGCCGAGCAGTCGGGCGGCGGACGCCACCCCCGCGAGCGTCGGTCGAACGACGACGAGGACGCGGTCGCACCGGCTGGCGGTCTCCCGCCACAGGTCGCCGCCGCTCCGCGGCAGGTCGAGCACGACCACCTCGTGCCCTCGGCGCGCCGCAGACAGTGCCTCACGCACCGTGAAGGTGGCCGGCCAACCCTCGGGGATCGACCCCCACGTCAGCACCCCGACCGGGCCGGCGCGCGGCAGCCCGTCGCGCAGCGACTGCGCACTGATCCGTCCGGTCGTCTGCCCGAGGCCCTCCCAGCGCACGCCCTCGGACCGTTCCAGCCCGAAGACCCGGTCGAGCCCGGGCCCGAGCGGATCGAGGTCGAGGAGCACCGCGGAGGCCCCGGCGACCTGGGCGATCGCGGCCGCGAGGACCGAGGCCCCGGCGCCGCCCGAGCCGCCGAGGACCCCGACGACCTGGCCGCGCCGCGGCCGCTCGTCCCCCAGGTCCGTCAGCTGCTCGACCAGCCAACCGGACGACTTCGGGAACGAGGTGACCGACTCGACGTGCACCGCGAGCGCATGCCGCAGGGCCGAGTCCGGCACCTCCCCCCAGGCCGCCAGGTGCACACCGTCGCGCCGCGGCGGCTGGCAGCGGGCCAGCCCGTCCAGCACGTCGAGCCCGACCAGCACGAGGGGCGCCGAGGACCACGACGCGAGCGCCGTCCGACCCTCGCCGGCCACCTCCGGCGTCACCCCGGCGGCCGCCGCCAGCCGCAGCAGCTCGTCGAGCAGGTCGTCGTCGCGCGTCAGGAAGAGCGGTGCGTTCATGGCCTCGACCCTCGACGAGACCAGCGACGGGATCCCTGAGAAAGACGACCTCCTGGGGATGAGGCGCCAGGGTGTGGACGCAACGTGGCCCTACCATCGAAGCGTGCGGACCGCCGCGTTCTTCGACCTCGACAAGACGATCATCGCCAAGTCGAGCACCCTCGCGTTCTCCAAGCCCTTCCAGGCCGGGGGGCTCATCTCGCGCGGCGCGGTCCTGCGGTCGGCGTACGCGCAGTTCGTCTATCTCGTCGGCGGCGCAGACCACGACCAGATGGAGAAGCTGCGGGCGTTCATGTCCCAGCTCTGCGCCGGCTGGGACGTCGCGACGGTCCGCGAGATCGTGGCCGACACCATCCACAACATCGTCGACCCCCTGGTCTACGACGAGGCGGTCAGCCTGATCGAGGAGCACCGGCTCTCCGGGCGCGACATCGTCATCGTCTCCACCTCCGGCGCGGAGGTCGTGGGGCCGATCGGAGAGATGCTCGGCGCGGACCGCGTGGTCGCGACCAGGATGCAGATCCAGGACGGCAAGTACACCGGCGAGATCGAGTACTACGCCTACGGCGAGGAGAAGGCGAACGCCATCCGTGCGCTCGCCGACGAGGTGGGGTACGACCTCGCCCACTCCTACGCCTACAGCGACTCGGTCACCGACGTTCCCATGCTCGAAGCGGTCGGGCACCCGCACGCCGTCAACCCCGACAAGGAGCTGCGCCGGCAGGCCGCGGTCCACGGGTGGCCGGTGCTGGTCTTCGACCGCCCCGTCGCGCTGGGCAACCGCCTGCCCCCGGCGAAGCCGACCCTCGCGGTGCTCGCGGTAGGCGGAGCCGTCGCGTTCGGCGGCATGGTGTGGGCCAACCGCCGCCGGCGGATGGAAGCCTGACGTCCCGTCATGCGCCGGGGGGTCCTGGCCCTCGGCCAGCCCGGAGGCATCGGTCGGTGAAAGTCAACCCTTGAAGTGTCGCGCGCACGGGCGTAGACACGTACCAGGACAACTCCACAGCTCACACGCGAGCCGGGTACCCACGCGGCGACCTACCCATCTACTGGGTGCTAGCCACGGGACTCCCGGGGCGGCAACTGAACCGGTGCACGCTTGGTAGCCCGAGTCTCACGTGTCAGCGACGGCATTCAGGCCTAGGCCTGGGTGCCGTCGGCTTGTGTTGTGACATGCGTCACCAGGAGTCTCCGGGCGAAGGGCCACGAGCGTGACAAAGGGCGCTTTACATTGCGTGGACCCGACGCCTTGGAAAGGCCCTACCTGTGTCCTCCCGACGCACCCCACTCGTCCTCGTCGCTCTCGTGGCGACCACCCTCCTCAGCGCACCGTCCGTGCAGGCCGCGCAGGGGACCAAGCCCTCGCACCTCACGCCCCGCACCTACGGGCGTCCTCTCGCCACGTCCGTAGCGGTACCCACCGCAGCCGGTGACCGGCGGGTCACCGCACCCGGCGACCTCGTGATCGACGACTCTGGCGCGGGGACCCTGGTCGACTACCACCCCGCAGACAGCACGTACACCGACCTCGCCAGCGGGCTCTCGAACAGCTATGGCGTCGCGCGCGACGTCGACGGCAACCTCTACGCGACCGACTCCGGAGCCAACTTCGTAGACGGCTCCGTGGTGGAGTTCCCAGCTGACGGCGGAGACCCGATCACCCTCGTCCAGGACCTCAACTCCGCGAACGGCGTCGTCGTGGACGACACCGGCAACGTCTTCGTGGCGGAGTACGGCGCAGCCAACCTGGTGGAGGTCCCCGCGGACGGCGGGGCACCGGTGGTCACGGCGCTCGGGCATCAGGTGGCGGGGCTGGCGTTCGGCCCGGACGGGACCTTGTACGGCGCCTCGACCGACGGCGAGGTCCTCGAGATCCCGACGAACGGCGACGCTCCGGTCGAGGTGGCCACCGGGCTCGGGTTCAGCACCGGACTCGCGGTGGCGCCCGATGGTTCCTTCTTCGTGACCGACTTCTTCGGCAACTCCCTCAACCACGTGTCCGCGGACGGCAGCACGGTGACACCGGTGGTCCCGGCGGGCTCGCTCAGCGAGCCGCACCGGGTCTCACTCGACGGCTCCGGCAACCTCTTCGTCGTCGAGGCGGGCTCCGGAGACGTCCTCGAGATCCCGGCGGACGACAGCGGTCCGACTGTGGTCGCCAGCGGTTTCACCAGCCCCCTGGACGTGATCGTCGTCGACGAGTCCCAGCCGACGATCACCGCGACCCTGACGAGCCGCGCTCCGATGACCCACTTCGGTTGGTTCCGTCGTAACGTCACCATCAGCTACACCTGCGACGCCGGCGACTCCACGCTCGTGGGGAGCTGCCCTCCCTCCGACAGGGTCTCGAACGAGGGCGAAGGGATCACCGTGGAGCGGACGATCGCGACCGCCGACGGCGACACAGCGTCGGTCACCACGGTCGTCAACCTCGACAAGGTCAAGCCCGCGCTCCGAGCCACCCATGTGCGGGACGGCGCCACCTACCGCCGGATGCCGCAGGTGGGTTGCGAGGCGGCCGACGGGCTCTCCGGCCTCGTCCGGTGCCAGGCGTTCCAGCACGTCGTCCGCGACGGCGACGCCTTCCGCTACCGGGTGCGAGCACGCGACAAGGCGGGCAACCGCACCGTCGCCAGGGGCCTGGCCTACCTCCGCTGACGGACCGGGCTGGCCTCGGCGCCGGCGGCGTAGGCCTCGGCGGCGTACAGGCACCACGCGTGCACGCCGCCGGGGCCGCCGTCGCGGTAGCCCCGCAGGTTCGACTCGTACGCCGGCCGCAGCGCCAGGTGCCCGGCCTCCGGGACGATGAGCGACTTCGGGTCGACACCGCGCGCGGCCAGCACCAGGCGTTCCGTGGCGCGCGCGATCAGACCGCTGCGACCCCCGAAGGGTGCGGCTGTGACGAGGTCGGCGTGGACGATGGCCGCGACCAGCAACGCCGGAGTATCGGCGGACGACGTGAGCAACGCGCCCACCGACTGCAGCCGCGCCGCGCCCTCGGTGGTCGTGGGGCGGCCCTCCCCGCCGGCCAGCACGTCCAGCCGCGCCAGGGCCTGGAGCGGCGCGGTCGAGAGCACCGGCACCAGGGCGAGCAGAGTCGCCGAGATCCCGACGGCAGCCCTGGCGACCTCGTCACCGTCGCCCGCCCGCACGTCCTCGAAGGACGACTCCGACCCGGACAGCACCGCCGACGCGTGCGCACCCAGCAGGAGCGAGGCGGCGGTCTCGGTCGGCGTCGTCCGCCGCATGCCCCGGTCGCGCAGCACGGCGTCGATCCCGTCGCGTGCGGCGGCGTACGCCGAGGGCACGCCCTCCGCGGAGCTCAGCCACTCCAACGGGGCCCAAGAGTCAGACACGGCGTCCGAGGCTATCCGGCAACGCGGGACCGGGCCGCACGGCGGGTAGCCTGACAAGTCATGGACGACAACTTCGCTCGCTCCTTCGGCGGGGTCGCGGACGCGTACGAGCGTGGGCGGCCCGGCTATCCCACCGAGGCCGTGCAGTGGCTGGTCGGCGCGGAGCCGACGACCGTCCTCGAGCTCGGGGCCGGCACCGGCAAGCTGACCGAGACCCTCGTCGAGCTCGGGCACGACGTGCATGCCTGCGAGCCGGACGAGGAGATGCTCGCGGTCCTGCGCAAGAAGCTGCCGGACATCCGCAGCAGCGCCAGCGCCGCCGAACAGATCCCGGCGCCGGACAATTCCTTCGACGTCGTGGTGGCCGCCCAGTGCCTGCACTGGTTCGACCTCGACCGTGCCCTGCCGGAGATCAACCGGGTCCTGAGGCCCGACGGGCGGCTCGCCGTGGTGTGGAACCTCCGCGACGAGGCGATGCCCTGGGTGCGCAAGCTCGGTCGGATCATCGGCACCCAGGAGCAGCTGCGCGAGCCCGAGGCCCCGCTCGTGCGCAGTGGCCTCTTCGGGTACGTCGAGCAGGCGTCGTTCAAGTTCTGGCAGCAGATCGACCGCAAGTCGATCGTCGACCTGGTCACCAGCCGCTCCAACATCGCGGTGCTCGACGAGGCTGCGCGCGAGGCCAAGATCAGCGAGCTGCTGGCCTTCTACGACGACTACGGCCGCGGCATGGACGGGATGCGTCTGCCCTATGACTGCGACTGCTTCCGCGCCACCAACATCAAGAAGCCGCAGACCCCGAAGCCTCCACCGGCGCCGCCGTTCGAGGACCCGGAGCCCCGGCCGCTGTTCGCCGACGAGGTGAGCGGGCCCGAGGCGGCCGAGGCGACGGGCGCGGGCGAGGGTCCGGCGGCGAAGGACGACGGGGACGACGACCTGCTGCTGATCCACTTCCGCTGACCTGACGACGGTCGCGTTTGTTCGCCACCGACCAGCCGGTTCAGGCGCTCGGTCGGGTCGTCACAGGACGTTTGACGTGCTCGGGGTGGCTCCCTAATGTGATCTGGACCACACCCCGCGAGAAGGGAACACGACGTGTCCGAACCAACTCCAGGGTCGCCCCCGGGCAACAGCGTGCACCAACGCTCAGCCCATCCCATCTACGTCGAGATGCACGAGTCCGACGACTTCGTCGAGCTGCGCCGCCGGTTCCGGGGCTTCGTGTTCCCGGCGACCGTCGCCTTCCTGGCCTGGTACCTGCTCTACGTGCTCATGAGCAACTGGGCCCACGACTTCATGAGCACGAAGGTCTTCGGCAACGTCAACATCGCGCTGATCTTCGGCCTGCTGCAGTTCGCGTCGACCTTCCTCCTGGCCTGGATCTACGGCCGGTACATGAACGACAAGGTCGACCCGCTCGCGCGCAAGCTCGAGGCCCAGTACGACGCCGAGGCCCGCGGCACCACTCCCCACTCCGCAGCCGGTGACGAAGGAGGGGTGGCCTCATGAGCTCGGAGACCCTCGCCACCATCTTGTTCCTCGTGGTCGTCGCCATCACGGTCGGCATCACCTTCTGGGCCAGCCGCAACACCAAGACCGCGGCGGACTACTACGCCGGCGGCCGCTCGTTCAGCGGCTTCCAGAACGGTCTCGCCGTCTCCGGCGACTACATGTCCGCTGCGTCGTTCCTCGGCATCTCCGGGCTCATCGCCCTCGCCGGGTACGACGGCTTCCTCTACTCGATCGGGTTCCTCGTCGCCTGGCTGGTCGCACTGCTGCTCGTCGCCGAGCTGCTGCGCAACTCCGGCCGCTACACGATGGCCGACCAGCTGGCGTACCGGATGCGGCAGCGGCCGGTACGGACGGCGGCCGCCACGAGCACCGTGGTGGTCTCGATCCTCTACCTGCTCGCGCAGATGGTCGGCGCGGGCGCCCTCGTCACGCTGCTCCTCGGTGTGGAGGGCGACGGCGCCAAGGCGATCACCATCGTGCTCGTCGGCCTGCTGATGATCTTCTACGTCACCGTCGGCGGCATGAAGGGCACCACGTGGGTGCAGATCGTGAAGGCTGTGCTGCTCATCTCCGGCACCATCCTCATCACGCTGCTGGTGCTGGCGAAGTTCGACTTCAACCTCTCCGAGCTCCTCGGAGCAGCCTCCGACAAGACCGGGAAGGGCGCGGAGTTCCTCCAGCCCGGCCTGAAGTACGGCGCCAGCACGACCACCAAGATCGACTTCATCAGCCTGGCGCTGGCCCTGGTGCTCGGCACCGCCGGCCTGCCGCACATCCTCATCCGCTTCTACACCGTGCCGACCGCAGCTGAGGCCCGTCGCTCGGTCAACTGGGCGATCGGCATCATCGGCTTCTTCTACCTGATGTCCCTGGTGCTCGGCTTCGGTGCCGCTGCCCTGGTCGACACCGGGCCGGAGAGCCAGGTCGCGGCCACCAAGGGCAACCTCGCCTCGCCGCTGCTGGCCGAAGCGGTCGGCGGTGGGAGCGGCACCACCGGAGGCGCGATCCTGCTCGCCTTCATCTCGGCGGTCGCGTTCGCCACGATCCTGGCGGTGGTCGCGGGCCTGACCCTCACCTCGGCGTCCTCGGTCGCGCACGACCTGTACGCCAACGTGATGAAGAAGGGGCAGGCCAGCGAGAAGGACGAGGTCCGGGTCGCCAAGATCGCGGCGTTCGTCATCGGCGGCATCGCGATCGCGCTGTCGATCCCGGCCCAGAAGCTCAACATCGCCTTCCTGGTGGCGTTGGCCTTCGCGGTCGCGGCCTCGGCGAACCTCCCGGCGCTGATCTACAACCTGTTCTGGCGGCGGTTCAACACCCGAGGCGCCACCTGGGCGATCTACGGCGGCTTGATCAGCAGCGTGGGTCTGGTGATCTTCTCGCCGGTCGTCTCCGGGAAGGTCGACCCGGTGACCGGGGCGAACCTCGCTCTCCTGCCGGCCAGCGTCGACATCTCGTGGTTCCCGTTGGAGAACCCCGGGCTGGTCTCGATCCCGCTGGGCTTCCTGTTCGGCTACCTCGGCAGCGTCCTGGGCCGCGAGGCCGAGTCCGAGGCGGCCTACCCGGAGCTCGAGGTCCGCGCGCTGACCGGCGCCGGCTCGGAGCGGGCGGTGACGCACTAGGAACGCCGAGTCGCTCCGGCTCGCCGCGTCGCACACCTGATGCACCAGCGCGTGGCGGGCCGGGCGTCCAGCCGGCCCTCGCCGATCGGTTCGCCGCACGCCTCGCAGATCGCGTACGTCGCCTGCTCGATGCGTCCGAGCGCGGCCTCGATCTCGACGAGGTCGTGCTCCGCCTGCCGCACGAGCGCCGCCACCTGCGACCGCTCGAACGCGATCGTCGCCCCCTCGGGGTCGTGCTCGTCGTCGGCGTTGGTGTCCCGCGATGCCGCCACCACCTCGTCGAAGTCGTGGGTCAGACCGGCCAAGCGGGCCAGCGTCTGCTCCCGCTCGGCCTCCAGTCGAGCCTTGGCCGTGTCCACGTGATCCATCATGCGCGAACCGGTGGCAGGGATCTCTGGCCGCTCGTCGCATGACCCCGATCTGACCATCCCGCGACCAACTTTCGGAGGGTAGGTTCGCTCCCATGGCTGACGAGACCCTGTCGAACCTGTTGAAGGAAGACCGCCGCTTCGAGCCCCCGGCCGACATCGCCGAGAACGCGAACCTCAAGGAGGAGGCGTACGAGCGAGCGAGCCAGGACCGGGAGGCCTTCTGGGCCGAGGCCGCCGAGCGGCTGAGCTGGGACCAGAAGTGGGACCGCGTGCTGGACTGGGACGACCCGCCGTTCGCGAAGTGGTTCATCGGGGGGAAGCTCAACGCGGCGTACAACTGCGTCGACCGGCACGTCGAGGCCGGCCACGGCGACAAGGTCGCGTTCCACTGGGTGGGCGAGCCGACCGAGGACTCCCGCACGATCACGTACGCCGAGATGAAGGACGAGGTCTGCAAGGCGGCCAACGCCCTGACCGAGCTCGGCGTGCAGACCGGCGACCGGGTCGCGATCTACATGCCGATGATCCCGGAGGTCGTCGTCGCGATGCTGGCCTGCGCCCGGCTCGGCGCCCCGCACACCGTCGTCTTCGGTGGCTTCAGCGCCGACGCACTGGCGAGCCGGCTCGTCGACTGCCAGGCCACGGTGGTCATCACCTCCGACGGCGGCTACCGCCGCGGCTCGGCCTCGGCGCTCAAGCCCGCCGTCGACGAGGCCCGGGCGAAGACGAAGGAGCAGGGGCACGAGGTCACCAACGTCCTGGTCGTCCGCCGGACCGAGCAGGAGGTCGACTGGGACGACGACGTCGACGTGTGGTGGCACGACGCGGTCGGCGGCGCGAGCACCGAGCACGAGTGCGAGTTCTTCGACGCCGAGCACCCGCTCTACGTCATGTACACCTCCGGCACGACCGGCAAGCCCAAGGGCATCCTGCACACGACCGGCGGCTACCTCACCGGGGCGTCGTACACGCACTGGGCGGTCTTCGACCTCAAGGACGACGACATCTACTGGTGCTCGGCCGACGTCGGCTGGGTCACCGGCCACAGCTACATGGTCTACGGGCCGATGGCCAACGGCGCGACGCAGGTGATGTACGAGGGCACACCCGACAGCCCCGAGCGCGGCCGCTGGTGGCAGATCATCGCCGACCACAAGGTGACGATCTTCTACACGGCCCCGACCGCGATCCGGTCGTTCATGAAGCAGGGCCGGGAGATCCCGGACCGGTACGACATGAGCTCGCTGCGGATCCTCGGCTCGGTGGGCGAGCCGATCAACCCGGAGGCCTACGTCTGGTACCGCCACGTCATCGGCGGCGACCGCACCCCGGTCGTCGACACCTGGTGGCAGACCGAGACCGGCGCGATCATGATCAGCCCGCTGCCCGGCGTCACGCACGGCAAGCCCGGCTCGGCGATGATCCCGATCCCCGGCGTCTCCGCCGACGTGGTCACCGAGGAGGGCGAGTCGGTGCCGAACGGCTCCGGCGGCTACCTCGTCCTGACCGAGCCGTGGCCCTCGATGCTGCGCACGATCTGGGGCGACGACGAGCGGTTCAAGGACACGTACTGGTCGCGCTACGCCAAGCAGGGCTGGTACTTCGCCGGTGACGGTGCGAAGAAGGACGACGACGGGGACCTGTGGGTCCTCGGGCGGGTCGACGACGTCATGAACATCTCCGGCCACCGGCTCTCCACCACCGAGATCGAGTCCGCGCTCGTCTCCCACCCGAAGGTCGCCGAGGCGGCGGTCGTCGGCGCCAAGGACGAGGACACCGGTCAAGCCGTGTGTGCCTTCGTGATCCTGCGGGACGAGGCCGGCGACGGTGGCGAGGACATCGTGGAGGAGCTGCGCAACCACGTCCGCAAGGAGATCGGCGCGATCGCCAAGCCGCGGCAGATCATGATCGTCCCCGAGCTGCCGAAGACGCGGTCGGGCAAGATCATGCGGCGCCTGCTGAAGGACGTGGCCGAGCACCGAGAGGTCGGCGACGTCACCACGCTCGCGGACTCCACCGTCATGGACCTGATCAAGGAGCAGGAGGACTCGGGCACGTCCGACGACGAGTGACCCGTAGGCTGGGCGCGGTGCGCCGGGAAGTCTGGTCGGCAGTGACCTGACCGACCCCGAGGAGCCGCATGCACGACCTGGTCCCGTACGCCGCCTTGCTCCTCGTCGTGTCCGTCGCCGGGCTGGCGGCGATCGCCTCCAGCCGACTCTCCGAGTGGACCCGGGTGCCCGCGCCCGCGCTCTTCCTCGTCGCCGCGGCGCTGGCCAGCGACCTGGTGCCCCGGCTCGGGAGCCTCGAGGTCGTGACCAACCAGCGGCTCGTCACGGTCGCGCTGGTGATCATCCTGTTCGACGGCGGCATGCACATCGGGTGGCGGCGCATGCGGCCCAACGTCGCCGCGGTCGCCTGGATCGGGGTCGCGGGCACCCTCGCCACGATGCTCGCGACGGCCTGGGCGGCGTACGCGATCTTCGGTCTCCCGGCCGAGGCCGCGTTGCTCCTGGGCGCGGCCCTCGCCCCCACGGACCCGGCTGTCGTGTTCTCCGTGCTCGGGCGGCGGGAGATCTCCGGCCGGTCCGGCACGCTGCTCGAGGGTGAGTCGGGCGCCAACGACCCGGTCGGCATCGCGCTCATGGTCGCGCTGCTCACGGCCGGGGCCTCCTGGTCGAGCGTCGGGAGCGTCGCGAGCCACTTCTCGTTGCAGATGGCGGTCGGGGCCGTCGTCGGTCTGGTCGGCGGCTGGCTCCTGCTGCAGGTCATGCGTCGGGTCACCCTGCCCAGCGCGTCCCTCTACCCGGTGCAGACCATCGCCTTCGCCCTCGGGCTCTACGGGCTCGCCACGGTGGCGGAGGGCTCGGGCTACCTCGCGGTCTTCCTCGCCGGCATCCTCGTGGGCGACGAGCGGGCGCCGTACAAGCGGGAGATCGAGAACTTCGCGGGGGCCCTGGCCGGGGTCGCGGAGATCGTCGCGTTCGTGATCCTCGGTCTCTCCGTCGACCTGGCCGACATCGTCCGAGGCGACGCCCTGTGGATCGGCCTGGGACTCTCGGCGCTGCTGATCGTCGTGATCAGGCCCGTGGCCCTGGGGGTGCTGTCGCTGCCGATCAACCTCACTCGTGGCGAACGGGCCTTCGTGCTGTTCAGCGGCCTCAAGG
Organism: uncultured Actinomycetota bacterium; assembly: GCA_963784545.1. Classification (GTDB taxonomy): domain Bacteria; phylum Actinomycetota; class Actinomycetes; order Propionibacteriales; family Nocardioidaceae; genus Nocardioides. The sequence goes on along the minus strand of CAWARQ010000004.1, from coordinate 1,463,919 downwards.
GCGCCGTGCCCATCCTGCTCGGCACCTACGTGCTCGCCGAGGGCGTCCGGAACGCGGAAGAGATCTACGAGGTCATCTTCGTGGCGGTCCTGGTGTCGGTGGTCGTGCAGGGCAGCCTGGTGCCGGGTGCCGCGCGGGTCCTCGGCGTGCCGACCCGGGTCGTCGACCCGGAGCCGTGGGCGCTGGGGATGCGGTTCCGGAGCGAGCCCGAGGGGCTCCACCGGTACGTCGTCGCGGCCGGCTCACGCGCGGACGGCTGCAGCCTCGCGGACCTCGACGTCGGCGAGAGCTTCTGGGTGAGCATGGTCAGCCGCCGAGGAAGGCTGGTGCAGGTCCGGGGCGACACGGTGCTCGAGGCCGACGACGAGGTCCTGGCGCTGGCCAACCCGGAAGACCCTCCCGACGCCGTCTTCGGCATCAGATAGGGTCCGACGCATGAGCCAGCCGACGCCTCGCGACGCGGCCTCAGCGCCCGTTCGCGCCGACGACGAACCGACCATCGGCAAGCTGGTCACCGACGCCAGCCGCGACATCTCCACCCTGATCAACAAGGAGATCCAGCTCGCGAAGACCGAGCTGAAGGTCAGCGTGACCAATGCCGGGATCGGCATCGGCTTCTTCGCGGCCGCCGGGTTCCTGGCGGTCCTCGCGATCATCATGCTGTCGGTGGCGATCGCCTACTTCATCAACTGGAACGGTCACGGTCTCGCGCTGCACTGGGCGTTCCTGATCGTCTTCGGGTTCTACCTGCTGCTGGGTGGCCTGCTGGCCTACCTCGGCCTGCGGAAGGTCAAGAAGGTGAAGGCGCCGGAGGGGGCGATCCGTCAGGGCAAGGAGATCCCGTCCGCCCTCAAGGGCAAGGCCTGATCCCAGGCCTGAGCCTGGGGCGTCCGGGGTCCTAGCCGGCGCAGTCGCCGGTGGAGACGGCGCTCGAGCGCGCCGAGCCGAGGGCGGCGCTGCGCGCGACCTGCTGCGCGGTCAGCGCGTAGCCGGTCTGGTGGTCGGTGACTGAGGCGGCGAACACCACGCCGAGCACGTCCCCGGACGAGGACACGATCGGGCCGCCGGAGTTGCCCGGGCGCACCAGCCCGCGGATCGAGAAGACCTCGCGCAGCGTCGCACCGTCGCCGTAGATGTTCGGCGAGCGAAGCCGCTGCTGGGCCCGGATCCGGGCGGTCTCCACGTCGAAGGGCCCGTCCTCGGGGTAGCCCAGGATCGCGGCCGCCTCCTTCGGCTCGCCGTGGGTGTCGAAGGGGACGATCGGGGTCGATCCGGTGTCGACGGCGAGGACGGCCACGTCGAGGTCGGGGTTGTAGAGGACGACCTCGGCGGAGACGGCTTGCCCGTCGAGCAGCACCTCGGGCTCGCGTACGCCGGCCACGACGTGCGCGTTCGTCATCACTCGCCCGGGCTGGTACACGAAGCCCGAGCCCTCGATCCCTCGACCGCAGGCGTTGGTGCCGCGGATCTTCACCACGCTCTTTCCGGCGGCCAGGACGTCGGGGTCGTCGAGCATCCGTTGCGGGCCCGGCGAGACGTTGATGATGCGCTCCGGCGCGAACGGCTCGAGGTAGCGCGGGAAGAAGCTGGTGCCGACGACGTTGTTGAAGGCGCCCAGCGCACTGTGCGCACCGGCGGGCAGGGTCTGGTCGACCTTCGCCAGCACGGCGGAGCTCCGCACGAGGTTGGTGACGCCACCGAGGCCGGATCCGGCCACCGCGACACCCAGCGCCCATGCCACCAGCAGCACGGCGAACGCACTGAGCACGCTGCCGCCGACGGCGTCGAGGGCCCGGACCGGCTGCCACTTGATCTTGGCCCGGAGCCTGGCGCCGGTGTACTGCAGCACTGCCTGCCCCAGGGTGGCGCACAGGATCACGATGAACAGCGCGCCCAGCGAGACGAGCAGCGAGGGGTTGGCGTCGCCGAGGGCGATCGGCGCGAGCCAGATGCCGACCAGACCGCCGATCAGGAGGCCCGCCGTGGCGAACGCCCCGGTGACGAAGCCCTGCCAGTAGCCCGAGAGGGCGTACGCGAGGACCAGCAGCAGGAGCAGCCAGTCGAGGGCGTTCATCATTCTCCCAAGCGGGTGTTCGGCGGCGGCACCGGGAAGCGTCCGGGATCACCTTGCAGCATGTAGCCCGGAAGGTCACGCATCGGAGCGTCCTCGGGGTGGTCCAGCCACCCGACGTAGGCGAAGAGCCGGCTGATGATCCCCGCCGTGAACCCCCAGAGGATCACGTCCTTGTCCTCGCCGATGAGGAAGCCCGGGCCCAGCCAGCCGCTCGGGTGCCGCACCTGGATGGCGTACGCCGCGTCCCGCAGCTCGGCGAGCGGGATGCGGTAGACCGCGTGCACCTCGGCCGGGTCGACCACGCCGACCGGGCACGGGGTCTCCCACCAGGCCAGCACCGGCGTGACCGCGAAGTTGCTCGGCGGCAGCCACAGCTCGGGCAGCTCGGCGAAGACCTCCACGCCCCTCGGGTCGAGCCCGGTCTCCTCCTCGGCCTCGCGCAGCGCGGCCTCGGTGGCGCTCTCGCCGGGGTCGAGCGAGCCCCCCGGGAACGACACCTGGCCGGGGTGGCTGCGCATGTCGTGCGCACGCTCGGTCAGCAGCAGGTCGGGCCCGTCCGGACCCTCGCCGAACAGGATGAGCACGGCACCCTGCCGGGGGTCGCTGTCCTCCGGCGGCATGAAGCGGGTCAGGTCGTGGACGGTGATGCGGTTGGCGCCCTCGGCGACCGGTGCCAGCCAGTCGGGGATCACCGGTCGACCCCGAGCTCGGTGCGGACGAGTTCCTCGAGCTGACCGAGGGACTTGATCGCGACCGCCTCGGTGTGGACCACCCGGCCGGCGTCGTCGACCAGCACGATCACCGGCAGCCCGCGCACCACCGGCAGCGGCGCGGCGCCGCTGAGCGAGGCCTGGGGGTCGGCCAGCAGCGGGTAGGTGACGCCGGTGTCCTGGACCAGCTGCATCGCGGCGTACGGCTGGACGTCCTGGTAGTCGATGCCCAGCAGCGCGACCCGGTCGCCGTACTTCTCGTGGAAGCGCTGCAGGATCGGCAGCTCCGACCGGCAGGGCCCGCACCACGAGGCCCACAGGTTGATCACCATCGGGCCGCGCAGCGTGGACAGGTCCACGTCCTTGCCGCCACCGAGGCAGGGCAGTGAGATCGCCGGCAGACCGCCCTCGGCCGGGTCGCTCGCGTCTCCCGGCAGGCACGGCTCGACCCCGGCCTGGCTCTTGAGGGCGCGGACGTCCTTCGCCCCGACGTCGACGTTCGCCGGCCGCAGGCCTCCGCCGTCGGTTCCCGAGCACCCGGTGAGCGCGAACAGGACGACGGCGAGCGCGACCAGGGTCGCGGGGCGGGGGATCATGCGGGGCCCTGGTCCCGGACCAGCTTCTCGGCCTCGACGGGATCGGTCGGGCCCTCGCCGTACGCCGGGCACCAGCGCGCGACCGGGCACGCGCCGCAGGCGGGCCTCTTCGCGTGACAGCGACGGCGGCCGTGCCAGATGAGGTGGTGCGACAGCATCGTCCAGTCGGTCTTCGGGAACAGCGCCCCGACGGCGTGCTCGACCTTGACCGGGTCGGTCTCCTCGGTCCACCCGAGGCGGCGGACCAGTCGCCCGAAGTGGGTGTCCACGGTGATCCCGGGGACGTCGAAGGCGTTGCCGAGCACGACGTTCGCGGTCTTCCGGCCGACTCCGGGCAGCGTGACCAGGTCCTCGAGCGTGGCCGGCACCTGCCCGTGGTACCGCTCGACCAGGGCGGCGCTGAGCTTGAGCATCGCCTCGGTCTTCTGCCGGAAGAAGCCCAGCGGGCCGACGATCTGCTCGAGGTGCTCGCGGCTGGCGGACGCCATCGCCCTCGGGTCCGGGTAGGCAGCGAACAGGATCGGTCGGACGGCGTTGACGCGACGGTCGGTGGTCTGGGCGCTCAGCACCGTCACGACGAGCAGCTGGAACGGGTCGTCGAAGTCCAGCTCGCACCGGGCGTCGGGGTAGGTCTCGGCCAGGACGCGGTTCACCTTGCGGGCGCGTCGGACCACGGCGGTCCCGGCGGGGCTGTCCGGCATGCTCCGAGCCTACGGTGGCCGGCCGACACGTCTCTCGCGTGCATTCCCCCGCGAGAATCGGGGCGGACTGGGGGATCCGGCTAGGTGTGACGCATGCCACTCGATAGGATCAGGCGCGATCGGCCCGAACGGGCCCGACTGGGAGGTCATGTGGACACCGACGTGTTGCGTCAGGCACCGCTGTTCAGCGCTTTGGACGACGAGGCTGCCACCGCACTGAGCTCCACGATGCGCGAGACCGACTTGCGCCGTGGCGACGTGCTGTTCCACGAGGGTGACTCCGGAGACCAGCTCTACATCGTGCTCGAGGGCAAGGTGAAGCTCGGCCGCACCTCCAGCGACGGACGCGAGAACCTTCTGGCGATCCTCGGCCCCGGCCAGATGTTCGGCGAGCTGTCCCTCTTCGACCCGGGCCCGCGGTCCGCGACGGTCACCGCCGTGACCGACGCGCGGTTCGCCTCGCTGTCGCACGAGGCGCTGCTCCGCTGGCTCGACGGCCGCCCGATGGTCGCCCGCGGCCTGCTGTCGCAGATCGCCTCGCGGCTGCGCAAGGCCAACGACGTCAACGCCGACCTGGTCTTCTCCGACGTCCCTGGCCGCGTCGCCAAGGCGCTGCTCGACCTGGCCGACCGCTTCGGCCGTACGGCGGACGACGGGGTGCACGTGCACCACGACCTCACCCAGGAGGAGCTGGCCCAGCTGGTCGGCGCCTCGCGGGAGACGGTCAACAAGGCGCTGGCCGACTTCGCCTCGCGCGGCTGGCTGCGGCTGGAGCCGCGTTCGGTCGTGATCATGGACCTCGACCGCCTCCAGCGCCGCGCGCGCTGAGTCAGCGGCCGCGCAGGTAGTCCAGCTGGGCGCGGACGGAGAGCTCGGCCGCGCCCCAGAGGACCGGGTCGACGTCGGCGTACACGATCTCGACGATCCGTCGGGGCAGCCCGTCGGTCGGAGCTCCCTCAGGGTGCGGCTGCGCCTCCAGGTCGGCCAGGGCTGAGCGGACCTGCTCCAGCCGCTCCTGCCGGTGTGCCCGGTAGTGGTCGAGCGCGCCGAGGGCGTCCTCGATCACCGGGCCGTGGCCGGGCCAGATCGCGGTGACCTCGTGCGTCTCGGCCAGGGCGTGCAGGCGGTCGAGGGAGTCGAGGTAGGCGCCCAGCCGGCCGTCGGGATGCGCCACGACGGTCGTGCCGCGCCCGAGGACGGTGTCGCCGGTGAGGACGGCGCCTTCGGCCGGGACCAGGAACGAGAGCGAGTCGGCCGTGTGGCCCGGGGTCGCGACGACCCGGACCTCGACGTCGCCGAGCCCGACGACGTCGCCGTCGCGCAGGCCCTCTCCGCCGAGCTGGAGCGAGCGGTCCAGAGCCCGGACCTGGCAGCCCCAGCGGGTGGCCCAGTCCTTCGCCGCCTCGGAGTGGTCGAGGTGGTGGTGGGTCAACAGCACGAGACCGACCGAGCCGGCCGCGTCCTCGACGGCGCGCAGGTGGTCCTCGAGCGGGGGGCCGGGGTCGACGACGATCGAGGCGGACGAGTCAGGGTCGCGCAGGACCCAGGTGTTGGTCCCGTCGAGGGTCATCGGGCTGGCGTTGTCGGCGAGCACGGCCGTCCCGAGCCCACCGAACCGGCCGCCCACCCAGCCCGCCACGGCTCAGTCCTGCGCCAGGCGGGCGTCGAAGCGCGCCGGCGTGGAGAGGACGAACCCGTCACCGTCGGCCTCGACCTCCGGGGTGAACATCTCCAGCTCCCGGTCGCCGGCGGCCGCGAGCACGTCGGCCGGTCCGGCGTGCTCCCCCACCTCCAGGCAGGTCAGCCAGGTCGGGGGCAGCATGAACAGGTCGCCGTCCTCGACCCGCTCGACGGCCACGGCAGCCGGCAGCCAGGTGACGGAGTCGGACTCCGAGGAGACGTCGCGGGTGACCTGCCCCTCGGGCAGGAGCGCGACGAAGAACCAGGTGCGGTACCGGCGCGGCTCGAAGATCGGCGTCTGCCAGCCGGCCCAGACCCGGAGCAGGTCGCTGCGGAGCACCAGGTCACGGCGGGTGAGGAACTCGGTGAACGACAGCTCGCGCGTCTCGAGCGCGACCCGGTCGGCCTCCCAGTCCGCACCGGTGGTGTCGACGACGACCGCCTCCTCGGTGCCGGCCAGGAGGACGCCGGACTCCTCGAAGGTCTCCCGTACGGCGGCGCACACCAGCGCCCGCGCCGTCGGTTCGTCCACGCCCATCCGCTCGGCCCACTCCGCGGGCGCCGGACCGGCCCAGGCCACGGTGGAGTCGAAGTCGCGCGGGTCGACCCCGCCGCCGGGGAAGACGCACATGCCGCCGGCGAAGGCCATCGAGGTCTGCCGCTTCAGCAGGTAGACCTCCGGTCCCGCCGACGGATCGGAGTGGCCCGGTCGCATGAGGACGACGGTGGCGGCGAGCCTCGGCTCCGCCGGGGTCTCCGCGCCGGTGGCGAAGGCGCGCGCGTGCGCGACCAGCGACTCCGGCAGCCGGACCTTCTTCATCGTGGCTTCCTGCAGGCCGTCAGCCGACCTCGACGGTCAGCTCGACCTCCACCGGCACGTCCAGCGGCAGCACGCTGACCCCGACCGCGGACCGCGCGTGCTTGCCGGCGTCGCCGAACACCTCACCGAGGAGCTCCGAGGCGCCGTTGGCGACCTTGGGCTGGGCGGTGAAGTCGGGCGTCGAGGCCACGAAGACCACGACCTTCACCACACGCACGACGTCGTCGAGCGACCCGATCTCGGCCTTGATGGCCGCCAAGGCGTTGAGGGCGCACTGCTTCGCGCACTCGTAGCCGTCCTCCTCGGTCACGTCGCCGCCGAGCTTGCCCACCGCGATCATCTCGCCGTCGCGCGCGGGCAGCTGGCCGGCGGTGAACACGAGGTTCCCGCTGCGTGCCGTCGGCTGGTACGCCGCCACCGGCGGCACGACCTCCGGGACGGTGATCCCGAGCTCGGCCAGCCGCGCTTCCGCCCCCATCAGGCACCCGCCTGGGCTGACCCACGGGGGCGCTTGAGGAAGGCGATCATGCCGCCCGACTCGTTCTTGTCGATGAAGACGAGCTCCCACCCGTCCTCGCCGAAGTTGTTCAGCATCAGGGCCTCGTTGTGGAGCGGGATCGGCGCCACTTGGTACTCCCACTTGGTCATGGCCCGACCCTAGCCGGGGTCCCGGAGGTGGCGCACGGCGCGGGGACGCCGGTCCAGGACCGGTTCACGCCCGGACCGGCTCCGGCTCCCGGATCATCGAGTCCGGCGCGACCGGCCGGCGTCGTGCCCACACGTAGTAGACGACCGCAGGCACGACCAGCCCGACGAGCCACGAGATGTCGGCTCCGCCGAGGGCGTCGGTCAACGGACCGGTGTACATCGTCTGGGCGAGGAACGGGACCTGCACCAGGATCCCGAGTGCGTAGGTGGAGATCGCGACCACGTTCCACCGGCCGTAGCGCCCGTCCGGGTCGTAGAGGGCCGGGAGGTCGACGTTCTCCCGCGAGACCAGGTAGTAGTCGGTGAGGTTGATCGCCGACCAGGGCGTGAAGACCATCAGCAGCAGCAGGACGAAATTCTTGAAGTTGTCGAGGAAGTCCGCAGAGGCCCACAGCGCGATCCCCATCGACAGCAGCATCATCACCACGACGAACCCGGCGCGCGTCCGGCTGCTCATGGATCGACGGCCGCTGAACGCGGTGATGATCGTGGCGGTGCACATGAAGCTCCCGTACGCGTTGAGGCAGGTCACGGTGAGCTTGCCGACCACGATGAGGACGTAGATCAGGGCGGCCAGGACGGCCGGTCCGGCGAGCCCCCCGAGCCACGCGACCTGGCCGCCGAGGAACGCGTCCCCGGCCACCGCCGCCACGATCGCCCCGAAGGTCATGGAGACCTGGGAGCCGAGCACGCTGCCGGCGTACGTCGTCCAGAAGACGCGACTCTGCGGGGTGTCCTGCGGGAGGTAGCGCGAGTAGTCGGCGACGTAGGGGCCGTAGGTGAGCTGCCACCCCGCGCTCAGGGAGACCGCCAGGAGGAAGGTCACCAGGTCGAAGGCCGGGGACGCGAACGCCGCACTCACGTCGTGCTTGCGGACGAGCTCGATGGCGAGGTAGCCGAAGCCCAGGACGCCGAGCACGGTGGCGATCCGCCCGACGGAGTGGATGAGGTTGTAGCCGATCACGGCGATCACCGTGACGATCGCGACGAACAGCACGATGCCGATCCAGGTCGCCTCGACGTGCAGCAGGGCGTTGATCGCCTGACCCGCCAGGACCGTCCCGGTGGCGGTGAAGCCCAGGTACATGAGGATGACCAGGCACAGCGGGATCACGGCTCCGTAGACCCCGAACTGCGCCCGGCTGGAGATCATCTGGGGCAGCCCGAGACGCGGCCCCTGCGCGGAGTGCAGCGCCATCACGACGCCACCGAGCAGGTTGCCGAGGAGCAGGCCGAGGATCGCCCAGAGGGCGTCGGCGCCGAACACGACGGCCAGTGCTCCGTCGACGATGGCCGTGATCTGGAGGTTGGCCCCCATCCAGAGGGTGAACTGGTCGCTTGGTGTGCCGTGGCGCTCGCTCGACGGGATGACGTCGATCGTGCGGCGCTCGACGAGCTGGCGCGAGCCGCTGGGTGCGGGCTGAGCGGTGGACATCGGAGCCTCCCGGGGTGATGGTGCGTCCATCACAGACCCCGACCGCGGCCCAGGGGAAGGTCCGCCCGGACGATTGTCGTCTGGGATCTCAGACAGCCGTCGTCACCCGAGGAGCAGTCTCAGCGTCTGCTCGCGCGCCGGAGAGGCGTCGGCCGGGGTGTCGGCGTACGCGCCCGGGACGGGGTGCACCATCACCTCGTCCACGCCGAAGGTCTCGGCCAGCTCGGCAATCCGGGCTCGGGCGGCGTCCGGGGCGTCGACCACCCAGCGCTCCAGCATCGCGGCGGCCATGGGCTCGTGCTCCGGAGGTACGCCGAGGGTCTCGGCCTCCTCGACCAGCCGCTGCGCGTCGAGCCGGCCGCCGGTACGGAGCGCGATCATCGCCTGCACCTGTGGGATCGCCAGACGGCGCGCCTCCTCGGCGGTGTCGGCGACGACGGCGTTGACGGTCAGGAAGGTCTGCGGCTCGGGGTGCTCGGGCGAGGGCCGGTAGCCGGCCCGGTAGAGCGCGATCGCCTCGGCGGTGCCCTGCCCGGAGAAGTGGTGGGCGAAGACGTACGGCAGGCCGCGGTCGGCCGCGAGCCGCGCGGAGTAGTCGGAGGAGCCGAGCAGCCAGACCGTCGGCAGGGACGTCGCCCGCGGGGTGGCTCGGAGCGGCTGGCGTCGGCCGCCGATCGCGATCTCGACGCCGTCGACGCCCAGGAGCACGCGGATGTCGTCGACGTACTCCGGGAACCTCGCGACCGCGTCGTCGGCGGCGGCCGAGGAGCCGCCGCGCAGGACGTACCGGGTCAGCGGGTCGGTACCGGGGGCCCGGCCGATGCCGAGGTCGATGCGGCCGGGGTAAGCGGCCTCGAGGAGCGCGAACTGCTCGGCCACCACCAGCGGCTCGTGGTTGGGCAGCATGACGCCGCCCGAGCCGACCTTGATCCGCTCGGTCGCGGCCGCGAGCATCGCGATCAGCACCGGAGGGTTCGTCGCCGCGACGGCCGGCATGTTGTGGTGCTCGGCGACCCAGTAGCGGCGGTAGCCGAGCTCGTCGGCGACCCTCGCCAGCGAACGGCTGGCCCGGAACGCGTCGGCGGTGGACTGGTCGCTGCGGACCGGGACGAGGTCGAGGACCGACAGGGCGGGTGCGTTCACCCGAGGTCAACCCTCGGACGGCGTTGGGGTATTCCTCGTAGGCTGAGCCGGTGAAGCGCACCGAGGCCGCCGAGAGCCGGCCGAACCCCGACGCCCGCAACCGGTTCGAACGGTTCGTGGCCGCGGTCAACCAGCAGGTCAGTCGTGGCCCCTTCTTCATCCTCATCGTGGTGGCCGTGGTCGGATGGGGCCTGAGCTTCCCCCTGTGGGAGGACTCCACCGAGTGGGAGAGCGCGCTGCACACCGGCTCGGCGGTCCTCAGCCTGTTGCTGCTGGTCCTGCTGGAGAACGCCGGGCGCCGCAGCGAGGAGGCCGCGCAGGAGAAGCTCAACGTGCTGGCCGAGGCGCTCTCGGACCTGATGGAGTCTCGCGCCCGCGAGGACGACGAGCTCAACGACGCGGTGCGTCGGTTGCGCGAGTCGGTCGGCCTCGAGGAACGGCACTAGCCCTCGGTCGGCCGGCGCACGTCGTAGATCACGTGGGTCGCGTACGGCGAGGAGTACGTCGCTCGCACCTCGAGGTCGAGGTCGAGCACCCCACCTCCAGGCCCGTCGAACAGCGGCTTGCCCGCGCCGAGGACCACCGGGGCGGTCGAGATGCCGAGCGTGTCCACGACGCCGGCCCGCAGCGCCTGACGGATGACGTCGGCCCCACCACCGAAGGCGATGACACCGTCACCGGCGAGCTCGTGCGCCCGGTCCAGGGCCGCGTCGAGGTCGCCGGCGTACGTGAAGCCGGACTCCTCGGGCAGGACGTCGTCGAGCCGGTGCGTGAGCACCACCATCGGACCAGGGAACGGGTTGGTGTCGCCCCACCGACCGGCGGCGTCGTACATGCCGCGGCCGACGATGCCGGCACCCAGCCCGGCGGTGACCGCCTCGAAGTACTCGCGGTCGGCTCCGGACATCCCTTCGGTGTCGTGCTCGCCCTCGTAGGTCCAGGGGCCGCCCATGACCCAGTAGTGCAGGCGCTCGCCGCCGACGCCGAGGCCGCAGCCCGGCCCGTCGTCGGGGCCGGTCACGAGTCCGTCCAGGGAGACGGTGATGGTCGCGGTGACGTGCGTGCCTTGGTAGCTCATGCCCGGGTAGACCGTGGTCGCGGCTCGGAGTCATCGCTCCAGCGCCTCGGCCCCGCTCCTCCTTCGCCGAGGGCGTCGCCGGGGTTGAGCAGGCTGCACTGGGTGAGGGAGAGGCAACCGCAGCCGATGCAGCCACCGAGGTCGTCACGCAGGTGCAGCAACGCGGCGATCCGGTCGTCCAGCTCGGTCCGCCAGCGGGCCGACAGGCTCGACCAGTCGCGCGCCGTCGGCGTCCGACCCGCGGGCAGTCGGTCGAGGGCCTCGCGGATCTGCCGCAACGGCAGGCCGACGCGCTGCCCGACCCGGATGAACGCGACCCGGCGCAGGGCGTCGCGCCGGTAGCGGCGCTGACCGCCCGGCGTACGCACCGGGTGGAGCAGTCCCTCGTCCTCGTAGAAGCGCAGGGTCGAGGACGGCGCTCCGCTGCGGCGGCTGAGCTCTCCGATGCCCAGGGGATGATGGGCGAGGTCCTGATCCATCGAGCCTCCTGGCGGAATCCGAGTTGACTTCAACCTTACTTGAACTTCTAGCGTCCTCGACGTGACTTCCGTGACCGAACCCACCGACACCCCCGGGCGCGAGGGAATCCTCGCCACGGCGTACCTGGCGACCACGATCGGCGCCTTCGCCCTCATCGCCTTCAACGCGTTCGAGGAGCTCGCGGTGACCACCGTCATGCCGACGATCAGCCGGTCCCTGCACGGGTTCGACATGTACGCCGCCTCGTTCGCCGCGCCGCTCGCCAGCAGCGTCGTCGGCATGGTCGCCGCGGGCCTGTGGAGCGACCGGCGGTCCCCCGCCGCGCCGCTGCTCGGCTCGCTCGGCGTCTTCACCGTCGGGATGCTGGCCTGCGGCCTCGCTCCGTCGATGGGCGTGTTCGTCGCCGGCCGGGTCGTCCAAGGACTCGGCACCGGCGCGCTGATCGTGAGCCTGTACGTCGTGGTCGGTCTCGTCTACCCAGGACGTCTCCAGCCGTCGATCTTCGCCGTCTTCTCGGCCGCGTGGGTCCTGCCCTCGCTCTTCGGGCCGCCGATCGCCGCGCTGGTCGCCCGGACGGTCGGCTGGCGCTGGATCTTCCTCGGCGTCATCGCCCTCGTCGTCGTGGCCGCGCTGCTGGTCGGTCCCGCGCTCCGCGACCTGCGCGTGCGCGAGGACCAACCCGACACCGCGTCGCTCGCCCGGCTGGCCTGGTCGGCGGTCGCGGCCGTCGCCGTGCTCGGGGTCGAGCTCCTGGGCTCGCCGCTCCTCGCGCTGGCGGCTGCTGCGGTCGCCGTCGGCGCGATCCGGCAGCTGCTGCCGCGCCACACACTGCTGGCCGGCCGCGGACTGCCGGCAGTCATCGGGACCAGAGGCACGATGAGCGCCGCCTTCTTCTGCGGTCAGGCGTACGTCGTCCTCGCGCTCCAGGACCGTTGGGACGTCACGCCCGGCAAGGCCGGCATCGCCCTCACCGTCGTCGGCGTGATCTGGGCGGGTGCCAGTCAGGTCCAGGCCCGGCTCGGCGATCGGCTCTCGAACACCCGCACGATGCACGTGAGCGCCGGGATGCTGCTCGGCGCGAGCGCCCTGCTGTGGGTGACCGTCTGGCAGGACTGGGGGCCGTGGGTCGCCGGGTTCGCGTTCGCGATCTCCGGTGCGGGGATGGGGCTCGGCTTCCCCCGGACCAGCGTCGCCACCCTGTCCGCGTCGACCGACGCGGACCGCGGCTTCAACTCCTCCGCACTCTCCATCGGCGACGCGATCGGCGCCGCGCTCGCCCTGTCGGTCTGCGGCCTCGCCTACGAGACCGCCGTGCACGCCGGGGGCGACCCGTTCCTTGCGGTGTTCGGCGTCGCCGTCGTCGCCGGCGTGGCGGCCGTCCTCACGGCCTACCGCACGGACTGAGTCAGGCTCGCGGGGCCTTCTCCTTCGCCGTGCTCACGTCAGCAGCTCCGGCTCGGTCTTCTCCCGGACCTCGTCCTCGGTGACGTCCGGCGCGAGCTCCACGAGCTTGAGGCCGCCGCCCTCGGACGGGGGGATCACGTCGATGACGGCGAGGTCGGTGATGATCCGCTGGACCACAGCCTTGCCGGTGTAGGGCAGGTCGCACTCGTCCAGGATCTTCAGGGACCCGTCCTTGGCGACGTGCTCCATCAGCACGATCACTCGCTTGGCGCCGTGAACCAGGTCCATCGCGCCGCCCATGCCCTTGACCATCTTGCCGGGGATCATCCAGTTGGCGATGTCGCCGTTCTTGGAGACCTGCATCGCGCCGAGGATCGCGGCGTCGATCTTGCCGCCGCGGATCATCCCGAAGGAGGTCGCCGAGTCGAAGAAGGAGGCGCCCTTGCGCAGGGTGACCGTCTCCTTGCCGGCGTTGATCAGGTCGGGATCCTCGTCGCCCTCGTACGGGTAGGCGCCGACGCCGAGGATGCCGTTCTCGGACTGCAGCACCAGCTCGACGTCGTCGGCGACGTAGTTGGGCACCAGCGTCGGCAGGCCGATGCCCAGGTTGACGTACGAGCCGTCGGTCAGCTCGCTCGCGGCCCGCGCCGCCATCTGCTCACGCGTCCACGGCATGTCAGCTCCCCTCTCGCTGGTCGAGTGCCGGTGCCTCGGCACGCGGTCGGGTGGTCACGCGTTCGATCCGCTTGTCGGCGGCCTGTTCCGGCGTCAGCGCCACCACCCGCTGCACGTACACGCCGGGGGTGTGGACGTCGTTCGGGTTCAGCTCACCGGGCTCGACGAGCTCCTCCACCTCGGCGATCGTGAGTCGCCCGCACATCGCCGCCAGCGGGTTGAAGTTCCGCGCGGAGTCCCGGTAGACGAGGTTGCCGTGGCGGTCGCCCTTCCAGGCCCGTACCAGGCCGAAGTCGGCGACGATCGCCTCCTCCAGCACGAACTCACGGACGCCCCCGTCCCCGTCGGGGAAGTCGCGGGTCTCCTTCGGCGGCGAGGACACGATCACGTTGCCCTCGGTGTCGTACTTCCACGGCAGCCCACCCTCGGCCACCTGGGTGCCCCCGCCGGTCGCGGTGAAGAACGCCGGGATGCCCGAGCCACCGGCCCGCATCCGCTCCGCCAGCGTGCCCTGCGGCGTGAGCTCGACCTCGAGCTCGCCGTGGAGGTACTGCCGGGCGAACTCCTTGTTCTCCCCCACGTAGGAGGAGATCATCCGGCGCAGCCGCTTCTCGGCCAGCAGCCGTCCCAGTCCCCAGTCGTCGACACCGCAGTTGTTCGAGACCGCCTGGAGGTCCGTCGTACCCGCTTGGAGCAGCGCGTCGATGAGCACCGAGGGGATGCCGCACAGCCCGAAGCCGCCGACCGCGAGGGTCGCTCCGTCCGGGATGTCAGCCACCGCGTCGGCGGCGGAAGAGACCACTTTGTCCATGCGCGGCACCTTAGTCGGGGGTCAGCGAGAAGTGGCTGCCCAGGCTGCCCATACGCTGCAGAGGTGGCAAGAGGTCAGAGTCGGCTGCACATCGTGACCGGCAAGGGCGGCACCGGAAAGACGACGGTGGCGGCGGCGCTCGCGCTCGCACTGGCCTCCGAGGGCAAGGACGTCCTCCTGTGCGAGGTCGAGGGCCGGCAGGGCATCGCCCGCCTCTTCGACCTCGACCCGCTGCCGTACGAGGAGCGGCGCATCGCCAGCGGGTCCGACGGCTCTGCCGGTCAACGGGGCAACGTGTACGCCCTGCACATCGACCCCGAGTCGGCGCTCCTGGAGTACCTGGCGATGTACTACCGGCTCGGCCGGGCCGGTCGGGCGTTGGACCGCTTCGGTGTCATCGAGTTCGCCACGACGATCGCCCCCGGCGTGCGCGACGTCCTGCTGACCGGCAAGGTCTTCGAGGCGGCCAAGGCGGGCCGCAAGGGCAAGAACGTCCGCCAGTACGACGCCGTGGTGCTCGACGCTCCGCCGACCGGCCGGATCGCGCAGTTCCTGGGCGTGAACAGCGAGCTCGCCGGCCTGGCGCGCATGGGTCCGATCAAGAACCAGGCCGACATGGTCATGACCCTGTTCCGCTCGGACCGGACCTCCATCCACCTGGTGACCGTGCTGGAGGAGATGCCCGTCCAGGAGACCGCCGACGGCATCGCGGAGCTGGCCGCGGCCGGCCTGCCGGTAGGCGCCGTGATCGTCAACCTGGTCCGCTCCCAGGACCTCGACGCGGACGATCTCGAGGCGATCCGGCACGACGCCCTCGACCACGCCACCCTCGAGAAGGCCCTCGACTCGGCCGGACTCGCCGGCGGGCCCGAGCTGGTCGCCACGCTCCTGGCGGAGTCCCGCGACCACGCCGAGCGCCGCGCGCTCGAGGACGCCCAGCGCGCGCTCGTCCACGACCTCGGACGTCCCGCAGTCGAGCTGCCGCGACTGGCGTCCGGGGTCGACCTCGGCGGGCTCTACGAGCTGGCCGGCCTGCTCAAGGAGCAGATGCTCTGATGGCCCGCACCCAGCCCCGCATCGGACCCCTCGCGGGACGCGGCGCCGCGGCGCCGGCGCTCGACGTGGACGCCCTCATCGACGACCCCGCCACCGGGATCATCGTGTGCTGCGGCTCCGGCGGTGTCGGCAAGACGACCACCTCGGCCGCCCTGGCCCTGCGAGCGGCGGAACGCGGCCGCAAGGTCGTCGTGCTGACGATCGACCCGGCCCGCCGACTCGCGCAGTCGATGGGGATCGAGACGCTGGACAACACCCCTCGACCCGTGGCGGGTCTCGCGACCTCCTCGGTCGGTTCTCTCGACGCGATGATGCTGGACATGAAGCGGACCTTCGACGAGGTCGTGGAGTCGCAGGCCTCGCCGGAGAAGGCGCAGCAGATCCTCACCAACCCCTTCTACGTCGCTCTCTCCAGCTCCTTCGCCGGCACGCAGGAGTACATGGCCATGGAGAAGCTCGGCCAGATCCATCAGCAGGCGCAGGCCGACGGGACCTACGACCTGATCGTGGTCGACACCCCGCCGAGCCGCTCGGCGCTGGACTTCCTCGACGCACCCGAGCGGCTGTCGTCGTTCCTGGACGGCAGGTTCATCCGGCTGTTGCTGGCGCCCGCGCGCGGGCCGGCCCGGATGATGACCGCCGGGCTCGGGGTGATCACCAACGCGCTGACCAAGATCCTGGGCGCCCAGGTCCTCAAGGACATGCAGACCTTCGTGGCGGCCTTCGACACGCTCTTCGGCGGATTCCGCCAGCGCGCGGAGAAGACCTTCGGCCTGCTCCAGGACGAGCAGACCGCGTTCCTCGTCGTGGCCGCGCCCGAGCCGGACGCCCTGCGCGAGGCGGCGTACTTCGTCGAACGCCTCACCGAGGACCGGATGCCGCTGGCAGGACTGATCGTCAACCGCGCCAGCCCGCGACCCGGGTCCGACCTGCCGGCCGACGAGGCGGCGACGGCGGCCGCGAGGCTCCGGCGCGAGGGTGACGAGTCACCGACGGCCGGCATGCTCCAGCTGTACGCCGACCACGTACGCGTCGTGGAGCGCGAGCGTCGGCTGCGCGAGCGGTTCGCCGCCGCGCACCCCGAGGTCGCGACGGCTGTCGTGCCGGCCCTGCCGGGCGACGTGCACGACCTCGACGGGCTGCGCCACGTCGGTGAGCTCCTCGCTCGTTCTCGCTGAGACCGAGCCACACCCGTCCGGACATGGACTCGCCGACGGCGTCCGCCGTCGGCGAGTGTCAGCTTCGGCGTGCGGCCTCAGCGAACCGGGAGGGCGATCCGGGTGTCCTTCTCCCGGGCGGCCTCGAGGATCGTGCGCCAGGACGCGTGGGGCTGACGGCGCAGCAGCGCACGGCGCTCGCGCTCGGTCATGCCACCCCAGACGCCCCACTCGATCTGGTTGTCCAGCGCCTCAGCCAGGCACTCGGTCCGAACCGGACATCCCTGGCACAGCTGCTTGGCCTTGTTCTGCTCCGCGCCGCGGACGAACAGCTCGTCCGGCGACGACTGTCGACATGCTGCCGACGGTGCCCAATCTTCGATCCACATCTGACGACCCCATCCTCGTCTTGTGCCGCTGGCCCCATGCCACTCGGCGAGTTCCCCGATTTGAAAAGGTAAAGCCTGGTAAGGGTTCAGTCATAGATGCATCCGGCCCAACTTCCCCTACCCCAAATGACTAGTCACAAGTAGTCACGTCGACTCTGGGGGTCCCACGGCGGCGACCGCTCGCGGGATTCGGGCGGCTCCGCGCGCTCAGGTACCTTGGGGGCATGTCCGTCCCGCCCCAGGAGCGCCTCGACGGCGGTCGCGTGCTCGCCCACCTGGGCGTGATGGCCGCCGTCGCCGCCGTCCTCGGCGTCCTCGTGGCCGGCCTGGCCATCCCCTTCGCGGGCCTCGCCGGCGTCGGAGCCAAGAACCTCGCCACGAGTGTCGACGACCTCCCGGCTGAGCTGAAGACGGAGGCGCTGCCGCAGAAGACGCGGATCGTGGACGCCCACGGCAACACGATCGCCTCGATCTACGACGAGAACCGCGTGAACGTCTCGCTCGACCAGATCTCGCGGATCATGGTCAAGTCGATCGTCTCGATCGAGGATTACCGCTTCTACCAGCACGGTGCCCTGGACCTGAAGGGCACGCTGCGGGCCCTCGTCACCAACCAGGCCAGCGGCGGAGTCGTCCAGGGCGGCTCCTCGATCACCCAGCAGATGGTGAAGCTCACGCTGGTGCAACAGGCCCACACCAAGGCCGAGCGGGCCGCAGCCACCGACGACTCGTACGCTCGCAAGATCCGCGAGCTGCGCTACGCGATCGCCTTCGAGCAGCACTACTCCAAGGACTGGATCCTCGAGCGCTACCTCAACCTCGCTTACTTCGGTGACGGCGCGTTCGGCATCCAGGCGGCCGCCCGGCACTACTTCAACGTCAACGCCAAGGACCTGAACCTCCGGCAGTCGGCGCTGCTGGCCGGCCTGGTCCGTAACCCGACCGGCTACGACCCGACCAACAGCGCCGCCGCCGCGATCGCCCGCCGGAACACGGTGCTCGACCGGATGGCCGAGCTGAGCGTCATCGGCCACAAGAAGGCCAGCCACACCAAGAAGCTCCCCCTCGGTCTGGACGTGCAGCCCTCCGACAACGGCTGCGTGAACTCCCTCGCGCCCTTCTACTGCGACTACGTCCTCAACTTCCTGTGGCACGACAAGTCGCTGGGGAAGACCGTCGACGAGCGGAAGAAGCTGGTCAAGTCCGGCGGCCTGACCATCCACACGCCGCTCGACCTGCGCTTCCAGAAGGCTGCCGACAGGTCCGTCCAGGCGCACGTGTACCCGACCGACCAGGCGGTCGGCGGGATGGCGATGGTCGAGCCCGGCACCGGCGACCTCAGGGCCTTGTCCCAGTCACGGCCGATGGGCACAGACAAGGCGCACGGGCAGACGTTCCTCAACTACGTGGTGCCGAAGGAGTACGGCGACTCCAACGGCTTCCAGGCCGGGTCGACGTTCAAGGCCTTCGTCCTGGCGCAGGCGCTGATCGACCACGTCCCGACCGACCTCTCGCTCACGGTGCCCGCGCAGGAACACATCGACATGGACCGCTTCTCCACCTGCGGCGGCCAGTACACCAGCACCGAGACCTGGGAACCGTCGAACTTCGACGGCCACGGCGGCACCTACAACCTCTACACCGGCACGCAGAACTCCGTGAACACGTTCTTCGCGAACCTCGAGCTGCTCACCGGGCTGTGCGAGCCCTACCGGCTGGCCCGGTCGATGGGGGTCGACCTGACGCTCCCGAACGGAGACGAGCACGGCGCCGGCGCCGAGCGCGTCCCCTCCTTCACCCTCGGTGTCATCGACGTGAGCCCGATGGAGATGGCCGAGGCCTACGCCACCTTCGCGAACCGCGGTGAGCACTGCGACTCCCGCGCGGTCACCCGGATCGACGACGCCAACGGCACGGTGCTCAAGGACTACCCCAGCCAGTGCCAGCAGGTGATGCCGACCGCCGTCGCCGACACGGTCAACGACATCCTCAAGGGCGTGATGGAGCCCGGCGGGTTCGGTCAGTACATCACCACCGCGCAGCAGGACGCCGGCAAGACGGGCACGACGCAGGACGGCAAGGCCGTCTGGTTCGTCGGCTACACGCCCAACCTCGCCACCTCGTCGATGATCGCCGGCGCCAACCAGGTCGGCGCCCCGATCCCGCTCGGCGGTCAGACCGTGGGCGGCCAGCCGATCTACGAGGCCTCCGGCTCCGGCATCGCCGGCCCGATGTGGGGCCAGGCGATGAAGGCGGTCGAGAAGTGGCTGCCCGACCTCACCTTCACCCCGCCCAACCTCTCCGAGCTGGCCGGCCCCCCCGCGGAGGTCCCCTCGGTCTCGGGCATGACGATCTACAGCGCGACCCAGACACTCAAGGACGCGGGCTTCCGCGTGGTCATCGGGGAGCCCCGCTCCTCGGGCTACGCCTATGGGAGCGTCGCCTACTCCGAGCCCCGCTCCGGCACGGTGTCCTCCGAGGGCGCGCCCGTGGTCATCTACCCCTCCAACGGCTACGTGCCGGCCCCCAGCAACAGCGGTGGCGGCGGGGGCGGCGGGGGCGGGGGCAACGGACATGGGCACGGCAACGGCAACGGTCACGGGCACGGCCGCGGCCACCGCTGATCAGCCGAGCTGGCGGCGTACCTCCGCGGCGACCTGACCGCCGTCGGCACGGCCCCGGGTCTGCGGCGTGACCACTCCCATGACCTTGCCCATCGCCTTCATGCCCTCACCGGCGGCCCCGGTCTGCTCGATCGCGGAGGTGACGAGCGCGGAGATCTCCTCGTCGGTGAGCGGCTCCGGCAGGTAGTCCGCGATCACCGCGGCCTCGGCCACCTCCTTGGCCGCCATCTCCGCGCGCCCGCCGTCGGAGAAGGCGGTGGCGGCCTCGCGCCGCTTCTTGGACTCGCTGGTCAGCACGGTCAGCACCTCGTCGTCGGTGAGCTGCTTGGCCTCCTTGCCCGCGACCTCGGCGTTCGTGATCGCCGTCAGCACCATGCGCAGCGTGGACGACCGCACCTCGTCCCGCGCCTTGATGGCGGTGGTGAGGTCGGCACGGATCTGCTCCTTGAGGGTGGCCATGCCGGCCATTGTGACAGCCTTGTCCCATGACTTTCCTGGCGCGCACGGTCGGCGCAGCGGCGCTCGCCGGTGCGGGGGTCACGGCGTACGCCGTGGGGGAGACGCGCCGCTTCGTCCTGCGCGAGGTCACGGTGCCGGTCCTGCCGGCCGGAGCCGGGCCGCTGCGGGTGCTGCACCTGTCCGACCTGCACCTGACGCCGGGCCAGCGGGCCAAGCAGGCGTGGCTCCGCGACCTGGCGACCCTCGAGCCCGACCTGGTGGTCAACACCGGGGACAACTTCGGCCACGCCGACTCCGCGCCCGTCCTGGCCGACGTCCTGGGGCCGCTGCTGCGCGTGCCGGGAGTGTTCGTGTTCGGCTCGAACGACTACTTCGCCCCCACGCTGCGCAACCCGGTCCGGTACCTGCTGCCCGACAACGGGAAGCGGAACACCTCCAGCGCGCGGCTGCCGTGGCGCGACCTGCGCCGGTCGTTCTCCGACGCGGGCTGGGTGGACCTCACCAACCGCCGGACCCGGGTGCGGGTCCGCGACCTCGACCTGGCGTTCGCCGGGGTCGACGACCCGCACCTCGACTACGACCGTCTTCCGGAGGTGTCGGGTCCGGCCGACGCGGTGGCGGACCTGCGCATCGGCGTGGCGCACGCGCCGTACCTGCGGGTGCTCGACCAGTACGCCGCGGACGGCTACGACCTGCTGGTCGCCGGCCACACCCACGGAGGTCAGGTGTGCCTGCCGGGCGGTCGGGCACTGACCACCAACTGCGACCTCGAGCCGGCTCGGGCGCGGGGCCTCCACCGCCATCCCGCAGCCTCGCGGCCCGGTGACCCGGGGTCGTCCTGGTTGCACGTCTCCGCCGGCCTGGGCACCTCGCCGTACGCACAGATACGGCTCTGCTGCCGCCCCGAGGCCACCCTCCTCACCCTGACGTCCT
This sequence comes from uncultured Actinomycetota bacterium, assembly GCA_963784545.1. Taxonomy (GTDB): domain Bacteria; phylum Actinomycetota; class Actinomycetes; order Propionibacteriales; family Nocardioidaceae; genus Nocardioides. The sequence goes on along the minus strand of CAWARQ010000004.1, from coordinate 1,442,986 downwards.
GAGCTCCCGCCCGAACACGCGACCAGGGCCGATACCGATTTCTGGGCGGCCTCGGGGCTCGGGTAGGGTTTCGCCTTGTTGTGGACCCGGCTCGCTGGGTCCACATCGGGCTGTGGCGCAGCTTGGTAGCGCGCCTCGTTCGGGACGAGGAGGCCGCAGGTTCAAATCCTGTCAGCCCGACCGGTGCGAAGACGCAGAGAGTGGCCAGACCGCCTCTGCGTCTTCGCCTTTCTCAGTAGTCGGGCAGCTCGGGGCCGCCGACCGCGCGCACGAGGAGTGCCTGCAGCGCGTCCATGTCCGGCTCCGGGCCGGGCTCGGTGGCCGTGAGCATGTCGACGTGCAGGCGACCGATCTCCTGGTTGGCGTCGACGTAGTCGCGCATCCGGTCCTGGTACGCCGCGAATCCGGTCGCGGGTTCCCAGTCGGCGGCCGCCAGCTCGCCGGCCAGGAAGTAAGCGCCGACCAAGGCGAGCCCGGTGCCCGCCCCGGACATCGGGGACGCGCAGCAGGCGGCGTCGCCGAGAAGTCCGACGCGCCCCCTCGACCACTCAGGGAGGATCACCTGGGCGACCTGGTCGAGGTAGAAGTCCTCGCTCGTGTCCAGGTGCTCGAGGATGCGTGGGGTCTCCCAGCCGAAGCCGGCCATCTCCGCCCGCAGCAGCCGCTTCTGCGCGGCGACGTCGCGGTGGTCGATCTCGAAGGTCGGAGCGGGGAAGGACATCATGGCGATGGCCCGGTGGGGGTCTCCACTGGGACGCAGACCCGCGGTCCGTCCGCCCTGCTGGTGGTCCAGGAGCCAGCCGTCGATGCCGAACTCGTTGGGCACCGTGAAGAACGCCAGGACCATGCCGAGGTGCCGGACGTACTCCTCCCGCGGTCCGAAGACGAGGGAGCGCAGCGGCGAGTGCAGCCCGTCCGCACCGACGACGATGTCGAATCGTCGCCGCTCGCCACCGGCGAAGGTGACGTCCACCCCGGTGTCGTCCTGCACCAGCTCGGAGATGCGATCGCCGAAGAGGTACTCGACCCGGTCGCGGGTGTCGTCGTACAGGAGCTGGGCGAGGTCGCCGCGCAGGATCTCGATGTCCGCGATGTGGCCGTCGCCCCCGTCGTCCCCCGCGTGGTAGGTCTCCAGGACGTTCCCGTCGGCGTCGACGGTGTGCGCACCTCGGGTGTCCGTGCAGGCGGCCCGCACCTGCTCGTCCAGGCCCATGCGCCGGATCACCTCCTTCGCGACCCCGCGGGCGTCCACGGCCTGGCCGCCGGGCCGCAGCCCGGGTGCCCGCTCGACGACCGTCACCTCAGCGCCACGTCGGGCCAGCCAGTGGGCCAGTGCCGGACCGGCGATGCTCGCGCCGGAGATCAGCACCCTCGTCCTGTTCATGCGGCTTCGACCGGCCGGCGAACGCAAAGTCATCGGTCCCCTCGATCTGGCACACTTCGCGCCATGGCGGACAAGGAAGCCGAGAACCCTCCCGAGGGTGGCCCCTCGCTGGAGATGCCCTCCTTCGGCTTCGGCCGGAAGAAGCGCAAGCGCGGCAAGGCGACCGAGCCGCCCGCCGTCGAGGAGCCGCCCCGCGAGGAGGCGGCGGTCGCCGAGGCTGCGCCCGTCCCGCCCCAGCCGGAGCCAGAGCCCCAGCACTCGCCGGAGGCAGACGAGGCCCAGCCCGAGCCGGCCGTCGATGAGACCCGGCAGCTGGACCCCGTCGAGACCGTTCCCGAGCCGGAGGCGCGGCCCTTGTACGCCGACGACGCCCCGGCCGCGACCGCCCCGGCGGCTGCGCCCGAACCAGAGCTGGCGCCCGATCCGGCTCCGGAGCCGGCCCCTGGATCAACCCAGAAGGCCGAGCGGCGCCCGATCCTGGGCGGCATGCCCGCGGCGGTCGCGACCGGCGCCTTCATCGGGCTGCTGCTCGTCGCTCTGACCTGGGGCTCGATGCACCTGTGCGAGCTCGTGCGCGGCACCTCGGCCTGCGGCCGACCGGGCTTCCTCGTGCTGCTGGCGATCATGGTGATCCTGATCGTCGTCGGTGCGCTGCTGCTCAAGGCCTGGGGGATCGGCGACCCCGGCGCGACGTCGTTCCTCGGCGTGGGGCTGGTGGCGGTCCTGCTCCTGCTGTTCCTGACCGAGCTGCTCTTCAACTGGTGGATGGTCATCGTCGTCCCGGTGCTGGGGATGATCGCGTTCGCCCTCGCCTACTGGCTGAGCACCGCGTTCGTCGAGCCCGACTGACGCTGACCCGCGGTGGCCGCGGTGGCCGCTGCTCCGGTGGCGACGGGATCACCGGCGGGCGAGGAGCTCCGCGATCTGCACGGTGTTGAGGGCCGCGCCCTTGCGCAGGTTGTCGTTGCTGACGAACAGCGCCAGCCCGCGGTCGTCGGGGACGCCGGGGTCCTGCCGGATCCGGCCGACGTACGACGGGTCGCGGCCCGCGGCCTGCAGCGGGGTCGGGATCTCGCTCAGCTCGACGCCGGGCGCGGAGGCGAGGATCTCCTGAGCACGGGCGACCGTGAGGGAGCGGGAGAACTCGACGTTCAGGGCCAGCGAGTGACCGGTGTAGACGGGCACGCGGACGCAGATGCCGGACACCGCGAGCTCGGGGATCTCGAGGATCTTCCGCGACTCGTTGCGCAGCTTCTTCTCCTCGTCGGTCTCGCCGAGCCCGTCGTCGACGATCGATCCGGCCAGGGGCAGCACGTTGTAGGCGATCGACCGGACGTACTGCGACGGCTCGGGGAAGTCCACGGCCGATCCGTCGTACGCCAGCTCGCGCGCCTTCTCGCCCGCCGCCACCACCTGCTCGGACAGCTCGTCGACGCCGGCGACGCCGCTGCCGGAGACCGCCTGGTAGGTCGAGGCGATGATGCGGACCAGCCCGGCCTCGTCGTGCAGGGGCTTGAGCACCGGCATCGCGGCCATGGTCGTGCAGTTCGGGTTGGCGACGATCCCCTTCGGGATGTGGCTCAGCGCGTGCGGGTTGACCTCCGAGACCACGAGCGGGATCTCGGGGTCCATCCGGAAGGCGGAGGAGTTGTCCACCACGATGGCGCCGGCCGCGGCGAACGTGGGAGCCAGGGCGCGCGACGTCGTGGCGCCGGCGGAGAACAACGCGATGTCCAGGCCAGAGGGGTCGGCGGTCGATGCGTCCTCGACCGTGATCGTGCGGTCACCGAACAGCAGCTCGGTGCCGGCCGACCGGGCGGAGGCGAAGAAGCGCACCTGGTCGGCCGGGAACTCGCGCTCGAGCAGGATCTGCCGCATGGCCACCCCGACTTGGCCCGTCGCGCCTACGACTCCGATGTTCACCATGGCTAACGACCCGTTCCGCCGTACACGACGGCCTCGACCTCGGCGGCGTCCAATTCGAACGCCGTGTGCGTGGCCTGGACGGCCGCGTCGACCTGGTCCTCGTCCACGATGACCGAGATCCGGATCTCCGAGGTGGAGATCATCTCGATGTTGACCCCGGCGTTCGCCAGACCCGCGAAGAAGGTCGCGGTGATGCCGGGGTGCGAGCGCATGCCGGCGCCGACCAGCGACACCTTGCCGACCTTGTCGTCGAGGATCAGCCGGTCGTAGCCGACCGCGTCCTGGATCCGGGCCAGCGCCGCCATCGCGGTCTGGCCGTCCTCGCGCGGCAGCGTGAAGGAGATGTCGGTGAGGTTGGTGGCGGCGGCGGAGATGTTCTGGACGACCATGTCCAGGTTGATCTCCGCGTCCGCGAGCGCCGTGAAGATGCGGGCAGCCTCACCGACCTCGTCCGGGACGCCGACGACGGTGATCTTCGCCTCGCTCCGGTCGTGCGCGACTCCGGCGATGATGGCCTGTTCCATTTTCTTGGGGTCCTCTTCCTGTTCCGGGTCGACGACCCAGGTGCCCTCCAGGTGGCTGAAGGACGACCGGACGTGGATCGGGATGTGGTAGCGCCGGCCGTACTCGACGCAGCGCAGGTGGAGGATCTTGGCGCCGCACGCCGCCATCTCCAGCATCTCCTCGAACGAGACGCGCTCGAGGCGGCGCGCCGTCGGCACGATCCGCGGGTCGGCGGTGAAGACACCGTCGACGTCGGTGTAGATCTCGCAGTACTCCGCGCCCAGCGCCGCGGCCAGGGCGACGGCGGTCGTGTCGGTGCCCCCTCGCCCGAGCGTGGTGATCTCCTTCGTGTCCTGGCTGACGCCCTGGAAGCCGGCCACGATCACGATGTGCCCGTCGTCCAGGGCGGAGCTGATCCGGCCGGGCGTGACGTCGATGATCTTCGCCTTGCCGTGCGCCGAGTCGGTGATCACACCGGCCTGGGAGCCGGTGAAGGAGCGAGCGGTGAACCCCAGGTCGGAGATCGCCATCGCGACCAACGCCATCGAGATCCGCTCCCCCGCGGTGAGCAGCATGTCGAGCTCGCGTGCCGGCGGAGCCGGGCTCACGCCGGTGGCGAGGTCGAGCAGGTCGTCGGTGGTGTCACCCATCGCCGAGACGGCGACGACGACGTCGTGGCCGTTCTTCTTGGTCTCCACGATCCGCTCGGCGACGCGCTTGATCGCGACGGCGTCGGACAGCGACGAGCCGCCGTACTTCTGCACGACAATGCCCACCCGGGTGATTCTATCGAGCGGTCCCCCTCGCCCCGGGCCGTGTCCAGCCTCAGAGGTCCGTCGGGACGTCGTCCAGGATCTCCTCGGCGACCTCGAGCTGGTCGAGCTCGTCGCTGTTGTCGGCGTCCAGCCGGTCGTGGGCGATGACCGTGAGCAGCGCGTTCAGCGCGGCACCGGCGAGGTTGCCCCAGTTGGACACGTAGGAGAACTGCCACCACCAGAGAGCCTCGGCGAGGTCGCCCTGACGGTAGTGGCGCAGGCCGTACTCCAGGTCGGTGGCGATGCTGGCCAGATCGTCGGACAACTGGCTCTCCACGACGTCCGGGACGTAGGGGTCGAACACGAAGCTGTAGGTGTCGACGTTGCCGAGGATCTCGGCCAGCCGCAGCCGCAGCTCGTCGATGTCGGCCTCGGGCCCCACGTCGGGCTGGTACTCCGAGCGGGGCTCGAAGTCCTGTTGGGCGCCGAGCCGCGCGCCGGCGAGCAGCACCTGCGAGATCTCCAGCAGCAGCAGGGACACCGCCTGGCCGGGCTTCGCCTCGCGCGCGATCGCGCGGAGGGCGAGCAGGAAGCTCTCCACCGAGTCGGCGATGTCGCGGACGAACCCCGACTCGACCCCCGCGGGGTCGATGTCTGGATCGATCTCGTCAGTCATGGGCGGATCTCCTTCCGGCGAACGCTCGGCCGAGCGTGACTTCGTCGGCGTACTCCAAGTCTCCGCCGACCGGCAGGCCGCTGGCCAGTCGGGTCACCCGGAGGTCGAAGTCCTTGAGCAGCCGGGTGAGGTAGGTGGCGGTCGCCTCGCCCTCGAGGTTGGGGTCGGTGGCGAGGATGACCTCACCGATCGCGTCGTCGCCGAGGCGTTGCATCAGCTCGCGGATCCGCAGCTGGTCCGGCCCGATCCCCTCGATCGGCGAGATCGCGCCGCCGAGCACGTGGTAGCGACCTCGGAACTCGCGGGTCCGCTCGATCGCGACGACGTCCTTGTACTCCTCCACGACGCACAGCACCGCCGGGTCGCGCCGCGGGTCGCGACAGATCCGGCACTGCTCGTCCTCGGAGACGTTGAAGCAGATCGTGCAGAACCGCACCCGCTCCTTGACCAGCACCAGGACGTCGGCCAGCCGGCGTACGTCGACCGGCTCGGCCTGCAGCAGATGGAACGCGATCCGTTGCGCGCTCTTCGGACCGATGCCCGGAAGCCGGCCGAGCTCGTCGATCAGGTCCTGGACGATGCCTTCGTACAACTCACATTCCCAATCCGGGCATGTCGCCACCGCCGAACGGGCCGAGAGCGTCGGCGGCGAGGGCGTCCGCCTGGGCCTTGGCGTCGCGGTACGCCGCGACGATCATGTCGCCGAGGTCGCTCAGGTCGTCGGCGTCGGAGGAGTCGAAGCCACCCGAGGCGATGTCGACCTTGATCAGCGCTCCGACACCGTTGATCGTCACGCGGACGGCGCCGCCGGCGACGGTGCCCTCCACCTCGGTCTCCGTCAGCCGCTCCTGCGCCGAGGCCAGCTGTTCCTGCATCTGCTGGGCCTGCTGCATGAGGGCGTTCATGTCGAAGCCGCCGGAGCCGAGGGCGTCGAAGGGGTTCTGCGTCATGTCGTTCTCCCAGTGGTCTGGCGTCGGGCGGTCAGGTGTGGCGGATCTCTTCGATGATCTCCGCGCCCAGGGTGCGCTGGATCATCTCGGTCCCGGTGACGTCCTCCGCGCGCGGGTCGTCGGGGTGGGCGTCGGCGTCCAGGTCGGCTTGTTCGCGTGCGCCGTCGGGCCCGGGGGTTCGCGTCTCGCGGATCGCCTGGCGAGCCGCCTGCGAGCTCGACCTGGCCGCCGACTCACCGGAGTCACCCGAGTCGCCGGAGTCGCCGGCGCCGGCCGGGGCGTCGGGCTCCTCGTCACTGGCCCACGACGGCGGGGTCTCGGGTGTCGACGGCGCCTCGGGGGCGGCCGCAGCGGCCGGCGCCCTCGGGGTGGTGCCGGCGTCCGGCTGCGCGCCGGCATCGACGATCGCGTCGATCTTCCAGTCCGCGCCGACGACGTCGATCGCCGCCTGGCGCAGCACCTCGTCGCACCCGCCGCCGACGAACGAGTCGCGGGCGCCGACGTTGGTGAAGCCGAGGGTCAGGGTGCCGCCGTCGAGCGCGACGACCTGGGAGTTCTGCGTGAGGTGCATCCAGGCGACCCGGCGACGCAGCTTCGTGGCCTCGACGATGTCGGGCCACAGGCGGCGTACGTCGGCCAGGGTGAGCCCGCCCGCGGGCGCGGCCGGGGGCTCGCGGGGGACCTCTGCCTCCTCGGCGACCGGCTCCGGCCGCGGCTGCGACTGCGACTGCGACTGGGGCTGGGGCTGGGGCTGGGGGTCAGGGTCGGGGACCACGTCGGGGGCTCGCTCGGGCACGGTCTCCGCGGCGACGACCGCAGCCGGCTCCACCTCGGGCTCGGCCACCGGCTGCGCGGGATGGGCAGGGGCGGGCGCGGGTGCGGGCTGCTCGCGCACCGGGGCGGGGCTCGGGACCCCACCGGTGATCTGGACCCGCTTCTCCAGCCGGTCGAGCCGGGCCAGCACCCCGGACGTCGAGTGGTCGGCTCCGGGCAGCAGGACGCGCGCGCAGATCAGCTCGAGGAGCAGCCGCGGTGCGGTCGCTCCGCGCATCTCGGTCAACCCGCTCGCCACGTGGTCGGCGGCGCGGCTGAGCTCGGCCGGGCCGAAGCGGGCCGCCTGGGCCACGAGTCGGTCGGACTGGTCCTCGGAGATGTCGAGCAGCCCGGTCGCGGGAGCATCGGGGACCGCGGCCACGATGACCAGGTCGCGCAGGCGGCGCAGGAGGTCCTCGGTGAAGCGGCGGGGGTCCTGCCCGGTCTCGATCACCCGGTCGACGGCGGTGAAGACCGCAGCCGCGTCGCCCGCGGCGAAGGCGTCGATGACGTCGTCGAGCAGCCAGTCGGGGGTGTAGCCGAGCAGGCCGGTGGCGAGCTCGTAGGTGACGCCGTCGGGGCCGGAGCCGCCGAGCAGCTGGTCCATCACCGAGAGGCTGTCGCGCATCGATCCCCCGCCGGCCCGGGCGACCAGCGGCAGCACCGCGGCCTCGACCGCGATCCCCTCCTTCTCGCACAACGTGGCGACGTAGTCGGCGACCAGCTTGGGCGGGAACAGCCGGAAGGGGTAGTGGTGGGTCCGCGACCGGATCGTCGGCAGCACCTTGTCCGGCTCGGTCGTGGCGAAGATGAACCGCAGGTGCGGCGGCGGCTCCTCGACCAGCTTGAGCAGGGCGTTGAAGCCCTGCGAGCTGACCATGTGCGCCTCGTCGATGATGTAGACCTTGTAGCGGTCGCGCACCGGCGCGAAGAACGCCTTCTCCCGAAGGTCTCGCGCGTCGTCCACGCCGCCGTGGGAGGCGGCGTCGATCTCGATGACGTCGAGCGAGCCGCCGCCGTCGCGGGCCAGCTCCCGGCACGAGTCGCACTCGCCGCACGGATCGGCCACGGGCGCCTGCGCGCAGTTGAGGGCGCGCGCGAGGATCCGGGCACTGGTGGTCTTGCCGCAACCGCGGGGGCCGGAGAACAGGTAGGCGTGGTTGACCCGGTTGCCCGCGAGCGCCGCGCGCAGCGGCTCGGTCACGTGGTCCTGCCCGATGACGTCGGCGAAGGACTCGGGCCGGTAGCGGCGGTAGAGGGCCAGGGGTGAGTCCACGACTGCACCCTAACCGGCGGCGCCCACACCCGGCCGAGCAGGAGACGGGACGCATCCGGGGCATGTAGAGGCCCCCCGCGCACCCGACAGAGCTCGCTTACCCTTGCTGCCTTCCGGCCCTGGGGGAGTTCGGCAAGATGCCGCCGCACGGGGGGTTGTCCCGAGTCTAGGTGATCGCCCTCCCCGCCTCCGAACCGGGCGATTTCACCGGCGTACGACGGTCCCGGTAGCCTCCTCGGCGGAGGTATCGCCTAGTGGCCTATGGCGCTCGCTTGGAAAGCGGGTTGGGTTAATAGCCCTCGGGGGTTCGAATCCCCCTACCTCCGCCAGAGGATCTCGATACACCGGCGCTTCACGCCGGCTCTCGACCACCGAATGCTTCAGCCGGTGCGCCGTCGCGCGAGCAGCGGGCGCAGCAGCGCGGTGATGACCAGCGCGGCGCCGCCGAGGATCGCCCACCACATCGCGTGGTCCGGGACGTCCCCGAGCGGGTCCGGGGGCCGGGGTGGCGCGGCCGCGGCCGGGTACTCCCGGGGGCGGAACGCCGGGGTCGCCAGAGCCCCGTCCTTCGCCGGCCGCAGCACCCGGGTGAGGGCGTCGACGGGTTGCGGGACGCCGGCGCCGTACAGCCGGTTGGTGCCGATCTCGGAGACCCGGCCGTCGGCGGTCCGCAGCATCCGCGCCTCGACGGCGGCCGCCGTCTCGTTCGGGTACGCCGACATCAGCAGCGCCAGGACCCCGGCGGCCTCGGCCACGGCCCAGCTCGTCTCCACCGTCTGCAGGACGCACGTCGAGCCGTTGGTGCTGACCGTCGTCGCGCCGTAGACCGGCAGCGCGAGGTCGATGGCGCTGCTGAACAGCACCTGTCCGCTCGCGTCGACCGCCTGTCCGTCCTCCCGGGGGACCCCGTCGGCGGCGGCGGTGATGCCGAGCACCTGTGCGGTGTAGCCGGCCGGGTACACGACGTCGGCGACGTCCTCGCCCGGTCGGGGCGTGGCGTAGGCGTCCATCCGGTCGCTGCCGCTCGCGGAGTCCGGCTGCACCCGGTTGCCGGTGGCAGCCAGCAGCACGATGTTCTTCTCGGCCAGCGCCTCGACCGCCGCCTTGACCTCCGGGTCGGGCGGGAGGTTCATCGCCATCACGGCGATCTTGATCTTCTCCGTCTCGGCGTGCGTCACGAGCCACCGCAGGGCGGCGGCCACGTTCGCCGGGTCGATGCCGCCGTGGGAGGAGTCCTCGGGAGTGTCGCCGTACACCTTGAGGTCGACGATCTGCGCGCCCGGCGCGATGCCGACGGGGATCCGGCCCGCGTCGCCCGGCTGCGGCTTGGCGGCGACCAGGCCGGCCAACAAGGTCCCGTGGACGTTCTCGACCGGGCCGGGTGAGAAGACCTGCCGGTCGACCACGTCGACCGGCGCGTAGGTGTCCTTGGCTGCCACCCCGGAGTCCAGCAGCGCGACCTTCACGTCATGTCCCGGGGTGATGCCTCGCCGGGCGAGGAGCTCGTCGGCCCGGTCGAGCCCGAGGTACTTGCGGGGAAGACTCGCCACCGGGCTCTGGACGACCTCTTGGTCCGCGGTCGTCGGGCACTGGAAGCTCGTCGTGTCGTCCGCCGCCGCTGGAGCCGGCAGGGAGAGGGCGACGAGAGCGCCCACCGCGACCGCAGCCGTGCGGCGGCTCATGACCCGGCGCACGGCGAGCTGCGGTCCTGCCGGGGGGAGCACAGGGCGAGGTCCTGGGACAGCGGGACGCCCTCGCCGAGCAGCTCGATCCAGCTGTCGGGCACCACGGGCGGTCGCACGCTTCCGTAGCCGAGGTTGCCCGGCACGATCGCGCCGACGAGCTGGTAGGCGTTGCCCCGGGCGTCCACGAGGTACGCGCGGCCCTGCGAGCCGGAGTCGAAGGATCCCGACCGCACGTACGCACCGGCCCCGTCGTCGACGGACACGCTCGGGCCGGCGGCCGTGCTCGTGGCGGAGTCGTCGGGCTCGGCCACGATCTCGGTGCGCGGTGGCTGCCCTGGCGTCGTCAGGAGGCGGACGCATGCGTCGCCGAAGGGCTGGTCCAAGGTGGTGTCCGGCCAGTGCGCGTCGTTGCCGTCCGGATCGGCGTACGACGGGTCGGCGACGGTCCCGGACACCGAACCGTTCGAGGTCTTGGCCCGCGTGACGTTGGTGTAGACGGCGTAGCCGAACGGGTCGAGCTGCATGAACCCGCCCTCGGTCACGAGGTAGTAGGCGTCGACGTCCTTGACCACCGAGCCGACGACGTACTCGCGTCCGGCGATGGTCGTCGACCCGCCAGTGCCCGAGAGGTCGAAGGAGGACGGGTCCAGTGCACCGCCCGCCGGGGTCAGGTCCAGCCAGCTGAGCGGGACCTTGCGGGCCTCTCCGGTCAGCGGCACCCCGAGCTGGTCGAGCATCCGGTCCCGGCGGCCCGACTTCGGCACCAGGTAGTGGTAGGCCTGCTGGACGCCGGTCTCGGGGTCCGGTCGACCCATCGCGACCAGGTAGATGTCGCCGCCGACGTCGACGACGTCGCCCACCGTGGGTGCGGGGCGGACCCGACTGCTCGTGGTGATGTCGAGGTGGACGTCAGTCCCGGACGCGCACGCGGTCCAGCCGGACTGGATCAGCCGATCGGTGCTCGGCACGTCGTTCGGCGCCCCGAGGATGCCGAGGTCCTCCCCGATGTCCTCCCCCGCGATCTCCGAGTCGGGGATCGTCGTCGGGATCGCCCGGTCGGCGCCGAGGATCAGCTTGGCCGAGGTGATGTTGAGGATCGGGTGCAGGACCGGCTTGCCGCCGGTCTCCGCCTTGCTGGCGGTGATGACGTACGCGGCGCCCTGCTCCTTCGAGATGATCAGCGCGGGCGCGTCGGCCCAGCCCTCGTCGACGTTGGAGGTGAAGACACCGGCGATCGCGGCGCCCGCGATGAGGAGGACGGCGAGCGCGAGCCCGCCGATGATCGCCCGCCCCGGCCGGGACGGCTCGACCTCGCGGCCTCCCGGCGCACCGGAGACGAAGGCCGTCACCAGCCGGCGGCGGCTGAACGAGTAGGCCTCGACGAGGTCCTTCTTGGTGGCCATCGACTCAGCCTCGTACGGCGGCGAACACCCCGGTCGCCAGGATCAGCAGCGGCAGCAGCGCCAGCAGGGAGACGGTCTCGGCGATGTCACCGAGCCGCCCGCGGCGCACCGACGGCGTGGACGGGAGGAGCGTCGCCATGAGCAGGACCGCGCCGGTCACCGCCAGGACGACGGCCGCGCCCGGGCGCCACTCGGGCCGGGTGAGGAGCACCGTGACGGCGACGGAGCCGAGGCCGAGGATGCCGGAGACCAGCCCGGTGAGGACCTCCGAGCCGGTGCGGTACTGCCGGGTGCGCAGCATGACGACCAGGGAGCAGACGATGGCGAGGCCGGTGCCGGAGAGCCCGAGGCCGACCGCCAGAGGTGCGATGAGGATCAGCAGCAGCCCGACGGTCGCGGTGATCGCGACCAGGATCTCGTGCGCGATCCGCGCGTCCGCACCGATCTCGAAGGCGTCGATGTCCTCGGGGTCGGCGGTGATGTCCTGGACGGTGAAGAGCTGGTCGACCCGGGTGCCGGTGGCGCCGAGCGCGAGCCAGGGGAAGATGCTGCCGGCCATCACGACGAGCACCAGCGTGGTCGTCATGACGACCCGCGAGTCGAAGTCGGCCAGGTGCTTGACCAACCCGGCGGCGCCGAAGATCGCGCCGACCACGACCGGCGGGATGACCAGCGACCGCCCGGCACCGAGGCCGACGAGGGCCGCCAACCCCACGACGAGCGCGCCGGCACCACCGCAGGCGACCGTGAGGCCGGTGAAGAACGCGTCGGCGGAGTCGGGGGCGAACATGAGCCCGGCCACAGCGCCGTACCCGCAGGCCATCCAGGCGACGGCGACCGCCGCCTCCGGCTCGGCCTGGACCCGGGACAGCACGATGGCGCCCACGAGCAGCCCGGCGGCGACCAGCGCGGCGGCGACCGAGGCGACGGTGGTGCCTTGGATCAGCAGCGCGAGGGCGCCGAGCCCGAGCAGCAGGCCAGCGGCCCACAGCGCCGTACGCCGTCCGGCCGCCGGCTCCCAGGGTTTGAGGTCGCGCTCGACGATGTCGGTCATCGCCTCCACCACGTCGTCGTAGACGCGCGGCTGGTCGTCGTCGACCCCGGCCGTGACGGTCAACAGGCCCCCGTCCTCGACGCCTTGCACGGTGAGACCGGAGTCGCCCGCGAGCTCGCGGCCGTCCTGGGTGATCAGGCGGTATCCGCCGTAGACGGTCATGCCGTCGAGAAGCCCCACGCTGCGGGCCAGCTCGGGGACCAGCTCGGCGACCGGGACGGAGCCGGGCAGGACGAGGTCGACGCGCCGACTCCCCGAGGCGACGGTGACCTTGACCATCCCCGAGGTGCCTGAGGAGCTGGCCGGTGCCTGACTCATCGCGATGACTCTCCCCCGAGCTCGAATGTCGATGTGGTCGCGTGAACGTGCCGCATGCTACCTGGACGAAAATCCGCTGACCCGGCAGAAAAGTTCTGCCGGGTCAGCGGATCGGGGGGCGTTCCCCCCGAGTGTTCTCAGATCTCGAAGGCACGGGCGCCACGCTGGTCAGCGGCGCGGTACTCGGCGTTCGACTGGTAGACGGTCTTGCTGGTGTCGTCCAGCAGGTCCCGCATCTCCCTGATCGCCCAGTCCCACTTCGCCTTGGCGGTGTGGTAGCTCTGCTGGGCGTCACCGGACCACTCGCTGTGGAGCGGCTTGAGCTCGCTCTCGAGGCGGTTCATCCGGTCGTCGATCTTCTTGACGGTGTTGTAGAGGTCTTCGGCAGCCTGGTCCAGGCCGGCGTGGTTGACGCGCAGTCCGTCGAGGTTCATGTCAATGCTCCTTGTGCTCTGGCGAACCGGTCAGCCGATACGGTTCTGGAAGTTGCTGAAGTTCTGGCCCTGGGCGTCGTCGGTCGCCGTGTTGTCCTTCTCGGTCTTCACCAGCGAGTCGTGGAACTCGTTGAGTGCCGAGACGATGACCTGCTGCTTCTCGGTCCAGGCCTGGTGCAGGCCGAAGAAGGCAGCGCCGCCGGCGCCGGCCCACTTGCCCTGCAGGTTCGCGATCTGGCCGTCCAGCGTCTTGCTCAGGCCGTCGAAGTCTTGCTTTGCGTCCATGACCATGCCTGCGGCACGGGTCAAGGCGCCATGCGCTTGTCCGAACTCGTTCGACATCTGCGCCATCTCCTTCTCTCCCCGACGGCGCCTTCGCCGCTCGAGACGTGGTGACGAATCCTTCTCGTTCGCCGCAGCAGGCTTCCCCCGCTCGGTCACTGAGAGGTCTACCCGCCCCCTGCGCCGCTAAACCTCAGGTCCCCAATTCCCACAGGACGCGGAAGAGACCGCACGAGACGACCAGCGACGCGAGGGTCGCGGCCGCGCAGAACCCCTCGGCCACCTCGGCGCGTCGCGACCACCAGACCGAGCGCCAGCCGCGGCCGGTCGCGACCGCCGCGATCACCAGCACGACACCGAGGGCGATGCAGGCGAGCGCGACGGAGATCCGGCGTACGTCGTGGTCGGAGCCGACCAGCAGGTCCCAGGCCAGCACGGCCCAGCTCGCCAGGCCGCCGAGGCGGAGCAGGCCGCGGGCCGCGGCGTGCCGGTAGCTGCGCGCGGCCAGCAGGACGGCCGCGCCGGCGAAGAAGGCGACGCAGCGCGCACCGATGAGGTCGAGGTCCTCCACGGTGTCGCGCAGCAGCAGCCAGCCGCCGAGCGCGACGACGACGGCGATCGCGAGGCAGGCGGCGGTCACGACCCGGGCGCCGCGGGCCGCCACCGTGGCGACCAGCTCGGGGTGGACCAGCGTGCGGCCCCGCTTGCCGGTCGGCTGCTCGCGAGCGGACCAGGCGTTGACGGCCAGCCGATCGAGGTCGAGGAGGTAGTGGTCGGGGACGTCGATGGCGAGCATCGGGACGAAGCGGGCCGAGAGCACCGCGAGCAGGACGAGGACGCTGTACGCCACCGGGGGGCCGAAGCCGGCCATCGTGAGGCCGCCGGTGACGAGGAAGGTCCCCGCACCCGCGACCATCCACACGCGCAGCCCCTCGTCGGGGCCGGACGCCAGCGCGCGACCGGTCGACGCCGCGACCGCCGCGGCCAACCCGGTGATGCCGAGGACGACCGGGAGCCGCTCGGGCACTGGGCTCCAGCTCAGGGCAAGCGCGCCGGCTGCGGCGAACGCGGGTGCGACGAGGACGCGTCGCGCCGCGAACTGGCCGACCGGCAGGACGCCCAGGAACGCCGCGAGGAGCAGCACCTCGGCTGCGATCCGCCGGACGTCCGGGACGGACTGGGCGGCGAACCACCCGGCGAAGATCGCGAGCACCCCGGCCACCGAGAACCACACGCCGGCGCCGACCTCGCTCCCGGAGAGCAACGGCACGGCGTCCTCACGCTCCCGGCGGGACTCCCGGTGGACGCCGGTCGCGGCGACCAGGATGTCACCGGGGCGCACGCCGGCGTCGTCGAGCGCCATGTCCGGGCGCATCGCGACACCGGCGAGGGAGAAGATCAACGGGATGGACGCCAGTCCCGACTGCTCGGCGTACTCCCGGGCCAGGTCGACGGCCTGGGCTCCTGGCGGCACCAAGAGATCCACGACCCCCGCCGGACCGTGGATGCTCACCGCCAGGTTCTCCGGCTCCACGGGCACCACGCGCCCAGGGTAAACGGTCCTATGCTTCGTTGCGGGCGCACCGACCCGTTCTCGGGAGGACCCCGATCACCACAGGGAAGTCGAGCGAGGGAGACGCGTGAGCACGACGTTGCGGGGGACGCGACTCGAAGAACCGGAGATGCCGCACGGCGAGCTCGTGCTCCAGCCGCCGCCGGCGATCGAGAACAACGAGGGCGCGGCCGGCGTCATGATGAACGCCATCCCGATGCTGGGCAGCCTCGGCTCGATCGTGCTGGTCGCGACGATGGCCGGCCAGCCGGGGGCCAGCGCCGGCAAGAGCTACATCGCCGCCGGCATGTTCTTGTTCGCCACCCTCGGGTTCATCGTCGTCCAGATCGACCGGCAGCGGAAGCAGCGCGCCCAGCAGGTCACCGGCTCCCGGACCGAGTACCTCCGTTACCTCGCCACCGTCCGGAAGGTGGCCCGGGACGCCGCCGACCAGCAGCGCCGCGCCCTCACCTGGCACCACCCGGAGCCCGGCGCGCTGCCGGCGCTGGCCGAGGAGCGCAGTCGCGTCTGGGAGCACGGCACGGGCGACGAGCAGTTCCTGCACGTCCGGTACGGCGTGTGCTCGCAGCCCCTCGCGCTCGAGCTGATCCCACCGGAGAGCGTGCCCCTGGACCAGGTCGACCCCGCGGCGGCGTCCGCCCTGCACCGGCTGCTCGTGGTCCACCGGCTCCAGCCCAACCTGCCGGCCAGCATCGACCTGCGCGCCTTCGACCGGGTGGAGGTCTGCGGCGAGGAGGCCCAGGCCCGGTCGCTCGCGCGCTCGGTCATCTGCTCGGCGACCGCGTTCCACGCACCCGAGCACCTCGTCGTCGCCGTGCTCGCCAGCGAGCGCAACCTCCAGCACTGGGACTGGATGAAGTGGCTCCCGCACGCCCAGAGCGCGCAGCAGGTGGACGCGATCGGTCCGATGCGGATGGTGTCGACGAGCCTGGACGAGCTGGGCCAGCTGCTGCCCGCCGACCTGAACGACCGGCCGCGGTTCGGCGCCGACGAGCGCCCGGCCACTCCGCACATCATCTTGGTCACCGACGGCACCGAGCTGCCGCTGGGCAACCACGTGGTGCCGCCCGACGGCCTCCACGGCCTGACGGTGCTCGACCTGCCGGAGCGCTGGGAGGAGGAGGTGGAGGACTCCAGCCGGTTGCGGCTGGAGATCGTCGACACACCCACCACCAGCGGCCGCTGGCCGATGGTCGCCGTCCGCGCCCGTGAGGAGCCGATCCGGGCGTTCGCCGACCAGTGCGACCTTGCCACCGCCGAAGCCTTCGCCCGGCGGCTGACTCCCCTGCACACGGTCACCGCCGACGTCGCGGACTCCTCCGAGATCACCGGCCCCGCCGACTTCATGGACCTGCTCGGCCTGGGCGACGTGCGCCAGCTCGACCCGATGGTGGGCTGGCGGCCGCGGCCGTCCCGCGACCGGCTGCGCGTGCCGATCGGTCTCGGCGAGGGGGGCGCGCCGGTGCACCTCGACATCAAGGAGTCCGCCCAGCAGGGCATGGGCCCCCACGGCCTCGTGATCGGCGCGACCGGCTCCGGCAAGTCGGAGTTCCTCCGCACGCTGGTGCTCGGCCTGACGCTGACCCACTCGCCCGAGCAGCTGAACATGGTGCTCGTCGACTTCAAGGGTGGCGCGACCTTCGCCGGCATGACGGAGATGCCGCACGTCTCGGCCGTCATCACGAACCTGGCCCAGGAGCTCACCCTCGTCGACCGCATGCAGGACGCCCTGTCCGGTGAGATGGTCCGCCGCCAGGAGCTGCTGCGCGACGCCGGCAACTTCGCCTCGATCCGCGACTACGAGCGAGCGCGCACCGCGGGCGAGGACCTCGAGCCCATGCCGTCGCTGTTCATCGTGGTCGACGAGTTCTCCGAGATGCTGACCGCGAAACCGGAGTTCATCGACCTGTTCGTCGCGATCGGCCGGCTCGGCCGGTCCCTCGGGCTCCACCTGCTCCTGGCCTCGCAGCGGCTCGAGGAGGGGCGGCTGCGGGGGCTGGAGTCGCACCTGTCGTACCGGATCGGCCTGCGCACCTTCAGCGCCGGCGAGTCCCGCACGGTCCTCGGCGTCCCGGACGCCTACGAGCTGCCCCCCGTCCCGGGCCTCGGCTTCCTCAAGCCCGACCCCACCAACCTCGTACGGTTCAAGGCCGCCTACGTGTCCGGTCCGCCGCCCGGACGCTCCCGCGTACGCCGCGACGAGGGCGGGCACGTGCAGGGCATCCTGCCGTTCACGATCTCGCAGGTGCACAAGCTCGAGACCACGCCGGACCCGTCCGCCCCGCCCGAGCCGGAGCCGACGCCCGGGGAGTCCGACCAGATCTCCCTCCTCGACGTCGCGGTCGAGCGCATGGTGGGGCACGGGCCGGCCGCCCACCAGGTGTGGCTGCCGCCGTTGGACGTCCCGGACACCCTCGACGAGCTCATGCCGGACCTCGAGGTCGACGCCGAGCTCGGCCTCGTCTCCCCCAGCTGGCGTCGGCACGGCGGGCTGAACGTCCCCCTCGGCACCGTGGACCGGCCGCGCGAGCAGCGCCGCGACGTGCTCACCGTCGACCTCAGCGGAGCGGCCGGTCACGTCGCGGTGGTCGGCGGTCCGCGCTCCGGGAAGAGCACCCTGGCGCGGACGATCGTGACCTCGATGTCGCTGATCACCACGCCGCAGGAGTCGCAGTTCTTCGTGCTCGACTTCGGTGGCGGCACGTTCTCCCCGCTGGCCCGGCTGCCGCACGTCTCGGGTGTGGGCACGCGCGCGGAGCCCGACGTCGTCCGCCGGATCCTGGCCGAGGTGACCGGGATCGTCGACCGTCGCGAGGCGTACTTCCGCGAGCAGGGCATCGACTCGATCGAGACCTACCGCTCGCGGCGGAGCAAGGGCGGCGCCGACGACGGGTACGGCGACGTGTTCCTCGTCGTCGACGGCTGGTCGACGCTGCGGGCGGAGTTCGACGACATCGAGCTGGAGATCCAGCAGCTCGCGACCCGCGGCCTGACCTTCGGCCTGCACCTGGTCGCCGCGTCGGGACGCTGGGCGGACTTCCGGGCCGCCATGCGCGACGTCTTCGGCACCCGGCTGGAGCTCAAGCTCGGCGACCCGATGGACTCCGAGATCGACCGGAAGCTCGCGGCCCTGGTGCCGCAGGGCCGGCCCGGCCGCGGCCTGGTCGCCGGCAAGCTGCACTTCCTCGGCTCCCTCCCGCGGGTCGACGGCAAGGCCGACCCCGGCTCGATCGGTGAGGGAGTCGACGACCTGGTCCGGCGCGTGGTGGACGCGTGGCGCGGGCCTGCTGGCCCGAAGCTCCGGCTGCTGCCGGACCGCATCACCCTCGAGGAGGTGCGGGCGCAGGCCGAGGAGGCAGCGCTGCGGAACGAGCTGCTCCTGCTCGGCATCAACGAGAAGGAGCTCGCGCCGATCGGGGTCGACCCGGCTCAGGAGCCGCACCTGCTGATCCTGGGCGACGGGCAGTCCGGCAAGAGCTCGGTCCTGCGCTCGCAGATCCACGAGATCATGCGCACCCACTCCCCCAAGGAGGCCCAGCTGGTCGTCGTCGACTACCGCCGGTCGCTCCTCGGCGAGGTCCCGGAGGACTACCTGCTCAACTACCTCACGAGCGCGGCGCAGGCCACGCCCGTGCTGCGCGACCTCGCGGCGTACCTGGAGCAGCGGATCCCCGGCCCGGACGTCACGCCCGAGCAGCTGCGCAACCGCTCCTGGTGGAGCGGCGCCGAGGTGTTCGTCCTGGTCGACGACTACGACCTGGTGGCGACCCAGCAGAGCAACCCGGTCAGCGCGCTGCAGCCGCTCATGGCTCAGGCGCGCGACACGGGTCTGCACCTGACGGTCGCCCGCCGCTCCGGAGGTGCCTCCCGCGCGATGTACGAGACGGTCCTCCAGAGCATGCGCGACCTGGCGATGCCGGGCCTCATGCTCTCCGGCAACCCCGACGAGGGGCCGCTGATGGGCAACGTCAAGCCGCAGCAGTCGCAGCCGGGGCGGGGCCGCTACATCTCCCGCGAGCGGGGCGTCGAGACGGTGCAGATGGCGTGGATGGAGCCGTCCCTCTGAGCCCCAGGCTCGTCGTGCCGCTCACCGTCGGGCAGTGTTGAACATGCCGCGGGCGACCTCGCGGGCCGCAGTGCGCACGAAGTCCTTGAACGCCGAGGACTGCACGACCTGGGTGACCATGCTCTCCTCCTTCTTCTTCGGCGCGGCCTTCTTGGCCGGGGTCGCCTTCGGCTTCGGCTCCTCCTCCGCCTTCCGAGCGCCGGCCTCGAGCCTGGCGGCCAGCTTCTCCCGCGCCGACTCGCGGTCCACCGCCTCGGCGTACTTCGCCTGGCGGGGACTGGCGTCGACCGTCGCCTGCATCGCCGCCGGGTCGGCGGCCGCCATGAGGGACTCCGGCGCCCGGAGCCGCGTCCAGGCGACCGGCGTCGGAGCTCCGCGCTCGTTCATCACCGTCACGATCGCCTCGCCGATGCCGAGGCTGAGGATCACCTGGGCGAGGTCGTCGTAGGCCGCGGTGGGGTAGGTGTTGACCGACTGCTTGAGCGCCTTCGCGTCGTTCGGCGTCGCGGCGCGGAGCTGGTGCTGGACCCGGGAGCCGAGCTGGGACAGGACCTCCGCGGGCACGTCGGTGGGCGCCTGTGTCACGAAGAAGACGCCGACCCCCTTGGAGCGGATCAGCCGCACGGTCTGGGCGATCTGGTCGAGGAAGGCGGCGGAGGCGTCGCGGAAGAGCAGGTGCGCCTCGTCGAAGAAGAACACCAGCTTGGGCTGGTCGACGTCGCCCACCTCGGGCAGGTCGTGGAACAGGTCCGCGAGCAACCACATGAGGAAGGTGGAGAAGATCGCCGGCCGGTCGGACAGGTTGGGCAGCTCGACCAGGCTGATGAGGCCCTTGCCGTCGGCCGTGGTCTGGAGGAGGTCGGCCGACTCGAACTCCGGCTCCCCGAAGAACGCGTCCGCGCCCTGGTCCTCGAAGGCGATCAATTCGCGGAGGATGACGCCGGCGGTGGCGCTGGAGAGACCCCCGAGCGACTTGAGCTCGGCCTTGCCCTCGTCGCTGGTGAGGAAGCCGACCACCGCTCGGAGGTCGGCCAGGTCCAGCAGCGGCAGCCCCGCCTTGTCGGCGTAGTGGAAGATCAGCCCGAGGCTCGACTCCTGCGTGTCGTTGAGCCCGAGCACCTTGCTCAACAGGGTCGGGCCGAACGACGTCATCGTGACGCGGAGCGGGATCCCGGTGCCCTGGCCGCCGAGGGCATAGAACTCCACGGGATAACCGGTCGCCTGCCACTGCTGGCCGACCGACGCGGCCCGAGCAGTGATCTTGTCGCTGGTGGCCCCCGGCACCGAGAGCCCCGAGAGGTCGCCCTTGATGTCGGCGGCGAAGACGGGCACGCCGTGGGCGCTCAGCTGCTCGGCGAGCAGCTGGAGGGTCTTCGTCTTGCCGGTGCCGGTCGCCCCTGCCACCAGGCCGTGCCGGTTGAGCATGCCCAGCGGGATGCGGATGTGCACGTCGGAGAGCCGCTCGGCGTCGAGCATCAGCCCACCCAGCTCGAGGGCCTTGCCCTCGAAGGCGTATCCGGGCGCGACGGCGGCCGCGATCGGGTCCTCGGGCGTCGTCGTGGGCTGCTCCGGGACAGGACTCTCGCTCATGACCACGCAGGGTATCCGTGTCGTCATGTCTAGACTCCGGTCGTGATCTTCAAGCGGGTGGGCGACGGTCGGCCGTATCCCGACCACGGGCTCCAGCCGCGCGACTGGGCCGCCGTACCTCCGCGCCAGCTGCGGCTCGACTCGCTCGTGACCACCAAGGACACCCTCCAGCTGGCCGCCCTGCTCGACGAGGACTCGACGTTCTACGGCGACCTCTTCGCCCACGTCGTGGAGTGGCGGGGCGACTACTACCTCGAGGACGGACTCCACCGCGCGCTGCGCGCCGCGCTCCAGCAGCGACTGGTCCTGCACGCCCGCGTCCACACCCTGGAGGACTGATGGCGGCGCACACCCGGACCCTCGTGACCCTGCTCGTCCTGGCGGGGCTCGTGCTGCTGAGCGCCATGTGGGGCTGGTCGCAGGTGACGAAGCCCTTCCCGGGTCGAGTGGAGTCCGCGCCGTGCGTGACCCGCACCCTCACCAAGGGCGAGAAGATCTTCCCCCAGGACATCCTGGTCAACGTCCTCAACGCCGGGGAGCGCAACGGTCTCGCCGGCACGGTGCTCAAGCAGCTCCAGGCCGCGGGGTTCACCAGCGGCGTCACCAGGAACGCTCCGGGCTCGACCGACGTCGCCAAGGTGCAGATCTGGTCGAAGCTGCCCGGCGGCCCGGACACGCAGCTGCTCAAGAGCTGGCTCGGCCCCGGCACCAAGGTGGTCGCGCGTGGCGGTCAGTACCCGGGGCTGGTGGTCGTGGTCGGCGACGGGTTCCACCACCTCGTCAAGGGCAGGAAGAGCCTGCAGGCGAGCGGACCGGCGACCATCTGCTCGCCGTCGCTCTAGTCGTCCGCGAGCTGCTCGCCCGGTCCCAGCCACTTGGCCAGCCGGCCGCCGGCCGAGACCGCGCGGAGGCGTTCCTCGGTGCGCTCCCGCACCTTCCGGGGCGTCACGACGAGCAGGTCGTCGCCGTGGCGGAGCACCGTGCGCCGCTCCGGCACGAGGATCGACCCGTCCCGGATGATCAGGGAGAGCGAGGCACCGACCGGGAGCCTCAGCTCCCCGACCTCCACGCCGTGCATGCGCGAGACCGGGCTGATCGCGACCTGGAGCAGGTCGGCGGCCACCCGGTCGAGGGGCGCCGCCTCGACGTCCAGGTCGCGCGGCTCGGACCGGCGTACGACCTTGAGGCCGCGGGCGACCAGCGGAAGGGTCGGGCCGGTCAGCATCGTGTAGATGACCACCATGACGAAGACCAGGTCGAAGAGGCGGCCCGCCCCGTCGACGCCCTCGGCCAGCGGGATGGTGGTGAGGACGATCGGAACCGCGCCGCGCAGCCCGGCCCAGGAGAGGAACGCCAGGTCGCGCAGCGGCAGCGGCGAGACCACGGAGCTGGCGAGGACCGACAGCGGCCGGGCGACGAACGTGAGCACGAGCCCGGCCACGAGCGCCAGACCCACGGTGTGCAGCGTGATCCGACCGGGCGAGAGCAGGAGCCCGAGCATCACGAACAACCCGATCTGGGCCAGCCACGCGACTCCCTCGGCGAACGAGCGCGTGGCGACGCGGTGCGGCAGCTCGGAGTTGCCGAGGATGAGCGCCGCGACGTAGACCGCGGCGAAGCCCGACGCGTGCAGGCTCGCGGCACCCCCGTACCCGACCATCGTCAGGCAGAGGACCGCGACCGGGTAGAGGCCGCTGCTCGGCAGGGCGGCCCGGCGCATCGCCCAGGCGCCGGCGAACCCGACGAGCAGGCCCACGACCAGGCCGGCGGCGAGCTCGTAGAGGATGATCCCGGCCGCGCCGAGCAGGCCGTGCTCGGCGCCGGCGCCGGTCGAGATCAAGGTGACGACCACGACGGTCGCGGCGTCGTTGAGTCCGGACTCGGCCTCCAGCGGGCCGGTCAGCCGGCGCGGGAGCGGGACGACACGCAGCAACGAGAAGACGGCCGCGGCATCGGTCGGTGACGTGACGGCGCCGAGGAGGACGGCGAGCTCCCAGGGCAGGCCGAGCACGACGTGGGTCGCCACCGCCATCACCGTGATCGACACCGCCACGCCGATCGTGGCGAGCGAGGCGCCGAGCCGCATCGCGGGCCGGACCTGGCGCCAGGACGTGGTGAGCCCACCCTCGGCCAGGATCAGCACGAGCGCCAGGAACCCGAGGGAGTGCGCCAGCTCGGCGTCTTCGAACCCGATGCCGAGACCGCTCTCCCCCAGCAGGACCCCGAGGAGAAGGTAGACCAGCAACGTCGGCAGGCCCGAGCGCGAGGAGAGCCGGACACCGATGATGGCCAGCAAGGTGACCGCGCTCCCCACCAGCAAGAACGTGTCGAGCTGGTGGACGTCGAAGCTCACGCTCGCCTCTCGTCGTGGGGCGGGGTGCTCAGCCTAGCGGCGGGCCAGGTAGAGCCCGCCCGTGCTGCCGTCGTCGAGCAGCAGCGCCAGCCTCCCGTCGTACGCCGTGACCGCCACCAGCGCGTCACCGCTCACCGGCAGCTGCTCCGGGAGCGCGAGTCGCTGCCACTGGCCGTCCGGCGCCCGCAGCAGCGCGCGGAACCTGGCGCCGTCGGAGAAGGTGACCGCCAGACCCTGGCTGGTCACCGCGGCGCCGGTGACGTACGGCCCCTGGCCGCCCGAGGTCAGCGTGGCGAGCCCGGCGGGCAGCGCCGGGTCGAGGCTCCATCCGTCGCCACCCTCGGTCCACGTGGCCAGGCGGCCGGCGTCGAAGCCGACGACCACCAGGCGCCCGTCGGCCAGGCTGGCGAAGCGCTCCGCGGCGCTGAAGGCACCCGGCCCGGACGGGAGCGCGTGCCGGTCCCAGCGGACGGTGTCGGTGGAGGTCCAGACCTGGGGACGCAGGTCGCCGTCCTCGACGACGAAGCCGGCGGCCAGCCACCGAGCACCGTCGCGGCGCAGGTCGAGCAGGTGCGAGTCGGGGCCGATGGCTCCTTCCTGCAGCGCGTAGTGGCCGCCGTCGGCGGAGGTCCAGACCGCGCCGCCGGTGGTGCGGGTGCCGACCATGACCCAGCCGTCGGCGTCGGCGGCCATCGGGCCGTAGGAGCCGACGTTCGGGCCGCCGAACACCTCGAAGGGGTTACGGGCGACGACGAGTCCGCCGCGGCCCGCCCGCCACATGGCACTGCGCGGCAGCCCATGGGCGCCGCCGGACTTGCTGCCGAACACCGAGGCCTCGCCGCCGGGGCGACAGGCGCCGGCGGAGAGGATCGCCTCGGCGGCGTACGGGTCGCGGCGAGGGTCGAGGGCCAGCGGGCGGGCGGCGGACCCGACGAGCCGCCAGGCTGCCGGACTCGTCGCTCCTGCACCATCGGCGGTCGCACCCAGCACCACCAGGTCGTCGCCGCACCGGAAGGCTCCGCGCAGGAGGACCCGAGCCGACGCCGGCAGGTCGACCCGGCTCCACGTCACCTCGGGCCCGTCGGGTTCGGCCCCCTGCCCGGAGCATCCGGCGAGCAGGGCCGCGGCCACCGCCAGTCCCCCGATCCTCCGCACGTCGAGACGCTGGCACCTGTCCCGGGCCGCGACAAGTACTTTCGAGCCATGTCTTCGCTCCGGGGCCGTCTCGCCGTCGCCACCCGGGCCAACGTGCCGCCGTTCCACGTGATGGACCTCCTGGCCGCCGCGTCGGAACGGCAGCGGACGCACGGCGACCTGGTGAACTTCGTCGCCGGGCAGCCCTCGACCGGTGCACCCGAGGCGGTCCGGGCCGAGGCGGTCCGGCTGCTCAGCGGGCCGGACCCCCTCGGCTACACGGTGGCCACCGGCATCCTGCCGCTGCGCGAGGCGATCGCGGCCCACCACCGGCGTACGCACGGCATCGAGGTCGACCCCGACGACGTGGTCGTCACGACCGGGTCCAGCGGCGGCTTCCTGCTCGCGTTCCTCGCGGCGTTCGAGCACGGCGACCGCGTGGCGATGGCCCGCCCCGGCTACCCCTGCTACCGCAACGTCCTCGCGGCGCTCGGCTGCGAGGTGGTCGAGGTCGACACGGGACCGGACAACCGGTTCCAGCCCACCGTGGACCAGCTGGCCGCGATCCCCGACCTGCGGGGCCTGGTCCTGGCCAGCCCCGCGAACCCGACCGGCACCATGCTGCTGCCCGCGGAGCTCGCCGCGCTCGCGACGTGGTGCGAGGACTCCGGAGTCCAGCTGATCTCTGACGAGATCTACCACGGCATCGAGTACGCCGAGCCCGCCCTGTCGCGCTCGGCCTGGGAGACCTCACGCGAGGCGGTCGTCTTCTCCTCGTTCTCCAAGTACTTCTCGATGACCGGGTGGCGGATCGGGTGGATGCTCGTGCCGCCGCGCCTGCGCCGGGCGGTCGACGTCCTCACCGGGAACTTCACGATCTGCCCGCCGGCGCTGGCCCAGCACGCGGCCCTCGCAGGGTTCACCGACGAGTCGTACGCCGAGCTGGACGGCCACGTCGCGCGGTACGCCGACAACCGGGCGGCACTGCTCTCCGGCCTGCCCCGGCTGGGGATCACCGAGCTCGCCCCGGCCGACGGCGCCTTCTACGTCTACGCCGACGTCGGCCACCTGACCGACGACTCGATGACCTACGCGCACCGGCTGCTTGCCGACACCGGCGTCGCCGTCGCCCCCGGCATCGACTTCGACACCCGCGACGGCTCGCGGTTCATCCGGTTCAGCTTCGCCGGCCAGCGCTCCGAGATCGACGAAGGACTCCGGCGCCTGGCGGCGTACGTCTGACTCGTCACCTGCCCGGTGATGACCTCAGCCGAGGGCGAAGTCGTCGATGCAGAGGATGTTGCCCTCGCTGTCGGTGAACCAGGCGGCCTTGCCCATCCCCTCGGTCGAGGCGACGTCGCCGTCCCAGGAGGTGCCGGGGAGGTCGTAGCGCTCGAAGGTCACCCCGCGAGTCCGGAGCTCCTCGACCACCTGAGCGACGTCTGCCACGTGGAACTGGGCGATCGTGTGCCCGGCCTTGCCCGCGTACGCCGTCTCGTAGAGGAAGAAGTTCGTCCCCCCACCTGTCCGGTAGACCACGCCCCCCGGACCCTCCTGCGTGGGTTCCAGGCCGAGCTTGTCGGCGTAGAAGGCCTTGGCTCGACCGAGGTCGGAGGCGGGGATGTTGGCGGTGACCGCGCTGTCGTTCAGCATGACTACTCCTGGGGTCCGGTGAGTGCCCGAGCCGCTCGGTCTCCACGGTAGACCTCGTCCGGGACGGGGTCCATGGGTACAGAGGAACGCAGTCGGCACGTCGTGGCCCAAGCGAGCTCAGCCGTCTCCGAAGGAATCGCCAGCGCCCCCACCAGCCCGGAGCGAGCCGACGTCATGCCTTCGCCTCCGGGTCATCAAGGAGCCGGCGGGAAGTCCTGGACGTCGTCGGCAGGGTGGTAGTCCGGGAGGCCGGCGACGAGGTCCGAGGCGACGAAGGCGTTGCGGACCCGCTGGGGGTGGTCGCCGACCTTCGTCGTGTCGGCGACCCGCGCGGTCCGGTACGAGATCCGGGAGACCTTGTCGGTGCCGCTCCAGGAGATGTAGCAGTACCGGCCGTCGCGACTCTGGGTGACCCAGTAGGGCTTCCCACCGTCGCGCTTGATCAGCCGGCTGTGCCGGTAGGTCTTCGCGTCGACCACGGTCGCGTAGTCGTCCATCGTGCCGGCGACGCAGATCTTGGTCCCGGCCGGGTTCATCGCGATGCCGTGGTGGGCGGAGTCGAGCACGTAGTTCTGCCGCGGCTCGGTCGTGCGCTTGGGCAGCCGCACGAACTTCTTCACCTTGCCGGTGCGGAGATTCATCTTGATGAAGCCGTGGAAGAAGGAGACCTGGAAGTAGACGACCCGCTCGTCCGGGGACAAGGTCAGGGGCCGGACGGCGGTCGCGAGGTTCGGCCGACCGGCCCGGTCGAACTTCTCGCGCAGGTCGTAGGTGCGGACGACCTTCCAGTCCTTGGTCCGGACGATCTGGAAGACCCGCTCGCCCTTGGAGCTGTCGTCGGCGGGCGTGGTGCCGTCGGTCGGCGTGTACACGCGGCCGATGCTCGCGTGCAGGATCTTCCGGCCGTGGTCGATGAACACGCTCTCGTGCGGGCTGTCACCGCTGGGGAACTGCCCCACCTCCTCGCCGGTCTGCACGTCCAGCGCGTGCACCACGTTGCCGGTGGAGGCGCTCACCACGACGGTCGTGCCGTCCGGCGAGATGGCCATGTGGTCGGAGCGGTAGCCGGAGACGGGGAACCGCCACTGGATACCGCCGTCCGAGAGTCGGATCGCCACGACGTCGGCGTACGACGGACGCGACACGATCATCAGCCGCCCGTCGTTGCTGGAGTACATGTCGTCGACGTACTGGTTGTGCCCCTCGCCGATCTCCTGCCGCACGGCGAGGAAGAAGGCGAGCCGGTCGGGGTTGGTGGCGATCTCCATCTCCCGCTCGGATCGGTCGGGAATGATGTTGATCCGCCCGACCTGCTGGAACGTCCGCGGGTCGAGGATCGTGGCGGTGCCGTCCCAGTTGTTGCCGACGAAGACGACCTTCTGCACGTCGCCGGCGGCGCGCTGGCCGTCGGTCGCCACGGCCGGCGGGCCGCTGAGCAGCCCCGCTCCCAGCAGCAGCGCCGTCAGTCCGGCCAGCAGTCGGTTCCTCCCGTTGCGCACGCTCTCGCCTCTCGATCGTGGGTGACGGCGGTTCAACGACCGCACTCTCCCACGGTTATCCGGCGAGGTTTGCCGGACAGCCCCCACGGGTAGGTCACCCAGGAGCGATCCGGACCACGCGGACGGTCGCTCGAGCCGATCGAGGAGGGCCTGATGTACGGCGAGACCGACGTCATGCGTCGCCGGGTCGGCCAGCTGCGTGAGCAGGCGGCGGACGTCCGACAGCTCGCCGACCAGCTGGCGGCGCAGGCCGACGGCATCTCCTGGACCGGCCGCGCCGCCGACGCCATGCGGGAGCGGGCGCGCGAGCGCGCTGCGTCGTTGCGGGAGTGCGCCCAGCGCTACGAGGGGGCCGCCGACGCACTCGATCGGCACGCCGACGACGTCGAGCACCTCAAGGACGTCATCGCCCTGCGTGAGCGCAAGGCGAGCGCTCTGGTCGCCGACGCCCGGGGCCGGGCGTCCCAGCTCGAGACCCACGGCGGTCCTGCGGACGAGGACGTCGTGCTCACCGGCTTCACCCCACCCGCGTCCGGTCATCGTGACTGGCTGACCGTCGAGCTGCCCGGACTCTGAGGAGCACTTGTGCCGACCATCGACCTGTCCACCCCGCCACCCCGCGAGCCGGGCCTGCTCGAGGCCCTGCCGCGCCGGGTCACCCTCACCCTGCCGGAGCTGCAGGTGCTCGCGGAGCGCGCCGGCGGCGCACCGTTGCCGTTCGAGCCCGCTGCCGCCGCCGGATCCAGCCCGCTCGAGGGACGGCTGGGGGCGAGCCGGACCTCCGCCGAGGACGCGGCGTACTCCCAGGCGCTCGCCTCGCTGCACGACCCGACGGACTCCTTGGACCAGCGCGGGCTGCTCGCCGACAGCGAAGGCCTCGTCGGTGCGATCGGGCTGCTCGCCAGCCCGGCCACCGCGGTCGACCTCGACGTGATCGCCGGGCCCACGCAGGCCCGCGTCTGGCACCGCGGCGACCGTCGCGCCATGGTCGGGCTCGTCCACCGTGGACGGCCTGGTCTTCGAGCTCGTCTGGGGGGCCTCCTCCCAGTGGGCCGAGGAGCTGGCCCGGATCGCGGAGATCCCGGAGGAGCTGCGCCTGACGACGTCCGCGGTGCCGCCGGTCGTCTCGCTCCCGTTCCCGCTCGCCGACGCGGCCGCCGAGGCCGTCCACAGCGGGCGGCCGGACCTGATCCCGGTCCTGGCCGCCCAGTACGACGGGGCGGTGACCGCGACCGGGGAGCAGCCGATGACGACGGCCGACTCGGCCGTGGTCCTGGGCGCCCTCGCCGGCGAGGCGCGGGGCCGCCTGCGCGCACTGGTGACGCAGGTCGGCGATGCCGCCGCCCCGATCGGCGTCGTGTCGTGGACGCTCCTGGCCGACGGGTGGCATGCCATCCGGCCGCGCTTCGGCGCCGAGCCGCGCGTGGAGATCTGCGCGGTCACCCCCGCCGACCTGGCGACCGAGCTGGCCCCGGTGCTCGCGGAGGTGACCCGATGACCGGGCTCGACCGGACCCCCGACCGGCTGGCCGCCCAGGAGGAGCGGTCGCTCCCGGCCGCGGGCGTGGAGGCGGCCGACCTGGCCGACAAGTACGACCAGATGCTCCGCCTCGCTGATCTCTTCGACTCCCTCGGGGAGGAGATGCGCCGCCGGGCCGCCCTCGGCACGAGCGTGCTCACCGACGAGGCGGTCGCCGACTCCGCCGAGCTGTCGCCCCGCACCTACCAGGCCGTCGAGGACGAGCTCCGAGCCCTCGGCAGTGGGCGCCACGGACTGCTCACCCGCGGCGTCGAGCTGGACGCCGACGCCCTGATGGTGCGCAGCACCGTGCTGACGTACCGCTGGATCGACGAGCTCCAGGAGGCGGCGTACAAGACGCTCGGCTCGATCGCCGGGCGGGCCGTCGGCTACCTCGCCCCCGAGGTGGCCCTCGGCGGGCAGATCGTCTCCGCCGGGCTCATCGAGACCGACGCGATGGACCGCGACGACGTCGCGACGTACCTCAACGAGCTCGCCGCCCACCACCCCGACCTGATGGAGCACTTCACCAGTGGCGGTGGTGGCCTGCTCGACAGCCTGGCGTTGCGCTCGATGCTCACCACCGACGCCCTGGTCGGCGATGCCGGCCGAGCCGCCGCTCTCGGGGGGCGGCGGGCCGCCGGGATCGAGCCGATGTCGGCGGCGTTCGGGCCGGCACTGCGCGACGTCGCCGGCGGCCTGGTGGAGGACCCCTCGGCGGACCGGGCCGAGGCGAGCGACGACGGGTCCGCGCCGCGCGGGCTCGAGGGCCTCATGTCGATGCTGCACGCGACCGAGCAGCGCATCCACGTCCGCCGGATCGCCGACCACCGCTACATCGCCTTCCTGCCCGGGCCCGGGGCCCGCGGGCTCCGCCTGGTCGGCGGTGACTCCTCGGGGTACGCCGGCGAGGTGGCCGCCGCGATCGAGAAGGCCACCTCGGAGGACCCGGAGGCCCGCGTGATGCTGGTCGGGTCGGCGCAGGGCGGGGTCACCGCGGCGGTGGTCGCGGCCTCCGACCACGACTTCGTCATCGACCACGTCGTCACCGCGGGAGCACCGTCCGCCCAGGTTCCCCGGATCCCGGACCGCACCCGGGTGTTGTCGCTGGAGGACCGCTCCGACCCGATCGCGCTCCTCGGCTCGCTGATGAACGTCGGGGCGGGCAACCGGCTCACGGTCGTCTTCGACGGCGAGGGCGCCGAGCGGGAGTCGATGTACGTCGCCGGCGGCCGCGCGGCCGACACAGCCGGACACCCGAAGCTGAAGGCGGAGCTGCAGCTGCTCACCGAGGCGGGCTACCTCACCGCCGTCTGAGAAGCCCTGGCGGTCGGGTCTCACACCAGGTCGTGGACGAACTCCCCGAGCTGGGTGAGGTTGCGGCACTCCACCATCGGCACCACCTCGCCGTACGGTCCGGCCGCGGAGTCGCCGGTGCCCCAGTGGCGCCGGTGCTCGGGGTTGAGCCACCAGGCGTGCTTGGCGGAGTCCGCCAGCTCGCGGAGCACCGGGACGGCGAGGTCGGAGTAGTTCGACCGCGCGTCGCCGAGGATCAGTAGCGACGACCTCGGACCCAGAGCGTCGGCGTGCTCCTCGGCGAACCTCGTGAACGCGCGGCCGTAGTTCGTACGACCCCACAGCGCCGCGTGCGCGGTCGACGCGGCGAGGTCGGCCAGCACCTGGGCCGGATCGGCTCCGGGCTTGAAGTGCGGGGTCACCTCGTGGACGTGGTCGACGAAGGTGAAGGCCCGGACCTTCGTGAACTGCTCACGCAGCGCGTAGACCAGCAGCAGGGTGAACTGCGCGAAGTTCGCCACCGAGCCGCTGACGTCGCACAGCACGACCAGCTCGGTCCGGTGCGGCCGCTTCGGCCGGTGATGGGTGGCCAGCGGGACGCCGCCGGTGGAGATCGAGGCCCGCACGGTTCGCCGGAAGTCGAGCGGACCCCGCCGGCGGGCGTGGTGCTCCTTCGTCAGCCGGGTCGCCAGGCGCCGGGCCAGCGGGTAGATCTCCCGGCGCAGCTGCTCGAGGTCGGCCTTCTTCGCCGAGGTGAAGTCCAGCCGGTCGATGCTCGGGCGGAGCGCGACGTCCGCGACGTGGTCGGCCCCCTTCTCCTCTGCGATCCGGCGCCGCGCCTCGGCCTCGACCCGCGCCGTGAAGTCGCCGACCCGGGCGGTCGCCAGGCGATCGGCCTCCTCGTCGGTCCGGCCGGTGCCGAGCAGTGCGGCGACGATCCGGTCGACCAGCTGCTTCGGGTCCACCCGCTGCAGGGCCGTGTAGGACGACCAGGACGACAGCCCCGGCCCGCGACCGGGCATCGCGCCGAACCGCCCCACCGCCTCCGTGGCCAGGGGCGGCAGCATCCGCTGGTCGCCGGACTCCAAGGCCTCGGCCAGCCGCTCGCGGAAGTCGCGCAGAGACTCGGCGTTGTCGCGGACCGGTCCCTCCTCCGGGTCCCCCGCCTCGGACTCGGCCGCTCCACCTCCGACGAGGGCGGGCCAGTACAGGTCGAAGAGCGCGTCGAACGTCGGCCGTTGCGCCTGCCGCTTCACCAGCGTGGCGGCGTACGCCTGGCGGACGGTGTCCCGGTCGTCCCACGGGAGGGTCGACAGGGCCGCGATCGCGTCGAGGTCCTCGGCGAGCGACACGCTGAGCCCCGCCCCGCGCAGCGCGTGCAGGAAGCTCAGGTGCCGGTCAACGAGGGCCAAGGTGCAGCTCCTTGATGGCCCGTTCGTGGTCCGAGGAGTGCTTGAGCACGGCGCCGAGGGTGTCGGCGATCGCCTGCTCGTCCAACGTGCTCAGGTGCAGCGCGATGAGCGTGCGCGCCCAGTCGATGGTCTCCGCGATCGACGGCGCCTTCTTCAGGTCCAGGCCGCGCAGCCGCCCGACGACGTCGACGAGCCGCTCGGCGATCGCGTGCTCGAGGTCCGGCACCTGCGCCGTGAGGATCTCCCGCTCCCGCTCGGCGTCGGGGTAGTCCAGGTGCAGGTAGAGGCAGCGGCGCTTGAGCGCCTCGGAGAGCTCGCGGCTCGCGTTGCTGGTGAGGACGACGTACGGGCGGCGGACGGCCGCCATGGTGCCGAGCTCGGGGATGGTCACCTGGAAGTCGCTGAGGATCTCCAGCAGCAGGCCCTCGACCTCGACGTCGGTCTTGTCCACCTCGTCGATCAGCAGGACGGTCGGCTCGGTCCGGCGGATCGCGGTCAGCAGCGGCCGGGTGAGCAGGAAGTCCTCGGAGAAGATGTCCTCGTCGCCGGTGGCCTGGATGCGGAGCAGCTGCTTCTTGTAGTTCCACTCGTACAACGCGCGCGCCTCGTCCAGCCCCTCGTAGCACTGGAGCCGGACCAGCTCGGCCCCCGTGGCCCGGGCGATCGCCTTCGCGAGCTCGGTCTTGCCGACCCCCGCCGGCCCCTCGACCAGCAGCGGCTTCTCCAGGGCGCCCGCCAAGTACGACGTCGTGGCCGTCGCGCCGTCGGGCAAGTAGCCGTGGTCGCGCAGGGCCGTCGCGGTCTGGGCAGGGTCGCGGAACCAGCTCACCTGCGGAGACTAGTGGGCTAGAACGGGGACTCCCCGTGACGTCCCTCACCCTGGAGGAAGGGTTGGGTGCCTTCGACGGCGTCCTCGAGCGAGTCCAGACCGATCGAGAACTCCTGAGCCATCGCCTGCTCGGTCGTCAGGCCTTCGCCGGACAGGACGGAGAGGCGGTCGTTGCGCAGGCAGCGCTGAGGTGGGAGCGCCACCTCCCAGGCGAGCTCGACGGCACCGTCGAGGGCCGCTCCCGGCTCGGTGAGCCGGTTGACCAGCCCGATCTGCCACGCCTCCTCGGCGTCGACGGCCCGTCCGGTGAGGATCATGTCGAGAGCGCGGCCGGTGCCGATCATCCGCGGAAGACGCACCGTCCCGCCGTCGATCAACGGCACCCCCCACCGGCGGGAGAAGACACCGAACTTCGCCTCCTTGCTCGCGACCCGGAGGTCGCACCAGAGCGCCAGCTCGAGGCCGCCTCCGACGGCGTACCCCTCGACCGCGGCGATCACCGGCTTGCGCAGCAGCATCCGCGTCGGACCGAGCGGGCCGATGCCCTCCGGGTCCAGCGGGTTGTCGAGCTTGTTGATGTCCGCGCCCGCGCAGAAGTTGCCCCCGTCGCCGAACAGCACCGCCACGTTCAGCTGCGGGTCGGCGTCGAACTGCGCGAACGCCTCGGCCAACAGCCCGGCCAGCTCCCCGTCGATCGCGTTGCGAGTCTGTGGGCGATCGATGGTCACCAGCGCCACCGGCCCGTCGGCCTCGTACCTCACGTCCATAAGGGTGAAGCGTAGGGCCGCACGCTTCCGACCGCGCCCGATCATGCGAAACGGCTCCCGACCCTGGGGTCTGGGAGCCGTTCGGTTGGCGGTGGCGGTGGGATTTGAACCCACGGTGGGTTTGACCCCACACATCATTTCGAGTGATGCACCTTCGGCCGCTCGGACACGCCACCGCCGGAGAGGTTACCGGAGAGGGCGGGGCCGTCCGAAATCCGGCGTACGCCGTCGCGGGGCCGGGTGAGAGGCTGGGCGCCATGACCGATGCGTGGGTGCTGGGAGCGGTGCGGACGCCGTTCGGGAAGTACGGCGGAGCGCTGGCCGGCGTCCGGCCCGACGACCTCGGGGCGACCGTGATCCGGGCGCTGCTCCACCGCGCCGATGGGATCGAGGACGAGCAGGTCGACGACGTCGTCCTCGGCAACGCCAACGGTGCCGGGGAGGACAACCGGAACGTCGGACGGATGGCGGCGTTGCTGGCCGGCCTGCCGACCAGCGTGCCCGGCGTGAGCGTCAACCGGCTGTGCGGCTCGTCGCTGGAGGCGACGTTCGCGGCGTCCCGCGCCGTCGAGACCGGGGACGCCCGGCTGGTCGTCGCGGGCGGCGTCGAGTCCATGACCCGGGCGCCCTGGGTGGTGCCGAAGCCGGCGCGCGGGTACCCCGCCGGCAACACGGAGATGGTGTCGACCGCCCTCGGCTGGCGCCTCGTCAACCCGCGGATGCCGGCGGAGTGGACCGCTTCGCTGGGCGAGTGCAACGAGCAGCTGGCGGACCGGTTCGCGATCTCGCGCGAGCGGCAGGACGAGTTCGCCGTCCGGTCGCACCGGCTCGCCCACCAGGCGTGGGAGGACGGCTTCTACGACGACCTCGTGGTGCCCCTGGACGAGCTGACCCGGGACGAGGGGATCCGGCCCGCCGCCTCGGTCGAGTCGCTGGGCGGCCTGAGGCCGGCGTTCCGCCCGGACGGCACGATCACGCCCGGCAACGCCTCCCCTCTGAGCGACGGCGCCTCGGCCCTGCTGATCGGGACGCGGGACGCCGGGCCGGAGCCGCTGGCGCGGATCGCGGGACGCGGGGTGCATGCCCTGGACCCGCAGGACTTCGGTTACGCCCCGATCGAGGCGGCCAACAAGGCGCTCGCGCGTGCGGGGATCGGTTGGGGCGACGTGGGCGCGGTGGAGCTGAACGAGGCGTTCGCCGTGCAGTCGCTGGTGTGCCTGGACGGCTGGCCGGTCGACCCTGCTCGCGTGAACACCCGGGGCGGCGCGATCGCGATCGGCCACCCGCTGGGCGCGTCCGGCGCCCGGGTCGTCGGGACCCTCGCGCACGTGCTGCGCGAGCGGGGCGAGCGGTGGGGCGTGGCGGCGATCTGCATCGGCGTGGGGCAGGGGCTGGCCGTCGTCCTGGAGAACCCTGCGGCCTAGCGCTGCGACGCGAAGAACTCCCCGAGCAGCTGCGCCGACTCGTCGGCGAGCACCCCGGAGACGACCTCGGGGCGGTGGTTGAGCCGACGGTCGCGGACGACGTCCCAGAGGCTGCCGACCGCGCCGGCCTTGTCGTCGTACGCACCGAAGACGAGCCGGTCCACCCGGGACAGCACCGTGGCGCCGGCGCACATCGTGCAGGGCTCGAGGGTGACGACGAGGGTGCAGCCGCCGAGCCGCCACTCGCCGCGTGCGGTAGCGGCCGCGCGCAGCGCCAGCACCTCGGCGTGCGCGGTCGGGTCGCCGTCGGCCTCGCGGCCGTTGCGGCCGGTACCGATCACCTGACCGGTGTCGTCGACGACCACGGCGCCCACCGGGACGTCCCCGGTCTCCATGGCCGCCCGGGCCTCCTCGAGGGCGAGCCGCATCGGCCCGTCCCAGTCAGGTGCCGGGATCATGCAGACGGCTGCCCGATGGCGTCGTCGAACAGCGGGCCGAAGCCGAGCCGGCCGGCCACGTCGGACAGCATCTCGTCGGGGTAGAGGTCGAAGTCGTCGAGCAGCGCGCCCAGGTCCATCGCCGGCATCCCGAGGTCGCCGAGCAGGTTCAGGTCGCCCGCCGGCACCTGGTCGTCCTCCTCCTCGGGGTGCGGCAGCCGCAGGTGTTCCACGACGGAGGCGGCGAGCTCCCACTCCCCGGCGGCGGTGATGTCGGAGAGCAACAGCCGGGAGGAGTCTCCGGTGACCCGCAGCAGCAGGAACCAGTCCTCGTCGACCGCGACCATCCCGACGGCACCGCCGTCGGAGGGGAAGCGGCGAAGGGCGTGGGTGAGCGAGTCGACGTCCACCAGCAGGTCGTGACCCAGCTCCTCGACCTGCCAGTCGCCGTCCTCGCGATAGGCGGCCAAGGCGAAGTCGACCGCCTCGATCTGCTCAGCCACGTCTCCACTGTGACAGCGGAACCCCGGCCGACGCCAGCGATAAGGTGCCGCCCATGCGCACCCACGTCGTCGACCACCCGCTCGTCGCCCACAAGCTGACCACCCTGCGCGACGAGCACACCGACTCGCCGACGTTCCGCCAGCTCACCGACGAGCTGGTGGCGCTGCTGGCCTACGAGGCCACGCGCGACGTCCGGGTCGCCCCCCAGGACATCGTCACGCCGGTCGCCCCGACCACGGGCGTGAAGCTTGCTCGCCCCAAGCCGTTGGTCGTCCCGATCCTCCGCGCCGGGCTGGGGATGCTCGACGGGATGATGCGGCTGCTGCCCACCGCCGAGGTCGGCTTCCTCGGGATGATGCGCAACGAGGAGACGCTCGAGGCCTCGACGTACGCCGAACGGCTGCCCGAGGACCTCTCCGGCCGCCAGTGCTACGTCCTCGACCCGATGCTCGCCACCGGTGGCACGTTGGCGGCGGCGATCAAGTTCCTCACCGACCGCGGCGCCAACGACATCACCTGCATCTGCCTGCTGGCCGCTCCGGAGGGCTGTGAGCGGCTGGAGAATGAGCTCGCCGGGCTCGACGTCCCGGTCACCGTCGTCACGGCCGCGATGGACGAGAAGCTGAACGAGAAGGGCTACATCGTTCCCGGCCTGGGCGACGCGGGCGACCGGCTCTACGGTCTCGCCGAGTAGCCACGTGTGAACAACCGCACCGCGGACCCCGACCACCCCGAGGACGTTCTCGGATAGGTTTCGCGACGACCCTCTACCCACAGGTTCCACGCGACCGAGGAGGCACCGTTGCGGATCGGCATCCCTCGAGAGACCAAGGCCGGTGAGGCGCTCGTCGCCGCGACCGCGAAGACCGCCGCCGAGCTGGTCAAGCTCGGCTACGAGGTCGTCGTCGAGTCCGGCGCCGGCGCGAAGGCGGGCCAGCCCGACGACGCGTACGCCGAGGCCGACGTCTCGGTCGGCAGCGCCGAGGAGGTGTGGCACAGCGACATCGTCGTGAAGGTCAACGCCCCCACGGAGTCGGAGATCAGCCGGCTTCTCGAGGGCGCCACGATCGTCTCGATCCTCGCCCCCGCGCGCAGCCCCGAGCTGATCGAGCGGCTGCAGGTCGCGAAGGTCACCGCGCTCGCCATGGACGCGGTGCCGCGGATCAGCCGCGCCCAGTCGATGGACGTCCTCTCCTCGATGGCCAACGTGGCCGGGTACCGCGCGGTCGTCGAGGCCGCCCACGCCTATGGCCGCCAGTTCACCGGCCAGGTCACCGCCGCCGGCAAGGTCCCGCCGGCGAGGGTCTTCGTCGTGGGCGCGGGGGTCGCAGGTCTCGCCGCGGTCGGCGCCGCCAACAGCATGGGCGCAGTGGTCCGCGCCTTCGACGTACGGCCCGAGGTCGCCGAGCAGGTCGAGTCGATGGGGGCGCAGTTCGTGTCGGTCGACATGGAGAGCGAGGTCAGCTCCGACGGCTATGCGAAGGAGATGACCGAGGAGCAGCAGGCCGCCACCGCGGCGATGTACGACGAGGAGGCCCGCGCGGCCGACATCGTCATCACCACCGCGCTCATCCCCGGCCGGCCGGCGCCGAAGCTGATCACGGCCGAGACCATCGCCGGGATGCGCAACGGCTCGGTCATCGTCGACATGGCGGCCGCCAACGGCGGCAACTGCGAGGGCACCGTCACCGACGACGTCGTCCACACCGACAACCAGGTCACGATCATCGGCTACACCGACCTCGCGAGCCGGCTGGCCGCCCAGACCAGCCAGCTCTACGGCACCAACATCGTCAACCTGTTCAAGCTCCTGACGCCCGAGAAGGACGGCCAGCTGACGCTGGACTTCGACGACGTCATCCAGCGCGGCGTCACGGTCACGCTGGAGGGCGAGTCGATGTGGCCGCCACCGCCCGTGGAGGTCTCCGCCGCCCCGAAGGCGACCACCACCCAGGTGCTGCCCGCGGAGGAGGCGCCGAAGAAGCCGGTCGACCCCCGGCGCCCGTGGTACGCCGCCGGGCTGGGTGCGGCGGTCTTCTGGCTGCTCGGCACGCTGTCGAACCCGCACTTCGTCACCTACTTCACGGTGTTCGCGCTGGCGGTCTTCGTCGGGTACTACGTGATCTCCAACGTGGCCCACGCCCTCCACACGCCGCTGATGAGCGAGACGAACGCGATCTCCGGGATCATCCTGGTCGGCGGCCTGCTCCAGGTCGGCAACGACAACCTGGGCATCTCCCTGCTCGCCACGCTGGCCGTGCTGGTGGCGAGCATCAACATCTTCGGTGGCTTCCTGGTCACGCTCCGCATGCTCGAGATGTTCCGGAAGGACTGACCCGTGCACGACTTCTTGACCAGCCAGCACCTGCACACGTTCATCCAGACCGGCTACCTGATCGCGGGCGTCCTCTTCGTCCTGGCCCTCGCGGGGCTCTCGAAGCACGAGAGCGCGAAGCGCGGCAACCTGCTCGGCATGACGGGCATGGGCATCGCCCTCTTCGTCACCCTGCTCGACGTCGCCCGCCACTCCGAGCTCCCCGGCCAGCGACCCCTCGGCGTCACGCTGCTGCTGATCGTGGTCGCGATGGTCGCCGGCGGCACGATCGGGGCGTGGCGCGCGCGCACCGTGGAGATGACCCAGATGCCCGAGCTGGTCGCGATGCTGCACAGCTTCGTCGGCCTGGCCGCGGTGCTGGTCGGATGGAACTCCTTCCTCGCCGAGGGCAAGGCCAGCGACGGCGTCCATCTCATCGAGGTCTTCCTCGGGGTGTTCATCGGCGCCGTCACGCTCACCGGCTCGATCGTGGCGTTCCTCAAGCTGAGCGCGCGAATGACGTCCTCGCCCCTGATGCTGCCCGGGCGGCACCAGCTCAACCTCGGCATCCTCGTCACCTCGGCGCTGCTGCTGATCTGGTTCCTGGTCGCGGGTGGCGCCGGCGTGGGCGCCGTACCGCTGATCCTCATGACCCTGCTGGCGCTGCTGCTCGGCTTCCACCTGGTGGCCGCGATCGGCGGGGGTGACATGCCGGTCGTCGTGTCGATGCTGAACTCCTACTCCGGCTGGGCTGCTGCTGCCGCCGGCTTCATGCTCGACAACACCCTGCTGATCATCACCGGTTCCTTGGTCGGCTCCTCCGGTGCGATCCTCAGCTACATCATGTGCAAGGCGATGAACCGCTCGTTCATCAGCGTCATCGCCGGCGGCTTCGGCTCCACCGGGAGCGGACCGGCCACCGACGAGGAGCACGGCGACTACCGCGAGCTCCAGGCCGAGGCGGCCGCCGACCTGCTGACCCAGGCCTCCTCCGTGGTCATCACCCCCGGCTACGGCATGGCCACCGCGCAGGCGCAGTACGCCGTCGCCGCGCTGACCCGCAAGCTCCGGGACCAGGGCATCGAGGTGCGCTTCGGCATCCACCCGGTCGCGGGACGGCTGCCCGGCCACATGAACGTCCTGCTGGCCGAGGCGAAGGTGCCCTACGACATCGTGCTCGAGATGGACGAGATCAACGACGACCTCAAGGACACCGACGTCGTCCTCGTCATCGGGGCCAACGACACGGTGAACCCCGCGGCGAAGGAGCAGCCGGGTTCACCGATCGCCGGCATGCCTGTGCTGGAGGTCTGGGAGGCCAAGGACGTCATCGTGTTCAAGCGCTCGATGGCCACTGGCTACGCCGGAGTGCAGAACCCGCTGTTCTTCAAGGAGAACACGCAGATGCTGTTCGGTGACGCGAAGGCGAAGGTCGAGGAGATCGTCGCCGCCCTGGGCTGAGTCGAGGAGTGAGCCGGAGTCGAGACGGAGTCTCGGCAGAGGCGAGCCCCGCAGAGCTCAGCCCCAAAGAACTGGGCTGAGTCGAGGAGTGAGCCGGAGTCGAGACGGAGTCTCGGCAGAGGCGAGCCCCGCAGAGCTCAGCCCCAAGGAACTCGGCTGAGTCCGCCGCGGCGTTCGAGGCAGCGCCGGCGCGAACACCCGCATCACAGGCGGGTGCCGACGACGGCTCCGATCAGGTAGGTGACGCCCATCGCCAGCATGCCGCCGGCGACGTTGCGGAGAACGGCGGGCAGCCGAGGCGACATCCCCAGACGCGCGCTGACCCAGCCGGCCAGCCCCAGGGCGAACGCGACCACGCCGACCGTGACGGCGATGCGCGCGCCTGCGCCGGCGAAGGCGACGATCAGCAACGGGATCAGGCCGCCGACGGTGAACGCGACCATCGACGCCCACGCGGCGTGCCAGGGGTTGGTGAGGTCGTCGGGGTCGATGCCGAACTCGATCTCGGCGTGCGCCCGCAGCGCGTCGTGCGCGGTGAGCTCGGCCGCGACCCGGTCGGCCGTGTCGCGGGAGAGCCCCTTCTCCCGCCACATCCGTGCCAGCTCGCGCTGCTCGGTCTCGGGCATCTTCGCCAGCTCCTCCGCCTCCAGCGCCAGCATCGCCTTCTCCGAGTCGCGCTGGGTGCTGACCGAGACGTACTCGCCGGCCGCCATGCTGAGCGCCCCGGCCGTGAGGGCGGCGATGCCCGCGATCAAGATGGCGGTGTGGTCGGTGGTGGCGCCTGCGACCCCCATGACGACACCGGCGGTGGACACGATGCCGTCGTTCGCGCCGAGCACCGCGGCACGCAGCCAGTTGAGCCGCCCACCCTCGCTCGGGTTCGCGTCCTCGTGCCAGTGGTGCGGCTGCTCGTCGGTCCCGATCTCCGGCCCGATCTGAGGGGTCATGACTCGAGATCCTCGCGGGAGCGGCCGACCGCTCGCAACGAAGGCAAGGCTGTACTCATCGGGCTCACAGCCCGAGGTCGCGACCGATCAGCATCTTCATGATCTCGTTCGAGCCGGCCCAGATCTTGGTGACCCGGGCGTCCCGCCAGGCGCGGGCCACGCGGTACTCGTTCATGTAGCCGTAGCCGCCGTAGAGCTGGACGCAGTGGTCGAGCACGTCGTTCTGCACCTGGGAGGTCCACCACTTCGCCTTGGCCGCGTCGACCGCCGTGAGCTCGCCCTCGCAGTGGGCCAGCACGCACTGGTCGACGTACGCCTGGGTGACCTCGATCCGGGTGACCAGCTCGGCGATGAGGAACTGGTTGTGCTGGAACGCGCCGATCGGCTGGCCGAACGCCTTGCGCTCCTTGGCGTACTGGATGGTCTCCTCGAGGATCTGCGCGGCGTGCGCCAGGTTGGTGATCGCCGAGCCGAGCCGCTCCTGCGGCAGGAACTGCATCATCGAGATGAAGCCGGTGTCGAGCTCGCCGATCAGGTCGTCGTTGCTGACCCGGACGTCCTCGAAGGAGAGCTCCGCGGTGTCCGACTCGTCCTGGCCGACCTTGTCCAGGACGCGACCGACGGAGAAGCCCTCGGAGTCGGTGCGGACGCCGAAGAGGCTGATGCCCTTCGCCTTCTTCTCCGGCGCCGTGCGGGCGGCCACCACGACCAGGTCGCACGAGCCGCCGTTGGTGATGAAGGTCTTGGACCCGTTGATCACCCAGTCGTCGCCGTCCCGGACGGCGGAGGTCTTCAGGTTGGCGAGGTCGGACCCGCCACCCGGCTCGGTCATGCCGATGGCCGTGACCAGGTCGCCGGTGCAGAAGTCCGGCAGCCACCGCTTCTTCTGCTCGTCGCTGGTGAGGTGCACCAGGTACGGCGCCACGATGTCGGCGTGGATGCCCACGCAGGAGGGGAGGGTCATGTTGACCTTCGCCAGCTCCTCGGTGAGCACCGCGTTGAACCGGTAGTCGCCGGCCGCCATGCCGCCGTACTCCTCGGGGATCTCCAGCCCCAGGAAGCCCTGCGCACCGGCCGCCTTCCAGAAGGCGCGGTCCAGCCCGTGGTTGTCGGCGTACCCCTCGAGGTGGGGAGCCACCTCGCGGTCCAGGAATTCCTTCACGGAGCCGCGGAACGCCTCGTGGTCCTCGTCGTAGATCGTGCGCTTCATGAGCCCCATGTTACTCGCGGGTCACCCGCATTCGCCTGCCGGATCCCGCTCCGGCATCCATACTGAATCAGATGTCGACGGCGAATTCTGGTCCCGAGCCTCAGCGCGGAACCACGTGGGGAGAGCCGGAGACGCGCAACGGAATCCGGCAGATCGCTGATGCCCTCGCCCGACGCGCCGGGTTCAAGGTGTGCGCCGTCGAGGTGCTCAAGCCCGACGACCAGCTCGAGTTCGTCGCGATCGTCGGCAGTCCGGACGGCGAGGCCCAGCTCATCGGCCGGTCCTCGCCGCTGGAGGCGATGCTGCCGTCGTTCTCCGTCGGCGCCACCTACGGCACGTTCCACTTCGTCGCCGAGGAGTGGATGACCCAGCAGATGGTCGAGCAGATGCAGACCTACGGCTGGGTGCCGGAGATCCCGGAGGTCGAGGACCCACTCGCCTGGCGCGCACAGGACATGCTGCTCAGCCGCGTGCTGG
This sequence comes from uncultured Actinomycetota bacterium, assembly GCA_963784545.1. Classification (GTDB taxonomy): domain Bacteria; phylum Actinomycetota; class Actinomycetes; order Propionibacteriales; family Nocardioidaceae; genus Nocardioides. Next base: position 1,401,062 of record CAWARQ010000004.1, on the reverse strand, counting down.
ACGACCGGGGAAACCTGCGCGGGCTGGTGTACCTCGACGAGCCCCTCAACGGTCAGCGCCCCACCCACGAGGAGCTGGTGGCCCTCGACGTCGACAGCCGGCTGCTGCTGCGCGCGGTGCTCACCCAGATCGAGCGCGAGGAGCTGGCCCAGCAGGCTCGCATCTCCCAGTCGGCGCGCGACCTCCTGCTCGCGGCCGCCTCCACGCACCTGAGCCTCCCGGAGCTGCTCGAGGAGACCTACGACGCCCTGGTGAGCGGCTTCCGCGCCGAGGCCCTGGCGGCCTACCTGTACGACGAGCGCCGTCCCCAGGGGGACGACTCGGCCGTGCACCTGCCCGACGAGCTGCACGCCGCCGCCGAGGTCGCCACCCGCCGGGCGTGGTCGCGGGGCGAGGTGATCCTCGTCGAGGTCGACGGGATCTGGGGCGACGACGAGCTGGAGCGCAGTCACGGCGAGGAGTTCCACGGCCACCTCAAGGAGTTCGACGACGACTCGCTCGCGCTGGTCCCGCTGGGTGCCGCCGGTGAGGCGCTCGGCATGCTCGTCGTGGCCCGGGCGGTCGACGGAGTGCGCTGGACCGCCCCGGAGGTCGAGGGCATGCGCGAGCTCGGCCGCGACCTCGGCCGCGTGATCCTCAACCACCGCTCGTTCCTGCGCGAGCAGCTGCTGCGCACCGAGCTGGAGCGGCTCGACGACTACCGGGTCGAGCTGCTCTCCACCATCTCCCACGAGCTGAAGAACCCGATCTCGGTGCTGCTCGGCCACCTCGAGGTGCTCGACGGCGACGACGACCTCTCCCCCGCCGTACGCCACTCGCTGGAGGCCATGGCCCGAGCCTCCCGCCGACTCGACTCGCTTGCCGAGAACCTCCTGATGCTCCGGCAGAGCTCTGACACCGCGCCGCTCGAGCGCGTCCCGGTCGACCTGGCGCAGCTCGTCGAGGACGCCGTGGACCTCTCGACCATGGTGGCCGAGAAGGAGGGCGTCCGGCTGACCCTCGTCCCACCCGCGAAAGCGGTCGTGGTGCCCGGCGACCCGGAGCAGCTGGACCGCGTCGTGCTCAACCTGGTCAACAACGCCGTGAAGTACACCCCGCGCGGCGGCAGCGTCACCGTCTCGGTCGAGAGGGAGCACGAGTGGGCGGTCTTCACCTGCGCCGACACCGGTCTGGGGATCTCCGAGGAGGACCAGACGCGCCTCTTCACGGAGTTCTTCCGCTCCAGCAACGTCCAGGCGCGTGCCAAGCCCGGCACCGGTCTCGGCCTGGTGATCGTCAAGCGCACCGTCGAGCGGCACGGCGGCCGGGTCGAGTTCGAGTCCGAGCTCGACGTCGGCACCACCTTCCGCGTCCACCTGCCGACGAGCTGAGCTGTTGGGGGGCGTCGGTTTCCCCGCCTGGGCGGGGAAACCAGCACTTGGCACGCGTTGCAACACCCAACAAGTGCCAGACTCGCCCACCCAGTTCGCGTTATGAACCCTGATCCCAGCCGCCGATCAGCTCCTCCACCCAGGCCGGCACCAGCTCGGACGCCGGGCCGTGCCGGGCCTCGTCGAACCACCGGGTCCCCTCGCCCGGCACGAGGTTGAGCTCCAGCGTCCGCGCACCGCTGGCGCGCGCGACCTGGACGAAGCCGGCGGCCGGGTAGACGGCGCCGGACGTCCCGATCGAGACGAAGAGGTCGGCGCTCCTGAGCGCGGCGTCCACGGCGTCCAGTCCGAACGGGACCTCGCCGAACCACACCACGTGCGGCCGGAGAGCCGAGCGGCCGCACGCGGGACACGGCGGCCCACCCACCAGGTCGCCGTCCCAGGGGTGCGCGGCGTCGCACTCCGTGCAGCGAGCCACCCGGAGCTCCCCGTGCAGGTGGTGGACCCGAGCGCTGCCACCTCGTTCGTGCAGGTCGTCGATGTTCTGGGTGACCAGCATCAGGTCGTCGCCCAGCGCCTCCTCCAACCGGGCCAACGCCCGGTGCGCGCGGTTGGGCGAGACGGCCAGCAGCGCAGCCCGGCGCGCGTCGTAGAAGCGCTGGACCAGGTCGGGCTCCGCGGCGTACGCCTCGGGAGTCGCGACCTCCTCCGGGCGGTGCCCCTCCCACATGCCGTGGGCGTCGCGGAAGGTGGGCAGGCCGCTCTCGGCGCTGATCCCCGCGCCCGTGAGCACCACGACGCGTGGCACGTCCCTAGGCGCTCGTGTAATTGAAGTTGATCAGGAGTCCGTCGACCCCGGTGACCTCGACCGTCAGGTCGCCGGGCGCCTTCGCGCCGGTGGTCCCGCAGGTGGTCGTCTCACCCACCTTGCCGACCAGCTCCTCGTCGCACTCCACGGAGTCGACGCGGATCCCCTGGCTGTCGAGGTCCTGCTGGATCGATTCACCGATGATGTCGGGCGACAGGAAGGGTTGCGTGCTCCAGCGCACCTCGTCGTCCTTGACGCTGGTGACCCGCAGCCGTACGTCGGCCTTCTGGTCGCCGACGTCCACGTGGCACTCCTGCTCCGCGCCGACCTTCCCGTCCAGCTGGCCGGCGCAGTCGGCCTGGACCGCGGCGCCCGCCTCGTCAGGCGTGATCGACTTCGCCACCTCGGTGTCGAGGTCCTCCTTGCTGACGGTGAGCGAACCTCCCGAGAACGTGCACCCCGAGACGGCGATGACCCCGGCCGCCATGAGCAATCCGATCCGCATGACCCCTCCTCTGCGTCGAGAACTGGGCTGCAGCCTAGGCGCTGACCGGCGTTTGCGGGCCGGCCTGGCCAAAGCGCCCCACGGACGCGGCGGGACTGGCATCCTTTTTCACCGTGACCCCACCTGTCACGTCCGACGCGGCGTCCGGCTCGGCCGGTAGCCGGTTCCTGGACGCCCTGCGCGCCGGCGACCTGGAAGGAGCGACGTCCCTCCTGCCTGCGGCGGCGACGCTGCGGGTCGCGGACGTCGACCGCTCCTGGACGGGGCCGCAGGAGATCTCGGAGTTCCTCCAGCGCGGGCGCTCGGCCCGGCCCGAGGCGGCGTACCAGGCGCACACCCGGCACGTCGGCCGCGGCGCGGTCATCGACGACGCCCGGCTCGTGGGGCTCATCCCCGGGGAGCGTCCGGGCACCACGACCGACATCCCGGCCCAGGTGACCATCCGGGAGCGCGAGGGCGACATCGCCTCGATCCACGTCGCCATCCCGCCGATCTTCCTCTCCGCCCTCCAGGGCGCCGCGATCGATCCGCTCGAGCTGTCGGTGGCCCAGCTCCAGGTTTCGCTGCGGCCCATGGACGACCCCAGCCTGACCACGATCCAGCTCGCACCCGCGGCCCCCGTGTCCGTCCCCAAGCCGGCGGTCCGGGCTCCGGTGGAGGAGCCCCGGCGCGGCCGGCGCGGCCTGCTGGTCGCGGCACTCCTGGTCCTCCTGCTCATCGGTGGCGGCGCCTACGCATACGTGAGCATGACCAAGGACGACCAGGCCCCGCCGACGGCGACGCCGTCCCCGAGGCCCACACCCAAGAAGACGCAGCCACCGCCGGAGCCCACCAAGACCCCGAAGCCGGGGAAGCCGACGAAGACCGCGAAGCCCACGGTCACCTTGTCGGCGAACCTCGCCTTCGACACCGACAGCGCCAACCTCTCCCCCGCTGCCAAGCAGGCCATCGTCAAGCTGGCCGCCAAGGCGCGCCGGGCCAAGGTCAGCGGCATCATCGAGGTGGACGGCTACACCGACAGCGTCGGCTCCGCCGCACACGGCCTCACGCTGTCCAGGAACCGCGCCGACGCCGTCGCCGACCTGCTGCGCAGCGAGCTCTCCGGCCTCGACATCACCGTGATCTCCAAGGGGTTCGGCGAGGCCAACCCGGTCGCCAGCAACACGACCGAGGCCGGCCGGGCCAAGAACCGACGTGTCGAGATCTTCCTGCCCGACCAGTGACCATCGAGCCTCAGACCCGGGCAGCCTCGCGGCTCGCCGGGACCAGCGCGACCTCGTCGCCCTCGCGCCAGCCGTAACGTTCCCACCACCGGCGCATCGGACCGGGCGCCCACCAGTTCCAGCGACCCAGGAGCTTCATCGTCGCCGGCACCAGCAGCGCGCGGACGATCGTGGCGTCGATGAGCAGGGCGACCAGCATGCCGACGCCGATCATCTTCATGAACACCACACCGGAGAGCCCGAAGGCACCGATCACGACGGCCAGCAGCAGCGCGGCCGAGGTGATGATCCGGCCGGTCTTCTGGACGCCGGTCGCGACCGCGAGGTCGTTGTCCCCGGTGCGGTCCCACTGCTCCCGTACCCGCGAGAGCAGGAAGACCTCGTAGTCCATCGACAGGCCGAAGAGGATCGCGAGCATCACCAGCGGGTTGGTCGCGTCGAGGTAGCCGGCCGAGACGAAGCCGAGCTGGCCGGAGAGGTGACCGTCGGCGAAGATCCAGGTCACCACCCCGAAGGACGCAGTGATCGACACAGCATTCATCACGACCGCCTTGATCGGCAGGACCACCGATCCGAACGCGAGGAAGAGCAGCACCAGCATCACGAGCACGACGATCAGGCCCATCCAGGGCAGGTGGTCGCCGACCGAGGTGAGCAGGTCCACCGTCGTGGCAGTCAGCCCGCCGACGAGCACCTCGCTGCCAGCGGGCGGCGGCACCTCCCGCAGCGCCGTGACGACGTCCTGGGACCGCAAGGTCTGGCTGTTGCCTTCCCAGGTGGCCCGCAGCAGCGTCGCGTCCCCCTGCTGCGCCACCGGCTGGACGTCGATGATCCCGTCGACGTCGTCCAGCGTCCGGGTGTACGCCGCAAGGTCGGCCCGGTCGGCGCCCTGCACGAGAAGGTTGGCACTGGATCGCTCCCGACCGAAGTCGGTGTTGAGCTTCTCCGCGGCCACGTGGGCGGGGGCGTCCGAGGGCAGGACGTGGTAGTCGACGCTGCCCCACGTCACGCCGAGGAACGGGCTGGCCACGACCGCGAGCGCGGCCAGGACCCCGGCGATCACGAGGACCGGCCGACGCATCACGCCGTGCGCCAGGCGAGCCCACCAGCCGTGGTCGTCCCCGACCGTGACCGGGCGGTGCCTGCGCCACGGCAGCCGGCCGGCGTCGATCCGCCGGCCGAGCAGCCGGAGCGTGGCCGGGAGCAGCGTGAGCGCGGCCAGCATCGCGATGAGGACCGCCGAGATGCCGCCGTACCCCATGGACTTGAGGAAGTTCTGCGGGAACACCAGCAGGGACGACATCGCCGCGGCGACCGTCAGCCCGGAGAAGAGGACGGTGCGTCCAGCGGTCGACATGGTGCGGACGATCGCCCGGGTGACGGCGTCCGGGTCGTCCGCCGCCAGCTTCGACAGCTCCTCGCGGAACCTGCTGATCACGAAGAGGGCGTAGTCGATCGCCAGGCCCATGCCGAGCAGGGAGATGACGTTGACGGAGAAGACGGACACGTCGGTGAGCTCGGTGAGGACCCGTACGACGGCCAGCGACCCGAGCATCGCCGCGAGACCGACGATCGCCGGCATGAGAGCGGCCACCACGCTGCCGAAGATCAGCAGGGCCAGGAGGACGACCAGGGGCAGGGAGATCAGCTCGGCCCGCTCGAGGTCCTGCGAGGTCGTCTCGTTGACGTCCCCGTAGACCGCGAAGGCGCCGGCCAGGTCGGTGTGCAGGGAGTCGGACTCCAGGCGAGGCTTGATCCGGTCCCAGTTCTTCAGCAGGGCGTTCTGGCTGTCGCCCTGGAGCGAGATCAGCACCTGGGTGGCATGGCCGTCCTTGCTGATCAGCGAGGGGTCCTGCGTGTCGTAGTAGGTGACGACGGAGGAGACCGCGCTGCCGGGCAGGGCGTCGACGATGCGCTCGACCTCGCCCTGGAACGCCGGGGCGCTCGCCGACCCGTCCGCGTCGGAGTAGATCGCCACCACGTCGACCGAGCGGTTGCCGAAGATCTCCCGCTCCCGGTCGAGCTCGATCGCCGACTGCGTGCTCGGGTCGTCGAAGCCGCCCTGGGAGAGGCGGTCGAAGACGCCGCTCCCGTAGGCCCCCGCCCCGAGCATCACCACGATGCCCAGCAGCAGCACAGCCAGTGCCCGCCGGGCCAGGACATTGCCCCATCGCTGCATGACGTCTCCTCGGCTCGCCCGTCACCCGGGTAGTATGGTTAACGGTGTTAACCGTAAACACTGTTAACTTCGTCCGTCAACCGCTCGAGGAGGTTCTGTGACGCAGGCGACACCGGCCACCGCGCCGGCGACGAAGCGCGCGCGACAACGGGAGGCGACGTTCACCGAGATCGTCGCGGTCTCCCGGGCCCTGCTGGCCGACGGCGAGGAGGTCTCGCTGCGCGCCGTGGCCGGGCGGATGGGTATCACGGCCCCCGCGCTCTACCGCTACGTCGCCAGCTACCAGGAGCTGGTCGACCTCGTCGCCTACGAGATCGACAAGGCCGCGACCGAGCTCTTCCGCGCGGCTGCCGCCCGTCAGGCGGCCGACGACCCCGCGGCGCAGATTGTTGCTGCGGCCGTCGCGTTCCGCCGGTGGGCCCACGGGTCGCCGCGCGAGTTCACGCTCGTCTTCGCGAACCCGATCGCCGACACCTCCTGCGCCCGTCGTGACTTCATCACCGCGGCGACCTCGGGACACTTCTTCAACGCCCTGCTCGTCCAGCTGTGGGAGAAGTACCGCTTCCCCTATCCCTCCCTCGACGAGCTGCCCGACGACGTGGCCGGCGCTCTGGCCGACCCGCTCCTGCCCATCGACCTCGACCTGCTCCCCGAGGGTGGCCGCGGCCTGCTCTGGGTCTTCATCAACTCGTGGGCGGCGCTGTACGGCACCGTCACCCTCGAGGTCTTCGGCCACATGGATCCGCGGATCATCGAGAGCGGTGCCATGTTCACCGCGATGATCGACGACCAGATGGAGCGGCTCGGCCTGGACGCCGAGCGTGCCCGCCTCACGGCCCTGCTGAGGTCCGAGCTGTCCCGCTCCGGCTGAGCGGTCGCGGCCCGCGAAACGGTCCGGCCCCCAGCACACCGAGGTAGCCTGGCAGGACGACCGCGATTCCGGACGCTCAGCTCTGGTGACGCGGCAATCGTGAGGTGGCGGTCCTGATGGACACGCTCGACATGGCACGACTGACCCTGAGGGTGTCCGAGGATCGGCGGTCGCTCGACGGCGCGTGGTGGCCGCGCAGCAGGGAGCTCAGCGCCGAGCTCGTCACCCTCTTCGCCGTGTGGCCGGTCGAGGAGGGGTACATCTCCCGGGTGATCGTCGCCCCCGGTGACTGGGACAGCGTCCCGGAGAAGGTGTCGATCCCCCTCCGGCGCGGCTCCGTGAAGATCCAGAGGCTGCCCCAGGACACGACCCACCACGTGGTCCTGACGATGCTCGACGGGCAACGCCGATCGTTGGTCGTGATTCCCCCGGGAGCTGCACGGGAGACAGCCGCGAAGTACCTCGGCGCCTTCGGGGCTCGCCGCGTCGCATCCCGCAGGTCCGCCTCGCACCTGGTCCGCTCCTGAGCCTCCCTGGGCCGCCGTCGGCGACCCAGGAGGCTCAGTAGTACCAGGGGAACTCGGACCAGTCGGGGTCGCGCTTCTCGAGGAACTGGTCGCGTCCCTCCTGCGCCTCGTCGGTCATGTACGCCAGCCGGGTGGCCTCGCCGGCGAAGAGCTGCTGGCCGACCAGGCCGTCGTCGATGAGGTTGAAGGAGAACTTGAGCATCCGTTGCGCGGTGGGGCTCTTCCCGTTGATCAGGCGCCCCCACTCCAGGCCGGTGGTCTCGAGATCGGCGTGCGGGACCGCCTTGTTGACGGTGCCCATGCGGACGCCGTCCTCGGCGGAGTAGGTCTGGCCCAGGAAGAAGATCTCGCGGGCGAACTTCTGGCCCACCTGGCGGGCGAGGTACGCCGACCCGAAGCCGCCGTCGAACGAGCCGACGTCCGCGTCGGTCTGCTTGAACTGCGCGTGCTCGGCGCTGGCCACGGTCAGGTCGCACACCACGTGCAGCGAGTGGCCTCCGCCGGCTGTCCAGCCGGGGACCAGGCAGACGACCACCTTGGGCATGAAGCGGATGAGGCGTTGCACCTCGAGGATGTGCAGCCGGCCCAGCTTCGCTTTGTCGACGGTCTCGGCCGTCTCGCCTTCAGCGTACTGATAACCGGCGCGGCCCCGGATCCGTTGGTCACCGCCGGTGCAGAACGCCCACTTGCCGTGCTTCTCGCTCGGCCCGTTGCCGGTCAGCAGCACGCAGCCGACGTCGGAGGTGGTCCGCGCGTGCTCGAGGGTGCGCAGCAGCTCGTCGACGGTGTGTGGGCGGAACGCGTTGAGCACGTCCGGCCGGTCGAAGGCGATCCGAACGGTGCCGTGCTCGCGCGCTCGGTGGTAGGTCAGGTCGGTGAGGTCCTCGAAGCCGGGGACCGGGTCCCACAGCTCGGGGTCGAAGATCTCCGAGACGCCCTCGATCGCACTCATGGTCCGGAGGCTATCGGCCCGGAATCGCTGGGAGCGGCGTGGTGTTGAGATCCGCATGAGCCTTCAAGGAGAGTACGAGCCCAGCAGCCAGCAGTGGGTGCGTGACCAGGTCGCCGACTACGAGGCCTCCGACGGCGAGCGCGCGAACACGCTGCGCGACACCGGCTACCCGATCGTGGTCATCACCTCGGTCGGCTCCAGGTCGGGCAAGCTCCGCAAGAATCCCGTGATGCGGGTCGAGCGCGAGGGCGCCTACCTCGCGGTCGCCTCCAAGGGCGGAGCCCCGGACGACCCGGCCTGGGCCGACAACTTCCGCCAGCACCCCGAGGTCGACCTCCAGGACGGCGCCGACAAGGCGACGTACGTCGCCCGCGAGCTGCCGGACGGCCCCGAGCGCGACGCCTGGTGGGAGCATGCCGTCGCGACGTGGCCGACCTACGCGTCGTACCAGGAGAAGACCGACCGGCTCATCCCACTGTTCGTGCTCGAGCGCGCCTGACTCAGTCGGGAGCCGTCACCCGCGTCGGCATCAGCGCCGCCACCACCACGAGCGCCACGGCGATGAGCACGGTCAGCACGAAGACCATGTGCACAGCCGGTGCCAGCACGCCCGCCGACACGTTCTCGAGCGCGGGATGCCCGCCGACCTCGGCGGAGACCCTGCTGTTGACCACGGCGCCGAAGGCGGCAACGCCCAGGGCGCTGCCGACCGAGCGGGCGAACATGTTGGAGCCGGTCGCCACCCCGCGCGTGGACCAGGAGACTGCCGTCTGGGCGGCCACGACCGCCGGGCTCGCGACGTACCCGAATCCGAGCCCCATGACGAAGCAGGCGAAGGCCAACGACCACACCGAGCTGTCCGGACTGATGGTCAGCAGCAGCAGCGAGCCCGCGACCGCCACCACCGCACCGAGCAGGAGGGTCGCGCGGAACCCCACGGAGAGGTAGAGCCGGCCGGCCGTGGACGCCGCGATCGGCCAGCCCACGGTCATGCCCGCGAGCGCCAGCCCGGCGACGAGAGCGCCGGTCCCGAGCACCTGCTGCGCGTAGAGCGGCACGTACGACGACAGCCCCATCAGCAGGACACCGACGACGAGCGACGCGGCGTTGACGACGTTGAGCACGCGCATCCGGAAGACCCACAGCGGCAGGACCGGCTCGGCTGCCCGCCGCTCCACCACGACGAACACCGCGAGCAGGACCGCCGCACCGGCGAAGAGCAGCAGGCTGATCGGCGAGAGCCACGCCCACTGCACGCCGCCCTCGAGCAGCGCCAGCAACAGCAGCGTCCCGCCCGAGGCCAGGAGAGCAGCGCCGGCCAGGTCGAGGCGGTGGCGCGTGCGCTCGACGTCCTCGCTGAACCGGCGCCACAGGACGCTCGCCGCGAGCAGCCCCAGCGGCAGGTTGACGAAGAAGATCCACCGCCAGCCGATCGTGTCGGAGAAGACGCCGCCGAGGGTCGGGCCCACGACCGACGACATCGCCCAGACGCTGGCGACGTACCCCTGCACCGTGGCGCGCTCCTCCAGCGAGTAGAGGTCGCCCAGGATCGTCATCGACACCGGCTGGATCGCGCCGGCACCCAGTCCCTGCACGAGCCGGAAGAGGATCAGCGAGGTCATGCCCCAGGCGACCCCGCACAGCAGCGAGCCGAGGAGGAAGAGCCCGATCCCGAGCAGCATCACGGGCCGCCGCCCGAACAGGTCGGCCAGCTTGCCGTAGATCGGCACCGACACCGCCTGGGCCAGCAGGTAGATGGAGAACAGCCAGGGGAACGACGTGAAGCCGCCGAGATCCTCCACCACCGAGGGCACGGCCGTCGCCAGGATCGTCGCGTCGATCGCGACCAGGCCCACGCTCAGCATCACCGCCAGCAGCACCGGCCCACGTTCGCTGCGCAGACCGACGGCCGATCTGGGGACACGGGTGGTCTGGGTCGTCACCCCGGCCCAACCGAGGCGAGCCGTGGTTGATTCCTCCGAACCCCGGGCAGGGACTCGGGCTAGCGGTTGATCGAGACCGCCAGCTTCGCGAGGTGCCCGATCCGGGCGACCTCGGAGTCGAGGAACTCCGGTCCGCCGCTCCGGCCCAGCACCAACGAGCGGCCGTCGCCCAGCGGGGACGAGCACAGCACGATGTCGTCGTCCTCCATCCGCTCCTCCTCCTCGCGGAAGGGGATCGTGCCTGGTGCACCCGGGGTGGCGTGGAGGGTCGAGTCGACGTCGAGGATGGCGGCCCAGTCGGCGCGGAAGGCGTCCAGGCACAGGTGGGGCAGGCGCTGCACGGCCTGCGCGGGGTCGTCCGTCATCGCCTCGACCACCTCGAGGTCGAGGAACAGCTGCCCGCCGGCGTACCGGCTGATCCAGAGGACCTCGACGTCGTCGAGCTCGGTGCAGGCGGACACGATCGAGTCGGGCATGGCGCCGTCGGCCAGCGCGAGGATCACGTCGTCGACCGCCCAGCCCTCGCGACTCTTGTCGACGATCTCGATCGCCTCGATGTCGCCGCCGGCCTCACCGATCGCGGTGGCGACCCGGCCCAACGAACCCGGGACGTCGGGCAGCGAGACGCGCAACAGGTAGGCCACGTCACGAGGCTAGCCGGACGAGGTTTCGCCGAGGTTTCGGTCTCAGCCGGCGCGGATGCGACCGGCCAACCCGGTGGCGCGCTGCGCCCGGCGGTCGACGGCCGCCCGGACCTCCGCCTCACTGCCGATGACCCGGACGAACGTCCGCGCGCGGGTGACCGCGGTGTAGAAGAGCTCGCGCGTGAGGAGCCGGGAGTCCTCGGCCGGCAGCAGGACGGAGACCCGGTCGGCCTGGGAGCCCTGGCTCTTGTGCACCGTGAGGGCGTGCATGGTCTCGGCCTCCTCGAGCCGGGTGACGGCGAGGTCCAGCCGCGGGCGCCCGCCGGGGCCGCCGATCACCCCTCGCAAGGAGCCGTCGGCCGCGCGGTAGGCCACGCCGGTCTCGCCGTTGTAGATCCCGAGGCCGTAGTCGTTGCCGGTGACCAGGAGCGGCCGACCGGGGTACCACCGCGGCCAGTAGTCCTGACCGGCGGCGGCGGCGAGCCAGCGCTCGACGGCACGGTTCCAGTACGACACCCCGGCCGGTCCGTCGCGGTGGGCGCAGATGAGGCGGTGCTCGTCCAGCAACCGGAGCGCCTCGGCCCCGTCGCCCGCCTCCGCGGCGGCGACCATGGCGAGGGCCTGGGACCCGAGCTCTGCGCGGAGCAGGTCGGCGGCGTCCTCGCGCGGCACCCAGGCGACGTGGTCGCCGCCGGCCTCGAGCACCTCGACGACCCGGTCGGCGTCACCGGCCCGCAGGGCGTCGGCCAGCCGACCGATCTCGTTGCCGAACCGGTGGGTCCGCGAGAGCGAGACCACGGGCGAGTCCGGGCGCCCGTCGTACCCCCGCACCAGGTCGCCGAGCACCGCACCAGCGCCCACGGAGGTGAGCTGGTCGCGGTCGCCGACGAGGATCAGCCGGGTCTCCGGTCGCAGCGCCTCGAGCAGCCGAGCCATCAGCATGAGGTCGACCATGGACGTCTCGTCGATGACGACCACGTCATGACCGAGGCGGTTGGTGCGGTCGTGGCGGAACCTCGTGTTGTTGTCCGGCCGCCACCCGAGCAGCCGGTGGATGGTGAGCGCCTCCAGGCCGGCCAGTCGCGCGCGATCCTGCTCGGGGAGGTCGGCGGCCTGGCGGGTCACCGACTCCTGGAGCTGGGCCGCCGCCTTGCCGGTCGGCGCAGCCAGGGCGATCGAGAGCGGACGCTCCGCCACCGCGGCCAGGACGGCGAGCAGCCGTGCCACCGTCGTCGTCTTCCCGGTGCCGGGCCCGCCGGTCAGCACGGTCGTGTTGCGGGTCACCGCCGCAGCCACGGCGGCCCGTTGCTCGTCGTACCCCTTCGGCGGGAAGACCCGGTCGAGGACCCCGGTCAGGCCCGGGGGCTCCTCGCCCGGGGAGGACACCCTCCCGGCCAGGTCCTCGAACACCTGGGTCTCGAGCCGGTGGTACCGGTCGAGGTACACGAGGTCCTGGTCGAGTCGCAGGACACCGGCTTCCACCAGCGGTGACTGCTCGAGGGCAGCGCGCCACTGGTCGGCGTCGGGCCAGGGCAGGTCGGGGGCGACCGCCCGGATCTCCTCCAGGTGCACCCCGACCGAACCGCGCCGGAGGACCGCCCCCGCACAGGCCACCGCGAAGCGGACGAGCTCGTCCGGCTCGCCGCCGAGCTCGCCCACACGCTCGGCCAGGTGGACGTCTCCCGCCGTCAGGAAGCCGTCGCGGTTGAACGTCGACAGCAGCCCGTCGGTGGCGCCGAGGTGGAGGCGGGGGTCGTAGGCGTCGAGCGGCTCGAACAGCTCGGTCATGAGGCCACCTCGCGAGGACACGAGCGCAGCCCAGGAATCGGCAGGGCCCGCAGCGAGGTGCGCCGAATGACCGATCCAATACCCGTCATGAGGCCACCTCGCGAGGACACGAGCGCAGCCCAGTCATCGGCAGGGCCCGCGACGAGGTGCGCCGAATGACCCATCTGTTGACGGTCATGCGGCACCTCCTCCGTCGATCAGGTCCGACAGCGCCTCGACCAGGCCCACCGGGGGACGCCAGGAGAAGACCCCGCACGGCTGCCCCTCGACCACCGGGGTGTCCGGGCCGCACATGCCACGCAGGTACAGGTAGAGGACGCCGCCGAGATGCCGCTCGGGGTCGTAGTCGGGCAGTCGCCACCGCAGGTAGCGGTGGAGGACGAGCGAGTAGAGCAGCGCTTGGAGCGGGTAGTCGGAGTGGTTCATCGCCGCCCGGAGACCGGCCGGCGCGTAGTCGGCCGCGGTGAGGACGAAGTCTGGGTCGACCGGGCTGCCGGAGCCGAGCCAGTTGGTCTTGTAGTCGGCGACGAAGTACTGGCCCTCGATCCGGGTCGTGAGGTCGATGAACCCGGTGAGGTAGCCGCGCAGCGGCTGGTCGCCGAGCGCCGGCTGGGCCAGCCGTTCGGCGTACGGGCGGACCGGGTCGTCCTCGAGCAGCCATGAGCGGAGCAGTGGGCCGAGGTCACCCAGGCGCGGCCCCGCGCCGGGCGTGGTGCGGACGTCGCCACCGGCGAGAGGCAGCTCGAACTCCAGCTCCTCGAAGCGGTCGCCAGCCGGGAGCTCGCGCAGGGTGCGGCCGTGCGCGAGCGGGCCGAGCGGGGTGTGGCAGACGGCTGCGACCGCGGTGGCCAGGTCGTTGACGTCCACCTCCACCGGCCAGCGACCGAGCTGATCGGTGATCCGGGCAGCCAGCTCCGCGTGCAGGTCGTCGGCCTGGAGGTCGGCGTTCTCGAGCACGGCGTGCACCAGCGACCCGAAGGTCGCGCCCACCGGCATCCGCGCCATCGGCGACTCGACCGCTGCGGCCTCCCCCAGCACCTCGGGGCCGGAGAGCCCGTCGTCGCCGGGCAGCAGCTCCTCGTCGTCGCGTGGCGGCTCCTCCGGCTCGCTGCCCACGGCGGGCAGCTGCTCGGCGACGGAGGTGAGGCTGGAGTACGACGTACGCCTCCAGTCGGCGTCGATCCTCCGGTCGAAGGTCCGCACCGCCAGCTCGGGCAGGGCGGGCAGGACCGGCTCCGGGCCCCGGTCGGCAGGTATCGCCAGCTCCGGGCTGGGGCCGCCGGCGTCGCGCCAACGGGTCAGCACCTCGACCGCCTCCTCGTCGCTGACGTGCGGGACGGTCGGCGGCGTGGCTGCCTGGCCGGGTCCGCGGCCGAAGAGCAGACGGTGGATGGGGGACGCCACGGCGTTCGTGGAGGGTGCCCACCAGGCCACGACCTGCGACTGGGCCCGGGTCATGGCGACGTACAGCAGGCGCAGCGACTCACCCTCGTCCTCCACGGCGGCCCGGCGCGCGGCCGCGGACCAGCCCTCACCGCCCTTGCCGCCGACGAACCGGCAGCGCGTCCCCTCGTCGTCGTGGAACAGCGGCATCTCGGCCTCGCGGACGAAGCGGTCGGCCAGCGAGGGGAGGTAGACGACGGGGTACTCCAGCCCCTTGCTGGCGTGGATCGTCACCAGCTGGACGGCGGCCGCGTCGCTGTCCAGGCGGCGGGTGCGCTCGGCCGCGACGCCGTTGCGGGCGTCGGCGATCTGGCCTCGGAGCCAAGCGGTCAAAGCGACGACGCCGAGGCGGTCGCGCAGGGTGACCTCGTGCAGTGCCTCGCCGACATGCCGGAGGTCGGTGAGGGACCGCTCCCCGCCCACCTGCGCCAGCACCCGGGACGCCAGGCCTTCGGCCCACGCGGACTCCATGAGGGCGGCCACCCCACGCTGGCCGAAGATCTCCGCCCAGTCGCGCAGGCGTGAGGCCATCTCGTCGGTCAGCGCGTCCCCGCCGGCGTCGAGCTCGGTGGCCGTGCAGCCGAGGAGCGCGGTGAGCGCCGCTGCGCGGACCCGGGTCACCGACTGCGGCCGCTCGACCGCCTCCAGCAGGGTCAGCCACTCGATCGCCGCCGGAGTGTCGAAGACGCTGCCGCCGCCGGCGATCACCGCTGGGATCCCCTCGGCGCGCAGGGCGTCGCGGGCGGAGGTCAGGTCGCGGTTGGTGAAGGCGATGACCGCGACGTCGCCCGGTGCCAGCGGACGCCCCTCGAACTCGGCCCCCGAGGCCAGCAGCCGCCGGACGTCGCGGGCGAGGTCCTCGGCGACGTGCGGGCGGACGTCCTTGATGGACAGCGCCCCTCGGCCGCGTTTGCCCAGGTCGGCGCGCCGCAGCGCCCGCAACCGCAGGGGTGCGGCGTACGGCGACCCCGTGAGGCGGCCGCGCTCGATCTGCGGCTCGTCGCGCGGGGCCACCGGCAGCACCAGGATGTCCTGCTCGCCCAGCTCCGCGCCCTCCAGCAGCACCTGCAGCGACCGCAGCAGCGGGGCGTCGCTGCGCCAGTTGATCCCGAGCGTCTCCCGGGTGTCGGCGGTGGCCGCGGCCTGGAGGTACGTCGTCACGTCGCCACCGCGGAAGGCGTAGATGGCCTGCTTCGGGTCGCCGATCAGCACCATGGTGGCGTGGCCGCGGAAGGCGCGCTCCAGCACCGACCACTGCACCGGGTCGGTGTCCTGGAACTCGTCGACCAGCACGATCCGCCAGCGGTCACGCATGCGGGTCCGGGCGGGGGAGTCCGGGTCCTCCAGAGCGGCAGCGAGCTGGCTGAGCAGGTCGTCGTAGCTGAGGATCCCGAGCCGCCGCTTGCGTCGGTCGAGCTCGGCCCGGACCTCCTGGGCGAACGCGACCCGACGTCCCGCCGGCGTCGCCGGGTCGGCGTGCGCCGGCTCGATGCGGGACTGGGGGTCGCGCACCACCTCGTGCGCGATCCGCCCCGCGGTCGCCCGGTCGAAGATCGGGTCGTCGTCGCGGTAGGCGAACGCGCGGAGGAAGAGGTCGTCGACGACCTCCTCGGTCAGGTCGGTGAGGTCCTCGACCAGCCGCGAGCGGCGCTCCGTGTCGCCGGCCACGCCGAGGGAGTCGAGCACCATCGAGCAGAACTGGTGGGTGGTGGCGATCGTCGCCGCGTCGTACGACGCCAGGGCTGCTCGGATCCGGCGGTGCCGTCGGTCGAGCTCGGCCTCGTCGGCGTCGAGCAGCAGCCGGACCAGGTCATCGGCGGCACCGGCGAGGGCGGTCTCGGGGTCGGTCAGGGCGGCCTCTGCCGCGACCAGCTGCTCGCGGACACGCTCGCGGAGCTCCTGGCTGGCGGCGCGACCGAAGGTGACGACCAGCAGCTGCTCCAGCGGGATCCCCGCCTCGGCGACGTACCGGGTGACGAGCGCGCCGATGGTCCAGGTCTTGCCGGTGCCGGCGCTGGCCTCCAACAGCGTGGTGCCGGTCGGCAGCGGCCCGCAGACGTCGAAGGCCCCGGGGGTGCTCATAGCGGACCGACCCGTTCGCCGCCGGTGACCAGGGGCTCCCAGATCCGCCACGCGGCATCCTCCAGGCCCTCGAGCGCACGCAGCGGAGCACCCCGGCCGAAGACCCGCTCGTGCCAGGGGTCGGCGTCCTCGCCGGTGATCCCCCACTGGTTGAAGGGGTCGGTCGCCCACTCCCGATCGGCGGCCTCGCGGGCCGACCGGGGCGAGCCGATCAGCTCACCGACGTGGGCCTCGGCCCACGCACAGGCGGTCTTGATGGGGGCGGGGAGGGGTCGGGTCAGCCCCTCGTCGTACAACGCCACCAGGTCCAGCAGCCACTGGCGGGAGCGGTGGTCGACCGGTCCGACCAGTGACCGGGTCGGACCCGCCTTGCTCCGCCCGACCGTGTGGGCGGTCCACGACTCGTCGGGCCGGGCTGCGCTGAGCGCGAGGAGGTCGATCCAGGCGGGGAGCCGGTGCTTGGCGGCGAGCCGGGAGTAGTGCAGCGCGACGATCCGGGGGCCGATGACGTTCGAGACGGTGCCGGTCAACCGTCGGCCGGCGCCGAGGTCCACCTCGACGTCGACCGCGCGCGGCTCGCCGACCCGCAGCTCGGCGGTCTGCGCCAGCAGGGCATGCACCTCCTGGGTCACCTCGCGGATCGCGGCGTCGCCGAGACGGCCCGGCGGGATCGTGCCGCGGAGGAACTCGGCGTCGAAGACGGCCTTCGGGTCCTCCCGGTCCAGCAGCAGCCCGAGGAAGCGGTCGCCCATCGCCCACTTCTCCAACGCGTCCAGCGAGACCGGGATGCCGTCGTGGATCTCCTCCGCCTCCAGCGGGGTGCCGATCAGCAGCCGCTGGCGACAGAACTCCCGCACCGGGTGGACGAAGAAGCGCTTGAGGTCGGCCAACGAGACGTCGCCCTTCGGCCGCACCGGCAGGGGTCCGGTCACGAACGGCTCGGCCGGACGCCGCGGACCGGCCGCGGCGCGGGCGCCGGCGAGGGCGGCGCGGTCGAACGAGAACGGCCTGGGTGCGGCGAGGTTCGCCGGGTCGTAGGTCTGCAACGGGTGGTGGCGTACGACGTCGGCGCCCTCGGCCGTCAGCGCCACCGCGTCGATCAGCTCGCCGAGCGGGACGGCCGGTGGCCGCTTCGCTCCTGTGTGCTCGTTGGCGCCGGTGTAACAGACGACGAAGGTGTCACCGGCCGCCATGAGGGCGTCGAGCAACAGCTGGCGGTCCTCGCTGCGGATGTCACGCTCACCGGTCATCGGGTCGCGCGCCAGCACGTCGTCGCCGTCGGTGGCCTGCGTGCGCGGGAAGACCCCGTCGTCGAGGCCGAGCAGACAGACGACCCGGTGCGGCACCGAGCGCATCGGCACCATCGTGCAGACGGTGAGGGTGCCGGTCCGGAAGTTGGCGCGGGTCGGCCGGCCACCGGTCCGGCCCTGGATGAGGGCGCGGACGTCGGCCAGCCGCAGCCGCGATCCGCCGTCCCCCTCGTGAGCGTCGCCGAGGGCCGTGACGACCTCCCGCTCGAACTCCGCCTCCTGCCAGGCCAGCAGCGGGTCGACGGCCCCGAGCGAGCGCACCGACTCGCGGACCGCCTCCTGCCACTGGGTGCGGGTCTCGGCCCTCGTGAGCGCCTCGACGGCCGCGGACACCCGAGCGAGGCACTCGGTGAAGCGCCCCACCAGGTCGAGGTCGCTGCTGCCGACGTCGTCGAGGGGCAAGGCGGAGCCGAGCCGGGTCAAGCCGTCGCCGGACAGGGCGACACCGAGCAGCACGCGGTCCAGCCCTGCCCGCCAGGTGTTGTGGCCGAAGGCCTGCATCGCGAAGCTCGCCCGCTGGTCCCGGTCGAGCCCCCACCGGACCCCGGCGTCGTCGACCCACCCGGTGATGCGAGCCAGGTCGGTGTCGTCGAGGGCGAACCGGCGGCGGACGGGCTCGGTGGCGATGAGGTCGAGGACGTCGCTGGCGCGGACCCGGCTGCCGGCCAGCTCGACCAGGCGCCGGGCGAGCGCGAGCAGGGGGTTGGTCGAGCTGAGGGCGCGGTCGGCGAGACGGACGCGTAGCCCGTGGGCCGGGTGCCCCTCCGGCACGACCTCGCCGAGCCCGAAGCCCGCCTCGATCAGCGGGGCGTAGGTCTCGACGTCCGGGCACATCACGACGATGTCGCGCGGCTCGAGGGTCGCGTCGTCCTGCAGCAGCCCGACGAGGACCTCCCGCAGGACCTCGACCTGGCGGTGGGGCCCGTGGCAGGCGTGCACCTGCACCGAGCGGTCGGCGCCCAGCCCCTCCCGGGCCTTCCGCTCCTCCGCCGACGGCACGCGGTTGGCGCGCAGGTCGTCCTGGAGGCGGGCCAGCAGGGTGGCCCTCGAGGAGGGGGCGTTGGGCAGCAGGACGTCCTGGTCGATCACCGGCGCCAGGGTGCGCTGCAGCTCCCGGGCGTCGCGGCCGAGACTGGCGAGCAGCGGGTGGCCGACCTCGCGGTCCGACTCGTCCGTCCGGCGGCGTACGGGACCGGCGGCGGCCAGGGACGCCAGGTCGTCCCACAGGTCGGCCGAGGTCTGGGGCAGCCACAGGTGCACGTCGCGGACCCGGCCCAGGGCCGCGAGCAGGGCCACCTCGCTGGCGGGCAGCCGGGTGTGGCCGAACAGGGAGAGCCGGCTGGGCAGCTCCAGACCCTCGCCGCCCTCGGCCAGGCGGGCCATGGTCTCGCGCCAGCGCACGTCGGGGGGTGCCGCCGGGACCCGCGTGAGGACGAGCGGCCACAGGCGGGACTGCCAGTGCAGGTCCGGTGGCAGCGCCTGCCCGAGCCCGTCGGTCGGGCGGCTCTCGGCCCAGTCGGTGATGAGCTGCGGCCGCTGCCGGGCATAGGAGGAGTAGAGGCCGGCCAGGTGCCGCGCGACGGCGTACCGCCGGTTGGCCCGCAGCTCACCCTCCTCGCCGTCGCGTCCGCGCCCGAGGTGCCGGGCCAGCGGGGCGGCCCACGCCTCGTCGAGGCTGGCGTCGATCGCCTCGAGGACCGGCCACACCAGACGGTCGGGGTCCCACGGGTCGTCGCGGCCACGATCGAGCAGCAGCGAGACCAGGGACATCGGCGACAGGAACCGGACGCCGGCGCACACCCCGTCACCGCCCCGCGGACCCACTCCCAGCCGGTGCGACAGCCGCTGAGCCACCCAGCGCTCGGTCCCCTTGGCGGCGACGACGACGACCTCCATGGCGAAGGGGTCCTCGAGCGGCGTGCTCAGCAGACCGGCCAGCCCGTCGGCCAGCCGGTCGGTCCCGCTCGCGCGGTGCAGGGTGAACGCCACGCGCCCAACCTAAGGCGAACCTCCGACAGGAGCCGGCTGATCGGAGCCTCCAGCAGGTCCTCACCCGTCCGGGTCTTGCCCTCTGGCCCGGACAACGGTTGAGTGGACTGCCGGGCAGCGTTCGTGCTGCCCTTTGGAGGAGGAAAAAACGTGGCATTTATTCTGTGGTTGCTGGCCGTGATTCTCGTGATCTGGGGCATCGTGACCCTGGTCCGCGGTCAAGTGCTCATGGGCATCGTCCTGATCATCGTCGGGCTGCTGGTGGGCCCGGGAGGCGTCAGTCTCTTCACCAAGTAGCGCGTAGCTACGTCTGGAGGCCGCTGATTCGTCAGCGGCCTCCGGCTATTTACGGCTGCTTCCGGCTGCAGCGAGGGCAGAGCCCGAAGATCTCGACCGTGTGCGACACGTCGGTGAACCCGTGGTCCGCGGCCGCCTCGTCGGCCCACAGCTCGACAGCCGGGCCCTTGATCTCCTCGACCCGACCACAGCTGCGGCACACCAGGTGATGGTGGTGCCTCGGGCTGCACTGCCGGTAGAGCACCTCGCCGTCCTCGTTGCGCAGCGTGTCGACGACCTCGTCGTCGGCCAAGGCCGCGAGGTTGCGGTACACGGTCGAGAGGCCGACGCTCTCACCACGCTCGCTGAGCAGCTGGTGGATCTCCTGGGCGCTCTTGAACGACGTCAGGTCGGCCACCACCTCGCGCACGACCGCTCGCTGCTTGGTCGACCGCCGCGCCTCCATGACGCCCGAGTCTAGGCGGCCCGACCACCCAGGTGGTCCGGTGACCGGCGCAGGACTCGCACCCAGCCGCTCCGGAATCGCCCTCCAGGGTTTCGCGCCGGATCTACCCGGGCACCGGTTCGGACAAGGAGGTCGTGATGGAGAAACGTCTGTCCGCGAATGCCAAGACCGTGGGGCTCATCATGCTCGCGGCGATCGTCGTCACCCTGCTGGTCTTCCTCGTGATCGGCTGGGTGCAGGGCGACCCCACCAACCACCGTGGCGATCACCGCCCACCCGACCAGACGCCGTCGTCCACCTTCCCGACGGCGACCCAGAAGTAGGCTCGAGCTAGCGGTACTCGGGGTTCGGGTGGTCGGGCTGGGAGAGGTCCCAGTTGGTGGTGACGTTGCCGTAGACCGGGATCCCGCCCGAGTCCTTGATCAGTCGGGCCGCGTGCAACATGTTCCACGCGGCGAAGACGGTGTTGCGGGTCGTCCAGTGGTTGTGGGCACCTCGGTTGTCGTCGAGGTACGACGGCCCGGGCCCCGCTTCACCGTTCCAGTACGCGTCGGACTGCGGCGGGATCGTGAACCCGATGTGGCTGAGCGCGTAGAGCATCTGGGCCGCGCAGTGCTTGCCGCCGTCCTCGTTGCCGGTGACGACGACGCCGCCGACCTTGCCGTAGTAGCTCCACTGCTTGGCCTCGTTGAGCTCGGCGGACCAGCCGTAGAGCCGCTCGATCGCCAGCCGGGTGACCGACGACTGGTCGCCGAGCCAGATCGGCGTCGCGAGCACGACGATGTCGGCCGGCTCGATCAGGCTGCGGTAGAGGTCGGGGAAGTCGTCGCGCTCCCAGCCGAGCTCTCGCATGTCCGGCTGCACGCCGGGTGGGATCACGTGGTCGACGAGTCGGACCGTGTCGACCTTGGCCCCCACACCCTCGAGCACGCGCTTGGTGATCGCGAGGAGCCCGTCGGTGTGGCTCGGCTCGGGCGACCGCTTGAGGGTGCCGTTGAGGATGACGACCCGGAGGTCGTCGTACGCCGTGGGGGCGGCCGCGACCTCCGCGTCGATGAAGCGTGCCACGTCCTCGGGGATGCCGGTCTCGCTCATGGGTCGCACGCTAGACCGCGCCGACGACTTGGCCTAGTCCAGGTCCGGAACGTCCACGACCGTCCGCGTGAAAGCCGGGTCGCGTTTCTCCAGGAAGGCGGCGACGCCCTCTTTGCCGTCACCGACGGAGGCGTGCCACATCGCCAGGCTGTCGCGCCGGTGCGCCTCGATCGGGTGGGCGGATCCGGATCCGGCGTACAGCAGCCGCCGGGCCATGGCGATCGCCGCCGGCGAGCGGCCGACGACGTAGGACCGAGCGAGCTCCTGGGCGGCCGAGACCAGCGCGTCCGGCTCGTGGATCGGACATGACCAGCCCGACCTCGAGCGCGCGGTCGGCGTCGACGATGTCGGCGGAGTAGACCAGGTGCAGGGCGTTCTGCAGGCCGACGAGCCGCGGCAGGAAGAACGACGACGCGGCCTCCGGGACGATGCCGAGCCGGCCGAAGACGAGGCCGATCCGGGCCTTGCTCGAGGCCAGGCGGACGTCCATCGCCAGGGTCATGGTCGCGCCGATGCCGACGGCGGCTCCGTTGATCGCGGCGATCACCGGCTTGTCGCAGTCGTGGATCGCCAGCGTCACCTTGCCGCCGGTGTCCCGGACGCCGTCCTGGAACGGCGGCTCCGTCAACCGCTCGCGCAGGTCCTCGGGCGTCGGGTCCGCCTCCTCGTCGAGACCGAAGACGTTGCCCTCGGCCGAGAGGTCCATGCCCGCGCAGAAGGCCCGCCCGGCCCCGGTGACGACCACCGCACGGACGGAGTCGTCGGTGCGCACCGTCCGGAAGGCCGCCTCGAGCTCCCGGGCCATGGTGAGGTCGAACGCGTTGAGCTGGTCGGGGCGGTCCAGGGTCAGCGTGAGGACGCCGTCGCCGTCCACCGACCAGTCGAGGGTCTCGAAGTCCATGCGCTCAGGCTGTCAGACCCTCGTCCGGCCGCCGGAGCGGTCTCAGTGGTGGCGCAGAGCGTCGATCAGCTCGGACTTGCTCATCGACGACCGGCCCTCGATGTCGAGCTCGGCGGCCCGGTCCCGCAGGTCGTCGACCGACCAGTCGTCGTACGACCCGGACTCACCGCCCTTCTTCGAGACGTCCTCGCCGGCAGCCTTCGCGTTGGCGATCCGCGCCGACTTCTCCTTGCTGTTGCCGTCGTCGCGGAGCTTCTCGTACAGCTCGTCGTCCTTGACGCTCGGACCTGGGTCGCGCTTCTCGGGCATGGGCCCTCCTTCGTGGCTGGACTGCACCCGGCTGGTGCCCGCGCAGCGCCATCGCAAAACCTTGGAGCGGCTCGGCTCACCCGGGGCGGCGCTCGGGCGCTGCCCCGACCCCGATGTCGGTCCAGACCTCGACCAGGTCGACGATGAGGCCGCCGCGGATGGTCAGGAACATGGCCACCGCGAAGGTCTCGGTCACCTCGCCCGTCACGCTCGTGACCGTCGCCCGGCCGGCGGCACGCCCATCGCCGACGACGACGTCCTCCAGGGTGAAGTGCTCGAAACCGGGGTACGAGGCGTTGAGCCGGACCCAGCCGTCGCGGTCGAACTCCTCACCGCTGTGGACATACCGGCACCGGAAGTCCTCGTCGACCAACGTCGGCAGCTCGTCCCAGGCGTGAGCGTCGAGAGTGAGAGCCAACCGCGACACCACCGCACCGACATCCATGGGCTCGACTGTGACAGGCCCCGCCGACGGTCTCAGTCGGGCGGGAGCCTCAGGAGGGCGCCGGCGTGGGCCGGGAGGTGCAGCTGCCCCTCGTCGCACTCGACGTCGTCACCGGTGCCGAGCAGGAGCTCCGTCGCCGGTCCGGTCTCGACGCGTTGAGGATCGCCGCCGAAGTTCACGGCCAGCAGGAGGTCTCCACGCCGCATCGTGAACAGGCGGGTCGCCTCGTCGGCCGTGCAGCTGGTCGAGGTGAACGCCGGGTCGGTCAACGCGGGCTCGCTGCGGCGCAGGGCGCCTAGGCGCCGGTAGAGGGCGAGGAGTCGGGAGTGCCTGCCCTCGGCCGACTCGTCCCAGTCCAGCTTCGAGCGCTGGAAGGTCTCGGGATCCTGGGGGTCGGGTACGACGTCCGGGTCCCAGCCCATCCGCGCGAACTCCTCGATCCGCCCCTCGGCGGTCGCCTTGCCGAGGTCGGGCTCGGGGTGGGAGGTGAAGAACTGGAAGGGCGTCGAGGCGCCCCACTCCTCGCCCATGAACAGCATCGGGGTGAACGGACCTGCGAGGGTGAGCAGAGCGGCACAGCCGAGCTGGTGCTCGTCCAGGTGCTCGGTCAGCCGGTCACCGACCGCGCGGTTGCCGATCTGGTCGTGGTTCTGGTTGCAGACCACGAGCCGCCAGGTCGGCGTGTGCTCGAGGTCGATCGGGACGCCATGGTCGCGACCGCGGAAGGAGGACCAGGTGCCGTCGTGGAAGAAGCCGCGCTCGCACACCTTGACCAGCGCCGACAGCGGCTCGAAGTCGGCGTAGTAGCCAGAGATCTCCCCGGTGAGCGCGACGTGGACGGCGTGGTGGAAGTCGTCGCTCCACTGCGCGTCGAGCCCGTACCCGCCCTCGCCGCGAGGCGTGATGAGTCGCGGGTCGTTGAGGTCGGACTCAGCGATGAGCGTGAGCGGGCGACCCAGCCGCTCGGAGAGCTCGGCGACCTCGGTCGCCATCTCCTCGAGTATGTGCACGGGCGAGGTGTCGACGAGCGCGTGCACGGCGTCGAGCCGGAGCGCGTCGACGTGGTAGTCCTCCAGCCACATCCGCACGTTGTCGAGGATGTAGCGGCGCACCTCGGCGGAGCCCTCGCCGTCGAGGTTGACCAGGTCGCCCCAGGTGTTGCGGCCGGTCTTGAGGTACGGCCCGAACAGCGGCAGGTAGTTCCCCGAGGGCCCGAGGTGGTTGTAGACGACGTCCTGGACCACGCCCAGACCGCGGACGTGGCAGGCGTCGACGAAGCGCTGGTACGCCGCCGGGCCGCCGTACGACTCCTGGACCGCGAACCAGAGCACGCCGTCGTAGCCCCAGTTGTGGGTGCCGTTGAACGCGTTGACCGGCATCACCTCGACGAGGTCGACCCCGAGGTCGACCAGGTGGTCGAGCCGCTCGATCGCGGAGTCGAGGGTCCCCTCGGGGGTGAAGGTGCCGACGTGCAGCTCGTAGATGACCGCGCCGGCCAGCTCGCGGCCCTTCCAGGCTCGGTCGGTCCACCGGTGAGCGGTCGGGTCAAAGGTCCGCGACCACTCGTGGACCGTCCAGTCCTGCCGCCGGGACCGAGGGTCGGGGACGTAGTCGTCGCTGTCGTCGACGAGGTATCCGTAGTGGCAGTCGTCGGGGTCCGTCGCCTGCGGGGGCAGCGACCTCGGGCTCCACCAGTCGCCCTCCCCGCGCTGCATCTCGGCGATGCCGCCTCCGTCGCCGTCGACGACGAGGCGCATCCGGGTGGCGCGAGGCGCCCAGACGTCGAAGGGCCCGCGGGTCATGACCGCACCAGCAGGGCCACGGGCAGCTCGGAGAGCAGCTCGACGACGCGGGTCGAGGCGGGGCGGTCCGTGAGCAGGTCGTGCCACTCGCCGTCAGGAAGCTCCAGCGTGGTGTCGCTCCATCCGCCGCGCTCGGCCAGCCCGACGGGCAGACGCGTGGCGACGGCGATCGCCCCGCCCCGGTCGAACGCCACGACGTGCGCCGCCGCGCGACCGGTCACCGGCACCGCGGCGTAGGACGTGAAGAGCTCGGGCCGGTCGCGGCGCAGGCGCAGGGCCGTCGCCGTGACCTTCAGCTTCGCCAGCTCGGGGTCGCCGGACAGCGCGGCCCCGAGCGAGTCGGTCAGCCGGTCGAAGTCGACGAACCGCCGGTTGTCGGGGTCGACGAGCGACTTCTCCTCCAGCTCGCTGCCCTGGTAGACGTCCGGGACGCCGGGGATGGTGAGCGCCAGCAGCTTGGCCGCCAGCGAGTTGGCCCGGCCGGCTGCGTCGAGGTGGGTGACCACGTCGGTGAGCACGGCCTCCACCTCCGGGTCGTCGAAGGCCGCGTCGACGGCCGTGTGGACAGCGTTCTCGTAGTCCTCGTCGGGCGCGGTCCAGGTGGTGCGGTCGCCGGCCTCGCGCATCGCCTTCTCGGCGTACGCGTGCAGCCGCTCGCGCGAGAGGGGCCACGCCCCGACCGCGGCCTGCCACAGCAGGTTGCCGAAGGAGGGGTCGGGCACGGGAACCAGCGCCTCGAGCCGTTCCAGCGCGGACGTCCAGAGGAGAGGCTCCTCGGCCAGCACCGTGATCCGGGCTCGGACGTCCTCTCCGCGCTTGGTGTCGTGGGTCGACAGGGTCGTCATCGCGTGCGGCCAGTCACGCTGACGCACGGTCATGGCCTCGTGGAAGTCAGCGACGGACACCGACGTGATCGACGGGTCGGCGCCGACCTCGGTCAGCGACGTGAGGCGGGAGACCCGGTAGAACGCCGTGTCCTCGACCCCCTTGGCCATCACGGCCCCGGTGGTCTGCTGGAACCGCTGCGCGGCGGGGTGGCCGCCGTCGCTGAGGACCGGCCACAGCTCGTCGTAGGCCTCGGACAGGTCGGGTCGGGACTCCCGGGCCGCGGTGAACGCCTCCTCGAGGTGGTCCATGCCCTCAGGCAGGTACGAGCGGTAGACCGGGAAGCAGGCGCAAAGCTCGGCGACGGCGTCGACCAGCCGCGCGGGCTCGCTGCGCTCCGGCGTCAGGTCGCGGACCACGCGCCGGACCTCCGAGCCCAGGATCCCGTCGGCGATCGCGCGCTTGGTGCCGCGGATCAGGGCCGGCCAGTCCAGCTCCGAGAACGGCAGCCGCTCGACGCCTGCGCCGTCGGTGAGGACCCGGTCGATCAGCGCCAGGGCGTCGTACCCCGTGGTGCCGGCCGTCGCCCAGCGCGGCATCTCCTCGCCCGGCTCCAGGATCTTCTCCACCAGCACGTACGCCGACCCGCTGAGCTCGGCGAGCGAGTCCAGGTAACCGCCCGGGTCGCGCAGGCCGTCGGGGTGGTCGACGCGCAGCCCGTCGACGAGCCCCTCGTCGAACCAGCGCTTGACCTCGACGTGCGTCGCGCCGAAGACCGCAGGGTCCTCGACCCGCACACCGGCCAATGTGTTGACCGCGAAGAACCGCCGGTAGTTCAGCCCGTGGTCGGCGACGGTCCAGCTGACCAGCTCGTAGTGCTGGCGGTCGTGCACCTCGGTCGGCGAACCCTCGCCCGTGCCGGGCGCGATCGGGTAGGCGTGGTCGAAGTAGCGCAGCTCGCCGTCGACGACCGTCAGGTCGCGGACGAGGTCGGCGTCCTCGGCCAGCACGGGGATGCGGATCCGGTCGCCGCCCAGCTCCCAGTCGACGTCGAAGAACGACGCGTACGCCGAGTCGCGGCCGTGGGTCAGCAGGTCCCACCACGTGGGGTTCTCGCGCGGGGTGGCGACGCCGACGTGGTTGGGGACGATGTCGACCAGCACACCCATGCCGAGCGACCGGGCCGCCTCGGACACGGCCGCGAGGCCCTCGGGGCCACCGCGCGAGGGATCGACCCGGTCGAACTCGACCACGTCGTACCCGTGGGTGCTGCCTGGCTCGGCGGCGAGGAGGGGCGACAGGTAGACCCAGTCCGCACCCAGGTCGTGCAGGTAGGGCAGCAGCCCGGCCACGGTGTGCAGGTCGAGGTCGGCGGTGACCTGCACGCGGTAGGTGCTGGTGGGGGTGCGGGTCATGGACCGACCTGGTTCGCGAGGGAGGCCGCGACCGAGGAGTCCGGCTCGGCCTCGGGCTCGCTGTGCTCGCGGAGGACGACGACGCTGCGGCTCTGCAGGTGCAGGGTGCCGCCGGCAGCCACGGGCTCGGTGCCCGGGGAGCCGCCGGTGTCGATCACGACGTCCCAGGCCGGCGCGTACTCCTCCGGCGGGAGGGTCGCCTCGACGTCACCGTCGGCGTTGAAGTACAGCAGGAAGTGGGCGTCCGTGATGCGCTCGCCGCGGGCGTCCAGCCCGGCGATGCCGTCGCCGTTGAGGTACATCCCGAGCACCTGACCGCCCTGCCAGTCCTCGTCGCCCATCGGCTCGCCGGAGGGGTGCAGCCACACGATGTCGTTGAGGCGGTCGCCGGCGCGCGGCGAGGTGCCGGTGAAGAACCGGCGCCGGCGGAACGTCGGGTGGTCGCGCCGCAGCCGCAGCACCGCGGCCACGAACTCCACGAGCGGGTGGTCGGCCCGGTCCCAGTGGATCCAGGAGATCTCGCTGTCCTGGGCGTAGGTGTTGTTGTTGCCGTCCTGGGTGCGGCCGAGCTCGTCGCCGTGCGCCAGCATCGGCACGCCCTGGCTCAGCAGCAGCGTGGCGAGCAGGTTGCGCTGGTCGCGGGCCCGCAGCGAGAGGACGCCCTCGTCGTCGGTCGGTCCCTCGACGCCGTGGTTCCACGAGCGGTTGTGGCTCTCGCCGTCGTTGTTGTCCTCGCCGTTGGCCTCGTTGTGCTTCTGCTCGTAGGACACCAGGTCGCGCAGCGTGAAGCCGTCGTGAGCGGTCACGAAGTTGATCGAGGCCACCGGGCGGCGGCCGGAGTGCTCGTAGAAGTCCGAGGAGCCGGCCAGTCGCGAGGCGAGCTCGCCGAGGTTGCGCTCGCCGCGCCAGAAGTCGCGGACGGCGTCGCGGTAGGCGCCGTTCCACTCGGTCCACTGCGGCGGGAAGTTGCCGACCTGGTAGCCGCCCGGCCCGACGTCCCACGGCTCGGCGATCAGCTTCACCTGGGAGACCACCGGGTCCTGCTGCACGAGCTCGAAGAAGGTGGCCAGCCGGTCGACGTCGTAGAACTCGCGCGCCAGGGTGGCCGCGAGGTCGAACCGGAAGCCGTCGACGTGCATCTCCAGGACCCAGTAACGCAGGGAGTCCATGATCAGCTGCAACGAGTGCGGGTGGCGCACGTTGAGGGAGTTCCCGGTGCCGGTGTAGTCCATGTAGTACTGCAGGTCGTCCTCGACGAGGCGGTAGTACGCCGGGTTGTCGATGCCCTTGAAGCTCAGCGTCGGTCCGAGGTGGTTGCCCTCGGCGGTGTGGTTGTAGACCACGTCGAGGATGACCTCGATGCCGGCGGCGTGCATGGCCTTGACCATCGCCTTGAACTCCTGCACCTGCTGGCCGCGGCGCGAGGGGTCCTGGTAGCCGGAGGCGTAGGGCGCGTTCGGGGCGAAGAACGACAGGGTGTTGTAGCCCCAGTAGTTGCGCAGCCCCTTCTCCAGCAGGGTGTTGTCCTGGACGAACTCGTGGACCGGCATCAGCTCGATCGCGGTCACCCCGAGCCGGGTCAGGTGGTCGGTGACCGCTGGGTGCGCGAGGCCGGCGTACGTGCCGCGCAGGTCCTCGGGGACGTCGGGGTGCAGCTCGGTGAGGCCCTTGACGTGCGCCTCGTAGATGACCGACTCGTTGTAGGGGATGCCGAGGAGACGGTCACCCTCCCAGTCGAAGAACGGGTTGATGACGACGCCCAGCACCATGTGGGGGGCCGAGTCGTCGTCGTTCCGAGAGTCCGGGTCGTCGAAGTCGTAGCCGAACAGCGACTGGTCCCAGTCGATCTCGCCGTCGGTGGCCTTGGCGTACGGGTCGAGCAGCAGCTTGTGGGGGTTGCAGCGCAGACCCTGGGCGGGATCCCACGGACCGTGCACGCGGTAGCCGTACCGCTGCCCCGGCTGCACGGTCGGCAGGTAGCCGTGCCAGACGAAGGCGTCGACCTCGGTGAGCTCGACCCTCGTCTCGGCTCCGTCGTCGTCGAACAGGCAGAGCTCGACCTTCTCCGCCACCTCGCTGAAGAGGGCGAAGTTCGTCCCGCTCCCGTCGAAGGTGGCCCCCAACGGGTAGGCGTTTCCGGGCCAGACCTCCACGTTTTCCTCCATGTCCACCGGTTCCCTTGGAACGATCACATCACACGGTCGGGAACCGTCCCGGAGGAGTGCCGTCCGTCACGTCCACCCGGCGGACGATTGCGGCCGGGGCACCGTGGGCACCGTGGGCCATGACCACCCGGACCGTCGGCATCGAGGAAGAGCTGATGCTCGTCGACCCGGAGACCGGTGTCCTGCACGGTGTCGCCACCCAGGCCCTCCGGGCGCACGCCGAGCACGGCGACCCGGACGGCCCGCCGGTGGAGGCCGAGCTGTTCCTCCAGCAGCTCGAGACCCAGACGCCGCCGTGCGCGAGCCTCGCAGACCTGGAGCGGGAGGTCCGGCGGAGCCGGCGCGCGGTCGGAGAGGCAGCCGCGGCCGCCGGAGCGGCGGCGGTCGCCGTCGGCACGCCGATCCTGGGCGGCGAGGTGATCGAGGTGACCCCCGACCCGCGCTACCGCCGGATCCTCGAGGGTTACCGCGAGCTCGCCCGGGAGACCCTGGTCTGCGCCATGCACGTGCACGTCCGGGTCGAGGACGACGAGGAGGGCGTGCGGGTCGTCGACGGCGTCTCCCCGTGGCTCCCGACCCTGCTGGCGCTCAGCGCGAACTCGCCGTACTTCCGCGCCCGCGACACCGGTCACGCGAGCTGGCGCGACCAGCTCTGGCGGCGCCTGCCGTCCCGTGGGACCGATGAGATGTTCGGTGACGTGGCGACGTACCGCCGCGTCAGCGACCGCCTCGTCGCCTGGGGCGCCGGGCTGGACGAGCAGATGATCTACTTCGACACCCGGCTCTCACCCACCTTCCCCACGGTGGAGCTGCGGGTCCCCGACGTGTGCCTCGACGTCGAGAACGCCGTGCTCGTCGCGGGTCTGGCTCGCGCCCTGGTGACGACGTACGCCGACCGCCCACCCCTGCCGGGCTGGCGCAGCGACCTGCTGCGCGCGGCGACCTGGCGCGCCTCACGGGACGGGATCGGCGGCTCGTTGGTCGATCCGCGGACCTTCGAGCTGGCGAGCCCGCGGGACGTGCTCGCCGGGCTGGTCGACGTGTGCCGGGACGCGCTGGAGGTCGCCGGCGACCTGGAGGTCGTCGAGACGATGACCGAGACGCTCTTCGCCAGCGGCGGCAACGGCGCGACGCAGCAGCGCCGCGTCTTCGAGTCCACGGGCGAGTTCACCGCCGTCGTCGACCACCTGCGGGAACGGACCGAGGCGTCCTGGAGCTGATTGCGGGTGTGATCGTGCTCATCCCCCGCGTGTCCTGGCGGCCGCTGGGTACCCGCGAGCATGAGCGATGAGCGAACCGAAGCGATCCAGGCCGTCGTCGACCGCGTCTCCTCGTGGCAGGACGGCGCTCCCGAAGGCACCGTCGAGAGCGAGCTGCGCAAGGGCTTCTCCGAGGCCGGGGTGGAGGTCAGTGACGACGACGTCCGCACTCTGGCGGAGGCCATCGAGGACCGTCATGGTGCCGTGTCCGTGGAGGACGTGCTCTAGGCGAGAGCCCTGCCCGCGCGACCGGCCGCACCTTGCGCGCCCGTGGGTGTCTGGGTTCACGACAGAGGCGACACCTGACGGGCGACACATGAGTCGCGACACAGGTGACAGTTCTGGGGCATGTCGAAAGCCCGGGTCGCAGTCCTGAAGGTCGTCGTCGCCACCGGCTGCGACCCTGGCCGAAGGGGACGTCAGGACCGCAGCCGTCGCCAACCCTTCCGCACGAGTCCCTCCGGAGGTCGCTGCGCCAGCTGCGCCTTGGCCGCCTCGAGCTCGCGACGGGTCGCGCGGAGACGTCGCCGGAGTCGGCGGCCCTCCTTCGGGGTGATCGGCCGCTTGTCCCTCAGCCACTTCTCGACCTCGGGCCGCGCAGGGTCCTCGGGATCCAAACGCTCGAGGATGTCCTCGAAGTGCATGACCACGGTCGCGTTGTTGGCGCGGGCGGTGCGCAAGTCGTCGAGCTCGAACTTGCTGGGGAATGCTGCGTCGACCGCTTGACTCATGCCCACGGCACGCATCTCCAGCTGGGTCCGGACGCACTTCTCGCAGTGCCCGCAGTTGGTCCCGCCCGCATCCTCCTGGTAACAGACTCTCAGGGCGTTCGCGATCGTTGGGTGGCTGGCAAGGTACTCCACACGCTCGATCCTCTTGTGCGTACCTCCCGTGCTGATGATCGGGAACGATGGACTCCCGAGGAGGTGGTTGATTGAGGTGTGGCTGCCGTAGGGCGGGAGCCTCATCTCAAGACGATAGTTGTGATCCGTGGCGTGGATACCAGCGCCGTGAGTGGCTGCGAAGGTGTGGAGCAGTGCCATGTATCCCGTGTTGAAAGACATGAACCACTTGTCGCAGAAACCCTCGCGCCAGTTGTTCGTTATCACTGCGAGACGGACACCGTACTCACTCAGCACGCGCTCGGCGGTCGCCTGGGCAACGGCCACCGCCGCGTGGTCGTGCATCCGGTCCGACCTCACTCCCAACACACCGAGTTCGATCTGACGGTTGACTCGAGACATCCCACCATCGTGGTGGAAAGCCAGCGCGAACCCAGCGTCCACGCCACCGCTGTAGGCCATGGCAGACCGTGAGGGAATTTCTTCCAGTGGGCGCACAGCACGCTCTTCCTCTGCGCTCACCGCGACCCGACGGTAGGCGTCGGGACGCCAGATCGCCCAGATGCCGAGAAACTCATCCAAGTGGTCGAGCTGTGCTGCCGTCGCCGGACCTTCAAGGTGAAGGTCGTAGCCCCGGAAGGCGGCGTAGTGGGCGAGGGCGACCGCGGCGAAGTCCAGGGTCGGCGGCGGCGCCTCCCAGACAGGGGCAGCGCTTGCGAACCACATCGTGCGCTCATGGCCTTCGGGTTCGCGCACGCCCACCTCGATCCGCTGCTCGTCAGCATTCAGGAGGCGAGCTCGGATCTGCGGCGCCACACTTACCTCACCTTCATCATCCCTTCTGGCCTCCGGAGTGTCTCCCAGCGGAGGTCTCAGAGGCAGCCGGAACTGCGTCCAGCCGACGGTCCTCGGGTCACGAACCTACCTTGGGCCTCGGCCTGCGCCGGGCGGCACGGTAACGCCGCGAGGTTTCGACTCGCGGTCGCGCCTGCCGACGGCTTCCCGTGACCTATCCGGGAGTATGGGACTTCAAGGGCGCTCACCAGCGTGTCCTTGTGCGGGCAACTGCAAGTCACGGACCTGCGTGGAGCCGCCTGTCGGAATCGAACCGACGACCGTCTTGCGCGCCCGTAGGGATTCGAACCCCAAACCTTCTGATCCGTAGTCAGATGCTCTATCCGTTGAGCTACGGGCGCCCGTCCGCCGTACTGATCCGTATGGCGTGACCGAGTGAGAATAGCCGACGCCCTCACGGCCCACGAAATCAGTGTCCTAAGGTGCATTCACACTCCCCGAGCGAGAGGTGCAGACCCCCATGGCCGATGTCGAGGCAGCCCTGGATGCAGCCGGGCTGACCAACCCCCAGGTCCGCGAGTTCGTCAAGGAGTACGCCGAGCTGACCGGCGCCGAGCGGATCGAGGTGGTGAACGCCTCGGACGACGCGCGGCTCCTGGAGGAGGCCGTCGAGGCCGGGGAGCTGAAGCGGGCCGGGGACGGCCGCTACTACTCGCGCAGCTACTACAAGGACACCGCCCGCTCCGAGGAGCGCACGATCGTCGCCACCAGCGACGAGAAGGACAAGGGCGTCTACAACAACTGGCGCCCCGCGTCGGAGATGAAGCCACTGCTGCACGAGCGCATGAAGGGCGCGAGCGTCGGCAAGACGATGTACGTCATCCCCTACCTGATGTCACCGGCCGGCAACGCGCTCGCGCCGTGGGCGGCCGGGGTCGAGCTGACCGACACCCGCACCGTCGTCCTGCACATGATCCGGATGGCCCGGGTCGGCGTGCAGTTCGTCAACGAGCTCGCGGACCCGAGCTCCTTCGTCCGCGCCGTGCATGTCACCGGAGACCTGGAGAACCTCGGCCAGGGCACCGACCAGGACCAGCGCTACTTCGTGACCGTCGCCGACGAGCGCACGATCCTGCACTTCGGGTCGTCGTACGGCGGGAACGCACTGCTCGGCAAGATCGCGCACGGCCTGCGGCAGGGTGCCTACGACGGGTGGGCGTCGCGGAAGTTCCTCGCCGAGCAGTACATGCTCATCGGGATCCACGACAAGGAGACCGGGAAGACCTACCACGTCTGCGGCGGCTTCCCGAGCGCGTCGGGCAAGACCAACCTCGCGATGATGGCCGCCCCGGACGCCCTCGGCGAGCGCTACCACGTCTCCTTCTACGGCGACGACATCGCCTGGCTGTGGGTCGACGAGGAGACCGGCCGGCTGATGGGCATGAACCCCGAGTACGGCGTCTTCGGCGTCGCCAAGGACACCAACGAGGTGACCAACCCCAACGCCCTGCACTCGATCGACGAGGGCTCGCAGGCGATCTTCACCAACGTCGCCTACAACCCCACCACCGGCGAGGTCTGGTGGGAGGGCAAGACGCCGAAGCCGCCGACCGACGTCCGCGGCTGGCTCGACTGGACCGGTTCGCCGCTGCGGGACCGCAAGGACAACGACACCGCCCCGTGGGCCCACCCCAACAGCCGGTTCACCACGACGCTCGACAACGTCCCGAACATCGCGCCGGACTACGACGAGCCGACCGGAGTCCCGATCGACGCGATCATCTTCGGCGGCCGCACCCGCGACCGCGAGCCGCTGATCCGCGCCATCACCGACCTGGCCGAGGGCGTGTACGACGGCCTCACGCTGGGCGCGGAGGCGACCTTCGCCGCCGAGGGTGTCGACGGACAGCTGCGCTACGACCCGATGTCGAACCGGCCGTTCATGGCCTACGGCGAGGGCGACTACGCCCAGCACTACCTCGACATCGTGGGCGCCGCGAGCGAGCAGCCGATCTTCGCCCACGTGAACTGGTTCCAGCGCGACCCCGAGGACGGTCACTTCCTGTGGCCGGGCTACCGGGAGAACCTGCGTCCGCTGCTGTGGCTGCTGCAGCTGAAGAACGGCGAGGTCTCCGGTCGTCGTACGGCGGTGGGCATCCTGCCGACCGAGGAGGAGCTGAACCTCGAGGGCCTCGACCTCCCGCAGGAGGACCTGGACCGCATCCTGTCCATCGACAAGCAGCGCTGGCAGCAGGAGATGGGCTTCCGCGAGGAGCACCTCGCGCAGTTCGACCGCATGCCCGATGCGATCTGGGAGGCGCACCGCCGGGTGGCCGCCGACCTCGAGGACGAGAGCGACTGACCGAGGCGGAGCCGGCGCCTAGTTGAGCGGCTGGGTGCTCTCCGGGAGCTCGAGTCCGTGGCCCAGGCACCAGACGACGGCCTGGGTGCGGCTGTAGACGCCCATCTTCTGGTACGCCGTGCGGATGTAGGTCTTCACGGTGTTGAGCGTGACGTGGCACTGGTCCGCGATCTGCTGGTTGGTCAGGCCGCTGGCGATGAGCGTGACGACCTGCGACTCGCGCGGCGTGAGGCCTTCCTGCTCACCGAACCACGCCTCCTGCCGGGCCACCTTCGGCGCCCCGGCGCCCTCGAGGGCGTCGAGCAGGCTCTGGGCGTCCAGCGGGCCCGTCGAGTCGTAGAGCAGCACGTCGAACTCCGGGTGCGGGCCGGACCGGCCGCCCGCCACCAGCTCGATGCGATCGGTGTAGGGGGCCAGCTGGGTGATCACGCTCTGCGGAAGATCGCCCAAGGTGGCCACGCGCACGCGTCTGTGAGCTTGCAGTGTCATGGCCCCCGGTACCCCCGAAGGAGTGAAGCAACCCTGCGCATGTCGAGCGAAGGCTCGGGCACCGGACCGTATGCCTCTCACCGCCGTCGCTCTCGCCTGCACGCTCAAGCGCTCCCCCGCGGAGTCCAGCTCGGTCCTCATCGCTCGACAGCTGCTCGACGAGCTGGCGGGGCACGGGGTGACCGGTGAGCTGGTCCGGGTCGTCGACCACGACGTCAAGTTCGGGGTCAGCCTCGACGAGGGCGACGGGGACGGGTGGCCGGACATCCGCTCGAAGATCATGGCCGCCGACATCCTCGTGATGACGACGCCGATCTGGATGGGCCAGCCTTCGTCGGTGTGCAAGATGGCGCTCGAGCGGCTCGACGCCGAGCTGTCCGAGACCGACGACGAGGGTCGCATGTCGACGTACGGCAAGGTCGCGATCGTCGGGGTCGTCGGCAACGAGGACGGCGCCCACCACTCGTGCGCGGAGATCTTCCAGGCGCTCAACGACACCGGCTTCTCGCTCCCGCCCGGCGCGGGGACGTACTGGGTCGGCGAGGCCATGCAGTCGGTCGACTACAACGACCACGACGAGACCCCCGAGGCGACGGCCGGCACGAACAAGTCGGCCGCCGCGCACGCGGTCCACCTGGCGACGCTGCTGCAGGGCGACAGCTACCCCTCCTGAGCCCGCCTCAGGGCTGGAAGACGACCTTGATCGCGCCGGACTGCTTCTTCTGGAAGTTCTCGTAGGCCCACGGGGCCTCCTCGAGGCTGAGGTGGTGGGTCGCGAAGCTCTCCACCCCGAGCACGTCCTCGTCCTGGTCGAGCAGGGTGAGGATCTGGTCGGTCCAGGACCGGACGTTCGCCTGTCCCATCCGCAGCTGCAGCTGCTTGTCGAACATCTGGAACAGCGGCAGGGGGTCCCTGGCCCCTCCGTAGACGCCGGAGATCGAGACGGTGCCGCCGCGGCGCACGGCATCGATTCCGGACGTCAGCGCGGCCAGCCGGTCGACGCCGGCCTTCAGCATCAGCGGCTCGGCGACGGCGTCGGGCAGGAACCCGATCATCTTGTGCATCGCCTTCGTGACCCCGGAGCCGTGGGCCTCCATGCCGACGGCGTCGATCACCGCGTCGGCGCCGCGCCCGTCGGTGCGGTCGCGCACGACGTCGCCGAGCGAGGCGTCGAGCGTGGTGAGATCCAGGGCCTCGGCGCCGC
The DNA here is from genome assembly GCA_963784545.1 of uncultured Actinomycetota bacterium. Lineage (GTDB taxonomy): Bacteria > Actinomycetota > Actinomycetes > Propionibacteriales > Nocardioidaceae > Nocardioides. Next base: position 1,364,778 of record CAWARQ010000004.1, on the reverse strand, counting down.
GTCCGGCGACGCGCAGCAGTCGCTCGGGAACGAGGTCCGCGACCATGACCCGCAGACCGCGATGCAGGGCGATCCGCGCCGCCATGTCACCGATCGGGCCGGCGCCGAGCACCAGGAGGGTGCCGCCGTCGGGCACGTCGGCGTACTCGACGGCCTGCCAGGCGGTCGGCAGCACGTCGCTGAGGAACAGGAAGCGGTCGTCGGGCGGCCCCTCCGGGACCTTGACCGCACCGTACGCCCCGTGCGGGACGCGCAGGTACTCAGCCTGACCGCCGGGAACCTGGCCGTAGAGCTTGGAGTAGCCCAGGAGGCTGGCGCCGGTGCCCTGGTCCGCGTTCTGGGTGGTCTCGCACTGGCTCTGCAGGTGGTGGTCACACATCCAGCAGCTGCCGCAGGACACGTTGAACGGGATGACCACCCGGTCGCCGGCGGCGACGTTCGTGACGGCCGACCCGACCGCCTCGACCACGCCCATGGGCTCGTGTCCGACGACGTCGCCGGCGGTCATGAAAGGAGACAGCACCGTGTACAGGTGCAGGTCGGAGCCGCACAGTCCCGTGGAGGTGACGCGGATCAGCACGTCGGTGTCCTCCTCGATGACCGGGTCCGGCACCGTCTCGACTCGCATGTCCTCGGTTCCCTGCCATGTCACTGCTCTCATGCCGTTCTGGTGCCCGGCCCGACGCGCTGGACTCCCACCCGGTGGGGTGGTCTTTTCCGCACCGGGGATGTGGGTACCGGTGACCATGCGATTCGGATACTTCCTGTCCTGCGAGGAGTACGGACCCGACGACCTGGTGGCCCAGGCCCAGGCGGCCGAGGCGGCCGGCTTCGACGCCCTGTGGATCAGCGACCACTTCCACCCCTGGAACGACGAGCAGGGCGAGAGCCCCTTCGTGTGGGGCGTCATCGGCGCGCTGTCCCAGGCCTGCTCCCTGCCGGTCACGACCGCTGTCACCTGCCCGACGGTGCGGACGCACCCCGCGATCGTGGCGCAGGCCGCGGCCACCGCCGCCGTCCAGCTCCGCGGCGGCTTCACGCTCGGGGTCGGCACCGGGGAGGCGCTCAACGAACACGTTCTCGGTGACCCGTGGCCCTCAGCGGACGTCCGGCTCGACCAGCTCGAGGAGGCGGTCGAGGTGATCCGCGAGCTGTGGGAGGGCGGTCAGGTGACTCGTCGAGGGCGGTTCTACGACGTTGACACCGCCCGGATCTACACGCGGCCTGAGACCCCGCCGGACATCTACGTCTCCGCGTTCGGCCCCAAGGCGCTGGACCTCGCGGCCCGCATCGGCGACGGGTTCATCAACACCGCCCCCGACGGCGACGCGGTGTCGTCGTTCAAGGAGAAGTCCGGCGGCAAGCCCTGCCAGGGTGGCGTCAAGGTGGCGTGGGCCGACACCGAGGACGAGGGCGTCGACCATGCCCACCGGCTGTGGCGCAACGCCGGTCTCCCCGGCGAGCTGGCCCAGGTGCTGCCGACGCCTCGGCACTTCGAGCAGGCTGCCGAGCTGGTCACGCGGGAGTCGACCGCCGACAGCATCGTCGCCGGACCGGACATCGACCGGCACGTCGAGGCCCTCACCGAGTACGTGGAGGCCGGGTACGACGAGGTGTACGTCGCCAACATGGGTCCCCACTACCTCGAGATGATCGAGGCCTACGGCCGCGACGTGCTCCCGGCGCTGCGGGACGCGGCTCCGTCAGCCGGGGCGCGGGGGCAGTGACCGGTCGTTCTTCACCTGCTGCGCGACGTCGCGCAGCTTGACGTTGCTGCGTCCTCCGTCGGTTCTTCGAGCGTCCGGAGCGATGTCCGGGTCGTGCTGGTTCAAGCGAGCTCGCTGCGGAGGTCGCGGAAGATCCGGTCGAGCAGGCGCGAGACCTGCATCTGGGTGACGCCCAGCTCGTCGCCGATGTCGCGCTGGGACTGGTCCTCGAAGAAGCGCAGGTAGAGGATGCGCCGATCGCGTGTGCTCAGGCGCCGGACGATCGGACCCAGGATGGTGCGTGCCTCGGCGGCGTCCTGCTCGTGCTCCTCGTCCGCGACGAGGGTCTCGCCGAGGGTGGGTCCGTCGGCGCTGTCGATCGGGCGGTCCAGCGACGGCGGGTGGAAGCACCCGTACGCCTGGTTCGCCTCCTCCATCTCCGCCACGGTGCACCCCGCGTGGTCGGCGATCTCCTCAGGGGTGGGCTGCCGGCCCAGCTTCTGGCTGAGCTCCTCGGCTCCGTGGCTGAGCTTCCACTGGAGCTCCTGGATCCGGCGCGGGGGACGCACCATCCAGCTCTGGTCCCGGAACCACCGCTGGATCTCACCCCGGATGGTCGGGACGGCGTACGTGAGCAGGTCCGGCCGCACGTTGGCGTCGAACCGGTTGACGGCCTTGATCAGCCCCTCGAGCGCGGCCTGCTGGAGGTCCTCGAGCGGGACTCCTCGGCCGCGGTAGCGGTTGGCGACCGCTTCGGCGACGCCTCGGTTGAGCAGGACGACCTCGTCCACCAGCTCCGCGCGACGGGCCGGGTCGGCCGAGGCCGCCTCGAGCAGCAGCTCGCGCGTGCGGTCGCTGCGCTGGGCCCGGGTGAGCTGAGACCCCGGCCGCGGAGACTCGTGAACCGAGGATTGAAAGGTGACTGACGACATCGTGGAGCCTTCCCGAAAGTGCAGAAGTGCTTCCGCGCCGTGGTCTCCAGCGTGGGGGGTTTCTCGAAAGTACTAGTCACAAAGGACTACGTAAAGCCAGTGTGACCCCCCGAAGGGGTGAAATCCCGGTGACGTGTGTGGCTGCGGGTACCCAGACCTCGTGACCAGCCTTCCCACGCCCCGCGGTGACCTCGGCGCCGCCCTGGAGCGCGTCCTGCGGCGGCCGCCGAACGCCGACGGCCCCCCGATGAAGGCCTCGCCGGCGAGTGCCGACGACAGTGCCCTGACCCTGTGGGTCCTGCACGAGCTCAGCTATCGCGGGTTCGACGGCGTGGACGCCGGTCACGAGCGCAGCGCCCCGCTGCTCGCCCTGCGCGCGCAGCTGGAGGACGACCTCGAGAGCAGCCTCCGCAGCCGGTGGCCCGGCCCCCCCGACGTGGACTTCGTGGGCGGCTTCTTCGACTGGTTGGACGAGTGGGAGGGACCGTCGATCGCCCGCTTCATCCAGACCGGTGCCCGCCGCGACCAGGCCGACCGCCTCCTGCGGGTGCGCTCGATCTACCACCTCAAGGAGGCGGACCCGACGACGTGGGCCATCCCGCGCCTCCCGGTCGAGGCCAAGGCTGCGCTGACCGAGCTCCAGTACGACGAGTACGGCGCAGGCGACCCGACCCGACTCCACTCACACCTGTTCGCCCAGGGCCTGACGGCCTCGGGCCTGAGCGCCGACTACGGCGACTACATCGACGAGGCTCCGGTGGAGGTGCTGGAGCAGAACAACATGCAGTCGATGTTCGGGCTGCAGCGGCGGCTGCGCGGCGCCGCCGTCGGGCACCTGGCCGCCTTCGAGGCCACCAGCCCCGTGCCCTCGCGGCGCATGGCGCAGGGCCTGGAGCGGCTGGGCTACCCGCCGGAGATGGTGGGCTACTACCAGGAGCACGTCGAGGCGGACGCGGTCCACGAGCAGGTCGCCGTGCGCAACATCTGCGGCGCACTGATCCGAGCCGAGCCCGAGACCGCACCGGACGTGTGGTTCGGGGCGTGGGCCTGTCTGCACCAGGAGGACCAGGTGGCGTCCCGGCTGCTCGGTGAGTGGGAGGCGGCCTGATGAGCGACGCCGTCCGTCCGGTCCCGGAGGTCGAGCTCTGCCCCGGCGGCCCCATGCTCGTCCGGGGCGAGATGGTGGTGCGCGACGAGGAAGGGGTCGAGCACCGCACCTATCGGCCGGTCTCGGCGATCTGCCGCTGCGGGAAGTCCTCACGCAAGCCGTGGTGCGACGCCACGCACAAGGGACTCCCGCCGAAGCTGCGTCCCTAGCCCTCGCGGTCCAGGCGCATCAGGCAACCCCGCGGGAGCTCACGGACCTCGCTGACGACCAGCCCTCCCGTGACCTTGGCGATGGTGGCGGTCTCGTCCGCCTGGTTCGGCCCGGTCTGGAGGACGGCCGACCCGCCGGGGGCGAGGTGGGCCGCGATCACCGCTACGCAGCTGCGCACCAGCAGGAGCCCGTCGGCTCCGCCGTCGATCGCGGACTCGGGATCCTCGGGGAAGCTCGGGACCTCGTCGCTGCGGACCCATGGCGGGTCGGCGATCACGAGGGGGAACAGCTCACCCGGCGTGACCGCGGCCGCCATGTCGGCGATGCGGACCTCGACCTCGAGGCGCGCTCGGGCGGCGTTGTCCTCGATCAGCGGGCCCGCCACCGGGTTGCTGTCGACCGCGACGAGCGCGCGGCCGGAGAGCCGCGCCGCGAGCAGACCGATGTGGCCGGCACCCGCGCACAGCTCGAGGATCGGGCCCGGGGGCACGTCCTCCGCCAGCTCGGCCGCCCACTGCGACTGCGCGGCCGTCCACGCACGCGGGGTCAGCACCCGCGGATCGGTCCGGATCTGCAGTCCCTCGAAGTCCACCCGTGCCTCCCTCGTCCGCCGGGTCGTGGAGCGAAGGTATCCGCGCGAGGGCCGTCGCGCTCTCCCCCGATGGGGTGTCCCGACGAGGCATCCGGGCACCGGAGGGCCATGGACACAGTGGTACTCGACGTTGACGGCACCCTGCTCGACTCCAACTACCACCACGTGGTCGCGTGGTCCCGCGCCTTCGACCGCTTCGGCGTGCGGGTGCCCGGCTGGCGCATCCAGTCCTCCCTGGGCATGGGCGGTGACCGGCTCGTGCCGGCTGTCGCGGGCGAGGACGTCGAGCGCGACCACGGCTCGGAGATCCGGGAGGCCTGGGGGAAGGAGTACGACGGGATGCTCGACGAGGTGCACCTGCTCCCCGGCGCCCGGGCGCTCCTCGACGCGCTGCGCCACCGCAGTGTCACCCCCGTCCTGGCGAGCTCGGCGATCCCCCGGCACGCCGAACGGGCCTTCGAGCTCCTCGGTGCCGACCGACGAGCGGGCGCCGCGACGACGGCGGACGACGCGGAGGAGTCCAAGCCCGACCCCGAGCTGATCGTCCACGCCATCGAGCAGGTAGGGGGCTCCGAGGCCTGCGTGGTCGGCGACGCCGTGTGGGACGTCGAGGCGGCGATGCGCGCAGGGCTGCCGGCGTACGGCGTGCTCAGCGGCGGCAGCTGTCGGGGCGAGCTGATCGACGCGGGCGCCCGCGAGGTGTACGCGGATCCCGCTGACCTGCTCGCGCACCTCGACGACTGGCTGGGATAGGCGGCGTGCCGACCCTTGGCTCGAGCCGGCACGCCTCACCGAGTCATCGGCGCGCGCCGATCTCCCGGCTTGTCCCTCAGGTACCCGATGTGCGTCAGGGGACACCCGCGTTGCGCTGGTAGTCCCGGAGGGGTAGACAGGTCGGTCACCCACCAAGGGATGCTGATGGATCGCTTCGAGTTCGACCGTCACCTCGCCTCCGCCGCTCGTGCCATGTCCGAGGAGCCCAGCACCCAGTCCACGCTGGAGCGCGCCGTCCAGGTCGCGACCGAGCTGATCGACAGCTGCGACCTCGCCGGCATCTCGGTCGTCCGCGGCCGCCAGATCGAGACGCCCGCGGCCTCGCAGGAGTCGTTGCGGCGCATGGACGAGCTCCAGTTCGAGCTCGAGGAGGGCCCCTGCCGCGACGCCCTCAAGGAGAACGAGGTCGTGCAGGCCTCCGACCTCGCCACCGACCCGCGCTGGCCGCTGTGGGGACCCCAGACGGTCGAGGAGGTCGGCGTCCACTCGTCTCTGAGCCTGCGGCTCTTCCTGGAGGGCGAGGACCTGGGCGCACTCAACCTCTACGCCTACGCCGTCGACGCGTTCGACGGGGAGGACCTGCTCGACGGTCTCGTGCTGGCCGCGCATGCCTCGGTGGCCCTGGCCAACGCCCTCGAGCAGGACCAGCTGAAGCAGGCGATGGACACCCGGCGGGTGATCGGGGAGGCGACCGGCATGCTCCGGGAGCGCTTCGACCTGAGCACCGACCAGGCCTTCGGGGTGCTCAAGCGGGTCTCGTCGGCGCAGAACGTCAAGCTGTACCGCGTCGCGCGGTACCTGGTGGAGACCGGGGACCTGCCGGGCGGCGACCTCGGGGTGTGACCTGGGTCGCAACCTCTGGATCGATCCATTGGCCCGTCGCGGAGACCACGCGTTAGCGTCCCGCAAAAGTCGCCGCCAAGGATGCCGGCTCCCACCGACCGCCCCGTTCCCCGGGGCCGGCGTGACGAACGCGTGAAGGAATCAGCGATGACCGCCACCACTGACATCGATCCCGGGCTCGACCTGAGTGCGGCTCTCGCCTCGGCGCCCACCACCCACCAGGGCATTCTCGACTTCGTCCGCGAGGCGGCCGAGCTCTGCACCCCGGACCGCATCCAGTGGTGCACCGGCTCCGAGGAGGAGTGGACCGAGCTGACCGACGCGCTCGTCGCGACGGGCACGTTCACCCGGCTCGACCCGGACAAGAAGCCGAACAGCTTCCACGCCGCCTCCGACCCCACCGACGTGGCCCGGGTCGAGGACCGGACCTACATCTGCTCGGTGGACGAGGCCGACTGCGGACCTACCAACAACTGGATGGACCCCGACGAGATGAAGGCCATCATGCGTGGCCTGTACGCCGGCTGCATGAAGGGCCGCACGATGTACGTCATCCCGTTCGTGATGGGTCACCTCGAGGCCGAGAAGCCGATGTTCGGCGTCGAGATCACCGACTCGGCGTACGTCACCGCGAGCATGCGGGTCATGGCGCGCATGGGCTCGCACGTGCTGGACCGCATGACCGAGCTGGACGCCGCCTTCGTGCCGGCGCTGCACTCGGTCGGTCACCCGTTGGAGCCCGGCGAGGCCGACGTCGCGTGGCCGTGCAACGACACCAAGTACATCGTGCAGTTCCCCGAGGAGCGGGCCATCTGGTCCTACGGCTCCGGCTACGGCGGCAACGCGCTGCTCGGCAAGAAGTGCTACGCGCTGCGGATCGCCTCCGTCATGGCCCGCGACGAGGGCTGGCTCGCCGAGCACATGCTCATCCTCAAGCTCACCAGCCCGCAGGGCGTCACGAAGTTCGTCGCCGCTGCGTTCCCGAGCGCCTGCGGCAAGACCAACCTCGCGATGCTCGAGCCGACGATCCCCGGCTGGAAGGTCGAGGCGATCGGCGACGACATCGCCTGGATGCGGATCGGCGACGACGGCCGGCTGTGGGCGGTCAACCCCGAGTACGGCTTCTTCGGGGTCGCCCCGGGCACCAACGAGCACACCAACCCCAACGCGATGAAGACCATCAACAAGGGCAACTCCGTGTTCACCAACGTCGCGCTCACCGAGGACGGCGACGTCTGGTGGGAGGGCCTGGAGAACACCCCGGCCAAGGCGACCTCGTGGAAGGGACAGCCCTGGACGCCTGAGTCGGCCGAGAACGGGGAGCTGTCCAGCCACCCCAACAGCCGGTACTGCACGCCGATCAAGCAGTGCGACATGCTCGCTCCGGAGTACGACGACCCGCGCGGAGTCCCGATCGACGCCATCCTCTTCGGCGGCCGCCGCAAGACCACGATCCCGCTGGTGACCGAGGCCCGCGACTGGACCCACGGCACCTTCATGGGCGCCACGCTGTCCAGCGAGACCACCGCTGCCGCGGTCGGGCAGGTCGGCATCGTGCGCCGGGACCCGATGGCGATGCTGCCGTTCATCGGCTACAACGCCGGTGACTACTTCAGCCACTGGATCAACGTCGGCAAGGAGAACGACGCCGCGAAGCTGCCGAAGATCTTCTACGTCAACTGGTTCCGCCGCGACGACAGCGGCGGGTTCCTGTGGCCGGGATTCGGCGAGAACAGCCGCGTGCTCAAGTGGGTCATCGAGCGGATCGAGGGGCAGGCCGCGGCGGTGGAGACGCCGATCGGTCACGTCCCCGCGCTGGGCTCGTTGGACACCGACGGTCTCGACCTGAGTGACGAGGCACTGGCGCAAGCGCTCGCGGTCGACGCCGAGGAGTGGAAGGCGGAGATCCCGCAGATCACCGAGTGGTTCGAGAAGTTCGGCGAGGACCTCCCCGCCGTCCTGTGGACCGAGCTCGACGGCCTCAAGGCGCGTCTCGGCCTCTGACGCTCCGTCAGTGGTCGAGTGCCGGCGCGGGCGCCGGTGCCTCAAGACCTGCAACACCCTGCAACGGCCCCGTCTCCCCGGATGGGGCCACTTGCACTTAATCGCTGTGGAACGATGGACCCAGTCCAGCGGATTCCACGGGGGAAGAGGGTGGGGTGAGTGCGCGTGCGCGAGTTGGGGTCTGAGGACCGCGAGCTCTTCGAGCGCGTCGCCACACCGCTGTACGACGAGATCGTCACCGCCGGGGGGATCGCCCAGGACGACCCGCGGTTGGCCGAGGAGGCCCCCGCGGCTGCGCTCGCGCTGCTGCTCGAGCTCGGGCTCCTCATCCACAACAAGAAGGCCAAGGCGTACGACGCCGTCGACCCGAGCACCGTGCAGTCCCGCGTGGTCAGCCCGATGAGCCAGGCCGGGGCCCGGATGATCAGCGAGTCCGCGGGGTGGGCCAAGGCGTTCGCCCCTCTGGCGCAAGCCTGGCGGCGGGCGCCGGGAACCGACAGCGGTCCCTTCACCTACGTCCACTTCTCCGTGGTCGACCCGTTCCTCGCCGGACTGGTCGCCGAGTGCGAGGAGGAGATGCTCACCGCGCAGCCGCAGACCGGCCGGGACCCGGTCGCCCTGGCCGCGGCGGCCGAGCGCGACGTCACCATGCTCGAGCGCGGGACCAAGATGCGCACGCTGTACCAGCACTCCGCCCGACGCAGCTCGATCACCCGGGACTACGTCGCGTCGGTGAGCGAGCGCGGCGGCGAGGTGCGGACCCTCGACGAGTTCTTCAACCGGCTGATCGTCTTCGACCGGCGGGTGGCCGTCATCCCCGGAGCGCACGAGAACCTGCGGACCGCCCTGGCGATCCGGGAGCCGTCGGTCGTGGACTACCTCGTGGACGTGTTCGAGCGGGCCTGGGAGCGCGGGCGACCGTTCACCAGCAAGGACACCCGGATGCTCAAGGACATCGCGGCCGAGCAGCGCGCGATGACGATTCGGATGCTGATCCAGGGACACTCGGACCCGATGAGCGCCAAGCGGCTCGGCGTGAGCCCGCGGACGTACGCCGGCTACATCGCCGACCTCAAGACCGAGCACGACGTGGAGACGCGCTTCCAGCTCGGGTACGCGATGGGCAAGCAGGGCCTCAAGGGGACCGAGACCGGGGAATGAAGAACGGAAGGCAGCCCACGGGCTGCCTTCCGTCAGGAGTGGGAGAGCTCTCGGGAGCCCTCCTCGGAGTGGTGCTCGATCAGCGGCCGGCGACGCGGCAGCCCGGGCAACCCCAGCTGCTGTCCACGTACGCCTGCGACGGCGCGGCGAGCAGGGTCATCCCCAACAGTGCAGATCCGGCGACGATGCCGGCCTTGGTAGCGAGCTTCTTCATGGTCACGCCCTTCACAATCTGTCCGGCCTCGGGTCAGCGAGGCTTGAAATGCAAGTCTCGGATACAACTTCTCGCATGGTGAGTGGCTTCCTGGGTCAGATCATTGCATTGCACAGACCTGCAATCCAGGGCAGGCGCCGACCCGGCAGAGCGGAACTGCCAGGTCGACGCAGCGTGGCGGAGGCGGAGGGATTTGAACCCTCGATGGGGTTGTAGCCCCAAACCCGCTTAGCAGGCGGGCGCCATAGACCGGACTAGGCGACGCCTCCACACCGTCTCGCGACGGCGGGGACAGGTTACCGGTCGCCCTCGGGACTGGCCGAATCAGGGCTGGCTCCCGTGTCGCCCGGCCCGAGGGGACGGGTCGGTCGGGCCTGCTTGAGCCGGTCGCGCAGGACGGTGACGAACTCGTCGCGCGGCACCGCCAGCGCTGGCATCGGGATCGTGGTGGTGCGCTCGCCCGACAGACCGATCACGACGCAGTCCACGCCTTCCGTGGAGGCGGTGTTGGCCTCCTCGACGTCGGTCCACCCGGCCCGGCGCACGCCGACGCCGCGCAGCCAGTGGACGGCGTACCCGTCGTCGTCCATCCGGACCGCCGGGACGCGCCGCAGGGCGACGCCGAGACCCACCGCAGCCAGGACCGCGAGCGCGGCCAGGCCGAGCACCCAGACGAACGGGATCCTCAACGCCGCCGCCACGAAGGTCAGGACGAAGACGACGACGGCGATGCTGACGAACGCCGCACCGACGAAGCGCACCCCGATGGCGGGTGCCAGCCGGAAATCCTGAGCCACCAGGGGATTGTCCCAACAATGTCTGCGGTCTCCCCGGCCGGGGGTTGTCGGGGACCGGGCCCCGGGTTCACACTCGAGTCCCGACCAGTGGAGGTCCCGATGTCGGCTCTGGCGTTGAAGCGATTCCACACCTTGCTGGCGCGCGGACCGGCGGCCAGTCCGGCAGGTAGTCCGGCGGGCACTCCGGCGAACAATGCCTGGCGCTGGGACGTGCACCGCGCACTCACCGGGGTCCGCGACGACCTCTCCGTCGAGCAGCCACGCGTCCGCGAGCAGTGGCTGACCTCCCGGGGTCGACGTCTCGCCGACGAGCGCGACCGGCTCCTGGCCCGGGTCTCGGCGGCGGGAACCTCGGCTCTGCACGCCGAGGACCTCACCGAGCTCGGCACCGACCTGCGTCGGCTCGAGGCCGACGTGGCCCACCACCTGCAGCGCCTCACGGACCTGGCCTGGGACGACGTCGAGCTGGAGATCGGCGGCTCGGACTAGGCAGCCTCTCCCCGGGCCGCCCGAGTAGGCTCGCCCGGTGCCGGGCGCGACACGTCGCCCCGGACACGGAGGGGTGCCGGAGTGGCCGATCGGAACCGCCTTGAAAGCGGTCGTAGGGAGACCTACCGCGGGTTCGAATCCCGCCCCCTCTGCAGAGATCCACGGCGCCGAGTCGTCATGATGACCTGGTGATCAAGTACCTGGGCTCCAAGCGGGTGCTGATCCCCGTCCTGGGCGAGCTCATGGCTGCCAGTGGCGCCACGACCGCCCTGGACCTGTTCACGGGCACCACCCGCGTGGCGCAGGAGTTCTGCCGGCGCGGCGCGACCACGACGGCGGTCGACACCGCCTCGTACGCCGAGGTGCTGGCCCGCTGCTACGTCGAGACCGACGCGGCCGACGTCGACCCGGCGGAGGTCGAGGAGGCCCTCGCTCACCTCGCTTCCCTGCCGCCCGTGGACGGGTACGTGACCGAGACCTTCTGCCGCGCGAGCCGGTACTTCCACCCCGACAACGGGCAGCGGATCGACGCGATCCGCGCCGGCATCGAGGCGCACTACCCGGACGAGCCGCTGCGCTCGATCCTCCTCACCAGCCTGCTGCAGGCAGCCGACGCCGTCGACTCGACCGTGGGGCTCCAGATGGCCTACCTCAAGCAGTGGGCGCCGCGGGCGCTCGGCCAGCTGCGGCTCAAGCCGCCGGTCCTGACCCCGGGCCGCGGCCGGGCGGTGCGCGGAGACGCGACCGAGCTGGTCCACGAGCTGCCGCCGGTCGACCTGGCCTACCTCGACCCGCCGTACAACCATCACCGCTACTTCACGAACTACCACGTCTGGGAGACCCTCGTCCGCTGGGACGAGCCGGAGCACTACGGCATCGCGTGCAAACGGGTCGACAGCCGCGACGACGAGACCCGCAGCGTCTTCAACTCGCGGCGCACGATGCCGGACGCCCTGGCCGCGGTGATCAAGGCGGTCGCGGCCGAGGTGGTGGTGGTGAGCTTCTCCGACGAGGGTTTCGTCCCTCTTGACCAGCTCGTCGAGATGTGCCAAGCACGCGATCACCCGGTGAAGGTGCTCGCCTTCGACCACAAGCGGCACGTCGGCGCGCTGATCGGCATCCACAACCGGCAGGGCGACCGGGTGGGCTCCGTCTCCCACACCCGCAACACCGAGTACGTCGTGATCTCGGCCGAGGCGGACCGGCTCGCGCGCATGCTCGATCACGGTCTACCTCGCGGTAACGACTAGCGTCGGGGTCGTGGCGCGCGAACAGACCTTGGACATCACCGCCGAGATGGTGGCCAACGTGATGACGGTGAGCGTCGCGGAGGGCGACACCGTCGCCGTCGGGGACACCGTGGTGCTGCTGGAGTCCATGAAGATGGAGATCCCGGTGATCGCCGAGATCGGCGGCACGGTCGTCGCGATCAAGATCGCCGCCGGCGACGTCGTCCAGGAGGGCGACGTGCTGGTGCGTCTCCTGCCCAGCGACTAGGCACCGACTAGAGCAGCGGCTGGGTCCGGCGCGGTTCGGGCCGCAGCGCCACCGGGGTGACCGCCCGTCGCGCCGACGCGCGGGGCAGCGTGAACCAGACGTCGACCCAGATCAACACGATCCCCAGCAGGACCCCGCCGACGACGCCGTACACGGAGGCGAGCACCGCCTCGGTCCAGGTGTGCGTCGGGTCGAGCAGGCCCTGGCCCATGGGGGCGGTCGCGGCCACCCCGAACAGGCAGACCCACCACCCCTGGCGGCGACGCGCCCGCATGTGCGTGCCCCAGGTCAGCGCCGGCACGCCGAGCAGGAGGACCAGCGGCCGCGGGACCCCGCCGAGGTGGTCGTGCATCCACTGCGCCCAGACCGCCAGCATGTGTGCCACGTCCGGGGTGCCGTAGCGACGCAGCAGCTCGGCGTACGCGACCGTGAAGGCGAGCAGGACCGTGCCCACCACGACGGCCAGGAGGCCGCGGGTGCCGAGCCCGTGCAGGCCGGCGCCGAGGCGGTAGATCATCGCGAACCCGCCGACCAGGGCCAGGCCGAGGGTGAGGTACTTGAACCGCTCCAGGTCCAGGTGGGCGGCGAAGCCGTACGCCGCGAGGGCGGAGGACCCGGCGACCGCGGCCGCGATGACGACCTCGCGCACGGCGTCGACGATCCGGCTGGCGGGGACCGTGCCGAGCACGGCCAGGACGGAACCGATCGCGACCACCCCGACGGTGGCGCCGCCCAGGAGGAGGTCGGAGCCGGTGACCACCGCCGCCGTGGCGCAGGCTCCGGCCAGCAGGCCGAACACGAAGGGCCGCCCCCCGGTCCGTCCCGCCAAGGCGGCCGAGAGCAGCACCGAGAGCGCGACCGAGCCGGCGCGGCCGAGCCAGTCCGGCTCCTGGCCGAGTGCCCGGGCGACGACGGCGGCCACGCCGGCGATCGAGAGCAGCGCCCCGCCCACGAGCAGCAGCCGCCGCCGCGAACGAGGCGGTCTCTCCCGGGGCTCGTCGCCCGGCGCGGTGGGCGCACCCGCGGCCGGTGCCGGCACTGGCTCGGCACGTCGGCGTGGGCCGGGCTTCGGCTCCTTCTCCCCGCGGCGCCGGCCGGTGTCAGCGCGGCGCTTGGGGGCGGATCGTGACACGTCGGTGAAGGCTACCGGCGACGGTTCGCCAAGGAGGGGTTGGTCTCCCGGGCCTTCGCGACCACGTCGACGTCGAGCGTGGCCGTGATCGCCTCCTCGCCGTCGCCGGCCTCGGCCAGGACGTCGCCGAGCGGGTCGACGACCATCGAGTGCCCCGTGTAGCGGGGAGCTGGCTGCGCGGCGGCGACCACATAGCAGACGTTCTCGATCGCCCGCGCCCGCACGAGCGTGCGCCAGTGGTCGAGCTTCCGGTCGCCGGCCACCCACGCGGCCGGGACCACCAGGGCATCAGCGCCCGCGGCCACCAGGTCCCGAGCCAGCTCGGGGAAGCGGAGGTCGTAGCAGGTCATGAGGCCGAGCCGCAGACCGCCGAGCTCGACCAGGGCCGGTTCCCAGTCGCCGCCGACGAGGCGGTCGGACTCGCGGTAGCCGAAGGAGTCGTAGAGGTGGATCTTCCGGTACGCCGCCCGGGCGGCCCCCCGCATCAGCAAGGTGTTGAACGGCCGCTCGGGGTCGGGTGACCGCTCGAACATCCCCGCCAGCAGCGTCGTGCCGCGCTCGGCGGCCACGGCGGACAGGGTGGTGGCGAAGGGCCCGTCGAGACCTTCGGCGTACTGGCTCACGTCGGAACCGGGGCTCCCGAAGTCCCGCGCCGCGGCCTCCGGGAACACCACGAGGTCCGCCCCGGACGGGGTCAGCTCGGACACGGCGACGCGGTTGTGGGCCGGGTCGAGGTCGGAGGCGTGCTGGATCACGGCGACCGAGAGGGACATGTCCTCCAGGGTGCCAGACTGGCTCCGTGGAGCCTCGGAGCGAGCCGCGTGAGCGTGCATGGGCGGCGGTCATCCTCGCCGGCGGCACCGCCGTGCGCCTCGACGGGGCCGACAAGGCCGGCCTCGAGCACGACGGCCGCACCCTGCTCGAGCACGCGCTGAGCGCGGTCGAGGCAGCGGTCGAGGTGGTCGTGGTCGGCGCCGAGGTGCCGACCAGCCGGCCGGTGACGTTCCGCCGCGAGGACCCGCCGTACGGCGGCCCCGCCGCGGGCCTCCTGGCGGGGCGGGCCGGCCTGCTGCGACCGCGGGACCTGGTCGTCCTCGCGGTCGACATGCCGCGGGTCACCGGCGCGACGCTGGGCCGGCTCCGCGCCGCCGCCGAGGGCCGGGACGGTGCGGTCCTCGTCGGTCCGGACGGCAGGCGGAAGCTGGTCCTCGCCCTCACCGACGCGGCCTTCGAGCGTGCCCCCAGCGAGGCGCACAACCTCCCGATCCACGTCTTCACCCGCGACCTGGACCTGGCGGAGGTGGCCGCGGAGGGGGACGAGGCGCGCGGTGTCGACACCTGGGAGGATCTGCGCGACCTCCGGGTGTGAGGCTTGCCAGGGCACCGGCGGAACCACGAACCTGGACTCGTGAACCTCCACGACTGGATCGACGAGCTGTGCGACGCGCTGGACATCGAGGCCGAGGTCGACGAGGGACTCGTCCTCGACCTGGCGCGAGCGGCGGCCCACAACGTGGCCAGACCGGCGGCGCCGGTGACGACGTACCTCCTCGGCTACGCCGCGGGCGTGCAGGGGGCGGACCCCGAGGCGGTCGAGACCTTGGCCGCGAAGGCCCAGCGTCTGGCCGACCACTGGGATCAGCCGGCGGGTGCCCCGGACCCTGACGACATCGACGACGAGGTCCCCGACGACAGCACCGTGGACCACTCCGACGAGGAGTACGAGGACTGATGCGCGCCGTGATCGCCTCGGCGGCCGGCGGCCCCGAGGTGCTGGGCCTTGCCGACCGGCCCGACCTCACGCCCGGTCCCGGGGAGGTGCTGATCCAGGTCGCTGCGACGGCGGTGAACCGCGCCGACCTCCTGCAGCGCCAGGGTCTCTACCCGCCGCCGAAGGGCGCCTCGGACGTCATCGGCCTCGAGTGCAGCGGCACGATCGCGGGCCTCGGTGACGGCGTCGAGGGGCTCGCGGTGGGCGACGTGGTGTGCGCCCTCCTCGCCGGTGGCGGGTACGCCGAGCAGGTGGTCTGCCCCGCCGGCCAGGTGATGCCGGTGCCAGCCGGGATCGACCTGGTGACGGCCGGCGCGATCGCCGAGGTCGCGTGCACGGTGTGGTCGAACGTCTTCATGGTCGCCGGGCTCCAGCCGGAGGAGCGGTTCCTCGTCCACGGCGGCAGCGGTGGCATCGGCACCTGCGCCATCCAGCTGGCGCACGCGCTGGGCGCCCGCGTCTTCGCGACCGCCGGGACCGCCGAGAAGCTCCACACCTGCCGCGAGCTCGGGGCCGACGTGGCGATCAACTACCGCGAGGACGACTTCGTCGTGACGCTCCAGGCCGAGGGCGGCGCCGACGTCATCCTCGACAACATGGGGGCGTCGTACCTCCCCCGCAACGTCTCGGCGCTGGCCACCGAGGGCCGCCTCGTCATCATCGGCATGCAGGGCGGTGTCAAGGGTGAGCTCGACATCGCGGCCCTGCTGGGCAAGCGTGGCGCCGTCGTCGCGACGTCCCTGCGACCCCGCCCCGCCGAGGAGAAGGCGGCGATCTGCGCCTCTGTCGTCGAGCACGTGTGGCCGCTGTACGCCGACGGCACGGTGCGCCCGGTCATCCACACCACGATGCCGCTGGCCGAGGTGGCGGCCGCCCACGCGCTCATGGAGTCCAGCGACCACATCGGCAAGATCGTGCTGACGGTCTGATCCTCAGCGACGACGCCTAGGCTGGACCGCATGAGTGACGAGGAGCAGGCCGAGACGGTGACCGTGATCGGCCCTGATGGGCGGACCATCGGGACGGTCCCGGCGAGTGCGCTGGCGGGAGTGGTGGACGCGGGCGACCGCCAGGACGACGAGGAGGGCACGCCGGTGACCGACCTGGTCGAGCAGCCCGCCAAGGTGATGCGGATCGGGTCGATGATCCGTCAGCTGCTCGAGGAGGTGAAGGCCGCTCCGCTGGACGAGGCGAGCCGGAACCGGCTCAAGGACATCCACGCGGCCTCCATCAAGGAGCTCGAGTCCGGTCTGGCTCCGGAGCTGGTCGAGGAGCTCGAGCGGCTCTCGCTGCCGTTCACCGAGGAGGGCACGCCCTCCGAGGGGGAGCTGCGGATCGCGCAGGCCCAGCTCGTCGGCTGGCTCGAGGGGCTGTTCCACGGCATCCAGACCGCGATCTACGCCCAGCAGATGGCTGCGCGGGCGCAGCTGGAGCAGATGCGCCGCGAGCTGCCGCCCGGCTCCTCCGCGGGCGGCCAGATGCCCCCGGGGATGACGCCGGGGATGACGCCGGGCGCGGCCGGGCAGTCCGACGACGGGCCGCAGTCCGGCGACCAGGGCGGGATGTACCTCTAGGTCTCCACCTAGCGGCGCCGGCGGACGAGCAGGAGGCCGAGGAGGCCGACCAGGATCGCCGCGGCCCCCGGAGCGGCCAGACGGGTCAAAGAGGTCGGGTCGCCGGTGTCGGTCTGCTTGTACGTCGGCTGGAAGTCCTCGCCGCTCGCCGGGCCGAGGGACTCACCCTTCCCGAGCACCTTCGCCACCTGCTTCACCGACGAGTGCGTCGCCCGACGGGTCCCCGAGCACGCGTCCGCGACCAGGGAGCCCTTCGTGGTCTGGGCGAGGACCAGGTAGCGACGGTCCGCCTTCAGGTCGAGCCCGCACGAGCCGGACGGCGTGGTCACGCGGACGGTCGTCGTGACCAGGTCGCCCTTCCAGAGCGTGTCGGCGACGATCTTCCCGCCCTGGGACCGACCGGCGAAGACGACGTCGGCGCGCTTGACCTGCTTCTCCACGGAGTCGTTCTTCACGCACGAGCAGGCGTGCGCCGGCAGCTGCGTGAGGACCACGCTGGACAGGGCCAGCAGGAGGGTCGCGAGCAGGCGGCGCATGGCTACAGACTAGAGGCCGGTGAGGTCCAGAGCCTCCGCCAGGGTGCGAGCGACCCCGTCCTCGTCGTTCGCCGGGACCACGACGTCGGCCACCGCCCGCACGCTCGGATCGGCGTTCGCCACCGCGTGCCCGACGCCGGCCCACTCCAGCATCGCGAGGTCGTTCGGCATGTCCCCGAACGCCCACACGTCCTGCGCGGGCACGCCGAGCTCCTCGGCCAGGTCGGCCAGCGCCAACGCCTTGTCGATCCCGGGCGGCCCGATCTCGACGAGGTGCGGCACCGTCCAGGTAGGGGTCGCGGCGTCGCCGACGGCCGTGGCCACGAGCGCCCTCAGCTCCTCCGACGGCAGGTCCGGCTCCCGCACGAGCACCTTGACCGCGGGCTCGGTCCACACCCGGGAGAGGGGGCCGACCGGGGTGCCCGGCGGAGCGTGCCCCGGTTCCTGGTAGCCGGCCTCCATCACGATCCCGTGGACGGTCTCCACGGCGAGCTGAGCAGTCGGCACCGCGTCCCGGATCCGCTCCACCATCGCCAGTCCCGGCTCGACCTCCAGCCCTGTCACGGACAGTGGCCGGTCGCCGGCGACGTCGTACCGGATCGCGCCGTTGGAGACGATCGCCAGCCCGTGCTCGCCGATCATCGGGCGCAGGTCGTGCATCCAGCGCATCGGCCGCGCCGTGACCATGACGACGGTGACGCCGGTGGCCTCGACGGCGGCCAGCACGCGGCGGGTGTAGTCCGAGACGGACCCGTCCGTGCGCACGAGCGTGCCGTCCAGGTCGGTCGCGACCAACCGCGGGGTGCTCACGGGACGGGTCGCACGAGGACGAGCTCGCCGTCCTCGTTGCTGCCGCGGACCTGGGTGAAGCCGCACTTGGCGACCACCCGGAGGCTGCGGGAGTTGGCCGGGTCGACCGAGGCCCGCAGGCGTACGCCGAGCGGGTCGACCGCCGCGCACATCCGGGCCAGAGCCTCGGTGGCCAGGCCGCTCCCGCGGGCGGCCTCGACCAGGCCGTAGCCGACCTCGGCCTCCGGGACACCGTCGTCGGCCGGGGAAGGCGGTCCGAAGAAGCCGATCGAACCGACGGCCTGGGCCTGGTGCACGATGTGCCGCGGGCCCCACGTGTCGCCGTCCCGGAAGAGGCTGGTCGCGTCGACGTCGTCCTGGCGCGGATAGCTCGGGTGCCACCGCTCCTGACGGCGGCCGGCCCGCATGTCGGCCACGTCGGCGGCGGTCAGCAGGATCAGTCGGAGCCGCTCGCTCTCCAGCCGCTCGGGAAGGGTCGGGGCGTCGGTCACGACCAGTACCTCCCCAGCTCCTGCGCCACCCCGTCGTCCTGGACGTCGGCGGTGACGGCGTCGGCGGCCTGCCGGACCTCGTCGATGGACTGTCCCATCGCCACCCCGCGGCCGGCCCAGCGCAGCATCTCGATGTCGTTGCGACCGTCGCCGATCGCGAGGACGTCCGCGGCGGAGATGCCCAGCTCCTCGCAGACGCGCGCCAGGCCGGAGGCCTTGGTGACCCCGACCGGCGACAGGTCGAGCCAGGCGGTCCACCCGACGACGTAGTTGATGCTGTGCAGGCCGAGACGGTCGGCCAGTGCGACGAAGTCGTCGGCAGTGGCCTGAGGATCCCGGATGATCACCCGGCTGACCGGGCCGGCCACGAGCTCCTCGACCGCGGTCGGGATCATGTCGCCGGACAGCTCCCCCTCGGGGAAGTGCTGGTTCACGCGGTACCCCACTCCGCGCTCCTCGACCGCGATCAGCACGTTCGGGTGCTCCGCCAGGATCGCCTCGACCGCCGGGCGCGCGTCGAACGTCTCCTCGTGCACCACCTCCAGCGGCGGGTAGCGCACGACGACCGCACCGTTCGAGGCGACGATCCAGAGCCGGTCGTCCCCCTCCCGTGGAA
The DNA here is from genome assembly GCA_963784545.1 of uncultured Actinomycetota bacterium. Classification (GTDB taxonomy): domain Bacteria; phylum Actinomycetota; class Actinomycetes; order Propionibacteriales; family Nocardioidaceae; genus Nocardioides. Next base: position 1,345,521 of record CAWARQ010000004.1, on the reverse strand, counting down.
TCTCGAGCAGGTCGGCGATCCGGGTCATGCCGTGGATCGAGCGGCCGCTCGCCAGCACGATCTGCGCGCCGGCGTCGTACGCGCGGTGCACGGCGTCGTACGTCGTCTCCGGGATCTGCTCGTAGGTCGCGCCGGCGCCTTCGACCCAGCGCAGCAGCGTGCCGTCGATGTCGAGCGCGACCAGCCGCGGCGTCCATCCACCCGGGTCACCCAAGGGGCTTCAGCACCTCCATGCCGCCCATGTAGGGGCGCAGGGCCTCCGGCAGGGTGACCGAGCCGTCCTCGTTCTGGTGGTTCTCGAGGATCGCGACGATGGCGCGGGTGCTGGCGGTCAGCGTGCCGTTGAGGGTGGCGACGTGCTGGCTGTGGCCGTCGATCCGGGTGCGGACGTCGAGCCGGCGGGCCTGGAAGTCGGTGCAGTTCGACGTCGAGGTCAGCTCGCCGTAGCCCTGGCGGCTGGGGATCCAGGCCTCGCAGTCGAACTTGCGCTGCGCGCTCAGTCCCAGGTCGCCGGCCGCCGTGTCGATCACGCGGTAGGCCAGACCGAGCTTGTCGAGGAACTCCTTCTCCCACTCCAGCAGCCGTTGGTGCTCGGCGAAGGACTCCTCGATCGTCGTGTAGACGAACATCTCGACCTTGTCGAACCAGTGCACGCGCCAGATGCCGCGGGTGTCCTTGCCGTGCGAGCCGGCTTCCTTGCGGAAGCACGGGCTGAACGCGACGTACCGCTTCGGGAAGGTCGCGGAGTCGAGGATCTCGTCGGAGTGGTACGCCGCCAGGGCGACCTCGCTGGTGCCCACGAGGTAGAGGTCGTCGCCCTCGATCCGGTAGACGTCGTCGGCCGCCTGGCCGAGGAAGCCGGTGCCCTCCATCGCCCGCGGGCGGACCAGGGAGGGGGCGATCACCTGGGTGAAGCCGGCGGCGCGGGCCTGGTCCATCGCCAGGTTGACCAGGGCGAGCTCGAGCTGGGCGCCGACGCCGGTGAGGAAGTAGAAGCGCGAGCCGCTCACCTTGGCGCCGCGCTCGAGGTCGATGGCCCCGAGCATCCGGCCGAGCTCGACGTGGTCGCGCGGCTCGAAGTCGAACTCCCGCGGCGTCCCGACGTGCTCGATGACCGTGTAGTCCTCCTCGCCACCGGCCGGCGCCTCGTCGGCCGCGAGGTTCGGGATCGCCTTGAGGGCCTCGTCCCACTCCTGCTCGGCGACGTTCTGCGCGGCCTCGGCGATCTTCACCGCGCCGGCGAGGTCCTTCACCTGGGCCAGGAGCGTCTGCTTCTCCGTACCCTGGGCCTGGGCGACCTGCTTGCCGATCTGCTTCTGCTCGGCCCGCTTGGCCTCGAAGTCCGCGATCGCCGCGCGTCGGGCGGAGTCCGCGGCGAGCGCCCGCTCGACGACGTCGCCGGACAGGCCGCGCTTGGCCTGGGCGGCCCGGACGCGGTCAGGGTCTTCGCGGAGGATGCGCGGGTCGATCATGGGGTCAGCCTATGGGCCGAGCCCTTGACGCGGGTCGCGCGGGAGCGACCGGGTACCTTCCCTCCGTGCGCTCGCTGATCTCGACCCGGGTCCGGACCCGGCCGCTGGTCGTCGGGTTGGCCTGCCTCGTGCTGTTCGCCGTGCTCGCCGTCCTGGTGTCGCAGGACCGCACCCCCCTGGCCTTCGACGACCTGGGCCGCCGGGCCGAGGGCTGGGCCCGGCAGCACGCACTGGTCCTCGACGTCCTCCGGATCGTCGAGGTCGCCTTCGCGACTCTCGGCATGACCCTCATCACCGCCGTGGTGGTCCTCCTGCTCCTGGCGCGCGGGCACCGGCGTACGGCGTTGTTCACCGTCGTCGTCATGCTGGTCACGTCCCTGGCCACGTCCGGGTTCAAGACCTGGCTGGGTCGCGCGCGTCCGCCGTGGCAGGACCACACGGGGCTGCTGACCAGCCGGTCGTTCCCCTCCGGACACGCGTCCTCCACGACGGCGCTGGCCGGGATCTTCATCATCCTGGCGTTCGTCTTCGTGCGCCGGAGCAGCATGCGCCGGCTCGTCGTCTGGCTCTCCGCCCTGCTCTGGGCCGTGGTGTGCCTCGACCGGGTCCTGCTCGGACGGCACTACCCCACCGACGTGGTCGGCGGCACCCTGCTCGGCGTGGGGGTCGTCCTGCTCGGGCTCGCGTTCTTCGAGCCGCGTCCGGCCAGCCCGAGCGAGGGGGTCGAGCCGCTGCCCGAGGTCTTCGCCTCCGACCGGCGGCTCGCGGTCATCGTCAACCCGTCGAAGGTCGAGGACCTCGGCGCCTTCGAGCACACCGTCACCACGATGGCGGCCGGCTCCGGCTGGACGGACCCGACGTGGCTCTACACGACCGTCGAGGACCCCGGGGCCGGGATGGCCGAAGCCGCCTCGGTCGCGGGGGCCGACCTCGTGCTGGTCTGCGGCGGGGACGGCACCGTGCGCGAGGTGTGCGCCGAGCTCGCCGGCACCGGCATCCCCGTCGGGATCATCCCGGTCGGCACCGGCAACCTGCTCGCGCGCAACCTCGACCTGCCGCTCTACCTCCGCTCGGCCATCGACGTGGCCCTCAACGGCCAGGACCGCGCGATCGACATGGTGAGCGTCTCGGGGGACGGCATCCCCGACGACACCCACTTCATGGTCATGGCCGGCATGGGCCTCGACGCCGCGATCATGGAAGGCGTCAACGACACGATCAAGCAGAAGGTCGGCTGGGTCGCCTACGTCCTCTCGGCCCTGAAGTCGTTGATGATCCCTGCGGTCCGGATCGACATCTCGGTGGACGGCGGGGAGTTCTCCCGGCACCGGGCGCGCACCGTCGTGGTCGGGAACGTCGGCTTCCTCCAGGCCGGCATGCCGCTGCTGCCGGACGCCGCGATCGACGACGGCATGCTGGACGTCGTCGTCCTGCACCCGCAGCGGTTCCTCTCCTGGGTGCCGCTCGCCTTCCGGGTGCTGGCCAAGCGGCCGCGCATCGACGACACGATCAACCGCATGACCGGCCAGACCGTCGTGCTCCGAGCGGCTTCCGACACCCCGCGTCAGCTCGACGGCGACTCCATCGGCTCCGGCCACGAGCTCCGGATGGAGTGCATCCACGGTCGGCTGCTCGTCCGGGTGCCTCGCTGAGCCCCGGCACGGCCCTGCCTGCGGTTCCGGGGTTTCGAGACGCTCGCTGCGCTCGCTCCTCAACCACCGATCGAGAGCGCCGACGCTCGCACCCATCGTCGAGAGCGGTGAGCCTCGAAACCCCGCACCCGCGCAGGGACCGTTCAGGGTCGGGCGTGCGCGATCGCTTCCTCCTCCTCGGGGGAGAGCTGCTGCTCGCAGGTCCACGAGGCGATGTTCTTCGCATAGGTGCGGGCCTCGCTGCGGCCGTGGATCGAGGTGAGGACGACGCCGTGACCGCTGTCGTCGAGGAGGGCGACCGACCACGAGAGGTGGCCGCCCATGTCGCCGAACGCGTCGTACCGGACGACCGCGAGGTGCCGCAGTGCGTCCGAGGCCTCGGCCTTGAGGGTGGCCACCTCGCGGCGCAGCCCGACGACGTCCTCGGGCAGGGCCTCGGCGCCTGAGGAGCGCATCCCTTGCGTACGCCGCAGCCCCACGACCGCCAGCGCGACGGCGGCCAGTGCCAGCACCAGCGCGAGGACGGAGACGACCACCACGGGGCCGACCTTATGACCGCACTACGGCGCGACCGGGCCGACGCCCCGCCCGCATGCGAAAATCCGCAGGTGAGCAGCGGACGCGTCGCCTACCAGGGGGAGCCGGGGGCCAACTCCCACCTGGTGTGCCTCGAGCACTACCCGGACTACGAGCCGGTCGCGTGCGCCTCCTTCGAGGACGTCTTCGCCGCCGTCGAGCAGCGGCAGGCCGACCTCGCCCTCATCCCGATCGACAACTCGATCGCCGGGCGGGTGGCCGACATCCACCACTTCCTGCCGACCTCGGGGCTGCACATCGTGGCGGAGCACTTCCTGCGCATCCAGTTCAGCCTCATGGCGCGCGCGGGGGCCACGTTGGACACGATCCGCACCGTGCACAGCCACGTGCACGCGCTGGGGCAGTGCCGTTCGGTCATCCGTGAGCTCGGCCTCCAGCCGGTCGTCTCCGGCGACACCGCCGGCGCCGCACGTGAGATCGCCGAGGCCGACGACCCGACCCAGGCCGCGATCGCGCCGCCGCTGGCCGCCGACCTGTACGACCTCGAGATCCTGCGGCCCGACGTCGAGGACGAGGACCACAACACGACGCGGTTCGTCGTGCTCGCCCCCGAGCCGCGCCCGGCCCCGCGCGACGGGACGCCCGTGGTCACGACGTTCGTCTTCAACGTGCGCAACCTGCCGGCCGCGCTCTACAAGGCGCTCGGGGGCTTCGCCACCAACGGCATCAACATGACCAAGCTCGAGAGCTACATGCTCGGCGGGCACTTCACCGCGACGCAGTTCCTCGCCGAGGTCGACGGGCACCCCGAGGACGTCGGCCTCGCCCGCGCGCTGGAGGAGCTGGCGTTCTTCACCACCGACATCAAGGTCCTGGGTGTCTACCCGGCCGCGCCGGAGCGGGCGCAGTAGGTCCCGAGGCCCGGCGCCGTGGGGGCACCCGAGTAGATTCCCGGGCGTGACCGACGACCCGCGTACCGAGGACCTCGGGTTCGCCCGGGTCGACCTCGACCGGGCGCGCCGGACCGGTGATGCCGAGGTCGTGTACGGCGCCGGGAAGCAGCCGCAGCAGATCGTCGACATCCTCTCCACGCTTCACGAGCGGCACCCCGACCGCGCCGTCCTCGCCACCCGGCTGAGCGACGAGGCGATGGCGGCCCTCGCCGGCGCCGGAGCCGACGTCGACCGCGTCGCCCGAGCCGCGACGCTGGGCCCGATGCCGGATCCCCGAGGCAGCGTGGGCATCGTCAGCGCCGGGACCTCCGACGCCCCGGTCGCCGCCGAGGCGGCCCTCACCGCGAGGGTCCACGGCGCGGGCGTCGAGGTGATCGGTGACGTCGGAGTCGCCGGACTGCACCGGCTGCTCGCGGTCCGCGACCGGCTCGAGGTCGCCGACTGCCTGGTCGTCGTCGCCGGGATGGAGGGCGCCCTGCCCTCCGTGGTCGGGGGACTGGTCGGGGTCCCGATGGTCGCGGTGCCGACCAGCGTCGGGTACGGCGCCTCGTTCGGTGGCCTCGCCGCGCTCCTGGCCATGCTCAACTCGTGTGCTCCCGGCGTGACCGTCGTCAACATCGACAACGGCTACGGCGCCGGGGTCTTCGCCGCACGGGTCGCCCGGCGAGCCGCGCGATGACCACTCTGTGGGTCGACGCCTCGTCCGGGGCGAGCGGCGACATGCTGCTCGGCGCCCTCCTCGGCGCCGGCGCCTCCCTCGAGTCCATCCAGCACGCCGTCGACGCGGTCGCCCCGGAGAGCACGCGCCTGCGCACCGAGACCGTCCAGCGCCACGGCTTCGCGGCCACCCGCTGCCACGTCGAGGTGCCGGACTCCACCCACCACCGCACCTGGCGGGACATCCAGCGCCTGCTGGCGGAGGCCGACCTCCACGCCGACGTACGCCGCACCGCCGAGGCGGTCTTCGAGCGGCTCGCCGTGGCCGAGGCCGCGGTCCACGGCAGCGACCCCCTCGACGTGTCCTTCCACGAGGTCGGTGCCCTCGACGCGATCGCGGACGTCGTCGGCGTCTGCGCCGGCGTGCACGACCTCGCCGCCGACCGGGTCGTCGTCTCCCCGGTCGCCGTCGGGTCCGGTCATGTCACGGGCGCCCACGGCACCCTGCCGGTGCCGCCGCCCGCCGTGGCCCGGCTCCTGGTCGGCGTGCCGTCGTACGCCGGTCCGCCCGGCGCCCCGGCGATGGAGCTGTGCACGCCGACCGGCGCGGCCCTGCTCACCACCCTGGCCACGGACTGGGGTCCGCAGCCCGCCATGACCACCACCTCCGTGGGGGTCGGCGCCGGCGGGCGTGACCCCGAGGGGCATGCCAACGTCCTGCGCATCCTCGCGGGCGAGGAGGCGATCGCCTCCCCGACCCCGCTGTTGATCGAGACGAACGTCGACGACCTCGACCCCCGGGTCTGGCCGGCGGTCATCGCCGCCCTGCTCGAGGCCGGAGCGTCGGACGCGTGGCTCACCCCGATCCTGATGAAGAAGGGTCGTCCGGCCCACACCTTGAGCGTGCTGTGCGGCGGCGACCGCGCCGAGGAGGTCCGGAGCGCGATCTTCACCCACACCTCCACCATCGGCGTCCGGGAGATCCCGCTCGGCAAGCACGCCCTGGACCGTGAGATGACCCAGGTCGAGGTCGGCGGCCAGCGCGTCGCCGTCAAGCTCGCCCGCCACCACGGGCGCCTGGTCAACGCCCAACCCGAGTACGACGACGTGGCCCGGGCGGCCGCGGCGCTGGGCCGGCCGGTCGCCGACGTCCTCGCGGACGCCTCCGCGGCCGCCAGGGGGTTCTTCGACTGATGGTTGTGCCCAGATGAGCCTGGCCGTCCTCGCGGTGGTCTTCGGCGCGATCTTCGTGGTCGAGCTGCCGGACAAGACCTTCATCGCCACGCTGGTCCTCGCGACCCGGTTCCGCCCCGTCTACGTGTGGATCGGTGTCGGCCTGGCGTTCACCGTCCAGACCGCCGTCGCCGTCGCGGTCGGGCACGCGGCGACGTTCCTGCCCAAGGACGCCATCCACGTGCTGGCGCTGGTGATGTTCCTCCTCGGGGCCGTGCTGCTGTTCCGCGAGGGTCGGGCGCACCACGTCGACTCCGGCGAGGAGTACGTCGAGAAGGCCGGAAACGCCCGCGGCCCGTTCCGCTCGATCCTCGCCAGCTTCCTGGTGCTGTTCGCCGCGGAGTGGGGCGACCTCTCGCAGCTGCTGACCATCACCTTCGTCGCCCGGTACGACGACCCGGTCAGCGTGTTCGTCGGCGCTCTCAGCGCGCTGCTGGTCGTCAGCGCGCTCGCGTGCCTCCTCGGCCGTACGCTGCTGCGCTTCGTGCCGCTGCACATGCTGCACTACGTCGGTGCCGCCGTGTGCGCGGTGATGGCCGGTCTCACGGCGTACGACCTGTGGGCTTGATCGCACAAGTGACCGATCAGTAGACACCGGGTGGGGCGTCCGGGAGGATTCCCCTCATCGGGGAGGACTGCTCGCGACTGGAAGGCCCACCCATCATGGCAATCTTGGACGACCTCACGGACAAAGAGCGCGACGAGGTCAAGAACACCGGCACGTTCGTCACGCTGCCCGAGGGCTGGTCCCCGATCTGGGAGAAGACCCCGGCCGACAAGGCGTACATCATCGTCAACGGCGCGGCGTCGGTCCGGATCGGCGGCAAGGAGATCGCCACGCTCGGCCCCGGCGACATCATCGGCGAGGGCGCGATCGTCAACCACAAGCTCCGCAACGCCAGCGTCGTGATGACCACTCGCACCGAGGTCCTGCACTTCACCCGGGAGCAGGTCGAGCAGCTGTGCTCGGAGATCCCGGCGTTCAAGAAGGCGCTGGACAACGTCGCCCAGGAGCGGCTCGGGGAGTGAACGACGTCCCGGCCGACGACCCGCTGGAGTCCTTCGACGTCGAGAAGGCACTGCTCGGCGGCCCCCGCGAGTACACCCGCGCCCAGGTCGCGGAGAAGGCCGACGTGCCCATGGAGGTGGCCGAGGAGCTGTGGCAGCAGCTCGGCTTCCCGCACACCGACGACGACGACGTCGCCTTCACCGAGGCCGATGTCACGGCGCTCAAGCAGACCGCCGGGCTGATCGACCTCGGCATCCTGGAGCCCGACTCCCAGGCCGCCCTCGTCCGAACGTGGGGACGCTCCTTCGCCCGGCTGGCCGAGTGGCAGACCACCCTGCTCGGCGGCATCGCCCTCAACGCGGATGACCCCCAGAAGGCCTTGGACGAGCTGCTCGGCACCGTGCTCCCTGCGGTCGAGTCGCTGCAGGACTACGTCTGGCGCCGGCACCTGGCCAGCGCCGCTCAGCGGCTGCTCGGCGATCCCGGGGGCGTGGGCGAGGAGACGGCGATGGCGGTCTGCTTCGTCGACATCGTCGGCTACACGAGCAGGTCCAAGACGATGGCCGACGCCGACCTCGTCGACTGGGTCGACCACTTCGAGGCCGAGATGACCCGCCAGGTCGTGACCGTGGGCGGGCGGCTGATCAAGACGATCGGCGACGAGGTGCTCTTCGTGACCGACAAGGCGCAGGCGGCGGCCGAGGTCGCGCTCAACGCGACCGAGCTCGGCGCGAGCGAGGACGACGAGTTCCCGATGGTGCGCGCCGGGCTGGCGTTCGGCCCGGTGGTCAGCCGGCTCGGCGACGTCTTCGGCCCGACGGTCAACATCTCCTCCCGGCTCACGTCGGTCGCCCGGCCGGGCTCGGTCCTGATCGACCGGGGCGCCTACGAGGCGCTGACGGACGACGGCCCGCCGGAGACCGCTCCCGACGGCACACCGCTGGCGAAGCTGATCGACAGGGCGACCGAGGAGCTGTCCGACCTGTCGCCGTTCTCCGAGCACGGCGACTACCGCTTCCGCCGCATGCGGCGCGTCGCGGTCAAGGGCTACCGCCACCTGGAGCCGTTCGTGCTCCGGCGCAAGCAGGACGGCTCGTAGTGTCGAAGCCGGAACCTGACCGCCACGCCGGATAGCGTCCGGCCATGCAGATCGGCCACGCGCGCCGCGAGGTGCAACAACGCTTCCGTGCGGTCAACGGGGACCACCCGGTCACGGCCGCCGACGACGCGTACCTGGCCGAGCGCTTCGTCGAGGTGCCGGCCGGGCTGCTGCCGCCCATGGCCACCGGGACGTTCCCCCTGGCGTCCTACCTCCGCTCCGACGGGACACCGATGATGCCTGCCAGCCTGGAGGAGACGGTCGAGTGGGCCGGTGGTCTCGACGGGCTGGAGCGATGGTTCCGCGACTGGTACGCCGAGGAGGAGGCGGACGACCTCGCGGAGGACTGGGAGACCTTCACCCGCGGCCACTGGGCCTGCCTCAAGACCGTCCGACCCGGCCAGATGCGCCGTGCCCGTCGTTTCCTGGCGCAGGCCGAGTCCGCCGCCGCTCTGCTGCGGTCCGACCCGAAGGACCACCTGGCGCGCGGATCGCTCGGCGAGGCGGTCGGCCAGCTCGACGACCTGCTGCTGCCGGAGACCGACTACGACCGCCTGCGGTTCGGGCGCGCACCGCTGCGCGAGCAATGGGTGGACCAGATGACCGCGCGGCACCTGTCCCCGCCGCTGCCACCGCTGCCGGTGCGCACCGAGCGGCTGGTCCTGCGTCTGCCCACCGTCGAGGACACCGACGACTCCTACGCCTACCTGTCGCGAGCGGACGTCTGCGAGTACCTGCTCACCCCGCCGATGACCCGCGGCGAGGTGGCCGCCGAGCTCCGGCGGCGAGCGGACAGCCCGGCCAGCCGGCTCTCCCTGGTGATCGAGCACGAGGGCACGGTGATCGGCGACCTCGTGCTGTTCCTGGAGACCCCGGGGTACGACAAGGCGGAGATCGGCTGGGTCATCCATCCGGCGTACGCCGGCCGCGGACTCGCCACCGAGGCCGCTCGCGCCCTCGTCGACCTGGCCTTCGACCACTACGGCGTCCACCGGGTGCGGGCCGAGCTGGACGCCCGCAACCTCCGCTCCGCGGCGCTGGCCGCCCGACTGGGCATGCGCCAGGAGGGGCACTTCCAGCAGGACTTCTGGTCCAAGGGCGAATGGACCGACACCCCGCACTACGCCGTCCTCGCCTCGGAGTGGCCGCCGCCGCGGGCGTGATTGCCCACCGGTGCCCGGGAGATGGCAGAGTCTCGCCCATGACCGAGTGGACCCATGAGTCGGACTCCGAGGTCGGACGTCTGCGCACCGTCCTCCTGCACCGGCCCGGAAACGAGCTCAGCCGCTTGACTCCGCGCAACAACGACCGCCTGCTCTTCGACGGCATCCCGTGGGTGAGCCGGGCCCAGGACGAGCACGACGCCTTCGCCCAGGCGCTGCGCGACCGCGACGTCGAGGTGCTCTACCTGACCGAGCTGCTGACGGAGTCGCTGGAGATCGAGTCGGCCCGCAACCACGCCATCGCCACGGCGTTGTCGGGGCTGCACCTGGGCGACACGATGCGGCGCTACCTCGCCGACCACCTGCGGGAGGCCTCCCCCGAGGACCTGACCGCCGCGCTGACCGCCGGCATCCGCAACGACGAGGTCTCCGGCGGCCACGGCCTGGTGAGCTCGTTGCTGGACCAGCACGACTTCCTCATCGACCCGCTGCCCAACCTGCTCTTCACGCGCGACTCCTCGGTCTGGATCCACGACCGGGTCGCCGTCACGTCGCTGGCGATGCCGGCCCGCCGGCGCGAGACGCAGCTGACCGAGCTGATCTACACCCACCACCCGCGGTTCGCCGGCACCCGCACCCTGCACGGCTGGCAGAACGAGCACGTCGAGGGCGGCGACGTCCTCCTCCTCGCACCGGGGGTCGTGGCCGTCGGGGTCGGGGAGCGTACGACGCCCGCCGGCGTCGAGCGGCTGGCGCGCCAGCTCTTCCACGCCGGTCTGGCCACGACCGTGCTCGCCGTCCCGATCGCGCAGGAACGCGCGACCATGCACCTCGACACCGTGTGCACGATGGTCGACGTCGACAAGATCGTCATGTACCCCAACGTCGCCGACTCCCTCACCGCGCTCACCGTGACGCTCGCGGAGCCGGGCGACGACCTCGAGACCCAACAGCTGGCCGTGAGCGGGTCGGAGCCGTTCCTGGTCGCGGCCGCGAAGGCGATGAGCATCGACACGCTCCACCAGATCGACACCGGTCTGGACCCGGTGGTCGCCGAGCGCGAGCAGTGGGACGACGGGAACAACACCCTGGCCATCGCACCACGCGTGGCGGTCGCCTACGAGCGCAACGACGAGACCAACGCCCGGCTCGAGGAGTCCGGCATCGAGGTGGTCCGGATCGCCGGCTCCGAGCTCGGCTCCGGCCGCGGCGGTCCCCGCTGCATGAGCTGCCCGATCTGGCGCGACCCCCTGCCGTAGGCCCTGCCGCGGGTTCCGGGGTTTCGAGACGGCGCTGCGCGCCTCCTCAACCACCGGTGCCGAGCCTGCGGTGGTTGAACCTCGAAGCCCCCGGACCGTGGCAGGGCAGCCTCCACGCCTCCTTCACCACCGGTGCCGAGCCTGCGGTGGTTGAGGTGCGAGGCAGGGCAGCCTCCGCACCTCCTCAACCCGGTGCCGAGCCTGCGGTGGTTGAGGTGCGAGGCCGGAGGCCGAGCCTCGAAACCCCCGGACCGAGGCAGGGCGGCGGGAGCAGGACAGCAAAAGACCCGGTCGCTGCCGACGGGGGAGACAGCAGCGACCGGGTCAGGGAGCAATGTAGCGCTTCGCCCGGTCGGGTGAGGAGTCCACGGGCCGGTTTCGGACCTGCCCATTCGGGCAGTTGTGTCCGCGCCGAGGGCCCGCTAGCCAGCGGGGCTAGCGGATGGTGACCTGGCGCCCCGCCAGGCCGGCGCGGGCCGCCCGCTCGTCAGCGCTCAGGTCCCCGGTCCGGGCCAATGCCTCGTCGAGCCGCCGCTTGAAGTCGGCGGCTGCGTCCTCCAGCGCTGCGGCGCCGGTGCCGACCGGCACGTCCCACACGGGTGCGAGCAGCCCGTGCGCCCGGAACATCCCGATGAAGCGCGTCCCGTCGATCAGGCGGTCCTGGTCGGCCGCGTGCAGCCGAGCCAGCGCGTCCAGCAGGTCGGACTCCGGCTCCGGCATGACCCAGCGCAGGTGCTCCTTGGGACCGGCGTCGGTCCAGTACGCCGCGGTGACACCCGCGAGCCGGGCCGTGGGCGCGGCTCCGGCGTTCGCCTGCTCCAACGCGTCCTCGAGCCCCTCGGTGTCCGGCAGGTCCGCGATCCAGTAGCCGAACCCGTCGTGGACGGTCACCTCGAGCGGCACCGTGGGGTCGACCAGGTCCTGGAGCCGCGGGCCGGTGCCCGGCGACTGCGTGAGGCCGACCGCGCCCGGCTCCTCGGTCGCGAGCGCCAGCTCGAGCACGGCGCCCAGGTCCCGGGCCGGGTCGCCGAAGGCGTGCTGCACCTGGAGGCCGAGCCAGACCTCGCCGGAGTCCCGCACCAGGGCCGGGGCGGCGCCGGGCAGGAGGGAGCAGAGCTGGACCGACCGTCCGGCGTGCTCGCCGGCGAGCGTCAGCGGCGCGGTGGCCGCCGGGACGAGCTCACGCATGGCGACGATGTCGCACTCCGAGGCGAACCCCTCGAACGGCCGGGCGACGAAGACGTCATCGCCTGACCCGTGGCACGCCTTGTACCTCTTGCCCGAGCCGCACGGGCACGGCTGCCGCGGGCCGACCTCACCCTCGGCTCGTGGGGCGGTCCCCTGACCGGACTGAGTGCGCTGACGGTTCTTCTTGGCCACCCCGAGACCTTAACGAGCCAGCTGCTCCACCATGTAGGCCGGCCGGTCGGTGATGACCGCGGCGACGCCGAGGTCCAGGCAGAGCTGGAGCTGGTCGTCGGTGTTCACGGTCCAGACGTGGATCGGTCGGCCCGTCCGTCGCAGCTTCCTGGCGAACTTGGGGTGCTCGGTGAGCTCCCTGATGCCCGGGCCGAGCAGCCAGTCCTCGCCGAGCACGGCCTTCGTCATCGGCCAGGAGTGTGCGTTGTCCATGAGCATCACCAGAGGGAGGTCCGGAGCGAGCCGCTGCACCCGCTGGAGCGCGGTGGCGGAGAAGCTCATGACCCGGACCGGGCTCCCGGCGCGGTGCCAGTCGAACTCGCGCAGCATCTCCACCAGTCGGCGTTCGACCAGCCCGCCGTACCGGGTGGGGTGCTTGGTCTCGATGGCCACCTCGACCCGCCGGTCGACCGAGTCGATCATGGTCAGCAGCCGCTCGAGGGTGAGGACTCCGTCCAACGACCCGTCCCGGTCCGGCGCCTCGTCGTCGAGGTCCGCCCAGGGGTTCTTCCACGAGGCGAAGTCCAGCTGGTCGAGCTCGGCGAGCTCCATCGTGGAGACCAGCCCGCGCTTGGACGCCGTACGCCGCAGGTCGCGGTCGTGCACGCAGACCAGGTGCCCGTCGGCGGTCAGCCGGACGTCGCACTCGAGCGCGTCGGCACCCTGCTCGATCGCAGCGACGTACGCGCCGAGCGTGTGCTCGGCGTTCTCGGCGCTGGACCCGCGGTGCGCGACGACCTGCGGACGCATGGGCTAGCTGCGGGGCCGCTGCTCGACGAGCCCGACGAGGTTGCCCTCGCTGTCGCGGACGAAGGCCTGCCACTCGTCCGTGCCTGCCGGCCCGAGGGTGTCGTCCTCATGGGTGAAGATCACGTGCGGCTCGGTGTCCACCTCGACCCCGGCGCCGCGCAGCCGCTCGACCGTGGCGTCGATGTCGTCGGCCGGGAGGTAGATCATCGAGCCCGCCGTGGCGCCCTCGAGCATGAGCCGGACTCCACCGACGTCGAAGAACACCAGCCCCGGGGGGTCGTAGGTGGCTCTCGGCTCCTGGCCCAGCAGGTCGGCGTACCAGCGGCTGGCCCGGTCCAGGTCATCCGCGTGCTGGGCGATCTGGACGGGCGGTCGACTGCTGGGGGTCACGTGCCAAGCCTGCCCGTTGCCGAGCCGGTGGTCCATCATGGATCCATGGCCATCCGGGATTTCTCGCTGTCCGTGGCCGTGCCCGTGGCTGCGCGCGCGGCGATCGACCACCAGGTCGACCTGCCCCGACACCTCGGCCTGCACCCCTACCTGAGCGCCGTCGAGCTGGTGGGCCGCGGCCTGGAGGACGGGTGCGAGTGGGCGGAGTACAGGGTGCTGGAGCATCCGCGGTTCCTGCGGATCCGCTACCCGATCCGGTTCCCGGTGCGCGTCGTCCGCCACTCCCCCACGACGTACGCCGCCCACGTGTCGGCCGCCCCGGGTTGCACGCTGCTGATCGAGGCGCAGGCCGAGGACGACCCGGAGGCCGCGGGGGGCTCGATCCTGTCCGAGCGGGTGACCGTGTCGGCGCCGCGGGTGTTCCTGGCCTACCTGACCCGGCAGGCCGAGCGCGCACATGCCGAGACGTACGCCGCGCTGCCGGACTTCCTCGCCCGACAGGGTCGACGCCCACGCTCCTGGCGGAATATCGTGGAGCCAAGATTGTTGAAGGTTCAACAGTCTTTTTCGAGGAGCTGAGGACCATGGCAGGCATGCAGTTCGGGATCTTCTCCGTCGGCGACGTCACGCCGGACCCGGTCCACGGGGGCACGCCGAGCGAGCACGACCGCATCAAGGCGATGGTGGCGGTCGCGGAGAAGGCGGAAGAGGTCGGGCTCGACGTCTTCGCCGCCGGTGAGCACCACAACCCGCCGTTCGCGGCGCCGCCGAACCCGCCGGTCCTGCTGGCCCACCTCGCGGCCAGGACCGAGCGCCTCATCCTCTCGACCGCGACGACGCTGATCACGACCAACGACCCCGTGCGGCTGGCCGAGGACTACGCGTACGCGCAGCACCTCGCCGACGGCCGGCTCGACCTCATGCTCGGTCGCGGAAACACCGGCCCGGTCTACCCGTGGTTCGGCAAGGACATCCGCGACGGCATCGAGCTCGCGGTCGAGAACTACTCGCTCCTGCACCAGCTCTGGCGCGAGGAGAACCTGTCCTGGCAGGGCAAGCACCGCACCCCGCTGCACGGCTTCACCAGCACACCGCGGCCGCTGGACGGCGTGGCGCCGTTCGTGTGGCACGGCTCCATCCGAAGCCCCGAGATCGCCGAGCAGGCGGCGTACTACGGCGACGGCTTCTTCCACAACCACATCTTCTGGCCGCCGCAGCACACGCAGCAGATGGTCGAGCTCTACCGTCGGCGGTTCGCCCACTACGGCCACGGCACGCCCGAGCAGGCGATCGTCGGTCTCGGCGGCCAGGTGTTCATGCGGGCCAACAGCCAGGACGCGATCCGCGAGTTCCGGCCGTACTTCGACCGGGCACCCGTGTACGGCGGTGGCCCGTCGCTGGAGACCTTCACCCGCGAGACCCCGCTCACCGTGGGCTCGCCGCAGGAGGTCATCGAGCGGACCCTCGGTTTCCGTGACTACGTCGGCGACTACCAGCGCCAGCTGTTCCTCGTCGACCACGCCGGCCTGCCGCTGAAGACGGTGCTGGAGCAGATCGACATCCTCGGCGAGGAGGTCGTGCCGGTGCTGCGCCAGGAGTTCGAGGCCCTGCGCGCCCCGGGCGTCCCGGACGCACCCACCCACGCCTCGCTCGTCGCCGCCCGGGATGCGGCCCTGTCGGAGGAGGCGTCGCGATGACCTCGCTCGTCGTCGTCAGCGCGGGCCTCAGGGTGCCCTCGACCACCGCTCAGCTGGCCGACGAGCTGAGCGCGGCGGCAACGCGCGAGCTCGGCCTGCTCGAGTCTCCGGTCGAGGTGACCCGGATCGAGGTGCGCGACCACGCGCACGCGATCGCGGACGCGCTGCTGACCGGCTTCCCGACCGGAGAGCTGGCCGGGGCCGTCGAGGCGGTCTCCGCGGCCGACGCGCTGGTGGTCGTCACGCCGACCTTCCAGGCGTCGTACTCCGGCCTCTTCAAGTCCTTCCTCGACCTGGTCGAGACGCTGGCCGGTGTCCCGGTCCTGCTGGCCGCGACCGGCGGCACCGAGCGGCACTCGCTGGTGATCGAGTACGCGCTGCGGCCACTGGTCTCCTACCTGGGCGGCGTCACCGTGCCGACCGGCGTGTACGCCGCGACCGCCGACCTCGGCGGCCCGGGTGCGCCGAAGCTGGGCACGCGGATCGACCGCGCGGCCGCCGAGCTCGCGACCCTCACCGCCGGCAGCCCGCTGCCGCGACGGCGCCAGGACGACTTCGCCGACGTCACGCCGTTCGAGGAGCAGCTGCGCCGCCTGCGGCCGTGACTACCGTGTACTCGTGAGCCGGATCTTCAGCGTCCCCGTCGCGTCCGTCTACCCGGCGTACGTCAACAAGCTGGAGCGCAAGGGCCGCACGCAGGCGGAGCTCGACCGGGTCATCACCTGGCTGACCGGGTTCTCCGACGCCGAGCTGGCGAAGCACCTCGAGGCCGAGACCACGTTCGCCGACTTCTTCGCAGCCGCCGACCTCAACCCGAACGCCCGGCTCATCACCGGAACCGTGTGCGGTGTCCGGGTGGAGGACGTCGAGGACCCGTTGATGCAGAAGATCCGCTACCTCGACAAGCTGGTCGACGAGCTGGCGAAGGGCAAGGCCATGGAGAAGGTCCTGCGCGCCTGACTCAGTCGCGGAAGAGCCAGCGCAGGGCGTCCGGCAGGACCACGCCGCCGTGGTTGGAGTCGTGACCGCCGTCGCCGAGCACGAGCCGCACGTCGTACCCCGCCTCGAGCAGGGAAGCCGTGATCCGCAGGTTGGTGGCCAGCCAGTTGTCCTCGGGCTCGTCCCAGCCGAGGTCGCGGTGCCCCTCCTGGATCAGGACCCGGATCGGCTTCGCCGGGGTGGATCCGATGAGCTCGAGGTAGGGGTTCCCTCCACGGATCTGCGCGAAGCTCGGCAGCAGGGCGAGCACACGCCCGAAGGCATCGGGCCGGTACCAGGCAGCGGTGAAGGCCGCGCTGCCTCCGCTGCTGAACCCGGCGATCCCCCGACCAGCCGGTGACTGCGTGACCGACCAGCGGCTCCCGACCTCGGGGAGCACCTCGTCCACCAGTCGGGCCGCCAGCGAGCCGTCGAAGGGGTCGTACTCGGCGTTGCGGTCCTCCTTCGCGTTCACGAAGACGCCGATCGTCGGCGCCAGGTCGCCCGCGTGCGTGAGGTTGTCGAGCACGACCCCGGCCCGCAGGTCGTCCTCCGGGTCGAGGAACCCCGAGCCGTCGAGGAACACGACGAGGTTCGCAGCCGTGCCGTCGTACGCCGCGGGCACGTGCACCCAGAAGTCAGCGACCTCCACCGTCTCGCCCGCGGGCACGTCCTCGCGGATCGACGAGTCCGGGCCGTGGTCGTACCCGACGTGGGACAGGTCGAGGGGAAGGTGCCCGAAGGGAATCATCGATCCCTCAGGTAGCGACCGAAGTGCGGCACGGTGAAGGCGATCCGGCCGCGCTCGGTGGCGTAGATCAAGCCCTTCTTCAGCAAGGCGTCGCGCGCCGGGGAGAGGGACTGCGGCTTCTTGCCGAGCAGACCCGCGACGTCGGCGGTCGCGACGTCCTCCGCGTCCGGTGTGGCGACGTCGGCCATCGCGCGGAGGTACTCGCGCTCGGCCGGCGTGGCCCGCTCGTAGCGCGAGCCGAAGAAGCCGACCGCCAGCTCGGCGTCGGCCTCGGGTGATGCCACCGCGACGTCGTCGCCGGTGATCGGGCTGCGCGGCGCACGGTCCCAGACCGCCTTGCCGTAGGCCTGGATGAAGTACGGGTAGCCGCCGGTCGCGGCGTACATGGCCTCGAGCGCCGCCGGCTCGTACGACGCGTCCTCGGACGCGGCCGGCGCGGAGAGCGCCTGGTCGGCGGCGGCCCGGGGCAGCCGGTCGATCCGCTGGTAGGCGAACAGCCGCTCGGAGTACGACTTCGACGCGGACAGCACGGCCGGCAGGTGCGGCAGGCCGGCGCCGACGACGATGATCGGCAGGCCGGACTGGCTGATCTCGTGGCAGGCGGCGCACAGGGCGGACACGTCGTCGGGACCGAGGTCCTGCATCTCGTCGACGAAGATCGCGATCCCCTTGCCGACGTCGCTCGCGAGGCCGCCGAGGTCGGTGAAGAGCTCGACGAGGTCGATCTCGACGTCACCGGAGTCGGCGCGGCCGCGGACCGCCGGGGCGTCGATGCCCGGGTTCCACTGGTCGCGCAGCCTGGCCCCCGGCTCGGAGGCCCGCTGGGCGAACGAGCGGACGACGCCGAGGACGTGGTCGACCGAGGCTGCGTCGGGATGGCCGAGCTCACGCACTGCCTGGTGCAGGGCGCTGGACAGCGGTCGGCGCAGCGGCTGGTCCGGGCGGGCCTCGAGCTTGCCGGTGCCCCAGTGCCGGCGTACGGCGGCCGAGCGCAGCGCGTTCAGCAGCACCGTCTTCCCGACCCCGCGCAGGCCGGTCAGCACCAGAGAACGCTCAGCGCGGCCACGCGCGACCCGCTGCAGCACCACGTCGAACGCGGTCAGCTGCTCGTCGCGGCCGGCCAGCTCGGGCGGGCGCTGTCCCGCGCCGGGAGCGTACGGGTTCCGGATCGGGTCCACGATCGGACCGTATCGGTGACTCTAGGCAGAACCGTAGATCTGCCGGTCGTACGCCGAGTCGAGTCCTCGCCGCAGCAGGTCGATGAGGTCCGGCACCTCGTCGATCGCGAGCCGGAACGAGCCGGCGCAGACGTTCTCCCGCCACAGCGACAGCACCACCAGACCCTTGTCCTGGTGCCAGGAGACGCGCAGCGCGCGGTCACCGCCCCGAGCGTCGAGGTAGATCGAGCCCTGGTCCGGCAGGGCGCGGGCGGCGGCCATGCCTCCATTCTGCTCCCGGGCGTCAAGATCCGGACCGTTTTAGACTCCTCCGTATGCCTGAGCTGCCCGAGGTCGAAGCGCTCGCGGTCGACCTGACCGAGCGCCTCAAGGACCGCGCGATCACGGCCGTCCACGTGGTGGCGTTCTCGGCGCTCAAGACCTTCGACCCGCCGATCCAGGCGCTGGAAGGGACGCTGGTCGACGGCGTGACCCGGCACGGGAAGTTCCTGGACGTCGACGCCTCCGGCGTGCACCTGGTCTTCCACCTCGCCCGCGCCGGCTGGGTCCGCTGGCGCGACGAGGTGCCGGACATCCCCCCTCGGCCGAGCAACAAGTCGCCGCTGGCCGTCCGGGTCGTGCTCGACGACCACACCGGTCTGGACGTCACCGAGGCCGGGACGAAGAAGTCCCTGGCGATGTACGTCGTTCGCGACCCGCTCGACGTCCCCGGCATCAAGAGCCTCGGGCCAGACCCGCTGGCCGACGACTTCACGCCGGAGCGACTGCAGGAGATCCTCACGAAGGAGGGGCGCAAGCAGATCAAGGGCGTCCTGCGGCACCAGGGGACGATCGCCGGGATCGGCAACGCGTACTCCGACGAGATCCTGCACGCCGCGAGGATGTCGCCGTTCAAGCCGGCGAACTCACTCGAGGACGACGACCTGGCGATCCTGCACGCCGCGATCCGCGACACCCTCGGCGCAGCGGTCGCCCGCAGCCGCGGGCTGGCCGCGAGCGAGCTCAAGGGCGAGAAGAAGAGCAACCTGGCCGTGCACGGGCGGACCGGTGAGCCCTGCCCCGTGTGTGGCGACACGGTCCGCGAGGTCAGCTTCGCGGACTCCAGCCTCCAGTACTGTCCGACGTGTCAGACCGGTGGCAAGCCGCTGGCCGACCGCCGGATGTCGAAGCTCCTCAAATGACCCGCAGTGAACCGGAATGAGCCGATGTACGAGATCCCCAGCATCACCGTCTCGGACCTTCCTGACCCGATCCCGGAGGCGACGTCGGTGCTCGACGTCCGTGAGCCGGTCGAGTGGGAGCACGGCCACATCGACGGCGCCGTCCACATCCCGTTGATGGACCTGCCCGAGCGCCTTCCCGACGTCCCCCGCGGCCACGTGGTCGTGGTCTGCAAGATCGGCGGTCGCTCCGCCCGGGCCGTGGCCTACCTGCAGCAGCAGGGCATCGAGGCCGTCAACCTCGAGGACGGCATGGTCGGGTGGGCCGAGGCCGGCCGTCCGATGGTGAACGAGCGCGGCCACGACGCCCACGTGGTCTAGCTCCCGAGCCACGGCCCAGCGGTGCGCGGAGCGACAGCAGTCCTCTCGGGTGACCGCGCCTCCCGAATGCTGTCGGTCCCGACGCCTAGAGTTCGTGGGGTGAGCGAACGATGAGCAAGGAAGCGGCCATGCGGGCGATGCGCGAGGCGCGTTACCGCGAGCGGTCGGAGGGTTCGGTCACCCGCTCCTCGCCGGCCCGACGGCCCGTCCAGGTGGAGCGGCCCGCGCCCGGAGGCGACGCGGCTCCAGCCGAGTCATCTGAGTCGACCGAGTCATCCGGGTCGTCCGAGTCACTGTGCGGGCACCGCTCGATGAACGGGCGCTCGTGCACCCGCGAGCACGGTCATGCCGCCAAGAGCCACCGCTACGCCTAGCCCTCGGGGCTGACCGCTAGCCGACGAAGGCCCGGGGAAGCGGCAGGTCGAGCGCGCGCTGCGCCCGCCTGAGGTACTCCGACCGAGGGACCCCGACCACGCCGAGGCCGGCGAGGTGCGGGGTGACCCACTGCACGTCGATGACCCGGTCAGCGGCGTGCTCGTCGCGCAGGAGGTCGACCAGTCCGACGAGCGCCACCTTCGAGGCGTCGGTCTCGCGGTGGAACATCGACTCACCCGCGAAGAGCCCGCCGATCGCCACCCCGTACAGGCCGCCCGCCAGCGCCCCGTCGCGCCAGGCCTCGACCGAGTGGGCCCAGCCGAGCCGGTGCAGCTCGACGTACGCCGAACGGAAGGCCGGCGTGATCCAGCCGTGCTCGCGCCGGGGGTCGGCGCAGGCGTCGATGACGTCCTCGAAGGCGCTGTCGACCCGGATCTCGAACCGGCGGGTCGACCGTCGCAGCGAACGACTCACGCGGATCCCCCCCAGCGGCAGCACGCCCCGCTCGACCGGGCTCCACCAGCCGAGCTGGTCCTCGACCTCCATCGGGAAGAGGCCGCGGCGGTAGGCCGAGAGCACCGTGCCGAGGTGCAGCTCGGCACCGAGGGCGATCAGGTCGTCGGCCGGCCACTGGCTCGTGGGCGGGAAGTCCCACGGGCTGGGCCTCGGCTCGGTCGGCACGTTCAGCAACTTAGCGAAGGACCGTAGGCTGGCCGCATGTCGATCAAGTCGCGTCTGACCAAGGAGCTGGCCCCCCGGGTCACCGACCTGGCTCCGGGGCTGACCACCGCCTTCGTGCGAGAGGCGCTGAACCGAGCGATCCGGGGCGTCGGGCCGCTGCCGCCGGCGGCGTCGGCCGCCGACAAGCAGCTGCGGGAGCAGCACGGGGACGTCGACCGCGCCATCCACGAGGTGATCGAGAACCACGTGCGGATGGCCGGCGCCCAAGGCTTCCTGACCAACCTCGGGGGCCTCATCACCGCCGCCGTGACGATCCCGGCCAACATCAGCGGCCTCGCGCTCCTGCAGTGCCGGATGATCGCCGGCATCGCGCACCTGCGCGGCCACGACCTCGAGGACCCACGCGTGCGCAACGCGATCCTCGTGACGCTGCTCGGCGAGGACACCGTCGAGTCGCTGGTGAAGAAGAAGGAGATCCCCGCCCCACCGATGGCGCTGGCGACCTCGCCCGCCTCCGACGCGAGCACCGACCGCCTGGTCTCCGGTGTCGTGGCCTCGGACCTCGTGGCCAAGGTGGTCGGCAAGCGGCTGGCCACCCAGGTCGGCCGCCGGGTTCCCGTCGTCGGTGGCCTGGTCGGCCTCGGCGCGGACGGCTACGCCACCTGGAAGGTGGGCCGGTACGCCGACCGCGAGTGGTTGCCCCGAGATCAGTCGCGCCGTCAGTCCTGAGTGAGTCCGCGCTTGCGCAGCTTCGACCACGGGCCGTGGTGCCGGTCGGACCGGCCGGCCGCCTCGTGGGTCATCGCGGCCAGCGCGTCCAGCGCCGCGACCAGCTGGCGGCGAGGCTTGACCCGGTCCGGGTCGTGCCACTTCTCGTCCGGGTCCGGCCGCGAGACGCGCAGCTCCGCCACCGAGCCGACCACGTCGACCCCGCTCTGCTCGACCCAGTCGATCCACTGCTCGGTGCGCTCCTCGACCCAGTCGTAGGCGGTCGGGGGGATGCGGATCGGCTTGGACCGTCGTCCGGCCAGCTCCTTCTGCGCGAGCAGCTCGCGGACGAGGACGTCGTACTCGGCCCGGCGTCGGACCTCTCGCGGCATGCGGTCGTTGAGCTTGCGGATGACGGCGGTCTCGACGCTGCCGAGGGACGCGTTGGCCCGGTCGGACTCCAGCGGCGCCCAGGACTCCTCGATGCCGACGACCTGGCAGAACCTGGTCCACAACGGGCTGACCGGACCGCTCGGGATGGTGATCAGGTGGATCCGATCCACGGGCACACGGGCGGACCAGGCGCTCAGCACGCTCGGGATGTCGACCGCCTTGGCGAACCACAGCCGATTCCCTCGTCTGGCCCGCTTGAGGAAGACGCTGAACTTCCACTTGCGGCCCTGCTTCACGCTCTCCTGCCACCCGGCCGGCAGCGCCCGCGCCAGGTCGCGTGCGGTGTAGATGACGTGGACCTCTGTGGTGGCTGGGTCGCCGAGGTCACCGACGATCCGGTCGATCACCTCCGGGGCGGCGGGCGCGAGGATCTCGTGGCTGATGACGACGGTGCCGGACAGGCGCCGCGTGCGCTTGGCGAGCGCGTCCCAGCTCCCCTGCGCGTGGCCGCTGGGTCCGCCCCAGTCCTGGTCGAGGACGTCGAGGGCTGCGCGGAAGTGGAACAGCGCCGGGCTGACCAGAGGACTGCGGCTCGGGAAGTGCACGCCGTGCTTCGCCAGGGACCTCGCGTTGCGGCTCAACCGGTCCTGCACGTAGGTCGTGCCGGTCTTCGGCGCACCGATGTGCAGGAAGACGCGGTCGGCCATGGCCCGATTCTGTCAGGCGGTCTCGAGACACCCGGCTGCGCCGGGCACTCGACCACCGGAAAGCCTCACGTCAGTGCACGGACGACGGCGGAGGGACTCGGCCGTCCCAGGTGCCCGGCCATCCACTGACTCGTCTCCGCCACCGACCGCAGGTCCACTCCGTGCTCGATGCCCAGCCCGTCGAGCAGCCACACCAGGTCCTCGGTCGCCAGGTTGCCGGTCGCGCTCTTGGCGTACGGGCAGCCTCCGAGCCCGCCGGCGCTCGCGTCGTACGTCGTGACGCCGGCCTGCAGGGCGGCGTAGGTGTTGGCGAGCGCTTGCCCGTAGGTGTCGTGGAAGTGCATGGCGAGGTGCTCGATCCCCAAGCCGGCGTGGGAGAACGCTTCCAGCAGCGTGGTCACGTGGCCGGCCGTGCCGACCCCGATGGTGTCGCCGAGGCTGAGCTGGCTGGCGCCGAGGTCGAAGAGCCGGCGACCCACCGCGACGACCTGGTCGACCGGGACCGCACCCTCCCACGGGTCACCGAAGCACATCGAGACGTAGGCGCGGACGTCCATCCCGGCCGCACGGGCCCGGGTGACCACCGGCTCGAACATCGCGAACTGCTCGTCCAGCGAGCGGTTGAGGTTCTTCTGCGCGAACGTCTCGGTGGCGCTGCCGAAGATCGCGACGTGACGCAGGCCGAGCTCGAGGGCGCGGTCGAGGCCACGCTCGTTCGGGACCAGCACGGGGAGCTCGCGACCGACGTCGCCGAGACCGGAGACCAGCGCCGTCATCACCTCCGCGGCGTCGGCGAGCTGGGGCACCCACCGCGGGTGGACGAAGCTGGTCGCCTCGACCGGCGACAGCCCGGCGGCCAGCAGGCGCCGGACGAACTCGACCTTCACCTCGACCGGGAGGATCGCCTGCTCGTTCTGCAGCCCGTCGCGGGCGCCGACCTCATAGATCGTCACGCGCGACGGCAGACCCTCGGCGGGGACGGTCATCGGGAGCTCAGTCATCGTCCGGCTCCACGACGAACAGCGTCGCACCGAGCTGCACCTGCTCGCCGGCCGCTGCGCCCACGGTGGTGACCCTCCCGGCGAACGGCGCCTTCAGCGCGAGCTCCATCTTCATCGCCTCCAGCAGCCCGAGGGTCGCACCCTCCTCGACGACGTCGCCTTCTGCCACCCGGACCTCCAGCACGGTGCCCGGCATCGGGGCGGTGAGGGCCCCGTCGGAGGCGGCGGCGGCGTGGTCGCCGAAGACGTCGGGCCGCTCGAAGACGAACCGCTGACCGTGGAAGGAGACCTCGGCGACGTGCGGCTGCACGTTGACGACCGCGGAGTGCAGCGAGCCGTCGATCTCCAGGGTCAGCACGTGGTCGGCGGCCGAGACCTCGGAGACGGTGAGGTCGTCGACCCGGCCGGCGTACCGGTCGACCACGACGGGCCGGTCGAGCTCGACGATGGTGGGCGCCGGGTCGGCGCCGGAGCGCCAACCGTCGGCGCGGAACGGGTGGTCGGCGTCCGCGACGCTGGCCAGCAGGGCGCTCACCCAGGCGACGAAGACGCGCGGCAGGTCGTCGGCGGGCGCCGGGACGCTCTCACGGTCCAGCCAGGCCGTGTCGATCGTGGCCTCCCGGAACTCTTCGCTGGCCACGAGCGCCCGCAGGAACCCGGTGTTGGTGGTCAGTCCGAGGATCGACGTACGGTCCAGCGCGTCCACGAGGGCCCGGCGTGCGGACTCGCGGTCCGGGCCGTGCGCGACCACCTTGCCGAGCATCGGGTCGTAGGAGGTGCTGACCACCTGCTCCGGCTCCAACGCCTGGTCCACGCGCACGCCGGAGGGCCAGCGCACGATGCTGGTGCGCCCCGCCTGCGGCAGGAAGCCGCCGAAGGAGTCCTCGGCGTAGACCCGCGCCTCGATCGCGTGCCCCTCGCAGCGGACGTCGTCCTGCGTGATCGGCAGGGGCTGCCCGTCGGCGACCAGCAGCTGCAGCTCGACCAGGTCGAGGCCGGTGATCGCCTCCGTGACCGGGTGCTCGACCTGGAGGCGGGTGTTCATCTCCAGGAAGTAGACCTCGCCGGACTCGTCGTCGAGCAGGAACTCCACGGTGCCGGCTCCGGTGTAGCCGACGTGGGCAGCCAGCGCGACGGCCGAGTCGAGGACGACGGTCCGGGCCTTGGCGCTGATCGTCGGGGCGGGCGCCTCCTCCAGCACCTTCTGGTGCCGCCGCTGGGTCGAGCAGTCGCGCTCCCACAGGTGCAGCACGGTGCCGTGGACATCCGCCATGACCTGGACCTCGATGTGGCGGCCGCGCTCGACGTACTTCTCGATCAGCAGGGTGTCGTCGCCGAAGGCGCTGCGGGCCTCGCGCGCGGCCGCGGCCTTCGCCTCCTCGAGCTCGGCCTCGGCGCGCACGATGCGCATGCCCTTGCCGCCGCCACCGGCCGCGGCCTTGACGAGCAGCGGATAGGGGGAGTCCTCCCCGCGCGGCACCACGGGTACGCCGGCCGCTACCGCGATCTCGCGCGCGGCGTCCTTGCGGCCCATCTGGTCCATCACCTGCGCCGACGGGCCGACCAGCGTGATGCCGGCCTCCTCCAGCGCGCGGGCGAACTCCGCCCGCTCGGACAGGAAGCCGTAGCCGGGGTGGACCGCGTCGGCGCCGGCGGCGCGCGCAGCCGCGACCACCTCGCCGATGTCGAGGTAGCTGGAGACCCGGCGGGCCTCGTCGGCCGCACGCACGTGCGGGGCCTTGCGGTCGAGGTCGGTGTACAGCGCGACGGTGCGGATGCCGAGGCGGCCGGCCGTACGCATGACCCGGATCGCGATCTCGCCCCGGTTGGCGATCAACAGCGTCTTCATCACATTCTGAAAATTCCGTAGGAGGGCTCGGGGATCGGCGCATGCGACGCGGCAGCAAGGCCGAGCCCGAGCACGCGCCGGGTGTCGGCGGGGTCGATGATGCCGTCGTCCCAGAGCCGGGCGGTGGCGTAGTACGGCGACCCCTGGCTCTCGTACTGCTCGCGGATCGGCGCCTTGAACTCCTCGTCGTCCGCCCGGCCGGCCACCGTCGCGAGCACCGAGGCCGCCTGCTCCCCGCCCATGACCGAGATGCGGGAGTTGGGCCACATCCAGAGGAAGCGCGGGTCGTAGGCACGGCCGCACATGCCGTAGTTGCCGGCTCCGAACGAGCCGCCGACGACGACGGTGAACTTGGGGACGACCGAGCAGGCGACCGCGGTCACGAGCTTGGCGCCGTCCTTGGCGATCCCGCCGTTCTCGTACTCCTTGCCGACCATGAAGCCGGAGATGTTCTGCAGGAACACCAGCGGGATGCCACGCTGGTTGCACAGCTCGATGAAGTGCGCGCCCTTGAGCGCGGACTCGCTGAACAGGATGCCGTTGTTGGCGATGATCCCGACCGGGTAGCCCCAGACGTGCGCGAAGCCGCAGACCAGGGTGTCGCCGTAGAGCTTCTTGAACTCGTGCAGCCGGCTCCCGTCGACGACCCGTCGGATCACCTCGCGGACGTCGTACGGCGTCCGGGTGTCGGCGGGCACGACGTCGTACAGCGTGCTCGGGTCCTCGTGCGGCTCCTCCACCTCGATGCGGGTGAGCGTCGAGGTCCGCTCGGGAAGCGTCGAGACGATCGACCGCACGATCGCCAGCGCGTGGGCGTCGTCCTCGGCCAGGTGGTCGACGACGCCGGAGGTGCGCGCGTGCACGTCGCCGCCGCCGAGCTCCTCGGCGGTCACGACCTCGCCGGTCGCGGCCTTCACGAGCGGTGGGCCGCC
This sequence comes from uncultured Actinomycetota bacterium, assembly GCA_963784545.1. Lineage (GTDB taxonomy): Bacteria > Actinomycetota > Actinomycetes > Propionibacteriales > Nocardioidaceae > Nocardioides. The sequence goes on along the minus strand of CAWARQ010000004.1, from coordinate 1,319,137 downwards.
CAGGAAGATGGTGCCCTGGTCACGCACGATCACGGTCTCGTCCGACATGGCCGGGACGTAGGCGCCACCGGCGGTGCAGGACCCCATGACGCTGGCGATCTGCGGGATCCCCTTCGCCGACAGGTTGGCCTGGTTGAAGAAGATCCGGCCGAAGTGCTCGCGGTCGGGGAACACCTCGTCCTGCCTCGGCAGGAACGCGCCGCCGGAGTCGACGAGGTAGACGCACGGCAGGTGGTTGTCGGAGGCGACGGCCTGGGCCCGCAGGTGCTTCTTCACCGTCATCGGGTAGTAGGTGCCGCCCTTGACCGTGGCGTCGTTGGCCACGACCACGCACTCGCGCCCGGAGATCCGACCGATGCCAGTGACGAGGCCGGCGCTCGGCACGGCGTTGGCGTCGCCGGGATCGTTGGGTCCCTTTCCATACATCCCGTACGCCGCCAGCGGGCTCAGCTCGAGGAACGGGCTGCCCGGGTCGAGCAGCCGGTCCACCCGGTCCCGCACGAGCAGCTTGCCGCGGTCGGTGTGCTTCTGCCGGGCCGCGTCCGACCCGCCCCGGCGCACGGTCGCCAGCCGCTCGCGCAGCTGGTCGACGAGCTCTCGCATCTCCTCCGCCACGCCCCTAGGTTAGCGATCGTTAACCAGCGGCGCCAGCGCAACACCGCTCCAGATTCGGTTAGCAGCCGCTAACCTGACCCGGTGAGCCGGCGGGACCAGATCCTGGAGACCGCGGCGGAGCTGTTCGCCCGCCGTGGCTACCACGGCGTCTCGGTCGCGGAGATCGGCGCGGCCTGCGGCATCTCGGGTCCCGCGCTCTACAAGCACTTCGCCGGCAAGGACGAGGTGCTCGCCGAGATGCTGGTCTCGATCAGCGAGCGACTGCTCGCCGAGGGCAGCCAGCGCGTCGCCGCAGCCGACTCTCCGGTGAAGGCGCTGTCGGGCCTCGTGGACTGGCACGTCGAGTTCGCGCTCGGGCACCCGTCCCTCATCGTCGTCCAGGACCGTGACTGGTCCGCCCTCCCCGAGGACGCCCGCGAGCGGGTACGCGCCCTCCAGCGGGAGTACGTCGACCTGTGGGCCGCCCAGCTCCGCGCGCGGCAGGCCGACCTGCACCTCGACGAGGCCCGCGCCATGGCGCACGTGAGCTTCGGCCTGATCAACTCCACCCCGCACAGCGCGCTGCTCCCCGACGCCGAGATGGGCGCCCTGCTGCGAGCGATGGCCCTGCGTGCACTGGGCGTCGGATATTGACTACTGAGTTGTCGGTCCGTCTCTCTACGCTGAGGTCATGACGACCGCAACCCAGCCGGCTCCGGAGTCGGCGCCGAAGGCCGCAGCGCTCGACAAGCAGGTCTTCGTGATCGCCGGGGTCGTGATCCTCGGTGCGATCATGTCGATCCTCGACATCACCGTCGTGAGCGTCGCGCTCCGCACCTTCCAGGACATCTTCGACGCCACGACCGCCCAGGTCGCCTGGACGATGACCGGCTACACCCTCGCGCTCGCGACGGTGATCCCGCTGACCGGCTGGGCGGCCGACCGGTTCGGCACCAAGCGCCTCTACATCCTGGCGCTGGTCCTGTTCACCGCCGGCTCGGCGCTCTGCTCGACCGCCGGCTCGCTGGAGGTGCTGGTGGTCTTCCGGATCGTCCAGGGTCTCGGCGGCGGCATGCTCATGCCGCTGGGCATGACGATCATGACCCGCGCGGCCGGGCCCGAGCGGATCGGCCGCGTCATGGCCTTCCTCGGTGTCCCGATGCTCCTGGGCCCGATCTTCGGGCCGATCCTCGGTGGCTGGCTGATCGGCGCGGCCAGCTGGCACTGGATCTTCCTCATCAACGTGCCGATCGGCGCGATCGCCGTCGTCTACGCGCTGCGCGTGCTGCCGAAGGACGACGTGGAGCCGTCGGAGACCTTCGACTGGCTCGGCATGCTCCTGCTCTCGCCGGGTCTGGCGAGCTTCCTCTTCGCCGTCTCGTCGATCCCGCAGGCGAAGCAGGACCACGGCACCATGTGGACCGCCCGGGTCGTCGTGTTCGGCATCCTCGGGGTCCTCCTGATCCTGGCGTTCATCCCCTGGGCGCTGAACCGCCGCAACATCCACCCGTTGGTGGAGCTCCGGCTCTTCGCCGACCGCAAGCTGACCGCCGCGGTCATCGCCATGGCGCTGTTCGCCATGGCGTTCTTCGGCGCCTCTCTGCTCTTTGCGCTGTACTTCCAGCAGGTGCGCGGCGAGTCGCCGCTGAGCTCGGGCTGGCTGATCGCCCCCCAGGGCTTCGGCGCCATGCTGACGATGCCGCTGGCCGGAGCGCTCGCCGACAAGATCGGGCCGGGCAAGGTCGTGATGACCGGCCTCGTGCTCGACACCGTCGGCCTCGGCATGCTCGGCTTCATCGACGACCAGACCTCCTACGCCTACTTGATCTCGGCGTTCGTGGTCATGGGTCTCGGCATGGGAGCGACCATGATGCCGATGTTCTCCGCGGCCATGTCGTCGCTGAGCGCCGCCAACATCGCCCGCGGCTCCACGCTGCTGAACATCACCCAGCAGGTGGCGGCTTCCTGCGGCACGGCGCTGTTCTCGGTGCTGCTGACCAACGCGTTCAACAGCTCCGACTCGATCCGTTCCTTCATGGGGGCCCAAACGCAGGGCGATCAGGCCGGCGTCGCGAAGTTCATGGCCGCTGCGCTGCACGACATGGGTCACGCCTACGCCGGAGTGTTCATGGTGGCCACGGGCCTCGTCGCCCTGTGCCTCGTCCCCGCGTTCTTCCTGCCCCGCAAGCCGGCCGACCACCCGGTCGACCCGGCCGCGATGATGGGTTAGGTCGCGGCGTCCACGAACGCCCCGTCGACCAGCACCGGCACGGCGGGGCTCTCGTCCGTCCCGGCCGCGATGTCCACGTCGCCGCCGAAACCTCGCTGCGTCAGCTCGACACCGCTGGCGCACCGGGCCAGCTCCTCCGAGATCCTGGCCGCCACCTCGGCGTACGCTGCCGCCGCGAGGCGGGCCTCGGGGCTGAAACCACCGACGCCCAGGCCGGCGAGGGAGTGGAGGACGGCGCCCGCACCCCAGAGATCCTCCGCGGCCGGACGGAGGGAGTCGTCGGGCCAGCGTTCACCGGCGGGGACCACGACCAGTGAGGCTCCCCCCTCGAGTCGTGGCGCCAGCCAACGCGCGACGGCAGAGGCGTTGCGCAGCGAGCCCGCCAGCACCGTGGCACCGGACTCGAGCAGCGCGTGCGAGATCGACGACCCGTTGGGTGAGGGCAGGACGATGGGCTCACCCGGCTCCAGGGCCGACATCGCGGCCGGGGAGAGGCTGATCTCGCCCGCCTGCTCACGCGCCTCGAGCCGGCCGACCGCGAGCCGCGCCCCGAGCTCGTCGGCGAGGGCAGCCGCTCGGCTGTCCCGCCACGGATGAGGATGCACCGATGCCCCGCGCTCGACCGCGCACGTGACCGTCGTGGAGAAGGAGAGCACGTCGACGACGACGGCGTAGTCCGCCCCGACGGCCCGCGCACCCGTCGGCCCCCACTCGCACCGGACGGCGTACCCCTCCTGCCGGTGCCCCGGCTCCAGGGTCCCCGGCTCCGGGCTCACCGGCTCCGGGCTCACCAGATCCGGACTCGGTCCTCGGGGTCGAGCCAGAGCCCGTCGCCGGGCGAGGTCTCGAACACCTCGTGGAACTCGTCGAGGTTGCGGACGATGTTGGCGCGGAACTCCGGCGGGCTGTGCGGGTCGGTGGCCAGGTAGGTCTGGTCGAGCTCCTTGCGCCGCTTGGTGCGCCACACGTGGGCCCAGTTGAAGAACAACGTGCGGCGGTCGTCGGTCGAGGCCGACCCGCCCTCGGCGATGAGGTACGCCTTGTGCGCGATCGTGAGGCCGCCGAGGTCGCCGATGTTCTCGCCGACGGTGAGCGCACCGTTGACCTTCTCGCCGGGGAGGTTGCGCGGCTCGAAGCCGTTGTACTGCTCGATCAGCGCCTTGCTCTTCACCTCGAACGCCGCCTTGTCCTCCGGCGTCCACCAGTCGTTCATGTTGCCGGCGCCGTCGTACTGCGCACCCTGGTCGTCGAAGCCGTGACCGACCTCGTGACCGATGACGGCGCCGATGCCGCCGTAATTCTCCGCCGGCTGGGCCTCCGCGTCGAAGAACGGGCGCTGGAGGATCCCGGCCGGGAAGCAGATCTCGTTGACGCCCGGGTTGTAGTAGGCGTTGACCGTCTGCGGCAGCATGAACCACTCGTCGCGGTCGACCGGCGAGCCGATCTTGTGGAGCTCGCGGTCGGTCTCGAACGCCGCGGCGGCCGCGGCGTTGCCGAGCAGGTCGTCGGCCGTCACGCGGAGGTCGGAGTAGTCCCGGAACTTCTCGGGGTAACCGATCTTCGGGCGGAAGGTCCCGAGCTTGTCGTAGGCACGCTGCTTGGTCTCCTCGCTCATCCAGTCCAGCGCGCTGATCGAGGTGCGGTAGGCCTTGAGCAGGTTGTCGACCAGGTCGTCCATCAGCTGCTTGGAACGGGGCGGGAAGTGCCGGGCGACGTACTCCTTGCCGACCGCCTCACCCATGGCCCCCTCGACGAACGCGACCGCCCGCTTCCACCGGGCACGCAGCTCCGGAGTGCCGGACAGGGTGCGGCCGTAGAAGTCGAAATTGGCCTCGACGAACTCATCAGGAAGGTACGGCGCAGCCGAGCGCAGGACCCGGGACATCAGCCAGGCCTGCCACGGCGCCAGGTCGGTGTCCTCGAGGACGGCCGAGAGGTGCTCGAAGTAGGACGGCTGCCGGACGCAGACCTCCGCGATCGTCTCCTCGGTGCCACCGAGGTTGCGGATGTAGCCCTCGAAGTCGAAGGCCGGGCAGAGCTTCTCGAGCTCCTCGTGGGTCTTGAGGTTGTAGGTCTTCTGGACGTCGCGGGTCTCCGCCCGCTCCCAGTGGCCCTCCGCCAGTCGGGTCTCGAGGTCGAGGACGGTCTGCGCCGACCTTCCCGGGTCGTCCTGCTCGCCGAGGGTGAACAGGGTGGTGAGGTAGCCGACGTACTTGTCCCGGATCTCGGCGTACTTGTCGTCGCGGTAGTACGACTCGTCCGGGAGCCCGAGGCCGCCCTGGACGAGGTTGAGGATGTACCGATCGGACTTCTTGGCGTCGGTGTCGACGTACGAGCCGAAGACGCCGAACCCGCCGATCCGCTCGAACTCGCCGAGGAACGCCGCGAAGTCGCGGGTGTCGCGCAGCCCTCCGACGGCGTCGATCAGCGGTCGGATGCCGCGGACGCCCCGACGCTGGATCTCGTCGGTGTTCATGAAGCTGCGGTAGAGGTCGCCGATCTTGCGCGCCTCCTCCCCCTCGGGGGAGTCCTCGGCAGCCAGCTCCTCGACGATGTCGCGCACCTGCTGCTCGGCGGTGTCCGCCAGCTGCACGAACGGCCCCCACGCGGCCTTGTCGCTGGGGATCTCCTCGGTCTCGAGCCAGCGACCGTTGACGTGGCCGAAGAGGTCGTCCTGCGGGCGGATGTCCGGGTCCATGCCCTCGCGGGCGTCGTCCATGATGCTCACGGCGTCGACACTATCCGGGTCGGCCCAGCGTGGTCGCGGCGGTTTCAGCGCAGGGAGACCACGGACTTCCCCAGCGTCCGGCGTCCCTCGAGGTCGGCCAGGGCGCGACCGAACTCCACCAGCGGGTACCTCTCCCCGATCGGTGGGTCGATCACGCCGCCGCTCAGCATCGGACCGAGGTCCGCCCACTGCTGCTGCATGTAGTCGGGTCGGGTCATCGCGTAGGCACCCCAGCCGACGCCCCGGACGTCGACGTTGTTGAGCAGCAGCCGGTTGACCTTCACCTCGGGGATGCCCTGCCCGGCCGCGAAGCCGACCACGAGCAGCCGCCCCTGCGGGGCCAGCGACCGGAGGGAGTCGGTGAAGACGTCACCACCCACGACGTCCATGACGACGTCGACGCCGCGCCCGTCGGTCAGGTCGGAGACCGCGTCCTTGAAGCCGTCCAGCAGGACCACCTCGTCGGCACCGGCCCGGCGGGCCAGGTCGGCCTTCTCCTCGGTGCTGGTCACCGCGATCGTCCGGGCACCGAGCCCGCGCGCCACCTGGATGGTCGCGGTGCCGACGCCACCCGCCGCCCCGTGCACCAGCACCGACTCGCCGGGCTGGGTCTGGGCCCGCTCGACCAGCGCGAAGTGGGCGGTGAGGTAGTTCATCGGGATCGCCGCGCCCTGCTCGGTCGTGAGGGCGTCGGGGAGATGGAAGGTGAACGCCGCCGGGCACACGACCCGCTCCGCCGCTCCCCCGTGCGGCAGCACCCCCGCGACCCGGTTGCCCCTCTCGTACCCGTCGGGGCCGGCGAGGACGGTGCCGGCGAAGTCGACGCCGAGGGTGAACGGCGGCTCCGGCTTGAGCTGGTACTCGCCCTTGCTGAGCAGCAGGTCCGGGAACGAGACCCCCACCCACTCCACGTCGATCAGCACGTCGGTGGGCCCGAGACCGTCGGGGTCAGGGGCCTCGATGTCGACGACCCGTACGCCGTCGGGGCCGGTGGGCTCGATGACCTGGACCGCTCGCATGCTGGCGAGGGTAGCGGGGTGGCCCGACTCAGCGAGGCTGGGCGAGCTCCCTCAGCTCGAAGTGCATGGGGTCGGTGTAGTGCCAGTCGCCGCCCCAGGCGAAGCCCCAGTCCTTGAAGATCTGGACGACCGTGCGGTTCATCTCCCCCACCGTCCCGCGTTGGTTGCCGGGCACGTTGAAGTCCATCGCCAGGCCGAAGGAGTGGTTGGAGAGCGTCGTGGAGCCGGCGATGAAGCGCGGGTAGTAGCAGCCGGCGTACTCGCCCGGGTGGAGGGCGGAGGACAGGCCCTGGGCCACGACCTCGTCGAGTGCGGCCCGCAGCTGCGGGAAGATCGCCTTGTTGCAGGTCATCGGCCCGATGATCGGCATCACCTCGGTGGTGATGTTCGCCGAGACCCAGGACGAGTCCGGAGCGATCCGGCCACCGCCGATCACCCGGTAGGAGAACGGGCCGACGACGTCGGCGATGGTGCCACCGGTGAGGAACGCGGTCTGCTTGACGTCGGGGTCGAGGCCGAGCCGGCTGGCGATGTCGAGGTTCTGCACGGACACGTCGTTGCCGACGATCCTCTGCACGGGCTTGCGGATCACCGAGGGGTCGTCGGCGTCGGTGGAGATCAGGAGGGCGTTGCCCTCGGCCATGTGCAGGGTCTTGATCCACGACTCGTTGACGGCCATGTCGATCGTCGTGGGCAGGGGCGCGTAGGCGCCGATGTGGATCGCGGGTGCGTCGGCGCCGTTGCCGAGCACCATCTCGCCGGCGTCGTTCTGGAACTTCTGCCCCAGGCCCTTGGTGATCGCCAGCTCGCCTCCCGCGATGCGGTCCCACACCGCCTGCGTGTCCGCCGTCGCCGCGGGGGCGAACAGCCGGAAGGTCCCGGGGTCCACTGCGGCGATCTGGAGGGCGTGGTTCTCGATCGTCACCTGGCCGAGGGTGAAGCTCTCGACGTGAGCGACCCCCTGGAGTCCCTTGATCCGCTGCAGCATGTCCGGGCTCAGCGGCTGCCGGGCGAAGAGCAGCATGTCCGATCGCCACAGCCGGTCCTTGCGGGGCCCCGGCTTGCTGACCTCGTGGCCGGCGGTGTCGACGGCGGGGACGGCGGTCGCGGCCCCCGGCTTGATCAGGCCCGAGGCGTTGCTCGGCTTCGCCTTCGACGGCGTCGAGGAGTCACAGGCGGCGAGGGAGAGCGAGGCCGTCAGGGCGCAGGCGAGCGCGACCGCTCGCAGCCCCCGCCACCTCATGGCTCCAGCGTAGGCGGAATCAGCAACCAGGACAGCAGACCGCCGAGAGCCAGCAGCCCGGCGCAGATGGCCAGGGCCCAGGGGTACGCCGCGTCGAACACGGCTGGTCGCTCGTAGTCCGCACCCCCCAGGCCGACGATCATCGGCAGTGCCGCGACCGCGAGCAGCGAGCCGGAGCGCGCGACCGCGTTGTTGACGCCGCTGGCGATGCCGGCGTGCTCGTCGGGCGCGGCGGCCAGCACGGTCGAGGTGAGCGGCGCGACCATCAGCGCCAGTCCCAGGCCGAACACCGTGAGCCCCGGCAGGACGTCGACCCAGTACACGGTGTCCGCGTCGGCCCGCCACAGCCCCAGGACGCCGACCGCCATCACGAGCGGACCGAACGTCATGGGGATCCGCGGCCCGATGCGCGCGCCGAGGCGGCCGCCGCGGCTGGCGAGCAGCAGCATGCAGACGGTGATCGGCATGGTGGCGAGACCGGCGCCCAGGGCGGTCCAGCCGGCGACGGTCTGGAGCTGGAGGACGAGGAAGAAGAGGACCGCACCCAGCGCGCCGTACACGACCAGCGTCATGGCGTTGGCGGCGCTGAACGTCCGGTCGGCGAAGAGCTCGAGCGGCACCATCGGCTCGCGCTCGTTCCGCTCGACCAGGTACAGGCCGACGCCGGCGACGACGCCCCCCACGCCGGCGACGAGCGCCCAACCCTGCCCCCACTCGATGAGCGCGTAGGTGAGGCCGCCCAGGGACAGCATCGTGAGGGCAGCGCCGGCCAGGTCGAAGTGCGTCGAGGCGGAGGGGTCCCGGGACTCCGGCACCGAGCGGTTCGTGAGCACGATCGTGACGACCGCCAGCGGCAGGTTGATGAGGAAGATCCACCGCCAGCTGGCGTGGTCGACGAGGAGGCCGCCGACCAGCGGGCCGATGGCGGCGGCGATCGCGCCCAGCCCGGACCACGCGCCGATCGCAGCGGACCGGTCGTCGCGGTGGAAGGCGCCCTGGATCATCGCGAGGCTGCCCGGGGTGAGCAGTCCGCCGCCGATGCCCTGGAGGATCCGCGCCACGATCAGCACCTCGGCGCTCGGCGCGATCCCGCAGAGCAGCGAGCCGAGCGCGAACCAGACGGTGCCGAGCACGAAGATCCGCCGCCGGCCGAACCGGTCGCCCAGCGATCCGCCGAGCAGGATCAGCGAGGCGAGGGAGAGCAGGTAGCCGTTGGTGATCCACTGCAGCTGGGCCAGCGACGCGTCCAGGTCGCTGCCCATCCGGCGCAGCGCGACGTTGACGACGGTGCCGTCGAGCAGCGTCAGCCCCGAGCCCAGGGTGGCGGCCGCGATCACGGCGCGCCCGGTCGGCGTACCGAGGCGGACGCCGGTCTCCGTTGTCATGCGTGCAGCGTAGGGCTGCTCAGCGCAGGACCCGGCTCGCGATCCAGGCGATGTCCTCCGCGGTCTCGTCCGAGGCGGCGCTGGGCTGCATGACGTGGCTGAGCACGACCCGTACGACGGCGTCGATCGCGGCGTCGAGCCGCTCGTCGCCCAGCGGCAGGTCGTAGTCGAGGACCCGCTCGCGCACCACGACCTTCGCCGCGCTGAGCAACGACTCGGAGTGCGTGGTCAGCAGCGGCAGCAGCTCGGTGTCGGCGCCGTGGGTGGCGCTGACGATCGCCTTGAGCAACGTGTTGTCCTGGGCCAGGTCCAGCACGTCGGTGCAGGCCCGGCGGATGGCGGCCAGGAGGTCGTCGGGGTGGGCGTCGAAGGCCGCGGTCACCAGCGACAGGAACCGGTCGAGCTCGCCCAGGATCATCGCCTCGGCCAGCTGCTCCTTGCCGCCGATCTCGTTGTAGACCGTCTGGCGGCTCACCCCGACCCGGTCGGCCAGCTTCGCCATGGTCACGTCCGCCCAGCCGCCACCGCTCGCGATCGCGGCAGCCTCGGCCACGATGCGCTCGCGGGTCCTGAGGGTGCGGCTCATGCCCGTCAGTGTAGGAACCGGTCAACCCTCCTGGGACACCGCCGACCCTGAGCTCGGAGGGTGGTCATGCCTCCACCCGCTCGACGGGGACGAAGTCGACCTTGTCCCGCACGCCGCAGTCGGGGCAGCACCAGTCGTCGGGGATGTCGGCCCAGGCGGTGCCGGCGGCGAAGCCCTCGTGCTCGTCGCCCGCCTCGACCGCGTAGACGTAGGAGCAGCCGGGGCACCGAGCGGCCAGCACCTCGGTGGCAGGCCCCCCGGACCCGTCGGTCACCAGGGCCGAGAACGCCCCCTCAGCGACCGGTGGCGGGTACTTGGCCAGGATCCTGTCCCGCTTGCGCGGCTGGAGGTTGGCGCGCGACAGGTCCCCGTGGAAGTGGGCCAGGACGCGCGGGTCCATCACCCGGCGCCAGACCGCGGGGACGATCGCGAGCACGATCATCCCGGCGTACCCGGTCGGCAGCACCGGGGACTCCTCGTAGTCCCGCAGCGACTGGTAGCGCCGCGTCGGGTTGGCGTGGTGGTCGCTGTGGCGCTGGAGGTGGTAGAGCAGCACGTTCGTGGCGATGTTGTTGGAGTTCCAGGAGTGGGAGGGGTCGACGCGCTCGTAGCGCTGTCGCTCGCCCTCGCCGACCTTCTGCCGGAGCATGCCGTAGTGCTCCATGTAGTTGACGACCTCGAGGAGCGAGAACCCGACCACCGCCTGGATCAGCAGGTAGGGCACGACGTCGACGCCGAGCCACGCCACCAGCGCACCCCAGAGCACCGCCGACATGAGCCAGGCGTTGAGCACGTCGTTGGAGATCCGGAAGGGGTGCTGCTTGCGACGCGCGAAGCGGCGCTTCTCCAGCCGCCAGGCGGACTTCAGGCTGCCGCCGACCGTGCGCGGCCAGAACTGGTAGAAGTTCTCGCCCACCCGGCTGGACGCCGGGTCCTCCGGGGTCGCGACGCGGACGTGGTGACCACGGTTGTGCTCGATGTAGAAGTGGCCGTAGAAGACCTGGGCCAGGGCGATCTTGGACAGCCAGCGCTCGTTGGCCTCCTTCTTGTGGCCGAGCTCGTGCGCGGTGTTGATGCCGATGCCGCCGATGCAGCCGATCGACACGGCCAGCCCGAGCCGGTCCCAGGGGCCGAGGTCACCGCTGCCGGCGATCAACCACATGGCACCGACGAACCCGACGTACTGGATCGGCAGGAAGAGGTAGGTGATCCACCGGTAGTACCTGTCCTTCTCCAACGCCTCGATCACGTCGTCGGGCGGGTTGGAGCGGTCCAGACCGGCGATGAGGTCGATGGCCGGCACGATCAGCAGGATGACGATCGGCCCCACCCAGAACCACACGCCCCAGCCGGTCAGCGCGTGCATCCCGTAGCCGACGAACGCCAGGCTCGGCACCACGAGCCCGATCAGCCACAGGTACCGCTTCTTGTCCCGCCACTGCGCGGTGGACCCCGCGGAGACGGTGCTGTTCGAGATGCTTCCGGCGTTGGCCATGGGAACCTCCAGTCGGTTGACAGAACGGTACGATTTGTCAAGGAGTTTGACAAGAGGTTCGTATTTGTAAAGTTCCTGGTGCGCGCGGTCTAGCCATTCCCGACCACCGATTCGATGGTGGTGTCACACTTGTCCCCACAAGACCTGTCGGCGGGGGCCCGGTGACAAAGGAATTCGGCCCATGAAGATCTCCAGCGAAGGCAGAATGTGTTCGTTCTGCGGGAGCGATGACAGCAGCGGCACCCAGTTCTCCGGGGAGCTGGGAGCGCTGATCTGCAGCGAGTGCGTCGAGCGCTACCACCGCATCCTCTCGACCCCGTCCGAGGCGGCGTCCACCGTCGTCGCAGACCCGTGGCAGGACGTCTCGACCGAGCAGCTGCTCTCGACGCTCCCGCTCATCTCCCGCTCGACGGCGCAGACCAGCGACTTCCTCATCACCTCGGTCGGGGTGCTGCGCAGTCGCAAGACGTCGTGGGCCAAGATCGGCCGTTCGCTCGGCGTGAGCCGGCAGGCGGCGTGGGAGAGGTTCCACCGCAACTACGAAGAGGCACCGGCGCTCGCCGAGTGACCCCTCCCGGGCCCCGTGCCCGGAGCCAGCCTTGTCAGGCTGCGCCTGAGCCGCGAGATTGAGGACATGGCTCAGGGCTTCGGCATCGACTTCGGCGGCACCGGCATCAAAGGCGCACCGGTGGACCTGGAGGAAGGCGACTTCTCGGCCGACCGGAAGCGCGTCGACACCCCGGACCCGGCCACCCCCGAAGCGGTCGCCGAGGTGCTGGCCGAGCTCGTCGCGCACTTCGACGTGCCGGGCGAGACCGAGATCGGCATCACGATCCCCGGCGTCGTACGACGTGGGGTCGTCGAGTCCGCGGCCAACATCGACCGCTCGTGGATCGGCGCGGACGCGGACGCGCTCTTCACGAAGGCACTGTCCCGCGAGGTGCGGGTGGTCAACGACGCCGACGCGGCCGGCCTCGCCGAGGCCAGCTACGGCGCCGCCAAGGGCGTGGACGGCGTCGTCATCGTGACCACCCTCGGCACCGGCATCGGCTCGGCGCTGCTGGTCGACGGCCGGCTGGTCCCCAACACCGAGCTGGGCCATCTCGAGGTCGAGGGTCACGACGCGGAGAGCCGGGCGGCGAACAGCGTCCGCGAGCGCGAGGACCTGTCCTGGTCGGAATGGGCCGACCGGCTCACGACGTACTACCGGGCGGTCGAGAGGCTCTTCTCACCCGACCTGTTCGTCGTGGGCGGCGGGGTGAGCAAGCAGGCCGACGAGTTCCTGCCGAAGCTGGACATCGAGACCACGATCGTGCCGGCGAAGCTGCGCAACAAGGCAGGCATCGTGGGCGCCGCGCTGTGGGCGCACGACCAGGTCTGAGCTAGTCGCTGCTCGCGTCGCCCCGGATGGCGGCTGCCACGGCCTTGGGGACGTCAGGGTGGAAGACGGTCGGGATGATGAAGTTCGGGTTCAGCTCCTCGTCCTTGACGACGTGGGCGATCGCGGAGGCCGCGCGCAGCAGCATCTCGGTGGTGATCTCCTTCGCGCGTCGGTCGAGCAGCCCACGGAAGACACCGGGGAACGCCAGGACGTTGTTGATCTGGTTGGGGTAGTCCGACCGGCCCGAGGCCACGACCGCGGCGTACTTCTCGGCCTCGGTCGGGTCGACCTCCGGGTCGGGGTTCGCCAGCGCGAAGACCACCGCCCGGTCGGCCATCTCCCCGATCCACTCCGGCTGGAGGACCCTCGGCGCGCTCACGCCGATGAACACGTCGGCGCCCTGCAGAGCGGTGCGCAGGTCACCGCGAACGCCGCGCGGGTTGGTGCGCCCCGCCAGCTCGGACATCGCGGGAGAGAGGGTCTCGTCCCCGGCGCACAGCGCGCCGTCGCGGTCGCAGACCACGACGTCGGCCGCACCGCCCGCGAGCAGCAGCGACACGATCGCGGAGCCCGCGGCGCCGGCACCCGAGACGACGATGCGCACCTCAGGCAGGCGCTTCTCGACCACCCGGAGAGCGTTGGTCAGGGCCGCGGTGACGACGATCGCGGTGCCGTGCTGGTCGTCGTGGAAGACCGGGATGTCCAGCGACTCCCGCAGCCGACGCTCGATCTCGAAGCACCGCGGCGCCGCGATGTCCTCGAGATTGATGCCCCCGAAGCCCGGCGCGATCATCTCCACGGCCTTGACGATCTCGTCGGTGTCCTGGCTGGCGAGGCAGATCGGCCAGGCGTCGATGTCGGCGAACCGTTTGAACAGCGCGGCCTTGCCCTCCATGACCGGGAGCGCGGCCCCGGGCCCGATGTTGCCCAGGCCCAGGACGGCGGAGCCGTCGGTCACCACGGCGACGCTGTTGCCCTTGATCGTCAGCCGCGGCACGTCGTCGGGGTTCGCGGCCAACGCCATGCTGACCCGTCCGACGCCCGGCGTGTAGGCCATGGACAGGTCGTCGCGGTTGCGCAGCGGCACCTTGGAGGTGACCTCGATCTTGCCGCCGATGTGCAGCAGGAACGTGCGGTCGCTGACCTTGTGGACGTCCACGCCCTCGGTCGCGTCCACCGCCGCGACGAGCTCGTTCGCGTGCTCGGAGTCCGACGCGCTGCACGTCACGTCGACCACCAGCCGGTCGTGGCTGGACTCGGCGACGTCGATCGCGGTGACGATCCCGCCACCGTCGGAGATCGCGGTGGCCACCCGGCCCACCACTCCGTGGTCGGGCGCGGTGTGGAGCCGCATGGTGATGGAGTACGAGCTGGTCGTGGCCGCCATGCCCCGACCTTCCTCCGACCAGAGGGTTACCAGCAAGTCGCGGAGCCCCGCGCTACGGTCGGGGACATGGACGTCGAGGTGACCGACCAGCGCGGGGAGTCCCGCTTCGAGGCGCGGATCGACGGCGAGCTCGCCGGATTCGCGACGTACACCCGGGAGGGCGGAGTGCTGACCGTCCACCACACGGAGGTCGGCGACGAATTCGAGGGGATGGGCGTCGCCGGCGACCTGACCCAGTGGGCGCTCGACGGCGCTCGCGGGCAGAACCTGGCGGTGGTCCCGGAGTGCCCGTACGTCGCCGGCTACCTGCAGAAGCATCCGGAGTACGTCGACCTGGTCCCGGAGGACCAGCGGGAGCGCTTCGGCCTCTGAGCGACCCGAGGGTGAGCCCCCGAAGTCAGCCCCGAAGTCAGGCCCGAGCTCAGCCCAGGGCCTTCTCGATGTCGCCGCCCAGGCTCTCCGGCTTGGTCGTCGGCGCGTAACGCTTGACCACCTGCCCGTCGCGACCGACGAGGAACTTGGTGAAGTTCCACTTGATCTTGTCGCCGAGCAGCCCGCCCTTCTCCTGGCGCAACCACTGGAACAGCGGGTGCGCGTCGTCGCCGTTGACGTCGACCTTGGAGAACATCGGGAACGTGACGCCGTAGTTCTTCTGGCAGAAGCCCGCGATCTGGTCGTCGTCGCCCGGGTCCTGCCCACCGAACTGGTTGCACGGGAACCCGAGCACCGTGAACCCGCGGCCGGCGTACTCGTCGTGGATCTGCTGGAGTCCCTCGAACTGCGGCGTGAAGCCGCACTCGCTGGCGGTGTTGACCACGAGGACCACCTGGCCGTCGTAGTCGGAGAGCGCGCGCTCCGTGCCGTCGATGTCCGTGGCCTTGAAGTCCGCGAGAGTCGTCATGCTTCGAGTCTGTCAGGCCGGTGGGTACGCCGGACGACGACGACCAGCAGGGCGAACGCCACCGCCTGGGTCACGACGACGACCACGCTCAGCGCCGGGCTGCGGAACAGCCACCCGGCGAGCACTCCGCCGGCCACGGCCGCGCCGCCCTGCCACGCAGCGAAGACGCCGTACGCCGTCGCGGTGCGCCCCACGGGCGCGAGCTCGGCGACCAGCGCCTTGACGGTGGAGTCCTGGACGCCGGTCGCCACCGCCCAGAGCCCGAGCCCCACGAGGGCCAGGGACAGCGAGCTCGACAGGCTGAGGGCGGGGACGAAGCAGATGAGCGGCGGAAGGACGAGCAGGACGGCGCCACCGAGCGAGTCGAACGCGAACCCGGTCACGAGGGCGGCCACCGCCTCGACGAGCATCGCCCCGGCGTAGGCGACCGGGACCATCGCCGCGCTCAGCAGGCCGGCGTCGGCGAGGTGGAAGCCGATGACCCCGAAGGTCATCAGCCCCAGCGTGCTGGCCGCGCAGGACAGGGCGAACAGGTGGAAGTCGCGCCCCAGCCGGGTGTCTGCCTCCGCGGTCGCCGGGTGCGGCTCGGGCGCGGGCGCGTGCCGGCGCAGGACGTTGAGCAGCACGAGGGACAGTGCGCCCGGGACGGCCAGCACCGCCAAGCCCCACCACAGGTGACCGGTCCAGGCGGCGACGCCCGCGACGACGAGCGGCCCACCGAACGCCCCGACCTGGTCGAGACCCTTCTGGACGGCGAACCCGCGACCGCGGCCGAGCTCCTGGGCCGAGTGCGCGAGCAGGGTGGACTTCGCCGGGGACCGCACCGCCTTGCCGACCCGCTCACCGAGCACCAAGGCGGAGGCCAGGACCAGGCCGGCCCCGCCGGCGTACGGCGCGATCGCCATCAGCGGCACGCAGATCGCGGTCATCGCGTACCCGGTCGTCGCCAGGCCCCAGTACGCGCCGCTGCGATCGGCCAGCGGGCCGAAGACCAGCCGCAGCACCAGGGCCGCTCCCTCCCCGACCCCGGTGACGATGCCGACCAGCAGGGCGGTGGCGCCGAGGCTCTCCAGGTAGGGGCCGGTGATCGAGCGCGCCCCCTCGTAGACCAGGTCGCCGGCCATGCTCACGAGCCCGAAGAACGTGACGATGCGCCAGGCGCCCCAGGGAGAGCGTGCCGGGGGCATGCTCAGCCGACCAGCCGGCCGCGCACCTGAGCAGGCTGCTGATGGCCCACCGGGTTGGCGTGGCCGTCGAGGATCACGATGACGACGTCGTCCCCCGCGTCGATCCACACCTCGTGCTCGTCGTGCTTGAGGACCTCGCCGCGGACCAGGTAGAGGTCTCCCTCGACCTGCTCGACCACCGGCTCGACCGGACCGCGCGTGACGTCCTCGATGGCCGCGACGCGGAGGACGGCGGTCTTGTGCCGCCTCCTGCCGTAGCGCCTGCCCAGCAGCACGAAGCCGACGAGTGCGAGGTCGGCGAGCAGCGTGACGACCAGGCCGACCTTGCCGTGGACCTGTCCGTCGACCCGGTACGACGACGGGTGCCCGGGGAGCACCCGCACCTCGACCTGTCGGGTGCTCGTCGCCTGCTCGTAGGCGGCGCGGTCGACCTGGGCGATCCAGGTCTGTTGCTTCGGGTCGACGGACTCGTCGTACTCGAACGCCAGCCAGTACACGGGGTCGTCGTCGGGGCCGAGCGTCTCGTACTTCGTGAGCGAGGCGACGACGTCCTTGCCCGAGCTGTCGACCTGCCAGCCCTGGATGGTGCTCCCGACCAGCGGCAGGTTGATCACCACGACCAGGATGAGGACCACGAAGATCCGGGTGCGGTTCACGAAGGTGAAGCCTAGGGGTGGACCTGCGAGGCTCCCTGCGAGGCCGGCGCGGTCAGGCTGGCCGGTGCGTCCCACCTCCGGGTCGCGAACGCTGCCGCGATCGCGTCCTCCGCGGCTGCGACCGCCTCGGTCGGCACGAGCGCGATCGCCGAGCCGCCGAAGCCACCACCCGTCATCCGCGCCCCCAGTGCCCCGTGCTCCCGGGCCGTCTCGACGACGAGGTCCAGCTCGGGGGTGGAGATCTCGAAGTCGTCGCGCATGCTGGCGTGCGACTCGTCGAACAGCTCCCCGACGCGGCGCCAGTCGCCCTGGGTGATCGCGGCGATCGTGGCGTCGACCCGGGTGATCTCGGTGACGATGTGGCGGGCGCGGGCCCGGACGCGCCCCTCGAGTCGATCGACGTCCTGCTCGGTGGCGGCGCGCAGCGAGTCCAGGCCGAGGGCCCGGGCGGCCTCCTCGCAGTCGGACCGCCGACTGCCGTAGCCGCCGTCGCTCAGCTCGTGGCTCGCCCGGGTGTCCACCACGAGCAGGGCGTGACCCGGAGGCGCCCACGGGACCTGCCGCCGGTCGCCGCTGCGGAAGTCGAGGAGCAGCGCATGGCCCGGCTCGGCGTACAGGCTGACCGACTGGTCCATCCCGCCGGTCGGGGCGCCCGCCACCTCGCTCTCGGCGCGCATGCACGCACGGACCAGCAGGTCGCGGTCGGGCTCCACCTCCGCCGCAGCGCAGAGCGCCAGGGCCGTCGCGCACTCCAGGGCCGCCGAGCTGGACAGCCCGGACCCGAGCGGCACACGGCCGTCGACCAGCAGGTCGACCCCGGGAAGCTCGATCCCCTCCTCCTGCAGCGCCCAGGCGACGCCCGCGGCGTAGGCCGCCCATCCCTCGATGGCTTCCGGGCTCAGCCCGCCGAGGGTCGACTCGAACGTCTCGTCCTGCTGTCGGCTCCCCACGGTGATCCGGTCGTCGTCCCGACGGGCGACGGCGGCGTACGTCGCGTGCGGCAGCGCGATCGGCAGGCACAGGCCCGCGTTGTAGTCGGTGTGCTCCCCGATCAGGTTGACCCGACCGGGGGCCGCGAACACGCCGATCGCCTCGGGCAGCTCGGCCCGCAACGCCGCTGCGATCTCCCCCGGCTCCCCCGGCTCCACGCGTTCGATGCCCACGTCCTGACCCTTGACGCCGGGAGTCCGCCCGTCAAGGCGTTCGCGGAACCGGCGATGCGCGTCCGACGGACTCGGCCTTCTCGGCTGGCCGGGCGGATCGTCTGTGAGGTGACGGCTCAGCCGACGGCGGTGCCCAGGTAGAACGCAGTGGCGAGCTTCGGCCCTCCCGAGGCGTAGAACCGGTCGAGCTCGGTGATCGTGAAGCCTGCGTCTGTGACGACCTGGTCGATCGGGCAGGTGAAGACGCACCCGCCGGCCAGGCGCTTCTCGATCGGGTCGAGCCGGTGCTGCCAGCGCCGCACCTTCTCGTCGGGGGCCAACCCGTGCTCGAGGAAGTGGAGTGCGCCGCCGGGCTTGAGCACGCGGCGCAGCTCGCTCAGCGCCCGGGCGACCTCGGGGATCGTGCACATCGTGAAGGTGCTGAGCGCAGTGTCGAAGCTGCCGTCGGCGAAGGGCAGCGACTGCCCGTCCAGCCCGGACCGCTCGATCGGCGTCGGCGAGGCGTCGATCCTGGTCCGCGCCAGCCGCCAGCCGAGGTCGGCCGGCTCGACGGCGGTCACCTCGGTGACCGCCTCGGGATAGTGCGGCACGTTGAGCCCGGAGCCGAACCCGATCTCGATCACGTGACCGGTCAGGCCGGCACAGGCGCGCTCACGGTGCGGCCGCAGGTCCTTCGTGCCGCAGGCACGGTCCACGATCCTCGGGAGCACCCGGTCGGAGTAGAAGCCCATGGGTCCCAGCCTGCCTGCTCGTGCGGCAAGACGCCCTGGGAGACCCCGGGCAGATCCCCGGAAAATGAGGAAAGCCCCGGGTCGACCCCGGGGCCACTCACGTGCGCGAGGGGGGAGTTGAACCCCCACGTCCTTTCGGACACACGGACCTGAACCGTGCGCGTCTGCCTATTCCGCCACTCGCGCGTGAAGCAGAGGGAAGGCTATCCCAGCGGCTCCGGCTAGCCCAAACCGGCGTCGGGCTCGCTCCGGCGCTCGGCCTCGAGCTGCTCGGCGGCCATCGTGGGGATCTCGTGCCGGGGCGTGGGCGTCATGTCCGCGGACCACTCGCTGTTCACCTGGACGGCCAGCCCCTGGGCCAGACCGATGAGCTCGTGGTCGGCCATGCCGAGCATCCCGGCGACGGCGCGGGCGTTCTCGGGTCGGTCGTCCGGCTTCTTCTCCAGCAGTGCGCCGACGGTCGTTCGCAGGTCCTCCGGTACGTCGTCCCCCAGCGGCGGCGGGGGCTCGTTCACGTGGCTCATGGCGGTCGCGATCGGCGTGCCCCGGTCGAAGGGCCGGCGCCCCGTCAGCAGCTCGTGCGCCACGACGCCCAGGGCGTACAGGTCGCTGGCGCCGGTGGCCTGCTCCCCCATCGCCTGCTCGGGGCTGATGTAGTTCGGGGTGCCGAGCATCTCGCCGCGGCGGGTGATGCCACTGGCCTCCTCGGCCCGCGCGATGCCGAAGTCGGTGAGCTTCACGAGCCCGTCCGTGCGCAGCAGGATGTTGGCCGGCTTCACGTCCCGGTGCACCACGCCGGCACTGTGCGCGACGCCCAGCGCCACGGCGGACTGTCCGATGATCGAGCGCACCGCGCTCGGCTGGAACGGGCCCGCCTCCCGGAGGATGACCGACAGCGCGTGCCCGTCGACCAGCTCCATGACGAGGTAGCAGAGGCCGTCGTCCTCGCCGTAGTCGAAGACCGTGGTGATGTTGACGTGCAGCAGGGCCGCGGAGTGCAGGGCCTCGTCGCGGAAGCGCTGCAGGAAGACTTCCTCGTGCTCGGCGTCGCCACGCATGACCTTGACGGCCACTTCGCGCTGGAGGACCTCGTCGAGGGCCTCCCACACGTCCGCCATGCCCCCGGAGGCGATGCGGGCCCGCAGGAGGTAACGCCCTCCCAGTCGGAACCCGTCCTTCAGCCTGTACACCGAGCGCCTCGTCCCTGGACTGCACGTCCACGTCGACATGACGCAGATCGCCCCAACTCAGGATGGTACGCACATCGGAAGCCGGCCGTCACCCGCCCGATCGGGCACCCACCCCTCGGGGTGAGCGATGATTTCCGTCGTCGGCGGGGGTCCGAACCACTGATTCCCCTCATCTCCGAAAGGTCGATCCATGCGCGAGCTCATCGTCACCACCCTCCTCTCCGCCGACGGCGTCATGGACTCGCCGGGAGGCGGAGACCATCCCGCGGCCGGCTGGACCTTCCGGGGGATCGAGTTCGACCCCGCCGTCTACGAGCTCAAGGGTCGCGAGCAGGAGGAGGCCGGCGCCCTGATGATGGGGCGGACGTCGTATGAGGAGTTCGCCCCGGTGTGGCCCTCGATGACCGAGGAGTTCCCGCACTACAACGCCATGCCGAAGTACGTCGTCTCGACGACGCTCGAGGGCGACACCGCGCCGTGGGGCGAGGACCACGTGACGGTGGTGCGCAGCCTCGAGCAGGTCGCCGCGCTCAAGGAGGAGGACGGTGGCCCGATCAGCGTGCACGGCAGCGCCACCCTCGCCCAGGGGCTGGCCTCGGCCGGCCTGGTCGACCGCTACCACCTCCTCGTGTTCCCGGTGATCCTCGGCAGCGGGAAGCGGCTCTTCGGGGACGGCCCGACGCAGCGGCTCACCGTGGAGGAGTCCGCGGTCCACGGGAACGGGGTCGTCAAGCTCGTCTATCGCGTCGTCAGGTGACTCACCCACGGACCGGCGCCTGAGCCGGTCCCGCACCCCACACCGATAACATCGCAGCCAGATCGGGCGTCACAGGGGGACCCCGGTCGTCCATGGCCGTCAGTGAGGCGCGAGGAGGTGGCAGCGTGAGTGGGTTGCAGCGGTTCGAGCAGAAGCTGGAGCAGGTCGTCTCCGGTGTCTTCGCCAAGGCGTTCCGCAGCGCGGTCCAGCCGGTGGAGATCGCGGCCGCGCTGCAGCGCGAGTGCGACAACAACGCCCAGATCCTCAGCCGCAACCGGCGGATGGTGCCCAACGACTTCCACGTCGAGCTGAGCGCGACCGACCTCGACCGGCTCGAGGCCTACGACCAGGCGCTGGTCGCCGACCTGACCGACCAGGTCAAGGACCACGCCGAGCAGCAGGGCTACGTCTTCCCGGGCCCGGTGAGCATCACCTTCGAGGACGCCGACGACCTCTCCACCGGACGCTTCCGGATCCGCAGCCAGGCGCAGGCCCAGGTACGCAGCAACGCGACCCACACCCAGGTACGCCGGGCGCAGGCACTGCTCGAGGTCAACGGGACCCAACAGCCGCTGCACCCGCCGGCCATGGTGGTCGGTCGGGGCACCGAGGCCGACGTGCGCATCAACGATCCTGGGGTCAGCCGCAAGCACATCGAGTTCCAGGTCGAGCCGCACACCGAGGGACTTCGCGTCTCGGTTCGTGATCTGGGGTCCACCAACGGCATGCTGGTCGACGGCCACCGGGTCAGCAGCACCGGAGTGCACGACGGCTCCGTGGTCAAGATCGGCAACACCACGATGACCGTCCGGATCCTCGAGGAGACCGACCAGTGAGCGAGCTGACCCTCTTCCTCATCAGGGTCGCCTACCTGGCGATCCTGTGGATCTTCGTGCTCTCGGCCGTCAGCGTGATCCGCACCGACATGTTCGGCGCCCGGACCCCTGTCGCCGATCGTGAGCCCAAGGCCGGCAGGCGGGACAAGAAGGCCAAGCCTGCGCCCAAGCGCCGAGGCAGCCCCACGCACGTGCTGGTGGTCGAGGGCGCCAACGCCGGCGAGCGGGCCGAGCTGGACCAGGGGCCCGTGCTCATCGGCCGCGGCAGCGACGCCGCCATCCGGCTCGACGACGACTACGTCTCCACCCGGCACGCGCGGATCGCCTCCTCCGGTGACCAGTGGTACGTCGAGGACCTCGGCTCCACCAACGGCACGTACGTCGGCACCGCCCGCATCACCCAGGCCACCTCCATCTCGCTCGGCACCCAGGTGCGGATCGGCAAGACCATCGTGGAGCTGCGCAAGTGAGGCTCGACTTCGCCGCCTCCACGGACGTGGGCCGGGTCCGCAAGGACAACCAGGACTCCGGCTACGCCGGCCCCTACCTGCTCGCGATCTGCGACGGGGTCGGTGGCGCGGCGCGCGGCGACCTCGCCTCGAGCACGGCGATCGCCCAGCTGCGCAAGCTCGACACCCCGCCCGACGAGGACCTGCTCGGCCTCGTCGCCGGCGCCCTGCACCGGGCCCACGACGCGATCGCGGACCTCGTCGAGGAGGAGCCCGCGCTCAACGGCACCAGCACCACGGCGTCCGTCGGCCTCTTCGACGGCCAGCGGCTCGGAGTCGGGCACGTCGGCGACAGCCGGGGCTACCTCATGCGCGGCGGTGAGCTGCGGCAGATCACCCACGACCACACGTTCGTTCAGACCCTCATCGACGAGGGGCGGATCAGCGAGGACGAGTCGGCACACCCACCCGCACCGCAACCTGATCCTCCAGGCGGTCGACGGGTTCTCCAACCTCGAGCCGGACCTGGAGATCATCGAGCTCGAGGTGGGCGACCGGCTGCTCTTCTGCAGCGACGGCGCGAGCGGGTTCCTCTCGCTCCAGCAGCTCTCGGACATCCTGTCCGGCGGCTCGGTCGACTTCGCAGCCGTCGAGCTCGTCCGCCGGTCGCTGGACGCCGGCTCGACCGACAACGTCACCTGCATCGTCGCCGAGGTCGTCGAGGGTGACCCGGACGCCGAGGCCGACCCGCTCGTGGTCGGGGCGGCCGCCGACCTGCGCCGGCGGTCCCCGCGCGGGGTCAAGGAGCTGTTCCGCGGCCACCGCTCCGGCGACACCGGCGAGCTCGAGCCGGTGCTGGCCGACCTGCCCGACGAGGCTCGCGGCGCGATCGTCGGCGACCCGATCGACGAGGAGACCGCCCGCTACGCCCCGCGTCCGCCGCGCAGCCACCCCACGGTGCGGGGGCTGCTCATGGCGCTCGTCGTCGCGGGACTCCTGTGGGTCGCCGGCGCCACGGCGTACCACTGGACCCAGCAGCAGTACTACGTCGGCGAAGACGGCGGCACCGTCACGATCTACCGGGGGATCAACGGCAACCTTCCGGGCTTCGCGCTGAGCGAGCCGTACGAGACCACCGACGTCGCGATGGACAGCCTGTCGGACTACGACCGCGGCAAGGTGGCGGAGGGCATCGAGGCCGACGACCTGCAGAGCGCCCACTCCATCGTGAACAACCTCAACGTGGAGCCGACCGGATGAGCCAGACCGGTTCGCTCATGGGTTTCGTGCACCGGCGACGGCGGGGAGCAGAGCTGTTCCTGCTCGTGCTCGCGCTGGCCGTCGGGGTCGGCGCCTACGCCGCGGTCGGCCTGGGCGTCGACCAGGCGGTCCCGGCCGACCTGTTCGGGTACGGCGGCTGGCTGGCCGCGCTGCTCTTCGGCGCGCACGTCGTCGTCCGGTTCGCGGCGCCGTACGCCGACCCCGTCCTGCTGCCGATCGTCGGCGCGCTCAACGGCCTGGGCCTGGCGGTCATCCACCGGCTCGACCTCTCCGACGGCACGAGCTTCGCCCGTCAGCAGCTGACCTGGATGACCCTCGGGCTGATCCTCTTCGCGGTGACGCTGCTGGTGATCCGCGACCACCGGGTGCTCCAGCGGTTCACCTACACCTCGGGCCTGGCCGCCATTTTGCTGCTGCTGCTGCCGATGGCTCCGGGCATCGGCTCCACCATCAACGGTGCGCGGATCTGGATCCACCTGGGCCCGTTCAGCTTCCAGCCCGGCGAGGTCGCGAAGGTCCTGCTGGTCGTCGCGTTCGCCGGCTACCTCGTGCTGCACCGCGACGCCCTGGCGCTGGCCGGCCGGCGCGTGCTGTTCCTCGACCTGCCGCGCGGCCGTGACCTCGGGCCGATCCTCGCGATGTGGGTGGTCAGCCTCGGCATCCTGGTCTTCCAGCACGACCTGGGCTCGAGCCTGCTGTTCTTCGGGCTCTTCCTCATCACCTTGTACGTCGCCACCGAACGGCCCGGGTGGCTGGTGATCGGCGGGCTGATGTTCCTCGTCGGGGCGTTCGCCGCCAACCACTTCCTCGGCCACGTCGCGACCCGGGTCAACATCTGGCTGCACCCGTTCGAGTACTACGACTCGGCGTCCGGCAGCAGCTACCAGCTGGTCGAGGGACTCTTCGGCATGGCCTGGGGCGGCATGATCGGCCGCGGGCTCGGCCTGGGCGACCCGACGCGCATCCCGTACGCCCACTCGGACTTCATCATCGCCTCGATCGGTGAGGAGCTCGGGCTGACCGGCGTCATCGCGGTGATCGCCCTCTACGGCCTGATCGTCGAGCGCGCCCTGCGCGCCGCCCTGGTCTGCCGCGACGGCTTCGGCAAGCTGATGGCGACCGGTCTGGCGGGCGTCTTCGCGCTGCAGGTCTTCGTCGTCATCGGCGGTGTCCTCAACCTCATCCCGCTCACCGGTCTCACGACGCCGTTCCTCTCCTACGGAGGCTCCTCCCTGGTGGCGAACTGGGTGATCGTCGGACTCCTGCTGCGCATCTCCGACCAGGCCCGACGCCCGTTGCCGTCCCTCGAGGTGGACGACCGCGAGAGCGACAACGAGGCCACCCAGGTGGTGAAGACGGCGTGAAGGTCCCGACCAGGCTCGCGGTCGCTCGCTGCTCGACCTCCGGTCGCCCGTCCCTCGGCGTCGCCACCGCAGGCGGGGACGGCCGATGAACAAACCGATCCGGACGCTGTCCCTCTTCTGCCTGCTGCTGTTCCTCGCCCTGCTCGGGCGGGCCACCTACCTGCAGTACTACGAGGCCGAGTCGCTCGACGCGCGGCCGGAGAACCGGCGCGTCATCGAGGCGGCGTACTCCGCCGAACGCGGGGCGATCCTCGTCGGGCGCACGCCGGTGGCGGAGAGCAAGCCGTCCGACGACCGGTACACGTTCCAGCGCACCTACCCGCAGCCGAACAAGTACGCCCCGCTCACCGGCTACTTCTCCTACTACTCCCAGACCGGCGTCGAGCGGTCGGAGAACGCCGTGCTGTCCGGCGACGACTCCCGGCTCTTCGTCACGCGCCTGGTCGACCTGCTGTCCAACGCCAGCCCCAAGGGCGGCGGCGTGCAGCTGACCATCAACGCGGCCGCGCAGACCGCTGCGTTCAACGGGCTCAAGGCCCTCGGCCCCGGCGTCGAGGGCGCGGTCGTGGCGATCCAGCCGAGCACGGGCAAGGTCCTCGCGATGGCCACGCTCCCGTCGTACGACCCGAACCTGCTGGCCTCGCACGACTTCTCCTCCGTCGAGAGCCACCAGAAGCAGCTCGAGGCCGACCCCGGCAACCCCATGATCAACCGGGCGATCCAGACCCGGCTGTTCCCCGGCTCGACGTTCAAGGTCGTGACGGCGGCCGCCGCGATCGAGTCCGGCAAGTACTCCTACGACAGCCCGGTCCCGGGCGGGGCGACCTACCAGCTCCCGCAGACCACCGACGACTCCGGCCTGATCGACAACGAGGGCCGCGACTGCGGCACCTCCCGCATCTCCTTCAGCCAGGCGATGGAGAACTCCTGCAACACCACCTTCGCGCACCTGGCGGTCAACATCGGTGCCGACCAGCTCCGCAAGACCGCCGAAGGCTTCGGGTTCAACCAGCACTACCTCGACGACCTCGGACCGCAGGCGGCCTCGGTGTTCCCGCAGGACCTCAACCCGCCGCAGACCGGGCAGGCCGGCTTCGGGCAGTTCGACGTCCAGGCCACGCCGCTGCAGATGGCGATGGTCGCGGCCGGCATCGCCAACGGCGGTGTCGTGATGAAGCCGTACGTCGTCGACGGCGTGCTCACCCCCGAGCTCGAGCCGCTGCCGCGCACCGACCCGCAGGAGCTGTCCCAGGCCGTCTCGGCCAGCACCGCCGACCAGGTCACGCGGCTGATGGTCGACACGGTGCGGGACGGGACGGCGTACCCCGCTGCCATCCCCGGCGTCGACGTCGCCGGCAAGACCGGCACCGCACAGACCGGCACCGACGAGCCGCCGTACGCGTGGTTCGTCTCCTTCGCCCCCGCAGACGATCCCCAGGTCGCCGTCGCGGTGATGATCCAGAAGGCGCCCGGCGTGGAGCGCGGCGAGATCGCCGGCGGCACCCTCGGCGGCCCGATCGCGAAGGCGATCATGGAGGCGGTGATCCACCCGTGAGCGAGGACCAGCCCTCGGGGCCCGGGGACAACCAGCAGTGGGCGGACACCGCACACCGGTACCGGCTGGAGAGCCGGATCGCGACCGGCGGCATGGGCCAGGTCTGGCGTGCCACCGACACCCGGCTCGGGCGACCGGTGGCGATCAAGCTGTTGAAGCCGGAGTACGCCGACGACGCCGCCTTCCGTCGACGGTTCGCCGCCGAGGCCCAGCACGCCGCGGCCCTGCACCACCCGGGAGTCGCCTCGGTCTACGACTTCGGCGAGGCGACGTCCGGTGGGCCGGGCGACGAGTCGCCGCGGCCGTACCTCGTCATGGAGCTGGTCGACGGCAAGCCTCTCTCGGACCTGATCAAGCCCGGGCAGCCGCTCGACCCCGACGTGACCCGCGACCTGATCGCGCAGGCGGCCGACGCGGTCGCGGTCGCGCACCGCGCCGGGATCGTGCACCGCGACCTCAAGCCGGCGAACCTGCTCGTCACCCCGGACCGCCGGGTGAAGGTCACCGACTTCGGCATCGCCCGCGCGGGCGAAGGGATGGCGTTGACCCAGACCGGCCAGGTGATGGGGACGCCGCAGTACCTCTCCCCCGAGCAGGCCCGCGGCGAGGTCGCGACCCAGGCCTCGGACATCTACAGCCTGGGCGTGGTCGCGTTCGAGTGCCTGACCGCCCGTCGACCGTTCGACGCCGAGAACCCCGTGGCCACCGCGCTGGCGCACCTGCGAGAGCCGGTCCCGGAGCTGCCCGACTCGGTGCCGCCCGCGCTCGCGGCGACGGTGACCCGGGCGCTGGCCAAGGAGCCGGGTGACCGGTTCGCGGACGCCGACGCGTTCGCGGCCGCGCTGCGTTCGGACGAGATGCCGACCGTGCCCGCCGGCGTGCCCCCCCACGAGCCCCAGGCGGACGCCACCCGGGTCCTCCCGGCGACGACCGTGCTGGCGCCGCAGACCAAGAGCGCAGCCGCGGCCGCTGCGCCGGTGCCCCCGCCGCGACGTCGTACGCCGGTCCCCCCGTGGCCGTGGGTGCTGTTCGCCGTCGTCCTGCTGATCGGCGTCATCGCCCTCATCGCGGCCCTGAGCAACGACGACACCACGCAGTCTCCGCCGCGGACCTCCGCCTCCCACACGAAGCCGGCTGCACCCAGGACCACCGCGACGACGCCCCCGCCGCCCTCCAGCCCCACCTCCACGGCGCCCGACGACACGGTCACCGTCGACGAGAACGACTACCTCGGCGAGGACGTCAAGGAGGCGGAGAAGGAGCTCAAGGACCTCGGTCTGGCCGTCAGCAAGCAGGAGGTCGACAACGACGGCACGCACGACGAGAACACCGTCGAGAGCGTCGACCCCCACGGTGAGCTGAACGAGGGCGACGAGGTCACGCTCAGCTACTGGGGCAAGCCCACCGTGACCGAGCCACCGGGGCAGACCACGAAGGCGCACGACAAGCCGCACGGACATGAGAAGGGAAAGCGATGAACGAGCGCACCCCACCGTTGATCGGTGGGCGCTACGAGCTCGGTGAGCTGCTCGGCCGTGGGGGCATGGCCGAGGTTCGCAAGGGCACCGACACCCGGCTGGGCCGGACCGTCGCCATCAAGCGGCTGCGCACCGACCTCGCCAGCGACGCGACGTTCCAGGCCCGGTTCCGTCGCGAGGCGCAGTCCTCGGCCTCGCTCAACCACCCCACCGTCGTCGCCGTCTACGACACCGGCGAGGAGCCGGCGACCGACGGCAGCGGCGTCTCCCAGCCGTACATCGTCATGGAGTTCGTGGCCGGCCGGACGCTGCGCGACATCCTGCGCGAGGGGCGCAAGATCCTGCCGGAGCGCGCGCTGGAGATCACCAGCGGCGTCCTGTCCGCACTCGACTACTCCCACCGCGCGGGCATCATCCACCGCGACATCAAGCCCGGCAACGTGATGCTCACGCCCTCCGGCGACGTCAAGGTGATGGACTTCGGCATCGCGCGGGCGATCTCCGACGCCGCGTCGACGATGACCCAGACCGCTGCCGTGGTCGGCACCGCGCAGTACCTCTCCCCCGAGCAGGCGCGCGGCGAGACCGTCGACTCGCGCTCGGACGTCTACTCCGCCGGCTGCCTGCTCTACGAGCTGCTGACCGGGCGGCCGCCGTTCGTCGGCGACTCCCCCGTGGCGGTCGCCTACCAGCACGTCCGCGAGCCGGCCACGCCGCCGTCGGACCACGACACCGACCTGCCGCCGGCCATCGACGCCATCGTCATGAAGTCGCTGGCCAAGCGGGTCGAGGACCGCTACCAGTCCGCCGCGGCCATGCGCAGCGACATCGACCGCTACCTCGCCGGCCGCCCCGTCCACGCCGTCATCCCCGACGACCCGCCGGCCACCACGGTCGTGCCGCCGGTCCCCCCGGGCCCGGTGACCCGGCCGCCGACGCTCGCCGAGGAGCCGTACGAGGAGCAGGAGCGCAGCCGGACCGCCGTGCTGTGGATCCTGGGGCTGCTGCTCCTGCTGCTCATCGGCGCCGCGGCGTACTTCCTCCCGAAGTTCTTCGAGTCCCCGCCGGACCAGGTGCGGGTGCCGCAGCTGATCAACCTGACGGAGAAGCAGGCGCGCGCGGAGATCGCGGACGCCGGGCTCTCGGTCGGCAACGTGACCTACAAGAGCGACGAGACGGTCAAGAACAACCGCGTCCTCGAGCAGGACCCCAACCCCGACCTGTACGTCGCGCCCAACAGCGAGGTCGATCTCGTCGTCTCCACCGGGAAGCCGATGAAGCAGGTCCCCTACGTCATCGGTGACCCCAAGGAACAGGCGCGGCAGACCCTCGCCGACGCCGGCTTCAACCCGATCCTCAGGTCGCGTGAGTCCGACCAGCCCAAGGGTCAGGTCCTGCAGACCGACCCGGCACCCGGCGACAACGTGCCCCAGGGCAGTGACGTCACGGTCTACTTCTCCGCCGGGCCACACAAGGTGCCCGACGTGATCGGGCTGCAGCGGGACGTGGCCGAGCAGAAGATCCGGGACGCCGGGTTCCAGCCCGACGTGGTGGAGGACCCGACGTCGACCGAGCCCAAGGGCACCGTCATCGACCAGAGCCCCGACGGGGGCCAGACGGCGCCACAGAACTCCACGGTCACGATCAAGGTGTCGGCGTACGAGGAGCCGAGCCCGTCGGACTCCACCGGCACCTCGACGGAGAGCCCGACGGGGCTGCCGACCGGTCCGAGCTCGAGCCCGACCTAGGCCAGCGGCTTGGCGTAGGTGAGGTCGCTCAGGCCGGTGTAGGCCGGCGCGACGACCTGCGTCTCGGTCTGCAGGTCCCACCCGACCGAGACGTCCGGGATCGCCGCGTCCTCGCGGTAGACCTCGAGGTAGTCGTTGCGCATGAGTGAGGTGGTCAGGTCGTCGACCGACCCGACCGCCGAGATCACGTACGGCTGCGAGTACGGCAGGCCCTGGAGCTGCACGGCGTTGCCCTGGCACTTGATGCCGGTGGTGGAGATGATCCGCTGGCCCTGGATGGTGATCGCGCGGGCGCCGGCGGACCACATCGCGTTGACGACCGCCTGGATGTCCTGCTGGTGCACCACGAGGAGCCTCTCGTCCTGGGTGCTGGAGTTGATCACCTCGGCGGGCGCGTCGGACAGCGTCACGGTGACACCCTCGCCCCGCACCTCGGTGAACCCGGCCGCAGGCATCAGGGCGGCCGCCTTGGCGTTCGCCTCGTCGACTCGCTTGCTGTCCACCTGCTCGGTCAGGCGGGCGACCTCGTCCTCGAGCCGGCTCCGTCGCTGCTCCAGCCCGGCGTAGTCCCTGCTCTCCTGGCGGACCAGTCCGGCCATGTCGGTGTACCGGCCCGGACGCAGGTCGGTGCCCTGGCTGCTCTGTGCGCTGACGATGAACAGCCCGCCGCACAGCGCGAACGCGAGCACCGTGCCACCGCGCCAGCCGCTCGCCGTACGGCGATGGCCCCTGCTCCGAGTGGGGGCCTCGGCGGGGCGCGAGTGGGAGTGACCGGGCACGACGACTACGCTAGCCCCCGCCCAGAAGAGACGCAGCAGACGGCACAGCAGACGCGCAGTCGACGACCAATCGAGGAGTACAGGGTGTCCAAGCCGAAGGCCCAACAGGATTTCGCCGACCCGGAGGCAGGCCCGCTCCTGTCCGTCCGGTTCCTCGTGGCGGTGGTCCTCATGCTGGTCGGGATCGCCTGGATCCTCTACTACTACTTCGCGGCCCGGGTCGACCCGACCGTCTTCCCCGCCCCCAAGCCCAGCGGTCCCGGCTTCATGCACGACCTGAAGAACTGGAACTACGCGATCGGCTTCGGCCTCTTCTTCCTCGGCCTCATCGTCGCCGCCCACCCGCAGACACCCCTCGGCCGCGGCCGTGGTGTGGTCGTCGGGATGCTCGGCTGCTTCCTCCTCGGCCTGCTCTGGATCTGCACGTACTACGTGATCGCCAACGACACCTCCGGCGTCCCGGTCTTCAACGACCTCGGCCAGTACAACCTCGTCGTCGGCATCCTCTTCATGGCCGTCGGCTTCACCTACGCCACCCGCTGGGAGTAGGTCGCCACCACCGCTTGTAACTCCCTGTTCCACATCTACATCGGTGAAACAACGCCGTTGTAGATGTGGAACAGGGAGTTACATGCGCGCTCGGAGCCGGTATCCACAGTCGCACCCGCCCGGCGGTTCGACACGGACTCGGCGGGAATGCTTCCGGCATGAACGTCAGAGCGCAGGCCACGATCAACGCCAACGGCGGTTTCATCACTCGCGTCGAGGCCTTCGACGCAGGTCTGTGCGACGGCACGATCCTGAGCAACGTCCGCCGCGGGCACTGGGTTCGCATCCGCCGCGGGGTCTTCGTGGACCGGGAGATCTGGGAGTCACTCGATCCCTTTCGCGGTCAGCCCGTGCTCAGGGCCCGTGCTGCGCTGGCCACGATGCGCCGTCGCTCCCTGCTGAGCCATGACTCCTCGGCTCTCGTCCAGGGGCTCGAGGTCATGGAGTCGCGGCGCTCTCTCGTCCACGTGACGCGGCCGGGCCATCCGCGGGCATGGACGGCCGACGGCGTACGACATCACCTGGCGCGGTTCGCACCCGAACAGGTACGACGGGTGGACGGGCTGGATGTCCTCGACCTGGCCCGTACGGCCGTGGACATCGCCCGGGACAGCGGATTCCCCGCCGGCGTCGTGGCGTGCGACTCCGCCATGCGACGCGGCGTGACCAGGCACGAGCTGATGGAGGCGTACTCCATCATGAAGTCCTGGCCAGGAGTCACCTGGACCCGCGCTGCGGTGGACTTCGCCGACCCGAGCGCCGCCAACGGTGGGGAGTCCCTGCACCGGATCCTGGTCGCTGAGCTCGGCCTCGAGGAGCCGGTCGATGCGCAGTTCCCGATTCGCACGCCGGCCGGGATCCGGTACGTCGACCTGCGGGTCGGCCGGCACTTCTTCGAGTTCCACGGCGTCGACAAGCTCGTGCCTGTCCAGGAGGGCGGGCTGTCCGCGCTCTCGGCGCGAGGCGCCATCCGCGCGGAGCGAGGGCGTGCGACCGACCTGCGCGAGCTCGGCTTCGGGCTCTCCGACACCTACTCTTCCGACCTCCATGGCAAGGCCAGGGCCCTCGCGATCGCTCGGCTACGCCGGGAGTACGCCGTGTCTCGAGATCGCTTCGGCACCGAGGTGCCGAGCCGGATGCTGGAGTTCGCGGCGCGGGTCCGAGCAGAACGGCGTACCGCCTGACCACTCCACAGGCTGTGGAGTCTTCTGTGGATAATCACATCGCTGTAGTTCGGCGGCCTTTGCTTGCGCGGTCTGTCGGCACCGGGCCACCGGCATGTAACTCCCTGTTCCACATCTACAACGGCGTTGTTTCAGCGATGTAGATGTGGAACAGGGAGTTACATGGCTCGGAGGGCCGGCTAGCTGAGCTGCGAGATCCGCAGGCCGACGAGCACCAGGAGCAGGGCGGCGTACGCCGCGAGGGCGCCGCCCTGCCACAGGCCGCGCCGGGCCTTGGGCGCGTAGACCAGCGCCGCGGTGATGACGAGCCCACCGACGAACCCGCCGAGGTGCCCCTGCCAGGAGATGTGCGGCACCGTGAAGGTGAAGACGGCGTTGATGAGGATCCAGGTCCCGATCTGGGAGACGTTGCCGCCGGACTTGAGGGCGATGACGAGCAGCGCCGCCATCAGCCCGAAGATCGCGCCGGAGGCGCCGAGCGTCTGGGTGTACGGGTCGGAGAACAGCACGACCGCGGAGCCGGACAACGCCGAGAGCACGTACAGGGCGATGAACCGGGTACGCCCGATGACCGCCTCGAGCGTGGGGCCGAGGAGCCACAGGGCCAGCATGTTGAACCCGATGTGCCAGACCTCCACGTGCGTGAAGGCGCTGGTGAGCAGCTGCCACGGCGCACCGTCCGCGACTCCGGGCACCCAGTGCGAGCTCGGCGCGAGCGAGCAGACCTCGGAGGAGTGCACGGACGGGTAGTAGCCGTTGCTGGTCTGGCACCGGCCGACGCCGAGCTGCGCGAGCGCGTCGGTGATCCGGCTCGTCTGACCGCCGGTGAGCACGATCGCCAGCCAGATGAGGGCGTTCGTGGCGACCAGCACGATCGACGTCAGCGCCGGGTTGGCCGACCGGACGCCGCCGAACGCCGTACGACCGCTGCGGGTCTGCTTCGCGCCCTCCGCCACGCAGGACGGGCACTGGAACCCGACGGCCGCCGACCGCATGCAGTCAGGACAGATGGGCCGGTCGCAGCGCTGGCACCGGATGTAGGTCTCGCGACCGGGGTGCCGGTAGCAGGCCGGCGCCTCGGGAGGAGTGGAGCTCAGCGGACGATCTCCACCGACTCGATGACGATCGGCTCGGCGGGGCGGTCCATCGCGCCGGTCGGGCTGGTCGCGATCGCGTCGACGACGTCGCGCGAGGACTGGTCGGCCACCTCACCGAAGATCGTGTGCTTGAAGTTCAGCCAGGCCGTCGGGGCTACGGTGACGAAGAACTGCGAGCCGTTGGTGCCCGGGCCGGCGTTGGCCATCGCGAGCAGGTAGGGCTTGTCGAAGGTGAGTTCGGGGTGCGTCTCGTCCTTGAAGGTGTAGCCCGGTCCGCCGGTGCCGGTGCCGAGCGGGCAGCCACCCTGGATCATGAAGTTGGGGATCACCCGGTGGAAGCCCAGTCCGTCGTAGTAGCGCTCACCGGAGCGACCGGCGTCGTCGGTGTAGTCCTTGGTGCCCTCGGCGAGGCCGACGAAGTTCTCGACCGTCTCGGGGGCGTGGTGGGGGAAGAGGTTGATCGTGATGTCACCCTTGGTGGTCTTCAGGGTGGCCTGCAGGTCGGACATGGGCTCGCTCTCGATCGGGGGCACTCGAACACCCGCATCCTCCCAGATCCGGCCAAGCATCACCCCTCCGGCTCTGGTCCCGTGAGGGTGGGCATGGTGAGATGGACGTACGAGCGTCCGTCTGGACGCAATCCTGGAAAGGTGATGCTCGGATGCAGATCCGCAAGAAGAAGAGCCTGCTGGAGCAGGCCGGGGAGTACGTCGACGCGGTGCGTCCGCACGTCGAGCAGGCGGCCCAGACCGCGAAGGACCGTGCCGTCCCGCTGCTCCAGGAGGCGCGCGACCGGGCCATGCCCGTGATCGCCGATGGTGCAGCCCTGGCCGCGGACAAGGCGGCCGTCGTCGCCGAGGTCGCCTCGACGAAGGCCCAGGAGGGCGCCGCCGTCGCCGCCGAGAAGGCGAGCGTCGGCCGCGACCTGGCCGCCACGAAGGTCGCCGAGCTCCGGGGCGAGCCGCCGAAGAAGAAGCACCGCTTCCGCAAGTTCCTGCTGTTCACCGGCCTCGCTGCAGGTGCGGCGTTCGTCGCCAAGAAGCTCAAGGGTGACGACCAGTCGGCGAACTGGCAGTCCTACAAGCCGGCCCCGGCTGCGAAGCCCGCTGCCCCGGCCAAGCCTGCCGCCGCGGCGACTGCACCGAAGCCGGACCCGGCCGCGCCGAAGACCGAGGCCGACCCTGCGGGTTCCTCGCCGGACGAGGCCCTGGCCGACGCCGCCGAGGAGACCCGCTCCACCTCCACCCCGGACGCCCCGGCGGAGGAGGTCGTCACCGACGAGGGTGCCGGCTCGCACAAGAAGTAGGCACTCCCAGAGAAGTTCAGGACCGGCTCGAGCTCTGCTCGGGCCGGTTCTGCTCCACCCAGGCGTCGATCCGCTCCCACCATCCGAACAGCCACTCGATCTGGGCGTCCTCGCCCGGCGGGATCTCCTCGCGCGGCACCGACCACCAGCGCATGATGATCTGCTTGTCCATCGGCAGCTCGCGCCACACGTCGCGCACGGTGAGCATGTGGTCGAGCCCGGTGTGCGCCACGAGCACGACGTCTGCGGTCGGTGCCGCGTTCAGCGCCGCCAGCAAGCCACCGGGCTTCGGTGCGATGACGTGCCTCATGCGCTCGGCCCGCCGCGCCATCCGCTCGAAGCCGAGCTTCCGCAGCCGGGCGATGGCGCGCTCGCGGCGTTCGGGGGTGAAGTTGCCGCCCTCGGGGAAGATCACGAACGCGTCGTTCTCGTCGAGGTCGTGCGCCAGCTCGGCGATCTCGTCCTCGAGGTCCACGCCTCTCCGCGGGCCGATGAACGTCGAGGGGAGCCGCGCCAGGAGGACGTCGACGCAGGGGTCCCAGCGCAGGGTGTCCTTGAGGACGACCCGGGGCTCGCGCTGGTACCAGTGCATGAGCGCGTGGATGAGGGTGAACGAGTCACCCGGCCCCGCGTGCCGGCACGCCACGATCAACGGCATGCCGGGATGGGCGTCCGCGTCCGGTCCCTCGGTGAGGATCTCCAGCTTCAGCACCCGCTTGGCCTCCTGGAACAGCACCCACATGAGGCCCTGCACCAGGTCGTAGTGGATCCCCTCGAAGTACGGCGTCCGGATCCGCCGGCCGAAACCGGAGGAGAGCCACAGCCCGAAGAGCACCACGAGCAGCAGCGCCTCAGAGGTGAGGGCGAGCACGATCACCCACGCGAGGCGCAGCGGGCGCCAGCGCCCCGGCAGCAGCGGGGACAGTGCCACCGCCGCCACGACCCAGAGAGGGACGGCGACCCAGAGCAGCAGCGCGAGCACGATCACCGCCGGAGCGATGACCAGGCGTCGCAGCAGCCACCGCGCCAGCGTGCTCACAGGCCGGAGAGGTACTCGCGGGAGGCCCGGTAGGTCTCCTCGATGCGGCGCTCGACAGAGCCGAAGTCCCGGTGGGCGAGCAGCGAGTCGTCTCGGACCGACGTCCCGCGGGCCGGCAGCACGTGCGCCTCGACTCCGTCGGGCAGCTCGTCGAGCTCGCGGACGAACCGGTGCCGCCGGGCGATCTCGAAGGACACCCGCGCCACCTCCCACGGCCGCCTCGGGACCGACAGCGGCCGGTCGAAGCGGCCGACCTGGAGCACGAAGACCCGGTCAGCGCCCAGGTGCACGGCCCGGCCCAGCGGGATGGAGTTCACGATGCCGCCGTCGAGGTAGTGCTCGTCGCCGACCTTCGCCGGCGGCAGCAGTCCGGGGACGGCGGCCGACGCGAGCACGGCGTCGACCACGGGGCCGGCGGTGAACCAGTGCTCGGCTGCTCGCTCGATGCTGGCGGCGCACACCTGGAACGGCACGGCCAGCTCCTCGATGGTGAGCTCGCCGAACTCCTCCGCCAGCCGCTGGCGCAGCGGCTTGGACGAGTAGATGTGGGTGCCGGTGGCCACCGCCCGGCGTACGGTCCGCAGCGGCCGGTCGCCGACCCCGGCGCCGTCGGACTGTGCACCCCGCCACAGGTCCGTCATCCGCTCGATCGAGTCGAGCGACGGGTCACGGGCGATCATCGCGCCGTTGAGCGCGCCGATGCTGGTGCCGAGGACGAGGTCGGGGTGGATGTCGGCCTCGAGCAGGGCGCGGAGCATCCCGACCTCGACGGCGCCGAGGACGCCGCCCCCGCCGAGCACGAACGCCGTGGTCATCGCGCGAGGATCCGGTCGAGGAAGTCGAACGCGGCGGGGTAGGCGTCCAGGCGGTTGGTCCGCTTCGCCAGGCCGTGGCCCTCGTCGGGGTACACCTTGAGCTCGCACTCGACCCCGCGCGCGTCGAGGGCGGCCTTGATCTGCTCGGCCTCCGAGAGCGGGACGCGCGGGTCGTTGGCTCCGTGGATGACGAACAGCGGCGCCCGCAGCTGCTCGAGGTGCGTGATCGGCGAGGCCTCCACGAGGAAGTCCCGGTCGTGTTCCAGCCAGCCGTACTCGCGCTCCCGGTAGGCGCGGCGGTAGCCCGAGGTGTTCTCCAGGAACGTGACGAGCGAGGAGATGCCGACGATGTCGACGCCGCCGGCCCACAGGTCCGGCTGCATGGTGACCCCGGCCAGCACCATGTAGCCGCCGTACGAGCCGCCCCACAGGACCGACCGGCCCTGGTCGAGCCCGGCCTCCGGCAGCCAGGTGTGGATCGCGGCCAGGTCGGCGACGGAGTCGAGGCGGAGGTCGGCGTCGTCGAGGGAGTACCACCGCTTGCCGTAGCCGGCCGAGCCGCGGACGTTCGGGACGAGGACGTCGACACCACTGAGCGCGAGCGCCTGGATGATCGCGGAGAACAGCTGCTGCGCCTCTCCCTCCGGCCCGCCGTGGATGTGCAGCACCGAGGCGCCGTTGAGCGAGGGCTCCCGTTCTCCGGCGTACCGGAAGCAGGGCACCTGCTCCCCGTCCGGCGTCTCGATCCGGTGCACGGTCGGGGTGACGAGGCGATCGCGCAGGTCGTCGGGCAGGGTGGCGCGTCCGTCCACGAGGGTCCTGGCGGTGCCGGTCGCCACGTCGACGGTGAGGATCGAGCCGGGGTCGGTCGGGGTCGTGGCGGAGAGCAGCAGGCTCGCGCCGTCGGGCGCCCAGACGACGGTGAGGGGTACGACGGGCGGGAGGTCGAGGTCGAGCACCCACTGCCCCTCGGAGTCGTGGAGGGCCAGCCGGTCCTGTCCGTCGACGTGGTGGCCGACCAGCAGCAGCGACCCGTCCCGACTCGGCCAGCAGCGGACGTCGTGGTCGTCGGCCTCGACGAGCGGCGTCCAGGTCGAGCCGTCGAGGGAGACGCGGAAGAGGGCCAGGTGGTCGCGGCCGTGGTCGGAGGTGAGGAGCAACGAGTCGTCGTCGGCCGACCAGCCGGCCACCTCGTGGTTGGCCAGCTCGTCCTCGTCGGTGACCGGGCCGTTCCCGCGCGGGCCGGCCACCGTGACCCCGGTGGAGTTCGGCCGGAGCGTGAGGGCCAGCACCGCGACGCTGGTCTCGTCGTGGGAGACCTCCGTCGCCACGACGTACCCGCCCTGGTCGAAGACCACCCGCTCCTCGCCGGTGACGTGATCGCGCACGACCACGTCCATGTCGACGTCGTTGCGGCGGTTGGTGGAGTAGACGAGGGAGTCGGCGGTGACGTCGAGGATCGGGCTCATGTGGGCCGGGTCGGCGATCACCGGGGTGAGGTCCTCCGGGCCCACCGGCGCCGTCGGCATCTCGGTCAGGTCGAGCGAGGAGATCTGCCACTGCTCGTCGCCGCCGTCGTCGTGCTGGACCAGGACGGTCCGCGAGCCGGGCACGTACCGGCCGGTGCACCGCGACGGCAGCGCGGTCAGCGGAGTGACCGTGCCGTCCGGCGCGATCTCGACCAGCTGGAGGCTGCCCAGCTCGTCACTCCCCGCCAGCACCCGGCCCTCTGAGTCGAGGTCGAACGCGACCCACAGCGGCAGGTCGAGCAGGGCCTTGAGCGCAGCGACGTCCACGCCCCGACCCTACGGGCACCGGTGGATGAGGAGCCGCGCAGCGGCGTCTCGAAACCCCCGCACCGAGGCAGGACTCAGCCGGCGACGGGCTCGCCCATCTCCGCGCGGTACCGCTCGGTCACCTTCCGCTCGACCCAGAAGATCAGCAGCGGCACCAGGCCGGCGACCAACGCCGTGCCGGTGAACCCCCACGACCACCCGGCCTTGCGGGACAGCAGGAACGCCACCACGACGTACACCATGAACAGCCAGCCGTGGGCGACCCACATGATGCTCGCGTGCTCGCCGAAGCTCTGCAGCGAGGAGCCGTCGGTGGCGAGGTAGCGCAGCGGCAACGCCACCAGCGAGCAGAAGGCCAGCAGCACCCCGACGAGGATCGCCAGGACGCGGTAGGCGTTGAACAGGCTCACGCGCTCGAGGGTACGGCGTCCTCGGTCGGCGGCCTCGGCCGGGTTTCATCCCTGACCCACTTGCCCCACAGGAAGATCGCGAACCCGGCGAAGAACCACCACTCGACTCCGTAGAAGAGGTTGCGGAGCCCCGCCCAGCTGCCGGCCGAGGGCTCCTGGTCCAGGTGCGCCTGGCGGAGTCCCTGCCAGTCCACGCTCTGACTCTGCGAGTGGTCGGCGACGACGTACGCGCCGTACAGGTCGACGTCGACGCGCTGCACCAGATCGGCGATGCGCAGCGCTGGCAGGACCCCCTCGGCGAGCGACCCCGCGTTCGGACCGGCGTCCTGCGAGGGCTGGAGCCAGCCGGTGATCATGCCCTCGCCGGACGGTGTGGAGGGCAGATCCGGTCCGGACTGCCAACCACGGACCACGGGGATCGCAGCCCTGTTGTCGGTCTCGAGCAGTCCGACCACCCAGAGCCCGCTCGGCCGCTTGACCGCGACCTGTTGTGGCAGCCAGGTGCCCCGGATCGTCACGGGCTGGCCGAGGTGGTCGCCCGTAAGCGGGTCGTCGGGCCCCAAGGCCCGCGCGAGCGGGATCGGCGTCGCGTGCGTGAGGTCCTGCTGGGCGGCCTCCCGATGGGCCTGCCAGGCTCCGAACTGCCAGGTCCCCAGCCAGAGGGCCGCGCTCACCGCGAGGACCGCGACCAGATGGATCCCCCAGGCGCTCCCCGACTTGAGCAGGGCGAGTACCGGGGACACGACCAGAGTCTAGGCGTCCCACCTACTGGTCTGACCAGTTGACCAGCGCGGCGGCTCAGTCCCACGGTGGAGTCATGGTGTTGCGACCGGTGACTACGCGCGATCGCCTCGCGCACTCGGCAGGGCGCTCGGTGCCGGACGAGGTCTTCGAGCAGGTCCTGGGCGAGGTGGTGGACGGCGGGCTCGCGCCCGGTGCGAGCCTCCCGAGCGAGCGCCGACTGGCCGAGGTGCTCGGCGTCTCCCGTCCCGCGGTCCGCGAGGCACTGCAGCGGATGACGCAGACCCGCCTGGTCGACGTACGCCAGGGCGGCGCGACCATCGTCCGCGACTTCCGCCGCTCGGCCGGCCTGGACCTCCTGCCGCGGCTGCTGGTCCGCGGTGGCACGCTCGACGTCGCGGTGGCCCGTTCGATCGTCGAGGCGCGCCTGGTCGTGGGTCCCGGCGTCGCGGCGCTGGCGGCCACTCGCGGCGGGCCGACCCTCGCGGCGCAGCTGACGGGGGTCGTGGACGCGCTCGCCGCGACCGACGACGACGTGGAGCGCCAGCGGCACGCCCTGGCGTTCTGGGACGCGGTGGTCGACGCGGCCGACTCGATGGTCTTCCGGCTGATGTTCAACAGCCTGCGGGCGGCGTACGAGCCGGCCCTCGAGGTGCTCGCCCCGTTGATGGCTGCCGAGGTCGGGCAGGTCGGTGCCTACCGGCTGCTCACCGAGGCACTCGGCCAGGGCGACCCCGACACCTCACGCGCGGCCGCGGAGCAGCTGCTGCGTGCAGCCACCGACAGCCTGCTGTCGGCGTTCGAGTCGACGGAGGAGGACCGATGACCGACATCGATGCCATGGCGGCCCAGAGACTGGCTGCGGACGAGCAGCGCATCACCGGTTCGCGGCGAACCAACGTCTCGCTGGGTCAGGCCTGGCGCCGGTTCCGGCAGGCGCCGTCGCCGTGGCTGATCGGCGGGTCGCTGGCCATCTCCGTCGTCGGGCGCCTGCTGTCCGGCCCGGGACGTCCGTGGGAGCTGTTGATCCCGGTCGGGCTGGTCGCGGCGTTCCCGCTGATCGAGTGGGCGGTCCACGTGGCGATCCTGCACTGGAGGCCGCGTCGCGTCGGCCCGGTCGAGGTCGACTCCCTGCTCGCCCGCAAGCACCGCGAGCACCACGCCGACCCCCGCGACCTCCCCCTCGTGTTCATCCCGACCCGGGCGCTGCTCTGGCTCCT
This sequence comes from uncultured Actinomycetota bacterium, assembly GCA_963784545.1. GTDB lineage: Bacteria > Actinomycetota > Actinomycetes > Propionibacteriales > Nocardioidaceae > Nocardioides. Next base: position 1,278,857 of record CAWARQ010000004.1, on the reverse strand, counting down.
CCCGACGTACGCCGTCCTAGCCTGGCTGTTCATGCCGTCGACCACCTCGACGTGGTCGCTGCTGGTGAGCGTCTACGGCCTCAAGCTCGGCTACGAGTGGGTGCACTACCTCGTGCACAGCGACTACCGGCCGGTGTCGCGTTGGTTCCGGCACGTGTGGCGCAACCACCGGCTGCACCACTACAAGAACGAGCACTACTGGTTCGGCGTCACCACCGCCGGCACCGCAGACCGCCTGCTCGGGACCTACCCCGCCCCCGGCTGCGTGGAGACGTCGGACACGGTGAAGGACCTCCACCGAACCGGTGGTTGAGGAGCGAGCGGCTTGCCCGACGCCGGTGGTTGAGGAGCGAGCGGAGCGAGCGTCTCGAAACCCCGGAAGCCAAGGCAGGGCCTAGGCCGAACCGAGCTCCACGGCGATGTCCAGGTGCCCCGCGTGCCGCGCGTACTCCGTCAGCACGTGGAAGCAGATCCACTCCAACGTCGGCGGCTCGCCCTCGAACCGCGGCCCCGGAGGCGCCACCTCGCTCAGGTCACGCGTCGCCAGAACCTCGCGCGTCTGCACGGCGATCGCCGCCAGCCGCTCGGCGACCTCCTGGGCCGTCATCCCCTCCGGCACGTGCCACCGCTCGTCGGTGTGGTCGCCCCATGGATCCTCCACCTGCTCCCCCAGGAACCCCCACACGAACCACCGCCGCTCCATGTACGCCACGTGGTTGAGCAGCTCGATCGGCGTCCAGCCCGACGCCAACCGCGTCGTCCGTTGCTCCTCGGGGCTCAGGCTCAGGACTCCTTCCACGACTGCGCTGCGCAGCCAGTCGAGGTAGCCGCTGAACCACCCCGCCGTGATCCGGTCCGGGTGCGCGCGCGGTTCGCTCATCCGGTCGGCTCCGGGATCGGCGTGATCTCGTTGCACACCGCGAACGGCAGCTCGCCCAGCAACGTGACCGCGGCCGCCTTCGGTGGGTCGGGTACGTCGTACCCCAGCCGACCGGTGCTCGGATCCGCCACCCCGGTCCTGAACGCCCGCCCGAAGTCCGCCGCCGGCCAGTGGTTGGCCAGGTGCAGGCGGTCGAAGGCGTCCAGCCGACCCGGCTCGACCCGCACCGTGGCATTGTGGTCACCGAACCCGACCGCGAACCCCGCCATGTCGTCGAGGTCCGGTACGACCTTCAGTGCGTCGATCGCGTCCACGTCCTCCTGTGTCCCGTCCGGCCCGAGCGCCTCGGCCAGCGGGATGCAGCCGCGTCGCAGGTACGTCGCCTCCATCGGCTGTCCGACCAGGGCGTCCCACCCGTCCTCGTTCGCCCATGTGTCGACGTCGCTCGTCCCGTGCACGATGAGGTGGCCGGCCTCGATGATCCGCCCGTCGGCGATCCCGCCCACTCCCTGCCGGATCGCCAGCCGAACCTGCTGGAGGTCCAGGTCCGGCCTCAGCTCCAGCGCGTAGCCCGGCCCGTCCGGTCCGTCCCAATGCGCCTCCCAGTCCACGTCGTCCTGGGAGAACCCGTAGTCGAGGAGGTACGTCGAGTCGTCCGCGCGCAACATCCCCTCCGCCAGCGCCGGCGCCTCGCGGGCCGCCCGCTCCCAGAAGGTGATCCGGTCGGTCACCAGCGACTCGCTCGTCAGCTCCGGCTGCCCGAGCTGGACCCGGATCTCGTCCCAGTCCGTCACCGTGACGACGTCCGCGCTCTGCGGGACGAGGGACAGCACTGCCTCGGCCGGCTCCGCGTTCCTCTCGAACGCCGGCGCCGGCTCAGGTGTGTGACTGCCGAGGCTCCTCGGCCGGGGCGCCGCCTCCCCCGAGCAACCGGTCAGCGTCAGGGCGACCGCCAAGACCACCACGCCCGTACGCCGTCCCATGGCGCGCGATTCTGCCAGGGGCGCCCGTGCGACTCGAACCCGAACTCCTCCGCACCGGCGCGCCAGGTCCCGTGGTCACTCGCGCACGCCCCGGGTGAGCAGGGCGTGACGGGTGAGGATGACGGTGAGCCCGAGGAGCGCCGAGACCAGGGACGCCGCCAGGACTGCCAGCGTCGCGACGTCCTGGAGCGCCGGGTCCTCGAAGGCCAGCGTGGTGATGAAGATGGCGATGGTGAAGCCGATGCCCTTCAACGGTGCCACTCCCCCGATCGCCGCCCAGTCCAGGTTCTCAGGCATCCGTCCCGGTCCCAGCCGGACCGAACCGTAGGCCAGCAGCATGCCGCCCAGCGGGGCGCCGATCACCAGGCCCAGGAAGACCCCGAGCCCCACGGAGCTGGAGAGGGCGTCCCCGATCCCCGCCAGCGAGATCGGCACACCGGCGTTGGCCAGGGCGAACAGCGGGAGGATGAGGTACGCGGAGTAGGGGTGCAGCGCCTCCTCCACGCGCGCGAGGGGCGACACTCCTCGTTTCGCCTGGTGAGCGGCGTGCATGATTGCCGCGTCGTTGACCTCGCGGTCGTCCTCCAGGATCGAGACGAGGTCCTCGCTCATGTCGGCGGCCACTTCCTCGCGGTTGCGGTCGGCGGTCGCCGGGGTGAGGAGTCCGAGCAGCACGCCCGCGACCGTCGCGTGCACTCCCGACTCGAAGACTGCGAGCCACACCCCCGCTGCCAGCAGCACGTAGACGACCAGGTTCCGCACGCCCGCCAGGCGCGCGAGGGTGATGACGAGGAGCAGGGCCGCGGAGGCACCGAGCCACCAGAAGGAGAGGTCGTCGGTGAAGAACACTGCGATCACCAGGATGGTCCCGAGGTCGTCCACCACGGCGAGCGTGAGCATGAACGCCCGGAGCTCCTTGGGGGCGCGGTGTCCCGCCAGCCCGAGGACGCCGAGGGCGAAGGCGATGTCGGTGGCGATGGGGATGGCCCAGCCACGCAGGTCGCCTCCGGCGATGGAGTTCACCGCGAGGTACGTCGCGGCCGCACCGATCATCGTGCCGAAGGCCGCCATGGCCGGCACGAGCGCCGAGCGCCGGTCGCTCAGTGAGCCGAACAGGAACTCTCGCTTCACCTCCAGCGCCACGACGAAGAAGAAGACGGCCATCAACAGGTCGTTCACCCAGTGCCGCAACGACTCGTCGAGGTGCAGTCCACCGATCTGGATCGAGGCGTGGGCGTCCCAGAGGTTGTTGTAGCTGTCCGACATGTTGGCCCAGACCAGGGCTGCGGCTGCTGCCCCGATCAGGAGGGCAGCGCTGCTCGACTCCCAGCGCACGAAGCGTTCCAGGGGCCGGACGATCCTGCGTGAGGTCGCTTCGAGGGTGTTGTTCATGCCGCACTCCGATCATCGGTGAGCATCGAGGTCCGCGCGGTGTCCCGACGGCAGGTCATGAGTCCTCCACGGGAAAGAGGAAGCGGCGCTGGCGCACCGTGAGCTCGTCGCCGCGACGTTCGGTGACCCGAGCCCAGCGGCCCGCCTGCAGCGGCCGATCCGGGTCCCGGACGGGCCACACGTGGCCGGCCACGACCGCGTGTCCGAGGCCGTCCTGGACGTGCAGCACCACCAGCTCCCGCCCCACGAGCCGGGAGGAGTCCGCCCACGGATCGACGCGAGCCGCCCGCCACGACCGGCGAGCAGCCCACCAGGTGCCCCACCCGACGGCGAGGGCGGCCGGGACTGCGACAGCCGGGTGCGCTCCTGCCCACGGGCCGTGCAGCCACAGCCCGGCTCCGGCCAGCGCCACGGCGCCGCCCACCGCGTGCAGCATGAGACCGGGCAAGGACAGCACCTCCATCGCCAGGCTCGCGGCCGCCAGGACGAGGAGGAACACCGCTCCGGCAGTGGGCGACAGGTGGACCAGCCCGGTCGAACCGGCGATGAGCAAGGGCGCGGCAGCGAGTCCCCATACCCAAAGGTGCGGCAGCGCGAGCCACGTGGCAAGAGCGAGGTATCCGAGAGCGATCAGGAGGAAGGCCACCTCAGGCACTGCCAGGGCCGTCTGGGCTCCAGCAGCGAGCCCTGCCTCCGCCGTGACAGCGACTTCCACCTCAGCCTGGTCCTCGGCTCGTGGCGCACTCTCGAGGTGCCGCGAGGACAGGTGGCCCGGACGGGGGCGCAGCTGAGCTCCTACGGCGGGTAGGTCGATGACGAGATCCTGAGCGCGCACGAAAGCTCCCTGTGGTTGGAACAGCACTGTCTACAGTGCCGACCAGGCTTCCCGGCGCTCCGCGTCCAGGGTACGGCAGTCCCGGTCCAGGACTGTCGGCGACCCACAGCGCGCGAGCCGGAAGCGTCGCCCGTCGTGGTGGAGCCTAGGGGACTCGAACCCCTAACCCCCTGCTTGCAAAGCAGGTGCGCTACCAATTGCGCCAAGGCCCCTGGGTCTCGCTACACCGGCGCTGCGCGCCGGGCACTCGACCACCGGGTGCAGGCTCAGCGGTCGCCGACGTTGTCGGTGGCCTCGGCCCAGAGGGCCTGCTCGGCCTGACCCTCGTCGAACTTCTTCTTGGCAAAGGCTGCACCGGCGGCGGCGAGCAGGACCAGCAGGAGCTTCTTCACGGGGTTCCTCCCGGTGGGTTCGGCGTGGGCCCGAGGATGAGCTGGGCGGTGGGCCTAAGAGGACTTGAACCTCTGACCTCTTCCTTATCAGGGAAGCGCTCTAACCGTCTGAGCTATAGGCCCGCGATGGCCTCAGGGGACTGCCTCTGAGGACTGGGCGAGACTACCCGAGCGGCTCGCCACGGATCAAAACGGGGTCGGGGTTCGAGGCCCTGCCTCACGTCGGGGTTTCGAGACGCCGCTTCGCGGCTCCTCAACCACCGGTCAGTGGTCCTCGGCGAGGGTGAGCTCGATGCCGCCGAGCAGCGCCGCGGACATGTTGTAGAGGAAGGCGCCCAAGGTCGCGATCGCGGTCAGCAGGACGACGTCGATGACCGAGACCAGGATCGTGAAGCCGATGATCCTCGAGGTGCTCAGGTAGTCGGTGATGTCGAACGAGCCGGCGTCCTTGCCGCCGATGCCGTTCTGGATCGTGGAGTTGATCGAGTCCCAGACGCCGGCGGAGCCCAGCACCGTCCACACCATGAAGACCGACACGATGGTGACGATGCCGAAGGCGATCGAGAGCAGGAACGCCGTCTTCATGACCGACCAGGGGTCGATGCGAGTCAGGCGCAGGCGGGCACGGCGGGCAGGCTTGCCTGGTCCGACCGGGCGGCGCGCCGCGGCGGTGGGCTCAGGAGTGGCATTCGCGCGGCGCTCGTCGGTGGCACCGGCCAGCTTCGCCTGGACGCGCTCGGCCAGGCCGGGCCGCTGAGCCGTGTCCTCGGTACGCCGCACCGTGGGGCGCGACGCCGTCGTACGGTCAGCCATCCGCTACTCCTGTTCCTCCGCCTGCGGGGATGCGTCCTCGTCAGACGCAACAGCTCCATCGATTGTTGCATCCACGTCCTCATCGGGCGATTCCTCGCTCTCGGGGACCTCGACCGACCTCGCCACGACCGCGACCGAGTCGCCGGACTTCGGCGACACGAACTTCACGCCCTGAGTGGAGCGGCCCATCGGCCGGAAGTCGGCGTTGATCGGGCTGCGCACGACCTGGCCGCTGGCCGTGATGGTCATGACCTCGTCGCCCTCCTCGACGATGAACGCACCGACCAGCACACCGCGCGCCTCGTTCTGCAGCGTCATCGCCTTGACGCCCTTGGTGCCGCGGTTGGTCAGGCGGTAGTCGCTGATCCGGGTCCGCTTGGCGAAGCCGCCGTCGGTCATCGTGAAGACGTACTGCACGTTCTCGTCGGACTCCTCCGCGGCCGCCTGGGCCGCCCGGATCACCGACATCGACAGGACCGAGTCGCCCTCGGCCGCGTCGAGGCCTCGTACGCCGGAGGTCGCCCGGCCCATCGGCCGCAGCTGCCCGTCGTCCGCACGGAAGCGGACCGCCTGTCCCTTGCGCGAGACCAGCAGGATCTCGTCCTCGGCGTTGACCAGCTCGGCGCCGATCAGTTCGTCGTCGTCGTCGCGGAAGTTGATCGCGATGACGCCGGCCTGGCGCGGGGAGTTGTAGTCGCCGAGCTTGGTCTTCTTCACCAGGCCCTTGCGGGTGGCGAGCACCAGGTACGGAGCCTGGTCGTAGTCGCGGATCGCCAGCACCTGCGCGATCCCCTCGTCCGGCTGGAACGAGAGCAGCCCGGCCACGTGGCCACCCTTGGCGTCGCGCGACGCCTCGGGCAGGTTGTACGCCTTGGTCCGGTAGACCCGGCCGGCCGTGGTGAAGAACAGCAGCCAGTGGTGGTTGGTGGTCGCGATGAAGTGCTCGACCACGTCGTCCCCGCGCAGCGAGGCGCCACGGACACCCTTGCCGCCCCGCTTCTGCAGGCGGTACTGCGAGCGCAACGTCCGCTTCGCGTAGCCACCGCGAGTGATCGAGACGACCAGCTCCTCGTCGGGGATGAGGTCCTCCATGGAGAGGTCACCGTCGGCTGCGATGATCTGCGTGCGCCGCTCGTTGCCGTACTTCTCCACGATCTCGCCGAGCTCGTCGGAGATGATCTGCCGCTGGCGGGTCTCGTTCGCCAGGATGTCCTCGAGGTCGGCGATGGTCAGCTCGATCTGAGCCAGGTCGTCGATGATCTTCTGGCGCTGCAGCGCGGCCAGCTGCCGCAGCTGCATGTCGAGGATCGCGGTCGCCTGGAGCTCGTCGATCTCGAGCAGCTCCATCAGCCCGACCCGGGCGTCCGAGACGTCGGGCGAGCGGCGGATCAGGGCGATCACCTCGTCGAGCATGTCCAGCGCCTTGACCAGGCCGCGCAGGATGTGGGCCCGCTCCTCCGCCTTGCGCAGGCGGTAACGGGTACGTCGCTGGATGACCTCGACCTGGTGGGCGACCCAGTGGGAGATGAACGAGTCGATCGGCAGCGTGCGGGGCACCCCGTCGACCAGCGCCAGCATGTTGGCCGAGAAGTTGGTCTGCAGCTCGGTGTGCTTGAACAGGTTGTTCAGCACCACGCGGGCCACAGCGTCGCGCTTGAGGACGACGACCAGCCGCTGACCCGTTCGCGAGGACGAGTCGTCACGGACGTCGGCGATGCCCTGGATGCGTCCGGAGTCGGCGAGCTCGGCGATCTTCAGTGCGAGGTTGTCCGGGTTGACCATGTAGGGCAGCTCGGAGATGACCAGCATGACGCGGCCCTTGGCGTCCTCGTCGATCTCGACGACCGCGCGCTGGCTGACCGAGCCGCGGCCGGTGCGGTAGGCCTGCTCGATGCCGTCGCGGCCGACGATCAGCGCGCCGTTCGGGAAGTCGGGACCCTTGATCCGCTCGAGCAGAGCCGCGAGCAGCTCCTCGCGCGAGGCCTCGGGGTTGGCCAGCGCCCACTGGGCGCCGGCCGCGACCTCACCCAGGTTGTGCGGCGGGATGTTGGTGGCCATGCCGACCGCGATGCCGGCCGAGCCGTTGACCAGCAGGTTCGGGAACCGAGCCGGCAGGATCGCCGGCTCCTCCGAACGCCCGTCGTAGTTCGGGCCGAAGTCGACGGTGTCCTCGTCGATGTCGCGGACCATCTCCATGGCCAGCGGCGCCATCCGGCACTCGGTGTACCGCATGGCGGCCGCCGAGTCGTTGCCCGGCGAGCCGAAGTTGCCCTGACCGTTGATCAGCGGCGCGCGCATCACCCACGGCTGGGCGAGGCGGACCATGGTGTCGTAGATCGCGGAGTCGCCGTGCGGGTGGTACTGACCCATGACGTCACCGACGACACGCGAGCACTTGGAGAAGCCGCGGTCGGGCCGGTACCCGCCGTCGTACATCGCGTAGAGGATCCGGCGGTGGACCGGCTTGAGCCCGTCTCGTACGTCGGGCAGCGCGCGGCCGACGATCACCGTCATCGCGTAGTCGATGTAGGACTGCTGCATCACCGTCTGCAGCTCGACCGGCTGGATGCGGTCGTCGCCGAAGCCCAGTCCGTCAGCACCGGTGCCGGTGGGGGTCTCAGTCATCTGCGGGTCTCTCCTACGTTCTATCGATGTCTAGGGCTGGTCGTAGATGCAGCTAGCGACCTAGATATCGAGGAATCGGACGTCCTTGGCGTTGCGCTGGATGAAGGACCGCCGCAGCTCGACGTCCTCCCCCATGAGCGTGGAGAAGACCTCGTCGGCGTGGGCGGCGTCCTCGAGGGTCACCTGGCGCATGAGCCGCTGGTCGGGGTTCATCGTGGTGTCCCACAGCTCGTCCGCGTTCATCTCGCCCAGGCCCTTGTAGCGCTGGACGGGATTCTCCTTCGGCAGCTTCTTGCCGGCGGCAAGGCCATCGCGTTGCAGTGCCTCGCGCTCGGCGTCGGAGTAGACGAACTCGTGCTCGGCCGGCTTGTTCCACCGCAGGCGGTACAGCGGCGGCATCGCCATGAAGACGTGGCCGTGCTCGATCAGCGGTTTCATGAACCGGAACAGCAGCGTGAGCAGCAGGGTGTTGATGTGGTGACCGTCGACATCGGCGTCCGCCATGAGCACGACCTTGTGGTAGCGCAGCTTCTCGAGGCTGAACTCCTCGTGGATGCCGGTGCCGAGCGCAGAGATGATCGCCTGGACCTCGGTGTTGGCCAGCACCTTGTCGATCCGCGCCTTCTCGACGTTGAGGATCTTGCCGCGGATCGGGAGGATCGCCTGGATGCGCGAGTCCCGGCCCTGACGAGCCGAGCCGCCCGCGGAGTCGCCCTCGACAATGAAGACCTCGCACTCCTCGGGGTTGGTCGACTGGCAGTCCGACAGCTTGCCGGGCAGGCCACCGCCGCCGAGCAGGCCCTTGCGGGACCGCGCCAGGTCGCGCGCCTTGCGAGCGGCGATCCGGGCGGACGCCGCGGCCTGGGACTTGCGGACGATGTCGCGGCCCTCGGCGGGGTTCTGCTCCATCCACGCACCGAGCTGGTCGTTGACGATCCGCTGGGTGAAGCCCTTCGCCTCGGTGTTGCCGAGCTTGGTCTTCGTCTGGCCCTCGAACTGCGGGTCGGTCAGCTTGATCGAGACGATCGCGGTCAGGCCCTCGCGGATGTCGTCGCCGGAGACGCGGTCCTCGCGCTTCTTGATCAGGCCCCACTCCTCGCCCCAGTGGTTGACCAGGGTGGTGAGCGCCGCGCGGAAGCCTTCCTCGTGCGTGCCGCCCTCGTGGGTGTTGATGTTGTTCGCGAAGGTGTGGACCGACTCGGTGAACGAGGTGTTCCACTGCATCGCGACCTCGAGCGACATGTGCTGGGTGCCGGCCGGAGCGTCCGCCTCGAAGGCGATGACGGTCGGGTTGGCCTTGTCCTTGCGCCGGTTGAGGTGCTCGACGTAGTCGACGAGGCCCCGGTCGTACTTGAAGACCTGCTCCAGCCCGCCGCGCGCGCCGCGCTTGATGGCGTCGCTGCTCTCCTGGTCGACGTCCGCGGCGATCGTCTCGTCCTGGACGGCGTCGACGATCCCTTCGGCGTCCGGACGCTCGTCGCGCACGACGATCTCGAGGCCCTTGTTGAGGAAGGCGTACTCGCGGATCCGGGTCGTGATCGTCTCGAGGTTGTGCTGCGTGGTCTCGAAGATGTCGGCTGAGGGCCAGTACGTGATCGTGGTGCCGGTGCGCTCGCCGGCCTCCATCTCCCGGACCTCCTCAAGCGGGCCGTCGGGCACGCCGAGCGAGAAGGACTGGCGCCACTCGTGGCCGCGGTTGCGGACCTCCGCGACCAGGTGGGTCGAGAGCGCGTTGACGACCGAGACGCCGACACCGTGCAGACCGCCGGAGACCTTGTAGCCGCCGCCGCCGAACTTGCCGCCGGCGTGCAGCAGCGTCAACGCCATCGTCAGCGCGGCCATCTCCTGGCCCGGGGCGGTGTCGGTGGGGATGCCGCGGCCGTTGTCCTCGACCCGGATGCCGCCATCGGCCAGCAGGGTCATGACGATCCGGTCGCAGTGCCCGGCCAGGGCCTCGTCGACCGCGTTGTCCACGATCTCCCAGATCAGGTGGTGCAGTCCGCGCTCACCGGTGGAACCGATGTACATGCCGGGGCGCTTGCGCACGGCTTCGAGACCTTCGAGGACCTGGATGGCCGAGGCGTCGTACGCCGTGTCTCCGGTCCCGCTCCTGATGGACTCTTGGCCCGCGGACAGCTGGGTCTCGTCGCTCAACGCAAACCTCTTCAGGTGATGTCTTGGCTCGGCCCCACGGGGCCTGGACATAGAACCGGCCGGGGACCCATGGAGTCCTCGACCCGATGTCCATGATACCGGTTCACGCGCCTGATTCCACGCGCCACCCCACAGATGGGAGGGGATCCGGCGCGAAAAACCCGTCTGAGCGGCTCGTAAGGGCGGCTGGCTCGGCCTGTCAGGGGGGTCGACGGGTCCCCATACCGGCGTGCGGCCCGGAAACCGGCCAGGGAGGCGGCTATCCGTACGTGTCGCGCGGGCCGCGGCCGTCGCGCGCGGAGTACCGGCCCTTCTTCCACGAGTGCTGCTCGGGACCCCGGACGTCGATGAGGGTCACGGTGCCGTGACCCAGCTCCTCGTTCAGCCGCCGGACGACGGTCGGGGCGAGCAGCTTGAGCTCGGTCGCCCAGGCGGTGGAGGAGCACCGGACGAGCAGCCTGCCGTCCTCGAACGACTCCGGCGTGGTGTGCTGCGCGACCTGGTCGCCGACCAGCTCGGCCCAGCGACCGAAGATGCCGTGGACCCTCAGGTTGAGCTCCCAGCCGTGCTGGTCGACGACCCGACCGACGGTCTCCGACAGCAGCTGCGGGTCGCGGTCGTCCGGGTGCGCGCCGGAGGTGCGGAGCCGACTCGGCGGAGGAGCGCCGGCGCGCTTCCTCGCCCGCGCCGCCGGGGTGGAGCCGGCCGCCGACTTGGTCACCGCCTTCGCGAGGTCGAGGCCGTCGGGCTCGTGCGCCTTCTCCGGCTCGACCTGGTCCTCATTCACGGGTGACGGCTCCGTCCGCGACGACGAAACGTGCGCCGACGAGCTGCGACGGGACGTCGGCCGCGACGGCCGCGGTCACCAGCACCTGCTCGGCGCCCCCGACCAGGTCGGCCAGCTGACCGCGACGCTCGGAGTCCAGCTCGGCGAAGACGTCGTCGAGCACGAGGATCGGGTCGTCGCCGTCGGCACGCAACAGGTCGTACGACGCCAACCGCAGGGCCAGCGCGAACGACCAGCTCTCCCCGTGCGAGGCGTACCCCTTCACCGGCAGGCGTGACCCGTCGCCCCGGTCGTTCGACGGCTGCCCCAGGCTCAGCTTGAGCTCGTCGCGGTGCGGACCGACCAGGCTGACCCGGCGGTCGAGCTCGTCGGGGCGGCGGCGCTCGAGCTCGGCGAGCAGCTGCGTCTCGAGGTCCTCGTGGCCGTCGAGCTCGAAGCTCGCGGCGTACTCGATCTCGGCGTCGTCGCGACGCGCCCCGCGGGCCACTGCCTCGTACGCCTTGCCGAGGTAGGGCTTCAGGGAGGAGACCAGGTCGAGGCGGCCGGACAGCAGCTCGGAGCCCACCTTGGCGAGCTGGCCGTCCCAGACGTCGAGCGTCGAGAGCGCACCGGCCTGGGACGAGGATCCGCGCGGCGCCAGGCCGGCGGTCTTCAGCAGCGAGTTGCGCTGCCGCAGGATCCGCTCGTAGTCCGCGCGGACGCCGGCCAGGCGCGGCGTGCGCAGCACCAGCAGGTCGTCGAGGAACCGCCGCCGATCACTCGGGTCGCCCTTGACCAGCGCCAGGTCCTCGGGGCTGAACACGACGGTCCGCACGAGGCCGACGAGGTCCCGGGTGCGGGGGAGCGGGGACTTGTTCACCCGGGCACGGTTGGCCCTGCCGGGGTTGAGCTCGACCTCGAGGGTCGCCGTACGACCCTCCCGGACCACCGCGGCGCGGATGACGGCGCGCTCGGCGCCCGCCCGCACCAGGGGAGCGTCGGTCGCGACCCGGTGGGACGACAGGGAGGAGAGGTAGTCGATCGCCTCCACCAGGTTGGTCTTGCCCTGCCCGTTGCGGCCGACGAACGCCGTGACGCCGGCGTCCAACGGCAGCTCCAGCTCCGGGTAGGACCGGAAGTCGTGCAGGGTGAGGTGGGAGACGAACACTGAAGCCTCAGCCGGTTCCCTTGTCCCCACCCGGAGGCGCCTCGGTCCGGACCGCGTGCCCGCCGAACTGGTTGCGCATGGCCGCGACCGCCTTCATCGCGGGGGAGTCGTCCTGCTGGGAGACGAAGCGGGCGTAGAGCGCGGCCGTGATGGCGGGCGTCGCCACGGCGTTGTCGATACCGGCCTGCACGGTCCAGCGGCCCTCGCCGGAGTCCTCCGCGTAGCCGGAGATCTTGGACAGCTCGGGGTCCTCGTCCAGGGCGGCCACGAGCAGGTCGAGCAGCCAGGAGCGGATGACGGTGCCCTCGCGCCAGGAGCGGAAGACCTCGGTGACGTTGTCGACGAGATCGACCTTGTCGAGCAGCTCCCAGCCCTCGGCGTACGCCTGCATGATCGCGTACTCGATGCCGTTGTGGACCATCTTGGAGAAGTGTCCGGCGCCGACCGCACCCGCGTGCACCGAGCCGAACTCGCCCTCGGGCTTGAGGGCGTCGAACGCGTCCTGGACCTTGGCGACGTCCTCCTTGGAGCCGCCGTACATGAGGGCGTAGCCGTTCTTCAGGCCCCAGACGCCGCCGGAGACACCGCAGTCGACGAAGCCGATGCCCTTCTCGGCCGAGCAGGTCCGCGTTCACCTGGTCGTCGGTCCACTTGGAGTTGCCGCCGTCCACGACCAGGTCGCCCTCGTCGAGCAGCTCCTTGAGCGCCTTGACGGTCTCGCGGGTCGGGTCACCCGAGGGGACCATCACCCACACGACCTTGGGGGAGGGGAGCTGCTCCACCATCGCCTCGAGGCTGTCGGCGTCCGAGACGTCCGGATTGCGGTCGTAGCCGACCACGGTGTGCCCGGCGTCGCGCAACCGCGTGCGCATGTTGCCGCCCATCTTGCCCAGTCCGACGAGTCCGAGTTCCATGTCCCGACCCTAGCCGGACCCGAGGAAGTCGGGTACGGCGTGGGAGGGAGGTTGAACAAGGCCGCCACCGAGCCTGCGCGGCCGCGACCGCGCGTCGGTTCAGGAGAGCAGTCGTCGCGGCATCAGGAGGTACCGGAAGCCGGGGTCCTCGTCCCCCTCGGTCACGCCGCTGATCACCACCGGCTTCGAGGCCTGGGTGAAGGAGAGCCGGACCTCCGGCTGGTCCATCGCGCCGAGCCCGTCGAGGAGGAACTGCGGGTTGAAGCCCGTGGTCAGCGCCTCGCCGTCGATGTCGGCCTGGATCGACTCGCTCGCCTGGGCCTCGTCGCCGGACCCGGCGTCGAGGGTGAGGGTGCCGTCGCCGAACGCGAGCTGGACCGCGGTGTTGCGCTCGGCGACCAGCGCTACGCGCTTGACCGAGTCGATCAGCTCCTGGCGGTCGACCTTGGCGACCGTGAGGTGCTCGTGGGGGAACAGGGACCGGACCTTGGGGAACTCGCCGTCGAGGAGCCGGGTCGTCGTCCGGCGTACGCCGCCGGGGCCGGTGCCCTCGAAGCCGATGATGCCCTCGCCCTGACCGGAGGCCGACAGGGCGATCGTGACCTCGGAGCCGTTGGTCAGCGACTTGGCGGTGTCACCGAGCACCCGCGCCGGAACCAGGGCGGCGACCGACTCGTCCGGGGTGTGCGGGGACCACACGACCTCCCGTTGGGAGAGCCGGAACCGGTCGGTGGCCAGCAGCGACATCGTCGAGCCGTCGATCTCGATCCGGACGCCGGTGAGCACCGGCAGCATGTCGTCGCGGCCCGCGGCCGTCACGGCCTGGGCGACCGCGGCGGCGAAGACGTCGCTCGGGACCGTGCCGGTGGCGGCCGGCATGTCGGGCAGGGTCGGGTAGTCCTCGACCGGCATCGTCTGGAGACTGAAGCGGGCGGCGCCACACGTCAGCGACACCTTGGGTCCGTCGAGCGACATCTCGACCGGCTTGGCCGGGAGGCTGCGGCAGATGTCGGCGAGCAGGCGACCGCTCACCAGGGCCTGGCCCTCGTCGCTGATCTCGGCCGAGAGGGTCGCGCGGGCCGAGGTCTCGTAGTCGAAGCTGGAGAGCACCAGCCCCTCGTCGTTCGCCTGGATCAGCAGGCCGGCCAGCACCGGGGCGCTGGGGCGGACGGGCAGGCTGCGAGCGGCCCAGGCGACGGCGTCGGCAAGGACGTCGCGGTCGACACGGAACTTCACGGTGTGGCCTTCCAGAGGTTGGTCCCGGCAGCGAAGTGGGACGCGGGTGCAGAAGAGGTGAAGCGCATCCTGCCACGAAGGGCGGAGGAGGAGAGGCTTGTCCCCAGGAAGGGGGCGGAGAGACGTTGCACTGAGAATCGATCCATAGGTGTACTCGTAGTGGTCATAGCATCGGTGGAATCTGTGGAGAAGTCGCGTCCGCGCAGGTCATCGGGTCCAGAGGCCTGGGGGCGAGGGTGTGGAGACACCCGGGAACCACAAGCGCCGGATGTGAACGGAGAGTGACACGGCCGGTAACACTCACCGGTTCTGCACACCCTGTGTGGAACCAGGGCGGCGTGTCCCTCAGCGCACTGCACATCTTGCAGCCGTGTCATTCACCCGGTTCGGGCACTCAGTTCTGGTGGGCCTGGCTCTTGATCCGGTTGGTGAGCTCACTGACCTGGTTGTAGACCGCGCGGCGCTCGGCGAGCAGCTGGTTGATCTTGCGGTCGGCGTACATGACCGTGGTGTGGTCGCGGTTGCCGAACTGCGCGCCGATCTTGGGCAGCGACAGGTCGGTGAGCTCCCGGCAGAGGTACATGGCGATCTGGCGGGCGAGCACCAGGTGCCGGCCGCGGCTCGGCCCGGTCAGCTCGTCGATGGAGAGCCCGAAGTAGGCGGCCGTCTGGGCGATGATCAGCCCCGCGGTGATCTCCGGCTCGCCGCCCTCGGGGATCAGGTCCTTGAGGACGATCTCGGCCAGGGTCATGTCGACCTCCTGGCGGTTGAGCTGCGCGAAGGCCGTCACCCGGATGAGCGCACCCTCGAGCTCGCGGATGTTCGTGTGGATCTTCGAGGCGATGAACTCCAGCACGTCGGAGGGCGCGGTCAGCTTGTCCATCGCGGCCTTCTTGCGCAGGATCGCGATCCGCGTCTCGAGGTCCGGCGGCTGCACGTCGGTGATCAGCCCCCACTCGAACCGGTTGCGGAGCCGGTCCTCGAGCGCCTCGAGCCGCTTGGGCGCGCGGTCGGAGGTCAGCACGATCTGCTTGTTGGCGTTGTGCAGGGTGTTGAAGGTGTGGAAGAACTCCTCCTGCGTCTGGGTCTTCCCCTCCAGGAACTGGATGTCGTCGATCAAGAGGACGTCGACGTCTCGGTAGCGCCGCTTGAACCGGTCCTGCCGGTCGTCGCGGATCGCGTTGATGAACTCGTTGGTGAACTCCTCCGAGGAGACGTACCGGACCCGCGCCCCGGAGTAGAGGCTGTTCACGTAGTGCCCGATGGCGTGCAGCAGGTGGGTCTTGCCCAGCCCGGAGTCGCCGTACACGAGCAGCGGGTTGTACGACTTGCCCGGCGCCTCGGCCACGGCTACCGCCGCGGCGTGCGGGAACCGGTTGGACGAGCCGATGACGAAGGTCTCGAAGGTGTACTTCGGGTTGAGCCTCGCCTCCTGCGCCACGGCCCGGTTGACCTCGCCCTCCGGGCGGCGGCTGTCCCGCGGCGTGGGGACGAAGTTGTTTGTCGACAAGTCGATGGGTGGATCAGTCGACTCCGGGGCCGGCAGGTCCGTCGTCGCCTCGGGGCTGTCGTGCTCCTCGAGGTCGGGGTTGACCGCCACGGCGATCCGGATGCTCTTGCCGAAGGAGGCGGAGAGGGACTCCTCGAGCTCCCCGCGCAACCGACCCTCGAGCTGGACCCGGGTGAAGTCGTTGGGGACCGCGATGATCGCGGTGTTCTCCATGAGGGTCACCGGCTCGCTGTCGCGCAGCCAGGCGCGCTGGTTGGCCGGGAGCTCCTCCACGATGTGCTGCCAGACCTGGGGCAGAGCGCCCTCGGGGGCGGCTCCTTGGGATGTCGAGCTGGTCTGGTCCGCCAACGCCTTGCCTCACGTGTCGAAGTGTGGTGATGGCGTCGTTCCACAGGTTTCTCCACAGATTGTGAACCGCGGATCAAGGCCAGGGAGCGACGCTGCCCGAGAAGGGCTCCCAACTCCGAAGAACTCACGTTCCTGCAGGTCAGAGGGGGTTTCACCGCGGGGCGAAGCCGTCGTACGCTGATCCGGAGGGGTGGGATCCACAGAGCCGAGGGGGAAGACTCGGAAGGTTCGAACCTAACAAGGGCCCCCCACCCCCGCAAGCAGTTCTCCACAGGAAGTCGAGGCAATCGGGGACCGGCGAGCGGGCGACCGCGGTCGAATTGACCCTGCTCCACGATCGGTCGTACCGTGAGGGGTACTTCTTGAGGCCCTCGCGCGCCCGATCGGCGAGGGAACACCACTCCAGCGGCCCGAGCGCTGCTCGTCCTGGAGCCCTGATCGTGTTCGTTGAAGAAAGAGTTGACTCGTGAGCAAGCGCACGTACCAGCCCAACAACCGGCGCCGGCACAAGACGCACGGTTTCCGCCTCCGCATGCGCACCCGCGCCGGCCGAGCCATTCTGGCCTCGCGTCGTCGCAAGGGCCGCAAGAGCCTGGCCGTCTGAGCCGTCCCCGGCTCCGACTGCCACGACCTCGTCCACGTGCTCCCCGCGGCCGCTCGGCTGCGTGACCCGGAGCTGTTCCGTACGGCGGTCCGCCGCGGGCGGCGCACCGGGTCGCGGACCCTTGTCCTTCACCGTCTCGAATCCGAGAAGAGTGCAGGTCAGGGGTCATTGGTGCGGTCAGCACAGGTCGGCCTGATCGTGAGCAAGGCGGTCGGCACCGCGGTGACCCGCAACCGGGTCAAGCGTCGGTTGCGCTCTGCGGTCCGCGAGCGGCTCGACCAGCTCGCTCCGGCTGACGTCCTGGTCATCCGGGCCACTCCGGCGGCCGCCACGGCCTCCTTCGCGGAACTGTCGCGGGACCTCGGCCGTTGTGTGCAGAAGGTGATGACCGCATGAAGTACCTCCTGATCGGATTCATCCGGGCCTGGCGGGCCCTGATCAGCCCGCTGTACGGGCAGGTCTGTCGCTACCACCCCACCTGTTCGGCGTACGCGCTCACGGCGGTCACCGAGCACGGCGCCGTCAAGGGCACCTGGCTCTCCGTGCGCCGGATCGCCCGCTGCCACCCCTGGGCCGCCGGGGGCTACGACCCGGTCCCCTCTCGTCCCGGTCAGGAGCCTCGGCTCGAGGCCGGCCAGACCTCTCGCCTAGGAGCCTGAGTGATCGACTTCCTCTCCGCCATCGGCGGCTTCATCATGACGCCGCTGTACTACGCGATCTCGTTCGTGCTGATCGCGTGGCACCGGCTCCTCAGCCTGGTCCTCGATCCCTCCGGCGGACTCTCCTGGGCGCTGTCGATCATCGGCCTCACGCTGGTCATCCGCGCGGCGCTGATCCCGCTGTTCGTCAAGCAGATCAAGTCGAGCCGGAACATGCAGCTGATCCAGCCCAAGGTGAAGGAGCTGCAGAAGAAGTACGGCCACGACCGGGAGCGGCTCGCGCAGGAGACGATGAAGCTGTACAAGGACACGGGCACCAACCCGTTCGCGTCCTGCTTGCCGATCCTGCTCCAGATGCCGATCTTCCTGGCGCTGTTCCGACTCCTCAACAAGGCCTCCCACGGTGAGTCCCAGGGCGTCCTGACCAGGACCGATGCGTTCCGGTTCGGCCACGCCAAGCTGTTCGGGGTCCCGCTGTCGGACACCTTCACCGGCGCGAACGGGCATGTCGGCGTGATGCTCATGGCGGCGCTACTTGTCGTCGCCATGACCGTCACGACGTTCACGACCCAACGGCAGCTGATGAGCAAGAACATGCCGGCCGACGCGCTCACCGGTCCCTACGCCCAGCAGCAGAAGATCCTGCTCTACGTCCTGCCGCTGGTCTTCGCGGTCGGCGGCATCGCCTTCCCCATCGGCGTCCTCCTGTACTGGACCACCTCGAACCTGTGGACGATGGGCCAGCAGTTCTACGTGATCCGGAACAACCCGGCGCCCGGGACGCCGGCCGAGAAGGCCAAGGCGGATCGTGAGGCTGCCAAGGCGGCGCGCAAGGGCGTGCCGGTGGCCACGACCGACGTCGCCGAGATCCCCGTCACGCCCGAGGAGCCGCCCCGCGCCCCGCGGCAGCAGCCGAAGAAGAAGACCCGCCAGCAACGCAAGGGCGGCGGCAAGACCTGACCGTCGAGGCTCCCCTCGCCACCTGACCACCGCACTCGATCAGAAGAGATGACTGATGACTGACCCCATGACGACCGACGCCCCGCAGAACTCCGTGACCGAGCCCGAAGAGACGGCGAGCTTCACCGAGCTCGAACGTGAGGGCGACATCGCCGCGGACTACCTCGAGGAGCTGCTCGACATCGCCGACCTCGACGGTGACCTGGACATCGACGTCGATGGCGACCGCGCCTCGGTCTCTGTCGTCGGTGCCGACCTCCAGCAGCTCGTGGGCCGGGACGGGCAGGTGCTCGAGGCGCTGCAGGAGCTGACGCGGCTGGCGGTGCTGCGGGAGACCGGTGATCGGTCCCGGCTCATGCTCGACGTGTCGGGCTACCGGGCCAAGCGCCGCGACCAGCTCGTCGAGCTGGCGCATCAGCAGATCGCGCAGGTGAAGGAGTCCGGCGAGCCGGTCTCGCTGGAGCCGATGTCGCCGTTCGAGCGCAAGGTCGTGCACGACGAGGTCGCCGCGGCGGGCCTCACCTCGGAGTCAGAGGGTGTGGCTCCGCGGCGGTTCGTGGTGATCCTTCCGGAGTGATCGTCATGTTTCACGTGAAACGCACGTCCCTGGGCATTCCGCGGTGAGCGTGCCCACTCCGCCTGTGCCCCCCGCGCCCGTCGAGGCTCGGGGGGCTTTTGGTGATCGGTTGGAGCTGGCCGAGCGGTACGCCGCCCTGCTGGTCGGACCGGGAGTGGAGCGCGGACTTCTCGGCCCGCGCGAGGCGCCGCGGCTGTGGGATCGACACCTGCTCAATTGCGTCGGTCTGTCGACCCTGGTCCCGGAGGGCGCCAGCGTGGCGGATCTCGGCTCCGGGGCGGGGCTTCCCGGCCTGGTGCTGGCCATCGCTCTGCCCGCCTCCGACGTCGTGCTGATCGAGCCGCTGCTGCGCCGGACGAGGTTCCTCGACGAGGTCGTGCAGGAGCTGGGCCTGGAGAACGTCGAAGTCGTCCGGGGCCGTGCCGAGGAGCTGCACGGCCGACGGGAGTTCGACGTGGTGACCGCCCGGGCTCTCGCCCCGCTGGACCGCCTGTTGGGGTGGGCGATGCCGTTGGTGGCACCGCGAGGGGAGCTGCTGGCGATGAAGGGGGCGTCAGCGGCGGATGAGATCGCTGCCGCCGGGCCGGTCCTTGCCCGATTG
Organism: uncultured Actinomycetota bacterium; assembly: GCA_963784545.1. Taxonomy (GTDB): domain Bacteria; phylum Actinomycetota; class Actinomycetes; order Propionibacteriales; family Nocardioidaceae; genus Nocardioides. Next base: position 1,259,440 of record CAWARQ010000004.1, on the reverse strand, counting down.
GGGTGTGGGGAGCCGTGCCAGGTGGCGGTCTCAGGGACTACAGTCGTCCGGGTGCCCCGGGGCATGTCGGCGCCACGGCGCGGCTCCTCGGGACGATCCGGCTCGAACACGAAGGGGACGTGACGCACGCGTGAGTGACGAGCACCAGCGGCGAGAGACGTTATCCACCGCTAACCGAGACGACTCTGAGCGCAACCGTCCACAGGATGACCCTAGTTTTCCACAGGGCGACCCGGAGCCCGGACCCGATGTTTCACGTGAAACCGACGAGCCCGTTTCACGTGAAACATCGGAAATTCGCGGGGCGGGCAGCTTCTTCGGGGCCCGAACAGCGGGATCCCTGGCCGACCGGGGCGACCCACTCGATGACGACACCACACCCTTGGCACGCGCCGCGGAGCACTCGCTGTTGGCCCGGAACGAGGCTTACTCGCGCCCCGCGATGGCTCGTCCGCCGCGGACGCGAGTCATGGTGATCGCCAACCAGAAGGGCGGCGTCGGCAAGACCACGTCGACGGTCAACCTGGCCGCCGCGCTGGCCCAGCTGGGCCAGAGAGTCCTGGTGATCGACCTGGACCCGCAGGGCAATGCGTCGACCGCGCTCGGGGTGGACCACCACCGGGGCACGCCCTCGACGTACGAGGCCGTGGTCGACGGGACCGGGCTGGCCGAGGTCATGGTCCGGAGCGAGGAGCTGCCGGGACTGCACGTCGTGCCGGCCACGATCGACCTGGCCGGGGCCGAGATCGAGCTGGTGAGCGTCGTGGCGCGCGAGCAGCGGCTGCACAAGGCCATCGCCGCACATCCGCTCGTGGGCGGTGAGGAGGCGGGGGAGGGGCGGTTCGACTACGTGTTCATCGACTGCCCGCCGTCCCTCGGCCTGCTCACGCTCAACGCGCTGGTGGCCGGACAGGAGATGCTGATTCCGATCCAGGCGGAGTACTACGCGCTCGAGGGCCTCGGCCAGCTGCTGGAGACCGTGGAGATGGTGCGCGCCCACCTCAACCCACGCCTGGCGGTGAGCACGATCCTCGTGACGATGTACGACGCCAGGACGCGGCTGGCCGCCGGGGTGGCCGACGAGGTGCGCGAGCACTTCGGCGACCGGGTCCTGCGGTCGACGATCCCTCGCTCCGTCCGGGTCTCCGAGGCGCCGTCGTACGGCCAGACGGTCATGACCTACGATCCAGGCTCGCCGGGCGCCCTGTCCTACCTCGAAGCCGCCCGGGAGATCGCACGCAAGGGAGCACCCGCCGCATGAGCACCCCCGCACCCCGTCGTGGCTTGGGCCGCGGGCTCGGGGCTCTCATCCCCACCGCGCCGCCGAAGGAGGAGGACGAGGCGGGGGGTACCACCCCCGTCGACGCCCCTGGGGGGAGCCCAGCGCCGGACGACCTGCCGCCGCCGGAGGACGGCTCCTTCTTCGCCGAGCTCCCGCTGGACTCGATCCAGCCGAACCACGTGCAGCCCCGGACCGTCTTCGAGGAGGAGGCGCTGGCCGAGCTCGTGACCTCGATCCGCGAGGTCGGCCTGCTGCAGCCGGTGGTGGTGCGTGCGCTGCCGCCCCAAGAGGGGGAGCCACCCCGCTACGAGCTGGTCATGGGGGAGCGACGATGGCGCGCGAGCCGCGAGGCAGGGCTCAGCGCGATCCCCGCCATCGTGCGCGCCACCGACGACAACGACATGCTCCGGGACGCGCTCCTGGAGAACCTGCACCGCTCGCAGCTCAACCCTCTGGAGGAAGCGGCCGCCTACGGCCAGCTGCTGGAGGACTTCGGCTGCACCCACGAGGAGCTGGCCACGCGGATCGGTCGTTCCCGACCGCAGATCAGCAACACCCTCCGGCTGCTCAAGCTGTCCCCGGCGGTGCAGAACCGTGTCGCCGCGGGAGTGCTGTCGGCCGGCCACGCCCGGGCGCTGCTCGGCGTCGAGGACCCCCAGCGGCAGGACCGCCTCGCGGCTCGCGTGGTCGCCGAAGGCATCAGCGTGCGCGGACTGGAGGAGATCGTCGCGGTCGGGGACGCGGACGGTCCCGACGTTCCTCGGGTGCGTCGGGCGGTGCCGACCGCCCCCGGACTGGCCGAGCTCGCCGACCGGCTCTCGGACCGCCTCGAGACCCGGGTGAAGGTGGCCCTGGGGAAGTCCAAGGGGAAGATCACCGTGGAGTTCGCCTCGCTGGAGGACCTGCGGCGGATCGTCGACGTGATGGACCCGCGCAACCGGGACGACCGACCCATCTGACGATCTATCAACAAGTCACTTTGTCGACATAGCCACAGATCGACCCAGGTTCAGTCGGAGGAACGCCCGGCTCGCCGTCGCGCACGCTCGGCACGCTCCTGCTTGTCGAGCACCGCCGCCTGCTCCAGCGTGGGAGCGCTGCCGCCGTACCGGGCCGGAAGCCACCAGCTGCCAGGCGGCTGCTCGTCCGCGGGATAGTCCCGGATGGTGCGGTCGAGCATCTCCGACATCGTGGCGTGCAGGTCCGCCGTCTCGGCCGCCGGGTCGGCGCCGGAGTAGTGCCGGGGCGCCCCGACCGTGATCGAGATCGTCTTGCCCCGCGAGAAGTCCTGCGGGTGGTCCTTGGTCTTGAGCCGCTGGGTGCCCCACAGGATCACCGGGACGACGGGGACACCGGCGGCGGCCGCGATCCGCACGGCACCGGTCTTGAACTCCTTGAGCTCCAAGGCCCGGGAGATCGTGGCCTCGGGGAAGATGCCGACCGCCTCGCCCGCCTCGAGGTACTCCTGGGCGATCTCCAGCGATCGGGTGCCGGCGCCGCGGTCCACCTCGATGTGGTGCAGGGACCTCATGAGCGGTCCGGCGTATCGGTGGTCGAACAGCTCCCGCTTGCTCATGAACCGGACCAGACGCCGGGAGGGGTGGGCCGCGAAGCCGCCGTAGATGAAGTCGACGTAGCCGATGTGGTTGAAGGCGAGGAGCACACCCCCGGTCCGCGGCACGTGCTCGGTGCCGGTCATCTGGAAGCGGTTGCCGAGGAGGCGGAACCCGATCTTCGCCGTGACGATGATCGGCGGGTAGGTGATGTCACGCATGGCTCAGCTCCGGGTGGCTCGGGTGGCGAGGAAGTCGGCGATCCGGCCGATCGCCTCCTCCAGGACGGTGACGTCGGGCAGGGTGACGAGCCGGAAGTGGTCCGGCGCGGGCCAGTTGAAGCCGGTGCCGTGGGTGACGAGCAGCTTCTTCGCCCGGAGCAGGTCGATGACGAAGGCCTCGTCGTCCTCGATCGGGTACACCGCGGGATCGAGCCGCGGGAAGCAGTAGAGCGCGCCCTGAGGACGCACCGAGGAGACGCCCGGGATCTCGTTGAGCAGACGGTCGGCGAGCATCGCCTGCTCGTAGAAGCGGCCGCCGGGAGCGATCAGCTCCTCGATGGACTGGTAGCCGCCCAGGGCGGTCTGGATCGCGTGCTGCGCGGGCACGTTCGCGCACATCCGCATGTTGGCGATGAGGGTGAGCCCCTCGAGGAAGTCGGTGGCCAGCTCCTTGGGACCCGAGACCGCCACCCAGCCGGCGCGGTACCCGCAGACCCGGTACGCCTTGGACAGGCCGCTGAACGTCAGGCACAGGACGTCGGACCCCGCCGCGGCGGCCGCGTGGTGGTGCACGGCGTCGTCGAAGAGGATCTTCTCGTAGATCTCGTCGGCGAGGACCACGAGCTCGTGTCGCCGGGCGATGTCGACGAGCGCGTCGACCGTCTGCTTGCTGTAGACGGCGCCGGTGGGGTTGTTGGGGTTGATGATGACCAGGGCATGGGTGCTCTCGGTGATCTTCGCCTCGAGGTCGGCCAGGTCCGGCTCCCACCCGCGGCTCTCGTCGCACAGGTAGTGCACCGGCGTGCCGCCGGCCAGGGTCACGGCTCCGGTCCACAGGGGGTAGTCGGGGGCGGGCACCAGGATCTCGTTGCCGTCGTCCACGAACGCCTGGAGCACCATGGAGATGAGCTCGGAGACGCCGTTGCCGATGAAGACGTCCTCGACGCCGATCTCGCGCAGGCCCTTCGACTGGTAGTACTGCGCGACGGCGGTGCGGGCGGGGTAGATCCCCTGGGAGTCGCTGTAGCCCTGCGCCTCCGGCAGGTGGTGGACGACGTCGGCGAGGATCGCGTCCGGTGCCTCGAAGCCGAACGGCGCGGGGTTGCCGATGTTCAGCTTGAGGATGCGGTGTCCCTCGGCCTCCAGCCGTTGCGCCTCGACGAGGATCGGGCCGCGCACGTCGTACCTGACGTGGTGGAGCTTGCGGCTCTGCCGAATCTCCCGGGGCCTGATCTCACGCACCCGCTCATCCTCGCAGGTCAGCCCCGGGGGTTCGGCGGCGTCCTAGGATGAGGATGATGTCGCGCACGATCCTCCGGCTGACCGCGGATCACCTGCCCGAGCTGGTGTCCCCGTGTCGCTCCTGCGCGTTCTGGCAGTCCGACCCCGTACGCCGGGAGCGACTCGACGACCCCGCCGGCGAGGTCGACGCGTGGGTCAGCGAGGTGCTCCGCGAGTGGGGCAGCTGCGGCCGCGTGGCGATGGTCGACGGCCGCGCCGTGGGCCACGTGCTGTACGCCCCGGAGGTGTTCCTCCCGGGTAGCGCCGGGCTGGCGACGGCGCCGGCCTCGGCGGACGCGGTCGTCCTGGCCGTGGCACACGTCGAGCCGGCGCACCGCGACGGCGGACTGGGCCGGATGCTGGTGCAGCACATGGCGCGCGACCTGGTGAGCCGCGAGATCCGGGCCGTGGAGGCGTACGCGGACTCACGTGGTCCCGGTCGCTGCCTGCTGCCGGAGGGTTTCCTGTCCGGCGTGGGGTTCAAGACCCAACGGGCGCTCGGCACCTCGGTGCGGATGCGGATGGATCTCCGGGCCGCCGTGACGTGGCGTCGGGACGTGGGGGCCGCGTGGGAGCGGCTGGTGGACCTGGTGGACGGAGTGCGCCCGGCGCCGAGTCGGCAGCCGGGCACACCCAGGGACGTCCGTCGCTGAGCGGGGTGGCTCAGATGAAGTCGGCCAGCTCGTTGAGCAGCGCGGCCTTCGGCCGGGCGCCCACGATGCTCTTGACGACCTCGCCACCGGAGTACACGTTGATCGTCGGGATGCCGGTGACCCGGTAGCTGGACGGGGTGACGGGGTTCTCGTCGACGTTCATCTTGTAGAACTCGATCTTGTCCCCGTGGTCGGCGGCCAGCTCGTCCAGGATCGGCGCGACCTGCCGGCACGGACCGCACCACTCGGCCCAGAAGTCGACCAGCACGGGCTTGTCCGACTTCAGCACGTTGGTCTCGAAGTCGGCGTCGGTCACAGCGGGGAGGGCCATCGGATCACTCCATCAATAGATCGGGTACGGACATCGATTCAACAGCAGAGGGCCGACAGTTGTTCCTCACAGGCCTGCCGTCTGCACGACCTGCGTGACGCCCTCGGCGGCCACGGCCTCCTGGGCCTCCTCGGGGCTCGCCGAGGTGTGGTCGAGGTCGGCCAGGAACCGCTCGGCGTCGAGTGCGGCCGCGCAGCCCGTGCCGGCGGCGGTGATCGCCTGCCGGTAGTGGTGGTCGACGAGGTCGCCGGCCGCGAAGACGCCCGGGAGGTTGGTCGCGGTGGAGGGGTGGTCGACCAGCACGTAGCCGTTGTCGTCGAGGTCCACCTGACCGGCGAGCAGCTCCGACCGCGGGTCGTGGCCGATCGCGATGAACAGGCCGGTGACGTCGAGCGGGCGCTCCTCGCCGGAGACGGTGTCCCGGAGGGTGATCGACTCGAGTCGGTCCTCACCGTTGATCGCGGCGACCTCGGAGTTCCACACCATCTCGAGCTTGGGGTCGGCGAACGCTCGCTCCTGCATGATCTTGGAGGCGCGCAGCTCCTCGCGGCGGTGGATCAGGTAGACCTTCGAGCCGAAGCGGGTGAGGAAGGTTGCTTCCTCGATCGCGGAGTCACCGCCGCCGACGACGGCGATGGCCTGCTCGCGGAAGAAGAAGCCGTCGCAGGTGGCGCACCAGGAGACGCCGCGGCCCGAGAGCTCCTCCTCACGGGGCAGCCCGAGCTTCCGGTAGCCGGAACCGGTGGCCAGGATGACCGCGCGCGCCCGGTAGGTGTCGGTCGCGGTCTTGACCATCTTGACGTCACCGGTGAGGTCGACCTCGACGACGTCGTCCGGCACCAGCTCGGCACCGAAGCGCTCGGCCTGGGCCCGCATCTCGTCCATGAGGGCCGGGCCCATGATGCCGTCGCGGAACCCGGGGAAGTTCTCGACCTCCGTGGTGTTCATCAGCGCGCCGCCGGCCGTGACCGATCCCTCGAACACCAGCGGCTCGAGCGAGGCGCGCGCGGCGTACACCGCAGCGGTGTACCCGGTCGGGCCGGAGCCGATGATGATGACGTTGCGGATGTCGGACATGCTGCTCCTGGGTCGGGCTCACAGACGGGTTCATGGACCGGCTGACGGACGGGGGCGCCTCAGTCGGCACCGAGATGTTGTGGCCACACGCTACGCGGGCCGCCACATCTGGTGGAACCACCCACCCGGCGATTCTGTTCCGGTCCGGGGATCAAGGACCGGGCAGCGTGATGCTGCGGACCGGCTGGGTCCCCCCGCACAGGAAGAGGTCGGCCACCTGGCTGTCACCGCCGGGCCGGCGGAGGACCAGGTACCCCGGGGCTCGGCCGTACTCCACCGGGACGTAGCGGCCCGCACCCCAGGAGCCGGCCTGGCACTGGGCGACGGGGCTCCGGGTCGCCGAGAGCTCGGCGGAGTCCGCGAGCTTCATCGCCCGCGCCTGCACCCCCCGCGAGTCGCGGGCGAAGTGTCGCGGGCGGAGCCGGAAGGCCCGGGCCTCGGAGTCCAGGGAGTCCGACTGGGGCGAAGACGCCGGGCCCGACCCGCCGGACGACCCGCCGGAGAACGAGCGCTCGGCCTCCGGAGCAAGCGGGGAGTCGCCGCCGGCCCCGGCCCGGCCGGCGCTCAGGCTGTCGGGGGAACCACCGCTGTTGCCGACCACCTGCCCGATGCCCACCCCGGCGACCACGACCGCGGCCGCCGCGACCAGCATGCGGGCCGCACGGTGGCGTCGCTCGGTCAGCGAGACGACGGTGGCGGGCACCGGCGACTCGGGCGCCTCCTCCGCGAGACCAGCGAGCACCCGGTCGAGACGCGCGACCACGGCGTCGGGCATGGGCTCGTCGAGCCGCGCGTCGGCCAGCAGGGCCCGGATGCGGGCCTCGTCGGCCGCGGACAACCGGGGCAGCTCTTCGTCGTTCATCGCTCACCTCCTCGGGCAGGGGTCGGGTCGGCTTCAGGGTCAGGCACGGGGATCCGTCCCGGCAGGCGGAGCGCGCGGCTGCAGGGGTTGGACGCCGGGGATCGACGGGGGGTTCCGTCCGTCGAGGTGAGGGCCGTCACCCTCGCCCGCCGGGCGGAGGTCGGCCAGCAGGACGGCCAGGCGGGAGCGACCGCGCGAGCACCGCGACTTCACCGTTCCCGGAGCGCAGTCCAGCATCGTGGCGACCTCGGCGACCGAGTAGCCCTCCATGTCGACGAGCACGAGCGCCGCACGCTGCTCGGACGGGAGCTCGCCGAGGGCGGCCAGCACGCGCCGGCGCTGCTCGTGGCCGACCACCTCGCCGGCCGGGTCCTGCGGGTCGCTGGTCAGCACCGATCCACGATCCGAGCGGTCGTCGAGGTCCTCGGGCAGGGGCTCGGCCCGGCGCACCTTCATCGAGCGCAGCCGGTCGAGACAGGCGTTGACGATCACGCGGTGCAACCAGGTGGTGACCTGGGCCTCGCCCCGGAAGGAGGCGGCGCGCCGGTACGCCGCGATGAGGCCGTCCTGGAGACCGTCGGCCGCGTCCTCGGGGTTGCCCATCGTGCGCACCGCCACTGCCCAGAGCCGGTCGCGGTGCCGGGCGAACAGCTCACCGAAGGCGTCAGGATCACCGGCGACGTGCGCGGCCAGGAGGTCGGCGTCGCTGCGCTCCCCGGCGCCGTCGGCAGGGGTCACTCCAGGACCACGGCCTCGGCGACCCCGCCGGAGAAGCCGCCGGGGACCTGCGGGAGCGAGGTGAGCCACACGACGACGTACCGCGCCCGCGCCGGGGAGTCGAAGGTGCGGGCGATCTTGGCCTGCGCGGTGAACCGGTCGACGGCGTCGAGGCCCTCGACGTCCTCGATCGGGGAGTCGGAGGTGTAGACGCTGACCTTGGTGGGCTTGCCGACGAGCGTGAGCCGCAGACCGGTCACGTCGTGCTCGGAGCCGAGGTCCAGGACCAGGCCCACCCCGGTCTTGAGGCCGGCCGGGCCGAACTGCTGGTCGTAGGTCACCGTGTGCCAGTCGGTGCTGGGATCACCGTCGACCGCCAGCGGCGCGAGCTCGGAGTTCTCCGCCCCGTCGTCGCCCTGCGGGTCGAGGTCCTTGGCCGTGACCCCCCGGACCGGCGTCGGGGCGCTCGGCGCCGACGAGGACGGTGACGAGGACGAGGTGGTGGGCTCCGGGTTGCCGCCGAGGGCGGTCTTGCCGCGCCCCAGGTTGTAGGCGATCACCATGGCGACGAGCAGCACCAGGGCGGTGGCGATCAGCGCGGCGATCCTCAGCCACGGCCGACCCCCCTCGGTCTCGGTCTCCTCGTAGACGGGGATCACGCCGCTGCTGGAGGAGGAGACGCCCCCGGTGTTCTCCCAGGGCCAGTAGCCGCCCGGGCCGGGGCCGGCCGGGGAACCGGGACGTGGCCGTCTGGCGGGCTCACCGGACGGCGGGTCGGGCGCGAACAGCGGACGCTCCGGCGGGTCCTCGAACTTCGGCGGCGGGGGCGGATCGGCCCGACGCTCCAACCATCGAACGTCGTCGTCGTCGGGGAAGATGGGGACGCCGGCCTGCGTGGGCTGGTCGACGACGACCTCCGAGTCCTCGGTGGCTGGCTCCGTCCGCTCACCGGCCGGCCGCTCCACGGTCGGCACCGGCTCGGCGACCGGGGTGGCCGGGGCGGCGCCGGTCGGGACGCCCTGCTCGGCGTCCGTCTCCTCCTCCGGGTCGATCAGCTGGGTGGCCTCCGCCGCGGGGGGCGCGGTCGGGCCGAACGGGACCGCGAGGGCTCCGGCGCCGTGGACCCCGCCGACGGGCGCCGGCTCGGCGAGCCCGGCCGGGTCACCGACGTACTCGCGCAGGGCCTCGGCGAGGCCGGCGGCGGTGTGCAGGTTGCGCTCGCTGTCGCCGGGGGCGGCGGAGTAGGGGTTGAGGACCTGGTCGCAGATCCGGTCCAGGTCCCGCGGGATGCCGGCCCGGACCTGCCGGGGCCGCAGCACCTTGCCCCCGGCGCGAGGAGCCGAGGGGCAGGACGACTCCGACTCCCCGGCCCACTTGCCGGTGAGCAGGAAGTAGAGCAGGCCACCGAGGTCGGTGACGTCCTGGCTGACCCGTCCCGCCGGTACGCCGGCCAGGGCGGCGTCCACGCAGAACCCGATGAGTCGCACGGCCCCGGCGGTGTCCAGCAGGACGTGCTCGGGGATCAGGCGGCCGTGCGCGATGCGTTGTGGGTGGGCGCGGCTCAGGCAGCCGGCGATCTCGGCGACGATCCAGGCGGCCCGTCGCGGTCGGAGGGGGCCCTCGCCCGCGACGAGGATGTCGAGTGAGGTGCCGGAACCCCACTCGTTGACGACGAAGCAGCGGTCGTCGCGGGTCTCGATGTCCAGCACCCGCAGCAGGTGCGGGTCCGAGACGGTGGCGGAGACCCGAGCGGCCTCCCGCAGCTCCTCCGCGCGCGGGTCGTCCGCGGCGATGATGTGCAGCGCGACGTGCCGGTCGAGGATCTTGTCGTGCGCGCGGAAGAACCGCCCGTCGCCGGCCTCGCTCAGCAGGTCGATGAGCCGATAGCGGTCCGCCAGGACGTCCCCGGGGCGGATGTTCTGCGGCACGGTCCCAACTCTAGGCGTGATCAGGCGGGATCACGGGACGGCAAACGCCGGGAGACCAGCTCGAGTACGTCGGTGACCTCGCGCAGACGCAGCGCGCGGGCCATGAGGACGAAGGTGAGGACCGAGACGAGGGTGAGCGCGAGGGCCCGGACGAAGGCGATCCCGTACGACGGGTCCGGCCCGAGCTGGGCGAGACCCCACCAGGCCAGCGCCGTGACCGCGGTGGTCACGGCGACCGCGGACAGCAGCCGCCGCAGGAAGCCGACCAGCTCGCCGCCCGGGGCCACGCCGAGCAGCCGGTGCAACAGACGCCACGACACGCTCGCGCCGACGGCGTACGCGATCGTGTAGGCGACCACCAGGGCGGGAACCGTGTGGGCTGGGCTCGAGGTCGCCACGAGCACGATCGCGAGGGTGGCGTTGACGGCGCCGATCACGCACTGCACCCAGAAGATCGTGCGCGTGCGCTCGAGGGCGTAGAACCCGCGCAGCGTCAGGTAGTGGATGGTGAAGAACACCAGCCCGAAGCCGAACAACGCCAACGGTGAGGTGAAGTTGCCGTACGTCGTGCGGCCGGCGCCGAAGCTGAACAGCAGGTGGGCGAGATCGCGGGCGACGAAGGGCAGCAGCAGAGCGAACGGCACGATCACCACCAGCGCGTTGCGCATCGCCAGGCCAAGCGACCCGGCCAGGCTGCGGTAGTCGCGGTCCGCGGCGTACGACGAGAGCCGGGGCAGCACCGCGGTCGCCAACGACACAGTGATCACCGAGTGCGGGACCATCACGATGAGGAAGGCGGTGCCGTAGACCGTGTAGCCGGTCGCATCGGCGCCGCCGCCGCCCGCCGGGCCGGTGGAGGCGCGGTTGACCACCACGAGGTAGGTCAGCTGGTTGACCACGACGAACAGGACGGTCCACAGGCCCAGGCGCAACGTGTGCGAGAGCCCGGCGTCGCGGAAGTCGAAGCGCGGACGGAAGTGCACGCCGGCCGAGCGGAGGTACGGCACCAGCACCACCAGCTGGATCGCGATGCCGAGAGTGGAGCCGAGGCCGAGCAGCCACTCCTGCCCGATCGAGTAGCCGCCGGCCAGCTCGACCTGGTTGGCCGGGCCGTAGGTGAGCAGGTACAGCGTCAGCATCGCGACGGCGACGACGTTGTTGGCGATCGGGGCCCACATCATCGGGCCGAACCGGCCTCGGGCGTTGAGGACCTGGCCGACCAGCACGAACATGCCGTAGAAGAAGACCTGGGGCAGGCAGAGCCGGGCGAAGTCGATGACCGACTCCAGCGCTGCCGCGCGGTCGGGCTGGTAGTACGCCGGCGCGAGGTACAGCCGCAGCAGGACCGGAGCGACCAGCACCAGCAACACCGACACGGCGGCCAGGAAGAGCCCGGCGAGGGTGATGATGCGGTCGGTGTACGCCGCCCCGGCGTCCGGGTCGTTCTTGCCGGCCCGCACCAGCTGCGGGACCAGCACCGCGTTGAAGATCCCGCCCGCGAGCAGGATGTAGAGCATGTTCGGGATCGTGTTGGCGACGTTGAAGACGTCGCCGCGCAGACCGTTGCCGAGGGCGGCGATCAGCAGGCCGGTGCGGACGAAGCCGCTCAGTCGACTGACCACGGTGCCGGCGGCCATGACCGCGCTGCTGCCCAGGAGCCCCGAGCGGCCCTCCTCGCTCATGTGTCGATCCTGCGGCGCGTGCGCTGGCGGATCCAGGCCAGCAGCAGGAGGCCGAGTCCGGCGCCGGCGATCACCCAGATGACCTTGCCGTACTGGGTCGACCGGACCGGGACCCGGGCACTGGAACCGAGCAACGCACCGTCCGCGTCGGTGACGGACAGCTGGACGTAGTGCACTCCGACGCTGCGAACGTCGGCGTCGAGCACCACCGTGCGGCGACCCTTCGCGGCCAGGTCGAAAGAGCCGGGCTGGGCCACGTCGAGGCCGGAGTCGGTGTCCACCTGGAGCGACACCGTGACCGGGTGGTCCAGCCGGTTGCGCAGGATCGCGGCGAACGTGCCGGTCTGGCTGGAGAGGGTCACGCCTCGCGGTGCGCTGACCCGCACGCCGGTGAGCCGGTGCTCGAGCCACGCCGCCGAGGCATCGGTGCGGACGCGGGTCCGGTCACGGGTGTCCCGACTCTGCACCGAAAGGTCGGTCAGCGCCTCGTCGACCGTGTCGCTACCCAGCCGGTCGTTGCGGGTGAGGATGTTCTCCAGGCGCTGACCGGCGTCGATCAGCCGGTCGGCCGCGGTGAAGTTGGCGGCCGGAAGGATCTTGCCGGCCACCGAGTCCGGGTAGGACAGACGCTGCGCGGGCACGCTCCGCGGGCCACCGGCGCCGGACATCGCCTGCCCCACGGTGGTGAGGTGCACCCACGGGAGGTCAAGGCCGGGGAAGAAGTTCCCGAGGTCTGCGGGCGACCAGCCCTGGGGGAGGACGACGACCAGCGGCTGTGCGGGCTGGGAGAGCAGTCGGACGGCGGTCGCGGCCAGGATGCGTTGACGCATCGCGAGTGCGGTGCGGGGGTCGTCGGGGCCCGGCCCGCCCTCGGCGGTGGGGCTCGAGGCGACGACGACCGACCGACCGTCCACCGCCACCGAGGAGTCGCCGGGCGCCCGGGTCCGTGCGAGCATGCCGCTGCCGAGGATGACGGTCTCGTCCGACGGCAGGTCTGCGAGCGCCGCGGGGTCGAGGTACCCGCGAGGCCCGAGGACCGCCGGCTGCGTCGCGGTGCCGAGCTGTTCGATCCGGTCACCGCTGCGGCGTCGAGCGAGATCGATGAGCGTCGGCGCGTGGAAGGCGGCGGCCGAGACGTCGAGGTCGCCGTACGGCAGGGCGAGTGTCTCGCCCGAGCCCAGGGCGGTCTTGAGGCCGGCCAGCCAGGTCTTGCCCGGGTCGACCGCGGGATTGTCGGGTCGGTCGCCGCGAGGGACCGGGCCGGACGTCGGGGACGGGCTGGCGCCCAGGGTCGTCGTCGGCTCCTCGGTGGGCGAGGGGTCCTGGCCGTCCCCGGCCTCGATGGTGTCGTCGAGGTTGCGGCTCGGATTGCCGGCGACGAGTCGCCGGACGGCGTCCGGGACCGCCGGATCCACCAGCCAGGTCACCGGTCGACCGGCCGCGGCGCTGCCGATCTCGGTCGCGGCCGCGAGCGAGCCGCCGGCGTTCATGGCGCGGGCCCAGGCGTTCTCCGAGGCGATCCGCCCGTCGGGGGCGTGGTCGATGCGGTGCCGGACCGGCACGACCAGCGCGACGTCCAGGGCGGGCGGCGGTGGCGGGGCCACGCGCTTCTTCTTGCTCGTCCGTGTGGTCTCCGCGGGAGGGGGCACGAACGGCAGGAACGTCCGGGCCCTGCCGTCCGCGACGGAGTCGCTCGTCTGGGTGGCGCTCTGGCCCAGCGCGTGGACGCCGAACCAGTACACCCCCGGCTCGCTCACCGCCAGGACGCTGTGGCTGAGCCGGATCGAGAACGGTGCGCTCTGGCCGGGGTCCAGGCCACCGACGGAGTCGAACATGCCCACCGTCGTGATGCGGCTGCCCACGACGGCGGTCTCGGGCAGCTGGGCCGCGGCGTCGAGGTCCTCGGGCGTCGTGATCGGCACGTCGTCGAGGAAGGCGTGCATGTTGATCGCGGTCCAGCGCTCGTCGCTGCGGTTGGTCACCACCCCGGTGACTCGGATCGGCCCGTGCTGGGGGATCTCCGAGACCGACAGCGTGCTGAGCTGCACCTCCAGCGGAGTCTGGTCGTCGTCGCTCGTCGGGTGCGCGGAGGCCGCCTTGATCCGGGGTGGGCCGGCGGCCCGGGGAGCCTCCGCGCCGGGGTCGGCGTACGCCGGACAGCCGAGCAGTGCCACCAGGGCCCCCGCCGCCAGGGCGCGCAGAAGCAGAGGCGGGTGAGGCACCCGCCGACTCTAGCCGTGGACCCGGGGGCTTCCGCGCCGCCGCGACGATCGCGCACCCGAAGCACGGGCCGCCTCGGCCCACCTCCCGCGGCAACCACTAGAGTTGCCTGACGTGTCCGCGCCGCTTCCTCAGCCCGTCTCGATGGCGCAGGTGCAAGCCGCGGTCCATGCGACGCTCGACGAGCTGGCGCCGGTCCTCGAGCCGCTGGGGGAGCGCTTCGTCGGCGCCGGTGAGTCGTTGCACCTCGTGGGTGGGCCGGTGCGGGACGCGATGCTCGGCCGCCCGGTCGTCGACCTCGACCTGACCACCTCCGCTCGCCCCGAGCAGATCGAGCGGATCCTGGCCGGTTGGGCCGACGCGGTCTGGGACGTCGGCCGAGCCTTCGGCACCATCGGCTGCCGCAAGGGCGACTGGACCTTGGAGATCACCACCTTCCGGTCCGAGGTGTACGACCCGTCCTCCCGCAAGCCGGAGGTGGACTTCGGCGACTCGCTGGCAGGCGACCTGGGACGGCGCGACTTCACCGTCAACGCGATGGCGGTCTCGCTGCCGGACCGGACGTTCGAGGACCCCCACGGTGGCCTGGTCGACCTCGCGCACCAGGAGCTTCGTACGCCGGGGCGCCCGGAGGACTCCTTCGGCGACGACCCTCTGCGGATGATGCGAGCCGCGAGGTTCTCCGCCCAGCTGGGCTTCACCGTCGCCCCGGAGGTGGTCGAGGCCATGCGTGCCATGGCCTCGCGGATCGAGATCGTCTCGGCCGAGCGGGTCCGCGACGAGCTGGTCAAGCTGGTGCTCGCTCCCTGGCCTCGCCGCGGCTTCACGCTCCTGGTCGAGACCGGGCTGGCCGCTCTCGTGCTGCCGGAGCTCCCGGCGCTCGCGTTGGAGCGCGACGAGCACCACCGGCACAAGGACGTCTACGAGCACACCCTGACCGTCCTCGACCAGTCGATCGACCTGGAGCGGGAGCGCGGTCACGCCCCGGACTTCGTCGGCCGGTTCGCGGCCCTCATGCACGACATCGGGAAGCCGAGGACCCGGAAGTTCCAGGGGGGCGGCCTGGTGACGTTCCACCACCACGACGTCGTGGGCGCCAAGCTGACGCGTAAGCGGATGAAGGAGCTGCGCTTCTCAACCGACCAGATCGACGCGGTCAGCACCCTGGTCGAGCTGCACCTGCGCTTCCACGGCTACGGCGAGGGGGAGTGGACCGACTCCGCGGTCCGTCGTTACGTCCGCGACGCGGGCGACCAGCTCGAGCGGCTGCACATCCTCACCCGCGCCGACTGCACCACCCGCAACCAGCGCAAGGCGGACCGCCTGCGCCGCTCCTACGACGAGCTCGAGTCCCGGATCGCGCGGCTGGCCGAGGAGGAGGAGCTGGCGGCGCTCCGCCCGGACCTCGACGGCAACCAGATCATGGAGATCCTCGGGATCGGACCCGGTCGCGACGTCGGTGCGGCGTACCACTTCCTGCTCGAGCTGCGGCTCGACGAGGGGCCGCAGACCACCGAGCAGGCGACCCGGGCGCTTCTCGACTGGTGGGCGGCGCGCACCGCCGGCTGAGGTTTGCCTAGGTTCGAGGCCATGACTGCCGACTTCGAGCCGCTGATCGAGTCCTCCGTCGACATCGCCGCCCCGCCCTCCGTGGTGTGGCCACTGGTGACTGACCTCGCCGGGATGTCCGAGCGCAGCCCGCAGGTGATGAGGACGGTGGTGCGCGGCGGTGGGCCGATCGGGCTCGGGTCGCGCGCGATCAACCTCAACCGTCGCGGCCTGCTGTTCTGGCCGACCCGGTCGACGGTGGTGCGGTTCGAGCCGGAGCGCGAGTTCGCCTTCCGGATCAAGGAGAACTGGACCATCTGGTCCTTCACCCTCACCCCTACGGACTCAGGCACCCATCTGGTCCAGCGCCGCGAGGCGCCTGACGGGCTGTCCGGCCTGTCGGCCAGGCTCACCAAGGCCATGCTCGGCGGCCAGAAGGTGTTCACCGCCGAGCTGCGCGAGGGCATGGCCGCGACCCTGGCGTCCATCCGGGCGGACGCGGAAGGCGAGCGGGCGTACCGAGCGTGAGGGGCATGTAACACCGTGTTCCACATCTACAACGCCGTTGTTTCAGCGAGGTAGATGGGTAACACGGTGTTACATGCGGTACGGCGGCACACGCGGCGCGGCCGACAGGGACCCGGGAGCCCGGTCGGCCATTCCCGCTCCGGGTCAGGGGCGGAAGACGAATGCGTCCACGTAGCCGGACTTCTTCAGCATCACGATCCGCGCGCGGTGGCTGCCCTTCCCGAGGTGGCCGACCCTCCAGGTGGGGCCGAACGCCACCGTGCGCGTGTCGCCGCGGAAGTCGAGCGCCCTCACCCTCTGACCGTCGATGAAGACGGCCGCCCTGCCCCCGTGGCGCGCCCGGCCGTAGTCGATGGCGAGGAACGGTCCACTGAAGGCGAGCTCCATGACGTCCTTCGCGCGACTAGGACCCCGGTTGTCGCAGTAGCTGCCACCCGGCGCGCTGGCGTCCTCAACGACCCGCCAGCCGCCACCGCGCTCTACGCGACGGCCGTTGCAGGGCTGGAAGCGGTTCACCCGGACCCGCCGGGTCTTCTGCCCGCTGTTTCCGGCCTCGTCGGTCACGGTCAGCGTCACCGGGTGGACACCGGCCCGCTTGAACCGGTTCGTCACGACCGGACCGGTCGCGTCCACGTCCGACCCGCCGTCGTGGAAGTCCCACGCATAGGTGAGATCTCCGGATGCGCTGACATCGTCTGTGGAGCTCGAGCCGTCCAGCGTGAGCGGCGTGCGGTTGGTCGGCCGCTTGGGCGTGGTCGTGAACCCAGCGGTCGGCGGCGTGTCGTCCGTCGCGGCCGCTCCGGCGTAGCCGTAGTCGAAGGTTCCACAGCCCTGGCCCATCGTGAACTGGACATCGCCGAGGAGGTCCCCTGCCAGCTGGATGGTGTCCTGGCCGGACATGTCGGTGACCTCGAAGCCGAGGCAGTGGTACCGGAAGTGCCACAGACCGTCGCCCGCCGGCTCACCCTTGTCGTTGGTGGTGGGCGTCGTGTAGTTGTCCGTGTGGCCCTCTCCGGAGTCGGAGAACACCGACTTCCCGGCGTCGGTGGTGAAGGCGGCGTCGTTGAGGTCCGGTTTCTCGCTGCCCGGATCCGGGACGGCGTCCAACGGTGACTGCGCTGGCGGGTCGTCGGTTCCGGTGTTGCCGTAGCCGTGCGACTCGTCGGTGTAGGCCAGGTAGAGCCCGGGGGTCCACCCGATGCCTGCGCGGTCGATCTGGCCGAAGCCCTCGTAGTCGAACCCGGAGCGGTCGCGCATCTCCAGGTAGTACGCGTGGTCCTGAGCAGACTCCGAGCCGGCCTCCAGGTATCTCCAACCCTGGGTGCACTGCTGAGCCGTGCTGAGGTCCTCCCGGCACCCGCCGTTGTAGACGGCCGGGTCGCTGGGGCTTCCGCTGGACTCGAAGTCGGTGACGTAGAGGTCCTTGGTCGCGCCGCCGGGTAGCGTGGCGGTCACCTTCACGTCGTCGATGAACCAGCCCGGCCGGGCCAGCCCCGGGTCGGTGGCGTAGCTGAACCGGATCGCACCGTCGGGAGTACCGGCGATGTCGCTGACGTCGTAGCTGTCGGTGAGGAAGACCGGCGGCGGGCTGTCGGTGAGCCCCGTCCGGTCGGTCTGCTCGGTTCCGGCCTGGTAGGACCCGCTGCTGCCGGTGATGCCGTTCCCGAACTGCGCCAGGCAGGCGTTGGCATTGGGGTTCGTGGACGCGGGGGTGGTGTACCCCTTCTCCGAGGGTTGCGAGGTGTAGGTCGCACCGCGGTCGACGGTGGTCATCACGAACCCGTAGTCGAAGTCCCACTCGATGTCCCAGCGGGACTTGAACGACAAATTGATGGTCGATCCGGCCGGCAGGTTCGCTGCCTCGGGGACCGCTAGATCGAAGTTGTGACCACCGGTCGGCGGGCAGCCGAAGTCGTTGCCCGAGTCAGACCACCAGAGATGGCTGGCCGAGGCTCCCTCACTCGTCTCGGTCTGCTCGAAGGCCGACCCGTCCAGTAGCTGCCGGCCCGGCAGCTTGGCGACGTACATCTGCGAGTTGTGCACGATGCCGTCGGCGCCGTTCTCGAGGACATAGTCCTCGCCGTCCTCGGTCTGCCAGTGGATGGTGCCGGTGTCGTGCTTCGAGTCGGTCCAGCCGTTGACGGTCCGGTCGGCGCTCAGCACCTCCGGCACCACCCAACCGAGCTCCTGGCGGGAGAAGGCGTCCATGTTCTGGGACTTGTCGGTCGCCATCAGGTTCCAGTCACCGTAGGTCTGCCGGGTGCCGGTCGAGTAGAAGTCGGGCAGGCCGAGCGAGTGACCGTACTCGTGTGAGATCACGCTCGCCTTGTCGATGGCCGTCTCGGGGTTGAGGTTGTAAGGACCGACCCGGACGTAGACCTTCAGCCCCGACGACGGGTCGTCGGTCATCTTGGTGAAGGTGTTGTTCGTCCAGAACTGCGGGTTGCCCTCGAGGTCCTTCAGCTGGTCGTTGGTCACGACGCCGGGCAGCTTGGTGGCCGGGTCGCTGTAGTAGTACTCCAGCGAGGAGGAGTGCGGCCACACGTTGTCGTAGGGCGCCACGTTGGACTGGCCGTCGGCGCAGGCACCGAGCTGCGAGGCCCCGTTGCCGCCGCAGCCGGCGAAGACACCCATGAAGAAGTCGACCACGCCGTCCTTGTCGGTGTCGTAGTCGGAGTAGTCGATCTCCGGGTCGGCCAGGGCGACCGCGTCGGCGACGATCTTGCCGGTCGGGCCACACCCTGAGTCGATCTGCTGCAGCGAGCCCTGACCGCTCTCGGCCCCGATCAGCGCCGAGCCGTTGGCGTCGTCGCCGTAGTAGTCGGTGTTTCCCGGCAAGTTGTAGACGCCGTTGCTGATGCGCGTGGAGTAGAGCGGGTTCTCGGCGCCCCCCGCGTCGGCATAGGTGTAACCGTGGCAGGTGTTCGGAGCGCCGTCGGACAACGAGGTGAGCGGGAAGGCCGGATCGAAGCCCGTGAAGTCCGCGTTCCCGATTCCCTTGGACGGCACGGTGCCCTCCGGGAACAGCTGCCCCAGCGACATCTCCTGATACAGGTTGAAGGTCGACCCGTCGTTGGCCGGCGCGTTGATCACCGACTCCAGTGAGTCACCGGAGTGGTTCGACTGGTACGAGCGGTCGCTGTACTGCAGCGGAACCACCGGGAACGGGCGGTCGCCGTAGCGGGCTGTGTCGTAGTTGGTGTCGGGCGGGATCACCTTGGGACCGTGGCTGGTCGAGGTGCTGTCCTGCTCCCCGGCGACGTGGAGCACGGCCGTCGTGGAGAGGTCACGCCACACGATCGTGGCCAGCTGACCCACGGTCTTGGCCTTGGACTCCAGCACGAGGACGCGGGTCTCGCCGGCGGCGAGGGTGGGCAGTGTCCAGGTGAACCCCTGTGCGGCCACCGGGTGGCTGCCGGGTCCCGCGGCGGAGGTGAAGCTGGTCCCGGTCGGTGCCGTCAGGGAGACTGACGCGCCAGTGATCGGCGCCGCGGTCGGGTTGGTGACCAGGATCCGGGAGGGGTAGGTGTCCCCGGGCTTCACCCAGCCGACCGAGGAGACGAAGCTGTTCTTCAGCACCAACGTGGTTGCCGGCACCTGGATCGTGTGCGTGGCCGTCCCGGCGGTCTCGGCGGCCCACGCGCCCGTGGAGGCGTCGTCGTAGCCGGCGTCGACCGCGGTCACGGCCAGTGCGCCGTTCTCGACGAGGGAGTCGGTGCTCTCTCCGGGCACCTGCTCGCTGAAGGAGCCGTTGTTGGCGGCCGTGACGTCCTTGCGGAAGAGCTCGGTGCCGTCGGGGGCGCTGACGACGAGCGCGAACGTCGCGGGCACCCCACCACCGGCGAAGGTCGTGCGGGCGCTGTGCTCAGCGATGGTGCCGCTGACGGTGAACGGGTCGCCCGGGTGGGTGGCGGCGCCGGTGTTCAGCGTCGCGCGCAGATCGTTGAGAGCGAATGCGAACCCTCCCAGCTGTCCGCCGCCGTCCTTGACGACCATCTGGATCCTGCCGGCGGGCCAGGCGTCGCCGGGGGTCAGCCGGACGGTGTAGGAGCCCGGAGTGGTGGAGCTCTCCGAAGCCGGGAGGTCCGACTCGAACGGGGTGTCCTGACCCTCGGCGTACAGGTCGGCCTTCACTGGTCCGGTCGCGCCGGTCACGGTGAACCGGGCGAAGGCACAGGCATCGCGGTCGATGGAGGGATCCGCGCTGGCGTTGGTGCCGAGCGTGCCTGCCGTCGAGCAGGTGGGCTGCGGGTCCGGGTAGACGTAGAACAAGAACCCCGAGGCCGAACCAGCGGCTGACACGACGGCGGGAGCCCGGCCCTGCTGACCGCCGGCCGCCTGGGCCGAGCCGAGGGTGAGGGCGGCGAGCAGGCTGAGGGCCAGTGCGGTGGTGCCCGCGACCGAGAGCAGGCGCCGGGAGGGGATCGAACGCATGGGTGACACTCCGGGAGAGATCGAGTCGTGTCCCGTGCCGACCGGTACGGGTTGACCGGGCAACGAGCCCGGGCGACGTGGGTTACGCCGCACCGGGCCCGTTGGTCAGGTCTCACCCTGATGAGCGCTTACCCCGTGGTGGTCACCGCCGGGGGAACAGGAAGTCCATCGCCGGGGTGTTGTCCAGCGGGTAGAGGTAGCTCTGCGGGGTGCCCTTGGGCGAACCTGACGTGCTGGGGTCGCCGAAGGAGAACGCCGACGCGTCGTAGAACCTGCTTCCGGCGGTGGCTCGGACGGAGTTCCGCTGGAGGTGGTCACCCTTGCCGTGGCGCAGCGCCATGAGCCTGGTGACCCCCTTGCCGTTCACGGCAGGCACACGGAGCGTGATGAGCCCGCGCTTGCGGACGACCTTCCCGCTGGCCCGCGTCGTCTCCGCGCCGAACGACAGGCACTTGTCGTCCGACGTGCTCGGCGCTGCCGTGCACTCGCCGGCCATGGCGTCGTAGTCGCTGTACCCGAACGTCCACTGCTTGGTGGCGCTCGGGTTGTAGCGCGCGACGGCGCCTCCCGGCTGGAATCCGTTGGTGAAGCGGAAGACGTACAGCAGGGACTGGGAGTCGGTGGCTGCCAGGGCCTCGGCCAGCGCCGGTCGGGACAGATCGGCCACTCGCATCCGTACGACGAACCCGGGCTTTGCGCGCAGCCGCCCGATCCGCACCGACCTCAGGTCCGCGCCCTTGACCTTGTTCCGCGCGCCGGTGGCCCCGAGGGCGGAGTAGTCGGCGATCGCGTCTCCCCTGGCGTCCCGGCTGGTCTTGCGGACGAGAGGCGCCCTGGAGGCGTCCCTCCCACCGGAGGCCAGTGGCCCGCTGGTCTGGGTGAACACCATGGGGCTGGCCACGTGGCCGGCCGGCTCCCCGGGCTTCTTGGCGTCGTGGTCATAGACAACTTGCAGACGATGGGTCTTCTGGTTGGTCTCGAGCGCGAAGAAGTCAGCCAGAGACCGGTCGCCTTCCGGAGTGGTCAGGCTGCAACCCAAGCCGTTGAGGCAGATGGAGTCATAGTGCATCGGGTGGCTGGTCGCCCTGACCTGACTGAACGTGCGATCCGAGGAGAGGGCGTTGAGGGACTGGTTGACGTAGACGTGCCAGGTGGCCTTGAACGTGCCGAGGTTGGGATCGCCCTGGCTCTGGCTTCCGTAGAAGGCGACCGCGACGCGACCAGGCTTGCCGTCGGCCGCGAGCCACGGGAAGACCGTCGTACGCACGCCGTCGCGGTCGACCTGCAGCGGCTTGCTGAACCCGAGGTCGCGAGGGTCGTTCTTGGGTGCCACAGCAGAGCCCGGGACGTTGCCGATCTCCTGGTTGCACTTGCTCAGGTCCCGGTGGTGGAGCGTGACGAGGTAGGAGTGGAAGTCGACCTTGTCGGCGTAGGCGAGGTAGATGTTGCCGCGGCGGTCGGCGTCGGCGGTGACGAACCCGGCGCGGGGCTGCCGCTTGTCGACAGCGGCCACGCAGTCCACGAAGCTCGCGCCCCCGTCGTAGGACAGGGAGAGGTTGACCTTGGAGCCGGCGCTCCAGCCGAAGAAGACCACGCGCGTGGCAGGGTCCTGCGGGTTCATCCGTGCCGGCAGAGTCCGCATCGGACCAGGGAAGTCAGGCGCGGCGCCCGCGATCGCGGTGTCGGGTCCGTAGGTGAGACCGCCGTCGTCGGAACGTTGCACCACGATGTTGCGCGGCTGCTGTTGGTTGTAGCTGAGCAGGACGCTGTCCTCGTCGATGAAGGTGAGCCACTGGCGGTCGGCCAGCGCACCGGTGTCCTGGACCCCGTTGCCGGCCACCGGAACGGTCTGCAGCGAGCGTCCGCTGTCCGGCGAGGTGCTGGTGGCGAAGCCAGTCAACGGACCGAGGCCGGTGTAGGCGTACTGGTAATGGTTCTCGAGGTTCTTCTTCGGCGCCAGCGCAATGGCGCAGTCGCCGCCGCCGCCGGCCGACTGTTGGCCCCGCGGAGGGGTGCCCAGGAGGTGGAACTGCTTACCCCCGTCGGTGGAGACCTGGGCGTAGTCGGCCGCCGAGCCGAAGCCGGTGGGGCCGCAGGTGTAGATGCGGCCGTCCCGATCGCTCTCGATCAGGGGCTCGGCCTCGTCGCGTTGCGGGTCGGCCGCCACGCTCGCGGAGAACCCCAGGCCCTTGGCCGGGGCCGACGCCAGGCTGTTCTCACCGGAGCCCTTCGCGGTGTGCAGGACGAGCTTTCCGGTGTAGGGCTGCGGGGTGGAGTTGGCGAAGCCGCACGCCTGCACCTCGTAGGTTGCCGCGGGCAGGTCGCTGCCGGTGACCCGCTCGGTCGTCTGCGAGGTGTCGCTCGACCCCACCGCGTTCTCCGACTCCTCGCCGCCCGGGTCGCCGCCCTGGCGGACGACCGTGAGGATCTCGTCGTTGGCGCCGCTGTCGACGACCGGCTCCCAGGTGATCGAGAAGTCGAAGGTCGCCGCCACCTTCTGGTAGGCGCCATCGGGCACCGAGATGCTGATCTCCTCGATGTCGGCGGGCGAGGCGCCACTGTCGCAGTCGCTCGTCGGGTTGGCTCCTGGTGAGATCGTGCCGGTCCAGGTGATCGTCCTTGTGGCCGTCCTGGTCGGGACGGTCACCGACTGGGTCGATGGTTCCGCAGCGTCGGAGGACTCCTGCGACGTCTCGAGGGAGAGCGTCGCCGTGCCCACCACAGCGGCCGACAGAGCAAGGACAAGGATCCGACGCATTGCTGCTCCCATGATTTCCGGCTCGGGCGAGCACCCGAGGCGGTGCTTCCACCCTCCGCCCGGACCCACCGCTTGGCAATCACTCCAAAGGGTGGGCGGGCGAGGAGTGGGACAGGGAGCGGCTGGCTAGGCCAGCCTCACTCGTCCCCGCGGATGAAGGCCTCGACTCGGGCACGGCCCTCGTCGTCGGGCAGCTGCACCGGCGGGCTCTTCATCAGGTACGACGACGCCGAGATGATCGGGCCACCGATGCCGCGGTCCTTGGCGATCTTGGCGGCGCGGATCGCGTCGATGATGATGCCGGCGGAGTTCGGGGAGTCCCAGACCTCGAGCTTGTACTCGAGGTTGATCGGGGCGTCACCGAAGGCGCGACCCTCGAGGCGTACGTAGGCCCACTTGCGGTCGTCGAGCCACGCGACATAGTCGGAGGGCCCGATGTGCACGTTCCGGTCGTGCGCGCCGGCGCTCGCCAGCGAGCCGGTGAGGTTGGACGTGACGGCCTGCGTCTTGGAGACCTTCTTGGACTCGAGGCGCTCGCGCTCGAGCATGTTCTTGAAGTCCATGTTGCCGCCGACGTTGAGCTGGTAGGTGCGGTCGAGCGCGACGCCGCGGTCCTCGAACAGCTTGGCCAGCACCCGGTGGGTGATGGTCGCGCCGACCTGGGACTTGATGTCGTCACCGACGATCGGGACGCCGGCGTCCTCGAACTTCTTGGCCCACTCGGGGTCGGAGGCGATGAAGACGGGCAGTGCGTTGACGAAGGCCACGCCGGCGTCGATGGCGCACTGGGCGTAGAACTTGTCGGCCTTCTCCGACCCCACGGGGAGGTAGGAGACGAGCACGTCGGCCTCCGTGTCCTTGAGCACCTGGACGACGTCCACGGGCTCGGAGTCGGACTCGTCGATGGTCTCGCGGTAGTACTTGCCCAGACCGTCCAGGGTCGGGCCGCGCTGCACGATGACGCCCAGGGGCGGCACGTCGGCGATCTTGATGGTGTTGTTCTGCGAGGCGGTGGTGGCCTCGGAGAGGTCGAAGCCGACCTTCTTCGCGTCGACGTCGAACGCGGCGACGAACTCCACGTCGGAGACGTGGTACTCGCCGAACGCCACGTGCATGAGACCGGGGACGGAGCCGCTGGGGTCCGCGTTGCGGTAGTACTCCACTCCCTGGATCAGGCTCGTGGCGCAGTTGCCCACGCCGACGATCGCTACTTTCACTGCACCCATGGATGCGTTCCTTCCTCGGTTCCTTGACTCTTCTTTGTCTATGGCTTCGGGGCCGTGGTCTGGCCGCCGGGGTGTCCACTGCGCTCGGCATTGATCAGCTCCGAGAGCCAGCGGACCTCGCTCTCGACCTGCTCGACCCCGTGGCGCTGGAGCTCCGCGGCGTACCGGTCGACTTCCTTCTGGGTGATGGACAGCTGGTTCTGCACGCGGTCCAGTCGCTCCTGGAGACGAGTACGCCGGCCCTCGAGCACGCGCAGCCGGATCTCCATGTCGGTCCGGGAGAAGAACGCGAACCGGATGTCGAAGTTGTCGTCCTCCCACGCAGTGGGACCGACCTCCGTCATCAGGCGCTCGAACTCGACCTGCCCGGCCTCGGTGAGCTGGTAGACGATCCGCGGCCGCCGGCTGACCGTGGTGGCCGCCAGCTCCTCGATGAGGGCACCGCGCAACATCTTCTTCAGCGTCGGGTAGAGGGAGCCGTAGGAGAGCACCCGCCCCCACCCGAGCATGAGGTTGAGCCGCTTGCGCAGCTCGTAGCCGTGCATGGGACCCTCGTGCAGCAGTCCGAGGACTGCCAGCTCGATGGTCTCCGCCCGACGTGACATGACGACGTATCGTAGCGATATATCCAGCCGTTGCGAAATTCGGTCATGTCACGCGCGACGGAACTCTCGCCCGCGCGGTGTGGGTGACTGATCCCACCGCCGCGTACCCTTCGGTCTCGTGAGTGGAAAGCGACGCGCCGCCGGCCCAGCCGTGACCAAGAAGCCTGCTCGCGGCGCGAAGGGCAAGCAGCCCCGCGACCGCAAGGCGCTGATCAAGAAGATCCTGCTGTGGACCCTGGTCGCCGGCCTGGCCGGCTTCCTCATCGTGGTCGCCGGATTCGTCTACCTCTACAAGACGATCGACATCCCCGACCCCAACAAGGACTTCCAGGCGCAGACCACGTTGGTCTACTACGCCGACGGGAAGACGCCCCTCGGCCGGTTCGCGATCCAGAACCGCGAGTCGATCCCGCTCTCGGAGATGCCCCAGACCCTCCAGGACGCCGTGGTCTCGGCGGAGGACCGCACCTTCTGGACCAACAAGGGGATCGACCCCAAGGGGATCATCCGGGCCGCCTTCAACAACGCCCGCGGCGGCAACACCCAGGGCGCCTCCACCATCACCCAGCAGTACGTGAAGATCTTCTACCTCACCTCCGAGCGCTCCTACACGCGCAAGCTGAAGGAGGCGATCCTCTCCCTCAAGCTCGGTCGCGAGATGGGCAAGAAGGAGCTGCTGCAGGACTACCTCAACACGATCTACTTCGGCCGGGGCGCGTACGGCGTCCAGGCGGCCGCCCAGGCCTACTTCGACATCGACGCCGAGGACCTCGACCTGTCCCAGAGCGCGTTCCTGGCCAGCGTCCTGAACAACCCCAACGGCTACGACCCCGCCAACGGCAAGGCGGCGCGCGAGGCGGTCAAGGCGCGTTACGACTACGCGCTGAACGGCATGGTCTCGATGGGCACCGCGGACGCCGCAGAGGTCGACAAGGCCAAGCGCCGACTGCCGAAGTTCCCCGAGGTGCAGGCGAGCAGCACCTACGGCGGCCAGCGGGGCCACATGCTGGCACTGGTCCGCGACCAGCTGCACCAGCTCGGCTACACCGACGACGTCATCGACGGCGGCGGGCTCCGGGTCACGACGACGTTCACCAAGAAGGCCATGGCCGCGGCCCAGGCCGGCGTGAACGAGGCGCGCCCGCCGGCGAAGTACCTGGGTCGCGACCTCAGCGACAAGAACCTCCACGTCGCGGTGGCGAGCGTCGAACCCGGCACCGGCGCCCTCCGTGGGTTCTACGGCGGCCAGGACTACCTCAAGAGCCAGATCAACTGGGCCAAGGCCGGCGGCATGGTCGGGTCGACCTTCAAGCCGTTCACCCTCGCGACCGCCTTGGAGAACGGCTACTCGCTCAAGGACACCTTCGACGGCAACTCTCCCTACGAGTTCCCCGACGGGCTCACGGTCCGCAACGAGGGGACCGGCTCCGACGGCCAGGGCAACGACTACGGCTCGGCGGTCAGCGCGACGTACGCGTTGGAGGAGTCGATCAACACAGCTTTCGTCGACATGGCGAACTCCATCCCCGGTGGACCGCAGAAGATCCTGCGCACCGCCGAGGAGATGGGGATCCCGCCGGCGCAGCCGGACAAGGACTTCCCGGGCATCCCGGACTCGAGCGGGCCCGACCTGCAGGCGGACGCCCTCATCACCCTGGGCAAGGCGCGGCTGAGCCCGATCAACATGGCCAACGCCTACGCCACGATCGCGAACCGCGGTGAGCGCGCGGACGTCCACGTCATCTCCAAGGTGGTCGACACCAAGGGCGGCAAGACCTGGACGTGGAAGCAGCCGCAACGTGACGGCATCCGCCGTCCGGTGGCCGACGACACGTCCTTCGCGATGCAGCAGGTGGTGAAGAACGGAACCGGGCAGGCAGCCCTGGCGCTCGATCGCCCGGCGGCCGGCAAGACCGGCACGGCCACCAACGACAAGGACGAGGTCTCCTCGGCCTGGTTCGTGGGGTTCACGCCGCAGCTGTCGACGGCCGTGATGTACGTCCGTGGGGACGGTGACAACGCGTTGGACGGCTGGATGCCGTCGTACTTCGGTGCCGACTACCCGGCCGACACCTGGCTGGCCGTCATGAAGCGCGACATGGAGGGCCTGCCGGTCGAGCAGTTCCCGCCGGCGGCCAACCTGGACGGGAACGCGCCGGAGTCCGGGCACACGCCGTCGCCGACCTACCGCCCGACGACGACCCAGCCGTCCCCGACCCGGAAGTCGAGCTCGTCGGCCCCGACGACGTCGGCCCCCCCGCCGAGCTCGTCGGCGCCCACAGGTCAGCCGACCGGCCCGTCGAACACGTGCGGACCGGTGGGCTGCCCGACCTCCACCGGATCGGCGTCGCAGACACCCTCGCCGACGCCGACGGCCAGTGGAGCGGGCGCGTCACCGGCCGGTTTCACGCGTGAGCGCTACGGCGAGGACTGACGGAGGCCGGCTGATGAGGGAGCGGCCCAGCTCTCCCACGCGTGAGGATCCCCTGGCCGCCGCACTGAGCCAGGTCGCCGGAGGACCGGTCGGTGAGCACGCCGGCCGGCACCCATGGTGGACGCCGACGCGGGTGATCCTGCTGCTCACCGCCGTGTGCTTCGCCCTGGGGATGGTGCAGAAGACCAGCTGCTACCAGGCGACGTGGCAGAACGGCGACACCCGGTTCTCCCAGATGTGCTACTCCGACCTGCCCTACCTCTACACGGGTCGGGGCCTGGCGGAGCTGGCGTGGCCGTACAGCGACGATCCGCAGATCCGGGCGCGCTACCCCGAGGTGATGGAGTACCCCGTCCTCATCTCCTACTGGGCCTACGGGACTGCCGTCGTCACCCACTGGGCCTCCCCCGAGGCCGACCTCACGGCACGGGAGCAGACCAACCCGGCCGCGCTGTCCGCGCTCCCGGGAGTCCCGGCCGAGGTACGCCGGTTCGTGCTGGTCAACGCCCTCGGGTTCGCGCTCCTCGCGCTGCTGTCCGCGTGGCTGCTGGCCGGGGTGGATCGCCGGCGACCCTGGGACGCGGCGGTGTTCGCGCTGTCACCGGCGCTCGCCCTGACCGGGCTCGTCAACTGGGACCTCCTCGCCGTCGCCTGCGTGGCCGGAGCGCTCTGGGCGTGGGCGCGCGACCGCGCGCTGCTGACCGGGGTGCTCATCGGGCTCGGGACCGCGGCGAAGCTGTATCCCCTGTTCCTGCTGGGCGGTCTGCTCATCATCTGCCTGCGTCGACGACGGTTCTCCGACCTCGCGGCGCTGGGCTACGGCACCGCTGTCGCCTGGCTGCTCGCCAACCTGCCGGCGTACGTCAGTGGCGTCGACGAGTGGAAGCACTTCTGGGAGTTCAACTCCGCCCGCGGGGCCGATCTCGGCTCGTTGTGGCTGATGGTCCAGCAGATGACCGGCCACGTGTTCCCCCCGCACACGATCAACGTGTGGTCCTGGATCGTCTTCGGTGCCTGGTGCCTCGGCGTGCTCGTCCTCGGACTGCGGGCGCGCGGGACGGGAACCCTCGCGCAGTACGGGTTCCTGATCGTGGTCGGCTTCCTGCTGGTCAACAAGGTGTACTCGCCGCAGTACGTCCTGTGGCTGCTGCCACTGGCCGCCCTGGCCCGCCCGCGCTGGCGCGACCAGCTGATCTGGCAGGCCGGTGAGGTCCTCTACTTCGCCGGCGTCTGGTGGTACCTCGGGAAGTTCCTGGACAACGGCGGCGAGAACGAGGCCGGCTTCTACTGGATCTTCATCGTCGTCCGCGTGCTCGCCGAGCTGTATCTCGCTCGCCCGCGTGGTCGGGGACCTGTGGTCACTCCCCGGGGACGATCCGCCGTCAGTCGAGGACGACCTGGTCGAACGTGGTCGCGGTGTACCGGACCCGGACGTCGACCTCGTCGCCCACAGCCGGCACGCGCGCGCCTGAGGGCACGAAGAGCATCGAGGCCTGCATGTGCGGCGGCTCGGCGAACAACCGCTGCTTCCCGTCGACCGTGAACGGGGACCGGGTGAAGCCGACCGCGTCCATGCCGCCCCGCGCCAGGGTCGCGGCCCGGGACTTCAGGCTGCTGTCACCCATCGGCGACTCGAGCCCGATGCCGTGCGCCGTCCCGCCGCTGACGATCACCAGGTGGCCGGCCTTGGGCGCGCTCCGGCCGCGGTAGCCGAACGTCTCGCCGCGCTCGATCCGGTGCACGTCGAGGACACGCGCGGTCACCGACAGCGCGCCGCGGTCGCCCAGCCAGAGACTGGTCCCGATCCGCGGCCGCAGCTCGAAGTCGGCGTAGGAGGCGCGGAGCGTGGCCAGCTCGGTCTCGGTGAGGTGGCTGACCCACAGGACGTGGGTGTCGAGCTCGGCCGCGACGACGTCGTTGATCAGCCGACGCACCTCGCCGAGGTTGGAGCCCTGGCTCAGCGGCAGGTGGAACGCGACGCCGCGGGGGCGTACGCCGGCATCCCGGAGGACCTGGCCGGCGGCGCGGAGGTCGGCGGCCGAGAGGCCGTGGCGGTTCATGCTCGTGATCCGCTCGAGGACGAGCCGGGGCTGATTGTCCTGCGCCAGCAGCGCCTGGAGGTCGTCGAGCCGCGAGACCGTGTGGATCACCCGCGGATGACCGGCCCGATCCATGGAGGGGCCGACGTACGGACGCCAGGGGGTGAGCACGAGCAGGTCGCCGTCGAAGCGGGTCTCGACCTCGGGCAGCTCGTCGTACGTGCCGACCGCGATGGTGTCGACGCCCAGCCACTGCGCCTTGCGGGCGAGCCGGCCCAGGCCGAAGCCGTACCCGTTGCCCTTGCAGACGGGCGCGAGCCCGGGCGTCCGCTCGGCGACGCCGCGCAGGTGGCTGCGCCAGCGGTCGCCGTCGACGGTCAGGACAAGACTCATCTCGGTCAGCCTCGGCGCTTGAGGTAGAGCTCGAAACCCTTGTAGAGCAGGGGGTTGAGCGGCATGTCCCACTCGCCGGCGTACTCGACGGCCTCGCCGCCGGTGCCGACCTTGAACTGGATCAGGCCGACGTGCGGGTCGTCGGAGTCGAGGGTGTCGGTGATGCCGCGCAGGTCGTAGATCTCGGCGCCCTTGGCGAGCGCATCCTGGATCATCGCCCACTGGACGGCGTTGGAGCCGCGCACCTCGCGCTTCTCCGACGACGAGGCGCCGTAGGAGTACCAGACGTGCGTGCCGACCCGGACCGAGACGGTCGCCGCGACGAGGTCACCCTCGTGGCGCCCGAGCCAGAGCGTGATGCGGTCGGGCTCCTCGGCCGACATGGCCTCGAACATCGTCTGGAAGTACGACAGGGGCCGGGGCGTGAAGTGATCGCGCTCGGCGGTGTGGGCGTAGAGGTCGTGGAAGGCCTTGAGGTCCGTGAGGTCACCGCGGGTGACCTCGACACCCTCCTTCGCCGCCTTCTTGATGTTGCGGCGCCACTGCTGGTTCATGCCCTTGAGGACCTCGTCCTCGGTGCGGGCCTCGCCGTCGGCGGTGAGCGGGACCTGGAAGTTGTAGGCCGGCTGGCCGGCCGAGAACCCGCCCTCGACCGCGACCTTGCGCCAGCCCAGCCCCTCGAGGGCGCTCACCAGGCGCGCGCCGACGGGGGTGCGCTCGGCCGGCGGGACGTCGCCGAGGCGGTGGACCGACTCGTCGGCGATGCCGGCCTTGACCGCCGCGGCGTCCCACCGGCGCAGCACGACCGGCGGGCCCATGCGGACCGCGAAGGAGCCCTTGCTCCTGAGGTGCTCCGTCATGGGGGCGAGCCACGCGTCGAGGTCGTCGGCGTTCCAGTCGAGGACCGGGCCCTCGGGCAGGTAGGCGAGGTAGCGCTTCACCTTCGGCAGCTGGCGGAAGAGCACGAGACCCACGCCGACCAGCTGGTCCTCTCGAAACCAGCCGAGGCACTCCGAGCGCCACTCCGACTTCACGTGCGCCCAGGCGGGTGTCTGCAGGAAGCTCGCGCTCGATCGACCACGGAGGAACTCGAGGTGGTCGGAGGCGGAGATGTCGGTGACACGCAGCTTCCCAGGCACCTTCTCTACGCTACTGGACCGGGTGACAGCCGCTCCCTCAGCCAGTCGAAGTCGGCGACGTGCTCCGCGGCCCCGCCCGGGGTCTCGCAGACGACCGGGGCACCGGCCTGGCGGACGACGCCGGCCAGCAGGTCGGGGTCGATCCTCCCGGCGCCGAAGTTGGCGTGCCGGTCGGCGCCGGAGTCGAACTCGTCGCGACTGTCGTTGCAGTGCACGAGATCGATCCGCCCCGTGATGGCGAGGACGTCGTCGACGACGGTCTCGAGCGGGTTGCCACCGGCGTGCGCATGGCAGGTGTCCAGGCAGAAGCCCACCCGGTCGGCCTGCTCGCACGCGGCGATGGCCTCCCACACGCCCTTGATGCGGTCGAGATAGCGGGTCATGGCGCTCTCACCGCCGGCCGTGTTCTCGATGAGAAGGGGGAGCTTGAGGTCGGTGGCGTCGATCGCCTTGCGCCAGTTGTCGAAGCCGACACTCGGGTCGTCGTCCTTGTTGACGTGACCCCCGTGCACGATCAGGCCCTTCGCGCCGATCTCGGCGGCGGCGTCGACGTGCTGCTGGAGCAGCTTGCGGCTCGGGATGCGGATCCGGTTGTTCGTGGTGGCCACGTTGACGATGTACGGCGCGTGGACGTACAGGTCGATCCCCGCGGACTCGGCCGCGTCGCGGAGGGCCGCGGCCCCTCCGGCGTACCGGACCTCCGGACCCTTGTACCCCTGCGGGTCGCCGAGGAAGAACTGCACCAGCGGCGCCTGCCTGATCTCAGCCTCGGCGACCGGGTCGGTCTGGTCGACGTGGGCACCGATCCGGGGCGTGCTGTTCATGCTTTGCATCGTAGGAGCCGGGCACGACACGCAGCAGCCCCTCACCCGAAGGTGTGGTCAACCGGCGTTCCTTGCCGCCATGATGGGCAGGCGGGGGTCGGGTGGCCCCTGCAGCACGCTTCTCGAACGGAGTACCTCCATGACACAAGAGCCCACGTCCCCGGCTCCCGGCACCGGACCCACCGGCCGACCGGCCGGCGGCGGCGCCGCCGCACTCCAGTCGGCCCACAAGCTCGACCTCGGCATCATCGCGGCTGGCGTCATCGCCTTCCTCGCCTCGCTGATGCCGTACTACACGGCCCACGTCAAGGCCTTCGGCCTCGACAGCTCGGCCTCGGCCAGCGCCTGGCACGGCTTCTTCGGCTGGTTCGGGGCGCTCCTCGCCCTGGCGGCCGCGGTCGTGCTCGTCCTGCACCTCATGGGGCAGACCCTGCCCGTCCCCGTGCGGACCACGGTGCTCGGCCTGATGGCGGCCGGCCTGGTGTGCACCATCCTCGCGCTGTTCATCTACCCGGGCGGCAACGTCTCGGGCCTGGGCATCGACACCGGCCACGGCTTCGGCTACTGGCTGGCGCTCCTGGCCACGATCGCCGGCACCGTGCTGGCGGGCATGCGCCGCGGAGAGGCCTGAGCCGGAGCCTCGCCTGCGCTGATTCATCCCTCCGGGGCAGCCGCTGATAGCCTTCAGCGGTTGCCCCGGAGGCATTTCGATGCCGACCCGGAGCAGCCACGGCAGCGGCGCAGACGTCGTACGCCGTGAACGCAGAAGCCCTCCTGCCACGGAGAGTCCGTGGCCGCTCTAGTCCAGAGGAGGTGGAGACCGCTATGCGTGCATATGAAGTGATGGTCATCCTCGACCCGAGTCTCGAAGAGCGCACCGTCGAGCCGAGCCTCGACAAGTACCTCAACGTCATCCGCAAGGACGGCGGCGAGGTCAGCAAGGTCGACGTCTGGGGACGTCGCCGGCTGGCGTACGAGATCCAGAAGAACGATGAGGCGATCTACGCCGTCATTGAGCTGTCGGCCGAGCCGGACACCGTCAAGGAGTTCGACCGCCAGCTGCGGCTCAACGAGTCGGTCCTGCGCACCAAGGTGCTGCGGCCCGAGGCTCACTGAGCAGTTCGCTGACGAAGGGCTGTGGAAGCGGCCCTTCCTTATGTCGGGGGTCTCGGCAACGATGACTCCCGACTTCCCAGAATCGGATCTAGAGGAGACCTGACATGGCAGGCGAGACCGTCATCACCGTCGTCGGCAACCTGGTCGACGACCCGGAGCTGCGCTTCACCCCCTCGGGTGCGGCCGTGGCGAACTTCCGGATCGCGTCGACCCCACGGACCTTCGACCGCCAGAGCAACGAGTGGAAGGACGGCGACGCGCTGTTCCTCACCTGCTCGGTCTGGCGCCAGGCCGCGGAGAACGTCGCGGAGTCCCTGCAGAAGGGGATGCGCGTGGTGGTGCAGGGTCGCCTGAAGTCGCGGCAGTACGAGACCCGCGAGGGTGAGAAGCGCACCGTGTTCGAGATCGACGTCGATGAGGTCGGCCCCTCGCTGAAGTACGCCACCGCCAAGGTGACGCGTACGACGCGCAGCGGCGGCGGAGACGGCGGCGGCTACGGCGGTGGCACCAGTGGTGGCGGCGGTGCGGGCGGCGGCCAGCAGGACCCGTGGGCCTCCTCGGCCCCGGCCGGTGGCAACCAGGCCGCCCAGGGTGGCGGCAACCAGGGCGGCGCTCCGGCGCAGGACCCCTGGGCCGCTCCGGGAGCCGGCAACGACGACCCGCCCTTCTAGATCCAGCTGAAACCGAAACACCGATTCATTTCGGCCCAACCATTCCGGCTGATGCCGGGCTCGTAAGGAGAGCACCACAATGGCCAAGGCAGTCATTCGCAAGCCCAAGAAGAAGGTTTGCCAGTTCTGCAAGGAGAAGGCGACCGGCGTCGACTACAAGGACGCCGCGTTGCTTCGCAAGTTCATCTCCGACCGCGGCAAGATCCGCGCGCGTCGGGTGACCGGCAACTGTGTCCAGCACCAGCGTGACGTCGCCATCGCGGTGAAGAACGCGCGTGAGCTGGCCCTGCTGCCCTACACCTCGACCGGTCGCTGAGGGGAGACGAGACGATGAAGCTCATTTTGACCCAGGAGGTCACCGGCCTCGGGAGCCCCGGCGACGTGGTCGAGGTCAAGTCCGGCTACGGCCGTAACTACCTCGTGCCGCGCGGCGTGGCGATCCGTTGGACCCGCGGTGCCGAGAAGACCGTCGAGTCGATCAAGGCCTCGCGCGACGCGAAGTCCGTCCGCGACCAGGACCACGCCGAGCAGCTGAAGAGCAAGCTCGAGTCGGGCCCGGTCGACGTCAAGGTGCGCGCGGGACAGAACGGCCGCCTCTTCGGCGCCGTCACCGTCTCCGCGATCGCCGACGCGCTGGTCGCCAAGGCGGGGGAGGACCTCGACAAGCGGTCCATCGCCCTCGGCAACCCGATCCGGACCCTCGGCACGCACAACGTCGAGGTCAAGCTGCACGACGAGGTCTCGGCTGCGGTGGCGCTCAACGTCATCCCGGCCTGACCCAGCTGCACAGCATCACCCACCAGGGCCGCTCCTTCGGGGCGGCCCTGGTGTCATTTCGAGCGGCGTCTCACCCTTTCGGCCCAGCGGTCTGGACCAGTGGGCAGGCGCAGGCAACGAAATAGCCACAGGACGTCCACAACGGCGCCGCGCACGGACGAGGTCCGGTCTGATTCGAGGACTCGGCATCTCGTAGGGGGAGCACTGTGGCTCAGCAGGTTGTTCGCGCGTTCAGACTCCGACCGGCGGGACTCGTCGGCATGGTGGTCCTCGGCCTTGCCCTCCTGGGCAGCCCGGTCATCAGCTCCTCGCTCGGACCGTCCGCCCACGCGGCCGACGACTCCGAGTCGACGCGGAGGCTCGGTGTCATCGCCTTGGCGAGCGCCATCTCAGCGGTGGGACAGACCCCGGAGCTCTCGACGGCCCTGCCGTTCACCACGACCACATTGGCCGACGTGCTCGACCTCGACGAGCAGCTCACCTCGAACCTCGACGCGGCCCTGAGCGGTCAGGACGACCTGGCGCTCGGCTTGTCGAAGATCCCGGGCATCGGCAACATCACCACCACCGACAACCGGATCAGCTTCACCTACGCCCGCACGGTCGACGGCTACGACCTCCCCCTGGTCCACGACGACGGCGACCTGCGGTTCGGCCCCAACGGCGGTGCCGGTGACCTCGACGTCTCCCTGACCACGGACCCGGCCCACCCGTTCGTCGTGCAGGTGGACCCCCACCAGTCCGACCCGCTGCTCAAGGTCGCGCTCGTCAGCCAGCCGCAGCTCGACCTCACGGTCGACATCGACACCCCCGCGAGCCCCGGCATCGACGCTTTCATGGCTCGCCAGGGCTTCACCGAGGTCCGGGTGACCGGCGGGCACTACCAGATCCACCGCGACCAGGACATCACTCTGCGCGACCCCGACGGCCGAAGCCTGCTGACGCTGGAGGACCTGCGCTACTCCACGCTGCCGGACCTGTTCCGCATCACCACCGGTCTCGACTCCGTCGACGTGGGCTTCGGGGTCTCGCTGCCCTCGACGCTCGACGGCGGCAGCGGCCGCACCGGCACGATGTCCGTGGACCAGGACTCTGCCCCGGACGCCGTGTGGCCCAGCGCCACGGACGCCACCCGCACGTACGGCGCCGCCCTCGAGCAGGCCACCGGGCTCACCATGGTCGACGGACTCACCGGACTCGCTCAGTACACCGGAACCACCCTGGCCCTGCAGGACTCCGCCGACGTGGACTTCCCGAACCTCGGAGGCAGCACCGGCGACCTCTTCGCCCCCGGCGACCGCCTGCTCGACCTGCTCTCGAGCGCCGCGGCGGCACAGGTCCAGTGCGGTGCCGCACCCCAGCTCCCGCCGGCCGGCGTCGCCGCCCCGGGTGACACCGTGTACTGCATCGCCACCACGGCCGAGGGTCTCGGTGACCTGACCGACGTCGAGTGGTCGGTGAAGAGCGGCGGCGGACACGTCGTCCTCGCCGATTCCGAGCAGGCTGCCGCGCTCGGGCCCGACCCCAGCGGACTGGTCCGCATCGACGGCTCCGACGGGGAGCCCGACGTGGAGGTGTCGTTCCAGGCCGACGGGCAGGACATGGTGGCTCGGTCGATGCCGCACACCGTCCAGGACGTGACCCGCCGGATCGGCGAGCTGACCGGTTCGTCGGCCAGTGCCTCGCTCTCGGCACACCGGCTGGACGTCGCCGTCGACATCGAGCAGGCCAGCCACAGCGAGCAGGTGCCCCTCGGCAACGCCGACGGGCTGGGCGCCCTGGTCGGGCTGACCGGCCTCAAGTCCCCGGACCCGGACAACCCTGCGGAGGCGACCGCGACCGCGACCGGCGCCTCGTTCAAGGCCGGCTTCGGCATCCAGACCGGCACCCCGGATGCCGACAAGACGCGCGAGACCTACCTCTTGCCCGGGACGGGCGGGGCGATCCTCAAGATCAATGGGCTCAGCGCGACGGCACCCAGTCTCACCGGCCTGGCGGCCCGGATCGGCTTCCTCGAGGTGACCGCCGACCTCGCCAGCGTGAGCCTCGGCCAGACCAGCGGTCACTCCGCGGTCACCCTGGCGACGGACTCCGGCACCTCCGACGCCATCGCCCTGAGCAGCCTGCTCAACTCCGACGGCGCTCTGGACCAGGGCGAGATCGACCTGGTCGACAAGGTCACGGCCGGCATCGGCTTCACCGCGCACGAGCAGGCGATCAGCGGGTCGACGTTCGCCTCCGGTGTCGCCGGCGGCGCCTCCGGGACCGCCACCGTCTCCTGGGGTCCGGACGGCCTCCCGCAGGTCGGCTTCGGGACCAGTTACAACACTCTGCGGGTCTTCGACCCGGCCCCCGCCGTGTTCCTGTCCGGCACCGCGCACGTGACCGAGGGCAACGACGGCGCCGACGGCGACCCCGGCACCGAGGACGACGTGGCCGACACCGTCCGGATCGACGGCATCACCGAGCTGCCGGACGGCGCCTCGGACCTGTACGACGCCCTGGGCGTCGACGCCCCGACCGGCGGCGCCCCCGCCCCGGAGCTGGCGCGCCGGCTGCTCGCCGGAGGTCCGGCCTGCCAGACGGTCACCGTGTTCGACGCCGACTCGCTCACCTGCACCGGCCTCGCCCCAGGCGGCGAGGCGGCGTACGGCGACGGCGACGCGGTCGACGCGATCGTCCTCGGTGACCCGTTCGCGCTGCGCGACTCCGTGATCGAGGGACTCTCGACCGCGCTGGCGTCGTTCGGTCGCATCGACGGCGACCACGTGAACGACGGCCTGACCGACGACCAGTACAACTCCACCCTGCCCCTGGTGGACCTGCGCCCCGCCCAGCTCGCCTTCGAGCGCGACGGCCTGACCACCGGCCTCGCCAAGATGTCCAAGGCGGCGACCGAGGACGAGCAGGTGGACCGGCACCGCCCGGCCAACCTTCCGTCGGTCTCCAGCGCCCAGGAGCTCGAGGCGGCGATCGACTCGCTCATGGGCACCTATCCCGCGGCCCTCCACTACACGCTGGGCGGCGGGAGCCTCGGCATCTCGCTGTCCGCCCAGACGCCGAGCGGCAAGAAGCTCGACGCGCCCCTGCGCCTGATGGTCGACGACCCCGGACAGGTCGTGACGGAGCGGGCCTACAAGGTGGGCGTCTCCTCCTCGACCACGTTGGCGATCGACGTCGACGTCGACAGCGCCCGCCCTGTCCTCAGCGACGGCACCGGCACCAGCTCGACCGCCACCCTCGCCCTGCCGGGCGGTCAGAACATCGCGGGCGACATGCAGGCCGGCGTCGGCACCGCGGACGTGGCGGCGGACTCCGGCAGCACCGCCGAGCTCGGCGTCACCGTCGACACGTCGTACGACGCCAGCAGCGGTGAGTTCGAGACCACCCGCAGCAACGCCTTGTCCGACGATCAGGATGCTGACGCCGCCACGGCGGACCTGGTGACCGGCGACCTCGGCACCATTCAGTACCGCGCCAAGGCGACCGACACCTCCGGCGGGGACGGAGCGACCCAGCCCGAGCGCCAGCCGATGCAGGTCAAGTACCTCGCCGAGGGCCTCGACGGTTTGGCCTCCGCCCTCGGCCAGGCCACCGACGGTGCCGCCCCGCGCAACATCGGACCCGGCGGCGCACCGATCTCGGCGCCCCTGATCGGCACCGACCTGGACGCCGGCGCCGGCGTCTCCGACATCCTCACGTCCCTGACCTCGCAGCTGCGCACACAGCTCGACCAGACTGACGTGGCCCACGCTGCCGATGCCGCGGAGCTGATCGAGGGCCTCGAGTCGGCCATGGACGACGCCGTCGACGCGACCGACGGCCTGGACCCGGCCACCGGGATCACCGCGACCGTGAGCTGCGGCTCCGAGGACGGGACCTGCGACCCGGACGCGTGCGACGAGGACACCGCCCCCGTCCCCTGCGAGACCGACACCAGCACCGGCTGGGACGTCGTGACCCTGAGCGTCTCGTTGACCGGCACGGAGAAGACCACCGAGGCCGACGACACGGACGCGCGGGAGTTCCAGACCGGGCTGGCCGGGCTCGCCCTCCGCACGGACAAGACGATCACGACCACGACCAGCTGGACCCTGCCCGTCACCCTCCGGCTGACGCGCGGCACCGGACCGCAGGTCGTCATCAACCCCGACGACGCCCTCGCCCTCGACGTCGAGGCGAACCTGCCGGACGGCGGCCTCGACGCGATCGTCGGCTACCTGCCGGCGCACCTGACCGCCACCGGGGACGGCTCCGACGACCTCAAGACGCGGATCAACCTCGCGCTCGGCGCGGACGGGGCCACCGGCGGGCAGCAGTACGACCTGTTCGACCTGTACGACGGCAAGCTCTCCTCCACCCCGTCCTTCACCGACCCCGAAGGCACGGACAACGAGGACCCCTGGAAGGACGGGCTGAGCCTCGACTTCCTGACCTACGACGGCAACGAG
Organism: uncultured Actinomycetota bacterium; assembly: GCA_963784545.1. Taxonomy (GTDB): domain Bacteria; phylum Actinomycetota; class Actinomycetes; order Propionibacteriales; family Nocardioidaceae; genus Nocardioides. The sequence goes on along the minus strand of CAWARQ010000004.1, from coordinate 1,220,690 downwards.
GGCGCCACCGTGGGCAACGGCGCGCTCCACCTCCGGGGCACGATCCTCATGCCCTGGACGGCTGCTGACGGTTTCGGCGACATCTCCTACGACGACGTGCAGCTCGACGTGGGCGCAGTCGTCTCCACGATGGCGACGCCGTTCAAGGTGATCGACCCCTACCTCGCGCCGGTACGCGACGTCATCGACGTTCTGCGGACGCCGATCCCGGTGGTCTCCGACCTGTCCGAGCTCGCCGGCGGCGGCGAGGTGAGCCTGCTCTCGATCCTGGAGCACCTGTCGGAGGACCGGCCCAAGCTGGACATCGCCTACCGGGTGATCGGCCTGATCGACGGCGTCACCAAGCTCAACGGCGCGATCGCGACCTTCGGCAACCAGTGGGTCGACCTGGCCGACGTGGCCGCAGCCGGCGAGGTCCTCAAGCTCGAGCCCAAGGACGTCGAGCTCTACAGCAAGTGCACCGAGACGGTCGCCACCACCACCACGACGGCGACCACGTCGACGACCAAGAAGACCGCCCCGGCCCCCTGCCCCGACGAGGACAGCCTCGAGGAGGAGCAGACCAAGTCCGGCGTCGCGGGCCAGACGACCGGGGAGAACCGCACCGGCACCCGCAAGGTGAAGAAGTCCGTCGCGCAGACCACCAAGAGCGTCACGGGACAGATCCCCGGGTTCTCCCTGCCGTTCATGGAGGACACCGACCAGATCCTGGACGTGCTGACCGGCGCGGGCGAGGCGACGTACTTCCGCGTCGACTTCGGCACGCTCGCCGTCTCGGTGGCGTACCAGAAGAAGTTCGGCCCGATCATGGCCGGACCCGTGCCGATCGTCCCGTTCGTGGGCGGCTCCATCTCGGTCGAGGGCCGGCTCGCCATGGGCTTCGACTCCTACGCGCAGACCCTGGCCTACCAGTCGCTGCCCAACCCCGGCGACGTGGACTCGCTGCGGACTGCCTACGCGAGCTTCGACGGTGGCGACATCATCAGGGAGGGCTTCTACCTCGACGACCTCGACGGCGACGGTGTCGACGTACCCGAGGTCAAGCTGGTCACCACCCTCGAGGCCGGCGCCAGTGTGAGCATCGGAATCGTGAGCGCAGGGCTCAAGGGCGCCATCACGCTGACGATCAACCTCGACCTCAACGACCCGAACGACGACGGCAAGCTCCGGACGGCGGAGATCCGCGACCGTTTCGGCAGCGACCCCCTGTGCGCGTTCGAGGTGAGCGCCGACCTCGAGGCCTCGATCACGATCTTCGTCGAGATCGAGCTGCTCATCGAGACGCTCGAGTACGAGTTCGACATCCTGCGTCTCGGCCCGTACGAGCTGTTCCACTACGGCTGCCCCGACCAGGTCCCGACCCTCGTCGAGCGCGTCGACGACACCAACCAGCTGGCGTTGACCTCCGGCTCACGGACGGCCCACCGCAACGCCGGGAGTACGACCGACGCCTCGGACGAGTACGAGGTGCGCCAGTTCGACACCGGCGGCGGCGCGAACGACCGCAGCGGCGACGGCGAGACGACCTACGAGGTCGGCGCGCTCGGACGCGTCCAACGCGTCGAGGTGACACGGGTGGACGACGACAGCGACCCCGCCACCGCCCTCAAGTACCACGTGCTGGTCTACCAGGCCGGCGAAGCCCTCTCCACCGAGACCGACTCGGACTTCAACACCGCCACGGCCCCGGTCTTCGTGGCCGACGGTGGCGCGGAACAGGACAAGATCTCGTTCCTCACCGGGGAGACCTTCGACGAGGACGCCACGCTGGTCACCACGCCGTTCTCGACGAACGTCGCCAGCCTCACCGGCGGCGCGGACAAGGACACCTTGGTCACCGGGACCGGCAACGACAGCGTCTTCGGCGAGGCGGGAGAGGACAGCATCGACGTCGGCGGCGGCGACGACGTGGCCGATGGCGGCAGCGAGAACGACATCATGAGCGGTGGAGCCGGCAGCGACGACCTCACTGGCGGCACCGGGGACGACCACATCGAGGGCGGCGCAGGTGCGGACCGTGCGGTCGGCGGCGACGGGAACGACAGCCTGCAGGGGGGCCCGGGACGTGACGTGCGCGCGGTCCTCATCGCCCCCGAGGGCACCACGGTCACCGAGAGCAGCGCGACGCCGCAGCTGGTCAAGGATCAGGTTCTGGCCGGGTTCGACAGCGGAGACGTGCTCGTCGGGGGTCCCGGGTCCGACACCGTGGACGGTGGCGACGGCTCCGACGTGGTCGTCGGCGGCGACGCCACCAGCCTGACCGGTGACTTCGGGTCGCTCTTCAAGGCTGACGGCGACCGAGCGGTGAACGTGATCGTGCGCGGCGGCGACGGCATCGTCTACACCAAGCACGTCCGGGTGCCGTCCGCGAGAACGCCGGACGCCAGCTCCCTCGACACCTTGTGCAGCTCCGGCACGCCGCTCTCCGGCGCGTCCAGCCGCGACTTCGTGACCGGCGGTCCCGAGGCCGACATCGTGGTGGGTGGCAACGGTCCGGACACCCTCGACGGTGGTTCGGGCCCTGATGAGATCTGCGGCCGCGCTGCGGCCGACCAGATCTCCGGCGACGGCGCCCAGACGGAGGACGACGGGAAGAGCGCCGACGTCATCCGCGGCGGCACCGGCGACGACCAGGCCGACGGTGGCCCGGGCGACGACGTGATGTACGGCGACGACGTCTCGCTCGTCCGCACCGGCACCCGCCACCTCGACGGCTCACTCGGCGCCTCGGGCGGCACCGGCGCCGGCAAGGACTACCTCCTGGGCGGCGACGGCAACGACATCCTCGCCGGAGAGGGCGGCTCCGACCTGCTGATCGGCGCGGCCGGCAACGACCAGGCCTTCGGCGAGGGCAGCGACACCCCCGAGACCGGGGGCCCCGCGCCGGACGTGGCCGACCGCTTGCTCGCCTGCAACCCGAGCACGCGCGTCATCGACGGCAAGATCGACCTCAACGGCGACCTGCTCGCCGGGGCCGGTGACACCGACGAGGGCCTCGTGGCCGACAGCGGTCAGCTGGCTGGCCTGCGAGTCGTCGACGGCGTGGTGCAGAGCCTCGGCTCGAGCACGCCGCTGGACGGCCTGCTCGGTGGCGACGTCGTGCTGATCGGCGGCCTCGTCGATCTCGACCACGACGGAACGGCCGGCGGGGGTGACACGGGGATGATCCCGTTCGCCTCGATGCTCGACACCACCGGCAGCAACGCCGACGGTGACTGCGTCCTGGCCGGCGAGGGCAACGACAAGCTGTCGGGTGGCCAGGGATCTGACTACCTCGGGGCCGGCGACGGCACCGACCTCGGAATCGGCGGGGACGGCAACGACCTGATCCTCGGCGACGACGGGACCGACGTCCTCCTCGGGGGGACTCACAGCGACGTGCTCGTGGGCGGGCTCGGGGACGACCGGCTCCAGGGTGGCGACGGCGACGACCGGCTCCGTGGCAACGACGGCGCGGACGACCTCATCGGTGGCAGCGCCACCGCGAGCTCCGACGACGGGCAGGACGTCCTGCTGGGCGGCCGGGAGAAGGACGTCCTGGTCGCGGAGAACGGCTCGATCTACTCTCCGACCATCAACACCGCGGTCGGCGCCGGTGCCGTCCCGTGGCGGACCGACGGCCGTGTGCCCGGCGACGTGCAGGCCACCAGTGCGCCGTTCAGCGGCAGCGCGCTCGCCTGCGGCCATGACCCGGCCAACCGCTGGCTCACCCTGCTCAAGGGCGACGGGGCCGCCGGCACCGGCGTGTCCTCGCCCGGCGTCGACGACCCGGGCGCCTACGACGAGCTGTACGGCGGGTTCGACTGCGACTTCGTCTTCGGCTCCGAGGGCAACGACGTCGTGCGCGGCGGCCAGGACTCAGACATGGTCGAGGCCGGACCCGGGGCGGACTACGTGTACGGCGACGACGGCGACGACGTCGTGATCGGCGGCTCGTCCTACGACCCGAGCAAGGACACGGCGTACGCGACCACCCGCTCGGGCGGCGACGTCGCCCCGGACGCTGGAGACACGATCCACGGCGACCGGGGCGCGGACTCCGTCGACGGCAGCGACCTGGTCATGGGTGACAACGCTCTCCCGACCCGGCTCGCCAGCCCCGACGGCCAGCCCGGCCCGGACTACGTCGTCGAGCTCCTCGGGAGCAACAGCGGGAACGACGTGATCGACAGCGGCGGCTCGGACGACCGCGTCTTCGGTCAGGGCGGCAACGACTCGGTCGACGCCGGGGAGGGCAACGACTACGTCGAGGGCAACGAGGGCAAGGACACGCTCGCCGGCCAAGCCGGTGACGACAACCTGATCGGCGGGTCGTCCGCCAAGGACGGGCAGCCGCTGGGACTCGTGGGCACGCGCCTCTTGGCAGCGCTCGACGCGGCGCCGTACGACTCGTCGGCGGCAGGCGTGCAGGACGCCAACGACACGATCGACGGCGGCACCGGCGCCGACTACGTCCTCGGTGACAACGGTCGGCTCACCCGGCCCCCGGGCCGGGCACGCGACGTGGCACTCACGCAGGAGACGGCGTCCGGCACCTCGGGCAACGACCTGCTGCGCGGTGGCGATGACGCCGACCGGCTCTTCGGGGAGGACGGCTCGGACGAGATCCACGCCGGCCTCGGGGACGACTACTCCGAGGGCAACGCCGGGGCCGACACCGTCTACGGAGACGCCGGGGCCGACACGGTCATCGGCGGTGCTTCGGTCAGCCCGGCCAGCGACGCCGCGTCGATCACGACGCTGCCGACCGTCAACATGGTCGACTCCGGTGACTTCCTCTACGGCGACGACGCCACCAACGCGGTGGCCGGCAGCGACCTCGTCCTCGGTGACAATGCGACCGTGCTGTGGGTCTCGACCCGCCCCGTGGTGCAGCTCGCCCAAGTGCCCAAGGGCGCCTTCCCTGTGACCGGCACGAGCGGTGGCGACACCATCTACGGTGGCGGGCTGCTCACGCTCGGGTCGGACGTCGTCTTCGGCCAGGGTGGCAACGACCAGATCTGGACCGGTGCTGCTCCGGACTACATCGAGGGCAACGACGACCTCGACACGGTCTGGTCCGGCTCCGGGAACGACACAGTCATCGGCGGGTCCTCGGCCAACAACGGTCGCCCCCTGGGCGATGTCGGCACGCGGCTCCAGGAGCGCATGACCCCGCTGACCGATGCCACGGCGGCAGGGATCTTCGACGGAGCGGACACGATCCACGCCGGCGGCGGGGCCGACGCGGTGCTCGGCGACAACGGTCGGATCACCCGACCCCTCACCGGGCACTCGCCGGACGTCGCCATGGCCGACCTCGGCGGGGCTGACGAGCGGACCTTCGGCTCGGACTCGCTCTACGGCGAGGCCGGCGACGACGACCTCTACGGTCAGCTGGACGACGGGACGTCGACGCTCGCGACGGGCGACCGCCTCGAGGGCGGCGACGGTCGGGACTCGCTCGTCGGGGACCTCGCGGTCATCGACCGGATGAGCGTCGGGGAGCTCTCGGAGAAGTCTCGGCAGGTGGCGATCAACAGCGACGCCATCGTCGAGAACCTCTTCCCCGCCGGGGAAGACATCCCGACCGCCCTCGTTCCCGACAAGCAGGCCACCGTGGGTGGACCCGACATCGCGCTCGGTGGCGCCGGCAACGACGTCATCCGCATGGGCGGCGGCAGGGACATCGCGAACGGCGAGTCGGAAGCCGACGTGGTCTTCGGTGGCGACGCGAACGACGCCCTCTGGGGCGGTGTCGGTCACGACCGGATCTTCGGAGGGTACGGCGACGACGACCTCGACCTGAAGATCAGGTCGGGCGACCCGGCGCAGTACGCGCTGGGTCGGGACGCGGTCGACGCCGACGGCAACGAGACGACCAATAACGGCCCCGACCTGATCTACGGCGGCTGGGGAGCCGACGAGCTGCAGGTGGACGTCGGCGGGGCGGGCAAGTCCGACACTGCCAGCGACCACGTCGTCGACTGGGTGGGCGCGCACAACGTCTACTACGTCTGCGGCGGGGCCTACGGCGCCGGTCGGGTCGTGCGGCAGCAGAGCCCGGCGATGATCGACCTCCTGACCCAGCTCGTCCTCGCCGCCGGTGACCGGGACGCGGGAACGACGGGGACCGGTGGCTTCTACGACCTGGGCATGGTGCCCAGCTCGGGCAACAGCTCGAACAACTCGCCGAGCCCCGAGGCGCCGGGCCACTTCACCTGCGGCTGATCCTCGTACGGCCCGGACGTCCGATCTATCGGGCGTCCGGGCCGGCGGCCGTCGCCTCGACGGCTACCGCCCACGAACGACCCGCATGGGCGAAGCAGAGGCCGATCACGGTGAGCAGGGTCGCGGCGGCGAGCACGAACGTCGGCACCTCGAGCGCCTCCACCCCGCCACCGAACACGAGGACCGGCAGCGCCGCGGCGAGGGTGGCCAGGGTGGCGACGAGCTGCCACCAGCGCCCGGCGCTCTGGTCGTCGGCCCGCCGGGCGGCCTGGTCCAGGGACAGCGCGAGCAGGAGCACGAAGGCCAGCTGCGGCAGGTTCGCCGCCCACCACAGGGAGGGGTCGCCGGTGGTGAGCGCCTCGGCCCAGTCGGGCCACCACAGCGGGACCGAGATCGCTCCCGCGAGGCCGGCCAGTCCGAGCAGGACGGTCCGCCGCTCGACCGTCTCGGGGAGCGTGGAGACGCCGGCGAGGATGATCAGCCAGCCGACAGGGTCGGGCAGGAAGTCGAAGCGACCGGCGTGGATGAAGATCAGCAGCAGACCCAGGCCGATCGGCTGCAGGGGACGCACGCCGGCCACCCTAGTCAGGCCGGGGTGGCCGCACCGGTCACCAGCCAGCGCCCGCCCCGCGCCCGCGAGGTGAGGATCACGAACCGGCTGCCCAGGAACACCAGCGAGAACGTCACCCAGACCGCGAGCAGCCCACCGCCCAGCCACACGGTCGCCAGGGCGACCGGGGCGTAGACCGCCAGCACGACGACGCCTCCCCAGGCCAGGTAGCGCCCGTCGCCGGCTCCGATCAGCACGCCGTCCAGCACGAAGACGACGCCCGCGAGGGGCTGGCCGAGGGCTGCGACCAGAAGCACGCCGATCAGCCGGTGCCGCACGTCCCCGTCGGCGGTGAAGAGCGGCCCCAGGACGGGACTTGCCAGCGCAAGCAGCGCGCCGGAGACGAGTCCCGACCACACGCCCCACCGGATCATCCGATCGGTCATGGCCCGGGTGCCGGACGCGTCACCGGAACCGAGGAAGCGACCCGTGATCGCCTGAGCGGCGATCGCGATGGCGTCGAGCAGGAAGGCCAGGAAGGTCCACAAGGTGAAGGCGAGCTGGTGCGTGGCCAGGTCGACGGCCTGGTCGTGACCGGTGGCCGAGATCGTCACGGCGTACGTCGTCACGAGCAGCGCCGCGCGCAGGGTCAGCGTCCGGATCACCAGCGGCACCGCCGCGTGGGCCGCGGCCGAGATGCCGCCGCGGTCCGGACGCAGCGGCGCGCCGTGCCGGGAGGCACCCCGGACCACCATCGCGACGAGCGCGATCGCCGAGAGCACCTGGGCCAGCACGGAGCCCAGCGCCGAGCCGGCGATGCCCCAACCATCAATGGGCCCGGCGCCGTACACGAGGGCCACGTTGAGGAGCACGTTCAGCCCGTTGCCGAGCACCGCGACCACCAGCGGTGTCCGCGTGTCCTGGAGGCCCCGCAGCACACCGGTCGCGGCCAGCATGAGCAGGAGCGGGGTCGTGCCGAGCATGGCCAGCCGGAGGTACGTCGCCGCGGGATCGGCCACCGCAGCCTCGGCGCCGAAGAGCCGGACCAGGCGAGGCGCGGCCAGGACCCCGGCGGCGGTCACCGGCACCCCGATGAGGACCGCGAGCCAGAGTCCGTCGATCCCCTGGGCCAGCGCGCCCCGGACGTCGCCGGCGCCGATCCGGCGGGCCACGCTCGCGGTCGTCCCGTACGCGAGGAAGACGCACAGACCGACCGCCGTCTGGAGGACCACCGCCGCGACACCGAGGCCGGCCAGCGGCTCCGTGCCGAGGTGTCCGACGATCGCTGCGTCGGCGAGCAGGAACATCGGCTCGGCCGCCAGGGTGAGGAACGCCGGCACCGCGAGCCGGAGGATCTCGGCGTCCCAGCCGCGCGCCCGGGCGTCGCGGGTCCCTCGTGGAATCATCCGGATTGCCTAGTCATCGTAAGGGTCAGAATTCGATGGTGAGCCTAACGTGCGCGGCCTACCATTTCCTGTGCACAAATGTGCGGAATTTGTGCATCAGCACGTGACCCATGCCACATGTCGACATACCGACCGGCCCGTCCCGGATGGCGGGACGGCATCGAAAGAAAGTCGCCCTAGACATTTCCTCCACACCGGTGGACTCGCATCGTTGCAGGTCAGAGCGTGATGTCTACCAACACGTCCTTCCTCGTCCACAGGCCTCTCCCCAGCCCGTGCACAACGACACGCAGGCCGTCCACGGGTCCGGGGCAGTTATCCCCAGGTGCCTGTGGATGAGCTGCTGGGCAACACGCCGGCGCGGGACGTAACTTCACTCAACGGGACGGTGTCGGCGCCAGGCGAGGTCGCGGGGGGAAGAGACGGAAATCGTCAGTCCCTCCCTCTACGTTCGGCCACGACAGCGGGTGGGCCGTGGCCCCGGGCGTGGTCCGCGGCGGACCGACCAGCACCGACATCGTCCAGTCCCGAAGCACGGGAACGGCAGGAGAAGGGGATCCGGGTGAGCCTGACCGAGCACCAGCAGCGCACGGCCGGGCCGAGCGACCCGCCGTACGACGACTACGGCGACGGCTTCGGTGACGGACCGGCCTCCTTCGCGCCCGGCGAGGCGCCCTCGCGTCCGGGCGAGCGGGTGCCGCCCTCGGACCACGCCGCCGAGCAGTCGGTGCTCGGCTCGATGCTGCTGTCCAAGGACGCCATCGCCGACGTCGCCGAGCTGATCAAGGGCGTCGACTTCTACCGACCGGCCCACGAGGTCATCTTCGACGCGGCCATGGACCTCTACGGCCGCGGCGAGCCCGTCGACCCGGTCACCACCGCTGCCGAGCTGCAGCGTCGCGGAGAGCTCGCCCGGGTGGGCGGCGCGCCGTACCTCCACACCCTCTCGGCCAACGTCCCGATCGCAGCCAACGCCGGCTACTACGCCGAGATCGTCCGCGAGAAGGCGATCCTGCGGCGGCTCGTCGACGCCGGCACCAAGATCGTGCAGATCGGCTACGCCGGCGAGGGCCAGGTCGACGACATCGTCGATGCCGCCCAGGCCGAGGTCTACAAGATCACCGACCGGCGCACCAGCGAGGACTACGCGCCGCTGGCCGACATCATGGACGGTGTCCTCGACGAGATCGAGGCGATCGGCAACCGCGAGGCAGGGTTGTACGGCGTCCCCACCGGCTTCGCCGACCTCGACGAGCTCACCAACGGCCTGCACGCAGGTCAGATGATCATCGTCGCGGCGAGGCCCGCTATGGGCAAAAGTACCCTCGCTCTCGACCTGTGCCGCGCCGCCTCGATCCAGAACAACCTGAGCAGCGTCTTCTTCAGCCTGGAGATGACGCGTTCCGAGATCACGATGCGCCTGCTGTCGGCCGAGGCGAAGGTGCCGCTGGGTCATATCCGCAACGGCCAGATGAACGACGACGACTGGGCCAAGCTGGCTCGCAAGATGAGCGAGGTGTCCAGCGCGCCCCTTTTCATCGACGACTCCCCGAACATGACGATGATGGAGATCCGCGCCAAGGCCCGTCGGCTCAAGCAGCGGCACGACCTGCGGCTGATCATCATCGACTACATGCAGCTGATGACCTCGGGCAAGAAGGTCGAGTCCCGCCAGCTGGAGGTCTCGGAGTTCTCCCGGCAGATCAAGCTGCTCGCCAAGGAGCTCGAGGTCCCGATCGTGGCCCTCTCGCAGCTCAACCGTGGCCCCGAGCAGCGCGGCGACAAGCGCCCGATGATGAGCGACCTGCGCGAGTCCGGCTCCCTGGAGCAGGACGCCGACATGGTCATCCTGCTGCACCGCGACGACGTGTACGAGAAGGAGTCGACCCGCCCCGGCGAGGCGGACCTCATCGTCGCCAAGCACCGCAACGGCGCCACCCGGGACATCACGGTGGCCTTCCAGGGCCACTTCTCCCGCTTCGTCGACATGGCCCACTGAGGATCCGGGGCGGTCGCTGGATTCGGCTACGTCCGCACGCCACGTTAGATTCGCTGCTTCGCCCGGCGCCCGTCCGTCGGCTCGTCATCGTCGCCTGGCCCGCTGCGGTGCTCCTCCCTCGACGACCCGAGAGGTCCCACCGTGTCCGTTGCCCTGCCGCGTCCCATGAGCGTCGGTACGGCGCTGCGTTCGCCCCGTCGGCTGCGCATCGAGGCGCTCGGTGGGCTGGTCGTCGCCCTGGCCCTGATCCCCGAGGCGATCTCCTTCTCGGTCATCGCCGGCGTCGACCCCCGCGTCGGCCTCTTCTCCTCGGTCACCATGGCCATGACGATCGCCGTGGTCGGCGGTCGCCCGGCGATGATCTCCGCCGCGACCGGGGCCGTCGCGCTGGTGGTGGCGCCGTTGGCCAGGCAGTACGGGCTGGACTTCCTCGTGGCCACGGTGCTCCTGGCCGGGCTCCTGCAGGTCGTCCTCGGCCTGCTCGGGATCGGGCGGCTCATGCGCTTCGTGCCCCGGTCGGTGATGGTCGGCTTCGTCAACGCGCTCGGCATCCTGCTGGCCTGGGCCCAGTGGGACAACCTGCACGACGTGCCGTGGCAGGTCTACCCACTGGTCGTGCTGGCGATCGCCGCCATCGTGCTTCTCCCGCGCCTCACCCGGGCCGTGCCAGCGCCCCTGGTCGCGATCGTCGTCCTGACGGCGATCGCCTGGATGGGCGGCGTCGACGTCCCGACGGTGAGCGACCAGGGCCGGCTCGTGGACAGCATCCCGCCGCTGGGCCTGCCCGACGTCCCCTGGACCTTCCACACCGTGGGCATCATCGCGCCGTACGCGTTCGCGATGGCCCTCGTCGGGCTCCTGGAGTCACTGATGACCGCCAAGTTCGTCGACGACCTCACCGACACCCACTCCGAGAAGGACCGGGAGTCGTGGGGGCAGGGCGTCGCCAACCTGGTCACCGGCCTGTTCGGCGGCATGGGCGGCTGCGCGATGATCGGGCAGACGATGATCAACGTGCGCCAGTCCGGCGCTCGTAGCCGCGTCTCCACCTTCCTGGCCGGCTTCCTGCTGCTGGTCCTCATGCTCGGCCTCGGCGACATCGTCGGGCGGATCCCCATGGCCGCGCTGGCCGCGGTGATGATCATGGTCGCGATCGGTACCTTCGACTGGCACAGCCTCCGCACCCTGCGCCGGATGCCGAAGTCCGAGACGGCCGTGATGGTCACCACCGTCGCCGTCGTGGTCGCGACCAGCAACCTCGCCATCGGGGTCGTCGCGGGCGTGGTCGTCGCGGCGCTGCTCTTCGCGCGTCGGGTGGCGCACCTGGTCGACGTGGAGCGCGAGCTCAGCACGGCCGCCGACGGGACGCCGTACGCCCGGTACCGCGTGACCGGTGAGCTGTTCTTCGCCTCGAGCAACGACTTCTACTCCCAGTTCGATTACGCCGAGGACCCCCCGCACGTCGTCATCGACTTCACCGAGGCCCACATCTGGGACGCCTCGACCGTCGCCGCCCTCGACGCCGTCACCACCAAGTACCGACACCACGCGACGGAGGTCGAGGTCCACGGGCTCAACGAGGCGAGCGCCGCCATGTACGACCGGCTCAGCGGGCACCTCGCCGGAGCACCGTGACCGTCGGTGTCAGAGGTGGCTGCGAGAGTGCTCCGAACCGATCCCAGGAGCCTTCATGTCGCAGACCCGCGTGCACAACTTCTCCATCTCCCTCGACGGCTTCGGCACGGGGCGAGGGCCAGTCGCTGGAGACCCCGTTCGGGCACGCGGGGCACCGGCTGCCCGCGTGGATGTTCGCGACCCGCTACTGGTCTCCCGAGGGGCGTGACGGCGTCGACAACGCCTTCGCCGTCCGGTGGGAGGACAACATCGGCGCCGAGATCATGGGTGCCAACAAGTTCGGTCCGCCGGGCTGGCAGGACGACGCGGAGTGGCGGGGCTGGTGGGGTGAGGATCCGCCGTTCCACACCCCGACGTACGTCATGACCCATCGTCCGCGTCCCTCGATGGAGATGGAGGGCGGCACCACGTTCCACTTCCTCGACGCCAGCCCGGCCGAGGTGCTCGAGGTCGCGCGCGAAGCGGCGGGCGAGCGGGACGTCCGCATCGGCGGTGGCGCGAGCACCCTCAGCGCCTTCCTCCAGGCCGACCTCGTCGACCACATGCACCTGGTGCAGGTGCCGATCCTGCTCGGCCGCGGCGTGCGGCTCTGGGACGGGCTGGAGGGGCTCGACGAACGCTTCGACATCGAGAGCGTCTCCTCACCGAGCGGCGTCACCCACCTGACGTTCACCCGCCGACCCCGAAGCTGACGATGGAACAGCTCGTCCGCCGGTTCTACGCCGACCTGTGGAACCGCTGGGACGACGGCGCGGTCGAGGACGTGCTGGCGCCGGACTTCGCGTTCCGCGGATCGCTCGGCACCGAGACCGTCGGGCCGGACGGCTGGCGCGGCTACCGCGACACGATCAGGGCCGGCTCGACCGACTTCCACAACGAGGTGGTGACCCTCGTGGTCGAGGGCGACTCCGCTGCCGCACGCCTGCGGTACTCAGGCACCCACACCGGAGACCTGGCCGGGCTCCCAGCCACGGGGCGTCGCTTCGAGTACGCCGGCGCCGCGTTCTTCACGGTCCGGGACGGCCGGCTCGCCTCGGCCTGGGTCCTCGGCGACCTCCTCGCGCTGCGACGCACCCTCGGGGCCGACCGGCTCGGGTGACGAGGCGCCGTACTGAGCGGCCCCGTACGGTCGGGTGCATGGAGGAGACCAGGAACCGGCTGCTGACCCTGATCCCGTTCCTGCTCGCGGTCGCGGTCGTCGCGGCGGTCGGCGGGCTCGCAGCGGGGAACGCGCCCGCGCAGTACGCCGACCTCCGACAGCCGTCATTCGCGCCGCCCTCGTGGCTCTTCGGGCCGGTGTGGACCGTGCTCTACCTGATGATCGGGATCTCCGGCTGGCTGCTCTGGCGCGCCGGAGGTTGGAGCAGCGCCCTCGTCTGGTGGGTGGTGCAGCTGGTGCTCAACCTGGCGTGGACGCCGCTGTTCTTCGCCGCCGACCTGCTCGGCTGGGCCCTCGTCGACATCCTGGCTGCTGCTGGCTCGCTCGTCGCTGGTCACCCTCGTCCTGGCCTGGCGCCAGTCCGCGGCTCGCGGCCCTGCTGCTGGTGCCCTACCTCGCCTGGGTCGGCTTCGCCACCGCGCTCAACGCCGCCATCTGGCACCTGAACTAGTCTCGAAGGATGACCTCCTACGACTACCTCATCGTCGGTGCCGGCGTGGCCGCCGCCAGTGCCGTGAAAGGCATCCGTGCTGTCGACAGCGACGCCGCCATCGCCGTGGTCGGCGACGAGAAGGACGCCCCGGTGTACCGACCGGACCTGTCCAAGACCCTGTGGCTCGACGCCGACAAGTCGCTCCAGGACTCCGCGCTCCTGCCCGAGGCCGAGGGTCTCGAGCTGATCACGGAGACGGAGGTCACCGCGATCAGGCCGGGCGACCACGAGGTGGAGCTGGCCGACGGCAGCTCGGTCGGCTACGGCAAGCTCCTGCTTGCGACCGGAGCGCAGCCGCGGACCCTCGGCGTCGAGCCAGGCGAGCGCGTGATCTTCTTCCGCAGCGCCGCCGACTACCGGCGGCTCCGGTCGCTCACCGAGGGCGAGGCCCACGTCACGGTCGTGGGCGGGGGCTACATCGGCTCGGAGATCGCGGCCGCCCTCTCGCAGAACGACGTGAAGGTGACCATGGTGCTGCCCGAGGACCACGTGCAGGAGGCGATGTTCCCGCGGGGCCTGGCCGAGCGCGTCACCACCGCACTCGCCGATCACGGTGTCGAGATCGTGCACGGCAAGCTCGACGAGATCACCGCGACCGACGACGGCGTCCGGGTCGCCCTCGAAGGCGGCGACGAGGTCACGGCCGACGCCGCGGTGGTCGGGGTGGGAGTCGAGCCGCGCACCAAGCTGGCCGAGGACGCCGGCCTGGAGGTCGAGAACGGGATCGTGGTCGACGAGTCACTGCGGACGAGCGCCGAGGACGTGTACGCCGCCGGGGACGTCGCGTCGTACCCCGACGTCCGCCTCGGCCGGCGCCGGGTCGAGCACGTCGACAACGCCGAGAAGATGGGTGCGGCGGCCGGGCGGAGCATGGCCGGCGAGAAGACGACGTACGACACGACCCCGATGTTCTTCTCCGACCTGTACGACGACGGGTACGAGGCGATCGGCGTGCTCAGCTCGAAGCTCGAGACCGTCGAGGACTTCGAGGGCGAGGACTACGGCAAGGGCGTCGTCTACTACGTCGACGAGGGCCGGGTGCGCGGTGTCCTGCTGTGGAACGTCTGGGACAGCGTCGAGAAGGCCCGGGAGCTGATCGAGCAGACAGCGGAGGAGCCGCTCGACGACTCGTCAGCGTTGAAGGGCCGGATCCCGCTCGGCTGAGCCCGTGCGCCGGTCGGCGAGGAACCAGGCGCTCGCGGCCGCGACGAGCGAGACGGTGAGGACCGAGGGCCACGTGCCGATCTCCTGGGCCAGCGGGTGGGAGACCACCATGCAGCCCCAGAAGACCACCGTGAGCCCGACCGCCAGCCGGACGCCGCCGGCGGACCACCAGGTCGGCACCGCCAGCGCGTTGGCGGCCAGCATGACCAGCCCGCCGAGCCACCGCAGGTCGGTGACCTCGGCGACGGCGAACCCGAGGATGAGCCCGATCGCGAGCAGGAGGGCGGTCGGAAGCTGGATCCTGGTCATGTCCCGAGGCTAGCCAGGGGCCTGCAGGAGGATGATGACGCACGTGGTCCAGCACTGGTGGTCCCTGATCCGCGCCGGGGTCGCGCGGGTACGTCGAGGCGGTCGTGCCTCGCTGACCTGGTCGCTGCGGGTGACGATCGCCGCGACTGCGAGCTACCTCGCCGGCGTGGTCGTGTTCCCTTCGACGCAGCCCCTGCTGGCACCACTGACCGCGATGCTCGTGGTCCAGGTGACGCCGATGTCGCTGCTCAACAGCGGACGCGAGCGGGTCATCTCGGTGATTGCGGGCGTCGGGCTCGCGGTCGGGTTCGCGTCGGTCCTCCCACTCGAGTGGTGGAGCCTCGGGCTGCTCATCTGGGTGGCGATCACCGTCGGGCAGTACCTGCGGCTGCGCGACAACCTCATGGAGGTGGCCATCTCGGCGATGCTGGTCCTGGGTGTGGGCACTCTCGGAGCGACCGCCGCCGCGTGGCAGCGGATCGCCGAGACCCTGGTCGGCGCCGCGGTCGGCATCCTGGTCAACCTGGTCTACCCGCCGAAGGCAGGGAGCGCCGACGCCGCCGAGGCGATCGACGGCCTCGCCGACGAGGTCAGCGGTCTGCTCGTCCGCGCCGGCGAGGAGCTCGAAGAGCTCGCGGAGCAGGACGACCGGTCGCTCCTCGCGTCCCAGGCCCGGGGCTGGCTGCTCGACGCGCGGCGGATCACCGACGAGATACCGGCGATCGGGGCCACTCTCCGCCGGGCGGAGGAGGGACGACGACTCAACGTGCGCTCGGTAGGCACACCGGCCGTGGAGCCCGGCCTCCGGCAGGGCCTCGAGGCGCTCGAGCACACCTCCGTCTCGGTCCGGAGCCTGATGCGGACCGTGCGTGACACCGCTCGGGACGGCCTGCTGACCGACCGCACCGACCTGCTGCTCGACCTGGCCCTCACGTTCCGGCAGATGGCGGCGGGCGTCGATGCGTTCGGCGAGCTGGTGCGGAACGAGGGGCAGGTCCAGAACCAGCTGAGCGCTGCCGACGTGGAACGGCTGCGCGGTGCGTTCGAGGGGCTGGAGGAGAGCGTCGAGCGGCTGGACGGCTGGATGGCGTCCGACCCGGGCGAGCTCCTGGAGCTCATCACCAACACCCGCATGACCGTACGGCGGCTGCTGAGCGAGTTCGACCTCGGCGAGCGGGTCCGCAGGCAGTTCCAGCTGGTGAAGCGGCGGACGCGACGACCTCGGCCGCGCAAGCGCCAACAACCGGTCTGGGAGCCGGCCGGGCCCGACGACGAGACGCAGCCGATCGCGCTGCCCGTGGACCCGGACTCCCCGCGCCCGGAGGCCGGCGGTCCCTGAGCCTCCGATCGGGTGGCAGGCTGCTCGGGTGACCCTCATCGGACTGCTGGGCGGGATGTCCTGGGAGAGCTCGGCGGAGTACTACCGGTTGCTCAACGAGCTGACCCGTGACCGCCGGGGTGGACTGCACTCCGCGGAGTGTCTGCTGTGGTCGGTCGACTTCGCCGAGATGGAGGGCTACCAGTCACGAGGCGAGTGGGAGGAGGCCGGCGAGCGGTTGGCCGCAGCCGCCCAGGCACTGGAGCGTGCGGGAGCCGACTTCGTCGTGCTCTGCACCAACACGATGCACAAGGTCGCCCCGGCGATCGAGGCCGCGGTCGGCATCCCGCTGCTGCACCTGGTCGACGCCACCGCGGCCGCGCTGGCGGCCGCGGGCATCACGACGGTCGGCCTGCTCGGGACGCGCTTCACGATGGAGGACGGCTTCTACACCGAACGGATGGCCGCGCACGGCATCACCTGCGTGGTGCCGGACGCGCCCGACCGCGACCTGGTCCACCGGGTCATCTACGACGAGCTCTGTCTCGGCGTGGTCCGCGACGAGTCGCGGGCGGCGTACGTCGAGATCGTCCGGGGACTGTCCGAGCGGGGTGCCGAGGGCGTCGTGCTCGGCTGCACCGAGATCGAGCTGCTGCTCCGCCCGGAGGACGTCGCGCTGCCGGCGTTCCCCTCCACCCTGTTGCACGTCGAGGCCGCGCTGGCCCGCGCCGGTCACACCTGAGTCCTCTCGCGCGTCAGTCAGAGGAAGCCCTGTCTGATGGAAGGCTGACCCCATGGACCTCACCGCGGCGTTCACCGCCGAACGACCCCGGCTTGTCCGGCTCGCGACCCGTGTCCTCAACGACCACGTCGAGGCCGAGGACGTCGTCCAGCAGGCGTGGCTGCGGCTGGCCGGTACCGACGCCGAGATCGAGAACCTCCCCGGCTGGCTCACCACCGTGACGACCCGGCTCTGCCTGGACCGCCTCCGCGCGAAGGTGCCCGTGCCCGAGGAGCCGGCCGAGTCCGCGGACGAGGCCTCCGACCCCGCCGAGGACGTGGCGTTGGCCGACACGGTCGGGCTCGCCCTCAGCGTCGTGCTGGAGCGGCTGAGCCCGAACGAGCGCGTGGCGTTCGTCCTGCACGACAGCTTCGGCTTCGAGTTCCCGATGATCGCCGAGCTGCTCGGCACGACTCCTGTGGCGGCTCGCAAGCTCGCCTCCCGGGCCCGCGCCAAGGTCGCCCAGCCGACGGCCGAGGACCGCCTCGCCGATTGGGAGGTGGTCGACGCTTTCCTCGCCGCCTCCCGCGGCGGCGACTTCGCCCGGCTGCTCGAGCTGCTGGCCCCCGATGCCGTCGTGGCGGGGGACGAGGCCGCGGTGGCGACCGGTACCCCGAAGCTGCTGGAGGGCCGGCGCGCCGTCGCCGAGATGTTCAACGGCGCCGCGCAGTCGGCGCTTCCGGTGTTCGTCGGAGAACGTCCCGGAGCCGCGTGGTTCCTGCGCGGCGAGGCCAGGGTGGCTTTCGACTTCACGGTGGTCGAGGGTCGGGTCGCGCGGATCGACTTCCGCGCCGACCCCTCCGTCCTCGCCGGCCTCAGCCGACGGACCGGGGACGAGATCCGCTGAGGGGGTCACACTCCGCGTCCGCCGTACGTCATCAGGGCAGCTACGAAAGGTGAATCGGATGAAGACCATGACCTGCCGCCAGCTCGGCGGCCCCTGCGACCACGCGCACCAGGGCGAGAGCGCCGACGACGTGATCAAGGCCCAGGACCAGCACCTCAAGGGCGCCGTCGCAGCGGGCGACGCCAGTCACGAGGCGGCCAACAACGACATGCGCGGCCGGTGGAAGCACCCCGTGAAGTCGATGGGTTGGTACAAGGACACGAAGAAGGCCTTCGCCGAGCTGCCGGAGGACTGAGCACCGGACCGCCATACTGCGGTCGTGGAGCTCTCCCCCCGGGCCCGGCTGGCCCTCGGCATCAACGCGGTCGTGGCCTGGCTGGGGGTCGTCCTCACGGTCGTCCTGTCGGCGGTCGGCGCCTACCGTGACCTCCCGGTCGCCCCGGGGATGTACGGCGACACCGGTGTCGGGTTCGCAGGAGCGGTGAGCCGGACCGTCGACACCCTCAGCTACTTCACGATCTGGTCCAACATCGTGGTCGCCGTCTCGCTGACTCTGTTGCTCACCCGCCCGCTTCCCGACACCTGGGCCCGGCGGGTGCTGCGGTTGGACGGGCTGCTGATGATCACCGTGACGATGCTCGTCTACCAGGTGGTGCTCGCCCCGAGCGTGGACCTGGCGGGCTGGGCGCTGCTGACCGACCCGATCCTGCACCTGGTGACGCCGGTCCTCACGCTGCTCGTCTGGCTGGTCTTCGGGCCCCGAGGCTGGGTGACGGCCCGCCTCGTCCCGTCGGCCCTGATCCTTCCGGTGGTGTGGGTCGTGTGGCTGCTGCTGCGCGGCGCCGTCGTGGACGCCTACCCCTACGACTTCGTCAACGTCGTCGACCTCGGGTACGCCGTCGTGCTGCGCAACGTCTTCTTCGTGCTGGTGCTCGGCCTGGTGGTCTCGACCCTCCTGTACGGCATCGAGACGCTGCTGAGTCGGCGGCTCGCGAGGCCTCCTGCGTGAGCCTGAGGGTCACCCAGACCCTCCACCGATCGGCCCCGGCCACGGTTCTCGTCCTCACCGCCACTCCTAGCGGCTAGGACCCGCACGTCCCGTTCGCCAGGGCCTCGCTGCCGGGGCGGCAGAGGAGCGGGTTGCCCAGCCCGTTCGCGCCGACGACCGGTCCGTCGTCGTTGTGGAGCTTCGTGGTCGCCGAGCCGTCGTCGTGGAGCGTCATGGTGTAGAACGATCCGGCCGACATCGGCGGGGGCGGGTCGGGGAACTGCCGGTGCGTCCCGTCGGTCACCCAGACGTCGAGGACGAGCAGCCGGAGCGCGTCTCCCTGCTCGGTCCACTTGTAGTCGACCTCCTGCGTGCAGCCGGAGGACCCGCTCCAGGCGGCGGGGCAGCTCGCGACGTGGCTGGAGTGCGCGCGGTGGTCGTCCCTGACCACCAGGTCGCCACCGTGCACCAGCCACTTCCCGGTGAAGGCCGCCGGCTGCACCGTGTCGCCGGAGCGGAAGACCGTGCACGTCCCGTCGGCGACCCGGCACCGGGCCAGCGCCTCGCCGTGAGCGTCCACCACCGCGGCGACCACCGACGCGTCGTCCTCGAAGGTCCAGGTCGCGATCTCGAAGTCCCAACCCTTCGGGAGCCGGAGGGTCGTCGCGGCCGAGCCGTCGAGCCGCTGGGCGCGGAGGGTCCGGACCGTCGTGACCTCGCCACCGAGGGTGCCTGCGGGCACGAACGCGAGGCTCTGCCCGTCCGGGCTGGTGATCAGCGAGTCGCTGTCGGGGAGGTCGCCGAGCTTGGTGAGCGTGCCGTCGCCGTCGATGCTCGCGAGGTACGCCGGCCCGTCCACCCCGTCGGTGACGACCAGGCCGCCGGCAGTGCCGGCGATGACCTGCTGGTCCGGCGCGGTCGCCGACAGGTCGACGAGCTTCTGGTCGGTCAACGGCCGCCACATGACCGAGGTGTCGCCGCCCTGGGCGATCACCATCCCGTCGTCGGTGACGGCGCGGACCGTGACCTGGGTGCCGTTCTGGCGGTTGCCGAGGTCGAGCGCGTGCCCGCCGAAGCCCTCCCCGGACACCCCGGTGTCGAAACCGGTGATGCCGTTCGGCAGGGAGGTCAGGCCGACGTACTTGCCGTTGGCGGAGATGGCCGGGACGTCGTCGATGCTCGCCTCGATCCTCATCGCCTCGGCGCCGCGGCCCCACCACCAGTGGTTGCTGGTGTCGACGGCGATCCAGCCCCGGGTACCGGAGCGGACCTGCCAGAACGGTCCGCCCACCACCGTGGTGCCGTCGACGTGCAGGACGCCGCCGATGATGTAGGGCACGGAGGGCTCCGCGGTCGAGACCGGAGCCGGGTCCTCGACGGGCGTCGGAGCGGTGGCCGGGGTGGAGGGTGCCTCCGCCGGCGTCGTGGACGAGTCAGCGGACGGTGCGGCCTCGTCGTCGCCGCAGCCGGCCAGCGACAGGGCCAGCAGGCCGCCCACCGCAAGTCCGACGATCTTCGGCCCGAGAACCTTTGTCGTGGTCATCACCATGGTGGACCCCCTTCTGCACAGGAGACGAGATCCGGGGCCGAAAGGTTGCTCACACGGCCGACCTGGTGCCGGGTTACTTGCTCCAGAGCTCGCGGAACGCGTCGCTGAACCAGCCGTCGCCGGAGCGCGCGGGGGCGGCGGTCAAGTTGCTTCCGCCGTACACCGGGGTGGTCGCGCTGCCGTACCCCAGCCAGGTCTCGGCGGGTCCCTGCCCGATCCCCGATCGGCCCCAGTCGCACACACCGTCGGGGAAGATCTGGTCCAGCTGCGCCAGCTGGTCGGCGGTGAACAGGGCGCCGACCGGGCCGTAGTCGGCCGGGTCGAGCGGCTGCTTCCGGCAGGCGACGATGTCGTTGGCCTTCGGCCCGCCGGCCTCCTGCCGCGGCGTCGAGAGACGCGTCTGCAAGGTCTGGAGCTCCTCGACCGAGCAGGCCGGAGCGGCGTCGGCGACCAGGCACCGGTCGGTGATGTCGGCCGGCTTGTCGCCCACGATCTTGTCGGCCAGCGGGGTGCTGGAGTGGTCCTTCTCCACCGCGGCCAACCACGAGTCCATGGACAGCAGCGCCTCGTTCGCCCACCGCGGGTCGCCGATCAGCGGGGTCGGCCCGAACCACATGACCCGGTTGTCGGTGTGTCCCTGGTCGGCGAGCAGCCGCTCCTCGGTCCAGTACGCGTGGGCGTAGTCGTGCGCCGCGCCCGGGTCGGGGCCGCCGTGGTTGATGATCGCGACCTCGTCGAGGTTGGCGGCCTCGTTGATCAGGCCGGTCCGGTACGCCCGCTCGATCGCGGTCTCGTCACCGGCGATCCTGGCCTCGGTCGGATCGAGGTTCAGGTCGATGCCGCCGATCTTGGCGTTCAGGTCGACGAACTGCGCCGGCGTGATCTGCCCCGACTCGAGCTCGGACAGGCCGTACTGCACGCCGGTGTTGGAGAAGGGCACGCCGGCGAAGCCGTGCCCGGCCGCCTGCTCCTCGGGGGTCCAGTCGCTCTCGGGACGGGGCCCGAGCTGGTTGATCATGATGTCGAGGACCGAGCAGCGCACGCCGCCGGGGTTGGTCTCGGCGTCGTAGCGGGTGCTCGGGTCGCCGGCGACCGGGTCCTTGGTGCCGGAGCAGGGGTTCTCCGGGTCGAGCGCGGCCTTGAAGAGACCCTCGTCGGCGGTGACCGCGTTGGCGTGGGAGAGGTGTCCCTCGACCAGCGCCATCTGCGGTTCGGTCCACACGACGCCGGGCGCCCACCGGGTCGGGTCCTCGAAGTAGCCCCGCATCAGGTGGTAGTCGGCGAACTGCGCGCCCGCGGTGAGGGTGTCGGGGTAGGAACACGTGGTGACGAGGCCCTGGTAGATGCCGGGGTAGGCGTCGGCCACGGTGTGCTGGGTGATCGAGCCGCCCGAGCAGCCGGTGCCGATGGTGTAGCGGAGCTCGCCGTACTGCTCGACCAGCCGCTCCTTGGCCATCATCAGCGACTCCGCCTCCATCGCGACCGAGCAGTTGTGCCCGGTGTTGGCGAGGGCGGTGGACAGCACCGCGAAGCCGTTGCCCAGGGCGGTCACGTAGCTCGGGGTGACGCCGGGGACCCCGTCGAGCGTGCCCGAGTAGTCGTCGAGCGGCGGGTTGCCGGGGGCGTACGCCGCCCCGCAGTTCCCGCCGTGGGTGATGAGCAGCTTGTGGTTCCACTGACGCTGCGGTGCCCAGGGCTTCCACGGCTGCCCCTGCTGCCACAGGGTGAGGATCGTGTAGCGGTCGCGGTCCTGGTAGCCGGTCTCCCGTCGGACGATGAACGGCACCTCGACGCCCTGGTCGGTGGTCGTGGTCGCCACGTCGCTGGGCGGGTTGTCCGGGTCGTAGGGCTGCAGGTCGGTCTTCGTGGGGTCGGTGGACTTGTAGAGCAGGGAGTACGCCGGCTTCTCGTTGCACTGGCCGTCGGTCGCGGTCTCCTGGCAGTGGTAGGGACCGAGCTGCGGGCCGGTGAAGACGGGACCACCGTTCGGGTGGTTGGTGATGACCGTCCGGCCCCGGTAGCCGGGGGCGGTGGCCCGGACGACGTTGCGCCCGTCGGCGAGGTCGGTGAGCAGGCCGACGTACCGACCGTCGGCCCGGACGTCGAAGCGCCGCGTGACGTCGCGGTCCCCGACCCGGACGCGGACGTCGTCGGCGGACACCGACCCCGGGATCCGCACGGCGACGAGGGCGTCACCGCCGGAGATCAGGTCGGCGCGGTTGGAGAGCACCTCGATGCGCAGCGGCCGGGGGTCGGATGCACCGGCCTGGCCGGTCGCCCCGAACGCGAGCAGGGGAAGCAGGAGAGTGAGCAGGAGCAACAGGGGCCGGCGCATGTGCGGATCAACGAGCGCCATCCGTGGAAGGTCACGGGCTCGCCCGTGTCGGCCGGAGCCGTCATGCTGCTCCTATGGCGTACGACGAGGAGCTGGCCGACCGGATCCGGCAGGAGCTGACGGGGGAGCCCGGGCTCACCGAACGCAAGATGTTCGGCGGGCTGGGCTTCATGCTGGCCGGCAACATGGCGGTGGCCGCCAGCGGCCAGGGCGGGATGATGGTGCGCGCCGACCCCGAGGACTGCGAGGAGCTGCTGGCCGAGGGGGCCGAGCCGATGCAGATGCAGGGTCGCGCGATGCGCGGCTGGCTGCTCGTGGCGCCCGAGCTGGTCGGTGACCAGGAGTCCGTGGCGCGCTGGACCGCTCGCGGGGCGACGTACGCGAGGAAGCTCCCGGCCAAGTGAGCTCGATGGACCCGGAGACGTTCGACGCGCCCTTGCGCGACCAGCTCGAGGTGTTCCTCGACGACCACCGGCAGGCGCTCGCCGAGTCGCTCGACGGGCTGACCGAGGAGGAGGCCCGGCGGAGCCTGGTGCCGTCGCGGACCACGCTGCTCGGCCTGGTCAAGCACGCGACGTTCGTCGAGCGCGTGTGGCACGACGAGGCGATGCTCGAGCGGACCCGGAAGGAGATCGGCATCCCCGAGACGCCGGACGAGTCCTTCGCGCTGACCGAGGGCGACACGATCGAGTCGGTCCGGGCAGCCTTCCTGCAGGCCTGCTCCGACGCCCGTGAGATCGCCCGCGGTCGCGGTCTCGACGACCCCGTCCGCGGCAACCGCCGCGGGCCGCTGCCGCTGCGCTTCGTCTACCTGCACCTGCTGCGTGAGCTGGCCCAGCACTGCGGCCACGCCGACATCCTGCGCGAACAGATCGTGGCCGCGCGCGAGGGCGGCGCCTGAGACACTGCGGGGGTGCCGCCGCACCTGCCCCTCGAGGCCCACCAGATCTGGACCTTCGCGCTCGCCGCGTTCGTCCTCATCGTCATTCCTGGCCCGAGCGTCGTGTTCGTGATCGGCCGGGCGCTCAGCTACGGCCGCGGTCCGGCGGTCGCGAGCGTCGTCGGCAACACCACGGGGCTGTTCTGCGTGATGGTCCTCGTCTCGGTCGGCCTCGGTGCGGTCGTCGCCGAGAGTCGGGTCGTCTTCACGATCCTCAAGCTCGCCGGCGCGGCGTACCTGGTGTGGCTGGGCGTCCAGGCACTCCGCCATCGTCGTGGTCTCCAGGTCGAGGACGGCGTCCGTACGCCGCTGGGCTGGTGGCCGGCCTTCCGGCAGGGGTTCGTCGTCGGTGTCTCGAACCCCAAGGGGTTCATGATCTTCGCGGCCCTGCTGCCCCAGTTCGTCGACCGCTCGGGTGGGTCGTTGACGGCACAGCTGCTCGTCCTCGGTCTGGTCGCGATCCTGCTCGGGCTCGCTTGCGACCTCACGTGGGCGATGGCGGCGAGCCGGATGCGCGAGTGGTTCAACGCCTCGCCGAGGCGCGGCGAGGCGTTGGGCATGACCGGCGGCGCCTCGATGATCGGCCTCGGGGTCGCGCTGGCGCTGACCGGACGGCCCGAGTAGTGGCCCAGGAGCGGGAGCACTTCGTCTTCTCGGGCCTGGTCTTCGAGTGGCGCGGCCCGGCGCCGTACCACTTCGTCGCGGTGCCGGACGAGGACGCCGCCGACCTCAAGGAGCTCTCGACGGAGGTGACGTACGGCTGGGGAATGATCCCCGTGCTGATGCGGTTGGGGGAGACCCGGTGGGAGACCTCGCTGTGGCCCAAGGACGGCGGGTACTACGTGCCGATCAAGGACTTCGTGCGGGAGGCCGAGGGCGTGGCTCTCGGTGACGTGGTGGAGCTCGGTCTCACCGTCGCGACGCGGGACGGGAGGCCGGTGATCCGGCCGGAGGACGAAGGGGACGAGGCCTGGTGACGGACTACCTGCAGGAGCTGGAGTTCGGCCTGTTCCCCACCCCCGAGGCCGACCGTGCCGACGAGGTCCTCGCGCTCGTCCAGCTCGCCGAGGTGCTCGGCCTCGACGTCGTCTCGGTGCAGGACCACCCGTACCAGGCGAAGTACCTCGACACCTGGACGCTGCTGTCGGTCCTCGGCGCCCGCACCTCCACGATCAAGCTCAGCCCGAACGTCGCCAGCCTCCCCCTGCGGCCGCCGGTGATGCTGGCCAAGGCGGCCGCCACCCTCGACGTCCTCACCGGCGGGCGCGTCGAGATCGGCCTGGGGGCCGGTGCCTTCTGGGACGGCATCGCGGCGGCGGGCGGCCCGCGGCGCACGCCGGGTGAGGCGGTCGCCGCGCTGGAGGAGGCCGTCGTCCTCATGAAACAGCTCTGGGCGGGCGGCTCGGCGCGCTTCCAGGGTGAGCACTACTCGGTCAAGGGGCTGCACGCCGGTCCCGTGCCGCCGCACGACATCCCGATCTGGATCGGCGCCTACAAGCCGAAGATGCTGCGGCTCACGGGTCGGCTGGCCGACGGCTGGGTGCCGAGCATGGGGTACGCCGACCCGCCCGCACTCCCGGACCTCATCGAGCGGCTCGACGAGGCCGCCGTCGAGGCCGGCCGCGACCCGGCGTCGATCAAGCGGATCTACAACGTGTTCGGGAGCTTCGGGACCGGGGACGGGTTCCTGCGCGGAGGCGTGGCCGACTGGGCGGAGCAGCTCGCCACCTGGGCGCTCGAGCTGGGCATGAGCACCTTCATCCTCGGCACCGACGACGCCACCACGCTCCGCCGGTTCGCCGACGAGGTCGTGCCGACCGTGAAGGAGGTCGTCGACCACGAGCGCACACGCCTGGCCGCGACCCCGGCCACGGACGGTCCCTCGCCGGTCGAGGTCCACCACGACCCTTCGCCGTACGACGAGCCGGTCAACGCCGCCGGCCAGCACCTGGTCGACATCCACGACCACCTGCGGTCCGAGCTGGACTCGGTCCGGCAGGTGCTCGAGCAGGTGAGCAGCGGACACCTGACCGTGGGGGCCGCACGGAGCGCGATCAACACCATGACCCTGCGGCAGAACAACTGGACGCTCGGTGCGTACTGCGAGGCGTACTGCCGGATCGTCACCGGACACCACACGTTGGAGGACCACAGCGTCTTCCCGCACCTGCTCCGGGCGGAGCCCGAGCTCGCCCCGGTGCTGGACCGGCTCCGGTCCGAGCACGAGGTGATCCACGCGCTGCTCGACGACTTCGATCGCGCGCTCGTGCGGCTGGTGACCGACGACGGCAGCGCAGGATTCCCGGGGGGCCAGTCCGGCCGGGACGCCCTCGCGGCGGTGCGGTCGAGCCTGGACGAGCTGGCCGACCAGCTGCTGGCCCATCTCTCGTACGAGGAGTCGCAGCTGATCGAGCCGCTCGGGCGGCACGGTTTCGGCTGACTCAGTAGCCGCCGTCGGGTGGCACCATCTCGCCGCGGACGCCGAGCAGCCGCACCTCGCGGGCGTCGTCGAGCTCGCGGAACATCGCCATGGCGGTGTCGGCCACGACGGCGACGTCGTACGTCGGTTCGGCCAGCTTCCGTACCCGGGTGAGGGTGAAGAACGGCGCGAAGCGAACCTTGAGGTGCACCCGTGCACATGCCCGGCCCTCCTCGCGCAGGTCGCCGACCACTCGCTCGGCGAGCGTGCGGAGCGCCGCCGGCACCTGATCGGTCGTGAGGTTCTCCTGGTACGTCGTCTCGCGGCCGCGCGCCCGGGGCACCCAGGGGGTGTCGTCGGGTCTGCGCCGGCCGGCGCCTTGGCCGAGCCGCAGCAGGTGCGGCCCGTTCGTCGGCCCGAACTCCTCGACCAGTGGCTCGACCGGCGAGGCGGCCAGCTGTGCGACGGTCTCCAGGCCCAGGCCGGCGAGCCGCGCCCCGATCTTCTTGCCGACGCCCCACAGTGCGGTCGTGGGTCGCTGGCCCATGAACTCCAGCCAGTTGTCCCGCGTGAGCCGGAAGGTGCCCCGTGGCTTGCCGAAGTCGGTGGCGATCTTGGCGCGCACCAGTGTGTCGCCGATGCCGACCGAGCAGTGCAGCTCCGTCGCCTCGAGCACGGCCGCCTGGATCGCCCGGGCCGTGGCCTCCGGGTCCTCGCTCTCGACGCCGACGAACGCCTCGTCCCAGCCGAGCACCTCGACCACAGCGCCGGGCACCGACCGCAGCGTCTCCATCACGCGAGCCGAGATCTCCTCGTAGACCGGGAAGTCGACCGGCAGCAGCACCGCCTCGGGGCACTTCCGGACCGCCAGGCGCAGCGGCATCCCGGAGTGCACGCCCTTCTCCCGGGCCTCGTACGACGCGGTGGAGACGACGGTCCGCTCGTTCGGGTCTCCGCGGCCGCCCACGATCACCGGGACGCCGACGAGCTCGGGCCGGCGCAGCCGCTCCACCGCGACCAGGAACTGGTCGAGGTCGACGTGCAGGACCCACTCGGTCACGAGCGCGCGGCCGCCGTGAACCTGTCCGCGAGGTCGCGGGCCGCCTGCTCGAAGACCTCGCCCCGGACCCGGAACGGGAACGGAAGACGGCCGAGACCCCAGACGTACTCGCGCGGGTCGTTCGTGCTGCCCCGCAGGACGCAGGTCTCCTCGTCGACCTCCTCGATCTGCCCCATCGTGGCTCGCAGGTACCGACGGGCGAGGTGGGCCGGGCCGTCGATCTCCACCTCGACCTCGTGCTCCCAGCCGCTGCCGAGGTGCGCCTCGAGCTCGGCGATCGGGTCGAGGGCAGGGGGCGGCTCGAAGGTGTCCTCGAGCGTGGTCGCGTTGCGGACGCGGTCGATCCGGTACGCCCGCTGGGCCGCGACGTGGTGCGCCCAGCAGAGCAGGTACCAGCGTCCGTGCCGGATCACCACCGCCCAGGGGTCGACCTCCTGCACCCATTGCCGGCCGCCGTCGGTGCGGTACTCCAACCGGACCTGCCGGCGGGTCACGCTCGCCTCGACCAAGGTGCTCACGATTCTCGCGTCCGGCCGTGCCGCCGAGCGGTCGGGTGCGGCGGCAGCCCCCTGCCTGATCAGCTCGGCCTGGGCCGCGATCGACTCCGGGAGCGCGCGGATGATCTTCCCCAGGGCGCTGCCCACCGGGTCGCGGGGATCTCCGGCAGCGTGGTGCCCGTCGAGGACTGCCATCACCAGGCCGACCGCCTCGACCGCCTCGAACCGCAGCGGCGGCAGCCGGAGGCCGCGGCCGACGCGGTAACCGCCGTACCGCCCGGACGTCGACTCGATCGGGATGCCGGCCTCGCGCAGGATCGCGACGTACCGTCGGGCCGCGCGGTCGGTGACCCTCAGCCGTTCGCCGAGCTCCTCGGCGCGGATGCCCGGGTTCGTCTGGAGGATCTCCAGGGCCAGCAGGGCCCGCGCCGTCGGACCGGCCTCGTCACGCAGGGGCATGGATCGAACGATAGATCAGAACCCGGAAGGTGAACGTCCGGAATCGGTTCTACGGTGGCGGCATGAGCGAGGACACCACGGACCCCACACCCTGGGAGCCCCCGTTGGCCGGGACCGAGGAGCAGGCGCTGATCGGCGCTCTCGACCGTCAACGCTGGACCTTCCGCTACAAGATCGACGGGCTGGACGAGGCCGGGCTCCGGACCACCCTGGGTCCCTCGACCCTGACCTTGGGCGGGCTCGCCAAGCACCTGGCCGCGCAGGAGGATCACATGAGCGCGGTGAAGATGGGCGGCGCAGAGCTCGGCGAGCCGTGGGCCGGGTGGGGCTGGGACGGCAGCGACGACTGGGAGATCACCTCGGCCGCCGAGGACTCCGCCGAGCATCTCTACTCCACCTACGACGACGCCGTCGCCCGCTCGCGGGCCAGGATCGGTACGTACCTTGAGGACGGCGGCCTGGACCGGCCGGTCGCCGCCGGAGGAGGCCGGGCCAACCTGCGACGCCTCGTGGTCGACCTGATCGAGGAGTACGCGCGACACCTCGGCCAGGCCGACCTGATCCGCGAGGCCGTGGACGGCCGGGTCGGTGAGGACCCACCCGACGGGTGGCGACCGATCGGGGGGGCGACCCGTGGTTGAGCACGAGAACGAGCGGCTCCTGGACTCCCGCTTCCACCACGTCGACCTCTCCGGGAGCTCCATCCGAGACTCCAACCTCTCCGGCCTGGACATCCGCGGCAGCTTCGCCCAGGGGCTGCGGATGCGCGGCACGGTCCTGGTCGACTGTCACATCGACGGGGAGATCGTCGGCCTGACCGTCAACGGCATCGACGTCTCGGCGTACGTCGAGAGCGAGCTCGACCGGCTCGACCCTCGCCGTCCGCAGGTACGGAACCCCCAGACGGTCGCGGACATCGCCGCAGCGTTCGACCTGATGGAGTCGCTGTGGGACGAGACGGTCGCGCGAGCGCGGACCTTCACTCCCGATCAGCTGCACCAGCGGGTGGACGACGAGTTCTCGTTCATCGAGACCCTGCGTCACCTGGTGTTCGCCCACGACTGCTGGATCAGTCGCGGCATCCT
Source organism: uncultured Actinomycetota bacterium (assembly GCA_963784545.1). GTDB lineage: Bacteria > Actinomycetota > Actinomycetes > Propionibacteriales > Nocardioidaceae > Nocardioides. Next base: position 1,191,487 of record CAWARQ010000004.1, on the reverse strand, counting down.
GCGCGAGCCCACCCCCTGGCACCCGCTGTCGCTGCCGTGGGAGGAGGCCGAGGAGGTCGCCGAGGTGCCGAACGACCGTGCGGCCCGGCCCTCGCTCGAGGAGGTCCTGGCGATCCGCGCCGACCGACTCGCCCTCGTACGCCGGGTGCTCGCCGACCTCACCGACGACCGGCTCGCCGAGCCGATTCAACCGCCGGACACCCCGGGGTACGTGGGTGCCGACCAGCACGACCCGATCGGTGACGCGCTGCGCACCGTGCTCAACGAGGAGTGGTCCCACCGGCTCTTCGCCGAACGGGACCTGAGCAAGCTCGAAGATGACGCTGACTCGAAGGAGACGTCATGACCCGCTACGCCGACCGACCCCACACCGCCCTGCTCGTCATCGACGTCCAGAAGGGCGTCGTGGCCACCTCGCCCAACCGCCAGGAGCTGATCGCCAACATCAACACCCTGCTGGACCGGGCGCGCGCCGAGCAGGCGCCCGTGGTGTGGATCCAGCACTCCGACGACGGGTTGGTCCAGGGCTCGCCGGAGTGGGAGTACGTCGAGGAGCTCAGCCGCCTCGAGGCCGAGCCGCTCGTGCACAAGGGCTACGGCGACTCCTTCGCCGCCACCGACCTCGAGGAGCGGCTCTCGGAGCTCGGCGTGGGCCGCCTGGTCGTCGCTGGAGCCCAGACCGACGCCTGCATCCGCTCGACGCTGCACGGCGCCCTGGCCCGCGGCTACGACGCGACCCTGGTCAGCGACGCCCACGGGACGGAGGACATGCGCGAGTGGGGTGCGCCGATGGGGCCAGAGGATGCCGTGGCGTACACGAACCTCTACTGGTCCTTCAGCCGTACGCACGAGGCGGCCGGGGACGTGAAGCCGACCGCGGAGGTCACGTTCTCCTGAGTCGGTCGAGGATCAGTGGAGGTGGGACTGCCAGTCCCGCGGCACCCGGTCGCCGGGGGCCGGCGGCTCCTGGGCCTCGGGCCGGCAGTCGGGCGGCGCCAGGTCCGGTCCGTCCATCGCCTGCTCGACCCGGTAGTCCCAGAACCAGTCCTCGCCCGGCTCGAAGCTCCGGATCACCGGGTGCCCGCTCTCCTGCCAGTGCGCCGTCGCGTGCTGGCTCGGTGAGGTGTCGCAGCACCCGATGTGGCCGCACTGAGCGCATCGCCTCAGGTGCACCCACCAGCCGTCGGCCGCGGCCAGGCACTCCACGCATCCCGCACCGCTCGGTGGGACGCTCGGGTCGACGTCGGGCATGCCCGGCAGCGTACGCCGACCCGGCCTCCGGTGGTCGAGGTGTGAGGGCGTCAGCGACGAGGCCTCGACACGACTCAGGCCAACGCTGGGGCGCCCAGACGAACCGGCAACCGATCGATGCCGTAGACCGCGGAGAGCTGGCGCCAGCCCAGGTCGTCCCCGGCGGGGGTCAGCTCCGGGAACCGGCACACCAGCTCGCGCAGGGCGATCCGCAGCTCCATCCGGGCCAGCTCGGCCCCCAGGCACCGGTGCATCCCGTGGCCGAAGGCGAGGTGCTTGGCGGGCCGGTCGGGGTCGAAGTCGTCGGGCCGCTCCACGATCCGCGGGTCGCGGTCGGCTGCGAGCAACGAGACCGCGACGCAGTCGCCCTCGCGGACCTGCTCGCCGAACAGGGTGAGGTCACGCCGCGCGAACCGGAGGAACGCGACCTGGACGACGGTGAGCAGCCGCAGCAGCTCCTCGACCACCGGCTCGACGTAGTCGGGCTCGTCCCGCATCCGGCGTACGACGTCGGGGTGCTGCATGAGCACGTGCGCGCCCAGCGCCAGCATGCTCGCGCTGGTCTCGTAGCCGCCGAGGAAGACTCCGTCCGCGAGGCCGCCCAAGGCGACGTCGTCCAGCTCGGGGTGCTCGCGCACCAGCGCCGGCAGCAGGCCCTCGTCCTCCGCGGGCTCGGGCGGGTTCCTCCGCAGCTCGCGGACCAGGTCGATGAGGAACTCCCGGGTCTCCTCCGCCGCACCGAAGACGCCTACTCCGCCCGTGGAGATGTCGAAGCGCGCGGCCCCCAGCCGGTGGAAGGCGGCTCGGTCGGCGTGCGGCACCCCCAGCAGCGAGCAGATCACCTCGAACGGCACCGCGAACGCGAACGCCGGCACCAGGTCCACCTCCGGCCCGTCGGCCGCCATCGCGTCCAGCCGCTCGGCGACGATCGAGCGGATCGCAGGCTCCAGCCGCCTGAGCCGTCGCATCGTGAACTCCGGCGTCAGCACCTTCCGGAGCACGGTGTGGTCGGGCGGGTCGGTCATGCCGAGCCCGCCGATCTGCTCCTCGGCAGATCGGCCCTCCTGCGGCACCAGTCCACGCATGTCGTTGCTGAAGGACTCGGAGTCCGCGAGCACCGCGCACGCCTCGTCGTACCCCGTGACCAGCCAGACGTTGCGGCCCAGCACCCGGGCATGCCGGCGGAACGCCGGGGCACCGTCGCTCTGGCTCACCAGGCGCGGCAACGGGTCGATCCCGTCCCGGCGCAGCGGCATCGTGAACGAGGACGGCAGGTAGCGCAGCTTGCGCAGGTCGATGCCCCCGGACGGGTTGCGCGAGAGCCACCAACGGCCCACCGCCTCGGTCAAGGTGCTGATCATCCCCCGCATGAGGACCATTCCAGCATGGTCGGCGGGTGAGCGGGATCGGGAACACCCCTGACTAGACCCCCGCGGGCGACGTCACGGCTGGCTAACGACTTCCGGCGATGAGTTGCCCGCGGCAACGAGTTAGGTTTGAGTGTCGGGTCGGGATGGGGTCTGCCGGCCCCCGGGCAGGGGGAAGTTCGTGAGCATGACGCTGGACGCGGGGGAGCTGGACCAGGGCTCCCGCCGCGGGGTGAGCGTGCGGTGCCAGGGCGTCGTGCACCTGTACCGGACCTTCGAGGGCCACGACGTGGTCGCGCTGCAGGGCGTCGACCTGTCGGTGGCGGCCGGCGAGCGGGTGGCGTTCCTCGGGCCGAGCGGCTCGGGCAAGTCGACGCTGCTGACGCTGCTCGGCGGCATCCAGAAGCCGAGCGCCGGCCGGATCTTCCTCGGCGACGTCGAGATCTCCCGCATGCCCGAGCTCCAGCTCTCCAAGGTCCGGGCCAGCCGGGTCTCGACGATGCTCCAGGGCTCGACCCGCAACCTGCTGCCCTACGCCACCGCCCGGCAGAACCTCGGCTTCGCCCGGCTGGCGATCTCCAGCTCGGACCGGAAGCAGACGATGCCCGACGAGGACCTGCTGGACCGGGTGGGGCTCGGCGCCCAGATCGACCAGGTCGTCTCCACGATGTCCGGCGGTCAACGCCAGCGGCTGGCACTGGCCTGCGCGGTCTGCACGAGTCCGGAGCTCCTGCTCGCGGACGAGCCGACCAGCCAGCTCTCCCACGAGGACCGCGACGACGTCATCGAGCTGATCCACGGCCTCGGTGACGAGTTCGGCACGACGATCATCGTCGTCACGCACCAGCCGGAGGTCGCCGCGACCTTCCCCCGCACGATCACGATGAAGGGCGGCCGGGTCGGCCTCGAGGGCCGGGACGGAGCCGAGTACGTCGTCATCGGCGCCGAGGGCGTCGTCCACCTGCCGACCCATCTCGCGGCGGAGTGGCCCCAGGGCACCCTCGTACGGATCGAGCCCGAGACCCACGACCGGCTGATGGTCTCCAAGCCGCACGAGGACCAGGAGGCCACGGGTGAGTGATCTCCAGGTCCGGAAGGTCCGCTACTCCGTCGGCCGTCCGCTGCTCTCCGACATCGAGCTCACCTTCAAGGCCGGTGAGCTCACCGCACTCTCCGGCCCCAGCGGCTCGGGCAAGACGACGCTGTTGTCGGTGATGGGTGGGCTGATCCAGCCCGACCAGGGGTCGGCGGAGTACGGCGGCTCCGACATGTGGCTCGGCACCGGAGACCCGCGCACCGAGGTCGCGTTCGTCCTCCAGGTCTACGGCCTGATCCCGATCCTCTCCGCCCGCGAGAACGTCTCGGTCGCGCTCCGGGCCCGCGGGGTGGCGCCCGAGGAGGCCGACGAGCGCGCGACCCAGGCGCTGGCCCGCTTCCACATCGCCGACCTCGGCGACCGCCAGGTCGAGGAGCTCTCCGGCGGCCAGATGCAGCGCGTCGCCTGTGCCCGCGGCTTCGTCGTCGGCGCCGACATCCTGCTCGCTGACGAGCCGACCAGCGAGCTGGACGAGGTCAACCGCGAGCTGGTGCTGAGCGAGCTGCGGCTGGAGGCCCAGCGCGGCGCGGTCGTCGTGGTCGCGACGCACGACCCCGCCGTGGTGGCGGCGTGCGACACCCACTACATGCTCGACGAGGGCCGGGTCGTCGACCACATCGAGGCGGTGCACCTGGACCGGGGCCACCTCGACGAGACCGCCCGGCGCCGGCACGCCGAGGACGAGCCCCCGCCCGAGCCGGAACCCGCTTCGACGTACTTCGGTCGGCACGCCACCCCCGAGCGCCTGCTCGAGGAACTCGCGCCCGCGCCTGGGCCGGCCGCGCCCGAGCCGGAGTCCACCTCCGGCGACGTCGACGACTGGGCCTTCCGCCGGCCGGCCGACGAGTGATGGGCGCTCGTCCATGAGCCGGACCATGCGCGGGGTGTGGAGCCGCCGCGGCACCCTGCTCCCGCTCGGGCTGCTCACGGTCGTGGTCACCGCCGGCACCGTCGCCGCGCTGGGCCTGGCCGGACCGACCGGCACCCCCTGGTCCCTCGTGCTGCCGCTGCTGCTGCTCGGACTGGTCGCCGTCCCGGCCACCGGCCGCGAGCTGGCGTCGGTCCGCCGCGGTGAGATCGCGGTCGCCCGACTGCGGGGCATCGTCGGCACCCAGCTCTTCATGCTGATGGCCGTCGAGCCCCTGATCGTGCTCGTCGTGGGTGCGCTCGCGGGTGCGGGCGCGGGCCTGGCCGCGGCGTACGCCGCAGGTCGGCTGCTGGTCCAGCACGCGACCCCGGACCTCGGCTGGGTGCTGCTCTCGGCACTCGCCTCGGTGATCGTCGTCGGTCTGATCGGCGTCCTGGTCGGGATGGCCGGGTCGCTGCGCGAGCCGCTCAACCAGCAGATCAGCGTCGCCGAACGGAGCACCCGGAGTGGCGTCTGGGCCATCTTCGGCAACATCGTCGTCATCGTGGCGGCCGCCGTCGGCCTCTACCGCGCCACCTCGGAGAGCGCCGACCCCGACTGGGTCGTGCTGGCCACCCCTGCCCTCGTCGGGCTGGCGCTCGGCCAGGTCGCCGTGTGGGTGATCCAGGCCGCCGCCGCGGTCGCCGTACGCCGGACCAGCGGATCGTCCCTCACCTCGTTCCTCACCAGCCGTCGGCTCGCCCGGGTCAAGGACGGCGTCACCCCGATCCGTCTGGTGATCGCGGCGGCCGTGGTCGCGGGGACCTCCCTGAGCGCCGCCCTGCAGATCGGTCACTACGCCGAGCAGACCGCCCGGCTGCAGGCGGTCGGACCGATCCAGGTCGCGGTCGACGCCGACGCGGCGACGACCTACCGCCTCTCGCACGAGCTGGACCCGGACGGGAGCTACCTGATGGCTGCTGTCGTGGTCCCCGGCGAGGGCAGCGTCCCGGCCCGCCGGGTCTTCCTGGACGTCGCCCGCTTCGACGCGGTCGTGGGCGGCTTCCTCGACCGGACAGACTTCGGCCCCGCCATCGCCTCCCTCGATGGCCTGCCGTCGGAGGTCCCGCCGACGCCGTCCGGCTCGACGCTCGAGGTGACCATGGCGGGCGTCAGTCCCCGGCGGGCCGGGACGCTGACTCCGAGCGTGCGGATCAGCCTGCGCGGATCCTCTGGCCCGGTCAGGGCCGTCGCCGAGGCTTCGATCGGCATGGACGGGGCGCCGGTGACCGTGAGTGTCCCGGTCCGGGACTGCGAGCAGGGCTGCCAGATCTCCAGGATCCAGGGACAGCGCAGCCAGGGTGACCGCGAGCTCCCCTGGGTGTTGACCAGCATCCGTCTCGGCGACACGGAGCTCGCTCACGCGGAGTACAGGCGTCGCTCGCACGGCTTCGACGACGGCAACTCAGGGCCTTTCCCCACCGTCGAGGGCCTCCTGTTCACCGCGCAGCCGCCCGGTGTGCAGACGCAGTCGGCTCGCGCCAGCAGCCTCAAGGCACCCCGACCGAGGATCATCACGACCCCGCGCATCGGGTGGCCCGAGGGGAAGAAGCCGTTCATGGAGACGACTGGTGGCGTCGAACGGGACGCCACGGTCGTCGGGTCGGCCACGGGGCTGCCGCTGGTGGTCGGGGCCGGGCTGCTCGCCGACCTCCCGACCAGCCTGGTCGGGGACCTGCCCACCGTCCCGGCCGCCCGCAGCGCGATCGTGGTCGCCGCCGACACCCCGCGGTCACTGCTCGACCGGCTGTCCGCCGAGGCCGGCCATCAGCCCCGTCCCTACTCCTCGTTCGCCGCGTCCGCGGCCCGCGCGGTCGGCGCCGACCGGGCTCGCGTGTACTCCGTCATGGCGCTGTTCTGCATCCTGGTCTCGATCCTCGTCCTGGCCGCGGCGGTGTCCCGCCAGCGCCGGGCTCTGGCCACCGAGGTCGCCGCCCTGCGCGTCGTCGGGGTCCGGCGTGACGCGATCACCTCGGTCGGACGGCGGGAGCTCGTCGTGCTGAGCCTCGCCGGGACGCTGGCCACCCTGGTCGGCTCCGTCGTCTGCATCCAGCTGCTCGTCAGCCGGCTGCCGCTGGTCCGCGAGCCGACCAACGGCCTGCGCGCCGAATTCGGGCTCGGCTGGGTGCCGTTGCTGGTCGCGGCCGTGGTCGCCGTCGCGGTGGCCTGGGTCGTCGGGTCGCGCGGCAAGCGGGTCGGCGTCCAGGAGTCGCGACCGGCGATCATGCGGGAGGCCCTGTGATGGGCTCGGTGATGCGCCCTCTCAAGGACTCGACGATGTTCCCGGTCATCGTCCGCGGCCTCCGTGCACGGGCGCTGCTGTCGGCCGGCTCCCTGTTGCTGATCGCGGTGGCGCTCGGGTCCGCCCTGCTGGCGCCGATCTTCCAGTCGGCCTCGACCAACTCCTACCTGGTCAGCCGACTCAACGACGAGCCCAACAACCTCACCGGGCTGTCGTGGGACTGGTCCTCGTCCGAGGGTCAGCAGCGCACGCCGGCCGCGCGCATCGCCGCGGCGGAGAGGGACGCCGACGCCCGAACGGACCTGCCCTTCGGTGCCGCGGTCGGCAAGCTCCAGACGGGCCGCTTCCCCGCCTTCCCGGACGGCGACAGCAAGGGCATGGCGATGATGGTGACCGCCCCGGACGTCTGCGCCCACCTGGAGATCCTCGGACGTTGCCCGAGCCGGCCCGACGAGTTCTTGATCCTCGCCTTCGACCTGGACCGCAACCTGCTCAAGATCGGTGACCGCGTCGACCTGGGCGACTACGGCGTGAAGAAGATCGTCGGCACCTACCGGATCCCCGACTCCGAGGCCGACTACTGGTTCGACCCGTCACGGATGGCGAGCATCCCGCGGCTCGAGTCAGCCACGGGAGGTCAGCCCTACAAGCCGGCTCCCTTGGTCACGGACCTGTCCGCCTTCGACGACGTCGAGGACGGGTGGGAGGTGCAGGTCGACCGGCTGCTCCGGGTTCCGCCTGACACGACCCTGGCGGGCGCCACGCGGACGGCCGCCTTCGCCACGAAGGAACGCGACGCGAACGTCGCGACCGACTCCGGTCTCCTCGTCGGGGACTCGATCAACGACCTGCGCACGGTGCTCAAGGACGTCCGGGCCCAGCAGGTGACGGCCCGCGCCTCCATCGCTCCTGCGGTGCTGTCCCTGGTGCTGGTGGCCCTCGCGCTGCTCATGCGGCTGCTCATGGCCGCCGCCGACCTGCGGCTGCCGGAGCTGGCGCTCGCCTCGCTGCGCGGACTCGGTCGCCGGCGGATGTGGCTGCTCGGCATGTCCGAGCCGCTCGCCCTCATCCTGCTGGCCACACCGGTCGGCCTGGTCTTCGGCCTCGGCCTCGGCCTGACCCTCGTCAAGCTCTGGCTGGTGCCGGGGCTCCCGCTCCCCGTGCCCTGGACCGCTCTCGCGGCCCTGGTGCTCGTGGTCCTCATGACGGTCGCCGTCGCCGTCGTGGCGGTCGGCCTGGTGCTGCGGGCGTCGCTGTCGGAGCAGCTCACCGGCGTACGACGTCCCAAGGCTGCCTCACGGGTCGCGATCATCGTGCAGCTGGTGATCGTGGCGCTGGCGGGTGCGGTCCTGGCGAGCAAGCTGTCCACGTCCAGGCCGGGCCGGCCGGACGCGACCGACCTGATCCTGCCGGTGCTGCTGGCTGTCGTCGGTGGCCTCGCGGCGACCCGCGTCACGTCGTGGCTCGCGGGGGTCTGGACCCGAGCCCGGTCCGGTGGCGCCCTCTCCGGGTACGTCGCCGCGCGGGCGCTCAGCCGGCGCTCCGAGGGGACCCTGGTCATCCTCCCGGTCGCCGCGGCGATCGCCGTCTCCGTGTTCGGCTTCGGCGTCTATGACTCCGCCTCCTCGTGGCGCGCCAGTGTCGCGGCGACCAGCGCGCCGGCCGACCAGATCTGGACCTCGACGCTGACGATGAACCAGACCGTCGCCCTGACCCGCAAGATCGACCCCGACGGCCGCTACCTGATGGCCGGCACCCGGCTCAGCACACTGGGCCCGACGTACGTCGTCCTGGACACGGCGCGCCTGGACCGGGTCAGCCGGTGGTCCCCGCAGTGGACGCCCGGCCTCAGCGCGGCCGACGTCGCGAAGCGGCTCAGCCTGCCCCAGCAGCCGCCGAGGATCGACGGGCGCACGATCGCCGTCACCGTGGACAACCGCACCAAGTCCGACCAGCTCTACCTGCGGGTACGGCTGGACGTCGATGCCGATCGCCCGCACTTCAGCTTCCTCGGGCCGTACCCGCAGGGCACCCACACCCGGACCCGGTCGACGCCGTTCTGCTTCCAGGTGTGCGAGCTCGACGGCATCACCTTCGGCAAGGCAGCCGCCCTGCCCGAGGTGCTGAACGGCCGGGTCAGCGTCACCTCGATCGCTGTCGACGGCGAGAGCCGTCCCGAGCTCCTCGACGCCGACTGGGTGGCGACCCCGGGGTCGACCGGCGAGCCCTCGGTCAGGTCGGTCTCCTCGGGCCCGACAAGCATCGACGTCAACCTGGCCACCGGCTCGGTCGCGGCCATCCCGCAGCTGAGCGCCGGCGGAGTGCCGGAGCGGATGCCGGTCGGCCGCGGCGTCAAGGCGACGCTCGGAGCCTTCGGCGGCGGCGCCGGCGAAGCCACCAGCACCGCGGAGTTCCCGGCGCGGGCCGTCCTCCAGACCGGCAGCACACCGTTCCTCGGGCCGCAGGGAGTGCTCGTCGACTACACCACGCTGACCGACAACCGGCAGATCGGCTGGCAGAACGTGCCGGTCTACGTCCTGGCCCGCAACGACACGCCACCGCAGATGGCGCGCGCCCTGCGGGACAACGGCATCGCCCTGACCGACACGTTCGCCCAGGTGCGCTACACCCTCGACCAGGGGGCGTACGCCCTCGCGTTGAGGCTGTACGCCGTGGCGGCGCTGCTCGTGCTGCTCATGGCGCTGGCCGGTCTCGCGGTCTCCACCGCCGTGCAGCTGCCGGCCCGCCGGCGGGACGCGGCGTCCCTGCGGGTGGTCGGGGTGCCGAGACGTTCGGTGATGGCTGCGGTGCTGCGCGAGCTCGCGATCGTGCTGGGCGGCACCGCGATCGCTGGCCTGGCCGCGGGATCGCTGGCGCAGTACATCGTGCTGCGCACCGTCACCCTCGGCGTCGTCGACAAGGTGGAGACGCCGGCGCTCGTGGCGGCGATCGACCCCTTGCGGCTCGTGCTGCTCGCCGTCGCCGCGGCGGTGATCTTCGGGGCGGTGGCCTTGGTCTCGGCCAGCCTCACCGTCCGCGGTGCCCGCGGCTCGACCCTGCGCGAGACGGCTCGCTGAGACCGACTCAGGCCGGTCCTGGGTCAGGCCGGGACCGGCTGGTCGTCCTCGCGCACGCCGAAGATCCCGAGCCCGGCCAACCGGTCGCCGTCGTACCCGGGGACGTCCCACCCGGCCAGCTGACCACGGGAGCGGCGTGAGAACAGCGCCCGGAAGAGCTCGTAGCTCGGGGCGGTGGAGCGCACCTCGTCGGCGTCCTCGCCGAGGCGCATCGCGGCGACCGCCTCGAGCACCGGCAACCACAGGCTCTCCGGCATCTCGCCGAGGTCGAGCGCCTCATGCAGGTCCGCGTGGTGGACGGCGATGTCCCACACGATCGCCGGGCGCTCGGCATCCGCCAGCTTCGCGGCCACCGCGTCGGCGTGGTCCCGCAGCTCCTGGGCCAGCTCCTGCGGGCTGCGCGCCGACCGCTCCGAGACGTGTCGCTGGGTCCACTCCGAGCTGGGGGCTCCGTCCATGCGGTCGTGCGCCAGGTCGGAGGCTCCGCCGGCCATGTGGGAGAGGACGTCATGGACGTTCCAGTCCGGGGTGGCCGGCACGCGAGCCGACAGCTGCTCGTTGCTGAGGTCGCTGGCGAGGCCGGTGACCGCCTCGACGTTGGCGCGGTACAGGCCGGCCCAATCGGTGCTCATGCAGGCAACGTACTCGGAAATCATCTTGAGTCCACGCAGCCGCCGACGTACTGTCAGTGGCACATCGCGATATATCGGTACTTGTCGACCGAGGATCGCCAAGACGTGAGGAGACAGCATGGGACACGGATGGGGACAGCACACGGATTCCGTCGGCGGCTGGTGGGGACCCGGCCGCGGCAGTTCGGGCGCCGGCTTCGGTGCCGGCTTCGGGGGGCGCGGGCGTCCGGGGCCCCCGCCCTGGCTGGCCGACCTGTTCGGGCTGGGCGCGCCGCCGCCGCGCGGACCCCGGGTCCGCCGCGGTGACGTCCGGGCCGCCATCCTCAGCGTGCTGGCGGAGGCCGACGGCGGTCCCGACGGCACGGACAGCCCGGTCAGCAGTGAGATCAACGGCTACGGCGTCATCCAGGCGATCGGCGAACGGAGTGGCGGTGCCTGGCGGCCGAGCCCCGGCTCGGTCTACCCGACCATCAGTCAGCTCGAGGACGAGGGCCTGGTCACGACGGAGGAGTCCCGCGGCCGGCGGGTCCTCGGGCTGACCGACGAGGGCCGCCAGTACGCGGCGTCGAACCAGGCCGAGCTGGCCGCGGTCTGGGAGACCTTCGACTCCGACGCGCGCGGCTCCGGCGCCCGCGGTGCCGACGGACCCGACTACGCCCGGTTGAAGCCGGAGCTCGGCCAGCTGATGAGCGCGGTGTGGCAGATCGCCACCCAGGGCACCGACCGGCAGCGAGCCGAGGCGATCACGGTCCTCGTCGAGACCCGCCGCAAGCTCTACGGCCTGCTCGCCGCCGACGAGGAGCCCGTCGACGAGGAGCTCGGTGAGCACGATGGCTGACCGCACCGGCGACCACCTGCGCCTCGGCGACGCCGAGCGCGAGCAGGCCTCGGCCCTCCTGCGCGACCACTACGCGGAGGGGCGCCTGGACACCGACGAGTACTCCGAGCGGCTGGACGCCGTGTGGGCGGCCCGGACCCGGGCCGACCTACGGCCGGTCTTCGCCGATCTCCCGGGGAGGGGCACCGCGGGCGGCCTCAGCACGCCGGAGGCGGTACGCCCGGCGACGGCGTACGTCGGCTCCGGGCGACCCGGCGTCCTGCGGTGGGTCGTCCCCGTGCTGATCGTCGCGCTCGTGGTGACCGTGGTGACCCACCTGCCGTTCGTGCTGCTCGCGCTGCTGGTCTGCTGGGCGCTGCTCCACCGGCGCGGACCGCGTCGCCGCGGCGGCGACTGGCGGGCCCGGCACCACTACGGATGGCGCTGACGATCGCTCTTCAGACGGGTGCTGGCGAGCGCCGCTGATCTGTGCCACCCTCTCCGAGGCGTGTGACCCATCTCGGAGGTGGATATGTCAGGCATGTCGAGCCGAGCGCTCTGGACCGTCATCGGGATGATCCTCGTCCCCTGCATCGTCGTCCCGCTCCTCGTGGGGCTCTACGACAAGACCGATCCGACGCTGTTCGGGTTCCCGTTCTTCTTCTGGTTCCAGTTCGCGCTGATCATCATCGTGACCTCGTTGACCGGCCTCTGCTACTGGCTCTCGCTGATCGCCGAACGCAAGACCCGTGAGGAGCACGGGATCGGAGGTCAGGCATGAACGGTTGTGTCTTGTTCATTCGGCGCACCTCCTTGCGGGCCTCGCTTCGCTCGTGTCCTCAGGAGGTGGCCTCATGAACGGTTCTGACTTGTTCACTCGGCGCACCTCCTTGCGGGCCTCGCTTCGCTCGTGTCCTCAGGAGGTGGCCTCATGAACGGTTCTGACTTGTTCACTCGGCGCACCTCCTTGCGGGCCTCGCTCCGCTCGTGTCCTCAGGAGGTGGCCTCATGAACGCCATCGCCGTCTCCGTCTTCCTCTTCTTCTTCCTGCTCGTCACCATCCTCGGCTTCTCGGCCGCCCGGTGGCGGCGGGCCAAGGACCTCGACAGCCTCGACGAGTGGGGCCTGGGTGGCCGCGGCTTCGGCACCTTCATCGCCTGGTTCCTCATCGGCGGCGACCTCTACACGGCGTACACCTTCATCGCCGTCCCCGCGACGCTGTACGCCGGCAGCGCGGTCGGCTTCTTCGCGGTGCCGTACACGATCGTCGCCTACCCGATCATCTTCATCTTCATGTCCCGGCTCTGGTCCGTGTCGCACCGCCACGGCTACGTGACGCCGGCGGACTTCATCCACGGCCGCTACGACTCCAAGCCGCTCGCGACGGCGGTCGCGGTGACCGGCATCGTCGCGACGATGCCCTACATCGCCCTCCAGCTCGTCGGCATCCAGGTGGTCCTCCAGGTCATGGGGATCGCGAAGCCCAGTGACAACTGGTTCGTCGCCGACCTGCCGCTGTTCATCGCGTTCCTGATCCTGGCGATCTACACCTACTCCTCGGGCCTGCGGGCCCCCGCGCTGATCGCGTTCGTGAAGGACATCCTCATCTACACGGTGATCCTCGTCGCGGTCTTCTACCTGCCCCACAAGCTCGGCGGGTGGGACCACATCTTCGCCTCGGCGCAGACGTTCTTCGACACCTTCAACAAGGACAACGCCGACGCGATCGCGGCCGGCGACGCGGTCCCGAAGGGCGCGATCCCGGCGCCCCCGCTGCACTGGGCCTACGCGACCCTGGCCTTCGGCTCGGCCCTGGCGCTGTTCATGTACCCCCACTCGGTCACCGCGATCCTCTCGACCAAGAACCGTGGCGTGATCCGGCGCAACGCGGCTCTGCTGCCGGCGTACTCCTTCCTGCTGGGGCTCCTGGCCCTGTTGGGCTTCATCGCGATCGCGGCCGGCGTGACCGTGGCGGGTGATCCGCCCAACCCGCAGCTCGCGGTGCCGCAGCTGTTCGAGAACGAGTTCCCGGCGTGGTTCGCCGGCGTCGGCTTCGCCGCGATCGCGATCGGGGCGCTGGTGCCGGCCGCGATCATGTCGATCGCCGCGGCGAACCTGTGGACCCGCAACGTCTACAAGGCGTTCATCAACCCGGACGCCACCCCCTCCCAGGAGGCCAAGCAGGCGAAGGTCGCCTCCCTGCTGGTGAAGCTCGGCGCGCTGATCTTCGTGCTGGCGCTGTCGAAGTCGTTCGCGATCAACCTGCAGCTGCTCGGTGGCGTGTGGATCCTCCAGACGTTCCCGGCGATCGTGGGCGGGCTCTACACGCGTTGGTTCCACCGATGGGCGCTGTTCCTCGGTTGGGCCGTGGGCATCGGCTGGGGCACCTGGCTGGCGTACGGCGTCGCGTCGCCGGCCCAGTCGCACTTCGGCGGTCCGCTGGTGAACTTCCCGTTCACCGAGACCAAGGTGTACATCGCCTTCGTCGCCTTCGCCCTCAACCTGATCGTCTCGGTGGTCCTCACCTTGGTGTTCCGGGCGATGCACGTCGACGAGGGTGTGGACCAGACGCACCCCGACGACTACCTCGCGGACGCCGGCGACGCCGGCGTCGACCCGGAGATCGACCCGCACACCCCGGTCCACGCCTGACGCCACCGCTGACCCGGCAGAACGGTTCTGCCGGGTCAGCGGTGTGTGTCACAAGTCCTTGGCGCGGTTGACCCACACGTCGGTGGTGACCATGCCGACCTTCTCGTAGAGGCCGAGGGCGCCGGTGCGGGAGTCGGTCGACAGCGCGGACGTGACAGCGCCGTGCTCGCGTGCGGCGGCGAACGCGTCGACGAGGAGCACCTGCGCGAGGCCCCGGTTGCGCTGGTCACTGCGAACGGCCAGCCGGCTGATGAAGGCCTCCGCGGGTCGGCCGTCCTCGGGCTCGACCAGGTTGACGAGGGCACAGCCGACGACGGCGCCGGTCTCGGCGGTGACCACCCGCAGGTTCCACGGCTCGAAGCCCGGTCGACCGACGACGGAGGCGTGGAAGTCCGCGTACGGCTCGCGGTCCCGGACCGACCACTCGAGGAAGGCGTCCTCGATGACGGCGTGGCAGTCGGGGTGCTCCTCCGGCCGGGCGGCGCGCACGGCGTACCCCCCGGGCAGGGGGCGCGGCGCGACGTCGACCCCCTCAGGCAGCTTGAGCACCCAGCTGGTCCACCGGGCCCGGTAGCCCAGCGCCGCGAGCAGGCGGTCGCCGTGGCTGTCCTCGGGCACCGGCATCCCGATGACGCTCTGCCCGGTGGCGCGGGCTCGGTCCTGCATCCAGAGAGCGAGGGCGGTGCCGAGGCCGCGGCCGCGGTAGGCGGGGTGGACGGCGGCGTCACCGCGGTCGGCCGCCGTCACCTCGGCATAGCCGACGAGGTGGTCTGCGTCGAACACGCCCACGGTCGAGGCCTCGACGTCGAAGCTGGGCCGGGCCCAGTCGCCGACGATGTCGGCCTCCTCGATCTCGACGTACCCCAGCTGGTCCTGCTGGTCGGCCGCCATCACCTCGTAGACGGCCCGGGCGTCGGACTCGTGGAGCGGGCGGGCCGTCAGGCCGTCCGGCAGGTCAGTCATGGTCATGAGGAGAGATGGTGGGGCCGGACGCCGTCCGGCGCGAGCGATTTACGAGTCTCAGGCGAGGTCGAAGCGGAAGCCGACGCCGCGCACGGTGTTGACCCACCGGGCATTGGAGTACTCGCGCAGCTTCCGCCGCAGGTTGGCGACGTGCACGTCGATCATGTGGTTGCTGGCGGCGTAGTCGGAGTCCCAGATCGCCGAGATGAGCTGCGCCCGCGAGCACACGACGCCGGCGTTGTTGGCCAGGTGGGCCAGCAGGTCGAACTCGGTGCGCGTGAGGCTGAGCAGGTGCTCGTTGATGTTCACCTCGCGGCGAACGGTGTCGATGACCAGGCCGGCGCCGGCGTCGATCTGACCGGAGGCGGGCTCGGCGGTGCCGTGAGGATGGTCGCCCTGGAAGGTGCCCGCGCGCGGGCGCCGGAGCATCGCGGCCACGCGGGCCCGCAGCTCGCGGGTCGAGAACGGCTTGTTCATGAAGTCGTCCGCGCCGACCTCGAGGCCGATCAGGCGATCGATCTCGGTGTCCCGCGCGGTGAGCATGATGACGTAGCAGTCGGAGATCTCCCGCAGCCGCCGGCAGACCTCGACGCCGTCCATGCCGGGGAGTGCGAGGTCGAGGGTGACGAGCGCGGGGTTCTTCTCCGCGACGAGCTCGAGGGCGTCCGGTCCGGACTCCGCGATCTCGGTGTCGAACCCGGCCTGGCTGAGGGTGGTCGCGACGAGGTGCGCGATGTCGGGGTCGTCCTCGACAACGATGGCGACCTGATCCGCCATGGAACCCCCTCGGAAGTGGAATGTGTCTCCGCCACCCCCACGGTGCCGGCGCCGCGACGCACGCCGAAGTCGCTTGAGCACCGGCTTCGGGCTGTCGTTGCCTAGTGAATCATCCGACACGTTCTGGACTTTGACCAGACTTTCCCGATTCCTTGTTCTCGGTGTGTCGTGGCGGCTGGCCGGAAACCGGGGCCGGCGGAGGCTCTGGGTGGGGGTGGCGGGGTGGGCTGATCGGTGTGGCGGGCCCGCTGACGGGCCCTCGGATCAGCCCTCCTGGCGGATGGCGCTGATGTCGAACTCGAGCGCGATCTTCTCGGAGACGAGCACGCCACCGGCCTCGAGCGCGGCGTTCCAGGTGAGGCCCCAGTCCTTGCGGTTGACCGTGGTCCTGCCCTCGAAACCGACGCGGGCGTTGCCGAACGGGTCGACTGCCTGGCCGGTCTCCGCGAACTCGAGCGTGACGGCCTTCGTGACGTCCTTGATGGTCAGGTCGCCGGTGATCGTCCAGTCCTCGCCGTCGCGGCTGACCTCGGTGGAGACGAACCTCCACTCGGGGTAGGTCTCGACGTCGAAGAAGTCGGCGCTGCGCAGGTGGCCGTCCCGGTCGGGCGAGCCGGTGCTGACGGTGGCCGGGTCGATGGCGAGCTCGACCTTGCTGTTGGCCGGGGTCTCGGAGTCGATGTGAGCGGTTCCGGAGAAGCCGTCGAAGTGGCCGCGGACCTTGGTGACCATCGCGTGCCGGGCGGAGAAGCCGAGGCGGGAGTGGCTGACGTCCAGGACGTAGTGGCCGGTGCTGGTGAGGGTGTCGGTGCTCATGGTGGCCTTTCGCAGAGATAGTTGAATGTTTGACGGTATAACGACTGGCTCCAGGATCTATTCCCTGGTGTCGAAATCCCTGTGTCTGCCCGAAATCGGGCAGAAAGTTGCTTGAAACGCCTGGACACCCACACACTCGGGCTCATGACGGCGTTCGAACCCGATCCCGACCTGGTTCGGCAGGTGAGTGCCAGCACCGGCCTGCCCGGCTCTGTCGCGGGTCGGCTCGTCGCCGACGTGCTGGCCTTCTACGCCGAGCCGCTCGAGGACTTCGTCAGGCGCCGGCACGCCGAGCTGCGGACCTACGGAGCGAAGAACCCGCAGATCTTCTCGCGCATCGCCGAGGAGCTGGGCCAGCGCCCCGTCGCCGCCCCGCGGCTCTCCGAACGGCAGCTGCGCCGCCTCGTCTACGGCTGACCGTCAGCCGGAAGACCCAGCCGGATCCACCAGCCGGATCCACCAACAGCCAGATCACCCAGTGATGGAGGAACACCCATGTGCGGAATCGTCGGATACCTCGGGTCCCAGCCGGCGGCGCCGGTCCTGGTCGAGGGCCTGGCCCGGCTCGAGCACCGCGGGTACGACAGTGCCGGGCTCAGCGTGCTCGGCGGGAGCGGACTCACCACGGTCAAGCGCGCGGGTCGGGTCCGGGACCTCACGGCCGCCCTGCCGAGACGACTGGCCGGCAAGGTGGGGATCGCCCACACCCGCTGGGCCACCCACGGGCCGGCCACCGACGAGAACGCCCACCCGCACACCGACCGCAGCGGTCGGGTGGCAGTGGTGCACAACGGCATCCTCGACAACGCCGCCGCCCTCAGGGCCCGCCTGACCGACGCCGGGGTGGAGCTGGCCAGTGACACCGACACCGAGGTGCTCGCCCACCTGATCGCGGCCGCCCAGGGTGCCACGCTCGAGGAGAAGGTGAGCCAGGCGCTCGCCCAGGTCGAGGGCACCTGGGGTCTCGCGGTGCTGCACGCGGACTACCCGGACCGTCTCGTCGTGGCCCGCAACGGCAGCCCCCTGATCATCGGCGTGGGCAACCGGGAGATGCACGTGGCCTCCGACCTGGCCGCACTCGTCCGGCACACCACGACGGTCGCCCACCTCGCCGACGGCGAGCTCGCCACCGTCACGGCGGGCGGCTTCACGACGTTCACCTCCGACCTCCGGCGCACCGACCGGGAGGCGCAGGAGCTCGACCTCGACCCGACGTCCTTCGACGCGGGGGAGCACGAGTCGTTCATGGCCAAGGAGATCGCCGACCAGCCGGAGGCGGCGGAGCGCATGCTGCGCGGTCGTCTGGACGAGCGGTTCGCCACCGCACACCTGGGCGGCCTCGACCTCGAGCCGGCCGACGTACGCCGGGTGGCTCGGGTCAAGATCCTCGGGTGCGGGTCGGCGTACTACGTCGGCCAGATGGGTGCCGGCCTGATCGAGGAGCTGGCCCGGATCCCCGCGGACGCCGAGGCCGCGAGCGAGTTCCGGTACCGCAACCCGGTGATCGAGCCGGACACCCTCTACGTCGCCGTCAGCCAGTCCGGGGAGACCGCCGACACGCTGCTCGCAGTCGAGGAGATCAAGCGCAAGGGCGGCCGCGTCATCGGGCTGGTCAACGTGGTCGGCAGCGCGATCGCCCGGGCCTGCGACGGCGGGGTCTACCTGCACGCCGGGCCGGAGGTCGCCGTGGCCAGCACCAAGGCCCTGACCAACATGTTCCTCGGCTTCGCGCTGCTCGGGCTGCACCTGGGTCGCGTGCGCGACCTGTCCATCGGCG
The DNA here is from genome assembly GCA_963784545.1 of uncultured Actinomycetota bacterium. Taxonomy (GTDB): domain Bacteria; phylum Actinomycetota; class Actinomycetes; order Propionibacteriales; family Nocardioidaceae; genus Nocardioides. Next base: position 1,173,113 of record CAWARQ010000004.1, on the reverse strand, counting down.
ACGGCCGCCGGCTGATCGCCGGCCTCCAGGCGCTGCCCGGCCAGATCGAGGAGATCCTCGCCCGCGGCGAGGAGTACGCCGAGGTCGCGCAGCGGCTCGCGGAGGCCGACAGCCTGTTCTTCGTGGGCCGCGTGCGCGGCTATCCCGTGGCCCGCGAGGGTGCGCAGAAGTTCAAGGAGATCACCTACCGGCACGCCGAGGCCTACCCGACCTCCGAGCTCAAGCACGGGCCGCTGGCCCTCATCGACGAGTCGGTCCCGACCGTGGCGATCGTGCCGGCCGACGACCTGACCGAGCGGAACCGGGGGGCGCTGCACGAGATCGCCGCCCGGAACGGTGCCCTCGTGGTCATCACGCACCCCAGCGTCGACCTCGGCGACCTCGGGGAGAAGGACGGCGTCACCCGGATCGACGTCCCGGCCAACGAGCCGGAGCTGGACCCGATCCTGCTGACCATCCCCCTCCAGCTGCTGGCCTACCAGGCGGCGGCTGCGTTGGGCCACGACATCGACAAGCCGCGCAACCTGGCCAAGTCGGTCACGGTGGAATGACGGACGGCGGCTGGCGCAGGTCTTCGCACTGCACGAAGATGCAGTTCGGGACTCGTTGACCAGCCCCCACCCGATTGCGACTCTCTGCAAGACCCAGACCGGGTCCCAGCAGATGAATCGGGAGCACGCACTGTGAAAAGCACGAGATCCCGGGCCCTTGCGGGAGGACTGTTCGCCACCACCCTGGCGCTCACCTTCCTGGCCCAGCCCGCCGGCGCTTCAGCCGACGACCACACACGGCAGCAGCCCACGGACCGTCGTACGGCGCCGGCCGCGAGCGCCTCGCAGCGAGACCTCGCCCGCGAGTCGGCTCAGCGACTGATCGCGCGGGACGCGTCCGCGCTGAAGATCAGCCCGCGTGACACCTTCAGCACCCGCAAGGTGTACACGACCGACGCAGGCCTCAGCTACGTCTCGATGGACCGCGACTACCGCGGGCTCCCGGTGGTGGGCGGCGACTTCGTCGTCGTCACCGACAAGGGCGGAAACGTCCTCACCACCTCGGTGGCGCAGGCCCGGCCGGTCCAGCTCCGCTCGACCACCCCGACCGTCGGCAAGTCCCGGGCGACCTCCGTCGCCCGCGGCGAGCTGAGCAAGGTCACCTCCGCCACGGCGCCGAAGCTCGTGGTCGTGCAGGGGAAGACCTCGCGCCTGGCCTGGGCGAGCACCGTCACCGGCGTGCGCAAGGGCGAGGCCTCGCGGCTCAGCGTGTACGTCGACGCCCGGAACGGCAAGGTCCTGCGCACGCAGGAGCACGTGCTCGAGGGCACCGGCAACGGCAACTGGGAGGGCAGCGTCACGATCCCGACCTCGGGCTCCGGAAGCTCCTACTCGATGACCGACACCAACGCCACCACGCTCAAGTGCCAGGACGCCGCGACGAACGCGACCTTCACCGGCTCCGACAACGTGTGGGGCAACGGCGTGGGGACCAATCGGGAGACCGGCTGCGTCGACGCGTTCTACGCGGCTGAGGAGGAGCGGCAGATGCTGTCGTCCTGGCTCGGCCGCAGTGGCATGGACGGCTCGGGCGGCTGGGTGCCGATCCGCGTCGGCCTCAACGACGTCAACGCCTACTACGACGGCACGCAGGTCCAGATCGGTCACCGCCAGGGCACCAACGAATGGATCGGCGCGACCGACGTCGTGGCCCACGAGTTCGGCCACGGAGTGGACGACCACACCCCGGGAGGCATCTCGGGCAACGGCACCCAGGAGTTCGTCGCCGACACGTTCGGCACCTCCACGGAGTTCTACGCCAACAACCCCGCCGACCCCGGGGACTACACCATCGGCGAGGAGATCAACCTGGTCGGCAACGGTCCGATCCGCGACATGTCCAACCCCGGCAACGTCGGTGACCCCTCCTGCTACTCCAGCTCGATCCCGACCGCCGAGGTCCACGCCGCGGCCGGCCCGGGTGACCACTGGTGGTACCTCCTGGCCCACGGCGGCACCTCGAAGTGCAACAGCCAGAACGTGACGGGCATCGGCGTCCAGGCGGCGCAGAAGATCATGTACAACGCGATGCTGATGAAGACGTCCTCGTCGTCGTACCTGAAGTACCGCACCTGGACGCTGACCGCGGCCAAGAACCTGGACCCGACCTGCGGTCAGTTCAACGCGACCAAGGCCGCGTGGAACGCCGTCAACGTCCCGGCCCAGGCCGGCGACCCGACCTGCTCGTCCTCGAGCGGCGTCACCGTCACCAACCCGGGCAACAAGTCCGGCACGGTCGGCACGGCGATCACCTCCTTCACCATGAGCGCCTCCGGCGGCACCGCGCCGTACACCTGGTCCGCCACCGGCCTCCCGGCCGGCGTCACCATCGGCTCCAGCAGCGGGACCGTCTCGGGCACCCCGTCCACGGCGGGCACGTACAACGTGACCGTCACCGCCACGGCGAGCGCCGGTGGCAGCGGGTCGACGTCGTTCACCTTCACCGTCTCCACCGGTGGTGGCGGCGGCTGCTCGGGCCAGAAGCTGGGCAACCCCGGCTTCGAGACCGGCTCCGCGGCCCCGTGGACCGCGAGCAGCGGCGTGATCGACAACAGCACCTCGCAGCCGGCCCGCTCGGGCAGCTGGAAGGCGTGGATGAACGGCTACGGCACCACCCACACGGACACGCTGTCCCAGTCGGTCAGCATCCCCGCCGGCTGCAAGGCGACGCTGGTGTTCTACCTGCACATCGACACCGCTGAGAGCGGCTCGACGGCGTACGACAAGCTGACCCTCAAGGCCGGCAGCACGACGTTGGGGACCTTCTCCAACGTCAACGCCGCGGCCGGCTACCAGGGTTGGCAGGCGGACCTGTCGGCCTTCGCCGGTCAGACCGTGACGATCTCGTTCACGGGCGTGGAGGACTCCTCGCTCCAGACGAGCTTCGTCATCGACGACACCGCAGTGAACCTGTCCTAGTCCACGGACAGGCAGTCCTCGGGCCGGTAGTGGTGCGCGAACCACTGCCGGCCCGAGGCGCGTCCCGACGGTCGCGGTCGGGACGAACTTGATAGACACAAGGCATGTCTCGGGTCCTGATCCCTGCCCTGCTGCTGGTCCTCGCGCTCTCGGGGTGCCAGGGCGCCGACGAGCCCGCTGACTCCGGCGCCGACCGGGCTGCGGCCGACCTGGCTGCCGCCCTCACCGACGGCGACCTCTCGGCCGTCGCGTGGAAGGGGTCGGCCCCACAGGACGAGTACGAACACGTCATCGGCGGCATGGACGGGATCGAGCCGCGCGTCGCCGTCGAGCAGGTGTCGGTCGGCGAGGCCGGCACGACCGCCCGCGCCTCGCTGGCCTGGACCTGGCCGGTCGGCGAGCAGGAGTGGAGCTACACGTCCCAGGCGCGGTTGACGCGCAGCGGCGGCGCGTGGACCACCACCTGGGCGCCCTCGGTGGTCCAGCCCGACCTCGGTGCGGACGAGGTCCTGGACCGGGTCGGCGTCACCCCGCGCCGCGGCAAGATCCTGGGAGCCGGCGGCCGCCCGATCGTCCAGCAGCGCGCCGTCGAGCGGATCGGGATCGACAAGACCAAGGTGTCCGGGGCGACGGCGGTGGCCTCGGCCAAGGAGCTCGCCGGTCTCCTCGACATCGATGCGGCCGGCTTCGCCAAGCTCGTGAAGGCCGCCGGCGACTCGGCCTTCGTCGAGGGACTGGTCCTGCGCCAGCCGGACCTCACCGAGCAGCTGAGCCTACAGGTCGCCCGGGTCGAGGGTGCGCTGGTCGTCCAGGACGGCATGCCACTGGCGCCCACCCGCGACTTCGCCGCTGCGATCCTCGGCCGGGTCGGCCCGGTCACCGCGGAGATGGTCAAGAAGGAGCCCGACCGCTACCGGCCCGGGGACGAGGTCGGGCTCTCCGGCCTCCAGGCCCGGTACGACGACCAGCTGCGCGGCACCCCGGGCGTCATCGTCCGGAGGGTGGGCGAGGGCTCCGCCAGCCACACCCTGTTCGAGGAGAAGGCGATCCCCGGGCGACCGTTGCGGCTCACCATGGACCTGCGGCTGCAGTCGCTGGCCGAGCGGCTGCTCGCGAACGTCGGCCCGGCCAGCGCGCTCGTGGCGGTCCGGCCGAGCAGCGGAGCCATCCTCGCGGCAGCCAACGGGCCGGGGACCGCAGGCCTCAACCTCGCGACGTACGGCCAGTTCGCTCCGGGCTCGACGTTCAAGTCCGTGAGCGCGCTGGCCCTGCTGCGTGCGGGACTGACGCCGGACGCGGCCGTCAACTGCCCGGCGAGCGTGGTGGTGGACGGCAAGCGGTTCGAGAACTACGACGACTACCCGCCCGCGGAGCTGGGCCGCATCTCCTTCCGCACGGCCCTGGCGAACTCCTGCAACACCGCCTTCATCGGCCAGGCCGACCGCCTCGGCGACGGCGACCTCGCGGACGCCGCCGCGTCGCTGGGGTTGGGGGTCGACCACGACCTGGGCTTCCCGGCGTACTTCGGCCAGGTGGAGCCGCCGGCCACCGAGACCGAGGCGGCTGCGGACCTGATCGGTCAGGGAACGATCCTCGCCTCACCGATGGCGATGGCCACCGTCATCGCGTCGATCCAGTCTGGCCACACCGTCGTGCCGAGCCTGATCCCCGCCGTCGACGGCGGGGACGCACCCGGCCCGGACCTGGCCGCGGACGAGGACGCCGCACTCAAGGGGATGCTGCGCCAGGTCGTCACCTCCGGCAGCGGTGTCGGGCTGCTGGACGTCCCGGGGGCGCCGTTGATCGCCAAGACCGGGACGGCGGAGTACGACGACGACGCCGGACGCCGCAAGCTGCACGCGTGGATGATCGCGGCCCGGCCGGACCTCGCGGTCGCGGTGTTCGTCGAGACCGGCGACTCGGGCTCCGGGACCGCCGGACCGATCCTGGAGGCCTTCCTGCGGGGCGCCTGACCGACTTGGCCCGGGGCTCGGTCGGAGGTCCAAATGGAGCGAACCCCCTGTCGCATGGGGTCGACAGAGGGTCCTGATCGGCGCAAGGTGCTCCCTCCATCGCCGACTTGGCCAAGGTTCCCATCGGGCAGGCCCCCCTGTCCCCAGTTTCGCCGAACCAGGAGGGGTGAGATTCTGGCTGCATGACCCCGATCCACTCCGTCACGACGGGAGGCCGTCGATGAGCGGCCTCGACCTCCTCCAGCCCGAGCACCACGGCCTGTTCATCGGCGGCCGCTGGCGACCGGCGACCGGCGATGCGACGTTCGACGTGCTCGACCCGGCCGACACCTCCGTCCTCGCCTCGGTGGCCGACGGCAACGCCGACGACGCGATGGCGGCGCTCGACGCGGCCGTCGCGGCGCAGCAGGACTGGGCCACGACGCCGCCCCGGGACCGGGGCGAGATCCTGCGCAGGGCCTTCGAGCTCATCACGGCACGGGCCGATGACTTCGCCGACCTCATGAGCCTGGAGATGGGCAAGCCGACCGCGGAGGCCCGCGGCGAGGTGACGTACGGCGCCGAGTTCTTCCGCTGGTTCAGCGAGGAGGCGGTCCGGATCCACGGCCGCTGGATGCAGGCCCCGGCCGGAGGCTCGCGGTTGCTGACCATTCGCAAGCCCGTGGGGCCCTGCCTGTTCGTGACCCCGTGGAACTTCCCGCTGGCCATGGGCACCCGAAAGATCGGCCCCGCGATCGCCGCCGGCTGCACGATGGTCGTGAAGCCCGCGGAGCTCACGCCGCTGACCATGCTGGCGCTGGCGGCGGTGTTGCAGGAGGCGGGACTCCCCGACGGTGTCCTCAACGTCGTGACCACCTCCGACTCGGCCGAGCTGAGCTCGACCTTGATGGCCGACGCCCGGCTGCGGAAGGTGAGCTTCACCGGCTCCACGAACGTGGGCAAGATCCTGGTCAAGCAGTCCGCCGACCAGCTGCAGCGGGTCTCGATGGAGCTGGGCGGCAACGCACCCTTCCTCGTCTTCGAGGACGCGGACCTCGAGGCCGCCGTCGACGGCGCCATGATCGCGAAGATGCGCAACATGGGCGAGGCCTGCACCGCCGCCAACCGGTTCCTGGTGCACGAGTCGGTGGCCGACGAGTTCGGCCGGTTGCTGGGCACGAGGATGGCCGCGATGAAGGTCGGCCGCGGCCAGGACGAGGGTGTCCAGGTCGGCCCGCTGATCAACGAGGCGGCCGTGACGACCGTGAGCGACCTGGTCGATGCCGCCGTCGAGGCCGGCGCCCGCAGGATCGGCGGCGAGGCCCCCGAGGGCGAGGGCTACTTCTACCCACCGACCGTGCTCGTGGGAGTCGAGGCGGACGCCGAGATCAACCGGGTCGAGATCTTCGGGCCGGTCGCGCCGATCACCACCTTCTCCGACGAGGACAAGGCGATCGAGTGGGCCAACGACACCGAGTACGGCCTCGCGTCGTACGTCTACACACGGGACCTCGCGCGGACCATCCGGCTCGCGGAGAAGCTCGACTACGGCATGGTCGGCGTGAACACCGGGCTGCTCTCCAACCCGGCCGCCCCGTTCGGTGGGGTGAAGGCCAGCGGCTTCGGTCGCGAGGGCAGCTTCGAGGGGATCGACGAGTACCTGGACACGACGTACGTGTCCCTGCCGGCCGGCTGAGGTCGCGGGACCCCCTGTGGAGCTGTTCGTCGACGTCGCCGACCAGTACCGCGACTTCGCGAGGTACGCCGGCACCTCGCCCTGCTTCGAGGAGTGGGCGGAGGAGGTGGCCGAGGACGAGGAGGTCCTCGCGTGGATCGCGCGGCTGCCTCCGGTCAAGCAGCAGCCGAACCTGGTGTTCGCTGCCGCGCGCTGGCACGGTGTCCCGGCGCCCGGTGACTACCTGCCGCTGCGCGAGGCGATCCTCTCCGGCGTCCTGACCGGGACCATCCTGGCGCGGGCCACCCAGACCAACGAGACCGGGCGGCTGGCGACGCTGACGCCGTTCCTCGGTCGGGTGGCGGACGAGCCGATCGCGCTGCTGGAGGTCGGGGCGAGCGCCGGGCTGTGCCTCTACCCCGACCGCTACTCCTACGAGTGGCGCACCTCGCACGGCGTGGTGCGGGCCGGTACGGGCCCGCCGCTCCGGTGCCTCGTCACCGGCCGCTTCCCCACCGAGGTGCGGGTGCCGGAGATCGCCTGGCGCGGCGGGCTCGACCTCAACCCGCTCTCGGTCGAGGACGCCGACCAGATGGCCTGGCTCCGGACCCTGGTGTGGCCGGAGGAGGACGACCGCCGCGCGCAGCTCGACCGGGCGATCGAGGTGGCCCGGTCCGATCCGCCGCACCTGGTCGCCGGCGACCTGATGACGGACCTGGACGCGCTGATCGACGAGGCTTCGGCGTACGGGCCGGTCGTGGTCTTCCACTCGGCCGTGATCGCCTACCTCGAACCGACGCGCCGCGCGGAGTTCCACGACCAGATGCTCGACCGGGTGGACGACGGCCGGTGTCGCTGGCTGTCGAACGAGGGACCGCAGGTGCTCCCTCGGATCGCCGCGACCGGTCCGGCCGCGTCCGACGGCACGCCGTTCGTGCTGGGACTCGACGGCCAGGCCGTGGCATGGACGCACGGCCACGGCTCGGCCATGACCGTGCTCTAGTCAGCCGTCAGCCGAGCCTGGCGGCGAGGGCGGCGCGCCCGTGGACGCCGAGCTTGCGGTACACGTGGGAGAGGTGCCACTCCACGGCCTTGATGCTGACGGAGAGCTCGGCGGCGATCTCCTTGTTGGTACGACCCTCGGCCGCGAGCCGGGCGATCAGGCCCTCGCGCGGGGTGAAGGTGGCCATCAGCTCGCCCCGGGTGCTCACCGGCTCCTCGCCGACCCGCAGGAGCAGGGGGCGGACGCGGCTGCGCAACGGGTAGAGGTCCTCGCGGGCCGCGTAGTGCTCCGCCTGGCGCAGCAGACTGGTCGCGAGGGCTCGGTCCGCCGGGTCGCCGGTGAGGATGAGCAGGCCCGCCCGGTCGGTCGCGATCTGCGCGGCCAGTCTCCGAGCCGGGATCGCAGAGAGCAGCTCGGCGGCCTCCGCCAGCAGCGCGAGCCGGTTGCCGCCGGAGGTGACGCAGGCCTGGACCCGCAACGCCGCCGCGAGGTCGTACACGTCCCCGCTCTCGCGGGCCGACTGCACCAGGGCCGCGGCCGCGTCCTCGGCCTGCCGTTGGCGGCCGGTGCGGGCCAGCGCGAGCGCCCGGTCAGGGTGCTGCCGCACGACCGTCGCCCGGTCGAACAGCTCCACCGCCTCGTCGGCCGAGCCGGCCGCCAGAGCCAGCTGGGCCAGTCCCCTCGCGGCCACCTCGGCCTCGACGCCGTCGAGCTCCGGGCGCAGGCGCGCGCCCAGCGACATCGCGAGGTTCAGCTCGCCACGCGCCAGCCGGCACTCGAGCAGGAGGACCAGCAGGGAGACGTCGGCGACGCCGGAGGCGTCCAGGCGCTCGGCCCGGGCGAGCGCGGAGGAGACGTTGCCGCGGAGGAGCTCGGCATACGGGTCGACCTCCACCTCTGACGTCAGCACCATGAAGGCAGGCTAGGAGCGCGCCCGAGCGCCCCACCCGGACTTGATCCGAACTTGTCCTAGGGGACTAGACCAGAACGCCCCACGAGCCCCAGGAGTGTCTCGGCCGCACCTGATGCGGGCGTCCCGGGGATGGGGGAGGCGAAGTGCCGGGGGTCGACGACGTGCGGGACCACGGGAAGCAGGTCGTGGGCCAGCGCCTCGGGGATCGGCTGCTCGGCGCCGAGGCTGCGGTGCACGTCCCAGCCGTGGACCGCGATCTCCAGCGACGCCGCCGTGAGCAGCAAGGGGGTCGGCGCGACCCGGTCGTGGACGAGGACCGAGCCACCTGAGGCCGCCGGCGCCCCGCCGCTCCACGTGCCGAGGAGCGTGCAGGCCTTGACCTGGAGCCGCTCGACGCGGCCGGTGACTCCGCCGTCCGGCCCGGTCGGCACCAGCGCGAGGGACCCCGTGGCGAGCTCGATGACCGCGTCCAGCGACCCCTCCATGTGCGCGAGCAGCGCGGAGAGGTCCCACTCGGCACACGGGGTGCGCGCGTGCGGGTCGGCGTCCGGACACTGGACCAGCCCCGCCCGGGTGTAGGAGAGCGAGCGTTCGAGCAGCTCGATCGCGGCGGACGTGTCGGACGGAGGGGCCCAGTCCCCGCTCACGCGTCCGCGGGCTGGGGCGCCCGCGGCGGCAGGGAGAGCGGGAGGCCGAATCGTTCGAAGAACTGCGGCCCCTGGAAGCAGTGGACGTGCTCGACAGTGACGTCGTCGTCGGACTCGACCAGGGTCAGCACCTGGAGCTGGAACGGGACGAACGTCCCGTCGGCCGCCTTCATGTAGAGCCCGTACGCCGGCTGGCCGTTCGCGCGGGTCTCGACCATCGGCATCTCGTAGGTGCCGCCGGGGCACTGCGACCGGATGAGCTCGCCGATGTTGGCCGCCCCGACGTACCACCCGGTGAACGGCGGCATCTCCCACACCGCGTCGGCCTTGAGCAAGGAGACGATCCCGTCGATGTCCTTGCGCCAGAACGCCTCGACGTACTGCTCGAGGAGGGTCTTGTGCCGGTCGGTGAGGTCGTCGGCGGAGACGGCGTCCTCGTGGGTCCCCTCGAGCTGTGCGTGCGCGCGTTGGAGAGCGGAGTTGACGGCGGCGGTCGTGGTGTCGAGCGCCTCCGCGGTCTCCTTGGCCGACCAGCGGAGGACGTCGCGCAGGATCAGCACCGCCCGCTGGCGGGCAGGCAGCTGCTGGAGGGCAGCGACGAACGCGAGCCGGATCGTGTCCTTCTCGCCGATCAGGACGGCGGCGTCCGGGATCGGCTCCAGCCACGGGATCTCGGCGCCGACCTCGAGCGGGTCGTGGGCGTCGCTGCTCGCGGTGCCGAGGCCGGTCGGCATCGGCCGGCGCGGCTTGCCCTCGAGGTTGGTCAGGCACACGTTCGTGGCGATCCGGTAGAGCCAGGTGCGCACGCTGGCGCGGCCCTCGTACCCGCTCTGCGCCTTCCAGGCACGCAGCAGGGTCTCCTGGACCAGGTCCTCGGCCTCGTGCAGCGAGCCGGTCATCCGGTAGCAGTGGGCCAGCAGCTCGCGTTGGTAGCGCTTGGTGAGCTCGTCGAAGTCCTGCAGCTCGGTCGTGATCGCCGTCTCCGTCACTGCCTCGGTCCCGCCATCGTCGCCCCCGTGATCGTCTTGCCCGTGATCGTCCTGCCCGTGATCGTCGTGCCCGCCATCTCATGCCTCCGCACGTGAGTTCAGTCTGCCTGGAGATGGAGACCAGCGACAGCAGGAAAACTCATCGGCCCCGGGCGCGATCAGGCGGGGAAGTCCCAGACCATCAGCTCGGTGTAGGCGGCGGCGGTGAGCACGAGGCCGGGGTGGTCGGTGATCCGGAAGGCGTCGCCGGCCGCGAGCGGCTCGGCCAGGGAGGAGCGGGCGAGGGCGCCCGTCACGACGTACACGTGCTGCAGCGGGGCGTCGCCCAGGGTCACGGTCCCGCCGGGTGCGAGCCGGGCCAGCGAGAGGGTGCCGCCGACGAGCTCGCAGGCGACCGTGAGCCCCGACCCGGGGGACACGGGCAGCACCTCGCGGGACGGCGGATCACCCTCTGAGCCCGGTGAGGAGCGCAACCATGCCTGGACGAACCGGGTTCCGGGCGCGTCCGCGACCTCCGCGTGGGTGATCCCGTCCCCGGCGTGGGTGATCGCGAGCGACCCGGGGTGGAGGACGCCGCCCGGCTCGGAGCGCAGGGCGCCGGTCACGACCCACGTGACGATGTCGACGTCCGCGTGCTGGTGCTCCTCGAACCCCTGCCCGGCAGCGAGCAGGTGGTCGTCGTGGCAGACCAGCGGTCCGAAGGTCACGTTGTCCGGGTCGTAGCGCTCGCCGAAGGAGAACGAGTGACGGGTGAGACGCCCGCGTTCGCGGCTCTCGAATCGGGCGGTTCCCCGGCGGATCTCGACGGTCATGGGGACAATGGTGACGTGGCTTCCCCGGCTTTCCCGCACCTGCCCCCCGGCTTCCGCTTCGGCACGAGCACGGCGAGCTACCAGATCGAGGGCGGAGCGAAGGAGGGCGGCAAGGGCCCCAGCATCTGGGACACCTTCACCCACCAGCCGGGGCGCGTCGCCGACCACAGCGACGGGGACGTCGCCTGCGACCACTTCCACCGGTGGGAGGAGGACGTCGAGCTCATGCGCCGGCTCGGTGCCGGGGGCTACCGCTTCTCCCTGTCCTGGCCCCGCATCCAGCCCACCGGACGCGGCCCCGCGAACGCGGACGGCCTCGCGTTCTACGACCGGCTGATCGACCGGATGCTCGAGGCCGGCGTGCAGCCGATGGTCACGCTCTACCACTGGGACCTGCCCCAGGGGCTCCAGGACGACGGGGGTTGGCTCAACCGCGACACGGTCGAGCGGTTCGCCGAGTACGCCGCCACGGTGGGCGAGGCGTTCGCCGACCGGGTCGAGCACTGGATCCCGGTGAACGAGCCGAACGTGGTGACGATGCTCGGTCACGCGCTCGGCATGCACGCGCCGGGCTACTCGCTGCTGTTCGACGCGATGCCGGTCGCGCACCACCTGCTTCTCGGCCACGGACGGGCGGCGATCGCCCTCCGGGAGGCCGGCGCGTCATCGATCGGGTGCGCCAACAACCATGCCCCGATCTGGCCCGCCAGCGACTCCGACGCCGACATCGGGGCGTCGAAGATCTTCGACGCGCTCTGGAACGGGATGTACCTCGAGCCGATGCTGCTCGGTCGGTACCCGGCCGACCTGGAGCCCTTGCTGTCGGACTACATCCGGCCCGGAGACCTGGCGACGATCCGCCAGCCACTCGACTTCTACGGGGTGAACTACTACAACCCGATGAAGGTCGCCGCCGCTGCCGAGAACGCCGCGCTGCCCTTCGAGATCCTCGACCTGCTCGGCTACGAGACCACCGACTTCGGCTGGCCGATCGTGCCCGACGCCCTGCGGGAGTGGCTGGTGATGTTCCGCGGCCGGTTCCGCGCCGCCCTGCCGCCGATCTTCATCACCGAGTCCGGCTGCTCGTACGCCGACGGGCCGGACGAGAACGGCGTGGTCGACGATCAACGCCGGATCGCGTACCTGGACTCGCACCTGCGGGCGATCAAGCGGGCCATCGACTCCGGCGTCGACGTCCGCGGCTACTACACGTGGTCGCTCCTGGACAACTTCGAGTGGGCCGAGGGGTTCACCCAGCGGTTCGGCCTCGTGCACGTCGACTACGAGACGCTGACGCGGACGCCGAAGAAGTCCTTCCAGTGGTACGCCGACATGATCGCGGCGCAGGCGCCGAACAACTAGCGCCTCAGGTCAGGGACGCTGCCAGCCGGCGGACGACCTCGACCAGTCGCTCGCGGCTCGTCGCGATGTTGATCCGCGCATGCCCGCGCAGCCCCGGCTGGTAGCGGTGACCCGGCTCGAGCTGGACGCGGCCCCTCTCCAAGGCGACCGCGGCCGGGTCGTCGTGACCGTGGTCCCGCAGGTCGATCCAGGCGAGGTAGGTGGCGGCGAGCGGGCGCATCCGCGCCGCGGGCAGGTGCTCGGCGAGGAGCTCGGCCAGCAGCGACCGCTGCTCGTCCAGCCGCTGGACGAGCGCGGCGAGCCACTCGTCGCCCTCGGCGTACGCCGTGACGGCGGCGATCTCGCCCAGCGGTGACCAGCTGTCGTTGCGGGCCATCGGGACCTCGCGCAGCGTCTTGGCGGTGGGCTCGTGGTCGCTCACGACCTGCGCGCAGCGCAGCCCGGCGGTGTTGAAGGCCTTGCTGGCGGCCAGCACCGCGACCGCGTGGTCGGCGGTCCCGTCGAGGGAGAGGTAGGGGACGTGCGTCGCACCCGGCAGCACGAGCGGGGCGTGGATCTCGTCGGCGACCACGCGGGCCCCGTACTGGATCGTGAGGTCGCGGATCGCCTCCAGCTCCTCGCGGCTGTGGACGTGGCCGAGCGGGTTGTGCGGGTTGGTCAGCAGCAGGGTCCGGGCGCCGCGCCGGTAGGCGTCCTCCAGTCGGTCGAGGTCGAACATGCCGGTCTCGGCGTCGGGGTCCACCGGCACCTCGAACACCTCGCGTCCGGTGACCGGGACGGCCGCGAACTGCGGGTGGTAGGCCGGCGTCGGCAGAGCCACGGGGGCCGCGTCGCTCAGGACGTCGAGCACGAGCCGGACCCCGGCGGTCACGTCCACCACCGGGAGCACCTGCGCGGGATCCACGGTCTGCCCGAGGTGCCGCTCCGCCCAGCCGGCGTACGCCGCTCCGAGCGGTCCGCCGTCCCGGGGCAGCGCCGGGTAGCCGGTCACCCCGCGCTCGACCGCCGCTCGGACCGCGTCGAGGACGACCGGTGCCACGGCGTAGTCCATCTCGGCCACCCAGGCCGGAAGCACGTCCTCGGGGACGTCGCCCCACTTGAGCACCAGCGCGGCACGCGCCTCGTCGTCGGTCAGGTCGTGGATCACCCGTCCGACACTAAGGCCCTGCGTGGGATGCGGGGGTTTCGTGACGGCGCTGCGCGCCTCCTCAACCACCGAGAGCCCAGGCTCGCACCAGGCCGGTGGTTGAGGGACGAGCGGAGCGAGCCAGACCGGTGGTTGAGGGACGAGCGGAGCGAGCCAGGCCGGTGGTTGAGGAGACGAGCGGAGCGACGACCAGGCCGGTGGTTGAGGAGCGAGCGGCTCGCACCAGGCCGGTGGTTGAGGAGCGAGCGGCTCGCACCAGACCGGTGGTTGAGGAGCGAGCGGCTCGCACCAGGCCGGTGGTTGAGGAGCGAGCGGAGCGAGCGTCTCGAAACCCCGGAGCCGTGGGCAGGGCAGCGATTGCTCAGAGTGCCGCCGCGACCCGGGTGCCCTGCTCGATCGCCCGCTTGGCGTCCAGCTCCGCGGCGACGTCCGCGCCGCCGATCAGGGTCGCGGAGACGCCGGCGGCGACCAGCTCGTCGTACAGCGACCGCACGGACTCCTGGCCCGCGCACACCACGACGGAGTCGCACTCGACCAGGACGGGAGAACCGTCGACGGTCAGGTGGAGACCCTCGTCGTCGACCCGGTCGTACGTCGCCCCGCTGACCTGGCGGATGCCGGACTGCTTGAGCACGGCGCGGTGCGCCCAGCCGGAGGTCTTGCCGAGCCCGACGCCGATCGGCGTGGTCTTGCGCTGGATGAGGGTGACCTGGCGCATGGGCGCGCGTGGCTTCGGTGTGGTCACGCCGCCGGGCGTCAACGTCGAGTCGGTGACGCCCCAGTGGGCCAGCCAGTCCTCGAGCGTCTCCTCCGGGTCGTGCACCAGCCAGTGCGCGACGTCGACGCCGATGCCGCCGGCCCCGATCACGGCGACCCGGGCACCGGGGACGCTGCGGCCGGCCAGCACGTCGGCGTACGACATCACCGACGGGTGGACGATGCCCTCGATCTCCGGCATCCGTGGGCTGACGCCGGTCGCGACGACCACCTCGTCGAAGTCGGCCAGGTCGGCGACCGAGGCACGCGTCCCCAGGCGTACGTCGACGCCGAGCACCTCGAGCCGCCGGGTGAAGTAGCGGATCGTGTCGGTGAAGTCCTCCTTGCCGGGCACCGCCATCGCGAGGCGGAACTGTCCGCCGATCGACGGCCCGGCCTCGAAGAGCGTGACGGCGAAGCCGCGCTCGGCGGCGGAGACCGCGGCGGCCAGGCCGGCCGGTCCGGCGCCGACGACCGCGATGGTCGCCGTCCGGCGGGTGGGGGAGAGGACGAGCGTCGTCTCCCGGCAGGCGCGCGGGTTGACCAGGCAGGAGGCGAGCTTGTTCTCGAAACCGTGGTCCAGGCAGGCCTGGTTGCACGCGATGCAGGTGTTGATCTCGTCGGCGCGGTCGGCGGCGGCCTTCGCCATGAAGTCAGGGTCAGCCAGGAAGGGACGGGCCATCGAGACCAGGTCGGCAGCCCCGGACGCGAGGATCTCCTCCGCGAGCTCGGGGGTGTTGATCCGGTTGGAGGCGATGATCGGGATGCCGATCTCGCGGCGCATCCGGGCGGTCTGCTCGACCCAGGCGCCGCGCGGCACCTGGGTGATGATCGTCGGAACCCGCGCCTCGTGCCACCCGATGCCGGAGTTGAACGCCGTGACGCCGGCGACCTCGAGCCGCTGGGCCAGGGCGACCGTCTCGTCCCACGTCTGGCCCCCCTCGACCAGGTCGAGCAGGGACATCCGGTAGATGACGGTGAAGTCGTCGCCGACGGCCTGCCGGATCGCCGACGCGATCTCGACCGGCAGCCGCATCCGCTTGCTCGCGGTGCCTCCCCAGGCGTCGGTCCGCTGGTTGGTCCGCGGGGCCAGGAACTGGTTGATCAGGTAGCCCTCCGAGCCCATGATCTCCACCGCGTCGTACCCCGCCCGCTGGGCGAGCCGGGCCGAGCGCGCGAAGTCCTTGACCAGCTGGTCGACCTCGCGGGAGGAGAGGGCGCGTGGCTTGAACGGCGTGATCGGACTCTTGATCGCCGAGGCCGAGACGTTGAACGGGTGGTAGCCGTAGCGACCGGCGTGCAGCAGCTGCATCGCGATCAGCCCCCCGGCCTCGTGCACGGCCTCGGTGACCTGCTCGTGCCGCACCGACTGCAGGCGCGTCACCATCTCGCCGGCGAACGGCTTGAGCCAGCCGCGGCGGTTGACGGCGTACCCGCCGGTGACCATGAGGCCGGCGCCGCCGCGGGCCCGGGCGGCGAAGTACGCCGCCAGCTTGGGTGTGTCCCACGGCTTGTCCTCGAGCCCGGTGTGCATCGAGCCCATGACCGCGCGATTGCGCAGCCCCAACGAGCCGAGGCGGAACGGGGCCAGCAGGTGGGGATAGCGGTTCACGGTCGGCATCCTGCCTTGCCCGATACCCCCAGGGGGTATTAGTCTCGCGGCATGAGCTCTTGGCGCATGGCGATCACCGCCACCCTTCACTGCTTGACCGGCTGCGCGATCGGCGAGGTCCTCGGCATGGTGCTGGCCACCTGGTGGGGCTGGGGCAACCTGCCGAGCATCGTGCTGGCCGTGGTGCTGGCGTTCTGCTTCGGCTACCTGCTGACCTTCCTCGGCGTACGCCGCCTCGGCGTGGACGTCTCGACCGCGGTCCGGGCGGCCCTCGCCTCGGACACCGTCTCGATCCTCAGCATGGAGGTCATCGACAACCTCTTCATCCTGCTGGTGCCGGGGGCGCTCGCCGCGACGTTGACCGACGGTCTCTTCTGGACCTCCCTCGTGGTCTCCCTGGCCGTGGCCTTCGTGCTGACCGTCCCGGTCAACCGGTGGCTGATGAGCCGGGGGAGGGGTCACGCGGCGGTCCACCGGCTGCACGAGCAGCACGGCCACCCGCACTGATCCCCACCGAGTCCTCGGCCAGGAGGTGGCCGACTGGCACCGGCTCGTCGTCCGCGCCGGTGAGGCTGTCCTCCAAGGTCCGCCGAACGACGCCCGCGACGAGGGCCAGCTGCACCCGGACGTCGTCGCGCGACCTTCAGCCACGTCTCCAGGGGTGCGTCCATCCGCCGGTGGCGCCGCAGCCACAACGGGTCTCGTCCGGCGTCCAGGAACGCCCGCTCGTCCGGCCACGAGGCGGCGTACGTCGTCGAGCAGCCGACCGGCCTCCTCGAGCTCGATCGCGACGCTGGCGTGGGTGAAGACCCGGGCGTCGCCGAACAGCTATCCGCCCACGAACCCGGACTCGTCGCAGGCGATCGTCCGGGTCGCACGAGCCGGCGCATGCACGCGAGGTGACGCTACGCCTACGATCCCTCCATGCGCGCTTCGATTTCCCGGCCGGCGGTCGGCCTCCTCGCCCTTCCCCTCGTCCTGGCCGCGGCCGCCTGCGCGCCGACCGAAGACACGTCGTCCGCCTCCCGCACGCCCACCAGCGCCGACCAGTGCGCGAAGGACCAGCTGCCCCTGGTCAACCCGGGCAAGCTGACGATCGCCACCGACTCCCCGGCGTACGAGCCGTGGTTCACCGACAACGACCCGACCAACGGCAAGGGCTACGAGTCGGCCGTGGCGTACGCCGTCGCCGACGGGCTGGGCTTCCCGCGCGACGAGGTGTCGTGGGTGAAGGTGCCGTTCAACAACTCCTACAAGCCGGGCGAGAAGAACTTCGACTTCGACATCAACCAGATCTCGATCACCCCGGCCCGGGCCCAGGTCGTGGACTTCTCCGACGGCTACTACGCGGCGGCGCAGGCCGTGGTCGCGCTCAAGGACAGCCCGGCCGCGGGTGCGACCAGCCTGGCGGACCTCGAGGACCTCAAGCTCGGCGCCCAGACGGGCACCACCTCGCTCACGGCGATCCGCGACGTCATCCAGCCGACCCAGGACCCGCTGGTCTTCCGGGACACGAACGCCGCCAAGCAGGCGCTCAACAACGGCCAGCTGGACGCGATCCTCGCCGACCTCCCGACCGCCTTCTACATCACCGCGGTGGAGATCCCGCAGGCCGGGATCATCGGGCAGTTCCAGCC
Source organism: uncultured Actinomycetota bacterium (assembly GCA_963784545.1). Classification (GTDB taxonomy): domain Bacteria; phylum Actinomycetota; class Actinomycetes; order Propionibacteriales; family Nocardioidaceae; genus Nocardioides. Next base: position 1,155,639 of record CAWARQ010000004.1, on the reverse strand, counting down.
CGAGACGGGCCAGCAGGAGGAGTTCGGGATGCTCTTCCAGAAGGGGTCCGAGCTCGTGCCGTGCGTCAACGAGGCGCTCGACACCTTGAAGGAGGACGGCACGCTCGACCGGCTCGAGCAGCAGTGGCTCTCCGAGACGGTCGACGTCCCGGTGCTGAAGTAGCCACGCGTCTCGTGAGCAGCGCGACGGTGCGCGTGGCGGTCGCATGAGTGAGTGGCAGCCGAGCTCCCGCGAGCTCGAGCGGCGTGGGGTACGCCGTCAGCAGAGCCGCCGACGCACCTCGATCAGCCTCGGCGTCACCACGCTCGTCCTCGCCGGCGTGGTCATCGGCGTCGTGACGAGCCCGGGCTGGCCGTCGGTGCAGCAGAACTTCTTCAACGGCTATCACTTCCGTCAGTCGCTGCCCGAGATCGCAGGAGCGTTCTGGCTCAACCTCAAGCTCTTCCTCATCGCCGAGCCGCTGATCCTCGTGCTGGCCCTGGCGGTCGCCCTGGCGCGTCAGTCGCGGTCCCCGTGGCTGGTCCCGGTCCGCGGTCTGGCGGTCGTCTACACCGACGTCTTCCGCGGGATCCCGACGATCCTGCTGATCTACCTGCTCGGCTTCGGCATGCCGGCCCTCCAGCTCCAGGGCGTTCCGAAGAGCCTGTTCTTCTGGGGGCTCGTCGCGCTGGTCCTGTCGTACGGCGCCTACGTCGCGGAGGTCTTCCGCGCCGGCATCGAGTCGATCCATCCCTCGCAGGTGGCGAGCGCCGAGGCACTCGCGCTGAGTCGGACCCAGACGATGCGGCACGTCGTGGTGCCGCAGGCCGTGAGGCGCGTCGTGCCCCCGCTGCTCAACGACTTCATCTCGCTGCAGAAGGACACCGCGCTGGTGTCCTCGATCGCGCTCTACGACGCGGCGTTCGCGGCCACCGACTACGCCAACTACAACTTCAACTACACGTCGCTGGTCGTGGTCGCGCTGTTCTTCATCGTGATGACGGTGCCGATGGCCCGGTTCACCGACTGGCTGGGTCGTCGGTACGCCGCGCGGGAACGGGCCGGCGCGCTGTGACCGGCTCGCTCCTCGAGGTCACCGACCTCCGCAAGACCTACGGCGAGCGCGTGGTGCTCTCCGAGGTCGACCTGACGGTCGAGCCGCACGACGTCATCTGCCTGATCGGCGCCTCGGGCTCCGGCAAGTCCACGCTCCTGCGGTGCCTCAACCTGCTCGAGCCGATCGACGACGGCGTCATCGTCTTCGACGGGCAGGAGGTCTCGGACCCGGAGATCGACCCACGCGTCGTCCGCCAGCGGATGGGGATGGTCTTCCAGGCCTACAACCTGTTCCCGCACCTGACCGTGCTCGACAACATCACGCTCGCCCCGCGCATCGTCCACGGCCTCTCGGCAGCCGAGGCGACTGCCCGGGCGCACGAGCTGCTCGAGCGTTTCGGTCTGTCCGAGCACGCGAAGAAGCATCCGGACCGGCTCTCCGGAGGACAGCAGCAGCGGGTCGCCCTGGTCCGCGCGCTCGCGACCGGCCCGGACCTCCTGCTCCTCGACGAGATCACCGCGGCCCTGGACCCCGAGCTGGTCGGGTCGGTGCTGCGCATCGTCCGGGACCTGGCGGAGGCAGGTACGACGATGGTGCTGGCGACGCACGAGATGGCCTTCGCCCGCGAGATCGCCACCCAGGTCTGCTTCCTCGACGGGGGCCGGATCCTCGAGGCCGGACCACCCGAGCAGATCTTCACGGCGCCGACCCAGGGGCGGACCCGGGAGTTCCTCGCCCGCGTGCTGCCGCCGACGTGACGGACGCCACTGGATCGTGACAGTGAACCTGTCATGATCTCGCCATGACGCACGACCGCGGCCCCATCACCCTGGGCCAGGGCACCGGACCGCTGCGCGGCGTCAAGGTCGTCGAGATCGCCGGGATCGGCCCCGGACCCCACGCCTGCATGATCCTGGCCGACCTGGGCGCGGACGTGATCCGGATCGAGCGGCCCGGCGGAGGCATGTTCGGCGGCGGCAGCCACGACGTGCTCACGCGCGGACGGCCCAGCGTCGCCCTCGACCTCAAGCAGCCGGCTGCGGTGGCGACCGTGAAGCGACTCGTCGCCGACGCCGACGCCCTCGTCGAGGGCATGCGCCCCGGTGTCATGGAGCGCATAGGTCTGGGGCCTGATGACTGCCACGCGGTCAACCCGGCACTGGTCTACGGCCGCATGACCGGCTGGGGTCAGGACGGCCCGTGGGCCCACGCTGCCGGTCACGACATGAACTACATCGCCATCACCGGCGCCCTGTTCGGCTTCGGCCAGGACGAGAGCCGCCCGCACTTCCCGAGCAACCTGGTCGGCGACTTCGGTGGCGGCTCGACGTACCTCGTCATCGGGGTCCTGGCCGCCCTGCTCGAGTCCAAGGTCAGTGGCCAGGGCCAGGTGATCGACGCGGCGATCGTGGACGGCACCGCCCACCTCAACGCCATGGGCGCGACCTTCGCCGCGCTCGGGGTCCAGCCCGAACGGCGCCGCACCGGGCTGCTCGACGGCGGGACGCCGTACTACGACGTCTACGAGACCGCCGACGGGTTGCACATGAGCGTCGGTGCGCTCGAGCCTCAGTTCTACGCCGAGCTGGTGCGTCTGCTGGAGCTCGAGCTGCCCGACCGTGACGACCCTGCCAACTTCGCCGAGATCCGCGAACGGCTGTCCGCCCGGTTCCAGGAGCGGACGCAGGCCGAGTGGGCGGAGGTCTTCGACGGGACCGACGCCTGCGTGGCGCCGATCATCCCGCTCAGCCAGGCCCAGCAGCACCCCCACCTCGTCGCCCGCGGCACCTTCCAGGACGGCGCGCCGGTGCCCGCGCCGCGGTTCTCGCGCACCCCCGCCTCGCTGTCCCTGCCCCCAGGTGGGCCGGGGGCGCACACCCGCGAGGCCCTGCAGGCCTGGGGGATCGACGACGCAGACGATCTGATCGAGCAAGGAGTGGCGGTCCAACTGTGAGCGGAAACGACTTCGACGTCCTGATCATCGGCGCCGGCCTGTCCGGCATCGGCGGCGCGGCGCGGCTGGTGCAGGAGCACCCCGGGAAGAGCTACGCGGTGCTGGAGGCCCGTGAGGAGTCCGGCGGGACGTGGAGCCTGTTCCGCTACCCGGGCGTGCGGTCGGACTCCGACATGTTCACGCTGGGCTACCGGTTCCGTCCCTGGACCGACACCCGCACCCTGGCCGACGCCGGGAGCATCCTCACCTACATCCGCGACACCGCTCGGGAGTACGGCGTGGACCGGCACGTCCACTACGGGCAGGAGGTCGTCACCGCGGACTGGGACTCGGCCGCAGCGCGGTGGACGGTCACCACGAAGGCCGGCGACACCTGGACCGCCGCCTTCCTGTGGGCCTGCAGCGGCTACTACGACATCGAGCAGGGCTACCTCCCGGAGTTCCCCGGCATCGAGGAGTACCGCGGCCGCGTGGTGCACCCGCAGCACTGGCCGGACGACCTCGACCACGAAGGGGCCGACGTGGTCGTCATCGGCAGCGGCGCGACCGCGGTCACACTGGTGCCGGCGATGGCCGAGTCCGGAGCCGCGCACGTGACGATGCTGCAGCGCTCCCCGTCGTACGTCCTCTCGGTCCCGCGGGTGGACCCGATCTCGGCGTTCTTCCAGCGCCGACTGCCGCGCAAGCTCGCCTACACGCTGAGCCGCTGGCAGCACGCCGGCATCGCCCTCGGCTTCTACCAGTTCGCCCGGCGCTTCCCCGGCGCGGCGCGTCGCGCCATCCGCAAGGGCACCGTGGCCGCCCTGCCGGAGAGCTATCCGGTCGACACACACTTCAACCCCTCCTACAACGTGTGGGACCAGCGGGTCTGCTTCGTCCCCGACGCCGACCTGTTCCGCGTCATCAAGGACGGCCGGGCGGACGTCGTCACCGACACCATCGAGACCTTCACCGAGAAGGGCATCCGGCTCGTCAGCGGCGAGGAGCTGACGCCCGACATCGTCGTCACCGCGACCGGTCTGAACGTCCGGGTCTTCGGCGGCGCGACGCTCAGCATCGACGGCGAGCCCGTCGACGTCTCGGAGACCATGACCTACCGGGCGCTGATGATCGCCGGCGTCCCGAACTTCGCCTTCACCGTCGGCTACACGAACGCGAGCTGGACGCTCAAGGCCGACCTGGTCGCCGACTACGTGTGCCGGGTGCTGGGACGGCTGGACGAGACCGGCGCGCGGGTGGTCGTGCCGACGCCGGACCCGACGGTGGGCAAGGCGCCGTTCATGGACTTCACGCCGGGCTACGTCCTCCGGGTCCTCGACACCCTGCCGAACCAGGGTGACCGGGAGCCCTGGCGGCTGCGGCAGAACTGGTTCCGCGACGTCCGCACGATCCGGCACGCCCCGCTCGAGGACGGCATCCTGCAGTTCGAGTAGCCCGTCCGAGAGGCCCTGCCTTCGGTTCGGGGGTTTCGAGACGCCGCTCCGCTCGCTCCTCAACCACCGGAGATCACGGTGCCCGTCCGAGAGGCCCTGCCTTCGGTTCGGGGGTTTCGAGACGCTCGCTCCTCAACCACCGGAGATCACGGTGCCCGCCCTACCAGGGGCCGAGCCTCGAGACTCCAGCCCTGCCGGTGGTTGAGGTGCGAGGCCGGAGGCCGAGCCTCGAGACTCCAGCCCTGCCGGTGGTTGAGGTGCGAGGCCGGAGGCCGAGCCTCGAAACCCCCGCACCCGAGCAGGGCGGTGACCAGGGACGGTGACGCACCCCACGGCGCGGGGATTGCGGGTTTGTCGGTCGCGCCCGCTAACCTGAGGGCACAGTTCGCACGATCCCGCCGCGAGCTGTCCCTGTGTCGAAGCCGCAAGGCTCCACAGGCGCCAGAGCCCTCAACTGCTCCGGCTTGGTGGCGGATCACAACCCAACTTCTGATTCGAGTCCTCCTGTGCCCAGCACCACCTTCGCCGATCTCGGCGTGCCCACCTCCCTCGTCGACGTCCTGACCGGCCTCGGCATCACGACCCCCACCCCGATCCAGGCCGCGACGCTGCCCGACAGCCTCGCCGGCCGGGACGTCCTGGGCCGCGGCCGCACCGGCTCCGGCAAGACGTTCGCCTTCCTGCTCCCCCTGGTGGCCCGGCTGGCCGAGGACGGTCGCCGTACCCAGTCCCGCAAGCCGCGCGCCCTCATCCTCGCCCCGACCCGTGAGCTCGTCGGCCAGATCAAGGCCGAGCTCGACCCGCTGGCCAAGACCGCCGGCCTCACCAGCCAGACCGTCTTCGGCGGCGTCGGCCAGGGCCCGCAGGTGACCGGCCTGCGGCGCGGCGTCGACGTCGTCCTCGCCTGCCCGGGCCGGCTGGAGGACCTCATGGGCCAGGGCCACTGCGACCTCTCCGACGTGCAGATCACCGTCCTCGACGAGGCCGACCACATGGCCGACCTCGGGTTCCTGCCGGCCGTCCGCCGGATCCTGGACCGTACGCCGCGCACGGGCCAGCGCCTGCTGTTCTCGGCCACCCTCGACAAGGCGATCGACGTCCTGGTCCAGCGGTTCCTCCGGCAGCCGGTCACCCACGAGGCCGACTCCGCCCAGTCGCCGATCAGCGCGATGGATCACCACGTCCTGCACCTGGACCGGGCAGACCGCCTCGGTGTCCTCGTCGACCTCACGAGCGCCCCGGGCCGCACGGTCGTCTTCACCCGGACCAAGCACGGCGCCAAGGCCCTCGCCCGTCAGCTCAACCAGCGCGGCGTCCCGGCGGTCGACCTCCACGGCAACCTGAGCCAGGGCGCCCGGACCCGCAACATGGCGGCCTTCCACGGCGGTCAGGCGACCACCCTGGTCGCGACCGACATCGCGGCCCGCGGCATCCACGTCGACGACGTGGCGCTGGTGATCCACGCCGACCCGCCGGTCGAGCACAAGGCCTACCTGCACCGCTCCGGCCGAACGGCCCGCGCCGGTGCCGCAGGCACCGTCATCACGTTGATGACCGACGAGCAGGTCCGAGACGTCCGCCAGCTCACCCGGGCCGCCGGTATCAAGCCGACGACCACGAAGCTGGACGGCCCGGCGCACCCGATGCTGGCCCAGCTGGCCCCCGGCGAGCGCACGCTCGTCGCCGGCGGCCTGCCGGTCGAGACGCCGTCCGGCGGCTCCGGCCGGGGTGGCTCTGCTCGCGGTGGCTCCGGTCGCGGCGGCTCCGGTCGAGGTGGCTCGCAGCGACGCTCCGGGTCGCAGGGCTCCAAGCCGCGCGGCGGCGGCGGTCGCCGGCGCTCCGGCTCGCGCACTGCTTCGGGCTCAGGAGCCAGCACGCGTACGAGCTCCGGGTCGCACAGCGCGTCCGGGTTCAGCTCGCGCCGCGGCTGACCCGTACCCTCGGCGCCGAGGAGGACTGATGCTCGACTGGCTGCGCAACGCCCTGTGGGACCAGGTCCCACGGTCACACCAGGACACCGGTCCCGCCCTACGCCGCCGACAGGTCGTCGCCGTCCTGGTGGTCGTCGTCGGCGGGATCGTCCTCGGCCTGAGCCTGCGGCTCGACCCGGGCAGCACCGGCTTCTACGTCGGGTCGCTCACGCTCTCGGCCGTCTGGGCGGTCGGCGCGTTCGCCTCCGGCCCGCTCCACCTGGGCCGCATCGCGCGGCACGGTGACTACGTGCGACCGGTGGTCGCGCCGTTCCTCATCGGTCTCGGGCTGGCCGGGGTCTTCGTCGTCGGCGGTCTGGTCGTGCGCCAGATCCCCTTCCTGGCCGGCCAGGTCGGCGATGTGGTGGCCTTCGCCGACCAGGGCTCCGTCCCGATCCTGGTCCTCATCACCGCGATCACCGGCGCCGCCGAGGAGCTGTTCTTCCGCGGCGCCGCGTACGCCGCCACGACTCGGCACCCGGTCTCCCTGACGGCGATCCTCTACGCCGTCGCGACGTACGCCACCGGCAACGTGATGCTCACGTTCGCCGCTGTCCTGCTCGGCATCGTCGTGGGCCTCGAGCGCCGCGCCTCGGGCGGCATCCAGGCGCCGATCATCACGCACCTCACCTGGTCGTTGACGATGCTGTTCGCCCTGCCGCTGGTGTTCAGCTAGGGCGTCACGCCGTCGTCCGTTGCTCCTCGAGCGCCCGACGTACGGCCTCGCCGTAGGTCAGCGGCTCGCCCGGCACGAGGTCACGGATGCTGGTGTCGGTCACGACGACCGGGGTGCCCATCGAGTCGATGAGGTTGCGGCCGGTGGTCGCGTCGACATCGGTGACCAGGGCGAGCCAGTACGACGAGAGTCGAGGTGACAGCACGGGGACCCGGACGATCGGGACCCGGTGGCCCGCGGAGATCTCGGCGGCGACCTGCAGCATCTCGAGGTAGGTCATCGGCTCGGGTCCGCCGATCTCGAAGACGCGCCCCTTCGCCTCGTCGCGGCCGGCGACGCCGACCAGGTAGCGGGTGACGTCGTCGAGCGCGATCGGCTGCGTGGGCGTGGAGACCCACCTCGGCACGATCATCGCGGGCAGGTTCTTGACCAGCTGCCGGGTCAGCTCCCAGGAGATGCCGCCGGCGCCGACGACGATGGCCGCGCGCAGCACCGTGACCGGCACACCCGCCTCGCCCAGCAGCCCCTCGACCTCACGACGGGACCGCAGGTGCGCCGACAGGGCGCCGTCGTCGTCTCCGAGGCCGCCGAGATAGACGATCTGCTGCACCCCGGCGTCCGCCGCGGCCCGGGCGAAAGCGCGGGCGGCGTCGGCGTCCCGGCGCTCGAAGTCCGGGGAGTCCAGCGAGTGCACCAGGTAGTAGGCGACGTCGACTCCGTCGAGCGGCTCCGCGAGCGAGTCGGGGTCGGAGACGTCACCGCCCACAGGGGTGCCGGCACCGTCGTAGCTCTCCGGGCGTCGGGTCATCGCCCGCACCACGTGCCCCTCGTCGAGGAGCGCAGGCACCAGGCGACGACCGACGAAGCCCGTGGCTCCGGTGACCAGCACAGTCAGCGACATGTGCCCACCCTAGGAGAGAGGCCGTGACACGTTCGCCTGAACGGGTGTGGTCACCCCGACGGGTGAGTGCCAAGGTGAGGGAGTACGCACCCCGATCCGAAGGAGATCCGATGGGACTCGGCGACAAGGCTGACAACAAGGGCGAAGAGCTCAAGGGCAAGGCCAAGGAGAAGACCGGCCAGGCGACCGGCAACGAGAGCCTCGAGAGCGAAGGCAAGGGCGACCAGTCCGGCGCCAAGGTCAAGCAGGCCGGCGAGAAGGCCAAGGACGCCGTCAAGGACGTGAAGGACGCCTTCTAGGCGGAGCGCGGCTTACGCAGTCCGCGTTCGCGTGGAAGGCCCGGCATCCGGTGTTGCTCAGGACGAGCAGCGCCGGATGCCTTATTTGCGGCCCTGCCAGGGCCGTCGGGTTCACGACCGCGTCCTCGTCGGCGGCGTGACGGTTGCCACGTTGACCGTGACAGTATCGGTGTCACAATCGGGGTTGAGCAGTTCCCATCTCCTGCACCCCGAGAGTCCCGAGGACGGTCATGGCAGAAGCATTCGTGTACGACCACCTGCGCACGCCGCGCGGCAAGGGCAAGGCCGTCGGCTCCCTCCACGAGGTGAAGCCCGTCGACCTGATCGTGGGACTCCTCGACGAGGTCCGCACCCGCAACCCGGAGCTGGACCCGCACCGTGTGGACGACGTGGTCCTCGGGGTCGTCACACCGATCGGTGAGCAGGGTGGCGACATCGCCAAGACCGCCGCGCTGGCGGCCGGCTACCCCGAGACCGTCGCCGGCGTGCAGCTCAACCGCTTCTGCGCCTCCGGCCTCGAGGCCGTCAACCAGGCGGCCATGCGCGTCCGCTCCGGCTTCGAGGACCTCATCCTCGCCGGCGGCGTGGAGTCGATGAGCCGGGTGCCGATGGGCTCCGACGGCGGCGCCTGGGCCGCCGACCCCGCCACCGCGCTGACCACGGGCTTCGTGCCCCAGGGCATCGGCGCCGACCTGATCGCCACCTTGGGCGGGTGGACCCGCGACGACGTCGACGCGTACGCCGCCGAGTCGCACCACCGAGCCGCCAAGGCCTGGGCCAACGGCTACTTCGCCGAGGCGATCGTCCCGGTCACGGACATGAACGGCCTCACCGTGCTCGACCACGACGAGCTGATCCGCCCCGACACCAGCCCTGAGGGGCTCGCCGGGCTCAAGCCGTCCTTCGCGCAGATCGGCGCCGACGCGGGCTTCGACGACGTCGCCCTGGAGAAGTACCACTGGGTGGAGAAGATCGACCACGTCCACCACGCCGGCAACTCCTCGGGCATCGTGGACGGCGCCGCCCTCATGGTGATCGGCTCGGAGGAGGTCGGCTCCGACCTCGGGCTGACCCCGCGGGCGCGAGTCGTCTCGACCGCCGTCTCCGGAGCCGACCCGACCATCATGCTGACCGGGCCGGCACCCGCCGCCCGCAAGGCGCTGGCCAAGGCCGGGCTCGAGGTCTCCGACATCGACCTCTTCGAGATGAACGAGGCGTTCGCGGCCGTGGCCCTGCGCTTCATGCGCGATCTCGACATCAGTCACGAGATCACCAACGTCAACGGCGGCGCGATCGCCATGGGCCACCCGCTCGGCGCCACCGGCGCGATGATCCTCGGCACCCTCATCGACGAGCTCCAGCGGCGCGACCTGCGCCGCGGCCTCGCCACGCTCTGCGTCGGCGGCGGCATGGGCGTCGCCACCATCGTCGAGCTCGTCTGAGCGCCGTACCGGACCGGAAGGAACCGCTGTGAGCACCTCTACGACCGCCCATTCCGATGAGCAGAGCGCCGTGAAGTACGACAAGGACGCCGACGGCATCGTCACCCTGACGCTGGACGACCCCACGGCCAGCGCCAACACGATGAACGAGATCTACCGGGACTCGATGGCCGCGGCCGTCGACCGCCTGTACGACGAGCAGGCCAAGGACCCGCAGAGCGTGACCGGCGTCGTGGTCACCAGCGCCAAGAAGACCTTCTTCGCCGGCGGCAACCTCAAGCTGATGGTGCGGGCCGGCAACGCCGACGCCGCAGCGATCTTCGAGCAGGCCGAGGCCATCAAGGCCGGGCTGCGGCGCCTCGAGCTCTTCCCGCGGCCGGTCGTGGCCGCCATCAACGGCGCGGCGCTCGGCGGTGGCCTGGAGATCACCCTGGCCTGCAACCACCGGATCTGCGTGGACGACCGGTCGGTCAAGCTCGGCCTCCCCGAGGCCAGCCTCGGCCTGCTGCCCGGCGGAGGCGGGGTCACCCGCGTCGTCCGGATGCTCGGGATCCAGGACGCCTTGATGGACGTGCTGCTCCAGGGTCCGCAGTTCGCGCCCGCGGCGGCCAAGGACAAGGGGCTGATCGACGAGCTCGTCTCCTCGCGGGACGAGCTGGTACCGGCCGCCAAGGCGTGGATCAAGGCCAACCCCGAGTCGGCCCAGAACCCGTGGGACGCCCCCGGCTACAAGATGCCGGGCGGCACGCCGAAGAGCCCGGCGCTCGCGCAGTTCCTGCCGGCGTTCCCGGCCTTGCTGCGCAAGCAGCTCAAGGGCGCCGACTACCCCGCTCAGCGCGCGATCCTCAGTGCTGCCGTCGAGGGCGCCCAGGTCGACTTCGACACCGCGAGCCGGATCGAGTCGCGTTACCTGACGAAGCTGATCGTCAACCAGAACAGCAAGGACATGATCCAGGCGTTCTTCTTCGACCTGCAGGCGATCAACGCCGGGTCGCTGCGTCCGCAAGGCATCGAGACGTGGAAGGCGACGAAGGTCGGCGTCCTCGGCGCCGGGATGATGGGCGCCGGCATCGCCTACGTGTGTGCCCGAGCCGGCATGGAGGTCGTGCTCAAGGACGTCGAGCTGGCGAACGCCGAGAAGGGCAAGGCGTACTCCGAGAAGCTCAACCTCAAGGGCATCGAACGCGGCAAGCTGACCGAGGAGAAGTCGGCCGAGCTGCTGGGCCGGATCACGCCGACCGCCGACCCCGCCGACCTCACCGGCTGCGACCTGGTGATCGAGGCGGTCTTCGAGGACCCGAGCCTCAAGCACAAGGTGTTCGCGGAGATCGCGCCGTACGTCGCTGGTCACGAGCGCGACGACGCACTCCTGTGCTCCAACACCTCGACCCTGCCGATCACCGAGCTGGCCACAGGTGTGGACCGCCCGAAGGACTTCATCGGCCTCCACTTCTTCAGCCCCGTCGACAAGATGCCGTTGGTCGAGATCATCAAGGGGGAGCAGACCTCGGACGAGGCGCTCGCGAAGGCCTACGACGTCGTGCAGCAGATCAAGAAGACGCCGATCGTCGTCAACGACAGCCGCGGCTTCTACACCAGCCGGGTCATCGGCTTCATGGTCAACGAGGGCATGGCGATGCTGGCCGAGGGCGTCCAGCCGTGGTCGATCGAGCGGGCCACCACTCAGGCCGGCTACCCGGCGCCGGTGCTCCAGCTCTCCGACGAGCTCAACCTCGAGCTGATGGCCAAGATCGCCAAGGCGGCCAAGGACGCCGCCGAGCGCGACGGTCTCGACCAGCCGGAGCACCCGGGTAGCGCGGTCGTCCAGAGGATGCTGGACGCGGGCCGCGCCGGTCGCCTGCGCGGTGCCGGGTTCTACGACTACGACGAGTCCGGCAAGCGGCTCACCCTGTGGACCGGCCTGTCCGAGCTGTTCCCGGTCGCCGAGCAGCAGATCCCGCTGCGGGACATCAAGGAGCGGATGCTCTTCGCCGAGGCGCTCGAGACCGCCAAGTGCTTCGACGAGGGCGTGATCGAGTCCGCCGCCGCAGCCAACATCGGCTCCATCATGGGGATCGGTTTCCCGCCCAACACCGGCGGTGCCGCGCAGTTCATGCTCGGCTACCAGGACCCGTCCGATCCCGACGGTCCGATCGGCCTCCGGGCGTTCGTGGCCCGGGCCGACGAGCTCGCCGCGGCGTACGGCGGCCGGTTCACCCCCTCGCCGTACCTCCGCGACCTCGCAGACAGGGGCGAGTCCTTCCCCAGCTGACCGGGCACTTCTGCCCCAGCCGACCGGGCACTTCTGCTGGTCCGTCGGTCAAGTGAGCAGAAGTGCCCTCTCGCCTGAGGGATGTCGGGGAGGATGGTGAGGTGAGCTCTGGTGTCTCGGACCCCGTCGGGGCAGTGGTCGACGTCCGCGGTCTGCACGTCCGCTTCGGCGAGGTGGAGGCTGTAGCCGGCGTCGACCTCGCCGCGTACGCCGGCCACGCCACCGCGCTGCTCGGCCGCAACGGGGCCGGCAAGTCGACGACGATGCGCGTGCTGGGTGGCGTCGTCCCGCCGACGGCCGGAGAGGTCCGGGTCGCGGGGATCGATGTCTCCCGCCACCCGCTCGAGGTCAAGCGCGCGACCGGGTACTGCCCCGACGTCGGCGGCCTCGTCCCCCGGGCGACCGCCTGGGAGCACCTCCAGCTGTCCGCCCGGCTGCGCGAGCTGACCGGGTGGGAGACCCGGGCCCGCGACCTGCTCGAGCGGTTCGAGCTCGGCGACGCCGCGCACCGGGTGACCGGCGGCTTCTCCCACGGGATGGGCCGGCGGCTCTCCGTCGTGCTGGCGATCCTGCACGAGCCGAGCATCGTCCTGCTCGACGAGCCCTTCGACGGGGTCGACCCGATCGGCGTCGAGGCGACTCTCGAGGCGATCGCCGACGCCCGCGCTCGCGGCGCCTGCATCCTGGTCAGCACCCACCTGCGTGAGCTGGCGATCCAGGCCTGCAGCAGCGTCCTGGTGCTGCGCGGCGGCGCCCGCGTGGCGACGCTCGAGGCGTCCGAGATGGCTGGCGAGGAGGGGGCCCGTGCCTACCGCGCCCTTCTCGACTAGCGCGTTCTGGCGCCCCGTTCGCGACACCCGCGCCCTCCTGAGCTTTCGCGTCGGGACGGTCCGCCGGCCGCGCGTCCTCCGCGGGGCCCTGGCCCTCATGCTGCTGGTGACCGCGGCGGCCGCGATCGTGCCGGCGTACGTCCCACAGGCGCGGACCAGCGAGCAGGCCTTCCGGATCGCGCTGATCATCCCGACGGCGATGGCGGCGTTCCTGCTCCTCAGCATCGTCTCCGGGATCGCGTCCGGCGGTGGCCGTGAGCTGATCTCCCGCGACCAGGCGGTCGCCTATCCCGTGAGCCCGGCGACCGACCACCTCGGGGCGCTGATCATGGCTCCGCTCAACATCGCCTGGCTGCTCCAGTCCTGGGCGTTGCTGGGAGCGGCCGCCTTCGCCCTGGGCCCGTCCTTCCTCTGGAAGGTGCAGCCGATCATGCTGCTCTGGCTGGTCACCGCCACGGCCCTCGGCCAGGTGCTGGCCTGGACGGCCGAGAGCGTACGCCGCGGCGAGCACGGGATCTGGCTCATGCGGGGGCTGCTCGTCACCGCCGGCCTGGTGGCCCTGGTGGTGCAGCTGACCGGTCACGTCGGTGACCTGCTGGACAAGGTACCGACCGGCTGGCTCCTCACCCAGGCGCTCAGAGGTGGTCTCGGATGGCTCGGGGTGGCGGCGCTGCTCCTCGCCCTCACCGCTGTCTGCGTCGTCGCGGGTGCGTGGCCGGCCAGGTGGGCCAGCCTGCGGATGCCGCACGACGAGCAGAAGATCGAGTCCGGGCTCCGCGAGGCACGCCGGGACCCGCGATTCGGCTGGCTGGGCATGCTCCGGCTGGATCGGGCCTCGGTCTGGCGCTCGGTGCCGATCCGTCGCGGCATGACCGTGCTCGCGGTCGGCCCCGGTGTGGTCGCGCTCTTCGGTGACCTCACCTGGCCGAGCATGACCATCCTCCCCGGGCTCGTCGCCTCCGGTGGTGCTCTCCTCTTCGGCGTCAACGTCTGGTGCCTCGACGGCCGGGGCGGGCTCTGGCGCGAGAACCTCCCGATCTCGCCGCGCACCGGCTTCTGGGTCCGGGCGTGGGTGGTCGCGGAGTTCCTGGGGTTCGCGGCCCTGATCACGATCGCGCTGGGGTCGGTCCGGGCCGGGGTCCCCGCACCGGAGGAGGCGATGGCCATGCTCTGCACGGTGGTCGTGGTGCTCGTCCAGGTGGTGGGCGCAGCGATGCGCTGGTCCGGCCAACGGCCCTACCCCACTGACCTTCGCTCGGCCCGCGCGACGCCGGCGCCGCCGGTGGTGATGGTCGGCTACTCCGCCCGGCTGGCGCTCAGCACGACCGTCACCGGCATGGTCTTCTCCGGTCTCGCCCAGGTGCCGTTGTGGTGGCTCTCGCCGCTGATGGCGCTGCCGTTGGTCTGCTGGTCCCTGGGCCGACTGGTACGCGCCGCGAACCGCTGGTCGGACCCGGTGCGCCGGTCGTACGTCGTCACCACGGTCGCCGCCTGAGGGAAGGGCTCAGGGAGACTCGAACCAGGGATCGTGGATGTCCCAGAAGGTCGCGCCGGACATCGCCGACTCGAGGACCCTCCGCTGCGCGTCGGGCATCTCCGGGTACATCCGGTTCTCGCCCTCGCGCGCCGCCGCCTCGTCGGTGAAGGCGACCGTCTCGGTGAACGTGCCGTCCTCCTCGAGCGCAAGGGTCCCTCCGATGATCTCCGGTCGCAGCTCGTGCAGCACGTCGGTGTCGGTCATCAGCGCCTTGAGCCCGGCGGGGTCGTCCACGTGGCCCCGGATGACCTGGACGAAGCCGGCCGAGTCCGAGCCGCCCGCCAACATCACGGTGACGTCGTCGCAGTCGTGGAACTCCATGGGGCCGTCCATGAGCGCCATCATCTGGCGTGCGAACTCGCCCTGCTCGGGTCGCTCCGAGTTGGCCATCGCCTCGGCCCGCGAGGAGAACCGAACCACGCCGAGGAAGGTGTCGTCCTCGGTGAAGCCGTAGGTTCCGCCGAGCCAGCCGTCCGCGCCGCCGCTCAGCTCGTCGCGCCACCGCTCCGCCACCGCCCGTAGCTCGTCGGGTCGGGTGCACGTGCCCTGGATGACCTGGATGAACACGGTGGACCTCCTGTCTCGCGACCCCGGCGGGTCGAGGTCGACGTCCACCGTCCGACGCTAGACCCCCGCAGGCACGAGGGACCCCTGGTCTGGACCGCTTCCCGCGTGACTAGCGGCCGACGCCGCCGGGCTTCGCCCGGTCGACGCACGCCTTCGTCGTCTGCTGCAGGCGAGTCAGGGAGGGGTCGCTGAACTCTTGCATGAGCGTCGCGAGGTACGCCGCCCGCAGCTGGACGGTCGACAGCCCGGCGTCCAGGCACCTGCGCAAGGGCCTGCCCGCGACCTTGCCGTGGCTGATCTCCACCTGTGCCTGCACCACCGACTCCGCGAAGTCGGTGCACGCGAAGACGCCGTCGGTCCAGGCCTCGGCCAACGTCTTGCTGAACGGCGGGAGCGGGTCGGGCACCCGGCCGGCCGGGGTGAGGACCTTCGTCAGCTCGGACTCGTCGGCGGCGTCGAGGAAGTGGTCGACCACGCAGGTGGCGTCGGTCTTGGTCTTGTCGTCGGCGTGATCGCCCGTGTACAGGGCCAGGAGCGCCGCGCGCAGGCCGTCCGGTGGCGGCGTGCTGGAGGGCTCGGGCGTGCTGTCGTCGCACCCCGACACGAGCAGTGCGGCGACGACGACGGCGAGGCGGACGGCCCGGAACATGGCTGGAGTCTCGCACTAGTCTCGCGCCCATGGACTTCTCTCCCGCGCCGCGTGCCGCCGAGCTGCGAGAGCGCGTGCAGGCGTTCGTGGCCGAGCACATCGAGCCGATCGAGGACGACTACCACCGCGACCTCGCCGCGGCCCGCGAGCGCGGCGAGCAGTGGACCCCGCTGCCGGTGATCGAGGAGCTCAAGACCAAGGCACGGGCCGAGGGACTCTGGAACCTGTTCCTGCCCAAGGACCACGCCGGGGAGTACGCCGCCCGGTTCGGCACCGACGGCGGCGTGGGCCTGAGCAACGTCGACTACGCCCCGCTGGCCGAGGTCATGGGTCGCTCGGCGATCGCTCCGCTGGTCTTCAACTGCAACGCCCCGGACACCGGCAACATGGAGGTGCTGCTCAAGTACGGCACCCAGGAGCAGCGCGACCGGTGGCTCGAGCCGCTGCTCGACGGGCGGATCCGGTCGGCGTTCACCATGACCGAGCCCGGCGTCGCGAGCTCGGACGCCACCAACATGGAGGCGTCGGCGGTCGTCGACGGCGACGAGGTCGTCATCAACGGCCGCAAGTGGTGGTCCACCGGCGTCGGCCACCCCGACTGCAGGATCTTCGTCTTCATGGGGCTCTCCCAGCTCCCCGGGACCGACCCGGACGCTGACCGCCACCACCGGCACACGATGGTCCTGGTGCCGGCGGACGCTCCCGGCGTGAAGGTCGAGCGGCTGCTCTCGACGATGGGCTACCAGGACGAGCCGATCGGGCACGGCGAGGTCTCCTTCACCGACGTCCGCGTGCCCGTCGGCAACATCATCTCGGGGCCGGGCGAGGCCTTCGCGATCGCCCAGGGACGTCTCGGTCCCGGCCGGGTCCACCACTGCATGCGCCTCATCGGTCTGGCGGAGATGGCGCTCGAGCACGCCTGCCGGCGCGGCCTGTCGCGCAGCGCCTTCGGCAAGCCCCTGGTCAACCTCGGCGGCAACCGCGAGCGGATCGCCGACGCCCGGATCGCGATCGAGCAGGCACGCCTCCTCGTCCTCAACACCGCGTGGAAGCTCGACGAGGGTGGGCCGCTGAACGCGCTCTCGGAGGTCTCGCAGATCAAGGTCGCGGTGCCGAGCATGGCGCTCTCGGTGATCGACATGGCCATGCAGATCCACGGCGGCGCCGGGCTCTCCGACGACTTCCCGCTCGCGATGGCCTGGGTCAACGCGCGGTCCCTGCGCTTCGCCGACGGACCGGACGAGGTGCACCGCGGCGTCATCGCGCGCCTGGAGCTGGGCAAGTACCAGTGAGAGTCCTGATCACCGGGGCGGCCGGAGGGCTGGGCGGCGCCCTCGCGAGCGCGTACGCCGAGCGCGGGGCCGACGTCCTGCGCACCGACCTGCGTGAGTCGGCCGAGGTCCTCGGCCACGACGTCACCTCGGACGAGAGCTGGGCGGTGGTGCGCGACCACGTCGAGCAGACCTGGGGCGGTCTCGACGTGCTGGTCAACAACGCCGGCATCGCCGGCGGCGGCCGGATGGACGTCGCCACCATGGACGAGTGGCAGCGGCTGGTGGACGTCAACCTCCTCGGCGTCGCACGCGGGGTCGCCACGTTCACCCCCATGTTCAAGCGGCAGCAGGCGGGCCGGATCGTCAACGTCGCCTCCCTCGCCGGGCTCGTGCACCCCGCCGGCATGGCCTCCTACAACGCGACCAAGGCCGGGGTCGTCGCGCTCACCGAGACCGTCGGCCACGAGCTGGCGCCGTGGGGTGTCACCGCCCACGTCGTCTGCCCCTCCTACTTCCGCACCGGCCTCGTCGACTCGATGACCGGCACCGACGAAGCCTTCGGTGCGGTGGTCGCGCACCTCGTCGAGTCCTCCCCGCTCGGTCCCGAGGACATCGCGGCGGCTGTGCTCGACGGCCTCGACCGGGGCGAGGAGCTGATCGTCCCCGACGAGGCTGCCCGGGCGGCGTACGAGCTGAAGCGGAGCGACCGGCCCGCGTACGACGCGCAGATGCGCCGGCAGGCCGCGAAGCTCACCGAGCTGCCCGGGGGCCCGAGATGAGGCAGGGGTGAGGCAGAGGTGAGGCAGAGGTGAAGGACACCGCCGAGGAGGCCAGGCCGGTCCGGGACGAGGACGCGTTCGACGCCGGGGCCGTCGCGGCCTGGCTGCGCGAGCACGCGGACCCGGCGTACGCCCACGACTTGTCCGGGACCCCCGAGGTCCGGCAGTTCCCGGGCGGGGCCTCCAACCTCACCTACCTCCTGAGGTATCCGAGCCGCGACCTGATCCTGCGCCGGCCCCCGAGCGGGGCGAAGGCGAAGGGGGCCCACGACATGGGGCGGGAGTTCCGCATCCAGTCGGCGCTCGAGCCCGTGTTCGCGCAGGTGCCGGCGATGGTGGCGTACTCCGACGAGAACGGCCCGCTCGGCTCGCCGTTCTACGTCATGGAGCGGGTCGTCGGCACCATCCCCAGGCGCGACCTCGATCTCTCCGCCGCCACCGGCGACGCCCTCTGCCGCAGCTTCTGGGACGTGCTGGTCGAGCTGCACAGCGTCGACGTGGCGTCGGTCCCGGAGCTGGCGGCCTTCGGTCGCGGCGAGGGCTACGTCTCACGTCAGGTCGCCGGGTGGACCGATCGGCTCGGTCGCGCGGCGACCGACGACATGGGCGACTGGTCCCCCCTCACGGCCTGGCTCGGCGAGCACCAGCCACGCGACGTCGCCCAGACCCTGATCCACAACGACTTCCGGCTCGACAACGTGGTGCTGGCCGCCGACGACCCGACCCGGATCGTCGGCGTCCTCGACTGGGAGATGGCCACGGTCGGCGACCCGCTCATGGACCTCGGCGGCTCGATGTCGTACTGGGTGACCGACGCCGACGACGAGTTCTTCCGTCAGTTCCGCCGCCAGCCGTCGAACGCGCCGGGCATGTGGAGCCGCGAGGAGATCGTGGCGCGCTACTGCGAGCGGATGGGCTTCGCGGTGACGCCGGAGCAGTGGCGCTTCTACGAGGTGTTCGGGCTCTTCCGACTGGCCGTCATCGCGCAGCAGATCTGGTACCGCTACCACCATCGGCAGACCACCAACGAGGCGTACGCGATCTTCGGACCGGCGGTCGGCTACCTCGAGCAGCGGTGCCGCACGATCCTGGGGCTCTGAGCGGTGGGGCAGATCGTTCTGGTGCGGCACGGCCAGGCGTCCTGGGGTGCGGCGGACTACGACGTCCTCTCCGACCTCGGCGAGGA
The DNA here is from genome assembly GCA_963784545.1 of uncultured Actinomycetota bacterium. Lineage (GTDB taxonomy): Bacteria > Actinomycetota > Actinomycetes > Propionibacteriales > Nocardioidaceae > Nocardioides. The sequence goes on along the minus strand of CAWARQ010000004.1, from coordinate 1,136,833 downwards.
GCAGGCGACCGCGGTCGGCTCGGCGCTGGCGGACCTCCGGCCGGACGTGGTCGTGAGCGGCTCGATGCTGCGCCAACGGCGTACGGCGGAGCTCGCGGCCACCGCTGCCGGGTGGACGGCCGTGGCGTCGGTCGACGAGCGGTGGAACGAGATGGACCACCTGGCCGTGCTCGCCGCCCAGCCGGCCGACTTCGAGGGCGAGCCGGACAAGCGGCAGTTCCAGGCGTGGTTCGAGGCCGCGACCGACCGCTGGACCTCGGCGGAGCACGACGAGGAGTACGACGAGCCCTACCCGGCGTTCCGGTCACGCGTCGTGGCGGCGCTCACCGACCTCGCCGACGTCGGCACCGCCGTCGTCGTCACCTCCGGCGGCCCGATCTCCGTGGTCGGGTCCGAGCTGCTCGACGCCGGCCTCCCGACGTACCGGCGGCTCGCCCCGGTCGTGATCAACGCCTCGGTGACCACCGTCGTCTCCGGCTCCCGCGGCCTCACCCTCGTCGGCCTCAACGAGCACCGCCACCTGCCGGGTCGGCTGCTGTCGTACCGGTGAGCTCCCCGGCTGGCCAGAGACGCGCGGCCCCTCAGATCAGCTTCTTGAACACCGGCAACGGGGCGTGCTTCATGACCACCGACAGGGGTGCCCAGGGGAGCGGGGGGACGCAGGCCGACGCCTTCTTCTTCTCGATCGCGGTCACCATCGCGGCGACGCCCTTCTCGGTCGAGACCATCATCTTCGGGGAGCGGCCGCTCCCTCCATCCAGGCCGTCGTTCATCTCCGAGGCGATGTAGCCGGGGTACAGCACGGTGAAGTCGAACCCGGGCTTGCCGTAGAACTCCGCCCGCAGCCCCTCCACGAGGTGCGCGACGCCGGCCTTCGTGGCGGCGTACGTCGTCACGGTCTTCGGCAGGCCGCGCATGGCCGACATCGACGAGACCATGACGAGGTGACCGCCGCCCTGCGCCCGGAAGACCTGCATGGCGGCCTCGGTCTGGGCCAGCGCTCCGACGAAGTTCGTCATCGCGGTCTCGCGGTTGGCGTCGTAGCGCCCGGTGCCGAGCGGGGCGCCCTTGCCCAGGCCCGCGTTCACGATGACGGTGTCGATCCGGCCCAGCTCCTGGGCGAAGCCCGGGATCACGGAGAAGACCGCCTCGTCGTCGGTCACGTCCAGCGCGCGGACCGACACCCCGCGGGCGGGGTGGTTCCGGAGGATCTCCTCGCGCAGCTCCTCGAGCCGGTCGATCCGCCGAGCACACAGCGCCAGCTCATGACCCTTGGCAGCGAGCTGGCGGGCCATCTCCGCGCCCAGGCCGGAGGAAGCACCAGTGATCAAGGTCGTCGTCATGCCGCGATTCTCGCCCACGCCCGGAACTTCTCGGGCAGGATGCCAGGGGACGTAGATCCTGCGACAGGCCGACCGATTCGGGGGAAGTCCTTGACGTGACGTTCGTCATGACGTCAACTGTCCGCGGGCCCTGCGAGCTCAGCTCGGTCCTGATCCGGCCCTTGGCGGCCGGGCACACTCAATCTGAGGAGTCTCAACAGTGTTGAATCGCATCTCTCGGCCGGGCATGCGCGCGCGCACGCTCGGCCTCGCTTCCGCGGGCTTGCTCGCGGTGAGCGGTCTCGCGGCCCTCGCGCCTCAAGCAGGCGCAGCGCACGGCGACGGATCGTCCCTGACCAAGGTGTCGGGGAAGGTCCCCGTGCCTACAAGGACGGCCGCTACATCGTCCTTCTCAAGGCCCCCGCGGCCGCCTCCTTCAAGGGAGGCTCCGGCTTCGCCCGGACCGCTCCCACCGCCGGCCACGCGTTCGACGCGCGTTCCAGCGCGGTGACCTCGTACTCGCGTTCGCTCGTCTCGAAGCAGAACGCCGTGGCCAACAAGGTCGGAGCCAAGCCCGACCACCGCTTCACGCTCGCCAGCAACGGCTTCTCGGCGCAGCTGAAGGGCGCCCAGGCCAGCGCGCTGGTCAAGGACCACGCGGTCTTCGCGGTCGTGCCCGTCGAGGCCCGTGCGCTGGACACGTCCAACAACACGGCGAGCTTCCTGGGGATGTACGGCCCGCACGGCGTATGGGGCTCCCACGGCGGCCGCGCGAACGCCGGTGCGGGCATGGTCGTGGGTGACCTGGACACGGGCATCTGGCCCGAGTCCCGCTCCTTCCGCGGCCAGCCGCTGAACGCCTCGCCGACCGGCGCATGGAACTCCACGATGGATTTCCAGGGTCACACGACCATGCAGAAGAAGGACGGCACCATGTTCCACGGTGCCTGTGAGGAGGGCGAGGACTTCACCTTCGACGACTGCTCCACCAAGATCATCGGCGCCCGCTACTACGACGACAGCTTCGTCGCCGGCGTGCCGCCGGAGCACCGCTCCCCGACCGAGTACCTGTCCCCGCGGGACGGCGCCGGTCACGGCAGCCACACCGCGAGCACCGCGGCCGGCAACACGGTCAACCACGTCAGGACCGAGGGCGTCAACTTCGGTCAGGTCACCGGCATGGTGCCCGCCGCCTCCATCGCGATGTACAAGGTGTGCTGGGAGGACGACGACGAGGACACCGGTGGTTGCTACACCGACGCCTCGCTGGCGGCCATCGACGACGCGGTCCGGGACGGCGTCGACGTGATCAACTACTCGATCTCCGGCGCGACCGACACCGTCGTCGACCCGGTCGAGATCGCCTTCATGGGCGCCACCAACGCCGGCATCTTCGTGTCCGCGTCGGCCGGCAACAGCGGCCCGCACTCCTCGACGGTCGCCCACAACAGCCCGTGGCTGACCACGGTCGCGGCGAGCACCTACCGCACCTTCGACGGCACCGTCGAGCTCGGGAACGGTCAGACGTTCCTCGGCTCGATGGTCGACACCGCCGGGGTTCCGGACCAGACGCCGGTCGTGGACTCCAACGACGCCGTCGCCGACGGTGCGGACCCGGCCGACGCTGACCTGTGCATCGCCGACTCGCTCGACGACGCCACCGTCGACGGGAAGATCGTCCTCTGCCACCGCGGCAGCAACGCGCGCGTCGACAAGAGCGCCGAGGTCAAGCGCGCGGGCGGCGTGGGCATGATCCTGGTCAACCCGTCCGAGAACAGCCTGAACGCGGACTTCCACGCGGTCCCGACCGTCCACCTCCCCGACACGGACGAGGCTGACGTCTACGACTACGTGGACAACGCGGCCAACCCGACCGCTGCGCTGCTGCCGGGCAACCAGTCCGACGAGGCGAGCGTGCCGGTGCCGCAGGTGGCCGGGTACTCCTCGCGGGGTCCGGCGAACGCGAACGAGAGCGACATCCTCAAGCCCGACATCGCAGCCCCCGGCTCCGACGTGCTCGCCGCGGTCTCGCCGCCCTCGAACAGCAACCGGAAGTACGACATCTACTCCGGCACCTCGATGGCCGCACCGCACATCACCGGTCTGGGTGCCTACATCCTGGCCCTGCACCCGCGGTGGACCCCCCAGATGGTCCAGTCGGCGCTGATGACCAGCGCGACGAAGACCAAGAACCCCAACGGCTCGCGCTCTCACGACGCGTTCGCTCAGGGTGCGGGCGAGGTGACCCCGGCTGACATGTTCACTCCGGGACTGTTCGTCACCTCGAACGCCACCCAGTGGTACGGGTTGCTGACGCACGAGGGCTACGACACGGGTGTCGCGCCGCTCGACCCCAAGGCGGTCAACGTGCCGTCGATGGCCGACCACGCCGTGACCGGGGCCACGACCTTCAAGCGCAAGCTCACCTCGCAGATGCCGGGGACGTGGAAGGTCAAGTTCAAGGTCCCGGGCTTCACCGGGTCCGCGCCGGCGACGGTCAGCTTCGGCAAGGCGGGCGTCAACCGCAACCTGAAGCTCACCTTCACCGCGAAGGACGGGGCCGCCCTCAACCGGTGGCACCAGGGCGCAGTCCTGCTGAAGGGCCCCACCACGGTCCGGATGCCGGTCGCGCTGAAGCCGGTGAAGCTCCAGGTCCCCGACACCATCTCCGGCACCGGTACCACGGGGTCTCAGGACGCCACGGTCACCAGCGGCTTCACCGGCTCGGTGGACATGGCGACGGAGGGTCTGGCCCAGGCGCAGTCTGCGGAGGATTCGGTCGATGTCAACGACTACGCCCTCTACTGCATCAACGTCGACCCCAACACCGATGTGCTGCGGTTCGACGTGGACGCGGCGGACGACACCGCGGACCTGGACCTCTTCACCTACGAGTCCGACACGCCTGACTGTGGAGGTCCGTACGCGGAGGGGCCGTCCTCGGCCACGTCGTCCGCGGACGAGTCCGTGACGATCCTCGACCCGACGGCGCCGTCGTACTTCGTCGAGATTGACGGCTATGCGGCCGGTTCGGACGGTGCTCCGATGGACTACCGCCTGGACGCCTACGACCTGAGCCCCGCCAGCACGGCCGGCGACCTCCAGGTCGACCCGGACCCGCTGCCGGTGACCCAGGGCGAGGACTCGACCTTCACGGTCTCGTGGACCGGCCTCGACGCCGATGCGCGGTACCTGGGTCTGGTCAAGTACGGCGACACCGGGCAGTCGTCCTACCTCACGGTGGACACCACGACCCCGTAGTCGCCACAGCAGGACATGAGTGCGGCCATCTCGCGAGAGCGGGGTGGCCGCACTCGGCATTTCCGGACCGCCGGAGATAAACAGTCAGGCTTGACTGTTTGTTTCGCGCGTACGACGATGGGCCGGTGAGCACCGTCGCCCGCGTGTCCCAGGCGGACCGCACGCGCGCGATGCGGACCCGGCTCCTCGAGGCCACCGTCGAGCTGCTCGTCGAGCGCGGATTCTCCGGCACGTCCACCACGCTCGTCTCGGAGCGAGCCGGCGTGAGCCGGGGCGCCCAGCTGCACCACTTCCCGACCAAGAACGACCTGGTCGTGGCCGCGGTCGAGCACCTCGCCGAGCTGCGCCGAGCCGAGCTCCGGAGCATGGCCGACGAGCTGCCCCGGGGCCGCGGCCGCACCCGGGCGGTCGTCCGCAAGCTCGGCGACCACTTCGCCAGCCCGGCGTTCACCGCCGCCCTCGAGCTCTGGGTGGCGGCGCGCACCGACGCGACCCTGCTCGCGGCGGTCGGTCCCCTGGAGCAGCGGGTGGGCCGCGAGACCCATCGCCTCACCGTCGAGCTGCTCGGGGTCGACGAGTCCCGCGCCGGTGTCCGTGAGCTGGTGCAGGCGACTCTCGACCTCGTGCGTGGCCTGGGCCTGGCCAACACGATCTCGGACGACGAGCGGCGTCGCGGGCGGATCCTCGACCAGTGGGCCAAGACCCTCGAGTCCCAGCTGGAGGCCTCGTGAGCTCTGCTCGGTTGTTCATTCGACGTTCCATGCTCCGGGCCTCGCTTCGCTCGTGTCCTCGCCCGGAGGCCTCATGAACGACGTGCTCGAGGGCGTGCTGACGGACCTCGCGGCCGAGGGCGACCGCCTGGAGTCGCTGGTCGTCGACCTCGACGACGAGGGCTGGGGTACGCCGACCCCGGCGGCCGGCTGGACCGTGGCCACCCAGGTCGCCCACCTCGCGTGGACCGACGAGGTCGCCGTCGCCGCCGCGACCGACAAGACAGCGTGGGACGCCATCGTGACCGAGGCGCTGAAGGACCCGGAGGGTTTCGTCGACGCCGAGGCCTTCCGAGGTGCGGAGGCGGCCCCCTCCGGCCTGCTGACCCGGTGGCGTGCGGCCCGTCAGGCGCTTGCGCAGGCGCTGCACGGGGTGCCGGCCGGCGAGAAGCTGCCGTGGTTCGGGCCACCGATGTCGCCGACCAGCATGGCGACCGCGCGCTTCATGGAGACCTGGGCGCACTCGCTCGACGTGCACGCCGCCCTGGGCGAGCAGCCGGAGCGCACCGACCGGATCCGGCACGTCGCCCACCTCGGCGTACGCACTCGGAGCTTCGCCTACTCCGTCCACGGGCGGGAGGCGCCGGCGGAGGAGTTCCGGATCGAGCTCACCGCCCCCAGTGGCGACCTGTGGACCTACGGCCCGGACGACAGCAGCCAGAGGGTGCAGGGCTCCGCCTGGGACTTCTGCCTCCTGGTCACCCAACGGATCCACCGCCAGGACACCGACCTCGTCGCTCGGGGCCGGGACGCGAACGAGTGGCTGAGCATCGCCCAGGCGTTCGCCGGAGCTCCCGGAGACGGGAGGCCGCCCCGTGCAGGTTGAACGCCTCCTCATCGGCAACTGCTCCGGCTTCTACGGAGACCGATTCTCCGCGATGCACGAGATGCTCGAGGGCGCCACGCTCGGGCAGAGCCTGGACGTGCTGACCGGCGACTACCTCGCCGAGCTGACCATGCTCATCCTCGGCAAGGATCAGCTGAAGGACGCCTCGCTCGGCTACGCGCGCACGTTCGTCCGCCAGGTCGAGGACTGCCTCGGTCTCGCCCTGGAGAGGGGCGTCACGCTGGTCGCCAACGCCGGTGGACTCAACCCCGCCGGGCTGGCCGACAAGCTGCGCGAGGTCGCGCGGGGGCTGGGCCTCGACCCGGCGATCGCGCACGTCGAGGGAGACGACGTACGAGCGCTCGGGCTGTCCGAGGACGCGCTGACCGCCAACGCCTACCTGGGTGCGTTCGGCATCGCCTCCGCCTTGAGCGAGGGCGCGGACATCGTCGTGACCGGTCGGGTCACGGACGCCTCGCTCGTCGTCGGACCCGCGATCAGCCACTTCGGCTGGGGGACGACCGACTACGACCAGCTCGCGGGCGCGGTGGTCGCCGGCCACGTGATCGAGTGCGGGACCCAGGCCACCGGCGGGAACTTCTCCGGCTTCGGCGAGCTGCCCCGGGACGCGACGCCCCTGGGCCTCCCGATCGCCGAGGTGGCCGCCGACGGGTCCAGCGTCATCACCAAGCACGACGGCACGGGCGGCCAGGTCACGATCGATACGGTGACCGCGCAGCTGATGTACGAGATCCAGTCCACGCGCTACCTCGGACCGGACGTGACGACCCACTTCGACTCGATCCAGCTGGCGCAAGAGGGTCCGGACCGCGTGGCCATCAGCGGCGTCACCGGCGAGGCACCACCCGAGACGCTCAAGGTCGGGCTCAACCTGCTCGGCGGTTTCCGCAACACGATGGAGTTCGTGGTCACCGGTCTCGACCAGCCCGCGAAGGCCGACTGGCTCAAGACCCAGCTCGCCCACGCCTGGGGCGACCTCGCCGACGACGTCACCTGGACCAGTGGTCCGGTCGGGCTTCCCGGCGCCGACACCGAGGAGGCCGCCTCGACGCGGCTCCGCGCGACGGTCAGGACCTCCGACCCGGCCGCGGCCGCCAAGGGCTTCACCGCTCCGGCGATCGAGCTGGCCCTCGCGTCGTACCCGGGCTTCACCCTCACCGCGCCGCCCGCGCCCGGCACGCCGTACGGCGTCTTCACCGCCGAGTACGTCGACCGCGACCGGGTCGAGCAGGTCGTCGTCCACGCCGACGGCCGTCGCGAGGTGGTCGCGTGAAGGCGGCTCTGGGCACGTTCGTGCACGCCCGCTCCGGCGACAAGGGCGGCGACGCCAACCTCGGCCTCTGGGTCGGCCAGGGCCCACGGCGGGACGAGCGGGTCGCCTGGCTGCTCGAGGTCGCCACCCCGGACTGGATCCGCGAGCTCATCCCCGAGGCGACCGAGGTCGAGGTCCACCTGCTTCCCAACCTGGGTGGGGTCAACGTCGTCCTCCGCGGACTCCTGGGCGAGGGCGTCGCGGCCTCCACGCGGTTCGACCCGCAGGCCAAGGGGCTGGGCGAGTGGGCGCGCTCGCGCGAGGTGGAGATCCCGGAGGAGTTGCTGTGATGAGGGGGGCATTTCCCATGTTGAGCGGAGGACTGTTCACTTCACTCGGTCGATACGTCGTGCAGAGTGAGCAATTGTCCGCTTTACATGGGAAATGCGCGGCCCCCACCCCGAGGTCACCCCGATGACCACCACGATCGACGCCCTCAGGACCACGGTCCACGAGTTCGTACGCCGCGAGGTCAGGCCCCACCTCGACGCCTGGGAGGACGCCGGGGAGGTCCCGCGGGAGCTGCACCTCGCGGCAGCCAAGCAAGGACTGCTCGGGCTCGCCTTCCCCGAGGACGTCGGCGGCGAGGGTGGCACCCTGTCGGACAGCGTCGCCGCCCAGGAGGCCTTCTTCGAGGCCGGCGCCTCCAGCGGACTGATGGCTGCGCTCCTCACCAGCGGCATCGCGCTGCCGCACATCGCGGCCAGTGGAAACAGGGACCTGATCGACCGCTTCGTCCGGCCCACGCTGGCCGGGGAGAAGATCGGCTCGCTCGCGATCACCGAGCCGGGCGGCGGGTCCGACGTCGCCGGGATCCGGACGACGGCCCGCCGCGAGGGCGACGAGTACGTCGTGAACGGCACCAAGACCTTCATCACCTCGGGCGTTCGCGCCGACTTCGTCACGACCGCGGTCCGCACGGGTGAGGCAGGCCATGCCGGCCTCAGCCTGCTGGTGATCGAGAAGGGCAGCCCCGGGTTCACCGTCGACCGTGCGCTGACCAAGATGGGTTGGCACTGCTCTGACACCGCCGAGCTCGGCTTCGCCGACGTCCGCGTCCCGGTCGCGAACCTGGTCGGGGAGGAGAACACCGGCTTCTACCAGATCGCGGAACAGTTCGTCGTCGAGCGGATCGCGCTCGCGGTCCACGGTTACGGCATCGCCGGCCGGGCGCTCGACCTCGCCGCGGCGTACACGAAGTCCCGGGAGGCCTTCGGCAAGCCGCTCGTGGCCAACCAGGTGGTGCGGCACAAGCTCGTGGAGATGCGGCGCCAGGTCGAGGTGGCGCGGACCTACACGCGTGAGGTGGCGCGACGGCACGACGATGGCGAGAACGTCATCGCCGAAGCCTGCCTGGCGAAGCAGACCGCGGTCGACGCCGCGGCGTACGTGTGTGACCAGGCCGTGCAGCTGTACGGCGGGGCTGGCTACCTGCGCGGGACCGAGGTGGAGCGGCACTACCGCGACGCCCGGATCCTGCCCATCGGAGGAGGAGCGGACGAAGTGTTGGCAGACCTGACTGCGAGATTGCTGGGGTACGCACCATGATCGACAAGCTCTTCCCGCCCCCCACCGGCGAGGTGTCCGTCCACATCAACGCGTCGCCGGCCGAGGTCTGGGGCCTCGTCACCGACATCACCCGGATCGGCGAGTTCTCCCCGGAGACGTTCGAGGCCAAGTGGCGCCGCGGGTACGACCATGCCGAGGTGGGCGCGAAGTTCAAGGGCCACGTGAAGCGCAACGGCGTCGGGCCGACGTACTGGAGCGGGTGCACCGTCACCAAGTGCGAGACGGAGAGCGTTTTCGAGTTCGCGGTCGGGACTGACGACATCGCGGTCAACAACTGGGGCTATCGGCTCCAGGCGCAGAACGGCGGCACTCTGGTCACTGAGTACTTCCGGCTGGAGACCTCCCTCCCGATGCGTGCGTACTGGGCGCTGCTGGGCGGTCTGCGCAAACGCACCAATGAGCGCGGGATGCGAACCACGCTCGAGCGGATGAAGCAGGTGCTGGAGGGATGACCGTCACCCGGTCCGCCAACCGGACCGCGATGCTGGACAAGCTGGCGGAGCTGGACGCCGAGCACGCGAAGGCCGTCGCCGGCGGCGGGGAGAAGTACGTCGAGCGTCATCATGCCCGCGGCAAGCTGCTGCCGCGCGAACGGATCGAGCTGCTCGTCGATCCCGGCAGCGCGTTCCTCGAGCTGTCCCCGCTGGCCGGCTGGGGTTCGGACTTCACGGTCGGCGCCAGCGTCGTCACCGGTATCGGCGTCGTTCACGGCGTGGAGTGCATGATCACCGCCAACGACCCGACGGTGAAGGGCGGCGCGAGCAACCCGTGGACGGTGAAGAAGATCTTCCGCGCCTCGCAGATCGCCGAGGAGAACGACCTCCCGACGATCTCGCTGGTCGAGTCGGGCGGTGCTGACCTGCCGACGCAGAAGGAGATCTTCATCCCCGGCGGCAAGCTGTTCCGCGACCTCACCCGTGCCAGCGCTCGCAAGCAGCCGACGATCGCGCTGGTCTTCGGCAACTCCACCGCCGGTGGTGCCTACGTCCCCGGCATGAGCGACTACACCGTCTTCGTGAAGGGCGCCGCCAAGGTGTTCCTCGGCGGTCCGCCGCTGGTGAAGATGGCGACCGGCGAGGAGTCCGACGACGAGTCGCTCGGCGGCGCCGAGATGCATGCCCGGACCTCGGGGCTCGCGGACTACCTCGCCGAGGACGAGCACGACGCGATCCGGATCGGGCGGAGGATCGTGGCCCGCCTCAACCGGGAACGACCCGCAGCCGAGACGGCGTACGCCGAGCCGGACGCCGACCCCGACGGACTTCTCGACCTCATCCCGGCCGACCTCAAGGAGCCGTTCGACCCGCGCGAGGTGATCGCCCGGGTCTGTGACGGAGCCGGACCCGGCAACGAGGTGGCCTTCGACGAGTTCAAGCCGCTCTACGGCACCTCGCTGGTCACCGGCTGGGCGCGGCTGCACGGCCACCCGATCGGCATCCTCGCGAACGCGCAGGGCGTGCTGTTCAGCGAGGAGGCGCAGAAGGCGACGCAGTTCATCCAGCTGGCCAACCAGGCGGACACCCCGTTGCTGTTCCTGCACAACACCACCGGCTACATGGTCGGCCAGGAGTACGAGCAGGGCGGCATCATCAAGCACGGCGCGATGATGATCAACGCCGTCTCCAACTCCACGGTCCCCCACCTGAGCGTGATCCTCGGAGCGTCGTACGGCGCCGGGAACTACGGCATGAACGGCCGGGCGTACGACCCGCGCTTCCTCTTCACCTGGCCGAGCGCGAAGTCCGCGGTCATGGGCCCGGCGCAGCTCGCCGGCGTCCTCTCGATCGTCGCCCGCGCTGCGGCCGAGGCCAAGGGCAAGGAGTACGACGAGGAGGCCGACCAGGGGATGCGCGAGCTCGTCGAGGCGTCGGTGGAGGAGCAGTCGCTGCCGTTCTTCCTCTCCGGGATGCTCTACGACGACGGCGTCATCGACCCACGGGACACCCGCACCGTCCTCGGCATCTGCCTCTCGGTGATCAGCAAGCAGCCGATCCAGGGCACCGACCGCTTCGGGGTGTTCCGCCCATGATTGTCACCCCACGACGTTCTTCCCTCCCCCGCTTCGCTCCTCCGCGAACAACGCCGCGGGGACCCCGACGCATCGGAGGAATGTCTTGATCGCCAGATTGCTCGTGGCCAACCGGGCGGAGATCGCCTCCCGGGTCTTCCGCACCTGCCGGCGCCTGGGCATCGAGACGGTCGCAGTCCACTCCGACGCGGACGCCGACCTGCCGTACGTCGCCGAGGCCGACTACGCCGTACGCCTCCCGGGAAACGCGCCAGGCGAGACCTACCTCGACGCGGAGGCCGTCCTGGACGCTGCCCGGAAGGCCGGCGCGGACGCGATCCACCCCGGCTACGGGTTCCTCTCCGAGAACGCCACCTTCGCCCAGGCGGTCCTGGACGCCGGGCTCGTCTGGGTGGGCCCGGACCCGGAGTCGATCTCGCAGATGGGTTCCAAGATCGGCGCGAAGGAGCTGATGAAGGCGGCCGGTGTCCCGGTGCTGGAGGCACCGGACGACCCGTCCCAGGAGGACCTGCCGTTGCTGGTCAAGGCCTCGGCCGGGGGCGGCGGACGCGGCATGCGGATCGTCCGCGAGCTGGCCGACCTGGAGGCCGAGATCGAGAAGGCGCGGTCCGAGGCGGAGTCGGCGTTCGGTGACGGCACCGTCTTCGTGGAGCCCTACGTCGAGCGCGGCCGGCACGTCGAGATCCAGGTCTTCGGCGACCGCAACCGGAACATCTCGATCCTGGGCAGCCGGGACTGCTCGATCCAGCGTCGCCACCAGAAGGTGGTCGAGGAGGCACCCGCCTTCGGCCTGATGCCGCACGTCGAGGAGGCGATGTACGACGCGGCTCGCAAGGCCGCTGAGGCGATCGGCTACCGCGGCGCCGGCACGGTCGAGTTCCTCTACGACGCCGAGTCGGAGCACTTCTACTTCCTGGAGATGAACACCCGCCTCCAGGTCGAGCACCCGGTGACCGAGGCGACGACCGGCCTCGACCTCGTGGAGCTCCAGATCGCCGCCGCGGAAGGTGGCCGGGCCCTGGCGCTGGCGCCCGCACCTCGCGGGCATGCGATCGAGGTGCGGCTCTACGCCGAGGACCCCGAAGCGGACTACCAGCCGCAGAGCGGAGTCCTGACGACCTTCGAGATCCCCCTGGAGCCCGGCGTCCGGGTCGACAGCGGGTTCGGGTCGGGCAACGAGGTGTCGACGTACTACGACGCGATGCTGGCCAAGGTGGTCGCCCACGCCGGCCGCCGCGAGGAGGCCGCCCGGCTGCTGGCCGGCGTGCTCCGCCGCAGCCGGATCCACGGCGTACGCACCAATCGCGACCAGCTGGTGGCGATCCTCACGTCCCCGGAATTCCTGGACGAACGCGTGAGCACCGCCTTCCTCACCGAGTGGCAGGCGGAGCCGAGCGCAGGTGCTGGAGAGGCCCCGGTGGCCGCGGCGTTGGCGCTGGCGGAAGCGGATCGTCAGCGGCGGACCGTGCAGCGCGGCATCCCGGTCGCCTGGCGCAACGTCGTGTCCCAGCCGCAGCGCACCGAGTTCGCCGGCAACCTCACGGTCGAGTGGTACGGCGGGCGGGACGGGTACTCCGTCGATGGACTCACCGTCACAGCGGCGAGCCCGCACTCCGTGACGCTGGAGGCCGACGGTGTCCGGTCGACGTACTCAGTGTCCGTCGTCGGTGACCGGGTGGACGTCGACGGCCCGGACGGCCACGTCGCCCTGACTCGGCTGCCCCGCTTCATCGACCCCGCCGATGCCGTGGCGAGCGGATCGCTGCTGGCGCCGATGCCCGGCGCCGTGATCCGGGTCGACGTCGAACAGGGCCAAGGGGTCGAGGCCGGCCAGACCGTCCTGGTCCTCGAGGCGATGAAGATGCAGCACACCGTGACGGCACCGCACGCCGGCACGGTCACCCAGATCGACGTACGACCCGGCGCGCAGGTCGCCGCCGGCGAAGTGTTGGCCGTAGTAGAGGAGAGCGAATGAGCAACTTCAGCGAGTCCGACGACCGGCAGGAGCTCCGCAAGGCGGTGGCCAGGCTGGCCAAGGACTACGGCCGCGAGTACTTCACCGAGAAGGCGCGCGCCGGCGAGAAGACCACCGAGCTGTGGTTGGCGATCGGCAAGCACGGCTTCCTCGGGATCAACATCCCCGAGGAGTACGGCGGCGGTGGCGGCGGCATCGGCGACGTCGCGGCGGTCTGCGAGGAGCTCGCCGCGCAGGGTTGCCCGCTGCTGCTGATGGTCGTGAGCCCGGCGATCTGCGGCACGATCATCAGCCGGTACGGGACGGAGGAGCAGAAGCAGCGGTGGCTGCCGGGCATCTGCGACGGCACCGGGACGATGGCGTTCGCGATCACCGAGCCGGACGCGGGAACCAACACCCACAACATCACCACGACCGCCCGCAAGGACGGCGACGAGTGGGTGCTCAAGGGTCGCAAGATCTACATCTCCGGCGTCGACGAGGCCGACAACGTGCTCGTCGTCGCACGCGCCGAGGATGCCCCCGGTCCCGATGGTCGGCCGGGCAAGGTGAAGCCGGTCCTCTTCGTCGTCCCGACCGATGCTCCGGGCTTCGAGTACCAGCCGATCCCGATGGAGATCGTCAGCCCCGAGCTGCAGTTCACGGTCTTCATCGACGACGTCCGGCTGCCCGCGGACGCGATCGTCGGCGACGAGGACGGCGGCCTCGTCCAGCTGTTCGCCGGCCTCAACCCCGAGCGGATCATGGCCGCATCGTTCTCGACCGGTCTCGCGCGATTCGCCCTCGACAAGGCGGTGCAGTACGCCAAGGAGCGCACGGTCTTCCAGGGCCCGATCGGGTCGCACCAGGCCATCGCGCATCCGCTCGCCCAGACCCACATCGAGCTCGAGCTCGCGCGCCTGATGACCCAGAAGGCCGCTGCCCTCTACGACGAGGGTGACGACATGGGCGCCGGCGAGGCCGCGAACATGGCCAAGTACGCCGCCGCCGAGGTGGCCTGCGACGCCGCCGACCGCGCCGTCCAGACCCACGGTGGCAACGGGATCACCCAGGAGTACGGGATGGCCGGGCTGTTGGTCGCCACCCGGGCCGGCCGGATCGCCCCGGTCAGCCGGGAGATGATCCTCAACTTCGTCTCCATGCACTCCCTGGGGCTGCCCAAGTCCTACTGAGGTACCAACGGACCAAGTGGTAGGCGTTCGAGCGCTCGGAGGACTCCCCTTGAGGGCCTCCAGAAGGGATAGGGCTCCTGGGTGTCCGGCAGCACCGGGAGCCTCCAGCCGCAGCGCCATGGGTAGAGGACGACATGGTCTCCCGCCGCCGACATCGCAGACAATGCGGCATCGCGATGGTTACGACACCCCTCTCCCCGGGTGCCGGACTTGAGCTCCCGATTGATGCGGCTGACGAGGCGCGGAGGCACTTGTGCCTGCCGGTAGCCCTTCCCCGGGACCGCGACGCAGAAGTTGAGGTCGGCCAAGGTTCCCACTGACGGGTATCCAAGAGGCTCGCCAGCCGCGGCAGGTCGCCGCAGCTCGGAGCGGACGGCGGGGCGGGCAGCCGGGAGGCTCGGCGTTGCTCGGCCTGCTGCTCGGCTGCCGGGATAGGCGAACCAGAACATGACCGGGATGCGGTGGCTGCAGATCGTTGACCTGGGCGACGAGATCGTCGACTCCCTGCGTCAGGGCATCAACGGGCATGTCGTATCGATCCACCATCCCGGGGTAGGGATCGCCGAAGCCGACGGCGGGACCGCTGCACGGCCGGACCAGGGTCGCTCCTTCCGGAAGCAGGCCACCCGGGGGATAGGCCGGGTGCTCGCGGATCCGCGGGCAGCCTCGGGTGAGGTCGACAGGAGTGTGAGCGAGGTCTTTGACTCGGGCCGGCCGGCCCGGAGTCGCGGCCGGTGGCCCTCCGGTTTCCCGTCCCGTGTGCCTGAGAACGCGCTATAGAGCGTTCTCAGGCACACGCGGCGAGGAATCGTGGGTCAGGCGCAGTCCTCCTGGGCCGAGAGCTGCACGAGTCGGGGACCTAGCGCAGCGGCACGA
Source organism: uncultured Actinomycetota bacterium (assembly GCA_963784545.1). Taxonomy (GTDB): domain Bacteria; phylum Actinomycetota; class Actinomycetes; order Propionibacteriales; family Nocardioidaceae; genus Nocardioides. The sequence goes on along the minus strand of CAWARQ010000004.1, from coordinate 1,121,700 downwards.
AGCGGTAGCTGCCGTGCTCGGTGACGGCCCCGCCCGGGTTGGTCACTCGGAGCATCGTCCCGGCCACCGGGATCACCAGCACGCCGGTCGGTCCGAGCTGGTCGACCAGCGCCGGCGGGAGGGTCAGTGGCGAGGCGGAGACCAGGATCCGGTCCCACGGTGCCCCCTCCGGGTCGCCGAGCACCTCGGGGTGAGCGGCGCGGATGCTCGCCCACGGTTGGTCGGTGGCCGCGAGGTTGCCCGCCCCGAACTCCACGAGCTCCGGCTCCAGCTCCACGCCGAGCACCGATCCGGTGGGCCCGACCAGGTGGGCCAGCAGGGCCGTCGTCCAGCCGGACCCCGAGCCCACGTCCAGGACTCGCTGGCCCGGTGAGACGTCCAGGAGCCGCAGCATGGCGGCCACGGTGCGCGGTTGCGAGCTGGTCTGCCCGGAGCCGATCTCCAGCGGCCCGTCGTACGCCGCTCGGTGGCGGTCCGCCCGGCGCAGGAACTCTGCGCGCGGCAGCGCGCGGAACGCCTCGGCGACCCGGTCGGACACGACTCCAGCATGTCACCGGCTGGTGGCAGGCTGTCCTGGTGGCCGCCGCCGATCGACCCCTGGTGCCCGAGGAATGGGTGCGTCGCATCGACCGCGTGCTGAGCCGGCTCCCGCGCTGCGAGCAGGAGCCGGCGTGGGTCGGCACCCGCTGGCGCGTCGGCAGCGCGACGGTGGCGCACGTCTTCGGGGGTGAGGACCAGCTCTTCCGGATCACGTTCCGGGGCGAGCTCGACGAGGTGATCGCGTTCGAGAACCTCGGGGCGCCGTACTTCCGCAGCGGCTGGGGCGCCAACGTCATCGGCATGCTGCTGGACGAGGACACCGACTGGGAGGAGCTGGCCGAGATGCTGGTCGACTCCTACTGCCTCCAGGCCCCCGAGACCCTCGCGGCCCAGGTCGAGCGCCCCGCCTGAGGTCGGGGCCCTGGCCACTGTTCCGGGGTTTCGAGACGCTCGCTCCGCTCGCTCCTCAACCGCCGGTGGGTGGGTGATCCGCGTCGGTGGTTACTGCGGAGCGCAGACGAAGCCTCGAAACCCCCGGCCAGCCGGTGCAGGGTGGTGAGTGGGTCAGCCCCGACGCGGGGGCCGGGGGAAGAACATCGGCACGCGGGCGGCGTACTCGTCCCAGCCGGGCCGCTGCGACATCGTCTGCTCGAGCAGCTTCGCGCCGGTGATGTTGCGGACGAACAGCGTCATCAGGACCGGGGAGACGACGGTGACGAGGCCCGGCAGCCAGCCGGAGGCGAGGCCGCCGGCCAGCCAGAGCCCCCACCAGATCGAGGCGTCGCCGAAGTAGTTCGGGTGCCGGGTCCACGCCCACAGGCCGGTGTCGAGCACGGGCCGGCGGGAGTCCTTCGGCCTCGCGCGGTACGTCGAGAGCTGGTGGTCGCCGACGGCTTCGAAGAAGAGCCCGACCGCCCAGACGACGACACCGATCCAGACGACGACCGGCCACTCGACCGACGAGCCGGCACCGGCGATCACCGGCCAGGAGATCACGAACGCGGCGACCGCCTGCACCAGGAACACCCGAACCAGCGCGTAGGAGAAGCCGTGACCCTCCATGAGCGCCTCGTAGCGCGGGTCCTCGGCCGAGTGGGTGCCGAGCCGGCGTCCGATGTGCCAGGCGAGCCGCAGCGACCAAACGGCGACGAGAGCGAGCAGCACCCAGCGGCGCCACGGGGTCCCGTCGCCGACGACCGCCACGACGACCGCCACCGCGAGGAACATCAGCCCCCAGGCGACGTCGACGACCACCACGCGGTGCTGGGCGCGGGAGACGGCGATGGTGACGGCGATGACGACAGCGACGGCAAGCAGGGCCCAGAGGGCGAGGGTGATCACCTCAGAAGGATCGCACTGGTGCGAGCTCGGAGTGTCCCCCGGTCGGTCGCGAGTACAACATCTGATCCACGCCCATCCGCCCGTCGCGGAACGAGAGCATCCCGCCGACCAGGTACAGCCGCCACACGCGCAGCACCTCCTCGCCGACGAGCGCACGGATCTCCTGCTCGTGGGCATCGAAGGTGTCGAGCCACGCCGCGACCGTCCAGACGTAGTGCTCGCGTAGCGCGTGCACGTCGCGAAGCTCGAGCCCGGCGGACTCCAGGAACGCGATGGTCTCGCCGACGGGCCGCATGTACATGTCCGGGGCGATGAACGACTCGATGAACGGGCCGCCCCCCGGCCACTTCCCTGCCCGCGACATCTGCTGCACGAGCACGCGCCCGCCCGGTCGCACCCGGTCGTGCAGGACCTTGGCGTACGTCGGATAGTTGCGCTGCCCGACGTGCTCGCCCATCTCGATCGAGCCGACCGCGTCGTAGGTGCCGGTGGCGTCGCGGTAGTCGCAGAGCTCGATCGTGACGCGGTCGGCCAGCCCACGCTCGGCGATCCGGGCGTCGATGAATTTCTTCTGCTCCGCCGCGATCGTCACGCCGGTCACCTGCGCACCGAAGTACTGCGCGGCGTGCAGGGACAGGGATCCCCAGCCGCAGCCGACGTCGAGCAGGGTCATCCCCGGCTGGAGGCCGAGCTTGCGACAGACCAGGTCGAGCTTGTCGCGCTGCGCGTCCCCGACGCCGTACGACGACGAGGCGGGCTTGGTCCAGTAGCCGCTCGAGTAGGCCATGGAGGGGTCGAGCAGCAACGAGTAGAACTCGTTGGAGAGGTCGTAGTGGTGGGAGATCGCTCGGACGTCCCGCAGCTTGCTGTGCAGCCGCCCGCGGACCCGCGCCTGGCTGGCCGGCGGAGCGGGCGGGGTCGAGAGCGCGCCCAGGTCGAGGGCCGCGCGCACCGCTGCGACCACCGCTGGCACCGACGGTCGGCCGGACAGCCCGCGGGCCCGGGCCACGGAGAAGGCGTGCGTGAGCGCCTCGGCGAGGTCGCCCGGCACGTCCAGCTCCCCGGTGACGTAGGCCTGCGCGGCGCCGAGCTCGCCCGGGTGCCAGAGCATCCGCCGGAGGGCGTCGGGGGAGCGCAGCTCGACCAACGGTGCGTCGTCCGGGCCGGCCGACGAGCCGTCCCAGGCCTTGAGCCGGACGGGCAGGTCGCCGCCGACGAACGGTCGCAGCGCGAGGGCGAGCCGCTCGGCGACGCCGAGGTCGGACGCGGTCACTTCTCCTCCAGGACGAACTGGTTGACGTCGATGTAGCCCGAGGCGAAACCTGCCTGGCTGTAGGCCAGGTAGAAGTGCCACATCCGGATGAAGGTCTCGTCGAAGCCGAGCTCCAGCACGCGGTCCCGTCCGGCCAGGAATGCTGCGTCCCACTGGGACAGCGTCTCGGCGTAGTGCTGGCCGAAGTCGAGCCGGTCGGCGACCCGCAGGTCGGTCTGGTCGCTGACGATCTCCTCGATCACCCGGGTCGACGGCAGGAAGCCGCCGGGGAAGATGTACTTGGTGATGAACGTGTGGCTGTTGACCGTCGCCAGCATCCGGTCGTGCGGCATGGTGATCGCCTGCAGCCCGACCCGGCCGCCGGGCGCGCGCATGCGGTCGAGGATCTGGAAGTACTCCGTCCAGTACGCCGCCCCGACCGCCTCGATCATCTCGACGGAGAGCACCACGTCGTACTGCCCGTCGTGCGAGGGTCCGGCGAGGTCGCGGTAGTCGAGGAGCTCGGCGCGGATGGAGTCGGCGACGCCGGCCTCGCGGAACCGCTCCTGGGCCAGGTCCAGCTGCTCCACCGAGAGCGTGATGGTGTGGACGACGGCGCCTCGGCGGGCCGCACGGATCGCCAGCTCACCCCAGCCGGTGCCGATCTCCAGCACCCTGGTGCCGGCGCCGACGCCGGTCGCGTCCAGCAGCCGCTCGAGCTTGCGCCCCTGGGCGGCCGGCAGGTCCAGGGGTGCCACGGGCCGGCCCTCCTCGTCGGTCGGGAACAGCGCCGAGGAGTAGGTGAGGCTCGGGTCGAGGAAGAGCTCGAACAGGTCGTTGGACAGGTCGTAGTGCGCCGCGACGTTGTCCTGCGAGTGGTCCTTGCTCGGGTCGTGGAAGGTGGGCACCCGGTGGCTGACGAAGCGGCGGAACCGCTGCAAAGGCTCCGGGATGAGGGTCGCGAGGTCGCGGGCCATCACGGTCAGGACACCGGCCAGGTCGTCGGCCTCCCAGGCTCCGGTGAGGTAGCCCTCGCCGAAACCGATGAGCAGGTCGCGGCCGACCCGGCCGTAGAACTCCTCGGGCCGGAGGATCCGGATCTCCGGGCCGCCACGGCCGTACGTCGTCCCGTCGGGCTCGGTGGCGGTGACGTCCAGGCGGCTGACCGCGGACTTGAACAGCCCACGCGCCACGCGAGAAGCGACCTGGTGCCGGGCGCCCGAGGGCACCGAGTCGAGGTCGGCCCAGCCTGTGCTGGGGCGGACGGGGGAGAGGGACTGGGTCATGAGACACCTTCCTGGTGGTGGCCCGGGCGGGGCTGGATCTTCAGCCGCCGGGCCCAGAGCCAGACGCCGTGCATCCGGATCAGCACGGAAGAGACCAGGGCCGCGCGCGCGGTGCGCCAGGTGGGGATGTCCACCCGCTCTCCGGTCATGGCTGCGCTGAAGACCGTGTCGTCGTCGGTGTGCAACGAGACGGCCACGCGCAGCTGGTCGGTGGGGATCGGGACGGCCAGCTCGTAGTGGCCGTCGGTGCCGTGGAACGGCGAGACGTACATCTGCTTCTCGGTCCGCGCCCGACCCTGGGCGTCGGGGCGCACGAGGTAGGCGTGCCGGTCGCCGTAGGTGTTGTGCACCTCGACGATGGTCGCCGCCGGCCGGCCGGATCCGTCGAAGCACCAGAAGACGCTGATCGGGTTGAAGCAGTAGCCGAAGGCGCGGGGCATCGTCGCGAGGTGGATCGAGCCGCCGTCGAGGTGGATGCCGTCGCCGGCGAGGAACGTCTCGACGTTCTCCCGGATCGACCGCGTCGGGTCGCCCAGGTGGTCGCGCGCCTCGATCGTGCCCAGCACGCCGTGGGACGGCGCGTCGTCGACGTCGACGAGCCACAGGTGCGAGGCGTGGGTGAACGTCCGCCGGAACGGGCGGCGGCGCGTGTGCGTGATCGTGGTCCGGAAGAGGCCGGCGGTCGGCGGCACCGGGGACGTCCAGTCGAAGCCCAGCCGTCGCGCAGCGGCCAGTCCGCTGCGGGCGCCGTCCTCGTGGAAGCCCCAGCCGTCCCAGGCGCCGGCGAAGGCGATCCGGTCGGAGGCCAGCTCGTCGACGCGGCCGCGGGCTGCGACGGAGGTCGGGTCGTAGAGCGGGTGCTGGTAGTCGCGGTGCGCGACGATCCGGTCGGGGTCGATCAGGTGACCGCCGTTGAGCGTGAGCAGGTAGCGCTCGTCGGTCGCCAGCCCCTGGAGCCGGGTGAGGTCGTAGGTCACGACGACGCCGTCGCCCTCGCCGTCGCCGTCGCGCAGGAAGTTCCAGGACGCCTGTGCGGCGGTGGCGCGCGGCAGGACCGAGGTGTCGGTGTGCAGCGTCGCGGAGTTCGCGCTGTAGGGCAGGGCGGAGAGGATGTCGCGTTGGGCCGGCGTGGGCCGGCTGAGCATCGCCAGGGCCTGGTCGGGGTGCGTGGCGATCACGACGGCGTCGTACGACGTGACGGTCCCGTTGCCGTCGGTGAGCTCGACACCATGGTCGGTCTCCACCAGGTCGGTGATCTTCGTGCCGAGCCGGACGTCGTGCAGTCCCGCGGCGACCCGGTCGACGTAGGTGCGCGAGCCGTTGACGACGGTGCGCCACTGGGGCGAGCCGAAGACGCCCAGCATCCCGTGGTGCTCGAGGAACTCGAAGAGGTAGCGGGCCGGGTAGTCGAGCGCGACGTCCGGGTCGCAGGACCACACCGCGGCCACCACCGGCTCCATGAAGTGCCGGTGGAAGTGCTCGGAGAAGCCGCCCTCGGCGAGGAAGGCCCGCAGGGTCTGGCCCCCCGACGCGGTGGCGTCCCCGGTCTCCAGCAGCGCCTTGGCGCGACGGTGGAACCGGGGGATCTCGGTGACCATGCGGAGGTGGTCGCGACGGGTCAGGCTGCGCGCGGTCGGGAAGAGGCCGCGGGCGCCCAGGGCGCCGGCCCACTCGATCCCGGTCTCGTCGTCGCGGACCGAGAGGGACATCTCGGACTCGCGCGTCTCGACCCCGAGCTCGGCGAAGAGACGCAGCAGGGTCGGGTAGGTGCGCCGGTTGTGCACGATGAAGCCGGTGTCGATCGACAGCGGCCGACCGTCGGGGTCGACCACGTCGTGGGTGTCGGCGTGGCCGCCGAGCCGGGCGTCCGCCTCGAAGAGCGTGACGTCGGCGCTCTTGGCGATGACGTGCGCGGCGACGAGCCCGGCGACACCGGACCCGACGACCGCGACCCGGCGCGGCGTGGTCATGCCAGCTCGACCAGGGCGACGGGGTTGGTGGTCGGAACTTCCGAACCGCCCGTGGGCTCGACGGTGATGCCCACAGCCTGGGCCGTCCGGGGATCACCCGCGAGCAGCATCGAGTCCTTGTCCGCGGGCATGAGGCCGGCGGAGATCATGCGACCCTCGGAGTTCTGGAACCAGACCTGGTAGACGCTGCCGCTCGGTGCCGGGGGCACGCCGTCGGCCAGGAGGACGGCTTCGTGCAGCCGGTCCGAGTGGACCACGGTCACCCGTCCGCCACCCTGCACCGGCGCGCTGACGCGGCGGGCGTCGGCGGCGCTCAGCACCTGCTGGCTCGCGGTGGGTGGACGGTCGTCCTGCCACGGCTGCGTGATCGCCACCCCGCCACCGGCCGCGATCACCGCAGCGGCCGCGGCCGCCACGAGAAAGGACCGGCGGGTCGCCCGACGTCGGGGCGACACCACGGGCGGCAGCGGACGGGTCTTCGCCACCTGGGCCAGGACCCGCTCGCGCAGGGCTCCGGGCGGCGTGACGGCGACGGGGTCCGCCAGTCGCGCCGCGGTCTCGCGCAGTCCGGCGACCTCTGCCGCGCAGACCTCACAGTGGGCAAGGTGCCGCTCGAAGGCGGCCCGCTCGACGTCGTCGAGCGCGCTGACGGCATAGGCGCCCGAGAGTGCGTGGTCGTCACTCATCATGGCCTCCTAGGGCATCGCGCATCCGGATCAGTGCGTCTCGGATGCGGGTCTTGGCAGTTCCCAGGGGCAGGTCGAGCATGGCGGCGACCTCCGTGTGGGTGTAGCCGCCGTAGAAGGCGAGCCCCAGGGCTTCTCGTTGGTTCGTGGTCAGTTGCTTCAGGGCGGTGCGCACCCGTTGGGAGTCCATCGAGGTCTGCACCGCTTCGACGGTCTGGTCGTGGTCGACCGCCGCCTGCTGGTGGTAGGTCTCGTCCCGTCGTCCGGCGGCCTCGGCCGAGCGGACCCGGTCGACCGCCTTCCGGTGGACGATGGTGAGCAGCCAGCCGATGACGCTCCCGCGGTCGGCGCGGTAGCGGCTGCTGTGCCGCCACACGTCGAGGAAGGCCTCTTGGGTGACCTCCTCGGCCTGGGCCGGGTCACGCACCACCCTCAGGGCGAGCCCGAAGGCTCGCGCGGACGTGGCGTCGTACAGCGTTGCGAACGCCTGCTCGTCGCCGCGGCTGGAGCGGCGGACGAGGTCCACCAGCTCCGGCGCGTCCTGCGGGGCAGGGGCGCCGGAGCCGACAGCGCGGAGGGGTTCCACGGCTAGATCCTCATGTCTCTCGGGGGGTCCTGTGAAGCCTAGGCTCACATGTCCGAGGGCGTGAGGACGGTGTCGATGACGTAGACGGTGGCGTTGGACGTCTGGATGTTGCCGCAGAGCACCTTCGCCGTGGCGCCGTTGCCGGCGTCGATCGTGAAGTCCTCGCCGGAGCCCGAGATGGTGACCGTGTCCTTGGCCAGGGTGTCGTGGTCACCCGCGAGCTGGTCCGGAGACAGCTTGCCCGGGATCACGTGGTGGGTGAGGACCGTGCTCAGCGCGGGCTTGTTCTTCAGCAGCGCGTTGAGGTCCTTCTTCGGGATCGCGTCGAAGGCAGGGTTGGCGGGCGCGAGCACCGTGAGGGCGTCAGCGGAGTTCAGCGGCTCGACGAGGTCGGCGGCACCGACGGCCGTCACCAGGGTCGAGAGCAGCGGGTTGGCGCTGGCGGCCGACGCGACCGGCGCGGTGGCCATTCCCTGGAAGGAGCCGTCACCGGAGGCCGGGACCTGGCCGCACGCGGGGCCGAAGGGCTCGTCCGTCGCCTGGTCGGTGCCGCCGGCCGTCTCGCTGGAGCCCGCGCCGGCGTCGTTGCCGGTGTCCGAGCTGGTGTCACCACTGCCGCAGGCAGCGAGGCTGACCGACATCGTCAGGGCCAGGGCGGCAAGCCCGGAGAGCTTGCGGGTGTTGCGGGTCATGGGGAGTGCCTTTCGTCAATGGCCGTCCCGGAAGGGACTCTATGAGGTGTATTCGGAGCCTCCGCCCGGCCGGATTGGACCCGATCCGAGATGCGGCAGACTCCCGCGTGTGCGTTTCGTGATCGTTCGACACGGCCAGTCGACCAACAACCACCTGTGGTCCTCGACGGGGGACGACGAGGGGCGCTCGGTCGACCCGCGGCTGACCGATCTCGGGCACGAGCAGGCGGCCGCCCTTGCGGCGTACGCCGGGTCGCGCGGCCTGCCGTGGCGGCCCACCCACGTCTACGCCTCGGCCATGGCCAGGGCGGTGCAGACCGCCGCTCCGCTGGCCGAGGTCCTCGACCTGTCCCTGCGGCTCCACGCCGACCTGCACGAGGTGTTCGGGCCTTATGACTACCGACCCGGGACGAAGGACCGGATCCCGCACCCGGGCGCCGGCCGGGACGAGCTGGCCGCCTTGTCGCCCCGCCTGGAGCTCGACGACTGGGTGACCGCCGAGGGCTGGTGGCAGCAGGAGGTCGAGACCCGCGAGGGCGCCCGCGCGCGGGCCGACCGCCTGATCGGCTGGCTGGAGTCGACGCACGACCGTGCGGACGTCGTGGTGCTCGTCTCGCACGGGTGGTTCGGCAACGTCCTGCTGGCGCGGCTGCTCGGCATCACCGAGATGTCCGGCGCGTTCGAGCTGGCCAACACTGCCCTCACCCTCGTGGCGGACGAGACCGAGGGCACGCCCTGGCGGCGCAGCGCCGTACGGGTCAACTGGCTGCCGCACCTGGCGCCCCACCAGGTCACCGACTCCGCGATCGTCTGAGGTGGTGGTGGCGGGGTCCCGGTAGCGGCCGCACGCTCCCGGGGGCGTATGTCCTACCGGGAGCGCACATCTGATGCCGTTACCCGAGCAGCAGGGACGCTCAGGCGACGCGGACGACGATCTTCTGCAGTCCGCTGGCGCCGTCGGGGAAGGGCATGGCGCGGGCGGTCGTCTGCACGTCGCCGTCCTTGGTGGTCGCGCGCACCGCCAGCGTGTGCTCGCCGGACTCGGCCGTCCAGGGCAGGTACCACTGACGCCAGTAGTCGTTCCCGGCGCTGGGGCCGAGCTCGGCCTCCACCCAGCGGCCGCCGTCGATCTGGACCTCCACCTTGGCGATCCCGCGGTGCTGGGCCCAGGCGACGCCGCCGATGAAGGTGTCCCCGGACTTGATCTCCTCGAACGAGCGAGGGGTGTCGATCCGGCTGGCCACCTTGATCGGGGCGTCGGTCGCCCAGCCCCGCTTGGTCCAGTACGCCTCCGCGTCGGAGTAGTTGGTCAGGGTGATCCGCTCGATCCACTTGCAGGCACTGATGAAGCCGTAGAGACCGGGCACGACCATGCGGGCGGGGAACCCGTGCTCACGGGGCAGGGGCGCGCCGTTCATGCCGAAGGCGATCATCGCGTCACGGCCGTCGAGGGCGAGGTCGATCGGCGTGCTCGTGGTGAAGCCGTCGACGTCGGTGGAGAGGATCTGGTCGGCCTTCGTTTGGTCGATGCCGGCCTTGTCCAGGACGTCCTTGAGCGGTACGCCGAGCCAGCGGGCGCCCCCGACGTACGGACCTCCGACGTCGTTGGAGACGCAGGTGAGGGTGATGTCCCGCTCGACCGGGTCCATGTCGAAGAGGTCCTGCAGCGAGAGGCTGACCTGCTGGTCGACGTCGCCGTCGATCGTCAGGCGCCAGTCGTGGGAGCTGATGATGGGGACGGTCACGCGGGTGTCGACCCGGTAGAAGTCGCCGACCGGTGTCTGGAACGGTGAGATGCCCCGGACCTTCTGCTCGAGTCCCTGCGGCAGCGCGGCCAGCGGCTTGAGAGCCTTCGGGAGGCTGAGGTTCTCGACCGTCGTGCGCGCCGAGGTGATGAGCCGGCCGCCGACCCCGGCCACGGCGGCGACCGCGACGGAGGCGCCGAGGCCCAGCAGCACGCTGCGTCGGCTGGCGGACGGTCCGGGGGTGAGGAGGGGTGCGCCCTCCCCTGTGGGGCGCACCCGCTCGGCCAGCCACACGAGTGCGGCGACGCCCGTGATCGCGGTGGCGAGGGCTGGGACGGCGTCGAGGGCGCCCGCCTCGGGTCGCGTCAGCGCGGCCGCTCCGGCGAGGGTGACCAGCAGGAGCAGGATCGCCGCTCCGCCGCGCAGGCTGCGCCGGGCCACCAGCCCCGCCAGAGCCGCCACCAGGAGGGTCACGACCACGACGGAGCCCAGGAGGATCGGCTTGTCGTGGGTGCCGAAGTGGTGGACCGCCCACTCCTTGACCGGCGTGGGGGTGAGGTCGATGACCGTCGAGCTCACCGCGTACACCGGACCCGCGGCCGGGTCCATCAGGGAGGCGACGAGCTGCCCGACCGCCATCCCCAGGACCGTGGCGGCGATGCCGGCCGCTGCTGCCAGCGACCCGCCCTTCCAGTCCTTCGTCCGCTGCTCAGTCGTCACGGCAGGACTTCGGAGCGGACGCCTCGGTGGATTGGCTGTCCCCGGTCCTGGAGGGGTTGGCAGGATGACGCCCATGAGCACCCCCGAGAGCAGCGCGCTGGTCCACCTGGAGGTCGCCGACGGCCTGGCGACGGTCACCCTCGACTCGCCGCACAACAAGAACGCCCTGAGTCGCCGGCTGGTCACCGAGCTCTTCGGGCACCTCGAGTCCGCCGCCGCCGACGAGTCCGTCAAGGCCGTGCTCATCCGCAGCTCCGACCGGGTCTTCTGCTCCGGGGCCGACCTGTCCGAGGCGACCACGGACGGCATGGAGGAGGGTGCGCGCCGGATCGTCGAGCTCCAGCGGCTCATCTGCACCATCCCGAAGCCGGTCGTGACCGAGGTGCTGGGTGCCGTGCGGGCAGGCGGGATCGGCATCATCGCCGCCAGCGACATCAGCATCGCCGCGGCGGACTCCACCTTCGCGCTGACCGAGGTGAAGCTGGGCCTCGCCGCCGCGATCATCAGCCTCACGGTGCACGCGCGGATGAGCCCCCGCGCCGCCGCCCTCACCACACTGGGCGGGGAGGTGTTCAGCGGCGCTGACGCCGCGGCGTACGGCCTGGTCACGAAGGCCGTGCCGGCCGACGGCCTCCCCGATGCCGTGTCCGAGGTCTGCGCCAGCCTCTGCACCGGCGCCGCCCAGGGGCTGCGCGAGTCCAAGCGCATCCTCAACGCCGACCTCGTCGAGCGGATCGACCGGTACGGCGACGACATGGCGGCGCTCTCCGCCCGCCTGTTCGCCAGTGACGAGGCCCGCGAGGCGATGACCGCCTTTCTGAACCGGAAGAGGTAGCAGGCAACCATTTCCGCACGCCCGGCGGTCGATGGGGTGTGACCACGATGACCGTTGCGAGCTCGGGAGGCCGGTCTGCACCTCGCTCTACGGCGTCCCCGGGACGGCGTACGCCGGCGCTGGGCTCGGCTACCAGCGACTCGACGGAGTCACTCACCCTTAAGAAGCAAGCGCGGCTCCGGACCGGCAGGTAGGCTTGAGGACTGGCCATTCCCGGAGACCCCGAACTTCCAGGGGGTGTGGCTGATCCGGGGGACACTGGACTAGACGGAGTGGCGGAGTGAGCAGCGCGAACCGCGAGGTGGACTCGCGAGTGGTCGATCGTGAGGTCGAGCAGGAACAGGCCTTCGTGGACCGGGTCTACGTGCAGATGGAGGCCTCGGCGGCCGCCGCGAAGGAGCTGGCCCGTGAGGGTCACGCCCGAGGGCGGCTCGGCCACGACGGCGGCCTCGTCGAGCGCGACGCCATGGTGTTCCAGGCCGCGCGTCGGATGGCCCAGCTCGACGCGGCGCACGAGGGCCTGGTCTTCGGCCGGCTCGATCTGCGCCCGGAGACCGACCCTGAGCCGCGCTACATCGGCCGCATCGGCCTGCGCGACTCCCACCGCGACACCCTGCTGATCGACTGGCGTGCCCCGGCCGCCGCGGTGTTCTACCAGGCGACGGCGGCCACCCCGCACGACGTCGTACGCCGCCGGGTGCTGCGCTCCCGCGGCCGCGCGGTCCTGGGCGTCGAGGACGAGCTGCTCGACGACTCGGTCGAGACCGAGCTCGCGATCGTCGGCGAGGGCGCGCTCATGGCCCAGCTGTCCCGCGCCCGCGACCGCTCGATGCACTCGATCGTCGCGACGATCCAGGCGGAGCAGGACCGCGCGATCCGGGCACCCGTCAAGGGCGTGGTAGCGATCTCCGGCGGCCCCGGCACCGGCAAGACGGTTGTGGCGCTGCACCGTGCAGCGTTCCTCCTCTACACCGACCGTCGGCGTTACGAGGGCGGCGGCGTCCTCGTCGTCGGCCCCAGCGGCGTCTTCATGCGCTACATCGAGCGGGTGCTGCCCAGCCTGGGCGAGACCGCGGTGGCGCTGCGCTCGCTCGGCGAGGTCGTCGACGGCATGCGCGCGACCCGGCACGACGAGCCAGCCGTCGCCGACGTCAAGGGCTCGGCGGTGATGGCGCGGGTGATGAGCCGGGCGGCCCGGCTGCCCGCACCGGGGGCACCCACCGAGTACCGCCTGTTCTGGTACGACGACGTGCTCCGGCTCGATGCCGCGCAGCTGGCCCGGCTGCGCAAGCAGCTGGTCGGCCAGGGTCGTCGCAACCGACAGATCCCGCGGATCGCCTCGACGCTGCTGGACGCCCTCTGGCGTCAGGTCCGCTCCGAGCGGGGCCAGGAGCGCGGGCGCGAGAAGTTCAACGACGACCTGCTCTCCCGCGAGGACTTCCTCGAGTTCGCGTCGCTGTGGTGGCCGGCCGTGGACGCCCCGATGGTGCTGTCCTGGCTGCAGGACCCCGAGCTGCTCGCCCAGGTCGGCCAGGGGCTGCTCGACAGCGAGCAGCAGCTCCTCCTGCGCAAGTCCTGGGAGGGCGAGGGTTGGTCGGTCGAGGACATCGCCCTCATCGACGAGCTGCGGTACGCCGTCGGCGACATCCCTCAGCGCAGCGACGACGACCACGAGCTCGACGACCACGTCGGTGGCGACCTGAAGGAGCTCACCACCGCCGCCGAGCGGGAGTTCGGCGCCTCGCGCGGGTGGGCGCCGCCGACCTACAGCATCGAGGACGACCCGTTCGCGCACGTGCTCATCGACGAGGCTCAAGACCTGACGCCGATGCAGTGGCGGATGGTCGGTCGCCGTGGCCGGGCCGCCACCTGGACGATCGTCGGCGACCCGGCGCAGTCGTCGTGGCCGGTGCCGTCGGAGTCCGCGGATGCGCGGGCGGCGGCCCTGGAGGGCAAGGACGTCCACGAGTTCCACCTCTCCACCAACTACCGGAACTCCGCCGAGATCTACGAGCACGCCGCGGCGTACGCCGAGCGGGTCGGTCTCGACGCCGACCTCCCGACCGCCGTCCGGTCGACCGGGATCGCCCCCAAGGCGCTCACCGGGGTCGGCGACCTCGAGGCGGCGACCCGCGCCGAGGTGGCCGAGATCGCCGAGCGGGTCTCCGGCACGGTCGGGATCGTCGTCCCGGCCGCGCGTCGGTCGGAGGTCAACTCGTGGCTGGCGTCCTGGCCGGAGTTCGCGGACGACGCCCCGAGCGCCGCGGCGTCGGTCGACTCCTCGGTGTCTCCCTCCGGTGAGGACCGGATCGTGGTCCTCACCGGCCTGGACACCAAGGGCCTGGAGTTCGACGGCATCGTGGTCGTACGGCCCGACGAGATCGAGTCGGAGTCCATGACCGGCCGAGCCACCTTGTACGTCGTCCTCACCCGCGCCACCCAGCTGCTGACGACTCTGGGTTGAGGGCGGGAGCCCCGCGCATTTCCCATGTCAACCTGGGAAATGTTCACTCAACCCGACAGATTCGCCGTGGTGAGTGAACATTCACCAGGTTTACATGGGAAATGCCAGACCCCCACCCACCCCTAGGCTGTCGCGCATGACCGTCGACGTCCGAGCCGCCCTGGCGCAGATCCAGGGCCACGAGGCGTGGGCGGTCATCCGGCGCAAGGCCGAGCCGACGGCCGGTCTCATCGGCGGCAGCCGCACCGAGGTCGCGACCACCCTCGACATCCCCCTGGAGTCCGGGGTTCCCGAGCCCGGCCGCAGCGCCGACCGGCTGGTCGCCGTTCCGTTCCGGGCGGTGCGCGAGCGCGGCTTCGAGGCGATCGACGACGCGACACCGATGGTCGTCATGGACGTCGAGACCGAGGTCGAGGTCCCGGTCGAGGCTCTGGTCGAGGCCCTGCCGCAGCGCGAGATCGAGTTCACCGACCGGGGCGGCTTCGGCACCGACGACGCGGCGTACGCCGACATCGTCCGGCAGATCATCGACGACGAGATCGGCAACGGGGAGGGCGCCAACCTGGTGATCGGCCGGCACTACCGGGCGGAGGTCTCCGGCTGGGACGCCGAGGTCGCGCTCTCGGTCCTGCGTCGCCTGCTCGAGCGGGAGCGCGGCGCGTACTGGACGTTCGTCTTCTTCACCGGCGACCGGTTCCTCGTCGGCGCCAGCCCCGAGCGGCACGTGAGCGTCCGCGCCGGCGACGTGCGGATGAACCCGATCAGCGGCACGTTCCGCGTCGGCGACGCCAAGGATGGGCAGAGCATCGACCCGGCCGCCCTCAAGGCACGGTTGCTGGACTTCCTCGCCGACGAGAAGGAGATCTACGAGCTCTTCATGGTGGTCGACGAGGAGCTCAAGATGATGTGCGACGTCTGCCAGGAGGGCGGCCAGGTGCTCGGGCCGTTCCTCAAGCCGATGACGCACCTCGTGCACACCGAGTACCTCCTCGCCGGCCGCTCCGACCGCGACCCGCGCGAGATCCTGCGCGACACGATGTACGCCGCCACGGTCACCGGCGCCCCCGTCGAGAACGCCTGCCGCCTGATCGCGGACTATGAGACCGAGGGTCGCGGCTACTACGGCGCCGCGCTCGCACTCTTCGGTCGCGACGAGCAGGGCGGGGCCACGATGGACAGCCCGATCCTCATCCGGACCGCCGACGTCGACCTGGACGGCCACCTCAAGGTGACCGCGGGTGCGACGCTCGTGCGCGACTCCGACCCGGACCACGAGGTCGCCGAGACCCACGCCAAGGCCGGCGGCATCCTCTCCGCGTTCGGGCTGACCGAGCGCGCGGTCGCGCCCGCGGAGGTCGTGGCTGCGCTGGCCCGGGACGAGGACGTCGTCCTCTCCCTCGGCTCCCGCAACCGCCGGTTGAGCCGGTTCTGGTTGACCGACCAGGAGGGCACTGCGCCCGACCCGAGCCTCAAGGGGAAGTCGGTCGCGATCCTGCACGGCGAGGACGACTTCGTGAACATGTTGCGCCACATCCTCGGCGTGTTCGGGATGACCACGACGGTGATCCGGCACGACGAGTACGCCGACGGCGCTCTGGACGGCTTCGACCTCGTCATCGTCGGGCCGGGTCCGGGCGACCCGCGCGACGGCGACCACCCCAAGATCGCGTCGTTCCGCCGAGCGGTCGACAGCCTCCTCGCCGCCGAGCAGCCGTTCCTGGCGGTCTGCCTCGGGCACCAGACCCTGTGCGAGCGGCTCGGGATCCCCTTGGTCTACAAGGACATCGTGTTCCAGGGAACCCAGTCCGAGGTAGGCCTCGGCGACCGCCGCGAGCGGGTCGGCTTCTACAACACCTTCGTCGGCCGCGGCCCGGCGCCGGACGGCGTACGGGTCGACGCCGACCCGGACACCGGCGACATCCACCGGGTGACTGGGCCGCACTTCGTCGGCATCCAGTTCCACGCGGAGTCGATCCTGACCGAGCACGGCTACGACCTCATCCACGACCTCGTCGTGCCCCTGTTGCGGTGAGTCGGTGTCGCTGCCGAAGAGGGGCCCGGACGTCGTCGTCGTCGACCACCACGACTCCTACACCTGGAACCTCGTCCACCTGATCGCCTCGATCACCGGCGTCCTCCCCACGGTCGTCCAGGCCGACGCCGCGGACCGGGACGACCTGGCCCGGCGCGACTTCATCGTGCTCTCGCCCGGCCCGGGGCACCCGTCGGAGTACGCGTGGTGGGCGCTCACCCTGGGCCGGCCGGTCCTCGGGGTCTGCCTGGGGATGCAGGGCATCGTGACCCAGTACGGCGGTGCGGTGGACCGGGTCGCTCCGGCTCACGGCCGGGTGGCGAAGGTGGAGCACGACGGTCGCGGGGTCTTCTCCGGGCTGCCGCAGGGCCTGGCGGCGGTGCGGTACCACTCCCTGGCGGCCGTGGCGCTGCCTCCGGACCTGGAGGCGACCGCCTGGTCCGACGGCGTGCTGATGGGCGTCCGGCACCGCTCCCTGCCGATCGAGGGCGTGCAGTTCCACCCCGAGTCGGTCCTGTCCGAGCACGGCCGAGCGCTGGTCGCCAACTTCCTGGGGGTCTCGTGAGCGACCCGTCGGAGGTCTTCGCCGAGGTCGCCGCCGAGCAGCCACGGTGCTTCTGGCTCGACGGTGGCGGAGCGCGAGAGTGGTCGGGTCGCCGCTCGATCATCGGCTGGCTCGAGCCGTCGGACGTCTCGCTGACCCTCACGGGCGGCGTCGTCAGCCGGCACGCGGACGGTCGGTCCGAGCCGGTGGGGGCCGACCTGTTCGAGGTGCTCGAGCAGGAGCTCGCCGACGGCGGCCAGTGGTTCGGCTACCTCGGCTACGCCTCCCGGCCCGACCTCCCCGCGGCCCGGGGGAGCGACGTCCCGGAAGCGATCTGGATGCGGCCCAGCCACGTGCGGATGTTCGAGCACCCCGGCAGTGGTGATCGAGGCTCGTCGCTCCGCTCGTCGCGCCTCCACCACCGTCCCTCCTCCGCCGCAGTGGTACGAGTCCGCGTTCGCCGAGGTCCAGGAGCGCCTGCACGCCGGCGACTCCTACGAGGTCAACCTCACCTACCGCGAGCAGGTGGCGAGCGGCCTCGACCCCGTGACGGCGTACCTCCGGCTGCGCGCCCTCAACCCCGCGCCGTACGCCGGGTTCCTGCAGCACGACGTCGAGAGCGCCCGCGGGTGGCTGTTGAGCTCGAGCCCGGAGCGCTACGCGCTGATCGACGCGGACCGGATGATCGAGGCGAAGCCGATCAAGGGGACGACGCCGCGTGGCGGGACGCCCGAGGAGGACGAGCGGGGGCGACGGGACCTGGAGCGGGAGCCGAAGTTCCGCGCCGAGAACCTGATGATCGCCGACCTGCTGCGCAACGACCTGTCGATGGTGTGCGAGCCCGGGACGGTCGTGGTGCCGAGCCTCATGGACGTCGAGTCCTACGAGACCGTCCACCAGCTCGTGACGACGGTCCGCGGCCGCCTGCGCGACGACGTGACCACGCTCGGCGCCCTGCGGGCACTGTTCCCGGCCGGGTCCATGACCGGCGCACCGAAGCTCCGCACGATGGAGATCATCGAGGCCGTCGAGAGCACCCCGCGCGGTCCGTACGCCGGCGCGTTCGGCTGGATCTCCGCCGACGGCCCCGCCGACCTCGGCGTCGTCATCCGCAGCCTCTTCACCTCCGGTGACGGCACCTGGACCCTCGGCACCGGCGGCGGCATCACCGTCGACTCCGACGTGGTCGAGGAGTGGGCCGAGACCCGCTGGAAGGCCGACCGGCTGCGACAGGCCTTGGGCTAGATGGCGTCGAGGAAGGTCTTGACCCGCTCCATCAGCAGACCGGCCGCCTCGGCGTCGTACCCGGGGAGCGAGGAGTCGGCGAAGAGGTGCTGGTCACCGGGGTAGACGAACAGTTCGGCGTCGGGAGTGGACTCGGCCAGCTCACGGGCAGCGGGGAGGTCCTCGTCGAAGAACTCGTCGCCCTCCTTGCCGTGGACCTGGACCGGGACGCCGGCCGGCCACGCGTCGCCGTACTCGCCGACCGGGATGCAGGAGTAGATGAGCAGCGCCCCCTTGGCGCCGGGGCGCGTCTGCGCCAGCTCCTGCGCAATGGGGACGCCGAAGGAGAAGCCGCCGTAGACGAGATCGCTCCCGAGGGACTCGACCGTCGCCTTGGCTCGGGCCGCGACGGTCTCCCGGCCGACCTCGCGGACGTACCCGAAGCCGTCCTCGATCGAGTCGAACGTGCGGCCGTCGAACAGGTCCGGCGTGTGCACCGTGTGGCCGCTCGCCCGCAGCTCGTCGGCGAACGCCGTCACTCCGGCGGTCAGACCCTGGACATGGTGGAACAACAGCACCTCGGCCATTGCGATCAGCTCCTCAATGAATGATCCATATACTTCGAACGTTCGAACACGCTAGTCTGTTTGGTCGTGACCGGCAAACTCGTGGGGCCTGCAGGCCCGCCGGACTACGAGCTGGCCGACCGGCTGGCCCTGACCGAGCCGGCCCAAGTGAGGGCGTTGGGTCATCCGCTGCGGACGACCCTGCTCCAGCTCCTGCACGAGCGCGCGGCCACGGTGTCCGAGCTCGCCACCGCCGTCGAGCGCCCCAAGAGCACCGTCGCCCACCACGTCAAGGTGCTTGCCGACAACGGCCTGGTGCAGGTCGTCGGCACGCGCAGGGTCCGCGCGATCGAGGAACGCTTCTACGGTCGTACGGCGCGGATGTTCCACGTCGCTCTGGGCACGAGGTCAGGGGACACCCCGCGGGACTTCAACGACTTCGAGGTGGCGGCCGCCGAGTCCGGTCCGGCGTTCGAGCGGGGCGAGCTCTGGGGCTTCGTGCGGCACGCCCGCATCACCAAGGCCCAAGCCGGGGAGTTCTGGGAGCGGATGGCGTCCCTGGTCGAGGAGTTCGACCGACTGCCGCGTGCGGGCGAGACGACGTACGGCTTCGCGGTCGGCGTCTACCCGACCGACCACCCCACGCTTCCGCGCAGCGGCGAGGACTGACCCCTCAGGTCTGCGTGAGCCAGATGCCGACGGCGGTCGGCACCAGGCCGACCAGGAGCCACCAGGAGAGGATCGGCTTCTTGTGGATGCCGCGACCCGCGGCGACCGCGAGGGCGCCGAAGGCTCCGGCGATGATGCTCAGGCCGACCCGGGCCCCCGGCGAGGGGTCGTCGAGGGCGACGGCGGCGATGACGAGGCCGGCCGACAGGTGGAAGATCGTGGTCACGGCCAGGACGGACATCACCCACTGCTGGACCCGGGTCAGGCGCTGCTCGGCCTTCGGGTCGTGGACCGGGCGGGGCGCGTTCGGGTCCATCAGGTGGCTGCGCCGGCGTGCGGGCGGCGGCTCCTGCGGGGACGTCATGGCCCCATGGTCCCCGACCAGGACGAGCCGGTCACCAGCAGGGTGATCGCGGGAGAGCAGCGGCGCAGGGGAGCAGCAGGACGGGCAGGGCGGTCCGGCGCGACCGGACGTCACGGGGGGAGCGTGCCCGCGTCCACCTCGGTCGAATCCTCCACGGAGGCAGGGCGGCCGGGGAGCTGCAGGTCGAAGAGCGCGCCACCGGACGGCGCCCGCTCCGCGGTGATGTGGCCCGAGTGCCGCTCCACGACCTGGGCGACGATCGAGAGGCCGAGCCCGGAGCCGGGCATGCCGCGGGACTCGTCGGACCGCCAGAACCGGTCGAAGACGTGGGTGAGGTCCTCCTGGGCGATGCCGGGACCTTCGTCGGCCACGATCAGCCGCCCACCGCCCAGCCGGACCGTGACGGTCCCACCGGGCGGGCTCCATTTCGCTGCGTTGTCGAGCAGGTTGGTCACCGCCCGCTCCAGCGAGGTGGCCTCGCCGGTCACGATCCACGGCTCGGTCGCGGCGTCGAAGTGGACGCCCGGCGCGCGGCGGCGTACGCGTTGGAGGGCGCGGTCGACGACCTCGGCGAGGTCCACCGACTCGATCACGTGCGCCGGCAGCTCGTCGCGGGCCAGCTCGACCAGGTCGTTGATGAGGGTGGTGAACTCGTCGAGCTGGGCTCGTACGTCCTCCAGCAGCTCCTCGCGCTGGTCCGAGGGCAGGTCCGTCCCGGCCATCGCGAGCAGGTCGAGGTTGGTGCGCAGGGAGGTCAGCGGGGTGCGCAGCTCGTGCCCGGCGTCACCGACCAGATGACGCTGCCGGTCCCGCGAGGCCGCGAGCGCGGCGAGCATCTGGTTGAAGGCGGCCGCGAGCCGGGCGATCTCGTCGTCGCCCTCGATCGGCAGGG
Organism: uncultured Actinomycetota bacterium; assembly: GCA_963784545.1. GTDB lineage: Bacteria > Actinomycetota > Actinomycetes > Propionibacteriales > Nocardioidaceae > Nocardioides. The sequence continues at coordinate 1,101,292 of CAWARQ010000004.1, read as the reverse complement.
GCTTGAGCTCCTCGGTCCGGGCGATCTCCTCGACCTCGCTGGTCAGGCGGCGCACCGGTCGGAGCCCGTTGCGAGCGATCAACCACCCGGCGGCGGCGGCGGTGCCGACGCCGACGAGGCCGAAGATCAGCATGACGATCCCGAGCCTGGCCAGGAGGTCCTGCGTCCGCTCCATCGACTGGGCCAGCACCAGCGCCTGCCCCGGGGTGAGGGCAGGGACGGCGACCACGCGGTAGTCGATCGAGCCCGCCCGGATCGTCCGCACGCTCTCGGGGGAGTCACCGCGCGACACGTCGAACTCCGGCGCCCCCAGCGGGATCTCCGGGCCGGAGTCGAAGGTGCGGGCGTAGTGGTCGTCGGTCAGGTAGATGATCCGTACGTCGGCCGCGCCGGCCACCCACGACGGCAGCTCGGCACTGGCGAAGATCTGGGTGAGCGCGGCCTTGTGCGCTCGGTTGAGCAGGCTGTCGTCGAGGGTGGACTGCAGCTGCTGACGCACGGTGAGGAAGGCGCCGATCGCGACGACCGCGACCGAGAGGCCGACGGCCATCGTGGTGAGGAGGATCACCCGGCTGGCCAGGGACCGGCGGTAGTGCCAGCGACCGTCGAGGTCCCGGACGAGCGTGGAGCTCATGTCTGCTTGAGGACGTACCCGACGCCGCGCACGGTGTGCAGCAGTCGCGGCTCGCCGTCCGCCTCGGTCTTGCGCCGCAGGTAGCCGACGTACACCTCGAGGGAGTTGGCGGTCGTGGGGAAGTCGAAGCCCCACACCTCCTCGAGGATGAAGGAACGCTCGAGCACGCGCCGCGGCCGCCGCAGGAACAGCTCGAGCAGGTTGAACTCGGTCCGGGTGAGGTCGACGACCCGGGCCCCGCGCCGGACCTCACGGGAGGCGAGGTCCATCGTCAGGTCGGCGAACTCCAGCCGCTCGTCAGGGGAGTCCGGGCTCGGGGCCACGCGGCGCAGCAGGGCGCGGATCCGCGCCAGCAGCTCCTGCAGGGCGAACGGCTTGGTGAGGTAGTCGTCGGCCCCGGCGTCCAGGCCCTCGACCCGGTCGCCGACGGCGTCGCGCGCCGTCAGCACCAGGATGGGGACGTCGTTGCCGGCGGACCGCAGCGCCTTGGTCGCCTCGATGCCGTCCAGCCGCGGCATCATCACGTCCATCACGACAGCGTCCGGCGCGGCGGCCGCGATCCCGGCGAGCGCCTCGGCTCCGTCCGCGGCCAGCGTCACCTCGTAGCCGTTGAACTCGAGCGACCTGCGCAGCGACTCACGCACGGCCCGGTCGTCGTCGACGACCAGGACGCGGGGCTTGGGGGGCGCGCTCGTCACGCGCCTACTGTGCCACCGATCCCTGAGCGCCGGCTGAGTCTCACCCGAGCCGTCGGGTCAGTAACGGGCCGCGATCTCGGCCGCGCGGGCGGCGTACCCGCCCCCGAACAGGCAGGCGTGGACCAGCAGCGGGAAGAGCTGGTGCAGCGCGAGCCGGTCCTCCCAGCCGTCGGCCAGGGGACGGACGTCCTCGCTCGCCTCGCGGTACGCGTCGAGCACGCGCGGCAGGTGTGGGAGCCCGAAGAGCGAGAGCATCGCCAGGTCGGCCTCCCGGTGACCGCCGTACGCCGCCGGGTCGATGACGTGGACGGTCCCGTCGAGTCCCCACAGGACGTTGCCGTTCCAGAGGTCGCCGTGCAGACGGCTCGGAGACTCGTCGGGCAGCAGCTCGGGCAGGCGGCCGATCATCGCCTCGATGTTCGTCGCGTCCTGCTCGGTGGCCAGCCCGCGGTCGCGGGCGAGCTTGAGGTAGGGCAGGACGCGTCGGACCGCGAAGAACTCGGGCCATGTCGGGGCGGGGCGGTTCGGCAGAGGGAGCCGGCCGATGAAGCCGTCGTGGTCCCAGCCGAACCCGTCCGCGCCGCTGAGGTGGGTGCGCGCGAGGGCGGTGCCGAAGTTCGCGGCCGCCTCGGGGGTCGTCTTGCCGGACTCGACCCAGCGCAGGATCAGGCACTCGTCGTCCTGACCGAGGACCTCCGGCGTCGCGACGCCGCCGGCCTCGGCGAGCCAGGCGAGACCGCGGGCCTCGGCCTCGAAGAACCCCGGCGCCGCCTGGTGGTGCGTCTTCATCAGGACCGTCGAGCCGTCGGAGAGCCGCATGCGGGTGGCGACCGAGATGTCGCCGCCGGCGACCGGGGCGGTGGAGACCACGGCGGTGCCGAGCAGCTCCTCGGCGCGTTTGGCGACCAACGGCTGCCGGGTCACCGGGGCGGGTCTCCCCCGGGAGGGCGGGACAGGACCTCGGGCAGCGCGGCGACCAGAGCCGTGCACGTGCGTTCGACCATCGCGAGCACCTCCTCGAAGCCGTCGGGGCCACCGTAGTACGGGTCCGGCACCTCGGCACCCGGAGTTGCCGGGTCGAAGTCGCCGAACAGCAGCGTCCGCTCGGATCGGCCCCCGAGGTCGGCGAGGTTGGTCTCGTCCATCGCCAGGAGCACGTCGGTCTCCTCGTGCCACAGCGCGCTGAAGGTCCGCGCCCGGTGCCGGGTCGCGTCGTACCCCGCCGCAGTCAGGGTCGCGGCGGCCCGCTCGTCCATCGGCTGGCCCTCGTGCCAGCCGCCGGTCCCGCAGCTCAGCACCCGCACCCGGTCGTCCAGTCCGGCCTCGGCGACGCGCGCGCCCAGCACCACGTCGGCCGTGGGCGAGCGGCAGATGTTGCCCAGGCACACGAGCCCGACGGCGTACTGCCCGGGCACGCGGGCCGGAGGCAGCCGCATCAGAAGCGGCGACTGCCGAGCGGGCTCCGGCGCTTGTCGTCGACGAGCACGCGGTCGACGAAGAAGTTGACGAGGGTGATGATCAGCGCCCCGAGCAGCGCGCTCCAGAAGCCGTTCACGTGGAAGCCGATGTCGAGCACCCCGGCGATCCCGGCGGTGAGCTTGAGCATGAGGGCGTTGATGACCCACAGGAACAGACCCAACGTCAGGATGATGAAGGGGATGCTGAGGAGCTGCACGACCGGTTTCACGAGCATCGAGACCAGGCCCATGATCACGGCCACGAAGATCAGCGGCCAGAACTTGTGCTCGAGCTCGGACGCCCCGCCGGACGGACCGGAGAACCAGATGCCGTCGAGCAGGGCGGCCGCCACCGCCACGGCGAGGGCGTTGGAGAGCAGCCACGTCACGAATCGCACGCCCTGAGCGTAGCGAGCAGGCTCCCCTCGTCGCGCCGCGCGCTGACCGGTGGCGTTAGATTCGGCCGGGTGACCAGCCCGCAGCCGCGCCCCATTCCCCGACCGAACATCGCACAGATCCCCGCCTACGTGGCGGGCAAGCCGCCGGTCCCGCGCGAGGGCCTGACCACCTACAAGCTGTCCAGCAACGAGAATCCCTACCCGCCGCTGCCCGGTGTGCTCGAGGCAGCCACGGAGGCAGCCGGCCGGATGAACCGCTATCCGGACATGGGCAACGCCGAGCTGTACGCCGCACTGGCCGCCCGCTTCGCGGTGCCGGCCGAGCACCTCGCGCTCGCGACCGGCTCGGTCGCCCTGATCTACCAGCTGGTGCAGGCGTTCTGCGAGCCGGGCGACGAGGTGGTCTACGCCTGGCGCTCCTTCGAGGCGTACCCGATCGGCGTCACGGCCGCGGCCGCGACCAGTGTCAGGGTGCCGGTGCTGCCGGACGGACGCCACGACCTCGACGCCATGGCGGCGGCGATCACCGACCGCACCAAGGTGGTGCTGGTCTGCACGCCCAACAACCCGACCGGGCCGGCCGTGACGCAGGCCGAGCTGGACGCGTTCCTGGCGAAGGTGCCAGCGCACGTGCTGGTCGTCGTCGACGAGGCGTACGTGGAGTTCGTGCGGATGGAGGACGCCGTCGACGGCATCGCGACGTACGCCGCCCACGACAACGTGCTGCTCACCCGGACGTTCTCCAAGGCCTACGGGCTCGCGGGGTTCCGCGTCGGCTACGCGATCGGGCCGGAGCCGGTCGCCGCGGCGCTGCGCGCCGTGTCGCTGCCGTTCGGCATCTCGAGCGTCGCCCAGGCGGCGGCCGTCGCGTCGTTGGCGGTCGAGGACGAGCTGCTGGAGCGGGTCGAGGCGCTCGTGGCGGAGCGGGCGCGGGTGGTCGAGGGCGTCCGCGCCACCGGCTGGGACGTGCCGGAGGCCCAGGGCAACTTCCTCTGGTTCGAGACCGGGGAGCGGACCGCCGACTTCGCGGCAGCCGCCGACGACCTCGGCATCGTCGTCCGTCCGTTCGCCGGCGAGGGCGCGCGGGTCAGCATCGGCGAGACCGAGGCCAACGACCGGGTCATCGAGCTGGCGAAGGCGTTCCCGCCGGCGTGACCTCGGCCGGAGCCCGCTCCATCCCGCGGAAGCTGCGCAGCAGGGCCGGTGTCATGGTCGCCAAGAAGTAGGCGATCCCCACCGTGACCACCGCCGGCGTGTAGCCGAACCGCGAGACCAGCACGCCGCCGAGGATGCCGCCGAAGGGCATGAGCGACCAGCACAGCGCGGTGTTGAGCGAGCTCGCGCGGCCCAGCAGGTGCTGGGGGATGCGCTCGAAGATCACCGCGCCGAGCACGGGGTTGAGGAAGCCCGAGGCGCACCCGCCCACGACGCTCGTCGCCAGGATCACCCACAGCGGCGCACCGAACGCGAAGACGAGGAACCGCGGGAGCCCGGTGATGAGGAACGCGGCGACGTACGTCGGGAAGCGCGGCAGCCGGTCGCCGAACGCCGCGGCGATCACCGAGCCGCCCATCGACGCCCCGGCCCAGACCGCGAACACCAGGCCCAGCGCGCCGGCGCCGGCCCCGGTCTCCTTCGCCCACACCGGCATGAGCACCGCCGACCAGGCGAGGTCGAGGAGGTTGGTGGCGGCGACCATGAGCGACAGGCTCATGAGGACCGCGTCCTTGCGCAGGAAGCGCCAGCCCTCGGCCAGCTCCACGGCGTACGACGTGGCGTGCTCGGTCACCTGACGCTCGACCTTCGGCAGGCCGGCCGTCGCCGCGGCCAGGACCACCGCGCACACGCCGAAGGAGACCGCGTCGACCGTGATCGCCGCCGCCGGGCCGACGAGCGCGATGAGTCCACCGGCCAGGGCCGCGCCCGCCATCGAGGCCCCCCGCTCGATCGCGGAGGAGAGCCCGGTGATCCGCTCGAACCGGACACCCGCGCCCTCGGCCAGCGCCGGGATCAGGGCACCGGTGGCGGCGTCGCCCGGCCCGCGCAGGGTGCCGGCGAGGGCGACCAGGACGAGCAGCAGCGGGAAGCTCAGCGTGCCGGCTGCGTGGGCCAGCGGGATCGCTCCGACGACCACCAGGCTGAGGGCGTCGCAGGTGAGCGCCACGCGCCGCGGGCCGAGGCGGTCGACCAACGGACCGCCCATCGCCTTGAAGATCACCAGGGGCGTCAGCTCGACCGCCGCCACCACACCGGTCTGGGTGGCGGACCCGGTCGTGGTGAGGACGAGCCAGGGGATGGCCAGCATCGAGACGCGGGTGCCGAGCAGCGAGATCGCCTGGGCGACCAGCCAGCCGTACATGGGCAGGCGGGCGGACCTCATCGCTGGCCCTCCAGCACCACCGTGCCCGGGCGCGGGAAGGCGTTGATGTTGACCACGAACGAGGCGGCGCCCTCAGCGTCGTCGTCCTCGTCCCAGTCCGACAGCAGGCCGGTGAGCCGCTCCGTGAGCTCGGCGGCCCGCGCCGGGGTGAGGGTGAGGTGCCAGTCGCTGGTCGTGCAGGCACGCTGCCAGGGCCGCGGCAGGTGCATGCGTTCGGCGGTGGCCTGCATGAGCAGCTCGGTGTACATGAGTGCCACGCTCTGCAGGTAGGCCTCGATCTCCTCCTGCTCGTCCTCCGAACGGTCGAGCAGCGACGCGTGGGTGCTCTCGTGCGAGGCCTTCCACCAGCGGTCGCGGGCGTCCCCGCGCTCGTGGTCCTCCTCGATGAAGCCGTGCTCGGCGAGCTGCCGGAGGTGGTACGACGTCGCGCCGGTGTTGAGGGTCAGCCGTTGCGCCAGGGAGGTCGCGGTGGCCGGCCCTTCGAGCCGCAGCAGCATGAGCATCCGTAGCCGGGTCGGGTGGGAGAGGGCGCGGAGGCCGGCGGAGCTGGGGTTGACGGCGCGAGACGAGGGCATATCCCAAAGATATCTTTGCAAAGAGAAGTGTGCAATGTTTGAAACTTGTTGAATGTGAAACCATGAAGGCATGCCGTACGTGGAGAAGGGCTCCTTCGAGCGCGACATGACCTACCTGCCCGACCGCGTCCTCGCGGGGGAGAAGTCAGCCGACCCGTGGGACGACCGGTTCCCCAGCGGGTCCCAGGACAGCCCGCGCGAGGTGCCCGTCTGGCCGGTCGAGGCCGGGCGCTACCGCCTGGTCGCGGCCAAGGCCTGCCCGTGGGCGACCCGCGCGATCATCGTCCGCGACCTGCTCGGGCTCGGCGACGACGTCCTGTCCCTCGGGCTGGCCGGGCCGACCCACGACGAGCGGTCCTGGACCTTCGACCTCGACCCGGAGGGCAAGGACCCGGTCCTCGGCATCGAGCGCCTCCAGCAGGCGTACTTCGCGCGCGAGGCCGGCTACGAGCGCGGCATCACCGTCCCCGCGGTGGTCGAGATCGAGAGCGGCAAGGTCGTCACCAACGACTTCCCCCAGATCACCCACGACCTCTTCTTCGAGTGGCGCGACCTCCACACCGGTGACGTCCCCGATCTCTGGCCCGCCGATCAGCGCGCGGAGATGGAGGAGGTCATGCACCGGGTGTTCACCGAGGTGAACAACGGCGTCTACCGCTGCGGCTTCGCCGGCAGCCAGGAGGCGTACGACGACGCCTACGACCGGCTCTGGACCGCCATCGACTGGTTGGAGCAGCGGCTGTCGGACGGACGCCCCTTCCTCATGGGCGACGCGCTCACCGAGGCCGACGTCCGGCTGTTCACCACCCTGGCCCGCTTCGACGCCGTCTACCACGGGCACTTCAAGTGCAACCGGCAGAAGCTGGTCGAGCTGCCCCACCTGTGGGCCTACGCCCGCCGGCTGTACGCGATCCCGGCGTTCGGTGACGCGACCGACTTCGAGCAGATCAAGCAGCACTACTACATCGTCCAGACCGACGTGAACCCCACGGGCGTCGTGCCCAAGGGCCCGGACCTGAGCGTCTGGGACGAGCCGGTCTGAGGGATCGCCCCTGCCAGACTGACGGCATGGGGCACGAGCACGGGCACGGGCACGGGCACGCCGGGCACGGGCACGTCGGTCACGGGGTCGGCCGCGAGGCGGACCGCCGGCGGCTGCTGCTCGTCCTGTCGATCACCTCCTCCATCCTCGTGGTCGAGCTGGTCGGTGCCTGGCTCGCCGGGTCGCTCGCCCTGCTGGCCGACGCCGGCCACATGGCCACCGACGCCGCGTCGCTGGTGCTCGCGCTAGGGGCGTCGTACATGGCGTCGCGGCCGGCCGGTCGCCGCAGCACCTTCGGCTGGCACCGCGCGGAGATCCTGGCGGCGCTGGTCAACGCCGCCGTCCTGCTGGGCGTCTGTGCCTTCCTCGCGTACGCAGGGATCCGCCGCCTGGCCGACCCCCCGGACGTCCATGCGGGGGCGCTCATCGGCTTCGGCGCCGTGGCGATGCTCGCGAACGCCGTCTCCCTGCTGATCATCAACCGCGGCGACGCCGACAACCTCAACCTCCGCGGCGCCGCGACCGAGGTGTTCGCCGACCTGCTCGGCTCCCTGCTGGCCGTGGCCGCGGGGCTGACGATCGCGCTGACCGGCTGGACCCGCGCCGACCCCGTCGCCTCGCTCCTGATCGCGGTGCTGATCCTGCCGCGCTCGTTGCGGCTCCTCCGGGACTCGGCCGTCGTGCTGCTCGAGCTGGCTCCGGTCGACCTCGACCTCGAGGACATCGAGCGCCGCCTCTGCTCCCAGCCGGGAGTCCTGGACGTGCACGACCTGCACGCGTGGACGATCACGAGCGGTCTGCACTCCCTCTCCGCCCACGTCCGCGTGGACGAGGGCACGCTCGAGCGTGAGGGTGTCGGCGCCGTCCTCGACCGGCTCGTCGGGTGCGCCCGTGCCGACTTCGAGCTGGACCACGTCACGTTCCAGATCGAGCCGCCGCAGCACGTGGACCACGAGGACCTCGGCGGGACCCACTGATCGGCCCGACCGGTTCGCCCCGACCGGTTCGCCCAGACCGATCGGCCTGATCGATTGGCCCAACCGATTCGCCGGGCGGGCCGGGCGCTCGATACATTGGGGGGCACCGATGTGGTCCCCGTCACAAGCAGGGCCTCGTCGGTGAACAGACACCCCTTGCGACGCCGCGGCGATCCCGCACCACGTCGCACCAGATGAAGGAGTGCAGGTGCCCACACACACCACCGGCGACGGCTTCGGCCCCGACCTCGCCGAGGTCTTCGGTCCGTCCCAGTCCGACGGCGGACCCGAGCTGATCCAGCTGCTCACGCCCGAGGGCGAGCGCGTCCACCACCCCGACTTCGATCGGGACTTCAGCGCCGAGGAGCTCCAAGGGCTCTACCGCGACATGGTCCTGGTCCGCCGCATCGACACCGAGGCCACCGCCCTCCAGCGGCACGGCGAGCTCGGCATCTGGGCGCAGCTGCTCGGCCAGGAGGCCGCCCAGATCGGCGCCGGCCGTGCCCTCAAGCCGCAGGACTTCGTCTTCCCGACCTACCGCGAGCACGGCATGGCGTACTGCAAGGGCATCGACCCGCTCAAGCTGCTCGGCCTGTTCCGCGGCGTGGACCACGGTGCGTGGGACCCCCAGGAGTACAACTTCGGTCTCTACACGATCGTCATCGGCGCGCAGGCGCTGCACGCGACCGGCTACGCGATGGGCGTCCAGCGCGACGGCGCCGTCGGCACCGGCGACCCGGACCGCGACACCGCGGTGATCGCCCACTTCGGTGACGGCGCCTCCTCGCAGGGCGACGTCAACGAGGCCTTCATCTTCGCCGCCTCCTACAACGCCCCGGTCGTGTTCTTCTGCCAGAACAACCAGTGGGCGATCTCGGAGCCGATCGAGCGACAGACCCGCATCCCGCTCTACCAGCGCGCCCTCGGCTTCGGCTTCCCGGGCGTCCGGGTGGACGGCAACGACGTCCTCGCGACGTACGCCGTCACCCAGGCCGCGCTCCAGCGGGCCCGCGAGGGTCAGGGCCCGACGCTCGTGGAGGCCTACACCTACCGCATGGGTGCGCACACCACGACCGACGACCCGACGCGCTACCGGCTCAGCGACGACCTCGAGCACTGGAAGCTGAAGGACCCGATCGCGCGCCTGGAGGCCTATCTGCGCCGCAACGGGCTGGTCGACGACCGGTGGATCGCCGACCTCAAGACCGAGGCCGACGAGCTCGGTCACCACCTGCGCGAGGGCTGCAAGGCGCTGCCCGACCCGCAGGCGCTGGACATGTTCGATCACGTGTACGCCGAGGAGACGCCGGAGATCACCTCACAGCGCGAAGGATTCGCGGCGTACCTGGAGAGCTTCGAGGGGGCCCGCTGATGGCTGCGACACAGAAGATCACGCTGGCGAAGGGCCTCAACATGGGCCTGCGCAAGGCGATGGAGGACGACCCGAAGGTCCTGCTCATGGGTGAGGACGTCGGCAAGCTCGGCGGCGTCTTCCGGATCACCGACGGCCTGCAGAAGGACTTCGGCGAGGACCGCGTCATCGACAGCCCGCTGGCGGAGTCCGGCATCGTCGGCACTGCGGTGGGCATGGCGCTGCGCGGCTACCGTCCGGTCGTCGAGATCCAGTTCGACGGCTTCGTCTACCCGGCCTACGACCAGATCGTCTGCCAGGTGGCGAAGATGCACTACCGCTCCAAGGGCCACAACAAGATGCCGATGGTCATCCGCATCCCGTTCGGCGGCGGCATCGGCGCGGTCGAGCACCACTCGGAGAGCCCGGAAGCGCAGTTCGCGCACACGCCCGGCCTCAAGGTGGTCGCCTGCTCCAACCCGGTCGACGGCTACTGGATGATCCAGCAGGCGATCGCCTGCGACGACCCGGTGATCTTCCTCGAGCCGAAGCGGCAGTACCACGCCGACAAGGCCGAGCTCGACGACACCGCCACCCCCGACCCGCTGTTCACCAGCCGCGTGGTCAAGGCCGGCTCGGACGTCACCGTCCTGGCCTACGGCCCGACCGTGAAGACGGCGCTCAAGGCCGCCGAGGCGGCCGCCGGTGAGGGCAAGTCCCTGGAGGTCATCGACCTCAGGACGCTGTCTCCGCTGGACATGGGGCCGGTCTTCGAGTCCGTACGCCGTACCGGCCGCGCGGTCATCACCCACGAGGCGCACGTCAACCTCGGCATGGGCTCCGAGGTCGCCGCTCGGATCACCGAGGAGTGCTTCTACTCCCTCGAGGCGCCGGTGCTGCGGGTGGGCGGGTTCGACACCCCGTACCCCGCCTCCCGGATCGAGGAGGACTTCCTCCCCGACCTGGATCGTGTCCTGGACGCCGTCGACCGCACCCTGGAGTACTGAGACATGGCCGAGTTCAAGCTGCCCGACGTCGGTGAAGGTCTGACCGAGGCCGAGATCGTCTCCTGGAAGGTCAAGGAGGGCGACGAGGTCCAGATCAACGACATCGTCGTGGAGATCGAGACCGCCAAGTCCCTGGTCGAGCTGCCCTCGCCGTTCGCCGGCACCGTGCAGAAGCTGATGGTGCCCGAGGGCGAGACGGTCCCGGTCGGGACGCCGATCATCGCGATCGGCGACCCCAGTGACGCAGCGGCACCGGCGACCGACCCGTCGGCCACCACGGAGCAGACCTCGGGCGGCGGAGCTGCCCTTCAGACGGAGTCGGACCCGTACCTGGGCATGGCCGAGAAGGCCGGGGCCGAGGAGCGCCAGGACCCCGTCGAGATCGACCTGTCCAACCCCGCGGCCAGTGGCAGCGCCGAGGGCGAGTCGCTCGTCGGCCGGATGAAGGCCGACCGCGGTCCGCTGCGCCGGGCCCGCAAGGGCTCCGCGTCACCGAGCAGCGAAGCCGCGGCCAACACCCAGCTGCAGGTGCAGGGCGCGTTCGCGCCCGGCGGCGCCCAGAGCCAGGACGTCGTGGAGGTCGACGAGGAGAGCGTGCCCGCCACATCGGCGCGGCACCGCTCGACCGAGTCGGCCGAGGCCCTGGTCCCGCCGTCCGCGCGGTCGGAGTCGGACGTACGCGCCCTGGCGAAGCCGCCCGTGCGCAAGCTCGCCAAGGACCTCGGCGTCGACCTCGCCACCCTCGCAGGAAGCGGCGCCGGTGGCGTCATCACGCGGGCGGACGTCGAGGCGGCCTCGAACGGGTCGGGTGCCGCATCCACTGCGGCTGCCCCGCGCGCGGCTTCGAGCGGCGAGCGGGAGACGCGTGAGCCGATCAAGGGCGTGCGCAAGATGATGGCGCAGGCGATGAGCCAGTCGGCGTTCACCAGCCCGCACGTGACCGAGTGGATCACCGTCGACGTCACCCGGACGATGGAGTTCGTCGACCGGCTCAAGTCGCGGCGCGAATTCCGCGACGTGAAGGTCAGCCCGTTGCTGGTCCTGGCCCGCGCCAGCATCCTCGCGATGCGTCGTACGCCGGAGATCAACTCGTACTGGGACGACGCCGCCCAGGAGGTCGTGCTCAAGCACTACGTCAACCTCGGCATCGCCGCGGCGACGCCCCGCGGCCTGGTCGTGCCCAACGTCAAGGAGGCGCAGGACCACTCGCTGCTCGAGCTGGCCCAGGCACTCGGTCAGCTGACCGCGACGGCGCGGGAGGGCAGGACGCAGCCGGCGGAGATGGCCGACGGCACCTTCACCATCACCAACGTGGGCGTCTTCGGCGTCGACGCGGGCACCCCGATCATCAACCCCGGCGAGTCCGCGATCCTGTGCTTCGGTGCGGTCCGGAAGCAGCCCTGGGTGAGCGAGTCGGGCGAGATCGTCGCCCGGGACATCACCACGCTGGCGCTGTCCTTCGACCACCGGCACATCGACGGCGAGAAGGGCTCGCGGTTCCTCGCCGACGTCGCCGGGATCCTCGAGGACCCGGCCTCGGCGCTGCTGTTCTGAGAGTGCAGGTTTCCCCGCCTGGGCGGGGAAACCTGCACTGGTCGGCCGTTGCAACACCCCACCAGTGCATGACTCGCGCGACCAGTCCGCGGACCGGCCGCCTGAGCGACTCACCCAATGGTGTGAACGCTCCCCGGATGGGGTAGAACCGCTGAGTGACGCAGGCGGCCGGCTACCCCACCGAGGGGGAGATGATCGGCCCCTACCGGATCGTCCGCCGGCTCGGCGGCGGCGGCATGGGGGTCGTGTACGAGGCTGCCGACGAAGCGCTCAACCGACAGGTCGCCGTCAAGGTGATCTCGCCCGACCTGGCCGAGAACCCTTCCTTCCGGGCGCGGTTCACCCGCGAGGCCCTGGCGCTCGCCGCGCTGGACTCCCCGGGCGTCGTCCACGTCTACGCCCACGGTGAGGACGCCGGCCGCCTCTACATCGCCACGCAGCTCATCCCGGACGGCGACCTCGGCGCGATGCTCCAGTCCTTCGGGGCCCCGCCGGTCAAGGTCGCGCTGGACCTGATCGCGCAGGTCGCCGGCGGCCTCAGCGACGCCCACGAGGCGGGCATGATCCACCGCGACATCAAGCCGGCGAACATCCTGCTGCGCCGCCGGGGCAACCAGATGCAGGCCTACCTCGGTGACTTCGGGATCGCCCGCAACCTCTCGGCCGAGCAGACCAACGGCGGGCGCACCGGGACGGTCGGCACCCCGTCGTACATGGCCCCCGAGCTGCACACCGGCGGCAACGCCGGCGTCGCCACCGACATCTACTCCCTCGGCTGCCTGCTCTGGGCGGCGCTGTCTGGCCGCGCGCCCTACACGGGTACGTCGGAGTACCAGATCGTCTCGGCCCACCTCGAGCAGCCGGTGCCGCAGCTGCCGGGCACCACGATGTTGATCCAGGAGACCAACCGCATCCTGCGGACCGCGATGGCGAAGAATCCCGCGGACCGCTACGCGAGCGCCGCCCAGCTGCGCGACGACCTGCGCCGCGTCAAGGCTCTGCCGGTGGGCGGTCCGGTGGCGCGGGCGACGACGTTCGGTCCCGGCGGGTCCCGGGCCTGGCTGGTCGCCGGCGTCATCGTCGTCCTCGCCGCGCTGATCGGCGGGGCGATCTACCTGGGCCTGCGCGGTGGCGGCGACGGAAGCAGCCCGGAGCCGAGAGCACCGGCGACCGGGCACACGCTGAGCGCCGAGGAGATCCAGGTGTCGCGCACCATGGCCAACCAGCTCGTGGCCGTGACCCCCACCCTCACCACCAACCAGGCGCAGTGCGTCGCCCGGGAGTGGATCGGCCTCGTGGGGCTGGAGGAGCTGAAGTCGGAGGGCTTCGTCGACGACGACCTCCAGTTCCACAACCTGCCCGAGGACCAGATGTCGCAGCAGATGCGCGAGGCCAGCCTCACTGCCGCCGCGCGCTGCTCCGGGCTCGGCTGAGGAGCCGGCTAGCGCGCGTACCTGGCCGCCCGGCTGGCCGGCGACCCCGCGCCGGCAGCGGACAGCTGCTGGAGCTCCCACTCGAGCACCGCGCCGACCCGGCGGCAGAACGCCTCCGGCTCGTCGGCAGCGTCGGGGTGCTCGGCCACGATCCGGTCGACGACGCCGATCTCCCGGAGGTCCTGGGCCCGGACGTGCTGGGAACGCGCCATCTCGGCGGCATGGTCGAGGTCCCGGTGGACGATCGCGCTGGCACCCTCGGGCGGGAGGGGCGAGAGCCAGGCGTGCTGGGCGGCGACCACGCGGTCGGCGGGGAGCAGGGCGAGAGCGCCGCCGCCGTTGCCCTCGCCGAGCATGAGGCACAGCGTCGGCGCCTCCAGGGTCACCAGGTCCTCCAGGCAGCGGGCGATCTCGCCCGCGAGGCCGCCGTTCTCGGCCTCCGGCGACAGGGCGGCGCCGGCGGTGTCGATCACGGTGAGCAGGGGGAGGCCGAGCTCCTTGGCGAGCCGCATCCCGCGCCGGGCCTCGCGCAGGGCGCCGGGTCCCATCGGGTGGTCGTCGGTCTGGCCGCGGCGGTCCTGGCCGAGGAAGACGCACGGAGCCGAGCCGAACCGTGCCAGCGCGATCAGCAGCCCCGGGTCCTGCTCGCCCTGCCCGGTGCCGGACAGCGGCACGACGTCCGTGGCGGCGTACCGCAGCAGCCGGCGTACGCCGGGCCGGTCCGGGCGTCGGGAGCGGGTGACGGCGTCCCAGGTCTCCACGTCGACCCGGTCCTCGGCGGGCGGCTCCGGCACGGGCTCACCCCGGCTCATCGTGAGCACGCCGAGCGCCGCGTCCAGCACGTCGGCGATCTCCTCGGGCGCGAGGACGGCGTCGATGATGCCGTGGGCGTGGAGGTTCTCCGAGGTCTGGACGTCGTCGGGGAACGCCTTGTCGTAGAGGGCCTCGTAGACCCGCGGCCCGAGGAAGCCGACCAGGGCGTGCGGCTCGGCGACGGTCATGTGCCCCAGCGACCCCCACGACGCCATCACGCCGCCGGTGGTGGGGTGGCGCAGGTAGACGAGGTAGGGCAGCCCGGCTGCCTTGTGCGCGGCGACCGCCTCGGTGATCCGTACCATCTGGACGAACGCCGGAGTGCCCTCCTGCATCCGCGTGCCCCCGCTGACCGGGCCCGCGAGCAGCGGCAGGCCCTCGGCGGTCGCCCTGGAGATGGCGGCGACCAGGCGGTCGGCGGTGGCCCGACCGATCGAGCCGGCGAGGAAGCCGAATTCGCCGATCATCACCGCCACCCGACGTCCGCGCATCGTGCCGGCGCCGGTGAGCACCGCCTCGTCGACACCGGACCGCTCCCGGGCGGCGGCCAGCTCGTCGGCGTACGACTCGGAGATGTCGCCGTACGACGGCGCAGTGTCCCACGACTCCCACGACTCCGCGTCCAGCACCAGCTCGATCAGCTCGCGGGCGGACAGTCGGGGGCGGGACATGCGCGGCAATCTACGGGACGTCGGCGGGGGTTCCCTCGAGCAGCCAGGAATCGAAGTAGGGCTGGAGGTCGAGGCCGGTCTGGTCCGACCACCACGAGGTGATCTCGTCGTAGTCGGCGTTGGTCCAGTGGTGGTCCTGCGGCCACTTCTTCACCAGGCGCCAGAACTCCGCGTCGCCCAGCTTGACCCGCAGCCGGTGCCACATGACGGCCGGGACGATGTAGATGTTGGAGAGCCCGAAGCCGGACGGGTCGTAGTCCGCGGGCGGACCGCCCTGCTTGATGAGCGAGGGGACGTACTGCTTCTGCTCCTCGACGATGCTGCCGATCGTCGTGACGCCGTGCGGAGAGGTGTCGGCCTCGAAGCACCACTGGAGGTACATCGTCATGCCCTCGTTCATCCACACGTCGCGCCAGTCGGAGGGCGTCACGGTGTCGCCGTACCACTGGTGGATGCTCTCGTGGGCGATCACAGGGGCCGAGAGCGTGTAGGGGGTGTCGCCCAGCGTGAGCATGGTCTGGGTCTCCATGGCGCTGTCCATCTCGACCACGACCAGGCCGAGGGAGTCGAAGGGGTAGGGACCGAGGTGGTCCTCGTCCCAGTCGACGGCCTTGGTCAGCTGCCGGAACAGTCGGTCGAGCCCCTCGATCTGCGGGGGTGCCCAGACCTGGAGCGGGATGCCGGACTTCGACTCGGCCTTGAGCTGGGTGAAGCGGCCGGTGGCGAGGGTGACGAGGTACGACGACGCCGGGGAGCCGAGGTGCCACCGGGTCGTCCGCTTGCCCGCGTCGGTCTCGTTGGACTCCAGCGTGCCGTTCGCGACTCCGGTGAGGTCCTGGGGCGTGGTGATGGTGATGTCGTAGAACGCCTTGTCGGAGGGCTGGTCGTTCACGGCATACCAGGTGAACGCGCCGTACGGCTCCTGCATGGTGTAGCTGGTGCCCTTGTCGAGGTCGGACTGCCAGCCCACCAGGGTGAAGTCGCCGCGCGTCGTGGGTGCCGGCGCCGGGCGCGGGCTGCCGGCGTACGTCAGGGTGAGGACGTACTGCTGGTCCTCCTGCACCGGCGTCCGGACGACGAGGTCCGCGCCGGTCTGCTCGAAGTCGGCGTCCTCCCCGTCGAGGCGGACCCGGGACAGCTCGAGCGCGCCGCTGAAGTCGAGCGGGATGCTCTGGGCGTCCTGCGCGGCCCGGAAGGTGAGCTTCTCGGTGCCGGTCAGGATGCCGGAGGAGCCGGACCAGTCGAGGGTGAGGCCGTAGTGCAACGCGTCCACGACGGGATTCCCGACCCGCGGGTAGACCGGGTCCTGGCGCGGCTGGCTCTCGGCCTCGGTCAGGTCGTCGCCCGAGCCGGCGGAGATGCCGCTCGTGGTCGGGCTCTGGGGAGCCTGCGGCCCGGTGTGCCGCGCGGACGGGGGGTCGTCCTGGTCGCACGCGGCGAGGCTGCCGGTCAGGAGGACGACGCCGAGGACGCCGGCCAGCCACCGGGGCGTCGTCACTCGTCGCCTCGCAGCAGCGGCCGCACCAGCTTGCGCCCGTGGTGGATCTGCGCCTTGATCGTGCCGAGCGGCGCCTGCACCTGCTGGGCGATCTCGTCGTAGGACATGCCGTAGACGTCGCGCAGCAGCAGCGGCTCGACGTACTGGGGGTGCTCCCGCTCGAGCGTCTCCATCGCCTCGAGCAGGTCGAGCCGGGTGCCGGCGATGACGCTGGTGGTGCGGGGGTCCGGCTTCTCCATCGGCGCAGTGTCGGAGGAGATCGCCTGGTTCTTCATCCGGCGGTAGGTGCTGCGGGCGGAGTTGACCGCCACGACGTGCATCCAGGTGGTGAAGCGGCCGCGACCACCCCAGGAGCCGATCTTGTTGGCGATGTTGATCAACGCGTCCTGGCACGCGTCCTCGGCGTCCGGGGAGTAGGGCAGCACACCGCGGCAGACGTTGAGCGCGCGCGGGCGGATCGCGCCGAGCAGGAGCTCGAGCGCGTCGCGGTCGCCCTCCTGTGCGCGGCGGGCGAGATCGTCGATCTCGTCGGGCGTCAGCGCCTCTGTGGCCATGCCGAATGATCCTTCCCCGTGAAGATATGAAGATAATGCACTTGTGGCTCTTCCCAACCGACTCGGGCGTTACGCGGTGCGCCGTCGCATCGGGTCGGGGGGATTCGCCACTGTCTGGCTTGCTTATGACGAGCAATTGGACTCCCCGGTTGCCATCAAGGTGCTCGCGGACAACTGGACCGAGGACCACCACGTCCGGAAACGGTTCCTCGAGGAGGGCCGCTTCCTGCGCAAGGTGGAGTCGCCGTACGTCGTCAGCGTGTACGACGCCGGCGAGCTCGACGACGGTCGGCCCTACCTCGTCATGTCGTACGCCGACCAGGGGACGCTCGCGGACCGGCTGGAGATCGAGGGGCTGACGCCGGGGCAGGCGCTCGAGGTGGTCCGCGAGATCGGCTACGGGCCTCACCGCGCTGCACGTGCGCAACGTCCTGCACCGCGACGTCAAGCCGGCCAACGTGCTGTTCCGCACCGTCGACGCCTCTCCCGGATCGGGCGGGACGCCCCAGGTCAAGGCGATGGTGGGCGACCTCGGCCTGGGGAAGGCGCTGGAGGCGTCCTCGCGGCTGACGATGATCGCCGGGACGCCCTCCTTCGTGGCGCCCGAGCAGGCGCAGGCCGAGCACCTCGACGCCCGCGCCGACCAGTACTCCCTCGCCGCGCTGACCTTCCTGCTGCTCAACGGCCGGGCGCCGTACGCCCACGCCTCCTTGCAGGCGGCCGCGCACCCCGGCCCGCCGCCGCCGCTGTCGACCGACGCGCGGCCCTTCCCGGCGGCCGTCGAGGACGTCGTACGCCGGGGGCTGGCGGTGGACCGTGAGGACCGCTGGGACTCCGTCTCCGACTTCGTCGCCGCGCTGGAGGACTCGCTCGGCCCCTCGGTCGAGGCGGCGCTGCCCGAGCCGTGGCTGCCACCGGACCCGGAGCTGACCCAGCCCGGTCGGCGGCCGACGCCAGAGCCGGAGGAGGCACCGCTCCCCAAGCCGAAGCTGCCCGGCCGCTCGCGGCGCGGGCTGGTCGCCGCCGCGGTCGTCGGCCTGCTCGCGCTCGTCGCGGGCTCGTTCGTCGGCCCGTGGCTCTACGACCGCTCGCACCCCGATCGGTACGTCGAGGACACGACGGGGTCGCTGGGCGTGACCGTGCCGCGGGCCTGGACCACGTCCGTGCACACCGATCAGTGGACGCCCCCGGGTGCCCAGGGTGAGCAGCCTTCGCTGTCGACCGGCTCGACCTCGACCTGGCAGAGGTCGAAGTCGTCGGCCTCGGGGGTCTTCCTCGGGGTCTTCACGGCCGACGACATGCCCGAGCAGCTCGCCGGTCACCCCGAGTGCGGCTCCGCGCTGGACCCGTTCCGGGACACGATCAGGGAGGGCGCGTCCCTGACCCAGATCCACCTCGACTGCCCCGGCGTCGTCGAGGAGCGGGTGCTGCAGGTGGCGACGAACCAGTTCGTCTGGATCCAGGTCCGCGCCGCCGACCGCGCGACGGCCAACCAGGTGATCGACTCCGTCCGCGTCAGCGGCTACTGACCGGCCGGCGGCTTCTTGGGCTGGTAGGCCATCTGGGTCGCCATGCGACTCACGAGTGCGCGCATGCCGGGGTCGTCGATCAGCCGGCCGCTGGTAGCGATCTCCACATCGGCGGGGCCACCGGTGAGCGTGACGTATCGATCGACCTGCTCGATGCGGTAGTCGTCGTCGTACACGTAGGTGAAGACGAGGGTGTTGACCGTCTGCTCGACGAACTTCAGGTAGGTCAGGTGCGAGTCGAGCTGGAGCTGCGGGATCTTGCCGGCGACCATCGCCTGCGGGTTCTGCGTCGTGGTGACCAGCGTGACCCGCACCGAGTAGGACCCGGCCGGGTTTCCGGGGGCGGTCCAACGGGCGCCGACGGTCCCGTTGGTGGCGTTGATGCGATCCCAGCCCTCGGGGACCATCAGGGTGATCCCGGTGCCCGGCGGGCCGAGCTTGGCCGGGACCAGCGGAACGTCCTCGGCCAGCGGCGGGAGGTCGGAGTCGGGCAGCAGGTCGAGCTGTGCGGTCGTGGGGTAGGCCGGTCCGCTCGCCGCGACGGGGGAGCCGGCGCCGGTGCCGCCGGGTTCGGATGCGTGGAGGCCCGCATAGGCGTAGCTGCCGCCGACGCCGAGCGCCGCCAGCAGCGCGGCGACCCCCGTCGCTCGCGCGATCCCCCGTCCGGTCACGCCCCGCAATGTACCGAAGCGGCGGCCGCGCACCGGCACGGGATTTCGCATGTAACACCGTGTTACCCATCTAGAACGGCGTTGTTTCAGCGAGGTAGATGGGTAACACGGTGTTACATGCGGCGTGACAGGCGACCACAGGCGGGGACGACGTGCCGCGACGGGTGCGGACTTGCGTGAGACGTCGCGGCCGAGTTGGCTCGGCCCATGAGCCTCTTCGAGACCCACCGGCAGCGCCTGGACGAGGCGATCGCGGCCTGTGCGTCGCGCGAGTACTACTCGGCGTTCAACGAGTCGCCGAGCCCGCGCGTGTACGGCGAGAACGCGGCCGCCGACGGCAAGGCGGCGTACGACGCGTTGCTGGGGCAGCCGTTCCCGATCAGCACGCCGGGCGCCGAGGGCACGGTGGCCACCGAGCGGTCGCCGTACGGCATGGACCTCGGGGTCACCTACCCCCGCGCGCGCGACGTCGACGCGCTCATGGCAGCGGCGCAGAGCGGCATGAAGGCCTGGCGCGACGCCGGTCCCGAGGGCCGCACGGGCGTCTGTCTGGAGATCCTCGACCGACTCCACGGCCGGATCTTCGAGCTGGCCAACGCGGTCCAGCACACCAGCGGCCAGGCGTTCGTCATGGCTTTCCAGGCCGGTGGCGCGCACGCGCTCGACCGCGCGCTCGAGGCGATCGCGTACGCGTACGTCGAGATGACGCGGACGCCGGCCACGGCCACGTGGGAGAAGCCCGGCAAGATGCCGATCACGATGGAGAAGACCTTCACCGTCGTCCCGCGGGGGGTCGCGCTCGTCATCGGCTGCAACACCTTCCCGACCTGGAACTCCTGGCCCGGCCTCTTCGCCAGCCTCGTCACCGGCAACCCGGTCGTCATCAAGCCGCACCCCGGCGCCGTCCTGCCGCTCGCGATCACCGCGCAGGTCTGCCAGGAGGTGCTGAGCGAGAACGGCTTCGACGCCAACCTCGTGACCCTCGCCGTCGAGGACCCCGACGACAAGCTGGCCGCCACGCTGGCCACCCGCCCCGAGGTCAAGCTGATCGACTTCACCGGTGGAAACACCTTCGGTGACTGGCTCGAGGAGAACGCCCGCCAGGCTCTCGTCTTCACCGAGAAGGCCGGCGTCAACACCGTCGTGCTCGACTCCACTAACGACTTCAAGGCGATGTGCGGCAACCTCGCCTTCTCCTTCGCCCTCTACACCGGTCAGATGTGCACGGCGCCGCAGAACGTCTACCTCCCGGCCGCCGGCATCGAGACCGACGAGGGGACCAAGACGCCGGCCGAGGTCGGCGCCGGGATCGGTACGGCGTTGGAGCGGCTGCTCGGCGACGACGCCCGCGCGGTCGAGCTGCTCGGCGGCGTGGTCAACTCCGGTGTCCTCGAGCGACTGGACGCGGTCAAGGGCGACGTCCTCGTGCCGAGCCGCGAGGTCGCGCACCCGGCGTACCCCGACGCCACCGTCCGTACGCCGACCATCCTCGCGCTGAGCGCCGACGACACCGACGTCTACGAGTCCGAGTGCTTCGGCCCGGTCGCCTACCTGATCTCCACCGAGGGGACCGGGCAGTCGATCGACCGGTTCCGCGACACGGTGAAGCGGCACGGCGCGATGACGGCCAGCGTCTACTCGACCAGCGACGAGGTGATCGAGCAGATGCGCGACGCCGCGCTCGACGCGGGCGTGGCCCTGAGCGAGAACCTCCACGGCCCGGTGTTCGTCAACCAGTCCGCGGCGTTCTCCGACTTCCACGGCACCGGCGCCAACCCGGCGGCGAACGCCTCCTACACCGACGGCGCCTACGTCGCGTCCCGGTTCCGGGTCGTCCAGTCCCGCCGCCACGTATAGACCGCTGACCCGGCAGAAGTTGCGCTGACCCGGCAGAAACTTTCTGACGGGTCAGCGCTTACGGTGGCGCCATGAGCGGATTCCTGCTCCGGCACGTGCGCCTGGTCGACCTGGACGGGACCGGCACGCCGGGCCCTGTCGACGTACGGGTCGTCGACGGGACGGTCACCGAGATCGGGGCCGCCCTGGACGCGCACGGGTCCGAGGAGCTCGACGCCGACGGCCGCTGGCTGATTCCCGGGCTCTGGGACCAGCACGTCCACCTCGGTCAGTGGTCGTTGGCGTCCGGCCGGTTGGACCTGGTCGGCGTCGAGGACCACGACGCCACCCTGCGCGCCGTCACCGAGCGGCTCCGCACGACCGAGGGGCCGGTCGTCGCCTGGGGCCACCGGCCGGCCGGCTGGGCCGAGCAGCCGACGGTTGCCGCCCTCGACGCGATCGCCCCGACGCGTCCGGTCGTGCTGATCGCCGGCGACGGTCACCATGCCTGGATCAACACCGTCGCCCTCGACGCGCTCGACCTGCCGCGCCGGGACGTGATGGTCGAGGAGACCGAGTGGTTCGCGGCGTACCCGCGGCTGGCTGAGGCTCTCGGTGAGGACGGCACGTCGGTGGCCTCGTACGTCGAGGTGCAGCGTCGCGCGGCCGCCCGGGGGATCGTCGGCGTCACCGACTTCGAGTTCGGCGCACCGGTGCGGTCCTGGCCCGACCGGGCCGCGGCCGGAGGGGCGCTGCTGCGGATCCGGGCGGCGACGTACGCCGAGACGCTCGACGACTACCTCGCGCTCGGCCGGCGCACCGGCGAACCGCTCACGCCCGACAGTCCTCAGCTGAGGATGGGTCCGTTGAAGATCATCAGCGACGGCTCGCTCAACACCCGCACCGCCTGGTGCTGCGCGCCGTACGCCGACGTGCCGACCGTCGGCGCCCCGAACCTCACGCAAGATCAGCTGCACGAGCTGCTGGAGACAGCGAAGCGGCACGGGCTCGAGGTGGCGACCCATGCGATCGGCGACGCCGCCGTGGGTCACGCGCTCGACGCGTACGCCGCGACCGGAGCGACCGGGTCGATCGAGCACGCCCAGCTGATGACCCGCGAGGACGTCCCGCGCATGGCCGAGCTCGGCATCCGCGCGAGCGTGCAGCCGGCCCACCTGCTCGACGACCGGGACGTCACCGAGCGCAGCTGGCCGGACCGGATGGACCGCTGTTTCATGCTCAAGACCATGCTCGACGCCGGGGTCACCCTGGCCCTCGGCTCGGACGCCCCGGTGGCGCGGCTCGACCCGTGGCTCGCCATCTCTGCGGCCGTCCACCGCAGCGCCGACGACCGCGCCGCGTGGCAGCCGGAGGAGGCGCTGACCACGCGAGAGGCCCTGGCCGCGTCGGTCGACGGCCAGGGAACGGTGCACGCCGGCATGCCAGCGGACCTGGTGCTGCTGGACGCCGACCCGCTGGCGTCGTACGACGACACCGCGTCCGCGGGCGCTGCCCTGCGGTCCATGCCGGTGGCCGCGACCTGGATCGCCGGCGACCTCGTGCACGGCGGGGTCTGATGGCGGCCTGGCCCGGCGACGACGTCGTGCCGGACGCGCCGGTCGTGATGGACCGCGAGACCGTTCTCCCCGGCACGGCCGACCAGCTGTGGCCGTGGCTCGTCCAGCTCGGCAAGGACCGCGCCGGCTGGTACTTCCCGCGCTGGGCCGAGCGCGTCATCCCCGAGAAGGGACGCGGGATCCGGCACATCGATCCGCAGTGGCAGCAGCACGAGGTCGGCGACCGCATCCCCGACTACGGTCCCGGCGACCCCGAGTTCGTGCTGGTCGAGAAGCAGGAGCCGTACGTCCTCGTCTACCGCACCGACCGCGGCTCACTGGTCGCGAGCTGGGCTCTGGTCGCCGAGGACGTGTCGGACGGCGTACGGCTGCACCTGCGGTTCCGAGCCAAGCCCGGCCGTGCGTGGACGGTGCCTGTGGTCAACACCGTGGGTGAGGTCTTCGACTGGGCGACGGTGCGGCTGCTCTTCGCCGGCCTCCGCGAACGCCTGACCGACTAGCCCAGCGCCAGGATCAGGTCGCGGACAGCCACCGGGTCGTCGAGGGTCTCGCCGAAGATCTCCCGCAGCTGACCCATGCGGTAGCGGACGGTCTGGGGGTGCACGAAGAGATCGGCGGCGACGGCCTCGCGCCGACCCTGGTGCAGCAGCCACGACCGCAGGGTCGCCGTCAGCCGCTCCCGAGCCGCCGGCGTGAGGTCGTCGAGCGGCTGCAGGACCCGGGAGCGGAGGTCGGCGTACGCCTCCTCGTCGGCGGCCAGCACCAGCTCGGGCAACCGCTGCTCGGTGTCGACGGCGCCGGGGCCGTCGGCCAACGGGATGGCTCGCAGAGCACGTTGGTACGACGCCCGGGCCCGGCTCCACGGGCGGGCCGGCCCGACGATCGCCGACCGGTCGGTGAGCAGCCGCAGGAGCCGGGCGCGGGAGCGGCCCGCCATGTCGGCGACCAGCACGACCCCTCGCTCCTCGGGCAGGCCGGGCGTCCCCTCGGTCGGGACCAGGCTGGCTTCGCTCACCGCTGCCAGCACCGGCCGGATCTGAGCCCGCGGCAGCAGCACCGCCGTGAGCGTGCGCGGCGGACGCCAGCCGGCCTGCTCGGCGGCCGTGCGGAGCGAGTCCTCCGGCTCCCCACGCAGGATCGCCTGCGCCACCAGGTCGAGGCGGCGCTGGCGGACGCGGCCGGTCGTCTCGAGCTCGTCGGTGTGCCCGGCGACGCTGGCCGCCGACAGCTCGTCGATGTAGGCGAAGACGAGCTCGGCGAAGGAGGCGATCGACTCGCCGTCCGCACCCGCGCTCACCGCGGTCGAGGCCATCTCCCGCCAGGCGGCCCGGGCACCGACGCGGTACGCCGCGAGCAGGGCGTCGGCCGACCGACCGCTGCGTGCCTCCCCGCGGCCCAGCGCGTACGCGCCCTCGATCGCGGGGGTGAGCGGCGTACCGCCGTCGGGGGAGGGGGAGGACGCCAGCCGGAAGAAGCCGGCGAGGGCGAGCTGGACGGCGTTCTCGATCGTCGCACCCATCGGATCGCCGAACCCGCGCGCGTAGGCGGGAATGCCGGTCTGCACGGCGTCGATCGTGTGGGTGGCAACCTCCGGCAGGCGTTCGCGCAGCGCTTCCACCACCGGTGGAGTGAGGGTGAGCTGGTCAACCATGTTGTTCCCTCCGAACAATAAGTATGCACCGATTCACGCCCGGCGGTCATGATTTTACCCCCCGTGACGAGGGACAGTGAAGAGCATGAGGAAACGTCTCGCAGAGCTGGCCGCGATCGCGGCACATCCGCTCGTGCCCGCTGACTTCCTCGACCTCTTCGCCCCGCTGCGGGCGGGCGCCGCGGAAGGCACCCAGCTGCGCGGCCGGATCGAGAAGGTCATCCCCGAGACCCGCGACGCCGCGACCCTGGTCATCCGGCCCGGCCGGGACTGGGCCGGGCACGTGCCGGGGCAGTACCTGCGGATCGGCATCGACATCGACGGCGTACGGCAGTGGCGGGCGTACTCGCTCACCCACGCGCAGTTCGGTCAGGGCCCCGACCGCCTGATCTCGATCACCGTCAAGGCCGTGCCGGACGGGCTCGTCAGCCACCACCTCGTGCACCGCGCCCGCCCGGGCACGCTGGTCCACCTCGAGCAGGCGGCCGGGGAGTTCGTGCTCCCCGAGGACGGCGGCAAGCTGCTGTTCGTCACCGCCGGCTCCGGCATCACGCCGGTCATCGGGATGCTGCGCAACCTGTTCCCGGTCACCGACGAAGGCGTCCTGCCGGGCCACTCGCACGACTTCGACATCGTGGTCCTGCACGTCGCGCCGTCGCGACCGGACTCGATCTTCGCCCAGGACCTCCAGACCCTCGCCGACGCCGGAGCGATCCGGCTGGTCACGAGGTACGACGACGAGCACGGCGTCCTGGACGTCAACCTGATCGACGAGCTGGTGCCCGACCTGGCCGGCCGGCACACCTTCGCGTGCGGCCCCACGGGGCTGCTCGACGCACTGAGCGACCACCACGAGCGCAACGGCCTGCCCCTGACCCTGGAGCAGTTCCGGGTCAGCCGGGTCGAGCCCGGCGAGGGCGGCACCGTCACCATCGGTGACGTGGACGTCGTCGCCGACGGCGCGACCCCGATCCTCGACGCTGCTGAGGCCGAAGGCGTCCTCATGCCGAGCGGGTGCCGGATGGGCATCTGCTTCGGCTGCGTCCTCCCGCTGCGCGAGGGCAGCGTGCGCGACCTGCGCAACGGCGAAGTCACCACGGTCGTGCCCGGAGAGTCCGAGCACGTCCTCGTCCAGACCTGCATCAACGCCGCGGCCGGGGCTTGCACCCTGTCGCCGCGCGAAACCGGAGGCTGAGGAGGCGCGCAACGCCGTCTCGAAGCCCCGGAACCCGAAAGGATCCTCATGACTGTCGTCCAGAAGAAGATCGACCACCCCGTCTCCCGGCTCACCCCTGAGGACATCGAGACCCTCGGCTACGAGCTCGACCAGATCCGTCAGTCCGTCCTGGACTCGCGCGGCGAGGCCGACGCGGCGTACATCCGCAAGGTGATCACCACCCAGCGCAGCATCGAGCTCGGCTCGCGTGCCGTGCTGCTGTTCAGCATCTTCCCGCCGGCCTGGGTGCTCGGCACCGCCGGCCTGAGCGTCTCCAAGATCCTGGAGAACATGGAGATCGGCCACAACGTCCTGCACGGGCAGTGGGACTGGATGCGTGACCCGAAGATCCACTCGACGACGTGGGAGTGGGACTCCGCCACCCCGGCCGCGCAGTGGAAGATCGCCCACAACGAGCAGCACCACACGTACACGAACGTCATCGGCAAGGACAACGACCTCGGCTACGGGATCATGCGGGTCGACGAGGACCAGGAGTGGACGCCGGTCAACCTGGCGCAGCCGTTCCTCAACCTGCTCAACGCCCTCTTCTTCGAGTACGGCATCGCCGCGTACGACATGGACTTCCGCTCCAACATCGTCGACGGCACCACGAAGGACCCGAAGTTCCGCGCGGACCTGAAGAAGGTGCTGCGCAAGGTCGGCCGCAACGCCGCCAAGGACTACCTCGTGTGGCCGCTGCTGTCCGGCCCCGGTGCGCTGCACACGCTGGCCGCGAACTTCGCCGCCAACACGATCCGCAACGTGTGGAGCCACTCGATCATCATGTGCGGCCACTTCCCCGAGGGCGTCGAGACCTTCGAGACGTCCTCCATCGAGGGCGAGACCCGCGGCGAGTGGTACGTCCGACAGATGCTCGGCAGCGCCAACATCTCCGGCTCCAAGCTGATGCACATCATGTCCGGCAACCTGTCGCACCAGATCGAGCACCACCTGTTCCCCGACCTGCCGAGCAACCGGTACGGCGAGATCGCCCCGCAGGTCCAGGCGCTCTTCGAGAAGTACGACCTCACCTACTGCGCGCGGCCGCTCGTGCCGCAGGTCTACTCGGCCTGGCACAAGGTGGTCCGCCTCTCCCTGCCCAACGGCTGGCTCGAGGAGACGAAGCTCGGCAACCTGCGCTCGCAGCTGAAGAAGCTCCGCGGCCAGAAGAAGGCGGCTCCGGCCGTCGTGACTGCCTGACCCGGTGGTTGAGGAGCGAGCGAAGCTCGCGTCTCGCAACCCCCGCACCTAGGCAGGGCCTGTCGATCTGCCCGTTCTCGTCCGTCATCGTGATGGGATCGCACCAGCGATCTGCGAACTCACGAGAGGACGACGATGAGCCGGTACCTGATCCTGCTGCCCGCACCCGAGGCGGAGTGGGCCGACCTGCCGCCCGAGGAGCACGAGAAGGGCATGCGCAGCCACCGCATCTTCCACGAGGAGCTCGCCGCAGGCGGCCACACGATCGCTGCGGTCGGACCGCTCGAGGCCTCGGCTGAGGCGACCTCGATGCGCCCGGACGGCTCCGGCGGCACGCTGGTGACCGACGGGCCGTTCACCGAGTCGGCCGAGCAGATCGTCGGCTTCTACCTGGTCGAGTCCGAGGACGAGCCGGACCTGCGCGCGGCGTGCGAGCGGTTCGCCTCGCGCGGCGAGCACATCGAGTTCCGCAAGATGGCCGAGTGATGAGGTACCTGATCTTCATCGCCTACGAGCCCTACGACTTCAGCTCCCTGCCCGAGGACGTGCAGGCCGGCTACTACCGGGACCACGCCGCCTTCTCGGCGTACGTCGCGGAGCACGGGCACGAGGAAGCATCCGCCGCCCTGGCCGACGCCGACCAGGCGACGACCGTGCGGCGCCGCGGGGACGACGTACAGATCACCGACGGCCCGTTCGCGGAGACCGCCGAGATGATCGGGGGCTACTACGAGGTGGAGCTGCCCGACCTCGACCACGCGATCGCCGCGGCGAAGCTGCTGCCGGACACCTACTCGCTCGAGATCCGGCCGACGGTCAAGATCGGCTGATGGATCCGACTGCGGCGGCGCTCTCGGAGGTGGCGCGCGAGGAGTGGGGGCGGCTGACGTCGCTGCTCGTCGCTCGCTTCCGTCGTCTCGACCTGGTCGAGGACGCGTTGGGCGACGCCTTCGAGGCTGCGGCCCGACGGTGGCCGCAGGACGGTACGCCGGACAACCCGGCCGCCTGGCTGCTCACCACCGCCCGTCGGCGGATCCTCGACCGGCTGCGCGCCGAGACCATGCACCAGCGGAAGATGCCGCTGCTGGTGACCGAGAGCGAGCACCACGAGGTGGTCGGCGCGATGGCCGACCCCGGCGACCTGGTCGAGGACGACCTGCTGCGGCTCGTCCTCATGTGCGCCCACCCGGCGCTGCCCGCCGAGGGCGCGTCGGCGTTGGCGCTGCGGCTGGTCCTGGGTGTCAGCACCTACGACCTCGCCCGGCTGTTCCTGGTCTCCGAGCCGACGATGGCCGCGCGGATCACCCGCGCGAAGAAGAAGATCGTCGGCGCCGGCATCCCGTTCGCGATCCCGGACGAGTCGGCGCTGCCCGAGCGGCTCGACTCCGTCGCCCGGACGGCGTACCTCGCCTTCACCGCCGGGTACGCCCCCGGCAGCGGTCCGGACCTGCTGCGCGCCGAGCTCGCCGGTGAGGCCATCCGTCTGGTGCGGGTGGTGCGGTCCCGGTTCCCCGACCGAACCAGTGCTCGGCGCGCTGCTCGCCCTCACCCTCCTGCAGCACTCGCGTCGGGACGCCCGCCTCTCGGCCGACGGCTCGCTCGTGCTGCTCGCCGACCAGGACCGCTCGCTGTGGCGGCAGGACGAGATCGCCGAGGCCCTCGACCTGCTGCGCGCCCTGCCCCAGGCCGTCACCCCGCTGTCCGCGTCGTACGCCGTCCAGGCCTGGATCGCCGCCGAGCACGCCACCGCTCCGTCGGCGGACCAGACGCGGTGGGACCGGATCGTCCGGCACTACGACTCGCTCGTCACCATCGACCCCTCGCCCGCGGCCCGTCTGGCTCGGGCGGTCGCCGTCGCCGAGGCCTCCGGTCCTGCGTCGGGGCTCGAAGCCCTCGACGGCATCGACATCCCCGGCAGCCACCGCCCCGCCTCCGTCCGCGCCGAGCTCCTCGTCCGTCTCGGTCGCGCCGACGACGCGCGGTCGGCGTACGACGAGGCGATCGAGCTCTGCCGCAACGAGGCCGAGCTCGCCCACCTGATCGACCGACGCACATCCCTCACTCCGTAGGAGAACCCATGCCGCAGTACGCCGTCCTCATCTACGCCAGCGACTCCGCCCACGCACCCGACGCGACGGCCGAGGACCTGGCCGAGTGTGACGACCACGCTGACGACCTGGTCGCCGAGCAGGCGATGGTCGCCGCGTACGCCCTCACGCCCCGCGACCTGGCGAAGTCGATCCGTGCCGAGGGCGTGACCGACGGGCCGTTCGTCGAGACCACCGAGATCGTGGCCGGGTTCTACGTGATCGAGGCGGCTGACCTGGACGCCGCGCTCGCCATCGCCGGCACCAACCCCGCCATCCAGGGCGGTGGCGGCGTCGAGGTCCGCCCCCTCCACAGCGGCGGCCCGGCCTAGGCGAGCCTTCGGCGTCGATCTCCTCGCGCGCAGCGCGAACCAATCTCCTGAGCACGTCGTCCGGGATCGGGTGCGCAGCGGAGTAGTGGACGCTGCCGCTCGTCGTCTCGAACCCGTCCAGCTCGTCACCCAGGTCCTGGATCACGGTCCCGCTGTACGGGTAGAGGGACAGGAAGGTCTTCGCCCGCACCGTCGCGACCAGGCCCTTGCCGCGGTACAGCAAGGCCGCCATCGCGTAGCTCGTCCCCTCGACCGCCTCCGGCACGACCTCGAGCGCGACGGCGTACACGTGCGTGAGCGCGTCGCGGTCCGCGCCGTCGAACCGGCTCAGGAAGTCCTGAACGTCACCCATGGGTGGACGTTAGCGGGCACCCCGGCGAAAGGCTCAGGCTCGTCCATTGAACGTGTCCGGCGACCCGCGAGATGGCGTGGCGCAGGGCTGGGTGCGGCACAGGATCGCCCCGTAAGTCACGCGCGGCCGCGGGAGAGACGCAGCCGCTCCAGGCGAATCAGGACAGATCGAGCAGGCGCGCGATGCCGGCGTCGGCGTACTTCCCGAGCCGCTCCCGCGCGGCCTCGAGCTCGGAGGTCTTCGCGTACCCGGGCGGGACCCGGGTGGGGTTGAGGGAGATGGTGCTGAGCCAGTCGGCGATGTCGGGCTCGGCGGAGAAGGTGCGGACGTTCATCAGGCCCTGGGCGTTCATCCGCGCCCACTCCTCGAAGGTGTTGCCGTAGTTGTTCGGCGGGCAGAGGCGGTTCTTCTCGGCGTCGTCGGTGCGCGTCGCCTCGACGTACCCGGCCAGCGCCGCACCGAACGTCGGGAAGCCGATCCGGATGGTCTGCAGGGTGATGACGTCGGGCTGCCAGATCGGCACCATCGGCGGGACCTTGAGGCCGTCGGCGGCGCAGTGGACGACGAGCGCGTCGTCGGCCACGGCGATCGAGCCCTCGTCGAACGTCAGCTTGCCGCGGGAAACCTCGCGCAGGTACCCACGGCGTACGACGTTCTCGACGGTCCGCAGCAGCTCCAGCTCCCACGCGCCCAGGGTCGGCGCCTTCGCCATGGTCGGGGTCACGGACCGGTCGATGCGGAACATGACGCCGGCCGCCTCGAGCCGCAGGAAGATGTCGTCGAGGGAGGTTCCCTCGGCGCTGGCCTGGAAGAGGTCGGCCATCATCTCGGTGTAGATGACCGGGTCGGGCTGGATGACCGCGCGGTTGAGCATCCACGGGTCGCGCGGCCGGATCCAGCAGATCGTGTCGGGGTCGACGCCCTTTCCGAGCAACCAGACGATCGCGTCGGTCGCGGTCTTGCCGGACCCGACGACGACGTACTCGCTCGGCGCCTCCGCCAGCTGCGCCAGCTCGTTGGGCGTCGCGACCTTCGAGCCGTCGGCGACCGCGAACGGGAGGGGCATCTCCGCAGGGATCGTGGGAGAGAGGTAGGTGGCGTCGACGATCCTGGTGCCGGCGGACACCTCGAGCCGGTGGCCGGTGACGCGCGAGGTGACCGCTCCGTCGGCGTACTCGCTGTTGAGGAAGAACTCCACCCGCCCCGTCTCCGTCAGCCGCTCCAGCCCGCGGCCGTAGTAGGCGAGGATCTCCGGCTGCGACGCGCGCTCCTGGAGCCCGGCCTCGGGTCCGCGGTGCTGCAGCTGCCCGCCGCCGAGCCGGGTCGAGGCCATGCCGTAGAAGTCCGAGGACTGGTGCAGGCGCACGAACGGGTACGCCGCCACCCAGTGCCCGCCCGGCCCGTGCCGGCGATCCACGACCGCGACCCTGGCCATTGAGTGGTCGATGAGCGCGTCCGTGAACGCCATCCCCATGGCGCCCGCTCCGACCACCAGGTAGTCGGCGTCAAGGGTTCGGGTCACGACCACACGGTGTCATCCGTCCACGCGCTCGTCCATCGCACGCCCGAATCATCCGCGCAGGTCTAGCCGAGTCTCGCGTCTTTCCGCCGCGTATGACTCGGCACGGCATCGCGTCACCTGCGCGTGAGTGCCGAACGGCCACGGGGCCGGACGCTGCCTGGGTGACGGCAGCCAAGGCGACTGAGCGGATCAGGGGATCCCTGTACGTTCGGGACGTATCGACGAGCGGAGGAGCGACCCGGTGATCGAGCTGACCGAGGGGCAAGAAGTCCCTCTTGCTGCCGCGGACGGCGAACCACTGACCAAGGTGCAGATGGCGGTCGGGTGGGATCACTCCCCGACGGCCGGCTACGCTGGTAGCGGGGCACCGCCGATCGACCTGGACGCCTCGGCGGTGCAGTTCGCCGGCGGTCAGTTCTTCGACATCGCGTTCTTCAACCATCTCGCGACCCGCGACGGGTCGGTGGTCCACCTGGGCGACAACACCACGGGCAAGGGTGGCGGGGACGACGAGGTGATCACCGTGGACCTCGGTCAGGTCTACCCGAAGGTCGAGTCGATCCTGTTCCTGGTCACGAGCTACCAGGGCCACTCGCTGGAGTACATCCGCAACGCCTACTGCCGGCTCGTCGACGACCACGACACCGAGCTGGCTCGATTCACCATCACGCTCGGCGTACGAGAGACCGGACTCGTCATGGCGAAGCTGTCCCGCGACGGAGCGGGTTGGAAGCTGAAGGCGATCGGGACGGGCATCGCCCTCAAGACGCCGACGGACTCGATCGAATCCCTGCTGCCGTTCGTCTAGCCCGTCGCTAGCTCGTCAGCAGGGGAGCGACCTCGGTCCCGAGCAGCTCGATCCCACGCAACAGGTCCTCGTGGGCCAGGCGCGGGTTGGTCATCTGCAAGGACAGCCGGTCGACGCCGCCGAGCTGGTCGGAGACCCGGTTGATCTTGTCGGCCACCGTCTGGGGGTCGCCCATGAAGAAGGCGCCGTTCGGCCCCGAGGTCGCGTCGAACTGCTGGCGGGTCGGTGGAGCGAAACCTCGCTCGCGCGAGACCTTCCTGAACATCTCCTCCCACCCCGGGTAGATCGTGTCCGCGGCTGCCTGGACGGACTCGGCGACGAAGCCGAACACGTGGAGACCCACCTGGAGCTGGTCCGGGGAGTGACCGGCCTGAGCACCCGCCCGCCGGTAGAGATCCACGAGCGGAGCGAACTGGCGCGGCTCACCGCCGATGATCGCGACCATCAGCGGCAGGCCGAGCAGCCCGGCGCGGGCGAAGGACTCCGGGGTCCCGCCGACACCGACCCAGATCGGGAGGGGGTCCTGCACGGGACGCGGGTAGACGCTCTGCCTGACCATCGCCGGTCGATGACGTCCGGACCAGGTCACCTCCGGTTGATCGCGGATCTGCAGCAGGAGCTCGAGCTTCTCGCTGAACAGCGAGTCGTAGTCGGCGAGGTCGAGGCCGAAGAGGGGGAAGGCCTCGGTGAAGGAGCCGCGACCCACCACCAGGTCGATCCGGCCCTTCGAGATCAGGTCCAGGGTCGCGAACTGCTGGAACACCCGCACCGGGTCATCGGCGCTCAAGACCTTGACCGCGCTGCCGAGACGGATGCGCTCGGTACGAGCGGCCGCTGCGGCCAGGATGATCGTCGGCGCCGAGTCGTAGTACTCGCTGCGGTGGTGCTCACCGATGCCGAAGGAGTACAGCCCGGCTTCTTCGGCGCGGGCGATCTCCTCCAGCAGGTGTTCCAGTCGCTCCACCGCACCGATCACCCGACCCGTGGTCGGGTCGGTCACGGTCGAGACGAAGCTGTCGACGCCCAGATGCATCGGTGGCCTTTCTCGGGGTTCGGTCGTACTCATCCCATCGTCAGAAGTGAACCACTCGTCCACGACCAGCCGACCTTCGTCATCGTCCGCGAGCACGGCGCCGCCAACCAGAAAGTTCGACGGACCGTGATCCGAACAGCCCTCGACCCGCGACAGTGTGTATGTGCAGCAGTGGTCGGACTCCGAGCTCCTCGGCCTCGTGGCCGAAGGCGACGAGCTCGCGCTGCGTGAGCTGGTCGAGCGCCACGCTGCCTGGCTGCAGCTGAGGCTGAGGCGCCGTACGTCCGACGAGGACCTCGTCGCCGAGGCCGTGCACGACACGTTCGTCGCTATCTGGCGTCGGCCAGGATCGTTCCGCGGTGACGGTGACGTCGGCGCATGGCTCTGGGGGATCGCGATCCGCCAGCTCGTGTCCCGACTGCGCAAGCGTCCGCAGCCGACCCCGGTCGGCGCCCAGGTGCTCTCGGCACTTTCGCCGATCCTCGGCAGCGCCGAGGACGAGCTGCTGCTTGCCGTCGAGCACGGCGCGGTGGGAGATGCGATGCGACGTCTGTCGCCCGAGCTGCGTCAGGTCATGCAGGCAACGGTCATCGACGGGCTGTCGACGCGGGAGGCGGCCGACCTGCTCGGCATCCCGCAGGGGACCGTCAAGAGTCGTGCGCGAATCGCGAAGTCCAGGCTGCGGGAGCAGCTGATCAGTCGGGAGGCGTGGACATGAGCTGGCACGTGGAGACACCGTTGTGGGAGCGGTACGTCAGGGGAGCATTGGACGCGGCCACGGAGGCGAGCCTCGAGACACACGTGGCCAGCTGCCCCGAGTGTCGTCAGGAGGCTCGGTCGCACGTGGCGACCTCGGCCGCGGCCGACACGTGGGACCAGGTGCGCACGACCATCGGCACGCCGGAGCTCCCGCGTCCGCTTCGATGGGCTCGACGGTGGGGCATGAGGTCTGGCGACCTGGTCCTGATCTCGGCAGCCGACTCGCTCCTCCTCCCGTGGGCGGTGGCAGTCGGATTCGCCCTCGTCTCGGCGTGTGTCGTCGGGCTCCTCGGACTCGAACCTAGCAACCAGGACGCCGCTTTCCTGGCGCTCGCGCCGCTGACCCCCCTCCTGGCCGTCGTCACGGCGTACGACCTGCTCGATCCGCTGCGCGAGATGGCCGCACCCACGCCGTACGACAAGTTCAGGCTCGCCTTGCTCAGGGCGGCGTCGACCTTGAGCGTCGCAGTCCCGTCGACCCTGGCGATCGGGTTGCTGGTGCCGGGGATGCAGGACCTCGCCTTCGTCTGGCTCCTGCCCGCACTCGGTCTCACGGTCGGTGCCCTGACGCTCTTCACCTGGCTGGAGCCCGGGATCGCCGGCGCCCTCGTCGGCCTCTCGTGGATCTCGGTGGTCGTGGCCCTCCGGCTCCAGGGCGGGGTGGATCGGCTCGGCGCGGCCACGGTGCAGGTCGGCTTCGTAGCCCTGGCCCTGGGCCTGGCAGCGCTGATGGTCGTGCGGACCTCCAGCCTTCGACTGCAAGGAGGGGAGCTGTGAGTGTGATCGCGAGCCTCGACGGCGTCACCAAGCGCTACGGCCGCACCGTGGCTGTGCACCCGACGACGGTCGATCTGCGGGCCGGCGTGGTCGGGCTGCTGGGACCGAACGGTGCCGGGAAGACCACCCTCCTACGGCTTCTCTCGACCACCCTTCCGCCCAGCGCCGGGACCATCACGGTCTGCGGCTTCGACATCACGGCGTCGCACGCCAACCGAGTCGAGGCCCGCCGCCGGATCGGCTTCTGCCCACAAGAGGTGACCTATCCGCGGGGAATGACGGCGGGAGGCTTCCTCGACTACATCGCCGTCCTCAAGGAGTGGAAGGACGGGTCCACCCGCCAGTCCGAGGTACGCCGAGTGCTCGACCTGGTGCAGCTCGGGGACCGCGGGGCGATGAAGATCGCCAAGCTGTCGGGAGGTCAGCGCCGACGGCTCGCCATCGCCCAGGCCCTGATCGGCTCGCCCGACCTGCTCGTCCTCGACGAGCCCACGACCGGGCTCGACCCTGAGCAGCGAGCCTCGTTGCGCAGCCTCCTCTCGGACCACGAGGGGACAGTTCTGCTCTCGACGCACCAGACCGAGGACGTCTCGGCCCTGTGCGATCGAGTGCTGGTCATCGACGCCGGAGCCGTGCGCTTCGACGGCACGGTGACCGAGCTCCTGGCCACGGCAGCCGGCCGTGTCCACCTCGGACCTCTCCCCGCCCGGGGCGCGGTCCAGACCTGGAAGACCGGAACCGGGCTGGTCCGGTCCGTCGGGGGGCAGCCCGCTCCCGACTCCTCTGTCGTCGACCCCTCGGTCGAGGACGCGTACCTGCTGCTCCGATCCGAGGAGCGCACCACACAAGGAGTCACCTGATGAGTGCCATCACCACCACCACACCCGGATCCACGCTCGGCGTCCTCGCCAGGCAGGAGATCCGGAACTACCTGCACCACAAGCTGTTCTGGTTCGGCGCCGCTCTCACCCTCGTCGTCGACGTCATCGTCGTGTTCAACCTGGACGGGGATCCCACCTCGAGCGGGAGCTACATGATCGCCCCCGCCGCTCTGCTCGGGGTCCTCGGACTGGTGGTGATGTTCGGCCTGACCCGTCGGTCCGACCACGCGGCCGAGGCAGCGGGAGCCGTGGCGGTCCCGGAGCGGACGCGCACGCTCGCGCTGGCCGGTTCGATCCTCGTCCCGCTCTCCGTCGCGCTCGTCTCCTTCGTCGCGGCCGTGATCGCCTGGTACGCGCACCCCCCGGCCGACTACGTCGTCCCGCCCGGTGTCTCGAACCTGTTCGTGCACGCGCAGATGTTCGGAGACGGCGTCCTCTGTGCCGTCGGCGGTCCGATGCTCGGCCTGCTGCTGGCTCGCTACCTGCCCCGTCGCGGCGTGGCGGCGGTGGCCTCGGTGATGCTGGTGCTGGTCACCATCCTGCTGCAGGGCGGCCTCTTCGGCGGTCAGCCCTACCGGGTCTTCTGGTTCTGGACCTACTTCCTGACCCAGGGCATCGCGGGTGACGCGAACAGCCATCACTTCCAGACCAATCCGGGCAATCCCTACTTCTGGGTGCTCTACCTCGTGGTCGTGTGCGCGCTCGGTCTCGTCCTGGCTGTGCGGCACGACCCCGAGTCGGACCAGCAGGCCTTGGGTCGAAGGGCTCTCGCCCTCGTCGTGGTTGCGGTCGTCCTGGGCGTGCTGGCCCTGACGGTCGGGTTCACCGAGAGCGTGATCAGCCCGCAGGTCTGCCCGGTCTGCTGATGGTCAGCTACGCGGCCAGGGCGGTCCCGTGGTTCCGGGTCCTCCTGGCTGCGGGCGTCGTCGTCCTCCTGATGGAGCTCGTGCGCTGGAACCCGTGGGTCCTGTGGCCACTGGAGGGGACGGCGGTCGGGATGCTCGCAGGCGCCGCGGCGTGGAGCTTCGACGAGAGCGCCGCCGCGGTCGTCGACGCCAGCCCGCGTTCCCTGGCTTGGCGTACGGCGGCGCGGCTACCCGCTCTCGTGGTCCTCGCCGGGTCGTGGGTCGCGGTGGCGCTCCATGCGGGTGCCGGGGGAGGGCTCCTCGGTCACCGAGACGCCATCACGCTCCAGGGGCTCGCTGCGGTCGCGGCCGCTGCAGGGGTGGCCTGCTGGCGCCGGTCTCGGGGCGAGCCGGCGCCGGGGCTGCTCGTCGCGACGGCAGTGGTCCCGGCGACCGCCACCTGGGCGCTCGTGCGGCCGTTCGACGCGACCCTGGTGGTGTTCCCCTACGCGCAGAACACCCCGGCAGAGTGGGATGTCAGCACGTGGGGCTGGCTCGCGCTCGGGTGCGCGGGCTTGGTCCTCGTCGCCTCCGCCGTGTGCGACGCGCCGTGGTGGATGGCCGCGCGCTCCCGACGGCTCTAGCTGGAGAACGCCTCGCCGGAGAGGTACGAGGTGAAGATCGGCTCCAGGTCCTGGCCGGACTCCTTGCTCCACCACTTGATCAGCTCCTCGCGGTCGGAGTTGCCGTAGCGGTGGACGGTGGGCCAGGTGGAGACGAGGTGCCAGAACTCCTTGTCCCCGACCTCGCCGCGGATCTCGTGCCACATGACGGCAGGGGAGTCGTAGATCGAGAGGCCCCAGATGCCCGAGTAGTCACCGGCCGGGCCGTCGCGTCTTGACCGACTTGGCGGCCTGCTTGCGAAGGGCGGTCATGACGGTGTCGAGCGGACTTGTGCTCGGACTCCGCCTCGTAGACCTGCTGGATGTAGTAGGCCATGCCCTCGTTCATCCACGGGTCGCGCCAGTCGTTCGGCGTGACCTCGTCGCCCCACCACTGGTGGACGATCTCGTGGACGATCACCGGCTTCGACGTGACGTACTCGCCTTCGCCGAGAGTGATCATCGTCTGCGTCTCCATGCCGCAGCCGGTCCCGGCGTTCGACAGGACTCCGAGCGAGGCGAACGGGTACTTCCCGAGCTTTCCCTCGACCCAGCGCAGCGCGTCGTCGGCGTACGCCAGGCGCCTGCGGGTGTAGGTGTCGCCGGTCGGCGTCCAGGTGGAGACGGGGGTCCCGTCCACGGACCCGAGCTTCGACTCGGTGAGGTCGCCGAACGCAACGGTGGTGAGGTACGACGAGGTGGGCTGGTCGAGTGTCCAGCGGGTCGTGGTGACGCCGCCGTCGGAAGTACGTGACTGGAGCTGCCCGTTGGCGACGCCGACCATGGGGTCAGGGACATGCAGGGTGAAGGAGTAGAACGCCTTGTCGGCAGGCTGGTCGTTGACCGGGTACCAGGTGAAGGCCCCGAACGGCTCCTGGCAGACCGAGAGGCCGCCGGTGTCGGGCAGCTGCACCCCGAGTGTCTGGCCGTCGGCCACCTTCGTCGGGGCAGGGGTGCCGGAGTACGGGATCTTGACTGTGTAGACCTTGCCGGCCTCGAAGTCACCGCCGAGGTCGAGGTAGTCGTCGTGGTGGTCGGCGGACTCCTCGACCCCGTCGATGCTGACGCGTCCCGGGCGCAGGGGGGCACCGAGGTCGAGTCGGATCGCCGGCTGGTCGACCATCGACCTCAGCACGATCGTGGCCACACCCTTGAGCTCCTGCGAGTCGGGCCCCCAGGTCAGGTCGAGGTCGTAGCTCAACGCGTCGACGCCGGGGTCCCCCACGTCGGGATGCCGGGAGTCCTCACGGGGCAGGCTGACCGCCGCGTGCAGCTTCTTCGGCCCGTCGGTGTCCCAGACCTGTGTCACCTGGGGGACGGAGATGATGGTCGGCTTCGACTGAGCGCCCAGGTCGGGTGGCTCGGAGGCCGAGCAGGCGCCCGTGAGCAGCAATGCGCCCACGGCGATCGTCCGTGTCCCCCGCATGAGCGAAGCCTACGACGGGAGGCGGGAAGACCGGCGACCTCCGGTGGTTGAGGAGCCGCGGAGCGGCTCGTCGCTGCGCTCCTCGCGCCTCAACCACCGTTTTGCTGCGGCGGTCACGGTGGTTGAGCTGCGAGCGAGGCGAGCCTCGAAGCCACGACCGCACTAGGGTCGGTGCATGCCCCAGGACGACCCTCTGCCCGGGACGAGCGTGGACGCCGAGGGGATCACCT
Source organism: uncultured Actinomycetota bacterium (assembly GCA_963784545.1). Taxonomy (GTDB): domain Bacteria; phylum Actinomycetota; class Actinomycetes; order Propionibacteriales; family Nocardioidaceae; genus Nocardioides. The sequence continues at coordinate 1,062,853 of CAWARQ010000004.1, read as the reverse complement.
TCGGGATGCCGGACGCCGAGCACGAGCACGAGTCGGTGACCCTGTGGAGCCACGTCGGGCTCGCGGCGCACGAGCTGGAACGGGTGGAGGGCGGCTGGTCGCTGCGGCTGACCGACCTCCCGGTCGAGTGCCTCGAGTACCTCTTCGACGTCGACGGCGAGACGACCACGGACCCGACCAACCCCGAGACGGTCGACGGGGCGTTCGGTCACCACTCCTTCCTGACCCTCCCAGGGTACGAGGCGCCGGACTGGCTCGAGGGGCCGCAGGTGCCGTCGGTGCAGACCGAGGTGCTGGTCCAGAACACCCCGGTCGGCGACATCGACGTCACCGTGTGGGCGCCGGCCGACGCCGACGCCGGCGACGCGCTGCCCATGCTGTTCGCCCACGACGGACCCGAGATGGCGAAGTACGGGATGCTCCTGGACTACGCCGGCGCAATGGTCGCGGCCGGTGAGCTCCCACCGATGCGGATCGCCCTGCTGGCTCCCGGCGCACGCAACGAGCGGTACGCCGCCAACCCGGCGTACGCCGAGAGCCTCACCGGCCACGTCGTGCCGGCGATCGCTGAGGACCATCCGATCCTCGGCCGGCCGGTGCTGAGCGGGCAGAGCCTCGGCGCGGTCGCGGCGCTGCACGCGGCCTGGACCAGCCCGGAGACCTTCGGCGGGATGCTGCTGCAGTCCGGCTCCTTCTTCACCGAGGACCTGGACCCGCAGGAGAAGGAGTTCGAGTTCTGGGACGAGGTGGCCGGCTTCGTCTCGATCGTCCACGCCGCCGAGCGGGCCGCGCCCGAGGCGCCGTTCGTCGCCATGTCGTGTGGAAGCGCCGAGGAGAACTACGCGAACAACTGCCTCATGACCGACCAGCTGCGCCGCGTCGGGCTGGAGGTGGACTGGGGCGAGCGGCCGCAGGGACACACGTGGACCTGCTGGCGCGACCTCCTGCACCCTCACCTGACCGACCTGCTGCGGAAGGTGTGGACATGAAGCGGACCCAGGTCGAGCTGCCCGGCGACGGGCTGGACCGTCCGGGCACGGTCATCCGGTACGGCCACTTCGGCCGGCCGGTGGTGGTGTTCCCGAGCGAGCAGGGGCGAGCGTGGGACTACGAGGACAACGGCATGGTCGGCGCTGTCGCGGACCTGGTCGACGCCGGCCGGGCCAAGCTCTACTGCGTCGACTCCTTCGACCACTTCTCCTGGTCCGACCGGGGCCTGCCGACCGAGGAGCGGGCGCAGCGCCACCGCGCGTTCCAGTCCTGGATCACCGACCGCGTCGTGCCCTGGATCGGCGAGGACTCTCCCGGCGCCAGCGACCTCGTCGCCACCGGGGCGAGCCTCGGCGGCTACCACGCGCTGCAGCTCGCGCTCACCCGTGCCGACCTCTTCCCGGTCGCCATCTGCCAGTCCGGCAACTACGACCCGTCGACCTGGCACGGGTGGGGCGAGCGCGCCGACACGGCGTACTTCACCAACCCGACCGACTACGTCCCCCACCTGCACGGCGGCCATCTCGACTGGTTGCGCAACCGCCTGCACGTCGTGCTCACCGTCGGCCAGGGCGCGTGGGAGACCCATCCCACGGGGTCCCTGCCCAGCGCGCGGCGGATGTCCGGCCTGCTGACGGAGAAGGGCATCTCGCACGAGCTCGACCTCTGGGGGCACGACGTCGCCCACGATTGGCCGTGGTGGCGCAAGCAGATCGCCCACCACCTCCCCCGATTCTGCTGACGTTCCGGGGCACTTGACGCATTCGCCCACGGTCGCGCGGCATCCGACCTAGGCTGCCAACGCGGCCGCTGTCCTGCGGCCCATCCATCTCATGGGGGGACAACTCCAGCATGCGCATGTCCATCAAGGCCGCCGTCGTCACGGCCGCCACCGCCGCTCTCTTCGCCCCGGCCGCCTCGGCCCTCGCGGCGTCGACCACGATCGACGACGGCACGAACGACGTCTGGGTCACCACCTACGACAACCAGGGCGATCCGGTCGGTGACCCCGCGGTGTCCGACGTCACCCAGAACGTCGACCTGACCAGGACCGTCGTCAAGTTCGGCAAGAACCTGATTGTCAAGCAGAAGTTCGCCGACCTGAGCAAGCAGGGCGTGGACTTCCTTCCCATCGCCGACCTCAAGACGAACAAGGGCGACTTCCCCGTCATGGTCGGCCAGGCCTACAACGACGGGAGCCGCTGGCGTCACGGTGGATTCCTGATCACCGGCGCGCAGTCTGGCCGGCAGGTGCCCTCGGGCCTGGCCGCCGCCAGCCCCCGTGCCGGCGCGGGCAGGTGCGACAATCTGGCGACCAGCATCGACTGGACCACCAACGTCTTCACCATGAGCGTCCCGGCCACCTGCCTGGGCAAGAACGTCAAGTGGGTGAAGGCGCACGTCATGAGCATCGGCCAGACCTACGACGCGGACACCGACTCCTACACCGAGTACATCGACAACGGTCACAACGACCAAGGCGACTATGCGGGTGCTACGGGCCGGGTCTACAAGGGCTGATCGTTCCGAGACCGCCGACGGGGTCGGGCGTCCACGTGACGCCCGACCCCGTTGCCGTACCCCGGCGCTGCCCGCTCGTCCGGCCGGTGTGGGTGTGGAAAGGTGCTGAGCATGACCGACCACCTGATCGGACTGCTCCTCGGCGCTGAGGAGGACTGGCCGCAGGCCTTCGAGCAGATCCTGCGCCGCGTCGGACCGCTGACCTACGACGGCGAGCGGCACACCGTGCTGAGCGAGCGGCTGACGATCGAGCCGTTCAACCTGACCGACCCGGTGCGCACCGACCTGGTGATCGACCGGCTCGCGTACTGGTACTACCACCCGCGCGAGTGGCTGAAGAAGGCGTCGTTGGTCAATGGGACCTACCTGCTCAACAGCCCGTTCACCTTCCAGAGCATGGAGAAGCACTCGGCGTACTGCGCCATGCTGCGGCTCGGGCTGCACGTCCCGGACACGATCCTCGTGCCGTACAAGAACCCGATCGACAACGTCCGCTGGGCCTACACCAGCGAGAAGTACAACCAGCGATTCGACCTCGACGAGCTGGCTGACCGCCTCGGCTACCCGCTCTACATGAAGCCGTTCGACGGCGGGGGGTGGCGCGGAGTCTCCCGGGTCGACGACCGCGGCGACCTGCATCGCGCGTACGACGAGTCGGGCGAGATGCTCATGCACCTGCAGGCGACCGTCGACTACGACCACTTCGCCCGGGCGCTGTCGATCGGCGCGGAGACGATGGTCATGGACTTCCGGCCCGACCAGCCGATGCACAACAGGTACGCCGTCTCGCACGGCTTCCTCTCGGAGTCGGCCGGCAAGCAGGCGATCGCGGTCAGCCGCATCGTCAACGCCTTCTTCCGCTGGGAGTTCAACTCCGCGGAGATGCTGGTCAAGGGCGACGACGTGTACCCGATCGACTACGCCAACGCCTGCCCCGACGTGGCCGTCACGAGCCTGCACTACTACTTCCCGTGGGCGATCAAGGCGCTGGTGAAGTGGTCGGTCTACTGCGTCGTCACTGGCCGCCGCGGCTCCGTGGACCTCTCGACGCGGGCGTACTTCGACATCGCCGACTCCGACCGGACGTACGAGGAGAAGCTCGACGCGTACCTCGACCTCGCCGACGCGTACTTCGAGACCGACCGGTACGCCGACTGGTGTGCCGAGCACCTGCCCCACCTCGACGAAGCGGTGCACGATTGGGTGACCGGCGACGAGTTCGACCGGCTGCTGCGCGAGACCGTCCAAGCGACGTACCCGGCGCACGAGCAGGACCAGTTCATGGCGCACTTCCGCGGCCTCATCGGCCTGTGGGCCGACGACCAGACCTCGGCCTAGGACGTCCTTGTACCGCTGGTGGATCCTGGGCGGCCTTGCGGCCGCGACCTGGCTGTTCGGACCGTGGGTCCCGGTGCTCGCGCTCGCCTCGCTCGCCCACCCGCGGGTCCGCGAGGTCGTCCGGCCAGAGCGGCCGTGGCGTGGCCTGGGCATCCTCGCAGCCCTGGGACTCATCGCTACAGCAGTGGCCGTGGTGGTCCCCGACGGCTGGCTGCCGCTTCCCCCGGGCGCCGGCACGCTCATGGCGCCGCGGTACGTCGGGCGCGCCGCGATCGAGCACCCGATCACCGGGCTGTCGGTCCCGCAGCACCCCGGGCTGGCGCGCACGGACCCTCACTGGCCGGGACCGGTCGGCGACCGGCCGCAGGTCAAGACCGCTTGGTACGGGTGGGAGGAGTGCCGGACACTGGTGCCCGATTCTCACGACCGACTCGTGGGGCTCTGCGACAGGCCGGGCGGGCCGCTGCTGCGCCTGATCGACGGCGCGTCGATGCGGCCGATCGACTCCCTCGAGCTACCCGGGCAGGTGGGCCTCGGATGCGGCTCGTCCTTCTTCCTCGACGAGCAGGGCCGGGCCGTGGTCGAGACGACCGACCGGCGGATCCTCACCGTCGACACCGCGCAGGGTCTGCGGATCGAGTCCACCATCGACCTCAGCGACGTCGTTCCCGCCGACGACTGCCTCCTGGCACTGATGCCGGCGTGGGACCGCTCCGGCCGGATCTGGTTCGCGACCGAGGGCGGTCTCGTGGGCTTGGCGGGCGGCGGGTCGCGGCCGACGGCCCTCGACCTGGGTGCCCGGATCGCCAACCCCATCGCCGTCGACCAGGCCGCGGCGTACGTCGTCACGGAGGACGCGCTCTACCGGCTCACGGCCGGTGCGCGGTCCAAGCCCGAGGTGGACTGGGTGACGCCGTACGACCGCAGCCCGACGCCGACCCTCCTTCCGGACGACCTCGTGGCCGTCGCTGACCACTCGGGCCCACGGATGCACGTGGTCCTCCTGCGCCGGTCGACCGGCGAGCAGGTCTGCGAGGTGCCCGTGTTCGAGGACGGGCAGAGCTCGACGGAGAACAGTCCTGTCGCGGTCGGTCCGGCCAGCGTGGTGGTCGCGAACAACGCCGGCTACTCCGGCCCGCGGAGCACCGTGCTGGGGATGACCACGCCCGGCGGACTGACCCGCGTCGACCTGGTGAACGGCCGCTGCAAGGTCGCCTGGACCGCGGACGTGGACGCGCCCTCGTCCGCGCCGAGGGTGTCCCTGGCCAACGGGTTGCTCTACGCGATCACCAAGCGGTCGTCCCTCGCCGGCGTGAGCGCCTGGTACCTCACCGCCGTCGACGCCGACACCGGCCGCGTGGTGTTCGGGGTGCGGATCGGTCTCGGCCTCCTCGCCAACAACGACCACTCCGCCGTGACCCTCTCGCCTCACGGGTCGGCGTACGCGGCCACCCTCGGTGGCCTCGTCCGCGTCCGCGACCGTTAGTCCCGGGGGGTTTCGAGATTTCGCTTCGCTCGCTCCTCGACCGGGGGTTGTGGGTCGGTGGTTGAGGTGCGAGGAGCGCCAGCGACGAAGCCTCGAAACCCCTGCACCTGCGCAGGGCCCTGCCGACGGTTCGGGGGTTTCGAGACGCTCGCTTCGCTCGCTCCTCAACCACCGGGGGTTGTGGGTCGGTGGTTGAGGTGCGAGGAGCGCGGCGACGCTCGCTTCGCTCGCTCCTCGACCACCGGTGGGGTTGCGGGTCTCGTGAGGCTGGGCCCCGACCACCGGTCACGGCCAGGCGAGCCCGACGGCTTCCTCGCTCAGCTCCCACAGCTCCCGCGCCGCGGTCCTCGACCGCGCGAGCTTGGTCGTCCCGACCACCGTCGGCGCGCCGCCGGCCTGACCGATCCCCCCGGGGCCGCAGTACGTCGAGCCGGGCAGATCCGCGGTCGCGGCCATGAGCAGCGGCCAGGCACCTGCATCGGCCGACTGCGCGACCGCCCGGTTGACGGCGTCCAGGATGGAGGCGGCGCCACCGGCAGAGCGGCCGAACCGTCCGTTCGCGACCAGGTGCGTCCCGGCGTACCCCGGGTGCGCGGCCAGGGCCTGCACCGGCAACCCAGCGGCGGAGGCTCGGCGGTCGAGCTCGAAGGTGAAGAGCAGGTTGGCGAGCTTGGACCGGGAGTACTCCGGCCAGCGCAGGTACCTCCCGTCCTGCACCCGCGGGTCGCCGAGCGGCGCCTTGAACGCGAGCCGGTGCATCTGGGACGACACGGTGACGACCCGTCCGTCGCCGGACGCGACCAGCTGCGGCAGCAGCAGCCCGGTGAACAGGAACGGCCCGAAGTGGTTCGTCGCCATCTGCAGCTCGAAGCCGTCGGCGGTCCGGGCGTAGTCGGGAGCCATCACGCCGGCGTTGTTGACGAGCACGTCGATCGGGCCGAAGCGTGACGCGGACGCGGCCCCCTCGCGCACCGAGTCCAGCGACGCCAGGTCGAGCCGCAGCTCCTCGAGCTCGGGCGACTCCAGCTCGCTCTCCAGCGAGGCCCGGGCCTCGCCGAGCTTCTCCGGGTTGCGGCCCGCCAGCACGACTCGACCGCCGGCGCGGGCCAGCTCCAGAGCCGTGTAGTAGCCGAGGCCGCCGATCGTCGCGCCCGTGACGAGGAAGGTCCGGCCGGTCTGGTCCCGCAGGTCGGCGAGGCTCCAGGTGCCACCCATCAGGGAGTCACCGCCATCGACGCCAGCACCCGGGCACCGAGCTCCTGGTCGCCCTCGACCACGACCGCGCCGGGCGGCGGCGTACGACGTCCGCCGGCCAGGCAGACGAAGGACTCCCGGTCGGTCGCGAGCGACAGCGTCGGCGACTCAGGCGGCGAGGTCAGGGGCCGGCCACGACCGTCGTCCCCGACCTCGAAGGCGCGATCCCGGTGGCCCGAGACCGAGAGCACCGCGGTGGTGCCCGCCGGCGCACCGGCGCGCTTCGCGAGGACCAGGCCGAAGCTCTCGGAGAGGTAGTCGACCGCGTGCACGGCGGGTGGGCTGTCGAGGTTGCCGGGACGGCCGACCGCACGACGCGCGTCCTGCTCGTGCATCCAGATGTCCAGTGGTCGGTTGCGCAGCAGCGTCCGGGTCGACCACCCCAGGGCACCGAAGAGGCCCGGCGCGGGCGCATCCGGGTCCGTCGGCGGGTCGGCCAGGAGGGCGGTGTGCCGAGCGGTCGCGGACTCGCGCAGCTGGTTGATCACCTCGTCCGGCGTCCGGCCCCGGCGCGCGGCGACGCCCTGCTCGGTGAACCGGCCCATCATCCCGCGGGCGTGCTCCACCTCGCCGATGTCGACCTCCTCGTGCTCACCGCCGGCGAGCAGGTGCTCGAGGTGCGCGGTGTGGGCGGCGAGGGCGAAGACGTCCCAGCCGGGCAGGTCGGTCGGGGTGCCCCACTGGTCGGGCGGCACCTCCTCGAGCAGGGTCGAGAAGTCGTCGACGGCGCGCCACCACACCTCGACCAGGCCGCTCAGCTGGTCCTGGGAGTCATCCACGGATGCAGCGTAGGGAGTCGCAGGGCTCTACCGTTGAGCGTGTGAGCAACTTCCCAGACCTCGGAATCGGCCCGGCGATCTGCAAGGCGCTGGCCGAGGTGGGCTACGAGACGCCGTCGGCGATCCAGGCCGAGACCATCCCGACCCTGCTGGCCGGCCGCGACGTCGTCGGCCTCGCCCAGACCGGCACCGGCAAGACCGCGGCGTTCGCCCTGCCCATCCTCGAGCGGCTCGACGTCAAGCAGAAGTCACCGCAGGCCCTCGTCCTCGCGCCCACCCGTGAGCTCGCGCTCCAGGTCTGCGAGGCCTTCCAGCGGTACGCCGGCCACCTCAAGGGCGTCCACGTCCTGCCCGTGTACGGCGGCCAGGGGTACGGCGTCCAGCTCTCCGCCCTGCGCCGCGGCGTGCACGTCGTCGTCGGCACCCCGGGCCGGATCATGGACCACCTCGACAAGGGGACCCTCGACCTCACCGAGCTGAAGTACCTGGTCCTGGACGAGGCCGACGAGATGCTCAACATGGGCTTCGCCGAGGACGTCGAGCGGATCCTCGCCGACACCCCGGACACCAAGCAGGTCGCGCTGTTCTCGGCCACGATGCCGAAGGCGATCCGCCGACTGGCCACCAAGTACCTGCACGATCCCGTCGAGATCAACGTCAAGGCGACGACCACCACCGCCCTCAACATCACCCAGCGGTACCTGACCGTGTCCTACCCGCAGAAGGCCGATGCCCTCACGCGGCTGCTCGAGGTCGAGGACTTCGACGGGATGATCGTCTTCGTCCGGACGAAGAACGAGACCGAGACGCTCGCCGAGAAGCTGCGCGCCCGCGGCCACTCCGCCCAGGCCATCAACGGTGACGTCCCGCAGGTCCAGCGCGAGCGCACCGTGTCCCAGTTCAAGGCGGCCAAGCTCGACATCCTGGTCGCCACCGACGTCGCAGCCCGCGGCCTCGACGTCGACCGGGTCAGCCACGTCGTCAACTACGACCTCCCGACCGACACCGAGTCCTACACCCACCGCATCGGCCGCACCGGCCGCGCCGGACGCAGCGGCGACGCGATCTCCTTCGTCACGCCCCGCGAGCGCTACCTGCTCGGTCACATCGAGAAGGCGACCAAGCAGAAGCTCACCCAGATCGGCATGCCGAGCGTCGACGAGGTCAACTCCAGCCGGCTGGCCCGCTTCGACGACCAGATCACCGCGGCCCTGGGTGCGCCGGAGGTCGGGTTCTTCCGCGACGTCGTCGGCCACTACGTCGCCGAGCACGACGTGCCGGAAGCCGACGTGGCCGCCGCCCTGGCCGTCGTCCTGCACGGCGGGAAACCGCTCCTGCTCGAGGACGAGCCGCAGCGTCCGCAGCGCGGCAGCCGGTGCGACGACCGGTGCGACAGAACGCAGCCGGGGCGACAAGGGTCGCCCGCCGGCCGAGGGGTTCGCGACGTACCGGATCGAGGTCGGCAAGCGGCACAAGGTCCAGCCGCGGCAGATCGTGGGGGCGCTGGCCAACGAGGGCGGCCTGAGTCGCCGGGACTTCGGCAACATCTCGATCCGACCCGACTTCTCGCTGGTGGAGCTGCCCGCGGACCTGTCCCAGCGGACCCAGGACGCGCTCAGGTCGACGCGGATCAGCGGCAAGCTGATCGAGCTCAAGCCCGACCGCGGCGGGTCCGGACGGCCGCACCGCGGTCGCCCCAGCGGGAACAAGCACGAGAAGCGCTGACGGCACCGGTTCGGACGACTTCGGGGAAAACGCAGCGATAACACAAGGAATCATCTAGATTTTGTCAATGGGTGGGGGATTACCCGAACACCCGGTCAGCCCCGGTCCACGAGCCCGAGCCAGGGATCGGGGCTGACCACTCTCCCGGACTGCGGCGGATGGCCGTTCTCGAGACCTACGCGACGAGCGTGGCCGCGATCCCCAGCATCGTCAGCCCGATCAGCAGGTCGAGCACCTGCCAGGCCCGCACGCTGGAGAGCAGGCCGGTCAAGGCGCGAGCGCCGAAGCCGAGCCCGGTGAACCACACGATGCTCGCCGCCGACGCACCCGCCGCGAACCACCAGCGCCCGGTGGGGCCGTGCTGGTTCGCGATCGAGCCGACCAGCAGCACCGTGTCGAGGTAGACGTGCGGGTTGAGCCAGGTCAGGGCGGTCACCTTCAGCACCGCCGTACGCCGGTCGGGTGCGGCGGCCCGCGCGGCCTCCAGCGAGTCGGCCTTGCGGGCGCGGAGCAGCGAGCTCACGCCGTACCAGGTCAGGAACGCCACGCCGAGCCACCGGACGACGTCGATCGCGGCGGGGGCCCGCTCGAGGATGGTCCCGATGCCGGCGACCCCGGCGAGGATCAGCACCAGGTCGGAGACGGCGCACACCGCGACGACCGGCGCAATGTATCGCCGGGACAGGCCGATGCGGAGGACGAAGGCGTTCTGCGCCCCGATCGCGATGATGAGCGACAGGCCGGTCAGCAGACCAGCCAGCAGGGCAGTGCCCAACCGGGGCTACAGCTCCCGGCGCTCTTCGACGTGCGTGGTCCTGGACCGCTGCTGGTTGGTCACCAGCACCAGCACGATCGCCAGTGCGCCCACGATCAAGCAGATCCACCCGATGACGTCAGCCTGGACGACGTCGGTGACGGCCGAGGGCAGGTCGACCGCGCCCAGGGTCAGGATCAGCCCGATCACCAGCAGCAGAATGCCTACGCCATATCCCATGTCGTCGATGCTACGGCAACGGAGGCCGCCGCGCTCCCAGGCCGGGCCGTCCGATCGAGCCCGCGGCTCAGTCGTCCCGGCGCATGAGCCGGACTAGAACGCGCTCTCGTCCAGGTCCATGAGGGACAGGTCCATCGACTCCGCGATCTGGCGCTCCGCGGTGAGCTTGGGCAGGAAGTGGCCGGCGAAGAACTGCGCCGCCGCGACCTTGCCCTCGTAGAAGGACTTGTCCTTCGCCGAAACCTCGCCGGCGAGCTTCTCGAGCGCGACCTCGGCTCCCCGCAGCAGCAGCCAGGCGCAGACGACGTCACCGAGGACCATGAGCAGCCGCGTGGTGTTGAGGCCGACCTTGTAGATGTTGCGCAGGTCCCCGCCCTCGCTCGAGGCGTCGGCCGACATGAGGTCGTTGATCATGTGGCCGACGATCGCGTTGGCGTCCTCCAGCGCGGTGGCGAGCAGGGCGCGCTCGTTCTTGAGTCGACCGTTGCCCGCCTCGGCGGCGAGGAAGCCCTCGATCTCCTTGGCCAGGTGTCCCAGGGCCTTGCCCTGGTCCTTCACGATCTTGCGGAAGAAGAAGTCCTGCCCCTGGATCGCGGTCGTCCCCTCGTAGAGGGTGTCGATCTTGGCGTCGCGCACGTACTGCTCGATCGGGTACTCCTGCAGGAACCCCGAGCCACCCAGGGTCTGCAGCGACTCGGTGCCGAGCAGCACCCATGAGCGCTCCGAGCCGTAGCCCTTGACGATCGGCAGCAGCAGGTCGTTCACCGCGGCCGCCAGCTCAGCCCGCTCCGACCCGGCCTCGCCGTTGTGCTCGGCGACCAGGATCTCGTCCTGCCAGGAGGCGGTGTAGAGAACCAGTGAGCGCATCGCCTCGGCGAACGCCTTCTGAGTCATGAGGCTGCGGCGTACGTCGGGGTGGTGGGTGATCGTCACCCGCGGGGCGGTCTTGTCGGCCGCCCGGGTGAGGTCCGGACCCTGCTGGCGGGTCTTCGCGAAGTCCAGCGCGTTGAGGTAGCCGGTCGACAGCGTGGCGATCGCCTTGGTGCCGACCATCATCCGGGCGTTCTCGATCACCTGGAACATCTGGGCGATGCCGTCGTGCACCTCGCCGAGGAGGTAGCCGACCGCCTTCTCGCCGCCGCCGACGCCGGGGTCGCCGAAGGTGAGCTCGCAGGTGTTGGAGACCTTGATGCCCATCTTGTGCTCGACGTTGGTGACGTACACGCCGTTGCGCTCGCCGAGCTCACCGGTGTCCACGTCGAAGTGGTACTTCGGCACGATGAACAGCGACAGGCCCTTGGTGCCCGGCCCGCCGACGCCCTCGACGCCCGAGGGGCGTGCGAGCACGAGGTGGATGACCTGCTCGCTGAGGTCGCTCTCGGCGCTGGTGATGAAGCGCTTGACGCCCTCGATGTTCCAGGTGCCGTCCTCGTTCGGCGTGGCCTTGGAGCGACCGGCGCCGACGTCGGAGCCCGCGTCCGGCTCGGTCAGCACCATCGTGGTGATCCAGCCCTCGTCGACGATCAGCTGACCGATCTTCTTGTCCCGCTCGTTGCCGTTGCGCCAGAGGACGCCGGCGAACATCGGGCCGGCGCCGTACATCCAGATCGCCGGGTTGGCGCCCAGCACCATCTCGCCCATCGCCCAGCAGATGCTGGACGGGGCGGGGGTGCCGCCCATCTCGGCGAACGTGTTGAGCCGCCAGTACTCGGCGTCCATCCAGGTCTGGTAGCTCTTCTTGAACGCCTCCGGCAGGGGCGCGGTGTGGGTCTCCGGATCGAAGACCGGAGGGTTGCGGTCGGAGTCCTCGAACGACGTCGCGAGGTCCTCCCGTGACATCCGGTCGACCTCGGCCAGGATCGACTTCGCCGTGTCGGTGTCGATCTCCGCGAACGGGCCCTGGCCCAGCACCTCGTCGCGCCCGAGCACCTCGAACAGGTTGAACTCGATGTCTCGGAGGTTGCTCTTGTAGTGGCTCACTGATCCACCTTCTCGTCGTCGCGGTGCGTCTGCGTGGTCGTCGTCGATCTCCAGGCCCTGGTAGGGCTACCGACGGGTAACAACAGTATCGCGCGGGCTCGGAGGCCGTGCAAGGGACCCGGCAGGAGTGAGCGGGGGTGATGTCGGGCACACCCGCGTCGCACCGGTTGTCGAGTGAGTCGATCGAGTTGTCTGCCAACATGGCCTCATGCGCGTCTCCGCGAAAGCCGACTACGCCCTCCGGGCGCTGATCGAGCTCGCGGTCGCGCCCCAGGAAAAGCGGGCGCTCAGCGCCGAGGTGCTGGGGCAGCGGCAGGACATCCCGCACGGGTTCCTCCAAGCGATCCTCGCCGACCTGCGCAAGGCCGGCATCGTGCTGAGCCAGCGCGGTCAGTCCGGCGGCTGGCGCCTCGCCCGGGACGCGGCGGACGTCTCGGTCGCCGACGTCATCCGGGCCGTCGACGGGCCCCTGGTCTCCGTCTACGGCCTGCGGCCCGAGTCGGTGAGCTACCACGACAACGCCGAGGTGCTGCAGCACGTGTGGATCGCCGCCCGCGACTCGCTGCGCGAGGTCTTCGAGCAGGTCTCGATCGCTCAGCTGGCCGCCCGCGACCTTCCCGAGGCCGTCACCTCCCGCACGAAGTCCGACGAGGCCTGGCAGCCCCACTGATCGTCGCCGTCAGCGGCGGTCGACGAACCAGTCCACCAGGGGCCTGAAGCGCCGCCAGTCCGCACGCACCAGGTCGAGCAGCTCGGCCGTGTGCACGACCGGCTCGAAGCCGATGACGTGCCCGACGGTCATCGACCTGTGCCGCAGCAGCTCGATCCGCGCGTGCTCCGCGTCGTACCCCCGCGGGCGGGTCTTGAGCTTCTCCCCGCCGAGCTCGAACCCCTCCGCGACCAGCGCCCCGACGATGTCCTCGAGCTCGCGCCCGAGCCGGTCGTCGACGATCGCGTCGCGGATCCTGGCCAGCGTCGCGGCGTCGGCGTCGTAGTGGCCCGCTCCGGTGCGTACACCGCCCGCCGAGACCTGCACGTAGTAGCCGGTCGAGGCGGCCACCGAGACGTAGGCGCCCTGGTGGCTCTTGTACGGCGTCTTGTCCTTGGCGAACCGGACGTCGCGGTAGGGCCGGAACAGCTTCGCCTTGCCGAACTCCGGCTCCAGCGCGTCGGTCAGGGCCTTCATCGGAGCCGCCACCGACTCGTCGTACACGTGCTTGTGCTCGGTCCAGAACGACCTTGTGTTGTCGAGCTCGAGGTCGTCGTAGAAGTCGAGCGCGGCGACGGGGAAGCCCTGGAAGTCAGCCATCCCGCCAGCCTAGGTGGCCTCGGCGAGGGCCCTGAACCGGAGCAGCTGGCGCCGGGCCATCACCAGGTCCCCGAGGCAGAGCGCGGCGCGGAGGCCGCGCGGTGGGGAGGCCACGATCTTGAGGACGAGGCGGGTGGTCTGCACGTCGACGGAGGTGAGGCGGTAGGTCATGACGGCTCCCATGATCCGCGCGGTCAGCTGCTCGGCGTGCTGGACCGCGAGCACCTCGCCGGTGGGCCGGCCGCCGACCGCCGTGAACGGGTCGCCGGGACGGGGGTCGTCGAGCCCGCGCAGGTCGGACGGCGAGGGTCGGCCCAGGTTGTCGATCCAGTCGTAGGAGTACGGCGCGAGCCGTACCTGGATGAGCCAGGCCCACACCTGCTCCCGCCGCGCGTGGACGGTCACCGCGCGCCAGGCCGAGAGCGAGGGGTCGGCGACGAAGGAGTCGCAGGCGAACGCGGAGGCGCGCTCCGTGGCCGTCGTCCCCCAGCTGTCACCGATCACGGGCCCGAACTTAGTCGGCGAGGCCGGCGCTCCACTTCTGCTCGATCCGGCCGAAGCGCCAGATCGCCAGGGCAGCCAGCCAGGTGAGGACGAAGAGGCCGACGATCGCGTAGCCGGCGTAGTCGAGGCTGACGTTGCCGATCGCCGACAGCGGGCCAGACGTGATGTCCAGACGGTCGGCGAGGACGCCGAGCAGCTCGATCGTGCCGATGGAGAGCGCGACGAGCACCGACAACGAGGTGATGGTGAGGTTGTAGAAGACCTTGCGCACCGGCTTCGCGAACGCCCAGCCGTAGGCGGCATTCATGAAGACGCCGTCGATGGTGTCCATCAGGCACATCGCTGCGGCGAACAGGATCGGCAGCACGAGGATCGAGTAGAACGGCAGGTTGAAGGCGGCGGCGCCACCGGCCAGGACGAGCAGCCCGACCTCTGTCGCGGTGTCGAAGCCGAGGCCGAAGAGCAGGCCGATCGGGTAGATGTGCCAGGGCTTGCGGACCGCCTTGGTGAGCGAGCCGAGGAAGCGGTTCATGAAGCCGCGGGAGTCGAGGCGGCGCTCGAGCTCGGCCTCGTCGTACCGCCCGGTCCGCATCTCGCGGAAGACCTTGAGGATGCCGAGCAGCGCGGCGAGGTTCAGCAGGCCGAGCGTCCAGAGAAAGAGCCCGGAGACCGAGGGCCCGATGGTGCTGGTGATGGTGTGCAGGGTGGAGTCGTCGTCGGCGAGGGGACCGGCGAGGGCCTTGACCCCGAGCGCCAACAGGAACGCGAGACCGAAGACGATGCTCGAGTGGCCGAGGCTGAACCAGAAGCCGACGCTCAGCGGCTGCCGCTCTGCGGGCGTCCCGGTCGACGCCTCGTGGGCGAGGTTGTCACCGATCAGCTTGCGCGTGGTGTTGTCGACCGCGGCGATGTGGTCGACGTCGAAGGCGTGTCGCAGGCCGAAGGTGTAGGCGAGCAGCCCCACCCCCACGGAGAAGACGGGGTGGTCGCCGCCGAGCTGGAAGTGCTGGGGAACCACGAGCCCGAAGAGGATGCCGAAGCCGAGGACGTGCAGCAGGAGCACGAACGACGTCATGGCGATGAGCGAGCGCCGATCGGTGCGGGAGAGCCCCGAACGGAAGCGGGCGAGGCCGGACATCGACTCCGGCTGCGCGCTGATCTCGGCCTGCTGGGTCACCTCGGCAGTATTGCAAACAACTTGCAATAGCGACACCGTGGTGTCGCCTCAGGCTCAGCCGACCCGAGCGACGACCTGCTGGTCGCCGGCCTCGGCGTACGCCGACACCGTGAGGTCGCGGCCGCCACACCGCGGGGAGCCCAGGAAGGCGTTGCCGGTGCCCTGGGACTCGAACACGACCTGCGGCCCGTCCGCGGTCGCCTTGATCAGCCGCGCCGGGTCCGACGAGCTCTGCGGGTCCTGGGTGAAGTACGCCGCTGCGCCGCACCAGACCAGAGAGCCCGACGTCCCGGGGCCTAGGTCGACCTGGCCGTCGCCGAAGTCGGCGTAGAAGTGGGCCGTCTCGATCCGCTGCTCCTTCGGGACCACCGACCAGACCTGGCCCGACTCGGTCTCGGCCGCGTCGAAGCCCTTGCACTGCTCGATGCCCGGGAGCGGACGGAAGGCGGTGCCGGAGACCTCGGCCGGCGTCCGGCACGAGGGGTGCCCCGTGTCGAAGGTCAGCGCGGTAGTGGTGCTGGGGCTGATCACGACGTTGCTGAAACCGTGCTGCTTGCCCGCGCACGGCCCCTGGTCGCTGCGGTCCGCCAGGAGGTCGACGAAGGCCAGGCAGTAGTCGCCGCCGGGACGGGTGGCGTGAGTGAGGACGCCCCCGGCCAGCGCCCAGGAGCCGCCGGTGGTGGTCGGTGGGCTCGACGTGCCGTCGACCATCTGCCGGTCCCCGCTGCGCAGGTCGATGACGGTGGCGCGGTCCGGCTGCGCGGCCTGCTTGTGCTCCGCGACGACCACCGCGTAGAAGCCGTCGACGAGGGCCTGGCTGAAGGTCCACCCGGCAGGTGCGCTGAAGGCCCGGGGGTGCGGTCCGGCGAGCACGACCTTGGACCCGCCGGTGGCCAGGGTCAGCCGCCACTTGCCACTGACGGTGGTCTCGTCCTGCGTTGACCCCGGCACGTCCTTCCAGGCCAGGTCGCCTCGGGCCGGGGAGCTCGCGCTCCCGGTCGGCCCGGTCGGCCCGGTGGGCGAGCCGGTGTCGGTCGGGGTGGAGGGAGCGGTCGTCGGCGCGGAGCTGGGCGTGCGGGTCGGCTCGCCCTTCGGCGTACCGTCGCCGCAGGCCGACAGCAGGGCCACCGGCGCGACCAGCGCCGCCAGCCAGGGGCGGACGCGCACGTCAGACCCCGATGTTGTGCTGGAAGTGCTCCTCGTTGGCCCGGTAGCTCCGGTAGCCGAGCCGCCACTGCACCCGGTCGATGTAGGGCTCCGAGGGGTCGAACCGCTGCTGGTTCCACGGCTCGAAGTAGCCGACCAGGTCGGGCTTGTCCCCGCGCTTGTTGTAGCCGCGGCCGGCCTGGAAGTGACCGGACGCGTCGTCGTCGAGGTAGGGGTAGTACTTCTTCAGCAGGATCGGGTGGAAGACGACCGGCGCGTGGTAGTCGACCGTGTGCCGCATCTGCAGCAGCATCCACTGCCCGAAGCTCCAGTCGGAGACGTCGAGGGTGACGTACGGGCCGGCGTGGTCCTTGCGGTCCCATCCCGTGTCGGCGTTGACGACCCGGACCATGTCGGTGATGGCCGTGCCGCCGGAGGTGGTGCCGAGTCGGGAAGCCCAGTGCTGCTGGGTGCGCGGCGTTCCCTTCCAGCCCCACGCGATCATCTGCATGGTGGTCGGTCCGCACCAGTAGGTCCGCGTCTGCTCCCGGACCTGGGACTCGTCCATGACGGTCGCCTTGCGCGGGTAGTCCTTCGCCTTCTTGTCCTCCGGCGCGAGGCTGGCGCTCGCGGTGGGGCTGGCAGATGCCCGGCTGCTCGCCCGCTCGGCGGTCGACAGGCTCTCCCGCGCCTCAGGGTGGCGCAGGAGGAAGCCGGACGGCAGCGGCTCGCCGAGGATCTCGTGGCGCAGGAGGACGACCTTCGAGACCGACCGGGCTGCCGCCTCGAGCTCCGCGCGGTCGTCGGCCACCCGTTGCGCCAGCGGCTCAGCCGCGCGGCGCGCCAGCCAGGCCTGCCCGTCGAGGTCGCCGGTGTGCTCCCGTACGACGCCCCGCGGGCTCACCGGCCGGCGCAGCTCGAGGTCGACCTGGGCCGGGGACTGCTCCGTCCAGCCCACGCCGAGGCAGTACTGCTGCTCCTCGAACCGCGCGCACCGCGTGCTGCCCGCGCTGTCGCGGGAGAGGGCGCGGTCGATCTCGGTCCGCATCTGCGCGTCGACTCGTCCCGGACCGGACGGCGCCGACCGGGCGACGTACCCCAGGTCCGTCGCCGGCACGAGGCCGCCGTCGGTGTCCTCGCCCTTCGGCACGAGCAGCGCGGTGACCAGCACCAGCAGCAGCGCGCCGACGGCGAGCAGGGTGAAACGAACGGAACCTGAGACCTGGGACATGAGTACGACCTCGCCTGGGCTTGGGGAAGTTAGGCGCCTCAATAGTCACACAAGACAACTATTTTCACAGCAGCCCGCCACGAAAATGGCCGCGTGTGCCTGAGACCGACCTATAGGACGGTCTCAGGCACACGCGGCGATTCGGCTGGAGCGGATGACGAGATTCGAACTCGCGACATCGACCTTGGGAAGGTCGCGCTCTACCAGCTGAGCTACATCCGCATGCCGGCCCCGGACAGCAGAGGAGACGGCGGGCCAGATGTTACCGGACCGAGTCGGCCGACCGGTCGGTCACCCGGGAGAGAGCGGGGTGCTTGGGCGAGACGGTGTCACCGGAGGAGCGGCCGGTGACCCGGCGGTGCACCCAGGGCACGAGGAACTCGCGGGTCCACTGGACGTTCGCCGCCCACTGGCCGCGCCGGTCGACCATGGGAAGCGGGTCGATGACGACCGGCGGGATGCTGTGCTCGACACCGAGCGTGTGCAGCACCTCACGGGCGATGTAGGTGTGGCCCAGGGAGTTGAGGTGCATCCGGTCGGTGTCCATCGCGCCGGCGATGTCGACCGCGCGCATCCGCCACATGTCGACGAGGGTGACGCCGTGCCGGTCGGCGATCTCGCGGACCCACTCGTTGAAGATCGCCATCCGGCCGCGGACCGGGCCGTAGATGCCGCCGCTGCCCGGGTCGTAGACGGTGAACATCACGACCCGCGCGCCGGTGGCGGCCAGGCGCGCGACCGCGGCGTCGTACGACGCGGCCAGCGAGTCGAGGTCGACGCGCGGGCGGAGCACGTCGTTGCCGCCGCCATGGATGGTGACGAGGTCGGGCTCGAGCTCGAGGGCGACGTCGAGCTGCTCGGCGATGATGGCCCCGAGCTTGCGTCCGCGGATCGCCAGGTTGGCGTAGCCGAAGTCGTCGGTCTGCTGCGCGAGCACCTCCGCCACGCGGTCCGCCCAGCCCCGCAGCCCGTTCGGCCGCGCAGGGTCGGGGTCGCCGACGCCCTCCGTGAACGAATCACCGAGGGCCACGTAGCGGTGGAAGGTCACCCCACCATTGTGACCAGGTCCAGCCCACGCCCGCGAACGAGGCTAGGTTGGCCGCGTGCTGCTCTCTGACCGTGACATCCTCGCCCAGATCGACGCCGGCCGGGTCGCCATGGATCCGTGGGACCCCGCCATGCTCCAGCCGTCGAGCATCGACGTCCGGCTCGACCGGTTCTTCCGCGTCTTCGAGAACCATCGCTACCCGCACATCGACCCCGCGGCGGACCAGTCCGACCTGACCCGCGAGGTGGAGCCGCACGGCGACGAGCCGTTCATCCTGCACCCGGGCGAGTTCGTGCTCGGGTCGACGTACGAGGTGGTGAGCCTGCCCGACGACGTCGCCGCTCGTGTCGAGGGCAAGAGCTCGCTCGGTCGCCTCGGCCTGCTCACCCACGCGACCGCGGGGTTCGTCGATCCCGGCTTCTCCGGGCACGTGACCCTCGAGCTGGCCAACGTCGCCACGCTGCCGATCAAGCTCTACCCGGGCATGAAGATCGGGCAGTTCTGCTTCTTCCGGCTCACCTCGCCCAGCGAGCACCCGTACGGGTCGGCCAAGTACGGCTCGCGCTACCAGGGGCAGCGCGGCCCCACGCCCTCACGGTCGTTCCAGAACTTCCACCGCACCTCGATCTAGCACGGCTCAGCGGACCGGGAGCGTCACCCGGGACGGGTACTCCTGCGACACGTGCAGGGTGATCGGTACGAGAGTGCCGGGCAGGTCCGGCGCGGACGGCGCGAGGTGCGGGACGTCGAAGGCCTGCACCGAGATCCGCAGCCGGTGGCCGGGCTGGATGGCGGCGCCGGTCGGGAAGATCTCGACGTCGATCGGCTTCGTGCCGTCCAGTGGCTTCTTCGACTCCGCGGTGAACGGGTGGAACGGCTGGATGATCTCGCCGTCCAGGTACCGCGTCCGCGACCGGTCGAGCGCGCGCTGGCTCAGCACCTGCCAGCCACCGGTGATCCGATGCACCGATCCGTCGGGGGCGACGTCCTCCACGGCCACCGAGAGCATGCCGTCGCCGGCCGGCGTCGAGGCGTACAGCCGAGCGTTGATCGGGCCCTGGAACCGCAAGGTGTCGGTCAACGGCTCGGTCTGGAAGACCACGCCCAGGTCGTCGTTGACCTGGTTGTCCTTCAGGCAGGGGTTGTCGGGCCAGATCGCGTTGGCGATGCCGGCGGTCCACTGGTTGGCCGAGCGCGTGCACAGCCCAGCGACGGGCACGGGCGGCACGGTGCTGTCACCCGTGGTCCCGGGACGGGTCGTCAGCGTCCCGGGGGCGAGACCCGGCGCGGCCGAGCCGCCGAGGTAGAAGTTCTTCGCCTGGAGGTCACCGGCGAGGTACCGGCCCTTCTGCACCCACCGCCCGGTGCCCTGCTCGTAGTAGGTGAGGTCGGAGATGTCCGAGTCGAGCGTCGGGTCCGGCCGGCCCTGCACGTAGTGGTCGAACCAGCGCAGCTGGAGCTCGGACAGGCTGCCGTAGCCCGCCTCGCCGACCCCGGAGCCGGAAGAGCCCTCGAGGTGGTCCCACGGCCCGATGATCAGCTTCGTCGGGACGCCGTTGCGTTGCAGGGCGTCGAAGTCCATCGGGGTCCCGCGTTGGAACAGGTCGTACTCACCGCCGATGAGGAAGGTCGGGACCTGCACCCGGTCGATGACCCGCAGCGGGGACCGGTCGCGGTAGAACTTCCCGTCGTACGCCGGATCCTGGCCGAGCGCGGCCTGTGCCAGCAGCGGCGCGGTGAAGGTGGTCGCCGTCGTGAACCGGTCGGTGATGGTGTGGAACCCGGCCTCGGGCTCCTGGGCGCCGTACGCGGGGGGCACCAGGCCGGTCGCGGTGACCAGGCCGAGCCACAACGGGATGAAGCCGATGTCGATCTGACCGCCGGAGGCGACGACGTCGCGGTAGACGTCACCGGCCGGCACCTGCGGGAAGATCGCCTTGAGGCCGGCGGGCTGCCGGGCGGCTGCGAACAGCTGAGAGATGCCCATGTACGACGGGCCGGTCATCGCGACCTTGCCGTCGCTCCACGGGCGCTTCTGCGAGTGGGCCCACTCGACGACCTCGCCGGCGTCCTTGCCCTCACGCCGGCTGAAGGCCCGCCAGACGCCCTCGGACGAACCGGTGCCGCGGGCGTCCACGGTCAGCTGCGCATAACCGCGCTGGACGAGGTAGTTGGCGCTCGGCCCGGCCAAGCCGCCGGCCGAGGAGGATGACTTGTTGTACGCCGTGATGGTGACGACGACCGGGAACCGTCCCGGCACCGCCGTGCCGGAGCCGTCGGCGGGGAGCGTCAGGTCGCCACGCAGCACTTTCCCGTCGTCCATCGGGATCTTCAGGTCGGTCGTGGTGACCGTGCCGGGGTACTCCGCGGGCCGTGGCTTCCAGCCCGGCGCGGCGGCCGAGGCCGGGGTGGTGCTGGCGACCGCCAGACCGGAGAGGACCAGCGCCGCGGAAGCGGCCAGGCCGACGAGCGGACGACGGGGCAGCTGAGGCATGGGGTTCCCTCCCGCGGGCCGGACGTTCGCCGTACCCATAGGTCCAACGACGAAGCCCCGGTGGGGTGAGTGTGGCGTACCTCACTCACCCCACCGGGGCCGGAGTCCAGCGGTCAGTCGCGCGGGCGGCGACGACCGAAGATCGGCAGGCGGGTGCGCGTCATCATCGGGGTGTGGGTGCGCTCCTCGATGGTGTGACGGGCGATCAGCTCGATGTCGGTGTAGGCGGTCATGGGGTGCTCCTTGGTCTCGGGTCGGGTGGGTCGGGTGGGGTCAGCGCTGCTGACGGTGCTGGATTGTCAGCGCCTGCTGACGGTGCTGGGTTGTCAGCGCTGCTGACGGAGCAGGACGTCGCCGCTGACGGTCTTGACCCGCAGCTCGACGTGGTCGGCACCCTCCTCGGGCGCCCCGGTGCGCTCCAGGTTGGAGGAGATGTCGCCGGTGACGGTGGAGATGTCGGTCCAGACGGGGGTGCCGGCCGGGATGCCGATCTGGGCATCGCCGGAGGCGCTCTTGAGGGTGAACCGGCCCCGCCGAGCGGTGTCGATCATGAGGTCGCCGCTGCCGGTGGAGAGCTCGACGTCGGCGTCGGCGTCGGTGACCCGGAGGTCACCGGACCCGGTCTTGACCGACGTCGCCCCCCGGGTGGCCTCGACCCGGACGTCGCCCGAGCCGGTGGAGATCGTGGACTCACCGCCGACCGTGCCGAGCAGGATGTCGCCGGATCCGCTCTTGACCCGCAGCGACCCCTCGCACTCGCGCAGCGACAGGTCGCCGGAGCCGGTCTCGACCGCGGCGGACTCGACGCTGCCGTCGATCTCCAGGTCACCGGAGCCGCTCTTGAGCCGGGTGTCGCCGAACGCGCCCGACGCCGTGAGGTCCATGCTCCCGGTCCGGGTCACCACGGCGCTGCGGGTGGGCAGCGAGATGGTGATGTCCAGCTGCTGGTCTCCGGCGAAGAAGCCCGTACGCCGCTGCGGGGCGACGACGCTGATCTGGTCGCCGTCCTGGCGGACCTCGACCTCGTCGGCGGCCTCGCCCAGGATCTCGACGTGGGTCGTGTCGGTCTCGTGCGCGGTGAGGGTGAGGCTGCCGCTGCCGGCCTCGACGTAGAGGCGGACGGGGGTGGGGGTGTGGAGCTCGTGGCTGGTCATCGTGGGTCCTTTGCTGGGTGTGAGGGGCTGAGGGTGTGCTCGGCCGCGGGACCGGCCATTCCTGGTGGCCGGACCCGGGAGCGGGTGGGGGAGGGGACTAGAGCCAGCCGGTCATGCGCCGGTTGCCCTTGCCTTTGCCGAACGGGTCGAAGCCTTCGAGGAACGGAAGGCTCGACAGGTCGATGTCGACGTTGATGGCGTGCTCGTGGGTGGCCGCCCGGACGACCTTGACCAGCCAGGTGTTGAGGCTGTCGCCGGCCTGGGCGGCCTTCTCCTCGGCTCGGGCCTTGACCGACTCGGGGATGCGCAGCGTGATCCGGGCCAGCCCGCCCTCGTCGCTCTCCTCGACCGGCGCGGGCGGCGGCGGCGGGGTGGGAGGAGCCATGGGGGTGGGGGTGTGGACGGTGAAGGCCAGCTCGCGACCCTCGAGCCGGACGTCGACCCCACCGGCGGGGAGCTCGGCGGTGATCTCGGCGGCGGCCTGGCTGATCGCCTCCATGAGGGCCAGCCGCGCGGCGGGGTCGAGGGCGAACGTGAGCCGCTCGGCGGCGGCTGCGGCGTCCGGGCCGCCGGCCTCGGCTGCGGCGAGCAGGTCGCGGCGGAGGCTGTCGACGTACGGCGTGATGTCCATGTGCACCACTATGACATCACTTTGACGTCAACGCAAGCCACAGTGATGTCACGACAAATCGAGTCAAGGAGGGCTAGCGTGCGGTCACCTGTTCCCTGGGCTTCATGAACTCGGAAGGACCCGGATGACCCTCCCGCTGGCCACCACGATCATCGACGCCAACATCGTCGACTACCTGATCCTCGCGACGTACTTCGTCTTCGTCCTCGGCATCGGGCTGCTGGCCCGGCGACATGTGTCGGACTCCGTGGACTTCTTCCTGTCCGGCCGGTCGCTCCCTGCGTGGGTCACCGGCCTGGCGTTCATCTCGGCCAACCTGGGTGCCGTCGAGATCATGGGCATGTCGGCCTCGGGTGCTCAGTTCGGTCTCCCGACGGTCCACTACTTCTGGGTGGGCGCGATCCCGGCCATGCTGTTCCTCGGCGTGGTGATGATGCCGTTCTACTACGGCTCGAAGGTGCGCTCGGTCCCGGAGTTCATGCTCCGTCGGTTCGGCACCGGGGCGCACCTGGTCAACTCCCTGTCCTTCGCGCTCGCCCAGCTGCTGATCGCCGGGGTGAACCTCTACCTGCTGTCCACCCTCGTCCAGGCGCTCCTCGGCTGGCCCCAGTGGGTGGCGCTCATCGTCGCGGCGGCCGTGGTGCTCTCCTACATCACCCTGGGTGGCCTCTCGGCGGCGATCTACAACGAGGTCCTGCAGTTCTTCGTCATCGTCGCCGCGCTGGCCCCGCTCACCATCCTCGGCCTGCACCGCCTCGGCGGGTGGGACGGCCTGACCGAGCGGATCACCGCGGCCGCCGGCAAGGGCGACGCCCCGCCGGCCGCCCAGCAGCTGAACTCCTGGCCGGGTCAGGCGTTGTCCGGTTTCGACTCCTCGTTCTGGTCGGTCATCGGCATCGTGTTCGGCCTCGGCTTCGTGCTGTCCTTCGGCTACTGGACGACGAACTTCGTGGAGGTCCAGCGCGCGATGGCCTCCGACTCGATCTCCTCGGCCCGGAAGACCCCGATCATCGGCGCCTTCCCCAAGATGTTCGTCCCCTTCATCACGATCGTCCCCGGCATGATCGCCGCGGTGCTCGTCGTGGAGATCGCCAAGACCAAGGCCGGCCATCCACCTTCCGGCGGTACAGGAGGCACGGTCACCTACAACGACTCGCTCATCTACCTGATGCGGGACCTGCTGCCCAACGGCCTGCTCGGTCTCGCGGTCACCGGCCTGCTGGCGGCGTTCATGGCCGGCATGGCGGCGAACGTCTCGGCGTTCAACACGGTCTTCGCCTACGACCTGTGGGGCGACTACGTCGTCAAGGGGCGCGAGGACGGCTACTACCTGCGGATCGGCCGCATCGCCACCGTCGGCGCCACCGTCATCGCTATCTTCACCGCCACCCTGGCCTCGAAGTTCTCCAACATCATGGACTACCTCCAGACGCTGTTCGGGTTCTTCAACGCCCCGCTGTTCGCGACGTTCATCCTCGGAATGTTCTGGAAGCGGATGACCGCGGCGGCCGGCTGGATCGGTCTGGTGGCCGGAACCCTGTCGGCCGTGGCCGTGGCCTTCATGTCGGACGGCACGTTCGGCTCCGCCTCGACGGGCTGGATCCCGATCAGCGGCCAGGGCGCAGCCTTCGTGGCGGCCTCGACGGCGTTCGTGGTCGATGTCCTGCTCTCGATCGTCGTCTCCCTGGTGACCAAGCCGAAGCCGGAAGGGTCGCTGGTCGGACTCGTCTACTCCGAGACCCCGAGGGACCAGCGGACGGACCCGAACGAGGCCAGCTACCCCTGGTACCGCCGCACCGTACCGTTGGCCAGCATCGCGCTGGGCATGGTCATCATCCTCAACGTTCTCTTCTGAGAGGCAGCCACCCATGACTGAGCAGACGAGTGAGAAGAAGACCGCAGGCGCCTTCGACGTCCGCAACATCATCGGCGCCCTGCTGACGGTCTACGGCATCGTGCTGACGCTGGTCGGCGCCGTCAACGGTGACGGCGGCCCCAAGTCGGCGGACGTGAACTCCAACCTCTGGGCGGGACTGATCCTGCTCGTGGTCGGGATCGGGTTCCTCGTCTGGGCGCGCGTGCGTCCGGTCGTCGTGGACCCGAAGGAGATCGACCGCGAGGGTCTCGAAGGCCCGCCCCCCGGCCACTGACCGCGAGACGACGCTGACCCGGCAGAAAATTTCTGCCGGGTCAGCGTCGGTCGGGCCTGGTCAGAGGTCGAAGAGCGAGCCGCTGTCGAGGTCGGCGTCGGTCTTCGGCTGGTGGGCCTCGCCGCTGGACTGCGGCTTCGGCTTCTCGGCCTCCGGCTCCGCGGCCGTCTCGTCCTCGGACTCGGCCCCGTCCTCGCTGGCGGGCTCCGGTTCCGGCTCGGGCTCGGGCTCCGTGGCGTCGGACGAGCCTTCGGCCTCTGACTCATCGCCGGCGTCGGCGATCGTCTCCGGGTCCTCGTCGCTGGCGGCAGCCGTGGCAGCGGCGCTCAGGTCGGCCCCGCTCGGCGTCGAGCTCTCCGGCTCGGGTTCCGAATCGGGCTCGTCGTCCTTCGGCTCCGGTACGGCCTCGGGCTCGGGCTCGGACTCCTCGTCCTTCGACTCCGGCTCGGGCTCGGGCTCGGGTTCGGGCTCGGTTGGGCTGGGCGCGGCCGTCGGCTCCGGGGCGGCGATGTCGAACAGCGACCCGCTCTCCGGGATCTCGTCGGTCGGCTGAGCAGCGGTCTCCGAGGCCGCAGGAGCCAGCGCGGGTTCCGGCTCGGGCGTCGCCTCCTGCTCCTCGGCCTCGGCCCCGTCCTCGGCCCCGTCCTCGACCTCAGGCTCGTCCTCAGCTTCGGGCTCGGGCGCGGGCTCAGGTTCGGACTTCGCCTCCGGCTCCGGGGCGGCGAGATCGAAGAGCGAACCGCTCGGGATCTCGTCGGCGGGCGCGGTCGAGGCGGCGGGCGCGGACTCGTCCTTCGTCTCCGGCTCGGGCTCCGGCGACTCCTCGGGCTCCGACGGCTCCTCGGCCTCCTGCTCGTCCTTCGCCTCTGGCTTGTCCTCGGGCTCGTCGCCACCGAGGTCGAACAGGGAGCCGCCCGAGTCGGCTGCTGGTGCCTCCGGTTGCCCCTCTTCAGCCTCGCCCTCGGCCTGACGTGCCTCCTCAGGCGCGCTGTCCTCGTCCGAGGACTCCTCCGAGCCGACGTCGAACAGCGATCCGCCCGACGCCGCGGCAGCGGCCTCCTCGGTGGGGGCCTCCTTCGCCTCGGGCGTCTCGACGTCCTCGGTCTCCTCGCTGGCGACCGGCGGCGCGGACTTCCCCGGCGCGGGCTCGGACTTGGCGCGGGTGGCCGACTCGCCCTTCACCGAGGCCAACAGCATCTGCGCGACGTCGAGCACCTCGACCTCCTCGCGCGCGTCGCCCTTGGCCTGCGCCGAGGTCAGGCCGTCGGAGAGCATGACCCGGCAGAACGGGCAGCCGACCGCGATCTGGTCGGCCCCGGTGCCGACGGCCTCCGCGGTGCGGTTCTCGTTGATCCGCGACCCGAGCGTCTCCTCCATCCACATCCGGGCACCGCCGGCGCCGCAGCAGAACGAGCGCTCGGAGTTGCGCTCCATCTCGACGTACTCGGCGCCCGGGAGCACCTGGAGCAGCTCGCGCGGCGGCGAGTAGACCTGGTTGTGCCGGCCCAGGTAGCAGGGGTCGTGGTAGGTGATGGAGCGCTTGGCGGCCCCCTCGCCCGAGGCGACCGGGGTCAGCTTGCCCTCGCGGACCAGTCGGTTGAGCAGCTGGGTGTGGTGGACGACCTCGAGCTCGATGCCGAAGTCCTGGTACTCGTTCTTCAGGGTGTTGAAGCAGTGGGCGCAGGTCGAGACGACCTTCTTGACCTTGTACTCCTTGAACGTCTCGACGTTCTGGGTCGCCAGGCCCTGGAAGACGAACTCGTTGCCGGCCCGACGAGCGGAGTCGCCGGTGCAGGTCTCGCCGTTGCCCAGCACGCCGAAGGAGACGCCGGCGATGTTCAGCAGCTCGGCGACGGCGCGGGTGGTCTTCTTCGCGCGGTCCTCGTACGCACCGGCGCAGCCGACCCAGAACAGCCAGTCGACCGACTCCAGCGACTCGAGGTCCTCGCCCACCACCGGGACGTCGAAGTCCAGCCCCTTGGCCCAGTCCATGCGCATGGACGGCGACATGTTCCACGGGTTGCCCTTGTTCTCCATGCCCTTGAACAGCTGGTTGAGCTCGGAGGGGAAGTTGGACTCGACCAGCACCTGGTAGCGCCGCATGTCGAGGATGTGGTCGACGTGCTCGATGTCCACCGGGCACTGCTGGACGCAGGCGCCGCAGGTGACGCAGGACCAGAGCACGTCGGGGTCGATGACGCCGGAGCCGTCCTCGGGCATGTAGAACCACTCGTCGCCCGTGTCACCGACGAGCGGTCGCTCCACCTCGGTTGCCAGAGCGGTGTTGCCCTCGAGCATCGACTCGCGCTTGCCCTCGTCGGCGAGCAGGTACGGCGCCTTGGCCATCGTGTGGTCGCGCAGCGCCATGATCAGCAGCTTGGGGGAGAGCGGCTTCTCGGTGTTCCAGGCCGGGCACTGCGACTGGCAACGACCGCACTCGGTGCAGGTCGCCATGTCGAGGATGCCCTTCCAGCTGAAGTCCTCGGCCGCGCCGACCCCCAGCTTGCTGTCCTCGTCCAGGTCCTCGAGGTCCTCCATCGTCAGCGCCTTGCCGTTGCTCATCAGCGGCTTGGCGGCACCCAGGGCGATCGGCTCACGTCCGAAGAGCACGTTCAGCGGCGCGACGAAGATGTGCAGGTGCTTGGAGTTGAGCACGAAGATCAGGAACGCCAGCATCACGCCGATGTGCAGGATCAGGCCGATGCCGATGAGCAGGGTGCTGTCCGGCAGGACCTTGCCCAGCAGGTAGGAGACGAAGGCGGCCTTGCCGTAGCCGTCGGTCGTGCCCATGTCGCGTGCCTCGACGGCACCGCGGAAGAGGAACAGCGTCCAGACGACGTTGAAGATCATGAGGAGCGTGAAGTACGCCGGCCCCAGGTGCGAGCCGAAGAAGCGCGACTTGCGCCCCATCTCCTGAGGTCGGTTGCGCAGGCGGATCGCCCAGAAGACGCCGATGCCCAGCAGCGCCATGACGGCGATGAAGTCCTGGAGGAAACCCAGCAGCGCCCAGTTGCCGAAGACGAACCAGCTCCACTCGGGGTCGCGCGTGAGGAGGACGGCGTACGCCTCGAGGTAGACGGTCGCCAGGATGAAGAAGGCCCACATCACGAAGAAGTGCGCGGTGCCGGGGACGGTCCACTTGAGCATCTTGCGCTGGCCGAACACCTCGACCACCTGGCGCTTGACGGCGGCGCCGAGGCGGCTCGTCACGTGCTCGATGCGATCGGGGGCGGGCTGGCCGCTGGAGATCACCCGGTAGAGGAACAGGATGCGCAGCCCGGCCAGAGGCAGGGCGACGAGGTTCAGCAGAAGCCCGACGATCAGGACCCAGGTCACAGCACACTCCTCGACTCGGCACGCTTGCGCCGAGACTAGGGCCAAAGGCGACCACGAGGACTCGGCGGCGTCAGTGACGAGATACTACCGTTGGGTAACTTGAGGGGTCGTGGGCGGCCCGGTGGCGACGCTCACCCGGCGATGCGCTGCAGTCGGCCCGCGTCGTCGAAGACGAGGGTGACCAGGACCCGGTCGTCGGAGCCGTCGGTCGCGCAGAAGCCGAACCGGTGGTCCACCCGCGTGTAGGGCTGCCCGACCTCCGCCATGACCTCGCGGGTCGTCATCCCGGGACGCAGCAGGTCGCGCACGTGGTCGACCGTCGTCCGCAGGTCAGGGTTGCGGCAGGAGTCCGGCGCGATGCCGTAGGCGCGCTCCCACGTCTGGAGGTAGGCCTCCGCGCCGCGCGCCATGTCCGTCATGAGTGCCTGGCCGTCGCCGTCCTGCGAATTCGCGATCATCTTGAGGTCCTGCAGCCAGTCCGGGTACAGCCCGTACTGCGCCACCCCGTCGGTGTTGATGTCGTACACCCGGTGACCGGCGTGCTGCTGGCCGACGGTGACGCCACCGAAGCCGGTGAACGGGTAGGTGACCGGGTCGGGCACGTCGGCCCCGCGCGGGTCGCCCTGAGCGCCCAGCCCGTTCATGTCCGCGCCGTACCCGAAGCCGAAGTAGTACCGGTCGTCAGCCCAGCCGAGGTGCTTGCGCCACTTGGCGACGAACCCGGTCGAGTCGCCGGCGTACGGCGCGATGAACCCGCCCAGCCGGTAGATGCGCGGGTAGGCGTCCTCGGTCGACCAGGAGTGGCTCGAGACGACACCGGAGTACTTCATCTGCTCGACCTGGTCGAGCGCGGACTGCCGGGCCTTCACGCTCATGTGGTCGGGGTCGAAGAGCATGTGCCGCTTCGCCAGGCCGTTGATGGTGTCCTCGCCCAGCGTGGTCAGGCCGCGGCTGTTGCAGTGGTGCGGAGGCGGGTAGACCTGCAGCGCGGTCCTGCCGAAGACGTGCCCGATCGCGCCGAAGAGCGCGTCCTGCTGCTCCGGGGAGATGGACGGCGCGGCGTACTGGTCCTTGTCGTGGATGCCGGTGTCGGCGTCGTCGCAGTGCTGCATGTCCCAGTAGCTGCCGGTCTCCAGGAAGTTGGCCTGGTTGACGACGGCCCCGGTCTCCGCGTCGTCCCCGGCGACGCCCGCGAGCGCGTTGTCGAACTTGTTGACCAGCTCCATCTGGCGCACGCCCCACCCGTGGACGAGGTCCAGCTGGTCCTTGATGTGCTGGGGTGTGCACTCGGCGGCCGGGACGTCCTCGCCACCCGGGCCGGGGGTGGCCTTGAAGGTGCAGCCGAAGGGCACGCTGGTCTCGATGCCCATGACGATGGCCATCTTCCCCTCGTTGATCACCTTGCGGGCCTGCCACGGCGACTTCACGATGCGGTACCAGCCCTTGCCCGGGCCGCCCCACTGCGCGTCGACGTAGTCCTGCAGGTCGTACATGTCCTGCGCCTGCCGCTCGAGGGAGTCCATGTCGTCGCAGGACTTCTTCGAGGCCGGGGTGCCGTCGGGGCCGTAGGGGTAGAGCTTGCAGAGCTGGTCGTTCTCGACGAGCAGGTTGACGAAGAGCCGCTGACCGCCGCGCCAGGACCGCTCCATCCACTTGTAGTAGGTGCCCTCGTGGGTGAGCGACTCGGGCGCCGGCCAGTCCTTGAAGGTCGGCCAGCCGACCGGGTCGTGGGTCGGCTCGCCGGAGAGGAAGGCTTCGAGCGGGTTGGTCCCGGTCTGGTGGTCCTCGCAGTCCACGAGCGCAACGGTCACGCCGAGGGCGTCCCACGGCTTGCCGCAGTGCGCGCCACCGCCGAGGAACTCCCAGGCCTGGCCGTGCGTGTGGGCGTCGACGTAGCCCCGGACCTCCTCGTACGACGTGGTGCCACCGAACGGCGCGCCCTTGATGTCGATCTGCGACTCGGGGAACTTCTTGCAGCCGGTGGTCCTCCGCAGCTCGAACCGGGTGGGCGTCTTGGCGACCCCGATCGTGCCGTCGTCGGCCACCTGGGCGTACGCCGCCTTGCCGGCCTTGAGCACGAACCGGTCCCCCGAGCGGGTGATCCGCCAGATGCCCTGCTGGGTCGGGTCGTCCGCGAAGGTCGCCCGGTCGCCCGGACCGGGGAGGGGGAGGGTGTCGTCCGGCCGGGTCAGGATCTGCCGCTGGGCGTCGTAGAGCAGGTAGCTGCCGAGGTCCGAGGCCTTGAAGTAGAGGGGGTCCGCCTTCGTGGGTCGCTCGGCCGTCAGGCTGAGGCCGTCACCGGACCGGGCCGCCCACTGCCCGGAGCTGCCGAGCGCGTAGCAGCCGCCGGCCATCTCGTAGCGCGTTCGCGGGGTGCTCGCGTAGTGGCGGGCGATCGAGACCTTCCGCAGCGTCGGAGCCGGAAGCGCCCGCCCCGCGGCGACGGCCGTCGCGTGGATCGCCTTCTCCGTGGTCGTCGTCGGGTCCTGCGCGTCGGCCTCGGTGGCGCCCGCCCGCGAGACGAGGTTCTTGGTGCTCGGGTCGTCGTGCGTGTGCGGCCGTGCCTCGGCCTTCGCCGCGAGCCTGGCGTCGAGGAGGGCGCGCTTGCTGGCGTCGTAGCCGTGCAGCAGGTCGCCGGAGCGCCCGCCGTATCCGGGGACGACGACCGCGAGAGTGACGAGCGAGGCGCCGAGCACCCCTGCCAGGATCACTCGGAGCAGGGATCGGGACATGGGGGTCACCTCTGGGTCGTCGGCGGTGCGAGCGCACCAAGATCGTGGCCCGCAGCGGTCAGGAGGTCAACGATCGGGTTCGGTGCGGGTGACGGAGCCGCCCAGGCGCCGTGTCAGGGCGTCGGCCGCCGAGCGCACGGCGGCGACCAGCTCGGGCGGTTCGCCCAGGTGGTCCTCGAAGGTGATCGCCAGCCCGGCAACGGGTTGGCCCGAGTGGTCGTGCACAGCGGCGGCGACGCTCGCGAAGCCGGGCGTCACCTCCCCGGTCTCCACCGCGTAGCCGCGTCGACGGGTCTCGCTCAGCACCCGCCGCAGCGCGGACGGCCCCGAGGGCCCGGTGCCGTGACGCGCCACGAAGGCGTCGCCGTCGGGGTAGAGCGCACGGATCTGTGCGGGCGGCAGCTCCGCCAGCATCGCCCGCCCGCTCGCGGTCAGGTGCGCCGGCAGCCGGACACCGACGTCTGTGACCAGGCTCGGCCGGCCGGCACCGCGTTCTTCGATCACGTAGAGGACGTCGCGTCCGTGGAGCACCGCGAGGTGGGCGTTCTGCGCGGTGGCCTGGGTCAGGTCGGCCAGCGGGCGGCGTGCGATCCGGGCCAGGGGCGCCTGACGTGCGTAGCCGCCCGCCATCTCCGAGGCCGCCGGGCCCAGCGCGAAGCGTGACTCCTCCCGCAGGTGCAGCACCCAGCCTTCGTCGACCATGACGTTGATCAGGTGGTACGCCGTGCTGCGCGGCAGCTCGCACGCCCGGATGATGCTGTCCAACGGGACCGGGTCGGGCTGGCCGGCGAGGTAGCGCAGCACGCGCAGGGTCCGGGTGGCGGCAGGGACCTGGCTCTTCACAGGGGCCGCACCCCCAGGCGTGGGCTCGCGAAGGGACGGTAGCCCAGACGCCGGTTGATGCCGAGCATCGCCGAGTTGTCGTCGTCGTTGCCGGCGAAGCACTGCTCGATCGCGGCGCGAGCCGCCTTCGCCAACGCGTGGCGCTTCGCGAGCAGGGCGAGCCCTCGACCGCGGTGCTCCGGGAGGGTGCCGGTCATGTCGGACCAGGCGCGTGTCCCTGCGGCGCCCAGACGCGTGAAGGCGACGAGCCGACCGTCCTCGACGACTCCGGTGCTCAGGTCCGGGCGGGCGCGCGGGTCGCGCCACTCGTCGCGCCACTCCTCGAACGTGACCTGGAGGCTGAGGCCGGACGGGTCGTCACCGACGACGGCGTTGTGGGCCGTCCAGAGCTCCCGCTCGTCGAAGTCGGCGAGCGGGCGGACGCGAGGGTCCACGTCGGGGGTCGGGACCGACCGAGGGTCCACCGCGGACATGTGGAAGGTGCGGGTCAGCTCGAAGCCCCAGCGAGCGGCGGCCGCTCGCGAGTCGTCGTCGTCCTCGACGATCGTGTGCAGGGCCGGCCGGTCGATCCCCTCGGCCAGGGCGAGGTCCAGCA
Source organism: uncultured Actinomycetota bacterium (assembly GCA_963784545.1). Lineage (GTDB taxonomy): Bacteria > Actinomycetota > Actinomycetes > Propionibacteriales > Nocardioidaceae > Nocardioides. Next base: position 1,030,436 of record CAWARQ010000004.1, on the reverse strand, counting down.
GGGCCTTGCCGTGACCTCTCCGGCGGTCACCTGGCCGCACCATGAGGCGGATCGAGGCGTGGTCCTCGCCGTCGTACTCGACGAGGCGCGCGAGCGCGACGACACGGCCGCCGTCCTCGACCACCCACCGGCGAGTCCCCGGCGGGTCGTGCTGCATCTCGTGGGTCTCGGACGCAGCGTCCTGGACGAGGTACGGCGAGACCTCCGCGACCACCTCGGCCCAGGAACCTGCGTCCGCCAGCCCCCCCGGCCGGTGGATCATGGGGGGAACCTACCGCAGGAGCCGCGCCGTCGATCTCGTATCCAAGACGCCCGCGGGAGTCCTCCTCTGGCAGGGGGATCGCGCCGAGGAGTTGGATGACCCCATGAGCGCAGTCGTCACCGTGGGCGTGGGCCCGCTGAGCCCCGAGTCCGTCGTCGCCGTGGCCCGCGAGGGCGCAGGTGTCACCGTGAGCTCCGAGGCCCTGACCGCGATCGACCGGGCCCGCGAGGCCGTCGAGGTGATGGCGGCGGCCGAGACCCCGACGTACGGGATCTCGACCGGGTTCGGCGCGTTGGCGACCCGCCACATCCCGACCCCGATGCGCGCGCAGCTCCAGAAGTCCCTCGTGCGCAGCCATGCCGCGGGTTCCGGGCCGGAGGTCGAGCGGGAGGTGGTGCGCGCCCTCATGCTGCTGCGGCTCTCGACGTTGGCGACCGGCCACACCGGCGTACGCCGGGAGACCGCCGAGCTCCTGGCGGGGCTGCTCACCGCCGGGATCACCCCCGTGGTGCGCGAGTACGGCTCCCTCGGCTGCTCCGGCGACCTCGCGCCGCTTGCCCACTGCGCGCTCGCGCTGATGGGCGAGGGCGAGGTTCGTGACCAGGAGGGCCGGCTGGTGCCGGCTGCGGACGCCCTGGCCGCGGCGAACCTGACGCCCGTCCAGCTCGAGGCCAAGGAAGGCCTCGCGCTGATCAACGGCACCGACGGGATGCTCGGGATGCTGGTGCTCGCCATCCACGACCTGCGGGTGCTGCTGCGGACCGCCGACATCGCGGCGGCCATGAGTGTCGAGGGCCAGCTCGGCACCGACCGGGTCTTCGCCGCCGACCTCCAGGCGCTGCGGCCCCACCCCGGCCAGGCCTCCTCCGCTGCCAACCTCGTCGCCCTGCTGGCCGACTCGGGCATCGTGGCCTCCCACCGCGGCCCGGACTGCACCCGCGTCCAGGACGCCTACTCCCTGCGCTGCTCGCCGCAGGTGCAGGGCGCGGCCCGCGACACCGTCGAGTACGCCGCCACCGTGGCCGGTCGGGAGCTCGACTCGGCCGTCGACAACCCGGTGGTGCTCGCCGATCCCGACGGGCAGGGTCGGGTGGAGTCGAACGGCAACTTCCACGGGGCGCCGGTGGCGTACGTGCTGGACTTCCTGGCGATCGTGGCGGCGGACGTCGCGAGCATCAGCGAGCGCCGGACCGACCGTTTTCTCGACAAGGCCCGCAACCACGGGCTGCCGCCGTTCCTCGCTGACGACCCCGGCGTCGACAGTGGCCACATGATCGCCCAGTACACCCAGGCTGCGATCGTCTCGGAGCTCAAGCGGCTGGCGAACCCGGCCAGCGTCGACTCCATCCCTTCCAGCGCGATGCAGGAGGACCACGTGTCCATGGGGTGGTCGGCCGCGCGCAAGCTGCGCAGGAGCGTGGACGGGCTCACCCGCGTCCTGGCGATCGAGGTGCTGACGGCCGCCCGCGCGCTCGACCTTCGTGCGCCCCTGACCCCCTCCCCGGCCACGGCCGCGGTCGTGGCTGCGCTCCGGTCGGCCGGCATCGCCGGGCCGGGTCCGGACCGACACCTGTCGCCGGAGATCGAGGCGACGGTCGAGCTCGTGGCCGCGGGGGCGGTGCTCGAGGCGGCCGAGTCGGTGCTGGGACCGCTCTCCTAGCTCAGGCCCCGGCGGCGGCGTCCGACTCCACGAACTGCTGCACCAGCCACGCGGTGAACAGGACGAGGCCCGGGTCGAGCGAGCGGTCGTGCACCGTGAGGGTGGCCGGCGTGCGACCCCACCCCCGGCACCGGACCGAGAGGAGCGGGCGGTCGTCCCGGGAGAGCAGGTAGCGGTTGCGCCACGAGCTCTCGGTCGTCACCTGGTGGGGCAGCCCCTGCCAGGTGAGCGTGCCCGAGCGCCTCATCCTCCAGGCGAGCTCGAACTCGCCGACCACGCCACCGGCTTCGTCGGTCGCCTCCGACCGCCGCCCCGGCCAACCTCGGGGCCGCGCTCGCAGCGTGCGTCCGGTGACGGTCCGCAGCTCGGCTCCTCGAGCGAACAGACCGAAGCGACGCAGCGCCCCGACGCCGTCGATCTCGAATCGCCGACGGTCGTCGGTCGAGCGGGTGAGCGGGAGCTCGGTCACCCCCGCAGACTAGGCGCGGTGCTCGCCCGGCGGAGCCGTGTCGGTGGTGCCCGCCGTGTCGGTGTCGGTCGTACCCGTGGAGCCGGTCGAGCCGGGCTGGTAGTCGGAGGAGGTGTGGTCGACGTCCGGGTCGATGGCGTCGGCCTGGCGGATCTGGTCCTCGTGCGTGGCCTGCTCCTGCATGTGCGCCTGCTCGGCCTCGCTCGCGCGGGCCTGGGCCTGCTCGGCCTCGACGCGGGCGCGCTCGGCCTGGAGCTGCGCCTGGGTCGCCTGGGACTCGGTGTGCTGCATCGCCTCACGCCGCTGCTCCGCTCCGGAGCGCAGCTCCTCGGCCTCCGCTCGGGCCCGCTGCTGCCGAGCGCGTGAGGCAGCGAAGCCGGCGATCGCGAGGACGACGACGATGGCGACGAGAAGAATGACCCAGCCTGTGGTGTCCATGCACCCTGCCTATCGGGTCCGCGGTCGCGGGGGTACGCCCCTGGGGGTGAGGCCCGTCTTGGATCCGAGACTGACAGCCGCGGGTCCCTCTGGCGGAGAGCGCGCAAGCCGGGCTTTCATGGGCCCATGACCAACCCTCGCCTGCCCATCCACGCGCCGACCGGTACCGAGCTCTCCTGCGGCTCGTGGCAGACCGAGGCGCCGATGCGGATGCTGATGAACAACCTCGACCCGGACAACGCCGAGAACCCCGCCGAGCTCGTCGTCTACGGCGGCACCGGACGCGCGGCCCGCAGCTGGGCGGCGTACGACGCGCTGCTGGCGACGCTCAAGACCCTGCAGGACGACGAGACCATGCTCGTGCAGTCCGGCAAGCCGGTCGGGGTCATGCGCACGCACGAGTGGGCGCCGCGCGTGCTGATCGCCAACTCCAACCTCGTCGGGGACTGGGCGAACTGGGAGGAGTTCCGCCGGCTCGAGGACCTCGGCCTGACGATGTACGGCCAGATGACCGCGGGCTCCTGGATCTACATCGGCACCCAGGGGATCCTCCAGGGCACCTTCGAGACCTTCGCGGCGGTCGCGGACCAGCGGTTCGGCGGCACGCTCGCCGGCACGGTCACGCTCACCGCCGGTCTGGGCGGCATGGGTGGTGCCCAGCCGCTCGCCGTGACGATGAACGACGGCGTCGCGATCTGCGTCGAGGTCGACCAGCACCGGATCGACCGCCGGCTCGAGACCCGCTACCTCGACGTCCAGGCCGACGACCTCGACGACGCCGTACGCCGGGCCCTCGAGGCGAAGGAGTCGCGCACGGCGTTGTCGATCGGCCTGCTCGGCAACGCTGCCGACCTCCTGCCCGAGCTGCTCCAGCGGCACCAGGACCGCGTCGACGCCGGCGACGGCCCGCTGATCGACATCGTCACCGACCAGACCTCCGCACACGACCCGCTCTACTACCTGCCGGCCGGGGTCCCGTTCGACGACTGGGGCACCGAGCGCGACGAGGACCCGCGCGGATTCACCAAGCGCGCCCAGGAGTCGATGGCCACGCACGTCCGGGCGATGGTGGAGTTCCAGGACGCCGGCGCCGTCGTCTTCGACTACGGAAACTCGATCCGCGACGAGGCCCGCAAGGGCGGCTACGACCGGGCCTTCGAGTTCCCGGGATTCGTGCCGGCCTACATCCGGCCGCTGTTCTGCGAGGGCAAGGGGCCGTTCCGGTGGGCCGCGCTCTCCGGCGACCCCGAGGACATCTACGCGACCGACCGCGCCATCAAGGAGCTGTTCCCGGCTGAGGAGAAGCCGGAGTACGCCCGGCTGCACAAGTGGCTGGAGATGGCGGCCGAGCGCGTGCAGTTCCAGGGTCTCCCCGCCCGCATCTGCTGGCTCGGGTACGGCGATCGCGCCAAGGCGGGCGCGAAGTTCAACGAGATGGTGGCGAGCGGTGAGCTCAAGGCCCCGGTCGTCATCGGCCGCGACCACCTCGACTGCGGGTCCGTCGCCTCGCCGTACCGGGAGACCGAGGCCATGGCCGACGGCTCGGACGCCATCGCCGACTGGGCGATCCTCAACGCCCTGGTCAACACGGCCAGCGGCGCGACCTGGGTGTCGTTCCACCACGGCGGCGGCGTGGGGATCGGTCGGTCGCTGCACGCGGGTCAGGTGACGGTCGCCGACGGCACCGACCTGGCGGCGGAGAAGATCCAGCGGGTGCTCACCAACGACCCGGGCATGGGCGTGATCCGGCACGTCGACGCCGGGTACGACCGCGCGATCGAGGTGGCGGAGGAACGAGGGGTCGTCATCCCGATGAATTCGGCCACCTGAGAAGGTCGGAGCCTCATGACTTCTGCAGCAGCAAGCGAGTTCCGCGACATCGGTGGTCACTTCGGTGACCTGTGCGAGAGGGTGCCCGCGGAGGAGTGGGACGCACCCTCGCCCGTGCCCGAGTGGCGCGCCCGCGACGTCGTACGACACCTGGTCGAGTGGTTCCCGGCCTTCCTGGCTGACGGCGCGGGCGTCGAGCTGACGCCCGGCCCGTCGTGCGACGACGACCCGGCAGCGGCCTGGCGCCATCTCCACGACCAGGTCGTCGCGCTGCTGGAGGATCCGGCCACCGAGGACAAGGTGCTGGTCAACCCCTACATCGGGAAGGTCCCGCTGCCCCAGGCGGTCGCGCAGTTCTTCACCAACGACGTCTTCCAGCACACCTGGGACCTGGCCCGCGCGACCGGCCAGGACGCCACGCTCGACCCGGAGCGCTGCGCCATGATGCTGGCCGGCTCGGAGCCGTACGAGGAAGCGATGCGCGGGAGCGGACAGTACGGCCCGCGGGTCGAGGTCCCCGACGACGCGGATCCGCAGGCCAAGCTGCTCGGCTTCATCGGTCGCGATCCCCACTGGCAGCCGCCGCGGCGCGGCCCGGAGTCGATGTCCTGACCCCGTCGGCGGGCAGCCCGTTCCCGCCGAGGTGGCGGCGAGGCCTGGCCGGCTCTAGTTTCGGACCATGGGTCTCTTCGATCGCCGCAAGGACAACAAGGCCGGACCGCAGCCGGCTCCGGGCCAGCCCGACGCTCCGCAGTCCGGCCCCATGCCGGTCGCCTCGGAGGTGAAGGAGCAGCGCATCCGTGCGGAGCCGACGGTGGCCCCCGACCCACCTGCCCCGCCCGCTGCCCCCGTCCCGATCGCCGCGGAGCCGACGGCCGAGCCTGGCCAACCCGAGCCGCCGCCCCCGTCGGCGCAGGGAGTGCCGGAGCCGGTGATCCACACGATCACCGCCGGCGAGACGTTGGCCGACCTCGCCGACCGCTACGGCGTGGCAGCCGAGGAGGTCGCCCGACAGAACCACCTGCCTGCAGGTGGTCAGGTCCACGCCGGACAGGTCCTCGTCATCCGCACGTGACCGGGTCGCGGTGGAACGGCCAGGTGCCGCACACCGCCTCGAGCCCCAGCGTCTCCAGGATCGGTCGGGAGTGGTCGGAACAGTCGACCCGGACGAACCGGTAGCCCCGCTCCTCGGCCAGCGCCGCGCGGCGCGCGACCGTCGTCCGGTAGAGGCCCCGCGAGCGCCACTCGGGCAGCGTGGATCCACCCCAGAGGCTCGCGAAGCCGTGGGAGCGCGGATAGCGGACCCAGCCGGCACAGAGGACCGGTCCGTCCTCCGACTCCTCCACGACGACCACGTCGAGGGAGTCGGGGTCGGCCCGCAGGTCCCGGCGCAGCATCCCGTCGCCGTGACCCGGCCAGAGGATCCCCATCAGGGTGTCGACCCGGGCGAGGTCCTCGTCGCTGTCGACCTGCCGGATGCGTACGCCGTCCGGCAGCGCCACCTCGTGCCGCAGCGTCGACACCGCCCCGAGCATCACCGTCTCGGGCTCGCCGGCCGTGAAGCCGTGAGCGGCGAGCCGGGCCGGAAGGTCGGTCGGCCCGTCGTAGGAGTAGAGCTTCCACTCGAACCGCTCACCGCGGTCGGCGAAGAAGCCAACCTGGCGTGCGATCCACCGCTCGGCGTCCTCACCCAGGCCCTCGGGGCACTCCACCAGGCAGTACGACGTCCCCGGCTGCTCGGGGTAGCGCCTGCGGACCGGCCCGTCGGCGTCCTGCACGACGCCCGGACGTCGCGCCGGCTCGGCCAGCCGTACCCGCGCGTGGAACTCCGCCAGCAGGCTCACCCGATCAGCCCAGAGCCGCGACTGCCTCGGCGATGGACAGGGTGCGCCGGGCCGACTCGACGTGGAGGTTCTCGATCATCCGGCCGTGGTAGGTGGCGACGCCGGAGCCTGCGTCCTCCCAGGCCTGGATCAGCCCGCGTGCGTCCTCGACCGCCTGCTCGCTCGGCGCGAACGCCTCGTTGGCGCCCTCGACCTGGCCCGGATGGATGAGGGTCTTGCCGTCGAACCCCATCTGCCGACCCTGCTCGCACTCGGCGAGGAAGCCCTCGGTGTCCTGCACGTCGTTGTAGACACCGTCGACGACGGAGAGGCCGGTAGCCCGCGCCGCGAGCAGGGCGGTGTGCAGGCTGGGCAGGATCGGCGCGCGACCGGGCACGTGCTCGGCGTACAGCTCCTTGACCAGGTCGTTGGTGCCGATGACGAAGCAGCTGAGCCGGTCGGAGGCCCGCGCGATCGCGAGCGAGTCCAGGATCGCCACCGGGGTCTCGATCATCGCCCAGAGCATGGTGTGGTCCGGAGCGCCGGCGTCCTCGATCGCGTCGACCAGGTCGCGGACCTCCTCGGCACTGTTCACCTTCGGGACGACGATCGCGGCCGGCCCGGCCTGGGCGGCCGCGCGGACGTCGTCGTCGTGCCACTCGGTGCCGATGCCGTTGACCCGGATCGTGACCGTACGCCGGCCGTACTCGCCGCTCGCCGCAGCCGCGCATGCGGCCTCGCGGGCCGACACCTTGGCGTCCGGGGCGACCGCGTCCTCGAGGTCGAGGATCAGGCCGTCGCAAGGGAGGGACTTGGCCTTCTCCAGGGCCCGCTCGTTGGAGCTGGGCATGTAGAGCACGCTGCGCAGCGGAGTGAAGTCACTCATGCGGCACCTCGCTCTGCTGGTCCGGGATGGCGTCGTACTGCTTCTTCAGCTCGGGATCGATCGCGGCCAGCTCCTCGGCGAGCGCGACCATCACCTGGCACTGCTTGACCGAGGCGTCGTCCTCCATCTTCCCGTCGAGCATCACCGCGCCCGTGCCGTCGCCCATCGCGGCGATCACCCGGCGCGCGTGCGCGACGTCCTCGACGCTGGGGGAGAACACCTTGTTGGCGATGGCGATCTGCTTGGGATGCAGGCTCCACGCGCCGACGCAGCCGAGCAGGAACGCGTTGCGGAACTGGTCCTCGCACGCCACCACGTCGGCGATGTCGCCGAACGGGCCGTAGTAGGGGTAGATCCCGTGCATCGCGCAGGCGTCGACCATGCGGGCGATCGTGTAGTGCCACAGGTCCTGCTGGAACGTCTCCCGGGACGCGTCGGGCTGCTCCGGGTTGGCGTCCTCGCGGACCAGGTAGCCGGGGTGGCCGCCGCCGACGCGAGTGGTCTTCATCCGGCGGTCCGCGGCCAGGTCGGCCGGGCCCAGGGAGAGCCCCTGCATGCGCGGGCTGGCGCCGCAGATCTCCTCGACGTTGGCCACCCCGCGCGCGGTCTCGAGGATCGCGTGCACCAGGATCGGGCGGTCCAGGCCGGCCTTGGCCTCGAGCTGGGCGAGCAACCGGTCGACGTACTGGATGTCCTCGGCGCCCTCGACCTTCGGCACCATGATCACGTCGAGCTTGTCGCCGATCTCCGGCACGAGCGTGGTGAGGTCGTCCAGGACCCAGGGGCTGTCGAGGGAGTTGATCCGGGTCCAGAGCTGGGTCGGCCCGAAGTCGGTGTTCTTGCCGATCTCGACGAGGCCGGCGCGCGACTTGTCCTTGTTCTCGGCCTTGACGGCGTCCTCGAGGTTGCCGAGCAGCACGTCGACCTTCCCGACCATGTCGGGCACCTTGGCGGCCATCTTCTCGTTGCCGGGGTCGAAGAAGTGGATCGCCCGGCTGGGTCGTGCGGGGATCTCGCGCAACGGCTCCGGGGCGCCGACGGCCAGCGGTCGGAAGAAGTCCTTGGGGGAACGTGACATGCGCCGGAACTTACCGTTCGGCAGGCCCGGTGTGCGCTCGGTGTCGGGAACGCCACAGCGGGCCCAGGACCGGCCTAGGTACGGCGCAGCCGTGCCCGCCGACGCTCCCGCCACGCGGCCACCTCGGCCTCGACGTCGCGGGTCGGCGTGACCACGGGAGGCCCACCGAGCAGCTGCCGCCGGGCCTCGATCACCCGTCGGTTGAAGGACTCCAGCTCCCGTCGTACGTCGGTCTCGGAGCCGAGCCGGTCCAGCTCGCCGTCGAGCAACGCGTCGTCCTTGCGGAGCTGGAGCGCCGGCGGGAGCACGCCGGTGATCTGCTCACGCTCGATCAGCTGCTTGAGCCACCAGTCGGGGTCGTGCTGGGTGCCGAGGCTCTTCAGGGGCTTGCCGGCGCCGGGCAGGTCGTCGAACTCCCCGCGCTCCATCGCCTTCCGGATCTGGAGGTCCACCCACTCGTTCTTGCGGGCCATCCGCTCGGCGGCCGCGGACCTCCCCGTCCGGTCGTCGCGCGCGGACTCGTGCTGGTCGGTCATGTCGGGGCCTCCCTGGGCTGTTCGGGATGGCCTCATTCTGTCAGGAGCATCCAGCGGGTTTGGACCGCCGGGACGCGGGGAGGATCCCCGACGTGAACTTCCAGGTGACCACCGACGCGCTCCGCACCGGCAACACCGAGCTCCAGGGGCTCTCCAGCGACGTCGACCGGGCCGACACGTACGCCAGCACCTACCTGCACGTCGAGCGCTCCTCCTCCGGCATCTTCCAGAACGCGGTGTCGGTCAACGACGACGCGCGGGAGGCGCTGGACGGTCTGTTCGCGACGCTGAAGAAGGTCCTGCACGAGTCCGGGCTCGAGCTCCAAGCGGCAGCGAAGCTCTACGACGACACCGACCACGGTGTGCTGGTCCGCATGGACCAGGAATACGAGGACGTCAAGGTGGCGCCCGGCGACAACTACGGGAACAACGCCAGCACCCCCGAGGACGAGGTCCCGGAGGACCCGGGCGACTACGAGGCGCCGGACGGCATCCCGGATGCCGAACCCACCCCGACGCAGGGCGGCGGAGGTGGTTCCTGGTGAGCACGCCGTCTGCGGTCCTGCAGTACCCCTACCCCAGTGAGCCGATCCCGAGCACCCTCAACGAGGTGCTCCAGCTCGGCGACTGGCTCTCGCCGTCGCACGCCTTGCTCAAGGGCATCGAGCTCGTCTTCGGCTTCAACCCCGCCGAGCAGGTCGGCGAGTGGGTGGCCGGCGACTGGCACGGCATGGCCGTCGGGTCGACCGCGCTCAACCAGCTCGGGGAGTACTGCCAGGCGCTGGGCAAGGACATCTACCAGGCCAAGAACGACATGCTGGAGATGTGGGAGGGCCACGCCGCCTCCCAGGCGAACGCCTACTTCGAGCAGCTCGCGACCGCGATCGACAAGCTGCAGTCGCCGTTGCACGGGCTGGCGACCGAGTACCAGACCCTCGCCGCCGGCATGATGGAGTTCGCCTCGGCGGTCGCGAGCATCATGGAGATGCTTCTGGACAAGCTGATCGAGATGGGCATGAAGGCGCTGGCCGCGACCGCGCTCTCCGAGACCGTCATCGGCGGGATCGTCTTCGGTGGCTGGGCGGCGTACGACGCGTACAAGGCGACGAAGCTCTGGATGCAGGCCGTCGAGTGGCACGGTCGGGCCGTGACCGCGGCCAACGCCTTCGTCGGGCTGACGGCCGGCTACCTCGGCGCGCTGCACGGCCCGGACGGCCTCGTCGTTCCCCAGGGCTACGACCACCCGGGGGCGACGCATTGAGCTCGACCGATGCTCCTGGTGGCGGCCACGACTCGATCCTGGCCTTCACCCACGGTGACCGGGTGGCGGCCGAGCAGCTGCGCCGCGCGCTCCGGACGATCCGCGACCACGTCGACGACCCGGAGGTACGCCGGATGGCGACCCGGGTGCTCGACGGCTCGACGACGCTGCGCCAGGCGACCCGCGACCCGGAGTTCATGGGCGCCGTGGGCCGGGGCATGGACACGTTCGCCCGCCAGTGGGAGCAGCTGAGCCCGGAGGAGCGGGTCGCGCTCGCCGAGCAGGGGAAGCGGGACTCCGAGGCGATGGCCAAGGAGATCGGGCTGCCGGGCGAGGACGCGCCGGCGCCTGTCGGCGACTACGGGCCGGCCCGGACCGAGCCCCGCGACGACTAGCTGCGCTACCAGGGGTGCAGGGTCAGGACGAACCCCGCCACGATCGCCACCACGGCCCCGAGGAACCACAGCAGCTCGCTCCGGTGCGCCGGCCCGGCCGCGGCGTCGTAGGACTCGACCCGCCTCCGGTCGGCGACCATCAGGAGCGCCGCCCCGAGCAGGATCAGCACCCCACCGCCGATGCCCCACCCGTTGACCATGGCCACGGCGGCGATCGTCATGACGAGGGCGACGAGGCCGATCAGTCCGGCCAGGAAGAGCGTGCGACCGCGTTGGTAGGCGCCGGTCGAGGCGGCGTTGCGCTCGCGGTACTCCCGGATCCGCTGTGCTCGTGCGTGGGCGCGCTTCTCCCGCGGAGTCAGAGGCTCGGACACCCCCGCATCCTCACACGTGCGACGCGCCGCTGCGGAGGAGGAAGGGACCCTAGTGTCCCCAGGTGCCCCGGTGGACGATCTCCCCGAGGTCGCGGCGGGCCTTGGTGGTGGGGGAGCCGCTGGGCCGCTCACCGTCGGCGCGGTGACCGAGGGTGATCGCCCCGATCGGGTCGTGGTCGTCGGGGATGGCGAACGTCTCGCGGACGGCGGCGACCTTGTCCGGCGGGATGCCGAAGAACAGCGCGCCCAGGCCCTCGTCGGTCGCGGTCTGGAGGATCAGCAGGCTGGCCATGGCGGCGTCCATGTGCCAGAACGGCATCGGCCACCGGGCGTCGTCCTCGTCCGTCCACCCTTTGTCGTCCTCGGCGTAGCGCGACAGGTAGGCGCGCTTGGAGGAGCAGGGGATGACCACCACGGGTGCACGCATCATGCCGGTGAGCCAGGAGTCGGGGTGGTCGACGTCGTCGGCGCTGGCGGCCCAGAAGCGTCGTACGTCGTCCGGCTGGTCGAGCACGAGGAAGGCCCAGCCCTGGCTGAAGCCGGCGCTCGGTGCCCGGGTGGCGTTGCGGAGCGCCCGTTCGACGATCGCCGGGTCCACCGCCCGGTCGCTGTAGTCGCGGATCATCCGGCGCCGGTCGACGACCTCCTGGAACTCCATGCTCCAGTTCTAGTGGGTCTCGTATGACAGATTCCCGTCCGCGCGGCGGTGTTGCGGTGCGGGTCGCCGACCGGTGGACTGCCCCCATGACCTTCGAGGCCATGTGGCGGGAGCTCGAGCCGATCGGCCGGTCGTCGGCGAGCGGCGGCTACTTCCGTCAGCCCTACCTCGCGGCCGAGACCGAGCTGCGGGCGTGGTTCGAGGCCGCCTGCGCCGACCGGGGGCTGACGGTGACCACCGACGTCCTCGGCAACCAGGTCGCCTGGTGGGAGTCCGGCTCGGGTCCCGGGGTCCTCACCGGGTCGCACCTCGACTCCGTGCTCGACGGCGGCGCGTACGACGGCCCGCTCGGCGTCGTCTCGGCGCTGGCCGCGATCGACGTCCTGCGCTCGCGCGGCGTCGTACCGGCCCGACCGATCGGCGTCTCGGTGTTCGTGGAGGAGGAGGGCTCGCGCTTCGGGCTCGCCTGCCTGGGCTCGCGGGTGGCGACAGGAACGATGGCCCTCGACGACGCGCTGCGGCTCCGGGACCGGGACGGGACCGCGCTCGAGGACGCGCTGCCCGGCTCCGCCGGCGCCCTCGACCTCGGCCGGGTGGGGTGCTTCCTCGAGCTGCACGTCGAGCAGGGTCGCGACCTGGTCGACCGGGGCGCGGCAGTGGGGGTGGCCAGCGAGATCTGGCCGCACGGCCGCTACCGCTTCGACTTCACCGGCGAGGCCAACCACGCGGGGACGACCCGCATGGAGGACCGGCACGACCCGATGCTCACCTACGCGATGACGGCGCTCGCCGCCGCGAAGCAGGCGCGGCTGGTCTCGTCCCGCGCCACCTTCGGGCGGATCGACGTCGCACCCAACGGCACCAACGCCGTCCCGTCGCGGGTGACCGGCTGGCTGGACGCGCGCTGCGCCACCGACACGCAGCTGGCCGAGCTCGTGGAGGTCATCACGCGCCAGGCGACCGAGCGCGCCGACCGCGACGGCACGTCACTGACCGTGACCGCGGAGTCGGTGAGCGGCTCGGTCGCGTTCGAGGCCGGCCTGGCGTCGCGGCTCGCCGTCGACCACGCGGCCGGCGACTGGCCGATCATCCCCACCCAGGCCGGCCACGACGCCGGGATCCTCTCGGCTGCCGGGATACCGAGCGCCATGCTGTTCGTCCGCAACCCGACCGGTGTCTCGCACTCGCCCGAGGAGACCGCGTCGATGGCCGACTGCCTGGTCGGTGTCGAGGCGCTGGCCGACTCCCTGGAACGGCTGGCCGGGTGAGTGACCGCGTGACCTCCTACCTGCTGGAACGCGCGTACGTCGGCGGCGTGGTCGAGGACGACGTCCTGGTCGAGGTCGAGGACGGTCGCTTCACCTCGGTGACTGTCGGCGGTGCAGGGGCGGAACGCCTGGCAGGGTTGACGATCCCCGGGTTGGCCAACGCGCACAGCCATGCGTTCCACCGCGCCCTGCGCGGCCGCACGCAGCGTGAACGCGGGACGTTCTGGACCTGGCGGTCCCAGATGTACGCCGCCGCGCAGCGGCTCGACCCCGACTCCTACTTCACCCTCGCCCGGGCGGTCTACCGGGAGATGGTGGCCGCGGGGATCACGACCGTGGGCGAGTTCCACTACGTGCACCACCGGCCCGGCGGCGCGGCGTACGACGACCCCAACGCCATGGGGGAGGCGCTGATCGCGGCGGCCGCCGAGGCGGGCCTCCGGATCTGCCTGCTCGACACCGTCTACCTCTCCAGCGGCTTCGGGGAGCCGGTGACCGAGGAGCAGGCGCGCTACAGCGACAGGTCCATCGACGGCTGGCTCGAGCGGGTGGACGAGCTGACGGACTCGGCGCACGCACGGATCGGCGCGGCCATCCACTCGGTGCGGGCCGTCCCCGCCGACGTCATGCCGGCCATCGCCGCGTGGGCGACCGGCCGGCCCCTGCACGTGCACGTGAGCGAGCAGGTGGCCGAGAACGAGGCCTGCGTCGCCGCCTACGCCCGTACGCCGGTGGAGCTGCTCGCCGATCACGACGTCCTCGGGCCGGACACCACCGCCGTGCACGCGACCCACCTGGACGAGGACGACCTGAGGCTGCTCAACGAGACCGGGACGACCGCCTGCTTCACCCCGACCACCGAGCGCGACCTCGGGGACGGTGTCGGGCCGGGCACGAAGCTGACCAGCCTCAGCCTCGGCAGCGACAGTCATGCCGTCATCGACCTCTTCGAGGAGATGCGGGCGCTCGAGCTGGACGAGCGACTGGTCAGCCAGGAGCGCGGTCACTGGACCGCCGAGCAGCTCCTGACCGCCGCGACCCGGCACGACACCCTCGGCTTCTCCGACGCCGGCTCGATCGAGGTCGGAGCGCGGGCGGACCTCGTCACCCTCGACACCGCGTCGGTCCGGACCGCCGGCACCGGAGCCGACCTGCACACGGCTGTCTTCGCCGCGACCGCCGAGGACGTGACGTCGGTCGTCGTCGACGGTCGGCTGGTCCACACCAGTGACCGGCGCGCGGAGATCGGCGCCGAGCTCGACCGGGCGATCGGGAGACTATGGGCATGAAGCTCACCCCACGACGTTCTTCTCCTCCCCCGCTTCGCTCCTCCGGCGAACAACGCCGCGGGGACCCCGAATGAGCACGCTGCTGCTCACCAACATCGGTGAGCTCCTGACCAACGACCCGGTGTACGACGAGCCGCTGTCCGACGCGGCCCTCGTGATCGACGGCGAGCGGATCGCCTGGGTCGGTCCGGCAGCCGAGGCCCCCGCCGCCGACGAGCAGGTCGACGCCGGTGGCCGGGCGGTCATCCCCGGATTCGTGGACTCCCACTCCCACCTGGTGTTCGCCGGTGACCGGGCCGAGGAGTTCGCCGCCCGGATGGCCGGGGAGTCCTACGCCGCGGGCGGGATCCGGGCGACGGTCGCCGCGACGCGCGGCGCCACCGACGAGCAGCTCACCGCGCACGTCGCCCGCCTGGTCGCGGAGATGCGCCGGCAGGGCACCACCACCGTCGAGATCAAGAGCGGTTACGGCCTCTCGGTCGTCGACGAGGCCCGCTCGCTGGCGGTGGCCCGGCAGTTCACCGACGAGACGACCTTCCTCGGCGCGCACGTCGTCCCGGCCGACACCGACCCGGACGCGTACGTCGACCTGGTCACCGGGCCGATGCTCGAGGCTGCCGCGCCGTACGCCCGGTGGATCGACGCGTTCTGCGAGGACGGCGCGTTCGACGTCGACCAGGCCCGGACGGTCCTCTCCGCCGGTGAGGCCGCCGGGCTGCGGGGTCGGCTGCACGCCAACCAGCTGACCTACGGCGGCGGTGTCCGCCTCGCGGCCGAGCTCGGGCTGGTCGCGGTCGACCACTGCACCTATCTCTCCGACGAGGACGTCTCCGCCCTCGCCGACTCCGGGACGATCGCGACGCTGCTGCCCGGGGTGGAGTTCTCGACCCGGCAGCCGTACCCGGACGCCCGGCGGCTGCTGGCGGCCGGTGTCTCGATCGCCCTCGCCTCGGACTGCAACCCCGGCTCCTGCTTCACCTCCTCGATGCCGCTGTGCGTCGCGCTCGCTGTCCGCGAGATGGGCCTGACCCCGACCGAGGCGGTGGTCGCCGCCACCCTGGGCGGGGCCCGGGCACTCGACCGGGACGACGTCGGCATCCTCGCGCCGGGCAAGCGCGCCGACCTCGTGCTGCTCGACGCCCCCAGCCACCTGCACCTGGCCTACCGCCCCGGAGTGCCCCTCGTGGTCGGGACCTGGACCGGCGGCCGGGCCGGCTGAGCCTCACCCCAACGGGCGACTACCGGGCCTCGAGGGCGAGGGCTAGCGTGGCGAGCCAGTGCCGAGACCGGCAGCCACGCACGACATCCGGGAGATCCGATGACCGAAGGACAGCTGGGCGACGACGACATGACCACCACCGAGGCCAGCGCGGACACCTCGCCCGCCGACGCCGACGGGACCGACGGCGACGCGACCGACACCACCGACGGTGACAGCACCGACGGCGGCGACGCGGACGGGACCGACGGCGACGCGACGGACACCACCGATGGTGACGCGTCCTGAGCGCACTCGACCTGCTCAGCGGTGACGCCCAGACCTTCCTGGAGAAGGTCTGGGCGTCTCGCGTGCACGTGCACGACTCGCAGGACGGGGCCGACCCGGACGACCTGGTCGGTCTGCTCTCGCTCCGCGACGCGGACCAGCTCATCACCGAGTCGGCGATCCGCACGCCGTCGGTCCGGATCGCCAAGGACGGCGCGGTCCTGCCCGAGTCGTCGTACACCCGCGGCGCCACGCTGGCCGGCAAGCCACTCACCGGCCTGGTCGACCCGCAGAAGGCCGTCTCGCTCTTCGCCGACGGCGCGACCATCGTCTTCCAGGGGATGCACCGGTACTGGCCGCCCCTGACGAACCTCATCGCCGAGCTGGAGCTGGAGCTCGGCCACCCCTGCCAGGCCAACGCCTACCTCACGCCACCCGGCTCGCAGGGCTTCGCCGTCCACGAGGACAGCCACGACGTCTTCGTCTTCCAGACCCACGGCTCCAAGCAGTGGGAGATCCACACCGAGGACGGTGTCCAGGACGTCGAGATGGTGCCCGGGCGGTCGATGTACCTCCCCGCCGGCACCCCGCACGCCGCCCGCGCGCAGGACACGGTCTCGCTGCACGTCACGGTCGGCATCAACCAGCTCACCTGGCGCGGGCTGGTCGAGCGGTCGATCCGCCGGGTCCTCGACGGCGTCTCGGACGCCCACCTCCCCGCCGGTTACCTCGAGGACCCCCTGGTGCTCGCCGACGAGCTCGGTCGCCGGCTCGAGCAGGTGGCCGAGCAGGTCCGCAACCTCGACGCCGAGACCGCCGTCGAGGCCGAGGTCCAGCGGTTCCTCACCAGCCGGCCGCCCCGGGTCGCGGGCGGGCTGGTCGACGCGCTGGAGGTCGGCGCGCTGGCCGACGACACGGCCCTGGTCCGACGCCCTGGCCACCCCTGCGTGCTCCTCGACCGCGGGGAGCGGCTGCTCGTCCTCCTCGGCGACCGCGAGATCGAGGTGCCCGCCTGGATCAGGCCGGCGCTCGAGGAGGTGCGGGACCGCCGCGAGCTGCGGCCGAGCGACCTGGCCGAGCACCTGGACGAGTCGTCCCGCCTGGTGCTGTGCCGACGACTCGTCCGCGAAGGTCTGCTGACGACGTCCGCTGGCTCGTGACCTTCCGGTGCGCGGCGGCCAGCGAGGGCCGCGACGAGCCCGTGACCGGGAGCGCCACCCATGTCCGCGGCTTCCTGCTGGTCGAGCACACCGGGCCGTGGGGCACGTCGGCGCTGCTCGACGCCCGGCTGCCCGAGGGTCTGGGGGCTGAGCTTCGGACGCGCGCGGCTCAGAACCGGATCAAGGTGCTGCTGGTCCGCCGGCACGGTGCCCGACGCGACCCCGAGCGCCTCACCGTGCTCGCCGCGTACGCCGACAGTGTGGCCCCGCGCCTCGAGACCACGACGGTTGCCGACCTGCGCGAGGTGCTCGACCTCGACCTCTCCGGGCTGGCCCGCGGGCGGTCCCTGGGCCTCGACGCGAGGGACGACTCCCTCTTCGCCGTCTGCACGAACGGCCGGCACGACGCGTGCTGCGCCGAGCGTGGACGGCCGGTCGCGGCGGCGTTGGCCGAGGCGCACCCCGAGCGGACCTGGGAGGTCTCGCACATCGGCGGGGACCGGTTCGCAGCGAACCTGCTCGTGCTGCCGCACGGCCTCTACTACGGCCGGCTCGACGCCGTGTTGTCCCTCGCCATGGCCGACCGACACCTCGCCGGCGAGCTCGACCTCGACCACCTGCGCGGACCGTCGTACTCGCCGATGCCGGTGCAGTACGCCGAGGTCGCCCTCCGTCGCGAGCTCGAGGAGCCCCGGCTCGGGCAGGTCCGCCCCACCTCGTGGTCGGTCGAGGACGGCGTGACGACCGCCCGCTTCGAGAGCCCCGCCGGACCGTACGCCGTCCGGGTGCGCACCACGCCCGGCCCGCCGTGCCGACTGACCTGCCAGGCCGGCCGGGACAACGCTCCGCCCAGCCACGAGGTGGTCGCGCTGGGGCGGGATGATGCAATGCCCCGGTGACCTTCCGCTGCTCGATCGCCAGCGCCGCGGACTCCGAGCAGCTCGCGGGCACCGCCCCGACCGAGCATCGCTACCTGCTCGTCGAGGACCCCGGCCCGTGGGCGGCGAAGGCGGTCGAGGGCTCGGGCCTGCCGGACGAGGTGAAGGCGCACCTGGCGTCGCTGGCTGCCACCCGGGTCCAGCTCATCCGACGGCACGGTGGCAGCGACGTCAGCGAAGGCCGCCGGGTCTTCACGGTCGAGTACGGCGACGGACCACCCCGCGTCGGCACGACCACGATCAGCGACGACCGGCAGCTGCTCGAGCCGCTCGACTCCACGCCGTACGACGGCCTGCTCTGGCTGGTGTGCACCAACGGCCGGCGGGACGTCTGCTGCGCGGAGCTCGGGCGGCCGGTCGCGCGGGCGCTGGCCGAGCACTGGCCCGAGGAGACCTGGGAGACCACCCACCTGGGCGGTCACCGGTTCGCCGCCACCTTCCTCGCCCTCCCCAGCGGCATCACGATCGGCCGCGCCGACCCGGAGAGCGCCGTCGCCGACGCGGCCGAGATCGCCGCCGGTGGTCACCCGTGGCGCACCTCGCGCGGCCGGGCCGGCTTCCCGCCCGAGGCGCAGGTCGCCGAGATCGCCGCCCGGTCGGGCGGTGCCTCGTCGGTGCACTGGCACCCACCGGTGACCGACGGACGGGTCGAGCTGACCGTCGACGGCCACCGGACGGCGTACCAGGTCTCGAAGGCACCTGGTCCCGACCGGCAGCAGAGCTGCGGCGACGGCCCGGAGAAACCGACCGCGGTGTACGCCGCCGCTGAGATCGAGGGCTGACGAACGCGGTCACGTACTCCTAGTATGTGAGGATGACGGCGGTAGAGGAGCTCGACTCCGACCAGCTCACGGCGCGGCGCTTCGAGAAGATGCGCCCCTTCGGCGATGGGACGGGGCCGGCGCCGATCGACCACGAGGCGCTCCCGCCCGGCCCTCGCTGGCCGGTGCTGGCGCAGAGCGCCGGGCTGCTGCGCTTCCGGCACCGGTTCGTGCCCTACCTGCACCGGAAGTACGGAGACGTCTTCACCGTGCGGATCCTGCCCAAGGGCCGGCCGCTGGTCCTCTTCACCAAGCCCGAGCACGCGAAGGAGATCTTCGCCGGCGACCCCGAGGTCTTCCACGCCGGCAAGGGCAACGCGATCCTCGGCCCGATCATGGGCGAGCACTCGCTGCTGCTGCAGGACTCGAGCGAGCACAAGCGGGCGCGCAAGCTGTTGATGCCGGCGTTCAACGGCCAAGCCCTCCGGACCTACGAGGGCCTCGTGACCGAGGTTGCGCGCGCCGAGGTGGACTCGTGGCGCGACGGCGAGGAGCTCGAGTCCCTGGAGCGGATGAACGCCCTGACCCTCGAGGTGATCCTGCGGGTCGTCTTCGGCGTCACCGACGAGGCGCGCCTGGCCGCGCTGCGGCCGTGCGTGACCAGGACGGTCAACGTGCACCCGGGGATCCTGCTCGGGTGGGGCTACCCGGTCCTGCAGAGGTTCGGGCCGTGGAAGGCGACCGTCCAGAACGCCTACGCCCTCGATCGCCTGCTGTACGCCGAGATCCGCGAACGTCGCCGCGCGGCCGACCTGTCGTCGCGTACCGACGTCCTCTCGCAGCTGATCCTCGTCGACGACGGTGGCGACCGACTGACCGACGAGGAGCTGCGCGACCAGCTGATCACCCTGCTGCTCGCCGGCCACGAGACGACGGCGTCCGCGCTCGCCTGGTCGTTGTACGAGCTGGGCCGATCGCCCTCGCTCGCCGACCGGGCTCACGACGCTGCGACCTCTGGTGACGACGACTTCCTCGAGGCGGTGCTCAAGGAGGCCATGCGGCTCCATCCGATCATCCCGATGGTCGTCCGGACGCTGATGAAGCCGGCCACCATCGGCGGCTACGACCTGCCCGCCGGTGTCACGGTCGGGCCGTCGATCCTGATCGCGCACTCCCGGCCCGACAACCACGAGGACCCCTCGCGGTTCGACCCGTCCCGTTTCCTGGGCCACAACCCGCCCACGAACACGTGGATCCCGTTCGGCGGCGGCGTGCGGCGCTGCATCGGGGCCGGGTTCTCGTTGATGGAGGGCGTCGCGGTGCTGCGCGAGGTGCTCGCGTCGTACGACGTCGCGGCTGTCGGCTCGGACGTCCCCAAGGTCCGCAACATCACCAGCGTGCCGAGGCACGGCGCGAAGGTCCGGGTCACCGCTCGATAAGCGGTGGCACGGTGCCGCTACCGGTGCCACGATGGCGAACCGTGACCTGGGCTGAACGCTTCCGCGCGCTGCGCGTCGACGTGACGCCCCTGCGCACGAGCCGCGACTTCCGGCTGTTGTGGGCGGGCGGGACGATCTTCTACCTGACCGGGATGGTCAGCTACGTCGCGATCCCGTTCCAGATCTACCGGCTCACCGGCTCGAACTTCGCGGTCGGTGCGGTCGGGTTCGTCGAGCTGGTCCCGCTGATCGTCTTCGGCCTGTACGGCGGCGCGCTGGCCGACCACGTCGACCGGCGCAGGCTGCTGGTCGCCTGCGGTCTCGGGCAGGCGGTGCTGATCGCGGTCCTCGCGGTCAACGCGTTCTCGAGCGACCCGCAGCTCTGGCTGATCTTCGTCGTCGCGGGCTTCCTCACCGCCACGAGCGCCATGCAGCGCCCCAGTCGCGAGGCACTGATGCCGCGGACGGTGCGGCACGACCAGCTGACCGCCGCGCAGGCCCTGATCTCGTTCGGCATGCAGGTCGGTGTCCTCGTCGGACCGGCCGTCGGCGGTCTGCTCATCGCGTACGTCGGCCTGCGCTGGTGCTTCGTCGTCGACGTGGTCGGCCTCTGCCTGGCGACGTTCATGTACGCCGTCATGGGTCACTACGCCCACCGCGCCGAGACCACGCCGCCGAGCCTGGCGGGCATCAAGGCGGGCCTCGACTACGCCCTCAAGCGACGCGACCTGCTCGGCACCTACTTCGTCGACATCGCCGCCATGATGCTGGCGCTCCCGGTCGTCCTCTTCCCGGCGCTGGCGAAAGACGTCTTCGCGGCGCCGCAGTACCTGGGCCTGCTCTACTCCGCCGAGACCGTCGGTGCCGTGTTGATGACCGCCTTCTCCGGCTGGACCAGCCGCGTGCACCTGCACGGCCGGGCGATCGTGATCGCCGCGGCGGCGTACGGCGTGACCATCGCCCTGGCCGGTGTCGCGCCGAGCATCTGGGTGGCGGCGATCTTCCTCGCGTTGTCCGGGGCCGCCGACATGATCTCGGGCATCTTCCGCGGCACGGTCTGGAACCAGACCATTCCCGAGTCGATGCGTGGCCGGCTGGCCGGCATCGAGATGTTGTCGTACTCGATCGGCCCGACGGCCGGACAGATCCGCGCCGGTGTGGTCGCCGACGCCTGGACGGTCCGCGGATCGATCGCCAGTGGTGGCGTCGCCTGCGTCGTCGGCGTGGCGCTCACGGCTGCCTGGTTGCGCGACTTCTGGACCTACGACGACCGCACCGACGAGCACGCGCTGGCCGAGCGGGAGGTCAGGCAGGCGGCCGGCGAGTAGACGGCACCAGGCAGGGAGGCGGTCGGTCGCAGCGGCGGGTGGCGGACGTGGTCCGGGCCCGCGGATTGCGAGCCGCGACTTGGTCCGCTGACCGCCCGGCGCGACAATGGTGGACATGAGCGACCAGAACCCGACCGAGCGTCACCCGGTGGTCACCGGGCTGATCGCTCTCGTCTCGGTGGGCCTGGTCGTCGGTCTGATCGCCGGCGTCGCCGCCTTGGTCGGCACGCACGTGCTCGGTCTGAGCGACGCCCAGGCGAGCAGCGGGGGCGGTGGCGGCAAGGCCACGCTCTTCCTGCCCAAGCCGGAGAAGACCCAGTCCCCGTCCGGGCCGCTCATCACCCTGGCGCCCGGCGAGACGCCCACGGACACCTCGTCCGAGCCGGCCGAGCCGAGCGACTCGGCGACCAAGCAGGAGACCCGGATCTCCCTCTCGGCGGGCGAGACCTCGGTGTCGGCGATGCAGCAGATCGACCTGACCGGGATCTACCCCGCTGGCGAGGGGGCGATCCTGCGGGTCCAGCGCTTCGAGAGCGGTCACTGGCAGGACTTCCCGGTCACCGCCTCGGTGAGCAACCAGACCTTCTCGACCTACGTGCAGACCTCGCGTCCCGGCGTGAACAAGTTCCGGGTGATCGACACCGACACCCGGCTGGCGTCCAACCCCGTCCGCGTCACGGTCGGCTGACCGTCGATCGGCGCCGGTCAACGTCGCGGGTCCACCACCCGACCCACATGGTCCCGGCCACCAGCAGGACGCCGATCACGACGGACGCCGCAGCGAGCGGAGCGAAGGCGGCCACGCCCGCGACCAGCAGCGGTCCGCCGGTCGTCCCGACGTCCCCGCACAGCCGCCACGCGCCCAGGAACTGCGATCGCCCGCGACCCGGGGCCGCGTCCGCACCGAGCGTCATGACGATGCCCGAGCCGAGGCCGTTACCGGCGGCCAGCAGCACCATGACCAGCGCGAAGCCCGCGACCCCGCTCGCCAGCGGCGTGACCAGGCAGGCCACGGCGGCCGCGAGCACCACCGGCACAGCCACCGACGCGCGACCGAACCGATCGATCATCCAGCCGCCCGGGTAGAAGAACAGCAGGTCCACGAGGGCGGCCAGGCTGAACACCAGCGAGGTGGTCGAGGCGTCCAGGGAGATGTGGTCGGCCCACAGCGGCAGCAGGCTCGTGCGCACCGACCGCGAGACCGCGATCACCACCACGGCCGACCCGAGGGTGAGCAGCACGGTCCGGTGCCGGGCGATCACCGTCCACAGGCGCACGTGCCCGGCGGCCCGTTCCTGCTCCCGGTGCTCGGACCCGAGGTCAGGCATGACTCCGGCCAGCATCGCCGACGAGACGGCGAGGACGGCGGCCAGCCAGAAGGCGGCCGAAAGCCCGCCGAGCGAGATCAGGCCGGCGCCGATGAGCGGGCCGACGAACACGCCGGCCCGGTTGGAGCCGCCCAGCGTCGCCATCGCGCGGGCCCGGTACTCGACCGGCACCGCGTCGATCATGAAGCCCTGCCGGGACAGGAGGAACGTCGTCCACGACATGCCGCTGACCAGGACGGCGACGGCCAGGCCCGCGACCGACGGCGTGACGGCGGCCCACGACATGGCAGCCGCATCGAGCACCCCCGCGACGATCAGCGCGCGCCGCTCGCCGATCCGGGACACCACCACTCCGGCGGGCAGCGAGGTGAGCAGCATCCCGACGCCGAGCAGGCCGACGACGAGGGCCGCCGTGCTGACGTCGGCTCCCAGCTCGCGGGCGCGCAGCGCCAGGATCGGCATCACCGCGCCGTGGCCGGTGGAGCTGACGATGCTGGGGCCGTACGCCGCGAGCGCGACGCTGCGCAGCCGGAAGGGCCGCTCGGGCGTCGCGCTCATCGCCGTCGACTCTGCCAAGCGCCTGTGGCATCGTGCAACAAATCTCAGGATGGGAGCCCGCATGTCCGAGTCGTCGTCGCGCCGTCACCTCCAGACCTCTGGCGTCTTCCGCCGCAAGCCGATCGAGTCGGACGAGGACTCCGGCCTCGAGCGCAGCATCGGCCTGTGGCAGCTGACGGCCATCGGCCTCGGCGCCATCATCGGCGCCGGCATCTTCGCCCTGGCCGGCCCGGTCGCCAAGGCCGACGCCGGCCCGGCCGTCTCGGTCTCGTTCATCATCGCCGGCATCGCCAGCGCCTGCGCCGCGCTCTCGTACGCCGAGTTCGGCGGACTGATCCCACGCGCCGGGTCGGCGTACACCTACGGCTACGCGGTGCTCGGCGAGCTCGTCGGCTGGGTGATCGGCTGGGACCTGCTGCTGGAGTACACCGCGATCGTGGCGGTCGTCGCCATCGGCGTCTCGCAGTACATCACCTTCCTGCTCGACGGGTTCGGGGTGAACCTGCCCGACTGGATGCTCGGCGCGCCGGGCACCGGCTCGGGCCACCACGTCGACCTGTTCGCCGTGGCCCTGTGCCTCCTGGTGGCCTGGCTGCTCAACCGCGGGATCAACACGAGCGTCAAGGTCGAGACGTGGCTGGTCTTCATCAAGATCGCGATCGTGCTGGCCGTCATCGTCGTGGGCGCGTTCTACGTGAAGTCGGACAACCTGACTCCCTACTTCCCGTTCGGCCTCTCCGGCGCCGCCACGGGAGCGGCGACGGTGTTCTTCGCGGTGTTCGGTTACGACGCCATGAGCACGGCCGCGGAGGAGTCCAAGGAGGCCGAGCGCAACCTGCCCAAGGCGATCGTGCTCTCGCTCGCGATCGCCATGGTGCTCTACCTCCTGGCCGCGACGGTCCTGACCGGGATGCAGAACTACCGGGATCTCTCCGACACCGCCGCCTTCGGGGTGGCCTTCGACTCGGTGGGACTGTCGAGCTTCGCCAAGGTGGTCGCCTTCGGCGCGATCATCGGCATCTTCACCGTGCTCTTCTCGTTCACCCTCGGCGCCTCCCGTGTCTGGTTCGCGATCAGCCGGGACGGCCTCCTGCCCGGGTGGTTCGCGCAGACCAACGCGCAGCGCTCGCCGTCGCGCCCGGTCTGGATCGTCGGGGTGGTGGCGGCCGGCATCGCCGGGTTCGTCAAGATCGGCGACGCAGCCGAGCTCACCAACATCGGCATCCTGCTCGCGTTCGTCGTGGTCTCCGCCGCGGTCATCGTGCTGCGGTACCGCTCACCGGACCTGCCGCGCACCTTCCGCACCCCGCTCATGCCGGTCACCCCGCTGGTGGGCATCGCCTTCAGCCTCTGGCTGGTGACCCAGCTCCAGGCGGCGACGTGGATCCGATTCGGGGCCTGGTTCGTCATCGGGCTGCTGATCTACGGCCTCTACGGCTACCGGCACAGCAAGCTCGGGCACGGTCAGGTCGTGCAGACCGACGACGGCTGAGCTCAGGCCCCGGCCTGGTTGGGGTCGCGCCAGCCTCGCTCGAAGGGCAGTCGCCAGGAGAAGGGCGAGACCAGCTGGTGGATCTGGTTGGGCCCCCAGGACCCCTGTGAGTACGGTCGTACGACGGGCGGGTCCTCCAGCAGGGGCTCGGAGATCTCCCACAGCCGCTCGATGCCCTCGGCGGTGGTGAAGAGCGTGCGGTCGCCGCGGATGGCGTCGTAGATGAGGCGCTCGTACGCCTCGAGGACCGCGCCGGCCCAGTGGGTGTCGTGCATGGCGAACTGCATCGACAGCTTCTGCAGCTGCATCCCCGGACCGGGCTTCTTGCCGTAGAACGACAGGGACATCCGTGACTGGTCGGCCAGGTCGAAGGTCAGGTGGTCCGGGCCGTGGTCGCCGACGCCCGAGCCCGCGGGGAACATCGAGCGCGGAGGCTCGCGGAACGCGATCGAGATGATCCGGGCCGTCTCTGCCATGCGCTTGCCGGTCCGCAGGTAGAACGGGACGCCGGCCCAGCGCCAGTTGTCGATGTAGCACTTGAGGGCGATGAACGTCTCGGTCTCCGACTCCGGGTCCACGCCGTCGAGCCGGCGGTACCCGTCGTACTGGCCGCGGACCACGTTCCGAGGCTCGATCGTGCACATCGACCGGAACACCTTGTTCTTCTCCTCGCCGATCGCCGTCGGCTCGAGCGAGGTCGGCGGCTCCATGGCCGTGAACGCCATCACCTGGAACAGGTGGGTGACCACCATGTCGCGGTAGGCGCCGGTCGCCTCGTAGAAGCCGGCGCGCTGGTCGACGCCGAGGGTCTCCGGGACGTCGATCTGCACGTGGTCGATGTGGTTGCGGTGCCAGATCGGCTCGAAGAGGCCGTTGCCGAACCGGAACGCCAGGATGTTCTGGGCCGCCTCCTTGCCGAGGAAGTGGTCGATCCGGAAGATCTGGTCCTCGTCGAAGACCTCGTGCAGCTGCCGGTTGAGGTCCTTGGCCGAGGCCAGGTCGGTGCCGAACGGCTTCTCCATGATGATCCGGGACCGCTCGACGAGACCGGCCTCGGCCAGCTCGTGCACGACGGTGAGCGCCGCTTTCGGCGGAACGCTCAGGTAGTGCAGGCGGTGGGCGTCGCCCGGCAGGTCCTTCTCGAGCTCCTCCACCTTCCTGCGCAGACCGTCCGGTCCCTCCTTGCCGGGGACCCAGTGCAGGAGCTTGGAGAACTCCGGCCACGCCTCGGTGTCGCCGTCGTTGCCGGCGAACTCCGCCATCGCCGAGTCGGCGAACTCCAGGAACGACTCCTGGGTGTAGTCCTCCAGCGACGTGGCAACGACGCGGATGTTCTTGACCAGCCCCGTCTTGTACAGGTGCAGCAGACCGGGGAGGAGCTTGCGTCGACTCAGGTCACCGGTGGCACCGAAGAGGACGACCGTGGTCGACGGAGTGGTCTCGGACATGGCTCCACCCTGGCTCTCTCGTTCGGTCGTGGGAAGCGTTCGTTCAGCTGGGGATCCAGTCCATCTGGTCGGGGTTCGGGCCGGTCCGGCCCTCCTCGCCGCGGTCCAGCCCGGAGATCGTGTCGATCTGCTCGTCGGAGAGCTCGAAGTCGAAGAGGTCGAAGTTCTCCTGCATCCGCTCGGTGCGGGTCGACTTCGGGAACACGATGTCCCCACGCTGGATGGCCCAGCGCAGCGCGACCTGCGCCGGCGTCCTCCCGACCTGCTCGGCGATCGCCTTGATGGTGTCGTCCTCGTTGACCTTCCCCTTGGCGATCGGCGCCCAACCCTCGGTCCGTACGTCGTGCCGCTGGTTGGCCGCGCGTGCCTCCTCGTTGCCGAAGAACGGGTGGACCTCGATCTGGTTGATCACCGGGGCCACGCCGGTCTCCTCGACGATCCGGTCGAGGTGGTCGGGCTGGAAGTTGGAGACGCCGACCGAGGCGGCCCGCCCGTCCTCGACGAACTCCAGCATGGTCTTCCAGGTCGACACGTAGTCGCCGTCGTACCGGGTCGGCAGCGGCCAGTGGATGAGGAAGAGGTCGATCTGGTCGATCCCGAGCTTGTCGAGCGTCTCAGCGAAGGCCGCGCGGGCGTCGTCGGGCCGGTGGAACTGGTTGTTGAGCTTGGAGGTGATGAACAGCTCCTCGCGCGGGATCCCGGAGGACTTGATCGCCTCCCCGACGCCGGCCTCGTTGCCGTACATCTCGGCGGTGTCGATGTGCCGGTAGCCCACCTCGAGAGCGCGGGTGACGACGTCGGCGGTGTCCTCCGGCGGGACCTGGAAGACGCCGAAGCCGAGCTGCGGGATGCTGTGGCCGTCGTGGAGCTTGATCTGGGGGACCTGGGAGGAATCAGTCATGGCTTCGACCCTGCCACGCCGATCAAATCGCCCCGAGGGTGGGTGGGAGCGCAGCGAGCCTCGGTACCGGAGCCCGGTCGGGCCGGCGCATGAGAGGTTGGCTGGGTGCTGAACTCCGACGCCCGCGCCGCACTGGATGAGCTGACGCTCCGCGAGGACCCGGAGATCCTCGGCCTGGTGCTCAGCGGGTCAGCGGCCCGCGGGGACATGGCGACGGAGCGTTCGGACGTCGACGTCTTCGTCGTGTACGCCGACCAGGGCGACCGCACCACCAAGAAGGTCACCGCGATCGACGAGATCCCGGTGACGCTGGCCGAGCTGGAGGAGATCCCGGAGTTCGGCACCGGCGGCTGGTTCGGCCGGTGGGCGCTGGCACACGTCCGGATCCTGCGCGACCGGACCGACGGCCGCCTCGAAGCCGCCTGCCACCGCAACGCCACCCTCGACGCCGACGAGCAGCGACGGGTCCTGATCGACCACGACCGGCTCGACGGCTACCTCAACTACGCCTACCGCGCCCTGAAGTCCGACCGGGACGGCCGACGGCTCGAGTCCCGCCTCGACGCCGCCGAGTCGATCCCGTGGCTGCTCGACACCGTCTTCACGCTGCACGGCCGGGTCCGGCCGTACATGAAGTACCTGCCCTGGGAGCTGCGCGCGCACCCCCTCCCCGGGTGGCCCGCCGAGGAGGCTCTCGCGCTGCTGAGCCGCACGCTCGACGGCGACCCGGCTGCCGTGCGCGGGCTCTTCGCCCGGGTCGAGCGGGACGCCGCGGCCTACGACGCCGGGCTGGCCGAGCCGGTGGCCGGCCCGGTGATCGCCGGCTGGGGGCCCGAGCTGGCCCTGCTGCGAAGTTCCTCCTGAAGGCGGGAATCAACCCCGGATTTCCTTCGTTGAGCAGACATAGGTAAGTTGAGTCGTACGGACTCAAGGTCTCTATCGGAGGTAACACACACATGGCACGTGCGGTCGGAATCGACCTGGGGACGACCAACAGCGTCGTCGCCGTTCTCGAAGGTGGCGAGCCCACCGTCATCGCCAACGCGGAAGGGGCGCGGACGACCCCGTCCGTCGTCGCGTTCAGCAAGTCCGGGGAGGTGCTGGTCGGTGACCTGGCCAAGCGCCAGGCCGTGACCAACGTCGACCGGACCATCCGCTCGGTCAAGCGCCACATGGGCACCGACTGGAGCGTCGACATCGACGACAAGTCCTTCACCCCGCAGCAGATCAGCGCCTTCGTGCTGCAGAAGCTCAAGCGGGACGCGGAGGCCTACCTCGGCGAGCCGGTCACCGACGCGGTGATCACCGTCCCGGCGTACTTCTCCGACGCCCAGCGCCAGGCCACCAAGGAGGCCGGCGAGATCGCGGGCCTCAACGTGAGCCGGATCGTCAACGAGCCGACCGCGGCCGCCCTGGCCTACGGCCTGGACAAGGGCGACGACCAGACGATCCTCGTCTTCGACCTCGGCGGCGGCACGTTCGACGTGTCCCTGCTGGAGATCGGCGAGGGCGTGGTCGAGGTCAAGGCGACCTCCGGTGACAACCTCCTCGGAGGTGACGACTGGGACGCCCGGATCGTCGACTGGATGGTCAACAAGTTCAAGATGGGCACCGGCGTCGACCTGGCGGCCGACAAGATCGCCAAGCAGCGCCTCCAGGAGGCCGCGGAGAAGGCGAAGATCGAGCTGTCGAGCTCCAGCGAGACCACGATCCACCTGCCGTACATCACCCACGGCGAGAACGGTCCGCTGCACTTCGAGGAGAAGCTCACCCGCTCGGAGTTCCAGAAGATGACCTCCGACCTGCTCGACCGGACCAAGTCGCCGTTCCAGAGCGTCCTCAAGGACGGCGGCGTCGACGTCGCGAACATCGACCACGTCGTGCTCGTCGGCGGCTCCACCCGGATGCCCGCCGTCACCGACCTGGTCAAGGAGCTGCTCGGCGGCAAGGAGCCCAACAAGGGCGTCAACCCGGACGAGGTCGTCGCCGTCGGCGCCGCCCTCCAGGCCGGCGTCCTCAAGGGCGAGGTCAAGGACGTGCTCCTCCTCGACGTCACCCCGCTCAGCCTCGGCATCGAGACCAAGGGCGGCGTGATGACCACGCTGATCGAGCGCAACACCACGATCCCGACCAAGCGCTCGGAGATCTTCACCACCGCCGACGACAACCAGCCGAGCGTGGAGATCAAGGTCGCGCAGGGTGAGCGCCAGATGTGGGCGCAGAACCAGCCGCTGGGCAACTTCGAGCTGACCGGCCTCCCGCCGGCTCCCCGAGGCGTCCCGAAGATCGAGGTCACCTTCGACATCGACGCGAACGGCATCGTGCACGTCTCGGCGAAGGACCAGGCGTCGGGGCGCGAGCAGTCGATGACCATCTCCGGCGGCTCGGCCCTCAGCAAGGACGAGATCGACCGCATGGTCAAGGAGGCCGAGCAGTACGCCGAGGAGGACGCCAAGCGTCGCGAGACCGTCGAGGTCCGCAACCAGGCCGACTCGCTCGTCTACTCCACCGAGAAGTTCCTCGGTGAGAACGACGAGAAGATCCCCGACGACGTCAAGACCGAGGTCCAGGGCGACCTGGAGTCCCTCAAGGCGCTGCTCGCCAACGAGGAGGCCGAGGCCGCGGACATCACCGCGGCGGTCACCAAGCTCGGCGAGTCCAGCCAGAAGATGGGTGCCGCGATGTACGCCGCCGCCGAGGCCGAGCAGGCCGCGGCCGGGGGCAGCAGCGAGGCGACCGGGGACGCCGACGACGACGTCGTCGACGCCGAGATCGTCGACGACGAGCAGGGCGCTGCTTCCGACGACGCCGAGGACAAGTGACCGAGGAGCGGGCGGACGCCGACGAGCAGGTCGAGGAGACCGGCTCGTTCGGTGACGCCGCCGGCGAGGCGCCGGACCAGGGCGAGCCGGTGGAGCCGCCCCTGGGTGAGCCGTCGGTCGAGGAGACCGAGGTGGCGGCCCCCACGGTGCCGCTGGAGGACCTCCAGCGGCTGCAGGCGGAGTACGCCAACTACCGCAAGCGGGTCGACCGGGACCGGCTCCTGGTGGCCGAGAACGCGACGTACCAGGCTCTCGTGCCGATCGTCGAAGTGCTCGACACCATCGACCGGGCGCGGGAGCACGCCGAGGTCAGCGGTCAGGGCCTCGACGAGGGTTTCCAGGCGGTCGCTGACCAGCTGGAGCGGGCGGTGACCGGTCGTGGTCTGAGCCGCTTCGGCGAGCCCGGCGAGGTCTTCGACCCGAGCCGGCACGAAGCGCTGAGCCACCTCGGCGAGGACCCCGAGGTGGAGGTCACCACCGTCAAGCAGGTCGTGAAGGCCGGTTATCGGATCGGTGACCGTGTCGTGCGTGCGGCCCAGGTCCTGGTGGTCGATCCTGCCTAGAGGGGCTGCACCCGAGACGAGGAGAGGAGGGGTGAGGCATGAGTGAGGGCATCCGCGCCGACTGGGCGCAGAAGGACTTCTACGCCGTGCTGGGTGTCGCCAAGGACGCGTCCGCGGCCGACATCAAGAAGGCCTACCGCAAGCTCGCGCGGGACAACCACCCCGACTCCAACCCCGGCGACGGCGCTGAGTCCCGGGCGAAGCACGAGCGGTTCAAGCAGGTGGCGGAGGCCTACGACGTCCTCGGCGACGCCGACAAGCGCACCAAGTACGACGAGGTGCGTGCGGCGTACGCCAGCGGAGGTTTCGGCGCCGGTGGGTTCGGCGGAGGCCAGGGCGGTCCGGGCGGCTTCGACCTGTCCGACCTGCTGCGCGACCGCGGCGCCGGCGGTGGCTTCGGTGACATGTTCGGCGACCTGTTCGGTGGTGGGCGGCGCCAGCAGCAGGTCCGGCCGCAGCGCGGTGCCGACGTGGAGACGGGTGCGACGATCGGCTTCACCGACGCGATGGAGGGCGTGACGATCTCGTTGCGGCTGTCCTCGGACTCCGCCTGCAAGGACTGTCACGGCTCCGGCGGCAAGCCCGGTACCAAGCCGCACATCTGTCCCGAGTGCGAGGGCGCCGGCTTCGTCGTGAGCAGCGTCGGGGGAGCGTTCTCGATGAACGAGACGTGCCCGGCGTGCGGCGGGCGTCAGCTCGTGTACGACGAGCCGTGCCCGACCTGCCACGGGACCGGCCTCGGCACGTCGTCCCGGACGATCCAGGCCCGGATCCCCGCCGGTGTGAAGGACGGCCAGCGGATCCGGCTCAAGGGCAAGGGCCAGGCCGGCTCGCAGGGCGGACCCGCGGGCGACCTGTTCGTGGTCGTCAAGGTCCGGCCGCACCGCGTCTTCAGCCGCAAGGGCGACAACCTCGTGATCGAGGTCCCGGTGTCCTTCGACGAGGCCGCGCTCGGCGCCGAGGTGAAGATCCCCACGCTGGGCGGCGCCCCGGTGACGCTGAAGATCCCGGCGGGCACGCCGAACGGGCGCACCTTCCGGGTCCGCGGCAAGGGCGCGACGAAGAAGGACGGCACCAAGGGTGACCTGCTCGCCACCGTCGAGGTCCAGGTGCCGGCGCACCTGAGTGCCGAGGCGCGGGAGGCGGTCCAGGCCTACCGGTCCGCGACCGGCGACGCCGCTCTGCGGACCAATCTCTTCGAGGACGCGTCATGAGCGGGTTCGCGGCCCCCGGTCCGGACACCCGCGTCTTCGTGATCAGCGTGGCCGCCGAGCTGTCCGGGCTGCACCCCCAGACGTTGCGCTCGTACGAGCGGATGGGCCTGGTCTCGCCCGGCCGCACCGCGGGCGGCGGGCGGAGGTACTCCGCGACGGACATCGAGCGGCTGCGCATGATCGCCGACCTCACCTCCGCCGGGGTCGGCGTCGAGGGGGTCCGTCGGCTGCTCGAGCTGGAGAACCAGCTGGGCGCGCTGCGCGCCCGGAACGAGGAGCTGCAGGCCGAGCTGGAGGCGACGAGAGAGGCGCTGCGCGTCGCCGTCGCCCAGCGGCCCGCGCCGCTCAACAAGCTGCCGATCCTCCCCTCGGACCTTCCCGGGCAGTCCGTGGTCGTCTGGCGCCGCGGCGTCTGATGTCGGACGGGGCGTCCCGACCCAAGGTCGACCTGAGGAAGACCGTCGCTGGCTACCGCGCCCGGGCCGGGCGGTTCGACCTGGTCGACCTGCCCGAACGGCGGTACCTGATGGTCGACGGACACGGCGACCCGAACACCTCGCCGGCGTACCCGGCGGCCATCGAGGGGTTGTACCCCGTCGCCTACCGGCTGAAGCTCGCCAGCAAGAAGGAGCTCGGCCGCGACTACGTCGTGCCGCCGCTCGAGGGTCTCTGGTGGGCCGAGGACCTGGCCTCCTTCACCTCGGCGCGGGACAAGTCCCGCTGGGACTGGACGTTGATGATCCTGGTGCCCGACTGGGTCGACCGCGCGTTCGCCGCGGCCGTCGGGCTCGACGGCCTCCGGTTCGAGTCGTTGTCCGAGGGCCTCTGCCTCCAGACCTTGCACGTCGGGTCGTACGACGACGAAGGACCGACGCTCGCGCGGATGCACGAGGAGCTGATCCCCGAACAGGGACTGCGGCCACGCGGCAAGCACCACGAGATCTACCTCAGTGACGCCCGGCGAGTGCCGCCGGAGCGGCGGCGCACGATCCTGCGCCAGCCGGTCAGCCCGGCAGGTCGCTGAGGTCGAGCGACAACAGCTCGTCCGGTGTGCCCGTCGTCAGCGCGGCAGTCTGGCTGAAGGCCTCCGAGGAGGGGTCGAGCTCGGCGAGGTGGGCGTGCAGGACGCGCATCACGGAGAACGCCGCCGCCATCTCGGCCAGGTTGACCCCACCGCTGCGCCAGTCCTGCCCGGCGTAGGTCCCCTGGGTGACGTGCTGGCCGGCGCCCTGGCAGTCGTACCGTACGCAGCCCGGCCACCCGGACTCGTCCAACCGGTCGTGGATGCGACAGAGGGCATCAGGGTCGAGGTGGTGGCAGGCCTCACCGCCCGGCTTGTCCCGGCCGAAACCGTCCGCGGCCCGGAAGGGCAGCAGGACGCAGCAGAGCCCCGCGCACCGCGAGCAGTCGGCGGCCAGCTCGAGCTCGGTCACGGGAGGTGGTGCCACTCGCCCTCGGACACCACGTCCACCCGGCCGTCCGCGACGACGATCGCGCTCTGGTCGTCCAGGACGTAGGCCGGGTTGCCGAGCCCGGCCTGCCAGGTGGAGGCGTTCTCCACGGTGTGCTCCTCGGTCATGCCCAGGTGCGGGAAGATCGAGAAGTCGACGAGCCCGAGCGTGCGGTCGTCGGGGGCGGCGTCCCAGGCGATGAAGTCCTCGCCGATGCGCGGGGTGAGGCACATGCTCCCGGCGCTGAGCCCCGCCCACACGGTGTCCGTCAGCGACGGGAGCACCTCGGCGAGCCCGGATGCTCGGATCCAGTGGCTCAGGTAGGTGGCGTCGCCGCCGTCCACGAGGAGCACGTCGGCCCCCCGGACCCAGGGCTCCCAGCGGTCGCGGCCCACCGTGGGGAGGGCGGTGAGCTCGAGGATGCCGACCGACTTCCACCCCTTGCCGCACATCATGTCGTGGACGTCGGTGATGAAGTTGTACGACGTCTGCGGCGTGCACGAGCGGTGGGCGTACGTGCCGGTCGGGATCGCGAGGGCGGTGGCCTCCTCGATCGGCTTGCCCAGCAGGTCCACCAGTCGCGCGCGGATGCTCGCGTTGGTGATCCCGCCCGAGGTGAGCAGCAGCTTCACGCGGTCTCCTGGTGGTCTGCGGAGTCGATCAGGTCGAGGTCGCGGGTCGCGAAGCGCAGGTGCTCCCACCCCTCCTCCAGGATGACGTGGAAGCACGCCCTGATCGACACCGTGGACTCCTCGGGCTCGTTCGGGTCGGGTACGAGCTCCTCCAGCGCGTCGGGCGTGACCGCGGCCAGGTAGTCCCCGATCCGACGTCGTCGGTCGAGCGAGGCGGCCAGCACCTCGTCGTACGGCGGGGGCGGCCCGTCGTCGCGCTGGTTGTGGTTCAGGCCGAGGGGGTGCGGCTCGGTGCCCAACATGCGACCCACCCACTTGTCGGTCGCCAACACCAGGTGTCGCAACGTCTGGGCGAAGGACCACTCGCCGCCGACCGAACGGTCGACCGTGCCCGCGGGCATCGCCTCGGCTCGGTCGATCAGCGAGACCCATGCGGACTCGAGCGCCGCCCAGGCCTCGCGCAGGCCCTCGGGGTCGGGCGCCTCCTGGAGCTCACGTCCGGGGAACCGTCGGTTGAGGTCGGCCTCGACGAACGGCCCGACGTCGAGGCCGTTGACGATCAGCGGCCTGCCGAACCGCAGCCACGGTGCGTCGATCTCCATGCCGCTGATGTCCGAGCCGCGGATGACCACGTCGGACAGGTCGCACTCGAGGAACCGCGCACCTCGGAGGTTGGTGTCGGTGATGACCTTGCCGGAGACGTCCTCTCCCGTGGCGAAGCTGCTCATGCCCGGATCTTGTCACCGGGGGACGACATTCGCGACGTA
Organism: uncultured Actinomycetota bacterium; assembly: GCA_963784545.1. Lineage (GTDB taxonomy): Bacteria > Actinomycetota > Actinomycetes > Propionibacteriales > Nocardioidaceae > Nocardioides. Next base: position 995,921 of record CAWARQ010000004.1, on the reverse strand, counting down.
CGCCGACGAGCCCCGCCTGACCTCACAGGTGTCGAACCTGCCGATCCGGGGTAGGAGGGGTCCATGGCTGAGCGGGTGCCGGTGCCGCGACTGCTCAGTCGCTCGCCCAGCACGTGGTTGTCCATGGCGGTCGCGGTGGGCGGCCTCGTCGCGGTGGTCGGCTACTTCTCCCTCGCCGGCCCGACGCGGGTACCCGCCATCGTCGTGGGGGTCCTGCTCCTGGGGTCCTTCGCGGTCCTGCTGTCGCGTCGAACGTGGCTCGACGCGGCCAACGGCCGAGTGGTCCGGGAGACCGCGCGCGTGTACCGGCGTGCGGTGCCCTGGGCGGAGGCCCGGGCGGTGCAGGTGCGCAGCAACAACGCCGGCCAGGCTTTGCTGCAGGTCCAGGGCGGTGGAGGATCCGCATGGATCCCGCTGGTGGCGGTCGATCTCGGCGGTGACCGCACGCAGCAGCCGCAGTTCCTCGAGCTGCTGGCCGATGAGGTGGAGCGGTGGGCGCCCACCCGAGGTGCTGTGGTCAAGCAGCTGCGGGCTCAAGCGGCCCACGTCGCCTCCGGCGGCACCGTGCGCGACTCCCCGATCGCCCGCGCGCACCTCGCTCGCCGGTGACCCTCAGGCGTTCTCGTCCGGGTTCAGGTGGGTCGGCAGCTCGGCGTCGGTGCCATCGGCCAGACAGCTGGTGCAGAAGTTCACGCCGAACGGCGTGAGGTGGATCGATCGGCGCACCACCTTGGCGAACCGCACCGAGTGCATCGCCTCGAGAACGTCGGGCTGGGCCTCCACGACCTGGTACTCCGTCGGGTCGGGGATCTGCTCCCGGGAGAGCCAGATGAGGCCGAGCCGGAAGAGGTTGTTGAGGTAGGACGGCACCTCGTCGGGGTACCGCAGTCCGGCGCGCGGCCCGATCATGTTGAGGCCGGCCCTGATGAGGGTCGAGCTCACCGCGCCGACCGGCCCGCCCGTGCGTACGTCGACGGCGGGCTGCGGCCCGCCGCGCAGGAGCAGGATCAGGATGCGCGCCTCGTCGGGCGCGAGCTCGTCGAGGATGCGGCTGTACGCCGGGTGGATCTCGTAGTCTCCGAAAACGTCGCGTGACTGCTGCAGCAGCCGCTGCCCCTTCTCACGCAGCAGCTCGTGCTGGTCCGGTGCGTCCTCGTCGTCCCGGGGGGACCGGAGTCCGGACCCCAGCTGCTCGGCGCCGTCGGTGAGGGCCGAGGTCAATGGCACGCCCGAGCTGACCTCGCGCGCGACCCGGCTCACCGTGCCGGCGGCGACCGAGACGTCGCGCGCGATCTCCTCGACGAGCTCGCCGAGGGCGTCGGGGCCGGTGACGCTGCGCAGCATGAGCCGGCTGGTCCGGCCGGTGGCGCCGGCGGCCCACTTGGCGGAGTGCAGCCAGGCCGAGCCGGCGATGCGGGCCAGGCCGGGAAGCTGGTCCGGGGCGACCTGTCGGGGGTCGAAGACCGACGGGACGGGCGGAGGGGGCGTCGGGTCGACCGGGCTCCGGTCGGGGTCGAGTGGCTCGTGGCGATCTGTGCTCATCCGGAACCTCCTACGCCGAAGATCAACAGGTGGAGGACCCCACCGCCGAAGCCCATGATCGCGCCATGGGCGTACAGCATCCACTCGTCCTCCTTGATCGCGGCCCGCATCATCTCCACGAAGTCGCGCGGCGGCAGCTCCTTGGTGCGGGTGGAGATCAGCTCGCGGATGCGCTCGGACTGCTGGCGACTGAAGTCCTTGTCGCGGAACGGCTCCATGGTGCGGGTGACGGCCTCGTCGGTCATCGACTGGCGGATGCTGTCGAATCGCCGCTGTCCCACGGCGACCCGCACCGCGGGTCGGGCCGGGCCCACCGCCTTGTCGAGGGCCGGCCGGAGGGCGGTGGCGAGCAGCTGACGGGTCCGGTCACCGCGCGGGCCGTCCAGCAGGAAGTCGCCGATGTTCTCCATCGTGATCACCTCGTCGGCGATCAGCTGGGCGTACACCTCGGCTGCCTCGGACTGCCGCCGAGGGAACAGCCCGTGCACGGTGAACGGCCCGATCCGCCGGGGCTCGGCCGGGTCGAAGATCAGCCACATGCCGAGCAGGTTGGTGGTCCAGCCGACGACGACGCCCAGCACGGGCAGCAGCCACCACTGGTTGACCGCGTGGTCGATCAGCGCCACCGGGACCCCGAGCAGGAATCCGAACACTGCCCCGAAGAGCACCATCAGGTTCAGCTCCCGCTGCCCGAAGTCACGGAAGATCTTCACCACGAGCGACGGGTCGGCACGGAACTGCTCGATCACCATGAGCTTGGGGTCGAGCAGCTGGTCGATGTGCTCACCGATCTGGTCGGTGACGTCGTGGACGACCTCCGGCAGCTGCGACTGGACCCGCTCGACCATGAGGTTCCGGCTCCACGGCGGCAGGTCACGCCACAGCCGCGGGTGCTCCCGCAGCATCACCTCCTCGACCAGGGCGGGGATCTCGGGTCGGAAGACGGTGATGATGTGGTCGGCCAGCTTCTCGGGCTCGAGCTGCTGGTAGAACTCAGCCGGCGTGCCCAGCTTCGAGATCGCCTTGTCCACGGCGATGGAGCCCATCTTCGCGGCGCGCATCGGCACGATCCCCTGCCAACCGATGCCGCCGGAGCTGAGCCCCGGCACCTCCTGCGCCTTGCGCGGCAGCACGCGGGACAGGTTGGCCAGGCCGGGGACCTTGATCCCGTGGAAGTGGACGGGGGAGAACAGCATCCACAGGCCGCTCCAGTTGATCAACCAGCCGACGACCGCCGTGAACACCGGGATGGACGCGAACGCGAACCAGTGGATCGTGCTGAAGTAATGCGACAGCCAGTCGCCCACCGTCCGGACCCCTTTTCTCTCCCGGGCCGGAGGTTACCGCGCTCCCCGCGCGACGTGGGTGGCTTCTCAGCCTCCGCGGATGTTGCCCTCGGCGGGGTACTCGCGGTTGAGCGGGAAGGGCCGGATCATGGCGGCCGAGCCCGAGTGGTGCACCCGCTCGAGGTGCCGCAGGATGCTGCGAGGGCTCACGCCCTTCTCGATGAAGGCGATCGCGCCGGCCTGGATGGCGGCCTCGGTCATGTACGTCGCGCCGATCGCGGAGAAGACGACGAACTTCGTCTTGGGGCTCGCCTCGCGCAGCTCGGGCAGCAGGTCGAGCCCGTTGGTGTCGGGCATGTGCAGGTCGAGCAGCACGATGTCGGGCTGCGCGCCCGTGACGGTCCACAGCGCGCTGGGACCGTCCGCGGCCTCTCCCGCGGCCTCGAAGCCGCCGACGTCGAGCGCCATCATCATCATCTCGCGCACGTCGTCGTCGTCGTCGACCACCACGACCGAGATCTTCCGGTTGGGGTCCGAGTCGTCCCCGTACGACGGAGGCTCGGCCAGCTCGGAGATCGGCGGCTGGGGGTCCTTGTCGGAGGCATTGTCGCGACGCCCGAAGAATCGACTCACTCTGACCAGCACCCGCCTCTCGTGGTTGGACCCGCGCGACTGCCGACGGGTCGCCCTGATCCTAGCCACGGTTGGCAGTTTTGCGGGGACGTTGAAGTTGAGTGGAACAGACTCAACTCTGTGGGTGTTGAATCGGTACCACCCCAGCCTACGGAGGAACAGGAGTCAGGTGAGCCAGTTCGGAGCCGAGAAATTCACCACCCGCAGCCGTGAGGCGATCGAGGCTGCGCAGCTGTCCGCGACCACCGCGGGCAACACGCACACGGAGCCGGTCCACCTCTTGGCCGCTCTCATCGCGACCACCGCACCCGACGGCGGCGCCGGCCACGAGACCGCGCGCAGCCTCGTCGCGCGCTCCGGCGCCGACCCCGAGGCGCTCTCGGTGGCCGCGAAGGCGGCCGTCGCCCAGCTGCCTCGCGCCACCGGCGCCACCGTGCAGCAGCCGGCCGCCTCGGCCGCGCTGACGCGGGTGCTGGCCGGTGCGCTGGACCTGGCAGCCTCGATGAAGGACGAGTACGTCGCCACCGAGCACCTGCTCATCTCCCTGGCGACCGTCGAGTCGCCCGCGCGGACCCTGCTCTCGGACGCGGGGCTCACCGCGGACGGCATGCGCGAGTCGCTGACCGCGATCCGCGGCAACCGCCGGGTCACGAGCCCGGAGGCCGAGTCGACGTACGAGGCGCTGGAGAAGTACTCCGTCGACCTCACCGACGCCGCGGAGAACGGCAAGCTCGACCCGGTCATCGGGCGGGACGCCGAGATCCGCCGCGTGGTCCAGGTGCTCTCGCGCCGGACGAAGAACAACCCCGTGCTCATCGGCGAGCCCGGCGTCGGCAAGACCGCCGTCGTCGAGGGTCTCGCGCAGCGGGTCGTCGCCGGCGACGTGCCCGACTCCCTCAAGGGTCGGCGGGTGCTCTCGCTCGACCTGGCCGCGATGGTCGCGGGCGCCAAGTACCGCGGCGAGTTCGAGGAGCGGCTCAAGGCCGTGCTCGAGGAGATCAAGGACGCCGGCGGCCAGATCATCACCTTCATCGACGAGCTGCACACGGTCGTCGGCGCGGGCGCGGGCGGTGACTCCGCCATGGACGCGGGCAACATGCTCAAGCCGATGCTGGCCCGGGGCGAGCTGCACATGATCGGCGCGACGACGCTGGACGAGTACCGCGAGCGGATCGAGAAGGACCCGGCGCTGGAGCGCCGGTTCCAGCAGGTGTTCGTCGGCGAGCCGAGCGTGGAGGACACCGTCCAGATCCTCCGCGGCATCCAGGAGAAGTACGAGGCGCACCACGGCGTCCGCATCACCGACGCCGCCCTCGTCGCGGCCGCCACGTTGAGCGACCGCTACATCACCGGGCGTCAGCTGCCGGACAAGGCGATCGACCTCATCGACGAGGCCGCCTCGAGGCTGCGGATGGAGCACGAGTCCTCGCCGGAGGAGATCGACCAGCTCCGGCGTTCGGTCGAGCGACTGAAGATGGAGGAGATCGCCCTCGCCCAGGAGTCCGACCCCGCCTCGGTCGAGCGGCTGGCCCGGCTGCGCGACGACCTCGCCGACCAGGAGGAGGAGCTGCGCGGTCTGGAGCTGCGCTGGGAGCGCGAGCGTGACCAGCTGCAGGGTGAGGGCGAGCTGCGGCGCGCCCTCGACCAGCTCAAGATCGACTCCGAGAAGTACCTCCGCGAGGGCAACCTGGAGGCCGCGTCCAAGATCCGCTACGAGTCGATCCCCAACCTGGAGCGGCAGATCGCCGAGCTCGAGGAAGCGGAGGCTGTGGACTTCGAGCCGCTGGTGGGCGAGGAGGTGGGCGCCGAGCAGATCGCCGACGTGGTCGAGGCGTGGACCGGCATCCCGACCGGGCGGCTCCTCCAGGGCGAGACCGAGAAGCTGCTGGACATGGAGTCGGTGATCGGTCACCGGCTGATCGGCCAGCGCTCTGCGGTGCAGGCCGTCTCCGACGCCGTACGACGCTCCCGCGCGGGCATCGCCGACCCGAACCGTCCGACGGGTTCCTTCCTCTTCCTCGGCCCGACCGGCACGGGCAAGACCGAGCTGGCCAAGGCGCTCGCCGACTTCCTCTTCGACGACGAGCGGGCGATCGTGCGCATCGACATGAGCGAGTACTCCGAGAAGCACTCCGTGTCACGCCTGGTGGGGGCGCCTCCGGGTTACGTCGGGTACGACGAGGGTGGTCAGCTGACCGAGGCCGTGCGGCGGCGTCCCTACTCCGTGGTGCTCCTCGACGAGGTCGAGAAGGCGCACCCGGAGGTCTTCGACATCCTGCTCCAGGTCCTGGACGACGGCCGGCTGACCGACGGCCAGGGCCGCACGGTCGACTTCCGCAACACCCTGCTGATCCTCACCTCGAACCTCGGCTCGAACTTCCTGGTCGACCCGATCCTCGAGCCCGAGGTGAAGAAGGAGTCCGTCATGGGGGTCGTGCGGGCTCACTTCAAGCCGGAGTTCCTCAACCGGCTCGACGAGGTGGTCATGTTCGACGCGCTCACCCGCGAGGACCTCGCGCAGATCGTGACACTGCAGCTGGAGCTGCTCGAGAAGCGGCTTGCGGTCCGGCGGATCGGCATCGAGGTCACCGACGCCGCGCGGGACTGGCTGGCAGAGACGGGGTTCGATCCGGCGTACGGCGCCCGGCCGCTGCGCCGGCTGATCCAGACGGCGATCGGCGATCCGCTGGCGCGGCTGCTGATCGGCGGTGAGGTCGTGGACGGTCAGCGAGTCGTGGTCGACCGCGGCGAGGACGGCCTCACCCTCGCGCCGACCGCCTGATCCGCGTCGGCTCCGCCTTGGCCGGTCTGATGGGATGAGGCCATGGACGAGCCCGCGAAGCAGACCGCGCGGCCGCGGCACACGACCGTCAGCGCCGGGCTGGTCATCGCCGGCTCGGCCTTCGCCGTGATGGGTGTGGTCGACCAGCTCGTCGGACTGCACTCACTGGAGACCCGGGAGGCGCTGGAGAAGTTCCTCCGCCGCCCACCCGGGTCGGACCTCGGGCTCGACCTCTCGACGGCCAGGTCCGCCCTGCGCCTCGTGCTCATGCTCGTGGCCGGCTGTGCGACCGCCGCTCTGGTGCTCGGCTTCGGGGTCCTGCGACGAGACCGGCGGTCACGCCTCGCGCTCACGATCCTGGCCGTCCCGCTGTTCCTCGGCGGTCTGGTCACCGGGGGCCTCTGGACCTCGGTCACGGCGTCGGCGTCGGTGTTCCTCTGGCTGGGGCCCTCCGGCGACTGGTTCGCTGGCCGGTCCACGCAACGGCGCGCCTCGTCGGTCCCGCACCGACCGCTGACACCACCCCGGGAGCAGCAGCCACCGTCTGAGCAGCCGTCCCCGACGGCGTCGCCGCCGACGTGGCAGCCCCCGCCGGCCTGGCAGCCGCCGCCGGGGTACCTCCACCCTGCGCCGCGCCGGGCCCGTCCCGGTGCGGTCGTGACCGCGTGCGTGCTGACGTGGACCCTGAGCGGGCTGGTCATCGGGCTGCTGTCCCTGACCGTCGGGGTGGTCCTGGCCTCGCCCGACACCCTCTGGGACGAGGCGCTGCGTCAGCAGCCGCAGCTGGCCGCGCAGGGGCTGAGCCGCCAGGAGCTGTTCACGGCCGTGCAGGTGCTCGGTGCCGTCGGCATCGTCTGGGCAGCGGCCGCGATCGTCCTGGGCGCCCTCGTGTTCCGGGGCAGCAACGGAGCCCGGATCGCCCTGGCCGCGTCCGGCTACGTCGCGGCCGGGCTCTGCCTGCTCGGCACGCTCTCGTCCCCGTTGCTGGTGGTTCCCCTGCTGGTCTGCGCCGCCGGGGCCTCCTTGCTGCTCCGTCCCGAGTCGCGCGCGTGGTGCCAGGCCCCGCGAAACTGAGCCGCGAACGTGATGGAATGGCCCGCATGAGCGACTCCCACGGCAACTCCGGTCCCGAGCAGCCCGACCCCGGTCGGAGCTCCGGCACCCCGGGTTACCCGCCGCCGGGCGGCCAGCCCCAGCAGCCGTACGGCCAGCAGCCGCCGTCGCAGCCCTCCGGGCAACCGCCCTATGGCCAGCAGCCCTACGGCCAGCAGCCCTACTCGCCCCAGGGCGGTTACGGGCAGCAGCCGTACGGCGCGTACCAGCAGGCGCCGGCCTACCAGCCGTACGGCACGCACGACAGCGAGCGTCGCCCCGGCACCGTCACAGCCGCCGGCGTCATCACGCTCGTCTTCGCCGGGCTCACCCTCGCGCTCTTCGCGATCATCGGCATCGTGGTCGTCGCCGCCAAGGACGAGTTCATCTCTCGGATCCAGGACCAGCCGGGCTTCGAGGACATCAGCCCCAATGACGTCGTCTCCGTGGTGGCTGTCGTCTGCCTGATCTTCGCGATCTGGTGCATCATCGCGATGGTCCTGGCGGTCTTCACCATGCGCCGGTCCAACGGCGCCCGCATCGGCCTCGTCATCTCCTCGGCGCTGGTCGCCGTGCTGTCGTTGCTGGGCATCACCTCGGGCGGCTCCGCGGTCACGCTGATCGGCGCGATCGCGGTCATCGTCCTGCTCTTCGTCGGTGGCGCCAACGACTGGTTCGCCCGCCGCAGCCCCGGCTCGGCGTACTCGCCGGGCGGCATGCCGCCGCCGGTCGCCTGACGGCTACTTCTCGAGGGAGGCCTGCGCCAGCCGTCGGAGACCCTCGTCGATGACGGAACGGTCCTTGCAGAACGCCCAGCGGACGAGGTGCTTCCCGACGCTCGGGTCCTCGTAGAAGCCCTGCGTCGGGATCGCCACGACGCCGGCTCGCTCCGGCAGGGCCAGGCAGAACTCCAGCCCGTCGGCCCAGCCGAGGTGCGAGATGTCGGTGAGGGTGAAGTAGGTCGCCTCCGGCACGTGGGGGTCGAGCCCGATCGCCCGCAGCCCCTCGACCAGCACGTCGCGGTTGGCCTGGAGCGCGGTGGCCAGCCGGCTCGGGAACGCGGACTCCTCCTCGAGCGCGCGGGCGACGGCGGGCTGCAAGGGAGCGGCGGAGGAGAAGGTCAGCCACTGCTTGGCCGCCAACAGTGACTGCACCAGGTGCTCGGGCCCGGTGGCCCAGCCGACCTTCCAGCCGGTGACCGAGTAGGACTTGCCGGCGCTGGACAGCGTGAGGGTGCGGTCCCACATGCCCGGCAGCGTCGCCAGCGGGACGTGCTGGTGGTCGTCGAAGACCAGGTGCTCGTAGACCTCGTCGGTGACCACGACCAGGTCGTGCTCCGTGGCGACCCGCGCGACGACGTCGAGCTCCGCTCGGTCGAGCACGCGGCCGGTCGGGTTGTGCGGGGTGTTGAGCAGGATGAGTCGCGTGCGCTCGGTCACGGCGGCGGCCAAGGCATCACCGTCGAGGCGGTAGTCCGGCGTGGTGAATGGGACCCCTCGGCGTACGCCGCCGGCGATCCTGATCATCGCGTCGTAGGAGTCGTACGCCGGGTCGAGCGTCACCACCTCGTCGCCGGGGTCGACCAGGCCGAGGATCGCCGACGCGATCCCCTCGGTGCAGCCGGTCGTGACGCAGACCTGGGTGTCGGGGTCGACGTCGAGGTCGTAGTGGCGCTTCTGGTGTGCAGCGATCGCCGTGCGGAGGGCGGGGACGCCGATGCCAGGGGCGTACTGGTTCTGTCCCGACCGCATCGCCTTCTCGGCCGCCTCCCACAGCACGTCGGGGCCGGAGGCGTCCGGGAAGCCCTGGCCGAAGTTGACCGCGCCGGTCCGCAGCGCGAGCTGGGACATCGTGGAGAAGATCGTCGGCTGGACGTCCGCCAGCCTGCGGGCGGTCATCGCGTGGTCAGGAGCCGAGGGTGTGGCCACTCGCGCGGAGGTTCTCGCAAGCCTCGACGACACGTGCCGCCATCCCGGCCTCCGCCGCCTTGCCCCACGCTCGCGGGTCGTAGGCCTTCTTGTCGCCCACCTCGCCGTCGACCTTGAGCACTCCGTCGTAGTTGCCGAACATGTGTCCCGCGACCGGCCGCGTGAAGGCGTACTGCGTGTCGGTGTCGACGTTCATCTTCACCACGCCGTAGTCGACGGCGGCGCTGATCTCCTCGGCGGTCGAGCCGGACCCGCCGTGGAAGACGAGGTCGAAGGGTCGGGCGCCCTCGCTCTGCCCGAGCTCCTTGGCGGCCGCCTCCTGGGCGGTCTTGAGGATCTCGGGTCGGAGCTTGACGTTGCCCGGCTTGTACACGCCGTGCACGTTGCCGAAGGTCAGGGCGGTCAGGTAACGCCCGTTCGCCTTGGGGTCACCGAGCGCCTTGATCGTCGCGATGGCGTCCTCGGGGGTCGTGTACAGCTTGTCGTCGATCGCACCCTCGACCCCGTCCTCCTCGCCACCCACCACGCCGACCTCGATCTCGAGGACGATGTGGGCTGCGGCGCACTTGGCCAGCAGCTCCTCGGCGATCGTGAGGTTCTCCTCCAGCGGCACGGCCGAGCCGTCCCACATGTGCGACTGGAAGAGCGGTTCCTCGCCGCGCGCGACCCGCTCGGCGGAGATGTCGAGCAGCGGCCGGACGAAGCCGTCGAGCTTGTCCTGCGGGCAGTGGTCGGTGTGCAGCGCGATGTTGACCGGGTAGTTCTTCGCGACCTCGGCGGCGTACGCCGCGAACGCGACCGAGCCGGTCACCATGTTCTTGATCGTGGGACCCGAGAGGTAGTCGGCACCGCCCGTGGAGATCTGGATGATCCCGTCGGACTCGGCCTCGGCGAAGCCCTGTAGCGCGGCGTTGAGGGTCTGCGAGGACGAGACGTTGATGGCCGGGAAGGCGAAGGACTTCTCCTTCGCGGTGTCGAGCATCTGGGCGTAGGTCTCGGGAGTAGCGATCGGCATGGCTCCACCCTAGTGACTCCCGACGCGACCGACCCAGGCGTCTCCTTCGAGGCTGGACGCTGCCGGGTCAGCTCCTGCGGCTGCTGCGCAGCACCCGGGCGGTCAACCCGAGGGCGAGCGCGAGCAGCACTACGAGGACGGCCAGTGGCAGGTCCCCGGTGAGGACGCCCCCGGCGGTGACGACCGGACCCACGAGACCGGCCTCGATCAGGGTCGGGAGGGAGATCGGGTGGGCAGAGTGAGGGGAGTGGCCCCCGGTGGAGGCCTGGGCGCCGAGCACCTCGGGCTCTCCCACGTCCTCACCGGTCACGCCGACGGTCCGGATCACCAGGTCGAACCCGACCGCGTCGGTCATGGTGTCGTTGCCCGCTGCGACGGGCAGCTCGACCGAGATGTCGAGGTCCCGGCTGTCACCGGGTGCGAGGCTTCCGGGCACCTGCCGGGCCTCCAGGAGGTCGGTGAAGGAGCCGCTCCAGAGGATCTCGCCCTCGCCGGAGATGGTGACGTCGAGCCACTGGCTCAGCTCGCCACCGCCGTCGCCGCACGTGGTGTCCCCGGCCCGTTCCTCGGGCCGGACGCACCCCTCGTCGTCGTCCCTCAGGTCCTGGACGCTGAGGGCCACGGTCGCGGGGCCGTCGGACGGGTTCGACACCGTCACCATCCCGGTGCGGGTCGAGCCGGGCGACATGCTGCTGAAGTCGAGGGGGGCGCCGTCATCGGCGAGCGCCGGGGCCGGCAGGAGGAGCGCCGTCGCCACGGTCGCCGTCGCGAGCCACGTAGCCAGAGCGTTCATGCTCTTCGATCCTCCCTGCCCGCCGGTGCTCTCGGAATGTTGCTGTCATCTGAGGGACGCGGGGCCCGGCCGTGGGCCGGACCCCGCTCACCCAGTCGTCTGGCTCAGCCGATCACGGGTTCGGGACCTGCTCCAGGTCGTACTTGATCTCGAACGACGAGGAGTCGGTCATGACCTGGTTGCCGGCGGTGCTCGGCAGATCGATCACCATCTTCACGCAGAACTTCTCGCCGTCGTGCAGCTGACCGAGGGCCAGCTTCTCGCCCATGATCGAGGAGAGGGTGTAGCCGTCGCTCAGCTGGACGACCTTGTTGAGCGTGGTGCCATCCGCGACACTGCAGTCGCCGGTGGTCCTCGTCACGTTGATCGTGGTCACTCGCGCGCTCTGCGAGAACTCGCCCGCGTCGCTCGGCGAGGCGCAGCCCGGGTCGACGCTGACCTCCGCGTTGGTGCCGCCACAGCCGTTCTCGGCGTTCGTCAGGTTGCGGAAGGTCGCGAAGGCATTGGCCACGTTGATGTCGGATCCGCCGACACGGCCGGTGATGACGTTCTCCTGGTCGAACTTCTCGCCCGGGGCGAAGTTGAGCTTGTCGAACTGGAACGCGTTGCTGCCGCTGGGCGAGCCGTTGAGCGTGATCTTCAACTGGTCGGCGCCGACGTTGTTGCCGCCGTCGACGACGTAGTCGCTCCACAGCGCGTACGTGCCGCCCCCGGCAGCGATCGCGAGCGCGGCGGCGCCGGCCAGGCCGGCCTTGGTGAACTTGTTCATGATGACTCCTGGGTTCTGTCTGGCCCGGTCCCCCGGGCGGGCTGAGCAGCCGTTGCGAGTGACTGCGTCGAGAAGCCTGCGCCGGGACGCGGGGCCTGCGCATCATCAAGATCGATGAATATTTGACCGGCCCGGGGACCTGCCCCAACAGAGGCAAGAACTTCATCAATCTTGGTGATGGGCCGGCCGCACTCCCTCTGAGACCCTGTCCGTCAACGTCCGGAATCGTCTGAAGGAGAGCCGCCATGGGGAGCCGCGCCGAGCCGCCGTTCCGCTGGCGCAGCATGCTCCGGTGGGTCTCCTGGGTCGGCTTCGCCCTCGCCTGCGCGGGAGTGGTGGGCATCGTGCTCGTGTTGACGGTCATCCCTCGACTGACGGGCGGAGCCGCCCTCAATGTCCTGACGGGGAGCATGACGCCAGGCATTCCTGTGGGCTCGGTGGTCCTGATCCGCCCGGTCGACCCCGGGACGCTTCGGGTGGGCGACATCGCCACGTACCAGATCTCCCCGGAGTCCCGTGCCCTCGTGACCCACCGCATCATCGACATCCGGGGGACCGGCAACGACATGCGGTTCGTCTTCAAGGGCGATGCCAACCGCGGGGCCGACAGCAGCCCCGTGCCCCCCCAGGCCATTCGCGGCGAGGTCTGGTTCCACGTGCCCCTGCTCGGAAGTCTCAGGGACGCGGTCCACGGCATGAACGTGGTGATCCTGCTCGCACCGCCCCTGCTCGGGATCTATGCCTTGATCCTGATCCTCGGCGGTGTTCGGGATCGTCGTCGGTCGAGCACGGCCCCTGCCGAGCATCCGGCAGGTCCGCAGGACTTGGCGATCGATCGTCCGTTGGTCGTGGCTCGGTTCGAGCACGCCAGCAGGACGACCCCCGGCGAGCTCGGCCGAAGCTGGGGAGGGCTCGTGCTCGAGGCCACCGACACCTCCACCACCTTGCTCATCGCTCCCCCCGATGACCAGCTGGCCGCCACCCTCGAGCTGCTCAGCAGCCATGAAGCCAAGGATGTGCGGATCTTCGCTCCACCGATCTCACTCAGGGAAGTCCCGGCCGCCCTGCGTGCGCCGACGCCGGGCGAGGAAGTCCGCCATGCGCTGGGGTAGCCGTGTGACGAGGACGCGCCTCAAGTCCGCGGCCGCGCTCTCCCTCGCCGCCGGCTGCCTGGCCGTGGCTGCCTCAGGCACGGGGACGACGTACGCCGCTTTCTCCGACTTCGTCGACCAGCCAGGTCACCACGTGGGTGCCGGCAAGGTCGAGCTCGGGGTGCCAGGCTCGAGCGCGGTTCCCCGCCTGAGCTATGCAGGACTCCTTCCTGGCCAGCCGAAAGTCGATTCGTTCGACGTGGCCTACCGCGGCACGATCCCTGCCGACATCGCGCTCGAGGTGCGGGCCGAGGACGGGAGTGCCTTCTGCCAGCCGGCTGGGTCGGGGGCTTGGACCCCGAAGCCCGGCGGTCAGCTCCAGATCGACTTCGGCGGCGGATGGGTCGACTACTGCTCGATCCTGGGCTCCACGGTCACCGTTCCGGTCCGCGATGACGTCATGCCAGGGACCGGCCTGACCGTCACCGCCCGCGTCCAGCTGGCGCCGTGGACCGACTACCGGTGGTCGCAGATCTCCGACGTCGATCACCTCACGCTCACGGCTCGCCAGGCGAGCGCAGTCAGCGGCGGCTTCACTGACTATGTCCGCGGCACTCTCTCCGTCGGCACCGGCACGATCCTTCCGGTGATTCCGGCCAGGTGCGGCACCGCGGCGGACTACCCCGGCGGCATCGTCTACGGCACCGAGGGACCCGACCACATCGTCGGCGGCAACCAGGGCCAGATCATCTTCGGTCTCGGCGGGGATGACGTCCTCATCGGCGGAAACGCCAAGGACTGCCTGGTCGGCGGTCCCGGAAACGACCAGCTGTGGGGCAACAACGGCAAGGACTCCATCGACGGGGGGGACGGCGATGACGTCCTCATCGGCGGCAACGGCGCGGACGAGCTCATCGGCGGCGGCGGCAACGACATCTGCTACGGCGGCAACGGTCCCGACGACATCGACTGTGAGGCCGCGCCTCCGGGCGACGGACCGCCACCCCCGACGACGTCGAGCCGGACGAGCACAGCTGTCGCGGGATCCACCCCTCCGCCCGAGAGCTCGACGACCTCGAGCACGCAGGCCACCCCGGAGCAGGCCCCTCCGCCTGATCAGGGCGAGCAGACGCCCGCCGAGGAAGCGACACCCGGCACCTCCTGACCCCGCCTCCCGCCCCCTGCCGCCCCGTCTCCCGAGGCGCACCGACGCGTGACAACCCGCACCGCAGCGCCGTCGTCTAGGGAGTGAGAACCTGGGAGGACACCCCCCACTGGACACCGGGAGACAGAGTGCGGGACGCGGATCGGGACGCGGCGTACGTCGAGTACGTCACCGCCCGGCAGGCCCAGCTCCGCAGGATCGCCTACGCGATCTGCGGGGACTGGCACCGGGCCGAGGACCTGCTGCAGACCGCGCTCACCAAGCTCTACGTGTCGTGGCCGAAGATGGCCAAGGTCGGGTCCGAGGACGCCTACGTCCGCAAGATCCTGCTGAACGCGCACCTGGACGACCTCAAGCGTCCATGGCGCAAGCGCGAGCTCCTCGGTTTCGAGAACCCCGAGCCGGAAGCAGCTGCTGCCGGGCCGGGGATCGAGCAACGCGACGAGCTCATCACGGCGCTGCAACAGCTGCCCGAGATGCAGCGCAAGGTGGTGGTGCTCCGGCACCTGGTCGACCTCTCGGTCGAGCAGACGGCGGACGAGCTCGGGCTGTCCACCGGCACGGTGAAGAGCCACCTCTCGCGGGCGGTGTCCCGTCTCCAGGATCTCCTCAGCCCACAGCTCGGGCCCAGTCCGCAGGAGGCACGACCATGATCGATCTGGACCAGCACTTCGAGCAGGCATGGGCAGGTGAGCCCCCGCTCCCGGACGCCGGCACGCGGCTCGCCGCCGGCAAGCGACGACTCCTGCGCCGACGGATGGTCACCACGACGCTCGGCTCCATGGGGGTCGTCGCCCTGATCGCCGGAGGTGCGGCCCTCGTCGGAGAGGGCTCCCCCCGGTCCACCGCGCCGGACTTCACGACCACTTCTCCCTCGGTCTCGCCCAGCACCGTCCCGCCGGAGACGTTCCCGGTCCGGGAGGACCCGAGCTCTCCGGCGGTACCTTTGTGGGCCGACGACCACCAGGTGTACCGCTCGGCTGAGGACGTCGAGGTCCTGCACGCGGACGACAGTCGGCCGGTCCTCGATGCGCGCACCGGGAAGAAGGTGGGCTACGAGCTCGTCGTCGAGTCGCGGTGGCGGGGGCAGACCCGCACGGAGGTCTTCGACTTCGCCGCCGGCCGCTACCGCGGTGGCGGGGACGAGGAGATCTCGTACGAGACGATGCTCGCCCGCGGGGACAGTCCGCTGTACTACGACCACGGGCCGGGTTACTTCGAGGTGTTCGACAGCCCGGTGGGTGTCGACGCCTCGGGCCTGACGGCGAAGACCGGCGCGACGATCGAGAGTCAGCGCGCCGCACGCTCCGGCGAGTTCAGCACGCGCCGCTTCGACGCCGGCCTCCCCTCCGTCGGGGTCGCCACCATCGTCGGGCGGCGCTACTTCGCGATCGCCGGCTACACCTCCGAGGGCAAGGACGTCATCGTCGCGCAGCAGGCTGCCGGTCGGTCCCTGGAGGAGTTCCTCGCCGAGGTGAAGGCCGGCATGGACGACGGCTCGATCGCCGGCTGATCAGCCGAGGCCGACCGGGACCGGGCTGTCCGCCTCGCCGGCAGCTCCTCCGTCGCCGAGCTGCCCCACCTCATCGGCGCCCCAGGCGAAGGGCAGTCCCCCGGAGTCGGTGCCGACGCTGGAGAAGAAGCCGGCCTCGACCCAGGTCCAGCTCCCGGGCAGTTCGCTGGGAAGAGGGGCCGGAAAGTAGGTGGTGTCGCTGGTCCCGTCGCCGATCTGCCCGTTGTCGTTCCAGCCCCAGCACCAGCCTGAGCCGTCGGACTGGACCCCGCAGGAGTGCTCGAGGCCCACGGAGATCTGGGTCCAGGCGGTGGAGCCGCCGACGGTGGTCCGGTGCGGGGACAGGTGGTTGTCCACGGTGCCGTCGCCAAGCTCACCGTGGGTGTTGTTTCCCCAGCACCAGGCGCTGCCGTCGGCCTGGATGCCGCAGGTGTTCACGTATCCGACGCTCACCGAGGTCCACGTGGCCGTGGAGTCGACGGCCACCGGGGTGGTCGAGTCCGTGTCGTCGCCCGTGCCCAACCTGCCTTGCGAGTTCTCGCCCCAGCACCAGGCCTTGCCGTCGGTGTCGAGGGCGCAGGTAGCGGCCCCCATCGGATAGTCCTCGCCGCCGGTGGACACGGTGGACCAGCTGCCCGGGACCTGGACCGGCGTGTAGCTGGTGGCCGCCTGTCCGTCGCCCAGCTGACCGCTCATCCCTTGGCCCCAGCACCAGAGCTCGTCGTCCGTGTTGACCGCGCAGACCGTGAGCCCGCCGACAGAGACCTGCTGCCAGGTGCCAGCGACCTGGACGGGACTCGAGCTGTCGCTCATCCCGCCGTTGGCGTTGAAGCCCCAGCACCACAAGGAGTCGTTGGTCCGCACGGCACAGGTGCTCGCGTCCCCGGCGCTGACCTGGCGATAGCCGGTCCCGATGACCTTGACCGGTCCTGAGGAGAATGTCGTGGTGGAACCGACCGGCCCACCGTTGCCGAGCTCGCCGTAGTTGCTCTGGCCCCAGCACCAGAGATCGTGGCCGGCGGTCAGAGCGCAGGCGTGGTGGTCGCCGGCCGTCATCGCCGTCACGACCATCACGGACAGCGAGCGGCTCGGCGTGGTGACCTGGGGCCACACGGTGTCCTTGATGGTCGTGTGCGGCGCGAGCACCCGGTACGTCCGCTGGCTGGAGCCTCCGGGCGCCGTGAAGGTGAGCTTGTAGTGGCCTCGACGGTTGGTGTGTCCGCGCTCCACCGTCCGCCAGTGCCCCGACTTCTTCACCTGCAGAGCGACCGGCCGGGCATGCTTCGGGGGCAGGCTGCCGCTGGCGACGACCGAGTCGCCGGGTGCGACCGAACCCGGCGCGAGCTTCAGGCTTCCCGCGGTGGTGCGCTCGTGGGTCCCGGCTCGTGCCGGAGTGAGGAGGCCCGGCAGCCCGAGGCCGACCACCAGAAGGAGGACGGCGGCGAGAACCTGCAGCCGGGTCGGGTTGGGGGTGGACGTCGTCATGTGGGCCTCCTGCAGCGCCGTCGAACTCCGGGGATTCAAGCACGGACAGGCCTCCCCTGACGGGCGAACGAGGAAAGCTCAGCTGCGCCCTATCCGATGCGCGGCTCAGCCGCGCCCTCCCTGATGCGCTGTCTTAGCCGCGCCCTGCCTGGTGCGCGGCCTCAGCCGCGCCCTGCCTGATGCGCGGCCTCAGCCGCGCCAGGTCTCCTCGCCGCCGAGGTCGGCGTACTCCCGGATCCAGGAGTGCATCGCGATCGCGGCGGCGGCGCTGGCGTTGATCGACCGGGTCGAGCCGAACTGCGCGATCGAGAACGTCCCGTCGCACGCTGCGCGGGCCGCCCTGGACAATCCCGGTCCCTCCTGGCCGAAGAGGAAGCAGACCCGGCGCGGAAGCGTCATCGTCTCGAGGTGGTCGCTGCCCGGCAGGTTGTCGATGCCCAGCAGCTGCACGGGCTCCTCGCCGTCATGGAGGTACGCCGCCAGGTCCGCGACCGTCTCGTGGTGCCGGAGGTGCTGGTAGCGGTCGGTGACCATCGCACCGCGACGGTTCCACCGGCGGTTCCCCACGACGTGTACCTCGGCCGCGAGGAACGCGTTCGCCGTGCGCACGATGGTGCCGATGTTGAAGTCGTGCTGCCAGTTCTCGATGGCGACGTGGAAGACGTGGCGGCGCGTGTCCAGGTCGGCGCGGATCGCGTCCAGGGTCCAGTACCGGTAGCGGTCCACGACATTGCGTCGGTCGCCGTCGCGCAGGAGGTCCGCGTCGTACTGCTCGCCCGTGGGCCACTCTCCGGACCACGGACCGACCCCGACCTCCGGAGGCCCGTGCGGCATGGGGTCGTACGGCGCTCGCTCGTCCTCGGACACCGCGTCAGACTAGACATCCGGCGGTCAGGTGGTGGTCAGGCGGGTCCCGTAGGCTCACGCCGTGACCGCGATGCTGCTGCCGATGCTCTTCGGCATCAAGTGGATGGACCCCGAATGGCTCCTGCAGCAGTTCCACACCGAGTTCGTGTGGCTGGTCCTCGTGATCATCTTCGTCGAGTGCGGATTGTTCTTCCCGTTCCTGCCCGGTGACACCCTGCTCTTCGCGGTCGGGCTGTTCATCGCGACCGGGAAGCTCGACTACATCCCAGGCCCGGACCTGCTGGAGCTCGTGGTCGGTCTGGGCGTCCTCGCCGGGGCAGCCTTCCTCGGAAACGTGGCCGGCTACGAGATAGGCAGGGGGCTGGGCCATCGGGTCCGCAACCACGACGGCAAGATCATCAAGAAGCAGTACCTCGACAAGACCGACGACTTCTTCGACCGGCACGGCAGCAAGGCGTTGGTCATCGGCCGGTTCGTGCCGTTCGTCCGCACCTACATCACCGTGGTCGCGGGCATCACCGAGATGAACCGGCACAAGTTCCTGCTCTGGAGCGCGGTCGGAGCGGTGCTCTGGGTCTCGGTGATCGCGCCGTTGGGCTTCTTCCTCGGGCAGACCTTCCCCTGGCTGAGCAGCAAGATCGACTACGTCATGCTCGGGCTGGTGCTGATCTCAGTGATCCCGGTGGCCATCGAGTGGTGGCGGCACCGCGGGAGCGACGAGGAGCCGGCTCACGCCTGAACGGCGTCGAGGTCGGCCTTGGTGAGGACCGACCGGACCTCGAGGGCGACGTCGGCCAGCGGGTTGTCTGCACCCGGGCTGCGGTCGATGGCGCAGATCACCAGCTCGACGGTGGCGCCCGCCTCACGCAGGGCGCGCGTCGCGTCCCGGACGGCGCCACCGGTGGTGATGACGTCCTCGACCAGCGTCACCTTGCGGCCCGCGACGTCCGGACCCTCGGCCAGCTTGCAGGTGCCGTAGGTCTTCGCCTCCTTGCGCACGAAGAGTGCCGGCAGGCCGGTCTGGGCGCTCAGAGCCGTGACGATCGGGATGCCGCCCATCTCCAGCCCGCCGAGGAGGTCGACGTCGTCGGGCAGCAGGCCGACCATCTGCTCCGCCACCCGCCTCAGCAGCGTGGGGTCGGTCTCGAAAAGGTACTTGTCGAAGTACTCCGAAGCGACCTGGCCGGACCGGAGGGTGAACTCCCCGGTCAACCGGCAGTGCGAGTCGATGTCGGCGGCGAGCGTCGCGTCGTCCATGCGAAGCACCCTAATCTGCGGTTCGCTCGGTGACTCACGCGGTTATGCTCGGCCCCCCGGGCTGCTTGAGATCGACCGCCCGAGACGTTCCTGCTCGAGGAAGGACGACCTTGATCTCGTTGACATACCTGAGTACTGCGGTGGATCCGTTCAGCGAGGAGCAGCTGCACCGATTGCTGGGACAGTCGCGGGGCCACAACGCGGCCAGCGGGGTGACAGGGATGCTGCTGTACGTCGACGGACACTTCATCCAGACCCTGGAGGGGGATCAAGCGGTCGTCGACGCGGCCTTCGCGCGCATCACGGCCGATGTGCGACACCGGGATGTCTTCATCACGTGGCGCGAGGAGATCGACGAACGGCGGTTCCCGGACTGGTCCATGGGCTTCGAGGCTCTCGACGGGGAGACGGCCGAGCAGCTGCCCGGCCTCAACGACTTCCTGACCGCCAAGGACCAGCTCGACCGCACCGCGCAACACCTCGGCGCGCCCGGTGTCTTCCACCGGATCTTCCGCGACCACATGCGGTGATCAGGCGACGCTGCCCGCAGTCTCGGTGCGGGCCTGCGTACTGGACTGGTGCCCCGGTCGCTCGAAGGCCAAGGACGCGACGAGGCCGGCCAACAGCACCACCGCGGGCAGGAGCGTCGAGGTCGCCATCGCGTCGCTGAACGGACCCACGACCTGGGGCGGCAGCGCCCCGCCGGCGCCCTCGGTCGGGGAGAACTTCAGGCCCTCCGCCGCCAGCCGGCTGTCCATCAGCACCGCGATCGCGGCCGACCCCAGGACCGCCCCGACCTGCCGGGTGGCGTTGTAGATGCCCGCCCCCGCACCGGCCTGCTGGACCGGGAGGTTGCGCGTCGCCGTGGCGCTGTTCGGCGCCCAGACGAAGGCGTTGCCGACCCCGAGGAGCACCATCGGGAGCAGGAGCTCCCAGGTGGCGGAGTCCGGCGTCATCACCTGTGCCAGCCAGACCAGCGAGGCGATCACGGAGGCGAATCCGAAGGCGCACAGGTTGCGCGGGTGCACGCGGTCGGCGAGCCCTCCGACGGGCTTGGCGAGGACGAGCGTCATCAGCGCCATCGGCACCAGCAGCAGGGCGGCCCTGGTGGGTGACAGCCCGCGCACGAGCTGGGCGTAGAGCATCAGCGGGAAGGCGAACGCGGTGATGGCGAACCCCATGGCCGAGATGGCGACGTTGGCCAGCGAGAAGTTGCGGTCCGCGAAGAGGCCGAGCGGCACGAGCGGCTCGCGACGGTTGCGCGCTTGCCAGAGCACGAACAACGCGAAGACCACGAGGCCGGCGATGATGAGCCCCCACACGCTGATCGGGCCGGTGATCTGTCCCCAGTCGTACTGGTGGCCCTCCTGGATGCCGAACACCAGGAGGAACATGCCGATGCCGCTCAAGGCCACCCCCAGCCAGTCGAAGCGGTGCTCGTTGGTCGAGAGGGTGGGGACGAGCCGGACGGCGAGGACGAACCCGATCAGTCCGACCGGCACGTTGATGAAGAAGATCCACTCCCAGCCGAGCTGGTCCACCAGCACGCCGCCGAGCAACGGGCCGACGAGGGTGGCGATGCCGGCGGTGGCGCCCCACAAGGACATCGCTGTGCCGCGCTTGGCCGCGGGGAAGACGCGGGTGATCGTCGCCATCGTCTGCGGCGTCATCATCGAGGCGCCCAGGCCCTGGACGACGCGCGCGATGATCAGCCACTCGACGCTGTTGGTCAGGCCGCACCACAGCGAGGCGAGCGTGAAGACCGTGAGGCCGGTCAGGTACAGCCGCTTCTGCCCATACCGGTCACCGAGCCGGCCGGTGATGAGCACCGGGACGGCGTACGCGAGCAGGTAGGCGCTGGTCACCCAGACGACGGAGTTCACCTCGGCGTGGAGGTCCTCGATGATCGAGGGCGTCGCGACGCTCACGATGGTGGTGTCCACCAGGATCATGAAGAAGCCGATGCACAGGGCCAGCAGCGCGCGCCAGGCATCACGCTCGGGAAGGGCGGCGCCGTCGGGGCTCCGGTGGGCGGTCTGGGTCACGATCCAAGTGAACACCCGGGCCCCGTCGATCCTTCCCCTCAGGACGTGACAGGCTCGTGGCATGGAACATCGCGACCTGCTCGCCGGCCCGCCCCCCACCGAGCTGCCGGTCGACCCGGCGACCGACGCCCTGGCCGGCGGCGAGGCGCCTGCCGCCGTCGTACGCCGGTTCCCGGCCTCGCCCCTGGCCTGGGCCGAGCTCGCGACCTCCGCGCGTGACGACGGTGCGGACGACGTGACCGTGTACGCCTACGCCCGCGTCGGCTACCACCGCTCACTCGACATGCTCCGCCGCGCCGGCTGGAAGGGTCACGGCCCGGTCCCGTGGTCGCACGAACCCAACCGCGGCTTCCTGCGCTGTCTCGCCCTCCTCGCCCTCGCGGCCCGCGCCATCGGCGAGACCGACGAGTGGGACCGCTGCTCGGAGTTCCTCCGCGATTCCTCGCCCGAGGCGTACGACGTCCTGCTCGGCTGATGACGACGCCCGGCTCCTCCGGGTAACGGTAGTAGATGTGCGCTTCCGGGGCCGTATGCGATAGCGGGAGCGTGCCGTGGATACCGTTACCGAGAAATCCGAGCCACCCATCGTCCACAGGTGGCGGCTGATGCCTCGATCCGTCAGACCTCGGCCGCAGGGTGGCCGGCATGGACCACCGGATCGCGATGGCTGCGGCTGCCCAAGGCGGCCTCATCACCCGCGCCGAGGCGCGCGACGCCGGGGCCTCGGACCGAGAGATCACTGCCTGGCTCCGTCACGGCGACCTGGTGGTGGTGCGGCCAGGGACCTACGCGACCAGCGATCACTGGGCAACGCTGGACGAGCATCGGGGCAGACCCTTGGCCCGGGTCCGGGCCGCCCACCGGAGTGTGCGGATCGAGCACGTGCTCAGCCATGAGTCGGCGGCGCTGGTCTGGGACCTGCCACTCCTGGATGCGAGGGCGGCTCCACCTCACCTCACTCGCCGGGACACCCGGGCCACCCATGCGTCGGGCGGCGTGTGGCACCACGGTGCCTCGTACGACGACTGTCAGGTCCACTGGGTCGACGGGCTGCCCGTGCTGGACCAGGCGCGCACGGTGCTCGACCTGGCGCGAAGGAGGACGGGGCGTCAATCCGGGCTCGTGGCAGCCGATGCCTACCTCCGCCGAGGTCTCCCGCGGACCGCTCTGGAGGCGGTCCTGCGCGACCAGATGGACGGGTGGCCGTTCACGCGCGCGGCCGAGCGAGTGATCGGCGACGCTGACGGAGGCGCCGCGAATGCCGGGGAGTCCCTGGCGCGCGACCTCGTCCTGGAGGCCGGGCTGGGCCCGGTCGAGACCCAGTTCCCCGTCCCGCATCGGGGCGGCACGTACTTCGGTGACCTGCGCGTCGGGCGCCACATCATCGAGTTCGACGGCCGGATCAAGTACCGGTCGGTCGCGCGCGGCGGAGTGGCGGACAGGGAGCTCGAGGAGGTCCTGTGGGACGAACGGCTGCGACATCGAGACATCTGCGCGGCCGGATTCGGCGTCAGCCGTCTCGTCTACTCAGACTTCTGGGGGCAGGCTCGGGAGCGAGCGAAGAGTCGGCTTCTCGCCGACCACGCAGAGATCGTCGGTCGTCTCGGGAACGACCTGCCCGCGGAGCTCGAAGCGTTCGCGCGCGATGTACGTGCCCGAGAGCAGCGCCCGACTGGATGAAGCATCGACCTGCTCGGTAACGGTAGGAGATGTGCGCTTCCGGGGCCGTATGCGATACCGGGAGCGACCAGTCACTACCGTTACCCGGGGAGATTCCGGTCCCCGACCTGGCCGGGAGCGAGGAGGGAGCGCACCTTGTCGCCGCCGAGGGCCACGATCAGCGTCGGCAGCCGGGGGCCGCGCTCGGCGTCGACCAAGAGGTCGTAGAGGAGCGCGAAGAATGCCTTCTGGTCCGTCTTCACCTCGTCGGTGGGGGCGTCGGAGAGCGCGAGACCGCGGGCGAGCTTCGGGACGCCGTACACCAGCTCGGTGACGGGCTCGATGTCCAGCGGCTCCTCGAGCCGGGTCAGCAGCAGGGTCAGCCACTCGGTCTCCTTCTCCGAGAGCGACGCGAGCCGGGGCGCGGGTGAGGCGCGGACCGTCGTCCGGTCCGCGGCCGGGACGAACTTCTGGGTCCAGCTCATCGCCTTGCCCAACCGCGGCTGGAGGTCCTCGACGCTCTGGTGCGGGTAGCCGACCGAGGAGACGATGCTGGAGATGAGGTCTGCGGACCCGGCGGTCACGTCGGCGACCGAGGACAGCACGCGGAACGGCACGGTCACCGGCGAGGTGGGCAGCGGACCGCTCGCGGTCGCGGACGCCCGTTCCTGTGCCAGCACCGCCACGTCCCGCTTGGACGGGTCGGCCGCCTTGCGCGACAGGGCGTCCCACTCGTCGTACAGCCGGACCACGCTCGGGCCGAAGGCGATGTCGAAGGTCTGCTTCGGGTTGCGCCGCACGTAGAGCCACCGCACGAGCGACGGCTCGAGGATCTCCAGCGCGTCGGCAGCGGTCGGCACCGCGCCGGCGGAGGAGGACATCTTCTGCAGGCCGTCGTAGCCGACGAAGCCGTACTCCAGGAACGACGGCGCGCGGAAGCTGAACAGCTTCACGATCTCCTTGCCGACGGTGTACGACGACCCGGGGGTCGCGTGGTCGGCGCCACCAGGCTCGAAGTCCACCTGCTCGAAGGCCCAGCGCATCGGCCAGTCGACCTTCCACACCAGCTTGCCGCTGTCCTCGGTCTCGAGGTTGGTACGGCCGTGGTAGTCGCAGTGGCGGCAGACGTAGGTCAGCTCGAGGGTGTCATCGGCGAAGGTCGTGGCCGTGGTGGTGTCGCGACCGCAGTCGGCGCAGTACGGCTTGTAGGGGAAGCGGGCCAGGGGATCGTCGGTCTCGCCACCCTTCTTGGTCCGGTGGGCGGCAAGGATCTCCTCGATCGCGCCGCGGTTGGCGACGGCCCGCAGGATCTCCTGCCGGTAGGTGCCCGCACGGTACTGCTCGGTCTGCGAGACCTGCTCCATCTCGACGCCGAGCTCGGCCATCGCCGCGAGCAGGGGAGCCTTGAAGTGCTCGGCCCAGGAGACGTGGCACTCCCACGGGTCCGGTACGGCGGAGAGCGGTCGTCCGATGTGCTCGGCCCAGCTCGGGTCCACCCCGGCCGGGACCTTGCGGAAGCGGTCGTAGTCGTCCCAGCTGTGCAGGTGGCGGGCCGGGACGCCTCGGCGCTTGAGCTCGTCGGCCACGAAGTGGACGGTCATGAACTCCCGCATGTTGCCCAGGTGAACCGGGCCGGAGGGGGAAGCTCCCGACGCGCAGGTGATGACGCGGCCACCTTCGCCGAGGTCGCCAGCGTGCCGGATCGCCTGGTCCGCGGCGCGGGTGACCCAGTCGGTGGGCCCCGTCGAGGAGGCGGGCTTGGGCATGGCGGGGGACTCCTGGGCGACTACCGGGGCTGGGCGAGGTGGGCAGCGCTCAGGCTAACGGGTGAGAAGAAAGGGCTCCGGAGTCGTCCCCTGTGGCGACTCTGGAGCCCTTTCGCATCTCCCGACGAATCGTGGAGATGGCGCCTCCGGCCCGAGGACGGGCCGACATGCCAACCGCGTTCCCCCGCTGTGCGGCACGCGCGCAGGAGGAGTCTGACACTGACCGGTCCCTGCCACCTGGCTCGCGGATGCCGCTGTCACTAAACTGCCACGCATGCCTCGTCCGGTCCCCGACACCCTGCTCGCCACCATGGGCTTCGACCCGGCCGTGGTGCGGCTCTACGCGCAGCTGCGCGGGGTCTCCGGTGCCACCGTCCGGGCCGTCTCGGAGCTGCTGGGGGAGGACGCCGAGCAGGTGCTGGTGCTGACCCGGCCGCTGGTCGAGCTGGGACTCGTGCACCTCGACGACGACCGCGTCCACGTCCTCGACGAGGCGGAGGCGATCACGACGCTCCTGCGCCGGGAGGCCGGTCGGGCGGCGCGCGTCTCGGAGCGGCTGGAGGGCCTGGCAGCGGCGGTCGCCTTCCGCAACGCGACCACGACCCGACCCCGGGCGGAGGAGGTCGACGACATCGCCCTGCTCGACGGCGAGGTGAGCAGCGGCGGGAATCCCCTCCAGCTGCTCACCCACCTGATCGGGAGCACGCGCGGTGACCTGATGTGGCTCCGCCCGGACGCCTGGCAGATGCCGCGCGAGTCCGCGATGGCGCAGGTCGTGGCGCACGCGGTGGGAAGCGGGCGCAGGAGCCGGGCGATCTACCCGGTGCGTGCCCTCCACCAGGCGCCCGAGACGCTGCTGGCCCGGGCTCGCGCGGGCGAGCAGGTGCGGGTCATCGCCGACCTCCCGACCCGCCTCATCGTCATCGGCACCACGCACGCGGTCCTGCCGGAGCCCCTGGGGCTGGCCGACGAGCCGCGCATCCTGGTCCGCCAGGGCGCGCTCGTCGCTGCCCTCGCATCGTGGTTCGAGCTGATGTGGGAGCGGGCGTCCTCGGTCGCCGACCTCGACCTCGGCGAGCCCCGGCGCGACCTGCGTCGGTTCCTGCTGCAGCAGCTGGCCGCCGGCGCCAAGGACGAGCAGATCGCCCGCTCGCTGGACCTCAGCCTCCGCACGGTGCGGCGGCGGGTCGCCGGCCTGATGTCGGACCTCGGCGCCGACTCCCGGTTCCAAGCCGGGGTCGAGGCCGCCCGGCGCGGCTGGATCTGAGCCTCAGGCTGGCAGGATCATCGAGTACGCCGCGGGCTCCACGTGCCAGGTGCGCTGACGCTCCGGCCCGTAGATCTCCCCGTCGGCCGAGCAGTAGAACTCCTCGCCCGACACCGAGACCTCGCGGCCGCGCAGGTACATGACGTCGTCGCGCTCGTGGTGCCGCGACCGCATGAGGTGGACGGCGTACCCGAGCGGAGCCATGCCGCCCTCCGTGCGGGCGATCATCACGTCCACCGTGCCGCTCTCGGGGTCGGCCTCGGGCGTGACCTCGGTGCCGCCGCCGACGCTCGCACCGTTGCCCACGGACAGCATGAGGACCGGCTTGTCGAGGTCGGCCACCAGCTCGCCGTCCACCTCGATGCGGACCCGGGTGTAGGGCGGCTGCAGCACCGACTGGACGGCGCCGATGGGGTAGCCCAGCTTGCCGAGGTTGACCTTGCCGAGCCCGACCTTGCCCAGGCGCTCCTTCCAGCGAGCGCCGCGCAGGCTGGCGTGGGCGCTGACCCCCAGGTGCACGTTGTTCACGACGACCTGGCCGACCTCGTCCACGATGAGGTCCACCGGGCGCGGCTCGCCCTCGAGCACGAGCCTGGCCGCTTCCTCCGGGTCGAGCGGGATGTCCGTGCCGCGGGCGAAGTCGTTGCCGGTGCCGAGCGGGATCAGGCCGAGCACCGCGTCGCTCAGCTCGTTGCGTCGGTAGAGCGCCTTGATCACCGCGTGCAGCGACCCGTCGCCACCGGCGACCACGATCCGTCGGGACCCGGCGCGGTGCAGGACGCCGTCGAGCTCGCCCGGGCTCGAGGTCGCGGCGACCTCGACCGACGCGCCTTCGCTGAGCAGGTCGATCGCGGCGTCGAGTCGGTCCTGGTCCGACGTCCCCGCCTCGGAGTTGGTGATCACGAGGTAGGCGTCCACGTGCCGAACCCTAGGGCACGAGCCTGAAGAGGGCGGTCCACCCTTTGGTAACCTCCGGCGGTGCCAGCGATCGCCGTGCTCGGAGCCCAGTGGGGTGATGAGGGCAAGGGCAAGGCCACGGACCTCCTGGCCACCAGCCAGACCATCGACTACGTCGTCCGCACCAGCGGCGGGCACAACGCCGGGCACACGATCGTCATCGACGGCGAGAAGTTCGCCACCCACCTGCTGCCGACCGGCATCCTGACCCCGGGCTGCACAGCCGTGATCGGGAACGGCGTGGTCGTCTCCCCCGAGCAGCTCTTCAAGGAGCTGGACAGCCTGGCCGCCCGACGGCCCGAGCTGGGCGCACTGGTGGTCTCCGCCAACGCGCACGTGATCGCCAGCTACCACTCGACGATCGACAAGGTCACCGAGCGCTTCCTGGGCGCCAACAAGATCGGCACGACCGGGCGCGGCATCGGGCCGGCGTACGCCGACAAGGTCAACCGTCTCGGCATCCGCATCGCCGACCTCTTCGACGAGGGGATCCTCCGGCAGAAGGTCGAGGGGTCGCTCGAGGCCAAGAACCACCTCCTCGCCAAGGTCTACAACCGCCGGGCGATCGAGGTGGACGCCGTCGTCGAGGAGCTGCTCGGCTACGTCGACCGGCTGCGCCCGCTGGTCGCCGACACCGGTCTGCTGCTCAACCGCGCCCTCGACGCGGGGGAGACCGTGCTGTTCGAGGGCGCGCAGGCCACGATGCTCGACGTCGACCACGGGACCTATCCGTTCGTCACGTCCTCCAACGCGGCCGCGGGCGGCGTGTGCACCGGCTCCGGCGTGGGCCCGACCCGGATCGACCGCGTGATCGGCGTGATCAAGGCCTACACGACCCGGGTCGGCTCCGGACCGTTCCCGACCGAGCTGTTCGACGAGGACGGCGAGAAGCTCTGGAAGGTCGGCGGCGAGGTCGGTGTCTCCACCGGCCGGGACCGACGCTGTGGCTGGTACGACGCGGTCATCGCGCGCTACGCGACCCGGGTCAACGGGCTCACCGACCTGTTCCTCACCAAGCTCGACGTGCTGTCCAGCTGGACGAAGGTGCCGGTCTGCGTGGCCTACGACGTCGACGGGGTGCGGCACGAGGAGGTGCCGATGACGCAGACGGAGTTCCACCACGCGACCCCGATCTACGAGCACCTCGACGGATGGTGGGAGGACATCTCGTCCTGCCGACGCTTCGAGGACCTCCCGGTCAACGCCCAGCGCTACGTCCAGGCGCTGGAGGAGATGTCCGGGACGCGGATCTGGGGCGTCGGCGTGGGACCCGGCCGGGAGCAGACGCTCGTCGTCCACGACGACTGACCCTTTCCCTGACCTTTCCGGCTGACCCTTTGCGGGAAGGCGTCCCGGGGCTAGCGTCCGCCCATGATCTCTCCCGAGGAGACCGTCGACCGGCTGCGCCGCGCGTTCGGCGGCCCGGGTGGTCACCGGACCCTTCATGCGAAGGGCCACTTCTACTCGGGGAGCTTCACCGCGACGCCCGAGGCGGGACGTCGCTGCCGGGCCGCCCACCTGGACGGCGACAGCTACTCGGTGCTGGTCCGCTGGTCCAACGCCTCCGGCGACGCAGACCTCCCCGACACCTCGCCGGACATCCGCGGGATGGCGGTGAAGCTCAGCGGCGCCGACGGCACGCCGTTCGACCTGCTCGGTCAGACCTCGCCCCGCTTCCCCACCGACGACCCGCGGGTGTTCGTGGAGCTGACCGAGGCCGCGGCGAGGCCGGCCAAGCTCCCGGCGTTCCTCCTCCGGCACCCTCGTACGGCGGCCAGGGTGCTCAGCACGGCCCGGTCCGGCGCGCTGGCGAAGCACCGCAGCTACGCCGACCCGACCTACTACCCCCTGCACGCCTACGGCTGGCTGGACGTCGACGACCAGCTCACCTGGGTCCGGTACGAGCTGCGGCCGGCTTCCTCCGCCGGTGTCACGGAGACGTTCACCGGAGCCGACCGGCTCGAGGCGGAGCTCGCCGCGCGGCTGTCCCGCGGCCCCGTGACGTACGAGCTGTGGGCGCGGATCGCCGGAGAGGGAGACGACCCGCACCGCGTGACCAGCGAGTGGCGGGGTGAGGAGGAGCTGCTGGTGGGGCGGATCGAGGTGACCGAGCAGCTGTCCGACCCCGAGACCGGCGGCTCACCGACGGTCTTCGACCCGGCGCGCGAGGTGGACGGGATCGTGCTGTCCGACGACCCGATCCTGCGGTACCGCCCGCACGCGTACTCCGAGTCGATCTCCCGCCGGACCTCCTGAGGCGTCGCGCGGTTAGGGTCGGTGCCCGTGAGGACCCTCGTGATCGGCACCGGCGGCCGCGAGCACGCGCTGGCCCTCTCCGTGAGCCGGGAGGAGGGCGCCGAGGTGCACGCCGCGCCCGGCAACCCAGGCATGGCCGCGGTCGCCACGCTGCACCAGGTCGACCCGATGGACGGGCCGGCTGTCGCGGCGCTCGCCACGGAGCTCGGCGTCGACCTGGTGGTCGTCGGGCCCGAGGCGCCGCTGGTCGCCGGGGTGGCCGACGACGTCCGTGCGGCCGGGATCGCCTGCTTCGGCCCGAGCCGGGCGGCGGCGCTGCTCGAGGGCTCGAAGGTGTTCTCCAAGGAGGTCATGGCGGCGGCCGGCGTTCCCACCGCCGGCTCCCACACCTGCCGGACCACCGACGAGGTGGCGGCCGCGCTGGACCTCTTCGGGCCGCCGTACGTCGTGAAGGACGACTCGCTCGCCGCCGGCAAGGGCGTCGTGGTGACCGGCGACCGCGACGAGGCGCTCGCCCACGCGGCGAGCTGCGACCGCGTGGTGGTCGAGGAGTTCCTCGACGGGCCGGAGTTCTCGCTCTTCGTGGTCTGCGACGGGGAGCGCGGGGTGCCGCTGCTGCCCGCTCAGGACTTCAAGCGGATCCACGACGGTGGCCGCGGCCCCAACACCGGGGGGATGGGGTCGTACTCGCCCTTGGCCTGGCTGCCGGCCGACACCGTCGGCACGGTCATGTCCCGGGTGGTGGAGCCGACCCTGGCGGAGATGGGCCGGCGGGGGACGCCGTTCGTCGGCTGCTTGTACGTCGGGCTCGCGCTCACCGCGGAGGGGCCGAAGGTGATCGAGTTCAACTGCCGGTTCGGCGACCCGGACACCCAGCCGGTGCTGGCCCTGCTGAGCTCACCCCTCGGGCCGCTGCTCAAGGCCGCCGCCGATGGCGACCTCACCTCCGTCGCGCAGCCGACCTTCGCACCCGGGGCGGCGGTCACGGTCGTCATGGCCTCCGCGGGCTACCCCGAGGGCTCGAGCAAGGGCGACGTGATCGTCGGGACCGAGACCCTGGCGAAGGAGCCGGACGTCGACGTGATCCACGCCGGCACGGCGCGCACCGACGACGGTCTGGTCACCGCCGGAGGTCGAGTGCTGGCCGTCCGCGCGGTCGGCGCCGACGTGGCCGACGCCCGGGCCAAGGCCTACGAGGGGATCGGCTCGATCAGCTTCCCGGGAGCGCAGTGGCGGCGAGACATCGCCTCCGAGCCGCTCGGGGTGGTCGAAGGCGCAGCCGCGAAGTGACCGAGGAGAGAGTCTCCGAGTCCGGCGGCACGATGGTGCGGCTGACCGACGAGGTGGAGTCCCCGACGGTGGACCTCGCGGTGCTCGAGCCGCTGCGTCCCACCCGACCGCGCGTCGACGTACGGGCGGCGGGGGCCGCGCCCCACCTCCGACCGGGGCAGGTCCTGTCGTGGCACTACGCCGGCTGGGTCGACATGTTGCGCGTCGTCCGGGACGACGAGCGGGGCCTGGTCGCGTGGCTGCCGAGCGGCTCGGAGCGGCGGATCATGGTCGCCACCGACGGTCGAGGTCTGCGCGACCGGCCGCTGGCGGAGCGCTCGGGTGTGCCGCAGCAGACAGCGCTGCGCACGTGGACCGGCCCCGGCATCCTGCGGATCGCCCCGACCGCACGACCCTGGTCGGTCTGGTACTTCCGTGAGGACGACGGCTCCTTCGCCGGTCACTACGTCAACCTCGAGCTCGCGCACGAGCGCCCGGCCGACGGCCGCCCGCGCACCTTCACCCGTGACCTGGTCCTCGACCTCTGGCTGGACGCCGAGGGCGTCTGGCTCAAGGACGCCGACGAGCTCGCGGCCGCCGTCGCGGCCGGCACCTTCAGCCCCGAGCAGGGGGCGGCGATCGAGGCGGTCGGACGTCAGGCCCGCGCCGAGCTGCTCCAACCCCGCGCCTGGCCGCTGGACGAGGACTGGGAGTCCTGGCGTCCGCCGCCGGAGTGGGACGAGCCCCTGGTGCTGCCGCCCCGACTCCGTCCCGTGGTGGGAGGATGACCGCGTGACCGTGCCCAACGTGCTCGCCACCCGCTACGCCTCGCCCGAGCTGCGGGAGATCTGGTCACCCGAGCACAAGATCGTGCTGGAGCGGCGGCTGTGGCTGGCGGTCCTCACGGCCCAGCGCGACCTCGGGGTCGACGTGCCCGACGGCGTGATCGAGGCCTACGAGCAGGTCGTCGACCAGGTCGACCTCGAGAGCATCGCCGCCCGCGAGCGCGTCACCCGCCACGACGTGAAGGCGCGGATCGAGGAGTTCAACGCCCTGGCCGGCCACGAGCACGTCCACAAGGGCATGACCAGCCGGGACCTGACCGAGAACGTCGAGCAGCTGCAGGTCCGCGACTCCCTGCGGCTGGTCCGGGGACGCGCCCTGGCCGCGCTGGCCCGGCTCGCGCGCCTGGCCGCCGAGCACGAGACGACCGCGATGGCCGGACGCTCGCACAACGTCGCCGCCCAGGCCACCACCCTCGGCAAGCGGTTCGCCTCGGCGGCCGAGGAGCTGCTGATCGCCGTCGACCGCGTGGACGACCTCGTCGCCCGCTACCCGCTGCGCGGCATCAAGGGCCCGATGGGCACCGCCCAGGACATGCTCGACCTGCTCGACGGCGACGCCGGCCGGCTGGCCGAGCTCGAGCGCCGCGTCGCCGACCACCTCGGCTTCGACCGCGTCCTCACCAGCGTCGGCCAGGTGTACCCGCGCAGCCTCGACCTCGACGCCGTCTCCGCGCTCTCCCAGCTGACCGCGGGGCCGTCCAGCCTGGCGACGACGATCCGGCTGATGGCCGGCAACGAGCTGGTGACCGAGGGCTTCCAGGAGGGCCAGGTCGGGTCCAGCGCCATGCCGCACAAGATGAACACGCGCTCCTGCGAGCGGATCAACGGCCTGGCCGTCATCACCCGCGGCTACGTCTCGATGATCGGCGAGCTCGCGGGCGACCAGTGGAACGAGGGTGACGTCTCCGACTCCGTCGTACGCCGGGTGGCACTGCCCGATGCCTTCTTCGCCGTGGACGGGCTGTTCGAGACCCTGCTGACCGTCCTGGACGAGTTCGGTGCCTTCCCGGCCGTGATCCAGCGGGAGCTGGACCGCTACCTGCCGTTCCTCGCGACGACGAAGGTGCTCATGGCGGCGGTCCGCAACGGCGTCGGACGCGAGGTCGGGCACGAGGCGATCAAGGAGGCCGCGGTCGGCACGGCGCTGGCGATGCGCCAGGGCCAGGCCGAGAACGACGTGTTCGCCAAGCTGGCCGCCGATCCGCGGCTCGCGCTCAACCGCGAGCAGATCGACTCGCTGGCCGCGGAGCCGCTGGAGTTCACCGGTGCGGCCCGGGCCCAGGTGCAGGAGGTCTGCCGGCGGATCGAGGCTCTCGTCGCCGCCGACCCGGACACCGCGGCGTACTCGCCCGGCGCCATCCTCTGAGCAGAGCACCGACGCCGAAGGCGCGCCCACGCTCGAGCTTCGGGAGGCAGGATGGGGCCGATGACGGCCGTGCGAGTACGAGTCACGGGACGGGTGCAGGGCGTCTCGTTCCGCTACCACGCCCAGCGGGAAGCCTCGCGCTGCGGCCTGACCGGTTGGGTCCGCAACGACCCCGACGGCAGCGTGGAGCTGCACCTCGAAGGGCCGTGGGACGAGGTGGACGCGATGGTCGCCTGGTGCCGGACGGGCCCGCAGGCCGCGAGCGTGCGGGAGGTCGCTATTCGGGAGGCCGCTGAGCTCGGAGGCACCACGTTCGAGGTGACCGGCTGAGTCGTCTGGCCCCGGACGTGTCGGGAATCTCGTCGCCGAGGAGTTCGTACGCCGGGGGCGGTGACCGGACAATCGAGGGATGTCCCAGCAGCAGCACGCCCCCCTCCCCGTGACCGTGTCGGTCACTCGGCACGTCGACCCCTCGCGATCCACCGAGATGCTCGCCTGGGTGCAGGCAGGCACGTCGATGGCGGAGAGATTCGAGGGCTTCCTGGGCTCGGGCTGGGTCCGGCCGAGCGCGGGCTCGGCCGAGTGGCACATGCTGTACCGCTTCGCCGACGCTGACTCGCTCGCCGCCTGGGAGGCCAGTGCGCAGCGCGCCTGGTGGCTGGAGGCGGCCCAGGGCCGGATCGAGGCGACGAGGGTGGAGAAGCGCACCGGCATCGAGGGCTGGTTCGACGAGCCGCACGCCGTCGAGGCGCAGACTCTCGGGACTCCCGCCGCCCCGCCCCGGTGGAAGCAGGCCGTCACCATCTTCCTGGTGTTCTTCCCCCTGAGCCTGCTGGCCAACTGGCTGGTCGGGCACACGATCATCGGCTGGCCGCTTCCGGTGCGGGTGCTCGCCACCGTCCTGGTGATGACGCCCCTGATGACCTATCTGCTGCTGCCGTGGATCACCCGGCGGATGGCGTGGTGGCTGCACCGCTGACCGTCGTACGCCGATAGGCTTGGGACCGTGGCCCCGTCGAACGCACCGGCCGTACCTGAGGCGACTCACCTCCACTCGGGGAAGGTCCGCGATCTCTACTCGCTGCCCGACGGTCATCTGCTGATGGTCGCCAGCGACCGGGTCAGCGCCTACGACTTCGTGCTCGAGCCGGGGATCCCCGACAAGGGCACGATCCTCACCCGGATGAGCCTGTGGTGGTTCCAGGAGCTCGGGGTGACCCACCACGTCGTGTCCACCGACGTGCCGGCCGAGCTCGCCGGTCGAGCGGTCGTGTGCGAACGGCTGGAGATGTTCCCCGTCGAGTGCGTCGCGCGCGGTTACCTGACGGGCAGCGGCCTGCGCGAGTACGAGGCCACCGGTGAGGTCTGCGGCATCGCGCTGCCCGAGGGCCTGGTGGACGGCAGCCGGCTGCCGTCGCCGATCTTCACCCCCGCCACGAAGGCCGAGATGGGGGACCACGACGAGAACGTCGACTTCGCCCACGTCGTTGCCGCCATCGGCGAGGCCGACGCGACCGCGCTGCGGGACCTGACGCTGGACCTCTACTCCCGCGCCGAGCGGTTGGCCCGGGAGCGCGGCATCATCGTGGCCGACACCAAGCTCGAGTTCGGCCGTCGCGGCGACGGCACCATCGTCCTGGCCGACGAGGTGCTCACCCCCGATTCCAGCCGGTTCTGGGCGGTCGAGGACTGGGAGCCCGGCCGCGCGCAGCCCTCCTTCGACAAGGACGTCATCCGGCACTGGCTCACCTCGCCCGAGTCAGGATGGGACCGCACCGGCGATGCCGCTCCGCCGCGGTTGCCCGACGCGGTCGTGGAGCGGACCCGGGCGAGGTACATCGAGGCGTTCGAGACGCTGACCGGAGAACGGTTCTGAGCGCCATCGACCTGGAGGTCGACCTCCCCCATCCGCCCGACGTCCTCTTCCGCTACCTCGTCGACCCGCGAAACCGGCCGGAGTGGCAGTCCTCGCTGCTGTCGGTCACGGTGTTCGACCGCGGCGAGCCGCACGTCGGGATGGAGTGGCGCGACAACACCGTCACCGGGGTGGTCCGGCCGCGCATGCGGATCACCGAGCTGGTCCCGTTCCGGGTCTTCGGCGAGGCCGGGACCTTCGGCGGGGTCACCGCCGACCTGCGGCTGCAGTTCACCGCGATCCCCGGCGGTTGCCGCATCCGGGCCACCGGCGAGCTGACCGGGTCCGGGCGGCTGAGCTCGTTGGCGGCGAGGATCGCGACCCGGCTCACGCCGATGGCCCTGCGCGGTGACCTCAAGCGGGCCGGCGACATCCTCAGCAGGGGACGACTGCCCGAGTAGTGGCTAGGGTCGCTGCATGTCGACCCTCAACCTCGCTTCGCTCCTCGAGGACTCCGCCGAGAAGTACCCGGACCGTGAGGCCGTGGTCCTGGGCGATCGCCGCCTCACCTACGCCCAGGTGAACGCTGCGGCCAACCAGGTCGCGAACCTGCTCACCACGCGCGGCATCGAGCCGGGGGACAAGGTGGCGCTCAGCTGCCCGAACCTGCCCTACTTCCCGATCGTCTACTACGGGATCCTCAAGGCCGGTGCGACGGTCGTCCCGCTCAACGTGCTGCTCAAGGCGCGGGAGGTGGCCTACCACCTGGCCGACTCCGACGCGAAGGCCTACTTCTGCTTCGAGGGCACCGCCGAGCTGCCGATCGGCCGGTCCGGCTACGCCGGCTTCCAGGAGACGCCCGGGTGCGAGCACTTCTTCCTCGTCACCGTCGACCCGGCGGCCGAGTCGCCGATCGAGGGCGCGGAGACGCTGGGCTCGGCCCTGGGCGGTCAGCCCGCGGCGTACGAGACGGTGGCGACCGACGAGGACGACACGGCCGTCATCCTCTACACCTCCGGCACGACCGGGCAGCCCAAGGGCGCCGAGCTCATGCACCGGAACATGCACTCCAACGCCCAGTCCGGCGAGGCGCTCTTCGGCGCGAACCCGGAGGACCCCGACACCTACCTGTGCGTGCTGCCGCTGTTCCACTCCTTCGGGCAGACCGTGATCATGAACGGCGCCTTCGCCTACGGCGGGACGGTCGTCATGCTGCCCCGGTTCGAGGCTGAGCCGGCGCTCAGGACCATGGCGGCCGAGGGCGTCACGTTCTTCGCCGGCGTGCCGACCATGTACTGGGGCCTGCTCGGCGCGCTCGACGACAGTGGCGTCGACGTCAAGCAGCTCGCCGGCAACCTACGGATCGCGGCGGCCGGCGGCTCGGCGCTCCCCGTCGAGGTGCACAAGGACTTCGAGAAGCGCTTCGGCGTCACGATCCTCGAGGGCTACGGCTTGTCCGAGACCTCGCCCGTGGCGTCGTTCTCCCCGCTCGGCGAGGGCGTGCGGGTCGGCTCGATCGGCGTCCCGATCCCCGGCGTCGAGATGAAGCTGATCGACCCGGAGCCAGGCCGGTGGGACGAGGTGCCCGCGGGCGAGGTCGGCGAGATCGCGATCAAGGGCCCGAACATCATGAAGGGCTACTACAACCGCCCCGACGCCACAGCCGACGCCATCCAGGACGGATGGTTCCGGTCCGGAGACCTCGGCACCCGGGACGAGGACGGCTGGTACGCCATCGTCGACCGCTCCAAGGACATGATCATCCGCGGTGGCTACAACGTGTACCCGCGGGAGATCGAGGAGGTCCTGATGACCCACCCGGCGGTCAGCCTGGCCGCGGTCATCGGGATCCCGAGCGAGGAGCACGGCGAGGAGATCAAGGCGGTCGTCATCAAGAACAAGGACCACGACGACGTCTCGGAGTCCGACCTCGTCGCGTGGGCCAAGGAGGAGATGGCGGGCTACAAGTATCCCCGGGTCGTCGAGTTCGTCGAGGAGCTCCCGATGACTGCGACCGGCAAGATCCTCAAGCGCGAGCTCTCCTGATCCCGTGCGCTCTCGAGTGCTCGGCCTGGTCGTGGCCGCCGCGATGATCGGCTTCGGCGCGCTCTTCACCTTCCAGGGGCTGGGCTACGTCGGCGGCAGCTCGATGTCGGGGTCGCAGACCTGGGCCGTCCTGGGCCCGCTGATCGCCGGTCTCGGCGTGGCCCTCGGCATCGTCGTCCTCCAGCGCCGCCGTTAGAGTTCGCGACGTGGCCAAGGTTGTCGTCGACGTGATGCCCAAGCCGGAGATCCTCGACCCGCAGGGGAAGGCGGTGCACGGCGCGCTGCCGCGGCTCGGCTTCACCGGCGTGACCGACGTCCGTCAGGGCAAGCGGTTCGAGCTCGAGATCGAGGGCGATCTCACCGCGGACCGGCTCGCCCAGGTCCGGGCGATGGCGGAGACGCTGTTGTCCAACCCGGTGATCGAGGACTTCACCGTCCACGAGGTCTCCGAGGAGGACCCCCGGTGAAGGTCGGCGTCGTCACCTTCCCCGGCTCCCTGGACGACGAGGACGCCCGCCGCGCCGCCATCCTCGGCGGGCACGAGGCGGTCGCCCTCTGGCACGGCGACCACGACCTCCACGGCGTCGACGCGGTCGTGCTCCCGGGGGGGTTCTCCTACGGCGACTACCTGCGCTGCGGTGCGATCTCCCGGTTCGCCCCGGTGATGTCCGAGGTGGTCGACGCCGCCCGCGGTGGGATGCCGGTCCTCGGGATCTGCAACGGCTTCCAGATCCTGTGCGAGTCCCATCTGCTGCCCGGAGCGTTGATCCGCAACGACCACCGGCGCTTCGTGTGCCGTGACCAGCGGCTGCGGATCGAGAACGACCGGACCGCCTGGACGTCGGACTACGACGAGGGCGCGGAGATCACGATCGTGCTGAAGAACGGCGAGGGCGGGTACGTCGCCGACCCGGACACCCTCGACCGGCTCGAGGGGGAGGGCCGTGTCGTCGCCCGCTACCTCGACGTCAACCCGAACGGCTCGATGCGCGACATCGCCGGGATCACCAACGAGCGCGGCAACGTCGTGGGTCTCATGCCGCACCCGGAGCACTCGGTCGAGGCGCTCACCGGCTCGGGCACCGACGGCCTCGGCTTCTTCACCAGCCTGGCCGCCCTCACCACCCCCTGACGGGTCAGAAACAGCGCTGACCCGGCAGAAAATTTCTGCCGGGTCAGCGCTATTTCTGCCGGGTCAGCGGAGGCCGGAGCGGAGGGCTCGCCACTCGGGCTTGGTGATGATGCCGTCGGCGGTCAGGTCGTGGCGTCCCTGCCAGTCCCTGACCGCGGTCACGGTCTTCTGGTCGTACGAGCCGCTGATCTTCAGGCCGTACTTCGACCGCGCGGCGTTGAGGGACCGCTGCACCCGCCGTACGTCGTCCGAGGCGGAGCCGAGCTTCAGCACCGGCCGGGGCCCGTCGGCCAGCAGGCTCATCCACTCGGGGCGTCGCCAGGCCTCGGTGACGGCGAACCCGTGCTGCTCCTGCCATGACTGCGTCGCGGCGAGGAGCTTGGAGTTGTAGGTGCCGTTGAGCTTGCCGGAGTAGCGGCCCCGCTCGGAGAAGAGGCACTGCAGGGCGAGCACGCCGGAGTTCGCGCTCGCGCCGAAGGCCACGGAGGAGTAGTCGGGCAGGTCGACGTCGATCCCGCCGCAGTGCTGCTTGGGCGGGGTGACCGACCCCTTGCCGAGGTCGAGCCAGTTGCGGTCGATGTTGATGCGGACGCCGCCCCAGGTCTCGTCGTGACCGCCCTGGTACTGCTT
This sequence comes from uncultured Actinomycetota bacterium, assembly GCA_963784545.1. Taxonomy (GTDB): domain Bacteria; phylum Actinomycetota; class Actinomycetes; order Propionibacteriales; family Nocardioidaceae; genus Nocardioides. Next base: position 957,610 of record CAWARQ010000004.1, on the reverse strand, counting down.
CATGCGGCCGCCGGGCAACCACCCGTCGGACCGGATGTAGGAGGTGGAGGTGTTCGCGGCGTTGTCCCAGCGGGCGATCCAGATCGCGTCGGGGAGGGTGAACTTCCCCGGCCGGTTGACCCGAGCGTCGTCGAGCATCTTGATGCCCGACCCGGCGCTGGAGTACACGCCGGAGACGTAGTCGAGGCCGTGCAGCTTGACGGTGTACGCCGAGAGGAAGGCCAGCGCCGACTCGCGACACCGCGCGTTGGTCACGTCGAAGCCCTCGAGGTCGTACCAGAGGGTGCTGCCCGGGACGATGCCCAGCCTGGTGGCCGCGGCGACGGTCTTCACCGCTTCGGCGCGCGCCTGCCGGCGGGCCTGGGAGTAGCGGTTGTGGGCGCCGGGGTCGGAGCTGATCCGGCGGTCGCCGCCGTACCGCGGGAAGCGTGTGTTGCACGAGGCCTGCGGGCCGAGGGTGATCGGCAGCAGCCGCCAGCCCTTGGCCAGCTGGCGGCGGACCCAGGTCGGGGTGAGGTTGGCCTGCTCGCGGCACGCGCGGGAGTCGCCGGAGATGTAGATGCCGGCGGCCCAGAACGGCGAGTTCTTCAGCCAGGCGTTCATCATCGTCTGCGTCGGTGCGTTGCACTGGTCGAAGCCGTAGCCGGTGAAGTCGCCGGGCGTGACCTTGTTCTCGGCGTGCGCGGGGGCGACCCCGAGCGCGAACATCAGCGCCAGGACCAGGGGTGCGAGGACGCGGGGTCGGCGAGTCATGAACGGTTCTCCAGCCAGGTTCGGGGGAAGTGGCTCGAAAACCGTAACCTCAGAAATCACATGCGTCACAGGAGTTCGATGAACTACAGACGTGTAGTTCTCGACCCCCGGGCGGCCCCCGGTCCCGCCACGGTCGCCGGTAGATTGACGCCGTGCTCGACACCGTCTCCGTGGCCGCGGCCGATCCCGAGCGTGAGCAGCCCTGGGCCGAGCTCGGGCTCAAGGCCGACGAGTACCAGCAGATCCGTGAGATCCTCGGCCGCCGGCCCACCAGCAGCGAGCTCGCGATGTACAGCGTCATGTGGTCCGAGCACTGCTCCTACAAGAGCAGCAAGGTCCACCTCAAGCAGTTCTCCGAGATACCCCAGGAGACGCCGGTCGGGAAGATGCTCGCCGGCATCGGGGAGAACGCCGGGGTCCTCGACATCGGCCAGGGGTACGCCGTCACCTTCAAGGTCGAGTCGCACAACCACCCTTCCTACGTCGAGCCCTACCAGGGCGCCGCGACGGGCGTCGGCGGCATCGTCCGCGACATCCTGGCCATGGGGGCCCGGCCGGTCGCGGTCATGGACCCGCTGCGGTTCGGACCGCTCGACGCCGACGACACCCACCGTGTGCTGCCCGGCGTCGTCGCCGGGGTCGGCGGCTACGGGAACTGCCTCGGCCTGCCCAACATCGGCGGCGAGGCGGTCTTCGACGAGACCTACCTGGGCAACCCGCTGGTCAACGCCCTGTGCGTGGGCGTCCTCCGGCACGAGGACCTGCACCTGGCCAAGGCCTCCGGGACCGGCAACCGCGTCCTGCTGTACGGCGCCCGTACCGGTGGCGACGGCATCGGCGGCGTCAGCGTGCTGGCCAGCGAGACCTTCGACGCCGCACCGGAGGGTGCGGGGGGCACCAGTGGCCCCGCCAAGCGGCCCAGCGTCCAGGTCGGCGACCCGTTCATGGAGAAGCTTCTGATCGAGTGCACGCTCGAGCTGTTCGCCGCAGGCGTCGTGGCGGGCATCCAGGACCTGGGCGGCGCCGGCCTCTCCTGCGCCACCAGCGAGCTGGCCAGCGCCGGTGACGGTGGCATGCACGTCGAGCTCGACCTCGTCCCGCTGCGCGACTCCACCCTCGCGCCCGAGGAGATCCTGATGAGCGAGAGCCAGGAGCGGATGATGGCCGTCGTCGAGCCCGACGACGTCGAGGCCTTCCTCGCGATCTGCGCCAAGTGGGACGTCGAGGCCATCGACATCGGCGAGGTGACCGACTCGGGCCGGCTGCAGATCGACTGGCACGGCGAGCGGGTCGTCGACGTCCCGCCCCGCAGCGTCGCGCACGACGGCCCGACCTATCGCCGCCCGCACGCACGACCTGTCTGGCAGGACGCGCTGCAGGCCGACGGCGCCGAGGCACTGGCCCGGCCGCGGACCGGCGACGAGCTCCGCGACACGGTCCTGCGGCTGGTCGCCAGCCCGAACCTCTGCGACAAGTCGTGGATCACCGACCAGTACGACCGCTACGTGCGCGGCAACACCGTGCTCGCCCAGCCCAGCGACAGCGGGATGGTCCGGGTGGACGAGGGCACCCACCTCGGCGTCAGTGTCGCCACCGACTGCAACGGCCGGTTCGCCAAGCTCGACCCGTACGCCGGCGCGCAGCTGGCGCTGGCGGAGGCCTACCGCAACGTCGCGGCCGGTGGCGCTCGTCCGCTGGCGGTCTCGGACTGCCTGAACTTCGGCTCGCCGGAGGACCCGGACGTGATGTGGCAGCTCGCCGAGGCCTGCCGGGGTCTCAAGGACGCCTGCCTCGCCCTCGAGGTGCCGGTCACCGGGGGGAACGTGAGCCTCTACAACCAGACCGGGGCGACCGCGATCCTGCCGACGCCGGTCGTGGCGGTGCTCGGCGTCATCGACGACGTCCGGGCCCGGACGCCGAGCCACTTCGCGGCCGCCGACGAGATCGTCCTCCTGCTCGGCGAGACCCGCGAGGAGCTCTCCGGCTCGGAGTGGGCGCACGTCGTCCACGGGCACCTCGGCGGCCTGCCGCCGCGAGTCGACCTCGAGGCCGAGCGTGACCTCGCGGCGCTGCTCGGCGACGCCGCTCGCGAGTCCCTCGTCACCAGTGCGCACGACCTGTCTGAGGGAGGACTGGCCCAGGCCCTGGCGGAGGCCTCCTTCCGCCACGGGGTCGGCGTCTCGGTGTCGCTGGGCGACGTCGCCGCCGATCCCTTCGTCGCACTGTTCTCCGAGTCCGCGGCACGAGCCATCGTCACGGTGACCACCGACAGGCTCGAGGCGTTCTCCGCGGCTGCCGCCGGACACGGCGTACCCGTCACCCGACTCGGGACGACCGGCGGCGACTCGCTCGTGGTCGAGGACGCCTTCGAGCTGTCGGTCGCCGAGGCTCGGGCGGCGTGGTCCGCCACGCTCCCGGAAGCCCTGGCGTGACCCGGTGCGGCGCCGGACGTTCCTCGGGCTGCCCGGAGTCGGGCTCGTGCTGGCGGCCTGCGGCGGAGGCGAAGGGACCGTGACGAGCCGTGACCAGGGGACGCGGCGGGTTCCCTACGGCGAGGATCCCAGTCAGTACGCCGAGCTGACGCTGCCCGAGGGCACACCTCGCGGGGTCGTCGTGGTGATCCACGGCGGCTTCTGGAAGTCCGAGTACGGGATCGAGTACGCGCTCCCGTTGGTGCCGAGCCTGGTCGACGCCGGGTGGGCGGCCTGGGCGATCGAGTACCGCCGGGTCGGCCCCGCTGGATCTGGGGGAGGGGGAGGCACCCCGGAGACCTTCGACGACGTGTCTCGGGCGATCGACACCCTCCGGCACCAGGGTCTCGTCCTGTCGACCGTGATCGCCCTCGGCCACTCGGCCGGAGGCCACCTGGCCACGTGGGCGGCCGGTCGCGAGGACCCGGAGGTGCCGGTCACCGCGGTGGTCAGCCAGGCCGGCGTCCTCGACCTCGCCCTGGCGGCGGAGGAGCACCTGGGTGCCGACGCGGTTCAGGCCCTCCTCGGTCACGAGCCGGGCCCGGCGGACGCGCGCTGGGACCCCTACCAGCAGATCCCCCTCGCCGTGCCGGTCCACTGCATCCATGGCGACGCCGACGCGAACGTGCCGATCGAGCAGTCCCGACGCTACGTCGCGGCGGCGAGGCGGGCCGGCGCGGTGGCGGCGCTCACGGAGGTGGCGGGTGATCACTTCGTCGTGATCGATCCGACGTCGCAGGCATGGGAGAAGACCTTGGAGATCCTCCGCAGCCTGGGATAGGGCGCGACAGCGTCAGCTCATCCGCGTGGCAGCGTCAGGACGAACGTCGCGCCCGGCCCGCCAGCCGCCAGGGTCAGCTCGCCGCCGTGGCGACGGGCCAGTGACCGGGCGATGGGCAGCCCGAGTCCCGTGCCGGCGCGGGCCCGGTCGCGGGCCGGGTCGGAGCGGTGGAACCGTTCGAAGACGCGCTCCCGGTCCTCCGGTCGTACTCCCGGCCCGTCGTCGGTGACCGTGACCGTGCAGGTCTCGGAGCCGCCCGTCACGTGCAGGTAGATGCTGCTCGCGGCATGCTCCCGGGCGTTGTCGAGCAGGTTCCGCACCACCCGGGCGAGCTGGTCGACGTCGCCGCGTACGGGCGCGGGACCGTCGACCACGAGCCGGATCCTCGAGTCGCCGTCCGCGACGCGAGCCACCTCCTCGGCGGCGACGTCGGCGAGGTCGAGCGGGCGGTCGTCCCGTGGCGCTCCCTCTCCCGCCGCGAGCAGCAGGAGGTCGTGCACCAGCCGCTCCATCCGACTCGTGTCCTCCAGCAGGTCGTCCCGCAGGCGTGGCCAGTCGGTGTCCGTCGGCTGAGCCCGCGCCACCTCCAGCTGGGTACGGAAGGCGGTCAGGGGGCTCTGGAGCTCGTGGGAGGCGTCCGCGACGAAGTCCCGCTCGCGGCGGCTGCTGTCCTCGAGTCGCGACAGCATCCCGTTCAGGGTGGTGACCAGGCGGCCGACCTCGTCCGGTGGGCCCGGGTCCAGGCGCTGGGAGAGGTCCTGCTGGCCGATGGCGTCGACCTCGCGCCGGACCCGCTCGACCCGCGCGAGGGACCGGCCCACCAGCAGCCAGACACCCAGTGCGAGCAGGACGAGCATCAGGGGCACGCCGACCAGGAGGGAGGCGCGGAGCGTACGGGTGGCCTCGCTCCCGGACTCCAGGCTGGTGCCCACCACGGCGGTGACGAGCCCGTCGGGCGTGCTCCGGGCCTCGGTCCAGATGCGGTAGTGCTCGGTCTCGGAGTCGTCAGGGGCGTCGAGGGTGGACACGACCGCTCCGTGCGGCTCGGTCGCGGCGGGGACCACCGCGGCGGCTGTCCTGAGGTTCGGCGACGCGGCCAGGACGTGGCCGTCGGCATCGAGGACCTGCACCATCCCGTCGTCGGTGACCGGGGCCACCACCGGCTGGAGCGCGCCGGTCGCTGCCGCGTCCAACAGCTCCGTGGCGCGCGCCCGCGCCGACGAGTCGCCCTGGCGCGTCAGCTGGCCGTCGAGCACCGACACGAGAGCGAGCGAGGCGAGGACGAGGACCACCGCCGCGACGACGGTGGACAGGAGCGTGATCCGTGCGCGGACGCTGACCGCCTGACGAGGACGCACCTCACCCTCCGTCCGGGTCGAGCCGGTAGCCGACCCTCCGGATGGTCTCGATGCTGTGCCGACCGTAGGGCTCGTCGATGCGCTGACGCAGCTGGCGGACGTAGACCTCCACGATGTTGAGGTCGCCTTCGTAGGCGAAGTCGAACAGCTGGTCCTTGAGCTCGCTCTTCGACACTGCCTCTCCCACTCTGCGCAGGAGTGCCTCGAGCAACGAGAACTGGCGGGCGGTCAGCTCGATCTCCTCCTCGCCTCGCCAGACCCGGTGTGCAGCGGGGTCGAGTCGGAGGTCGCCCGCCTTCAGCACCGTGGGCCGCTCCGCCCGGCCGCGCCGCAGCAGGGCACGGATGCGCGCCAGCAGCACGTCGTAGGAGAACGGCTTGGCCAGGAAGTCGTCGGCGCCGGCATCGAGCGCACCTACCTCGGGTCGTGTGCCGAGGCGGGCGGTCAGCATCAGGATCGGCGTCCAGTCCTGCTTCTCCCGGAGCTCCCGGCACAGGTCGTCGCCGCTCACGCCGGGCAGCATCCAGTCCAGGACGATCAGGTCGTACGACGTCTCGGCCGCCAGCCAGCGCCCCTCCTCGCCGTCCAGTGCCACGTCCACGGCGTACCCCTCGGCGTCGAGACCGCGCTTGATCGCGCCGGCGACGTGCGAGTCGTCCTCGACCACCAGGATGCGCACGCGTCAACCTTTCATGCTGGCGTCGAGGTGGTCGAGGACGAGGGAGGGGCGATCACTGACCGCCGGTCTCCCCGCTGTCGGAGTCGCCCTCGATGACCACGAGCTGGTAGTGCTCGTCGAGGCGGACGTCGACGGTGGACCCGTCGGTCCGGGTGACCTCCACCTCCCAGGTGGCGCCGTTCTCGCCGTCCCGTTCGACTGAATTGGCGTGACCACCGTGCGTCGCCTCCAGGGCGGCCTTCGTGGCGGCGTCGGCCTGGGAAGGCGAGTAGTCGTGACTGCCCGACTCGCCGTTGCCGCCGGCGACGGCGACGCCCGTGCCGGTGGCGGCTGCTGCGGCGACCACGACTCCGGCGGCCGCGATCATCGTGCGCTTGCGGAACTGCATGGTGTCCTCCTCGTTCGCTTCCGCCCCGTTGACGGATCGTGACCACTGTCGCCGACCGCCACTGAACGCCCCCTGAAGACCGGCTTCAGGCTGGAGACAGGGTCCACGGGGCACGGTGGAGCGAACCCGACCCAGAGACAAGGAGCGTCCCATGACCACCACCCGTTTCGTTTCCGTCGCCACCGGCCTCGTGGCGACCGGCGCAGCAGCAGCGCTGGCGCTGCCGCTCGCCCAGGCATCCGTCCCCGCCACGAGTCACCACGACCGCGCCACCGCCCACTTGTCGTGGACGCCCGGCCAGTTCCGGAACCCCCAGCAGAACCCCTGGTTCCCCCTGCGCCCCGGCACGGTCTGGAACTACCGCGGATCCGACGGCGGGCAGCGCTACACCGAGCGCGTCGTGGTCACGCACCGGCACAAGACCATCCAGGGTGTGCGCACCCGGGTGATCCGGGACGTCGTGCGCCGAGCCGACGGCAGCCTGGCCGAGAAGACCCATGACTGGTACGCCGACGACCGGGACGGCCAGGTCTGGTACTTCGGTGAGGACACCGCCACCTACGACCGGGCCGGCAACGTCGAGGACCGCGACGGCTCCTGGGAGGCCGGGGTCGACGGCGCCCGCGCGGGCACCATCATGCCGGCCCACCCGCACGTCACCGCCGCCTACCGTCAGGAGCTCGAGCGGGGCGAGGCCGAGGACCAGGCCTGGATCGTGCAGAAGAACGCGCACGTCGCCACGCCGGCCACCGAGTCCCACCACGCCGTCCGCAGCCTCGAGTGGACCCGTCTCGAGCCGAACGTGGTCTCGGTCAAGTTCTACGTGCGCGGGTTCGGGCTGGTCTCCGAGCACGACATGTCCGGCGGGCACGAGCGGTTCGAGCTGACCTCGATGCGCCACCGCTGACGACACGGTCGGGGGATCAGTCAGAGATCAACGACGACCACGTCGTCGTCATCGACCCGGCTCCACCCGCACCTCCGCGCGCCACACGCGGGGGTGCGGGACCTCGCGGATGGTCCGGCTCGAGCTGAGGTAGAGCGCCAGCAGGACGCTGGCGACGACGAGGGCGAGCATCGCCGTCGACCCGCCGAAGTGGTGCAGGAGAGCGGCTCCCGCGATCGGCGAGAGCGGCATCAGGCTCATCGAGAGGAACTGTCCGGCCGCCGACGAGCGGGCCTGGAGGCGGTCCGGCGTCATCGCCATCCGGTACGCCGAGATGCCGGCGTTACCGCTCGGGTTGAGCAGCAGCAGGAAGAACGCCGCCGCGCCCACGGCCCACGGCGAGGAGAACCAGATCAGGGGGACCACCGGGAGCACGCACGACCAGGCGATCGTCATGGCGAGCCGGCCGGTGGCCATGGACTCGATCACTCGCGGGGCGATCGCAGCGCCGAGGATGCCGCCGATCCCCGCGGCCGTCGACACCGCACCGATCGCGGCGGGCGGCTGGTGGGCCTGGATCATCCGCAGCAGCGCCACGAAGAAGAGGGCGTTGACGACCAGGTTGGTCAGGGACGACCACGACAGCAGCACGCGGAAGAAGACCCAGCTCCAGGCGAACCGGAACCCTTCACCCAGGTCGCGCAGGACATGGGTCCTCTCGAGTCGCTCGGGGGCGGAGAGGTCGGTACGGATCGAGGACACGGTGACCATCGCCACGAGGTAGGTGAGGGCATCGGCGACGAACGGCAGGCCGCGCGAGAGCGAGTAGAGCAGGCCACCGAGCGGCCCGCCCAGCAGGCTGCCCACGTGCTGGCGGGCCTGGTCCTGGGCCAGGGCGGTGGACAGCTCCTCGGTCGAGACGACCGAACGGATCGCCGAGGACTGGGCCGGCCCGTAGAGCCCGGCGGCGATCCCGGTGAGGAGCGCGGCGACCATGAGCTCGCCGATGGCCAGGTGGCCGGTCAGGGTGAGCGCGGCGAGGGCGGCGTACATCGCCGCGGCCACGCCGCTGGCGGTCCGCATGATCAAACCTCGGTCCACCCGGTCGGCGAGCACGCCGGCCGGGAGCGTCGCGCCGGACATCCCGACGAGGAAGAGCGCCTCCACCGCCGAGGTGAGGTACGCCGATTGCGTGAGCGCGTAGGCGATCAGCGGGTAGGTGAACATCGATACGGCAGAGCCGAGCTGGTTGATCGTCTCGCCGACCCAGAGGACGGTGAAGTCCCGGTTGCGTGCAAGAGCGCGGTACCCGGTCATGGTCGCGCACGCTACATTGCGCACGTAATGTTGCGCAATATGTAGTGCGGAATTTGGTAGGGTGTCGTCGTGGCACAGAAGATCACCGACCCACGTGTCCTGCGGGCCATCGCGCACCCCACCCGGACGCGCGTCCTGGACGAGCTGGAGATGTCCGGGCCGCTACGCGCCGCCGACATCGCGACCGCGATCGGCATCCCGGCCAACCAGGCCAGCTTCCACCTACGGCAGCTCGCTAAGTACGGCCTGATCGAGGAGGCGCCGGAGGAGGCGCGCGACGGCCGCGACCGGGTGTGGAAGGCGGTCAACCCCGAGGGCATGCGACTCGACCTCTCCGAGCTCGAGAAGGCTCCGGGGGGGAAGTCGGCGGTCAGCGTGTTCAAGCGGCAGTGGCTGGCCAGGGCGCACGACTCGCTCGACCGGTCGATGGTCTGGGTCGAACGAAAGGACTCGACCGTCAACGTCACCAGCGGGACGCTGCGGCTCACGAAGGCCGAGGCCTCGGCCCTGGCTGAGGAGCTCAGTGAGGTCTTCGAACGCCACCGGGCCGCGGGGACGAAGGGCCCGAAGTCGGCGAAGGTCTACGAGTTCCTCTCGATCCTCCAGCCCCAAGGGACCGAGTGATGCCCGCCCGACTCCGCCGACTCACGCCCGACGAGCTCGCCGCCGCCGATGACCGGGCCCTGACCAAGCACTACCTGGCGGTGCTCGCTGAGCGGGCGCCCGGCAAGTCCGTCGAGGTACGGGTGCCGCCGTACGCCGCGGTGCAGTGCATCGAGGGCGTCCGACACACCCGCGGCACCCCGCCGGCGGTGATCGAGACCGACCCGGAGACCTGGCTCGCCCTTGCTCGCGGCGAGCTCGGCTGGTCCGCCGCGTTGAACAGCGGCCGAGTCCGTGCCTCGGGCGAGCGGACCGACCTCTCGTCGTACTTCCCGCTGGAGGCGCCGTGAGGGCCGCGGTCGCCACGGAAGAGCTGCGCGCGGCCGTCGGGCCGGTCGCCGGGGTCGACGTGGTGGTGTGGGACGGCGTGACCGAGCCGCCGTCGGGGATCGGCTTCCTCGTGCCGGACTACCGGACCACGCTGTCGGTGATGGAGCGGCTCCCAGAGCTCCCCGACCTGGAGGTGGTGCAGACGCAGCTGGCCGGGTACGACGGTCAGGTCGAGCTGCTGCCGGAGGGAGTGACGCTCTGCAACGCCCAGGGCGTCCACGACGACGCGACCGCGGAGCACGCGATCGGCCTCGCCCTCGCCGTCCTCCGGCGGGTTCCCGAGGCGGTGCGTGGCCACGGCTCCTGGCAGCACCTGCAATCAGGGATGCGCAGCCTCGCCGACTCCCGCGTGCTCGTGCTCGGCTACGGATCCATCGGCCGCTCGCTGGTCGAGCGCCTCGTGCCGATGAGGGCACAGGTCACGGCGGTCGCCACGCGAGCCCGGACCGACGAGCTCGTCGGCACCGTCCACTCGACCGAGGACCTTCCGGAGCTGCTTCCCGAGCAGGACGTCGTCGTCGTCCTGGTGCCGCTGGGGGAGCAGACCCGCGGACTCGTCGGCGAGGACTTCCTGAGCCGCCTCCCCGACGGCGCGCTGGTGGTCAACGTCGCGCGCGGCGGCGTCCTGGACACGGACGCGGTGATCCGGCACGCGACCCGGCTGAGGTTCGCCCTGGACGTGACCGACCCGGAGCCGCTGCCCGACGGTCACCTGCTCTGGGACGCACCCGGTGTCCTCATCACCCCGCACGTCGCCGGCGGGACGACGGCCATGCTGCCGCGGGTGGCCGCGCTCGTGCGCGCACAGCTGCAGCGGTGGGTCGACGGCGAATCTCTGGCGAACGTGGTGGCGCCGTAGGGTGTCCCGTCATGGGAGAGGGAATGCAGGACAAGGTCCGGGAGATTCTGCCCGGGATCCGTCGTGACTTGGAGGACCTGGTCCGGATCCAGTCGGTGAGCGCCGACCCGGCCCGGGCCGACGAGGTGCAGCGCAGCGCCGAGGCGGTGAAGGCGCTGTTCGAGGCAGAAGGCTGCACCGCCTCGATCGTCAGCGCGCTGCCCGACGGCGGCGCCCCCGCCGTCATCGCCCACAAGGCCGGCCCCGAGGGCGCCCCCACGGTGCTGCTCTATGCACACCACGACGTCCAGCCGGAGAACAACCACGCCGACTGGGACTCCGCCCCGTTCGAGCCCACTGCTCGAGAGGATGGGCGCGGCGACCTCCGTCTTTACGGTCGCGGCGCGGCCGACGACAAGGCGGGGATCATGGCGCACATCGCGGCGCTGCGGATCTTCGGCGACGACCTCCCGGTGAGCGTCACCGCCTTCATCGAGGGCGAGGAGGAGGTCGGCTCCGACACCCTCGTCGACCTGCTCCGCGAGCACCACGACGCCCTCCGCGCCGACGTCATCGTCATCGCCGACTCCGGCAACTGGGACATCGGCGTCCCTGCCCTGACCACCAGCCTCCGTGGTCTGGTCCGCGTCGACGCCGAGGTGCGGACGCTCTCGCACGCCGTGCACTCGGGCATGTGGGGCGGCCTCGCCCCCGACGCCCTGATGACGTTGAGCCGCCTGATCACGAGCCTGCACGACGTCGCCGGCAACGTCGCGGTCGAGGGCCTCACGACCACCGCGGCCGCCGACGTCGACTACCCCGAGGAGCGGCTGCGTGCGGAGTCCGGTGCACTCCCCGGCACCGAGTTCATCGGCTCCGGCCGCGCGGTCGAGCGGCTGTGGACCAAGCCGTCGATCTCGATCATCGGTCTTGACGCCCCGAAGGTGGCCGGCTCGAGCAACACGCTCGTCCCGGCCGCCGCCTGCCGGATCAGCATGCGCATCGCCCCCGGCGACACGACCGAGAACGCTGTCGAGTGCCTCGAACGGCACCTCCGCGCCCACGTCCCGTGGGGAGCCGAGCTGCTCACCCGGGTCGTCGACACCGGTGAGGCCACGCAGATCCAGGCGGACGGTCCGGCGTACGACGCCGCACGGGCGGCGTTCACCGAGGCGTGGGACGGCACCGCCCCCATCGACATGGGCGTGGGCGGCTCGATCCCGTTCATCGCGGAGTTCCTGGAGGCGTTCCCGAAGGCGAGCGTGCTGGTCACCGGCGTCGAGGACCCCGACACCCGGGCGCACGGAGCGAACGAGGGGCTGCACCTGGCGGAGTTCGAGCGCGTGATCCTGGCAGAGGCGCTGCTCCTGGAGAAGCTCGGCTGACTCGGCCGAGCCCGAGGAGCGAGCGGGCTCAGAAGCCGGCGAGCGGCAGGCGCACCGTGAAGGTGCTGCCCTGACCGAGGGCCGACTCGACCCGGATGGTGCCGTCGTGCCGTTCGACGATCCGCTTCACGATTGCGAGACCCAGGCCGGTGCCGGGGGCCCTCAACGCCGCGGGGTTGGTCGAGCGGAAGAACTCCGTGAAGAGGTTCCGCTGGTCCTGCTCGGAGATGCCGAGCCCGGTGTCGGAGACGGCGATCTCGGCGACGTCCTCCGCGCGGCGGCAGGTGAGCTCCACGCGACCGCCTTCGGGGGTGTACTTCACAGCGTTGCTGAGCAGGTTGCCGATGACACGTCCGATGTTGTCGGTGTCCCCCAGCACGTAGACCGGTGAGTCGGGCAGGTGGGTCTCGACGGTGATCGACTTGTTGGCAGCGGCCACAGCGAGCAGGTCCAGCTCCTCGGCCACCAGCCCGCCGACGTCGACGCGCTCCTGGGCAGCCGCATGCTCCGGGTCGCCGACCCGCGAGAACAGCAGGAGGTCCTCGACCACGCGCAGCATCCGCTGGGCTCCGCGGCCCATCGAGGTGACCAGGGACTGTCCCTTCTCCCCGATGTCCGGGGTCCCGGCCATGAGCTCCAGGTAGCCCAGCACCGAGGCGAGCGGGTTCTTCAGCTCGTGCGACACCGTCGAGATCAGCCGGCTCTTGTACGTGTCGAGCGCGCGGAGCTCCGAGACCAGCTCGCGCTCGCGGGCGTAGGTCCGAGCGTTGAGCACGACGCGCCCCAGGTCGTGGCCGATGGACAGGGCCGCCTCCATCTCGATGTCCGTCCACGGCGGCACCCTGCGACCGCGGGTGAGGGCCAGGCTGCCCAGGGGCTCGGTGCCGGCGCCGATCGGCACGAACAGCATGGAGGCGATCCCGATCGACTCCAGGTAGGCCACGATCAGCTCGAACTCCTCCTCGCTGACGTGGTCGGGCCGTGAGCCGCGCGAGACCACGCCCCCGCGCTGCTCGCTCCAGTAGGCGCGAGCGATCCGCTCGCCCACCGGTCCGAACTCGTCGGGGATCGTCACCTGCTCGCCGTTGCCGGCCAGGATGATGCCGCGAGTGTCGTGGTCGAAGGTGGTGACCCAGGCGCCCTGGGCGCGGAAGGCCGCCACCAGAGCGCCCTGAGAGGCGGTCAGCACGTCCTCCAGTCCTTGCTCCGCGCCGGCGCTGCGCATGACGCCGCGGGCGATCTCGGCCAACCTCTGCTGCTCCACCAGGCGCTCGCGCTCGATCATGGCGACGATCGCACGACCGGCGAGCTCGGCGTACTTGTCGAGCATCCGCCGCTGCTCCTGGCCGGGGCGCCGCCCGTCGCTGGGGGCGTCGATCGCGAGCGTCCCCTGCAGGGTGCCGTCGTCGTCGTACAGCGGCGCCAGCAGGAGGTCGAGCGGGTGCCACGCGTCCGGGCCCTCCACGGTCTCGATCGCGGGGGCGGTCCAGCCGTAGTCGTCGTCGTCCGGGTCGTAGCTCTCGTGCCCGACGAACTTGAACCGGCCCCAGTCCTCGGCGTTCTTGAGCTCCGTCAGCAGCGAGGACAGGGGGGAGCGCCGGCCCAGGACGCTCTCGGACTTCAGGTGCTCGGCTCCGGCGTCGGCCACCACCTCGAGCTCCGGGTCCGCGTCGGAGGAACGACGGACGACGGAGATCGCGGCCAGCTCGAAGCCGACCAGCTCGGTGATGCCCTGCGCGATGAGCTCCAGCGCCTGGCGCGACACGAGCTCGGCATCGAGGTCGGTGCCGGGAGCGACCTCAGGAGTCGCTTCCGCGGCGTCGTCTGCGGTGCTGATGAGCTCCCCCAAAGACATAGGCATGTGCCGGACCCCCTCCGCCGCCTGCAATCGTAATCGCATCGAGACCTGAGCGCCGCGAAGTCGGGATTTTCGCCGGGGCGGACCCGAGGCGGCACGAAGCGGCGTACGCCTTACACTCGAGGCGTGCTCAGACCAGGGTGGCAGCCCTCCGGTGACGGCCGGCTGACCCATGATCTGCACCCCCAGGATCGTGGTCCGCAGGACGCGTGCGGCGTCTTCGGTGTCTGGGCCCCGGGCGAGGACGTCTCCAAGCTGACCTACTTCGGCCTGTACGCCCTCCAGCACCGTGGCCAGGAGTCTGCCGGGATCGCGGTCAGCAACGGTCGGCAGATCCTCGTCTACAAGGACATGGGCCTGGTCTCGCAGGTGTTCGACGAGACGACGCTGGCCTCGCTCAAGGGTCACCTCGCCGTCGGTCACTGCCGCTACTCGACGACGGGCGCCAGCACGTGGCGCAACGCCCAGCCGACGTTCCGGCCGACCGCGCACGGATCGATCGCACTGGGCCACAACGGCAACCTGATCAACTCCGCCGAGCTGCAGGAGCTGGTGGCGAACCTGCCCAGCGACGCCGAGGAGCTGGACATCCACACGCGCGACCTGGAGCCCTCCACGAACGACACGGGTCTGGTCACCGCGTTGCTGGCGCACCACCCGGACACCTCGCTGGAGCAGCGGGCGCTCGAGGTCCTGCCGCGGCTGCGCGGGGCGTTCTCCATGGTCTGGATGAACGAGCAGACGCTGTACGCCGCCCGGGACCCTCAGGGCATCCGGCCGCTCGTCCTCGGGCGACTCGACCGAGGCTGGGTGGTGGCCTCCGAAGGGTCCGCCCTCGCCACGATCGGCGCCAGCGTCGTCCGCGAGGTCGAGCCGGGCGAGCTGCTGGCCATCGACGAGGACGGTCTGCGGACCCACCGTTTCGCCGAGCCGGCGCCGAAGGGCTGCGTCTTCGAGTACGTCTACCTGGCCCGCCCGGACGCGACCATCAGCGGTCGCAGCGTCCACGAGGCGCGGGTCGAGATGGGCCGCCGGCTCGCGCGCGAGTACCCCGTCGAGGGCGACCTGGTGATCCCCGTGCCCGAGTCGGCCAACCCCGCGGCCGCGGGCTACGCGGAGGAGAGCGGCATCCCGTTCGGCCAGGGCTTCGTCAAGAACGCCTACGTCGGTCGCACCTTCATCCAGCCCAGCCAGTCGCTGCGCCAGCTCGGCATCCGGCTCAAGCTCAACGCCCTGGATCACATGATCCGCGGCCGGCGGGTCATCGTCGTCGACGACTCCATCGTCCGCGGCAACACCCAGCGCGCCCAGGTGCGGATGCTCCGCGAGGCCGGCGCCCTCGAGGTGCACGTCCGGATCTCCTCGCCGCCGGTGAAGTGGCCGTGCTTCTACGGCATCGACTTCGCGACCCGCGCCGAGCTCATCGCGAACGGCCTCGACGTCGACGAGATCGCCTCCTCCGTCGGCGCCGACAGTCTCGGGTACCTCTCGCTGGACGGCATGGTCGAGTCGACCGGCAACCCGAAGGACCGCCTGTGCATGGCCTGCTTCACCGGCGAGTACCCGATCGAGCTTCCCGACGAGAGCCTGCTCGGCAAGCACCTGCTCGAGGCGCCGATGCCCCTCCCGGTCCTCAACAACCCCTAGGAGCCACGTGACCCCCGCACCCGGCCAGCCCCACCAGAACCGGTACGCCGAGGCCGGCGTCTCGATCGAGGCCGGCGACCGTGCCGTGGAGCTGATGAAGGCGTGGGTGGACAAGGCCGGCCGGCCCGAGGTGATCGGCGGGATCGGTGGCTTCGCGGGCTTGTTCGACGCCTCCGTGCTCAAGAGCTACGCGCGTCCGTTGCTGGCCACCTCGGCCGACGGCGTCGGCACCAAGGTGGCGATCGCCCAGGCGCTGGACCGGCACGACACGATCGGCTTCGACCTGGTCGGCATGCTGGTCGACGACCTCGTCGTCTGCGGCGCCGAGCCGCTCTTCCTCACCGACTACATCGCCACCGGCCGGGTCGTGCCCGAGCGGGTCGCGGCCATCGTCAAGGGCATCGCCGAGGCCTGCGTCCAGGCCGGCTGCGCGCTGCTGGGCGGGGAGACAGCCGAGCATCCCGGTCTGCTGGAGCCGGACGAGTACGACGTCGCCGGCTCCACCACCGGAGTCGTGGAGGCCGACCGGTTGCTCGGCCCGGGCCGGGTCCGGCCGGGTGACGTGGTCCTGGCGATGGCATCCTCGGGGTTGCACTCCAACGGCTACTCGCTGGTCCGCCACGCGCTGCTCGGCGACGCCGACTCCGGGGGCGCCGGCTGGGCGCTCGACCGGGACGTCCCCGAGCTGGGCCGGCCGCTGGGCGAGGAGCTGCTCGAACCGACGATGATCTATGCCAAGGCGTGCCTCGACCTCGCCGCGCGGACGAGGACCCACGCGATGTCGCACATCACCGGCGGCGGTCTCGCCGCCAACCTGGAGCGGGTCCTGCCGGCCGAGCTCGGCGTACGGATGGACCGGACGACGTGGACCCCCGCGCCGATCTTCGGTGTGGTGCGGGAGGCCGGGGGAGTCCCGCAGGCCGACCTCGAGCAGACCCTGAACAACGGCGTGGGCATGGTCGCGCTGCTCGACCCCGAGGACGCGGACACCGCCGTGACCCTGCTGGCTGGCCACGGGGTCCGGGCCTGGGTGGCCGGCGAGGTCACGACCGAGCCGGGCGGCCGGGTCGAGCTGGTCGGCCAGCACCCGGGCTGGGAGTGACGCGCCCGAAGATCTGCTGACCGGGTGGGCGTGCGGGAACAGCCACCTAACAGGTAACGTTGTGCTCACGAGATACTGACCGATAAGACCGGGAGGCGACGTGTTGTCACGGGTGCCCCGGCCGACTGTGCGAGGAGGTCGACCCAATGGGGCGCGGCCGAGCTAAGGCAAAGCAGACGAAGGTCGCTCGCGACCTGAAGTACCGCACTCACGAGACGGACTTCGGGGCACTCGCCCGCGAGCTCCACGGCGGTGACCCCGCCGACTCGAGTGACGAGACCCCGGACCTGGACGGCCACGACGAGTGGTCGGACTACGCCGAGCCTCGTCGCGATTGACCCGGTCCGTTCCGTGACCCTTCCCGGTCACTGATCGCGCGGTCGAGCGCGCGCCGCTGACGGCGTGCGCCGCCCACTCACGCGCCCAGCCAGAGACCCCCCAGGCGTCCGACCTCGCGCATCCGCTGCTCGGCGAGGCGGTCCGCCGCCAGGGCAGCGGGCACTCCCTCGGCCGCGGCCAGCTCGAAGACCCGCTTCGTGGTGTCGTAGATGCCGGTGGCCCGCTGCTGGGCGCGCTCGAACGAAAAACCCTCCAGCTCGTCGGCCACCTGGATCAGCCCACCGGAGTTGACGCAGTAGTCGGGTGCGTACAGGATCCCGCGCTCCTCCAGCATCTTCTCGATGCCGGGGTGGGCCAGCTGGTTGTTGGCCGCGCCGCAGACGATCCTCGCCGAGAGGATCTCGACCACGTCGTCGTCCAGGGCCCCTCCGAGGGCGCACGGGGCGTAGACGTCCAGCCGAGAGGCGACGAGTGCGTCGGTGTCGTCGGCGACCGTGACCTGCGGGTAGGTGGCTCGGAGCGCCTCGATCGCGGGGGCGTACACGTCGGTGACGACGACGTCGGCGCCGTCCTCGACCAGGAGCCCGGTCAGGTGCCGGCCCACCTTGCCGACGCCGGCGATGCCGACGGTCCGTCCGCCGAGGGTGGGCTCGCCCCAGGTGACCTCGGCCGCGGCCCGCATGCCCTGGAAGACGCCGTACGCCGTGAGCACCGAGGAGTCGCCGGCGCCGCCGTGCTCGACGGTGCGTCCGGTCACGAAGTCGCACTCCCGGGCGATGTCGTCCATGTCGACGCTGTAGGTGCCGACGTCGCAGGCGGTGTAGTAGCGCCCGTTCAGCGACTGGACGAAGCGGCCGTAGGCCCGCAGCAGCGCCTCGCTCTTCAGCTCCTTCGGGTCACCGATGATGACGGCCTTGCCGCCGCCGAGGTCCAGCCCGGCGAGCGCTGCCTTGTAGGACATGCCGCGGGAGAGGTTGAGGACGTCGCGGATCGCGTCGTCGGTGCTGGCGTACGGGTAGAAGCGGGTGCCACCGAGAGCCGGCCCGAGGGCTGTGGAGTGGATGGCGATGATCGCCTTGAGGCCGGAGGCCGGGTCGTTCGCGAAGACGACCTGCTCGTGCTCGGCGCCCAGGTCGAACACGTCCACAGGAGTGTCCGGATCGACGTCGTGGTGGCTCATGGGTGACTCCACTCTCTCTGCTCCCCGACGGCCATGGATGGTGGCCGGTCGGACTGCGGCTGGGTCGACGCAGGGGTGGCGCGCCGACCTCCAGGGTAGGGCGTCACCGGGGTTACTCCCCAGTCTGGTGGCCAGTCCGGTCGCCAGTCCGGTGGCCGGTCAGATCCGGTGGGCGCGCTCCTGCTCGAGCTGGGCGATCGCCTCGTTGACCTCGGCCTTGAGCAGCTCGAGGTCGTCGGCACCGCCCGGGAGCTCGCCGTTCGTGCCGCGCTCCTCCAGGAGGTACGCCGCGGCGCCGACCCGGCGGAGACCCAGGTTGAGGGCGCTGCCCTTGAACTTGTGCGCGGTCGCGCGGAGCTCGTCGGCGTCGTCGTGCGCCAGCGCCGCGCCGATGTCGGCCAGGCTCTTCTCCGCGTGGTTGAGGAAGTTGCCGGAGGCGCGGTGGAACAGGCTCTCGCCGTCCTTGACCATCTCCGCGAGCATCTCCACCCGGTCGAGGTCGAGCACCGGCTCCTCCTCGGGCTCGGCTTCCACGAAGGTCGGTGCGGCACCCCAGTCGGGCTCGGTGTCCGTGTGGGCGATCCACTGCCGGACGACGTGCTCGACCTGGTCGATGTCGACCGGCTTGGCCAGGAAGTCGTCCATGCCCGCCGCCAGGCAGCGCTCACGCTCCCCGGAGAGCGCCGACGCGGTCATCGCGATGATCGGCACGTGGGAGCCAGGTCGCTCCTGGGCCCGGATCGCCCGCGTCGCGGCGTACCCGTCCATCCGGGGCATCTGGATGTCCATGAGGACTGCGTCGTACGCGTGGTCCCCGGTGAGGGCGGCCACCGCCTCGACGCCGTCGGGAACGACCTCGGCCACGAACCCGATGCTCCGCAGGAGCTCGACGGCCACCATCTGGTTGACCTCGTTGTCCTCGACGACCAGCACGCGGCTCACTGGAGTCTCGTCGGCGGCGGCGGGAGCCACCGCGGTCGTGCCGTCGTGCAACGGTCGGCCGAACACCGCGGTGAGCGTGAAGGCGCTGCCCCGGCCGACCTCGGTCTCGACCGTGAGGTCACCACCGAGCAGCGCCGCCAGTCGTCGGCTGATGGCCAGGCCGAGGCCCGACCCACCGTGCCGGCGGGTGGTGGTGGGGTCGAGCTGGATGAAGGCGCCGAAGAGCCGGTCGACGGACTCCGGCTCGATCCCCGGGCCGGTGTCGGAGACCGTGATCCGCAGCATCGTCTGGTCCTGCAGCTCGAGCTGCTCGGCGCCGACGTGGATGCGGACCTGTCCGGACTCGGTGAACTTCACGGCGTTCGACCCGAGGTTGCTGATCACCTGGAGCAGCCGGCCGGAGTCGCCGCGGAGCAGGTCGGGCAGACCCTCGTCCTGCTCGACGACCAGCTCGAGCCCCTTCTCCTGCGCCGGACCCGTGAGGATGTCCTTGGCCAGCCGACACAGCCGGGCGATCGAGAAGTCCGCGACCTCCAGCTCGAGCTTTCCGGCCTCGATCTTCGAGAGGTCGAGCACGTCGTTGATCAGGCCCCGCAGGGTCAGCCCCGCGCTGTGCAGTGCGTCCGCGAGGCGCCGTTGCCGTTCATCGAGATCGGTGCGCAGCAGCAGGTCGTTGAGGCCGATGATGCCGTTCATCGGCGTACGGATCTCATGGCTCATCGTGGCCAGGAACTCCGACTTCATCCGCGAGGCGACCATCGCCTGGTCGCGCGCCTCGGCGAGCTCAGCGGTCGCGCGCTCGCGTTCGGCCACCCGCGACAGCTGCTGTCCGATCTGGGTGAGCAGGTCGCGGCTCGCGGCGTTGACCGGCGTCTCCTCCGCGACCAGCTCGAGCAGGCAGGCGACCTCGGTCGTGCCCAGGCGGATCGGCAGCCAGATGTGGCTGTGGGTGTCCTCGAGGCCTGCGAGGGGGTGGGTGCTGAAGCTCGGGGCGCGCCAGGCGCGCCCGGCGGCCTGCGGGTCCGGCTCCGGGTACGGCGACCGGTCGACGTCCGGGACCGCGATCGGGGTGAGACTTCCGTCCTGCCCCTCCACCCAGACCGCCACGGCCTCCCAGCCCGGGGTGTCGGCGAGGACCGTCCCGGCCTGCAGCAGGGTGTCGAGGAGGTTGGTCGAGGAGTTCGCCGCCTCGGCCACGCCGCGCAGGAGGTCGAGCCGACGGGTGGACTCCGCCAGCTTGTGGGCCTGCGCCACGCGGTCGGTGATGTCCATGGCGGTCCCGGCCATCGAGACCAGGTCGCCGCCGTCGTCGCGCTGGGCGCGCCCGCGGCCCTCGATCCACCGCACGGCTCCGTCCGCGCGGACGATCCGGCCCTCCCAGTGGAACTCCTCCGCGCCGGCGTAGAGGCTCTCGACGGAGGCCAGGATGCGCTCACGGTCCTCGGGGTGGAGGTACCCGACCCAGTCCTCGAAGGTGGCGCGGAACGTCTGCGGGCTGGTTCCGTAGATCCGGTGCAGCTCGTCGGACCACACGATGTGGTCGGCTCCGACGTCCCAGGTCCAGGCGCCGACTCCCGCGACCCGCTCGGTCATCTGGAGCACGGCCTGGTTCTCCAGCAGCCGGTCGGCTGCCGCCCGGCGCTCGGTGTAGTCGGAGTAGGTGTGCAGGTAGCCCAGCAGGCTGCCGTCGTCGCGCTGGACGCGCTGGACACCGGCCAGCAGCCAGATGGGTTCGCCGTCCTTGCGCAGGTACATGACCTCGACCGACTCCTGCTGCTTCCCGGCGTTGAGGTCGGACAGGTGCTGGACCCAGTCGTCCCTGCCCCCGTCGTCGTGGACGTCGATCGGCTGGACGCGCGCGAGCTCGTCGGGAGACATGCCGAGCAGTTCGGCCATCTTCCGGTTGGCGTAGATCGCCTGCCCTTCCGGGTCGACGAGCCAGAGACCCAGGGGGTTGGCCTCCGCCATCAACCGGAAGAGCTCGTCGGTCTCGTGCACCTGGGGGCTCTCCTTGTGTTCCGAAGGATCATCGTCTCTTGCCCGCGAGTCCCCTGGGGCAAAAGTGGCGAAACTGATCCCCACGCACTAGAAGACGCACGAAGGGCCACCCGCGTTCGGATGGCCCTCGTCACCGTGGCCAGGGGCGGGGTCGAACCGCCGACCTTCCGATTTTCAGTCGGACGCTCGTACCAACTGAGCTACCTGGCCTCGTGGTGCGGGCGAGACATTACCGGAGCGGATCGCGCGAGAGAATTCGCGGGGGCGAAAGTCCCCCCGTATGCTGGCCCGCGCCTCTGGCCCCCATCGTCTAGCGGCCTAGGACGTCGCCCTTTCACGGCGGTAGCACGGGTTCGAATCCCGTTGGGGGTACCTAGTCGCGGTCGTCCCGATCGCTCTTCTGCCCGTGGTGCTCGTCGTCATCTGCGCCCTTCCGGTGCTTGGGCGGCCAGCCACCGGGGTGCTTGCCCGGGTGCTTCAGCCATCCCGGCGGCGCCGGCTTGGTGCAGGCCTCGCGCTGCGCACGGTGGCACTGCTGCCAGCGCTTCATGCCCTGCTGGTGCGCCCGTGCGAAGCCCCGCATCTTCTGAGCGTGCTCGGATCCGGCGTGATCGTCGTC
The DNA here is from genome assembly GCA_963784545.1 of uncultured Actinomycetota bacterium. GTDB lineage: Bacteria > Actinomycetota > Actinomycetes > Propionibacteriales > Nocardioidaceae > Nocardioides. Next base: position 936,076 of record CAWARQ010000004.1, on the reverse strand, counting down.
GTCGGCAGCCGGCAGCGTGCTGCGGTCGGCACCGGCCGCGGCCGGCTTCTGCCCCGAGTCGGAGTGGTCCGCCCCGGCGGCGAGGTTGGCAGCCCCGAAGCCCCCGAGGGCGAGGACGAGCGCCATGGCGAGACCGAGCAGGAGCTTCTTCACACGCCTCACGGTAGGGGCGGCGTACGACGTGCGGAATGGCCCGCTCGGGTCATGCTGACCGGGTCCGGTGCCGATTGGGAGTGGGCCGAGACCATGAGTTAGAGTTCCCACCGCCTCGTGAGAGGCATGTGAGACCGCCTCGTGAGAGGCATGTGAGACCGCCTCGTGAGAGGCAGCAAGGCCCCGTAGCGCAGTTGGTTAGCGCGCCGCCCTGTCACGGCGGAGGCCGCGGGTTCGAGTCCCGTCGGGGTCGCCCCAGCACCATCGAGCGCGAGAGCCCGGACCGAGTCGGTCCGGGCTCTTCTGCTTCCACCTACCCTGAGGCCATGGAGTGCTCGGCGGAGGAGTTCGAGGCGCTGGTCGGTGCCGCCCTGGACGACTTCCCCGACGAGATCGCGCGTTGGGTGGCCAACGTCGTGGTCCTGGTCGAGGACGAGCCGCCGGCCGACGACCCCGACCTGCTCGGCCTGTACGACGGTGTCGACCTGACCGCGTGGGGGGATGCCAACCTGGAGCTGCCGCCGCGGATCCTGCTGTTCCGCGGACCCCTCACCCGCATGTGCCACGACCTCGGCGAGCTGCGCAGGGAGGTCCAGATCACCGTCGTGCACGAGGTCGCGCACCACTTCGGCATCGACGACGACCGGCTGCACGAGCTGGGCTACGCCTGAGGCTCAGGCGCGGCGGAGCCGCCAGCTCCCGGCGTTCCAGACCGTGGGGGTCTCGCCAGCCAGCTGGCGGGAGATCTCGCCGAACCACCAGTTCTGGAAGGCGATCTGCTCCGGTGTGCGCGCCAGCATGAGCAGGCGCTGCTCCACGCAGAAGGCGTCCGCGAGCGAGAGCAGCTCGACGAAGCGGCCGAGCTCGGCGGCTGCACGCCGGCTGACCGTCACCTCCATGTCGGAGACGGTGACCCCGGCATCGCGCAGCTGGCGAAGCTGCTCGCCGAGGTCGGGGCGCACGTCGCGGCGCAGCAGGGCGAAGACGTCGCTGATGGTCTTGGCCAAGGGGTAGTCGGACTCGGCGGCCAGCGCGAGGAGCGCGACTTCGCGGGCCAGCTCGCGGTGGTGCCGCTCGAAGTCAGCGAGGCGGTCGACGGGGACGCCGAGCAGCTGGACCGTGAGCACCGCGCCGCGCGGCTGTGGCACGTCCAGCGTCTCGCCGGTGACGTCGCCCGCAACGCCGGTCTCGTGCGCCTCCGACCGCGGGGAGAACCACACGACCTTGCCCTCGGGTCGGAGCTCGACCCCCCAGGCCTCGCTGAACCGCGAGACCAGGTCGAGGCCACGACCGATCGTGAGGAGCAGCTCGTCCTCGGGAACGTCCTGGCCGGTGCGGTCGACGGCCATGGTCCCCGGCATCTGCGGCAGCTGTTGGGATCCGTCGGACACCTCGACGCGCGGGTGGTCCTTCGTCCCGCCCATCTGGACGCCGATCGGCGCCTCGCCGTGCAGCAGCGCGTTGCTCAGCAGCTCGGAGACGGCGAGCTCGGCGGACCAGACGAGATCCTCCCGGCCCACGTCGCGCAGCCGCGTCCCCACCCACATGCGGGCCTCACGGGCGCCGCGCGAGGTGTGGTCGACGCTGAGCGAGCTTCGTTTCAGAGGCACGGCAGGGACCTTTCGGGCGCGGGGGTTCCAGGGTGATACCCCACCTCGTCCAGGGTTAAACCAGTCCTCTCCGTGGTCTGGACCAGCACGCCGCAACATGTGAGCAAGCAGACGTGGCCCCGGTGGGGGGCTGGCGGCCCGGGAGGCGGAGAATGGAGCCATGGAGACGACCAGCACGACGGACGAGGGCGGCACCGTTCGGCACCGGGTGGTCGTGATCGGCTCCGGCTTCGGCGGCCTGTTCGGCACCAAGGCGCTGCGCAGGTCGGACGTGGACGTGACCATCGTCGCCAAGACGACTCATCACCTCTTCCAGCCGCTGCTCTACCAAGTGGCGACCGGCATCCTCTCCGAGGGCGAGATCGCGCCGCCCACCCGGGAGATCCTCAGTCGCCAGGAGAACGCCCAGGTGCTCCTCGGCGAGGTCACCGACATCGACCTTGACTCACGCACGATCACCTCGAAGGTGCTCGGCCGCAGCACCGTGACGCCGTACGACTCGTTGCTCGTCGCAGCTGGTGCGACGCAGTCCTACTTCGGCAACGACGGGTTCGCCGAGTTCGCCCCCGGCATGAAGAGCATCGACGACGCCCTGGAGCTGCGGGGCCGGATCTTCGGCGCCTTCGAGATGGCCGAGCTCGGCGCCAGCCGGGGCGACGACGTCGACCACCTGCTGACCTTCGTGGTCGTGGGTGCGGGACCGACCGGCGTGGAGATGGCCGGACAGATCGCCGAGCTGGCGAACCACACGCTGCGGCGCGACTTCCGGGCGATCAACTCGCGCCAGGCCCGCGTGGTCCTGGTGGACGCAGCCGCCCAGGTGCTCCCGCCGTTCGGCGCCAAGCTGGGTGCCAGCTCCAAGAAGGACCTGGAGAAGCTCGGCGTCGAGGTGCTGCTCGGAGCGATGGTCACTCACGTCGACGAGCGCGGCATCGCGCTGAAGTACAAGGACGGCCACGAGGAGCACATCGCCGCGGTCACGAAGATCTGGGCGGCGGGCGTCCAGGCGAGCCCGCTCGCGACGACCCTCGCGGAGCAGACCGGCGCGCCGCTCGACCGCGCTGGGCGGATCGCCGTGAACCCCGACCTCACGCTCCCGGGCTACCCCGAGGTCTTCGTCGTCGGCGACATGATCGACCTCGACAACCTCCCGGGGGTCGCCCAGGTGGCGATCCAGGGCGCGAAGTACGCCGCCAAGACCATCGACGGCCGGCTGCGGGGCAAGGAGCCGCGCGAGCCGTTCAAGTACTTCGACAAGGGCTCGATGGCCACGATCAGCAAGTTCAACGCCGTCGCCACGATCGGCAAGCTCCGGCTGCACGGATTCGTCGCATGGCTGATGTGGCTGGCCGTCCACCTCATCTACCTGACCGGCTTCAAGAATCGCGTCTCGGCGCTCATGCGCTGGGCGATCACCTTCATCAGCAACGACCGGTCCGAGCGCACGACCACGGAACAACAGATCTTCGCGCGCTCGGCGCTGGCCCGCCTCGAGCGGGGCGCCGTTGACCTGGTCTCGGAGCCGGGAGAGTACGACGCGGCGCAGGAAGCCCAGCGCCGGGCGGACCTGGAGGCGCGCGCCCTCGAGGAGGCTCGACTCACCGACACCGGCGCCCGCGGCGTCCCGACCGGCGACCGCTAGCCGCGGGCCCGTGGAAGCATGCTCGGGTGACGTCGTTGTCCAAGCCCGCCCGGGACTACGCCGCCTCCTGGGCAGAGGCGGTCCGCGAGTTCACGGATGACGGCTCGGTGATGAACGGGTCGGGCCTGTGGCACCTCGACGACCCGGTGGCCGCCGGCATCGACCGCGTGGTCGAGGACCTCGCGGCCCGGGAGAGCGTGGAGCACGCGCAGGAGCCGACCAAGGTGCCGTGCTCGTACTTCTGGATCGTCGAGGACGGGGAGTTCCTCGGTTACCTCGCCCTGCGGCACGAGCTGAACGCATGGCTGCTCGAGGAGGGTGGGCACATCGGCTACTCGGTCCGGCCCTCGCGGCGCCGCGAAGGCCACGCCGCGCGCGCCCTGGCCCTGGCGCTCGACGAGGCGCGGGCGCTCGGGCTCGCACGCGTCCTGGTGACCGCCGACGAGGGGAACTCCGCCTCCTGGCGGGTCATCGAGACCAACGGCGGGGTGCTCGAGGACTCGCGCGCCGGCAAGCGCCGCTACTGGATCGAGCTCTGACCGCCTCTAGAACGGAGGAGGCCCGAGGATGGTCATGCTCCCGGTGGCCTCGGCGGCCCGCCTGATCTGCTCGAAGTCGACCGCGGCAGCCGGCTCCCCGGGAACCGCGGGCTCGCTCGCCGTGCGATAGAAGGCCTCGCCGCCACCAGGGGTGTGCAGGCACAGCATGCGCGCTCCCGCAGCCTGGGCCAGGAAGGCGTGGGGCACTCCTCGGGGGACCATCGCGACCCCGCCGGCGCGCAGCTCGTGGTCGGCTCCGTCGACGTGCAGCACCATCGACCCCTCGAGTAGGTAGAACGTCTCCTCGGCGTGGGCGTGGAGGTGCAGGGGCGTGCACTTCCCGGGGGCGACCGTGTCCTCGAACAGCAAGAACCCGTCGCCCGACTCGCCCTCCCGGACCAGCCAGGCGTGCAGACCTCCGCCGGAGAACCACCGCTTCTCGGTCTCGTCAGCGTTGCGGACCACGGGGCCGAGGATGGATGGCATGACACCTCCTATTTCGTGGGACTTGAGTCCCATGAAGAAACTACAGTACCGTCTGAGTGGTGTCAACGGCGTACGAGCAGACCGGCAGGTACCGGCAGAAGCAGCGCACCCGCCAGGCGCTGGTGGACGCGGCGCGGGAGCTGGTGGCCTCGGGCGGCCGGTCACCCACGGTCGCCGAGGCGGCTGAGAGGGCTGCGGTGTCCCGTACGACGGCCTACCGCTACTTCCCGACGCAGCGCTCGCTCCTGCTCGCCGCCCATCCCGAGGTCGACGCGACCACGATGCTGCCCCCCGATGTGGGGGACGATCCCGAGCAGCGCCTGGCGGCCGCCGTCCGCGGGTTCATGAGCATGGTGGTCGACACCGAGGCGCAGCAACGGACGATGCTGCGCCTCTCGCTCGATCCTGACACCGACCGGACCCGTCTCCCTCTGCGCCAGGGTCGGGCGATCGGCTGGTTCGTCGAGGCGCTCGCCCCCATGGCCGAGGACATCGGGGACGACGGGGTGCGCCGGCTCGCGGTCGCCGTTCGGGGTGTCACCGGGGTCGAGCCCCTGGTGTGGTTGACCGACATCGCAGGTCTGTCTCGTGAGCAGGCCGTCGAGCAGATGGTCTGGTCGGCGGTCGCCCTGGTACGTCGGGCCGGCGCGTCACGCTCGGCGCCACCCGGGGACGGGGCCGGGTAGGTCTCGAGTAGGCCCTGTGGGACTCGAACCCACAACCAACGGATTAAAAGTCCGGAGCTCTGCCAATTGAGCTAAGGGCCCCCCGGCGGCCGGACAGTCGACGAACGTCTCGACGGTGCCGCACTGGTGCGTCATCATCGCAGACGGCCGTGGCCCGGGGGCCTGGCGGCGGCCGCTCCACGAATTTCTGTCCGGATCACGGGCTGGGGGGTGGTGGTCTAGCGGGGATTGGTTGGTAGTGTCTGCGACGCACCAGGTGCAAGTTCCAGCAGGTTCGACGCCCGCGGAGTTTGTGATCCAACGGCGTTTCTTCGAGTGTCCAAGCCAGTTCACAAGTCGGAGCGACGTGTCACCGCACCGGGTGCGGGGTGATCGAAGTGATGGCCCCTCGTTCCGATAACAGGAGTAACGAGCAGATGGCTCAAGGCACCGTGAAGTGGTTCAACGCCGAGAAGGGTTTCGGCTTCATCGCGCAGGAGGACGGCGGCGACGACGTCTTCGTGCACTACTCGGCGATTCAGACCCAGGGCTACAAGTCCCTGGACGAGAACCAGAAGGTCGAGTTCGACGTGACGCAGGGCCCCAAGGGTCCGCAGGCGGAGAACGTTCGACCCGTCTGATCTTCTGATCACCAGCCGGGGCCCCGTCGCGACAGCGACGGGGCCCCGGTTCATTTCTCGATCCTTTTCTGTCGCTTGCGTCCCAAGTTGCGGCGTTCCACCTCCACCGATTTCGCCCGCCGGGTTTAATTCGGGCACAGGGCGGGTATGGAACCGTCAGTCGCATGCCCAGGGGCATGGATCGGGGCGACGAGCCAAGCGAGTGCAGACCTGGGAGGGAATGCAGGTGACGGACCAGTTCGACGTGTCGCTGGAGGACAGCGAGCTGATGGGTGAGGTGGAGCTGACCACCAACCTCATCATCGCTGCCAGCGAGTCGGAGGGTCGTCTCACGCAGGACGAGATCGATCAGATCCTGGGAGTCGACTCCCTCGGCTGACCTATACCCCTTGGGGGTATGATTGGGTGCGTGGACCGCGCACCGGACGAGACGACCCATGGCTACGCCCAGCACAAGTCCGACCTGCTCACGCGGCTGCGCCGGATCGAGGGCCAGGCCCGCGGGCTGCAGCGCATGGTCGACGAGGACCAGTACTGCATCGACATCCTCACGCAGGTCTCGGCGATGACGTCGGCCCTGCGCTCGGTCTCCATCGCCCTGGTGGAGGACCACCTGCACCACTGCGTGGTCGAGGCCGCCCGTGCCGGGGACGACGAGGCCCGGTCGAAGGTCGACGAGGCCGTGGCCGCGATCAGCCGTCTCGTGCGGTCCTGACCCGATCCGAGGAGGAGAGAACATGAGCGAGCACACCAGCACCATCAGTGAATGGCAGGTCGACGGCATGACCTGCGGCCATTGCGTCGCCTCGGTGACCGAGGAGCTCACCGAGCTGCCCGGAGTCGAGTCGGTGGACGTCGCCCTCGAGACCGGCCGCGTCACCGTGACGAGTGCCACTGAGCTGGGACGGGAGGACGTCGCGGCGGCCGTCGGTGAAGCCGGCTACGTCCTCCGCTGAGCGCCGATGAGCCAGACCCTGCCCGTCCCGGAGGAGCGAACCCTCCACACGGGGCTCCGCATCTCCGGCATGACCTGTGCTTCCTGCGCGCACCGGATCGAGCGCAAGCTCAACAAGCTCGACGGGGTCGAGGCGAGCGTCAATTACGCCACCGAGACGGCCAGCGTCCGCCACCCCGCCGAGGTCGACGTCCCGGCGCTGATCACGGCCGTGCAGGCCGCGGGTTACGGCGCCAGCCCGGACGCCGACGAGGACCCGTACGACGAGGTCGCCGCGCTGCGGCGCCGCCTGGTCGTCAGCGCCGCGCTCGCGCTCCCGGTCGTCGTGCTCGCGATGGCTCCCGGCCTGCAGCTCGCCGGCTGGCAGTGGCTCTCCCTGGTGCTGGCGGCGCCCGTCGTCACGTGGGGCGCCTGGCCCTTCCACCGCGCCGCGGCGGTCAACCTGAGGCACGGCGCCACGACGATGGACACCCTCGTGTCGATGGGGGTCCTCGCCGCGACGCTCTGGTCGCTCGCGGCGCTGACCCTCGGCCGGGCGGGCGAGTGGGGCATGACGCACGAGTTCTCGTTCCGTGTAGCCCGGGGCGACGGACTGGACAACATCTACCTCGAGGTCGCCACCGGCGTCACGACCTTCCTGCTGGCCGGGCGCTGGTTCGAGAAGCGGTCCAAGCGGGCGGCCGGTGCCGCCCTCCGCGCCCTCATGTCGCGGGGAGCCAAGGACGTCTCCGTGCTGCTCGACGGGGTCGAGCACCGGCGTCCACTGGGTGAGCTGACGGTGGGCGACCGGTTCGTGGTGCGTCCCGGTGAACGGATCGCCACCGACGGGGTCGTCGACGAGGGCAGGTCCGCCGTCGACGCGTCCTTGGTGACCGGTGAGTCGATGCCGGTCGACGTGGGACCGGGGGACGAGGTCGTCGGAGCGACGATCAACACCAGCGGGCGCCTGATCGTCCGCGCGACCCGAGTCGGCGAGGACACCCAGCTCGCCCAGATGGCCCGCCTGGTCGAGGCGGCCCAGGCCGGCAAGGCCGAGGTGCAGCGCCTCGCCGACCGGATCTCCGCCGTCTTCGTGCCGGCGGTGATCGTGCTGTCCCTGGCCACCCTCGGGGTCTGGCTGCTGCACGGTGACGGCTGGACGGTCGCCCTCGGCGCCGCGGTCGCCGTCCTGATCGTCGCGTGCCCTTGTGCGCTGGGGCTGGCCACGCCGACCGCGCTGATGGTCGGCACCGGTCGCGGCGCCCAGCTCGGGATCCTCATCCGGGGCCCCGAGGTGCTGGAGCGGGTGCACGGACTCGACACCGTGGTGCTCGACAAGACCGGCACGGTCACCGAGGGCCGCCCGGAGGTCCTGAGCGTGGTCGCGGACCCGCCCGAGGCCGAGGACGACGTACGGCGCCGGGCCGCCGCGGCGGAAGCGCCCTCGGAGCACCCCCTGGGCCGCGCCCTCGCGACCTTGGCCGACCCGATAGGAGTCGCGGACTTCCGGAGCACTCCCGGCGAGGGCGTGGAGGCGGACGTCGACGGCGTGCGGGTCCGCGTCGGACGACCCGGCTGGGCCGGGGAGCCCGGTGAGCGGCTGCAGGCTGCACTCGCCGACGCCGAGCGCCTGGGCCGCACGGCGGTCGTCGTCGGCTGGGACGGCGTCGCCCACGGGGTGGTGGTCGTCGCCGACCGGGTCAAGCCCACGTCCCCGGACGCCGTACGCCGGTTGCGGGCGCTCGGCCTGAGGCCGGTCCTGCTCACCGGCGACGCGGAGGCGACCGCTCGGGCCGTCGCGGCCGAGGTAGGTGTGGACGACGTGGTGGCCGGCGTACGTCCGGCCGAGAAGGTCGCCGTCGTGAGCCGGCTCCAGGCCGAGGGACGGCGCGTGGCGATGGTGGGGGACGGCGTGAACGACGCGGCCGCCCTGGCCACCGCCGACCTGGGCATCGCCATCGGGACCGGCTCCGACGTCGCCATGGAGGCCAGCGACCTGACGCTGGTCGGCGGCGACCTGGTGGGTGCGGCCGACGCCGTCCGACTCTCCCGCCGCACGCTGCGGACCATCAAGGGCAACCTCGTGTGGGCGTTCGGCTACAACGTCGCGGCGCTGCCGTTGGCGGCGGCCGGACTGCTCAACCCGATGATCGCCGGCGGCGCGATGGCCCTGTCGTCGGTGTTCGTGGTGACCAACAGCCTGCGGCTGCGCAGCTTCCGGTAGTCAGCAGGTCGCGAACAACAGCGGTCCGTTGGACAGGTCACTGATCACGTACTGGCCCTCCCGCGGGTGCAGCACCATCCGCACCAGGTCTCCCTCGGCCGTCACCGGACCGAGCCGGTAGCGGTCGGTGAAGTCCCCACCCTGCCCGGGAGCCGGACCCGCGGCCAGGGTCGCGCGGGTGTCGGCGTTGGTCCTGGCCTGGTCGCCGTTCTCGAAGCCCAGGACGACGTCCACCGTCCCGTCCGGCTCCGCCGCCATCGCGAACGAGGTGAGGGGGTTGACCTTCCCGGCGCGGTCGAGGAGGTCCTGGGCGGCCCGCTGGTCGGTCGGATCCGCCCCGGACATCGCCAGCGCACGGCAGGCTTGGTCGCCGGAGTAGAGAGCGGCCGACAGCGGCGTGCCGAGGGCGCCGGCGGTCGCATCCACCGCGTCGTCGGCGGCCATCGAGTCGGCGTCGCCGTGCACGACGTCGAGGGCATGGTGGAGGAAGTCGGCCCGGTCCGAGGAGACGATCAGCCGGTCGTCGGGGTCGAGGGCCAGGAACTGCAGCTCCGGGGTCAACCCGGCAGCGACACGCGGTAGCAGGTCCATGCCGCCCTGCCACACCCCCTCGGCGTCCGCGGGCCGGTCGAACCCGAGGCGCGCCAGCCGGTCGGCGATCGCGTCGAAGTCCGTGCCGTCAGGCACCCGGAGCACGATCACGGCACCCTGGTCGGACTGGCTGAACATCTCCCAGTCGATCGTGGCGGGTGAGAAGCCGAAGTCGCTCTGGAGCACCTCGGCCGACCCGAGCAGGGCCGAGGTCGAGGAGAGGTCGCGGTCGTAGGCGCGGTCGAGGAAGTGGCTCAGCTCACCGCGCGTCGAACCGGCGTCCGAGGAGACGCCGAGCTCGGAACGCACCGCCGCCCAGTCGGTCCAGGACAGTCGCGCGGAGTCTGCGGGTGAGAGGCTGAGCGCTCGCTCGAGCTCGGTCATCCGGGCGTTGCGCCACCACCAGGCCCCCAGGCCCAGGGCCAGGACCAGAGCGAGGCAGAGCAGGCCGATCAGCAAGGGTCGCGTGGGACGGCGGCGGACCGCTGATCCAGCGTCTGACACGCTCGTGGTCCCTCTCTCGTCCTCCGGGCTGCGGTGGTGTGAGACTAGCCGCATGGCTGAGCCCGAGGTCGTGGCCGCGGGAGCCGTGGTCTGGCGGCCCCGGCGCGAGGTGCTCCTGGTGCACCGTCCCCGGTACGACGACTGGTCCTTCCCCAAGGGCAAGCTCGACCCCGGCGAGGACGCCGCGGTCGCAGCGGTCCGCGAGGTCGAGGAGGAGACCGGGCTGACGATCCGGCTCACCCGGCCCCTCCCGCTCACGCGCTACGCGAACGGTCCGCGGATGAAGCAGGTCCACTACTGGGTCGGCCGGGTCGAGGGCTCGGACGACGTCAGCGGCTACGTGGTCAACGACGAGATCGACGACCTGGAGTGGCTTCCCGTCGAGGAGGCGCACGGCCGGCTCACCTACGACCACGACCGGGAGACGCTCGCGCGGGCCGAGGAGATCCACGCTGCGACGACGGCGTTGGTGGTCCTGCGGCACGCCCACGCCGAGGACCGGTCCGGCTGGCAGGGCGACGACCGGCTGCGGCCCCTGGCCGAGGACGGCCGACGGCAGGCCGAGCGCCTGCCCACCACCCTCACGGCGTACGGCGTGCGGCGGATCGTCACCTCCTCCAGCCTGCGGTGCGTGCAGACCGTCCGCCCCTTCGCCAGGGCTGCCGGCCTCGAGGTGCGCGAGGACGACGGGCTCACCGAGGAGGGTGCGACCCTGAAGTCGCTCACCCTCGCCGCGGAGCGGGCGCTGTCCTCGGCGAAGAGCACCGTCCTCTGCAGCCACCGCCCGGTCCTCCCCGACCTGTTCGAGGTGCTCGGGCTCGAACCCGTCGCGCTCGGCCCCGGCGAGCTGGCGGTGCTCCACCACCGGCTCGGCGAGGTCCGTGCGTTCGAGGTCCGCCCGGCTCCCTGAGCGGCCCGTCAGACGGGGTTCATGTGAGCGTCGTCTCCTCCTGGGAACGCGGATTTCGAAACGGCATCCCCGGTTCACCTTCCGTTCACCCACGGCGACGGGTCCGGTCATCTCCGCTCCCTACGTTCATGAGCGTCAAGACAGATGACAAGTCAGGAGAAAACGAAGTGAGAAGCACTTCCATCCGCCGCGGCGCGGCCGCCGGCACCCTCGCGCTGGCCCTCGCCGGCTCCCTCGTGGCCTGCGGCGGCGACGACACCTCCGGCTCCGGCGGTTCCGGCGCCGGTGGCCTCAGCGGCACGGTCGCGGGTGGCGGCTCGTCCGCCCAGGAGACCGCCCAGGAGGCCTGGCGCGCAGGCTTCGGCCAGGCCAACCCCGACGTGAAGCTCTCCTACGACGCCGTCGGCTCCGGCACGGGCCGGGAGAACTTCATCTCCGGCTCCTACAAGTACGCCGGCACCGACTCCGCCCTCTCGAGCGACGAGCTGACCGCGGCCGCCAAGACCTGTGGCGGCGACCCCGTCCAGGTGCCCGTGTTCATCTCGCCGGTCGACGTGACCTTCAACCTCCCGGGCATCGACAGCCTGAACCTCGACGCCGAGACCCTCGGGAAGATGTTCTCGGGCGAGATCAGCTCGTGGGACGACCCGGCCATCGCCGACCAGAACCCCGACGCCGACCTCCCGAGCACCGACATCTCGCCGGTGCACCGCTCGGACAGCTCGGGCACCACGGACAACTTCACCGACTACCTCTACCAGGCCTCGAACGGCTCCTGGTCGACCGAGCACTCCTCCGACTGGCCGACCACCAAGGGTGAGTCCGCCGAGGGCACCTCGGGCGTCATCGGCGCCATCCAGAGTGGTGAGGGCACGGTCGGGTACGCCGACGACAGCGCCGTCCAGGGCACCGAGCTCGGTGTCGTGAGCCTCAAGGTGGGCAGCGACTACGTCGCCCCGTCGGCCGAGGGTGCCTCCGCCGGCCTCGCCGCGTCCGAGCTCGCCTCGGACACGCCGGAGTCGGTGATGCAGTACTCGATCAACCGGACGACGACGGATCCCAGCACCTACCCGCTGTTCCTCGCCTCCTACGAGATCGCGTGCCAGTCCTACGACGACCAGGCCACCGCGGACATCGTCAAGGGTTTCCTGTCCTACATGATCTCCGAGGGCGGCCAGAAGGCAGCCGCCGCGAACGCGTTCTCCGCGGCCCTGCCGTCGGACGTGGCGGCCAAGGCGCAGACGATCGTCGACAAGATCGGGTCCTGACCCGAGCCCCAGCAGTGTCCTCGGGCGGCGGAGCGGGTCACCGCTCCGCCGCCCACACCCCTGAAAGCGGAGTCCGTCCCTCGTGACCATCAACGAGCTCTCGACCGAGGAGAGCCTGAGCGCCGCCGGCCGATCCGGGCGCGGCGACCGGGTGTTCTCCGGTCTGGCACGCGCCGCCGGTCTGACCATCCTGGTCTCGCTGGCGGCGGTGTTCGTGTTCCTGCTGCTCCAGGGCCTCGACGGCTTCCACGCCGACCAGAAGTACTACGAGCCGTCCGCCACCGGCTTCCTCGGCTACGTGGCGAAGCTGCTGTTCGGCACCGTGCTCGCGGCCATGATCGCGATGCTCATCGCCGTCCCCTTCGCCGTGGGCGTGGCCCTCTTCCTCTCCCACTACGCCCCGCGCTCCCTGGCGACCCCGATCGCCTACGTGATCGACCTGCTGGCCGCCGTACCCTCCGTCGTCTTCGGCCTGTGGGGCGCGCGGACGCTCGCCGGGCTGAGCCAGCCCTTCCAGGCCTGGCTCAACGACCACCTCTCGTGGCTGCCGTTCTTCTCCGGCGACGTCTCGGCCACCGGTCGGACGATCCTGGTCGCCGGGGTGGTGCTCGCGATCATGGTGCTGCCGATCACCACGGCGATCTGCCGGGAGGTCTTCGCCCGGACGCCCCGCCTGCACGAGGAGGCGGCCCTGGCCCTCGGGGCCACCCGCTGGGAGACGATCCGGTACGCCGTGTTCCCGCACGCCCGCTCGGGGATGATCGCCGGGATGATGCTCGGTCTCGGCCGGGCCCTCGGCGAGACGATGGCCGTCACGATGGTCCTCTCGGCCGGTGGCCCGCTGATGACCTGGAAGATCATCACCTCCGACAACCCGGCGACGATCGCCTCGAACATCGCGGCCCGGTTCAACGGTGAGGACGTCGGCATCCAGTCGGTGCTGCTGGCGACCGGCCTCATCCTCTTCGTCTTCACCTTCGCGGTGAACTTCATCGCCCGCTGGGCCATCGCCCGCGGCGAGAGGAAGTTCGCATGAGCACCCTCGAGCAGACGCGCGTCGCGAAGTCGCCGATGGGGTTGTCGCGCGCCCAGCTGACGCCGTGGGCCCCCTGGCTCGTCATCGTCGTCGGGACCGCGCTCGCCAGCCTGGTGGTGCTCCTCGGCTCGTGGAGCTGGTACGCCGTACCGATCCTCGCCGTCGTCTTCGTGGTCCTCGGTCTCCCGGCCTGGTCGGCCGCGGTCGAGGGGCGGCGCGCGGCGGTGGACCGCCTGGCGACCTGCCTGGTGTGGACCTCGCTGCTGGTGGCGCTCGTCCCGCTCGTCTGGGTGCTCGCGGAGGTCGTGGTCAAGGGCCTGCCGGAGCTGTCGCTCTCCTTCGTCACCCACGACATGCAGCAGGAGCTCGACCCGGTCACGTACAAGATGGCACCGGGGGCCGGCGTCGCCCACGCGCTGGTCGGGACGCTGCTGGTCACCGCCGCCGCGACCGTCATCTCGGTGCCGATCGGGCTCATGACCGCCGTCTACCTCGTCGAGTACGGCGCGGGCAGCCGCGTCGCCCGCTGGACCACGCTGCTGGTGGACGTCATGACGGGCATCCCCTCGATCGTCGCCGGTCTCTTCGCCCTGGCGCTGTTCACGCTCCTGTTCGGCAACGGCACCCGGTCGGGGCTCATGGGCGCCGTCGCGCTGTCGCTGCTGATGATCCCCACGGTCGTCCGGGCGGGCGAGGAGATGATGCGGCTCGTGCCGCACGACCTCCGCGAGGCGTCGTACGCTCTCGGGGTGCCGAAGTGGCGGACGATCGTCAAGGTCGTCATCCCGACCGCCTTCGGCGGCATCCTCACCGGCGTCATGCTGGCGATCAGCCGGGTCATCGGGGAGACGGCGCCGCTGCTGGTGGCGGTCGGCAGCCTCGACCTGATGAACGCGAACCTCTTCAACGGGCGCATGCAGACGCTGCCGGTGTACATCCTCACGGAGTACAAGAAGTCGACGCCCGAGGACTACAACCTGGCATGGGCCGGAGCCCTGCTGCTGATCCTCATCGTCATGGTCCTGAACCTCGTCGCCCGGATCATCGGCAGGATCTTCGCCCCTCCCACGCACGAGCGCCGCTGAGCGGCCCGGACGAGAACCCAGAAGGAAAGCTGAAATGGCCACGAGCATCGATGTCTCTGACCTGAACATCTACTACGGCGACTTCCTCGCGGTCGAGGGGGTCAACATGACCGTCAAGGCGAAGTCCGTGACGGCCTTCATCGGACCCTCCGGCTGTGGCAAGTCCACGATGCTGCGGTCACTGAACCGCATGCACGAGGTGATCCCGGGCGCTCGCGTCGAGGGCAAGGTCGTGGTGGCGGGGGAGTCGCTGTACGACCCGTCGATCGACCCGGTCTCGGTCCGCCGCCAGATCGGCATGGTGTTCCAGCGGCCGAACCCCTTCCCGACGATGTCGATCTTCGACAACGTCCTGGCCGGCAACCGGCTGAACTCGCGCAAGATGTCGAAGTCGGACGCCGAGGACATCGTGGAGCGGTCGCTGCGCGGGGCGAACCTCTGGGGCGAGGTCAAGGACCGGTTGAACAAGCCCGGCATGAGCCTGTCCGGTGGTCAGCAGCAGCGGTTGTGCATCGCCCGGGCCATCGCGGTCGAGCCCCAGGTCCTGCTCATGGACGAGCCGTGCTCGGCCCTCGACCCGATCTCCACCTCGGCGATCGAGGACCTCATCCACGAGCTGAAGTCGGACTACACGATCGTCATCGTCACCCACAACATGCAGCAGGCGGCCCGCGTCTCCGACGACACCGGCTTCTTCAACCTCAAGGCCGCCGGCGAGCCCGGCCACCTCGTGGAGTTCAACCCCACTCGCAAGATGTTCTCCAACCCCGACCAGGAGTCGACCGAGGCCTACATCTCCGGCCGCTTCGGCTGACCCCCGACTCACCGGGGCTTGCGTCATACGGTGTGCCGGCTATGACCGGCAGACCGTATGACGTCCGACGGTCCTCCACAGATTCCCGCGGTCGCGATTGAGGGAGCTGACCCCCGGGGATCCTCCGGGGATGGATCGAACAGCCCACCGTCGACTGATCCGGCGGCGACGGATCGAGCGTCTCGCGGCCGCCCAGGCGGGCGTGGTGTCGAGACCTCAGGCGTACCTGGCCGGCGTGACCCGCCACGAGATCGTGGCGCACGTCCGCGCGGGCCGATGGCAGCGAGTCGGCCGCCAGAGCGTGGCGCTCAGCAACGGCGAGCTCAGCCGCGCGGCGCGCTGGTGGGCAGCGGTGTTCGAGGCGGGCCCGCGGTCGTTCCTCGACGGAGCGTCGGCCCTGCAGGCGGCCGGCCTCGAACACTTCGAATGGGAGCCGGTCCGGGTGTCGGTCCCGCGCGGTGCGCGGGTCCGGAGAGCTCCCGGGATCGACGTACGACAGACACGTAGGTGGGCCGCCGATGACATGCACCGCGGCACCGGAGTCCCACGAGCCCGGGTCGAGGTGGCTGCCGTGCGTGCTGCCCTGTGGGCGAGGAGCGACAAGCAAGCAGCGCTGGTGCTCACGATGGTCGTGCAGCAAGGCCTCACCACGGCTCAGTCACTGGGACGGGAGATGCTCCGGATCAGGCGCGACCGGCGACGATCATTGTTGTACGCCGTGGTCCTCGACCTGCTCGAGGGGGCGGGGTCGCTGGGCGAGGCAGAGTTCGCCCGAGGGTGCACGCGGCGAGGGCTTCCGGCTCCGACCCGCCAGTCGCGTCGCCGTACGCGACGGGGAGACAGCTACCTGGACGCCGAGTGGGAGGACTGGGGTGTCGTGGTGGAGATTGATGGCATCCAGCACTCGTGGGCCAGCAACGTGGTCGCTGACGCCCTCCGGCAGAACGAGGTGACCCTCGAGCGGACCCTCGTGCTTCGGCTGCCCCTGCTCGGTCTTCGGGTCGCGCCGGACGACTTCTTCGACCAGATCGAGCGCGCACTCACCACCGCCGGGTGGCGCCGGCCCGCCGCCTGACCCCTCAGAGCCGGCGCAACGTCATACGGTTCGCCGCCTATGACCGGCAGACCGTATGACGTCCGCTGCAGGACCTCGGTCAGGCCTGGACGAACAGGTGCGCGACGTAGTAGCAGCCGGCCGCGGCGAGTCCGGCAGCGGGGAAGGTCAGCACCCAGGCGATGACGATGTTGCGGGCCATGCCCCAGCGCACGGCGCTGAAGGACTTGGTGGCGCCGGCACCCATGACGGCCGAGGTGATCGTGTGTGTCGTGGAGACCGGGGCGTGGTAGTGCAGCGCCATCACGTAGAGCACGCCGGTGGCGGCCGACTCGGCGGCGAACCCGCGCGGCGGGTCGAGGGCGATGATGCGGCGCCCGAGGGTCCGCATGATCCGCCAGCCACCGGAGTAGGTGCCCAGCGAGATCGCGGTCGCGGCGCCGAGGACGATCCAGAGCGGGAGGCCCTCGTCGTCCGCGGAGTAGTAGCCGGCGGTGGTGACCGCCAGGAAGATCACGCCCATCGTCTTCTGGGCGTCCTGCAGGCCGTGGCCGAGCGCGAGCGCGGCGGCCGACAGGGTCTGCATCAGCCGGAAGGCACGGTTGATCTTGTGCGGGTTGCGCCGGCGGAGGAGCCACATGAAGGCGATCATGATCGCGAAGGCGAGGGCGAAGCCGATGACCGGCGAGGCCACCATCGGGAGCAGTACCTTCTCCTTGATTGTGACCCAGTTGATGGACGCGCCCCCGGCGAGACCAGCGCCTACGAGCCCGCCGATGAGGGCGTGCGACGACGAGGACGGCAGTCCGAAGTACCAGGTGACCAGGTTCCAGGTGATCGCGCCCAGCAGGGCGGCCAGCACGATGATCAGACCGTGGTTGCCGGCGATGTCACCGATCGTGTCGGCGACGGTGTGGGCGACCTCCTGGCCGAGCAGGGCACCGACGAAGTTCATCACCGCCGCGAGCACCAGGGCGATCCGAGGCGTCAGAGCCCGGGTCGAGACCGAGGTGGCGATGGCGTTGGCGGCGTCGTGGAAGCCGTTGGTGTAGTCGAACGCGAGAGCGACGACGACGACCGTGATGACGATCGCGAGATCCACAGGTCAGGACTCCTTGACCGCGATCTGCTCCACGATGTGGGCGACCTTCTCGAAGGCGTCGATCGCACCCTCGAGCGAGGTGACGATGTCCTTGAGCTTGAGGACCTCGATCGCCTTGAAGTCCCCGCTGAAGAGCATGGCGAGCGTACGACGGAAGGTCTTGTCGCCGGCGTTCTCGAGCCGGTTGATCTCGATCCAGTACTCGTCGAGGTCCTTCATCGACTTCAGCTTCGGCATGGCGTCGGCGGTGATCTCAGCACACCTCTGGATGACCTCGACGAGCGTCGAGACCTCGGTCGGCAAGGTCTTCACCTCGTAGAGCAGGATGAGGTCGACGACCTCGTCCATCATGTCCATGACGTCGTCCAGCCCGGCCCCGAGGTTGTAGATGTCCTCGCGGTCGAACGGCGTGACGAAGGTCTGGTTCACCCGCTGGATGATCTGGTGCGTCGTCTCGTCGGCGTTGTGCTCGGCCTCGCGCATGCGCTGGGCCACAGCCTCGTGGTCGGCGTCCTCCGCGAGCATCTCGGTCAGCAGTCCGGCACCGACGACGAGGTGCTGCGCGGACTGGCTGAACAGGTCGTAGAAGGACGAGTCGTTCGGGCGAAACTTCATGCGCACGGGAGAACTCCTGAGAGGAGGGCTGCAAACGCGAATCAGACTAGGGCCAAACAGAGGGATTGGCGCAACTTCGCGTCACCGTGGCTCACGCCACAGTCCGGCCCGGCCGCGATCAGCCGGTCGTACGGCGGCGCCGCTGGCGCTCGATCAGGGCGGCCTGGAGGTCGACGGTGCCGCGGTTGCGGATCCAGTTGCCGTCCTCCTGGAGCTCCCACGCGCTCGTGTCGGGGTCGAAGGCGAGCTCGAGCAGCTCGCCGACCTCCGTGACGTTCTCCTGGCTGGGGAGCTTGACGAGCACCTCCACCCGCCGGTCGAGGTTGCGGTGCATCACGTCGGCAGAGCCGATCCATGCGGACGGCTCGTCGCCGTTGGCGAACCAGTAGATCCGGGAGTGCTCGAGGAACCGGCCGAGGATCGAGCGCACCTGGATGGTCTCGGAGAGGCCGGGCACGCCCGGGCGCAGCGAGCAGATCGCCCGGATCAGCAGCTCGACCCGGACACCCTCCTGGGAGGCGAGGTAGAGCGCGTCGATCACCTTCTCGTCGACGATCGCGTTCGCCTTGATCCGGATGCCGGCCGGTCGCCCCTCGCGCTGGTGCTCGATCTCGCGGTGGATCCGGGTGATCAGCTCCGGTCGTACGGAGTCCGGTGCGACCAGGAGCCGGGAGTACTCGGTGGCGCGGCTGTAGCCGGAGAGGTTGTTGAACAGGTGGGCGACGTCCTCGCCGACCTCGTCGTTGGTCGTGATGATCCCGAGGTCCTCGTACATGCGTGCCGTCTTGGGGTTGTAGTTGCCCGTCCCGATGTGGACGTAGCGCCGGATCCCCTCGGGCTCGTCCCGCACGACCATCGCCAGCTTGCAGTGGGTCTTGAGCCCCACCAGACCGTAGACGACGTGGCAGCCGGCCTGCTCCAGCTTGCGCGCCCAGCGGATGTTGGCCTGCTCGTCGAAGCGCGCCTTGATCTCGACGATCACCAGCACCTGCTTGCCCGCCTCGGCGGCGTCGATGAGGGCGTCGATGATCGGACTGTCGCCGGAGGTCCGGTACAGCGTCTGCTTGATCGCCAGCACGTGCGGGTCGGCCGCCGCCTGCTCGAGGAACCGCTGCACGCTGGTGGCGAAGGAGTCGTACGGGTGGTGCAGGAGGACGTCGTACCGCCGCGTCGCCTTGAAGACGTCGACCGGCGCGGCGGACTCCACCTCGGCCAGCTGCGGGTGCGTGGTCGGGACGAAGCCCGGGTACTTCAGCTCCTCGCGCGGCAGGTCGGCGATGTCGTGCAGCCCGGTGAGGTCGAGCGGACCCGGGAGCCGGTACACCTCCTCGCGCGTGATGCCCAGCTCGGAGACGAGCAGGTCGAGCACCTCCGACGAGATCGACTCCTCGACCTCCAGGCGCACCGGAGGTCCGAAGCGCCGGCGGAGCAACTCCTTCTCCAGGGCGGCCAGGAGGTTCTCGGCGTCGTCCTCCTCGACCTCGAGGTCCTCGTTGCGGGTCACGCGGAAGGTGTGCGCCTCCTGCATCTGCATGCCGGGGAAGAGGCGCTTGAGGTGCTCGCCGATGACGTCCTCGAGCGGGACGAACCGCTGGTTCCCCACCGCCACGAACCGGGGGAAGATCGGCGGGACCTTGACGCGGGCGAAGTGCTGCTTGTCCGTCTTGGGATCGCGGACGAGCACCGCAAGGTTGAGCGAGAGCCCGGAGATGTAGGGGAACGGGTGCGCCGGGTCGACGGCCAGGGGAGTGAGGACCGGGAAGACCCGCTCCTTGAACAGCCGCTTGCAGTACTTCTGCTCCTCGCGATCGAGCTCGGACCACCGGACCACCTGGATGCCTTGGTCCTCGAGGGCAGGCGCGACGTGGTCGCGGAACTGGGACGCGTGCCGCTGCGACAGCTCGTCGGTCTTCGACCAGATCTGCTCCAGCACCTCACGCGGCATCAGCCCGGAGGCGGCCCGCACGGCGACCCCGGCCGCGATCCGACGCTTGAGGCCGGCCACGCGCACCATGAAGAACTCGTCGAGGTTGCTGGCGAAGATCGCGAGGAACCGCACCCGCTCCAGCAGGGGGACGGCCTCGTCCTCGGCCAGCTCGAGCACGCGCTGGTTGAGTCGGAGCCAGGAGAGCTCGCGGTCGAGGAACCGGTCGTCGTACTTCTCGACGCCTGCCAGGGCAGCCTCGTCCGGCTCGAAGGCCTCCGCTGCGCCGGTCATGCGGTCAGTGTCTCACCGCCAGGTGAACGGCGGGTGTCCTCGGGGAGGGCGGCCGATAGTTTGCGCGTGTGGAGATGTCGCGACACGGCCTGACCGAGCTCTTCGACCGCACGGCCCTGCGCAGCCTCATGGCCCTCCCGCCCCGGGCCCAGCGGCTGCTGGCCGGGCGTCCCGTCGTGATCGACGGCCTGACGCTGTCGGTGGAGACCCAGCTGATGCTCAAGGCCCGCGCGCTGGTCAAGGGCACCCCGGTCGAGGACCTCCCCATCCCGGTGGCGCGCAAGGAGCTCCGCTACCAGCAGCGGCTGGCCGGTGCCGGGCTGCCGATCGGGTCGGTGCGGGACGTCGAGGTGGCGGGCATCCCGGCCCGGCTCTACGTGCCGACGGGCGCCCCGGGGGTCGGTCCGCTGCTGGTGTTCCTCCATGGCGGTGGCTGGATCTACGGCGACCTGGAGTCCCACGACCCCGCCTGCCGGTTCCTGGCCGAGGAGGCCGGGGTCCGCGTGCTGTCGGTCGACTACCGACTCGCACCCGAGCACCCCTACCCGGCGGCGTACGACGACTGCCTGGCCGCCTACGAGTGGGTGACCCGGCATGCCGCCGAGCTCGACGCCGACCCGAGCAGGCTCGCGGTGGGCGGCGACTCGGCCGGAGGGACTCTGGCCGCGACGGTCGCGCTGACGGCCGCTGAGCGCGGCTGGCCGCTGGCCTTCCAGCTGCTGATCTACCCCGGCACCGACATGCGCGGCGGCACCAGGAGCCGCGAGCTCTTCGGCCGCGACCTCGCCCTCACCGACGGGTTCATCGAGCTGGCCCGCGCCAGCTACGTCCCCGACCCGGAGCAGTGGGAGGAGCCGATGGTCTCGCCCCTGCTGGCCGACATCCCCCGGGGTCTGGCCCCGGCGTACGTCGCCACCGGCGGCTTCGACCCGCTGCGCGACGAGGGCGAGGCGTACGCCGCGAAGCTCGCCGACGCGGGGGTCGAGGTGGAGGTCACCCGCTTCGCCGACCAGATCCACGGCTTCCTGCACTTCGTGACGGTGGGTCGTTCGTCGCTGGCTGCGAACCGTGAGGTCGCCCAGCGCCTGCGCGCCGGCCTGGCCTGAGGCTCGCGGCCGCTCAGGTCCGCGTGTACTGGACGTGGGTGTCCCGGTCCTCGTGGGTGAAGCCGACGCGGCGGTAGAGCGAGACAGCGGGGTCGTTGTCGGCCTCGACGTACAGGATGATCTCGCCGACCCCCCGGGTGCGGAGGTGGGCGAGACCGGCGAGGGTGAGGGTCTTGCCGAGCCCGCGACCCTGGGCCGCGGGATCGACGCCGAGCACGTAGACCTCCCCGTGCGGCGTCTCGCCGGGCGCCGAGGGATGAACCTTGGTCCAGTGGAAGCCGAGCATCCGGCCGTCCTCCTCGGCGACGAGCAGGTCGGCGGGGTCCCACCACGACTCGGACATCCGCTCCTCGAGACCGGCGAGGTCGAGGTCGCCCTGCTCGGGGTGCTGGGCGAAGGCGGCGGCGTTGACCCGCAGCAGCTCGGCCTCGTCGCCCGGCCGGAAGGACCGTAGGGAGGTGCCGGTCTCCTCGAGTCGTACGTCGGCCGGGAGCCGCATCACCCACAGCTCGCGGGTCGGCTCGAACCCGAGCCGCTCCGCCAGGCGCCGGGCACCCGGATGGTTCACGTGCGACCAGGCGTGCACGGTGCCGGTCACGCCCTCGAGGATCCGGGTCGCGAGGTCGCGGCCCCGGCCCTGCCCACGGTGCTGGGGCGCGACGGCGAGGTCGAGGTGCTCGCCGCGCAGGAGCGCGTAGCCGTCCTCCTCGACCAGCGTGACGAACCGCGACGGGTGGTGGCGCAGGGCGAGCCAGGTGCCCTCGTCGAGGGGGGCGGCGCCATCGGCCTCGGTGGCGGCCTCGGCGACCGATCGGACGAGATCGAGTTTCATGCGTCCTGGCGGTCGTCGACCTCGGTCGCGCTCGCGGCCGGCAGCACGAAGCGGTAGCCGACGTTGCGTACGGTGCCGATGAGGTTCTCGTGCTCGGGCCCGAGCTTGGCGCGCAGTCGGCGGACGTGGACGTCGACGGTGCGGGTACCGCCGAAGTAGTCGTAGCCCCACACCTCCTGGAGCAGCTGCTGGCGGCTGAAGACGCGGCCTGGATGCTGGAGGAGGTACTTCAGCAGCTCGAACTCCTTGAACGTGAGGTCGAGCGGCCGCTCGCCCAGCCGCGCGGTGTACCCCGCCTCGTCGATGATCACCTCGCCACCCTTGACCAGGTGCGCCTCGGGGTCGTCGACCGCGGCCTCCAGGCGGCCGATCGCGACCCGCAGCCGGGCCTCCAGCTCGGCCGGGCCGCACGTGCTGAGGATGACCTCGTCCATGTGCCAGTCGTGCTGGACCGCGGCCAGCCCGCCCTCGGTGAGGACCAGCAGCACGGGGACGTCGGACCCGGTCGTCCGGATGAGCCGGCACAGGTCGCGTGCCTGGGCCAGGTCGTGACGGCCGTCCACGAGCACCGCGTGCGCGTCGGGGGCGTCGAGGAGCGCGCTGCCCTCGGCCGGCAGGACCCGCACCTGATGGTTGAGCAGCGCGAGGGAGGGGATCACCTCGGCTGACGGCTGGAGCGCGTGGGTCATCAGCAGCAGCGTGCTCACCGCGCACCTCCGTCCCTCATCACCGGTGGGACAGAATATCGGTCATGAGCGACGCGCAGGTCACTGTCCGTTATTGGGCGGCGGCGCGCGCCGCCGCCGGTGTCAGCGAGGACCACCTGAGCGTCGACGGCGCGGTCACCCTGGACGACGTCGTACGACGCGTGCTGGACCTGCACCCCGTCGACCGGTTCCCCGACCTGATCAGGATCTGCTCGGTCCTGGTCGGGGACCGGCCGGCCGGCTCACGGGCACCCGGGCAGGTGCCCGTGCAGCCGGGGGACACCGTGGAGTTCCTCCCGCCCTTCGCCGGCGGGTGATCTCGATGCACGGCCTGCGGCCGCGCTCGATCTCCGGTCCGGGTCAGGCGTTGAGCTCGGCCGGCTGACCGTCGTCCTGGGTCCGGACCTCGATGCGCCGCGGCTTGGCCTTCTCGGCCACCGGCACCACGAGGCGCAGGACGCCGTCGCGGTAGCCCGCCTCGATCCGGTCGAGGTCGAGGTTGTCGCCGAGCACCAGCTGGCGGCTGAAGGCGCCGCGGGGACGTTCGGAGGCCAGCATCTGCCAGTCCCCGTTGCCGGCGGTGCGCTCGGCCCGGATGGTGAGGACGTTGCGCTCGACGTCGAGGTCGATCGACTCGGGCCGGACCCCGGGGAGGTCGAACTCGAGCACGAACTGGTCGCCCTCGCGCCATGCGTCCATCGGCATGGCCACGGGACGGTTCGTGGTGCCCAGGAGCTGTTGGGTCAGGCGGTCGAACTCACGGAACGGGTCAGCGTTGCGGATCAGCATGGTGTCTTCCTCCTGGTTCTCTCGTACCGGCGTCGCCGGTGGTTGATATGTAACATCCGATACAGGTTTCTTATAATCCAAGAATCAGGCAGAATCAAGTCGTGGTGCAGGAGAGCGTGGGTGTCTTCGCCATCTCGGTCGCGGCGGAGATGACCTCGATGCAGATCCAGAACCTCCGCGTCTACGAGCGGCGAGGACTGGTCGAGCCCGACCGTTCGGTGGGCGGCACCCGGCGCTACAGCCCGGAGGACATCGAGCGCCTGCACCGCATCCGAGACCTCCTCGCCGCGGGGCTCAACCTCGCCGGGATCGCGGCGGTGCTCGACCTGGAGGACGAGAACGCGCGTCTGCGCGAGCAGGTCGCTCGGCTGAAGTCGCGCTAGCGGGAACATCGGGGCGGCCCCGCGGCGTTGACCCGACATGTCGCCCGGAGCCTGGACCCTGCTCGTCGCAGTGGTCGTCGCCGTGGGCTTCGGCACGTTCCGGGCCATGACCGACGGCCGGTTCCGCGGAACCCACCCCGTTCGGGGGGTCGAGCCCACTGTGGCGCCTGCGCGGCCTCCGTGCCCGAGGACCAGCCGATCGTCGACTTCGGCGGCCGGCTGGGGGAGCGGGCGACGCTGCTGCAGTTCTCCTCCGCCTTCTGCGCCCCGTGCCGGTCCGCTCGCCGCACGCTCGGCGAGGTGGCGACGGCCGTCCCGGGCGTCGAGCACGTCGAGATCGATGCGGAGTCCGAGCTCGACCTCGTACGCCGGTTGGGCATCCTGCGCACCCCCACGACCCTGGTCCTCGACCAGCGTGGCCGCGAGGTCACCCGGGCCAGTGGCGCGCCGACCAAGGACCAGGTGTTGAGCGCGCTCGCGCTGGTGGCGTCCGAATGATGGACACTCGTCTCATTGACTGGGATTCCGGTTTCCGGTCGTCGGGCGCGCTCCCTACAGTTCCAGTCATGTCCTCGACCATGCTCACCAAGCGCCGCGCAGTGGACCTCTGCCTCGTGCGCTCGGCCATGTGTCGAATGTCCTGAGGGCGCCGTCCGCGAGGATTCCTCCTCCAGCCATCGGCTGGATGATCCGGACGAGTGGCCCACTCAGCCCCCTCTGACCGTTCCGGACCCAGGACATCTCATGCCTGCACTCATCGACTCACGCGGCCCCCAGTTCGCCGCCGCCCTGACCGCCGTCGTCCTCGCCGTCGTCCTCGTGACGTCGCCGAGCACTCTCGCCACGGCTCTGCTCGCCGTCCAGGCGGGACTCTTCGCACTCGGGGCGACGCTCGGCGTCCAGCGGACCCCGCACGCCTGGCTCTTCCGGCACGTGGTGCGGCCGCGGCTGTCCGCGGCCGCTGACTGGGAGGACCCGGCCCCGCCCCGGTTCGCCCAGGCCGTCGGCCTCGCCTTCGCGGTGGTCGGCGTCGCGGGGTTCGCCCTCGGGTCCCCGGCCGTCGGCCTGGTCGCCACCGGCCTCGCGCTGGTGGCCGCCCTGCTCAACGCCGTCTTCCGCTTCTGCCTGGGCTGCGAGGTCTACCTGCTGCTCAAGCGCGTCACCGCACGCTCCTCGGCCACCCAGGCCGCAACTCACTGATCGCACCAACTGAAAGGCAGCTCCCCATGTCTCGCGACACCACGCTCGTCTCCGCCCAGTGGGTGGAGGACACCCTCGGCAAGGACGGCATCGTCCTGATCGAGGTCGACGAGGACACCACGGCCTACGACAAGGGCCACATCAAGGGCGCCATCAAGCTCGACTGGACCACCGACCTGCAGGACCAGGTCCGTCGTGACTTCGTCGACAAGCGGCAGTTCGAGGAGCTCCTCTCCTCGCGCGGCGTCGCCAACGACGACACGGTCGTGCTCTACGGCGGCAACAACAACTGGTTCGCCGCCTACGCCTACTGGTACTTCAAGCTCTACGGCCACGAGGACGTCCGTCTCCTCGACGGCGGTCGCAAGAAGTGGGAGCTCGACTCCCGCGAGCTGACCGACGAGCTGCCCGAACGCGCCGCCACGTCGTACACGGCGCAGGAGCAGGACCTCTCGATCCGCGCCTTCCGCGACGAGACCGTCGAGGCGATCGGCACCAAGAACCTCGTCGACGTCCGCAGCCCCGACGAGTACGCCGGCCGGCTGCTCGCCCCGGCCCACCTCCCGCAGGAGCAGGCGCAGCGCGCCGGTCACATCCCGACCGCGGCGAACGTGCCGTGGAGCAAGGCGGCCAACGACGACGGCACCTTCAAGTCCGACGACGAGCTGAAGGAGATCTACTCCGAGGCCGGGGTGGACTGGGACAAGGACACCATCGCGTACTGCCGCATCGGTGAGCGCTCGAGCCACACCTGGTTCGTGCTCAAGGAGCTGCTCGGGCAGCAGAACGTCAAGAACTACGACGGCTCCTGGACCGAGTACGGCTCGCTCGTCGGCGTGCCCGTGGCGCTCGGCGACGAGCCCGGCTCGGCGGAGGCCTGACATGTGCGGGGCGAAGGAAGGCGGGCTCTCGCTCGAGGGCGTGAACGTCGCCAAGGAGGCGGTCGTCCAGGGACAGGTGCTGCGGGCCCTCCCTGATGGGCAGAGTGAGCCGGTCGCGAACGCATACGTCCGGCTGCTCGACGGCACCGGTGAGTTCACCGCCGAGGTCCCGACCTCGGCCACCGGCCACTTCCGGTTCTTCGCCGGGGAGGGGTCTTGGACGTTGCGCACGCTCGCGCCCCGCTCCGAGCCCGTCGACCGAAAGGTCGTCGCCTCCGTCGGCTCCGTCGCCGAGGTGACCATCGGCCTCTGAGGCTCGCCGCCTCCATGTAACACCGTGTTTCCCATCTACCACGCCGAAGTTTCACCGAGGTAGATGGGGAACACGGTGTTACTTGCGCTTACCGGCCCCGCCCGCCTATTGCAAGGATGCTTTCGAAAGAGTAGTTTCCATGCATGTCGACTCGACGGCGTGACGCCCGGAGGCTCCGGGACCCGCGGGAGCTGTCCGCGGTCGCCCACCCGGTCCGCCTGGGGATCCTCGAGGAGCTGACCCTGCACGGGCCGCTCACCGCGACGGACCTCGGCGTACGCCTGGGGGAGTCCCCAGCCAACTGCTCCTGGCACCTGCGCAAGCTCGCCGAGCACGACTTCGTCGAGGAGGCGGAGACCGAGGGCGGTCGCCGCCGCCCGTGGCAGGTGACCGGCATCGGCCTGTCCTGGGGCGACGAGGAGGGCGAGCCGTCCCCGGAGGAGCGCAGGGCAGGTGAGTCCCTGGGCCGGATGCTGCTCGAGCGCTGGCTGGATCGCTACCACGCCTCGACCACACGAGCCGGCGGCGAGTCCCGACCGTGGCAGACCGCCCGCGGCATGTCCCAGACCGAGGTGTACCTCACCGCCGAGGAGCTGCGTGGCCTCAACCTCGAGATCACCGGGCTGATGCAGAAGTACCGGGACCGTCTCGATCCCGCCCACCGTCCGGACGGTGCACGACTCTGCGAGCTGGTCTCGTGGGGCGCCCCGATCGACCAGGAGGAGCCGTGAGGGCCGCCTTCGCGCGCCCCGGGTTCCGCCGGCTGTTCGGCGGACTCAGCGCCTCGATGCTCGGCGACTCGATCATGTTGCTGGTCCTGAGCATGTGGGTGAAGACCCTCACCGACTCCAACGCCCAGGCCGGCCTCACCTTCCTGTTCATGGTGCTGCCGTCGCTGTTCGCGCCCCTGATCGGCGTGTACGTCGACCGGGTGCGCCGCAAGCCCGTGCTCGTCTGGGGCAACCTGGCCAGCGCGATCGGCGTGCTGCCGTTGGTGCTCGTCCGGGACGAGGGTGACGTCTGGATCATCTGGGCCGTCGCGGTCCTGTACGGCTTCTCGTTCATCGTGCTGCCGGCGGCGCTCAACGGCCTGCTCAAGGAGATGCTTCCGGAGGAGATGCTGGTCGACGCCAACTCCAGCCTGCAGACGGTCAAGGAGGGCTACCGCCTCTTCGGGCCGCTCGCCGGGGCCGCGCTGTTCGCCGGGCTCGGCGGTTGGGCGGTCGCGACCCTCGACGCGGTCAGCTTCCTCGTCGCGGCGGCGGCCATCGCGACGATCGCGGTGGCCGAGGACGCTCCCGTCAAGGACACCGCGCACCTGTGGTCGCAGATGGGCGCCGGGCTCAAGCACCTCGTCCGCGACCGGGTGCTGGGCCACCTGCTGGTCGGCTTCGGCCTCACCCTGCTGGTGCTCGGGTTCACCGAGTCCTCGATCTACGCGATGCTGGACGGCTTCGACAAGCAGCCCACGTTCGCCGGCGTCTGGGTCGCGATCCAGGGCATCGGCGCGATCGCCGGAGGGGTCACCTCCGGTCTGTTGATCAAGAGGTACGGCGAGGTCGCGGTCACCGCTCTCGGGCTCGGACTGCTCGGCGTCTCCACGATCGCGATCGCCACGGCACCCACGATGCTGGTCGTCCTGGTACTGACCGTGCCGCTCGGGATCAGCCTGCCGTGGCTGATCGTCGCCTACATGACGATGCTGCAGCGGCGCACCCCGCAGGCGCTGATGGGTCGCGTCTCCACCGCGGCCGAGGTGCTCATGGCCACGCCGCAGGCGATCTCGCTCGGCACCGGAGCACTGCTGGTGGTGTGGTTGGACTGGCGGGTGATCTGGGCTGCGATCGGAGCCGTCGTGCTCGGTGCGGCGGTCTACGTCGTCGTGATGCTGCGCGACCAGCTCGTCTCGACGGGCAGGGCGGCTCCGGGCGTCGAGCGCGAGGTCATGCCGGCGAGCTCGCCACCGCGAGGGAGCGGGCGCGCTGAGCTTTCAGCCGCCGAGGTAGAGGCTGTGCGCGTTCTCGGCGAACAGCCGCCGCTCGGCCCGGTCGAGCCAGCCGTCGGGAACGGCCGCTCCGACCCGCGTCCGGACCTCGGCCCAGGCCTCGCGCAGCACCCAGACAGCTGACCACTGGGTCTCAGGCGCTCCGTGCCCGTCGCTGCCGAGCAGGATGCGGTCGGTGGGGGCGAGGTCCACGATTCGCAGCAGTCGGTCGGCCGTCGTGATCGGGCTCATCAGGTTGCCCAGCGAGTACTCGACGTACAGATGGGGGCGCACCGAGGCGAGGTAGGCGACCTGCTCGTGCCAGGGGAAGCCGCCGTGGATCAGCACGACGGGCGCTGCCGAGCCGGTCGGGGTTCGGAGCAGGTCGTCGAGCAGGATCGGCTCGGAGTCGCGCAGCCGCAGGTCGCTGTCACCGAACCCGGTGTGCACCTGGATCGGCATGCCGAGCTCCGCGCACTGACCGAGCGTGCGCACCAGCACCAGGTCGCGCAACGCCTTGCCCCGTCGGCGGACCGGAACCGCCTCGGCGGTCGAGCGACGAGCACGCTCGAGGGTCACGTCCGGGTCGACGGCCAGCCCCGTTCGGTAAGCGATCGCGGTCTTCAGGCCCGCGACCCCGGAGCTGAAGGCGGCGCCGACTTGTGCCTCGACCTCGGCCAACACGTCGTCGGCGTCCGCGCCGGCGTCCAGCATCGGGTCGACCACTCCCTCGATCCGGAGCAGCTCCCGCGTGGCGACGCCAGAGACCTCGGACTGCGCGGCGACGTCGACGCGGTGCGGTCCCCCGTCGAGCAGCATCCCTTCGACGCCCGCGTCGGCGAAGAGACTCTGCACGTACGACGGCCAGTCGGCGGCCGCGCGCCGGTCACGCACATCCTCGACCTCGTTCGGGGGGCAACCGAGGAAGCGTGCCAACCGACACCGCAGCGACTCGACCGCCAGCCGGGAGGACGAGTCGCTCCGCCGCCCCCCTCCCACCTCCAGGCTGACCGCGGACAGGTCCAGCGGCTCCGCCTGGAGGGGGAAGGGGTGGGCGTGGTCGTCGAAGAAACCGGTCACGCGCGCGCCGTCGGCGTGTGCGGGTCTGCTGCCTCCCCGCCCTCCTCGCCGAGCATCGAGCCGATGCGGGCCACGGCCTCGGGCTTGCGTGCACGCAGCGACATCAGGACGGCCACGCCGACGGCCAACCACAGGAGGGTGAGGTACGGCGTGTAGTTGAGCGGGTGCGGGGGCGTCGGGTGGATCGAGCCGTAGAGCGCGGCCAGGAACAGGACGACGCCGGCCGCCGGGACCAGCAGGTGCGCGAGCGCGTTGTAGTTGGCATGCGTGCGCTTGAAGAACACGGCGCCACCGATGCACAGGCCGACGTAGACCAGGATGATCGCCAGGGTCCCGAGGGTCGCGAAGAAGTAGTAGACCGTGAACGGGTTGCCCCCGAGGTCGGGGGTGCCCCAGCCGAAACCGACGAGCGCGGCCAGGACGGTGCTGACCACGGCGACGGCGATGGTGGCGTTGGCCGGCGTCTGGTAGCGACGGTGCGTCTGTCCGAACCAGGTCGGGATGACACCCTCGCGGCCCATCGCGTAGAGGGTGCGCGTCCCGGCCGTCGCACAGCCGACACAGACCACGAAGGCCGACAGGAGTGCCCCCAGCTCGACCAGCGCCGGGAACGGACCGCCCACGAACTGCTCGGCGATGGTCTTCAGCGCGAACCCGTCACTGCCCAGGCCGGCGCCGTTGTTCACGCCGAATCCGATGGTCATGGCGTAGGTCGCCAGCAGGTAGAGCAGGATGGCGAAGACGACGGAGGCGATGACCGCGATCGGGATCGCGCGCCGCGGGTTGGCGGTCTCCTCACCGAAGTCTGCCGCGGTCTCGAACCCGATGTACGAGGTGATGCCGAGGATGATCCCGTAGAAGACGCCGGAGAAGCCGCCCTTGTTGGTGTGCCCGAACGAGAACGGGGCCAGGCTGTTGCCGTCCGCGCCGCCCTTGGCGATGGTCCACAGGGCCACGATGAGGATCACGGCGACCGTCACGGCCCCGATGACCAGCTGCAGCCGGGTGGTGACCTTGATCCGGATCACCGACAGCACGACGAGCAACGCCATCCCGATCAGGAAGAACAGGAACCACAGGCCCTGGTCGATCCCGAAGAGGTCGCAGAACAGGTAGCTGACACCAGCCATGGTCATCGGCACGAAGCACACGATGCCGAAGGCGTAGAGCCAGCCGGCCAGGAACCCGGCCTCCTTGCCGAGGCTGCGGCTGGCGTAGGTGTAGGCGTAACCGGCCGAGGCCATCCGCCGGGTGAACCCGACGACCACGAACGCGAGCGCCAGGCAGGCCACGCCGCCGAGCAGGAAGGCGAGCGGCGTCGAGGTGCCGGCGACCGCCGCCACTCCGGGCACGTTCAGCAGCATCGCCATCCCGGGCGCGAGGACTGACACGGAGATCGCGACGGCGTCGGCTGTCGACAGCGTCCCCTTCGCGAGCTTCTGGTCCTCCGCCGGGACGGAGGGGTCCGATACGGACATGGTCATTCTCCTTCGTGGGATGTGAGTCCGAGACGTGTGGTGCTGTGGTGCTAGGTGGAGAGGGGAAAGACGGTCTCGTCGTCGAGGTGGTAGTCGAACGCGAGTGGCGTGCAGTCGTGGGCCAGCACCCAAGCCAGGAACTCCTGGTGGACCGGGTGCTGCTGGTAGGCGTGGAGCGCGTCCACGTCGTCGAACTCGGTGTAGAGCAGGTACTGGTAGCCGCGGGTGCGGGTGTCGGTGAGGTCGCGGCCGAAGCGAAGGGCGCGGAACCCTGGGATGACGCCCGGCCACCCCTCGATGTGGCGGCGCATCTCGGTGGCGTCTTCGTCGGACAGCTCCTGCGGATAGCTGAACAGGACGACGTGTTGGAGAGTCATCAGTGCCCGATCAGTAGAACTCGAAGTATTCGCGCATCTGCCAGTCGGCCGATGCCTGGTCGGGGTCGTCGGACCCGGCGACCGCAGCGTCGTGTCGCGCCAGCTCGGCGCGCTTCATCATGACGTAGTAGTCGATGAAGGGGTCCCCGAACTGGGTGCGGTAGAGGGCGTCGCTGTCGAGCGCGTCGAGGGCGTCGGCGATCGAGGTCGGCAGCATCGGGGCCTCGGCGGCGTACGGGTCGGCCTCGGCCTGGGCCGGAGGCTCCAAGGACCGCTCGATCCCGTCGAGCCCGGCGGCGAGGTCCGCGGCGAGGTAGAGGTAGGGGTTGGCTGCCGGCTCGCCCAGGCGGTTCTCCAGGTGGGTGCCCGGGTCGCCCGGCCCACCCTGGACGCGGACCAGCGAGCCGCGGTTCTCCAACGCCCAGGTGATCCGGTCCGGGGCGAAGGAGTAGGGCTGGAAGCGTGAGTAGCCGTTGAGGGTGGGATTGGCCAGAGCCGTCATCGCGGTGGCGTGCTCGAGCAGTCCCGCGACGTAGCTCATCCCCACAGGCGACAGGACCTCGTCCTCGCTCTGGAACGCGTTGGCGCCGGAGTCGTCGACCAGGGAGGCGTGCAGGTGCCACCCGTTGGCGAAGAAGTTGGGCAGCTGGGGCTTGCACATGAACGAGGCGAGCAGTCCGTGCCGGGCACAGATCTGCTTGACCGCGGAGCGGAAGAGCACCATCGCGTCGGCGGTGCCCAGGCCGGTCAACGGCGGCAGGCTGAATTCCATCTGGCCTGGCCCCCACTCGTCCTCCATGGCCCGGGGTGCGAGTCCCACGGCGCTGAGGCCGTCGCGCAGGGCGGTCAGGGTGTCGTTGACCGAGTCGAGCCGGACCTCGGAGAGGTACTGGTACCCGAGCTGGAAGGGCTCGACGTTCGGAACGGCCGCGGGTGAGGTGGTCTGGTCATGCCGCAGCCCTGGCGAGGTCAGCCGGGTGATGTAGAACTCGACCTCGAGCCCGGTGACGTACTGGAGCCCATGCCCGGAGAGGCGGTCGAGCTGGTTGCGCAGCAACCGTCGCGGGTCCAGGGGCAGCGGTGTGCCGGAGCTGAAGTAGGCATCGCACAGGATCCAGCCCGTGCGGTCGGCCCAGGGGAGCACCTGGAAGGTGGACGGGTCGGGCACGATGACCACGTCCGGGAAGCCGGTGAACTCCGGCAGTCCGAATCCGCCGCCCTCCACGAACGCCGGCGGGAAGACCTGGTTGCCCGTGTCGAGGCTGTAGATGGCCCCGGAGAAGTCGAGGCCGTTGCTGAACGCCGCCACCGCCGATCGCGCGGAGACGAACTTGGCGCGCGGGCTCCCGTGCTGGTCGACGATCACCACCCGGACCGTCTGGATGCCTTCTGCCTCGATCCGGCCGATGACGTCGGCCGCAGCCGCTTCCTGGTCAGAGTCGTAGAGGCCGTGCTCCGCGACGAAACCGCGCCGGCCGATGCCGGCGGTCGCTGCAGCCGAGGTGTCCTTGGTCATGTGGTTGCGGGTCCTTCGAGTCGCTCGAGCAGGTCATGGAGCAGGTCGTACGTGGCGTTCTTGGGTTCCATCTCGGCGATGGTCAGTGACGTCTCGGTGCGCTGGATGCCATCGATCCGCCAGACGTGGTTGATGAGGAGGTCTCGCAGATGGGTGTGGTCACGAACTCGGACGCGGACCAGCAGGTCGATGCCGCCGGTGACGAGCATGACCTCCTCCACCTCTCGCAGAGCGGTCAGCTGCTCCATGATCTCGCCCTGCGCGAAGCCGTGCATCGCCGTCACGGTCAGGAAGACGATCGTCGGGTAGCCGAGCGCACTCCAGTCGACCCGGACGCCGTAGCCCTGGATGACGTGCTGTCGCTCCAGTCGTGCCAATCGGTCGGCCACCGCAGGCGGGGACATCCCGAGTTCTCGCGCCAGGCTGCGTTGGGAGATCCGACCGTCCTGCGCGAGCAGCGCCAGCAGTCGTACGTCGGTGGCGTCGACGGCCGCGGTCGGGGACGGCGCCCGGGTGTGCTCGCTGATCGACGCCAGGGGGGCGTGGGGAGAACCGTCGGGCCGGGCGTTGCTGATCATGCTGTCATCCTTCCCGGGCCGAGTTCTTTCGTTTGGACAGATCGTAGCGACTACGACTTGAAAGAAATGAGGTTCTGGGGATACTTTCCTTCCATGCGTAAGATTCTGTCAACCCCGACCACGGAACTGTGAGGAGACGCCGGTGCCGGAGAGTGACCTCGTCTCGGCCGTGAACGCGCCGCCGGGCGTGTCGGTGGACTGGACGGGGCGGCTGGCGCGCCGCACCCGTGGTCGAACAGACCCCGGTATCGGCGGCATCCTGGCGCTGGCCAACGCTCAGGACATCATCAACTTCTCCGGCGGCTTCCCGGACCCGAGCGTGTTCCCGGTCGAGCAGACCCGAGCGATCGTGGACCAGCTGCTGGACGAGGACGTGGCCATCGCCTTGCAGTACGCGCCGAGCGAGGGCATCGCCAGCACCCGTGACGCTCTGGCCGAACGCCTGCTCCAGACCCAGGGGCGCCGGCCGGCGGACGGCGAGCTGATGGTGACCAGCGGCGGCATCGACGCCCTCACCCTGATCGGCAAGAGCATGCTCGACGCGGGCGACCACGTGCTGGTCGAGGGGCCCACGTACCTCGGGGCGGTGGCAGGTTTCGCGGGCTTCGACGCGCACGTGTCCGCCGTCCCGGCAGGCCCTGACGGTCTCGACGTGGAGGCGCTCGCCGACCTCCTGACGGGGTCGGTCAGGCCGCCGAAGCTGCTCTACGTCATCCCCGACTACCAGAACCCGTCCGGGAGCGTCCTCGAGACGTCCCGCCGTGAAGCCGTCGCAGAGCTCTGCCGTCGCCACGGCGTGCTCGTGGTGGAAGACGTCGCTTACCGCGAGCTCGGGTTCGACGACACCGATCGCCCCAGCCTGTGGTCGATCGCGCCGGACATCACGGTGCAGATCGGCACCTTCTCGAAGACCGTCTTCCCCGGCATCCGGCTCGGATGGGCTGCCGGCCCCGCGCCCGTGATCGCGGAGCTGGTGGTTGCCAAGCAGAACTCCGACCAGTGCGCCGGCGCCCTCGGGCAGAGGCTGGTCGAGGCCTACCTCCGCGGTGGCCACCTCGATCGTGCACTTCCCCGGGCACGGGCCCTGTACCGTTCCCGCGGCCTTGAGATGGACGCCGCGCTCACCCGGCACTTCGGGGACCGAGGAGAGTGGGCCCGACCCCGCGGGGGCTTCTTCTGCTGGCTGCGGGTCCCCGGGGCCGACACCACAGCCGCGGCACCTTCGGCCCTGGCCGCCTCGGTGGCCTACGTGCCCGGTGAGGGTTTCTTCAACGTTCCCGGCAACGTGGAACACCTGCGACTGTCCTTCAGTCGCGTCGAGCTCGACCAGATCGACCCGGGCATCGCTCGGTTGGCAGACATCTTCCGCGCCTCCGGCGCATGACCCGAGAGGACCCCTCGTGACCCACTTCTCCCTGGAAGGCTCCGGCGAGCCGACCGCCCCCGGCCGATTCGTCGACGTCTCGGCCATCACCCCCCTCGAGATGCTCCCCGGTCTCGACTTCCAGCCCGTGCTCGGCGAGCAGGTGTTGGTCAACTTCGTGTCGTTCGAGCCGCACAGCGAGGCCCCGATGCACACGCACGAAGAAGAGCAGGTCGTCGTGGTCCTGGAGGGTGAGTTCGACTTCACCATCGACGGGCACACCCGCACCATGCGACCCGGAGACGTCGCCGTCATCCCGCCATGGGTTCCCCACGGCGCGGTCACCCACGACCACTCCTGTCGTGAGATGGACGTGTTCAACCCGCCCCGGACCACACTCGTGGACTACGCAGCCAGTCAGGTCGACGCTTCGCGGGTCGAGGACTGAGGTGGACCTCGGACTCACCGGCCGCCGTGCCGTCGTCACCGGCGGCTCGAAGGGCATCGGGCTCGCGGTAGCCCGCGAGCTCGCACTCGAGGGTGCGGGGGTCGCCATCTGCTCTCGCAACGCCGAAGAGCTGGAATCGGCGGCGAACGAGATCAGGGCGGAGGTCCCCGATGCCCTGGTGTGGCACCGTGCGGCCGACGTGACGGACGCCCAGCAGGTGCAGGACTTCGTGGAAGGTGCCGCGGAGGCCCTCGGGGGGGTCGACATCCTGGTCAACAACGCCGGCGGCGCGCGCCCGGGCAACTTCGAGTCGCTCGATGACGACGACTGGCACGCGGACCTGGACACCAAGCTCTTCTCCCAGATCCGCTGCTTCCGCGCTGCCTTGCCGTTCCTGCGGAGCAGTGACGCGGCCCGGGTCGTCAACGTCAATGCCGTGTACGCGAGGTATCCCGACCCAGCCTTCTTCGCGACCACTGTCAACCGTGCGGCGTGCCTGAACCTGAACAAGGCCCTGGCGCTGGAGTTCGGCCCCGAGCAGATCCTGGTCAACAGCGTCAACATCGGCTTCGTGGTGACGCCCCAGTGGGAGAACATCCGGGCCCGCAGGGCTCCCGACTCGAGTCCTGAGGAGTTCCAGGCCGTGCTGGCCGGGGCAGAGGTCCCTCAGGGGAGGTTCGGGACCGTCGAGGAGGTGTCGGGACTGGTGGCGTTCCTGGCAGGCGCTCGCGCGTCGTACATCAACGGCGCCGTCATCGACGTCGCGGGCGGCATGGGCAAGTACGTCTGATGTGCCGCCTCGTGGCCTGGGTGTCGCGAACCCCGCGCACCCTCAAGCAGCTCCTGGGACCGGACGACCTGGCCCGGCTGCAGCACCTGTCGACGGTTCATGCCGACGGGTGGGGTGCGGCCTGGCACGACGAGGACGGCGGTCTCGCAACCCGGCACTCTCCCACCCGGGCAGGTGCAGACAGGTCGTTCACGGAATTCGCGGAGAAGGTGTCGTCCACCGCGGCCTTCGTGCACCTGCGCTTGGGCACCCCGGGCTTCGGCGTCGGCCTGTTGAGCACGCACCCGTTCGTGGACGGTGAGCACGCCTTCGGCCACAACGGGGCGATCCTGCCTGCGGCCGCCATCGATGGGCTGTTGGAGGGATCCGATCGCGTCCCGCGAGGGCCGACGGACTCCGAGCGATACTTCCTGGCCCTGCGCGACGGGATGGACCGCCGCGGCGGGTCCGTGGCGGCCGCCGTCCGGGACGTCATGTCGAGGATCGACGAGTCCGGACTGCGTACGTCGAGCCTCAACGCCGTCCTGCTCGGCCCCGAGTCCGTTCACGTCATCAGCCGGCACGACGCCCTCTGGCAGGCGGAGGACATCCCTGTGTGGCCTGCCGACGAGGTGGCCACGGCTCCGGCGTACTTCCCGCTCAGCTGGCGAACCGACGAGTCGTCGGTGACCGTGGTGTCCTCCGGGATCGTGAGCGTCGGTGTCGGGAGCGGATGGCAGGACCTTCCCAATGATGCGGTTCTGCGAGTCGGCACCAGGACTCTCGACACGGTCATCGACTCAACCCGGGCTGTCGAGGACGAGGGTGACGGGGCCGTCGTTGACGGACTCGACCCGCATGTCGGCCCCGAACTCACCCCGCTCGACCCGGGCGCCTCGATCAGCTAGCGCGGCCGCCACGGCGTCGTACAGCGGCTCGCTGACCTCGCCGGGTGCGGCCGCGATCCAGGTCGGACGTCGGCCTTTGCGCGCGTCGCCGTACAGCGTGAACTGGCTGACCAGCAGCACGCTCCCGGCGCCCTCACCCAGGTCGGACAGCGACTGCTCGTCGCGCAGCAGCCGGAGGTCCCAGATCTTGCGAGCCATCCACTCGACCTGCTCCGCGCCGTCGTCGTGGGTGACGCCCAGGTAGACCAGCAGCGCCGGCCCGGTCACGGCCCCGGCGACCCGACCGTCGACCGAGACAGAAGCGGAGAGCACCCGCTGGATCACCGCACGCATGCGGCTAGTCTCCCAGCCGTGGACGACCTCTTGCTGATCACCGTGGCGCCGACCGGGGCAGAGACCGCCAAGGCCGACTGCCCCCAGCTGCCGACGACGCCCGAGGAGATCGCGCAGACCGCCCGGGAGTGCGAGGCCGCGGGTGCGGGGATGATCCACCTGCACGTGCGCGACCGCGAGCACCGCCCGACCCTCGACCTGCCCCTGCTGAAGGAGTGGGTCGCCGCCGTCCGCGAGTCCAGCGACCTGGTGGTCCAGCTGTCGACCGGCGGGTCCGTGCACGACCCGCTGGACCAGCGCCTCTCGGTGCTCGACGCCGAGCCCGACTCCTGCTCGCTGACCATGGGCACCACCAACTTCGGGGACGACGTGTTCTCCAACCCCTGGCCGTTCGTCACCGAGCTCTACCAGCTGAGCCAGGAGCGCGAGGTCGTGCCGGAGTTCGAGCTGTTCGACCTCGGGCAGGTGCACGCCCTGGCGCGGCTCCTGGACGCGTATGGCCTGCCGTACGGCGGTCGCGTCCACTGCGACCTGGTCATGGGGGTGCCCGGCGGGATGAACGGCACCACCGACGCGCTCGTGGCCGCGGTCCACGACCTCCCGGCCGAGGTGACCAGCTGGTCCGCCACCGGCATCGGCCGGTCGACGCTGGCGGTGATGTTGGCGTCGTTGTCGAAGGGCGGGCACCTGCGCGTGGGCATGGAGGACGTGCTCACGATCTCCCGGGGGGTGCCGGTGGAGAACAACGCCCAGCTCGTCGCCCGGGCGGCCGCCCTCGGAGTCTTCGCGCAGCGGACCCCGATGACTCCCGTCCAGGCACGCGAGTTCCTCGCAACCCGGTCCTCAGGGGCAGCCGGGCAGTTACCCTGAGGCGCTGTCCTCGGGGGAGAAGGAGCTGGGGTGGAACCTGACCACGACGAGCTCTGGCGGCTTGTCCAAGAGCACTCGCCCATGGGCATGGCGCTCATCGACGCCGACGGCCGGCTGGTCGTGGTCAACCGGGCGCTGTGCGACATGCTGGGCCGCGAGCCCGAGGAGCTGCAGGGCACGGTGTTCCCGGAGCTCACGCACCCTCACGACCTCGACGACGCCCTCGAGATGTTCGCCAAGGCGCTCTCGGGCGAGGTGAGCTCCTACCGCCTGCGCAGGCGCTACTTCCATGCCGACGGGCACATCGTGTGGGGCGACCTCTGCGTCGTCGTGCTGCCCAGAGCCGAGGGGGAGCCGCAGCAGATCCTCGCCCAGCTCCTGGACGTCTCCGAGCTGGAGCGCGAGCGGCGCACCCTCGAGGCGATCTTCGAGACGGTCGGCGTCGGCCTCCTGCTCATCGACGAGGAGGGCAAGTACCAGCGGATGAACCAGCAGCACGCCCAGTCCATGCTCATGCCGTTCCCGGACGGCCACGCCGGCATGGCCGGCCAGCTCGGCGACGTCTTCGCCCCGGACGGGTCGCCGATGCCCCGCGAGGCGATGCCGTCGTACCGCGCGTGGCACGGCGAGGAGTTCGACGACCTCCGTCTCTGGGTCGGGAAGGACCCCGGACGTCGGTCTGCTTGGTCGGTCTCGGCGCGCAGCGTCCGCGAGCCGGACGGTGAGTTCACCGGTGCGGCCCTGGCGTACAAGGACATCACCGACCTCATGCGAGCGCTCCAGGTCAAGGACGACTTCGTCGCCTCGGTCTCCCACGAGCTGCGTACGCCGCTGACGTCGGTCCTCGGGCACCTCGAGATCCTCTCCGACCATCCGGACCTGCCCCCTCAGGTCGCTCGGCAGCTGGAGGTGGTGCAACGCAACGCCGCGCGGCTCCACACGCTGGTGACCGACCTGCTCGACGTCGCGCAGGTCCGTGAGGGCTCGTTGAGCCTGCTCGAGGAGCGCGTCGACCTCGCTGGGCTCGTCGGGGAAGCGGTCGCTGCGGCCCAGCCGATCGCCGCGGGAGCCCGGGTCGGCCTGAAGTGGCAGGGGCCGGAACAGCTCGTGGTCGACGGGGACGGTCACCGCCTCCGCCAGGTGGCCGACAACCTGATCTCCAACGCGATCAAGTACACCGAGCCCGGCGGCTCGGTCACGGTCCGGCTCCGGGACGGCGATGAAGCCGAGCTCGTGGTGACCGACACCGGCCTGGGGATCGCCGAGGCCGACGTCGAGAAGGTCTTCGACCGGTTCTACCGGACCGGCGAGGTCGAAGCCCGCCACATCCCCGGCACCGGCCTGGGGCTGAGCATCGTCCGCGACATCGTGGAGGCGCACGGTGGCAGCATCGCGGTCACCAGCGCGGTCGGCGAGGGCAGCACGTTCACCGTCTCCCTCCCGCTGGGCGCGGTGACTCAGTAGACGAGCGCCTGCGCTCCCTCGACCAGGATCTCCTCGGCGAAGGTCGCGCCGCCCGCGATCCGGACGCCGGGGAGCACGTCGTCCGGACCCAGCCCGCGGCGCGCCGCGCACTGCGAGCAGAGCGTCACGGATCCGCCCGCGAGCACGGCGTCGCGCAGCTGCGCGAGCGGGGTCGCGAGGGGCAGGTCGAACGCCTCGGCGCGTCCCGGGACGGCGTACCAGGCTGCTTCGCCGGCCAGCCACAGGCTGACCCGCGACCCGGCCGCGACGGCCGCCGCCGCGACGACGAACGCCTGGTTGGCGCGTTCGGGGTCGTCGTCCCCGCAGGTCACCTTCACCACCAGATCACGTGCCACGGGAGAACTCTAGACTCGCGGCATGCCGTTCGAGATCCCCGACAACATCCATCCCCGCTGCGCGCGCCTGGCCTGGCTCATCGGCACCTGGGTCGGCAACGGACACGGGGACTACCCGACGATCGAGCCGTTCTCGTTCGGCCAGGAGGTCATCTTCCAGCAGGACGGCCGCCCCTTCATCCACTACTTCAGCCGCTCGTGGATCGTGGACGAGAAGGGCGAGACCGTCCGTCCGGCCGCGCAGGAGACCGGCTTCCTGCGGCCGCAGGAGGATGGCACCCTCGAGTGGGTGATGAGCCACAACCTGGGCTTCGTCGAGGTGTGGCACGGCGAGCTGCACCCGGACCGGCCGAGCTTCGAGGTGGTGACCGACGCGGTCGCCCGGACCTCGTCGGCCAAGGAGTACACCGGCGGCAAGCGTCTCTACGGGTACGTCGAGGGCGACCTCGCCTACGCCTACGACATGGCGGCGATGGGACAGGAGCTCCAGCCGCACCTCTGGGCCAAGCTGCAGCGTCAGTAGGAGCGCTCACGTCCTCCGGTGGAAGGTGAGGGCTCCCGTCGACGATCGTCGGTGGTCGTAGCTCTTGTCGTGGATGCGCCGGTGGTGAAAGCCGCACAGGGGCATCGCGTTGGTCAGGTCGCTCGGACCCCCGCGGCTCCACGGGTCGAGGTGGTGCAGCTCGCACCAGGCGACCGGCCGGTCGCACCCGTCGGCCGCGCACGTCGAGTGTCGAAGCCCCAGCGCGATCCGCTGGGTCTCGCTGAACAACCGCTGGGAGCGCCCGAGGTCCAGCGGCTGGGAGGCGCCGCCGAGGACCGCGGGGACCACGCCGGCGCCACAGGCGAGCCGGCGGGCCTCGGCGGCCGAGATCGGGTCGTCGGTGTCGAGGCCGGCAGCCTTGAGCTGGCCGCGCAACGACTCGAGATCGATACGGACCAGGACTGTCGCGGCGGTCTTGGCGTGCAGGTGGTCGGTAGGGAGGTGCTCGAGCAGCTCGACGAACGCGCAGCCGCGCTCGTGGGCCCAGTCGCGGTCGAGACCTTGAACGCCGACCTGGGCTCGGCTGGCCCCCAGGTGCCCTCGTCGGGGAGGGGTCATGGCGTCGAGGACCTTGCTGAGGATGGACCCGGCCAGGGACGGCACGGTGAAGTGTCCGGACGTCGTCCCGTCGCCGTTGTCGTGCAGGGTCAGTCGGGTCCGGCCGAGCGCGCCCGCCTCGTCAGCCTGGAGAAGGGTCTCCTCGTGCGCGTCGACCACCGCGAGATCAGGCTCGACCGCCTCGAGCGCGCGTCGCGCTGCCTTGCGCAGCCCCCGAGGGTCGAGCGTCCGCGCCTTCTGGACCAGGGCCCGCTCGACCTCACCGACCTGCTCGTCCGTCAGCCGAGCCGGCAGCCGCCGGGTCGCCTCGGCGATCCCGCGGGCGTGCTCGGCCGAGACCAGGCCCGAGGACATCGCTGCAGAAGTCTCCGGCAGCCCCTCGTCGAGGTCGTGCGCCAGGCTCGCCAGCCGAGTGGCGTCCTCCTGGTCGGCGCGGGTCTGCTTCGCCACCCACGCGCCGGTGGAGGCGAGGCCGGTCGCCGCGGCCACGTCGGCGTGGTCCGCCGCGGCGATCAGCTTGAGCTCCAGCGCTTGGATCCGGGCGCGTGCGCGGGCGCACTCGGTGACGAGGGCGGCGTACGCGTGGGGGGC
Organism: uncultured Actinomycetota bacterium; assembly: GCA_963784545.1. Taxonomy (GTDB): domain Bacteria; phylum Actinomycetota; class Actinomycetes; order Propionibacteriales; family Nocardioidaceae; genus Nocardioides. Next base: position 894,557 of record CAWARQ010000004.1, on the reverse strand, counting down.
CAGCTCCGGGACCTCCACCCGCCGGTCGAGCGCCTGGTTGATCAGCGCCACGACCGTCTCGACCTGGCGGGTCGCCGGGTCGAGATCGAGGGTGGAAGGAGCGGTCATGAGATCAAGATATCGAACACCCATTCGAATGACCCGCCCTGTGGACGGGAAGTGGCTTGGCTAGGTTGGGGGTTGATGAGTGACGACTACTGCGAGCACTGCGACCTGCCGAGGTCGCAGTGCGTCCACGGAATGCCGCCCCCGCCGCCGGTGCCGGCCACGCCTCCGCCCCGGCCGCGGAAGAAGGCCGCGACGACGACGAGCACGAAGCACACGCGGGCGGCGGCCCCTCGACGCTGGACGCCGCCGGAGGTCTTGAAGCCGGCGATCCTCTCCGTCTTGCAGCAGGCCGGTGGTGCGCTGGAGACCGACCAGCTGTTCGAGGAGCTCGAGGCTGTCGTACGAGACGACCTGAAGCCGGCTGACACCGAGCGCACCCCGGAGGGCGAGCTGCGTTGGCGGTACGCCGCTCGCCGAGCCCGGGTGGCGCTCATCGACGAAGGGCACATGACCAAGGGCCGCCCAGGCGTCTGGGAGCTGTCCTAGCCCGGAGCCAGGCACAATGGAGGGATGACCGAGGACTGGCGGGCGACTCTGCGTGAGAAGGGGTACCGGCTCACGCCGCAGCGTGAGCTGATCCTCGGCGCGGTCAACCGGCTCGGCCACGCCACGCCCGACGAGGTGCTGGCCGAGGTGCGCAAGGACAGCGAGGCCGTGAACGCGAGCACGGTCTACCGGACGCTCGAGGTGCTCGAGGAGCTCGGCCTGGTCAAGCACGCGCACCTGTCCGACCGCGCCCCGACCTACCACTCGATCAGTGATCATGAGCACTTCCACCTCGTCTGCCGGAAGTGTCACGAGGTGATCAGCGTTGACCCTCACATGCTGGACGACCTGCGAGCCGAGCTCGCCACCAAGCACGGCTACACCGTCGACGTCGGGCACCTGACCGTGTTCGGGACCTGCGGAGGCTGCTCATGACCAGCTCACTGCTCAGGCTCCCCGGTGCGGTGGCCGCCGAGGGCGCCGACAGCGACGTCGCCGCCCACTACGGCTCCTTCAACACCGAGCAGCGCGCGCTCGAGCGCGGAGACGGTTTCGTGGACCTCTCCCACCGCGACGTGCTCCGGATCTCCGGACCGGACCGGCTGACCTGGCTGAACGACCTGACGACGCAGTCCTTCCTCGACCTGCCGGGCGGTCGGTGGACCACGGCCTTGGTCCTCAGCCCGAACGGCCACGTGGAGCACGCGTTCCACGGCGTCGACGACGGTGAGGCGCTCACCCTGCACACCGAGCCGGGTGCGGGAGGGCCGCTGCGGGAGTTCCTCGAGCGGATGGTCTTCATGACCCGCGTCGAGATCGCCGACGTACCCGACGTGGCGGTCACCTGGCGGCGCAAGGCCAACGGTCAGCACTACGACCTGGTCCCGCGCGACCGCCTGGCCGAGTACGCCGAGGCCGCGGGGCCGGCCGCCGGCATCTGGGCCTTCGAGGCGCTCCGGATCGCTCGCGGAGAGCCGCGGTTCGGGTTCGACACCGACCACCGCACCATCCCCAACGAGGTCGGCTGGATCCCGAGCGCCGTCGCCCTCGACAAGGGCTGCTACCGCGGCCAGGAGACCGTCGCCCGGGTGCACACGCTGGGCCGGCCGCCTCGACGCCTGGTGCTGCTGCACCTCGACGGCTCCGAGAACACCCTCCCGAGCCGGGGAGGCGACCTGACGCACGACGAGCGGGTCGTCGGCTTCGTCGGGTCGAGTGCCCGCCACCACGAGCTCGGGCCGATCGCGTTGGGACTGGTCAAGCGCAACGTCCCGGTCGACGCCACGCTGTACGCCGACGGCATGGTGGCCGCTCAGGAGGTCGTCGTCGACCCCGAGGTCGGCCTGCACGTCCGACCCAAGTTGCGCTGATTCGCCTCCACTGTCAGGGATGACTGGATAGGCTGCGCCGGTCTAGACATCTCGGGGGATTGGACGGACACACGTGGACGGCTTCGTGGCCGACGAGACGTTGCTCCGCGGCGTCTTGGACCACCTGCCGATCGGGTTGGCGCTCATCACGCCCGACGGGCAGGTCGTGGGCAGCAATCGCATGTTCGCGGAGACGGTCGGTTACCCCGCCGAGGCGTGGGAGCACCGGTCCTACCGGGACCTCACGCACCCCGACGACGGCGACGAGAACGACAAGATCTTCAGCGACCTGCTCACCGGCCAGCGCCCCTCCTACCGGGGCGTCCGGCGCCTGATCACCAGTGACGGTCGCACCCTGAGTGCCGACATCTCGGTGTCGGCACTGCGCGAGGCCGGCACGGTCCGTCTTCTGATGGCCCAGGTCCTCGACGTCACCGAGCTCCAGGACAACCTGGAGCAGATCTCGGCGGCCAACCTCCAGCTCGCGCGGGAACGCCGCAGCCTCGCCGCGGTCTTCGACACGGTGAGCGTCGGTCTGCTCCTGATCGACGAGCAGGGCCGGTTCGAGCGCATGAACCGCCGGCTCGTCGACACCCTCACCCTTCCCTACCCGCACGGACACGCGGGTCGGGCAGGCCAGGAGGGCATGATCTTCCGCCCGGACGGCGTGACGGCCATGGTCCGCGACGAGATCCCGTCGTTCCGCGCCGCCAACGGGGAGGAGTTCGACGACCTGCTCATGTGGGTCGGCAACGACCCCTCGACCCGCCGGGCGTTCTCGGTCTCCGCGCGCAACGTCCGCGGCCCGGAGGGTCGCATGGCAGGCGCCGCGCTGGCGTACAAGGACGTCACGGACCTGATGCAGGCACTACAGGCCAAGGAGGACTTCGTCGCCTCGGCATCACATGAGCTACGCACGCCGTTGACCTCGATCATCGGCTACCTCGAGCTCATGGTCGATCGGGACGACCTCCCGCACGGAGCCGCCACCCAGCTCTTCGTGGTGGAGCGGAACGCCCATCGGCTCCGCTCCCTGGTCACCGACCTCCTCGTGGCGGCCGAGGCGCAGCGGGGCGGACTCGACCTCAACCGCACCGACGCCGATCTGGTGCTCATCGTCCAGGAGGCGGTCGAGTCGGCCCGTCCCTTCGCCGCGAGCTCTCGGGTCGACCTCGACGTCGACCTCCCGCCGCGCCAGGTCGCCCTCGTCGACGCCCAGCGGATCCGGCAGGTGGTCGACAACCTGGTCTCGAACGGCATCAAGTACAACAACGCCGGAGGGCGCGTCTCCGTCTCGCTGCGCCGGGTCGACGACGACGTCCGGCTCGTGGTCGCCGACACCGGCATGGGGATCGGTGCCGAGGACCAGGAGCAGCTCTTCACCCGCTTCTTCCGCGGTCAGGACGCGCGCCGTCGCCTCACTCCGGGCACCGGTCTCGGCCTGTCCATCGTCCGCGACATCGCTCGCGCCCACGGCGGCGAGGTCAGTGTCGCCAGCGAGGAGGGCCGAGGGACGACCATCACCGTGACCCTGCCGTTCCTCTCGCGGACCTGACGACAAGGAAGGCCCGAGCCAAGTGGCTCGAGCCTTCCTTGCGGTGATCGTTCGGTCAGTCGCCGGAGTTGATCATGCCGGCGCCGACGGTCACGCCGGTGGCCTCGTCGATCAGGATGAACGAGCCGGTGGTGCGGTTCTTCGAGTACGGGTCGCACAGCAGCGGCACGGTGGTGCGCAGCTGGACGCGGCCGATCTCGTTGAGGCCGAGCTCCTTGGTGTCCTGGTCCCGGTGCAGGGTGTTGACGTCGAGGCGGTACTGGATGTCCTTGACCATCGCGCGACCCGTGCGGGTGGTGTGCTTGATGGCGAGCTTCTGCCGCGGCTTGAGCGGCTCGTTGGTCATCCAGCAGACCATCGCGTCGATGTCCTGGCTGGGCTTCGGGGCGTTCTTGACCCGGGCGATCATGTCGCCGCGGCTCACGTCCACGTCGTCCTCGAGGTGCACGGTCACCGACATCGGCGGGAAGGCCTCGGTGATCTCCTGCTCGAACAGGTCGATCTTGGCGATCTTCGAGGTCAGGCCGCTGGGCAGGACGACGACCTCGTCACCGGGCTTGAGGATGCCCCCGGCCACCATGCCGCCGTACCCGCGGTAGTCGTGGTACTTGTCCGACTTCGGCCGGATGACGTACTGCACGGGGAACCGGGTGTCGACCAGGTCGCGGTCGGAAGCGACGTGGACGTGCTCGAGGTGGTGCATGAGTGTCGGGCCGGAGTACCAGGGCATGTTCTCCGAGCGGGTCACCACGTTGTCGCCCTGGAGCGCCGAGATCGGGATGACCTCGAGGTCCGGGATGGACAGCTTGGTCGCGAAGTTCTGGAACTCCTTGTGGATCTTGTCGTAGGTCGCCTGGTCCCAGTCGACGAGGTCCATCTTGTTGATCGCCAGCACGAGGTGCGGGACACGCAGCAGCGAGAGGAGCACGGCGTGCCGTCGGCTCTGCTCGGTCAACCCCTGGCGGGCGTCCACCAGCACGAGGCCGAGGTCGGCGGTCGAGGCGCCGGTGACCATGTTGCGGGTGTACTGGATGTGGCCCGGGGTGTCGGCGATGATGAACTTGCGCTGCGGCGTCGCGAAGTAGCGGTAGGCGACATCGATGGTGATGCCCTGCTCCCGCTCCGAGCGCAGACCGTCGGTCAGCAGCGCCAGGTCGGTGTAGTCGTAGCCCTTGGACTGCGAGGTCGACTCCACCGCCTCGAGCTGGTCCTCGAAGATCGACTTGGAGTCCAGCAGCAGGCGACCGATGAGGGTCGACTTCCCGTCGTCCACCGAGCCCGCGGTCGCGAACCGCAGCAGGTCGGCGTTCTCGGTGACGGCGGCTGCTTCCTCGCCGAGGTTCGTTGTCTGGCCCTGATCCTGGCTAGCCATCAGAAGTAGCCCTCCTTCTTGCGGTCCTCCATGGCGGCCTCGGAGAACCGGTCGTCGCCACGGGTGGCGCCGCGCTCGGTCACCCTCGCCACGGCGATCTCCTCGATGATGGCCGCGGTGGTGTCGGCCTCGGACTCCACGCAGCCGGTCTGGGTCCGGTCGCCGACGGTGCGGAACCGCACCGTCTTGGTGACCGCGGTCTCGCCGTCCTTGGGCTGGATCTCCGGGCCCACCGAGAGCAGCATGCCGTCGCGCTCGACGACCTCGCGCTGGTGGGCGAAGTAGATCGAGGGGATGTCGATCTGCTCACGGTGGATGTAGCTCCAGATGTCGAGCTCGGTCCAGTTCGACAGCGGGAAGATCCGCATGTGCTCGCCGGCGTGGATGCGGCCGTTGTACAGGCTCCACAGCTCGGGGCGCTGCATCTTGGGGTCCCACTGGCCGAAGTCGTCGCGGTGGGAGTAGACGCGCTCCTTCGCGCGAGCCTTCTCCTCGTCCCGGCGGCCGCCACCGAAGGCGGCGGTGAAGCCGTGCTCCTCGATCGCGTGCAGCAGCGCGCCGATCTGTTGCCGGTTGCGGGTCGTCTTGCCGTCGTCGACGACGACGCCGGAGGCGATGGCGTCCTCGACGCTCGCGATCACCAGTCGCGCGCCGAGCCGGTCGACCCACTTGTCGCGGGTGTCGAGCACCTCCTGGAAGTCCAGGCCGGTGTCGACCTGGAGCAGCGGGAAGGGCAGCTTCGCGGGGTAGAACGCCTTCTCCGCCAGCCGCAGCATGACGATGGAGTCCTTGCCGCCGGAGAACATCAGCACCGGCTTCTCGAACTCGGCGGCGACCTCACGGAAGATGTGGATCGACTCCGCCTCGAGCTGGTCCAGCTGGCTGAGCTGGTAGTCGGCGTGCGTTGGTGGTGCGCTCATGTCTGTGGGGGACCTCTCTGCCTTGACGACGTGGAGCACGTCGGGGCCGGGATCTCGGGGGCAAGGCCTGCTCATGCTAGCCGTGAAGGGGCGGAGGGCCAGAATCGCGCTCCGGCGTCAGGGCTCGCCGTCCCGTCCGATCTTTCGCATCCCGACGATCCCCGGCACGTACGCCGGGTTGTCCAGCTCCGCGACCGTCGGCGAGCCGAACACCGGCAGCCCTTCGGTCCGGCGCAGCAGACCCCAGAGGATCGGGACCAGCACCGCGACGCCGAGCCCGATGAGCACGATGAGCAGGGGATGCGTCTCGTCGACCCCGAGCGGCGCCCAGCCGGACTTGTCCAGCAGGGCGATCGCGGACATGGTCAGGACCACCACGATGCCGCGTCGGATGAGCGACTGGGGCATCCGAGGCGCGATCCGGCTGCCGAGGACGGTGCCAGGCGTCGAGCCGATGACCAGCGGGATCAGGACACCCCAGTCCAGGCCGTTGATCGCGATGTTCGAGATCGCGGCGGCGATGACCAGGGGCACCGCCTGTACCAGGTCGGTGCCGACCAGGCGGACCGGCGACAGGCCGGGATAGAGCGTGAGCAGCGCGATCATGATGACCGAGCCGGCGCCGACACTGGTCACTCCGACCAGCAGCCCGCCCAGTGCGCCGACGGCGAGCGTGGCCCAGGGGCGGATCACGGGGTCGGGATCGGCCTCGGGTGCGCCCCGGCGTACACGCCGGAGGTTGACGTAGAGGCGCCACGCATAGGTCGTGGCCGCGAAGAGCAGGGCCCAGCCGATGCTCTCCAGCAGCAGCCGGTTGACCGCCTCGGCGTCGCCGGCGACCTGGTGCAGCAGCCATGGCCCGGCGAGCGCGAAGGGCACCGAGCCGAGGACCAGCCACTTCGCCAGGGTGAGGTTGGGCGAGCCCTCACGGGCGTGGGTGACCGCCCCCGCCGTCCGGGAGACGGCCGCGGCCGTGAGGTCGGCCGTCACCACGGTCGAGGCGTCACCGACCCCGAGGAAGATCAGAGCGGGCGTCATGAGGGCGCCACCGCCCATGCCCGTCAGTCCGACGACGATCCCGACGACGAAGCCGGCGGCCAGGATCGCGAAGAACGACTGGTCGATCAGGTCGGACACCCGGACATGGTCCAGCACGGCGCCCGTCCTGGGCTAGTCGGCGCGCCCGCCCGCCGGCTCTGCCGCCTCCTGGGCCTTCCTCATCCCGACGATGCCGGGTCGGTACGCCGGGTCCTCGAGCTCGGCGACGGTGGGGGAGCCGAACATCGGCAGGCCCTGGGTGCGCCGGATCACGCCCCACACCAGGGGCACCAGCACGACCAGTGCCAGACCGACCATCGCGATGAGGACCGGGTGGGTCTCGTCGTCCCCGGCGCCGAGCGGCGCCCAGCCGGCCTTGTCGAGAAGCGCGACGCCGGACATGGTCAGCACGATCACGATGCCTCGGCGGATCACCGACTGCGGGACTCGCGGCGCGATCCGGGCACCCAGGATGGTGCCGGGCACCGAGCCGATGACCAGGGGGATCAGCAGGCTCCAGTCCAGGCCGTTGATCACGATGTTGGAGATCGCCGCGGCCAGCACGAGCGGCACGGCCTGCACCAGGTCGGTGCCGACCAGCTTCACCGCTGACAGGCCGGGGTAGAGCATGAGGAGCGCGATCATGATGACCGAGCCGGAGCCCACGCTGGTGACGCCCACGAGCAGGCCCCCGAGCGCGCCCACGAGGAGGGTGGGCAGCGGTCGGATCTTCGGGTCGTCATCCTGAGCCGGGGCGCCGTTGCGGACGCGATAGAGGTTGATGAGCAGCCGCAGCGCGTAGGTGGCGGCGGCGAAGAGCAGCGCGAAGCCGATGCACTCCTTCAGCACGGAGTCCAGCGAGTCGGGCTCATCACCCACGACCGCGCGAAGCAGCCAGGGGCCGGCGAGGGCGAACGGCACGGAGCCGAGGACCAGCCACTTCGCCAGCGGCAGGTTCGGCGAGCCCTCCTTGGCGTGCGTGAGCGCGCCGCCCGACTTGTAGATCGCCGCGGCTGTCAGGTCGGCCGTGACCACCGTCGCGGCGTCGCCCACGCCGAGGAAGATGAGGGCCGGGGTCATGAGGGCGCCGCCGCCCATCCCGGTCAGTCCGACGACGACGCCGACGAAGAAGCCGGCAGCGAGGATGGAGAAGAACGTGACGGTGATCAAATCGTGCATGGCCACATAGTCCACTATGTCGATAGTAATTACCAATCATCGCGACCGGCGCGTCGCTGGGCTCCTCACAGGTCGAGGTGGCCGGTCGCTCGCAGCGCCACCACGACGTCGTCGAGGGCGTCCTCGATGCTGCGGCCGGTCGTGTCCACACGCACGGCGGCGTCGTCCGGCTCCTCGTACGGCGAGGAGATGCCGGTGAACTCCGGGATCTCGCCGGCCCGAGCCTTGGCGTACAGGCCCTTGCGATCGCGCCGCTCGCACTCCTCCAGCGGGGTCGCCACGTGCACGAGGAAGAAAGCGCCCCCGGCGTCCTCCACCATCTCCCGCACCTGCGCCCGCGTCTCGGCGAACGGGGCGATCGGGCTGCAGACCGCGAGCCCGCCGTGCCGGGCGATCTCGGCCGCGACCCACCCGATCCGGCGGATGTTGGTCTCCCGGTCTGCCTTGGAGAACGTGAGCCCGGCGCTGAGGTGCCGGCGTACGACGTCGCCGTCGAGGCTCGTGACGGTGCGGACGCCCTCCTCGAGGATGCGGTCCATGAGTGCGCGGGCCAACGTGGACTTGCCGCTGCCGGAGAGGCCGGTGAAGAAGAGGACCAGACCCTGGTCGGCCGGCGCCGGACGGTCGCGCTCGACGATCGCGGCGAGGTCGTCCGGGTACTCGCCGTCCTCGTCCTCGAGTGAGGGCGAGCACGGGTCGCCCTGGGCGTAGTTGTCGACCACACGCAGGCCGAGCTCGTGGTCGGCGGTGGCATCGCCGTGCGCGGCGAGCGGGACGGCGACGACGGACGCGTCGGTCAGCGACCGGGCGCCGAGCAGGCTCGCGCGGACGAGAGCCACGGGGCTGAGGTCCGGTGTCCCGGTACCTGCCAGGGCGAGGAGCACGACCCTCCCGTCGACCGCCCGGAGCGACTCCAGCTGGGTCGCGGTCAGGGCATCGGTCACCGGGACCCAGGTGGCTCCGGCGTGCTCGGCCCGCGCCTGCGCGGGGGAGAGGTAGAGCCGTCGGAAGGGGCCGTACTGCGCATGGGTCAGCGGCGTGACGTCGCCGGCAGCGGTGACCAGCGCCAGCGGCAGGCCCTCGGGGTCGACCAGCTCGACCTCGTCCTCCGCGGCCAGGTCGTCGGGAAGCGCGAGCGTGACCGGGCTGCCCGGCTGGTTGAACGCCGTCAGGGGGGCGAGCGCACCCGTGGTCAGCAGCTCGAGGTCGTCGAGCTCGCGGGGCGAGGGGCAGAACTGCTTCGGCACGGGCCAATCCTGCCGCACACCAGGGTCCGGTTAGCGTGCGGTGCATGAACCCCGCCTCTCCCCGGCCAGTGGTCGTGGCCGAGATCGTCCGCTCCGGCTTCGTCGAGGGGCACCACTACGGCTCCGTGCTGGCGCTCGCGGCTGACGGGTCGGTCGACTGGGCGGTCGGCGCCGTGGACGTGCCGGTGCTCCCGCGCTCGTGCAACAAGCCGCTCCAGGCCCTCGGCATGGTGCGGGCCGGCCTGTCGCTCCCGCCGGAGCTGCTGGCGCTGGCCTGCGCCTCCCACTCCGGCGAGCCGTTCCACATCGCCGGCGTACGCCGGATCCTCGCCCTGGGCTCGCTCGACGAGTCGGCGCTGCAGACGCCGCCGGACTACCCGCTCGACGACGCCGCGCGGGACGAGGTGATCCGCGCGGGCCTGCCGAAGGCGCCGATCCTCATGAACTGCTCGGGCAAGCACGCCGCCATGCTGCTCACCTGTGTGGTCAACGACTGGCCCACCGAGACCTACCTGGAACCGGATCATCCGTTGCAGCAGGCGATCCTCGCGACGTTCTCGGAGATGACCGGGGAGCCGGTGGACGCCGTCGCGACCGACGGCTGCGGGGCGCCGCTGCTCTCGACGTCGCTGGTGGGGCTCGCCCGCGCGTTCGCCGGACTGGCCACCGCGGCCGAGGGGCCGGCGTACGACGTCGCGTCGGCGATCCGCGCCCACCCCGAGATGGTCTCCGGCTCGCGACGCGACGAGCGGGCGCTGCTGACGGCGATCCCGGGCGCGATCGGGAAGGCTGGGGCCGAGTCCTGCTACGCCGTGGCGCTGCCCGACGGGCGGGCGTTCGCGCTCAAGACCGACGACGGGGCCCCGCGGGTGCGGCCGGTGCTGATGGCGGAGGCGCTCCGGCGTTCGGGGGTGGACGCGGAGCCGGGAGTCGACACGGCCGCCGTTCACGCCACCGGGCTCGCCCCCCTGCTCGGCGGCGGACAGCCGGTGGGCGAGATCCGGGCCGTCTTCTAGCGCGTGACTCACCTCACGCTAGCTGAGTTTGCAATCTGCTAACTGCAGCAAGCACACTGGGGGCGTGGCCAAGGGCAAGGTAGGCAAGACCGTCGAGTCGCTCGGCGACTACCTCAGGGAGCAACGGGTCGCCTCGCGACTCTCCCTGCGGCAGCTCGCGGAGCAGGCCGGCGTCTCCAACCCCTACCTGAGCCAGATCGAACGCGGTCTGCGCAAGCCCTCGGCCGAGGTTCTCCAGCAGATCGCGAAGGCGCTGCGGATCTCGGCGGAACAGCTCTACATCCGAGCCGGCATCGTCAGCCCGGCTCCGGGCACCGCCACCACGGTCGAGCTCGCGGTCCTCTCGGACCTCGCGCTCACCGAGCGTCAGAAGCAGTCCCTGCTGGACGTGTACTCGTCCTTCCTCGCGATGAACACCGCGGCCGCCGCGGTGGACGGAGCGGGAGGGACAAACCCCCAGACGATCGACGACGAGTCGATCGAGATCAAGGAGTGAACCGTGGCCAAGGCCTCGTTCGACATCAAGACCATCGACCTCACCGTCGCCACCAAGCCGCTGTACGCCGGCGTCGGCATCGCCGACCTCGCCGTCGAGGCCGTGCGTGACTACGCCGCCGACGTGCAGAAGCGGCTGACCGACGTGCGCGGTGAGCTCAAGAGCATCGACCTCAGCACCGACGCCTTGCGGACCCAGGCGACCGCCCGCGTCAACGAGCTCCAGGCCGAGGCGCTGGCGTTCCCGACGAAGGCCCAGAAGTACGCCCAGAAGTACGCACAGAAGTACTTCGACGAGAACCTCTCCACGGTCGCCGGCTCCTACGACGAGCTGGTCGGTCGCGGCGAGACCCTGGTCAAGCGGATCCGCAGCCAGGAGTCCACCAAGGCCACGACCAAGTCCGCCAGGACGACGACCGCCAAGGCGAAGACCACCAAGACGCAGGCGACCAAGGCCGGCAAGTCGACTGCCACGAGCGCCAAGTCGACCGCGAAGCGCTCGGCGAAGAAGGCTGCTCCGGCCAAGCGGAGCGCCAAGGCGACCGGCACCGCCGCGAAGAAGACCGCCACCTCGGCTGCGAAGGCGACCACCGACGCCGCCGCGAAGGTCGGCGACTGACCAACCCCGCCGGCGGGCCACCCGCCGGCACCGCACGGCCGTGGACGGCCGATCGCGAAGTGTGGAAGACCCCGGAGGTATGAGCTCCGGGGTCTTTCGCCGTCCACTCCGATGTGCACGGCGGATACCCTGCTACGCGTGAACATCTTCCAGGTCGAGGGCACGTTCTACTGGCTGCTCGAGCTGGGCATGCTGGCGGTGAAGATCGCGGCGTTCGTGATCAGCCTGATGTACCCCGACGAGGCCTACCGGGCCGCCGACAAGCTCAACAAGGCTGCGTGGGCGGCGATCCTGGGCATCGGCGTGGCGGTCCAGCTGATCCTGGCCGGCTCGCCGATCGGCATCCTCAACCTCGCCTTCACCATCGCCGCGCTGGTGTTCTTCGCCGACGTGCGGCCCGCCCTGGCCGGTCTGCGCCGCCGCTGACGGTTTTGGGACTTCGGCGAACACGGCCGGCGTACTCGGAGTAGATTTTTTCCATGGCCCAGATGTCCGACACCCGCCCGTGGGGGTCCTGGCACGTCCTCGACGAGGGCGAGGGCTACAAGATCAAGCGCATCGAGGTGAACCCTCACTCGCGGCTCTCGTACCAGACCCACGAGCACCGGGCCGAGCTGTGGATCGTCGTCTCCGGCATCGCGACGTACGTCGTCGAGGGGAAGACGATCGTGGCGCGCCCCGGCGACATGGTCTCGATCGAGGTCGGTGACGCCCACCGGATCGGCAACGAGCAGGACGAGCAGCTCGTGGTGATCGAGATCCAGCGCGGCAGCTACACCGGCGAGGACGACATCGTCCGTCTCGCCGACGACTACGGCCGGACCGAGACCGCCCCGGCCGACGAGTCAGTCACTCACTGACCCTTCGCGGCGTACGCCGCCTCGGTGGACTCCTTGTGGGGCCGCCACCAGTCCTCGTGCGCGGTGTACCACTCGATCGTGTCGGCGAGGCCGGCCTCGAAGTCCTGGAACTGTGGCGACCAGCCCAGCTCGGAACGGAGCTTGCCCGACTCGATCGCGTAACGCAGGTCGTGGCCCGCGCGGTCGGTGACGTGCTCGAAGTCGTCCGGGTCCCGGCCCATGAGCGTGAGGATCAGGCGGACGACCTCGAGGTTGGACTTCTCGCCGTCCGCTCCGATGAGGTAGGTCTCACCGACGCGGCCGCGCTCGAGGATCGCCCAGACAGCGCTGGAGTGGTCCGCGGTGTGGATCCAGTCGCGCACGTTCTCACCCGTGCCGTACAACCGTGGCCGGCGTCCCATCAGCACCTCGGTGATCTGCCGCGGGATGAACTTCTCGACGTGCTGCCACGGCCCGTAGTTGTTCGAGCAGTGCGACAGCGTCGCGCGCACCCCGAACGAGCGCACCCAGGCCCGGACCAGGTGGTCGGCCCCGGCCTTCGACGCGGAGTACGGCGAGGACGGGTTGAACGGGGTGTCCTCGGTGAACCGCTTCGGGTCGTCCAGCGCCAGGTCGCCGTACACCTCGTCGGTCGAGACCTGGTGGAAGCGGACGTCGTGCGCGCGGACCGCCTCCAGGAGGGTGAACGTGCCGACCAGGTTGGTCTGGATGAACGGGCTCGGATCGGTCAGGGAGTTGTCGTTGTGGCTCTCCGCGGCGAAGTGCACGACCGCATCGGCGTCGGCCACCAGGTCGTCGACCAAGCCGGCGTCCGCGACGTCGCCCTCCACCAGGCGCGTGCGGGGCAGGCCCTCGAGCGACTCGGGGCTCGCGGCGTAGGTCAGCTTGTCCAGCACCGTCACCTCGACGTCGTCGCTGGTGCTCAGCGCGTGCTGGACGAAGTTGGACCCGATGAAGCCGGCTGCACCGGTGACCAGGAGTCGCATGGGGCGATCCTAGGGTGCCTGGATCCTGGTCGCCGCCCTGCGCCCGTGCGGGGGTTTCGAGGCTCGTCGTTGCGCTCCTCGCACCTCAACCACGGTGGCAGGTCCGGCAGACCGGCAGTCCGGTGGTTGAGGAGCGAGCGAAGCGAGCGTCTCGAAACCCCGCAACCCTGGGCAGGGCCTAGGCTCACTCAGCATGAAGGGGATCATCCTGGCCGGCGGCACGGGGTCGCGCCTGCACCCGATCACGCTCGGCACCAGCAAGCAGCTGATGCCGGTCTACGACAAGCCGATGATCTACTACCCGCTCTCGACCCTCATGCTGGCCGGGATCCGGGACATCCTGGTCATCACGACCCCGCACGAGGCCGAGCAATTCACCAGGCTCATGGGCGACGGGTCGCCGTACGGGGTGAACATCACCTACGCCGTGCAGCCCAGCCCCGACGGGCTCGCGCAGGCATTCGTCATCGGGGCCGACCACATCGGCGAGGACAACGTCGCGCTGATCCTCGGCGACAACATCTTCCACGGCACCGGGCTCGGCGTGAAGCTGGCCTCGTACGCCGACATCGACGGCGCGCTGGTCTTCGGGTACCCGGTGGCCGACCCGTCGGCGTACGGCGTGATCGAGATGGGGGAGGACGGGCGGCCCACCGCCCTGGTGGAGAAGCCGGAGCGGCCGCGGAGCAACCTCGCCGTGCCCGGGCTGTACTTCTACGACAACGAGGTGGTCGCCAAGGCCGCCGAGCTCGAGCCGTCACCCCGTGGCGAGCTGGAGATCACCGACCTCAACCAGCGCTACCTCGACGAGGGCCGCCTGCGCGTCGAGGTGCTCAAGCGCGGCGCCGCGTGGCTCGACACGGGCACGTTCGACGCGCTCAACGACGCCTCCAACTTCGTGCGCACCATCGAGGCCCGGCAGGGCTTCAAGATCGGCGCTCCTGAGGAGGTCGCGTGGCGACTCGGGTTCCTCACCGACGCGGAGCTCGCCGAGCGAGCCGAGCCGCTGCGCAAGAGCGGCTACGGCGACTACCTCCTCGGCCTGCTCGGCGAGGACTGGGCCGGCGCGGCGCCTGCCGCCCCTGCCGCCCCTGCCGCCGGTTCTCTCTAGGCTCTGCTGCATGGCGAGCACCGTGGTGGTCCAGGAGTGGATCTCCGCGCACGGGGGGTCCGAGAACGTCGCCGAGATCATGGCTGACGCCCTCGATGCCGACGTCTACACCCTGTGGCGCGAGGACCCCTCGAGGTTCTCCCGGTCCTCGGTGACCGAGTCCGCGTTGGCCCGCTGGTCGCTGCTCCGCCACCACAAGGCGTTGGCCCTTCCGCTGATGCCCGCGACCTGGCGGCGAGCCGACCTCTCGGCCTACGACCGGGTGGTCATCAGCAGCCACGCCTTCGCCCACCAGGTCGCGGATCGCCGCTGTGTCGGTGACGCGACGCCGTACGTCTACGTGCACACCCCGGCCCGGTACATCTGGTCGCCGGAGCACGACCACCGCGGCAGCTCGCTCGCGGCTCGCCTGGGCGCCCCACCTCTGCGGCGTCTCGACCGGCGGCGGGTACGGCGGGACGCCAGCTTCGCGTGCAACAGCGAGTTCGTCCGCGGCCGGATCCGGCGGGCCTGGGACGTCGACGCCCAGGTCATCCACCCGCCCGCCTCGGTCGCCCTCCTCCAGGAGGGCGCGCCGTGGAGCGCTCGGGTGACGGGGGCCGAGTCAGACCTGCTCGCCACCCTTCCCGGGGCCTTCGTGCTCGGGGCCTCGAGGTTCGTGGAGTACAAACGCGTCGAGGAGGCCATCGCCGTCGGGGAGGCGCTCGAGCTCCCCGTGGTCCTCGCCGGAGCGGGGCCGATGCGGGACGCGCTCGAGCAGCGAGGCCGCCGCGCGACGGTGCCCGTGACTCTGGTGGAGGCACCCTCCTCCCCGCTGCTCTACGCGCTGTACGAGCGGGCGTCGCTCTTCGTGTTCGCGCCGGTCGAGGACTTCGGGATCATGCCCGTCGAGGCCATGGCTCTGGGCACGCCGGTCCTCGTCAACGCGGTCGGCGGGGCCGTCGAGGCTGTCGCACTCGTCCGTGGCGGCGCTTCGTCCGACTTCGCGAGCGCGGCTGCCCGCCGTGAAGGCGCGACGCTGGCCATGAAGGCGTCGAGCGAAGAGATGCGCACCCGGGTCCGAGTGCTCGACGAGGCAGGTTTCCGGGAGCGCCTCGAGGCCTGGGTCGGCGATGACTGAGGTCTTCGTCGACCAGCGCTGGAACGGCCAGCACGGGATCGGCCGTTACGCGACCGAGGTGATCCAGCGTCTGGATCTTCCGTACACGCCGTGGACGAGCGCTGTGCCGGTGGCCAGCCCGCGCGACGGCGTGAACGTCGATCGTTGGAAGCTCGGTCGCGAGGTACTGCTCTACTCACCGGGCTTCTCGACCGGACCGGCCCGGTGCACGCAGATCATCACGATCCACGACCTGATCCACCTGGGCGAGCCGGGGCTCGGGGGCACCCTGAAGCGGGCGTACTACGACCAGTTCGTGCGACCCGTCGTACGTCGTGCCGGGCACGTCTTCACCGACACCCGAGCATCAGCGGCTCGTCTGTCCGAGTGGCTCGGGGACGACACGCAGATCCACGTCACGGGCTGTGGGGTGAGCGACGCCTTCACCGCTGAAGGCCCCATGGCTGACGTCGGCCGGCCCTACTTCCTGTACGTCGGCGCGCTCAAGGCGCACAAGCGACCGATGATCGCGCTCGAGGCGATGCGGAGCTTCCCGGATCATCGGCTGGTCATGGTGGCGGATCCCGTCGAAGGGGCACGACTCGCTTCCGTGGCTGGGGTGTCGGACCGCGTCGAGTTCCGCGCGAGGCTGAGCGACGCTGAGCTCGCCGCGCTCTACCGCGGCGCGGAGGCGCTGCTCTTCCCCTCGGCGGAGGAGGGTTTCGGACTGCCACCGGTCGAGGCGATCAGGTGCGGGTGCCCGGTGTTGTTCAACGACGCATGCGCGGCAGTCAAGGAGGTCGCCGGCGACGTGCCGGGTCTCCCCGGGGACGCCGGCCCCGCAGAATGGGCCGCGGCGATGGCCGACGTCCCGGCTCTGACCGAGCCTCAGCGGGTGCGTGCAGCGTCGTACGACTGGGATGCGGTGGCAACAGTCGTCGACGAGGTCTTGCGCGGTGTGTGCAGTGCGATGTCCGAGCGGTCAGGGAAGCGGTCACGATGACCGACCGACCCCGCGTCAGCGTTGTGGTACCGGTCTACAACGGGGAGGCGTACCTGCGCGCCGCCTTGGAGTCCGCTCTCGCACAGACGGTTCCTCCGTTCGAGCTGCTCGTCTTCGACAACGCTTCGACGGACGCCTCCGTCGCCATTGCAAGTGAACTCGTCGGCTCCGAGAACGTTCACTCGTCGGACCGGAACCGCGGTGCCACCTTCAACTTCATTCGCGCTGCCCACGCGGCCAAGGGTGACTTCGTCATGTGGCTGGGCGCCGACGACATGATGGACCCGCGCTTTCTCGAGCTGACCCTGGGTTCCTTGGCTGCCAATCCGGGCGCAGCACTGTGCTTGCCGGGAATCCAGTTCATTGACCCGGAAGGCCGAAAACTGCGTACGACGAGCGACGAACCACTCTCAGATCCCACGACTCGGGTTCGCCTGCGTGCCTTCCTGAGGCGACCTCGCTGGACCGAGTTCTACAGCCTCTACCGGCGCGAAGCGCTGGAAGCCGCCCCTACGCTCTCCAGCGAGTGGGGGTCGGACGTGATGTTCACCTGGTGGTTTCTCCTACGTGGTCGCCTGGCTGTGGTGACCGAGCCGCTGCTCTCTTATCGCGAGTTCCCCAGCAAACCGCCGGACGAAACCGCCATGTCGTTGGACCCTGCTGCGAGGACCGAGTACTGGAGAAACATGCGCCTGTGGCGTCGACTCTGGGACATGACTCGAGACCCTGACCTGCCCGCGGAGGCCGGATCCGCTGGCCGGCGAGAGTTGATCCTCTGCTGGGCGCACGGGTCGTGGTGGCGTCACCTCTTGCGAGACGCGGGGGTCCGATGGCCACGAGTCGGGCGGCCGATGAAGATCGTTGATCGATGGATCAGGCGACTGCAGAAGCGCGCCGGAGAATACGCCTGACAATGAAG
Organism: uncultured Actinomycetota bacterium; assembly: GCA_963784545.1. Lineage (GTDB taxonomy): Bacteria > Actinomycetota > Actinomycetes > Propionibacteriales > Nocardioidaceae > Nocardioides. The sequence goes on along the minus strand of CAWARQ010000004.1, from coordinate 877,174 downwards.
GCCGCTGGGATGGATGCTAGGCAGACGTTGGTCACGAGACTCCCGATCACGGGCCCGACGATGCCCACATGTCCTGTGAGCACCCAGGACAGTGGAAGGTTAGTGACTCCCACCGCTATCGCGAGGTAGGCGTGGGTCCGCACGCGACCCACAGCATTGAGGAAGATGGCGAGCGGGGCCGAGGTCAGGCTCAAGGTGGTGAACACCGCCATGAGGGAGAGCAGCCCCTGGGGAGGCTTCAGCCCAGGTCCGAAGAGCCAGCCGATTCCGGAGCGCCCGAGCAGGGCAATGGCCGTGCATGCAGCGGTGGCCAAACAAAATTCCAGGACGATGGCCCATCGGATTCGCGATCGTATCCATGCGATGTCACCTCGGGTGAAGGCTTCACCGATCGCGGGCCACATCTGTAGCAGAGCCGGGAAGAGCACTGCCAGCACCAGGCCGAACAGACGCGTCACGATGCTGAAGACACCGGCGTCAGCGGCGCCGAGCAGGGTGGCGACGATGAGTGTGTCGGTCTGGAAGGCCAGGATGCTGCTGACCGAGATGGCGAGGAACCATCCGCTCGAGGTCGCTAGTGCGCGGAACTCGTCCACGCGCATTGCCTCGTGAGACACGGGGAACCTCCCCGCAGACTTCACCAGCACCCACCAGGTGCAAACAACGCCGACGACTGCCGCGGAACCGATCCCGGCGAGGACAAAGACATAGAGGGGGGCCCCGACGAGCGCGGCCGTGATGGACAGGCCAGCTCCGATGAGGGTGGCCGCGAGCAGCCAAAGGTTGGCGATGCCACCCTTCTGCATCCCGTACAGGACTCGCTGCCCCAGTGAGCCGAGGACCGACAATGACACGGCCACCACTGCGCAGAACACCGCCTTGCGGACATCGTGCGCCGGCAGTGACTCGACGCCGAGCACTCGGTTCCATGGCAGCAGCCACGTCAGCAGTGAGCCGACGACGAGCAGCATGGTCGAGGCCGCCGTGATGGCTACCAGGCCGGTTGACACCACCCGCGATGCCTCTGCTGCGTCATCCCGGCCCAGGGCCATGGCCAGGCGCGTGGTCACTGCGGCGCCGATGCCGAGATCCGCGAAACCCAGCAGGGCAACAAACCCGGTGAGTGTGGCGAGGACGCCGTACGCCTCTGTCCCCAGGGCTCGCGTGACGAAGGGGAGGGACGTCAGGGTGACGACAAGCGCCACGGCCTGCAGCCCGGAACTGGCCAGGAAGGTCTGCCGGATGGAACGGTCGCGCCGGCTTCCCTGCTCGTGATGAGTCGTGTCGGCCATGGGGACTAGTGAGTTCTCCTCAGGTAGCCGTCGGGGGCAACCGTGATGAGCAGCTTCCCTTCCACCTGCTTGTCGATCTCGAAAGTAGGTCCGGCGGCGCCCAACTTGTCGAGGTAAGCATGGACGGCGGTCTTGGGATTGTCGCCAGGGCCCCAGGGCCGGTCGGGATAGAGGGATGCCGGAAGGTCTTCGACGACCGTGTCGAAGACGATGCAGTAGCTACCCACGCTGGTGAGCGGTGCGTACGCCTCGAGCTCGGCGAGCACGTGCTCGTGAGTGTGGTTGGAGTCGAGGATGATGAGGACCCGTTCGTGCTTCGCGGCCACGGCCCGCACCTCATCGATGATCACGGGGTCGACAGACGAACCCTGCAGCATGTTGATGCGCCCGGCCATGGGGTGCGCCTCGATCGCAGTGCGGTTGTGTGCTCGGATGTCGATGTCGATGCCCAGGACGGTGCCGGCGGGGCTCGCCGGATCGACGGTGCGCCCCGCCTCCGCAGCGTCGCAGTACTCGAGCAAGGCGAGCATCGACGCATTCCAGATGAGTGATCCTCCGTGCGCGATGCCGGTCTCGACGATCAGGTCAGGCCGGACCTCCCAGATGATCTCGTGGAGCGCGACCATGTCCTGGGGAAACTGAATGATGGGCCGGCCCAACGCGGAGAAGTTGTAGCTGTACTGGGTCGCCGCGGTGTCGGCAATCCACTGCACGGAACTAGCCCTCAATGATCGGTCTTCGCTTTGGGCGGAGATGTTCCGCGACCGGGATGCCTGAAATGTCCGAATCGGGTCTTGAGTCACGACGTCACCTTGGCATCCTCGAACGGAACGTCGTGTTGACGCACGAATCTCGCTGGGTTTCCGACCACGACGGAGTGTGGAGGTACGTCCTTCGTCACGACAGCACCCGAGCCGACGATCGACCACGCGCCGATCCTCAAGCGGGGCAGGACGGTGGAATTGGTGCCGAGGAAACAGCCGTCTTCGATCTCGCAGAGCCCCGAGACACTGACGGAGGGCGCGAGGAACACCGTGTTCCCGATGCGCGTCTCGTGTCCGATCACGCTTCCGGTGCTGAAGCTCGAGTTGTCACCGACAACGACCCCCGCCTGGGTGCTCACGCCCTGCTGGACGTAGTTGCCCACTCCCCAGTCAGTCAAGGTGAGGTCGGTGGAGGGGTGGATCAGATTGGTGAGCACGGCCCCGTGAGCGATTGCGTCGAGGGTCGAGCTCAGCCGCTTCTCGCAACTGCCGGTGATCAGGTTCACCAGACGCACGTCGGACGCGGCGTGACGCCCGATGGCCTCGGATCCACCGAGAACAGGGAACCCGAAGAACGAGGTGCCGGCCTTCGTGGCGTCGTTGTCGATGAATCCGAGGACCTCTAGGCTCGCGTGCACCCGCTGTACCGCGGCGACCAGGCGCACAGCCTCTGGGTTCGCCGCACCCATCAGGAGCAGCTTCATCGGGGTGCCCCCCCAGCCAACACCCCGCGGAGAAGTTCGATCACCAGGACGACGTCCTCCTCCTGCAGCGACAATGCCGTCGGCAGGTTGAGCAACCGGTGACTGATGCCGTATGCCGCGACGTTGCGTTCGCCCGCCAACACGGCCTCCTCGGTGCCGGCATAGGCGTCGAGGGAGCTCAAGGGCCGAAAACCGGGTCTGGTGTCGACGCCGACCTGAGCAAGCGCGTCTTGCAAGGTGTCCTTGTCCCAGCCGGTGTACTCATCGATCACCAGAGTCGACATCCACCACACCGTCCCTGGGTTCTCGCTCGTGAGTAGGGAGACGCCCGCGGCGTCGCCCAGGTGTTGGGCGTACCCACGATGGATCTCGCGTTTCCGCTCGGCTAACTCTTCGATTCGCTCCAACTGAGCGAGTCCCAGGGCGGCCTGGAGACCCGACATCTTGTACTTGAAGGCAACCTCACTGTTGTTGAAGGCTCGATCGCCGGGCCGACGGCCATGGTCACGCAAGACCCCAGCCCGTTCGACCAGTGCCTCGTCGTCGGTGACCAACATCCCGCCCTCACCGGTCGTCATGGTCTTGGACCCGTGGAAGCTGAAGACGCTCGCCCACCCAAAAGCACCAGCGGGTCGACCGCCGCGACGCGAACCGATCGCCTCGGCGGCGTCCTCGATCAGGACGAGGTCGTGCTCCGCGGCCAAGCGCTCCAGCTGCTCGAGGTCGGGCATCTCTCCGTAGAGATCCACGGCGATGATCGCGCGAGTGCTCGGCGTCAGGCACGCCTCGACCGCGGCGGGCGTGAGGCAGAGCGACCGGGGATCGACGTCCGCCATGACCGTGCGCGCCCCGAGGTACGTCGCGGGGGCCGCCGTGGCGATCCAGGTGAGATCGGGGACGATCACCTCGTCGCCAGGCCCGATTCCGGCGGACGCCAGTGCAAGGTGGATGGCGGAGGTGCAGGAGGGCAACGAGATCGCGAAACGTCGTCCCACGTAGTCGGCGAACGCGGACTCGAAGGCCGCGACGGGGTCGCTCGCGTGGTCGTACCAAGCCTCTTGGACGGCTCTCGTCACATAGGCGACTTCCTTGTCCGTGATCCACGGGCCGGCTACCGGGATCCGCCGCATGACTGCTCCACTTCCGTCGACCACAGGGACTTCTTCTTCAATCATGGCGTCGCCAGACCGCTGCCTGGGCGTCCTTGGCCGAGATCGCGGTGACCGCGAGCGGCCAGGGGATCGCCAGCGTGGGATCGTCCCAGCGGATCGTGCGCGCGCTCTGCGGCGCGTGCGGTGCGCTGATCAGATAAGTCAGGTCGGTGTGGGGAGCCGTCGTCTGGTAGCCGTGGGCAACCCCAGGAGGGACGTGCAAGGCCATCGGCTCGTCCGAGGTGAGCTCGACGCTCACCCATGAGCCGTAGGTGTCGAGATCCTCGCGGAGGTCGAGCAGCACGTCGAAGAGGGATCCGCTGGTGCACCACAGAGTCTTCGACTCCTGGTCCGGGGCCTCCTGGTAGTGCAGGCCGCGGAGGGTGCCGGCGCGGGCGTTGCGGGCGGTCGAGACCTGCGAGACGGTCGAGTCAAGGCCGAGCTCGTTCAGAACACCGAAGTCCACCAGGCGGTCGAAGCCGCCGCGATCGTCGTCATGGCTCTCCCCGAGGAAGACGAACGCTCCGGGCAGGGCGAGCGGCCGGACCTCCATCAGCCGACCTCCCGCAGCTCGGGGATGGCCACCCAGCGGGAGACCTGAGGCAGCTCGGCCGCCAGCCAGCCGCCGATCTCGGCCGACAGGTTCCACGGCAGGATCAGCACGTCGGTGGCGTCGAGGGCGGCCAGGCCCTCCGGAGGCACGATCGGGACTCGGCTGCCAGGCAGGAAGCGACCCTGCTTCTCCACGCTGCCGTCCGCGACGCCGAGCAGCGCCGGGAACCGGACACCCGCGGCGTTCAGCAGCGTGTTGCCCTTGGCCGCTGCACCGTAGGCTGCCACGCGCCTCCCGTCACGCCCGCACTCAGCGAGCCAAGTCTGGAGACCGTCGACGGCGGACCGACTCGCCGCGGCGAACTCGGCCCATCGTTCGGGGTCGAGCAGGCCGGCGGTCTGCTCCTCGGCGAGTGCCGCGGATACCGAAGCCGCCGGCGGAGTGATCCCACGTCGGCGGAGCCAGTAACGGTTGGATCCGCCGTGTGTGGGCAGGCGGTCGACGCGGACGAGGTCCAGGTCATGCCGGTTCGCGGCAGCGCGGACGGAGTGGGCGCTGAGGTAGGAGAAGTGCTCGTGATAGATCGTGTCGAACTGGGCCTCCAGCATCAGCGTGGCGAACGACGGATTCTCGATCGTCACCACTGTCGCGTCGTCGCACAGCATGGCGAGTCCCCGGGTGAAGTCGTCGAGGTCGGGAACGTGCGCGTAGACGTTGTTGGCCACGATGAGCCTGGGGTGTCCCCGCTCGGAGGCGAGTCGGTCGGCGATTGCGCTCCCGAAGAACTCGCTGATGGTGGGCACCCCGTCGGAGCTCGCCCGTTCCGCGATGTTGTGGGCCGGCTCGACGCCGAGGACGGGGACCCCGCACGCGGCGAAGTGACGAAGCAGGTATCCATCGTTGCTGGCGATCTCCAGCACCAGGTCGTCGCGCGTGAGGCGCATGGCGTCGACCATGGAGAGTGCGAACCGACGGGCGTGGTCGTTCCAAGAGGAGCTGACCGACGAGAGGTAGGCGTAGTCGCGGAAAATTCGCTCGGGAAGGACGAACTCGCCAAGCTGGCCGAGCCCGCAGGCACGACAGATCCTGAGGTGGAGGGGGAACGTCTCGATCGACTCAGCGGGATCGGCTGGGTAGTCGTTCGCCAGCGGCTGCTCCCCCAGGTCGAGGACCGAGACCAGCTCGGGCCGCCCGCAGCCGCGGCACTCGGTGATGCCGCGGTCGGTCAGGGGCTGGGCGCTCATCGAGACTCGCTCACCTGAGCCGCGTACGCCGCCAGCTGGGCCTCGACCTGGTCCCGCGGATGGGCGCCCCCGGACACGCGGGCATACCAGGCGACCGTCAGGGAGATGGCCTCCTGCCACGTCAGCTCGCTACGCCAGTCGAGGATGTCGTCGGCGAGCGACGAGTCCAGCTCGAGCGTGGCCGTCTCTGGGATCGACGGGACAGGCGTCGCAGCCCATGGCGGCCGCTGGGAGGTCGTCGCCTCGGCCCAGCTCTCGGCTGCGCAGTCCGCGACCGCAGCGACCGTCACCGACTCCTGTGGTGGCCCGAAGTTGAGGGCCGGCGCGTCGGAGCCACCCGAGGCCAGGTGCTCGGCGAAGAGCAGGTACCCGCGCAGCGGCTCCAGGACGTGCTGCCACGGCCGAATCGCCTCGGGTCGGCGGAGGACCGCCTCGTGACCGGCCGCCCAGCTCCGCATCAGGTCGGGCAGGAGTCGATCGGCGCTCCAGTCGCCACCGCCGATCACGTTGCCGGAGCGCGCGGTGGCGAGAACGCTGTCGCCGCGCGGCCAGGACTGGACGGCGAGATCGGCGCAGGCCTTGCTCGCCGAATAGGGGTCGGCACCGCCCAGGAACGAGCTCTCGGCGAACGGCGTGCCCTGCCTGGTGTCGTACACCTTGTCCGTGGTGACCACGAGAACCTCTGGCGAGTCGGGGAGCTGCCCGACGAGCTCCAGGACCCGGACGGTGCCCTGCACGTTGGTGGTGAACGTCGCGCTCGGATCGCGGTAGCCCTGCGGCACGAGGGACTGGGCAGCAAGGTGGAGGACGGTCTGTGGCGCGAACTCCTTCACCGGAGCCTGCCAGTCGTCCCCCGCGATGTCGGCGCGGACGTCGGCAGCGATCTCCAGCTCGAGCTGCTCCCAGAGACTCGGCTCGGAGGGTGGCTCGACCAGGGACACGCCACACACCTCGGCCCCGAGGTCGAGGAGCCAGGTCGTGAGCCAGCTTCCCTTGAAACCCGTGTGACCGGTGAGGAGGACTCGACGCCCTCGCCAGAACTCCGCTTCGGGCACCGGGGCGTCGGCGCGGGTCACCTCACCCACGGGGCCTCGCCACGGTCCCACAAGAGGTTGAGCTCGTCGCGGTCCCGGGCGGTGTCCATCGCCATCCAGAATCCGTCGTGCTCGAAGGCGGCGAGCTGCCCGGCCTCGGCGAGCTGCTCCATGGGGCGTCCTTCGAGAGCGATCTCATCGCCCTCGATGAGATCAAGGAGGCCGGGCTCCATCACGAAGAAACCGCCGTTGATCCACGCCTCGGTCGTGAGCGGTTTCTCCGCGAAGCCGACGACCTTGCCGTCCTCGAGGGCCAGTGCGCCCCACCGCGGGATGGGTGGGACCGCCGTGACCGTAGCGGTCACTCCCTGCGCTCGGTGGTAGTCGAGAAGCTCGTCGATGGCCACGCTCGACAGTCCGTCACCGTACGTGAGCATGAAGGTCTCGCTGAGCAGCGGCGCCAGGCGTTTGAGCCGGCCGCCCGTCATGGTGGCCTCGCCCGTGTCGATCAGCGTGATCCGCCAGTCCTCGGTGTGGTCGGTGATCACTTCGACCTCACCAGTGCCGAGGGTGATCGAGAGGTCCGCCTCGTGGGTGCGGTAGTTGGTGAAGTACTGCTTGAGGACGTCGCCCCTGTAGCCGCAGGCGACCACGAAGTCCTTGTGACCGTACGACGCGTAGTGGTTCATGATGTGCCAGATGATCGGCCGGCCACCGACGGACACCATCGGCTTCGGGATCGAGTGAGTCTCCTCGGAGAGCCGAGTGCCTCGCCCGCCGGCGAGGATCACGACCTTCACAGGGGCACCTCGCTCTTCCACGACCCCCGGGCGCTGATCATGGGCTCACGTTAATGGACGCAAGGTGCGGTCGATGGCTGACGCGCTCGCGCCGATCGTGGACCTGACCGGGCTCAGTAGGCGCCGCGGCCGCGCAGGACGGCGTCGACGGTCCGGCCGAGGATGACGAGGTCCTGGACCATCGACCAGTTGTCCACGTAGTAGAGGTCCAGCCGAACCGCGTCGGCGATCGAGAGGTCGTTGCGACCGGACACCTGCCACAGACCGGTCATTCCGGGCCGTACGCGCAGACGGCGCGACATCGGCCCCTCGTACTCCGCGACCTCCTCCGACACCTGGGGGCGCGGTCCCACCAGGCTCATGTCGCCTCGGAACACGTTGAAGAGCTGCGGGAGCTCGTCGATCGAGTAGCGCCTCAGCCAGCGACCGGGCCGGGTGACCCGCGGATCCTCGGCCATCTTGAACAGCAACGCGGAGGACTGCTGGTCGGCCTGCAGCTCAGCCATGCGGGACTCGGCGTCGGTGACCATGGTCCGAAATTTGAGGCACTCGAAGGACAAGCCGTCCCGGCCCACCCTCGACTGCGAGAACAGCACCGAGCCCCCGTCGTTCCAGCGGATCCAGAGAGCCACGACGGCCATGAGAGGCAGCGACAAGAGGATCAGGGTGGCGGAGACGACCACGTCGAAGCTGCGTTTCGCCCACCGGCTGGCCTCCCGCGACCTCGGCCGGTCGACGTACACCAGGGGGAGGCCGCCGACGGGGCGCATCGTCACGCGCTCGGCGGCCACGTCGGTCAGCGCCGGCGTCACGATCAGGTCGACGTCGTGACCCTCGAGGTCCCAGGCGAGCTCCCGCATCTCGGCGGCCGAGCGCACGGCCGAGGAGGTGATGAACAGCGCCTCCGCGTCATGGGAGTCCACCGCGGCGACCGCGTCGCGCACCCGCCCGACGATGGGGATGCCGGCGGCGGTCTCCTCCAGCTCCACCACCTCGAAGGGAAGCAGGGCGCCCACGACGTCGTAGCCCAGCCACCGGTCGCGGGCGAAGATGCCGGCGATCTCGTCCACGTGGCCCGGTCGGCCGGCGACCAGCACCGGACGACGGAGGCGCCCCTGCAGCCGCAGCCTGCGCAGAGTCACTCGGCCGGCGTGCCGCGCGAGCAACAGTGCGGGCACCCCGATCAGGAAAGACAGGACGAAGAAGCCGCGGGAGAGCTCGTACTTCGTCAGGTAGGAGCCGACCCCGCTCAACGCGGCGGTGAGGACGCTCGCGTTGACGACACGTTTGTACTCGTCCGCGCCCGCACCGAAGATCTCTATCTGGTAGCAGCCCTGGAGCCTCAGCATCACCAGCCACACGAGGGCCATCAGGGGGCCCGCCTGCGTCAGGCCCTCGGAGATGCCGACAGGTTCGGCGAAGAAATCCAGGTGTACGCGCAGGGCAGCCGCCGCCAGGAGCACACCGACCACCACGATGGTGTCGAGGGCCAGCACCACCGTGGGGACCGGGCTGCGGCTGCGACTCATGGGCCGTCCACCGCCTCGGCGGCCAGGTCGTGGGCCACCATGGCGGCGACGATCTCCTCGAACGACTTCGTGGGCGCCCAGCCGAGCCGCTCGCGGGCCAGGGTCGCGTCCCCGACCAGCTCGGTCGGGTCCACGGGTCGGACGAAGGCCTGGTCCACACGAACCAGGTCGGCCCAGTCGGTGATCCCGGCGGCTGCGAACGCCGCGCCGACGAAGTCCCGGACCGAGTGCGCCACGCCGGTGGCCACCACGTAGTCGGCGGCGGTGTCCGCGCGGGCGGCCCGCACCATCGCGTCGACGTAGTCCGGTGCCCAGCCCCAGTCGCGGCGGGCGTCGAGGTTGCCGAGCACGAGCTCGTCGGCGCGCCCGGCGGCGATCGCGGCGACGGTGCTGGTGATCTTGCGCGTGACGAAGTGCGGAGGACGGCGCGGCGACTCGTGGTTGTAGAGGATGACCGCGCTGGTGTGCATCCCGCGGTCGCGGTAGACCCCGACCATGTTGTGGGCGAACGCCTTCGACGTGCCATAGGGGCTGACCGGCCGCATCGGCGTCCGCTCGTCCTGCGGTGACCGCTCGGGCTGACCGAAGATCTCCGCGGTGGAGGCCTGGAGGAAGCGCACGCTCCGGTCCCGCTGGCGCTGCAGCAGGTGCGCGGACTCCATGAGCCACACCGCGGCCTCACCGTTCACCCGGAACTCTGCGTTCTTGTCCTCGGCCCACGAGGCGGCCACGGAGCTCATGGCCGCGAGGTTGTAGACCTCGTCGGGGCTGACGTCGAGCAGCAGGGAGCGAGTCGCCTCCACGTCCGTGATGTCGCCCGGGTGCGTGACGACGTCCGGGCTCTCCGGCGGGCGCTCGTCGGGGTGCACCAAGGCGTGGACCTCGGTGCCGTCGGCGACCAGCTGCTCGACCAGGTAATGACCGTCCTGCCCTCCGGCCCCCGTGATCAGCGCCCGGGGCACGTCACCAGCCCTGCCGCACGGCGTCGAGGTCGGCGTCGACCATGAGCCCGACCAGCTCCTCGAAGCCCACCTTCGGCTTCCACCCCAGCGTGTCGCGGGCCTTGGCGGCGTCCCCGATCAGGACGTCGACCTCGGCCGGGCGCATGAAACGGGGGTCCTGACGGACGTACGACGACCAGTCGTCGATGCCCACGCGCGCGAAAGCGAGGTCGAGGAAGTCGCGGATCGAGTGGGTCTCGCCCGTGGCGATGACGTAGTCGTCGCCGTGCTCCTGCTGGAGCATCAGCCACATGGCCTCGACGTAGTCCCCGGCGTAGCCCCAGTCCCGCTGGGCATCCAGGTTGCCGAGGGTGACGTGGTCGGTCAGCCCGAGCTTGATCCGCGCGACGGCCTGACTGATCTTGCGGGTCACGAACTCCGGGCCCCGCCGGGGCGACTCGTGGTTGAACAGGATCCCCGAGCTGGCGTGCATGCCGTAGGACTCGCGGTAGTTGATGGTCATGTGGTGACCGAAGACCTTCGAGACGCCGTACGGCGACCGCGGCCACAGCAGCGTCTTCTCGTGCTGGGGGGTCTCCTGGACCTTGCCGAACATCTCGCTGCTCGAGGCCTGGTAGAAGCGGATCCGCGAGGGGTCGTCGTAGGCGTGCAGGCGGACCGCCTCGAGGATGTTGAGCACCCCCTTGCCGGTGACGTCGGTCGTGAGTGGCGCGTTCTCCCACGAGTAGGCCACGAAGGAGACGGCGCCGAGGTTGTAGACCTCGTCCGGGTCGCTCTCGCGCAGGGCGCGGATCAGGCTGGACATGTCGGTGAGGTCGGCGGTGTGCAGCCGCACGTCCGGGACGAGGTCCTCGACCAACGCGCGGCGGGGGTTGTTCTGACCGCGGATGAGGCCGTGGACCTCGTACCCCTTGGCGAGCAGGAACTCCGCCAGGTAGAGACCGTCCTGGCCCGTGATTCCGGTGATCAGCGCCGTGGGCATGGCTGCGATCATGCCAGCCTGGACTCGAGACGGCGGCGCTGCGCGCCGTCACTCGACCGCCGAGATGGGCAGCCCGGGCCCCGTCCCTGGGCACCTCAGCAACCGTCACCCGTGCCGGACTGCCTAGGGTTGCGGGGGTGAAGGTGCTGATCACGGGCGGGGCGGGTTACATCGGGTCGACGACGGCGAAGGCGCTGGAGGAGGCCGGCCACACGCCGGTGGTTCTCGACTCGCTGCTCAGCGGCCCGCGTGCGTTCGTGCGCGACCGGGTCTTCTACGAGGGCGACATCGCCGACCGCGCGCTGCTCCGGCGGATCGTCGACGAGCACCCCGACCTCGACGCGACGATCCACATGGCCGCGCGGATCGTGGTCCCGGAGTCGGTGGCGATGCCCTATGAGTACTACCGCGACAACGTCGCGAAGTCCCTGGACCTCTTCGACGAGCTCACGCGGCTGGGCAAGCCGCGGATCGTGTTCTCCTCGACGGGCTCGCTCTACGGCCCGACGCCGACGTACGAGATGCGGGAGACCGACGCGTTGGTCCCGACGTCGCCGTACGCGCGGACCAAGATGACCATGGAGTCGGTCCTGCGCGACCTCGCGGTCGCCACCGATCTCCGGGCGATCGTGCTGCGCTACTTCAACCCGGTCGGCTCCGACCCGGACCTCGAGTCCGGCATCTACGTCCGGGAGCCCTCGCACATCATCGGCCAGCTCATGCTGGCTGCCCAGGGCCTGAAGGACGCCTTCACCGTCACCGGCTCCGACCTGCCGACCCACGACGGCACCGGAATCCGTGACTACCTGCACGTCTGGGACCTCGCCCGCGCCCACGTCCGCTGCGTCGAGGTGTTCGACGACGTCCTCGCTCGCGTCGGCGAGCCGCACACCACCATCAACCTCGGCACGGGCGCGGGCACCACCGTCCGCGAGTTCATCGCCGCCTTCGAGCGGGTTTCGGGGACGACTGTCCCGCTGGCCGACGGGCCCATGCGCCCCGGCGACTACGTGGGCGCGTTCGCCAACGTCGACAAGTGCCGCGAGCTGCTCGACTGGTCGACATCCCTGTCGCTGGACGACGCGATCGGGTCCGCGCTGGCGTGGTTCGAACGACGCGAGGCAGTATTGGGCTACCCGTGAGCCGCTTCCTCGCCCCGCTGCTCGCCGTGGCACTCAGTCTGCTGCTGGGCCTCGGCGCCGATCCGGCGTACGCCCAGCCGAGCGGACTGACCGGTGAGGAGAAGGCCGGGAAGCCGCTGGCCGGACGGGTGATCGTCATCGACCCGGGCCACCAGCTCGGCAACCACAACTACCCGCGGAAGATCAACCGGCTCGTTCCGGCCGGCGGGTTCCGCAAGCCGTGCAACAGCACCGGGACCGACACCCGCGGGGGCTTCCCCGAGGCCACGTTCGTCTGGCGGGTGTCGACGCTGCTCGCCCACCGCCTCCGTGCCCAAGGGGCGAGGGTCGTCCTGACCCGCACCAGCAACCGCCAGGACCGGTGGGGTCCGTGCGTCGACGCACGCGGCCGGAAGGGCAACCGGATCGGCGCCGACCTCAAGGTCAGCGTGCACGGTGACGGCGCCGAGGTCCGTGGCGCCCACGGCTTCCACGTCATCGCCCCGACGGACCGCAGGAAGTGGACGCACGACATCTTCGCCACGTCCAAGCGACTGGCCAAGGCAGAGCGCGCGGCGCTGGAGTCCGCCGGCGTCCCGGCCGCCAACTACGTGGCGGGCGGGGACGGGTTGGACTTCCGTCGTGACCTCGGCACGCTCAACCTCTCCGACGTCCCGACCGTCATGGTCGAGCTGGGCAACATGCGCAACCCCCGCGACGCCCATCGCATGACCACCGCCAAGGGCAGGGCCACCTACGCACGCGCGCTGGCCCGAGGAGTGCTCTCCTACCTCGGCTAGCCTCGCGAGCATGGACTTCGGACTGAGTGACGAGGAGCGCGAGATCCGCGACTGGGTGCGCACCTTCGTCGACCGCGAGATCAAGCCGCTCGAGCCCACCGTCCTCGAGCGTGAACGCAGGAACGAGCGCGGCCTGACCCTCGAGGAACTCCGCACACTGCAGGAGAAGGCCAAGCAGTCGGGCTTCTTCGGCGTGCTGACTCCCGAAGAGCACGGCGGCATGGGGCTGAGTCCGCTGATGGCTGCCCTCATCGAGATCGAGCTGGGCCGCTCGTTCGTGCAGTTCAAGTTCGGCGGCGACGCCGACAACATCCTGTTCGAGGCCAACGACGAGCAGAAGAAGGAGTATCTGGAGCCGACCATCGCCGGTGACCGCTACAGCTGCTTCGCGATCACCGAGCCCGGTGCGGGGTCGGACGCCCGCAACATCCGCACCTCCGCCGTACGGGACGGGGACGAGTGGGTGATCAACGGCGAGAAGACCTTCATCACCGGCGGAGACATCGCCGACTTCACGATGGTCTTCGCGGTCACCGACAAGGAGAAGGGGGCGAGTGGCGGCGTCACGTGCTTCCTGGTCGACCGCGACCGCGGCTGGACGTCGTCCGAGATCCCGACCATGGGTCAGTGGGGCCCGGCGTCGCTGAGCTTCTCCGACGTCCGGGTGCCGCAGAGTGCGATCCTCGGAGAGGAGGGACGCGGCTTCGAGCTGGCCATGAAGTGGATCGGCAAGGGGCGCTTCATGCTCCCCGCGCGGGCGCTCGGAGCGTGCGAGCGTCTGGTCGAGATGGGCATGGAGTACGCCCAACAGCGCGAGACCTTCGGCGAACCCATCGCCAACCGCCAGGCGATCCAGTGGATGATCGCCGACTCCGCCGTCGAGATCGAGGCGCTGCGCTGGCTGGTGCTGACGGCCGCGTGGCAGGCCAGCTCCGGGGTGGACTCACGTCAGGCGCAGTCGATCGCCAAGCTGTACGGCGGGGTGAAGGCCAACGAGATCGTCGATCGGATGCTTCAGGTCCACGGCGGCATGGGCTACACCCGCGAGCTGCCGATCGAGCGGTGGTACCGCGAGCTGCGACTCCTGCGGATCTACGAGGGGACCGACGAGATCCAGCGCCGGACGATCGCGCGCAACCTGCTGGCCGGCCACGCGTCCGTGCGCGGTCACCTCGGCTGAGCGTTCCCATCGCCGGCGCGTCAGCGGCTCGAGCACGACGAGTCGCGGTGGCTCTTCGCGTCGTGACCGTGCTCGCGGGTGCACGTGCGGCCGTTCATCGACCGGTGTCCGCACAGCGCATCGGTGGACTCGGCCGGAGCGGCGGGGCTCTCCTCCCGGGGCGTCGGAGCCCGGACGGCCGGTCTCACGGCCGGCGAGCTGGGGGCGGCCCCGGCGGACCGCTCGCGGTACCGCGCCTCGCGCATCGGCCGCTGGCCGCTTCCTTGCTCATCGCTCGTTCACCTGACGCGCTCTAGGCTCGCCCGCCGACAGCCTTCCGGGAGGCGCGGTGGCACCGCCGTGGTCAACGTCCGATGTTCAGGAGGATCGTCAGCAGGATCGACAGCCCCACCGACACCGCGATCATGAGGAGACAGCCGGGGCCGCCTCCGAGGGGACGGATCCGTACCGGGGCCATCGGGGTCTCCTTCGGTCGGGCTCGGGAGTGTCCCCAGCCATTGCAGCGCCCGGTATCCCCCCAGCCCGACGCCGCAACCCACCCCGCTGGTGGAGGTTGCCGCGGGCCCGGCCGCCTGTCCGGTCAGAGGTCCAGGAACTCCATCGCGCCGAGGACCGCGCTCACGTGTGCGACCTCGTGGGTGCGGAACAGGTGCGTTCCGCCCAGGCTGGCGAGGACGGCGAAGAAGCCCTCAGCCTTGCGGTACTCGTCCTCGAACAGGTCGAAGGCGTGGGGGAGTGCGTTGCCGATCGGCACGCCGAGGGTGCGCAGGCGGAAGCACTCGGCCAGGACGCGCGTCTGGTGGCGCACCCGCGTCGCCGGGTCGGTGAGATTTCCGTAGTAGAAGCCGAGCCCGGGATCGATGACCACCTGCTCGACGCCCAGCCCCCGAGCGTGTTCGAGCCGCGGTCCGAAGTGGTCGAGCAGGTCGGCGACGGCCCGGTCGGGCCCGGGGACGTCGGCGTTGTCCCGGACGTTGGCCTGCGGGACGTAGCACATGATCACCGCGGCCCCGTGCTCCGCGGCGGACGTCAGCACCTCGTCCTCGTGCTCGCGGCCAGTGAGGTTGAGGATCCGCGCACCGGCCTGCAGGCCCTGGTCCGCGACCTCGGGCAGGTAGGTCTCCAGCGACACGACCACCTCGGGCGCGAGCGCCTCGATCACCGGCAGCACCCGGTCGAGCTGCTCCTGCGCGGTCACCCGCTCGGCCGCCGCGGTGGTCGACTCGGCGCCGAGATCGACCACCTGCGCTCCCTGGGCGGCCTGGACCCGGCCCTTGCGGATCGCCGACGCGGTCGAAGGTGCGACGGAGTCGCGGTACGTCGAGTCGCGCGACAGGTTGACGGTCCCCATGACGGTCGGCCGGCCGTCGCCGATCTCGAGGCCGTCGACCACCACCGGTGTGACCGGCACGGCCAGGTCATCGCCGTACGCCTCGTGCAGCCGGGCGAGGCCGGCCAGGGAGATCACTCGTCGGAGTGTAACGATGGGTCATGCGCGTTCTGGTGGGCCCGGATCACGATGACCGGGCGACGTCTCTGGCCGAGCTCTACGCCGTCCCGCAGGGAGCGGAGTCGTGGCTCCGGGTCAACATGGTCTCGACGGTCGACGGTGCGGCGACCGGCGAGTCGGGCGACAGCAAGACGATCAACAACGAGGCCGACAAGGAGGTCTTCGACCTGCTACGTGCGCAGGCCGACGTCCTGATCGTCGGCGCGGGCACGCTGCGCGCCGAGGCGTACGCCGTCCCCGGCAAGCCGCTCGCCATCGTCAGCCGCAGCGCCTCGGTCCCTCCCTCGCTGGCCGAGGCGCCCCAGGGCCGGCTGCTCATGGCCACCGTCAGCTCCTCGCCCGGCCTGGCGGAGGCCCGGGACAGGCTCGGCGCCGAGAACGTCCTCGTGCTGGGCTCCCACCGCATCGACCTCGCCGACCTGCGGACCGAGCTGGTGGGCCGTGGCTTCCGCAACCTGCTGTCCGAGGGCGGGCCGCACCTGCTGCGTGACCTGCTCGACCAGGAGTGCGTGGACGAGCTCGACACCACGTTCGTCCCGCAGGTGATCGGGGGGACCCACCCGCGGATCACCGACGGCCCGCCGATCGACGTCCCGGTGCGTCTGCACACGCTCGTCGAGGTCGACGGCACGCTGCTGGCCCGCTGGCTGGTCTGAAAGGTCTGCTCCGGAATTCGTCAAGTTACCCCTTTCGGGGTCCCTTCGGGTCAAACTCGGCAGATGTTGACCCGCTCTTCGCGCACCCCCTGGGTCGCCGTGGTCGCCCTCGTCGTTGCTGTCGTCCTTCCCGGCTCTGCTTCAGCCACACCGAACCTGACCGGATCGAGCGGGGCCGAGCTCCTCGTGAGTGGTCGACTCGAGACGGTGGCACTCGAGGACGGGACCGACCACGTGTCACGGTTCGTCCGTCTGCGCGACGGGTCGACCGTCCCGGTGAGCTTTCCCGGCATCGCGGCCCGAGACCTCCCGACCGAGGGGCGCGTCACCGGGACGGTGCGGCTCACCGGGGATGCGGCGGCGTCCGTCGGCGGTGGTACCACCTCGACCGCAACGGCGGAGGGTCGCTCGTTGGCGACCGCGCTCGCGGCGCGCGGAGCGCTCCACCTCCATCAGGTCTCGGTCACGGCCGTCACCGCTCCCGTCCAACCCACCCCGGCGGCACACCACGCATACGTCGCCATCGTCGATGGCGTGGGCACCTACAACGGCATGACTGACGCCGACCTCCTCGCTCGCGTCCACCAGGCCACCGACTTCTGGGTCGATCAGAGCGACGGCGTCATCAGCTCCTTCGACGCCCAGACCAAGCACGTCACCTCGGCCGAGGCGGCTAGCAGGTCAGGCTGCGGGCTCGGCAGCGGCACTGACACCGAGGCGGTGTGGAACGAGGTGGACGACCAGTTCCCTGGGGTCGACTTCGATCACGGATCGAACCACCTCCTGGTGTTGCTGCCGGACGAGTGCCCGGTGGTCTCCGCGATCGGGATGGGCCGCCTCGGTTCGTCCTTGGCCAGCGGAGGAAGGGTGCTGTTCCAGGCCGAGCGGCCGGACGCCGTCTCCACCCTCACCCACGAGATGGGGCACAACTTCTCCCTCATGCACGCGAACGTGAAGGCGTGCTCGCCGTACAACCCCGACTACTGCCCAGGTGGTGAGTACGGCGACTACTACGACGTGATGAGCAACGACGGCAAGGGCGTCCTTCCCGCACTCAGCTCGGTGAACCGCTCTGACCTCGGGCTCCTCGGGGCCGGCGAGACCGAGCGAGTCGAGCTGCCGATGGGCGACGCCTCGCGCCAGGTCACGGCACGGATCCACCCCCGCAGCGACTCGACCGGACAGCGAAGCCTCACAGTCGTGGACCCCGAGGACGACCGGACCTACCTGCTCGACTACCGCGCCGGCACCGGCCGCGACGCCGGCGCGACGTACACGACGAACTTCAAGAGCATCTACGACGTCACCTTCGGCACCGGTCTGACCGTCCTGTCCACCAACGGCGACCGGTCCTCCTCCTTGTGGACCCACGACGTCGACGTCAACGATCACCGGGGTGCGTGGCAGGAGGGCGAGGAGTTCGTCAGTCAAGGCGGGATCACTGTCCATGTGGACCACGTCGAGCCAGGGCAGTACGTCGACGTCACCGTCACGCTGGCCACGGACCTGGCGGTCCTGACAGGCAAGCCCGCGCCCTCCCTCACCGGCACGCCGGAGGTGGGGGAGACCCTGCTGCTCGACCCGCACTGGGACGCCTGGCCCGACACCGCCTACTTCGACGTGCAATGGCTCGTCGACGGCCAGCCGGTCTACCGCGGGCAGGTCGACGAGCAGCCGTGGATGATGCCACTCACCCTCGCCATGCGAGGCAGCACGGTCCAGGCCAAGGTCACCGCGCACGCCGAGGGTTATCGCTCGCTGACTCAGTCCAGTGAGGCTCTGGGACCTGTCACGCGTCCGATCCACGGATTCCTCTACCTCTATCCCTCCTTCGTGGACGCGCGCGTGGGAGAGGTCATCTTCGGCGGCGGCGGCTTCTCGCCCGAGAGCGCCACCGCGACGTACCAGTGGTACGCCGACGGCGAGCCCATCACGGGAGCCACCGGGCGCGACTACACGCCGACCCAGGCGGACGTGGGTGCCATGCTCACCCAAGAGGCGGTCGCCTCGGCGCCGGGCTACGACACGACGACGGTGGTGTCCGACCCAGTCGGTCCCGTGCTGTCGGCAGGGGGAGGAGGTGGGCTGACCACCGCCACACCGACGATCAGCGGGCAGCCCCTCGTCGGCAACACCCTCACCGCTAACCACGGGGCATGGTCGACGGGCGCGACGTTCACCTACCAGTGGACCCGCGGGGGGTCGCCGATCGCGGATGCGACCGGCACCACCTACCGGCTCGTCTCGGCGGACCTCGGTGAGGAGCTCGCGGTCCAGGTGACCGGCTACAAGTCAGGTCTGCAGGCCACCGAGACCTCGGACTCGGTGACGGTGCAGCCCGGTGTCCTGAAGTCGCCGACGCCGACGGTCAGCGGGAAGCCCCGGGTGGGCAAACGACTCACTGCCAACGCCGGTACCTGGACCTCCGGTACGACCCTGACCTATCAGTGGCGAGCCGGCACCAGAGCGCTTCCGGGTGCGACAGGCCAGACGTACAAGCTGCCTGCGTCGGCGAAGGGCAAGAAGATCAGCGTCGTCGTCACCGGCAGCAAGGCTGGGTACACGACGGTGTCGAAGACCTCCGCGGCCACGGCGAAGGTCCGCTGACATTACTTCTCGCGGCAGGGGGGTGACCTGCGAGAACGCGTTTGCGCAGGCGGCCCGCCGGGTAGGTCTGACTCGAGCCCAGACGAGCGGGAACGAGACCATTGAGCGACCCCGAGATCCTCTACCGGCGCCTCACCTGCGGTGACGCCGGGGCGATCCGCGCCTGCGCGACGGAGTGCACGAGCACCGCGAGGACGATCGACGCAGCAGGGGACGACCTCTACGCCGCCACCGGGATCCCGGTGTGGACCGGAGCCGGCGCGAGTGCGTTCCAGCAACGCGCGGCCAGCCTGCTCGAGGCACCGCAGGCAGCGTGGGCGACGGTGCGGACCCTCGGCGGCGGGCTCTCTGCGATCGGGGACACGTACGACGGGGTGGTCCGGGACGCCGACCAGGCGATCGGTTACTGGCGCAACCGGCCCTCCGTGGTCATCCCGCTGCTCGAGGACCTCCTGCGCGCCGTCGTCGTACGCCGCCTCGAGGCCCTCGCCGACGGCTACGGGAAGTCGCTGAAGGCGACTGCGTCCGCCTTCGAGGGCAGGCCGGTCGACAGCGACGGCCGTCAGCGACCAGACCCAGGATTGGCTCGACCGCGGCCGGGACAAGACCGAGGACTGGTACGAGAAGACCGGCAGCACCGAGGGGCCGCTGATCCCGCACACGAAGGCGACCGGCGAGGACGGCGGCCTGATCCCGCAGGGTCTCGGCTACGACCCGGCGAGCGGGATGCTGCTGCAGACCTACTACCAGCACGACGGCTCCTCGGTGCTCTCGATCATCGACCCGGTCACCGGGCGCGAGGTCAACCGGGTCGACCTCGGTGGTGCCGACACCGAGAGCTCCAGCGACACCCCGGGCCACGCCGGCGGGGTGACCGTGGTCGGCGACCAGGTGATCGTCAGCTCCGACGGCAAGCTCTACACCTACTCGATGAACGGCCTCCAGAACGCCGCGTCCGGCTCGACCGTCGACGCGACCGAGACCGCGCTGGACGGCCCACCCGGCTCGTACGTCGCCCAGCACGACGGGTTGCTCTACGTCGGCGACTACAAGAACAGCACGATGTACGTCTACGAGCGCTCCGGCGGCGACTGGGTCAAGAAGCTCGACCGATCCGGTGACCCGATCACCTACACGACCCCGCCGAACACGCAGGGTGTCGTGGTCCGCGACGACCAGATCATCTACAGCACCTCGCCCAACCGGTTCGACGACAGCCACCTGGTCGTGCAGGACCACGGCGGCAACGAGCTGGGCTCGTATACGTTCCCCAACATGGCCGAAGGGATCGTGGAGTACGACGGCCGGCTGGTCACGACCTACGAGTCCGGGGCGGACGCGTACAGCCGGGACGACGGCAGCTGGGGCTGGCTGCCGGGTGTCTCGGACGAGGGCGACCTCTGGCCCAGCACCCACATGTCGATGACCCCCCTCGCGGCGCTCGAGCTGGAGGCCGAGCCGAGTTCCCTGATCAAGGCCTCGGGAGAGCTGCGCGGGCCGGGCGCCGACCTGGCGAAGGCCGCGAAGTCGCTCCAGGGCCTGGAGCCGTCCGCGTCGATCTTCGGCGACGTCCCGGAGGCCCCGTCCTTCAGCAGGACCGTCGAGACCCAGGCCGCCGACACCGCGCACGACCTCACGACCGCCGCGCAGGGGATCGAGCGGATGGCCGACGAGGTGGACGCCGCTGCCCGGCGGTACCGCCAGCTCGACGACGCGATCGGTGCCGCACTGGACGGGCTGAACCCGTGGGGCTGACCCGGGAGACGTTCGCGGTCCTCGCGGCCTGCCTGGCCTTGACGCTGACCGGGTGCGGAGACGACGACCCCGTCGAGCCCTCGCCCGACCCCCGGGCAGCCTGGCCCACCACGAGCACGCCGCTCGACCGCACGCAGCTGACCTGGGCTCTCGGGTCGGTGGTCCACCTCGGGGACCGGACCTTCGACGCCGGCTCCGACGTCGCGACCTTCGTCGTGGCCGGCGACGGAGTCTTCTTCACCCGCGACCAGGACGAGCCCGGGCCCGGCTCCTACAGCGGAGACCCGGACGAGTCGGACCGACCGCTCTACTTCACCGACGGCACCGGCCGGCCGCGACAGGTGGCTCGTTCCGCCGCCACCCTCCGGGTGTCGCCCGACGGCCGCTTCCTCGCCTACCTCGACCTCGAGACGGGCCCGAAGGACGGGGTCGGCACCGCACAGATCCAGACCGTCGTCGTCGACCTCCGGACCGGCAAGGACGTGGTCCGGTCCACCGAGGGGATGGGCGACCCGGACGAGGACGACCTCGGCGCCGTCTACCCTGAGTCCCCGCCGCGGGTGCTGATCCTCGACGCGACGACGGCGTACGTGAAGCCGTTCCGCGGTGACGTCCTGGCCTTCGACCTCGCGACAGGGGAGGCCACGACCAGCGACCAGCCCGTCAGCGACTTCGACCTGCCGCCCCTCGACGATCGGCAGAACCCCAGCGGGCAGTGGAGGATCGTCGACACCGACCGCTTCCACGACACGCTCGTGTCAGCCGAGCAGACGGTCACGCCGACCGGCGTACCCGGCCCTCTCGACCTCCGCTACTGGCTGGACGACCGCACCGCGGTCGGCATCGCCCTGGAGCCCCCGGGAAGCCCGTTGGTGACGTGCGTCGTCCCGACCGGCCGGTGCGCCGAGGTCCGGGGCAGCGCCGGGGAAGTCGTGTTCCCCAGCGGTCTGCTGGACTACTGACTCAGGCCGGCTTGCCCTTGCGGGCGCGCGAGGCCAGCTTCGCCCGGTCGTTCTGGTCGAGCACGACCTTGCGGATCCGCACCGTCTCCGGGGTGACCTCGACGCACTCGTCCTCGCGGCAGAACTCCAGGCACTGCTCGAGCGACAGCTTGCGCGGCGGGACGAGCTTCTCGAAGTTGTCGGAGGTCGCGGACCGGATGTTGGTCTGCTGCTTCTCCTTGGTGATGTTGACGTCCATGTCGTCGGCGCGGGAGTTCTCGCCGACGATCATGCCCTCGTACACCTCGGTGGTCGGCTCGACGAACATGATGCCCCGCTCCTGCAGGTTCGTCATGGCGTACGCCGTCGCGGCGCCGGAGCGGTCGGCGACCAGGGAGCCGGAGTTCCGCGAGCGGATCTCGCCGGCCCACGGCTCGTACTTGTCGAACACGTGGTGGGCGATGCCGGTGCCGCGGGTCTCGGTGAGGAAGTCGGTCCGGAAGCCGATCAGGCCGCGGGCCGGGACCAGGAACTCCATCCGCACCCAGCCCGTGCCGTGGTTGGTCATCGACTCCATGCGGCCCTTGCGGCTGGCCAGCAGCTCGGTGATCGTGCCGAGGTACTCCTCCGGCGCGTCGATCGTCAGCCGCTCGACCGGCTCGTGCACCTTGCCGTCGATCTCGCGCGTGACGACCTGCGGCTTGCCGACGGTCAGCTCGTAGCCCTCGCGCCGCATCTGCTCGACCAGGATCGCCAGCGCCAGCTCGCCTCGGCCCTGGACCTCCCAGGTGTCCGGACGCTCGGTGGGCAGGACCCGGAGCGACACGTTGCCGACCAGCTCGGAGTCGAGGCGGTCCTTGACCAGGCGCGCCGTGACCTTGTGGCCCTTGCCGCCCTTGCCCACCAACGGCGAGCTGTTGGTGCCGATGGTCATCGAGATCGCCGGCTCGTCGACGTGGATGAGCGGCAGCGCGAGCGGGTTCTCGGCGTCCGCGAGCGTCTCGCCGATGGTGATCTCGGGGATGCCGGCGACGGCGACGATGTCACCGGGGCCGGCGCTCTGGCCGGGCTTGCGCTCGAGACCCTCGGTCACGAGGAGCTCGGTGACCTTCACGTTCTTGGTGGTGCCGTCGCGCTTGATCCACGCGACGTTCTGGCCCTTGCGCAGCTCGCCCTGGTGGATGCGCAGCAGCGCGAGTCGGCCGAGGAACGGCGAGGCGTCGAGGTTGGTGACGTGCGCCTGGAGCGGTGCGCCCTCGTCGTACGTCGGAGCGGGGATGGTGTCGAGGATCGTCCGGAAGAGCGGCTCGAGGTCGGGAGAGTCCGGGAGCCCGCCGTTCTCCGGCATCTCCAGCGAGGCGCGTCCGGCCTTCGCCGAGGCGTAGACGACGGGGAAGTCCAGCGCGTCCTGGCTGTGCGAGTCGTCGAGCAGGTCCATGAACAGCTCGTAGGTCTCGTCGACCACCTCGGAGATCCGGGCGTCACTGCGATCGACCTTGTTGACCACCAGGACGACGGGCATGTCGGCGTTCAGCGCCTTGCGCAGCACGAACCGGGTCTGCGGCAGCGGGCCCTCGCTCGCGTCGACCAGGAGAACGATGCCGTCGACCATCGACAGCCCGCGCTCGACCTCGCCACCGAAGTCGGCGTGACCGGGGGTGTCGATGATGTTGATCGTCATGCCCTCGGGTGCCCCCAGCTCGGCGGCCGAAGGGCCCGTGTAGTGCACCGCGGTGTTCTTCGCGAGGATCGTGATGCCCTTCTCGCGCTCGAGGTCGCCGGAGTCCATGACCCGCTCGCCGACACCGGTCTCCTCCTGGTGGGCCGTGAAGGCGCCTGCCTGGTGGAGCATCGCGTCGACCAGCGTCGTCTTGCCGTGGTCGACGTGGGCGACGATCGCCACGTTGCGGAGGTCGTTCCTGGTGGTGGGCACGACCGAGAAGTCTACGGATCCCACCCGGCGTACGACGATTCGGCGGGTCTCGATACACCGGTCCGGGACACCGGCGCACTCGACCTCGGATCAGGCGAGCGCGCGGTCGAGAGCCGCGTTGACGTGCAAGGTGGTGCAGGGAAAGACCGGGAGCTCGCTGTCGGCCTGCTTGATCAGCAGCTCGATCTCGGTGCATCCGAGGAGCAGGCCCTCGGCGCCGGCGTCCCACAGCTCCTCGATGAGTCCGACGACCCGGCGCCGGGTCGTGTCCTCGACCCGGCCGTGCACGAGCTCGTCGTAGATCGCGGAGTTGAGCATCTCGTGGTGCTCGGCGCTCGGCACGAGGACGGTCACTCCCTGGGCGGCCATCCGGTCCACGAAGAAGGAGTCCTCCATCGCGACCTTGGTGCCCAGCAGGCCCACGGTGTCGAGGCCGGCTGCCTTCACGGCGTCGGCAACGACGTCGGCCAGGTGCAGCAGCGGGATGTCGACCGCCTCGGCGACCTGGTCGGCGACCTTGTGGAACGTGGTCGTGCACATGACCAGGAAGTCGGCGCCGGCCCGCTCGACGTCGCGGCCCGCCGTGGCCAGCAGCTCACCGATCCGGTCCCAGCGCTCGGCCTCCTCCAGGGCGGTCAGCTCGGCGAAGTCCACAGTGGCCAGGACGACCTTCGGGGAGGAGAAGCCACCGAGCCGCTCGCGCACGCCCAGGTTGAGGTCGCGGTAGTAGACGGCACTGGACTCCCAGCTCATGCCGCCGATCAGCCCGATGGTCTGCACGCCGAGGAGTCTGTCAGATCAGTCGCGGGCGACCTTGTGCTGGGCGGCCTGCCGTCGAGGCTTGATCACGAGCTCGTCGATGTTGACGTGGCTGGGTCGCGTGACGATCCAGGTGATCGCGTCGGCGACGTCCTCGGCCACCAGGGGATCGGGGACGCCGCGGTACACCGCGTCCGCCCGCTCCTGGTCGCCGTCGAAGCGCACGAGGGCGAACTCATCGGTGCGGACCATGCCCGGTGCCACCTCGGAGATCCGGATCGGCTCGCCCACGAGCTCCAGGCGGAGCGTCTCGGTGAGGACCTGGACGCCGTGCTTGGCCGCCGTGTAGCCGCCCCCGCCCTCGTAGGCGATCCGGCCCGCGGTGGAGCCGACGTTGACGATCACCGCGTCACCGGAGGCCCGGAGGGCCGGCAGCAGCGCCTGGGTGACGTGCAGCGTGCCGAGCACGTTGACGTCGTACATCGTCCGCCAGGCCTCGGGGTCGGCCTCGGCCACCGGCTCCATGCCGAACGCGCCGCCGGCGTTGTTGACGAGGACGCCGACGCTGGGGCCGGCCGTCTCGGCGAGCGCCGCCACCGAGTCGGCGTCGGTGACGTCGCAGACCACCGCCGTCCCGTCGATCTCCTCGGCCAGCGCCTCGACCCGGTCGGCCCGGCGCGCCGCGCACACCACGTGGAAACCGGAGGCGGCCAGCGCCCGCGCGGTGGCGGCCCCGATGCCGCTGCTGGCTCCGGTCACGACCGCCGTGGTGCGCTCCATGCCTGGATTCTGTCCCGTGCCGTCCATCTGTGCGAGACGGGGTCGCCGAAGGCCGTCAGGATTTGGCAGACTCGAGCGCCGGGGGAGACGACGGGAAGAGGTGGGCATGGTGCGGACGAGGACGCTCGTGGCGCTCGGCGCGATCCTGGGGGGACTGTGCTGGATCGCGACGTACCTCGTCGACCGCTCCGACGACCTCCTGACGATCCTCTGGTGGGCGGGCCTGGTCCTGATGACCGTCGCGTTCCTCGGGGCCGGCGTCCGTCTGGTGCGCACGGGCACCGTCTGGCTGCAGCTGGTCGTGGGCCTGGCGACGCCCGCGCTGGTCTGGTCGGTCGTGTGGGCGTTCAAGAGCGGCGACGCCGACGCGGAGGTCGTCGACGGGGCCTTCGGCGCCCTCGCGGTCGTGTTCGGACTTGTCGTGGCCCTGCGCAGGACGCGGGGGACCCCTGCGGCCGCCGCCGCTCGCCCGGGCCGTCGGCGCGCGACCTGAGCGGAGAGCAGGGCGCGGGAATGACCTGCGCCGACGTGCGGTTGGGCTCTGAGTACCAGTGTCGGAGAAAGGGTGTGCCGTGGCTGAACCGCTGCGTCGGCTGGCGATGATCAGCCTGCACACCTCGCCGCTGGACCAGCCGGGCACGGGCGACGCCGGCGGCATGAACGTGTACGTCGTGGAGCTCGCTCGCCGGTTGGCCACCCGCGGCGTGGAGGTCGACATCTTCACCCGCGCCACCGACTCCCACCTCCCGCCGAGCGTCCTCGCCGCCGATGGTGTGACGGTGCGGCACATCGTGGCCGGCCCGTTCGAAGGACTGAGCAAGGCTGAGCTGCCCGCGCAGCTGTGTGTCTTCGCCCGCGAGGTGCTTCGCGCCGAGGCGGCCCAGCCGCTCGGCCACTACGACGCGGTGCACTCCCACTACTGGCTCTCCGGGCAGGTGGGCGCGCTCGCCCGGGACCGCTGGGGCGTCCCGCTCGTCCACTCCATGCACACCATGGCCAAGGTCAAGAACGACGCCCTGGCCCTCGGCGACACCCCCGAGCCGGCCGCCCGCGTCATCGGCGAGGAGCAGGTGGTGGCCGCGGCCGACCTCCTGATCGCCAACACCGCCGAGGAGGCGGGACAGCTGATCCGGCTCTACGACGCCGACCCGGAGCGGGTCGAGGTCGTGCACCCGGGTGTCGATCTCGCCGTGTTCGAGCCGCAGGACCGTGGTCTGGCCCGGGCAGCGCTCGGGCTGCCGGCCGAGGCGAGCGTTCTGCTCTTCGCCGGTCGCATCCAGCCGCTCAAGGCGCCGGACGTGCTGCTGCGCGCCGCCGCCGAGCTGGTGGGCCGGCGCCCGGAGCTGCGCTCCTCCCTGGTCGTCGCCGTCGTCGGCGGCCCCTCCGGATCGGGCCTGGAGCACCCGACGGCACTGGCCGATCTCGCCGACGAGCTGGGCATCGCCGACCTCGTCCGGTTCGTCCCGCCCGTCACCCAGTCCGAGCTGGCCCGCTGGTGCGCGGCCGCGACGCTGGTCGCCGTCCCGTCGTACAACGAGTCCTTCGGCCTCGTCGCGGTCGAGGCGCAAGCCACCGGCACCCCGGTGGTCGCGGCCGCGGTCGGCGGCCTCACCACCGCAGTCGAGGACGGCGTGAGCGGGCTGCTGGTCGACTCCCACGAGCCCGCCGACTGGGCGGCCGCGATCGACCGGCTGCTCCAGGACCACGACCTGCGCGAGCGGCTCGCCGCCGGTGCGCTGTCCCACGCGGCGTCGTTCTCCTGGGAGCACACGACCGACCGCACGCTCGCCGCCTACGGACGCGCGCAGGCGCTGGCCGCCGGAGCCCTCTCCGAGGCGGGCTGATGTCCTCGGACCCGCGCGAGGTGATCCGCGCCTGGCTCGAGGAGCAGGAGCTGGAGTACGACGAGCGCGACGATGTCTTCTCCTTCGCCCTGCCCGGCGAGCGCAAGCTCCAGACGCCGGTCCGGCTCGACGTCGGCGCCCACGCGCTCGGCGTCCACGCCTTCGTCTGCCGCCAGCCGGACGAGGACCACGAGCGCGTCTACCGCTGGCTGCTGGAGAAGAACCTCCGGCTCTACTCGATCGCCTTCGGTGTCGACCCGGCCGGCGACATCTACCTCGACGCCCGGCTGCCGCTGACGACGGTGACGCCCGAGGAGCTGGACCGGCTGCTCGGCTCGGTGCTCACCACCGCGGACGAGTCGTTCAACACGATCCTCGAGCTCGGCTTCGGCTCGGCGATCCGCAAGGAGTGGGAGTGGCGCCTCTCACGGGGCGAGCCGACCTACAACCTCGAGGCGTTCCGCGGCTGGCTGGAGCGCGGCTCCGGGGCTACACCCGCACCTTCGGCCTCGGCCGACGACGAGTGATCGCGACACCCACGAGCGCGAGCACGCCGCCGACGTACGCCAGGGGCGGTGGGGTCTCCCCGAGGAAGATCAGCCCGAGCACGATCGTGATCGGCGGGACGAGGTAGGTCGTCACGCCGAGGCTGCCGGCGCTCATGTGCTGCAGGGCGTAGCCGTAGGTCGTGAACGCGATCGCGGTCGGGAAGACACCGAGGAACAGCACCCATCCCAGGTCGGCGGCGCTCGCGTCCCGGGCCTGGTCGATCAGACCGGGCAGGAACACCAGCTGCGCGACGGCGCCGATGCTGCAGGCCAGCCAGGTGATCTGGAGCGCGGACATCCGGCCGGTCATCGGCTTCTGCAGGATCACGCTCGTGACGTACGCCGCGGCGGCCACCAGGCACAGCAGGGCCCCGACCAGGTCGCCATGGGCGCCGCCCTCGCCGGAGGTGCTGATGAGCACGACGCCGACGCACGCCAGCGCCAGGCCGAGCCCGAGCTCGCGCGTGAACGGCTCGTCGAGGAAGACCGCGGCCGCCAACGCGATGAGCACCGGCGAGGCCTGCAGCAGCATCGACGCCGTCCCGGCGTCGACGCGGAGCTCGCCGGCGTTGAGCGCGACGTGGTAGACGGCGTACCAGAGCAGGCCGATCACGAGCAGCCGCAGCCACTCCTGCCCGGTCGGACGGACCCACCGACCCTTGGCGAGCATGAACCCGCTGAGGGCCAGCGCACCGGTGAGCATGCGGCCCAGCGACAGCGGGCCGGGGTCGAAGCTGCCGCCCAGGTGGCGGATCGCGACGAACGCAGACGCCCAGAACACCATGGTGCAGGCGACGGCCGCGAGCGGCAGCCAGGCCCGGGTCTCCTGCGCTGGCGGGGTCGTCTCCGTGGTCGTCACCAGCACAATCTAGGGGTGACCACTGACGGAAATCGCGGGAGTATTCAGAGGTCCAGCTTGTAGCCCAACCCACGCACCGTGACGAGCAGCTTGGGCTCCGACGGCTCGTCCTCGAGCTTGGCCCGGAGCCGCTTGACGTGGACGTCCAGGGTCTTGGTGTCGCCCACGTAGTCCGAGCCCCAGACCCGGTCGATCAGCTGGCCGCGGGTGAGCACCCGGCCCGGGTTGCGCAGGAACATCTCGAGCAGCTCGAACTCCTTGAGCGGCAGTCGCTGCTCATCACCGTTGACGGTCACCACGTGCCGCTCGACGTCCATCCGGACCGGACCGGCCTCGAGGGTCATCGGGGCGAGGTCCGGCTCTGAACCTCGGCGCAGCACGGCGCGGATGCGGGCGACGAGCTCGCGCGGGGAGTACGGCTTGGTCACGTAGTCGTCGGCGCCCAGCTCGAGGCCGACGACCTTGTCCACCTCGTCGTCCTTGGCGCTGACCATGATCACCGGGGTGTTGGAGACCGCGCGGATCTGCCGGCACACCTCGGTGCCGGGCATGCCGGGCAGCATCAGGTCGAGCAGCACGATGTCGGCGCCGTTGCGGTCGAACTCCGCGAGCGCGTCCGGGCCGGTCGCGGCGACCGCGACCTCGAAACCTTCCTTGCGCAGCATGTACGACAGCGCGTCGCTGTAGCTCTCCTCGTCCTCCACCACGAGCACCCGGGTCATAGGTCCGTCTCCTGCTGTCGTTGGGGGAGCGTGAGGGTGAAGGTCGAGCCGTGGCCCTCCACCGACCACACCCGGATGTCGCCGCCGTGCGTGGCCGCGATGTGCTTGACGATCGACAGCCCGAGACCGGTGCCGCCGGTCGAGCGGTGCCGGGCCGGGTCGACGCGGTAGAAACGCTCGAAGATCCGGCCGGTCTCGTCCGCGGGGATGCCGATGCCCTGGTCGATCACCGAGATCTCCACGTTGCCGTCGGCGGACCGGGTCGAGACGACGACCGTCGAGTCCGGCTCGGAGTAGGCGACGGCGTTCGCCACCAGGTTCGCCACGGCCGCGCTCAGCTGCTCGGTGCTGCCGAAGACCTCGAGCCCGGTCGTCCCGTCGACGTGGATGGTGATCCCTCGCGCGTCCGCGTCGGTGGCGCTCGACTCGGCGGCGGCCTTGACCACGGCGTCGACCCGGACCGGGGAGGGCGTGTCCAGGGGCTCGTCGGCCTGGAGCCGGGACAGCTCGATGATCTGCTGCACCAGCCGGCTCAGCCGGTCGCTCTCGGCGACCATCTTGCCGCTGAACCGACGCACGGCCTCGGGGTCCTCGGCCGCGTCCGCCACCGCCTCGGCGAGCAGCCGGAGCGCACCGACCGGCGTCTTGAGCTCGTGGCTGACGTTGGCGACGAAGTCCCGGCGGATCGACTCGACCTGTCGCTCGCGGGTGCGGTCCTCGAGCAGGGCGAGCACCAGGCGTGAGCCCAGCGGGGCCACGCGCGCGGTGACGTGCCGCGAGGGAAGACCCGGCCGCGTGAGCAGCAGCTCGGTCTCCCGGATCTGCCCGTCCCGGCGTACCTGCCGGACCAGGTCGGCCAGCTCGACCGAGAGCAAGGAGCTGCCCCGGACGAGGCCGAGCGCGTACGCCGGAGCACTCGCCTGCACGACGTCGTCGCCGTCGTCGACGACCAGGGCGCTGCTGCGCAGGACCGAGAGCACGGTGGCCACGCCGGGCGGGAGCAACGGCTCCTCCTGGACCGGGACGGAGGACTGCTGACGATCGCTGACGGCCCACGCCAGGACCCCTCCACCGGCCACGATGGCGCCGATGCCGGCGGCGAGGGCCGCCTGGGTCGTCGGGTCCACGATCTCCAGGGTACGCATCGATTCACCCGGCATTCGCCTCCCGGGCGAGTGGGCGTCAACTGTTCACCGCTCGTTCATCGGCTGACTTCGTCCGGACACCTTGCGCCTCTACGCTCACTTCCATGCGTGACGCCTTCCATGACCAGCTCGAGACGGTCTTCCTCGACCTCGCCGGCATGTGCCGCCAGGTCGAGACGGCTGTCGGCGAGGCCACCCTCTCCCTGCTCGAAGCGGACGCCGAGGTGGCCGAGCGGGTGATCTCCGGCGACGCCGAGATCGACCAGGTCCGGGAGCGGATCGAAGACATGTGCTTCGAGCTGCTCTCGCTGCAGCAGCCCGTGGCTCGCGACCTGCGGATCGTCGTCTCGGCCCTCCGGATGGTCTCCGAGCTGGAGCGGATGGGGGACCTGTCGGTCCACGTCGCCAAGATCGCCCGGCT
Organism: uncultured Actinomycetota bacterium; assembly: GCA_963784545.1. Classification (GTDB taxonomy): domain Bacteria; phylum Actinomycetota; class Actinomycetes; order Propionibacteriales; family Nocardioidaceae; genus Nocardioides. The sequence goes on along the minus strand of CAWARQ010000004.1, from coordinate 846,578 downwards.
CCGGGTGCCGGCCGTCGCCGTGCCCGAGCAGGCCCGCGAGACCGTCGAGAAGATGGCGGCGACCGCCGAGGACATGGTCGCGCGGGTCAGCCAGATCATCACCCGCCGGGACGTCGAGGCCGCGATCGAGCTCGGACGCGACGACGAGGTGATGGACCAGCTCCGCCGCCGCTCGTTCTCCGAGCTGCTCTCCGACGACTGGCAGCACGGCGTCGAGGCCGCGGTCGACATCGCCCTGCTGGGTCGTTACTACGAGCGGATCGCCGACCACGCCGTGTCGGTCGCCAACCGCGTCGTCTTCGTCGTCACCGGAGACCTCCCCGTAGAGGTGTGACCCGGCAGAAGTTGCGCTGACCCGGCAGAAAATTTCTGCCGGGTCAGCGCGTTTCTGCCGGGTCAGCGGCCTTGGTTGGCGACGGCCGCGGCGGCGGCTGCGGCGGCCTCGGGGTCGAGGTACTCCCCGCCGGCCACGGTCGGCCTGAGCGACTCGTCGAGGCGATAGACCAGAGGCATCCCGGTCGGGATGTTCAGGCCGGCGATGTCGTCGTCGCTGACCTGGTCGAGGTGCTTCACGATCGCCCGGAGGCTGTTGCCGTGGGCGGCCACCAGGACCGTGTGCCCGGCCCGCAGGTCGGGCACGATCGACTCCTCCCAGTGCGGGAGCATCCGCGCGATGACGTCCTTGAGGCACTCGGTCCGGGGCATCTCGGCACCGAGGTCGGCGTACCGCGGGTCGTGGGCCTGGGAGAACTCGCTGTCGTCGTCCAACGGCGGCGGGGGTACGTCGAAGCTGCGTCGCCAGAGCATGAACTGCTCCTCGCCGAACTCCTCGAGCGTCTGCTTCTTGTCCTTGCCCTGCAGCGCGCCGTAGTGCCGCTCGTTGAGCCGCCAGGACCGGCGCACCGGGATCCAGTGCCGGTCCGCGGCGTCGAGCGCGAGCGCGGCGGTGTTGATCGCGCGGCGCTGGAGCGAGGTGTGGACGACGTCGGGCAGCAACCCGGCCTCCGTGAGCTGCTCGCCGCCCCGGACCGCCTCGGCCTGCCCCTTCTCGGTGAGGGCGACGTCGACCCAGCCGGTGAAGAGGTTCTTCGCGTTCCACTCGCTCTCGCCGTGGCGGAGCAGGACCAGCGTGTGGGTCATCCCTGGATCATCCCGGGTCACTCCTCGGCGGGGGTGCCGACGTCCCGGCATTCGCCGCCGGTGCCGTCGAGCCCGGACCACTCCTCGCAGTTCGGCACGACCGGGACGTCGACGGAGACCTGGGTGCCGTCGCCGAACATGATCGTGACGGGGACGTAGCTGCCGATGTCGAAGGTGCCGGTGACCTGCGGGCCTCCCTCGGTCGCGAGGTTGACGAGGTCGTTGGGGTCGATCTTGATGGTCTTGAAGTCCGGGATCGTGGCGCCCTGGTCCTGGTCGCTGCCGATGATCGACTCGACGCTGGCGGCCTTGGTGCTGGAGCCGTTCACGAACGTCGCGATGAACGTGCCCGAGTCGGGCTGCGCGGCGACGATGACCGCGCCGAGGACATCGACAGTGGCGTCTCGCTGGTTGGCGCCGTTGGCCGGGGTGTAGATCCGGTCCGTCGCGTAGTTGAAGCCACACGAGGACAGCGACAGCGCGAGGGCGAGGATCGCACCCGCGAGCGCGGAGGGGCGACCCAGGATCCGGGGCAGAGGCATGGCCGCAGCCTATCGGCCGTCACGCTCTACTGGTCGAGCGGCTCCAACGTCTGGTTGGCACCGCCCGGGGGGCAGCTGCCGGTCACCGGGGCGTTGAGCGAGACAGTGCTGGGCGAGGCGGTCTTGGAGCGCACCTCGATCCGGGCCCCGTCCGCCGCGGTCGCGTCGAAGCCGTTGTAGCCGCCCGGGATGTCCCGTTGCCCGGTCAGACGGAAGCCCGCCGGGGCCACGGTGTCCTGGGTAGCCGCGCGCGCGGCGTTCCAGGTCACGTCGGTGCCGAAGGCGACGTCGGGGAAGGTCAGGTGGGCGGAGTAGGCGCAGCTCTCCAGCTCGCCGTCGTAGTAGATGACCTCCTGCTCCACCCGCGGAGCGCCGGAGGAGGACGTCGCGGCGAGCTCGCGCGCGAGGGTGGACATCAGAGGGTTGTAGGTGGCCTGCGCGTCGTCCACCGAGACCGAGGCGCGGACCGAGGGCGACCCGTCAGGGTCCTCGAGCGCCCGCTGCGATCGGCAACCGGCGACCAGGACCACGCCGACCAGGACCAGGGCGATCAACGCCGGACGCCTAGGCACCGGCTGCCTCGAAGGCGAACGTGACCTCGGCCCGAGCCACGTCGTCCAGGTGCACCTCGGCGAGCGTGAGGGTGCCGGCGCCGAAGAGGTCCGCGCTCTGCCCCTCTGCCAGGTCGACCTTCTTGCGCTGCTCCCCGCCGCGGATCAGCAGCCGCGCCTTCCGCTCGCCCTGGTGCTCGCCGACCCGCTGGACGCCGACGTCGACCCCGTCGAAGGAGGGCTGCGATCCCTGCTGGACCCGCACGGTCCTCGACCCTCTCTGACCCATCTCAACTCCCCGCAACGCTGTAGGTGGTGTCGAAGTTCTCGTCGAACTCGTCCTGCGTCAACCACAGGTCGCCGTCGCGGTGGTGTCCGTCGTAGTCGCCGCCGCCCGGCCCCCACGGGTTGACGAGGTGGATGTCGAGCTCCCCGTCACCGTCGTGGTCCTCGACGGTGTCGACCATGTAGGCGTGGTTCGGCACGACGTTGTCGTCGTCGATCGCGGTGTCGAAGGGGTTGATCCAGGAGTCGGAGTCGTCCTCTGTGGAGACCACGTGGACGCGCCCGTCGTCGATCCCCCGACGGATGTCGTCGAGATTCATGTCGCCGTGGGAGTCGACGTCGCGCCCGGTGACCATGTGCAGGCCGCGCTCGATCGAGTCGGCGTCGATGTCGTCGTAGTCCCCGCCCATGTACGCCGCCGCGGCCTTCTCGTAGACCGACACCCAGCTCGGCTGGCCGTCAGCGCTGCCGCGGACGCCGTCGTTGATCACCGAGGCCTCGACCCGTACGTCGACCGGGTCGCCGTCCTGGTCGTACAGCGTCACGGTGTAGCTGCCGTCGGGGTTGTAGTGGATGTGGTCGCGGATCCAGCCAGGGTCGTGGGCGCCCACGGCTCCGGCCGAGGAGATGAACCAGCAGTCGCCGATCTGGCCCTGCCGCAGGTCGCTCATGTCGAAGGCGCCGTCGTCCAGCGCCACGGGACCGGTGAGCGGGGAGTAGGCGCCCATGCCGGTGGGGTCGTCCTCCTCGCCGGGGCCGTCGCTGAACGAGTGCCGCGGCAGCTCCCAGAGCAGCCCCTGGTCGATCTCGTCGGCCGTCTTGAGCACGGCCTCGATCCGCTCGACCAGGGCGTCCCGCAGCCGGATCCGCTCGTCGGTGTGGTGCTCGGCGGCCGTGACCGACTCGAAGGTCTGCGGCGGCGACACGTCGGAGACGGTGCCGTCGAAGGAGATCTCGAACTGCTGGCTGCGCGCGTCGGCGTCGAGGATGTCCACGGTGGTGCGCAGGGTCCGGACCGAGGAGCTCGCGGTGTAGATCGCCCGCTCGAACGTGCCGGCCTCGGTGACGTGGGTGGACATCTGGGTCACCAGACCGGATCGGCGCCACTGCGCCGTCAGCGCGGACAGGCCGACCCAGGTGGCCGGGACCGTCTCGGACTCCACCTGGTCGCAGGCCTTCTCCAGGCTCGTCAGGTCGGAGCGGAGCTCGGTGCTGGCCGAGGCGAGGCCGTCGGGGTCCCACCGGCGCACGTCGCCGTAGGACACCATCAGTGCCCCCCGGACGGCCAGAACCAGCCGCCGATCCCCGAGTCGGTGGCCGAGCCGTCGGTGGAGGTGTCTTGGATCGCCTCGCCGAAGGACGCGGCGTCGTCGCACCAGCCGCGGACCCCGTCGCGCCAGAGGCCGCCCAGGGTCGGCAGGTACGCCGCGGTCTGGGTGCCCGGCAGCGCTGCGGCGAGGGTGGAGAGGGCATCGGCTCCGTCCGACTTGCGGGCCAGGGCGACCGCGTCGTCGGCGGCCCCCTTCGCGGCCGCCATGTCGGTGCGCACGAAGCCGTACTCGTCCATGATGCGAGCCTTCCCCGTCCGACGACGAGGAAACCTGTCACTGCCTCAAGCCCACCTCGGTGCCGGCGACCGCCAGGCCGGCCAGGGTCAGGGCGGTGAGCAGGAGGGCGAGCCACAGGAGGCGCGCGGCGCCGGTGCGCAGCGCCACCCGCAACGGCAGCGTCCGCCAGCCGTCGCGGTTGTCCAGCACCAAGCCGGGCAGCGACACGATCAGGTGGACGCAGACGCCGAGGAGCGCGGACAGCGCCGTGACCGCGAGCTCCGGAGGAGTGTCGGGGCCGTCCCCGCCCCACCCGCCGTAGGCGAGGTAGGCGGGGAGCAGCGCGAACGACACAGCCCACGGCAGCCACGACAGCACGCCCTTGCGGAGGACGCGGTTGCCGAGCATCCCCACGACGACGTACGCCAGGAGCGAGAGGCCGGCGGTGACCCCGGCCGAGATGCTGACCGGCACCAGCAGGAGCAGGGCGCACGACATCGCGAACCCCACGGTGCCAGCGTCGAGCAGCCCCGCGGCCACCGGCTTCGCCTCCGGCGGGTGGTCCTCGTCGAACCGCTCGAGGTCGCGGCGGCGGTCGAGGAGGTCGTTGTGCCAGCCGAGGATCGCCTGCGCGACGGCGACCGCGCCGATGACGAGTCCGACCTCGCGGGTCGGCCGTCCGGACAGGGCCGCGGCGGCTCCCAGGCCGAGGGCCATGACCACCAGCAACCGGGGGTGCGTGGCGCGCACCATGAGGACGATGCCGTTGGTGCGGAGCCGGCTGGGCAACATGACGGGCAGTATCGCCGGAAACCCGCCCGACGTGGGCGTGACACTGCGAAATCCGGTGGCGGAGACCGGCTGCGGCATACGAACTGGGATTCTGTCAAGCCCCCATAGGGGCTCTGACCTGCGCAAACGTTTCGGAGGTCGGTCCAGGGCCGTGTTAAACTGGTCACCTAGGAAAGGGAACTGAACATATGACTTTCACCGTCGGCGAAACGGTCGTCTACCCCAATCACGGGGCCGCAGTCATCGAGGACATCGAGACTCGGCAGATCAAGGGGGAGGACCGCGAGTACCTCGTCTTGAGGATCGTCGCTCAGCAGGATCTGGTGGTCAGAGTTCCCGCGTGCAACCTGGATCTCGTCGGTGTCCGCGACGTCGTGGACAAGGACGGCCTGGACAAGGTCTTCGACATCCTCCGCGCTGCTCATGTGGAGGAGCCGACCAACTGGTCGCGCCGGTACAAGGCCAACCTGGAGAAGTTGCACAGCGGTGACGTCAACAAGGTGTCGGAGGTCGTCCGCGACCTCTGGCGCCGCGAGCGCGACCGCGGCCTCTCGGCCGGCGAGAAGCGCATGCTGGCCAAGGCCCGTCAGGTGCTCGTCTCCGAGCTTGCCCTGGCCGAGCACACCAACGAGGACAAGGCCGAGGCCCTCCTCGACGAGGTGCTCGCCTCCTGAGCTGACTCGCTCTCTCGAAGGCCCCTGGGATCCGTCCCGGGGGCCTTCGTCATGTCCGGCACGTGCGTGTCCCGCCGGAACTGAGTCGGCGCAGGGCCCCTACCCGGCGTACAGCAAGGCGGTCGCGATGGCGGCGACGCCCTCGCCGCGGCCGGTGAGCCCGAGCCCGTCGGTGGTGGTGGCGCTGAGCGAGACCGGGGCGCCGAGCGCAGCGCCCAGGACTCCTTCCGCCTCGGTACGCCGGGGGCCGAGTCGCGGCTCGTTGCCGATCACCTGGATCGCGACGTTCGCGACGACCCAGCCGGCCGCGCGGACGCGGGCCGCGCTCTCGGACAGCAGTGCGACGCCGGAGGCGCCGGCCCACGCAGGGGCGTCGGTGCCGAAGTTCGACCCCAGGTCACCCAGGCCGGCGGCCGACAGCAGCGCGTCGCAGGCGGCGTGCGCAGCCACGTCGGCGTCGGAGTGACCGACCAGCCCGCGGGGTGCGTCGGGCCACGCCAGACCGGCCAGGTGCAGGGGCACGCCCGCCTCCAGCCGGTGCGTGTCCGTACCGACACCGATCCGCATCTGACCCTGGGGTTGCACGGACTGATCATGCCTGAGCCACAATGCAAGGTGTGAGGATGCCGCAGGTCCCTCGTCTGGCCTGGGTGCTGGCGGGAATGGTCGCGGGGCTGGCCGGCCTCGCGACGTCGTACTTCCTCGCCATGGTCCTGACCGTCCGGGACTCCCCGGTGGTGGCCGTCTCCGAGCTCGTCATCAGGGTCACGCCCGGCACCGTGGTGGAGCACGCGATCGCGCTGCTGCAGCACCACGACAAGCCGGTGCTGATCGGCACGATCCTGGTGCTGCTCTTCGCCCTCTTCGGGCTTGCCGGCTGGCTGGCCGCCCGGCGCTGGTGGCCGCCGTACGTCGTCTTCGTCGTCCTCGGGGTGATCGGTCTGGTCGCGGTCGCGACCCAGTCGCGGCCCGAGCCGCTGGACTTCCTGCCGATCGGGGTCGGGTTCGGCACCTGGATCCTGACCTTCGGGGTCCTCCGCCCGCTCCTGGGCCGTACGCCGTCAGCCGGGGCACCGAGCGGGACCGAGCTGCCCCGACGGTTCGTGCTGACCGCCGGTGTCACCACGATCGCGGCGCTGACGGTGGGCGTCGTCGGCCGCACGATCGGGGTGGGGCGTCGGCACGTCGAGCAGACCCGGCGGCTGCTGCGGCTCCCCGGCGTCTCCAACCGGCGGCCACCGGACCAGGCGCGGATCGGCATCAGCGGCGTCACGCCGTGGCAGACGCCGGCCGACGACTTCTACCAGATCGACACCGCCATCGCGGTGCCCACGATCGAGCCGCGCGAGTGGTCCCTCCGGATCCACGGCATGGTCGAACGCGAGGTCACGCTGACCTACCAGCAGCTGCTCGACCGCGGCCTGGAGCAGAAGTGGGTCACGCTCAACTGCGTGAGCAACCCCGTGGGCGGCCCGCTGATCGGCAACGCGTGGTGGAGCGGCGTGTCGCTCGCCGACATCCTCGCCGAGGCGAAGCCGCTCCCCGGGGCCGACGCGGTCAAGCAGACCTCGGAGGACGGCTGGACCTGCGGGACGCCGCTGGAGGCGCTGACCGACGACCGGGGCGCGATGCTCGCGGTCGCGATGAACGGAGCTCCCCTGCCCCTGGACCACGGCTTCCCGGTCCGCACCCTCGTCCCCGGTCTCTACGGCTACGTCTCGGCGTGCAAGTGGGTGGTGGACATGGAGGTCACCCGGTTCGCCGACTTCACGGCGTACTGGACCAAGCGCGGCTGGGGCGAGCGGGGGCCCGTGAAGATCGGCTCCCGGATCGACGTCCCCCGGCAGGACGCAGAGGTTCAGGCCGGCCGGATCAACGTCGCCGGCGTGGCCTGGCACCAGCACGTGGGCGTCGACGCCGTCGAGGTCTCCCTGGACGGCGGGGCCTGGCAGCAGGTGCGCGTCGCGCCCGCGCCGACTCCGGACACTTGGGTGCAGTGGGGCGGCTCTGTCGAGGTCGAGCCCGGGGACCACCTGCTGCGCGTCCGCGCGACCAGCCCGGGCGAGGATCCGCAGACGGGGGTCGTCCGCGACGTCCTGCCCGACGGGGCCACCGGGTGGCATGTCGTGCAGTTCCGCGCGATGTGAGTCGCAGGGTGCTCCACACCTAGACTCCCGTAGGTGAGTCTGCGCATCCACGACACCGCCACCCGCGAGGTCCGTGACTTCGTCCCCCTCGAGGAGGGCAAGGCCGGCATCTACGTCTGCGGACTCACCGTCGACGCGGCACCGCACGTCGGCCACATCCGCTCGGCGGTCAACTTCGACGTGCTCGGCCGCTGGCTCGCGCGCAGCGGGTACGACGTCACGCTGATCCGCAACACCACCGACATCGACGACAAGATCCTCGCCCGATCCGCCACGGCCGGGAGGCCCTGGTATCAGCACGCCTACGACATCAAGCGCGAGCTGGACGCGGCGTACGCCGCCCTCAACGTGCGGCCCCCGACCTACGAGCCGGCTGCGACCGGTCACATCCCGGAGATGCAGGAGCTGATCGCCCGCCTGATCGGGCTGGGTCACGCCTACGCCGCCGAGGACGGCTCCGGCGATGTCTACTTCGACGTGCGGTCGTGGCCGAGCTACGGAGAGCTGACCCGCCAGCGGATCGAGGACATGGAGCCGGCCGGTGACGCCGACCCGCCCCAGCTGGCCAGGAAGCGGGACCCACGCGACTTCGCCCTGTGGAAGGGCTTCAAGAAGGAGACCGAGCCGGAGACCGCCGCGTGGCCGTCCCCGTGGGGCCCCGGTCGGCCCGGCTGGCACATCGAGTGCTCGGCGATGGCCGGCAAGTATCTCGGCGCCGCCTTCGACATCCACGGCGGTGGGGTCGACCTGCGCTTCCCGCACCACGAGAACGAGCAGGCGCAGTCCCGGGCGGCCGGGCGGCCGTTCGCGGCGTACTGGATGCACAACGCCTGGATCACCACCAGTGGCGAGAAGATGAGCAAGTCGCTGGGCAACTCCCTGGTGGTCTCCTCGGTGCTGGAGCGGGTGCGGGCGATCGAGCTTCGCTTCTACATCGTGGCTGCGCACTACCGGTCGCACGTCGAGTTCAGCTTCGAGGCCCTGGACGAGGCGGCCAAGGGGTTCCGACGGATCGAGGACTTCCTGGACCGAGCCGGCCAGCCCGTGGCCGCCGAGGACCTGCCCGAGGCTTTCGTGAGCGCGATGGACGACGACCTGGGCACGCCGGCCGCCGTGGCCGTCATCCACGAGCACGCCCGCGAGGGCAACCGGCTGCTCGGGGCGGGCGAACCGGCCGACCGGATCGGCGGCCAGGTCCGCGCGATGCTCGACGTCCTCGGGCTCGACCCGGCCGACCCGGCGTGGGGCGGCGGGGACCGGGACAGCAGGCTCGAGCCGGTGGTGGACCAGCTCGTCCGGGGCCTGCTCGCCGGTCGCGCCGAGGCTCGCGACGCCAAGGACTGGGCCCGCGCCGACGCCATCCGCGACCAGCTGGTCGCAGCCGGCGTCACGATCGAGGACACCCCGACCGGACCGAAGTGGAGCGTGTGATGGCTGGGGCCCTGCCCGCGGTCCCCCGCACCCATGCCGGGCGGCGGCCGGGGACGACCAACGATTCGAGAAGGTTCTGATGGCTGGAAACTCGCAGCGCAAGGGCGCGATCCGCAAGTCGAACAAGAAGGGCGCCACTGCCGGGTCGGGCGGCCGGGTGAAGCGCGGTCTCGAGGGCAAGGGACCGACCCCCAAGGCGAAGGACCGGCCGTACCACAAGGCACACAAGGCGGCCCAAGCCAAGAGCCGCGCCCAGAGCAGCAAGCCCAAGCGGCGTACGGGTTCTGAGGCCGAATGGATCGCCGGCCGCAACAGCGTCGTCGAGGCGCTCCGCGCCGGCGTCCCGGTCAGCACCGTGTACGTCGCTGAGGGTGCCGAGCGCGACGGGCGGCTGCGCGAGGCGTTCCAGATCGCGGCCGAGCGGGGCATCTCCCTCATGGAGGTCTCCAAGAACGAGCTCGACCGGCACACCGGGGGAGCCGTCCACCAGGGCCTGGCCGCGCGGATCCCGGCGTACGAGTTCGCGCACGGCGACGACCTGATCGCGGCCGCGAAGGAGCAGGGCGAGAAGCCGCTGATCGTCGCGCTCGACTCCGTCACCGACCCGCGCAACCTCGGCGCGGTCGTCCGCTCGGCGTCCGGGTTCGGGGCGCACGGTGTGCTGGTCCCCGAGCGCCGAGCCGCCGGCATGACCGCCTCGGCCTGGAAGACCAGCGCCGGTGCGGCCGCCCGGCTCCCGGTGGCTCAGTGCGTCAACCTCGTCCGCCAGCTCAAGGCCTACCAGGACGCCGGCTGCATGGTCGTCGGGCTGGCCGCCGACGGAGACCTGTCGCTGCCCGAGCTGGTCGCCGACCGTGACCTCGCCACTGGCGGCCTCGTGGTCGTCGTCGGTTCGGAGGGCGACGGCCTGTCGCGGCTGGTCACCGAGACCTGCGACCACCTGGTCTCGATCCCGATGGCCAACCAGCTCGAGTCGCTCAACGCCGGCGTCGCGGCCTCGGTGACCCTGTACGCGATCGCGCAGGCCCGCGCCTGACATGAACCCGGCCCAGCTGCTGCCCGCCGGTCGCGGCGCCTGGCTGCGACTGGGCCTCGGCGTGCTCGTCTGGCTTCTCACGTCGGTCGCCCTCGGCCTGGTGATCTTCCTGGGCTCCAGCCGTGAGCTCGTGGTCGCCAGCCACAACGCGACCGTGCGACCGAACTTGAGCGGGTACGCCGTGCTGCGCACGGGTCCCGTCCTGCCGGACCTGCGGATCGAGACCGACCGCCGGATCGGCGTCGACATCACGCTGGGCAAGACCGTCGCTGTCTCGCCCAGCAAGCTGGTCGCCCGGTACGCCGTGCTGGCCGCGCAGCCCCAGGGCCAGATCGACAAGGTCAGCGCGGCCGTCTCGGAGATGGCCGTCTCGGCAGCCGTGCGCGGTGCCGTGCTGGGGCTCGCGCCGATCGGCCTCTGGCTGCTCCTCGGAGCCGACCGGCGGCGACAGCTGGTCCGCGGCCTCCACGACAAGCGCACGTACGCCGCAGCGGTCGCGGTGGTCGTGGCCGGCGTGGTGCTCTGGCAGCCGTGGGCGGAGGAGGATCCCGGCGTCGAGCTGAGCAACGACTGGGTGGCGCTGCCGACCTTCCTCGGCCCGGAGATCCCGGTGCCGGACGGGTTGTCGAAGGTCTCGATCCGGAACACGGTCCTCTCCCGCGAGACCCGGCGACTGATCGAGAGCGCCCTGTCGTCCTACGACAAGGGGCAGGCCTACTACGAGAGGGCCGTGGAGGACGCGGCCGCGCTCGACCTCCACCAGCCGGGGGACGGTGAGACGGTCGTGCTGTTCGTCTCCGACCGGCACGACAACGTCGGGATGGACCCCGTCGCCCGGGCGATCGGCGACCGGGCCGGAGCGAGCCTGGTCTTCGATGCCGGTGACGACACCTCGACCGGTGAGGCGTGGGAGACCTTCAGTCTCGACTCGGTGACGTCCGCGTTCAAGGACCTTCCGCGGTACCAGGTGTCGGGCAACCACGACCACGGCACCTTCGTCGGCGACTACCTGCAGCAGCGCGGCTGGCAGACGCTGACCGGGTCCGTGGTCGACAGCCCCGTCGGCCCCCTGCTCGGGGTCCCCGACCCGCGCTCCAGCGGCCTGGGCAGCTGGAAGGACGAGGGCGGGGTGTCCTTCGACGAGGTGGAGAGGCAGCTGGCCGACGAGGCCTGCGCCGCGGACCAGCGCATCTCGACCGTCCTCGTCCACGACGCGACGCTCGCCCGCGAGGTGCTGCAGCGGGGCTGCGCCGATCTCGTGCTTGCCGGGCACCTGCACGTCGTGGTCGGACCGACCCGGGTCGTCGGGGACAACGGCGAGATCGGCTACTCGTTCACGACCGGGACGACCGGGGGCGCGGCGTACGCCGTGGCCGTGGGCACCAAGCCCCGCCGGGACGCCACCGTCACGCTGGTCACCTATCGCGACCAGCGACCGGTCGGCCTGCAGACGATCACGCTCCAGACCCCCAACGGGAACTACGTCGTCGGCGACTACCACGAGCTGGTCCTCACCGGTTCGGAGCCGACCGCGCCGCCGTCCTAAGGTGGCGGCGTGACGACCGACGTGGACCGCCTGCTTCCGACCGAGGAGGCCGAGGAGCTGCTCGCGCTCACCCGTGAGCTGGCCCGCAAGGAGCTCGCGCCGAAGGTCGCCGACGCCGAGGAGGCCGGGGAGTTCCCGGCCGAGGCGTACGCCCTGTTGGGCCGGTCCGGGCTCCTGGGCCTGCCGTTCGCCGAGGAGCACGGCGGCGGCGGCCAGCCGTACGAGGTCTACCTCCAGGTCGTCGAGGAGATCGCCACCGCGTGGCCGAGCGTCGGGGTCGGGACCAGCGTCCACACGCTCACCGCGAACGTCGTGGACGTGAACGGCGACGACGACCAGCGTGCGGAGTGGCTGCCGAAGATGCTGGGCGGCGACTGGCTCGGCGCCTACTGCCTCTCCGAGCCGCAGGCCGGCTCCGACGTGAGCGGCATCCGGACCAAGGCGGTGCTCGACGGCTCGAACGGCGCCGGCTACACGGTCACCGGCACCAAGCAGTGGATCAGCAACGGCTCGTGCGCCGACTACTACATCCTCTTCGCCCGCACCGGTGAGGACCCGCGACGCGGGCTCAGCGCCTTCGTCGTCCCGGCCGACACGGACGGGATGAGCTTCGGTGCGCCGGAGAAGAAGATGGGCCTGGCCTGCGACGTCACGACCCAGGTCCTCTTCGAGGGCGCGTCGGTGCCCGTCGCGCAGCGGCTCGGCGAGGAGGGTGACGGGATGCGGGTCGCGCTGAGTGCGCTGGACGCCGGTCGGCTCGGCATCGCAGCGGTGGCCACCGGAATCGCGCAGGCCGCGCTCGAGCATGCGGTCGCGTACGCGCGTGAGCGCCAGCAGTTCGGCCGGGCGATCGGGGAGTTCCAGGGCCTGCAGTTCCTGCTGGCCGACATGGGTGCCGAGGTCGAGCGCGCCCGGGCGACGTACCTGCACGCGGCGCGGCTCAAGGACGCTGGGCGCCCCTACAGCCGGCAGGCCAGCATCGCGAAGCTCACCGCGACCGACACCGCCATGCGCGTCACCACCGACGCCGTGCAGGTGCTGGGCGGCAACGGCTACACGCGGGAGTACCCCGTCGAGCGGTTGTTCCGCGACGCGAAGGTCACGCAGATCTTCGAGGGCACCAACCAGATCCAGCGGATGGTGATCGGCCGGTCACTCCTCGGCTGAGGACCCCGGGGTGGCCACGGCCTCCTCCGGACGCGCGGCGAGCACGGTCTCGATGTAGTCGCGCGCGGTGTCGAAGATGTTGACCTCGTGGCCGGCGCGCTCCGAGAGGTACCACCGGTGCACGAGGATCTCGTGGAAGATCTCCGGCCCCTCGAGCTTGCCCCGCTGGTCCTCGGGCACCATCGCCATGATCGGCTCGTAGATCTTCGTGAGCCAGCGATTGGCGGCCAGAGCACGGTCCTCCCGACCGAGGTCGTAGTGGGCGATGTACGCCGCCAGGTCGTTGAGGAGCCGGCGGGCCTGCGCGTCCTCGGCGTACATGCCCGTCAGGGCCTGGAGCTCGCGCCGGTGGTGGCCGAGCTCGACCACCTTGGGCGCGATGCGGATCTTGTCCCCGTCGAAGTCGGTGACGATGTCGAGCTCGTCGACGTCGAAGCCGAGGTCGTTGAGCCGTTCGATCCGCTGCTCGATCCGCCACATCTCCTCGCCGCTGAACTCCTCCTCCTTGGTCAGCTCCTCCCACAAGGCGTGGTACCGGTCGCTGATCTGCTCGGTCACCCGCCAGAGGTCGAAGTCGGCCCCGATCGCCTCGCCCGCTTGGAGGTCGAGGAGCTCGGCGAAGACGTTCTCGCAGCCCACCGTGACGTCGTACTCCCGCAGTTGCGCGGAGAGGTGCGGCCGGAACTCGCCGGTCTCGGCGTCCACGAGGTACGCCGCGAACCCGCCGGCGTCGCGGCGGAACAGCACGTTCGACAGCGACACGTCGCCCCAGTAGAAGTCGGCCAGGTGCAGTCGGACCAGCAGCACCACCAGCGCGTCGACGAGCGACGGGACGTTGTCGGCCTGGAGGCCGTGGCTGAACAGGCTGCGGTAGGGCAGCGAGAAGCGCAGGTGCTCGGTCAGCAGACAGGCCGGCAGCTCCTCGCCGTCCGGGTCGACCCGACCGGTGACGACGCCTTGCGCGTGCACCGCCGGCAGCCCGACACGTTGCAGGTCGCGGAGCGCGCGGTACTCGCGGAAGGCGATGTCCTCGTGGGTCTCCTTGACCGCGTACGTCCGCTCGCCCAGGCGGACGATGCGGACGACGTGCCGGGAGAGGCCGCGGGGGAGTGGGACGACGAACTCGTCGTCCCACGTCTCGAGGGGCTCCGACCACGGCAGCCGCAGCAACGCAGGGTCCGGGCGGTTGGCCACGACGTGCAGGCTCACAGCAGGGCCTCCGGCATGCGGTCAGCCTAGGGCCGTCCATTACGCTGTGGCGGCCCTCGCCGGTGTAGCTCAGTTGGTAGAGCGCTTCTCTTGTAAAGAAGATGTCGCGGGTTCGACTCCTGTCACCGGCTCTCCTCGTCGGGACGTCATACGATTTGCCGCCTATAGGCCACGTTTCGTATGACGTCACGGCCGAGTCACCCGACCTGCCGGACCTCGAACTCCCGCGCGGGAGAGGCGATGGCGTCCTGGGCGGCGACGAGGCGGAGCTCGCGCTCGCCGGAGTCGAGGGTCGCCTGGAGGACGGCGAAGACGGAGGACGCGGTCGCGGCGAGGGCGTCGGCGGGGGAGCCCGTCTCGTGCAGGTGCGCGGTGAACAGCGCGGCGGTGATGTCGCCGGAGCCGTTGGCCTTCATCGGCAGCCGCGGGGTGGCGATCAGCCAGGCGCCGGAGTCGTCCACAGCGAGCATCTCGATGGTGTCCGGCTCGGCGTCCTCCCGGTCGACCGAGGTGACCAGGACGGTCGACGGGCCGAGGGCGCGGATCGCCGCCACCCCGTCGAGGATGTCCTCCAGCGACGACGGCCCGCTGAGCTGCTCGCGGTCGGTCACGAACCCGAGCTCGAACTGGTTGGGCGTCACGATGTCGGCCACGGGGATGACGGTGTCGCGGTACTTCGGCGGGATCTCCGGGTTGACGAAGCAGCCCGAGGTGGCGTTCCCCATGACCGGGTCGCAGGTGTACGTCGCGGACGGGTTGGCCGCCTTGACCCGGGCCACCGCGTCGACGACGACGTCGGCGATGGCGGGGGAGCCCTGGTAGCCGGAGAGGACGGCGTCGATCCGGCCGAACTCACCCCGCTCCTCGATGCCGGTGATCACCGCAGCCACGTCCGCCGGGTCGATCAGGGGCCCGCGCCACTCGCCGTACCCGGTGTGGTTGGAGAAGTTCACCGTGAGCACCGGCCACACCTCGTGGCCGAGCCGTTGGAGGGGGAAGACGGCCGCGGAGTTGCCGACGTGGCCGAACGCGACGTGGGACTGGATCGACAGGATGCGCACGCTCCGATCCAACACCCGGGCGGGGGAGGCGGCCAAACAGGCAGCCGAGCGCGCTACCCGATCAGCTGACCAGGAGCGAGCGCTTCGACAGCCCCATCCAGAAGCCGTCGATCACCTGGTCGGGCGGTGTCTCCGGGTCGGATGCCGCGCCGAGGGTGACGAACAGCGGGGTGTAGTGCTCCACCGTCGGGTGCGCGTACGGCATTCCCGGGGCGAGGCTCTGGTACGACGCGAGCGTGTCGACGTCTCCGCGCGCGAGCGCCTCGGCCGCCCATGCGTCGAACTCGACCGACCAGCCGGGGGCCTCGGCCTCGATCCGGAACTCTGTGAGGAACGGCAACCCGTGGGTCAGGAACCCGGAGCCGATGATCAGCACGCCCTCGTCCCGCAGCGGCCGCAGCCGGCGGCCGAGCTCGAGCAGCGAGCCGGGGTCCTGCGTCGGCAGGGACATCTGCAGCACCGGGATGTCGGCGTCGGGGTACATGATCTTCAGCGGCACCCAGGCGCCGTGGTCGAGGCCGCGGCTGCCGTGCTGGTGCACCGGCTGGGGCAGCATCTTGGTGATCCGCTCGGCCAGGGTCGTGGCGTCCGGGGTCTCGTAGGTCATCCGGTAGTACCGCTCGGCGAAGCCGCCGAAGTCGTAGACGAGCGGCACGTTGCTGGCGCTGAGCGAGACCGGAGCGGACTCCCAGTGGGCGCTGACGATGAGGATCGCCTTCGGACGCTCGAGGGTGCCGGCGAGATCGCGGAGCTGGCCGGACCAGACAGGGTCGTCCAGCAGCGGCGGCGCACCGTGACCGATGTAGAGCGCAGGCATCATGTTCGCCATCATAGTCCAACTTTCAACTTTATCCGGGTGTCCGCCTCCCCGGTCACTCGGGCAGCCGCCAGTCGATCGGCTCGGCCCCCTGCTCGACCAGCATCCGGTTCACCCGGCTGAACGGCTTGGACCCGAAGAACCCGCGGTGGGCACTCAGGGGGGAGGGGTGCACCGACTCCACCCACGGCACGGGAGCGAGCATCGGCTTGAGCGTCTGGGCATCCCGGCCCCAGAGGATCGCGGCGAGCGGCCCGCCGCGCTGCGCGAGCGCCGCGATCGCGCACTCGGTGACCTCCTCCCAGCCGCGGCCGCGGTGGGAGTTGGACTCCCCCGGCCGAACCGTGAGGCATCGGTTGAGCAGCATGACGCCGCGGTCGGCCCACGCGGTGAGGTCGCCGTGCTGGGGCGGGACCTCGCCGGTCTCGTCGCGCAGCTCGACGAAGATGTTGCGCAGGCTCGGCGGCAGCGGCCACACGCCGCGCGCCACCGCGAAGCTGAGCCCGATCGGGTGGCCCGGCGTCGGGTACGGGTCCTGGCCGACGACGAGCACCCGGACGTCGGCCAGCGGCCGCCGGAAGGCGGCGAAGATCCGGTCGCCGGCCGGCAGGTACGCCGACTCCTCGCGCAGGAACCTCCCCATCGCGGCGATCCGGTCGTCGACCGGCCCCAGTGCCTCGGCCCAGTCAGGCGCCATCAGGCCCTTCTCGACCAGGCCGGCCAGCGCGCTCATGGCGCCCAAGGTAATCCTCAGGGCTGGCGCCAGAGCGCGTGCCTCGGCAGGAAAGGACGTACGCCGTGCTCGCCGGCCCACACGTCAAGGATCGCGTGGTGGCTGGTGTCGCCGGTGAAGGACTGGTTGGCCACCAGGAGCCGTTGGCCGAGGAAGGTCGCACTGGACGGGGTGTCGAAGGGGATGGCCGAGCCGTTGTCGCCGGACCCGGGCGTGCTCGGGAATCGGTCGAGCTCCCTGCCCTTCGCCGAGAGCTCGACCAGCTGGTTGGAGAGCCCGGCGCAGGCGAGGTACAGGTGGCCGCTGCGGCCGATGGAGAAGCCGTCCGGCAGGTCGCCGGGCTGTGAGGTCCACAGGGTCGAGAGATGGCCGGGCTTGCCCGTCCTGCGGATCGGGAGCTCGTAGAGCTTGCCGTTGGCCGGGACGGAGCCGTCGGTGGCGGTCGAGCCCTGCCCGATCAGCAAGGAGCGGGTGGAGCGGCGGTAGACCAGCCCCGTCGTGCCGAACTCGGTGCCGTCCAGCGCGGCCGAGGCGAACCAGATCCGGGGTCGATGGGTCTTGCGCGGGACCTTCCAGATCACGGCCTGCCCGTAGTCGCTGACGTACAGAGCGCCGCCGGGTCCCCAGGTCGCGTAGTTGGGGATCGCCGGGTAGTCGTCGACGTTCGGGGAGCAGGGGGTCTGGCCCGTCGAGCAGGTCGGCAGGTCCGGGAAGTGGGCCCAGGTGCGGAAGCGACCGGTGCTCGGGTCGAGGGTCTGGAGCCGCGACCTCGACTTCTCCAGCAGGACGAGCCGGCCCCTCCGGTCCTGGTTGGCCACCTGGACTCCGTGGTCCTGCGACAGGTCCTGATGGGGCACCGTCCACGAGCGCAGCAGGGCGCCGTGGCGGTCCCACTCGCGGACGATCGAGGGCGACGAGTCGCCGCTCGGGTTGGTGTAGGTGCCGGCGTACACCAGGCCGTTGCGGTGCGTGAGGACGTATGCCGGGTAGCCAGGGGCGGCGACGCGGGCGAACACCTTGGTGTCCCACTTCTCGCGCGAGGGCGCGGCGGTTCCCGGGGCGGCGAGCGCAAGGACGAGCCCGGCCAGCGCCAGCAGGGCGAGCGGTCGAGGGGTCACTTCTTCAGCACCTCGAGGGCCGCCCGCTGGCCGGACCGCACGGCCCCGTCCATGTAGCCGGTCCAGTACGTCGAGGTCTCGGTGCCGGCCCAGTGCACGCGGCCGAAGGGCTGGCGGATCGTGTGCCCGACCGTGGTCATGGTGCCGGGCTGGTAGTTCGCGACCGGGCCGCCGCGGGTCCAGACCTCGTGGTTCCAGTCGTGCTCGACGTAGTCGATCGGGTGCAGCGCCTGGTCGCCGAACATCTCGGCGAACCCGGCCAGCACCGCGGCCTTGCGGTCGGCGCGGGACATGACGCCGTACTGCCGCCAGGTGGGCCCGCCGACGAACGCGAGCAGGACGCCGGGTCTGCCGTCCTTGGGGGAGTTGTCGAAGACGGCGCGGGTGGCGCCGTGGTCGGAGATGCCGAAGCCGGACAGTCCGTCCTTGCGCCAGAACGGCTTCTCGTAGACCGCGTCGCACTTCATCAGCTGGCCCATCTCCAGGTCGCGGAGCAGCTGGCGTCTCTGGTCGGGCAGCTGCGGGTGCCAGTCGATGTCGAGGACGAGGGGCGGCGGGCAGGCGACGATCACGTGCTTCGCCTGCACGGGTCCGCGAGCCGTGTGGACGACGGCGTAGCCGTCCTTCTGGACGATCCGGCTGACCGCCGCGTCGAGGGTGACGATGTCGCCGAGCTGGCGCGCCAGGCGCAGCGGGATCAGCTGGCTGCCGCCGATGAAGCGGCGCTCCTGTGCACCATGGGCGGTGTCGGAGTTCCGCTCGAAGGTGCCGACGTGCTTCTCGTTCCCGGAGCACGCGCAGTACCAGAGCGTGTAGAGGAACGACAGCTGGTCCGGGTCCGCTCCGAAGCCCGGCTGGGTCCAGCAGGCGAGCAGCTTGAGGATGGTGTCGGAGTTGACGGAGTTCGCGCGGACCCACTCCGCGAGGGTCTGGGAGTCCCAGTCCGCTGCATTCGGGTGGGTCCAGGGGGCGTCGACGGGAATCTCCGAGGCGTACTGGTCGATCCGGGCCAGCAGCTGCGCGGCCTCGGCGATCTGCGGGTCGGGCGGCACGGTGCCGTCGTACGTCATCCGGCCGAGGGTCGAGGAGATGTACACCGACTGGCCGTCGTTGTGCTCGAGGAATTCCCGGACGCCGAGCTCGCGGGCCAGCCGGCGGATGTGCTTCTGGGTCGGGCCGACGAAGGCGCCGCCGGACTCGATGGTCGCGCGGTGCTTGCCGCCGCCGAAGTCACCGTGCAAGCGGTGGTTGAGGACGCGGCCGCCCACCCGGTCCCGGGCCTCCACGAGGAGGACGTCGCGGCCGCGCCGGGCGAGGGTCCGGGCGGCGACCAGTCCGCTGATGCCTCCGCCCACGACCACGGTGTCCACCCGCGACGGGAGCGATCCTTGCCGGCCGGCCGCCTCAGCTGCGCCGGTGAGGGCGCCGAGCCCGAACGCCGAGGCGCCGAGGGTCCCGGCGGCGCCGAGCAAGGTACGTCGGTCGAGGCTGAGGCTCACGAGGGTCTCCTGAGGGGTGGAAGCGGAACCTGACACATGTTCAGATTTGAGGCTACACTGCGAGGCGTGCCTGCTGTCCAGAACAACGAGCGACTCCCCCAGAAGCGACGTGTTCCCGCACAGGCACGCAGCCGCCGCCGCGTCGAGGACATCCTCGACGCGGCGGAACGGTTGGTCGCCGCTGTCGGCGTCGAGGCCGCAACGACTCGCGCGATCGCCGGGGCCGCCGGGATCCCGGTGGCCTCGCTCTACCAGTACTACGGGCAGAAGGAGGACATCCTCCTCGCCCTCGCCGAGCGCGACATGGCCGAGATGGACGCGCAGGTGATCACCGACCTCGCCGAGATTCGTGTCCTCACCGTCGCGGGGCTGGTGACCTCGGTCCTGGGCTCCTTCGTCTCGGTCTACCGCCGCCGGCCGGCGTTCGTGCAGATCTACCTGCGTGGGCGGACCAACGCGTCGGTCCACGAGTTCGGCCGCGAGCACAATCGCCGGGTCGCGGGGATGCTCCGCGACTTCGCTGCGGACGCCGGGCTGACCGAGCCGGACTTCCCGCTGACAGCCGCCCTGCTCGCGGTCGAGGCGGGCGACCGGGTCTTCCAGCTCGCGTACGCCGACTCGGCCGAGGGCGATCCGGACCTCATCGCCGAGGGCCGCTCGATGCTGGTCCGCTACCTCGAACCGTTCGCCACCGAGGCCGGTCGCGCCGGCATCCGCCGATGACGCGCGACCTGCGCGCGTCGGTGGCTGCAGCCGCCCGCACTCTCGCCGAGGCCGGCCTGCTGATCGGCACCGCCGGCAACGTCAGCGCGTACGACGGCTCCGTGGTGGCCGTGACCGCCACCGGCGTGCGCCTGGCCGCGTGCTCGGCCGACGACGTGACCCTGGTCGACCTCGAGGGCACGGTGGTCGAAGGACGACTCAAGCCGACCTCCGAGCTCGACCTGCACCTGGCCGTCCACCGGGCCGGTTCGGGTACGCGCGGTGGTCCACACGCACGCCCCGTTCGCCACGGCGCTCGCCTGCGTGCTGGACGAGCTCCCCGTCCTGCACTACCAACAGCTCCTGCTCGGCGGCGCGATCCGGGTCGCGCCGTACGCCACCTTCGGCACGCCCGAGCTCGCCGCGCACACCCTGGCCGCCCTCGACGGCCGGCACGCGGCGCTGCTCGCCAACCACGGCTCGGTCGCCGTCGGCGACGACCTGGACTCCGCCGTCGAGCGCGCCCTGCTGCTCGAGTGGTTGGCCCAGCTGCACCACCGGGCCAGCGCGCTCGGCCCGCCCCGCTTCCTCGACGAGGCCCAGCAGACCGCCGTCGTCGAGGCCGCCCTCGCCCGTCACTACGGGACCACCCAGGAGAACTGACCCATGAAACCCACCCCACGCCGTTCTTCGACTCCCCCGCTTCGCTCCTCCGCGAACAACGCCGCGGGGACCCCGGAGAATGAAGATCGCCACCGTCGGCGTCCACGTCCTCGACACCCACGTGCTCGGCATCGAGTCGATCCCGGACGGCTCGGACGGCCAGCTGGTCACCGACATCCGCTGGTCACCTGCGGGCACGGCCGGTGGGACGGCGGTCGTCCTGGCCCGGCTGGGCGCCGAGGTGTCGACGTACGGCGCCCTCGGGAACGACCCGATCGGTGACACCCTCCTCGCGCTGCTCGAGCGCGAGGGCATCGACTGCTCGGGCCTCGTGCGCAAGGACGACCAGCAGACCTCGTCCTCGGTGATCCCGGTGCGACCCAACGGCGACCGCCCGGCCTGGCACTGCATCGGCGCGAACGGCGCCTTCACCCTCGACGACCTCGACCGCTCCGCGCTCGAGGGGATCACGCACCTGCACCTCGGCGGCCCGGAGTTCCTCGGCGGGCCGGCTGCCGGTGAGCTGCTCGAGCACGCGCGGTCGATCGGCGCCACCACGTCGCTCGACCTCCTCGCGCCCGGCGACCCGGACATGCTCGCGTGGATCGCGGACGCCCTGCCCCACACCGACTACCTGCTGCCGAACGACGAGCAGGTCCTGGGCTTCACCGCCGCCGCGACCCTGGAGGACGGCGCCCGCGCCCTGGTGGCAGCCGGCGCCGGGTGCGTGGCCGTCACGGCGGGAGCCCACGGTGCACTGGTGGTGACCGCTGATGCGGTGGAGCCGGTGCCGGCCTACGACGTCGACGTGGTCGACACCACCGGCTGTGGCGACGCTTTCTCCGCCGGCTTCCTCCGCGGTCTCTCCTTGGACCTGGCGTCGGTCGAGGCGGCCCGGCTGGGCTGCGCGACCGCCGCCCAGGTGGCCCGGGGCCTGGCGACCGACCACGGTGGGTACGACCTCGACGCGGTCCGGGCGTTCGCCGAGTCCGCAACCACGCGCTGGTCGCGGACCGACTGAGTCGTTCGCTCGGCGCTCAGGTGGAGAGCGCGCGCGAGGCGCCCGATCCGTAGCGGCGCTTGCGGTTCGAGCCGATCTTGGCCGCCGACGCCGGCTCCTCGGCCATGGCCTCGGGGGTCGGGAGCCGCGAGGCGGACGACCACTGGTCGATCCACTCGTCCAGGACGGCCCAGGTGGTGTCGCGGGCCGCGCGTCCGGTGAGCATGCCGAGGTGCCCGCCCGGCACGATCTCGAAGCGCGCCTCGGCCGACCCCGTGAGGAGCGGCATCACCGCTTGGACCGCGGGGATCGGAGCGATGCCGTCGGTGGCGCCGCCGAAGACGAGCACGGGAGCGGTGATGTTCGCGACGTCGATGGTCCGGTCGTCCAGCTCGATCGAGCCGCCGACGAGGGCGTTGCCCTTGACGAACCGGTGGTACAGCTGGCCGAACGTCCGCCCCGGGTAGGCGATCATGTTGTCGGTGAACCGGTCGACCGCCTCGATCTGGGCGAGGAAGTCCCGGTCGTCCAGGTTGAGGGCCAGTGCGGCGGGCTTGGTGACGAGCTTCTGGAACGAAGAGAGCTGGAAGGCCCACTTCACCAGGGGCTTCGGCGCCCCGCCGATCGCCTGGTAGGTCCGGGTCACCAGGCCCCGGCCCTGCGTGACGTTGAGCAGCGGACGCAGCGGCGCGACGAGCGGCACCAGCGTGACGTCGAACGGCGTGCCGAGCGCGGTCACCGACGCGATCGGGAGGTCGGGGGAGTCGGCTGCGGTCAGGAGGGCGAAGATGCCGCCGAGCGACCAGCCGACGACGTGCACCGGCCGGTTGCCCGCGTGCGCGGAGACCTCGCGGATCGCGGTCGGCACGACCTCGTCGATCCAGTGCTCCATGCCGAGGTTGCGGTCCCGGAAGTGCACCTCGCCGTACTCCACGAGGTACGTCGGGCGGCCGGCGTGGACGAGGTGCTCGACCAGGGAGCAGTCACGGCGCAGGTCGAAGCACAGGGAGGGTGCGGCCAACGGGGTGACGAGCAGGACCGGGTCGCCCGTCTCGAGCGTCGTGGCCGCCGGCCGGTAGTGGTAGACCTCCCGCAGCGTGCCTTCGTCGATGAGGGTGCGCGGCATCGGGCGCAGGTCGGCCAGACCTCCGTAGAGCAGCTGGTGCGCGACGTTGCTGGCGGCGGAGACGACCTGATCGGCCCGACGGTTGACCAGGGGGATCAGGTCCATGCGAGGAAATTTACCCGCTCAGGCATCGGACGCCGGACGCAGTCGCTTCCCGTGGGCGGGCCTCAGCTCGGTGAGCCCGTCCAGGAAGCTCTTCGCCCAGGCCGCCACGTCGTTGGTCTTGACCGTCTTGCGCAGCGCCCGCATGCGACGGGTGCGCTCCTTGGCGTCGGCCCGGTACGCCGACAGCAGGGCCTGCTTCATGCCGTTGATGTCGTAGGGGTTGACCAGCCAGGCCTGGCGCAGCTCGTCCGCGGCGCCGGCGAACTCCGAGAGCACGAGGGTGCCGTCGTCGTCGTAGCGGCAGGCGACGTACTCCTTCGCGACGAGGTTCATGCCGTCGCGGAACGGCGTGACCACCATGATGTCCGCGGCTCGGTAGAGGGCCGCCATCTCCTCGCGCGGGTAGGAGGAGTGGAGGTAGGAGATGACCGGGCGGCCGATCCGGCCGAGGTCGCCGTTGATCCGGCCGACCAGGCGGTCGATGTCGTCGCGCAGGATGCGGTACTGCTCCACCCGCTCCCGCGAGGGCGTGGCCACCTGCACGAACACCGCGTCGTCGACGGTCAGGTGCCCGTCCGCGACCAGCTCGGAGAACGCGCGCAGCCGGGCGTAGATGCCCTTGGTGTAGTCAAGGCGGTCGATCCCGAGGAACACCTTCGTCGGGTTGCCGAGCGCCTCCCGGATCTGGGTGGCGCGCGTGGTCACCGACTCCTTGCGCGCCAGCTCCTCGAAGCCGGCGGTGTCGATGGAGATCGGGAAGGCCGCGGCGCGGACGGTGCGGTCGTCGGGCAGGTAGATGAGGTCGCGGTGGGTCTTGTGGCCCACGCGCTGACGGACCAGCCGCACGAAGTTCTGCGCGCCGCCGCTCATCTGGAAGCCGATCAGGTCCGCGCCGAGCAGACCCTCGAGGATCTGGCGCCGCCACGGCAGCTGGGCGAAGAGCTCGCCCGGGGGGAACGGGATGTGCAGGTAGAAGCCGATCCGCAGGTCCGGTCGGCGTTCCCGCAGCAGCTGCGGCACCAGCTGGAGCTGGTAGTCGTGCACCCAGACCGTGGCGTTCTTCGCCGCCAGCTCGGCGGCCCGCTCGGCGAACCGCTCGTTGACCTGGACGTAGGAGTCCCACCACTCGCGGTGGAACTCCGGCTTGGCGATGACGTCGTGGTAGATCGGCCAGAGGGTGCCGTTGGACATCCCCTCGTAGAACTCCTCGATCTCCTGCGCGCTCAGCGAGATCGGCACCAGGGTGAGCCCGTCGTCCTCGAACGGCTCGTGCTCGTCGGTGCCGCCCGGCCAGCCGATCCACACCCCGTCGTTGGCCCGCATGACCGGGTCGAGCGCACTGACCAGTCCGCCGGGGGAGCGGTGCCACTCGGTGGACCCGTCAGGGAGCGTGACCCGGTCCACGGGGAGGCGGTTGGCCACGATGACCAGGTCGGCTCCCCCGGGAGAAGTCTTCGACGAGCTCACGCGCCCCACCCTAGTCAGGCGAGACCAAGGGTCGCCTCACCCGTCGGCGCCGTAGCGGACGCCGATCTGCGAGCGCAGGTCGTCCATCACGCCCATGAGCCGCAGGGTCCGCGAGCGCGGCACCAGCGGACTCTCGCTGAGCTCCTCGGCCAAGCACTCCTGGACGTGCAGGGCCTCGTTGCCGAGCCCGCTGCCCAGCACCGGTGCGGCACCGTCGATCCGCTCCGGCGTCCCCGTGTGCGGCACCCACACGGCGTACGGCGGGTGGTGGAAGTCGGCCGGCAGCTCGAGGCGACCCTCGCTGGTCGCGATCGTGGCGGTGCGCGGCGTCCACGCGGTCATCGAGGCGCTGAGCGCGCCGACGGCGCCGTTCGCGTGCCGGGTCGCGATCGCGACGTCGAGGTCGGCGCCCCGCTCGCTCAGCGTGGCCGTCGCCGCGGCCTGCTCGATCGGTCCGAGGACGAGGTCGGCCAGCGTGAGCGGATAGATGCCCATGTCCAGGAGGGCGCCGGCGCCGAGCGCCGGGTCGAGCAGCCGGCTGTCCGGGTCGGCGTCGACCAGGAAGCCGAGGTCGGCGTGCACCTGGCGCGGCTCGCCGTACGCGCCGGACCGGATCCGCTCGACCACTTCCCGCACCACCGGGTGGCACGCCGTCCACATCGCCTCCATGCAGAACAGGTCCCCGGCCCGCTCGAACAGCGTGGCGGCGTCCCGGGCGTTGAGGGTCAGCGGCTTCTCGCACAGGACAGGTTTGCCGGCCTCGAACGCCAGAGTGGCGTGCTCGAGGTGGAGGGCATGCGGCGACGCGACGTACACGACCTCGACCGCGGGGTCGGCGACGAGCTCCTCGTACGAGCCGTGCGCCCGGCCGCCGAACTCCGCGACGAACGCCTCGGCCGACGCCAGCCGGCGCGATCCAGCGGCCACCACCTCGGCCCCGGGCACGGCCGCCAGGTCACGGGCGAAGGACCGGGCGATCTTGCCGGTCGCGAGGATGCCCCATCCAGTGCCGGTCATGGCCACACCCTAGAGCGGCCGGCGACTCGCCCGGGGCGATCGTCCGATGCGAATGACATCGTTGTGGTTCGTCGCCTACAGTGGCCGCAGCACGGGTCGAGACTTCGCAGGAGCCATCATGGACGCCGCTCATTCCACGGGACATTCCGCCGACTCGACGCGCTCCGAGGCCGAGCTGAGCGCGCGCGACCAGGCGATCCTCGAGTTCGAGCGCCACTGGTGGAAGTACGCCGGCGCCAAGGAGACCGCGGTGCGCGAGCAGTTCGACATGAGCGCGACCCGCTACTACCAGGTGCTGAACGCCCTGATCGACCGCGACGAGGCGCTCGCCGCGGACCCGCTGCTGGTCCGTCGGCTCCGACGGCTGCGGGCCGCCCGCCAGCGGCAGCGGTCGGCTCGTCGCCTCGGCTTCGAGGTCTGAGGTGGGCCGCGTCCGGCGCGCCACCGAGCAGCGTGGGGAGAGCGGCGTCGCCTTCCCCTCCCCGGTCGCGATCCTGAGCATCGTCGCGGTGACCATGGCCGGCCTCACGCTGTTCGCCACCCGCCACACCCCGCCGACCGAGCGCGAGGTCACGCCGGTCGCCCAGCACCGCACGACGACGACCAAGTCCGAGCCCCAGCACGTCGCGAAGACCCCGGCGAAGCCGATCAAGCCTGCGGTCCAGCGCGGCCAGGTGCTGGTCGACGTCTACAACAACTCCGGCATCACCGGGCTGGCCGGACGGTACGCCGACCGAGCGACCAAGGCGGGCTGGAAGGTCACCGGCTCCGACAACTGGTACGGCACGATCGCCGCCTCGACGGTCTACTACCCGGCCAACCTCAAGGCCGCCGCGAAGCTCATGGCGCTCGACCTCGGGCTGCACCGCGTCGTCCCCGCCGCCGGTGGCATGCGCCGCGACCGGCTCACGGTGATCCTCACCGCCGACGCCGCCTGACCACTCGACGCGCCCCGGCCCGGCGGCGTGGTTGGCTGGTCCCATGGAGCTGGAGTTCACCTCTCCCGAGGGCGAGCAGCGCTTCGCGGCCCTGCGCTCGGTGCTGAGTGAGGCCGTCATCGGCCTGGACTTCGACGGGACCCTCTCGCCGATCGTCGACGACCCCGCCGAGGCCCACATCCACCCCGACGCGCCCGAGGTGCTCGAGGAGCTCGCCACGCGCGTCCGCTCGGTCGCCGTGATCACCGGCCGCCCCGCGCGGCAGGCGCTCGCGCTCGGCGGGCTCGACGAGGTGGGCGACGCCATCGGCGCGGCTGGCCACGAGCTGCACGTCTACGGGCAGTACGGCAACGAGCACTGGAGCTCGGTGGACCGGCGGATCATCTCGCCGCGACCGCCGGCCGGGTTGGCCGCCTTCCTGGGCTCCCTCGGGTCGACCCTGCGCCGAGCCGACGCCGGGGACGCACTCGTGGAGGAGAAGGGCCTCGCGGTCGCCGTCCACACCCGGCGGCTGCCCGACGCCGCGGCGGCGTACGACCGACTCGTCCCCGTGCTCCGCGAGCAGGCCGAGCGGCACGGCCTCGTGCTCGAGCCGGGACGCCAGGTGATCGAGGTGCGCGCGCCGGGCATGGACAAGGGCCAGGTCGTACGCCGGGTGGTGGAGCAGGCGGGCGGCCGGGGCGTCTGCTTCGCCGGCGACGACCTCGGTGACGTCGAGGCGTTCGAGGCGGTCGCCGGGATGCGCGAGGACGGCCTGGCGACGCTGCTCGTCTGCTCACTGTCCCAGGAGGAGTCGGCGCTGGTCGAGCGAGCCGACGTCGTGGTGGACGGCCCGGAGGGCGTCCTGGAGCTCCTGCGGGCGCTGATGGCCTGACCCGCTGTCCAGGTGGTGGATATGCGATTCGGATGCTGAGACGGCTCCCGTAGGCTGAACCTGCTCATCCAGAGGGACTGAGGGAACGGCCCGTCGACGTCCCGGCAACCGCCGCCACTCGCACGCGAGTGGCGGGGTAGGTGCCAAATCCGGCCCGAGGCGAGAGCCGTCCCGGGGAAGATGAGAGGAGACTCTTGTGAGCCCTGTCCAGTCCAGCGCCGCCACCCTCGAGGCCCCCGCCGTCGCGGGTCATCGCGTGGGCGCCTTCGGCAACGCCCGTGCCCTCAGCTGCCGCGAGTGCGGCCACGAGGTCGCCCTCGGCCCGCACTACGCCTGCCCGGAGTGCTTCGGCCCGCTGGAGGTCGCCTACGACTTCACCGCGGTCACCCGCGAGGAGATCGAGGCCGGGCCCCGCAACATCTGGCGCTACAAGGCGTTGCTGCCGGTGCCGACCGACATCGAGCAGAGCCCGAACACTGAGCCGGGATTCACCCGGTTGCTCGAGGCCCGCAACCTGGCCGCGACCCTCGGCATGGAGAAGCTCTGGGTCAAGGACGACTCCACCAACCCGACCAACTCCTTCAAGGACCGCGTCGTCGCGTGCGCGCTCAGTGCCGCCCGCGAGTTCGGCTCGAAGGTCTTCGCCTGTCCCAGCACCGGCAACCTCGCCAACGCGGTCGCGGCCGCGGGCGCCCGGGCGGGCATCAAGACCGTGGTGTTCATCCCGGCGGACCTCGAGCAGCCCAAGCAGGTCAACTCAGCGGTCTTCACCGACTGCCTGGTCGCGGTGAACGGCAACTACGATGACGTCAACAAGCTCGCCTCGGAGATCGCCGGCGAGGAGGACGGCTGGGCGTTCGTCAACGTCAACGTCCGACCCTTCTACGCCGAGGGCTCGAAGACGCTGGGCTACGAGATCGCCGAGCAGCTCGGCTGGCGGCTGCCGGAGCAGATCGTCATCCCGGTCGCTTCCGGCTCCCAGCTGACGAAGGTCGACAAGGCCTTCCAGGAGCTGATCAAGCTCGGTCTCGTCGAGGACAAGCCCTATCGCGTCTTCGGCGCCCAGGCCACGGGCTGCTCGCCGGTCAGCGCCTCCTTCAAGGCGGGCACCGACGCGATCCGCCCGGTCAAGCCGGACACCATCGCCAAGAGCCTGGCGATCGGCAACCCCGCCGACGGCATCTACGTCCTCGACATCTGCAGCCGCACCGGCGGGGCCGTGGAGGACATCACCGACGACGAGGTCCGCGCGGGCATCGTCCTGCTCGCCCGGACCGAGGGGATCTTCACCGAGACCGCCGGTGGCACCACGGTGGGCGTCCTCAAGAAGCTGGTGGAGACCGGACAGCTCGACCCGAGCCTGGAGACGGTCGTGATCAACACCGGCCACGGGCTCAAGACCCTGGACGCGGTGTCCGGTCAGGTCTCGGCGGCTGCCACCATCGACCCGTCGTACGCCGCCTTCGCGGCCACCGGCTTGAACGCCTGACCGAGAGGAAGCCATGAGCGTCTCCGTCCGCATCCCGACCATCCTGCGCACCTACACGAACGGCGCGTCCGAGGTGAGCGCCGACGGCGACGACCTGGCCGCCGTGTTCGACGACCTCGACGCGCAGTACTCCGGCATCAAGGGCAGGATCCTCGACGAGGCAGGTCAGCTGCGGCGCTTCGTCAACGTGTACGTCGGCAACGACGACGTCCGCTTCCTCGACAACCTCCGGACGCCCACCCCCGACGGCACGCAGATCTCGGTGATCCCGGCGGTCGCCGGCGGGTGAGCGACTGCCTGCTGGTCACCTGCTCGTTCTTCCCCGAGGGCGAGCCCGGCCACGAGCACCTCGACCGCGCCCTCGCGGATCGCGGCGTTGCCGCGCGCTGGGTCCGCTGGGACGACGCCGACGTCGACTGGGGCTCGGCCGCCCTCGTCGCCGTGCGCGCGACCTGGGACTACGACACCCGGCTGCCGGAGTTCCTGGCGTGGGCGGACTCCGTAGGACCGACGCTGCTCAACGGCGCCGACGTGTTCGCCTGGAACACCGACAAGGCCTACCTGGTCGAGCTGGCTGAGGCAGGCCTGCCGGTCGTGCCCACGCGGCTCGCCGACGGCGTCCGACCGTTCGAGACCTGCGTCCTGAAGCCCCGGGTCGGCGCGGCCGGCCGAGGTGTCGTCGTCGTGCGCCCCGAGGATCCCTGGCCGGACGACGTCGAGGGTCTGATCGCCCAGCCTCTGGTCGAGTCGGTCCGGACCGAGGGCGAGACGTCGGTCTTCGTGCTGGGCGGCCGCGCCGTCAGCCAGGTCGTGAAGCACCCCGTGGGCGAGGAGATCCGGGTCCACGAGATGTACGGCGGCTCGACCCGCGTGGTCGACCTCGACCCTGGGGCGGGGGAGCTGGCGGATCACGCGATCGCCGAGGTCGAGCGGCTGCGCGGGTTCGACCTCGCCTACGCCCGGGTCGACCTGATGCGCCTGAACGGCGACTGGGTGATCGGCGAGCTCGAGCTGACCGAGCCGGGGCTCTACCTCGACGAGCTGCCCGGCAACGCCGAGGCGTTCGCTGCCGTCGCCGCCGAGCGGCTGGCGGGCTGAGGGTCCGGTCACCCCGAAATCGACCGGCCCACCCGTTTGCACTCGACCACCCCGAGTGCTAAACATGAAGTTGGCACTCGTAGCATGAGAGTGACAACAAACGACCTAGGTGTGGTTGAGGTCCGAAGGCGCCGGCGAGCAGGGTTCGTCGGTGGCGCGGATCGGCCGTCGCGGGCAGCTCGCCTGGGTCCCCCACGACTCCCGAAGAGGAAATCCAGGAGTTATGCCCAAGCTGATTGCTTTCAACGAGGAAGCCCGCCGCGGGTTGGAGAGGGGTATGAACACCCTCGCCGACGCGGTCAAGGTCACCCTCGGCCCGAAGGGCCGCAACGTCGTGCTGGAGAAGAAGTGGGGTGCCCCCACGATCACCAACGACGGTGTCTCCATCGCCAAGGAGATCGAGCTCGAGGACCCCTACGAGAAGATCGGCGCCGAGCTGGTCAAGGAGGTCGCGAAGAAGACCGACGACGTCGCCGGTGACGGTACGACGACCGCGACCGTCCTGGCTCAGGCCATGGTCCGCGAGGGCCTGCGCAACGTCGCCGCGGGTGCGAACCCGATGGGGGTCAAGCGCGGCATCGAGGCCGCTGTGGAGGCTGTGATCGAGCAGCTGCACGGCATGGCCAAGGACGTCGAGACCAAGGAGCAGATCGCCTCCGTCGCGGCCATCTCGGCCGGTGGCGACCAGTCCGTCGGCGACATCATCGCCGAGGCCATGGACAAGGTCGGCAAGGAAGGCGTCATCACCGTCGAGGAGTCGAACACCTTCGGCATCGACCTCGAGCTGACCGAGGGCATGCGGTTCGACAAGGGCTACATCTCGGCGTACTTCGTCAGCGACCCCGAGCGCATGGAGACCGTGCTGGAGGACGCCTACATTCTCATCGCCAACTCCAAGGTGAGCAGCGTCAAGGACCTGCTCCCGCTGCTGGAGAAGGTCATGCAGTCCGGCAAGCCGTTGATGATCATCGCCGAGGACGTCGACGGCGAGGCGCTGTCGACCCTGGTGGTCAACAAGATCCGCGGCACCTTCAAGTCCGTCGCCGTCAAGGCCCCGGGCTTCGGTGACCGTCGCAAGGCCATGCTGCAGGACATCGCCATCCTCACCGGTGGCCAGGTCATCTCCGAGGAGGTCGGCCTCAAGCTGGAGAACGCCGGAGTCGAGCTGCTCGGCCAGGCGCGCAAGGTCGTCATCACCAAGGACGAGACCACGATCGTCGAGGGCGCGGGCGACTCCGCGCAGATCGAGGGTCGGGTCAACCAGATCCGCGCCGAGATCGAGAAGTCGGACTCCGACTACGACCGCGAGAAGCTGCAGGAGCGGCTGGCCAAGCTGGCCGGCGGTGTCGCGGTGATCAAGGTCGGCGCTGCCACCGAGGTGGAGCTCAAGGAGCGCAAGCACCGGATCGAGGACGCCGTTCGCGCGGCCAAGGCCTCGGTCGAGGAGGGCATCGTCGCCGGCGGTGGCGTCGCCCTCGTGCAGGCCGGTGCCCGCGCGTTCGAGAAGCTCGACGTCGAGGGTGACGAGGCGACCGGCGCGAACATCGTCAGGGTCGCGCTCGCCGCGCCGCTGCGCCAGATCGCGGTCAACGCCGGCCTCGAGGGCGGCGTCGTCGCGGAGAAGGTCGCCGGGCTCGAGATCGGTCACGGCCTCAACGCCGCGACCGGCGAGTACGTCGACATGCTGGCCGCCGGCATCCCCGACCCGGCCAAGGTGACGCGTTCCGCGCTGCAGAACGCCGCGTCGATCGCCGCGCTGTTCCTCACCACCGAGGCCGTCATCGCCGACAAGCCGGAGAAGGCCCCGGCCATGCCGGGCGGCGGCGACATGGGCGGAATGGGCGGCATGGACTTCTGATCGCCAGGTCCCGCGTCCGCGGGACCTCGTCCAGACGCTGTGAAGAACAAGCACAAGGCCCCGGGTCCTCGGACCCGGGGCCTTGTGCCGTCTCAGGGGCCTGGCTGCTCCAGGGTGCGGTGCAGGAGCCAGTCGCGCTCGGTGCGGATGAGGGCGTAGCGGACCGAGTCGTGACGGCCGTGGAGCACGAAGAGCAGCCGGCGCTCGTTGCTGCCGACGTCCTCCCACCAGCCCACGTCCGCGATCGACTTGTGCTCGTCCTCGTGCTCCAGGTCGGCCAGGGAGTGGTCTGCGACCGCGACGGCGAGCCGGTCCTGGCCGGAGTCGGTCGGCAGTCCCTTCGGCACGGCCCAGGACCGCAGCACCCCGTCCTCCTCGAGTCGCAGGTCGAAGTGCGGGCTCGGCTTCCTGTGGTCGTTGAGGACGAAGGCGGGCAGTCCCTGGGGCATGGGCGCCAGCATGCCCGAGGGCGGCTGCGAGGATGGCCGGATGGATCTCGGGCAGGCACAAGGGTGGTGGCGCACCTGGTCCGGGGTGGTCGCCTGCACCGCCGTCACGGCGCTGTGCATGGTCGCCGCCGGGTGGCTCGGCGTACGCAGCCAGCAGAGCTCGTTGGGGCAGGCCCTGGACGAGCGAGCGATGGATGCGGTGGCCGGTGGCGAGCGCGCGACCGCGCGCATGGTCGGAGTGCTCGGCTACATCTCCATCGTCTCGATCGTCCTGGCCCTGGTCGCCCTCGTGGCGATCGCGCTGCTGCGGCGCCGGTACTCCGCGGCCGTCGCCGCGCTCTCCGTGGTGATCGGCGCCAACGTCACCACCCAGGTCTACAAGCGGTTGCTCGACCGCGGCGACTTCGGCCACCTCACGGTGCACAGCTTCCCCAGTGGCCACGCCACGGTCGTCACCTCCGTCGTCCTGGCCTCCCTGCTCGTGGCGCCCAGCGCTGCCCGCGCGATGGTGACGCTGATCGGCTCGGGCGCCATGACGGTGACGGCGGCCGCGACTCTGGTGGCCAGCTGGCACCGGCCTTCCGACGTCGTGGGAGCTGCCCTGGTCAGCCTGGCGTGGGCAGCCGCTGTGGCCGCGGTCTGGGGTGCGCTGCGGGGCGGGGTGCCGTCCCCGAAACCCGGTCAGCACCGGATCTTCGCCATCGTCGGGGTGGTCATCGCCTCGGTCCTGCTGGTCGTGGCCGGAGTCCGGCCGGGCAACGGGTGGTCCGGGTTCCTGGACGCCTCGGTGGTCCTCGTCGGGCTCGGGCTGGTGTCCGGCCTGGTCGTCACGGTCTTCGCCTATCTCTCGGCGCCGATCGCCGTGGGTCCGATGCGGCAGGACCGGCGCGCGAGCTCGGTGGCGGAAGACGCGAGTCCCTGATCGGATGGGCCGATGCAGCTGATCTCTCCGCCCAAGGCCCGTCCCGGTGACCGCGTCGCGATCGTGTCGCCGTCGTTCGCCGCGCCGGCGATCGGTCCGGAGGTGCACGAGCAGGGCGTACGCCGGCTGGCCGAGCTCACCGGGCTGGTGCCGGTGGAGTACCCCACCACGCGCCAGCTGGACGCCCCGGCGATCGACCGCGCGCGGGACCTGAACGCCGCCTTCGCCGACCCGACCGTCCGGGCGATCGTCGCGACGCTGGGCGGCGAGGACCAGATCACGGTCATCCCGCACCTCGACGCGGAGCTGGTCCGGGCGGACCCCAAGCCGTTCCTCGGCTACTCCGACAACGTCAACCTGCTGTCCTGGCTCTGGACCCAGGGCGTCGCCGCCTTCCACGGCGGCTCGGTGCAGGTCCACCTCGGGTCCGGCCCGGGGGTCGATCCGGTGCACGAGGCGTCCCTGCGCGCCGCGCTCCTCACCGGCGAGCGGCTGGAGATCACCGAGCCGGGTGAGGCCGAGGACTTCGGCGTCACGTGGGAGGACCCGGCCGCCCTCACGTCGTACGGCGACCGCGAGCCCACCGAGCCATGGGTGTGGGCGGGACCGGCGACCTCGGTGACCGGACCGACCTGGGGCGGTTGCATCGAGGTGGTCCAGTGGATCCTCACCGCCGGGCGGTTCCCGGCCGACCCCTCCGTGCTGGCCGGTCACGTGCTGCTGGTCGAGTCCTCCGAGGACCAGCCGTCCGCCACGGAGGTCGGCTACATCCTCCGGTCGATGGGGGAGCGCGGCCTGCTCGCGGAGGTCGTCGGCGTCCTCGCCGCCCGTCCGGCCGCGTCCGACCACGACCACCCCGGGACGCCGGAGTCCCGGCGGGCGTTCCGGGACGCGCAGCGGGAGGCGATCCTCGACGTCGTGGGGACCTACAACCCGGACGCGGTGGTCTGCGTCGGCGTCCCGTTCGGGCACACCCGGCCCCAGTGGGTCCTCCCGCACGGCGGCGAGGTCACCCTCGACGGCCGGGAGC
Organism: uncultured Actinomycetota bacterium; assembly: GCA_963784545.1. Lineage (GTDB taxonomy): Bacteria > Actinomycetota > Actinomycetes > Propionibacteriales > Nocardioidaceae > Nocardioides. The sequence continues at coordinate 812,545 of CAWARQ010000004.1, read as the reverse complement.
GACGGGTGTTCGCCGACTACTCCTAGCGGCCCCGCGCGACGTCGTACCGCCGCAGCGCCTCGGTCCGCTCCGCGGCGTGGTCGACGACCGGGTCGGGGTAGCCCTCGGCCCCACCGTGCTTCCACGGCTCGTGCGCCTTCCGGCCGGGCAGGTCGGCGAGCTCGGGGACCCAGCGGCGGACGTAGTCGCCGGTCGGGTCGAACTTGAGCCCCTGGGTCACCGGGTTGAACACCCGGAAGTACGGCGACGCGTCGGTGCCGGTGCCGGCCACCCACTGCCAACCGTGGTTGTTGGAGGCGACGTCGCCGTCGAGCAGACGGTCGAGGAAGTAGCGCGCGCCGTGCGGCCACCAGACGTGCAGGTCCTTGGTGAGGAACGACGCGGTGATCATCCGGACCCGGTTGTGCATCCACCCGCTCTCGTTGAGCTGGCGCATGCCGGCGTCGACGATCGGGTAGCCGGTGCTCCCTTCCCGCCACGCGTCGAACTCCTTCCCGGGTTCGTCGTAGGTGACGCCGAGCGGGTTGAGGTCGGACCAGGCGGACCCGGGGTCGGCCCAGAGCACGTCGGCGTAGAACTCGCGCCAGCCGAGCTCGAGCCGGTAGCGGCGCGCGGGCTCGGTGCGCCGGGAGCTGAGGTCGGCCAGGAGGGTCCGGGGGTGGATGACGCCGAGGTGCAGGTACGGCGACAGTCGGCTGGTGCCGGGCACGGCTGGCCGGTCTCGGTCCCGGTCGTAGTCGGCCAGGTCCCGCTCGAGGAAGTCGTGCCAGCGCTCCAGCGCCGCGTCCTCGCCGGCCTCCGGCAGGTCGAGCGGCGCGTTCCTCAGCGCCGTGTCCAGCATCGTTGTGGCCTTCTTGTGCCCGTCCACCTGCTCCACCTGGAGCGGCTCGGGCCGGGGGACGGGGTCGCCCCAGCCGTGCTCCATCCAGGCCTTCGAGAACGGCGTGAACACCCGGTAGGGCCTGCCGGAGCCGTTGCGGACGACGCCGGGGTCGACGGCGTACGCCGACCCGGTCGGGACCGCCTCGACACCCACCTCGGTCAGCGCCTCGGCGACAGCGCGGTCGCGGCGTGCGGCGTACGGGGTGAACTCCCGCGAGACGTGGACGCGCTCGGCGCCGATCTCCCGGGCGAACCGCGGCACGACCGTCGCGGGGTCGCCGGTGAGGACGGTGACGTGCGTCTGCTCCGACAGCCACTGGAGGTTCGCGGCCAGCCAGGCCCGGCGCACGTCACCGGCCGACGCCCAGAGCGTCGGGTCGAGCACGAACAGCACGGTGGTGGGCCCCCGGTCCAGGGCCGCGGTCAGCGCGGGATGGTCGCTCAGGCGGAGGTCGCGGCGCAGCCACAGCAGCTCGGTCATCGCCCTCCACGCTAGTCGCTAACCTCGAAGCCGTGAGGACACCGTGAGCACCGACACCGACCCCCCGGCCGCACCGCAGGCTCCCGAGCCGGGCCGGCGGCCCCGGGTCATGCCCTGGTTGATCGGCATCGTGGCCCTGGTGGTCGCTGCCGCGGTGGCGTTCGCCGTCCTCGACTCGCGCGAGACCGTCGCACCGCCGACCACCGGGGGGCAGGGCACCGACACGGAGCTGGCGATGGCGGCCCCCCGGGGTCGGTGCCTGGCCCCGGACGCCACGACGCTCGCCCAGGCGGAGCTGGCGTTCGAGGGCTCTGTGGTCAGCGTCCGCGACGGTGTCGTGACGCTGAAGCCGACCGTCTGGTACGCCGGGGACCACGCCGACCGGGTGACGGTGAAGCAGGCCGATCCCGGGATGACCGACCTGATCGGGGCCGTCGACTTCCGGCCGGGCAAGGACTACCTGGTGGCGGCCAACGGCGGGAACGTCATGGTGTGCGGCTTCTCCGGCGAGACGACGTCGGACCTGACCTCGCTCTACGGGCAGGCGTTCCCCGGCGTCGCGTCCTGATGGATGCGCACGGACTGCTGCTGGCGGCTGGCGCCGGCCGCCGGATGGGCGGTCCCAAGGCGCTGAAGACCGACGCCGACGGCACGTCGTGGCTGACCCGCAGCGTCCGCGCCCTGCTGGACGGAGGGTGCGAGGACGTCACGGTCGTCCTCGGCGCCGGCGCCGACGAGGCGACCACGCTGCTGCGCGACCTGGAGGTCGCCACCGTCGTCGCCGAGGACTGGGCGGAGGGCATGGGTGCCTCGCTGCGGAGCGGCCTGAGGGCGCTCGGTCCGTCGTCGGCTCCGGTCGCGCTCGTGTCGCTGGTCGACCTGCCCGACGTCGGACCGGACGTGGTGCGCCGGCTGCTCGAATGCGGGGACGACCCCGGGTTGCTCGCCCGGGCGGCGTACGACGGCAGGCCGGGGCACCCGGTCCTGCTCGGTCGCGATCACTGGACCCCGATCGCCGAGCAGGCGTCCGGGGACCGCGGGGCGCGGGACTACCTGGGTGAGCACCAGGTCGCCCTCGTCGAGTGCGGCGACCTCGCCACCGGCCGCGACCAGGATCGACCAACCGGCGGCCAACACGTCGCCGACTAGCCTGGAGCCATGCAGAACGAGACGGCCCCGGGCTCGGCGGGGGACCTGGCCGCCCGGTTGGGGGAGACCGGCTACCTCGCCGACGACGAGCTCGCGACGATCGTCTACCTCGCTCTGGAGATGCAGCGGCCGATCCTGCTCGAGGGCGAGCCCGGCACCGGCAAGACCGCGCTCGCCGAGGCGGTGGCTCAGGCGCTCGACCTGCCGCTGATCCGCCTGCAGTGCTACGAGGGCATCGACGCCACGCAGGCGCTCTACGACTGGGACTTCCCGCGCCAGATCCTGCACCTGCGCGCGCTCGAGGCGGTGGGTGGTGCGGACGCCGGCCCCACCGACGTGGCCGAGGCCGAGAAGAGCCTGTACGACGAGCGCTTCCTGCTCGCCCGTCCGGTGCTGCAGGCCCTGCGGGACGCGCCGGCGGTGCTGCTGGTCGACGAGGTCGACCGGGCCGACGACGAGTTCGAGGCGTTCCTGCTCGAGGTGCTCTCGACGTACCAGGTGAGCATCCCCGAGCTCGGCACGGTAGTAGCGGCCCAGCCGCCCATCGTGGTGCTCACCTCCAACCGGACCCGCGAGCTGCACGACGCCCTCAAGCGGCGCTGCCTCTACCACTGGATCGACCACCCGGGCCTCGAGCGCGAGATCGCGATCCTCCGCTCGCGCGCACCGGAGGTGCCCGAGGCACTGGCGCGGCAGGTCGCCGGCATCGCCCAGCAGGTGCGGTCCGCGGCCGACCTCGTCAAGCCGCCCGGCGTCGCCGAGAGCCTCGACTGGGCCCGCGCGCTGCACCACCTCGGGACCACCGACCTGGACCTCGAGTCCGCCTCCCTCACCCTCGGCGCGCTCGTGAAGTACCGCGAGGACGCCGACCGGGTGAAGGAGGCGCTCGACCGGATGCTCGCGCGATGAGCGCCGTGTCCTCCCGGGCCCCCGAGGAGATCTTCCTGGCGTTCACCCGCGCGCTGCGAGCCGCCGGCGTCCCGGTCACCGCCGACCGGTCGCAGTCCTTCCTCGACGCCGTCGCCCTGCTCGGCGCTGGGCGGCCGGACGGCGTCTACCGTGCCGGGCGGGCCACCCTCTGCTCGACCCCGGACGACCTGCAGCGCTACGACCAGGTCTTCGACGCCTACTTCAGCTCCCGCGACGGGCTGCCCCGACCGCGTCCGAGCGCCGAGCGGGAGCAGGTGTCCTCGTTCCCCGCCGACGACTCCGCGGGGTCGGACGCCGGCACCGAGCCGGACGAGTTCATCCGGGCCACGGCCTCCGGCGCGGAGGTGCTGCGACACCGCGACGTCGCGACGATGACGGCGGCCGAGAAGCAACGGCTGGCCGCGATGTTCTCGACGCTGCGCCCGCGGCCGCCGCTGCGCCGTACGTACCGGCACCAGTCCTGGCACCGCGGCGAGATCGACTCCGGGCGGACCCTGAGGTCCTCCATGCGCCGGATGGGCGAGCCGGGTGACCTGGCCTGGCGGCGCCGCGGAACGAAACCCCGGCGGGTGGTGTTGCTGGTGGATGTGTCGGGTTCGATGAGCGGGTACGCCGATGCGCTGCTGCGGCTGGCGCACCGCTGGACCCAGGCGAGCCCGCGGGTCGAGACGTTCACGCTCGGCACCCGGCTGACCCACGTCACGCGGGCACTTCGGCTGCGCGACCCGGACCGCGCGATCGTCGCGGCCGGTGAGACCGTCCCCGACTGGTCCGGCGGCACCCGACTGGGGGAGACCCTGCAGATGTTCCTGACGCGGTGGGGCAGACGCGGCCTGGCGCGCGGTTCGGTGGTCGTCGTCTTCAGTGACGGCTGGGAGCGCGGCGACACCGCACTGCTGGCCGAGCAGATGCGCCAGCTGCGCCGGCTCGCCCACCGGGTCGTCTGGGTCAACCCGCACCGCGGCAAGGCCGGCTACGAGCCGGTGCAGGCCGGGGTCGTCGCCGCCCTGCCCTCCTGCGACCACTTCGTCTCGGGCCACTCGCTGGCGACCTTCCAATCCTTGACCGAGCTGGTGGCCCGTGCGTGAGGTGATGCCTCAGCTGCTCGAGTGGTGGCGCGTCGGCGAGACCGTCGGCGTCGGGACGGTCGTCGCGACGTTCCAGTCCGCACCGCGCCCGCCCGGTGCCTCGATGCTCGTCGGACCGGACGACTCCGCCGTCGGCTCGGTCTCCGGCGGCTGCGTCGAGGGTGCGGTGTACGAGACAGCCAAGGACGTCATCGCCTCCGGCACACCCACGCTGGAGCGGTACGGCGTCTCCGACGACGACGCCTTCGCCGTGGGCCTGACCTGCGGCGGCATCCTCGACGTCTACATCGAGAAGGTGTCACGGGAGACGTTCCCCGAGCTCGAGGAGATCGCCGCCGACCTCGAGGCCGGACGGCCGGTCGCCCTGGTGACGGTGATCGAGCACCCGGACCCCACGATCCTGGGGCGCCGCACCCTGATCCGGCCCGACGCCACCCCCACCACGTCGCTCGGATCGCGGCGCATGGACGACGCCGTGCACGACGACGCCCTCGGCCTGCTGGCCGGCGGGACCTCGGCGACCCTCACCTACGGCCCGAACGGTGAACGCCGCGGCGAGGGGATGCGGGTGTTCGTGTGGGCCTTCGCCCCGAAACCGCGGATGCTGGTCTTCGGTGCCATCGACTTCGCGGCCGCCGTGGCCCGGGTCGGCTCGTTCCTCGGCTACCACGTGACCGTCTGCGACGCCCGTCCCGTCTTCGCCACCAACACCCGCTTCCCCGACGCCGACGAGGTCGTCGTCGACTGGCCGCACCGTTACCTCGAGGCCGAGGTGGAGGCCGGGCGGATCGACCAGCGCACGGTCATCACCGTGCTGACCCATGACCCGAAGTTCGACGTTCCGGTCCTCGAGCTGGCCCTCCGGCTGCCCGAGGTCGCCTACATCGGCGCGATGGGGTCCCGGCGTACCCACGACGACCGGAACGCGCGGTTGCGCGAGGCCGGGCTGAGCGAGGCCGAGATCGCGCGGCTGTCCTCGCCGATCGGCCTCGACCTCGGGGCGCGTACGCCGGAGGAGACGGCCGTGAGCATCGCGGCCGAGATCATCGCGGGCCGCTGGGGCGGGTCCGGTGAGCGGCTCGGCGTCACCGAGGGTCGGATCCACCACTGAGGGCGGACCGACCCTCCTGAGGTACCTCAGATCGGCACGAATAGGGACATCGTCCGATGTCTCCGCCTACCTCAGAGGGCCAGAGTTCAGGGTGTCAGCAGCACAGAGATCGACACCCAGGAGGCACCACCATGATGCAGAACCTGCCCCCGGAGCTCCTGCTCCGGATGACGCACCTCGAGGACGTCCAGCGCGAGCAGAAGGCGGTGCGGCAGGCCCAGCAGACCCGCGGCCTGCGGCGCCGGCACCACCGTCGCACTCGGTGACCCGGGGATGACCGCCATCGCCGGGGCCTTCGTTTGGAATGATCCGGGAATGGCCCTCCCGACCCTGAGCCGCCCGATCATCGGCCGCACCGCCGAGATCGGGCGGCTTCGTCGCGTCCTGGGCCTGGACGGGCGCAAGCCGCGGTCGGCGACGATCCTGGTCAACGGCGACGCCGGCATCGGCAAGTCCCGCCTCGTCACCGAGCTCGCGCACGAGGCGGAGTCCTCCGGCTGGCAGGTGACCGTCGGCCACGGCGTCGGCCAGGCCGGGTCGACCATGCCCTACCTGCCCTTCAGCGAGCTGATCGGCGACCTGGCCGCCCGCCACCCCGAGGTGGCCGCGGCCGTCCTGCGCACCCACCCAGCCCTGAGCCGCCTCCTGCCGCCGAGCCCGGAGACGAGCAGCGGCCCGGACGTCCCCACCGAGCCGCAGCGGGTGGCCGAGGCCGTCCACGCGCTGTTGTCCGCCGTCGGCGCTGTGCAACCGACCCTGGTCGTGGTCGAGGACGTCCACTGGGCCGACGAGTCCTCCCGTGACCTGGTGACCTTGCTGCTGACCCGGGGGTTCCCGGCCGACCGCCCCGTCGCGGTCCTCGTCACCTGCCGCACCGACGACCTCCACCGCGGCCACCCGTTGCACGAGACCATGCCCGTCTGGGCTCGCCTGCCCGGTCTGCTGACCCTCAACCTGGGACCCCTGCCCGACGTCGACATGGCGGCCCTCATCACCGAGCTCAGTGACGAGCGCGCCACGGCCGACCACCCCGCGATGGGCGACCTCATCGCCCGCGTCCAGGGCAACGCGTTCTTCGCCGAGGAGCTCGTCGCCAGCGGCGCCGAGGGGGACTGGCGCAACAACGGCCTCGGTCGCCTGCTGCGCCTGCGGGTCGACTCGCTCCCCGACGCGGCCAAGCAGGTCGTCCGCGCCGCCGCGATCGGTGGCCGGTCGGTCCCGCACGAGCTGCTCGCACGGGTCAGCGGCCTGAGCGAGGACGACCTCGACCAGGCCGTCGCCGCAGCCGTCGACCACCACATCCTCGTCGCCGAGGGCGACGGCTACCGGTTCCGGCACGCCCTCCTCGGCGAGGCGGTCGCGACCGACCTCCTGCCGGGTGCCCGCCGGCGGCTGCACACGGCGTACGTCGAGAGCGCGCGTTCCGGCCACGCGCAGCTCAGCAACGCCGAGCTCTCCCGGCATGCCGCGGCCATCGGCGACCTCGAGACCGCGCGCACGGCCGGGCTGGCCGCCGGTGACGCGGCCATGCGCATGGGCGGACCGCGCGACGCGCTCGGCCACTACCAGCAGGTCCTCGGCTGGTTGGCCGACGACCCGGCCGCCCTGGCGTCCGTCGCCCTGCGCGCGGCCGAGGCCGCCCTCTTCGCCGGGGAGCAGGTGCGCTCCATCGACCTGCTCCGCGACGCCCTCGACGCCCTGCCGCGGGGGGAGTCCCCGCGTGAGCGCGCCCTGCTGCTGACCGACCTGGCCGCGCGCTACCGCATCCTGGACCTGCCGGCCGACCCGCACGCGCTCACCGGGGAGGCGATGTCGCTGCTCTGCCCCGACGTGGACGACGGTGCCCGGCTCCAGGTGCTGATCGGGCACCTGCACACGCTGATGGATCGCGGTCAGGTCGAGGAGGCCACCGAGCTGGCGGTCCAGGCGCAGTCGCTGGCGGCCGAGCTCGGCAAGACCGAGAAGGCCGCCGAGGTCCGGCTCGCCATGGCCCGGATCCTCGAGCACGACGGCGACACCGAGCTGGCCCGCCGCGAGCTGACCGCCGTCGCCCAGGACTCCGGCGGCGTCCAGGGGCTGGCCGCGATGATGCGCCTGGGCCTGCTCGAGCACAAGGCCGGCCGCCTGGCGGAGTCGCTGGCGTGGTTCCGTCGCGGCGTGGAAGCCACCCGGCGCAACCCGTTCGGCCCCTTCGCCCTGGAGTGCCGGGTCTACGGCGGGCTCACCGCCTGGGAGAGCGGCGAGTGGGACCTCGCGGCCGAGTGGCTCACCGCGGAGGCCGACACCGCCAGCCCGGGCAAGGAGCTCGTCCAGGCCGCGCGGCTGATCCTGGCCACCGACCGGCACGAGGACGTCGACGTCGACCGGATCGTCCAGCTGCGCGCCTCCTGGGAGGTCGACAGCCTGATCGTCGCCTACGTGCTGTACGCGGGCATCGACCTGCTCGGCGACGCCGACCGGGTCGAGGACCTGGTCGAGCTCGTCGAGACCGCCGACGCGATCCTCCGGCGCAGCTGGGGCCCCTACCAGGGCAGCATCCGGGTGGCCGCGCTGCTGCTGGGCCAGGCGGCCACGCACGCCGACCACCCCGATGCCGCGTTGCGCACCCGGCTGCAGGCCGTCGCCGAGCGGATCACCGGCGACGCGGACGCGATCCTGTACGACGAGCCCGTGCGGTCCCAGATGAAGCCCGGGCCGGACGCCCTCGCCTGGGGCAGCCGGCTCGAGGCCGAGCGGCTCCGGCTGGCCGCAGCGCGCGGCGAGGCCCCCGACGCCGACGCCCTGGTCGACGCCTGGCGCGAGTGCCTGCGGGTCCACGACGAGCTGGGGCATCGCGCCGGGGCGGCGTACGCCGCACGTCGGCTCGCCGAGGTCCTGCTCCAGGTCGGCCGGACCCAGGACGCCGCCGCCGCGCTGGCCGACGCCCGTCTGCGGGCGGACGCCCTCGGCGTCTCCCTGCCCGAGCCGCCGCAGCCGCGCGACCGCTCGGCCGACGAGCTCACGCCCCGCGAGCGCGAGATCCTCGCCGAGGTGGCCCGCGGGCTCAGCAACGGACAGATCGGCAAGCGGCTCTACATCAGCCCCAAGACGGTGAGCGTGCACGTCTCGAACGTCCTCGCCAAGCTCGGCGCCGGGAGCCGCGGAGAGGCCGCCGCGATCGCCCGCGACCGCGGGCTCCTCGACTGAGGCGCGTCCTTCCGGTTTCAGGTCTCCCGACCTACGCTTCACCTCGTGCACGCCGATCGTGAGCTGACCGAGCGGCACCGCGCCAGCGTGGCGGCCTGGACGGCGTTCGTGGAGCACGGCGACGCCGCGGGCGATCGCGTCCGCCCCGAGATCCTGTCGAGCTGGCAGCGCACGCCCGCAGTCGTCCCGCACCTGCAGGAAGCCCCGCTGGCCGACGAGTCGGAGACCCGCAGCTTCTGGGAGGGCTCGGCGTTCCAGGTCGGCGTCCAGCGGGTCGAGGAGGAGCTCCGGCGTACGGCGGAGGACGGCGACCTCGTCATCGCAGTCACCGATCCCGAGACCCGGATCCTCTGGACGTACGGCGGCCGGGTGATGCGCCGCAAGGCCGAGTCGGTCAACTTCGTCGCCGGCGGGCGGTGGGACGAGTCGAACGTCGGCGTCAACGCGCTGAACCTCGCGCTCCGGCAGGAGGCGCCGTCGATGGTGTTCAGCGCCGAGCACTACTCGCCGCTGGTGCACAACTGGGTGTGCTGGGCCGCCCCGGTGCGTGACCCCTCGACCGGGCAGACGCTCGGCGTGATCGACCTGTCGACCACCTGGGACCGCACCCACCCGATCGGCCTGGCCACGGCCCGGATGATGGCACGGCTGATCGAGACCGCGATGCCGGAGCACAGCGGCCGTGCCGCCGTGAGCACCCCGTCGGCCTCCGGGCCGGGCCTCACCCTCACGCTGCTCGGCACCGCCGAGGCCGTCCTGGACGGGCAGCGGCTGCTGCTCAACCGGCGGCAGACCGAGATCCTCGCGCTGCTCGCGCTCGCCCCGCAGGGGCTGTCGCTGGAGCAGCTGCACGCCGACCTGTACGGCGACGAGGCGGTCACCCTGTCGACCCTCAAGGCCGAGGTCTCCCACCTGCGGGCGGCGCTGTCCGGTCAGCTCTCCTCACGCCCCTACCGCCTCGCGATGCCCGTCGCGACCGACGTGGACGCCGTGCTGCTGCGGCTCCGCTCCGGCGACGTCACCGGTGCGGTGGCCAGCTACGGCGGTGACCTGCTGCCCGGAACCAACAGCCCACGCCTCACCGAGCTGGCCGAGTACGTCGCGGTCGCGGTCCGTGAAGCCCTCCTGGCCAAGCCCGAGCCCTCCGCCGTCCTCCGGTACGCCGAGCTGGCGCCGTACGACACCGACGTCGTCGAGGCCTGCGTCCGGGCTCTCGGCACCTCGCCCCACCCCGCCCTGCCGCTGCTCAAGGGTCGCCTCGCGGCTGCGCGCTGACCTCCGGGTGACCGTGGTCGCCGCCCTGCGCGGGTGCGGGGGTGTCGAGGTGGTCCCACCGGTGGTTGAGGGGACGGCCTCGTACTTCAGCTCCCGGCGGGATGGCGGCGCCACCGGTGGTTGAGGAGCGAGCGGAGCGAGCGTCTCGAAACCCCCTGACCCGTGGTCGCCGCCCTGCTTGGGTGCGGGGGTTTCGAGGCTCGGCCGTTGGCACGGCCTCGCACCTCAACCACCGGCGCTATGGCGGTGCCACCGGTGGTTGTGGGGACGGCCTCGCACCTCAACCACCGGCGGGATGGGGGTGTCACCGGTGGTTGAGGAGCGAGCGGAGCGAGCGTCTCGAAACCCCCTGACCCGTGGTCGCCGCCTGCCCGGGTGGCCGACCAACCCCTGGCCAACCGCCCGGGCCTAGCGTGATCGGCATCACGTGCCGCGGACGCGGTGTGCCCGGAAGCGGGATCCCAGCCAAGGAGGATTCGTGACCAAGATCAGTCTGAGCGTCGACGGGGAGCAGGTCTCCGACGAGGTCGAGCCCCGGATGCTGCTCGTGCAGTTCCTGCGCGAGAAGCTCGGCAAGACCGGGACCGTCATCGGCTGCGACACCAGCAACTGCGGTGCCTGCACCGTCCACCTCGACGGCCGGAGCGTGAAGAGCTGCAACGTGCTCGCCGTCCAGGCCGAGGGAGCCGAGGTCACCACCATCGAGGGCCTCGCCCAGGGCGACCAGCTGCACCCGGTGCAGGAGGCGTTCCGCGAGTGCCACGGCCTCCAGTGCGGCTTCTGTACGCCGGGCATGATCATGCAGTCGATCGACCTCCTCAACGAGAACCCGAACCCCACCGAGGACGAGGTGCGGCACGGGCTCGAGGGCAACCTCTGCCGTTGCACCGGCTACCACAACATCGTGAAGTCCGTCCTGCACGCGGCCGGCCAGGGTTCGACTGCCGGAGGAGGCGCCTCATGACCGCCCTCCAGGAGGCACCCACCGGCGAGGTCGGCCCGGAAGTCGGCAAGGACCGCCGCCGCAAGGAGGACCAGCGGCTGATCACCGGGCGCACCCGCTGGACAGACAACATCACCCCCAACGGCTGCCTGCACCTCGCGATGGTGCGCAGCCCGTTCGCCCACGCGACCATCACCGGGGTCGACACCGAGGCGGCCAAGGGATCACCGAACGTCGTCGGGGTCTACTCGGCCGCCGATTTCGGCGAGGAGCTCGGCGTCTGCATCAACGCGTGGCCGATCACCCCCGAGCAGGTGGCGCCCACCCACAACCCGATCGCCCAGGACCGCGTGTCCTTCGCCGGTGAGATCGTCGCCGTCGTCGTGGCGCGCAGCGCCGCCGCCGCCCGGGACGCCGCCGAGCTCGTGGACGTCGACTACGACGAGCTGCCGGCCGCCCTCGATCTCAAGGAGGCCGCAGAGGCCAGTCCGGAGAACGGTGGGGCGCTGGCGCACCCCGACCTCGGCACCAACAAGTCCGCGTACTGGGTCTTCGACTCTGGTGAGGCCGGCACCGGCGGGGACGTCGAGCAGGCCATCGAGAAGGCTCGCGCCGACGGCATCGTGATCGAGCGGGAGTACCGCCAGCAGCGGCTGATCCCGGCGTTCCTGGAGCCGCGCAGCGTCGTGGTCGACCCGACCAGCGAGCAGATCACCATGTGGAGCGCCACGCAGATCCCGCACATCCTGCGGTTCGCGCTGGCCGCCACGACCGGCGTGCCGGAGAGCAAGATCCGCGTGATCGCCCCCGACGTCGGCGGCGGCTTCGGCGGCAAGCTCCAGCAGACGCCCGAGGAGATGGTCGCCTTCGCGCTCGCCCGCAAGCTCGGCCGCCCGGTGAAGTACACCGAGACCCGCAGCGAGTCGCTGCTCGCCGGCCACCACGGCCGCGACCAGTGGCAGAAGCTCACGCTCGCCGCAGAGAAGGACGGCACTGTCACCGGCTTCAAGGTGGACCTGCTGGCCGACCTCGGCTCGCACGTGAGCCTCGTCGGCGGCGGCGTCCCGGTGCTCGGCGCGTTCATGTTCAACGCGATCTACAAGTTCCCGGCCTACCGGTTCGGCTGCCAGACCGTGCTCACCAACAAGACCTGGACCGACGCCTACCGCGGCGCCGGACGGCCCGAGGCGACGTACGCGATCGAGCGGATCATGGACGAGCTCGCCGCCGAGGTCGGCGTCGACCCGCTGGAGATCCGCGAGAGGAACTGGATCAAGCACGAGGAGTTCCCCTTCACCAGCGTGTGCGGGCTGGAGTACGACTCGGGCAACTACGAGGCGGCCACCGCGCGGGCCAAGGAGATGTTCGGGTACGACGAGCTGCGCGCCGAGCAGAAGCAGCGCCGCGAGTCCGGCGACCGGGTCCAGCTGGGGATCGGCATCTCGACCTTCACCGAGATGTGCGGTCTCGCTCCGAGTCGTGTGCTCGGGTCCCTGGACTACGGCGCCGGCGGCTGGGAGTACGCCGCGGTCCGGATGCTCCCGACCGGCAAGGTCGAGGTGACCACCGGAGCGAGCGCGCACGGCCAGGGCCACGAGACGGCGTTCAGCCAGATCGTCGCCGACCGGCTCGGCGTCGCCTTCGAGGACGTCGAGATCCTGCACGGCGACACGCAGGTCGCCCACAAGGGCCTGGACACCTACGGCTCCCGCTCGCTCGTGGTGGGCGGAGAGGCGCTGGTCCGGGCCGCCGACAAGGTGGTCGAGAAGGCCAAGCCGTTCGCGGCCCACCTGCTCGAGGCCTCGGTCGACGACCTGGAGTTCAAGGGTGGCCGGTTCGGGGTCAGGGGCACCGACCAGGGCATCGGGATCGGCGAGGTGTCGACCGCGGTGTTCGCGGCGCACAACTACCCCGAGGGGCTCGAGCCGCAGCTCGACGCGGACTCGACGTACGACCCGGTCAACTTCTCCTTCCCGCACGGCACCCATCTGTGCGCGATGGAGATCGACACCGAGACCGGGCGCTCGACGATGCGGAAGTACGTCGCGGTCGACGACATCGGCAACATCATCAACCCGTTGATCGTCGCCGGTCAGGTGCACGGAGGTCTTGTCCAGGGAATCGCCCAGGCGCTGTGGGAGGAGGCGGTGTACGACGACCAGGGGACGCTGGTCTCGGGCTCGTTCGTCGACTACCTGCTGCCCACCGCGGCCGACACGATCTCCTTCGACACCGACCACACGTTCAGCCCGTCGACCACCAACACGCTCGGCACCAAGGGCGTGGGGGAGGCCGGCTGCATCGCCTCGACCCCTGCGGTCGTCAACGCGGTCGTGGACGCGGTGCGTCACCTCGGAATCAACGACATCCAGATGCCCTGCACGCCCGAAAGGGTGTGGCGGGCGATCCACGAGTCCGGCGGCGGTCACGTCGACACCACCAGCGACGCGGCGCCACACTTCGAGGGCGACGTGGTCGACGGCAACCAGGAGGTCCAGGGATGATCTTCACCCCATCCAAGTGCTCGCTTCGCTCCGCTTTGAACGGGGACCCCAGATGATCCCGGCACAGTTCGACTACCTGGCGCCCACCTCCGTCGAGGAGGCGCTCTCCGCCCTCGCCGAGCACGGGGACGAGGCCAAGCTGATCGCCGGGGGGCAGAGCCTGCTCCCGGTGCTCCGGATGCGGTTGAACGCGCCGGAGATGATCATCGACCTCGGTCGCATCGACTCGCTCCGTGGCATCCGCGAGGACGGCGACGCGATCGTCATCGGCGCGATGACCACCCACCACGAGGTCCGCGACTCCGACCTCGTGAAGCAGCACGCACTGCTGATCTCCAAGGCTGCGGCCGAGGTGGCTGACAGCCAGATCCGGCACCGCGGCACCTTCGGTGGCGCGCTCGCGCACGCCGACCCCGCCGGTGACCTCGGCGCCCCGTCGCTCGCCCTGGGTGCGCAGTTCGTCATCGCCGGCTCCGGCGGCACGCGCACGGTCGAGGCCGACGACTTCTTCCAGGACTTCTTCGAGACCGCGATCGGCGAGGACGAGATCCTCACCGAGGTCCGGATCCCCAAGCACACCGGCTGGGGCGCCCACTACGAGAAGTTCGTCCGGGTCGTGCACCAGTGGCCGATCGTGGCCGTCGGCGCCACCGTCCGGGTCGACGGCGGCAACATCGCCGAGGCGAAGATCGGGCTCACCAACATGGGCGCCACGCCGTTGCGAGCCCGGGCGACCGAGTCGGCGCTGACCGGCGCGGGGACGTCCGAGGACGACGTACGCGCGGCTGCCGACCAGGCCGCCGACGGCACCAACCCGCCCTCGGACCTCAACGGGGACTCCGACTACCGCAAGCACCTCGCCACCGTGCTCACCCGCCGGGCCGTGGCGAAGGCCGCCCAGGGCTGAGATCGATGGAACTCCACCACTCCTTCACCGTCCCGACCGACGTCGCCGCGACCTGGGAGCACTTCCAGGACATCTCCTCGGTCGCCGAGTGCTTCCCGGGCGCCCAGGTGACCGGGACCGAGGGCGACACCTTCACCGGCTCGGCCAAGGTCAAGCTCGGCCCGATCGCGCTGGTCTACAACGGCACCGGCACCTTCGTGGAGAAGGACGAGGCCACCCACCGCATGGTCATCGACGCCCGGGGCAAGGACAAGCGCGGCAACGGCACGGCCGGCGCGATGGTCACGATGACCATGAGCCCTGCAGGTGCGGGGTCCGAGGGCGGGACGACGGAGATCTCCGTCGACACCGACCTGCAGATCACCGGCAAGGCGGCGCAGTTCGGTCGCGGCAACGTGATCAAGGACGTCTCCGACAAGCTGCTCGGGCAGTTCGTCGACTGCCTGGGTCAACGGCTCGCCGACCAGCCCGGCGCGGCCGATGCCGCGGCCGCCGAGGTGACGGCCGCCTTCGTCGAGCCGGAGACCCCGGCCGAGCAGGCCACCGGTCCTGCCCCCGAGACCCCGGACGCGCCGCCGACCCCCGTAGCGGCGCGTCCGGCCCCCGCCCCCGCCGAGCCGCGGCAGCAACCGAAGGGGGACGACGCGATCAACCTCGGGACGACCGTCCTGCCGGTGCTCGCGCGTACCTACGGCAAGTACGTCGTCGGCGTGATCATCGTCATCGCCGTGGTCTGGTGGTTGGTCGCCCGCAGCTGAGGGGCCGCAGCACTACGGTGTCACCATGAAGGGGACCCTGGGGAGGGTGCTCGCCCTGCTGGTCCTCGGCGGGTTGGTCACCTTCCCGCTGCTCGGCTGGCGCTGGCCGGTCACCGACGCCGAGCCCGAGACGACGACGATCACCGACTACCGGGCCCGGTACGACGTCGGGGCGGACGGCCGGATGCAGGTCCAAGAGCGCCTGACCGTCGACTTCGGCTACGGCAGGCACGGCATCTTCCAGTTCTTCGACCACGCCGACGAGAACGCCCCCACCCTGCGCCGGGTCCCGCAGGACATCTCCGTGCAGCGGGACGGCGAGCCCGAGGGGCTCGACCTGAGCACCGAGGACCACGGGCGGATCACCGTCGCCAAGATCGGACGAGCGGACACCACCATTCCGGTCGGGACCCACACCTACCTGATCAACTACACGATCGACGACGTCCTGCTGCCGACCGCGAACGGGGGCTCCCGCTTCTACTGGAACCTGGTCCCCGGCGGCTGGCGGCAGCCGATCGACCACGCCGAGCTCACGGTGCGGCTGCCCGGCCAGGCCGGTCAGGTGCTCTGCGCCGTCGGCTACGGACGCACCGGCGGCTGCCGGGGGACCGGATCCGGCAGCGACCGGCTCGAGGTCACCGTCGACGGCTTGGAGCCGGACACCCCGGTCACCGTCCGGACGGACCTCAGCACCCCTGCGCCGCCGGTCATCGGCGAGCAGCGTCCGTGGTCGCCCCGCTGGGACCCGGTGCTCGGCCCGAGTGCTGCCGGGGTCGTCGTCCTCGCCGTCCTCGGCCTGCTCGCGCTGATCGCCGGCGGGCTCGCCGCGCGCGCCGCCCGCGAGCGCGACCCGCAGTTCCCGTTGCTCTACACGCCGCCCGAGGGCATCGGCCCCGCGCAGGCGGCGTACCTCCTGACCGAGGAGGTCGACGAGCGGCAGCAGTTCGTCGCCAGCATCATGTACGCCGCCGAGCGCGGCGTGCTGTCCCTGGAGCGGGAGGGTCAGACCTGGACCCTGACCGAGACGGGGGAGAGCTGGGACAGCCTCGACCCGATCACCGCCGAGCTGCGGGACCTCACCGGGGGCGACGGTTCGTTCACCGCGTCCCCGACCAAGAGCGGCCACAAGCTGGCGACCCGGATCCTGCAGATGGCCGGCGACGTGCGGGCATGGGCGGCCACGGAGCACCTGATGACCACTGGGCCGTTCGGTGGTGCCGGGCGGACCTTCGTGCTTGCCGCCCTCGCGGCGGCCATCGCCAATGCCGTCTGGAACCCCTTCGACCGCACTCTCCTCTCGATCCTCCCCGGCCTGTTCGCCGTCGGCGCCCTCACCCTGCTGAGCCCCGGCTCCGCCACGACGAGGACGGCGTCCGGACGCGACCTGTGGTCGCGGATCGGCGGGTTCCGCCGCGTGCTGGCGACGCCGTCGGGGCAGAACCGGTTCGAGTTCGCCGGCCGCCAGGAGCTGTACACGCAGTACCTGCCCTGGGCGGTCGCCTTCGGCGTCGCGGACACCTGGGCGGCGAAGTACCGCACCGAGATGGGGACGGAGCCGCCGATGCCGGTGTGGCTCGGCTCGACGTACGCCGGCGGGCAGACCGGCGACTACGTCAACCAGATGGTCGGGTCGTTCTCCCAGACCGTCGACTCGGCGATCTCGACCTATCAGGCCAGCCAGGCCTCGTCCTCGGGCGGCTCGGGCTTCTCCGGGGGTGGGTTCTCCGGCGGCGGTGGTGGAGGCGGCGGGGGAGGTGGCTCCTGGTGACGCCGTCGTCCATGATGTGCCCATGACTGTCACTCTCGTGATCATCGGCGTCCTCGTGGTCGGCTTCGTGCTGTTCGCGATCACCGCCTTCAACCGCCTGCGCACCACCGACATCGGCGCCCAGGAGGCGATCGGCGGGATCGACGTCCAGCTCACCCGGCGGGCCGACCTCATCCCCAACCTCGTCGAGACCGTCAAGGGGTACGCCGAGCATGAGAAGTCGGTCTTCGAGGAGGTCACCGCCGCCCGGGCCGGCGTGCAGGCCGCGGCCAAGTCCGACGACGTCGGCGCCAAGGCCGCTGCTGACGCGAAGCTGCAGGGTGCCCTGGTGAACCTCAACGCGGTGGCCGAGGCCTACCCCGACCTCAAGGCCAACGAGAACTTCCGCGACCTCCAGCGCCAGCTGGCCGACACCGAGAACCAGATCTCGGTCGCGCGGCAGTACTACAACGACGCCGTCGCCACCCTGAACAAGCTGGTCGCCACCATCCCGTGGATGCTGTTCGCCCCCATGGCCGGCGTGAAGAGCCGGGAGTTCTACGACGCCCCGGAGGGCCAGGAGCAGGCCCCCAAGGTCGAGTTCTGACCCCTCAGAACACGTTGAGCGGGCGGAACTGCACCGAGATCCGCGGGCCCGCGTGGGCCGTCTTCGGAACCGCGTGCTCCCAGGTGCGCTGGCACGAGCCGCCCATGACGACCAGGTCGCCGTGGCCCATCGTGACGGCCACCGACTCACCGCCGCCCACCGGCCGGAGGACCAGCTTGCGCGGGTCGCCGAGCGACACGATCGCGACCATCGTGTCGGCGGTGCGGCCGCGGCCGATGCGGTCGCCGTGCCAGGCCACCGAGTCGCGGCCGTCTCGGTAGTAGCAGCAGCCGGCGGTGACGAACGGCTCGCAGAGCTCGTCGCGGTAGTGCTCGCTCAGCCGTTCGCGGGCCTGGGTCAACGCCGGGTGGGGGAGGTCCTCGCCGACGCCGTAGGTGTGGACGAGGCGCGGGACGTCGACCACTCGGTCGTACATCTGCCGCCGCTCGGCCCGCCAGGGCACGTCGGCGACCAGCCGCTCGAAGACCCCGTCGGCACCGGGGATCCAGTTGCGCGCGACGTCGATCCAGGCGCCGTGGCTGAGCCCGCGTCGGCGTACGTCGGGTGGCGGGGGCACCACGGACACCGCCGGGGTGCTGTCGAACAGCGTCCCTTGGTAGTCCATGCTCGGAGTCTACTCGATCAGGTGTTCGAATCCGACGGAGTGACACGGGCCCAGATCCTCAGCAGATCCACAAGTCGGTAACGACTGGGTAGGAAGTGCTGCACCCGGTCTAGACGAGCCTTACCGTGACGGTGTGAACGACGCCCTGAGCCTTCAGGAGAGCCGTGAGCTCAAGCACGTCGCGATCCGGGAGTACGTCCGTGCCCTGGTCGCGGAGATGGCTCCCGGGTCCCCCGCCCCATCCGAGCGCGAGCTCGTGCAGCGGTTCGGGGTCGCGCGGATGACCGTCCGGCAGGCGATGGACACCCTCGTCGCCGAGGGGCTGCTGGACCGCGTGCCCGGTCGCGGCACCTTCGTGGCGACCCCTCGTCGGGCCGTCGGCCAGCTGCGCAGCTTCACCGAGGAGATGACCCTGCGGGGCATGCTCGGCGAGTCGCAGAACCTCCTGGCCCGCCGCGAGCAGGCCGGCCCCGGTGTTGCGCGTGCCCTGGGCATCAGCGAGGGCGACCCGGTCATCCACTGGAAGCGTCTGCGTCGCGCGGACGGCGTCCCGATGTGCCTCGAGGACGCCTACCTCAACGAGATCATGCTGCCGGGTTTCCTCCAGAGCGGCATGCCCACCAGCCTGTACGCCGCTCTCGACCAGCGTGGCCTGCGCCCGGACTGGGCCGAGGACTCCATCGTCGCCGACCGGGCCGGCGTCGACGAGGCGGCCTCCCTGGAGATCGAGGCCGGGGACCCGGTGCTGCGGCACTCGCGGCGTGCACTGGCCGGTGACATCGCGATCGAGGTCTCGCGCTCGATCTACCGCGGCGACCGCTTCACTCTGTGGGTGCAGCTGGGCGACCTCCGCTGAGGCTGCCCCCGTTCAGGCGGCCCAGGGCCGCCACCATGCGTCCTGACTCCTCGCACACCCACACCGGGTCGGGTCCCCCGAGGTCCGGCTCGATGTGCAACGAGTGGAGGGCGGCGTCCTCGTCGCAGGTCCCGCACAACGGCCACCGCTCGCCGTCGTCCAGCAGGGCGTCCTGCACGTCCTGGGCGACCAGCCCGGCGACGTAGATCGCACCTTCGGGCCACTGCTCGGCCCACCACTGGCGCGCCGAGACGGCGTCCTCGAGGAGGGAGACGGTCTGCGGATCCGCGCGGCGGGCCGACTCGAGGTCCGCCAGCACGAGCGCCCGGGCTGTCAGGAAAGTCCGGTTGTCCACAGCTCCATCATGCCTGGGTTTCCCGCCCCCTCAAGTCCGGGAACCCTCTGCCCATGTTGACCTTCGACCCACAGCGCGAGTCGCGACTGCGCGACCTGATGACCGAACAGGGCGACGACCTCGCCGCGATCGCCACCCACGCCCGGCGCTGGGTCTGCGACCCGACCGGCTTCACCACCAGCCCCGTCTGCCTGCTCGCTCCGCTGGGCGACGCCCTGGCCGAGGTGGCGGTCGGCTTCGGGGCGCTGAGCGCGCTCGTGGAGGAGGCGTGGGGCGAGGTCCGGCGCGACACCGACCGCACCCTCGCGTCGTACGTCGAGGTGGACGGCTCGGTCTGCGAGGACCTGGCCCGACTGACGGGGCGGCTGTCGTGACCGCCCTCGTGCCGGTCGAGCTGCCCGCGCCACCACTGGGCGACCGCCTGGTGGCGCACGACGCGGAGTTCACGGCTGTCGACCGGGGTTGGTCCGCCCTGCGGGACGCCGTCAACGACGGGATCCGGGTGGCCAACTCCGTCGGCGCCGGGCTGCCGCTGCTGCCGACGGAGTCCCTCGAGGAGCTGCTCGTGCTGCCGCTCTCCGGCGACTACCGGGCGATCCGGCGCAACGCGACCGCCTGTGGTCAGGTGCGTGACGCGTTCGCAGTGTGGGGTGACAACTTCCCGCGGGTGGGGCTCGCCGTGGCCTCGTGCTGGACGGGTGCGGCCAGCACCGCACTGCTCGGCCGCCTCGCGGTGTACGCCGTCGCGGGCCGCGCCGTCGGCGAGCTGGTCGGCGCCGGTGCCGTGCTGTTCGAGGAGATCGCGACGGTCTGCGAGCGACTGGCCGTCCGGGTCGAGCGCGAGCTCGTCGAGCTCGGCCGGGTGCTGCTGCGGTTGGGTCGCCGGCTGCTCGAGTCGGTCTGCGGGCCGGGCGCCGCGGCGCTCGCGGTCGAGGTCGCCCTGCACGGCTGGTCGGTGATCTCCGACATCGTCCACGACGTCTGCCTGGTGCACACACTGATCGCCGACCTGCTCGCCCTGCAGGAGCTCGTGCGCGGCTGGGTCGCGGACTGGCGCTCGCGGCTCGACCTGTTCTCCGACCTACGGAGTGCCTGGGCTGCCTAGGCTGGGGGGCGATGATCCTCATCGACCCACCCAACGCCGCCGGACACGGCCGCCTCTGGTCGCACCTCGCCAGCGACACCTCCTACGAGGAGCTGCACGCCTTCGCCCGGACGATCGGCATCCCGGAACGCGGCTTCGACCGCGACCACTACGACGTACCCGCCGAGAGGTACGACGACGTCGTCTCCGCCGGCGCCACCCCTATCTCCTCGCGTGACCTCGTGGCCCGCCTCGTCGCTGCGGGCCTGCGCCGGCGCAAGTGAGGTGGCACTTTCACCGGTGCACCGGTGAAAGTGCCACTCCCGCGCTGAACATCCACCCCAGAGGTGTCACGTTCGGCTGCTCAGTGCAGCAGCTCCAGCTCCCGGCGCAGGTTCGCCCGCGCGGCGTCCTCCCACAGCTCGCGGGCCTTCGGCAGCTGGAAGAGGGTGTCCCGCGCCAGCAGGTCCTCGAGCACGGCGATCCGCCCGGCGCGGAAGTCCGGCTCGGGCACGTGCGCGTAGTCCCGCCGGACACCATCCACGTACGCCGCGTAGCGGTCGGGGTCGGCGGCCAGGATGCCGAGGTCGGCGTCGCTGAGCGCGCAGGCACCGGGGTCCTCGGGCGACGGGTCGTGGGTCGCGGTCATCCGCACCAGCCGGGCGACCTCCGGGCCGAGGTCGTCGGGCAGCGCCCGCTCGGCCCACTCGGCCGACCGCTCCTCGTCGTCGCGTTCGCCGTCGTAGACCGCGTCGTGGAACCACGCAGCCAGCAGCACGACCGGGTCGGTGACATCGAGCAGCGCGAGCCGGTCGAGCACCTCGGACAGGTGGAGCAGGTCGTGGTACCCGTCGCGGTCCCAGGCGCCGAGCAGCGCGTCGCGGACGTCCGGGTGCGTGTCCAGGGGCCAGGTCGGCATCGGGTCAGTCTGCCAAAGCCCCCGGCAGCGGCTCGTCGTGCAGGACGACGAGGGAGGTGACGGCGCGGGTGAGGCAGACGTAGAGACGGCGCAGCCCGGTGACCCGGTCCGGCTCGGCGGCGACGATCGCGGCCGGCTCGAGCACCACCACGTGGTCGAATTCCAGACCCTTCGCCACCGACGCCGGCACCAGGTCGAGGTGGGCGTCGAAGGAGCCGTCGTCCGACCCGAGCACCGACACCGCGAGGTGCCCGAGCTCCGAGCGCACCCGAGGCACCCAGGCGTCCGGCAGGATCACGCCGATCGAGCCCGCGCGCGGCGCGATCCGGTCGAGGGAGGCCGAGAGCGAGGACAGCGGGCCGAAGGACAGCTCGCCGCGCGACCGGCGTACGGACGTCGGCGGCGCCAGCGTCGGCGCGATCTCCGGCAGCAGGCGGGCCGCGAAGTCGATCACCTCGCCGGGCACCCGGAAGCCGCGGGTCAGCTCCTCGACGTGCGCGTCCGGCTTCCCCAGGTGGGTCAGCGCCTCAGACCAGGACCGGGTGGCCCACGGCGTCGTCGCCTGCGCCAGGTCGCCGAGGACGGTCAGCGACCCGGTCGTCGAGCGCCGGGCCAACGCTCGCAACATCATCGGTGACAGGTCCTGCGCCTCGTCGACGACCAGGTGCGCCAGCGACCCGGTCCGCTCGAGCAGGTCGCCGAGCTCGTCGAGCAGCACGCAGTCGGCCAGCGTCCACGACGTCGACCGGGCCGAGCGCGGCGGCTTCGTCCAGAGCAGGGCGGCCTGCTCCGCAGGCTCGAGCACGCCGGCCGCGGCCGTCGCCAGGAACGCTCCGTCGCTGAACAGTCGGTGCAGCAGCGTCTCAGCGGTGGTCGCAGGCCAGCTCGCTGCGACGAAGTCCTTGACCGGCTTCGACCGGGCGACCGAGTTCTGCACCCGGTCGTCCGGCGACTCCCCGGCGCTCTCCATCTGCACGAGCACCAGGTGGGCCAGGGTCTGGGACAGCATCGCGCGCCCGGCGCCGTACCTCACGCCTCGTGACCGCAGGCCCGCCATCGCCTCGGCGATCTCGGAGGAGTCGACCCGCCAGCGTCGCGACCCGAGCGGCACCAACAGCCCCTCGCCCGTCTCGGTGACGAGCGACCAGAGCGCCCGCGACAGCACGACGGCCAGCCGCGCGTCCCCCTTGAGCGTCGCGACGTCGGCCGGCTCGGACCCGGTGACCGGTCGGCCGCCGGCGACCAGTGCCTCGATGGTCGTCTGCTTCACCTCGATCTCGCCGAGGGCGGGCAGCACGTCACTGATGTAGCGCAGGAACGAGTCGTTCGGCCCCACCACCAGGGCGCCTTGCCGGGTCAGCTGGTCGCGGTGCGCGTAGAGCAGGTACGCCGCCCGGTGCAGTCCGACCGCCGTCTTCCCGGTCCCGGGCGCCCCCTGCACGCAGACCGACGACGCGAGCTCGGAGCGAACGATGGCGTCCTGCTCGGGCTGGATGGTGGCGACGATGTCGCGCATCGGTCCGACCCGCGGCTTCTCGATCTCGGCCTCGAGGATCTCGGAGTACTCGAGGTCGTCGGGTGCCGCGCCCGAGAGCGTCTCGTCCTCGTAGGCGGTCAACGCTCCGTGGGAGAAGCCGTACCGCCGCCGCTTCGACAGACCCAACGGCTCGGCCGCCGAGGCGCGGTAGAACGGCCGGCTCACCGGCGCCCGCCAGTCGATCACCAGCGGGTCGCCCGAGGGGTCGCTGATGTGCCGCCGCCCGATGTGGAACGACTCGTCGGCTGCGTCGATCCGCCCGAAGAAGAGGGGGATCGTCGGGTCGTCGGCCAGCTGCTTCATCCGCAGCGCGAGCGCCGACTCGAGGTACTCCCGGCTCACCCAGTCCGCTGCCCCCGCACCGTCCAGCCGGGAGGTCCGCTCGCGCATCCGGGCCAGCTGGGTGCGGGCGTACGCGAGGTGGCTCTGCTCGGCGGCGAGCTCGGACACGACAGAACCTCCGCAGGGAGCGGCGCGGGCAGGGCGAAGGATCTACGGTAGTCAGGCGCTGGCTTCGCGCAACCGAATTGCCTCGGGCCGCCCCGGCGTCATGGCCCACCGGATCGTCCCGGTCGCGGCCGAGCCGAGCACGCGGACGACGGTGCGCTCGGTGACCGGCAGCCAGGGGAGTCGTAGTGGTCGCCGGCTCCAGCGCGGCATCAGGCCGACCGCCGCGGCCGCGAGCACGCCGTACGCCGGTCGCACCGGGATCGGCAGCGGCGGCCGGAGCAGCACGTAGCGGACCGCCTCACGCGCATGGTCGGTCGCGGCCAGCTCGGGCCGGAAGGACTGGATGGCCGCGACCAGCTCGGCCTCGGAGGTGGGCGGGTCGACCGCACCGAGCTTGCGCGCGACGACCGCCGTCTGGGCGACGTACTCGTCCCGCTCGTCCGCCTCCAGCGGCCGCTGGCCGTAGACCTGGTGGGCGCGCAGGAACGAGTCCACCTCCGCGACGTGCACCCAGCGGAGCAGGTGTGGGTCGCTCGCGGCGTACGGCGTCCCGTCGGGCATCGTGCCGACCACTCGCTCGTGGATGGCGCGCACCGCGTTCACGGCGGTCTGGGCGTCCTCGGCGTGGCCGTAGGTCGTCACCGCGAGGAACTGCGAGGTGCGGGCCAACCGCCCGAGCATGTCGCCGCGGTAGCCCGAGTGCTCCGACACCGCGGTCATCGCGGCCGGATGCAGCGCCTGCATCAGCAGTGCACGGAGGCCGCCGATGAACATCGAGGCGTCACCGTGCACCCGGGCGATGGGGGACCCCCCGTCGAACCAGCGCGGCCCCGGACGACCGTGGATGCGTTCGCGGACCTGGGGCCCCGTCGGTCCGGCCGCGACCGAGAAGATGGCGTCGCCGATGCGTTCCTGGAGCCGGGGGGCCATGCCGCCAATCTACGAGTAGCGAAAAAGTCGACACCCGTGCAGGGCCGTGCCTATCCTCCTGTCGAGGGAGGCCACCATGGTGAGGATCTTCGCAGGTCTGGTGACATCGTTGGCCGGGTTGACGCTGGTGGCAGTGACACCTGCGCAGGCCGAGAACGGATGGATCACCGACGGGGAGGGTGGCTTCTACTCCCTCGACACCGACACGACCGTGACGTCCCCCGTCGGCTTGATGAGTCTGCCGGTCGGATCGCTGGCGGCCATCGGGAGATCGACGATGCTCGGCATCCAGAACGGTCCAGGTTCCGAACAGCACCTCGTGTCGGTGGACGTGGCCACCGGCTCCACCGCGGACCGGGGGCTGTTGGACGGTGTCGACATGTGGGACGGACTGACGGCCACCGCTGACGGCACCCTGTACGTCGCTGCGGTCGGCGCCGGAGAGGGTGTTCCGGTCTACACGGTCGACCCGGCCGACGGATCCATGACGCCCGTCGGCGAGTCCCGGCCCGGGGTGGCCTACCCCGCACTTGCAGGCGCCTGCGGGGGGGACCTGCTCGGCGCCGACGCCGCCGGCCACCTGGTGAAGATCGACCGGACTTCCGGGAGCTCTTCCATGCTCGGCCCGATGGCGCCCGGCGGCGATCCGGTCGTGGCTCTCGCGTTCGACCACGCGCACCGCACGCTGTGGGCGATGACGAGGAACGAGTC
Organism: uncultured Actinomycetota bacterium; assembly: GCA_963784545.1. GTDB lineage: Bacteria > Actinomycetota > Actinomycetes > Propionibacteriales > Nocardioidaceae > Nocardioides. The sequence goes on along the minus strand of CAWARQ010000004.1, from coordinate 787,507 downwards.
CGGTGAGCGGCTGTTCCGCGTCGACCCCGCCACGGGGACGACGACGGCTACGTCCTACGCTCCCGGCCAGATCGGCGCCGGCCCCATCGGGCTCGCGTTCGACTCGCCGTCCGCCTGCCGCTACGACAGGAAGGTGTCGCTGGCCTACAGCGACAAGGGGCGCAAGTTCACCGGCCGGCTCACGAGCAGCTGGCAGCCGTGCACCTCGGGCCAGAAGGTGTCGGTCTATCGCAAGGTCAAGGGTCCCGACGACAAGCTGGGCACGGTGCAGACCGGGTCGACAGGTCGCTTCAGCCTGAGCAAGGCGCTGACGCGCGGATCGGCCTACGCGATAGCGGCGAAGTCGAGCAAGCCGGCGACAGGCGTGTGCCTGGCCGCGAGCTCCGGGCTCGTCCGCTAGCTCTCGGGACCGAGCTGATCAGCCCGGACACCCCTCGCGCACCTCGGCCGGGACGGCGCAGACGTCGTAGGTCCAGGCGGGATCGCCGCGGAAGGAGTCCTGGCTGTTGTCGGTGAAGATCTCGTACTGGCCGCCGGGTTCCACGCGGAAGTACCTAGTGACCGGGGCGCCCTCGTCGGTGGTCTCGGTCCGCACCAGCTCCGCCCCCTCCTGGTCGGCCGCGCCCTGGAGGCACTGCCACGAGGTGCAGGTCGGCAAGGTCTCGCGGTTGTCGAACATCGCCCGGACGAGCTTGGGGGGCAACCTCAGGTCGCTCCCGGACGCCGGCGAGGCCGCCGACACGGCAGCGGACGGCTCGGGGACGGCCTCCTGCGTCACCGTGCCACCGCCGCCGAAGCCGGAGCGGAGTCCGAAGAGAAGAGCGAAGAAGATGATCGGGATGATGGCCATGGTGGCTCGACGCTAGCGCGCCGCCTCCGGTTTCCCGAGCGAGACCGGCAGGGAGGAGTAGCCGCGCAGCACCTGAGTCGTCCGCCGGGTGCCACGCCCGAGCAGCCGGAGCTCCGGGTAGCGCTCGTGCAGCACCCGCAGGCCGACCTGGCCCTCGATCCGGGCCAGGCCCGCGCCGAGGCAGAAGTGCGCCCCGGCCGAGAAGGCCAGGTGGTCGCCGGCGTTGGCCCGGCGTACGTCGAAGACGTCCGGGTCGGCGAACACCTGGGGGTCGCGGTTGACCGCGCCGAGGACGGTGATCAGCACCTGCCCGCCGCGGATCGGGTGCCCCTCGACCTCGGTGTCGCGACGGGCGAGCCGGGCGTTGAGCTGGACGGGGGAGTCCCATCGCAGGACCTCCTCGACGGCGTTGGCCCAGCCGTCGGGGTGGTCGACCAGCCAGGCGCGCTGCTCCGGGTGGTCGGCGAGCGCGGCGACGCCGTTGCCCAACAGGTTCACCGTCGTCTCGAAGCCGGCGCCCAGGACCAGCAGGCCGAGCATCCTCAGCTCGTCGGGCGTCGGCGGCTGCTCGGAGGTGTCGGCGCGGTGGATCACGGCCGAGAGCAGGTCGTCACCGGGCTCGCGCCGCAGCCGCTCGATGTGGGAGCCCATCCAGGTGTGCATCTCGTGCAGCCCCCGCTGGGCGCTGCGGAACTCCCGCCAGCCCAACCCGGCGTCGAGGAACAGCGCGGCGGCGTTGCCCCACTCGAGGAGGGGCGCGCGTTCGCTCTCGGGCACGCCGAGCAGGTCGGCGATCACGGTGACCGGCAGGTGCGCGGCGTACTCCTCGACCAGGTCGATCTCCTCGCCGGCCCCGTCGAGCAGGCGGTGGGCCGTCGCCTCGATCGAGGACTCCATCGCGGCGACCCGGCGCGGCGTGAAGGCACCGGAGAAGAGCCGGCGCAGCCGGGTGTGGTCGGGGGCGTTGAGGGCGAGCAGGGACGGCGGGTCGACCGGCCCGATCTCCATCGGGGCGACCGAGGAGTCGATGATCCGGGCGAGTCGTCCCTCCTCGAACCGCGCGACGCCGAAGTCCTCGGACCTCAGGGTCGCCGTGGTGACCGCGTGGTCGGTGGTGATCCAGCCCAGACGGCCCTGGACCAGCGTCCCCATCGCGCGCAGCTCCGCCCACTTCTCCCGCGGGTCCGCACGGACCGCGGCGTCGGTCATGATCTGTGCCAGTGGCAGGCCGAGCCTGGCCTGCCGGCGGAACAGCACTCGAGGGATCGCGTGGCCGAAGGTGTACCTCGTGGCGGTCCCGAGCGGCTTCGGGAGGCTCGTCACGAAGAGTCCCGGAAGTTCCCGGGGTTCTGCCGGCTCACTGCGCGTCCCGCTCGAGCTCGTCGGCGTCGGCCTGCATGGACGCCTCCGAGCTCGCCCGGAGGGTCGCAGGGTTCTGCCGGCTCACTGTGCGTCCCGCTCGAGCTCGCCGGCGTCGGCCTGCATGGACGCCTCCGAGCTCGCCCGGAGGGTCACAGGGTTCTGCCGGCTCACTGTGCGTCCCGCTCGAGCTCGTCGGCGTCGGCCTGCATGGACGCCTCCGAGCTCGCCCGGAGGGTCACAGGGTTCTGCCGGCTCACTGTGCGTCCCGCTCGAGCTCGTCGGCGTCGAGGATCCGGTACGCATACCCCTGCTCGGCCAGGAACCGCTGGCGGTTCTGGGCGAACTCCGCGTCGACGGTGTCGCGCGAGACGATCGTGTAGAAGTGGGCGCTCTTCCCCTCGGACTTGGGCCTCAGCAGCCGCCCGAGCCGCTGCGCCTCCTCCTGGCGCGACCCGAAGGAGCCGGACACCTGGATCGCCACCTCCGCGCCCGGCAGGTCGATGGAGAAGTTGGCGACCTTGCTCACCACGAGCAGGCCGATCTCGCCGCTGCGGAACCCCTCGAAGAGCCGCTGGCGTTCCTTCACCGGCGTCTCGCCCTTGATCGTCGGGGCGCCGAGGGCGTCGGCGATCTCGTCGAGCTGGTCGAGGTACTGCCCGATGACGAGCGTGGGTTGCCCCTGGTGCTGCTCGACCAGCTGGCGCACCACGTCGATCTTGTGGTGGGTGCAGCTGGCGAGGCGGTACCGCTCCTCCGGCTCGGCGGTCGCGTAGGCGAGCCGCTCGGCGCTGGGCAGGTCGACCCGGACCTCGACGCAGTCGGCCGGCGCGATCCAGCCCTGGGTCTGCATGTCCTTCCACGGGGCGTCGTACCGCTTGGGCCCGATGAGGGAGAACACGTCGCCCTCGCGGCCGTCCTCGCGGACCAGCGTGGCGGTGAGACCGAGCCGCCGGCGGGCTTGGAGGTTCGCGGTCATCCGGAAGATCGGCGCCGGCAGCAGGTGCACCTCGTCGTACACGATGAGGCCCCAGTCGCGGGCGTCGAGCAGCTCGAGGTGGGAGTAGACGCCCTTCCGGCGCGTGGTCATCACCTGGTACGTCGCGATCGTGACCGGGCGGATCTCCTTGACCGCGCCGGAGTACTCCCCGATCTCGTCCTCGGTCAGGGACGTGCGCCGGACCAGCTCGTCCTTCCACTGTCGGGCGCTCACGGTGTTGGTCACGAGGATCAGCGTCGTGGCCTTGGCCTGAGCCATCGCGGCCGCGCCGACCAGCGTCTTGCCTGCGCCGCAGGGCAGGACGACGACGCCGGAGCCGCCGTGCCAGAACGACTCCGCGGCGTCGCGCTGGTAGTCGCGCAGCCCCCAGTCGCTCTCGTCGAGGTCGATCGCGTGCGCCTCGCCGTCGACGTACCCCGCGAAGTCCTCCGCCGGCCAGCCCAGCTTGAGCAGCGCCTGCTTGAGGTTGCCGCGCTCGGAGGGGTGCACGAGGACGGTGTCGTCGTCGATCCGGTCACCGAGCATCCCAGCGATCTTCTTGGCGCGCAGCACCTCCTCGAGCACCGGCCGGTCGGTCGTGGCGAGCACCAGACCGTGGGTGGGGTGCTTCTCCAGGCGCAACCGCCCGTAGCGGGCCATGGTCTCGGCGACGTCGACCAGCAGGTTGTGCGGGACGGCGTACCGGCTGAACCGGAGCAGGGTGTCGACCACCTGCTCGGCGTCGTGCCCCGCAGCGCGGGCGTTCCACAGGCCCAGCGGCGTCAGCCGGTAGGTGTGGATGTGCTCGGGGCTGCGTTCCAGCTCCGCGAACGGCGCGATCGCCTTGCGGCACTCGCTCGCCTGCTCGTGGTCGACCTCCAGCAGCAGGGTCTTGTCGCTCTGCACGATCAGGGGGCCGTCAGTCACCCGAGGAGTCTAGGTGTGGCCACCTACAACCCCGACCGTCGAAGGTGGCCGACCACCGCCGTCGCCTCCCGGGCGTGGTCGGTCTCGACGCACGGGGCCAGGCCGGCCTTCCGCATCGTCTCGGCGGTCCGGTCAGCCTGCGACCGGCTCGTCTCGATGATCAGCCGGCCGCCGGGGGCCAGCCACTCCGGGGCGCCCGCAGCGATCCGGCGGTGCAGGTCGACCCCGTCGGCGCCCCCGTCGAGGGCGACGAGCGGCTCGTGGTCGCGGGCCTCGGTCGGCATCGTGGCGATCGCGTCCGTCGGGACGTACGGCGCGTTGGCGACGATCACCTCGACCCGACCGCGCAGGGACGAGGGCAGGGCGCCGAACAGGTCGCCCTCGTGGACACGGTCGGGCGGCAGGTTCCGCCGGGCGCACACGACCGCCGTCGGGTCGATGTCGGCGGCGTGCACCTCCGCGTGCGGCACCCGGGCCGAGACGCCGGCCGCCACCGCGCCGGACCCGCAGCACAGGTCGACCACCAGTCGCGGCGCGTCGGCCGCGGCGAGGTCGACCAGCAGCTCCGAGCGGCGACGGGGCACGAAGACCCCGCGGTCGATCAGGACACGGACGCCGGCGAAGGAGGCCCAGCCGACGACCACCTCGAGGGGCTCGCCGGCGACCCGGCGGGCGAGGAGGGCGTCCAGGTGGGGTGGTGAGGTGGCCGACGACCGGAGCACCGCAGCCTCGTCCTCCGCGAAGACGCAGCCCGCAGCCCGCAGGGCCGCAACCACCGGGTCAGACAGCGGCCGACTCGGCCTTCTGGCGGGCGCGGTACGCCGCGACGTTGGCCCGCGAGGAGCAGCGGTCGGAGCAGTAGCGCCGCGACTGGTTCGGCGAGGTGTCGACGTACACGTTCGTGCACGGCGAGGCCGAGCAGACACCGAGCCGGTTGGGACCGAGGTCGCAGACCAAGGTCGCCAGGCCGAGGAGGGCCTCGCCGATCAACAGCTCGGAGACGGAGGCGGACCGGGTGGCCACGTGCAGGTGCAGGTTGCTCGGGTCGTGGTCGGAGATCATCGGGGTGATCGGATGCTTCTCCATCAGGTCGTTGAGACCACTGATGACGCCGCCGGTCAGCTCGATGTCGGAGGCCTCGAAGACCGGGCGGAGCTCGCGCTGGAAGCGCCGCAGGACGGTAGCGTCCCGGTCGCTGCAGGACTGGTGCAGCCAGCCGCGGTCGGACAGGTGCTCGACCAGGTCGCCCCGGTCGGCCAACGAGGCGTTGACCAGCGCGGCGGCGCGCTCGGCGTACCTGACGAAGTCCATGCCGGCCAGTCTACGAGCGTGCGCTACGAGCGGGACTCCACGACGGTCACCGCCGTGATCCGGTGGATGGGGAAGTTGCGGGTGTCGTCGGCCCGCAGGTCCAGCGCGATCAGCTGTCCGCTCTCGATCCGGCGCGGTCGCACCAGGCGGTCCGAGCGGGTGCCATGGTGGTCGACGTACCCGATGACGACGGCCTCGCCCGCCTCCACCGCCTCCCGGAGCGCGGCGAGCGCATCCGCCGGCGCCATCGAGCTCGAGCGGCCGGGCGGACGGGCCGCAGCCGCCTCGTCGCCGGCCCGGATCGCCCTGGTCACCAGAGCCGCGCGGGCCTGGGAGACGCCGTGCCGGGCCGCCGCCGAGTCCGGCTCCGTGCGCGGCGTGCGGGCGCGCAGCTGGTCGGGCCGGGAGACGACCACGGTGCCGTCGATCGCCTCGACGACCGGAGCGGCGCCGAGGTCCCGCAGCCGCGGGAGCAGTACGTCGAGGGGGGTGCTGCTGATCAGGACCGTCGGGGCGAGGCGGCGCAAGCCCAGCGCCGCGGCCTTGGGGTGGTGCATCAGCTCCGCCAGGGCCGCCTCGTCGTCGGCGCGCAGGAAGGCCTCGGCGTGCCCGACCCGGATCGAGCCGAACCGGCGTGCGGTGTCGTCGATGAGGTAGGTCAGCGGCTGCGGGATCGGGGTCCGGGAGGCGGAGGCCAGGAATGCGTGCAGCTCCGCCGCCGACCAGCCGACGTCCAAGGCCCGTCGCACGGAGTCGGGGGTGAACCGGTACACCGAGGCCCCGCCGCGGGACTCGACCTCGGCGACCGCGTGCATCGTGCGGGCCAGCGACGGCTCGAGCGGACCAGGCGCCACGGCGGTCAGGTCCGCCTGGATCAGCAGGTGGTCCACCGGCGCTGGCAGGAGCTCGGCCAACAGCGGTGCCGGGTCCTCGCCGGCGAGCAGGGCGCGGCCGTGGGGCGGAAGGGCGTCGAGCCCGGTGACGCCGAGCTGCGCAGCCTCGGCCAGCGCCCACAGCACCTGGTCGGCCCGGGTCGAGGCGCGGCGCGGCCGCAGCCACCGCAGCCGCTCGACCAGGGACGGGACACCGGTGCCGGCGGCCAGCGCAGCGCCCTCGGGCAGCCCGGCCAGCTCCTGCAGCGACATGGCTCGGGTCTCGACCGCCCAGACGCTCGAGGACTCCGGGTCCAGGGCGTTCCGCGTCTTGTTCGCCGCGTCACGGGTGCCGGCCAGCGACGCGAGTCGCGGGGTCAGCAGCCATGCGCGCGCCAGCAGGGCCCATCGCTCGGCGGCCGGCTGGTTGCGCCAGGTGTCGAACCGGTCGGTCGGCACGAGCACGCCGCGGCCCTCCGCGTCCGCCCGGGTCGCGCACAGGCCGGCCGCGACGGCCACCTCGACCAGCAGCGCTGCGGCACCCGGTTCCAGGTGCAGCAGGAGGGCGGCGGCCTTGAGGTCGCGCACGGCCAGGCCGCCCGAGCGCAGCTCCAGCGGCGGTTCCGCGCCCCAGTGGTCCAGCAGCACCTCGAGCCGCGAGAGCGTCTCGTACGCCGCCCCCGCCGCCGTGCGGGCGACCTGGGACGGGTCGCGCTCGACCGTGGCCAGCTCGGGGACGCGGTCGACCGGCTCCCTCGTCGTACGACCGCCGCGGAGCGCGAGCCCCACCTCGCCGGGGACCTGCACCCGGCCACCGCTCGAGGGCACCAGGAGGCCGCGGGCCAGCAGCTCCTCCGCGGGGTTGGTCGCCTCGTCCGGGCTCAGCGACCGCCGGGCCGACCCCGCCGTCGCCTCGCCGCCGTGTGCGTCGACGTGCTCGAGGAGGGCGCGGGCCGGCTCGGACACCTCGGCCAGTCGTCCGGCGAGGGACGGGTCGCCGACGACGGGCCGGACCCCGCTGGCCAAGGCGCCGAGCGCCTCCGGGACCCCGCTCAGCGGGCGGAGTCCGTCGCTCGACTCCCACGCGAGACCCAGGTCCACGAGCCGCTCGAGGGCTGCCTCGGCGACGCCCGGGTCGGCATGGACCAGGTCACGCGCGCCGTCGGGGTTTTGACCGGCCACGGACAGGGCATCAAGACAAGCGAGCTCGAGTGACGACAGCTGGTCGAGCGCGCGCAGAATCGATGACCGGGTGGCGGCCCTGGCCGCCAGCTGGCTGGAGTCCTGGGGGGCTGGAGTGGCGAGGTCGGGGCGAGCGGCGAGGAGCCGGGTCAACCGGTCCTCGGGCCACGCCCGCAGCTGCTCGGCCAGCGTCCGGTGGCCTGCTCCTCCGCCCATCAGACCTACGCTACCCGGGCGGCTCCGGAGCCTCCGAGCCCACGGAGGCCACGCCACTGTGGATACCCTCCTCCCCAGCCAGGAGGTGAGATGAAGCAGGTCGAGCTGCACTACGGCGCCGCGTCCGACGTCGGACTGGTGCGCAAGGTCAACGAGGACGCCTACTTCGCCTCGCCCCCGATCTTCGTCGTCGCGGACGGCATGGGCGGCCACGACGGGGGCGACGTGGCGAGCGCCATCGTCGCCGAGGAGTTCGCGGCCCTCGCCGAGGGCGGCTACGACCCGCGGCACGGGCAGAACGCCATCGAGGAGACGCTCGGGGCCTGCCAGGACCGGATCACCGACTTCGGACGCGCCCAGATCGCACAGGGCAAGTCGCAGTGGTACGCCGGCACGACGGTGGTCGCCGCCCTGCTGGTCGAGGACGACGAGGGCGTGAAGTGGCTGCTGTGCAACCTCGGTGACTCGCGGATCTACCGCCTCGTCGAGGACCGGCTGCAGCAGGTCAGCGTCGACCACTCCGTGGTCCAGGAGCTGGTGGACGCAGGCAGCATCACCAGCGACGACGCCGCCACCCACCCCGAGCGGCACGTCATCACCCGGGCGCTGGGCGGTCCGGACCGGGCCCAGGCCGACTACTTCCTGCTCGACCTGCCCACGGTGGAGCGGCTCCTGCTCTGCTCCGACGGGATCAGCGGGATGATCGACGACGGTCGGATCGCCGCCATCCTCATCGCCGCGGAGGACCCGCGCGACGCCGCCGACCAGCTGGTCTCAGCCGCGCTCGAGGCAGGCGGTCGGGACAACGCCACTGCCGTTGTCATCGATGTGGTGGGATGGGCCGACGCGGACTACGACCCCGATCGGCAGCGCTTGAGCCTCGAGACGAAACTGGGAGCCCTTCCGTGACAGATGTCGATGTGACCGCCGCGCGTTCCTACCGCCCCGGGTCGTGGTTCGGGATCTTCGGGGACACCGTGCTCGTCTGCCTCCCGCCGTCGGAGAAGGCTCGGGTCGGCACGCTCTGGGAGCTCGTCGACGCCGGTGCCACCTTCGACGAGGTGCTCGACGCCCTCATCTCGAGCGGTCTTCGTGACTTGCCCGGGTTCGTCCTGGTCAGCCAGGTCGACGACACGAAGATCGTCATCCGGGGGCAGGCCTACGCCTCCCTGGTCGCCGCCGGCGAGAAGATCCAGGTGGACGCCCCCGCCGGAGCGACGTGGGTCGAGCGCACGATCTCCGGCTGTCTCCGCCATGGAGGTGTACGTCGGCGACGAGGCCGAGGGTCCCTTGCTGCCGATCAACTCCGGCCTGGTCCGGATCGCGGCAGTCGCGACGCCGGGAGGCTCGTGGGCCCCGGCGGGCGGGTCCCGTGCCGCCGCGCCGGCGCAGCCGGACACCGACGGCGACGCGCCTCCTCCTCTCCGGTGCCGGACCTACCCGAGGACGACGAGACCGCCGACCAGCCCGCGGTCGAGCACGACGGCCAGACCGTCTTCGGCGACCCCGAGCCCGACCCCGAACCGGCCGGCATCACGGGTCAGCCGCAGGCCCCGGCGGTGACGTCCCGGCCGGTCGCCACGCTTGTCTTCTCCAACGGCGAGACCGTCGGCGTCGACCGCGCGATCCTCGTCGGCCGCTCGCCCGAGGCTCGCCGCTTCGCCTCCGGTGACCAACCACGACTCGTCTCGGTGCCCAGCCCCCACCAGGAGATCTCCTCGACCCACCTGGAGATCCGGCCCGGCTCGGGTGCGGACCACGGAAGCGCCGTGGTCACCGACCTGGGTTCCACCAACGGGAGCGTGCTGGTGCAGCCGGGACTGCCTCCCGAGGACCTCACCCCCGGGGTCGCGGTGCAGCTGATCCCCGGAGCGATCGTCGACCTGGGCGACGGCGTCACGATCCAGGTGATCAACCCCTGACATGAGCAGTCTCGTCTCGGGCCCCCCCAGCTCCGACCGATCCGCGAGCCTCCCACCCGCCTCGCTCGACCGGCGGTTCTACGCCTTCGCAGTCGATCGCGCGATCGCGTGGGGGCTGGACGCGATCGCGGTCCTGCTGGCCTGGCAGGTCGGGTTCGACGACGGCAAGGTGTGGACGGCGCTCGCGATGGTCGCCGGCACGGTGCTGCTGGTCGGCCTCGGCTTCGCCGTCGTGGCGGGCGCCACCGGCACCTCGCCCGGCAAGGCGCTGTTCGGCCTGCGCCTGGTCGACCACGACCACGGCACCCCCCTCGGCGTGCGCCGTGCCCTGCTGCGCACGGCCGTGCTCGGGGCCGCCGGCCTCCCGACCTTCGGCCTCGGGGTCGCCACGCTCGCCCAGACCGCCCTCATGGACCCCCAGCGGCAGCGCCGCGGCTGGCACGACCGGATCACGCACGGGATCGTGGTCGACCTCCGGCCGGCTCCGCAGCTGGAGGAGATCGTCGTCGAACGGCCGCACCAGATCGTCAACCTCACCGCGATGCGGCTCGCCCCGGTGGACGCCTCGCCGCCCGTCCGGCCGCCCGCGCGGAGCCCCGAGCCGCGGCCGGCCCCTGCCGACAAGCCGGCGCCGACGCCCGCGGCGGGAGCGCCCACGGCCGCATCGGTCGTGCCGAAGCCGCCCCGGGCCAAGCGGAAGGACAAGCGCCCGGCGGTCCCGCCCCCGCCGGTCGCGCCACCGCCTCCGGCTCGCGGTCCCGCCCAGCCCCTCGCCGTACGGCCGGACGTCCCGTCGCCGGCCGCCCGGTGGACCGTCACCTTCGACACCGGGGAGTCGCTGGTCGTCGAGGGCCTCGCGCTCGTCGGCCGCCGTCCCGAGGGCCGACCGGGAGAACCCGTCCGCCACCTCGTGCCCCTGCCGTCGAAGGACATGTCCGTGTCCAAGACCCACGCCCAGTTCCAGGTCGCCTCGGACGGCACCCTCGTCGTCATGGACCGGGGTTCGACGAACGGCTCGACCCTCGTCCGCTCGGGGGTCTCGCGCGAGCTGCCCGCGGGCAAGCCGACCTCCCTGCTGACCGGCGACGAGGTGCGGATCGGCGACCGGGTCGCGAAGGTCTACCGCCAGGGCTGACCCCGTCCTAGGTTCGGGGCATGGAGTCCTACGCAAGAGGCGAGACCGAGCCGGCGCTCCTCGAGGAGACGATCGGGGCCAACTTCGAGCGCATCGCCGCCGCGCATCCCGACCGGGAGGCGCTCGTCGAGGTCGCGAGCGGCCGACGCTGGACGTGGCAGGAGCTGAACGACGACGTCGATGCGCTGGCGCGCGGACTCCTCGCGGCCGGCATCGAGAAAGGCGACCGGGTCGGCGTCTGGGCTCCCAACTGCGCCGAGTGGACTCTCACCCAGTACGCCACCGCCAAGGTGGGGGCGATCCTGGTCAACGTCAATCCGGCGTACCGGACGCACGAGCTCGCGTATGCCGTCAACCAGTCCGGTCTGCGGATGCTCGTCTCGGCCTCGTCGTTCAAGACCAGCGACTACCGCGCGATGGTGGAGGAGACGGCTGCCGATTGTCCGGGGCTGGAGCGGACGGTCTACCTCGACACCGACGACTGGGCCGCGCTGGTGGCCGAGGGTGAGCAGGTCGATCCCGGGGCGGTCGCCGAGCGGCTGGCCACCCTGGAGCCGGGCGACCCGATCAACATCCAGTACACCTCCGGCACCACCGGTCGCCCCAAGGGAGCGACGCTCAGCCACCGCAACATCCTCAACAACGGCTACTTCACCACCGAGCTGATCAACTTCACCGAGGCCGACCGCCTCTGCATCCCGGTGCCCTTCTACCACTGCTTCGGGATGGTCATGGGCAACCTCGGCTGCACCAGCCACGGCGCGACGATGGTCATCCCGGCCCCCGGCTTCGACCCCGAGATCACGCTGCGCGCCATCGCCGCGGAGAGGTGCACGGGCGTCTACGGCGTCCCGACGATGTTCATCGCCATGCAGAACCACCCGACCTTCGCCGAGCACGACCTGGGCTCGCTGCGCACCGGGATCATGGCCGGCTCCACCTGCCCGGTCGAGGTGATGAAGCACTGCATCGACGACATGCACATGGCGGAGGTGTCGATCGCCTACGGCATGACCGAGACCTCCCCTGTCTCCTGCCAGACGCGTGCGGACGACGACCTCGACCGGCGTACGGCGACCATCGGGCGGGTCCACCCGCACGTGGAGATCAAGGTCGTCGACCCGGTCACCGGCGAGACGGTGGAGCGCGGTGAGCCGGGGGAGTTCTGCACCCGCGGGTACTCGGTGATGCTGGGCTACTGGGAGGACGAGGAGAAGACCGCCGAGGCGATCGACGAGGACGGTTGGATGCACACCGGCGACCTCGCCGAGATGCGCGAGGACGGCTACTGCAACATCGTCGGCCGGATCAAGGACATGGTCATCCGCGGCGGGGAGAACATCTACCCGCGCGAGATCGAGGAGTTCCTCTACACGCACCCCGACATCGAGGACGTCCAGGTCATCGGGGTCCCCGACGAGAAGTACGGCGAGGAGCTGTGCGCCTGGATCAAGGTGAAGTCGGGGGCTGACCTCCTCGATGCCGAGGGAGTGCGCGCCTTCGCCACCGGCAAGCTCGCCCACTACAAGATCCCGCGCTACGTCATGGTCGTCGACGAGTTCCCGATGACGGTCACCGGCAAGATCCGCAAGGTCGAGATGCGCGAGAAGTCCACCGCGGAGCTGGGCCTCCACACGTAGGCGACGCCCCGCGAGCGCAGCGACCTCACACCTCAGCCACCGACCGGTGGTTGAGGAGCGAGCGCAGCGAGCGTCTCGAAACCCCCGGAACCGTCGGCAGGGCCCGGAACTCCGACGGCTGCCGAAAACCGACTGGCGCCGCGACCACACGCACGCCGTAGGTTGACCACATGAGTGGTGAAGAGCTGCAGCAGCTGGCCGACGACTACTGGGAGGCGCTCCTCGACGTCGCCCCGACCTGGCGGCACCTCCTGGGCGACTACTCCCGGGTCGGCGAGTACGAGGACGAGTCCCGCGAGGCCGAGGACGCGTACATCGCCAGGATGGAGGACTTCGCGGCCCGCGCCGATGCTCTGCCCACCGACGGCTTGGACGAGCAGCAGACCCTCACCCGCGCCATGCTCGCCGCGACCGCCCGCGACGAGGCCGACTACGCCGGTGGCCGCACCCGGGAGTTCGCCGCCGACCCCATTCACGGCCCGCAGGTCTCGCTGCCGATCATCCTGCCGATGATGGCCATCCCGGACGCCGGCGCCGCCGAGGCGATGCCCGCCAAGTACGCCGCCATCGGCGCCAGCTTCAAGCAGACCGCCGAGCGGGTCCGCGAGGGCGCGGCCCGCGGCCGGGTGTCCCCCCGGTTCGCGGTGGAGGGCGTGATCGAGCAGATCGAGGCCACGCTCGCCACGGCGGTCGAGGACGACCCGTTGCTCGCGACCGCTCCGCTGCCCGAGGGCGTCGACGAGGCGGAGCTCCGGGACCGGATCCGCGAGGCGGTCACCCGGTCCATCCGCCCGGGCCTCGAGGACTTCCGGGACGCGCTTCGGGACGCGCTGCCGCAGGCCCGCGGCGACGACCAGGTGGGGCTCTCCTGGCAGCCGGACGGCGACGACACCTACGCCCGCGCGCTTCGGCACTACACGACCACCGACCTCACGGCCCAGGAGATCCACCAGATCGGCCTGGACCAGGTGGCGCGGCTGGCCGACGAGTACCGCGCGCTCGGACCCGAGGCGATCGGTACCGACGACCTGCAGGAGATCTTCAGCGCCATGCGGACCGACCCCGCGCTGCACTTCGAGACGGCCGAGGAGATGGTCGAGAAGTCGAAGGTGGCGCTGGCCCGTGCCGAGGCGATCATGGGCGACTGGTTCGAGGTCGTGCCGAAGGCGCCGTGCGCGGTCGAGTCGACGATGGTCGGCGCCAAGGCGTTCTACTTCCCGCCCGCGACCGACGGCAGCCGCGGCGGCACCTTCTTCATCAACGTGGACGACGTCGCCTCCTGGGGGCGCTTCGAGCTCGAGTCCATGGCCTACCACGAGGGCGTGCCCGGCCATCACCTCCAGCTGGCCATCGCCTCGGAGCTGCCCGACTCCGTCCCGGACTTCCGCAAGCACCTGCACAACTCGGCGTACGCCGAGGGCTGGGGCCTCTACACCGAGCGGCTGGCCGACGAGATGGGGTTGTACACAGCCCCGATCGACCGGGTCGGGATGCTCAGCGCCGACTCGATGCGCGCCTGCCGGCTGGTGGTCGACACGGGCCTGCACGCGCTGGGCTGGAGCCGGCAGCAGGCGGTCGACTACATGGTCGACAACTCACCCCTCACCGAGGGCGTGGTGCGGCCTGAGGTCGACCGCTACATCTGCAGCCCCGGCCAGGCGACCTCGTACATGATCGGCCGGCTCGAGATCCAGCGGATGCGGGCCGAGGCCGAGCAGCGCCAGGGCAGCGACTTCGACGTCAAGGCGTTCCACTCCGCCGTGCTCGACTCCGGCTCCCTGCCGCTGGCCGTTCTCGATGAGGTCGTGCGCACCAGGCTTCCGTAGGCTGGGCGGCATGACGACACCGAAGCCCGCCACCGGCTTGGCGGTGGGCTTCGACCTGGACATGACCCTCATCGACACCGTCCCCGGCTTCGGCCCCACGTTGGCGGCGCTCGGCGCCGAGCTCGGGGTGGAGTTCGACGTCGCGGGGATGACCAGCCGCCTCGGCCCGCCGCTCGACGTGATGCTGGACGGCTTCCTCGAGCCCGAGCGGATCGCTCCGGCCGTGGATCGATTCCGAGAGCTGTACGTCGACCACGCGATCACCCCGGTCCCGGCGCTGCCGGGCGCCGAGGCGGCCATCGCGGCGGTGCGGGCGCACGGCGGACGGGTCGTCATCGTGACCGGGAAGTACACCCCGAACGCCCAACGACACCTCGACCACCTCGAGATCGACCACGACCTGCTCGCCGGCGAGGTCTACAGCACCGGCAAGAGCGACGCGCTCCGGGCCGAGGGCTGCTCGATCTACGTCGGCGACCACGTGCACGACGTCGAGGGTGCCCTGGCTGCCGGCGCCCTGAGCGTCTCGGTGCTGACCGGCGGCTGCGACGAGGCCGAGCTGCGGGAGGCCGGCACGCACGTCGTGCTGAACGACCTCGGTGAGTTCCCCGCCTGGCTGGACGAGCACGTGCTCACGACCCGGGTCGAGGCGCTGCTCGCCGACCTCCGTGCGCGCGGCTCGGTCCTGGTGGCCTACTCCGGCGGGGCCGACAGCGCGCTGCTCCTCGCGGCCGCCGTGCGTGCTCTCGGAGCCGACCGCGTCGTCGCCGCCACCGGCTACTCCCACTCCCTGCCGCTGACCGAGCGGGACCCGGCCCGTGAGCTCGCCGAGTCCCTCGGCGTTCGGGTGGAGACGCCGCGAACCCACGAGATCGAGCGCGAGGGCTATCGCGCCAACGGCGCCGACCGCTGCTTCTTCTGCAAGTCCGAGCTGATCGAGGTGCTCACGCCCCTCGCCGCCGAGCTCGGCATCACCCACGTCGCGACGGGCACCAACGCCGACGACCTGGTGGCCGGCTTCCGGCCCGGCATCCGGGCGGCCGCCGAGGGCGGCGCCATCACGCCGCTCGCCGACGCCGGGCTCACCAAGGCCCAGGTGCGCGAGCAGTCCCGCCGCTGGGACCTGCCCACGTGGGACAAGCCGGCCGCGGCCTGCCTGTCCAGCCGGATCAGGTACGGCGTGGAGGTGACGCCCTACCGTCTCGCCCGCGTGGAGCGCGCGGAGGCCGCCGTCCGCGCCGTCGCGAACGACCACGACGTCCCCCTGGTGAACCTCCGGGTCCGCGACCTCGGGCAGCAGGCGCGCATCGAGCTGGACGCCGCCCTCTTCCCGATGGACCTGTCGCTCCAGCGTTCGCTGGTCACCGCTGTCCAGGCGGCCGGGTTCGCCGAGGCCGAGGTCGACCCGAAGGGTTTCCGGTCGGGCTCGATGAACGAGGGACTAACCCGCTAGCCCCGTTTCCCGGCCCCACCTATCCTTTGGGAGCCCCGAACAACCGGGGCCCCGCGCATGAAGGAGTGCAGCCCCGTGCCGACTGGCCAGGTCAAGTGGTTCGACGCCGACAAGGGCTTCGGCTTCCTCTCCCAGGAGGAGGGTCCCGACGTCTACGTCCACACCGACGCGCTGCCCGAGGGCGTCACGACGCTCACCAAGGGTCAGCGGGTGGAGTTCGGCATCGCCCAGGGCCGCCGCGGCGACCAGGCGCTCCAGGTCCGGGTGCTCGAGGCACCGGCCTCGGTCCGGCGCAACCAGCGCCAGTCGGTCCGGAAGAAGCCCGAGGAGATGGTCCCGATCGTCGAGGACCTGATCCGCCTGCTCGACTCCGTGGGGGAGTCCTACCGGCGCGGCCACCACCCGGACAACAAGACCGGCCGCCCGACCGCGATGTTGCTCCGCGCGCTCGCGGACGAGCTCGAGCGCTGACTCACCGAGTACGGGTCGGCTCCGGCTCCTCGATCGGGACCGATCGATCGGCGCGCCGCGACCCCGGTCCGAGCAGCACCACGGCCGCCCACGCGGCCAGCACCCCGGCGGCCACGCCCAGCCCGAGCCGCGGGACCAGCGGGATCGCGATGCCGACGAACCCGCCGATCACCCACGCCAGCTGCAACGTCGTGTCGCTGCGGGCGAACGCGCTCGAGCGCATCCGCTCCGGTACGTCGCGCTGGATCGTGCTGTCCAGCGCCAGCTTGGCCAGCGCCTGGGACAGGCCGGCGGTCAGACCGAGCAGGACCAGCGTCAGCACGCCGTAGAAGAGTGCGCCCAGCAGCGCCATGACGCCGTCGGCGACCAGCGCCAGCACCACCGTGATCGACGGGTTGATCCGGCGCAGCACCGACCCGGCGACGATGCCGAGGGTGTTGCCGAGCCCGGCGCCGCCGATGACGAGGCCGAGCAGCAGCTCGGGCTTCCAGCCCTCGATGGGGTTCTCCCGGAGGAGGAAGGCCATGAACATCGTGAGGAAGCCGGACAGCCAGCGCGGTCCGCAGTTCGCCCGCAGGGTGAAGGCCACCGCCGACGGGATCCGGATCTTCGGGCGTCGCCGTGTCGCCCCCGAGACACCCGGGTCGCCCACCATGGCGATGTCGCCCTCGCCCTCGTCGGAGTCGATCTTGGCCGGCAGCCGGATCGCCCAGATCGTGCCGAGCACGAACACGAGGAACGCGTAGCGCAGTGACCACTCCGGCCCGACGTACGCCGCCACCCCGGCCAGCGGCGCCGACACACTCGCACCGACGACCCCGGCCATGGAGATCCGGGCGTTGGCCTTCACCAGCGTCAGGTTGGCGGGGACCAGCCTGGGGACCGCGGCCGCTCTCGTGACGCCGTACGCCTTGGAGGAGACCAGCACGCCGAGCGCCGCCGGGAACAGCCACTTCGACTCGGTCACGACCGCCGTGGCCAGCACCCAGCAGAGGAAGCCGCGGATCGCCATCGTGGCGCCGATCGCCCAGCGACGGCCGTGGCTGAACCGGTCGAGGAACGGGCCGATCAGGGGAGCGACGATGGCGAACGGCAGCATCGTGAGGCCGAGGAACAACGCGACCTGACCCCGGGCCTCGCCGGTCGGCACCTGGAAGAACAGCGACCCGGCCAGCGAGATCGCCACGGCGGCGTCGCCTGCGGCGTTGAACGCGTGCAGCTCGATCAGCCGGGACAGCCCCGAGTCCCCTGCGCCCTCCGCACGGGCCGCGCGCTGCGCCGTCCGGCCTGCATACGCCCCGAACCGGCCCGTCAGATGGGCCACTCGCCCGACGCCACGGCCCGCCGTGCGGGCGATCGTGCCGAGGGCCCGGCCGACCTCGCGAGCCTGCTTGCCCCGGGTGGGCTCCGGCTCCGGGGTGGACTGGCTCATGCCGCCCATCCTCCCCCGAGCCGGGTACATCCGCGGACCCGACCTGACGCCGAGTCGGCGGATTTGTCATGATTCGACGTGTGAGGACTGCCCTGAAGCCGGACGCCGCCCTGGTCGCCGCCGCCGACGTCGCCCGCGACGCGTTGGTCGAGGACGTCGGCGCCGCCGACGTGGGGGAGTACCTCGGTCACGTCGCCGAGGGCGAACGCGTCGTCAGCCACCAGTTCACGACGACCCGGCCCGGGTACGTCGGATGGCACTGGTCGGTCACCGTGGCCCGCGCGCCCCGGCAGAAGCAGATCACCGTCGACGAGGTCGTCCTGGTTCCCGGCGACGAGGCGATCCTCGCGCCGGAGTGGTTGCCCTACAAGGAGCGCATCAAGCCCGGCGACCTCTCGCCGGGCGACCTGCTGCCGGTGGAGGAGGGCGACGGCCGTCTCGTGCCGACGTACTCCTTCGGTGACGACCCGCTGGACACCGACGAGAAGGCGCAGATCCGCCAGGTGGCCAAGGACCTCGGCCTGGGTCGGGTGCGGACGCTCTCGGTCGAGGGTCGCGACCTGGCCGCCGAGCGCTGGTACGACGGCCCGGGTGGCCCGGAGGCGCCGTTGGCCGCGTCGGCACCGCACGCCTGCTGGTCCTGCGGGTTCCTCGTGCGGATCAACGGTCCGCTCTCGGAGATGTTCGGTGTCTGCGCGAACGGCAACGCCAACGACGACGGCCGCGTCGTGTCCTACGACCACGGCTGCGGCGCCCACTCCGAGGTGGAGCTGGCGAAGAAGCACGAGCCCCAGCCACTGCCCGAGCACGTCTTCGACACCCTCACGCACGACGAGCTCGAGGTCCTCTAGGACTCGTCGAGCTCCTCGGGGCTCACGCCCAGCTGAGCCGCGCGTGCGCGGCGGCGGCGGCGGCAGTAGTCCAGGCCGATGAGGCCGAGGCCCGCGCCGGCCAGGCAGGTCCACAGCCACCACGTGTGGCCGTCGCGCTCGAGGCGTCCGTAGAAGGGGAGCAGGGCCACGAAGCCGAGCACCCACAGGGCGACCCCGACCTCGACGGTGCGCACGCCGTCGACGTCGAGGGGCTCCACGTCGGCGACGATGTAGGTGCGATTGCCGATCTCGTGCTGGGTCGGCTGGTCGTCCCGCAGTTCCACGTGGCCCACCTTAGTGTCCAGACCACTCACAACACGTTCTTCAGGTTCCTCTCAGCGTCCGCGGAACTCCGCGCTGGCTCTGCCATGCTGCCGCCGTGAGTGAGAACACGACTGCCGACACCGCCCACGAGCGCTCGGCACCTCCGCCACGAAGCGGACTGGACGGCTTCTTCAAGATCTCCGAGCGAGGATCGACGGTCGAACGCGAGATCCGTGGCGGCTTCGTCACCTTCTTCACGATGGCCTACATCGTGGTGCTCAACCCGCTGATCCTCGGCTTCGCGATGGACGGCGACGGCAAGTTCCTCGGTGGTGGGGCCGGGCCGAACCTGCCGGCGATCGCCGCGGGGACGGCCCTCGTCGCCGGCGTCATGACCATCCTCATGGGCGCCGTGGCCAACTACCCCCTGGCGTTGGCCACCGGGCTCGGGCTCAACGCCTTCGTGGCGTTCGCTGTCGCCTCCCAGATGACTTGGGCAGATGCCATGGGCCTGGTGGTGCTCGAGGGCATCGTGATCCTGGTCCTGGTGCTCACCGGCTTCCGGGAGGCAGTGTTCCATGCGGTCCCGGCCCAGCTGAAGGTCGCGATCTCGGTGGGCATCGGCCTGTTCATCGCCTTGATCGGCCTGGTGGATGCGGGCTTCGTCCGTCGTACGGGTGCACCTCCGGTACCCGTGCAGCTCGGTACCGGATTCAACCTCGAGGGCTGGCCGGTCGTCGTCTTCGCCTTCGGTCTCATCCTCGTGATCGCTCTGTGGGTCAGGAAGGTGCGCGGCGCGATCCTGATCTCGATCATCGTGACGACGGTGGTCGCCATCATCGTGGAGGCTCTCGCGAAGATCGGTCCGATGGGTGCGGGTGACAGCTACAACCCGACCGGGTGGAACCTCAACGTCCCGGCGTGGCCGGACAGGGTCTTCGACACCCCCGACTTCGGGACGCTGGGCGAGTTCAGCCTGTTCGGCTCCTTCGCCTCCGTCGGAGCTGTCGCAGCCGTCCTGCTGGTCTTCACGCTCATGCTGGCCGACTTCTTCGACACCATGGGCACGATGACCGCGATCGGCGCCGAGGCCGGCCTGCTGGACGAGGACGGCGTGCCGCCGAACACCCAGCGGATCCTGATCGTCGACTCCGTCGCAGCATCGGCCGGTGGACTGGCGGGAGTCTCGTCGAACACCTCCTACATCGAGTCAGCCTCGGGTGTCGGCGAAGGGGCGCGCACCGGCCTGGCCTCCATCGTCACCGGGCTGCTGTTCCTGCTCACGATGTTCTTCGCGCCGCTGGCCGACATCATTCCGAGCGAGGCGGCCGTCCCGGCTCTGGTCCTGGTGGGCTTCCTGATGATGCAGCAGGTCAAGAACGTCGACTGGGACGACGTGGAGATCGCCATCCCGGCGTTCCTCACGATCATCCTGATGCCCTTCACCTACTCGATCACCGTCGGCATCGGCGCCGGCTTCCTCACTTACGTGGTGATCAAGCTGATCCGGGGCAAGGTGGCGCAGATCCACCCCCTGATGTGGCTGGTCTCGGCGATGTTCGTCGTCTACTTCCTCATCGATCCGATCAACTCGCTGCTGACCTGACCCTGCTCCTTCCCTCCTGATCCACTGGCCCGGCAGCCGACCTGCCGGGCCAGTGGCCTGTCCGGGCCGCGAGGAATAGTTAGCAAAGGTAATGAGTTATGCTAACGACATGCCGACAGTGGAGAAGGCCGCCCGCACCAGCGCGGGCCTCGCGAGCGAGTTGCGCATGCAGGTCATGCGCCTGCGGCGCCGGCTCGCGTCCGAGCGACACCCGGACAACGACCTGAGCCTCAGCTCGATGGCGGTGCTCGGGGCGCTCTACCGCCAGGGCGATCTCCCCGTCGGTGAGCTGGCCGCCCGCGAGCAGGTGCAGCCGCCGAGCATGACCCGCACGATCAACTGCCTCGAGGAGGGCGGGTATGTCACCCGCCGCCCGCACGAGACCGACGGCCGGCAGATCCTCGTGGCGCTGACCGACCTGGGCCGGGAGACCCTCCTCGCCGACCGCGCCCGCCGCGACGCCTGGTTGTCGATCCAGCTGTCCGCACTGACCAAGGAGGAGCGCGACGCCCTGCGGCGCGCCGTACCCGTACTGGAGAAGCTGAACCACTCTTGAGCCCCACGTTCCGTTCCCTGCGCAACCCCAACTACCGGCTGTACGCCGCCGGCAGCGTGGTGTCGAACGTCGGCACCTGGATGCAGCGCGTCGCCCAGGACTGGCTGGTGCTCCAGCTGACCGGCAACAGCGGGACCGCCATCGGCATCACCACCGGGCTCCAGTTCCTGCCGTTCCTCCTGCTGAGCCCCGTGGCCGGCCTGGTCGCCGACCGCATCCCGAAGCGCCGCCTGCTGCAGCTCACCAACCTCGGCATGGCGGTGCCCGCCGTGATCCTCGGTCTGCTGGCCGTCACCGGACAGGCGCAGATCTGGCACGTCTACGTGCTGGCGCTGGTCCTCGGCGTCTCCTCGGCGTTCGACGCGCCCGCGCGGCAGTCGTTCGTCTCCGAGCTGGTGGAGCCGGAGGACCTCACCAACGCGGTGGGCCTCAACTCCGCGAACTTCAACTCCGCCCGCATCGTCGGCCCCGCACTGGCCGGCGTGATGATCGCGGCCTTCGGCGGTGGCGTGGTCGCGACCGGCTGGGTGATCCTGCTCAACGCCGTCAGCTACGCCGCCCCGATCAGCATGCTGCGCTCGCTCGACCCGCGGCTGCTGCACAGCCCCGACCTGGTGCCACGCGCTCCGAGGGCGATCCGCGCCGGAGTCGCCTACGTACGCCGGCGGCCCGACCTGCTCCTGATCCTCGCGATCGTCTTCTTCACCGGCACGTTCGGGCTCAACTTCCAGATCACGTCCGCGCTGATGGCCACGACCGTCTTCGACAAGGGCCCGACCGAGTACGGCCTGCTCGGCACGTTCATGGCGTTCGGGTCCCTCGCCGGGTCGCTGCTGGCCGCCCGGCGCGAACGGATCCGGCACCGCCTGGTCGTGGGGGCTGCCCTCTCCTTCGCCGTGGTCGAGATCGCGGCCGGCCTGATGCCGACGTACCTCACGTTCGCGCTGCTGACTCCGCTGCTGGGCATCACGGCGCTGACGATGATCACCTCGGCCAACGCCTTCATGCAGCTCAACACCGATGCCGGCATGCGCGGCCGGGTGATGGCGCTCTACATGATGATCTTCATCGGCGGCACGCCCCTGGGCGCGCCCTTCATGGGTTGGATCGCGGAGGCCTTCGGGGCCCGCTGGACCCTGCTCCTGGGGGGCGGCATCACCGGTCTGGGGGTGCTGCTCGCCAGCGCGCTGTTCCTCCGCGCCCGACGCGTGCGCGAGGAAGCCGCCCAGGACCTCGCGGAGCCGGTCGCGGCCTGAGCTCCGGCGGCCGCTTTCCGATTTGGGGCTGACCCCCGGACCGAGTAGATTGAACGCTTGTGCCTGGACCTCCAGGACCTTCTGCGTGCCCGGACCGCATCGGTGACGGGGACGCGGGCACACAGCACCACCGCTTCACCCCCGACCGGGCAAGGCGCCGGGTCGTGAGAGCAGAGAAGAAAGGGAACCACCAGGTGCCCACCATTCAGCAGCTGGTCCGCAAGGGCCGCCAGGACAAGGTGTCCAAGAGCAAGACACCTGCCCTGAAGGGATCGCCGCAGCGCCGAGGCGTCTGCACGCGCGTCTACACCACCACCCCGAAGAAGCCGAACTCCGCCCTCCGGAAGGTCGCCCGCGTGCGCCTCTCCAGTGGCGTCGAGGTCACGGCGTACATCCCGGGCGTCGGTCACAACCTCCAGGAGCACTCCATCGTGCTCGTCCGCGGCGGCCGGGTGAAGGACCTCCCCGGCGTCCGCTACAAGATCATCCGCGGCACCCTCGACACCCAGGGTGTCAAGGGCCGCAAGCAGGCTCGCAGCCGTTACGGCGCGAAGAAGGAGAAGAGCTGATATGCCGCGCAAGGGTCCGGCCCCCAAGCGGCCGCTCGACGTCGACCCCGTCTACGGGTCGCAGCTGGTCACCCAGCTGGTCTCCAAGGTGCTGATCGACGGCAAGAAGCAGGTCGCTCAGCGCATCGTCTACTCCGCGCTCGAAGGCTGCCGCGACAAGACCGGCACCGACCCGGTGCTGACGCTCAAGCGCGCCATGGACAACGTGAAGCCGGCCATCGAGGTCAAGTCCCGCCGAGTCGGTGGCGCGACCTACCAGGTGCCGGTCGAGGTCAAGGGCACTCGTGGCACGACGCTGGCGCTGCGCTGGCTGGTCGGCTACGCCCAGGACCGTCGCGAGAAGACGATGTCCGAGCGACTGATGAACGAGATCCTCGACGCCTCCAACGGCCTCGGTGCCGCGGTGAAGAAGCGCGAGGACACGCACAAGATGGCCGAGTCCAACAAGGCCTTCGCCCACTACCGCTGGTGAGCCCGGAGTACGCCGGCTCGCGCACCTCACGGTGAGCCGCCGGCGTACTCCCTCACTGACATCTCTGACTTAAGGACTGACTTCCCAAGTGGCTGTCGAAATCACCACGGACCTCAACAAGGTCCGCAACATCGGCATCATGGCGCACATCGACGCCGGCAAGACCACCACCACCGAGCGGATCCTGTTCTACACCGGTATCAGCTACAAGATCGGTGAGGTGCACGACGGCGCCGCCACGATGGACTGGATGGAGCAGGAGCAGGAGCGCGGCATCACGATCACGTCGGCCGCGACGACCTGCTGGTGGAAGGACCACCAGATCAACATCATCGACACCCCTGGTCACGTGGACTTCACCGCCGAGGTCGAGCGCTCGCTGCGCGTCCTCGACGGCGCGGTCGCGGTGTTCGACGGCGTCGCGGGTGTCGAGCCCCAGACCATGACCGTGTGGCGCCAGGCCAACAAGTACTCCGTGCCCCGGATGTGCTTCGTCAACAAGCTGGACCGCACCGGTGCGGACTTCTTCCGTTGCGTCGACATGATGGTCGAGCGCCTCAACTCCACCCCGTTGGTCCTCCAGCTCCCGATCGGCGCCGAGCAGGACTTCCTGGGCGTCGTCGACCTCGTCGGCATGCGTGCGCTGACCTGGCGCGGCGAGACCACGATGGGTGAGGACTACGAGGTCGAGGAGATCCCGGCCGAGCTCCAGGCGCAGGCCGACGAGTACCGCGAGAAGCTGCTCGAGACCTTGGCCGAGGCCGACGACGACGTCATGGAGAAGTACCTCGAGGGCGAGGACATCTCCGTGGAGGAGCTCGAGGCGGCGATCCGCCGCGCGACCCTGGCCGACAAGCTCAACCCGGTCCTCTGCGGCACGGCGTTCAAGAACAAGGGCGTGCAGCCCCTGCTCGACGCGGTCGTGAAATTCCTGCCCAGCCCGCTCGACATCGACGGCATCAAGGGCCACGCGGTCAACAACGAGGAGGAGGCGATCGTCCGTCAGCCCAGCGACGACGAGCCGTTCTCCGGCCTGGCCTACAAGATCGCCTCGGACCCGCACCTCGGCAAGCTGATCTACGTGCGCGTCTACTCCGGCAAGCTGGAGGCGGGCTCCTCGGTGCTCAACTCCGTCACCGGCCGCAAGGAGCGGATCGGCAAGGTCTACCAGATGCACGCGAACAAGCGTGAGGAGATCGCGTCGGTCGGCGCCGGCCAGATCGTGGCCGTCATGGGCCTGAAGGACACCAAGACCGGTCACACCCTGTGCGACAACGCGCAGCCGGTGGTCCTGGAGTCGATGAGCTTCCCGGCCCCGGTGATCGAGGTCGCGATCGAGCCCAAGACCAAGAGCGACCAGGAGAAGCTCGGTACGGCGATCCAGCGCCTCTCCGACGAGGACCCGACCTTCACGGTCAAGTCCGACGAGGAGACCGGCCAGACGATCATCGCCGGCATGGGCGAGCTCCACCTGGAGATCCTGGTCGACCGCATGAAGCGCGAGTTCCGCGTCGAGGCGACCGTCGGCAAGCCGCAGGTCGCCTACCGCGAGACGGTCCGCCGCAAGGTCGAGAACCACTCCTACACCCACAAGAAGCAGACGGGCGGATCGGGTCAGTTCGCGAAGGTCGTCGTCTCCCTCGAGCCGAACATCGACCCGGAGACCGGCGCCGGTGCGGGCTACGAGTTCGTCAACAACGTGAGCGGTGGTCGCGTGCCGAGGGAGTACATCCCCTCGGTCGACCAGGGCGGCCAGGAGGCCATGGAGTTCGGCGTCCTCGCCGGCTACCCGATGGTCGACGTGAAGTTCACCCTCGAGGACGGCGCGTACCACGACGTCGACTCCTCGGAGCTCGCGTTCAAGATCGCCGGCAACCAGGCGTTCAAGGAGGCTGCGCGGATGGCCAAGGCCGTCCTGCTGGAGCCCATGTTCGCCGTCGAGGTGACCACCCCCGAGAGCTTCCTCGGCACGGTCATCGGCGACATCAACAGCCGTCGCGGTCAGATCCAGGCGCAGGAGGAGCGGCACGGCGACATGGTCGTGGACGCGCTTGTGCCCCTGTCCGAGATGTTCGGGTACGTTGGCGACCTGCGGTCGAAGACCTCGGGTCAGGCCTCGTACTCGATGGAGTTCGACTCGTACGCCGAGGTCCCTCAGGGCATCGCCGACGAGATCATCAAGAAGGTCCGCGGCGAGTAATTCCTCGGATCCTCGGCAGTACAGCAATCAAACGAGTCAAGTAACCAACCCAGGAGGAGCCCACAGTGGCTAAGGCGAAGTTCGAGCGGACCAAGCCGCACGTGAACATCGGCACGATCGGTCACATCGACCACGGCAAGACCACCTTGACCGCGGCGATCTCGAAGGTCCTGCACGACAAGCACCCGGACCTGAACGAGGAGTCGCCGTTCGACTCGATCGACAAGGCACCGGAAGAGCGCCAGCGCGGGATCACCATCTCGATCGCGCACATCGAGTACCAGACCGAGGCGCGCCACTACGCGCACGTCGACTGCCCCGGTCACGCCGACTACATCAAGAACATGATCACCGGTGCGGCCCAGATGGACGGCGCGATCCTCGTGGTCGCCGCCACCGACGGCCCGATGCCCCAGACGCGTGAGCACGTGCTGCTCGCCCGCCAGGTCGGCGTTCCCGCGATCGTGGTCGCGCTCAACAAGTGCGACATGGTCGACGACGAGGAGCTCATCGAGCTCGTCGAGATGGAGGTGCGCGAGCTCCTCTCGGAGTACGAGTTCCCGGGCGACGACATCCCCGTCGTGCGCGTGGCGGCCTTCCCGGCCCTCAACGGCGACGCCAAGTGGGCGGAGTCCGTCGGTGAGCTCATGACCGCGGTCGACGAGTACATCCCGCAGCCGGAGCGCGACACCGAGAAGCCGTTCCTCATGCCCGTCGAGGACGTCTTCACGATCACCGGTCGTGGAACCGTCATCACCGGTCGGATCGAGCGCGGCATCGTCAAGGTCAACGAGGAGGTCGAGATCATCGGCATCCGCGAGGGCTCGCAGAAGTCGACCGTCACCGGCGTCGAGATGTTCCGCAAGCTGCTCGACGAGGGCCAGGCCGGCGAGAACGTCGGGCTGCTCCTCCGCGGCACCAAGCGCGAGGACGTCGAGCGCGGCATGGTCGTGATCAAGCCGGGCACCACCACCCCGCACACCAACTTCGACGCGAGCGTCTACATCCTGTCGAAGGAGGAGGGTGGCCGTCACACGCCGTTCTTCAACAACTACCGTCCGCAGTTCTACTTCCGGACCACGGACGTGACGGGTGTCGTGACCCTGCCCGAGGGCACCGAGATGGTCATGCCGGGTGACAACACCGAGATGTCGGTCGAGCTCATCCAGCCCATCGCGATGGAAGAGGGCCTGCGGTTCGCCATCCGTGAGGGTGGCCGCACCGTCGGCGCCGGTCGCGTCACCAAGATCACGAAGTGAGCGTGAGCGCCGCGAGCTTGCTCGTGGGCGCGAGCCGAACGAGTGACAGCCGCCGCAGGCGGCAGATCACCAAGTGATCCAGCAAGATCCTTGACGAGGGCCCCGGACCGCAAGGTCCGGGGCCCTCGCACATTTCTCCGGCAGGATGAGCGTGTGAGCTTCGACCGCACCACCTCGGCCCGCAAGGAGGGCCGCTACGAGCCCGACCTCTCCGACCTGACCGACCTGGTCGGCGACACCCTGGTCGGGCACGTCTCCTTCGTCCGTGAGGGCCAGCCGGTGGTGATCCCCACGGCGGTGGCCTTCGAGCCGCCCGACGGGCTGCTCATGCACGGGTCGACCGGGTCCGGCTGGATGCGTTGGCTCGCCACCGGTGTTCCTGTGGCGGTCGGCATCACTCACCTCGACGCCCTGGTGGTCGCCCGCAGCGCCTTCGAGTCCTCGATGCGCTACCGCAGCGCCGTGCTGTTCGGGACCTGCGAGGTCGTGGAGGAGGAGCAGGCCAAGCGTGCGGCCCTCGACCTGGTCACCGACACCCTCATCCCCGGCCGCGTCGGCGAGGTGCGCCGGCCGACCGCGAAGGAGCTGGCGGCGACGCTGGTGCTCCGGCTGCGGATCGAGGACGCCACCGTCAAGACCAACTCCGAGGCGTGGCCCGAGGACCCGGACGAGGACGTCGCCGGCGACGCCTGGGCGGGCATCGTCCCGCGCCGCACCTCGTACGGCGACGCGCAGCCGGCGCCCGACCTGTCCGACGGGATCGTGGTCCCACCGTCGGTGCGCGGGCTCTGATCAGACCAGCGGCAGCCCGAGGTCGACCCCGGCCCGCTCGACGGCGTTCTCGACCCGGGCGCGCTCGCGGTCGAGGGCGGGGCCGGGCGCGATGACCGCGAGCAGGTGGACGATGCCCAGCTCGTCGGCGAGCTCGCCGAGCACGGCGTCGTACCCCTGGCGCATGCCGTCGAACTTCGCGAACCGGATGCCCGGCTCCACCCGGTGCACGCGCGGACCGAGCACGCGCGCCCGGGCGACGAGGTCCTCGAACGCACGGTGCGGCACCGGCCGGGGAGCGGGGGTGCGGTGGCAGGCGCCGGAGCACACGGCCGTTCGGCCATCCGACCAGGGCGTGGCTGGCCAGGATGACGACCGCCAGGGTGGTCCCGCCGTCCAGCAGGGCCTCGGCCGTGCCCATGGATCCACGGTAATCCCGCGCCGCTCACTCCACCAGCGCTTCGACCGCCTCGGCGAAGACCGAGGTGTGCCGGTCGACGTCGTCGGGGGTGTGGAACTGCGAGAACAGGCTCATGTTGTGGAACGGCGCGAGCAGGACCCCGCGGTTGACGGTCCACAGGTGCATGAACGCGTCGAGCTCCTCGTCGATCGCGGCGGCTGCTTCGGCGCCGGTGCGCGGGGGTGGGCAGAACCAGTACTCGGCCCGGCAGCCGAGCCGCTGCACGTGCCACGGAAGGCCGTGCGAGGCGATCACCTCGGAGACGCCCTCGGTGAACCGGGTCGCCAAGGGGATCGAGACCGCGAAGTCCTCCTCGCGCAGCGCGGTGCTGAGCGCGGCCCGGACCGCTGCCATCGCGAGCGCGCTGCCCGAGAGGGTGCCGCCGACGCCGGCGACGTCGATGTCGTGGCCGAGCATCGGGCCGCTCAGCTGCTCGGCGATCTCCGCCGTCATGCCGTACGCCGCCACCGGGATGCCGCCACCGATCGGTTTGCCCATGACGACGAAGTCGGGCTCGAGCCCCCAGGCGGCGGTCGCGCCACCGGGTCCTGCGCAGATCGTGTGGGTCTCGTCGTTGACCAGCAGCACGCCGTGCCGGCGGGTGATCTCGCGGACCCCGGCGAGGTAGCCGTCCTCCGGCAGCACGATGCCGATGTTGGTCAGCGCCGGTTCCATCAGCAGGCACGCGACGTCGCCCTCGGCCAGTCGCCGGTCGAGCGCGTCGAGGTCGTTGAACGGGACGACCGCCGTGGTGACCGCCACGTCGACCTGCGGCCCGAGGGCGCCCGGTCGCGGCACGACCCGGTCGCCGGCCCGACCGTGCTCCAGCACGCCCAGCGTCTCGTCGACCGTGCCGTGGTAGCACCAGTCCATGACCGCGATCCGCGGGCGACCGGTGAGGTGACGGGCGAAGCGCAGCACGAACCGGTTGGCGTCGGTGGCGGTCATGGCCATCTGCCAGACCGGTACGCCGAACCTGCGAGCCAGCTCGCCGGCGACCCACGTGGCGTCGGTGGTGGGGAGCATGGTGGTGATGCCCCGCTCGGTCCGTTCCCGCACCGCTTCCGCCACCGCCGGCAGGCAGTGGCCGGTCATGGAGCCGGTGTCACCGAGGCACAGGTCGACGTACTCGATCCCGTCGACGTCGGTGAACCGCCCGCCCTGCGCGGAGTCCACGAACAACGGGAAGGCGCCGGGCCACCGTGTCATCCACGGCATGGGCACGCCGGCGAGCAGGGGCCCGCGCGCCTCTGCGGCGAGCTCGGCGGAGCGGGGGTGCAGGTCGGCGAAGCGCTGCTCCTCCTCGGCATGCAGGGCGGCGAGCCGCTGACGATCGATCATGGGCACAATCTAGGGGTGGCCGGACCGACCCGCGAGCAGCTGGAATCCTTCCGCGACGCCCTGGTCCCGGACCTCGTCGGACCCGGTCTGCGACTGCTCTTCGTCGGCATCAACCCCGGCCTGTGGACCGCCGCGGTGCAGACCCACTTCGCCCACCCCGGCAACCGGTTCTACCCCGCGCTCCTCGAGGCGGGGATCATCGAGCGGCGGATCGATCCCTCCGCCGGGATGACCGACGAGGATCGCGCCGCCTTCGTCGCTCGCGGGCTCGGGGTCACGAACGTGGTGCCGCGCGCCACGACCCGTGCCGACGAGCTGTCGCGCGAGGAGCTGCGGGCCGGGGGAGCGGCTCTGGTGCGTCGGGTCGAGGAGTGGGCGCCGCGCGTCGTGGCGGTCGCGGGCATCACGGCCTACCGCACAGCCTTCGGGCGGCCCCGGGCGGCCGCCGGGCGGCAGCCGGAGCGCTGGGGGAGCAGCGAGGTCTGGGTGGTGCCGAACCCGAGCGGCCTCAACGCCCACGAGACGGTCCGCACCCTGGCGACGGCGTACGCCGCACCGGCGCGAGCCGCAGGAGTCCTCCCCGCCACAATGGAGCCGTGACGACCAGGCCCGCGCGACCGCACCAGAAGCTGACCGAGGACGGTCGGCGGAGGCGCGAGGTGCTGTCCTACTCCCGTCGCGGCAGCAGGTTCACGCCCTCGCAGCGCGCCGCCTGGGAAGCGCACGCCGGGGCGTGGGTCATCCCGGACGACGCGGTGGACGAGCCGGACTTCGACCTCGTCGCGTGGTTCGGCCGCGAAGCGCCGCTGATCGTCGAGATCGGCCCCGGCGTGGGGGAGGCGACCGGGGTCCTGGCCGCGGCGCGGCCCGACCACGACGTGCTGGCGCTGGAGGTGTGGCGACCGGGCATCGCCAGTGCGCTGGCCGAGGTGGCGGCGGCAGGAGCCGACAACGTCCGGTTCTGCTCGGTGGACGCGGCCTGGGTGCTCGAGCACCTCGTCGCACCGGGCTCACTGGCGGCGCTCTGGACCTTCTTCCCCGACCCGTGGCCGAAGACCCGGCACCACAAGCGTCGGCTGGTCGACGGTGACTTCGCGGCCTTGGGGGCCGAGCGGCTGGCGGCGGGCGCCGAGTGGCGACTGGCCACGGACTGGGCGGACTACGCCGAGCAGATGCGGCAGGTGCTCGACGCGGAGCCGCGACTGGCGGGCGGCGTCGTCGAGCGCTGGTCGGAGCGTCCGGTGACGAAGTTCGAGCGCAAGGGGCTCGAGGTCGGCCGCGAGATCACCGACCTCCGCTACGTCAAGGTGCCGTGAGGAGGGACAGCTCCTCGTCGACGTAGGGGTCCACGGCACCCTCGGCGTCGAGCTCGGCCTTCAACGCGCGCTGGATGACCAGCGCCTCGTCCCTGCGGCGCAGGTGGCGCAGCGACCAGGCGACCATCCAGCGAGCGACCCGGGTCGCGTCGGCGTCGGAGCCGTGGTGCCGGACGGCGAGCGCCTCCTCGAAGAGCGGGAGCGCCGCGGCGAAGTCGCCGTCGTCGGCGTGCTCCATGCCCAGGTTGTTGAGCAGGGAGGCCTCCCAGGCTCGGGCGGCCGGCTCGGAGGAGGACCGGGCCGCGTCGAGCGCCCGCCGGGTGACGTCCGTGGAATCCGGGCGCGGCAGCACGAGCGCCAGCATGTGCCAGGCGTCGATCCGCAGCGAGTCGGCCGGCGCGAGCTCGACGGCCTCCTCGAAGCACGGGCGCGCGGCCTCGGCATCGCCGGCGGAGCGCCACAGCCGGCCCCGCTCCAGAGCCACCCGGCACCGCACCTCGCGGTCGTCGGACGCGACCCCGTCGAGCGTCGCGTGCCCCTCGGCGTACCGCTCCTGGAGTCCGAGCGCCCGTGCGACCTGGGTCGCCCAGGCGTCGGCCTCGGGGGACGGGCGGCCGAGGGCAGCCGCCCGGAACCTGCCCTCGGAGGCGGCGGGGTCCTGGAAGTCCCACAGCGGGCGGGGGTCGATCACCCGAGGAGTCTGACACTCCCCGAAGCGTCGGGGCGACGGCTACCTTGAGCGGCATGCGTGCGGTGGTCCTGTCGATCCTCCTGCTGCTGTCCGCAGCGTGCGGTGGCGACCTCACCCCCGTCCCGGACGCCGGCACTCCCGCAGCGTTGACCGAAGGTCAGGTGCGCGCGCGCTGTCTCAGCGGCATTCCCGACGACGCCCCAGTCCGCGCCGTGACGACCTTGCGGAAGGCGGGCATCGCGCTGCCCGCGGTGGACATCGGACCTGGGACGACGTCGCGCACGGCCATGGTGCTGTTGCCCCAGGTCAACGCCGGCCTGTGCGGGTGGGGGCGGTTCGCGACGTACGCCGCCTCGCAGGGCGTCTCCTCGGTCCTCGTCGACGTCTGCGGGTACGGCGACTCCGACTGCGCCGAGTCGGGGATCGACGACGTCGCCGGGCAGGTCGACCTGGCTGCGGACCATCTGCGCGCCCAGGGCGCGGAGCGGGTCGTGGTCGTAGGGGTGTCCATGGGTGGGTCCCAGGCGGTCCGCGCGACCGCCGGCGGGGCGGACGCGGACGGGTGGGCCGACCTGTCCGGACCGCCGACCTGGGAGCGGGTGCGGCTGCTCGACCTCGCCGACCAGGTCCGGCAGCCCGGCTTCGTCGGGTATGCCCGCAGCGACGGCGACCTCGCCTACCGGGCGGCGCAGCGGCTCTCCCGGCGCACCGGCGCGGAGTTCGTGGACGGCGGGCACGGCCACGGCTGGGAGCTGCTGCTGTCGCCGCTCGGCCGCCCGCGTCCGCTCGCGCACCGGCTGCTGAGGTTCGTCGCCGGGGTCGGCTGAGGCCCGATTTGGACGCACGCGCAGGCGTCTGCCAAGATAGTCCGGTTGCTTCGGCTGGGTTGCCGGGGTGCGGAAAAGCTTGACTACTGAATCGGGTCTCCAGCAGGGAATCGATGAGTGGACATGTGCCGCGCCGAACCAGGAGACCCGATCGGCCCGATGAAATCCCGTCGGGCCCCCAACAACAAGAGCAGGACCCCGGTCTTGTGTTGCGTCCACAATGCGCGACACGCCCGACCGCGGGGGTCGGCGCTTGGGGAGTGCGACGGGTCGGGACCGACTCAGTGGGAGGACGTCTCGAGACCAGCACGCGGCAGAACGAACGAGAAGGACGAGAGAGACCTATGGCGGGACAGAAGATCCGCATCAGGCTCAAGGCCTATGACCACGAGGTGATCGACACCTCGGCGCGCAAGATCGTGGACACGGTGACCCGTACGGGCGCCAAGGTCGCCGGCCCCGTGCCGCTGCCGACCGAGAAGAACGTCTACTGCGTCATCCGCTCGCCCCACAAGTACAAGGACTCCCGCGAGCACTTCGAGATGCGCACCCACAAGCGCCTCATCGACATCTTGGACCCCACGCCGAAGACGGTCGACTCGCTCATGCGGCTCGACCTTCCCGCCGGCGTCGACATCGAGATCAAGCTCTAGGCAGGAAGCACTGACATGAGCACTCTGGAACACAACCTCAAGGGCCTCCTGGGCACCAAGCTCGGCATGACCCAGGTCTGGGACGAGAACAACATCGTCGTCCCCGTCACTGTCGTCGCCGCCGGGACCAACGTGGTCACCCAGGTCCGCACCCCCGACACCGACGGCTACAACGCCATCCAGGTGGGCTTCGGCGAGATCGAGGGCCGCAAGGTCAACGGTCCGGCCGGTGGCCACTTCGCCAAGGCCGGCACGACCCCGCGCCGTCACCTCGTCGAGATCCGCACCGCTGCCGCGGCCGACTACACCGTCGGCCAGGAGCTGGCCGTCGACATGTTCGCCGCCGGCGACGCGGTCGACGTGACCGGCACGAGCAAGGGCAAGGGCTTCGCCGGTGTGATGAAGCGTCACGGCTTCCACGGCGTCGGCGCCTCCCACGGTGCGCACCGCAACCACCGCAAGCCGGGCTCCATCGGCGCCTGCGCGACCCCCGGTCGCGTGTTCAAGGGCGTCCGGATGGCCGGTCGGATGGGTCAGGACACCGTCACCACGCAGAACCTCACCGTGCACGCTGTGGACGCCGAGAAGGGCCTGATCCTGCTCAAGGGCGCCGTTCCCGGCCCCAAGGGTGGGCTCCTCGTCCTCCGCACGGCCGTCAAGAAGGAGGCCGGCAAGTGACCGCCAAGACCGTCAACGTCGACCTGCCCGCCGCGATCTTCGACGTGGAGGTCAACATCCCGTTGATCCACCAGGTCGTCGTGGCCCAGCAGGCCGCCGCCCGTCAGGGCACGCACGCCACGAAGCGCCGCGGCGAGGTCCGCGGCGGTGGCCGCAAGCCCTACAAGCAGAAGGGCACCGGCCGCGCCCGTCAGGGTTCGACCCGCGCGCCGCAGTTCGCCGGCGGTGGCATCGTCCACGGACCGCAGCCGCGCTCGTACGACCAGCGCACCCCCAAGAAGATGAAGGCCGCCGCCCTGCGTGGCGCTCTGTCCGACCGGGCCCGCAACGGTCGCATCCACGTGGTCGAGTCCCTCGTCTCCGGCGACAAGCCGTCGACCAAGGGCGCCCTCGACGCGCTGGCCGGTCTGACCGACCGCACGAAGTACCTCGTGGTGCTCGAGCGGACCGACGCCGTCACCTGGCTCTCGCTGCGCAACGCGCCGCAGGTGCACATCGTGGCCGTCGACCAGCTCAACACCTACGACGTGCTGGCCAGCGAGGACGTGGTCTTCACCAAGGCCGCCTACGACAGGTTCGTTGGCGCGGGTGGCACCGCCTCCTCCTCGGAGCGCAAGGCCACCCTCGTCGAGGCTCCCGCCGCCGACGCGGTGACCGAGACCCAGGCTGACACCGCGGCCGAGGTCGAGCCGAAGGCCGACGAGGCCGCCGTCGAGCTGCCCAAGGGTGCCAAGGCTCCGCTGAAGAGCGGAGGCGCTCCCAAGGGCTACGAGATCAAGGGCAACGCCGACTCGATGAAGTACCACGAGCCGGACGGCCAGTGGTACGACGCGACCGACGCGGAGTTCTACTTCAAGACGGCCGAGGCCGCCGAGGCCGCCGGCTTCGAGCGCGCCGGCGGACCGCGCGCCACCGATGGGGAGGACGACAAGTGAGCACGCTGCACAAGGACCACCGCGACGTCCTGCTCGCACCGGTCGTGTCCGAGAAGAGCTACGGCCTCCTCGACGCGAACAAGTACACCTTCCTGGTGCGCCCGGACGCCAACAAGACCGAGATCAAGATCGCTGTCGAGAAGATCTTCAACGTCAAGGTCACCTCGGTGAACACGATGAACCGTCAGGGCAAGGCCCGTCGGACCCGCAACGGCCTCGGCAAGCGCAAGGACACCAAGCGCGCCATCGTCAAGCTGGCTGACGGCGACCGCATCGACATCTTCGGCCAGGTCGGCTGACCGGGCCTAAAGGACTGATTGAGAAATGGCTATCCGCAAGTACAAGCCGACCACCCCGGGCCGTCGTGGCTCGTCGGTGGCCGACTTCGTCGAGATCACCCGGACCACGCCGGAGAAGTCGCTGACCCGTCCGCTGCCCAAGAAGGGCGGCCGCAACAACCAGGGCCGGATCACCACCCGGCACCAGGGTGGCGGTCACAAGCGGGCCTACCGGATCATCGACTTCCGTCGCTACGACAAGGACGGCGTCCCGGCCAAGGTCGCTCACATCGAGTACGACCCCAACCGCACCGCGCGCATCGCGCTGCTGCAGTACGCCGACGGCGAGAAGCGCTACATCATCGCGCCGAAGGACCTGCGCCAGGGCACCGCGATCGAGTCCGGTCCCCACGCCGACATCAAGCCTGGCAACAACCTGCCGCTGCGCAACATCCCGGTCGGTACCACCATCCACTGCATCGAGCTGCGGCCCGGTGGCGGCGCGAAGATCGCCCGCTCCGCGGGCATCAGCGCGCAGCTGGTGGCCAAGGAGGGCTCGCGCGCCACGCTGCGCATGCCGTCCGGTGAGATGCGGTTCGTGGACGTCCGGTGCCGCGCCTCGATCGGTGAGGTCGGCAACGCCGAGCAGTCCAACATCAACTGGGGCAAGGCCGGCCGCATGCGCTGGAAGGGCAAGCGCCCGACCGTCCGCGGTGTCGTCATGAACCCCGTCGACCACCCCCACGGCGGTGGCGAGGGCAAGACCTCGGGTGGCCGCCACCCGGTGTCCCCCTGGGGCAAGCCCGAGGGCCGCACGCGCAAGCGCAAGTCCTCCGACGCCCAGATCATCCGACGTCGCAAGTCCGGCAAGGGTAGGAAGTAGCTGAGATGCCTCGCAGTCTGAAGAAGGGTCCTTTCGTCGACGACCACCTCATGAAGAAGGTGGACGCGGAGAACGACAAGGGCAGCCACAACGTGATCAAGACGTGGTCGCGCCGCTCGATGATCGTGCCGGCGATGATCGGCCACACCCTCGCGGTCCACGACGGCCGCAAGCACGTGCCGGTCTTCGTGACCGACTCCATGGTGGGACACAAGCTGGGCGAGTTCGCCCCGACGCGTACCTACCGCGGACACGTGAAGGATGACCGGAAGGGACGGCGTCGCTGATGACCACCACTGACCGCCGGCGCACGAGCGCCCGTCGCGAGTCGCTGCTCGGCGACCAGCCGGGGGCCTTCGCGACCGTCCGGCACACGCGGATCACCCCCATGAAGGCCCGTCGGGTCGTCAACCTGGTCAAGGGTCTGCCGGTCGAGGACGCCTTGTCGTTGCTGCAGTTCGCGCCGCAGGCCGCCTCCTCGACCGTCTACAAGGTCCTGGAGAGCGCCATCGCGAACGCCGAGTCCGCCGAGGGCCTGACCGCGGGCGACCTCGTGGTCTCCAACGTCCAGGTCGACGAGGGCCCGACGATGAAGCGCTGGCGCCCCCGGGCCCAGGGCCGGGCCAGCCGGATCAACAAGCGCACGAGCCACATCACCCTGGTCGTGCAGCCGGCCGACGTCGTCAAGGCGGCGCGAGCCAAGGGCCGGAACGGATCCGCACAGAAGAGGAAGGGCGCCTGATGGGCCAGAAGATCAACCCGAACGGCTTCCGTCTCGGCATCTCCACCGACCACAAGTCGCGTTGGTACGCCGACAAGCTGTACAAGTCCTACGTCGGCGAGGACGTCGCCATCCGCAAGCTGCTCTCCAAGGGCATGGAGCGGGCCGGCATCTCCAAGGTGGAGATCGAGCGCACCCGGGACCGGGTCCGCGTCGACATCCACACCGCGCGTCCGGGCATCGTCATCGGCCGCCGAGGCGCCGAGGCCGACCGCATCCGCGGCGAGCTGGAGAAGCTCACCGGCAAGCAGGTCCAGCTGAACATCCTCGAGGTGAAGAACCCCGAGATCGACGCTCAGCTGGTCGCGCAGGGTGTGGCCGAGCAGCTCTCGGGCCGCGTGCAGTTCCGTCGCGCGATGAAGAAGGCCATGCAGACCTCGATGCGCTCGGGTGCCAAGGGCATCCGGATCCAGTGCTCCGGCCGCCTCAACGGCGCCGAGATGTCGCGCACCGAGTTCTACCG
This sequence comes from uncultured Actinomycetota bacterium, assembly GCA_963784545.1. Lineage (GTDB taxonomy): Bacteria > Actinomycetota > Actinomycetes > Propionibacteriales > Nocardioidaceae > Nocardioides. The sequence continues at coordinate 750,801 of CAWARQ010000004.1, read as the reverse complement.
CGAGGGTCGCGTCCCGCTGCACACGCTGCGCGCCGACATCGACTACGGCTTCTACGAGGCCCGCACGACCTTCGGCCGGATCGGCGTGAAGGTCTGGATCTACAAGGGCGAGGTCGCCGGCACCCGTGCCGAGCGTCAGGCCCAGGCCGCTGCGCGTGCCGGCGTCCCCGGTCGCGGCGGACGTCCGCAGCGTGGCGGAGACCGCCCCAGCCGGGGCAACCGCCCGAGCCGGGCCGACCGGGGTTCCGCTCCGGCCGCCGCGGCTCCCGAGTCCGGATCGGAGGGCTGAGCACATGTTGATGCCCCGTCGTGTCAAGCACCGCAAGCAGCACCACCCCAACCGCCGCGGCGCGGCCAAGGGTGGCACCACGCTGGCCTTCGGTGAGTACGGCATCCAGGCGATCGAGGGTCACTACGTGACCAACCGGCAGATCGAGTCCGCTCGTATCGCCATGACCCGGCACATCAAGCGTGGCGGCAAGGTGTGGATCAACATCTACCCCGACCGCCCGCTGACCAAGAAGCCCGCCGAGACCCGCATGGGTTCGGGCAAGGGTTCGCCGGAGTGGTGGATCGCCAACGTCAAGCCCGGTCGTGTCATGTTCGAGCTGTCCGGCGTCGACGAGACCGTGGCCCGCGAGGCCATGCGTCGCGCGATGCACAAGCTGCCCATGAAGTGCCGGTTCATTTCCCGTGAGGCCGGTGAGTTCTGATGAGCACTGCGTACGAGCTCGACGAGATGACCAACGTCGACCTGGAGTCCAAGCTGCGTGAGGCCAAGGAGGAGCTGTTCAACCTCCGGTTCCAGGCCGCCACGGGTCAGCTGGAGAGCCATGGCCGGCTGCGGACCGTCAAGAAGGACATCGCCCGGATCTACACCGTGGTGCGCGAGCGCGAGCTCGGCATCCGCACCACGCCCGGCAGCAACGAGGAGAGCGACCAGTGACCGAAGAGACTCAGGACCAGACGCAGGAGCGCAACACCCGCAAGGTGCGCGAAGGCCTGGTCGTGTCCGACAAGATGGACAAGACCGTGGTCGTGTCCGTCGAGGACCGCGTCAAGCACGCCCTCTACGGCAAGGTCATGCGCCGCACCTCGCGGCTCAAGGCCCACGACGAGCAGAACGAGTGCGGCGCCGGCGACCGGGTCCGGATCATGGAGACCCGTCCGCTGTCCGCCACCAAGCGCTGGCGCGTCGTCGAAGTCGTCGAGAAGGCCAAGTAACCCACGTTCGGCAAGGCTCGGTCGCCCGAGGCGGCTGAGAACCAGCACGACAACCAGGAGAAGAAATGATTCAGCAGGAGTCGCGACTGAAGGTCGCCGACAACACGGGTGCCAAGGAGATCCTCTGCATCCGGGTTCTCGGCGGGTCCGGTCGTCGCTACGCCGGTATCGGTGACGTCATCGTCGCCACCGTGAAGGACGCCATCCCGGGCGGGAACGTCAAGAAGGGTGACGTCGTCAAGGCGGTCATCGTCCGCACGGTCAAGGAGCGCCGTCGTCCCGACGGCTCCTACATCCGCTTCGACGAGAACGCTGCGGTGATCCTCAAGAACGACGGCGAGCCGCGAGGCACCCGCATCTTCGGCCCCGTGGGCCGCGAGCTGCGCGAGAAGAAGTTCATGCGGATCATCTCGCTGGCGCCGGAGGTGCTCTGAGACATGGCCAAGAACGAGAAGAAGACTGTGAACATCAAGAAGGGCGACCAGGTCCGCGTCATCGCTGGCAAGGACAAGGGCGCTGAGGGCAAGGTCATCTCCGTGCTCCGCGAGGAGCAGCGCGTGGTGGTCGAGGGCGTCAACCGCGTCAAGAAGCACACCAAGGTGGTCAACACCGGTGGTCGCTCCGGCAACACCGGCGGGATCATCACCACCGAGGCCCCCATCCACGTGTCCAACGTGATGCTGGTCGAGGACGGCAAGACGACCCGGATCGGCTTCAAGCGGGAGACCGTGTCCAAGCGCCGGCCCGACGGCTCGACGTACACCGCCACGCGCAGCATGCGGGTCTCGCGCCGTTCCGGTAAGGAGATCTGAGATGACCGAGACGACTGTCGAGACGACCGAGAACGAGTCGACCCCGACCGAGGAGGTCCCCACGCCTCGGCTCAAGACCCGCTACCGCGAGGAGATCATCCCCGCGCTGAGGGCTGAGTTCGAGATCAAGAACGTCATGCAGGTGCCCGGTCTCGTCAAGATCGTGGTCAACATGGGTGTCGGCGAGGCGGCTCGCGACTCGAAGCTGATCGAGGGCGCCATCCGCGACCTGACCGCCATCACCGGCCAGAAGCCGATGGTGACGAAGGCCCGCAAGTCCATCGCGCAGTTCAAGCTGCGTGAGGGAATGCCGATCGGTGCGCACGTCACGCTGCGCGGCGACCGGATGTGGGAGTTCCTGGACCGCCTGCTGTCCCTCGCCCTGCCCCGGATCCGCGACTTCCGCGGTCTGTCCCCCAAGCAGTTCGACGGTCGTGGCAACTACACGTTCGGGCTCACCGAGCAGGTCATGTTCCACGAGATCGACCAGGACAAGATCGACCGCTCCCGCGGCATGGACATCACGGTCGTGACCACGGCCACCAACGACGACGAGGGTCGCGCGCTGCTCAAGCAGCTCGGTTTCCCCTTCGCAGAGCGATGAGGCTGAGGAGACAGAGATGGCAAAGACTGCACTGAAGGTCAAGGCGGCCCGCAAGCCGAAGTTCGCGGTGCGCGGCTACACCCGTTGCCAGCGCTGTGGCCGTCCCAAGGCCGTCTACCGCAAGTTCGGCCTGTGCCGGATCTGCCTGCGGGAGATGGCACACCGGGGCGAGCTGCCCGGTGTGACCAAGTCCAGCTGGTGAACCAGGAACCACCCACTTCACGACCGACATTCGCTGAAGGTCCGCGCGAGAGCTGCGGAAACCACAGGAGAGAGAAGAACAACCCATGACGATGACTGACCCGATCGCAGACATGCTGACCCGTCTGCGCAACGCCAACCAGGCGTTCCACGACGAGGTGACGATGCCTTACTCCAAGCTGAAGGAGGGCGTCGCCGAGATCCTTCGCCAGGAGGGCTACATCACCTCGTTCGAGGTCCAGGACCCCGAGGACACCGTCGGCAAGGTGCTGACCATCACCCTCAAGTACGGCCGCAACCGTGAGCGCTCGATCGCCGGCGTACGCCGGATCAGCAAGCCCGGTCTGCGCGTGTACGCCAAGCACACGGGCCTCCCGAAGGTCCTGGGTGGTCTGGGCGTGGCGATCATCTCCACCAGCCAGGGTCTGCTCACCGACCGCCAGGCCGGCCAGAAGGGCGTGGGTGGGGAAGTCCTCGCCTACGTCTGGTAGCCCGAGACCGAGAGAGGAGAACTAGAAGCATGTCGCGCATTGGCAAGCTCCCGATCGCGGTCCCGTCCGGCGTGGACGTCTCGATCGATGAGGCGCTCGTGACGGTGAAGGGGCCCAAGGGCACCCTGAGCCACAGCGTCGCCACCCCGATCACCGTCGAGAACTCCGACGGCGTCCTCGAGGTCAAGCGACCCGACGACGAGCGGATCAGCAAGTCCCTGCACGGGCTGACCCGCACCCTGATCAACAACATGGTGGTCGGCGTCACCGAGGGTTACGAGAAGAAGCTCGAGATCGTCGGCGTGGGTTACCGGGTCCTGTCCAAGGGCCCGACCCAGCTGGAGTTCCAGCTCGGCTACTCCCACCCGATCATCTTCGACGCCCCCGACGGCATCACCTTCGCCGTCGAGGGCCCCACGAGGCTCGGTGTCCAGGGCATCGACAAGCAGCTGGTCGGCGAGACCGCCGCCAACATCCGCAAGCTGCGCAAGCCTGAGCCCTACAAGGGCAAGGGCGTGCGGTACGCGGGCGAGCACATCCGCCGCAAGGTCGGAAAGGCAGGTAAGTGACATGTCGATCAAGCTGTCCAACAACAAGCACACCTCGAGCCGCATCCGGGCGCGCCTCAAGCGTCAGGTCCGTGGCCGCAAGAAGGTCGCCGGCACCGCCGAGCGCCCGCGCCTGGTGGTCACCCGGTCGGCCAAGCACATCAGCGTGCAGGTCGTCGACGACCTCGTCGGCAAGACGCTGGCCTCGGCCTCCTCCATGGAGACCGACGTCCGCGGTGCGGGCGAGAACAAGACCGACAAGGCCCGCAAGGTCGGGGAGCTCGTCGCCGAGCGCGCCAAGGCGGCCGGCGTCGAGGGCGTGGTCTTCGACCGCGCCGGCAACAAGTACCACGGTCGCGTCGCGGCGTTGGCCGACGGCGCCCGCGAGGGTGGCCTGACCTTCTGATGGCAACCAGCATGACTGACAAGGGAGTGAACTGATGAGCGGATCCCAGCAGCGCGGGCAGCGCGCCGGTGGCGGCCGCGGTGGCCGCGACGGTGGTCGCGGTGGCCAGCAGGAGAAGAGCCAGTACATCGAGCGCGTCGTCGCGATCAACCGCGTCGCCAAGGTCGTGAAGGGTGGTCGTCGCTTCAGCTTCACCGCCCTCGTGATCGTCGGGGACGGCAACGGCCTCGTCGGTGTCGGCTACGGCAAGGCCAAGGAAGTTCCGGCGGCGATCGCCAAGGGTGTCGAGGAGGCCAAGAAGAGCTTCTTCCAGGTCCCCCGCATCCAGGGCACCATCCCGCACCCCGTCCAGGGCGAGAAGGCAGCCGGTGTCGTGCTGCTGCGTCCGGCCGCTCCCGGTACCGGCGTCATCGCCGGTGGCCCGGTGCGAGCGGTGCTGGAGTGCGCCGGAGTCCACGACGTCCTGAGCAAGTCGCTCGGGTCCTCCAACCAGATCAACATCGTGCACGCCACGGTGGAGGCCCTCAAGATGCTCGAGCAGCCCGAGCAGGTCGCGGCTCGCCGCGGCCTCACGGTCGAGCAGGTCGCCCCGGCGTCCATGCTCCGGCACCGCAACGAGGGCAGCCAGCCGGCGGCCGCGGGGGTGACCCAGTAATGGCGCAGCTCAAGGTCCAGCAGAAGAAGTCGACCATCGGGTGCAAGGCCAACCAGCGCGAGACGCTGCGTACGCTCGGCCTCAAGCGCATCGGTGACGTCGTCATCAAGGAGGACCGGCCCGAGATCCGTGGCATGGTCCAGACCGTCCGTCACCTCGTGACGGTCGAAGAGATCGGTAAGTGAGCCAGTCATGACTCTGAAGCTTCATCACCTGCGTCCCGCTCCGGGCGCCAAGACCGCCAGGACCCGTGTGGGTCGTGGTGAGGGCTCGAAGGGCAAGACCGCCGGCCGTGGAACCAAGGGCACCAAGGCGCGCTACCAGGTGCCGGCCTCCTTCGAGGGTGGCCAGCTCCCGCTGCACATGCGCCTGCCCAAGCTGAAGGGCTTCAAGAACCCCTTCCGCGTGGAGTTCCAGGTCGTCAACCTCGACAAGATCAACAGCCTCTTCCCCGACGGTGGCCAGGTCACCGTGGACGAGCTCGTGGCCAAGGGTGCGGTCCGCAAGGGCCAGCCGGTCAAGGTGCTCGGGCAGGGTGATCTCTCGGTCAAGGTGGACGTCACCGCCCAGGCTTTCTCGGCCTCCGCCAAGGAGAAGATCGAGGCTGCCGGCGGGTCCGCCTCCGTCGCCTGAGGACCAGTAGCCCGATCAGGGGCACCCCGATGACCGAGGGTGCCCCTGTTAGGCTCTCCCGGGCCTGCGAGCCGGGCCGACGAGCCAGACTCGCGAGCCGGGCCCACGCCGTCGTACCGCCAAGGAAGAGGAAGTCGTGCTGAGCGCGTTCGCCAACGCATTCCGGACACCGGACCTGCGCCGGAAGCTGCTGTTCGTGCTGATGATCATCACGCTCTTCCGTCTGGGTTCCCAGATCCCCACCCCGGGCGTGAACGTCGGGAACGTGCAGGCCTGCCTGAACCAGGTGCAGAACGACAGCATCTACAGCCTCATCAACCTGTTCTCCGGTGGCGCGCTGCTCCAGCTGACGATCTTCGCGCTGGGGATCATGCCCTACATCACCGCGAGCATCATCCTGCAGCTCCTCGTGGTGGTGATCCCGCGGTTGGAGGCCCTCAAGAAGGAGGGCCAGGCCGGCCAGACGAAGATCACCCAGTACACCCGCTACCTGACGCTCGGTCTCGCGCTGCTCCAGGCGACCGGCATCGTGGCGCTGGCCCGCAGCGGCAACCTGCTGCGCGGCTGCACCGACAGCCTGCTGTACTCCGACAACACCCGGACCTTCCTCGTCATGGTCATCACCATGACCGCCGGTACCGCGGTGATCATGTGGCTCGGAGAGCTCATCACCGAGCACGGCATCGGCAACGGCATGTCGCTGATGATCTTCACCCAGGTCGTCGCCACCTTCCCGATCTCGATGTGGCAGGTCGCCAAGTCTCGCGGCTGGTGGGTCTTCGCCATCGTCATGCTCATCGGCATGGTGATCATCGCGGCGGTCATCTTCATCGAGCAGGCGCAGCGCCGGATCCCGGTCCAGTACGCGCGCCGCATGGTGGGGCGCAAGATGTTCGGCGGCTCCTCGACCTACATCCCGCTGAAGGTCAACCAGGCCGGTGTCATCCCGGTCATCTTCGCCTCGTCGCTGCTCTACCTGCCGGCGATGGCGACGCAGTTCAACCCGAACAGCACGAACCCGTTCCTCATCTGGGTCGGGAACCACTTCGTCAAGGGCGACCATCCCCTCTACATGGCCGTGTTCTTCGCCCTGATCGTCTTCTTCACCTACTTCTACGTCTCGATCACCTTCAACCCTGAAGAGGTGGCGGACAACATGAAGAAGTACGGCGGCTTCATCCCCGGGATCCGGGCGGGCAAGCCGACCGAGGACTACCTGTCCTACGTCCTGTCCCGCATCACGTTCCCTGGGGCGCTCTACCTCGGTCTGATCTCGCTGATCCCCCTGATCGCTCTGGTGGTCATCGGGGCCAACCAGCAGTTCCCGTTCGGCGGCACCTCCATCCTGATCATGGTGGGCGTCGCGCTCGACACGGTGAAGCAGATCGAGAGCCAGCTCCAGCAACGCAACTACGAAGGATTCTTGCGTTAATGAGGCTAATCCTGATGGGGCCCCCGGGAGCCGGGAAGGGCACCCAGGCCAAGGTCGTCGCCGACCACTTCGGCGTTCCGGCCGTCTCCACCGGTGACATCTTCCGGGCCAACGTGTCCGCCGGCACCGAGCTGGGTGTGAAGGCGAAGAAGTACATGGACGCCGGGGAGTACGTCCCCGACGAGGTCACCAACCTGATGGTGCGCAACCGGATCGACGAGTCGGACGCCGAGCCCGGCTTCCTCCTCGACGGCTACCCGAGGACGCTGGCCCAGGTCGAGGAGCTCGACGGGATGATCAAGCACACCGGCCACCAGCTCGACGCCGTTCTCGTCCTCACCGTGGACGGCGAGGAGCTGGTCCAGCGCCTGCTCGAGCGCGCCAAGACCGAGGGCCGCGCCGACGACACCGAAGAGGTCATCCGGCGCCGCCAGGAGATCTACTCCGAGCAGACCGAGCCGCTGATCGACGTCTACCGCGACCGCGGCATCCTCGTCGAGGTCGACGGGATGGGCGAGATCGACGAGGTCACCACGCGCATCTTCGACGCGCTCGACGTGGTTCCCCAGTCCTAGGCATGGCACTGCGCGACCGCGGCATCCAGATCAAGACCCCCGAGCAGATCGAGGCGATGCGTCGCGCTGGCCTGGTCGTGGGGCAGACCCTGGAGCTGCTGCGCGCCGCGGTCCAGGTCGGCGTCACCACCGGCGAGCTCGACGCGATCGCCGAGGACAACATCCGGTCCTCCGGAGCGATCCCGTCCTTCAAGGGCTACAGCCACCCGCCGTTCCCGGCGTCGATCTGCGCGTCGGTCAACGACGAGGTGGTCCACGGCATCCCGGGCGACCGCGCGCTGGCCGAGGGCGACGTCATCTCGATCGACTGCGGAGCCATCGTGGACGGCTGGCACGGCGACGCGGCGATCACGGTCGGCGTCGGCCCGGTCGCCGACGAGCACGCCGAGCTGATGCGCGTGACCGAGGAGGCGCTCTGGCGGGGGATCGCCGCCGCGCGGTTGGGTGGCCGGGTCACCGACATCTCGCACGCGGTCGAGTCCTACGTGCGCTCGCAGCCGCACCCGACCGGCGCGACGTACGGCATCCTCGAGGACTACGTCGGGCACGGGATCGGCTCCGAGATGCACCAACCTCCGAACGTGCCCAACTACGGCCGTCCCGGCCGTGGCCCCACGCTGGCCCGAGGGCTCGCCCTCGCAGTGGAGCCGATGGTCACCCTCGGCTCGAACGAGACCCTCCTGCTCGAGGACGACTGGACCGTCGGCACCACGGACGGCTCGTGGGCCGCGCACTTCGAGCACACCTTCACCCTCACGCCCGACGGCGCCTGGGTGCTCACCGCCCTGGACGGCGGCGAGGCGAGGCTCGGCGAGCTCGGCGTCCCCTTCGGCGGCCGCTGACCGGGGTTTCGCCCGGTGCCCCCGCGCATGAGACACTGGGGGCACCAGGAGGGGAGTATTCCCCGACAGTGGCGTCGTCAGTACGGCCAGATCTGATCTGACCCGGCCCACCGGCTCGTGACCGTCCGGTCAAGAGCGGAAGAGACCTCCGGAGCACTGACACACGGCTGCACCGGAGGAAAACCATGGACGTCTCACCCCTCACCTGGACCCTCACCCTGGTCATCGCGATCGGGGTCCTCGTCTTCGACGTCGTCGTCATCGGCCGGCGCCCCCACACGCCGAGCCGCAAGGAGACCTCGGTCGCGCTGAGCTTCTTCCTCGGCTCGGCCGTCCTCTTCGGCCTGGGGATCTGGTACTTCTACGGCGGCCGGTACGGCGGCGAGTTCTTCGCCGGCTGGCTGACCGAGTACTCCCTCTCGATCGACAACCTGTTCATCTTCCTCATCATCATGAGCAAGCTGTCGGTGCCGCGGAAGTACCAGCAGACCGCGCTGCTCATCGGCATCGTCATCGCCCTGGTGCTCCGCGGCATCTTCATCGCCGTCGGCGCTGCGGCGATCAACAACTTCAGCTGGGTCTTCTACCTCTTCGGCGCCTTCCTGGTGCTCACCGCCGTCAACCTCGCGCGCGAGGGTGGCGGGGACGAGGACGGCGGGTACGACGAGCCGCGGCTGGTCCGCTGGGTGCGCCGCACCTTCCCCGTCTCCGAGGAGTGGAACGGCGTCAAGATGTTCGTCCAGGAGAACGGCAAGCGGCTGCTCGCCCCGATGGCGATCGTGGTGCTCACCCTGGGCATGACCGACCTGCTGTTCGCCCTCGACTCGATCCCCGCGATCTACGGCCTCACCAACGAGCCGTACCTCGTGCTCACGGCGAACGTGTTCGCGCTCATGGGCCTGCGGCAGCTGTACTTCCTGCTCGGCGACCTGCTCACGCGGCTCGTCTACCTCTCCTACGGCCTGGCGTTCCTGCTGCTGTTCATCGGCGTCAAGCTGATCCTGCACGCCATGCACCTCAACGAGCTGCCGTTCGTCAACGGCGGCGAGCACTTCGAGTGGGCGCCCGAGATCCCGATCTGGCTCTCCCTCGTGGTCATCGTCGGCACCCTGGTCGTCACCGCCGTGGCCAGCCTGGTCAAGGACCGGAGTGCCGCCCGGGGTGACCGGCTCGATTAGGGCCTGCGACCACCGCTGGCTACACTGATGTGTCGGTCCAACGTGGGTCGCGTTCCGTGGCGCCTTGCGGCTGCCCGTGTCATCCGAGCACCTGGTGCTCTGGTGTGCGCGGGGAAGAGGCACCCGGACGTTCCCGGCGAGGTCCACGGCCCGGTCAGATGCTTGACCGTGGCCGGCGGTTCCCGGACCGGCGGTAGACAGCGAAACACCATCGTTCAACAGATTGTGGAGGACATGCCGAAGAAAGAAGGCGTGATCGAGATGGAGGGCTCCGTGGTGGAAGCCCTCCCGAATGCCATGTTCCGGGTCGAGCTGACCAACGGACACGTGGTGCTCGCCCACATCAGCGGCAAGATGCGCCAGCACTACATCCGGATCCTCCCCGAGGACCGCGTGGTGGTGGAGCTGACGCCGTACGACCTCACTCGGGGTCGGATCGTCTACCGGTACAAGTGACCGCGAAGTGCCAGGTCACCGAGCAACATGCCAACCAGCCGAGAAAACAGAAAGAAGGGCTGACAAGTGAAGGTCAACCCGAGCGTGAAGAAGATCTGTGACAAGTGCAAGGTGATCCGTCGCCACGGCCGCGTCATGGTGATCTGCGAGAACCCCCGGCACAAGCAACGGCAAGGCTGAGGCCGAGGAGTGAGCCGAAGTCGAGACGAAGTCTCGGCGGAGGCGAGCCCCGCAGGTCCGAGGCAAGTCCAGCAGGCCAGTCGCCGAGACTGAGCTGAGGCCGAGGAACAACTGAATACCAACTTCGTGACAGCTAGCCCCACCTTTCGGTGGAGCGAAGCCACCTCCGGATCAATGGCCGGAGCCGAGAGGAATGAGCCCCTCGGACGCTGCACGACCGAAACCATTGCGAAGAACCAGTAAGGAAACGCCACATGGCACGCCTCATGGGTGTGGACCTCCCGCGCGACAAGCGCATCGAGGTCGCACTGACCTACATCTACGGCATCGGCCGTACCCGCGCCCAGCAGTTCCTGAGCGACACCGGGGTCAGCCCCGACCTCCGCGTTCACGAGCTGGGTGACGAGGAGCTGGTCAAGCTCCGCGACGCCATCGACGCCAGCGAGATCAAGATCGAAGGTGACCTCCGCCGTGAGGTCCAGGCCGACATCCGTCGCAAGATCGAGATCGGCAGCTACCAGGGTCGCCGCCACCGTCAGGGCCTTCCGGTCCGCGGGCAGCGCACCAAGACCAACGCCCGGACCCGCAAGGGCCCCAAGCGCACGGTTGCCGGCAAGAAGAAGGCCAAGTAGGGCCCGATCGACAGCCGGGTCCCCTCGGCTTCCACTGACCAGACTTTTCGTTTAGGAGAACTGCATGCCTCCCAAGAGCCGCGCCAGCAAGGTGCGTCGCAAGGAGAAGAAGAACGTTGCTCAGGGCGAAGCCCACATCAAGAGCACGTTCAACAACACCATCGTCACGATCACCGACCCCACCGGTGCGGTGATCTCGTGGGCCTCCGCCGGCACTGTCGGCTTCAAGGGCTCCCGCAAGTCCACCCCGTTCGCCGCGCAGATGGCCGCCGAGGCTGCCGGACGCCGCGCGATGGAGCACGGCATGAAGAAGATCGACGTCTTCGTCAAGGGTCCGGGTTCGGGCCGCGAGACGGCGATCCGGTCCCTGGGTGCGATCGGCCTCGAGGTCGGCACCATCCAGGACGTCACGCCCACGCCCCACAACGGTTGCCGGCCCCCCAAGCGCAGGCGAGTCTGAGGCTGCGTAGCAGCCGAACGCGAGCTGCGCACTCAGTGCAGTGCCGCCGCGTCTGACGCCACAACCCAGGACTTAAGGAGACTTTGAACAATGGCCCGTTACACCGGCCCCATGACCAAGAAGTCGCGCCGCCTCGGCGTCGACCTCGTGGGCGGCGACTCGTCGTACGAGAAGCGTCCCTACCCTCCCGGCCAGCACGGCCGCGGGCGGATCAAGGAGAGCGAGTACCTGCTCCAGCTTCGCGAGAAGCAGAAGGCTCGTTACACGTACGGCGTGCTCGAGCGCCAGTTCCACAACTACTACACCGAGGCCTCGCGCCGGCAGGGCAAGACGGGCGACAACCTGTTGCAGCTGCTGGAGTGCCGCCTCGACAACGTCGTGTACCGCGCCGGGTTCGCCCGGACGCGTCGCCACGCCCGCCAGCTCGTGACCCACGGTCACTTCCTGGTCAACGGCAAGAAGGTCGACATCCCGTCCTTCCAGGTGACCGCGCACGACATCATCGACGTCCGCGAGAAGTCGCTGGAGATGACCCCGTTCATCGTGGCTCGTGAGACCCACGGCGAGCGCGTCGTCCCCGCGTGGCTGGAGGCCATCCCCAGCCGCATGCGCGTCCTCGTGCACCAGCTTCCGGTCCGAGAGCAGATCGACCTCCCGGTCCAGGAGCAGCTGATCGTCGAGTACTACTCGAAGAAGTAAGTCCCCCCTCACCAGCACCAGTTCGGGCCATCAAATGGTGGTTGGCCCGGAAAGGAAAGAATCAGTGCTTATCGCTCAGCGCCCGACTCTGTCGGAAGAGACCGTTGACGAGTTCCGTTCGCGGTTCGTGATCGAGCCCCTGGAGCCCGGCTTCGGGTACACGCTCGGCAACTCGCTCCGGCGTACCCTGCTGTCCTCCATCCCGGGGGCGGCGGTGACCTCTCTCAAGGTCACCAACGTGCTGCACGAGTTCTCGACCATCGACGGCGTCACCGAGGACGTCACCGAGATCATCCTCAACCTGAAGGGCCTGGTCGTCTCCTCCGAGCACGACGAGCCCGTCACGATGTACCTGCGCAAGTCCGGCGCGGGCGTGGTCACGGCCAGCGACATCCAGCCGCCGGCCGGCGTCGAGGTGCACAACCCCGACCTGAAGATCGCGACCCTGTCGGACAAGGGCACCCTGGAGATGGAGCTGGTGGTCGAGCGCGGCCGCGGCTACGTCTCGGCGGTGCAGAACAAGGGTGCGGACAACGAGATCGGCCGCATGCCGGTCGACTCGATCTACAGCCCCGTGCTCAAGGTGACCTACAAGGTCGAGGCCACCCGTGTCGAGCAGCGCACGGACTTCGACAAGCTGATCATCGACGTCGAGACCAAGCCGTCGATCCGTCCCGCGGACGCGATCGCCTCGGCCGGCAAGACGCTGGTGGAGCTCTTCGGGCTCGCCCGAGAGCTCAACGTCGAGGCCGAGGGCATCGACATCGGCCCGTCGCCGGTCGACGAGCAGCTCGCCGCCGACCTCGCCCTCCCGGTCGAGGACCTGCAGCTGACCGTCCGCTCCTACAACTGCCTCAAGCGCGAGGGCATCCACACCGTGGGTGAGCTCATCTCGCGCTCGGAGCAGGACCTGCTCGACATTCGCAACTTCGGTGCCAAGTCGATCGACGAGGTCAAGGCCAAGCTGGCCGAGATGGGCCTCTCGCTCAAGGACAGCGCGCCGGGCTTCGACCCGCAGGCTGCCCTCGCGGCGTACGGCGACGACGACGACGACGCGTTCGTCGAAGACGAACAGTACTGACGCAGACTCGAGGAGTGAGCCGAAGTCGAGACGAAGTCTCGTCGAAGGCGAGCCCTGCAGAGCAGCGTCGAGGACGACAGTACCAATCCACCCAGTCATCACTACCCCGGTACCTGGTACGGCCGGGGAGGAACGAGAGAGACATGCCCATCCCGAAGAAGGGTCCCCGCCTCGGCGGCAGCCCCTCCCACCAGCGTCACATCCTGTCTAACCTGGCCACCGCGCTCTTCGAGCACGGCCGGATCACGACGACCGAGGCGAAGGCCCGCACCCTGAGGCCGCTGGCGGAGAAGCTGATCACCAAGGCGAAGAAGGGCGACCTGCACAACCGTCGCGTCGTGCTCAAGACCGTGCGCGACAAGTCGGTCGTGCACACCCTGTTCACCGAGATCGCGCCGCAGATGGCGGAGCGACCCGGCGGCTACACCCGGATCACCAAGATCGGTCCGCGCAAGGGCGACAACGCCCCCATGGCGGTCATCGAGCTGGTGACCGAGGCGTACAGCCCGAAGCCGAAGACGGCCAAGGCCAGCCGCACCGGCAACTCCGAGCAGGCCCCCGCGGCTGCTCCGGCCGCCGAGGAGACCACCGAGGTCGAGGACACCAGCACGACCGAGGAGCCCACGGCCGAGGAGCCCACGACCGACGGGGCGCCGACCGAGATGGCCGAGGAGGCCTCTCCGGAGGAGTCCGTGGTCGCCGAGGCTGAGCCGACCGAGGACGAGGCGACCGAGGAGTCCAAGGACATCTGATCCATTCGCTCCACCACCGACCCGGCAGAACGGTTCTGCCGGGTCGGTGTCGTTTTCGGGCCGTGGCGTCTCGCGCCAGGGGTCGCGATGCGATAGACCCTCCCCATGACGGACGGCGCGCTGGTGATCGGTGAGTCACTCGTCGACGTCGTGCACGGCTCGGACGGGTCGCAGAGCGAGTTCCCCGGTGGCAGCGCCGCCAACGTCGCGGTTGCGCTGGCCCGGCTGGGCCGGGAGGTCAGGTTCGCCACGAGCTTCGGCGAGGACCCGCGCGGCCGGATGCTGTCGGATTGGCTTGGTCGGGACGGCGTCGAGCTGGCCAACGACCCGCACGCGGTCAGGTCCACCGCAACGGCCGAGGCGACGATCGGGGCGGACGGCGCCGCGGCGTACACGTTCGACCTCACCTGGCGGCTCAACCCGGTGGCCCCCGACCTGGTCCCGAGCTTCGTGCACACGTGCTCGATCGGCGCGGTGCTGACGCCAGGTGCCGCCACGGTCCTCCAGGAGGTGCAACGGCTGCGGCAGCACGCCCTCGTCACCTACGACGTCAACGTGCGGCCGGGGGTCACGGGCACCGGCCCCGACCTGCTCGAGCGGGTGCGTCCCGTCGCGGCCTCCGCAGACCTGGTCAAGGCCTCCGACGAGGACCTCGAGGCTCTGTACCCGGAGATGGACTCCCTGGCCGCAGCCAAGGAGCTGTTGGCCCTCGGCCCGGCCGCTGTCGTGCTCACCCGCGGCGGCGACGGCGCGACCTGGGTGAGCGCGAGCCAGGAGGTCGACGTGGCGGCCGCCCCGGTCCCCGTGGCCGACACGATCGGCGCCGGCGACACCTTCTGCGCTGCCGTGATCGACGGCCTGTGGTCCCACGGGCTCTCCGGCGCGGGCTCGAGGGACGACCTGGTGGCGGTCAGCCGCGATGTCGTGGTCGAGGTCCTAGCACACGCCGCCAGGGCCGCCTCGGTGACCGTCGGTCGCCCCGGCGCCGACCCGCCGTACCGCCATGAGCTCGGCTAGCGCAGCGTGATCAGGAGGTCGCGGGGTCCGGCCCTCTCCTAGGGTGACCGATCCCGCGCAACCTCGCACCGGCTCGTCAGGTCAGGGCGCCCGAACCACCCACTGACCGTCGGCGTAGCTGTCGGAGCTCGAGTCCGAGCTCCAGTAGATGCGGGTGCCGTACGGGGCGACGGCAGGGTCGTCGTAGTGCTGGTTGTAGATGCAGCACAAGGTGGCGTTGCTGCTCTGACCCTCGTAGAAGCACATCCAGCCCTTGGCGGCCCTGCCGGGGCCGGGGCACCTGGTCGTGTACGAGGACCCCGTCGTCAGGTACTGGACGTGGTTCTGGTTGAAGCTCGAGGGGAGCTTCTTCGGGAACGTGATCGAGTCGGCGAGCCAGGAGCTGGCTCCGCTCCCTGCGGCGAAGTACCCGACCATGGTGGCGCCGGAGCCCAGAGTGGGTTGGCCCGGGGCCACCCGCTGGGCGCCGGACAGCTGGGCAGCGGCGAAGCCGGTGCCACCCAGGGCGACGGCGAGCGCGAAGGTGGCGATGATCGTCGCCGGCGAGAAGAAGGTCTTGAGTGTTCGAGGCACGACAAGCTCCCATCAGGTGGGTGCCATCCCGCGTCGGAGGGCACGCCCTCTGTCCTACTCCTGTCGAATGCGCCCCGACAATGGCTCGATGTGGCTAGTCAGACGTCCGGGTCACGCCCCGCCTCCCATGCCTTCCGGCCGACCTAGGATGACGGACCATGCGAGTGCGGATGGACCTGTCCTACGACGGGACCGACTTCCACGGCTGGGCGACCCAGCCCGGGTTGCGCACGGTGCAGGGGACGCTCGAGACGGCGCTCGCGACCGTGCTGCGCGTGCCGCAGGTCTCGGTCACGTGTGCGGGCCGGACCGACACCGGTGTCCACGCTCGCGGGCAGGTGACGCACGTCGACCTCGAGGCGTACGACGACCGGCTGATCCGTCGGCTCAACGGGCTGCTGCCGGAGGACCTGCGCATCCGTGCGATCGCCCCGGCCCCGGCCGGCTTCGACGCGCGGTTCTCCGCGACCTGGCGGCGCTACGCCTACCGCGTGACGGATGCCCCGGCCGACCCGCTGACCCGGCACCACGTGCTGGCCTGGCCGCGGCCGCTCGACCACCAGGCGATGGACGAGGCGGCCCGCAGCCTGACCGGGCTCCACGACTTCGCGGCCTTCTGCAAGGCACGAGATGGGGCGACAACGATCCGCACCCTGCAGGAGCTCGGGTGGTCGCGGTCCGGTGACGTGCTGACCGCCTCTGTGCGGGCCGACGCGTTCTGCCACCACATGGTCCGTTCGCTGGTCGGCTGCCTGCTCCCAGTGGGCGAGGGGAAGCGACCCGTCACCTGGCCTGCCGAGATCCTGGCCGCCGGCGTACGGGATCCGGCGGTGCCGGTCGCCCCGGCGCACGGGCTCACGCTCGAGGAGGTCGGCTACCCGGACGAGGACGACCTGGCGGCGCAGTCCGAGCGGGCACGCGCGAAGCGGGAGCTGCGATGAGCGACGAGCACTACTTCTCCGTCGACCCCACCACGCCGTTCCGGCGCGAGCCCTTCAGCTGCGACGTGTGGGGACACACGCTCGACCTCGTCAGCGGGCCGGGAGTCTTCAGCCGAGGCCACCTCGATCACGCCACCGAGGTCCTGTTCACGGAGACCGAGCCACCCGCGCAGGGTCAGTTCCTCGACCTGGGGTGTGGGTACGGCGTGATCGGGCTCGCGATCGCGCGAGCCGTCCCGCTGGCCAACGTCACGGGCGTCGAGGTCAACGAGCGGGCGATCGCCCTGGCGAACGAGAACGCGAAGACTCTCGAGCTGGACAACCGGTTCGTTGCCTGCCTGCCCGAGGCGGTGCCGAGCAGCCTCGTCTTCGACGAGATCTGGTCCAACCCGCCGATCCGGATCGGCAAGGCGGCACTGCACGAGCTGCTGCTCACGTGGCTCCCGCGCCTCGCGCCGGAAGGCCGGATGGTCATGGTGGTCGGCAAGAACCTCGGCGCCGACTCCCTCCAGCGCTGGCTGACCCACGAGGGGTGGGCCACCGAGCGGCTCGCCTCCGCCAAGGGGTTCCGGGTCCTGGAGACCCGCCGGGCCTAGACCCCAGGCTGGGTACGTCCGGCGGACGCGCCCGTGCTTCGGCTCACGCGGTACCGGCCGCGCACCAGGCCCGGCCGGCCACGGTGAAGGGAGCGGGTCCGAGGTGCTGCACGCAGCTCGCCCGGATCTCCTCCTGCCGTTCGGGAGACTGTGCGACGAGGAAGGCGCCGGCAGGTCCGACGCCGTAGGTGAACGGATCCCACCACTCCTCGAAGCTGTCGTAGCCCACCTCCACCGAGAGCGCTTGGGTCCGGACGTCTGCCACGCCGCACTCGGTGAGGAACCCGGCCAGCTGCCCCTCCGCGGCGCCGAGCTGAAGCCCCTCGTCCACCGCGTCCGGATCGATGCGGTGGACCCCGAGCCAGAACGGCGTGAGCGGGCTGACGCCCTCGGAGTGCTGCCAGACCGAGGCGGCGACCGTCCCGCCGGGACGGGTGACCCGCAGCATCTCGTGCACCCCAGCGACCGGGTCGGCCATGAACGGCACGACCAGGTTGGCCAGCGTCGCGTCGAAAGCGGCGTCACCGAAGGGCAACGCCTCAGCCGGCGCCACCGTGGCGCGGACCGTGGGGAGGCGCTGACCGAGCGCCTCGACGAACGCCGGCATCGGGTCGACCGCCGTGACGGACCCGGATCCCACCCGGGCGAGGACGGCGGCGCTCAAGGCGCCGGGTCCGCTTCCCACGTCGAGCACGTCCATCCCCGGCTGGACGCCGGCCCACTCGGCGAAGCGGACGGCCAGCGGGGTCGAGAAACGGCCCATGAACCGGTCGTACTCCTCCGCGCTCACGTCGAATCCCATGTGGGCACGCTAGACCCGTTGCTGGCAGGGTGGAAGGCATGAGCTACGAACCAGCCGAGGACCGCTACGACGCAGCCATGGACTACCGGTCCACCGGTCGCAGCGGACTCCAGCTGCCGCTGCTGTCGCTCGGGCTGTGGCAGAACTTCGGCACCGACCGGCCCGAGGACACCCAGCGCGCGATCCTGCGCCGGGCCTTCGACCGCGGCGTCACGCATTTCGACCTGGCCAACAACTACGGGCCGCCGTACGGCCGGGCGGAGGAGAACTTCGGGAAGTACCTCCACGACGACTTCAAGCCGTACCGGGACGAGCTGATCGTCTCGACCAAGGCCGGCTACGACATGTGGCCCGGCCCCTACGGCCAGGGCGGTGGGTCGCGGAAGTACCTCCTCGCCTCGCTCGACCAGTCGCTGGCGCGGATGGGCCTGGAGTACGTCGACATCTTCTACAGCCACCGCTTCGACGCCGAGACGCCGATCGAGGAGACGATGATGGCCCTCGACACTGCGGTCCGCTCCGGCCGCGCGTTGTACGCCGGCATCTCGTCGTACTCGGCGGCCAAGACGCGCGAGGCGGCCACGATCGCCCGCGACCTCGGCACCCCGTTGCTGATCCACCAGCCGTCGTACTCGATGCTCAACCGGTGGATCGAGGAGCCAACCGACGAGGGCCGGTCGCTGCTCGACGTGCTCGAGCAGCAGGGGATGGGGTGCATCGTCTTCACCGCGCTGGCGCAGGGGCTGCTCACCGGCCGCTACCTCGACGGGATCCCGAAGGACTCACGAGCGGCCCGGTCCGACTCGACCCTCACCGGGCTCGACGACGACGTGCTCGAGCGGGTGCGCGCGCTCAACGGCATCGCCGAGCGACGCGGGCAGAAGCTCGCGCAGCTGGCGCTCCAATGGGTGCTCCGCGACGAGCGGGTCACCAGCGCGGTCATCGGTGCATCCAGCGTGGAGCAGCTCGACACCAACCTCGACGCCCTCGACGCAGCGCCGCTGTCCGACGAGGAGCTGGCCGAGATCGACCGGCACGCCGTCGACTCGGGCGTGAACCTCTGGGCCGAGCAGACCGAGGAGTGAGCCCCGGGATGGGTGGAGCCCAGCGGATCGTCGTGGTCGGGGCGGACGCGGCCGGGATGAGCGCCGCTCACCAGGCGCTGCGAGCCGCGAAGGTGCACGATCGGTCGATCGAGGTGGTGGCGTTCGAGGCGACCGAGTTCACGTCGTACTCCGCCTGCGGCATCCCGTACTGGATCGGCGAGGAGGTCGCCTCCGGCGACGCCCTGATCGCCAGGTCGGCCGAGGCACACCGGGAGGCGGGCATCGACCTGCGGATGGGCACCCCGGTCACCGCGGTGGACGTCTCGGGGCACACCGTCACCGCGGACGGGGAGACGGTCGAGTACGACGACCTCGTCTTCACCACCGGCGCGCAGCCGATCATCCCGGACTGGGCGCTGGTCGACGGGTCGTTGCCGGACCACGTGGGGCCGGTGCACACGCTCGCGGACGGTGCCCGCTGGCTGGATCGGCTCAGCGACCGGAGCCGACCGGTGACGATCCTCGGCGGCGGCTACATCGGTCTGGAGATGGCTGAGGCCGCGCTGCGCCGGGGACACCAGGTGACCCTGCGGACACAGGGCCGCGTGATGAGCGCCTTCGCGCCCGAGCTCAGCGACCGGATCGAGGCCGGCCTTCGGGCCGCGGGCGCCACGGTGGAGGTCGGCGCCACCATGGACTCACTGGAGGACGACGACCCGCTCGTGCTCGCGATCGGCCTCGAGCCACGGACCTCGATGCTCCGTGGCCAGGTACCGCTCAGTGAGAGGGGCGCGCTCCGGCCGGACCGGCACGGACGGGTCCAGGAACACCTCTGGTCCGCG
The DNA here is from genome assembly GCA_963784545.1 of uncultured Actinomycetota bacterium. GTDB lineage: Bacteria > Actinomycetota > Actinomycetes > Propionibacteriales > Nocardioidaceae > Nocardioides. The sequence goes on along the minus strand of CAWARQ010000004.1, from coordinate 731,123 downwards.
GGCGACTGCTGCGAGGTGTGGCACCGGGTGCTCGACGACTGGATCTACCTCCCGCTCGGCACCCACGCCAACAAGCACGGGCGCGCGCTCGGCGACGCCCTCGGCTCGGGTGGTCGTAGCGCCCTGCACTTCGACGGCGCCCTCGGCACGGCGATCACTCGCTTCACGGTGGGCGAGGTCGACCTCGAGGTGTCCACCACCGGGCTCAGTCGGCTCCAGCTACCGGACTCGGCCGCGTCGCTGATCACGGAGGGCTCGACGGCGTCCGGCTACTTCCCGGGCGCCGCCCCGCTGGCGATCAACGTGACCGCCGACCCCGAGACCCGGCGGCTGCTCGGTGTCCAGATCGTCGGCGGTCCCGGCGCCGGCAAGCGGATCGACGCCGCCGCCGCCTGCCTCTGGATGGGTGCGACCGTCGACGAGCTGGCGTGGATGGACCTGTCGTACGCCCCGCCGTTCGGCAGTGCCTGGGAGGTCCTCCAGGTCGCGGCCCGGCGGCTGGCCGAGCGGCTCTGACGGGGTGCCGGCTCCGGCTCAGTCGAGTGCGGCGAGCCGCTTGAGGTCCGCGAAGATCCGGTCGGCCTGAGCCAGGAGCGACAGGTGCCCCTCGTCGTCGTAGAGGTGGGGCTCAGCGTCCGGCACGTGACCGACCAGCCACACGCCATGGTCGTAGGGCACCATCGCGTCCTGGCGGCCCTGCCAGACCGCGACCGGCACCCGGACGTCGGCCAGGTCGAATCCCCACGGGGCGACCGCCGCCAACCCGTCGTCGCGCACGCCGACCGCGCCCTGGGCGCCGGCGTGGTTGAAGCTGCGGCTGAGGTAGTCGCAGTACGCCGGGTCGAGCGCGTCCAGGTCGACCGGCGTCACGAGACCGCCCAATGCCTCGGCCAGCTGCTCCGGGCTCGCCTGCAGCATGGGCAGCAGGTTCTCCTCGACGTACGCGCCGTACACCTCCGGTCCCTGCTCAGCCGCGTGGTACTCCTCGTGGTTCTCCTCGGCCATCCCGGCGAACCAGTCCAGGCCCTTGGCCTCGTACGGCGCCACTCCGGCGATCGTCGCCGCCGCTCGGCAGCGGCCGGGCAGCAGGGCCGCGCACGCCAGTGCGCGGGGGCCGCCGCCGGACCACCCCGCAGTGACGAATGCGTCGACCCGCAGGTGGTCGAGCACGGCCACGCTCTCCTCCACGTCGTCGGCGTACACGCCCGGACGGGTCCGCGGCGTGGACGCGCCGTAGCCGGGGCGCGAGTAGGTGATCAACCGCAGCCCCGCCCCGCGCGCCGCGTCGTCCAGGTGCCGCCACTCGGCGACCGCCGACGGCGAACCGCTGTGGAAGAGCAGCCCGAAGCCCTCGGGGTCACCGCCGTCGAGCACCTCGATCGTCCGGTCGTCTGGGCCGGGGACCTGGAGTCGCTCACTCATGAGGCCAGGGTGGCACGAGGCCTAAACCGGGTGCGGTGCCGGGCCCGAGGGCGGACAATCGACCCTCGTGGGTCACGTCGAGGTCGCCGGAGTCCGGTACGAGCTGCCGGACGGTCGTGTCCTGCTCGACGACGTCGGCTTCCGGGTCGGTGAGGGCGCCAAGGTCGCCCTCGTCGGTGCGAACGGCGCCGGCAAGACCACGCTCCTGCGCCTGATCACCGGTGACCTGCAGCCGCACGCGGGCGCGATCACGCGCAGCGGTGGCCTCGGGATCATGCGGCAGGCCGTGGGCGAGCACAGCGAGACCGTCGCCGACCTCCTGCTGAGCGTCAGCCCGCCGCGGATCCGCGCGGCGTACGCCGAGGTCGACCGGCTCGAGCAGCGGCTGATGGAGCACGACGACGAGCGGACCCAGCTCGCCTACGCCAGCGCGCTGGCCGAGTACGCCGACGCGGGCGGCTACGACCTCGAGGTGGTCTGGGACGTGTGCAGCGTCAAGGCCCTGGGCGTGCCCTACGACCGCGCGAAATACCGCGAGCTGCGCACCCTGTCCGGCGGTGAGCAGAAACGGCTGGTGCTGGAGTTCCTGCTGGCCGGGCCGGACGAGGTGCTGCTGCTCGACGAGCCGGACAACTACCTCGACGTGCCCGGCAAGATCTGGCTCGAGGAACGCATCCGTGAGTCGGACAAGACGATCCTGTTCATCTCCCACGACCGCGAGCTGCTGAACAACACTGCGACCCGGGTCGTGACCGTCGAGCTCGGGTCGGCGGGCAACCGCGTCTGGACCCACCCCGGCGGCTTCGCGTCCTACCACGAGGCCCGCCGGGACCGGTTCGCCCGCTTCGAGGAGCTGCGCCGCCGTTGGGACGAGGAGCACGCCAAGCTGCGCGCGCAGATGCTGATGTACAAGGCCAAGGCGGCGTACAACTCCGACATGGCCAGCCGCTACCAGGCGGCCCAGACCCGACTGCGCAAGTTCGAGGAGGCTGGTCCGCCGACCGAGCAGCCCCGCGAGCAGCAGGTGAAGATGCGGCTCAAGGGCGGTCGGACCGGCAAACGGGCAGTGGTCTGCGAGGACCTCGAGCTCAGAGCCGATGGGCCCTCCGGGCCCGGGGGGCTCATGCGGCCCTTCGACCTCGAGGTCTGGTACGGCGAGCGGGTGGCCGTCCTCGGCTCCAACGGCTCCGGCAAGAGCCACTTCCTGCGGCTGCTCGCCGCCGGCGGCAGCGACCCCGACGTCGAGCACCGGCCGGTCGGTGAGGTGCCGATCAAGCCGGTCGACCACACGGGCAAGGCGAAGCTGGGGGCCAGAGTGCGGCCGGGGTGGTTCGTGCAGACGCACGAGCACCCCGAGCTGATCGGCCGCACCCTGCTGGAGATCCTGCACCGGGGTGACGATCACCGCGACGGCATGGGCCGCGAGCAGGCCGCCCGCGTCCTCGACCGCTACGAGCTGGCGCACGCCGGCGAGCAGAAGTTCGAGTCGCTCTCCGGTGGCCAACAGGCGCGGTTCCAGATCCTGCTGCTCGAGCTGTCCGGAGCGACCCTGTTGCTGCTCGACGAGCCGACCGACAACCTCGACGTGCAGAGCGCGGAGGCCTTGGAGGCCGGGCTCGAGGCGTTCGAGGGCACCGTCCTCGCCGTCACCCACGACCGCTGGTTCGCCCGCGGCTTCGACCGCTTCCTCGTCTACGGCGCCGACGGCGAGGTCTACGAGTCAGACGGCCCGGTCTGGGACGAGGGGCGCGTGGCCCGGGCTCGGTGAGCGGCAGCGAAACTCACGCGCACACGCCACGGCCCCACGCTGCCCGGAGACGGACGGGCGGGCGCGGGGCCGAGTCAGGCCTGAGCGACCGACTCGCTCAGGAGTTGGACGCCGTGGAGTCGGAGTCCAGCTTGATGGTCACCGTGTGGGTGTCCCCGCCACGGGTGTAGGTGACGCGGACCGAGTCGCCGGGGCGGTAGGACCGGATCGTCGCCACCAGGGCATCGGCATCACTGATCAGGTGGTCGTCGATCTTGGTGATCACGTCGCCGTCCCGGAGACCAGCGGACTCAGCTGCTGAGCCCGAGTTGACCTGTCGGACCGTAGCGCCGTCGACCACCTGAGCACCGCTGGTAGTGCCGGCGTTCTGGACGCTGATGCCGAGCCGCGCGTGGGTCGGCGTCTCGCCCTGTGCCATCTCGTCGATCAGCGGCATCACCTCGTCGATCGGGATCGCGAAGCCGAGGCCGATCGAGCCGGCCTCACCCTGGATCGACGAGTTCGTGGTGAGGATCGAGGAGTTGATGCCGATCACGTGGCCGGCGAGGTCGACGAGCGCGCCGCCGGAGTTGCCGGGGTTGATCGCGGCGTCGGTCTGGATCGCCGGGTAGACGGTGGTGTTGCCCTGGTTGTCGCTCCCGACGTTGACCGGCCGGTCGAGAGCGCTGACGATGCCACTGGTCACGGTGGCGTTGAGCCCCATGGGGGAGCCGATCGCCACGACGTCCTGGCCGACCTTCGCCTCCGCCGACTTGCCGATGGTCGCGGGCTTGAGGCCGCTGACGCCTTGGGCCTGGACGACGGCGGTGTCGGTGAGCGGGTCGGTGCCGAGGACCTTGGCGGCGGCATGCGTCCCGTCGTTGAACTCGATGGTGATCTGCCCGCCGGTGCCGGCGACCTCGACGACGTGGTTGTTGGTGAGGATCTCTCCGTCGGAGCTGAGGATGATGCCAGAACCCGAGCCCTGCTCGGTGGCGCCGGCGACATCGATCTTCACCACGGACGGGAGCACCGCCGCAGCTGCGGACTCCACCGAACCGTCAGGCGTCTCGCTAGGGGTGGTCGAGACGACGCTGGAGGTGGTCCGGGGGCCCGCGGCGGCGGTGCTCCCGTCGTGGGTCGGGTGCCAGTGTCCCCACGCTGCCGCACCCGCGACGCCGGCTCCTCCGCCGGCGATGAGCGAGGTCGCAACCACTCCTGCCGCCAGCCCCCGGACCCGACGACGCGGCTCAGGAGTCGTCGAGCGCTCGGCCGGGGGCGGCGGCGGAGGAAGCAGTGGTGTCTCGCTCATGACGACCACTGTGCGGAGTCTGGCTGTGAGAGAACTGAGACGTGGCTGGGTGTCAGCGAAGAACCCTCACGCCGGTACGGGGCCGTCCGAGCAGGCACGGAAACGCTGATCCGCGCACTCCGGGAGAGCACGATGCCGGCCACGATCAGCCACAGCGGTGTCGCGAAGTAGACCGCGATGCCGACGGGCCCCAGGAGGCACCCGACCCCGAGGACCACCGTCGTGATGGAGAGCCACTTCGGCAGCGCCGCGGTGCTGAGTCCGCCGAGCCCGGTCGCGAGGTACATCACCGCCATCGACGCGACCATCGGCACCCACCCGTTCGCCCCGAGGCCGCCGAGCACCTGTGCGCCCACCGCGTCCTCGGCCCGAGCGGCGCTCGCCATCGACAACGTCAGCCACGCGCTCAACCCGACGGTGACCGCGAGCAGGACGCCCGCCGGCGTACGCCACCGAGGAGTACGTCGACTCACCGGACTCCCCGGACCGCAGCGCCTGGCCGGACCCCGGCGGCGAAGAAGCACATCACCACCATGAAGAAGCCGCCGGCGATGAAGGAGATCGTGTTGACCCCCTGGTGGGCGTTGAGCAGCGCCATCGCCCCGGCGTCGTCGTCGGTCGGGACCTGCTGGACGAATCCCTGGACGGCGAAGAGGAGGCCGGCGAGCACGCCGCTGGCCGGGAGGAACTTCTCGAACTTGCTCTGCGGCATGGCCGCCTCCTTGGAGTGTGAGTACGACGCGGCGTCGTACGACTGCTCCGACCGTCGCCGCCGGAGCGACCCGGGCGCACGAGCCAGGTGTCCCGAGGGACCCGGGAACTGTTCCCGGGCCGGCAGACACGGGCGCGCGTCGGCCCCACACTGGGGTCATGTCCGAGTCCCGCCGACCGCTCGCGGCCCTCGCCGCGGTGGTGCTGACGCTGGTCGGGCTCGGGACCATCGGGGCGTACGCCGCCAGCAACGACACCGACGACCCCACCTGGATCTTCGTGGCCGTGGGTGTCTTCGTAGCCGTGCCCGGGACGGTCGCAGCACTGATTCTCCGGCGCTTCCCCACCCACCGCATCGGGCGGCTCCTCGCCGTCCATGCGCTCGTGGCCAGCGTCGCGATGGTGCTGCCGCCCGAGCACCCGACCGGCCAGGCGGGCCGCGTGATCGGCCAGCTCTCCCAGGGCTTCTGGGTCCTGCTCTACGTCTTCCTCGTCGTCATCGCCTACCTCTTCCCCACCGGCCGCACGGCCAGTCGCCGGTGGCGGATCTGGCTGCTGGTCTGCTTGGTCGGCTACGCCGTCTTCATGGTCACCTCGGCCGGGAGCGCCCCGGAATGGCGCAGCATGTACGGCGACCAGCCGATGCCGCTGGGTCACCTGCCTTCCGCGATCTCGCAGCCTCTCGGTCTCGCCGGCCTCGTGCTGGTCGCGGCCAGCCTGCTCGGCACCGTCGTGTGCGCCCGGCAGCGCCTCAAGGTTGCGACCGGTGACGAGCGGCTGCAGCTGCTCTGGTTCAGCTGGGCGGCGATCAGCATCCCGGCGACTCTCGCCACCTGCTGGCTCGACTCCCTTCTCACCGGATCGATCGGGGCCATGACGGTCCTGGGGGTCTGCGTCTTCGGCAGCGTGATTCCCGTGGCGATCGGAGTCGCCATCCTCCGCAGCGCGCCTCTTCGACATCGAGCTCGTGCTGAGCCGCACGCTGAACTACGGGCTGCTGACCGCCGGTGTCGTCGGTGTGTACGCCGGGGTGCTGACCCTGGTCGAGCAGCTCTCGGGCCGCGGCTCGATCGCGGGCCTTCTCGCCGTCGGCGTGGTCGCGGTCGCCCTGCAGCCGGTCCACGCGCGCCTGCGCCGCCGGGTCGAGCGGTGGGTCTACGGCGATCGCAGCGACCCGGGCGCCGCGGTGCGTCGGCTCGCCGAGCGCGCCGAGGGTGCTGTCGACCCTGCAGGGGTGGTCGCCTCGGTGGTCGCCTCGGTGGCCGAAGCGCTCCGGGTCTCCCAGGTCTGGGTCGAACGCGAGGGGGTCGAGACCGTGGACGCCCGCGTCGTGCGGGTCCCCTTGGTGCACCGGGGTGAGCGGCTGGGTGACCTCGCCGTCGGCGTGCCTCCCGGGCGGGACCTCTCCGCCGCCGACGTCGCCCTGCTTCACGACCTCGCCCGCCACGCGTCGGTCGTCGTCCGCGCGGCCGACCTCACCGCTGATCTCCAGGCCTCCCGCGCTCGGTTGGTGACTGCCCGCGAGGAGGAGCGGCGGCGACTGCGGCGCGACCTGCACGACGGGGTCGGGCCGAGCCTGGCCGCGATCGTGCTCAAGCTCGGCGCCGCTCGCAACCGAGCCGACGAGGCGAGCCGGACCGAGCTGCTCGACCAGACCATGGAGGAGACCCGTGCCGCCATCGCGGAGGTGCGGCGGCTGGTCGACGACCTGCGGCCGCCGGCCATCGACGAGGTCGGCCTGCTCGGAGCGATCCGGCAGCGCGCCGCCTCCCTGACCCAGGGCGTCGAGCTCGCCGTCGACGTGGCCGGACCGGCCGCCGTCCCGCCCCTGCCCGCCGCCGTCGAGGTGGCCGCGTTCCGGATCGCCACCGAGGCCCTCACCAACGTGATCCGGCACTCCACGGCCACCCGGTGCACGATCCAGGTCGCCATCTCCGACGGCTTCGAGCTGACCGTCAGCGACAACGGTGGCGGCGCTCCCCTCGGCACTCACCCTGGCGTGGGCTGGACGTCGATGTCCGAGCGCGCGGAGGAGCTCGGCGGCACCTGCACCGTCAGCTCGCCACCGAGCGGCGGCCTCGTCGTACGTGCGGTGCTTCCGCTGGGTGCGGCCCCCGCCGAGATGATGTCGGAGCTGTCGTGAAGAGCGTGCTCGTGGCCGACGACCACCCGGCGTTCCGTACCGGACTCCTGCAGATGCTCGAAGACGTCGAGGACCTCGAGGTGGTCGGGACGGCCAACAACGGCGCGGAGGCGGTCGAGCTGGCCGCACGGCTCAAGCCCGACGTGGCGGTCATGGACCTGCGGATGCCGGAGCTGGACGGCATCGAGGCCACCCGCCGGCTCCGCCGGGAGTCGCCCGGCACCGCCGTCATCGTGCTGACGATGTTCGAGGACGACGACTCCGTGTACGCCGCCATGCGGGCCGGTGCGCTGGGCTACGTGCTCAAGGGCGCCGACCAGGACGAGATCGTCCGGGCCATCCGGGCCGTCGCCGCGGGTGAGGCGATCTTCGGTCCGGAGATCGCCGCGCGGGTGATCGCGCATTTCGCGACCGGGCACCGCCAGGCGCCCGAAGCCTTTCCCGCCCTGACCGACCGCGAGCGGGGGATCCTCGAGCGGATCGCCGCCGGCCGCGGCAACGCCGCCATCGCCCACGAGCTCAGCATCACGCTCAAGACGGTCCGCAACCACGTCTCCAACATCTTCACCAAGCTCCAGGTCAGCGACCGCTCGGCGGCGATCGTCAAGGCGCGGGAGGCGGGGTTCGCTTCGCCGTCCGGCCAGCCCGAGAACCGTTGACCATCCCGGGCAGCAGGGCCAACGCCAGCAGGCAGGCGGCTCCGAGGACACCGAAGCCGAGCCCGAACGACGCGGCGCTCGCCACGGCGCCGACCGCGAGCGCGCCGACCGCGGTGCCGGCGTCGTAGCCGATGTTCCAGGCGGAGCTCGCTCGGGGGATCTGCGCGCGGCTCAGGCCACGGAAGGCGACGAGCAGGGTGAGGTTCTGCAGGGCACCGTAGGCGATCGCGACGAGGGCGGTCCCGGCGAGCAGGGCCACCGGGCGGGTGTGGCCGGCGACGCCCCAGACCACGAGGGCGAGCCCGGCCGCGCCGGTCAGGAGCAGCGGCGCGATCATCGCGTCCGGCCCCGAGCGGTCGGCCAGGTGGCCGGCCCGCCACCGGGTCAGTGCCGAGAGGAGCCCGAGGACGAACAGCGCGGCGGCGGCGGTGCGACCGCCCGCGAGCTGGGGGAGGAAGGTCGTGAGCGCTCCGCCGGCCGCGGTGATGACGAACAGCACGACGGTCGGGCGCCAGACCTGCGCGCCGACCGGGCCGGTGTCCGCCGCGTCGACCGACGGCGGCTCGGGGTTGAGGTGGCTACTCAGGGCGAGCGCCCACGGAACGCCTAGAACGGGGATGGTCCCGAGGAGGCAGACCCAGCCGAAGCTGGCGTGCTGCTGGATCGCCACTGCGGCCGGCAGCAGCACGACCATGGGCGTCGCGACCGCGAGACCGTAGAGGCCGACGGCCGCGCCGAGGCGCTCCGGCGGGACCAGTTCGGCGATCATCGCCGACATCGTGACCGTGAGGATCCCGAAGCCGATGCCGCGGACCGCCGACACCGCCAGGATCGGCAGCAGCGCGTCGGAGAGCAGGTAGGCGAACGACGGCGCGCCGATCGCCAGCAGACCGAACGCCAACACCTTCGCGTGGCCGAACCGCGCGAGCAGGCGCGGCACGCCGAGCTGGGTCAGCACCGTGCTGGCGAGCAGCACGAACGTGACCAGACCGGCCCCGGCCTCGTCGGCACCCCCGTGCACCGCCCAGGTGGGGGCGGTCGCCAGCAGGGCGGCGTACCCGGAGAAGCCGGTGAACGAGACGAGCAGGAACTGCCGCAGGCCCGGCAGTCGGGTCAGTCGGTCCGTCAACTGAGCTGGGTCAGGCCCAGCGCTCGCTGGCCGGGGTGAAGGTCAGCTCGCGGTCGCCGGTGTAGATCTGCTTCGGGCGGGCGATCTTCTGGTCCTTGTCCTGGACCAGCTCCAGCCACTGCGCGAGCCAGCCGGGCGTGCGGCCGATCGCGAAGAGGACGGTGAACATCTCCGGCGGGAACTGGAAGGCCTCGTAGATGAGGCCCGAGTAGAAGTCGACGTTCGGGTAGAGCTTGCGCTTGACGAAGTACTCGTCCTCGAGCGCGATCTTCTCCAGCTCCAGGGCGATGTCGAGGAGCGGGTTGGTGCCGGTGACCTCGAAGACGTCCTCGGCGGACTTCTTGATGATCTTCGCCCGCGGGTCGTAGTTCTTGTAGACCCGGTGGCCGAAGCCCATGAGCCGCTCGTTGCCGTCCTTCACGCCCTTGATGAAGTCGGGGATGTTCTCCTTGGAGCCGATCCGGCGCAGCATCCGCAGGACCGCCTCGTTGGCGCCACCGTGCAGCGGCCCGTAGAGGGCGGCGACTCCTGCGGCGACCGCGGAGTACGGGTCGACCTGGCTGGAGCCGACGGAGCGGACCGCGTTGGTCGAGCAGTTCTGCTCGTGGTCGGCGTGCAGGATGAACAGCACGTCCAGAGCCTTGACCAGGCGCTCGTCGGCCTCGAACTTCTTCTCGCTCATCTTGAACAGCATCGAGAGGAAGTTGGCGGTGTAGGACAGGTCGTTGTCGGGGTAGACGAAGGGCTTGCCCTGCGCGTGCCGGAACGACCAGGCACCGAGCGTCGGCATCTTCGCGATCATGCGGACGATCTGCATGTGTCGGTTGTCGGCGTCGGAGATGTTGCGCGCGTCGGGGTAGAACGTCGAGAGCGCGCCCACGGAGGCCATGAGCATGCCCATCGGGTGGGCGTCGTACCGGAAGCCCTCCATGAACGACTTGACGTTCTCGTGTACGAACGTGTGGTACGTGATCTCGTGCACCCAGGCGTCGTACTCCGCCTTGCTCGGCAGCGACCCGTGGATGAGCAGGTAGGCGACCTCCATGAAGGTCGAGGACTCCGCAAGCTGCTCGATCGGGTAGCCGCGGTACTCCAGGATGCCCTTGTCGCCGTCGATGTAGGTGACGGCGCTGCGGCAGGAGGCGGTGTTGACGAAACCGGGGTCGTACGTCGCCAGGCCGGGTTCCTCGTCACCGAGCTTGATCTGGCCGAGGTCCTTGGCGGCGATCGTGCCGTCGGTGATCGGGATGTCGTACTCCTGTCCGGTGCGGTTGTCCCGGACGGTCAGAGAAGAGTCGCTCACCCACTCAACCTAACCCGCTCCTGACCGGTCGGCCAAAGTCACCGGGTCCCGGACCGGCAGAAGTGCCGTCTCGGCGGTTTGGCGCTCCAGCGTGGACGCCGGTAGTCTTGGCGGTCGCGACTATTGCCGCATCGGTGCTCTTCAGAGGCCTTGTTTTCCAGGGGCCCACGTGTGAGCCCGGTGCAGTCCCGGAGTGATGTTTGAGCCGGGCCGTGTTCGTCAGTAGCCGTAGCACCAGCCCAGTCGACGACCGTCGCCCGGGACCAACGAACGAGTAAGGCATACACGTGCGCACTTACAGCCCCAAGCCGGGTGACATCACGCGCGACTGGCACGTCATCGACGCGGAGGACGTCATCCTCGGTCGGCTGGCCGTCCAGGTCGCCAACCTCCTGCGTGGCAAGCACAAGGCCATCTTCGCGCCCCACATGGACACCGGTGACTTCGTCGTCGTCGTCAACGCCGAGAAGGTCGCCCTCTCCAGCAACAAGGCGACCACCAAGGTGACGTACCGCCACTCGGGCTTCCCGGGCGGTCTGACCGCGACGCCGGTCGGCAAGCAGCTGGAGAAGGACGCTCGCAAGGTCATCGAGAAGGCCGTGTGGGGCATGCTCCCCAAGAACAAGCTGGGCCGGCAGATGATCAAGAAGCTGAAGGTCTACTCCGGACCCAACCACCCGCACCAGGCCCAGAAGGCGACCGCCTTCGAGATCAAGCAGATCTCCCAGAACTCCAAGTGATCGACCGAGAAGGATTCGACGTGACTGAGAACACCGCCACCTCGGGCGAGACCGAGGAGACCTTCGAGACCAACGAGGAGGGCATCGCCTACTCCTCCGAGAGCGCTCCCTCCGCCGACGCCCCGCAGCGCAACGCGACCGTCGCGCCCTCCGGTGCCACCGGCCGGCGCAAGCAGGCCGTGGCCCGCGTCCGGATCGTCCCGGGTACCGGCAGCTGGACGGTCAACGGCCGTCCCCTGGACCAGTACTTCCCGAACAAGCTGCACCAGCAGGTCGTCAACGAGCCGTTCGTGACCACCCAGATGGAGGGCCGGTTCGACGTGATCGCCCGCATCCACGGTGGCGGCATCACCGGTCAGGCCGGCGCCCTGCGCCTCGGTGTGGCCCGGGCGCTCAACGCGGTCGACCTCGACGCCAACCGCGCGCTGCTGAAGAAGGCCGGTCTGCTGACTCGTGACGCTCGCGTGATCGAGCGCAAGAAGGCCGGTCTGAAGAAGGCCCGCAAGGCGCCCCAGTACAGCAAGCGCTGATCCCGCGTCCTCCATGGCGCGACTCTTCGGCACGGACGGGGTCCGGGGCCTGGCGAACGGCGGTCTGACCGCCCCGCTGGCCCTGGACCTTTCCGTTGCCGCGGCCCGGGTGCTGGGCGACCGCGGTGAGTTCGAAGGCTCGATCCGATCCCGGGGCAGGCCCCTCGCCGTCGTCGGCCGGGACACCCGCATCTCCGGGGAGTTCCTCGAGGCCGCCGTCGTCTCCGGCCTGGCCTCGGCAGGCGTGGACGTCCTCATCCTCGGCGTCCTGCCGACCCCGGGAGTGGCGTACCTGACCGGCGCGCTCGCTGCCGACTTCGGCGTCGTCATCTCCGCCTCGCACAACCCGATGCCGGACAACGGCATCAAGATCTTCGCCCGCGGCGGTCACAAGCTCGAGGACGCCGTCGAGATCGAGATCGAGCAGCGCCTCGGGCAGGAGTGGGAGCGCCCGACCGGCGCCGACGTCGGCCGGGTGGCGCCGTACCCGCGGGGCATCGACGAGTACGTCGCCCACCTGGTCCGCTCGATCGAGCACCCGCTCGCCGGACTCAAGGTCGTCCTCGACTGCGCCAACGGTGCGGCCTCCGACTCGGCCCCGCGGGCCCTGGTGAACGCCGGCGCGGACGTCTCCGCCATCCACGCGGACCCCGACGGCCTCAACATCAACGACCGGTGCGGCTCGACCCACCTCGACTCGCTGCGCCGGGCGGTCCTCCAGGACGGAGCGGACGTCGGTTTCGCCCTCGACGGCGACGCCGACCGCGTCCTCGCCGTCGACCACGAGGGCACCGTCGTCGACGGGGACCAGCTGCTCGCGATCCTCGCCCTCGCGCTCAAGGAGCACGGCCGGCTCGTCAAGGACACGGTCGTCGCCACCGTGATGAGCAACCTCGGCTTCGTGCACGCCATGAAGGAGCACGGGATCGGGCTGCGCCACACCAAGGTGGGAGACCGGTACGTCCTGGAGGCCATGCGGGTCTCGGGCTACTCCCTCGGCGGCGAGCAGTCGGGCCACCTCATCTTCAGCGAGTACGCCACCACCGGCGACGGCACGCTCGCGGCGCTGGCCGTGCTCGAGCGGATGGCCACGACCGGTGCCTCGCTCAAGGAGCTGGCGTCAGTGATGACCCGGCTCCCGCAGGTGCTGGTCAACGTCCCCGACGTCGACAAGTCGCGGACCGATGAGGACGCCGTCCTCGCGGCGGCTGTCGCCGAGGAGGAGGCGGCCCTGGCCGGGACCGGCCGGATCCTCCTGCGGCCCTCCGGCACCGAGCCCCTGGTGCGCGTGATGGTCGAGGCACCCAGCGAGGAGCAGGCCCGCGAGATCGCCGAGCGGCTGGCCGGCATCGTCGCAAAACAGCTCGCGATGTGACCCCCCGCTTCCCTAGGGTTTCCGCCGTGGACATCGTCGACGTGGACCCTGCCGACGACGCCGCGCTGGCGGCGTGGCACGCCGCCTACCTGGAGGCCGACCTCTTCGAGCGGGAGAGTCCCGCGCCCTGGCAGCTGCCCGAGCTGGTGGCCGAGGCCCGGGCCACCCAGACCCAGCACCGCTTCGCCTTCGTGATCGGCCGGGACGGCGACGAGGTCGTGGCGGCCGGCCGGGTCTCGATCGACCTCCTCTCCAACTCCCACATCGCCTTCGTCGAGGACTACGTACGCCCCGGGCACCGGCGTCTCGGCCACGGCCGTGCGGTGCTGGCCCGGCTGGAGGAGATCGCTCGCGCGTGGGGCTGCACCAGCGCGCTGACCGAGTCGGCCTGGGCCAGTCACCTCGGCCCCGAGGGAGCCGGTGCGCCCGGTCGGGAGTTCGCCGCCGCGACCGGCTTCCACCTCGGTCTGGTCGACGTGCAACGGGCGCTGACCCTCCCGGTGGCCGACGAGGTGCTGACGTCGCTGGCCGAGGAGGCCCGACCTGTGTACGTGCGCGACTACCGGCTCGACACCTGGTCCGGCCCGGTGCCGGACCGGTACGCCGAGGGCTGGGCGCGGCTGGGCTCGTTGGTGGCCACCGAGGCGCCGATGGGGGAGCTGGAGTTCGACCCCGAGTCACCCAGCGTCGAGGCGTTGCGGGAGCGCGAGCTCGTGCAGGAGGCCCAGGGGCGGACCAAGCACAACACCGTGGCGGTCGACGCCGAGGGCGCCGTGGTGGCCTACTCCGACATCGCCACCACGGTCCACGAGCCCGGTGTGGGCTACCAGTGGGGGACCCTCGTCGACCCAGCGCACCGGGGGCGCCGGCTGGGGCTCGCCGTGAAGGTGGCCAACCTGACGCACCTGCAGGCCACCCGCCCCGACATCACGCGGCTCATCACCTACAACGCCGAGGTGAACGACCACATGATCGCCATCAACCGGCAGCTCGGCTTCGAGCCGGTGGAGTACCTCGGGGAGTTCCAGAAGTCGCTGGCGGCTCAGGCGAACATCCCGCGGATGGCCTCGGCCAGCCAGTCGCGGTAGGCGCGCTCGGACCAGCCCCGCGTCTTGACCAGCCGGACGTAGTGGTCGGGGGCCATGAGCAGCCACAGCCGGTCCTGAGCGCGGGACCGCGAGGGTCGGAGCCGGCCGTGCGCGGCGACCCGCGTCAGGAGGTGGCCCGCGCCCACGTGCCGTTGCACCTCCGCCTCGTCGTACAGCTCGGCCATCGCGAGGTCGGACCCGGCCGCACCGCTGAGGGCCACGTGGATCGGGTGGTAACGCCGACACAGTCGCGCGATGTGGTCCGCGGCAGCCCGGACCGCCGCATCGAGGTCCGGTGCCTCGGCGATGGCGGCGACGCTCGTGCGTTGCGTCACGGTCTGCGGCTGGTCGTCACCGGCCATGGCGATGTCCCGCACGTGGCGGAACACCTCGACCTTGTTGCCGACCGCGTTGAAGACGGTCGGTTTGCTGACGCCGGCGCGCTGGGCGATCTGCTCGATCGTCGTGGCGCCGTACCCCTGCTCCGCGAACAGCTCGCGCGCTGCTGCCAGGACGGCGCGGCGGTTCTCACGGGCCAGCTCGGTCCGCACGGGGGAGTGGTACCGCTTGACCTCGCCCACCGGTCGAGCCTACTCTCATCCGGATTCGCTAGACGCCTGGTAAGGGAAGTGGTCCGACATGAGCCTCGCCTACATCGCACAGGCCGCGCAGCACCAGCAGATCGGCTGGCTGGGCGGCAGCACCGTGTCCGTCCTTCTGGACGGCGCCGCGACGCGCGGGCAGCTCACCGTCGTACGCAGCCGCATGACCGAGGGCGACGCGTCGCCCCTGCACGTGCACCATCGGGAGGACGAGATGTTCATCCTGCTCTCGGGTCACGGCAGGTTCTGGTTCGGCGAGGAGGTGCACGAGGTCGGTGAGGGCGGTTCGGTCTTCCTCCCGCGGGACGTCCCGCACGCGTACCGGATCACGAGCCCCGAAGCCGACTTCCTGACCCTCTGCACGCCCAGCGGCATGGAGGGCTTCTTCCGCGGCGCCGGGAAGGATCTGTCCGACGGCGCCTCCGAGTGGGAGGTCTCGATGAGCGACCTGGTCGAGGCGGCGGTCGCCGGTGGGCAGGAGATCCTCGGACCGCCTCCGGCGGGCTAGAGCTTGCGCAGCCGAACGTAGCGGACCGAGTGGTCGGCGTCCTTGCGCAGCACCAGGGTGGCACGTGAGCGCGTCGGCAGGACGTTCTCCGCGAGGTTGGGACCGTTGATCGACTCCCACAGCTCGGTCGCCGTCACCACGGCCTCCTCCTCCGACAGCCCGGCGTACTTCGCGAAGTACGACGACGGGTCGCGGAAGGCCGTCTCCCGCAGCCGCAGGAAGCGGTCGACGTACCACTGCTCGATGTGCTCGGTGCGGGCGTCGACGAACACGGAGAAGTCGAAGAAGTCCGACAGGGTGAGGCCGGCACGGCCGTCCTCACGCGTCCGCGCGGGCTGCAGCACGTTCAGCCCCTCGATGATCACGATGTCCGGCTGCTTGATCACCACCCGCTCGTCGGGCTGCACGTCGTAGACGAGGTGGGAGTACGTCGGCGCGCTGACCTCCTCCTTGCCCGACTTGATGTCGACCACGAACCGCAGCAGCGCGCGGCGGTCGTAGGACTCGGGGAAACCCTTGCGCTGGAGCAGGCCGCGCCGCGAGAGCTCGTCGTTGGAGTACAGGAACCCGTCGGTCGTGACCAGCGAGACCTGTGGGTGCTCGGGCCAGTGCGCGAGCAGGTGCTGGAGCACGCGAGCCGTAGTCGACTTGCCGACCGCGACCGACCCGGCCAACCCGATGACGAACGGCGTACGGCGCGGCTGCGGCTGGTGCAGGAACTCCTCCTGCTTGCGGTGCAGTCGTCGCGCGGCCTTCACGCGCAGGCTCAGCAGCCGCGAGATCGGCAGGTAGACCTGCTCGAGCTCGTCCATGTCGAGGGCGTCCCCGAGGCCACGCAAGGTCTCCAGCTCCTGGGCGGAGAGGGCGCTCTCGGTCTCGCGTCCCAGCGCGGCCCAGGCGTCGCGATCCAGCTCGACGTACGGCGAGGAGTCGCCGAAGTGGCCGTTCGACCCGTGCGAGGACATGCGTGGCATTCTTACGCACGGTGACCGCGGTCGAGCGTCGGAGTCGCCCCTAGACTCGCCCTCATGTGCGGAATCGTCGGCTACGTGGGACCCAGGTCGGCGCAGTCGGTGGTGATCGAGGGACTGCGGCGGATGGAGTACCGCGGCTACGACTCCGCCGGCATCGCCCTGGTGGCGGACGGCGCCCTGGCCGACGCGAAGCGGGCCGGCAAGCTGGCCAACCTGGAGAAAGCGATCGCCGAGGCGCCCCTGCCCGAGGCCGGGACGGGGATCGGCCACACACGCTGGGCCACCCACGGCGCCCCCAACGACGTCAACGCGCACCCCCACCTCGGCGGCCGCCGCCGCGTCGCGGTCGTGCACAACGGCATCATCGAGAACTTCGCCGAGCTGCGGGACGAGCTCGAGGCGACCGGCCACGAGCTGACCTCGGAGACCGACACCGAGGTCGCGGCACAGCTGCTCGAGGACGCGGTCGTCGCCGGCTCCGACCTCACGACCGCGATGCAAGAGGTCTGCCGCCGGCTCGAGGGGGCCTTCACCCTGGTCGCCGTCGACGCCGAGGACGACGGCGTGGTGGTTGCCGCCCGCCGCAGCTCGCCGCTGGTGGTCGGCCGGGGAGAGGGGGAGATGTTCCTCGGCTCCGACGTCGCAGCGTTCATCGAGCACACCAAGGAGGCACTCGAGCTCGGTCAGGACCAAGTGGTCACGATCACCACCGACGGCGCGACCGTCACCGGGTTCGACGGCTCGCCAGCGGAGGGCCGGCCGTACCACGTCGACTGGGACCTCTCGGCCGCCGAGAAGGGCGGCTACGACTGGTTCATGCGCAAGGAGATCCACGAGCAGCCGCAGGCCGTGGCGGACTCGCTGCTCGGCCGTCGCACGGCGTCGGGGCGGCTGCACCTGGACGAGATGCGGCTCTCCGACCAGGAGCTGCGCGACATCGACAAGGTGATCATCATCGCCTGCGGGACGTCGTTCTACGCGGGGATGGTCGCCAAGTACGCCATCGAGCACTGGTGCCGGATCCCGTGCGAGGTCGAGCTGGCCTCGGAGTTCCGCTACCGCGACCCGATCCTCGACCACGACACGCTGGTCGTGGCGATCAGCCAGTCCGGCGAGACCGCCGACACCCTCCAGGCGATCCGGCACGCGCGGCAGCAGCGCTCGCGGGTGCTGTCGATCTGCAACACGAACGGCTCGACGATCCCGCGCGAGTCCGACGCGGTCATCTACACCCACGCGGGCCCGGAGATCGGCGTCGCCTCGACCAAGGGCTTCCTCACCCAGCTCGTCGCCTGCTACCTGCTCGCCCTCTACCTCGCGCAGGTCCAGGGCACGAAGTACGACGACGAGATCCGCGCCGTGCTGACCGAGCTGGAGTCGATGCCGGAGCACGTCGCGACGGTGCTCACGCGGGAGGAGCAGGTGTACACGCTGGCCCGCGAGCACCTCGACACCCGCTCGGTGCTGTTCCTCGGGCGGCACGCGGGCTACCCGGTGGCGCTCGAGGGCGCGCTCAAGCTCAAGGAGCTGGCCTACCTGCACGCGGAGGGATTCGCGGCCGGCGAGCTCAAGCACGGCCCGATCGCGCTGGTCGAGGAGGGCGTGCCGGTGCTGTGCATCGTTCCGCCGCAGGGCCGGGACCAGCTGCACGACAAGATGGTGAGCGGCATCCAGGAGGTGCGGGCGCGTGGTGCGCGCACGATCTGCCTGGCCGAGGAGGGCGATGAGACGATCGTCGAGTACGCCGACGAGCTGATCCGGCTGCCGCGCGTGCCCGTGCTGCTGCAACCTCTGGTCGCGGTGGTGCCGCTTCAGCTGTTCGCCTGCGAGCTCGCGACGGCGATGGGTCACGACGTCGACCAGCCGCGCAACCTCGCGAAGTCCGTGACGGTCGAGTAGGGGCCCCCGGAGATATGGCGATCATCGGCGTGGGGATCGACGTGGTCGACATCGACCGCTTCGTCGAGTCCCTCCTGCGCACACCGGGGTTGACCGAGCGGTTGTTCACCGAGCACGAGGCCGAACGGCGTCCCGCCTCGCTCGCCGCACGGTTCGCCGCGAAGGAGGCCCTCGCCAAGGCGCTGGGCGCCCCCGGCGACCTCGGCTGGCACGACGCCGAGGTCGTCACCGAGGACTCCGGCCGTCCCCGGCTCGACGTACGCGGCACCGTCGCGGCCCGCTGCGCGGAGCTCGGCGTCGGGAGCCTCCACCTCTCCCTCTCCCACGACGCCGGCATCGCCTCCGCCGTCGTGGTCCTGGAGTCCTGAGTCCGTCTTGTCGCGGCGTGTGCCTGAGAACGGTCTATAGCGCGTTCTCAGGCACACGGGGCACCGGAGGCACGCCTAACAGCTTCAGGTCCGCGGCCAGTACGTGCGATTCGTGACGCACTTCGTACGCCGTGCAGCCGATGATCGATCGATCGGGACCGGTCAGACGACGACCTCGCTTCTTGTCGGCGGTCCAGTGCTCGACCTCCATGTGGAAGGAGCCGTCCACCTCCAGGATCAGGACTCGGCCGTCGGCCAGCGTCCACTCGCAGTCGGTCCAACGTTGTCGGCCGGCGGAGTCCCGGCGACCTGCCTGGCGCGTGGGCAGCTCCAACCCGTGGCGTCGGCACATGCGCACGACGTCCCGCTCGAGGGCCGAGTGGGAGCCACCGCCGATGTCGTCGAGCGTCGCCCGGAACGCGGGGGCGCGGCGCAGAGGTCGGAGCTTGTTGATCCACTCGTGCAGTCGGGCCGCCGTGGTCAGGCGCTGTTGGACGGCCGACGCCAGGACCGCGTGGGCGGCGCGGTCGCCGGCGTCGTACCCGGCCCACATGAGGACCGCAGGTTCGAGCTGGCAACAGGGAATGTCCGAGTCGGATCCCGCGAGCAGCTCGAAGGAGCGCCGAGAACGGAAGAAGTCGACGCCCTCGACGGGCTCGAAAGCGAGCTCGTCATCGACGAGGACCGTGATGACGTCCCGCTCCCAGCGCTTCATCCCGAGGTGCTCGGCTGCAGTCAGACCTCCGAGCATCGCCCGTGGGCCGGCGTGGAGGACGGCCAGCCAACGTCGCTGCTGGATTGTCAGCTCGCCGGTGAAGGTGCTGATGACGCGCGGCGTCCGCACGACACAGCGACCCGCCGACACGTGATTGCGTACGTCGTCCCAATGGATACCGTGGAAGGTGAGCTGCCGCCGCGCCACCATGCCGAGTTGTCGATCCGTCAGTTCGCGAAAGTCGTTCACGCCGGGAGCCTTCCCAACCCCGTGGGTCCGGTCGTCGCTATCCACAGCCCAGTTGCCGGTCGCGTGTGCCTGAGAACGGTCTATGGCGCGTTCTCAGGCACACGCGACGGAATTACTAGGGTGGGGGGATGAGAGAGGCGCACACGGTGGAGCAGGTCCGGGCCGCGGAGGCGGCGCGGATGGCCGAGCTGCCCGACGGCGCCCTGATGGAGCAGGCCGCCGCGGGTCTGGCGTACGCCGTCCTCGACTTCCTCGGGACCGCGTACGGCCGGCGGGCGGTGCTCCTCGTCGGACCCGGGAACAACGGCGGGGACGCCTTGTACGCCGGAGCGCTGCTCGCCCGGCGGGGCGTCCAGGTCGAGGCCTGGCTGCTCGCGGACCAGGTGCACCAGGCGGGGCTCGCGGCCCTGCGGCGAGCCGGTGGCCGGGTCGCTCGGCCGGCCAGCACTCGGGCCGACGTCGCACTCGACGGGATCCTCGGCATCGGCGGTCGCCCCGGCCTGCGTCCCGACGCCTCCGCCGCGCTGGAGGCGCTGGGGGCCACCCCGATCGTCGCGGTCGACGTCCCGTCCGGCGTGGGCGTGGACGACGGCACGGCGGGCGCGCCGCACGTCGAGGCTGCACTGACCGTCACGTTCGGCACGCTCAAGATCGCCCACCTCGTCGGGCCCGCCGCGCTCGCGTGCGGTGTGGTCCACCTCGTGCCGCTCGGCCTCGACCTGCCCGAGCCCGCCGTCACCTCCCTCCAGCCCGCCGACGTCGGCGCCCTGCTGCCGCGCCCGGCCGTCGACGCGCAGAAGTACAGCCGTGGCGTCGTCGGCGTCCGCGCCGGCTCCACGACGTACCCGGGCGCCGCCCTGCTGTGCGTGTCCGGCGCCGCGAACGGCCTCGCCGGGATGGTGCGGTACGACGGCCCGGCCGCCGACACCGTCCGCGAGCAGCACCCCGAGGTGGTCGGCCCCGGACGCGTCCAGGCGTGGGTGGTCGGCAGCGGTGGTGGCGACACGGCCGCGCGCGCGTTGCGGCTGTCCCGCGCGGACGGCGTCCCGGTCGTGGTGGACGCCGACGCCCTGGTCCATGCCGAGCCGGCCGACCCGAAGAGCCAGGTCCTCACCCCGCACGCGGGCGAGCTCGCCGCCATGACCGGCGCCGACCGCGCCGAGATCGAGGCCGACCCCCTGCGCCATGCCCGCGCCGCGGCCGAGCGGTATCGCTGCGTCGTCCTCCTCAAGGGGCCGCACACCCTCGTTGCCCACCCCGACGGCCGGGTGCACGCGACGGTCACCAGCACGCCGTGGCTGGCGACGGCCGGAGCCGGGGACGTCCTGTCCGGCCTCATCGGATCGTTGGTTGCTGCGGGTGTCGACCCGTTCGACGCGGCCGCGTGCGGGTCGTGGCTGCACAGCTCCGCGGCCCGCCTCGCCCTGGCCGACGGCCCGCTCACGGCGGGACGGGTGGCGACGGCGCTGCCCCGGGCGATCGGGCTCGCGCTGCAGGCAGTGGAACAATCGCCGGCATGACAGGGCCGGAGATCGTGGTCGACCTCGCGGCCCTGCGGCACAACGTCGACCTGATCCGGCGGACGGTCGCCCCGGCGGCGCTGATGAGCGTGGTCAAGGCCGACGGCTACGGCCACGGCATGGTCGAGGCGGCCCGGGCCGCGCGCGAGGTCGGCTCCGAGTGGATCGGAGTCGCCACGGTCGAGGAGGCGCTGGCGCTGCGCGCGGCGGGCGACGAGGGGCGGCTCCTGTGCTGGTTGACGACCCCGGGCGCGGACTACGCCGCAGCAGCAGCCGCCGACGTCGACGTGACGATCTACAGCGAGGCGGAGCTCGAGGAGGTCCTCGCCGCGCTCGGGGGGCGTCCCACACGCGTGCAGATCAAGGTGGACACGGGCCTCTCGCGCGGGGGTGCGCCGCGAGAGGCCTGGCACGACCTCTTCGCGACCGCGGCTGACGCCGAGCTGGACGGCGCGATCGAGGTCACCGGAGTCTGGTCCCACTTCGCCTGCAGCGACGAGCCGGAGCACCCCGCGAACGACGAGCAGCAGGCGGCGTACGACGACGCTCTCAACCTGGCGGCGAGCGCCGGTCTCGAGCCGGAGGTCCGGCACCTCGCCAACAGTGCGGCCGCGATCCTGCGACCGAGTGCCAGGTACGACCTCGTCCGGTGCGGCATCGCGATCTACGGGTGCGACCCCGCGCCCGGTCGCACCGACCTGCCGCTGCGGCCGGCCATGACCGTCCGGGCACCTCTGGCCATGGTCAAGGACGCCCCCGCGGGAGCGTCGGTCTCCTACGGCCATACCTGGACCGCGGACCGGCCGACCCGCCTCGGCCTGGTGCCGGTGGGGTACGGCGACGGCGTCCCGCGGCACGCCTCCAACGCGGCCGAGGTGCTGGTCGGGGGAGTGCGCTGCCCGATCCGGGGTCGGGTCTGCATGGACCAGCTCGTCATCGACCTCGGTGACCTCGAGGCCCGCGTGGGTGACGAGGTGATCCTGTTCGGTCCCGGAGACCGCGGGGAGCCGACTGCCCAGGACTGGGCCGAGGCCTGCAGCACCATCAGCTACGAGATCGTCACCCGCATCGGCGGGCGGTTCACGCGCCGGTACGTCGACAGTGAGGACCCCACATGAGTGTCCGCGGAAGACTCCTCGCCGTGGCCGCCTCCGCGGCCGGAGTGGCCGCCGCCGGCACTGCCGCCTCCGTCGCGCGTCGTCGCCGGGTCATCGCCCGACGGGGCGCCGGCGACAGCACGCCGTTCGGCTCCTTGCACAGCCCCGCGCTCAGCGTCATCGCCGACGACGGCACTCCGCTGCACGTCGAGATCGACGAGGCCGACGGGTCCGACCTCACCGTCGTCTTCGTCCACGGGTACGCCCTCAACCTCGACTGCTGGCACTTCCAGCGCGCGGGCTACCGCGGCCTGGTCCGGGCGGTCTACTACGACCAGCGCTCGCACGGCCGGTCCGGTCGGTCCAGCCAGGGCCACGCCACGATCGAGCAGCTCGGTCGCGACCTCGAGCGGGTCCTCGACGCAGCCGCGCCGGAGGGCCCGGTCGTGCTCGTGGGCCACTCGATGGGCGGCATGAGCATCATCGCCCTCGCCGAGGAGCGGCCCGAGCTGTTCGGCGACCGGGTCGTGGGCGTCGGCCTGATCTCCACCACGGCGGGCGGCCTCGACCCGCACCGGATCCTTGCGCCGGTCCTGCCCTCGACGCTCGGCAGCACCGTCGCCCTGCGACTCGTCGCGACCCTGGCGCGGGGCCACCGCGCGATCGACGGGCTGCGTCGCGTCACCAAGGCGGTGGCGACGGTGGTCACCGACGAGCTCGCCTTCGGCGACGACGTGCCCGCGAGCTATGTGACGTTCGTCGACTCCATGCTCTCGGCGACGCCGTTCGAGGTGATCGCGGAGTTCTTCCCGGGCTTCGGGTCGTTGGAGAAGTTCGAGACCGTGCACGCACTGGGCCGGGTGCCGGTCTCGATCGTCTGCGGGACCGAGGACAGGCTCACCTCCATCGGTCACAGCCGCAAGCTGCACGACAAGATCCCCGACTCCCGTCTGCTGGAGTGCGACGGCGCCGGGCACATGGTCATCCTCGAGCGGCACGAGCAGGTCAACGCCGAGATCGACCAGCTGCTGGCCGCCGCCGGAGAGCGCGTACGCCGGTGAGCGGCCTCGTCGGCACCCACGACGCCCCGGACGCCGAGAGCATGCGCGATCTCGGCCGCCGGGTCGCGGAGGCCCTCCGGCCGGGGGACGTCGTGGTGCTCACCGGTGGGCTCGGCGCGGGGAAGACGACGTTCACGCAGGGCCTCGGGGCCGGGCTCGGCGTCCGCGGCGACGTCACCTCGCCGACGTTCGTCATCTCACGGGTGCACCCCTCCACGGTGGGCGGACCGGCGCTCGTCCACGTCGACGCCTACCGCCTCGGCGGCATCGCCGAGCTCGACGACCTCGACCTCGACACGTCGCTGGAGGACTCGGTCACGGTCGTCGAGTGGGGCGAGGGCATCGCCGAGGGTCTGGCCGAGTCCCGGCTCGAGGTGCGGATCGAGCGCGCCGTCGGCGCTGATGCGGAGCAGGAGCTCGACCCCCGGCGGGTCACCGTCATCGCTCTCGGTCCGCGCTGGGTCAGCGACTAGCCTGACGTCCGTGCTGCTCGCCTTCGACACCGCCACGCCGCTGGTGACCGTCGCTCTGCACGACGGCACCGAGGTCGTGGCCGAGCTGCGCTCCGACCTGCCGCTCAAGCACGGTGAGCAGCTCGCGCCGCTGATCGAGCAGGCGATGCGGGACGCGGGCGTCGACCGGCACGACCTGACCGCCGTGGCCGTCGGTGTCGGCCCGGGCCCCTTCACCGGGCTCCGCGTCGGCCTGGTGACCGCCCGGACGCTCGGGCACGTCCTGGAGGTCCCGGTCTACGGCGTCTGCACCCTCGACGTGATCGCCGCCGAGGCCGCCCGCGCCGGCGTCGACCGTCCGTTCCTGGTCGCGACCGACGCGCGACGCAAGGAGGTCTACCTGGCCTCGTACGACGAGGACGGCACCCGGATCGGTGGACCCGTGGTGGACAAGCCGGCTGTGCTCGCCACCGCAGCCCCGGTCGCCGGGGGAGGGGCCGGGCTCTACCCGGACGCCTTCCCGAACCGGATCCGTCCGGACGAGCCGAGCGCGGCCTGGCTGGCGCAGTGCGTCGCCGCCGAGCTGGTCGAGCTGCTCGACCCCGAGCCGCTCTACCTCCGCCGCCCGGACGCCGTCGCCCCCGGCGCGCCCAAGCCCGTCTCGTGACGCGCATCGAGGCCGCGACCGAGGCCGACCTGGACGCGATCGTCGCGCTCGAGCGGGAGTCGCTGGGCTGGGACGCGTGGAGCGAGCCCCTGATCCGTGAGGGCCTGGAAGGTCGGCTGCCCACGATCCGCTACCTCGCCGCGCGCGGGGACGAGGAGCTGGCGGGGTACGCCGTGGTGAGCCTGGTCGCCGACGTGGCCGAGCTGCAGCGGATCGCGGTCGCGCCGACCTACCGGCGTACGGGAGTCGCGTCGGCGCTGGTCCGGGCGCTGCTCGGGCTGGCCGACGGGACGGAGGTCGAGCGCGTCCTGCTGGAGGTCCGGGAGGACAACGAAGCCGCCCTGGGCCTGTACGCCCAGAGCGGCTTCGTGGAGATCGACCGCCGGCCCGGCTACTACCGCGACGGGGCCGCGGCGGTCGTCATGCAGCTCCTACTTCCCGATCAGGGCAGGTAGTAGGTCGGGTTCGGCAGCTTGACCGGGTGGCCGTAGCCGCCGATCAGGTCGCTGAACTGGTCGCCGAAGTTGCCGACGATGTGGAACCCGTAGTGGTCGGTCACGTACTTCCGCGTCGACGCCTTGTAGTCGATGGTTGAGTAGCTCGCGGGGTTCCCGTCGGTGGCGGGGTCGACGTACGCCGGCGGGGTGTCGGTGCTGGTCCACTTGGTGAAGTAGTACTGCGAGCGGAACAGCGGCTGGTCGGTCTTCTTGTCGAAGTAGAACTTCGCCAGGTTGTCCAGCGTGGCAGCGCGCTGGCCGTTGTTGCGGCCGGTCAGGCCGACGATCTTGCAGCCGGCCCGGTGCGCGGTGCGGACGACCCGCTGCATGCCCGGCGTGGCCGGGAAGCGCTCCTCCTGGACCCAGGTGCCCTGCAGGGTGGGGTCGAAGTTGAACCCCATCGCCCTGTCCTCCATGTCGTAGGTCATGAGGGTCGTGTCGTCGGCGTCGAAGACGGCGGCCGGCACCTTCCCGTGCTTGCGGGCCAGCCGGCACTTGTCCTTGAGCTCCCCTGCCCAAGTGGCGGCGATGCCCTTCATCTCAGTGATGTACGGCGATGCGTCCTTGTTGGCGATGCCGTTGGTCGCTCCGTAGTAGGTGCGGATCGTGGCCTTGACCGAATCGATGTTCGGGATGCCCTCGCCGCCCTCGGTGGCGCCGCTCGAGCCGTCCGGGGCCATGGTGAACTCCGTGCGCGGCGTGAGCTGCGCGTCGCTGGCCGGCGCGCCCTCGATGTCCGCGCTGGGCAGGTAGTAGGTCGGGTTCGGCAGCTTCACGCTCCGCGCGGCGTAGCCGCCCTGCAGGTCGGAGAATTGGTCGCCGATGTTGCCCACGATCGTCATTCCGAGGTCGTCCTGGATGTGCTTGCGGGTGCCCGCCTTGTACTCGACCGTCGTGCACTTGGTGGGGTCGTCCGGCTCGACTCCGGAGTTGCAGTCGAGGTAGTCCGGCTTGGGTGTGGTCTTGAACTTGGTGAAGAAGTTGTCGGCGTTGAACGCGGTGTAGCCCACGTCCTGCAGGTTCTGGAGGGTGGCCGCCTCTTGGTCGTCGCTGCGGCCGGTGATCCCGTAGATGTTGTAACCACGTTCCGCCAGGGTGTTGACGACGTTGACCATGCCCGGGGTGGCCGGGAACAGCTTGTTCTGGACCCACTGGTTCTGGAGGGTCGGGTCGAAGTTGAAGTGCATCGCCCCGTCCTCCATGTCGTAGGTCATGAGGGTGGTGTCGTCGGCGTCGAAGACGATGGCGAGGTTGGGGGCGGGGGCCGGGTCCGGGGCGGCAGCAAGGATGGCCTGCTCGATCTGGCCCATCTCGGTGATGTACGGCGAGGAGCTCTTGTTGGCGATGCCGTTCTTGTCCGCGTTGTAGTAGGTGCGGATGGTCGCCTTGTCGGAGTCGATGTTCGGAATCTCTGCGCCTGTGTCGGTGAAGCCGCTGGAGCCGTCGGGCTGCATGGTGAACGTCGTGTGCGGCGCCAAGGCGGCCGGGTCGGCGGGGGCCGACCCGGCCGTTCCCGGAGTGCTGAGCAGGAGGGCGGCCGTGGTGGCCGCGATGAGAAGGGTGTTGCGTCGGAGCCCCGAGGGCCGCGCGAACGTGTGCATGGTGTCTCCGGTGGTTGAGTGGGACAACTATCCGGGGCAGGGTATGTCCGGCCCCTCGCCAGGGGAAGAGCTGTGGCGCCCCCAAACCTGACGAAATCCCGGACTCGGCATGATGGACCTGTGACCTTCACGGATCGGCCCGACCGGGACGCCGAGGGGCCCTTGGTGCTGGGGATCGAGACCTCCTGCGACGAGACCGGCGTCGGCATCGTGCGTGGCCGGACCTTGCTGGCCGACGCGGTCGCGAGCAGCGTCGAGGAGCACGCACGGTTCGGGGGCGTGGTGCCCGAGGTCGCCAGTCGGGCGCACCTCGAGGCGATGGTGCCGACGCTGGAGCGCGCGTGCGAGACCGCCGGCGTCCGGCTCGAGGACGTCGACGCCCTCGCCGTCACGAGCGGCCCCGGTCTCGCCGGCGCGCTGCTGGTCGGCGTGGCAGCCGCGAAGGCGCTCGCCCTCGGCCTCGGCAAGCCGCTGTACGGCGTCAACCACCTCGCCTCCCACGTCGCGGTCGACCAGCTGGAGCACGGGCCGCTCCCCGAGCCGTGCCTGGCGATGCTGGTGTCCGGTGGGCACTCCAGCCTGCTGCTGGTGGAGGACGTGACCACCGGCGTCGACCCGCTCGGATCCACGATCGACGACGCCGCGGGGGAGGCCTTCGACAAGGTCGCCCGCCTGCTCGGCCTGCCGTTCCCCGGCGGGCCGCACATCGACCGGGCGGCGCGCGAGGGCGACGCAGTCGCCATCGACTTCCCTCGCGGGCTGACCTCGCGCCGTGACCTGGAACGGCACCGGTTCGACTTCTCCTTCTCCGGTCTCAAGACCGCGGTCGCGCGCTGGGTGGAGGCGCGCGAACGCAGCGGTGAGCCCGTCCCTGTGGCGGACGTGGCCGCGAGCTTCCAGGAGGCGGTGTGCGACGTGCTCGTGCGCAAGGCCCTCGACGCGGCCCGGGACCGCGGCGTCGACCACCTGTTGATCGGTGGCGGGGTGGCGGCCAACTCGCGGCTGCGGGCGATGGCGGAGGAGCGGGCTGCGGAGCTGGGCATCCGGGTCCGCGTCCCTCGCCCCGGTCTGTGCACCGACAACGGCGCGATGGTGGCGGCGCTGGGCTCGGAGATGGTGGCGCGCGGTCGTACGCCGTCCGAGCTGGACCTGCCCGCCGACTCCTCGCAGCCGGTGACCCAGGTCCAAGCCTGACCCCTGGACGCGAGGAAGCCCCCGGACTCCGACTCTCCGGGGGCTTCCTCGCGGGCGGCGCTAGTCGATGACGGCCGGGGCCTGGCCCTCGTCGTCCAACCAGTCCTCCTCGATCAGCAGGTGGTCGAGCTCGGCGTTCCCGCTCTTCTTGCGTCCGCGGCCGCCCTGTCCGCCGCCGGCGCCGCCGCGGCCGGTGGCGCCACGTCCCGAGGTGCCTCGGGACCCGGCTCGTGATCCGCCTGTGCGGCCCGCACCGGCTGCCCCGCCGGTCCGTCCTGCGGCGCCGCTGCGGCTCGCGGCCGCCCCCTCGGCGGTCGTCCCTCCGCCCTTGGCGGCGGTCGAGCGGCCGAGCGTGCTGGCGCCGGCGCTGCGCGACGTGGCTCCGATCGAGCGGGCCCCGGCGGCGCCGGTCGAGCCGCTCGTCGGGAGCGCCGAGCCGCCCCGCACGCCGCTGAACATCCCGCCCGCCCCGCCGGCGATGCCGGCTCCCAGGGTGGCGCCCACGCCGCCGAACGACGACCCGACGCTGCCCGGGGTGGTCTGGGTCGGGGTGCCCGGGGTGAAGCCGCTGCCGCCGATGGAACCGGCGTCCGCGGCCGGGGCACCGATGTCGCCCTGGGGGGTGCCGGTCGGGTTGCCGCTCGTGCCGGTCGGGTGGCCGGTGGTGTTCCCGCCCTGATCGGTCGACCCGGTGTCGTGCCCACCGAGGTGGCCGCCGGAGTCGTGCGCACCGTTGCTGGTCGTCGAGCCCCCCCGGGGAGGGGTGCTCGAGCCGCCGCCGGGTGTGCCCGGAGTCTGGGCGCCGCCGCCGCCATAGCTGCCGGGGTCCGGTGCCGGGTCCTGGTAGCCGTAGACCTTCTTCATGATCTCGGTCGACTGCTCGTTCTGGGAGTCCATCGCCTCGTTGTGCTGGGCGGCGATCGTCTCGTTGTGCTGCTTGTCGGCGTTGTAGGTCGACATCGCGGTGTCGTGGTCCGACTTGGCCTTGAGCTCCTTGTCGGTCACCGGCGTGCCGCCGGTCCAGGTGCCGGGGTCGTGGAGCTCGCGCAGCTGGCCCTTGGCCTGCTCGGCGGAGTGCAGCGTGGTGGCGGCGGCACCGAGTGCCTCGGCGCCGTCGTTCAACTTCTGTGCGCGCTCGCGCATCGACGAGGCCGTCCGGAGGAAGGCGCCCTGCATCGCGTTGCCTGTCTGGTCGCTGACCGCGGGCGCGCTCGAGGCGCGCATCTCCAGGTCGTCCGCGGCGTCGTTGAGGACCTTGGCGACGTTGTGCCAGCGCTGCTTGGCCAGCAGCAGGTCACCGGACTGGCTCTTCGGGCTGCCCTTCTCGCCGACGGCCTGCTCGAACCTCAGCTGTTCGGGTCCCTTGCTCATCAGTCGTCCCCCTTGAGTGACGGCAGCGTCACGGCAGCGTGCACTGGTTGTTGTCGGTGTAGTCCGTGGGGTTCGCACCGGTGGTGCAGTCCTCGCCCGCGCCGAGGAGGTCCCGGGGGCCCATGCCCTGCGTCGCCCTGCGGAACGGGACGCTCACCGTGTCGTCGGTGTCGGCGACGTCCTGGCGGAACTTGCCGACGCTCTGGTCGAAGGCGAGCAGGCCTGCGGCGAGCTTGGTCATCCCGTCCACGACGTGGCCGTGCGCCTCGCCGGTGTGGTACCCCAGGACCTGCCCGCTGTCGGCTCCGCCGAACGACGACCGGGCGACGTTGGGGAGCTTCTCACCCTGCTGCGCCTTCGTGTGGCACTCGGTCAGCGTCTTCTGGATGATGTCGATGAGCTCATCCTTGGAGAGGGCTCCCCCGCCATCTGCCACGTAATTCATCTCAGACTCCCAGTTCGGTCTTCGCCTCGAGGACGAACATCTCATCTGTGCCCCTACCCGCCCGTGGAGTCCACCAAACCTTCCGGGCTCGGACAATTCCGGGGCGATCTCGGCCCGTCCCGCGGTGGTTATAGTCGCGCCATGACGCGGAATCGGGTGCGCGTGCGCGGCTGGCTCGCCATGGTGCTGCTGGCGGGATCCCTGACCGGCTGCGGTGGGGACCCGGCCCCGAAGGGCGACCCGACCCCCTCCGGTCCCGCCACCTCCCCCGGGAGCACCGCACCGGAGCCCCCGGGTTCGACCTTCCCGCCCGACGTGCCGCTGGCCGACGGCCCGTGGATCCCCTCGCTGTCACTGAGGGTCAAGGTGCCGACGGGGTTCAAGGGCGAGGCGGAGTTCGGCGTCACGACGCTCCGCAAGGGCGACCTCGCCATCACCATCTACGACCCAGGGACCTCGGGCGACTCGGACCTCGACGCGGCGGTGAAGACGGAGAAGGGGCTGAACTTCACCGGCAAGACCCGGGTGGAGTCCGGGACGGCGACCGTCGACGGTCAGGAGGTCCAGACCTTCCAGATGACCGGCCCGTACGAGTTCTTCACGCGGGTCGCCTACGGCTTCGGCGTCGACGACACAGACGGGGACACCCGGTTCGTGGTGATCGGCTTCGAGGGGGAGAAGGACCCCACGACCCAGCAGGACACCATCGACTCCGTGCTGTCCTCCATCCGGTGGACCAAGCAGGTCTCCGGCTAGGGCTCAGCCCATCAGGAGCTCGGCCCGCATGCCGGTGAGGATCGGGTCGATCGGCGTGGTGGGGCGGATCATGGTGCTGAGGTGGGTGATGAGGCCCTCGGCGTCCCACTCCATCAGCTCGACCCCGTGGACCTCCCGCTCGTCCACGAGGGCCTTGAACTCGAGCACTGCACCGTCGTCCTCGACCCAGGTCCGCACGTAGCGGAAGGTGGGGCCGAGGACGCGCAGCAGTGCGGCGAGATGGGCGATGGCCTGGTTCCCGCCCTGCTGCGGCGCGAAGCCGGCCGGGGAGTGGTAGACGGCGTCGTCGGCCAGCAGGTCCCGCATGGCTCCGATGTCCCGGTCCATCACGGCCCGGTGCCACGCGATGACGGTCGGCGGCGTCTCGGGCTCACCCATGTGCACTCCTCATGTCACTGGTCGTCCTCGAACCCGTTGGGACCGAACGACCGGACCTCCTGTGGCCAGCCGCAGGCCTCGGCGATCTTGCCTGCCCACATCTTGGCGGTCTCCTCGTCCGGCACGTCCACGATCGTGAGGCCGCCGAGGAACTCCGTGGTCTCGGCGTACGGTCCGTCGCTGATCTTGAGGTTGCCGCTGGTCGCGTCGGCGGAGAACACCGGTGCGCCCTCCTCGAGCCCCCCGGCGTACTTGTAGTGGCCGGCATCGCGGATCTCGTCGACCACGGCACGGGCCAAGGGACCTCGGCTGGCGAACCACTCCTCGGTGTGGTCACCGACCCACTGCTGGTTGAAGTAGATGAGGTAGTCAGGCATGTGGTGCTCCTCTGTCCTGGCGGGCCGAAGCGCCCGCCGTCACGTCGGAGCGGGCCGTGCGCCCGCTCTCGAGGAGTCGACGGTCGCCGGTGCGCAGGTTCGACATTTCGGAGCGGAGGAAGATCGGCATGGGCGGTCCGCAGCGACTCAGGCGGGGAACTTCACGCCGGTGTTGGCGTGGCAGCGGTAGCCGTAGGGATTCTTGGCGAGGTACTGCTGGTGGGCCTCCTCGGCGTAGTAGTACGGCGTCCCCTCGGGCAACGGGGCGGCGGGAAGGATCTCGGTGGTGATCGCGCCGTAGCCGCGGCCGGCGATCTCGTCGGCGTACCGCTGGGTCAGCTCGCGGGCGGTCTGCTCCTGCTCGGCGCTGGTGAAGTAGATGGCCGAGCGGTACTGCGTGCCCACGTCGTTGCCCTGGCGCATCCCCTGGGTCGGGTCGTGCACCTCGAAGAACTGCTTGACCAGGTCGGCGTAGGAGATCGTCGTGGGGTCGAACACGATGCGGATCGCCTCGGTGTGACCGGTCCGGCCGGTGCACACCTCCTCGTACGTCGGGTGCGGGGTGGCGCCACCGGCGTACCCGACCGAGGTCGACCAGACGCCGGGCAGCTGCCAGTAGATCTCCTCCGCCCCCCAGAAGCAGCCCAGGCCGAAGATGGCGACCTCGAGGCCGTCGGGGACCTCGTCGGTCACCACGGGGGTGCCGAGCACCAGGTGCCGCCCGAGCTGCCACGGGCGGGTGTCGCGACCGGGCAGCTCCCGGCC
The DNA here is from genome assembly GCA_963784545.1 of uncultured Actinomycetota bacterium. Taxonomy (GTDB): domain Bacteria; phylum Actinomycetota; class Actinomycetes; order Propionibacteriales; family Nocardioidaceae; genus Nocardioides. Next base: position 699,447 of record CAWARQ010000004.1, on the reverse strand, counting down.
CGGGTCGGGGAGGGTCGTCTTCTTTCCGAACATGTCACCAGTCTGCCCGGTCGGGGGTTGAAAAGCGCCTGCCGAGCACGCCGGGGCAGACGGGGTGCGAGGCTCGCATGCCACTCCAACGACGCTCCGGCGGTGGGGATACGGTGCGAGGTGTGACTCAGCAGCCCAGTCATCAGCATCGGGACAAGAGCGGTTTCGACACCCGCGCCATCCACGCCGGTTACGAGCCGGACCCCACCACCGGCGCGGTGATCCCGCCGATCTTCGCGACGTCCACCTACAAGCAGGACGGCGTGGGGGGTCTGCGCGGCGGCTACGAGTACAGCCGCTCGGCCAACCCGACCCGGACCGCGCTCGAGGGGGCGTTGGCTGCGGTCGAGGAGGGCGAGCGCGGCTTCGCCTTCGCCTCCGGCCTGGCCGCCGAGGACACCCTCATCCGCGCGCTGACCGGGCCCGGTGACCACGCGGTCATCCCCGACGACGCGTACGGCGGGACCTTCCGGCTCTTCGACAAGGTGGAGAAGGCCTGGGGCCTGGAGCACAGCCCCGCACCGGTCTCGGACCCGCGCGCGGTGGCGGACGCCATCACCGACGCGACCCGGCTCGTGTGGGTGGAGACGCCGACCAACCCGATGCTGACGATCGGCGACATCGCCGAGATCGCCCGCCTGACCCATGACGCCGGTGCGCTGTTGGTGGTGGACAACACCTTCGCCTCGCCGTACCTCCAGCAGCCGCTCACCCTCGGTGCGGACGTCGTGGTGCACTCGACCACCAAGTACGTCGGCGGGCACTCCGACGTCGTCGGGGGTGCGCTGGTCGTGCGCGACCTCGAGCTCGCGGAGCGGATCGCCTTCCACCAGAACTCCATGGGTGCCGTGGCCGGCCCGTTCGACTGCTTCCTGACCCATCGCGGCCTCAAGACCCTGGGCGTGCGCATGGACCGGCACTGCGACAACGCCGAGCGGGTCGTGGAGTTCCTCCAGAGCAGCTCCGCGGTCAGCGAGGTCATCTACCCCGGGCTGGAGGCCCACCCCGGCCACGAGGTCGCCGGGCGGCAGATGAAGCGCTTCGGCGGGATCGTGTCCTTCCGGGTCGCCGGCGGCGAGGAGCACGCTCTGCGCGTCTGCGACCGGGCGCAGGTCTTCACGCTGGCCGAGTCCCTCGGCGGGATCGAGAGCCTGATCGAGCACCCGGGCCGGATGACCCACGCCAGCGTCGCCGGCACCGAGCTGGAGGTCCCCAGCGACCTGGTCCGGCTCAGCGTCGGCATCGAGACCGCCGACGACCTCGTCGCGGACCTGGAGCAGGCGCTTGGCTGAGCCCGCCGACGGGATCCTCTGCGTCGACTTCGGCTCCACGTTCACCAAGGCGGTCCTGGTCGACGAAGCGTCGGGCGAGGTGATCGGCGCAGCGTCGCACCGCACGACGATCCCCTCCTCCGACGGGCGGGGCGACGTCCTCGACGGGCTCGACGCCTGCCGCGCCGAGCTCGGGGTCGGCCCCGGGACCGAGGTCCTGGCCTGCTCGAGCGCCGGCGGCGGGCTCCGGGTCGCGGTGCTCGGCAACGAGGAGCTCGTGACCGCCGAGGCGGGCCGTCGCGTCGCCCTGTCCAGCGGCGGCATGGTCGAGGCCGTCCTCACGGTGGCCGAAGGCCGGGTCTCGCTGACCTCCGACGTCATCCTGCTCACCGGCGGCACCGACGGCGGCAACGCGGAGTCCCTCCTCGCCGGGGCCCGGCTGGTCGCGGAGTCGCCGTGGCGCGGGCCGGTCGTCGTGGCCGGCAACGTCGAGGCGCGCGAGGAGGTCTCCGCGATCCTCGTCGACGTGCCGCACGTCCTGGCCGACAACGTGGTGCCCCGGATCGGCGTGCTCGCCCCGGAGTCGGCCCGGGCCGCGATCCGCGAGATGTTCCTCGAGCACGTGATCGGCGGAAAGGCGTTGAGCTCACGCGGGGGGTTCACCGAGCTCGTGCGCGGGCCGACCCCGGACCTGGTGCTCACCGGCGTCGAGGTCCTGGCCAAGGCGGTCGGCGACGTCGCGGTCGTCGACGTGGGCGGAGCCACGACCGACGTGCACAGTGTCGTGACGCTGGACCCGGAGGACGCCGGGCTGTCCCGTGAGGTCGTCGCGGTCACCCCGGTGACCCGCACCGTCGAGGGCGACCTCGGCATGCGCTGGTCCGCGCCGTCCACCGCGGCTGCGGCCGAGCGCCCGGACCTCGAGGAAGCGGCGCGGCGGAGGCAGGCGGACCCCGGCTACCTGCCCGAGGACGACGCCGAGGCCGACCTCGACGAGCAGCTGGCCCGGGCGGCGGTGGGGCTCGCGCTGCGGCGGCACGCGGGCCGGTCCCGCGTCGTCGTCTCCCCCGAGGGCCGAGTGGTCGAGCGCACGGGCAAGGACCTGCGCGACGTCGACCTGCTGGTGTGCAGCGGCGGGATCTTCCGCCACGGCCGTCCCGGCGTGAGCGATCGCGTGCTGGCCGGTTCGGTCGGTGCGGACCTGACCGGCGGGTGGCAGCTTCCCACCCGGGCGCGGATCATCACCGACCGGCACTCCGTGCTCGCCGCGGTCGGACTGCTGGCGGAGGCACATCCGGGCACGGCGTACCGCCTCGCCCAGCAGCTGGCTGACTGAGTGGTCCCCTCCGGACGTTCCTCACGTGTCCGGCTGCCTTACGAGGCGCACGGTCCACCCTCGAGGAACTTTCGGCGGCAACCACTAGCCTGACGCTGTGAGCGAAGGGACGAGCCCCGCGGGCTCCAGCGGCGGAGGTCTGAGCACGCGAGTACGTCGGCGGCTCGAGGAGCAGCGCGCCCGGCTCGCCGCCCGGGAGGAGAACCTCGACCTCGTCATCGAGCCCCTGGCTCCGGAGGCCCGGCGGGTTCCGTGGGGGGTCGACCTTGCGGCGTCCTGGGCGTGGCGGTTCCTCGTCATCGCCGCGGCCGGCTACCTGATCCTGCGGCTCATCGGCTTCTTCGCGGTGGTCGTGCTCCCGGTCGTGGTGGCGCTGCTGATCTCGGCGTTGATGACGCCCGTGGTCCGACTGCTCATGCGCGTGATGCCGCGGGGGCTGGCCGCGCTGGTCGTCGTGATCCTGAGCATCGGTGCGGTGGCGATGCTGCTCACCTTCGCCGGGCAGCAGGTCGCCAACGGTGCGCAGGACCTGGCCGACTCGACCGTGCAGGGCCTGGACAAGATCAAGGACTGGCTCAAGACCGGGCCGCTGCACGCCAGTGAGTCCCAGATCCAGAACTACATCGACCAGATCCAGAAGTCGGTCGAGAACTACTCGAAGGACGGCAGCGTCCTCGGTCGGGTCGGGGAGGTCGGCACCGCCCTCACGCACGTCCTGGCGGGCTTCTTCATCGTCTTGTTCAGCACCTACTTCTTCCTCGCCGACGGCGACCGGATCTGGTCGTGGTTCGTCCGGCTCGCCCCGCGCGCGGCCCGCGGGCACGTCGACACCAGCGGCCAGGTCGCCTGGCGCAGCCTCACCCAGTTCGTCCGAGCGACGGTCCTGGTCGCCGCGACGGATGCGGCCGGGGTCATGGTCGTCGCCGCCGTCCTCGGCGTGCCGTTCGTGCTCGCCATCGGCGTGCTGGTCTTCCTCGGCGCCTTCGTCCCGATGATCGGGGCGTTCGTCGCCGGCACGGTCGCCGTGCTGGTGGCGCTGGTCGACCAGGGCCCGGTGACCGCGCTCCTCATGCTCGGGGGCGTCGTCCTCGTGCAGCAGATCGAGGGCCACGTGCTGCAGCCGTTCCTCATGGGCCGGTTCGTGTCCGTGCACCCCCTGGCCGTCATCGTCGCCATCGGCTGCGGCGTGCTCGTGGCGGGGGTCGCCGGCGCGTTGGTGGCCGTCCCGCTCGCGGCCGTCGTCAACTCCGTCGGCCAGCACCTCGCGGCGTACACCGACGTCGGGGACGACGAACCCGAGGACGTCGTCGACGAGGAGATAGCCGAGGAGGACCCGGACTCCGACCCGGTCCCGGAGCTCGAGGAGGGAGAGGTCGGTGACTGAGGTCAGCACCGCCGAGATGGAGGCCGCCCGCAGTCTCCTCGAGGGCGTTGCCGTCCGGACGCCGATGGAGGAGAGCCGGTGGCTCTCCAGCCTCACCGGCGGCCCGATCTGGCTCAAGTGCGAGAACCTCCAGCGCACCGGGTCCTTCAAGATCCGCGGCGCCTATGTCCGGATGTCGCGGCTCACCGAGGAGGAGAAGGCCCTCGGCGTCGTCGCCGCCTCGGCGGGCAACCACGCCCAGGGGGTCGCCCTGGCCGCGCAGATGCTCGGCATCAAGTCCACCGTCTTCATGCCCGAGGGCGCACCGATCCCCAAGGAGAAGGCGACCCGCGGGTACGGCGCCGAGGTGGTCTTCCACGGCCGGTACCTCGAGGACGCGCTCGTCGCGGCCCGCGCCTTCGGCGAGGAGACCGGCGCCGTCCTCATCCACCCGTTCGACCACCCCGACATCGTCGCCGGACAGTGCACCTGCGGCCTCGAGATCCTCGAGCAGGCCCCCGACCTGGAGACCGTGGTCGTCCCCACCGGCGGTGGTGGTCTGCTCGCCGGGGTCGCCCTCGCGGTCAAGGCGCACCGCCCCGACGTGCGGGTGATCGGTGTGCAGGCGGCCGGCGCCGCGGCCTTCCCGGGCTCGCTGGCCGCCGGCCACCCGATCGGGCTGCCGTCGATGAAGACGATGGCCGACGGCATCGCGGTCGGCCTGCCCGGTGACGTCACGTTCGCCGCGGTCCGCGACCACGTCGACGAGATCGTCACGGTGACCGAGGAGTCACTCTCCCGGGCGCTGCTGGCGCTGGTCGAACGGGCCAAGCTCGTCGTCGAGCCGGCCGGCGCCGCGGCCGTGGCGGCGATCCTCGACGACCCCTCGGCGTACGCCGCGTCGACGGTGGCCATCCTGTCCGGCGGCAACATCGACCCGCTGCTGCTGGGCAAGGTGATCCGGCACGGCCTGGCCTCCGCCGGTCGCTACCTCTACCTGCGGGTCTGCATCCCGGACGTGCCCGGCGGGCTGGCGCAGCTGCTGGCCGACCTGAGCCAGCAGGGCGCCAACATCCTCGAGGTCGAGCACGAGCGCATCTCGCCGAGCCTGCTGCTCGACGAGGTCGAGGTGCGCCTGCAGATGGAGACCCGCGGCGTCGAGCACGCCGAACGGGTCCTCGCCCGGCTGCGCGAGTGCGGCTACCGGATCTTCGAGTGACGCCGACCCGGCACAAATGACGCTGACCCGGCACAAATGACGCTGACCCGGCAGAACCGTTCTGCCGGGTCAGCGCAAATGTGTGGCGGTCAGCCGGAGAACGGCACCGCGTCGATGATCTCGATCTTCAGGGTCTTGCCATTCGGCGCCTCGAAGTCCACCGTGTCGCCCTTGGCGGCGCCGGTGAGCGCGGCGCCCAGCGGCGACTGCGGGGAGAAGACCTCGATGCCCTCGTGGTCCTCGGCGACGTCCCGGGCGCCGAGCAGGAACTGCTCGTCGGTGGAGTCGCCGGCGTACCGGTAGGTCACGACCTTGCCCGGCGACACGACGTGGTCGTCGTCGGCCGGCTCGGTGGTGACGTGCTCGAACATCTCCTTGAGCTGCTGGATGCGAGCCTCGATCTTGCCCTGCTCGTCCTTGGCGGCGTGGTAGCCGCCGTTCTCCTTCAGGTCGCCCTCGTCGCGTGCAGAGCTGATCTGCGCGATCACCTCGGCGCGGCGGGGACCCTCGAGCTCCTCGAGCTCGGCGCGCAGACGGTCGGCGGTCTGCTCGGTGAGCCAGATGGTCGTGGGCTCGGCGGACTGCGTCATGGGATCAACCCTTCTTCGAGAAAAACAAAAACCCGCGGGCCGCGCCTCTTCGAGCTTCCGGCCCTGCGGGACTTTCAGTCGTTCATGCTAACAACTCGGCCCTGAAATCGCAGGTCGGCGAGACCCGGTCTCAGCGCGGACGGGCCTGCCCCGGGGCCGTGCACCCCTGGAGCGAGACCGACGTGGCGGGTCGCTCGGTGCGCACCGTCACTTCGTTCGTGCCGGGGCGCGGCGTGACCGTGACCTCGCCCACCGTCGTGTGGTCCAGGGCCTGCGCCTGGACGACGCAGCGCACGCGGGAGGCGTCGACGCCGTCGTCGAGACGTACCTGGATCCGGGCGGTCGCGGTGTGGTCGTCCACGACCTGCCAGGTGACCAGCTCGGAGGTGACCTCCGGGGTGGCGTGGAACCAGGCGACCCAGGCGAGCCACGCCAGGCCGGTGAGGGCGAGCAGCCCGGCCAGAGCGAGGCCGAGCGTGCGCTGCCAGCCGGGGCGGCTCCCGTAGCGCTCGGACGTCGATGGCACGTCCCGAATCCTCACACCTAGACTTCCGAGCATGTCGCAGGACCCCCGACCGAAGACTGGGCCGCGCGCCCACCTCGACCGCACCGGACTCCGTCTGATGCACGTCCACGCCCACCCTGACGACGAGTCGAGCAAGGGTGCCGCGTCGACGGCGATGTACGTCGCGCAGGGCGTCGACGTCCACGTCGCCACCTGCACCGGCGGGGAGCGTGGGTCGATCCTCAACCCGAAGATGGACCGCCCCGACGTCCTGGCGAACATCAGCGAGATCCGCCGGCAGGAGATGGAGCGGGCCCGCGACATCCTCGGCGTCCGGCAGGACTGGCTGGGCTTCGTCGACTCCGGCTGGCCGGAGGGGGACCCGAAGCCTCCGCTGCCCGAGGGCTGCTTCGCGCTGGTGCCGCTGGAGGAGGCGGCCGAGCCGCTGGTGCGGCTGATCCGGTCGTTCAAGCCGCACGTGCTCACGACCTACGACGAGCGCGGGGGCTACCCGCACCCGGACCACATCAAGTGCCACCAGGTGGGGGTCGAGGCCTACCACGCGGCCGCCGACCCGTCGCGCTACCCCGACGCGGGTGAGCCCTGGGAGGTCTCGAAGCTCTACTACCACCACGGGTGGTCCTACGCGAAGACCGTCGCCCTGCACGAGGCGATGCTCGAGCACGGCCTCGAGTCGCCGTACGCGGAACGCCTGGCGAACTGGGAGCGGGAGCCCGAGTGGGACGACCGCATCACCACGCGGGTCCCGGTGCTCGGACTTCTACGGCGTCCGGGACCAGGCGCTTGCTGGCGCACGCGACCCAGATCGACCCGGACGGCTTCTGGTTCGCCATCCCGCGCGAGATCCAGGCCGACGTGTGGCCGACCGAGGACTACGAGCTGGTGCACTCGCGGGTGGAGTCCGCAACGCCCGAGGACGACCTCTTCGCCGGGATCACCCTGCCTACGTGAGCGCGGCGAGTGCGACAATGGACGGCATGGACAGCATGGACAGCCTGCTCGTCGCCTTCGTCTCCTTCGCCGACAAGTCCCCGCAGCCGGAGGACGTCAAGGCCGGCTGGGGTGCCTTCGCGCTGTTCCTCCTGCTGATCGCGGCGGTCGTCTTCCTGTCCTTCAGCCTCGTCAAGCAGCTGCGCAAGGCGCAGGCCGCGAAGGACGCCGGCGTGTACGACGACCCGGCCGAGCAGCACGAGTCGCAGCAGCGGCCCTAGTCCTTCGTCAGCCGCACGAGACAGTCCCAGGCGGTCGCGCCGGACTCCTCGCCGTGGCCGTCGAGGACCATGCGGGCGACCCGTTCGGCGACCAGCGTGGTGAACGCCTCGCCCTCGAGGTCGGCGAGCACGTCCTCGGCCGTCATCAGCACGTCGGGGTCCTGGGGGCCACCGGTGCCCTCGGCCAAGTTGGTCGAGTCATGCCCCACCCAGAGGAACGTGCCGCCGGGCTTCAACGCCGCCCAGCCGGCCTGTACGGCGGCCCGTCGTTGCTCGGCGGGCAGCTGCAGGTAGGCGACCACGACGAGGTCGAGCGGCTCGTCGGTCGTCCAGGTGGTCGCGTCGGCGCACACCCACTCGACGTCCGCCTCGGGGTCGCGGGCGCGGCCGCGCTCGAGCCCGACCGAGGAGAAGTCGACCGCGACCATGTGCCAGCCGCGACCGGCCAGCCACAACGCGTTGCGACCTTCACCCGCGGCCAGGTCGACGCCGGTGCCGGGCGCCAGGTCGGCCAGCTGATCGGCCACGAAGACGTTGGGGGTCAGCGACCACACGGCCTCCGCGGCGGCGTACCTCTCGTTCCAGGCAGCGGCGTCCATGCGGCCACGCTAGCGTTCCCGCGGTGAGGGCCACCCGGCGCGAGAGCGACCTGATCCCGCTGCGCGAGGCGACCCGTGCGTGGTTCGCCATCTCCCTCCAGACCTTCGGTGGCCCGGCCGGTCAGATCGCGGTGATGCAGCACAAGCTCGTCGACGAGGAGCGGTGGATCGGGCAGCGACGCTTCCTGCATGCGCTGAACTACTGCATGCTCCTGCCCGGGCCGGAGGCGCAACAGCTGGCGATCTACACCGGGTGGCTGCTCAACGGCGCGCTCGGCGGGTTGATCGCCGGCGTCCTGTTCGTGCTGCCCGGAATGCTCGCGCTGCTCGGCCTCACGATCCTCTACCTCGCCGCTGGCGACACGACGTTCGTGATCGGTCTGTTCGCCGGGCTCGCGCCGGCGGTGATCGCGATCGTGATCCAGGCGGTCCACCGCGTCGGAAGCCGGGCCCTCGGCCATCGACTGCTCGTGGTGCTGGCGGTGGCGGCCTTCCTGGCGTTGGCGCTGTTCGAGGTCCCGTTCCCGATCGTCGTGCTCGGGGCCGGAGCAATCGGCTGGATCGCGTCACGCTGGGTGCCCGAGCTCCGCACGCTCAAGTCCCACGGCGCAGCCGACGGACCGGATCCGTTGATCAGCGACGACGCGTTGCACTCGACCCATCCGTCGTGGCGGCGGGCGCTGGCGATCCTGGTCGGCGGCCTGCTCCTGTGGTGGACCCCGGTAGCACTGGCGGCGCTCTTCCTGGGGCGGGACAGCGTGTACGTCGACGAGGGGTTGTTCTTCGCCGGTGCCGCGGTGGTCACCTTCGGCGGCGCGTACGCCGTCCTCGCCTACGTCGCCCAGCAGGCCGTCGAGGTCTTTCACTGGCTGGCGCCCGGAGAGATGGTGCATGGACTCGCCCTGGCCGAGACGACCCCGGGGCCGCTGATCATGGTGACGCAGTGGACGGCTGGGGTCGGCGCCTATCGCGACCCGGGCGGGCTCGACCCCTGGGCAGGGATGCTGGTCGGGTCGCTGCTGACCACCTGGGTGACGTTCGTTCCGTGCTTCCTGTTCATCTTCCTCGGAGCGCCGTATGTCGAGCGGCTGCGGCACAACACCCACCTGACGGCCGCGCTCACCGGGATCACCGCCGCGGTGGTCGGCGTGATCGCCAGCCTCGCCGTCTTCTTCAGCCTGCACACGCTCTTCGACCGCACCGTCCAATCCGATGCCGGCCCGCTCCAGGTCGAGCTCCCCGTCTGGTCCACCTGGGACCCGCTCGCCTTCGCCCTCACCGCGTTGGCGCTCCTGCTGATGTTCCGGTGGAAGTGGAGCCCGCTGCGCACGCTCGGGCTCAGCGCGGTGCTGGGCCTGGTGGTCACCTTGGTCTTCTGAGGGCACCCCGTAGGGTTCGAGGGCATGAGGCTGGGACGAACGAGCATGCTCGCGCTCGCCCTGCTGGCGCCCCTCGCCGCACTCGCCTGTGGCGCCTCGCAGGAGGACGAGGGGCGATCCTCCGCCGACCGGGAGTACGTGTCGTCGATGGTGCAGCACCACGCCCAGACGACCAGGCTGCTCACCCTGCCGCAGACGCTCCGGCTGAGCCCCGAGACGATCGATGTCACCGATCGGCTGCGCGGGGAACGCCTCGGCGAGATCGCCGAGCTCAGCACGCTGCTCCGTACCTGGGGTGAGCGGGTCCCCGATACCGGTTTGGCTCACGAGGATGAAGGCCACACGACCACCTACGACGAGACCATCGAGGGGGTGCTCGGGCAGTCGAGCCTGGACCGACTGGCCCGCACACGTGGACCCGACTTCGCCCGCCTCTGGCTGAACGCCCTGCTGCACCACGAGCGCGGTGCCCTCGACGCGGCCCGCGCCGAGGTCGGCCAGGGCCGCGACTCCCGAGCGATCGCCCTGGCCCGCAAGGACGTCGTTCGGCACTCAGCCACGGTGCGCGAGCTGAGACGTCTCCGGAGCGCCTCGTGAACCGTCTGAGCGACGCGACATCGCCATACCTCCTCCAGCACGCCGACAACCCGGTGGACTGGTGGGAGTGGGGGAGTGAGCCGTTCGAGGACGCGCGGCGGCGCGACGTGCCGGTGCTGCTGAGCATCGGGTACGCCGCCTGCCACTGGTGCCACGTGATGGCGCACGAGTCGTTCGAGGACGACGCGACCGCGGCGTACCTCAACGAGCACTTCGTCAGCATCAAGGTCGACCGCGAGGAGCGGCCGGACGTGGACGCGATCTACATGAACGCCACCACGGCGATGACCGGCCACGGCGGGTGGCCGATGACGGTGGTGCTCGACCACGACGCGCAGCCGTTCTTCGCCGGGACGTACTTCCCCGACCGACCGCGTGGGGGGCAGCCGTCGTTCCGCCAGGTGCTCGAGGCGCTGACGGAGGCGTGGACGCAGCGACGGGACCAGGTCGGCCAGGTCGCTGGACAGCTGCGCGAGCACCTCAACCAGGCGCTCGCGGCGGCGCCGGCGGCGATCGGCCCGGACGTGGTGCACGCAGCGGTGAGCCTGCTGGGCCGGGAGTTCGACGGGATCGGGTTCGGGACCGCACCGAAGTTCCCGCCGTCGATGGTCCTGGAATTCCTGCTGCGTGAGGGCTCGGCCGAGGCCCGCTCGATGGCCGACGCGACCCTGGAGGCGATGGCTCGTGGCGGCATCCACGACCAGCTCGCCGGCGGCTTCGCCCGCTACAGCGTCGACTCGCGCTGGATCGTGCCGCACTTCGAGAAGATGCTCTACGACAACGCGCTGCTGCTGCGCGTCTACAGCGAGTGGGGGACCGACCTCGGCCGCCGTACGGCGGAGGGCATCGCCGACTTCCTGCTCGCCGAGCTGCGCACCGCCGAGGGGGGCTTCGCCTCCGCCCTCGACGCCGACTCCGAGGGGGCCGAGGGCACCTTCTACGTCTGGACGCCCGACCAGCTGGTCGAGGTCCTCGGCGCGGCCGACGGCGCATGGGCGGCCGACCTGCTGTCGGTCACGCCGGACGGGACCTTCGAGCACGGCACCTCGACCCTCCGGCTCCTGCGCGAGCCGGAGGACGAGCCGACTGACGGGGCCCGCTGGGCCGACGTACGCCGGCGGCTGCTGGCCGCGCGAGCCGAGCGCGTGCGCCCCGCCCGCGACGACAAGGTGGTGGCCGCCTGGAACGGGCTGGCGATCTCCGGCCTCGCGCGCGCCGGGACGCTGCTCGACCGGCATCGAGCTACGTCGAGGCGGCGCGTCGCCGCCGCGCGAGCTGCTCCACGACCTCCACATGGTCGACGGGCGCCTCCGACGGGTCTCCCGCGACGGCGTGTTCGGCGCCCCGGCCGGCGTGCTGGAGGACTACGGCTGCGTCGCGTGCGGGCTACCTCGACCTGTCCAGGCGACCGGCGACGCGGTCTGGCTCGAGCGGGCCGGCGACGCTCATCGACGTCGCGCTCACCCACTTCGCGGCCGGCGACGGCGGCTTCTTCGACACCGCCGACGACGCCGAGGCCCTCGTGGCCCGACCCCGCGACCCGAGCGACAACGCCAGCCCGAGCGGGCTCTCCTCCCTGGTCCACGCGCTGGTCGACGCACACCGCGCTCACCGGGGCCGGCCGCACGCGCGAGGCGGCCGAGGCGGCGCTCCGCAGCGTCGGCACGCTGGCCGAGAAGGCGCCGCGGTTCGCCGGTTGGTCGCTGGCGGCCGCGGTCGCCCTGCTGGACGGTCCGCGCGAGGTCGCGGTGGTCGGACCGCCCGGCCCGGACCGCGACGCGCTCGCCGCCCGGGCGAGGCGGATCCCCGGCGCGGTCGTCGTGGTCGCGGACGGGGCGCGGGAGGACATCCCGCTGCTGCGCGACCGCCATCCCGTCGACGGTCGCCCGGCGGCGTACGTCTGCCGGGGCATGGTCTGCGACCGCCCCGTGACCGACCCTGCCGACCTGTAGTACCGAGGAGTAGCGTCCGGTCATGGCCGACAACAGTGCCGGGGAGACCTACGACTACGTCATCGTCGGCGGCGGCAGCGCGGGTGCTGTCCTCGCCGCCCGGCTGAGCGAGGACCCCGGTCTCCAGGTGTTGCTGCTCGAGGCCGGGGGAGTACCGGACGCCGACGAGATCTCGATCCCGGCCGCCTTCTCCGCGCTGTTCAAGACCCGCTGGGACTGGAACTACTCGACCACCGAGCAGAAGCAGCTCTCCGGCCGCCGCGCCTACTGGCCGCGGATGAAGGCGCTCGGTGGCTGCTCGTCGATGAACGCGATGATCTACATCCGCGGGAACCGCCATGACTACGACACCTGGCGCGACGCCTACGGCGCCACCGGCTGGGGGTACGACGACGTGCTCCCGTACTTCGTCAAGGCGGAGGGCAACACGCGGCTCGGTGGGCCCTACCACGGGCAGGACGGTCCGTTGCACGTCGAGGACCGCGTCTACACCCACGAGCTGTCCGACCTGTTCGTCGACTCGGCCGTCTCGTGGGGGCTGAAGCCGAACGACGACTTCAACGGCGCGGAGCAGGAGGGCGCCGGCCGCTACCAGGTCACGTGCCGCAAGGGCCGCCGCTGGTCGACGTACCAGGCCTACCTCCTACCGGCCGAGAAGCGCACCAACCTCACGACCCGGACCGAGGTGCTGGCGACCTCGATCGACCTCGAGGGCGAGCGCGCCGTGGGCGTCACGTTCCGGCACGGGGGTACGACGTCGTCGGTGCGCGCCCGCCGGGAAGTGCTGGTCTGCGGCGGCGCGATCAACAGCCCGCAGCTGCTCATGCTCTCCGGCATCGGTCCCTCGGCCCACCTTGCCGAGCACGGCATCGACGTCAAGGTCGATCTCGCCGGCGTCGGGGCGAACCTGCAGGACCATCCCGTGGTGCCGCTGATCTGGCACACCCGAGGGACCACCGACCTCGCGGCCCTGAACAACCTCCGCAACTTCGCCCGGTGGAAGGCCACCGGGCGCGGCCCGCTGGCCTCGAACGTCGGCGAGTCCGGCGCCTTCTTCGCTACCCGCGACGACCTGCCCGCGCCAGACCTGCAGATCCACGCCGCGCCCTCGGGCTTCTGGGACAACGGGCTGCACGAGCCGACGGTGCCGATGTTCACCGCCGGCGCGACCCTCGTCGGGGTCTCCAGCCGAGGCCACGTGCGGCTGCGCTCGGCCGACCCGGCCTGGCACCCCGAGATCGAGGCCGGCTACTTCGACGACCAGACCGACCTCGACGCGATGCTCGCCGGGCTCAAGCGAACGTGGGAGATGTGCACCCAAGGCCCGCTGGCCACGCACCTCACGACGCCCTGGCGGCTGCCGACGAACCCCACCGACGACGACCTGCTCGAGCACGTCCGGGCCTACGGACAGACGCTGTACCACCCGGTCAGCACCTGCGCGATGGGCAGCGGCGAGGACTCGGTCGTCGACCCGCAGCTGCGGGTGCGCGGCGTCGAGGGGCTGCGCGTCGTCGACGCCTCGGTGATGCCGCAGGTGACCCGGGGCAACACCAATGCACCGACCATCATGGTGGCCGAACGGGCCGCCGAGCTGATCAGGAGTGACGCATGACCGTCGTGGACCAGACCCAGGAGCGGGCGCAGACCTTCGACTCCCTCGACCCGCGGACCGGCGACGTCGTCGCGAGCCATCCGGTGCACACCGCCGAGCAGGTCGCGGCGACCGTCGCGACCGCCAGGGAGGTCGCGGGCTGGTGGGGCGGGTTGACCTACGACGAGCGCGAGGACCTGCTCCAGACGTGGAAGAGCGTCATCACCCGCCGGATCGCACAGCTGGCCGACGTGATGCACGCCGAGACCGGCAAGCCGCACGGCGACGCGGTGCTCGAGGCCTCGCTCGCTGTCGACCACCTCGGCTGGGCGGCGTCCCACGCCGAGAAGGTGCTCAAGCGCCGCAAGGTCGCCAGCGGGTTGCTCATGGCCAACCAGGCGGCCAGCGTCGAGTACAAGCCGTACGGCGTGGTCGGCGTGATCGGCCCCTGGAACTACCCCGTCTTCACACCCATGGGCTCGATCGCCTACGCACTGGCCGCCGGCAACGCCGTGGTGTTCAAGCCGTCGGAGTACACGCCCGGCGTCGGTGAGTGGCTGGCCGCGACCTGCCTCGAAGCGACCGGTGCCCCCGTCCTCCAGGTCGTGACCGGACTGGGCGAGACCGGGGCGGCCCTGTGCCGCTCCGACGTCGACAAGGTCGCCTTCACCGGGTCCACCGCGACCGGCAAGTTGGTGATGGCAGCCTGCGCCGAGTCGTTGACCCCGGTGGTGATCGAGGCCGGCGGCAAGGACGCCGTGCTGGTCGACGAGGACGCCGACCTCGGGGCAGCCGTCGACGCCTCGCTGTGGGGCGCCTGCGGCAACGCCGGCCAGACCTGCACCGGCGTGGAACGCGTCTACGTGCACGAGAAGGTCTACGACGCCTTCGTCGCGGAGATCACCAAGCAGGCACGCGAGCTCACCGCCGACGACCGACCGGACAGCCAGCTGGGCCCGATGACGATGCCGTCCCAGCTCGACGTCGTACGCCGGCACATCCAGGACGCGCTCGACAAGGGCGGTCGCGCGGTGGTCGGCGGCGTCGAGTCGGTGGGGGAGCGCTGGGTGCAGCCGGTCGTGCTGGTCGACGTCCCCGAGGACTCCGCCGCGGTCCAGGAGGAGACGTTCGGTCCGACCATGACCATCGCCAAGGTCAAGGACATGGACGAGGCGATCGCCAAGGCCAACGGCACGCGCTACGCCCTGGGCTCGACCGTGTTCGCCAAGGCGCGCGGGATGGAGATCGCCGAGCGGCTCAAGGCCGGCATGACGGCGATCAACGGCGTCATCACCTTCGCCGCGATCCCCGGCCTGCCCTTCGGGGGCGTCGGCGACTCCGGCTTCGGCCGGATCCACGGACCGGACGGCCTGCGGGAGTTCACCTACCCGCACGCGATCGCCCGGCAGCGGTTCAAGCCCGTGATGCCGCTGACCTCGTTCCGGCGGACCCCGAAGCACGAGCAGCAGCTCGCGCAGCTGGTGACGATGCTGCACGGACGCAAGCCCACGATCGGGAAGTGACGCACCCACGCTGATGCTGGACTCTCGGGCCGAGGTACGTCGCTTCTACGACGGCGGGCGGTACGCCGACGCAGACCACCCGGAGGAGCCACCCGACCCCGCGGCCGACCCGCAGGTCGTCCTCGAGCGGCACTCCGAGGACGGCGTCGAGTCGTTCGCGATGCGCCGCCGGATCGCCTACCGGGACCGCGAGGTCGGCGAGATCCTCGTCCCGGCGGGGCCGGACTTCCGGACCGACCTGACCTCGGTGCCGTGGCTGTTCACGTGGCTGGTGCCCAAGACCGGGGCCCACCTGCCGGCAGCCCTGCTGCACGACGGCCTGGTCGGGGACAGGGACGGCGTGGGGTCGTCGTACGTCGCGGATCGTGACATCCCGCGGGCCGAGGCCGACCGGATCCTGCGCGACGCGATGACCGACACGGGCACCGGACCCATCCGTCGCTGGCTCGTGTGGTCGGCGGTGGCGACGGCCACGATCTTCGTCGGCTCCTCGGAATGGTCGCGGGCACGGTGGACGGCGTACCGCGTCGCCGCCGCGGTCACGATCGGCGTGGTGCTGGTGCTCGGCGCCTTGGCGACCCTCGACCTCTTCGACGCGTTCGGCGTCGCCCTGCCGTGGATGGGCCGGCGGGTCTGGTGGCAGGAGCTGATCGGCGGCTTCGCGGGCGCGGTGACGATCCCGTTCGTGCTCGGCCTGACCTGGGGCCGGTTCCGGGTCGCCGGCGCGGTCCTCGGCGTGCTCCTCGCCCTGCTCCTGCACGTCTCGCTCGCGCTGCTGCTGCTCACCGGGCTCTACCAGGGGCTGGAGTGGCTGACCCGCCGCCTGCCCGGCGTGATGATGGCCGCGGCCGGAGTCGTCCTGGTCGTCTCGGTGCTGCTGGTCGCCGTCCTCGTGGTCTAGCGGAGCGAGTATGTCGCCAACGAGACGCCGACGTAGTGCGTGACGAAGGCCAGGATCGTCATGGTGTGGAACATCTCGTGGAAGCCGAACCACTGCGGCCACGGGTCCGGCCGCTTGAAGCCGTAGATGACCGCGCCGATCGTGTACAGCAGGCCTCCTGCCCCGGCCAGCACGAGTACGGTGATGCCCATCCCGACGCCGAGCGCGGCGCCACCGTGGATGTACGACGGCAGGTAGAACACCGCCGCCCAGCCGAGGGCGATGTAGATGGCGATGTAGAACCAGCGGGGCGCGTTGAGCCAGAAGATCCGGAACAGGCACCCGAGGGCAGCGCCGATCCAGACCACGCTGAGCATGACGTTGCGCTGCGTGCCGTGCAGGAGGAGCAGGGTGTACGGCGTGTAGGAGCCGGCGATCAGCAGGAAGATGTTTGCGTGGTCGAACCGCTGGAGGACCCCGTGCACGCGCGGCGACCAGTGCCCGCGGTGGTAGACGGCGGAGACGGTGAACAGCAGCAGCGCCGAGGCCGTGTAGACGGCCGAGCCGATCCGCGTGCCGGCCGTGGGCGACAGCGCGATCAGGACGATCCCGGCCGCGAGCGTCAGCGGGGCGTTGACCAGGTGCAGCCAGCCGCGCAGCCGGGGCTTGATCTCGGCGACGACGTCCTGGACGTCGAGCGCGGCCCCCGGCACGTCCTTCATGAGGATGAGGGTATCGGGGGGCTGGGCGGGTCTACCCTGGACGTCGTGTCGAGAAGCAGACGGGTCAAGGACGCGATCCGTGAACGCCTGTACCCGGCGTACGAGTCCCGCATGGTCCGGGCGCTGCCCGAGGACAAGCTCCCCAAGCACGTCGGCGTGATGCTCGACGGCAACCGGCGCTGGGCCAAGGCGGTCGGACGCGACACCGCCCACGGGCACCGGGCCGGCGCCGCCAACATCGAGCCGCTGCTCGACTGGTGTGACGAGGTCGGGGTCGAGGTCGTGACCCTGTGGCTGCTCTCCACCGACAACCTGTCCCGCCCCGCGGCCGAGCTGACGCCCCTGCTCGAGATCATCGAGGAGGCGGTCGCGACCCTGGCCGAGCAGAAGAAGTGGCGACTGCACCCGGTCGGGTCGCTGGACCTGCTGCCGGCGGCGACCGCCGAGCGGCTCAAGGCCGCCGAGGAAGCCACCCGCGACGCCGACGGCATGCTGGTCA
This sequence comes from uncultured Actinomycetota bacterium, assembly GCA_963784545.1. Lineage (GTDB taxonomy): Bacteria > Actinomycetota > Actinomycetes > Propionibacteriales > Nocardioidaceae > Nocardioides. The sequence goes on along the minus strand of CAWARQ010000004.1, from coordinate 682,156 downwards.
ACATCGCCGTCGGGTACGGCGGCCGGCGCGAGATCGCGGACGCTGTCCGGTCCCTGCTGCAGGAGCAGGCGGCGGCCGGTGTCACGCTCGAGGAGCTGGCCGACGTCATCGACGTCGACCACATCGCCGACCACCTGTACACGAAGGGCCAGCCCGATCCCGACCTGGTGATCCGCACCTCGGGGGAGCAGCGGCTCGGCGGGTTCCTGCTGTGGCAGAGCGCCCGGTCGGAGTTCTACTTCTGCGAGGCGTACTGGCCCGACTTCCGGCGCGTGGACTTCCTCCGCGCGATCCGTGCCTACTCGCAGCGGGAGCGTCGCTTCGGCGGGTAGTCGGTTCGCCGACTCTTCACCCCCTCGTCCGGGCGTGTCGTCCGGGACGGCGCCGGGTTCCGGCGTACTTTCCGAAGTGTCGGCGGGTGGGGAAGCCCGTCGTACTGGGAGGCAGAAGTACGTGAGTGATCACGCACCCGGAAGGTCGCACTCCGACCTTCAGTGCGCCCCTCGGTCCGGGTACGAGAACTAGGGCCGGGCGTGGAGTGCGCGTGCCGTCCTCAGGGGTGACTCACGTGGCTACGCAGTCCCAGCAGTCCAAGAAGTCCAGCACCTCCGCACCGGCTCGGACGAAGACCCGCACGGCGTTGCCGGACGGGACTCGCACCTTCGTGCTCGACACCAGCGTGCTGCTGGCCGACCCCGGAGCGCTGCGTCGCTTCCACGAGCACGAGGTGGTGCTGCCGGTCGTGGTGATCACCGAGCTCGAGGGCAAGCGGCACCATCCGGAGCTGGGTTTCTTCGCGCGCAGCGCCCTGCGCATGCTGGACGAGCTGCGGATCACGCACGGCCGGCTCGACGAGCCGGTGCCGGTCGGGGACGAGGGCGGCACCATCCGGGTCGAGCTCAACCACACCGACGCCGCCTCGCTGCCCTCGGGCTTCCGCCTCGGCGACAACGACACCCGGATCCTCGCCGTGGCCCGCAACCTGGCGAACGAGGGCCACTCGGTCACGCTGGTCTCCAAGGACCTCCCGCTGCGGATCAAGGCCTCCGCGGTCGGGCTGGACGCGGAGGAGTACCGCGCCGAGGCGATCAGCGACTCCGACACCGGCTACTCGGGCATGGCCGAGCTGGACGTGACCGCCGCCGACCTCGACGAGCTGTACGACGACGGCGTGCTCGACCTGGCGGCCGCCCGCGACCTGCCCTGTCACACCGGCCTCGTGCTGCTCTCCGACCGCGGCACCGCCCTGGGCCGGGTCGGCCCCGACAAGCAGGTGCAGCTGGTGCGGGGCGACCGTGAGGCGTTCGGCATCCACGGTCGGTCCGCGGAGCAGCGGATCGCCCTGGAGCTGCTGCTCGACCCCGACGTCGGCATCGTCTCCCTCGGTGGCCGCGCCGGCACCGGGAAGTCGGCGCTCGCCCTGTGCGCGGGGATGGAGGCGGTGCTCGAGCGCGGCCAGCACCAGAAGGTCGTGGTGTTCCGCCCGCTGTACGCCGTCGGCGGCCAGGAGCTCGGCTACCTCCCGGGGTCCGAGTCGGAGAAGATGGGTCCCTGGGCGCAGGCGGTCTTCGACACGCTCGGGGCCATCACCAGCCGTGAGGTGATCGACGAGATCCTCGCCCGGGAGATGCTCGAGGTGCTCCCGCTGACCCACATCCGCGGTCGTTCGCTGCACGACTCGTACGTGATCGTCGACGAGGCTCAGTCGCTGGAGCGCAACGTGCTGCTCACGGTGCTGTCCCGGATCGGCGCGAACTCCAAGGTGGTCCTCACCCACGACGTGGCCCAGCGCGACAACCTCCGGGTCGGTCGGCACGACGGCGTCGTCGCGGTGGTGGAGAAGCTCAAGGGTCACCCGCTGTTCGGTCACGTGACGCTGACCCGGTCCGAGCGGTCCCCGATCGCCGCCCTGGTCACCGAGATGCTGGAGCACATGGTCGTCTGACCCCGGGAGCCGCCGGCCCCGCCCCATCTGTGACGGATGTGACTGACGTGACAGAAGTGGCGTTTCCGGCGGCCTCTCGGCGATCTGGCCCACATTTCCCGACCCAATTGTGGAGTTCGGTTTGCAGACCCCGCCGAACTCCTGCAAGGTGGCCCGTGATCGTTTCGTGATCTCGGGGGGTAGAGATCGCGTCGATCGCAACGTTCGTGTTCCCGACACCGTGAGTCTTCTCTGTCTATGTCGTCCCGTTCCCAGTACGCCCCGAAGCACCGAGCTGCCTACCAGCCGAAGCACGCCCTCATCAAGCCGGCGGCCCCGGCGCGGGCGGCCAAGGTGGCCCGCACGATGGTGCTCTCGACGTTGGCCGTCGGCGCGACCGGCGCCGCGGTGGCCAGCGGTGTCCTCGGCACCGAGTCGAGCTTCGGCCTCGCCGGCGGAGACGTCGCCCAGAGCCTCGGCCACACGACCAGCCAGCCGTTGACCAAGGCCGAGCTGCGGCAGCGGGGCGACCTGGTCTCGCGGTCCGGCGACCGGCGGGCCAGCACGGACGCGGCGAAGGCGGCGGCCCTGGACACCACGGGCGGCGTGGGCTCGACCGAGCGCGAGAGCATGGACCAGTCGGACCCGCGCGAGATCGCGAAGGCGCTGATGCCGTCCTACGGCTTCGACCTCTCGCAGTTCTCCTGCCTCGACTCGCTCTACATGAGCGAGAGCGGCTGGCGGGTCGACGCCGACAACCCCACGTCGTCGGCGTACGGCATCCCGCAGGCGCTGACCTCGGGTCGCGACATGCCGGCCGGCTACTTCAGCTCGGCCGAGGTCCAGATCAAGTGGGGCCTGGAGTACATCCAGAACTCCTACGGCTCGCCGTGCAGTGCCTGGAGCTTCAAGTCCTCCCACGGCTGGTACTGATCACGCGGGCTCCACGGTCCGCACCATCACGCAGTTCTTCAGGCCCTTGGGCCGGTCGTAGGCGAACCCGACGCGCTCGTACATGCTGCGGGTGCCGTTGTAGAGGAACGACGACGACGTCTTCTTGGTGACGTTCGTCAGGTCGTGCGGGTAGCCCTCGACCACGCCACCACCGGCCTGCGCGATGAGCTCGACGGCTCCGCGCAAGGCGACTTCGGCCAGCCCCTCCCGCCGCCGGGTCTTGTCGACCTTGATGCAGGTGACGCGGTAGTCGACGTGCCGCTCGTTGGTGGCGTCGTACTCCTTGCGGTGGTGGATGTCGGGCAGCTCCTCCGGGGTGCCGTACTCCGCCCACGCCACCGCCTGGTCGCCGTCCATCACCAACGCCGCGTGGGCGATGCCTTCGGTGACCATCGCCTTCTTGAACGCGCGGTTGCCCTCGAACCCGGGCACGTGGTCCTCGCGCTCGGCGTGGAAGGCGACGCACCAGCAACGGGCGAACATCCCCCCGGCGCGGGTGTTGAGGTCCGCGAACGCGTCCCACGTCTCCGGCGTCAGCGGCAGGATCTCGTACGCGGTCATGGGCCCACATTAGGGGGAGTCCCGGACGTTCGGCGTCCGGAACCCGACCCCGCTGGTTGATGAGCGAGGGAGGCGAGCGATGGGGTCGGAACCGAGCACGGTGGTTGAGGAGCGAGAGGAGCGAGCGTCTCGAAACCCCGCAACCGTGGGCAGGGCCGTACGTCGGGTGGTCACCGCCCTGCGCGAGTGCGGGGGTTTCGAGGCTCGGGCTTCGCCCTTCGCACCTCAACCACCGATGAGGGCTCGTGTGACCCGGCCGTACGTCGGGTGGTCACCGCCCTGCGCTGGTGCGGGGGTTTCGAGGCTCGGGCTTCGCCCTCGCACCTCAACCACCGATGCGTACCTCGGGTGGACGACGGCCACAGCCGGTGGTTGAGGAGCGAGCGGAGCGAGCGTCTCGAAACCCCGCAACTGGGGGCAGGGCCTACGGGTGGGTCATGCTCTCGACGTCGAGGGCCTCGTCGAGCTGCTCCTCGGTGAGGTCGCCGCGCTCGACGTACCCCAGCTCGAGCACGGTCTCGCGGATGGTGGCGCCGTTCTTCAACGCCTGCTTGGCGATCTTGGCTGCCTCCTCGTAGCCGACGTACCGGTTGAGCGGCGTGACCACCGAGGGCGAGGACTCCGCGTAGGTGCGCATCCGCTCGGCATCCGCGGTGATGCCGTCGACGCAGCGCTCGGCCAGCAGCACGCTGACCGTGGAGAGCAGCCGGATGGACTCGAGGAGGTTGCGCGCGATCACCGGCATCTGCACGTTGAGCTCGAACGAGCCGGACGCGCCGGCCCATGCGACCGTGGCGTCGTTGCCGATCACCTGGGCGCACACCATGAGCGTCGCCTCGGGCAGCACCGGGTTGACCTTGCCGGGCATGATGCTCGACCCCGGCTGGAGGTCGGGCAGGTGGATCTCGGCCAGGCCGGTGGTCGGGCCGGACGACATCCAGCGCAGGTCGTTGCAGATCTTGGTCAGGCCCACGGCGATCGTGCGGAGCACGCCGGAGAGCTCGACCAGCGAGTCGCGCGAGCCCTGCGCCTCGAAGTGGTCGCGGGCCTCGGTGAACTCCTGGCCGGTGCGTTCGCCGAGCAGACCGATGACGCCGACCGCGAAGCCCGGCGGGGTGTTGATTCCGGTCCCGACTGCCGTGCCGCCGAGCGGCAGCTCGCGCACGCGGGGCAGCACCGACTCGACCCGCTCGCCGGCCAGCCGCAGGGTCGCGGCGTACCCGCCGAACTCCTGGCCGAGCATCACCGGCGTCGCGTCCATGAGGTGGGTGCGGCCGGACTTCACGAGCCCGGCGAACTCCTCGGCCTTCGCCCCGAGCGAGCGCTCCAGCACCTCCAGAGCCGGCAGCAGGTCCTCGGCGACCGCCAACGTCGCGGCGACGTGGATCGCCGTCGGGAACGTGTCGTTGGAGGACTGGGAGGCGTTGACGTGGTCGTTGGGGTGTACGCCGTCGCCGGCCAGCCGGGCGATCACCTCGTTGAGGTTCATGTTCGTCGAGGTGCCCGACCCGGTCTGGAACACGTCCAGCGGGAAGGCGTCGGCGTGCTCGCCGTCCGCCACCTCGCCGGCGGCCCGCGCGATCGCTGTGGCGCGGTCGCCGTCGATCACCTCGAGGTCGCCGTTCACCTGCGCGGCGCACGCCTTCAGCAGCGCCAGGGCGCGGATCAGCCGCGGCTCGAGCGTGGTGCCGGAGATGGGGAAGTTCTCGACGGCTCGTTGGGTCTGCGCGCCCCACAGCGCGTCGGCCGGGACCTCGATGTCGCCGAGGGAGTCGTGTTCGGTTCGGGTGCCACTCATGAGGTCGACGATAGTTGCCCGGTGATCAGCCAGTAGTCCTCGTCCCGGTCCTGGAGGCGGACCGGGTGGGAGAGCGCGCTCACCTCGTCGAAGACGTCGCCCAGCCGTTGCTGCAGCTCCTCCGCCTCGTCCATCGACCACACCACGAGTGCGCCGCCGGGGCGGAGGATGCGTCGGCAGTCGGCGAGGAACGGTGCCTGGTAGAGGCGCGCGTTGCCCTCGTGCACCAGGTAGCCGGGACCGTTGTCCACGTCGAGGAGCACGAGGTCGTACGTCTCGTCCGCGGCCTCGGTCAGCGCCAGCCCGATGTCGGCGACCACCGGGTTGGCCCGAGCGTCGGCGAGCATGACCTGGCCGTGCGGGATCGTGCCGTCCCGCATCCAGCCCAGCAGGGCCTCCTCGATCTCGACCACGGTGCAGCGCTGCACCCGCGGGTCGGCCAGGACCCGGTGCATCGTGAACCCGAGCCCCAGACCTGCGACCAGCACGTCGCGCGGCTCGGCGACGAGCCCGAGGGCGGCGCTGGCCAGGGCCTCCTCGCTCGCGAACTCCGCGTTGTCCATGACGAAGACCCCGTTGGCCCGCAGCTCGAGGAAGGCAGGCCCGGCGCCGTCGCGGCGCTCGCGCAGCACCAGCTCTCCGCGCTCGGTCTCCGCTCGGGCGACCTCGACGTACCCGGGACCAGTCACGTGTCCATTCTGTCGTGGGCCCCGGCCGTGCGCTCGTTCAGGACTTCACGGTGACCGTGATGGTCGAGTTGGTGCAGCCCGCGGCGACGTTCTTGAGCGCGGCGACCTCGGCGCTGTCGGCGGTCAGGCTCCAGCGGATCTTCACCGCCACCCAGTCCTTGATGTAGCGGCAGTGATTGATCGGCGGCAGCCACTCGGCGACGTCTTGATCCCCCTTGCTCCGGTTGTACGACGCGGTGACGCCCACCAGCGTGCGTGAGTCGCCCAGGTCGTTGGCGTAGTCCTGGCGGCGCTGGGCGGTCCAGGTGCGCGCCCCCGAGTCCCAGGCCTCGGCCAGGGGGACCACGTGGTCGATGTCGAGGGCCGACGAGGAGGTCTGGTAGCCGCCTTCGTAGTAGGAGTACCAGCGTCCGCCCGTGAGGCTGCAGCCCGAGCCGACGGTCGGCGCGGTGTCGGCCTCGCTGATCAGCACCTCGGCGCGGGTGTTGCAGCCGTCGCCGTCCGCGTCGATCCACAGCTTGAAGAGGTCCCGGCTGTAGCCGGTGCGGTTCTCGGTGCCGGTCGTCACGTGGTTGATCGCGGTCGTGAGGGTGCCGCTCCACGTGGAGTCGGCGTGGGCCGCGCCGGGGGCGAGGCCGATCGCGAGGACAGAGGTCAGCAGCGCGGCGCCGAGCCGCCCGAGGGTGCGCATGCGTCCATGGTCGGCGTCCGGGCCGGGTGTGGACAGCCCCACGTAGATGCACTGCACAGGTGTGCGGCGCTTCGGCGAGGCCGCTACTGGGCGGAGCGCACCCGGATCCCGGTCAGGGGGATGGTGGTCGTGCCGGCGGGATCGGTGAAGAAGTCGTTGCCCTTGTCGTCGACGACGATGAACGCCGGGAAGTCCTCCACCTCGATCCGCCAGATCGCCTCCATGCCCAGCTCGGGGTACTCGAGCACCTCGACCGAATTGATGCAGTCCTGCGCCAGCCGTGCGGCCGGACCGCCGATCGAGCCCAGGTAGAAGCCGCCGTGCTCGTCACAGGACTCCGTGACGACCTTCGACCGGTTGCCCTTGGCCAGCATCACCATCGAGCCGCCTGCGGCCTGGAATTGCGAGACGTAGGAGTCCATCCGGCCGGCGGTCGTCGGGCCGAAGGAACCGGAGGCCATCCCGTCGGGCGTCTTCGCCGGGCCGGCGTAGTACACGGGGTGGTCGCGCAGGTACGCCGGCATCTCCTCGCCGGCGTCCAGCCGCTCCTTGATCTTCGCGTGCGCGATGTCGCGCGCGACGACCAGCGGACCGGTGAGGGAGAGCCGCGTCTTGACCGGGTGCTTCGACAGCTCGGACAGGATCTCGGGCATCGGCTGGTTGAGGTCGATCGGGACGACCTCGCCACCGGAGATGTCCTCGGCGACGCCCGCCTCGGGCATGTAGTGCGCCGGGTCGGTCTCCAGCTGCTCGAGGAACACCCCGTCGGCCGTGATCTTGCCCAACGCCTGTCGGTCGGCCGAGCAAGAAACGGCGAGCGCGACCGGGCAGGAGGCGCCGTGCCGCGGCAGGCGGACCACCCGGACGTCGTGGCAGAAGTACTTGCCGCCGAACTGCGCCCCGATACCGAAGCTCTGGGTGAGCTTGAAGACCTCCTCCTCGAGCTCGAGGTCCCGGAAGCCGTGGGCCGACGGCGACCCGGAGGTCGGAAGGTCGTCGAGGTAGTGCGCGGAGGCGTACTTCGCGGTCTTGAGGGCGTACTCCGCGCTGGTGCCGCCGACGACCACGGCGAGGTGGTACGGCGGGCAGGCGGCCGTGCCGAGCGAGCGGATCTTCTCGTCGAGGAACTCCAGCAGCCGCGTCGGGTTGAGCACGGCCTTCGTCTCCTGGAAGAGGAAGGACTTGTTGGCCGAGCCGCCGCCCTTGGCCATGAACAGGAACTTGTACGCCGGCCCGCCGTCCGGTTCCGGGGTCGAGTAGAGCTCGATCTGCGCGGGGAGGTTGGTGCCGGTGTTCTTCTCCTCGAACATCGTCAGCGGTGCGAGCTGGGAGTAGCGCAGGTTGAGCCGGGTGTAGGCGTCGTACACGCCCCGGCTGATCGCTTCGGCGTCGTCGGCGCCGGTGAGGACGCCCTTCGGACTTCTTCCCCATGACGATCGCGGTGCCGGTGTCCTGGCACATCGGGAGGACTCCGCCGGCGGAGATGTTGACGTTCTTGAGGAGGTCGAGCGCGACGAAGCGGTCGTTGCCGGACGCCTCGGGGTCGTCGATGATCCGGCGCAGCTGGGCGAGGTGCCCGGGGCGAAGGTAGTGGGCGATGTCGTGCATCGCCTCCTCCGTCAGGCGGCGGATGGCCTCGGGCTCGACCGTGAGCAGCGTGCGGCCCCCGACCTCGACGGTGCTGACCCCCTCGGTGGTGATCAGCCGGTACGGCGTCTCCGCGGCGCCGTTGGAGCCGGCGCTGGGGAGCAGGTCGGAGTAGAGGAAGTCCGCGGTCACCTCGGGATGCTATTACCCGCGGGGAGCCACCCGGTGACGAGTGCCTGGAGGTCGGGCGTGAGGTCCTGCATGAGCTTCGGCCCGAACGTGACCCGGTGCACGCCCAGCCGCTGCAGGTCCGCCAGCCCGCCGACGGCTGAGCCGCTGCGTGGTCCGGCGATGACGTTGACGGGACCCTCGAGACCGTCGAGCAGCGCCTGGAGCGACGGCTCGTCCGGGACCGCGACGGGGTAGACGCACCGGGCGCCCGCCTGCTCGCACAGTCGAAGCCGGGTGAGCGCCTCGACCACCGGGTCGTCGAAGCGGTCGGCGGCCAGGAACACGTCGGTGCGCGCGTTGACGACGACGTCCACACCCGCGGCGTCGGCCGCCTGTCGCAGCGCCCCGACGTAGTCGGCGTGCTCCTGCGGCTCGCGCATCCGGCCCTCCGAGTGGACCGTGTCCTCCACGTTCAGCCCGACCGCTCCGGCCTCGAGCAGTCGCTCGATCAGCTCCGGGGCCGGGGTGTCGTAGCCGGACTCCAGGTCGGCGGTCACGGGGAGCTCGGGCACGGCCCCGCAGATCCGGCGTACGCCGTCGAAGGCGTCGGCCAGCGTCATGTCCTCCTGGTCGCCCTGCCCGCGGGAGTCGGCCAGGGGGTGGCTGCCGATCGCCAGGGCCGGGAAGCCGGTCTCGGCCACGGTCCGGGCCGACCAGGCGTCCCACACGTTCGGGAGGACGAGAGTCGCCGGTTCGTGGTGCAGGTCGAGGAGGATACGCGCGAGGTCGCTCAGGCTCATGAGGACGAGACTAGGCTGCCGCCATGGCTGGACTGCCCGAGCGACCCGACCCGTCGCGGCTGCGCATCTCCGACGCGGACCGGCACCAGGTGGCCGAGCTCCTGCGCGAGGCGGCCGGCGAGGGGCGCCTCGAGCTGGACGAGCTCGACGAGCGGCTGGAGGCGACGTTTGCTGCCAGGACGTACGCCGATCTCGTGCCGATCACCGTCGACCTCCCGGTCCAGCCGCACGCCCAGGCGGCCGTGCCGGCCCGGCGGACGGCGGCGACCTCGACGACGTACGAGACCTCCCTCGCGCTCCTGGGCAGTGCGTCCCGTAAGGGCGCGTGGCTGGTGCCCCAGCGGCACATCGCGTTCTCGATGATGGGCGGCGTCGACCTCGACCTGCGCGAGGCGACCTTCTCGGCCCGTGAGGTCACGATCGTGGCGAACACGATCATGGGTGCGGTCGACATCGTCGTGGACGCCCACACGGTCGTCGTCGTCGACGGGGTCGGCCTGATGGGCTCCTTCGAGCAGGGCCGCGACCGGGTCGAGGCTCAGCTCGGCCCGGACTCCCCGGTGGTGCGGGTCAAGGGGTTCGCGCTCATGGGTGCGGTCACCGTGGTCCGGAAGGGTCCGCCGAAGGCCTCGATCCGTCAGCGCCTCACCGGTCGCTGATCCTCAGCCGCAGGGCGGAGCCGTGGTGCCCCGGACGATCAGCCGGGTCGGGATCATCAGGTCCTCGGTGTCGACGCTGGCGCCGCGGAGCTGGGCCAGCAGTCGCTCGGCGGCGGCGCGGCCCATCGCCGCGACCGGCTGGTGCACGGTCGTCAGGTCGGTGAAGCGGGAGAGCGCGTGGTCGTCGATACCGACCACCGAGAGGGCCTCAGGGATCCGGCATCCGCGCTCCATCGCCGCCCGCATGACGCCCCAGGCCATCTCGTCGGAGGCGCAGAAGACGGCGGTGGGTGCGTGGGGGTGGCCGAGCAGCACGTGGCCGGCCTCGATCCCGCCCTCGACGGTGAAGTGGCCCCAGGCCTCGAGGCTGCGATCGGGCTCGACCCCGATCTCTCGCAGGGCTCGGTGGTAGCCCTTGCGGCGGGCCCGAGGGGTGCTGAAGTTCAGGGGCTCGATCTCGGAGCCGCCGACGTAGCCGATGCGGCGGTGGCCGAGCCCGATGAGGTGCCGCATGGCGGTCAGGGCCGCCTCCTCGTCGTCGATCCGGACCGTCGGGATGCCCGGCACGGACCCTCCGACCAGGCCCAGCGGGGGCGCGTACCGGGCCAGCCATTCACGCTCGCTCGGGCTCGGCTCGACCCCGAGGACGAGGATCCCGTCGACCCGTTTGGTGAGCAGGTGGGTCGAGAGCACGCGGTGCCGGACGTGGGCGTCGCCGGCGAGGTTGTAGAGCAGGACGTCGTAGTCGTGGGCTCGGAGCACCGACTCCGCGCCCTCGACGACCTCGCCGAAGTACCACCGCGTCACGAACGGGACCACCACGGCGATGGTCCGGGTCTGGCCGCTGGCCAGGATCGAGGCGGCCGCGGACGGGACGTAGCCCATGCGCAAGGCGACCTCCCGGACCCGCTGCCGGGTCTCCTCGGAGACCCCCGGCAGGCCCCGTAGGGCTCGCGAGACGGTCGCGGTGGAGAGCCCCACCTCGCGAGCAACGTCCTGGATGCCGGTCATGCCGGGGCCCGGTGACGGGTAGTTTTCCGACCATGGACACCCGACTGGGACCCGCCGGCAGGATCGCGCTCGGCACCGCCACCGCGTCGTACCAGGTCGAAGGGGGGCACGACGAGGACGGCAAGGGCCCGAGCATCTGGGACGAGTTCACCGAGCGTCCCGGCGTCATCGCCGACGCCAGCAGCGGTCGGGACGCCTGCGACTCCTACCACCGGCTCGGCGACGACCTCGACCTGATCACCGGCCTCGGCGTGGAGTGGTACCGCTTCTCCCTGGCCTGGCCGCGGATCCTGCCCGAGGGTGTGGGCCGGGTCGAGCCGCGCGGGCTGGACTACTACGACCGGCTGGTCGACGGCCTGCTCGAGCGCGGGGTGAAGCCACTGCCGACCCTCTACCACTGGGACCTCCCGCTGGCGCTGCAGGAGAGTGGCGGCTGGCTCGACCGGAGCACCGCGGAGGCCTTCGCCGACTACGCGGAGGTCGCCGTCGACCGGCTCGGCGACCGCGTCAGCACCTGGGCGACCTTCAACGAGCCGTGGGTGGTGGCCTACCTCGGGTACGCCGGGGGCGTGTTCGCGCCCGGGCTCCGCGCCGGCGGGCAGGCACACGTCGCCGCGCACCACCTCAACCTCGCCCACGCCCTCGCCGTCCCGCGGCTGCACGAGCGCGGCGTCCAGGTCGGCACCGTCCTCAACCTCGTGCCGGTCCGGCCCGAGCGCCCCGAGGCTGAGGAGATCGCGGCCGGCATCGCCGCCCTGCGCAACAGCATCTGGCTCGACCCCCTGGTGCGCGGGGAGTACGGCGACGACGTGCTCGCGGTCGCGCCGGAGCTCGACGACGAGTCGGTCGTCCGGCCCGGCGACCTCGACGGTGCGCGCGGAACCGCTGACTTCGTGGGCATCAACTACTACACGCCGGTGCGCCCCGACGTGCCTCGCGACGACGCCCCGCCGCACCCCGAGCTCGAGTGCTACCCGGGCGTCCCGGAGTTCTCCTTCGCCGTGCCCGAGCCGACCACCGACATCGGCTGGGAGATCGACGCCACCGGCCTGACGCAGGTGCTCCAGGAGACCTGGGACCGGGTCGGGCTCCCGCTGGTCGTCGCCGAGAACGGCGCCGCGATGACCGACGGCGTCGTCGCCGGCGACGGTCGGATCGATGACCAGGACCGGATCGCCTACCTGCGCGACCACCTCGCTGCCACCCGAATCGCCCTGGACGCCGGTGTCGACGTGCGGGCGTACTTCTGCTGGACGCTCATGGACAACTTCGAGTGGGCCCAGGGGTACACCAAGAGGTTCGGTCTCGTACACGTCGATCGCACCTCCTTGGACCGGACCCCCAAAAGCTCCTACCACTGGTGGGCCGCGGAGGCCGCCGCACTCGTCGGCGACGACCCCGCGGACACCTGAGCCCTGTCGGCCCCGTCTGCCCGGTCAGCCCTTGACGCTGCCTGCGAGCAGGCCGCGGACGAAGTAGCGCTGGAGGGCGATGAAGACCACGAGCGGGATCGCCAAGGACACGAAGGCACCCGAGGCCAGCAGCTGCCAGTCCTCACCGCGCTGACCGACCAGGCTGACCAGCTTGACCGTCATCGGTGAGACCTCCGGAGAGCTGAACACCAGCGCGACCAGCAGGTCGTTCCAGACCCAGAGGAACTGGAAGATGCCGAAGGCCGCGATCGCGGGCATCATCAACGGAAGCATGATCTTGGTGAAGATCTGCACGTGGCCCGCGCCGTCGACGCGTGCGGACTCGATCAGCTCGCCGGGGATCTCCCGCATGAAGTTGTGCAGCAGGAACACCGCCAGGGGCAGCGCGAAGATCGTGTGGGAGAGCCACAGCTCGTAGAGACCACCTGCCGGGGCGTCCCGGCCGGCCAGCGGCATCAGGTTGAACGGCGGCTTCACGTACAGCTGGAGCAGCGGGACCAGCGTCACCTGGATCGGGACGATCTGCAGGGCGAACACCGCGACGAACAGCGTGTCGCGACCTCTGAAGTTCATCCACGCGAAGGCGTACGCCGCCAACGTGGCCAGCGAGATCGGGATCAGCACCGCAGGCAGCGTGATGACGATCGAGTTGATCAGGTTCACGCCCAGGCCCTGGCCGGTCGCGCCCCCGGAGAGGACGTCCTTGTAGTTCTGCAGGGTGAAGCTCGGGTTGGCGAAGAAGTTCCACCACCCGTTGTCCTTCACCTGCTGCTCGGGACGGATGGACGAGATCAGCAGACCGAAGGTCGGGATGGTCCAGAGGACCGCGATGATCAGCGCCGCCGCCGAGGCGAGACGGTTCGTGAGGGTCTGCTTCGCCGCCGTGGATGCCGAGACCGGGGGCGGCTCGGTGCCGACCGCCGGTGCCGGAGGAGCGGGGGTCGAGGTGCTCATCGGGGTCCCCGTGACGTCGTCTGAGGGAGGAGCGAAGCGGGGGACGAAGAGAACGTCGTGGGGTGATTCATCGGGCCTCCAGCTTGCGCATCTGACGGACGTTGTAGATGACGATCGGGGTGACCAGCAGGAAGATCACGACGGCGATCGTCGTGGCCAGACCCTGGTTGCCGGCGACGAAGTTCTGTCGGTAGAACTCGTAGGCCAGCACGCTGGTGTTGAAGTTGCCGCCGGTCGCGGTCTGGACGATGTCGAAGACCTTGAGCGTGGCGATGGTGATCGTCGTGAGGACCACGATGAGCGTCGGCCGGATGCTCGGCACGGTGATGTGCCGGAACATCTGCCAGGCGCCGACGCCGTCGAGCCGGGCCGCCTCGAGCATGTCCTCGGGGATGGCCTTGATCGAGGCCGACAGCAGGGTCATCGCGAACCCGGCCTGGATCCAGATCAGGATGACGATGAGGAAGATCGTGTTCCAGGGGTCCTCGAGCAGGAAGTTGTAGGTGTCGAGGTGCAGCCAGACCAGGATCTGGTTGAGCAGGCCGATCTGGGTGCTCTCGCCCGACTTGTAGTTGTAGACGAACTTCCAGATGATCGAGGCGCCGACCATCGAGATCGCCATCGGCAGGAAGAGCATCGCCTTGGCGAACTTCTCGAACTTCACCCGGTCGACCAGGACGGCGTACAGGAGGCCGATGCCGGTCGAGAGGGTCGGCGTCAACAGCACCCAGAGCAGGGTGTTGCGCAACACCTTGACCTGCTGGGAGTTCGTGAAGAGGTCCTTGTAGTTGTCCAGCCCGACGAACGGCGGGTTGAAGGTGGCCGAGCCGTGCAGCGACTGCCAGACCGTCACGATCGCGGGGTACAGCAGGCCGACGGCGATGAGGGCCAGGGTCGGGCCGAGGAAGGCCGCGGCCTGGATGCGTTCACCACGCCTGGAACGCAGGCGCTGGGTCAAGAGCAGGATCACTGCCATGACGCCGTAGAACAGCGCGATGGCGATGACCATCTGGACGAGCTTCTCCGATGTGGTCACGCGAAGACTCCCTCAAGTCGGACCGGCTGCAGGTGAGACGAAGAGAAAGGGCCGGCCGGGCAGCAGGTTCGGCCCGGCCGGCCATTTCGTCAGGTCACGAGGACGGCCAGGAGTCCTCGATGTTCTTCAGTGCGTCCCCGGTGCTCTCGCCGGTGATCCAGGCGGTCATCTCCTTCCAGAAGGCGCCGGCGCCGACGGCGCTGGGCATCTGGTCGGAGCCGTCGAACCGGAACACGGCCTCGGGGTCCTGGAAGGTCTCGGCCGACAGCTTGTCGATCGGGCTGCCCAGGTTGTTGATGTCCAGCCCGGTGTTGGCGCTGACCCAGCCACCGCCTGGGGTGGCCTTGGCCTTCTCGTTCGCCCACACGTCCGAAGACAGGTAGGTCTGGAAGGCCTGGACCTCGGGCCGGTCGGCGAACGCCGCCACGAACTCGCCACCACCGAGGACGGGCTTGCCGTTGTCCTCGTTGACGGTGGGCAGGTAGAAGGCGAAGGCGTCGCCGTCCTCGGTCACCTTGGTGCCCTCCGGCCACTGGGCGGCGTAGAAGGACGCCTGACGGTGCAGCGCGCACTCGCCCTTGAGGATCGGCAGGCCGCCGTCCTGGAAGGCGGTCGTGGCGATCGAGTTGACGTCACCGAAGCCGCCGTTGACGTACTTGTCGTTCTTGAGGATGCCGCCGACGAGGTCGAGGGAGTCAGCGACGCCCTGGTCGTTGAACGGGATCTCGTGGTTGACCCACTGGTCGTAGTAGTCCGCACCCTTCACGCGCAGGATGGCGTCCTCCAGCCAGTCGGTGGCCGGCCAACCCGTGGCCTCGCCGGACTCGATGCCGGCGCACCAGGGCTTGATGCCGGTGGCAGCGATCTTGTCCGACAGCGCGAGCATGTCGTCCCAGGTCTGGGGGACGTCCCAGCCGTTCTCCTTGAACATCTTGGGGGAGTACCAGACGAACGACTTCACGTTCGCGCCCAGCGGAGCGGCGTAGAAGGTGCCGTCGACCGAGCCGTAGGCCTTCCAGTCCTCGCCCCACCACTTGTCGACGTTGTCGGCGGTCGGCTGCGGCGCTGCCACGACCTGGCCCGAGCTCACGACCGTCTTCAGCAGGCCGGGCTGCGGGATGTAGGCGATGTCGGGGGCGTTGCCCGCCTTGACGCGGACGACGAGCTGGGTCTCGAACTGGTCCGAGCCCTCGTAGCTCACCTTGGCGCCGGTGCACTCGGTGAAGACCTCGTAGGAGGCCTCCTGCGCCTGCTGCTCCGGCGGGAGGATCGAGGTGTAGACCGAGACCGTCGTGCCGGTCAGGTCGCCGAACTGCTCGAGCTGAGCACATTCGGGCTTGCCCTTGCCGGGCGAGGTGCCGCCGGCGGTGTTGGTCCCGCCGCTGCCGCTGTCGTCCTTGGCGCAGCCGGAGAGCACGAGGCCCGCGGCGGCAAGGACGGCGACCGCGGCGATTCCGGGTCGGTTCTGGGAGATACGCATGGGTGTGGTGGCCCCTTTCGTCTCACGCCGCGTCCCTGAGCAGACATGGCTTCATTGATGTAAGCGCTTACGTTGTGCTGGGGTCAAGGGTGGTCTGGTCACGAATATGTAACGCAGGTCACATCTCCTCCTCTACCTGGAGTCGGCAACGCCCGGCGCTTCCCGCGGCGGTTCACGCCCCCTAGGGTGAGCGGCGTCACACACAACGGATCGTCCGGCACGTTCCTGCCGGTTTGTGAGCGCAAGGAGACAGATCGATGGCAACAGTGACCTTCAAGGAAGCGCAACGCTGGTACCCGGGCACGGACAAGCCCGCGGTCCCCGGCATCTCGCTCGAGATCGGTGACGGCGAGTTCATGGTCCTCGTCGGCCCCTCGGGCTGCGGCAAGTCCACGACCCTGCGGATGCTCGCGGGCCTGGAGGAGGTGAACTCCGGCGAGATCTACATCGGCGACCGGGAGATCACCCACGTCGCCCCCAAGGAGCGAGACATCGCGATGGTGTTCCAGAACTACGCCCTCTACCCGCACATGTCCGTCGCGGAGAACATGGGCTTCGCGCTCAAGATGGCGAAGGTCCCGGCCGAGGAGCGGCAGAAGCGGGTCGAGGAGGCGGCCAGGATCCTCAACCTCACCGAGTACCTCGATCGGAAGCCGAAGGCCCTGTCGGGTGGCCAGCGCCAGCGTGTGGCGATGGGCCGCGCGATCGTCCGCAGTCCCCAGGTGTTCTGCATGGACGAGCCGCTCTCGAACCTCGACGCCAAGATGCGCGTGCAGACCCGTACCGACATCGCCAAGCTCCAGCAGGACCTCGGGGTCACCACCGTCTACGTCACCCACGACCAGGTCGAGGCCATGACCATGGGCGACCGGGTCGCCGTCATGAAGGACGGCGTCCTCCAGCAGGTCGACACCCCGCTCAACCTCTACGACAAGCCGGTCAACCTGTTCGTCGCCGGGTTCATCGGCAGCCCCCAGATGAACCTCATCGAGGCGAAGGCGGACGAGTCCGGCAAGGCCAAGATCGGCGACTTCTTCGTCCCGGTCGACGAGGCCGCGTCGAAGAAGATGAGCGGGAACATCACGGTCGGCGTGCGCCCCGAGGCCTGGCGCACCGTGGGCGACTCCGACGGCGGCCTTCCGATCGACGTGACCGTGGTCGAGGAGCTCGGCGCCGACGGCTTCGTCTACGGCACCTGCGACATCGAGGGCACGCCGAACAACGTGATCGTGCGCGTGAACGCCCGGGACTCCGTGCGGAAGGGCGAGCGCATCTACGTGACCACCGACCCGAAGAACGTGCACGTCTTCGACTCCGACACCGGAGAGCGTCTCTCCGACTGAGTGCTCGAAACCCGCTGACCCGGCAGAACCGTTCTGCCGGGTCAGCGTGGTCTCAGGCGGCTTGCGTCGCCCGCGCGGTCGTTCGGGCGATCGCCTCGACGACGGTCGGCCACAGCTGGCGAGGCAGGTCGTGACCCATCCCGGGGATCAGCAGCAGCTCGGCGCCCGGGATGGCGGCGGCGGTCGCGCGGCCGCCCGAGACGTGCACCATCTTGTCGGCGAGCCCGTGGATCACCAGGGCCGGCATCGTCAGGCCGTGCAGCCGATCTGCGCGGTTGGGCTGGGTGAGGATCGCGATCATCTGTCGCAGGATCCCGCCGCGGCTGATGCCGCGGTCGAAGGTCTCGGCCGCCTGGGCGGTCACCTCGTCGTCGGGCTTGGGGTAGTCCGGGGAGCCGATCATCTTCCAGAACGCCGCACTCGTCCGGATGTAGGCCTCGCGGCCGTGGTCCTGCCGGGCCAGCAGCCCGGGCAGGAGCGAGGGGTGCTGCCATCCGACCGTCCGCCGCCCGGTCGTGGACATGATGCTCGTCAGCGTGCGTACCCGCTCGGGCTCCAGGATCGCCATCGTCTGCGCGATCATCCCGCCCATCGACACCCCCACGACGTGGGCGGAGGGCAGGTCCAGGTGGTCCAGGAGGCCGAACGCGTCGCCGGCCAGGTCCGTGAGGGCGTACGGCGCCCGCACCTTCCGGCCCGTGAACGCGCGGACCAGCATGCCTCGTGTCACCCGGCCGGCTGCCCGACTCGAGCGACCGGTGTCGCGGTTGTCGAAGCGGATGACGTAGTAGCCGCGGTCGGCCAGGAGAGCGCAGAAGTCGGTGTCCCACCAGGTCATGGGGCCGCCCAGTCCCATGACGAGCAGCAGCGGCTCGCCGTCGGGGTCACCGAAGGTCTGGTAGCACAGCTCCATCCCTCCAGGCACCGGGGCGAACAGCTCGGCGGTCGGCTCACTCATGACACCAGTCAACCTCAACGGCGCGGAAGCGACACGAATGGGCCGGATCCCGGTCCGTTCCTGGGTTTCGGCCTAAGGTCATGAGATGAGCGACGGCACTCTCGGCGACTTCCTGCTCCCGGCGGGGTATGCCAGGCCGGCGCTGCTCGCCCTGCTCCGCGAGGGTCTCGTCGTGGGCGAGGCCGGACGGTACGCCGCCGGAGTGGCCCGATCCCGTCGAACGACGACGCGGACGCCGTACGCCAGCTCGGGGACCTTCCGCGGCGACCCGGTCATCCTCGTGCCCGGCTTCATGGCCGGTGACGGCAGCCTGTCGCTGATGTCGCGGCGGCTGCGACAGCGCGGCTTCCGCACCTACCGCGCGCACATCCACGCGAACGTCGGGTGCACGCTCCGCGCCGCCGAAGAGCTCGAGGCCCGGATCGAGGCGATCGCGCTCCGGCGCGGCAGCCGCGTGCAGGTCGTCGGTCACAGCCTCGGCGGGATGCTCGCTCGCGGGCTGGCCGGGCGACGACCCGACCTGATCTCCGGGATCGTGACGATGGGCAGCCCGGTGCTCGCTCCGGGGGCCCACCACCGGTCGCTGACCGCCACGGTGCAGGTGCTGACGCGGCTCAGCCGAGCCGGCTGGCCCGGCCTGATGAGCGGGGACTGCGTGGCGGGGGAGTGCGCCCGGCAGAGCTTCGAGGAGTCGCGGCTGCCGCTGGCTCCCGACCTGGACTTCACCTCGATCTACAGCAAGCGGGACGGCATCGTCGACTGGCGCGCGTGCCTCGACCCCGCCGCGAGCCGGACGATCCAGGTCCGGACCTCACACGTGGGCATGGCCGTCGACCCGCGCGTCATCGACCACGTCACGACGGCGCTCACGCGCCCCCAGGTGTCAGTTCTCGAAGTCGATCGCGGCGAAACTGCGTAGCTTCTCCAGCCGGTGCTCGGAGGTGATCGAGCGGATCGTGCCGCTCCGGGCCCGCATGACGAGTGAGTGCGTGAGGCAGCCGCCGGCGCGGTAGCGCACGCCCTTCATCAGCTCACCGTCGGTGATGCCGGTGGCCACGAAGAACGCGTCCTCGCCGGAGACGAGGTCGTCGGTGGAGAGGAAGTGGTCGTCATCGAGGTCGTGCCCGGCGTCGAGAGCCCGCTGCCGCTCCTCGTCGTCGTTCGGCCACAGCTGGCCCTGGATGACGCCACCGGTGCACTTCATGGCGCAGGCCGCGATGATCCCCTCCGGCGTACCTCCGATGCCCAGGAGCAGGTCGATGCCGGTCTCCGGGCGGGCGGCCATGATCGCGCCGGCCACGTCGCCGTCGGTGATGAACTTGATCCGAGCTCCGGTCTTGCGGATCTCGTCGACCATCTCCTGGTGCCGCGGCCGGTCGAGCACGACGACCGTGACGTCCTGCGGCTTCGAGCCCTTGGCCTTGGCGACGAGGTGGATGTTCTCCGCGACCGGGAGCCGGATGTCGACGACGTCGGCCGCCTCCGGACCGGTGACCAGCTTGCGCATGTAGAACACGGCGGACGGGTCGTACATGGCACCCCGGGGGGCCACCGCGAGCACGGAGATCGCGTTGGTCATCCCCTTGGCGGTCAGGGTGGTGCCGTCGATCGGGTCGACGGCGACGTCGGTCTCCGGGCCGGTCCCGTCACCGACCTGCTCGCCGTTGTAGAGCATGGGGGCGTTGTCCTTCTCGCCCTCGCCGATGACGACGGTGCCGTCCATCCCGATGGTCGAGATCATCACCCGCATGGCGTTGACCGCGACGCCGTCGGCGCCGTTCTTGTCGCCGCGGCCGACCCAGCGGCCGGCGGCCATCGCGGCCGCCTCGGTCACGCGCACCAGCTCCATGGCCAGGTTGCGGTCGGCGGTCGGGGCGGGATCCGGAGTCTCGTCCGTCGGGTCGGTCATGCCCCGAACCTTATCTGGCCGCGTAGGTGGTGACGGCGGTGCGCTTGACCGACAGCCAGACCTGGCGGCCCGGCTCGAGCGCCAGCTCGGCGGTGGCAGCAGGGGTGATGTCGGCGATCAGCTCGGGTCCTTCGGTACCGACGAGCAGCCTGATCGCGTCGCCGTGGGGCGCGGCGCTGCGGACCCGGCCGTGCCAGCGCAGCCGCGGGCTGCCCTCGGGCTCACGGATCGAGACGTTGACGGCGGTCGGGGAGAACGCGAGCAGCTCCGTGCCCTCACGGAGCAGGTTGAGGCCGACCAGACGGGCGACGTGCTCGGTCCGCGGCCGCGCGGCCACGTCCCGAGGCGCCCCCTGCTGGGCGATCCGGCCGCGGTCGAGCACCAGGACGCGGTCGGCCAGCATCAAGGCGTCGAGGGCGTCGTGGGTGACCAGCAGCGCGATCCCGGCGTACGCGCGGAGGTGCCGGCCGAGCTCGACCCTCAGCGCGGAGGCCACGCCCACGTCCAGGCCGGCGAAGGGCTCGTCGAGGAGCAGGAGGGCCGGATCGGTCGCCAGGGCGCGAGCGATCGCGACCCGTTGGGCCTGGCCCCCGGAGAGCTGGTCGGGTCGCCGGGCCTCCAGGTCGGCGATCCCGAGGCGGACCAGCCAGTCGTGGGCGACCCGCCGTCGCTCCCGGCCGCGGACGCCGAACGCGACGTTGTCCAGGGCCGACAGGTGCGGGAACAGGGACTGGTCCTGGAAGACGAAGCCGATCCGGCGATCGCGGGTGAGACGGGCGGGGTCGGTCCACGACGTGCCGTCGACGACCAGCGATCCGCGCATCGGCACGAGGCCGGCGAGGGCTCGCAGCAGTGTCGTCTTGCCGGCGCCGTTGGGCCCGACGACCGCGATCACCTCGCCCGGGTGCGCTTCGAACGTCGCGTCCAGGCGTTCGGGCACCTCGACCTGGGCGGCGAGGGCACCCGGGCTCACGAGGCTCATGTGCTCGTCAGCCAGCGGTTGCGCAGCAGACCCAGGATCGCGACCGAGACGACGAGCAGGATCATGCTGAGGGTGCGTGCGGCCGCCGGGTCGGACTGCAGCGCGGTGTAGATGAGCGAGGGCATCGTCTGCGTGGTCCCGGGGAAGTTGCCGGCGAAGGTGATGGTGGCGCCGAACTCGCCCAGCGACCGGGCCCACGCCAGCATCGAGCCCGCGAGGATGCCGGGCCAGGCGAGCGGCAGGGTGATCCGCCAGAACGTCGTCCACCGGGTCGCGCCGAGGGTGGCGGCCACCACGTCGTACCGCTCGCCGTGGGTACGCAGCGCCCCCTCGACGCTGAGCACGTAGAACGGCATCGACACGAACGTGTGCGCGAGCACGACCGCCGTCGTGGTGTACGGGATGACGACGCCCAGGTCGCGGAGCGGCGCGCCGACCAGACCGGTGCGGCCGAAGGCGGTCACCAGGGCGACACCGGCGACCACTGGGGGGAGCACGAGCGGGACCGTGACCGCCGCGCGCAGCAGGGAGCGGCCCGGGAAGCTGACCCGCGCCAGCAGCCACGCGAGCGGCGTGCCGAGGAGGAGGCAGGCGCCGACCGTGACCAGGGAGGCGAGCCCGGTGATCCGCAGCGCGTCCCGGACCGCGGCGGAGCCGAGCTGGTCGGTGAAGTCCGACCACGGCGTGGCCAGCACCAGGGTGAGCAGCGGGAGGACCAGCAGCACGCCGGCCACCGCGCCCGCGACGACCAGCCCGGTGGGCGGTCGACCCAGGGCTGCCCGAGGGGTGGCTCTGGTCCCGGCTGTCATCGGCTCAGGGCGCGGGGGAGAACCCGGCGTCGGCCAGGACCTGCTGACCCTGCGCCCCGAGGACGAGGTCCACGAACTCACCCGCCAGGTCCGGGTGCTTCGACTGGTCCAGTGTCGCGATCGGGTAGGTGGTGGTCTCCTCGCCGGCGTGGGGGATGTCGAAGCTCGCGACCTGGTCGCCGGCAGCGACCGCGTCGGTGGCGTACACGAACCCGGCGTCCGCCTCGTCGCTGGTGACCTTGGCGAGGACCGACTTCACGTCGACCTCGAGGCTCACCGCCGGTGTGGTGATGGCGTTGTCGTGGAGCAACGCGGCGGCGACCTTGCCGCACGGCGCGGTCGGGACGCAGGTGATGAACGAGACCCCGGCGTTGGCGACGTCGGAGAACTGTCCGATCGCGGCGGGATTGTCCGCGGGCACGACGAGGACCATCGTGTTGGTCGCGAAGTCGGACGGACCCTCGGCCACGGCGTCCGCGGCGCTGTCCATCGTCGCGGTGTCCGCGGTGGCCAGGACGTCGGCGGGGGCCCCGTCGAGTGCTTGCTGAGCCAGCGTGGCGGAGGAGTCGAAGGCAAGCGTGACCGTGACGCCTGGGTGGTCGTCCTCGAACTGTTGGGCCAGCTCGGTGAACGTGTCGGTCAGCGAGGACGCGGCGAGGACGGTGATGGTCGTGCCGCCGCGGGTGGCGTCGTCGCCTCCGCAGGCGCCCAGGCACCCGGCGAGGGTGAGGGCGAGGCCGGTGGCGAGAAGGCGGGACGGGCGGGTCATGGGCGCTCCACGATCACGTTGGTGGACTTGACGGAGGCGATGGCGGTGACGCCCGGCTCGAGCCCGAGCTCGGTCGCGGCCTCGGCGCTCATGAGGGACACGAGCCGGTAGGGGCCGCAGATCAGCTCGACCTGGGCCATCACCTGGTCCTTGACCACGCGCGTGACCAGGCCGGTCATGCGGTTGCGGGCGCTGACCTGCGCGGACCGGCTGGGCTCGGGATGGTCGGCCAGCTCGGTGGCCAGGCGCGCCAGGTGGGCCCCCTCGATCACCGACCGTCCCTCGGACGTGGTGGCCTCGACTCGTCCGGCCTCGACCCAACGGCGCAGGGTGTCGTCGCTGACTCCGAGCAGCGCGGCGGCTTCCGCGATCCGGTAGGTGAGCACGAGGCTAGTATGCCGCATGTGCGCCCTCAGAGAGGTGCAGTCCTCCGCAAGTACGGATCGCTTGGGGCGCCGAGTGCGGGGCTAACGCCGCGGGCGGCGGCCTCCCGCAGGGCCAGCAGGGAGGCGGGGACGATCCCGTGAGGGAGGGTCAGGTCGGGCTGTGTCCGTTCCCCGGGGACAATGGAGCCGTGAGTGAGCAGCCGGGCCGGTACCAGCGATCGACGGGAGGCTTCGTCGGCGCGCTGGTGATCGCGATCGCGGTGATCCTCGCGTTCGTGGCCTTCCGGGCCCTCACCCGGGACGACCTGGACGTGAACACCGAGACGGTCGACTACGTCGAGGCGGTGCAGGCCGCGCAGTCTGCGGACTGGCAGGTCGTGTACCCGTCGTCGTTGCCTCAGGGCTGGCGCGCGACCAGCGTCGAGGTGGACCCGCCGCGCACCTGGGCGCTGGGCTTCCTGACCTCGGACGGGCGGTTCGTCGGCGTCGCGCAGCAGCGCGTGTCGCTGGACCGGATGCTCGAGACGTACGTCGACGAGAACCCGCAGCCGGGTCGCGCCGTCTCGCTGGACTCCTCCGTCGGCGGGCCGTGGAAGTCGTGGTCGGACAGCGGTGGTGACCATGCCCTGTCGACCGAGGTCGGCAAGGACACGCTGCTGGTCTACGGCTCGGCCCCGGCGGCGGACCTGGAACGGGTCGCCGAGCTGCTGACCACCGACCAGCTGACCACCACCGGCTAGGCGTCGTCCTCCTCCAGTGCGGCGTCCAGCTTGGCGCGGGCGCCGTCGAGCCAGCGCTGGCAGGTCGTCGCGAGCCGCTCGCCGCGCTCCCACAGCGCGAGCGACTCCTCGAGGCTGACGCCGCCGGCCTCGAGCTGACGGACCACCTCGATCAGCTCCTCACGGGCCTGCTCGTAAGGGAGCTGCTCGTCGGCGCCTGCCTGCTTCTCGGGGGACTCACTCATCGGGGCTCTCCTCGGGTCGGACGCCGGACGTGACGGCCAGGACCCGGCCGTCGGTGACCCGGATGGTCACATCCTCGTCGGCACCTGTCTGGTCGATGCTGCTGATCACGTGGCCCTCGGCGTCCTGCAGCACGGCGTACCCCCGGCGCAACGTCTCCAGCGGCGACAGGGCCCGGGCGCGGTGCCGCTGGGCCTCGAGCTGGTCGCCGGCCCGGTCGAGGAGGTGGCCGAGGCTCCGCCGGGAGTGCTCGCGGAGCAGTCGGACCTCCTCCAGCCGGGCGTCCACCATGACCCGGGGGTCGGCCATCGCGGGGCGGGAGCGCAGCGAGTCCAGGGCCGCCTGCTCGTGGGCGAGCCGCGAGCGGACCGCCGACCGGATGCGGTCGCGCGCGACCGAGAGCCGGTGCCCTTCCTCGCGGACGTCGGGGACGACCAGCTTGGCCGCATCGGTCGGGGTGGAGGCGCGGACGTCGGCGACGTAGTCGAGCAGCGGGGAGTCTGGCTCGTGCCCGATCGCCGACACCACGGGCGTGCGGATCGCGGCCACCGTCCGGATCAGCCCTTCGTCGGAGAACGGCAACAGGTCCTCGACCGACCCGCCGCCCCGCGCGACCACGATCACCTCGACCGCCGGATCGGCGCCGAGCCGGCGTACAGCGTCGATCACCTCGCCGGCGGCGCGGGCGCCCTGCATGGTGGCGTGCTCGACCCGGAACGCCACCGCGGGCCAGCGTCGGCGCGCGTTCTCCAGGACGTCGCGCTCGGCGGCCGAGCCGGGGGCCGTGACCAGGCCGACCAGGCCGGGTAGGAACGGCAGGCGCCGCTTGAGCTCCGCCGCGAAGAGTCCCTCGGCGGCCAGGAGCTGGCGGCGTCGCTCAAGCCGTGCCAGCAGCTCGCCGATGCCCACCATGCGGATCTCGCGGACCGCCAGCGACATGGAGCCGCGGTTGGCGTAGTACGACGGCTTGCCGTGCACGACCACCGAGGAGCCCTCGGTCAACGGCGTGGCCAACCCGTCGATCACGGTGCGCGGACAGGTGACCGGGACGGAGATGTCGGCCACCGCGTCGCGCAACGTGAGGAAGACGGTGTTGAGGCCGGGACGACGGCTGATCTGCGCGATCTGCCCCTCGACCCAGACGGTTCCGAGCCGGTCGACCCACTGCGAGATCGCGTTCGCGACCGCCCGGACGGGCGCGGGGGCCTCCGGGGTCGAGTCCCGCAACGACGGCATGCCCGCGACCTTATCGACGTCCGTAGACTCGGACCCATGAGCACCGATCTGGGCACGCCGCCCGTCCTCAGCCCGGACGAGGCCGAGCGGGCGGTCCTGCTGGCCGCGCCGCGCGGCTACTGCGCCGGCGTCGACCGCGCCGTCGTGACGGTGGAGAAGGCGCTCGAGCTGTACGGCTCCCCGGTCTACGTCCGCAAGCAGATCGTCCACAACAAGCACGTCGTGGCTGACCTGGAGTCCCGCGGGGCGATCTTCGTGGAGGAGCTGGACGAGGTCCCGGAGGGCCAGACGGTCGTGTTCTCCGCCCACGGGGTGTCCCCAGAAGTGCACCGCCAGGCCGAGGAGCGCGAGCTCAAGACGATCGACGCCACCTGCCCGCTGGTCACCAAGGTCCACCACGAGGCCAAGCGGTTCGCCGGCGAGGACTACGACATCCTGCTGATCGGCCACGAGGGCCACGAGGAGGTCGAGGGGACCGCCGGTGAGGCGCCGGAGCACATCCAGCTCGTGCAGAGCCCGGCCGACGTGCCCGGCATCGTCGTCCGCGACCCCGACAAGGTCGCGTGGCTCTCGCAGACCACGCTGTCGGTCGACGAGACGATGGAGACGGTCGCCGCGATCCGCGAGCGCTTCCCCAACCTGCTGGACCCGCCCAGCGACGACATCTGCTACGCCACCCAGAACCGCCAGCTCGCGGTCAAGGAGATCGCTCGCGGCTCCGACCTCGTCATCGTGGTCGGTTCGGGCAACTCCTCCAACAGCGTGCGCCTCGTCGAGGTGGCGCTCGAGGCCGGCGCCCGGTCGGCGTACCGCGTGGACGACGCCAGCGAGATCGACGAGTCCTGGCTCGACGACGTCAGCACCGTGAGCGTGACCTCGGGCGCGAGCGTGCCCGAGGAGCTGGTCCAGGGGGTCCTGGCCTACCTGCAGGAGCGGGGCTACCCCGACGCCCGCGCGGTGCACTCCGCCGAGGAGTCGCTGATCTTCGCCCTGCCCAAGGAGCTGCGTCGCGACCTCAAGGCCGCGGCCGGACGCTGATGGCGCGGTACGTCGACCTCCACCCGGAGAACCCGCAGGCGCGGCTGGTCACCCAGGTCGTCGAGGCGCTCCGGGACGACGCGTTGATCGCCTACCCCACCGACAGCGGCTACGCCCTGGGCTGCCAGCTCGGCAACCGCGAGGGGCGCGACCGGATCCTGCGGATCCGCGAACTCGACGATCGGCACCACTTCACCCTCATGTGCAAGGACTTCGCGCAGCTGGGGCAGTTCGTGCAGGTGAGCAACGCGGCCTTCCGGGCGATCCGGTCGGCCACGCCCGGCCCGTACACCTTCATCCTCCCGGCCACCGGCGAGGTGCCGCGGCGGCTCATGCACCCGAAGAAGAAGACCGTCGGCGTACGCATCCCGGACCACGTGGTGGACTGCGCGATCCTCGAGGAGCTCGGGGAGCCGATCCTCACCAGCACGTTGATCCTGCCCGGTGAGTCGGAGGCCCGGACGCTCGGCTGGGAGATCAAGGAGGAGCTGGACCACCAGGTCGACCTGGTGATCGACGCCGGAGAGGTCATCGACCAGCCGACGACGGTGATCGACTGGTCCGGCGATCAGCCGGAGGTCGTGCGCGAGGGCGCCGGCGACGCCACGCGGTTCCTGGTCTGACTCAGCCAGCGCTGGCGCAGAGCCAGGAGCGCCAGCGCCACGGCGTAGCCGATCCCCAGCGCGACCGCATGGTCGGCGAGCCCGGTGATGACCGCCTGGAGCGGGGAGTCGTGCCGGCGGGCGATCGCAGCCGGGTCGACGAACGCCAGCAGCACGAAGGCGCCGAGCATCAGCAGGGGCGGCAGCACCCCGACGGTGAAGAAGTCGCGTGGCGCGACCGCCAGCGCGAGCCAGGCGCAGGCGAGGACGAAGGCCGCGTCGAAGATCCAGCCCAGGTCGCCGCCCCGCCACCGGTCCAGCACGACCGCGCTCAGGAGCACGGCGGCGCCGAGGGCCACCATGGCGCGACCGGACTCGTGGCCCTCCTCCCAGAGGGTCCGCGCACCGGGTCGTCGTGCGGGGAACACAGCCTCAGGGTAGGAGCGGCTCACCCCCGGTCGCCCGCGGCGCGCCGGTCCAACCGCCGCACCACCTCGGTCTGCCCGGCGTTCCCGGGGTCCGCGGCGTCGTCGGCGCGCCCGGGGGCCTCCAGGCCCGGGGCCCGCCGGGTCGTCGCCTCCACCTGGCGGGGGGAGACGACCTCGTCGTCGGCCAGCGTGAGCGCCCCGAACCGTCGGGCCGAGACCATCACCCGGCTCTCCAGGCTGCCCATCGCCTGGTTGTAGGCGCCCACGGCGCGTGTCAGCGCCCGGCCGACGTCGTCCAGGTGGCTACTCATCGTGCCGAGCCGCTCGTGCAGCTCCTGCCCGAGGCGGTGGATCTCCCGCGCCTGGTCGGCCAGCGCCTCGTGACGCCAGCCGTGGGCGACGGTGCGGAGCAGGGCGATGAGCGTCGTGGGCGTCGCGAGCACCACCTGCCGGCCGGCGGCGTAGTCGAGGAGCGAGCCGTCGGTCTCCAGGGCGGCCGCGAGGAAGGACTCGGCGGGCACGAAGAGCACGACGAACTCCGGGGTCTCCGGCAACGCCCGCCAGTAGCTCTTGGCGGCCAGGGCGTCCACGTGCGTGCGGAGCTGACGGGCGTGCCGTGCGAGCGCCTCCCGCCGAACACCGTCGTCCTCGGAGGAGGTGGCGTCGAGGTAGGCGTCCAGGGGAACCTTGGCGTCCACGACCACCTGGCGGCCGCCGGCCAGCGTCACGACCAGGTCGGGCCGCCGCGTCCCGTCGGCGAGGCTCACCTGCTCGGCGAAGTCGCAGCGGTCGACCAGCCCGGCGAGCTCGACGGCCCGGCGCAGGTGCAGCTCCCCCCAGCGGCCCCGGACCTGCGGGCGCCGCAGCGCGGTGGACAGCGACCGGGTCTCGCGCTGCAGCTCGCCGACCTGCTGGTGGAACAACCCCCGCCACTGGGCCTGCTCGCGGTCCAGCGAGCGCATCTGGTCGCTCAGCCGGTCGAGGCCCTCGAGCACCTCGGTGGGGTCGGGCAGCGGGGGCACACTCCCGCGCGCCGACGTGGTTCGAGCCAGCAGCAGGGCGCCGCTCAGGCCGCTCAGCGCCAGGCACGCGAGGGCCAGCAGCACGGTGGTCAGTTCCATGCGGCGCAGCATGCCGGGGGCCACTGACAGTCCTGGTCGGGCACAATCTGCCCGGTGAGCGAGCAGCGGGCCCCGCGCAGCCGGGTCGGCTCGACCCTCGCGGTCGGTTCGGGAGCCGGCGGACTGCTCGCCTACGCCTTCTTCGTCCTCGTCACGCGCGCCCTGGGCGCCGAGCGAGCCGCCCCCGTCTCGATCCTCTGGGTCTGGTGGAGCTTCGCCGGTGCGGCGCTGACCTTCCCGGTCCAGCACTGGATCGCCCGGTCGGCGACGGTGCACGGCGGCGAGGCCGGCGTACGGCGGGCGCTGCCGGGCGTGGCCACGATCATCGCCGTCGTCGCTCTCGTCTCCGGCGCCGTGGCGTGGCTGGCCCGCGACACGCTGTTCGGACTCCCCGGCGTGGCCTTCCCGCTCCTGATCGGCGGGGTGACCCTCGGCTCCGGGTCCCTGGGGGTCCTGCGCGGCCTGCTGACCGCGCGGCGGCGGTTCGGGGCGGTGGCGGCCAGCCTGGTCACCGAGAACGCCCTCCGCACCCTGGTCGCGCTGGTGCTGCTGGTCGCCGGGGTCGAGAGCCCCGTCGGATACGGCACGGCGCTGCTGGCCGGCTACCTGATCGTGCTGATCTGGCCGGCCGCGTTGGTGGCGACCGACGACGGCGACCATGAGCATCCCGACAGCCCGCTCGCCTTCCTCGGCGGCGCGTCCACCGGCCAGCTGCTGGCGCAGACGGTGCTCACGGGCGGGCCGATCCTGCTGGCGGCGGCCGGCGGCACCCCGGTCGAGGTGACGGCGTTCTTCGTGGCCCTGGCGGTGTTCCGGGCGCCGTACACGCTCGCGCTGGGCCTCGTCTCACCGCTGACCGCCCGCCTCACCGGATGGGTGCTGGCCGGCGACGAGCCGCGGCTCGCGACGTTCCGGCGGAGGGTGGTGCTCGCGACGGTCGCCACGGCCGTCGCCGCGATCCTGGTGGCGCCCCGGCTCGGCCCGCCCGTGCTGGACCTGATCTTCGCCGTCCGCCCCGGCGGCCTCGTCTGCGGCCTGGTCGCGGTGGCGAGCACGTTCGCGATCAGCAACCTCGTGCTGGCCATCACGGTGCTCGCCCGCGGCGGGACCTCCGTGCTGGTGCGCAGCTGGCTGGCGGCGTACGTCCCCGGCGTGGTCGTCTTCCTGGTCGGCTCGATCGCCGTGTCCGAGCGGACCGCCTGGACGTTCCTCGCGATCGAGGCAACGGCGTGGCTGCTGCTCCTGCTCGAGGACCTGCGGCGTCACACCAGCTCGAGCAGCGCGCCGACCACGCGGTCCTGATCCTCGGTCGTGAGGTTGTTGTAGAACGGCAGCCGGATCAGCCGGGAGCTGACGTCGATCGTCACCGGGCAGTCGGTCTCGCGCAGGGCGAACCTGCGACCTCCGTCGGAGTTGTGCAACGGGACGTAGTGGAACGTCGTGTTGATCCCGCGCTCCTTCAGCGCGCCCATCACCTGGGGGCGGCGCTCGGCGTCCGGCAGCAGCACGAAGAAGAGGTGGTACGCCGGGTCCACGTCGTCCGGGACGTGCGGCAGCTGGGCGCCGCGCTCGACCAGCGGCTGCAGGGCCTCGAGGTAGCGGTCGAAGACCTGCTTGCGCTTGGCCTGGATGACCTCGGCCTGCTCGAGCTGGCCGACGAGGTACGCCGCCAGGACGTCCGAGAGCCCGAACGAGGAGCCGTTGTCGCGCCAGCTGTACTTGTCGACCTGGCCCAGGAAGAACGCCATCCGGTCGGTGCCCTTGTCGTAGAGGACGCGGGCGCGCTTGATGTCGCGCTCGTCGTTGAGCAGGAGGGCGCCGCCCTCGCCGCAGACGACGTTCTTCGTCTCGTGGAACGACAAGCTGGCGAACCGCCCGATCGAGCCCATGGGCTCGCCGTGCCAGGAGCCGAACAGTCCGTGGGCGGCGTCCTCGACGACGACGACGTCCGGCCGGTCCTGGAGCGCCTCGCGCACCCCGGCCACGTCGCAGGGGACGCCGGCGTAGTGGACGATGACGACCGCCCGCACCGAGTCGTCCAGCAGCTCGGCCAGGTGCTTCGGGTCGATCCCGAGCGTGAGCGGCTCGATGTCGCAGAAGAGGATCTTGGCGCCCTGCCGGGCGAACGCCAGCGCGCTGCTGGTGAAGGTGAACGACGGCACGATGACGGTGTCGTCCGGCCCGAGGTCGAGCAACATCGCCGAGAGCTCCAGCGCGGAGGTGCACGAGGTGGTCATGAGGACCTCCTTCGCGTGCGTCTCCTGCCGCAGCAGCTCCTGCGCGCGCGAGGTGAAGGCGCCGGAGGAGGAGGTGTGGCCGGACGTGATCGCCTCCCCGACGTACTCCAGCTCGCGTCCCTCCACGGACGGCACGTTGAAGCGGATGGTCTGGTCGGACTCGGTCATGCTCGCTCTACTTTCTCCAGGGGAGGTCGCGACCCAGCAGGTCGGAGAGACGTCGGTCGGGTTCGTCGTACCACTCGCGCAGGTCGGCGACGAGGTCGTCGCTCAGCTCTGACTCTGGGCCCTCGCTGGCGTTGACCGGGGTGCCCAACACCTCCGGTCGTACGCCGGGGTCGACCCCGAGCCAGTCGTAGACGCCGCGGATCGCCTCGGGGCCCCCGGCGGTCTCCTCCAGGAAGACGACACGGGTGTCGAAGGCGTCGAGCCATCGGGGCAGGTCGTCGGCGAACCGACCGCGCTCGAGGTACGCGTACGGGCTCACCGAGGTCACGGCGGGGTCCCACGGCAGGGAGCCCGCGAGGTTCGCGGCGAGCGCGTCGGCGAGGCCGCGCTCCTCCAGGCCGTGCATCGTGCTGAACCGCCAGTGGGAGACGGCCCGCTCGATCGGGTCACGCAGCTGCACGAGGATCTGCGGCGACCCGAGCACCTGGGCGACCAGGCCGGGGGCGGCGGTCGACTCGAGGTAGGACGTCGACTTCTCCCCGAGCACCGGCTCGTCGGTGGCGTGCGCGAAGAACTGCTCCCGGTAGGCGTGGCGGTGAGCCCGGTGTCGCGGAGGAAGACCTTGGGCTCGGGCCGGTGCGGTCGCGCCATGGCGACCTGCGGATGCTCCTCCAGCAGATCGTGGAGGTACGTCGTGCCGCAGCGCTGGGCGCCCACGACCACGAAGTGGCGGACGTCGGCACCGCTCACGGCTGCTGCCGCCTGACCCGCTTGACCACGTGGTAGGTCTGGTCGGTGCTCACGGTGGTGAGGGTGCGGACGACGTACTCACCGATCATCGAGAGCAACGCGATGATGAAGCCGGCGAAGACCGACAGCAGCACCGCGATGGTGGTCCATCCGGGGACGACCGTGCCCTCGATCGCACGGTGGATCACCAGCCACGCGCCGTACAGCAGGCTCAGCACGGAGACGCCGAAGCCCACCACCGCCATCGCGCGCAGGGGGTAGGAGGAGTAGCTGAACAGGATCGTGAGCACCAGCTTGAGGATCTTCACGATGTTGTAGTTGCTCTTGCCGACCGGCCGCGGTTCGTGCCGGACCAGCGCGTTCGCCCGGTTGTTGGAGTAGAGCAGCGCCTGCCCCGTCAGGTAGGGGTACGCCGTGCGCTGGGCCAGGATGCGGTCGACGACGTCACGCCGCAGGATGCGGAAGTTGGAGACCACCAGGTCCTCGGGCTGGCCGAAGATCCGCTGGTTGAGCTGGCCGATCATCTTGCTGCCCAGGCCGCGGATCGCGCCGTGCTGCTTGGTCTCGAACTCGCCGAAGACCACGTCGTGGCCCTGCATGGCGGAGTCGATCAGCACCAGCGCCTGGTCCGGGGGGTTCTGCAGGTCGTCGTCCATGGTGATGACGTAGTCGCCGGTGGACTCCCGCAGGCCGGCGGTGTTGGCGTAGTGCTGCCCGTAGTTGTGCAGCAGGTCGAGCGCGACGACGTTGGGGTGCTCGGCGGCCTTGGCGGCGATCACGTCCCACGAGGAGTCGGGGCTGCCGTCGTTGACGAGGATCAGCTCGTGCCGCAGGCCCGCCTCGCCGAACACCTGGAGCACGCGGTCGACGGTCTCGCCGACGATCCGGGACGAGTTGTAGACCGGGATGACGATCGAGTAGCTGAAGTCGGAGCGGTCCAGCAGCACGGCCTCGGTCATGTCGCCGATCGTTCCACAGCGCCGCCGCGGACGCTCACGGCCGGGCGGGGATCGGGTGGTCGGCGAGGGCGCGCTCGATCCGGTCGATCTTGTCCGGGCCGAGATCGGTGCGCGCGAACCAGGTGAGGTCCGCGGACGTGCCGACCTCGACGTACTCCCGCTGGAGGACGGGCTGGATCCAGTCGTAGAACTGCGGGTAGTCCATCGTGAAGAACGTGGGCTTGTACGCGTCCAGCCTGTCGGCGAGGCCGGCGAGCCCACCTGGGTAGGTGTCGTCGACGTAGTCGTCGAAGCCGTTGAGGAACATCTGGTACTTCACCGGGTTCGTCTGGTGCTCGAGGACCAGCGGCATCGGCCCGCCGACGGAGACGACGGTGGCGTCGGGCCCGGCGATCCGGAAGACGTCGTCGACGACCACGCGCTGGGCCGGGAGGGCGTCGACGCTCTGGTAGCTCGCGTTGACCCCGGCGAGGACCAGCGCGAGAGCGCAGTACGCCGCGGCGACGTACGCCGTCCTCGGCAGGTGCTGGACGACCCAGTGGACGCCGGCGGTGAAGCCGAGCACGGCGACCGGCACGACGAACATCGCGTCGGCCCAGCCGTTGAACGCCTTGAACGACCACAGGAGGCTGAACAGGACCCCCACGCCGATGGCGATCTGCGCCCGGACCTCGGGGACCCCACGGTCCTCGGCGACCCGCCACTGCACCGCGGCGTTGACCACGGCGAGCGCGAGCCCGAGCAGGAGGATCCACAGCGACGGCCCGAACCCGTCGTACATCGAGGAGGGCTCACCCTGGATGAAGCCGATGATCCCGGTCTGGTCGGTGTACCTCGCGTTGATGAGGGCGAAGCCGTCGACGAGGGCACCGAACGCGCCCCATGCGGCCCACACGGCCATCGTGATCACGGCGGGGATCGCGCCGCCCACGCAGACCCGGCCTACTGACCGGAGGAGGTCGCGCCGCGTGAATGTCATGGCCGCGAAGGCCATGACGATGCCGAAGAAGAACGCGGGCTGCCAGGTGAGGGTGGCCAACGAGATGAAGGCGCCGGCCCAGCCCCAGCGCCGGTGGAGGATCGCCCACACGGCGAGGGTGACCATCAGGACCATCGTGGTCTTCTCGCGCGGCCCGCCGGTGGCGTACAGCATGAAGCCCTGGATGGTGAGCAGCGTGCTGGCGGCGATGGCGCCGGCCGACCTCGACCGGAACATGTCGCGACCGATCACGTACATCAGCCAGACCGTGACCATCGACAGGACCGTCATCACGACCCGCTGCGTGAGCACGTCGTCGGTGCCGAGCCAGCCGGCGATGATCGCGCCGAAGCCGGGCACGACGTGGGCGAGGGGCCCGGCGCGGTTCATCACCGAGACGTACGGCGCCACGCCGTCGGCGAGCTGCTGCCCGGAGTAGGCGTAGAGCGAGAGGTCACGCGTGAGCACGCCGCCGTACCCGTGGATGAGGAAGACCCCGAGCCCGAGGACCGCGAACAGGGGTCCGAGGGGATCGATCCGGCGCAGCACGGGTCCACCTTAGGGAGTGGAGTCGCTGGGGACGAAGGCGCCGGGAGGATGTGTCAGCCATGGGTCGTGCGGGCGTACACGTCGAGGACGGCGTTCAGTCGTTGGATCTCCTCCCCGGCGAGGTCTTTCCGGGCGAACCAGTCGACGTCGCCCATGGCACCGACGAAGACGTAGTGACGACGGATCGTCGGCTTGATCCAGCGGTAGCGTGCCCCGCTGTCGACCGTCATGAAGGTCGGCCGCAGCCTGTCCAGGTGATGTGCGAGTCCCTGCAGGCCGCCGGGGTAGGTGTCGTCGACGTACTGGTCGAAACCGTGGGTGAACATCTGGTACCGCACCGGGTTGGTCTTGTGCTCGAGCACGAGCGGTGCGGGGGCGCCGATGGAGGCGAGCGTCGCGTCGGCTCCGGCGATCCGGAAGATGGAGTGGACGGCGGCGCGCTGGGCGACGAGCACGTTGCCCCTGGTGGCGGTGGCCGACCACCCGGCAAGCACCACGGCCAGGGCGCACAGCCCGGCCGCGACGATGGTCGGACGCGGGGCGCGGGCCACCAGCCACTGGACGACCCCCGCGAACGCGAGCACCGAGATGGGGACGACGAACAGCAGGTCTGGCCAGCCGTTGACGGTCTTCAGCGACGTCACCAGGGCCGCGAGCACCCCGAACGCCATCGCGATCTGGGTGCGCTCGGCCGGCTCGTCGCGGTCCTCTGACCGCAGCCACAACAGGACCGCGTTGACCAGCACGGCGACCAGGCCGAGGACGAGGACCACCAAGGAGGCGCCGAACCCCTCGTCGAGGTAGTCGCCGTTCTTGGCGTGGAGGAACTTGATGAGCCCGATCTGCTCGGTGTAGCGCAGGTTGACGAGGAGAAACCCGTCGAGGAGTGGCCGGAGGGCACCCGCGAGAGCGAACCCCAGGAGCGCCGCCACCGCCGGGATCGCGCCGCCGAGGCAGAACCGCAGCAGTGCTCGCGCCAGCGCGCGGCCGCGTAGAGCGGCCATGGCGGCCAAGGCGGTGGCGGCGGCGACGGAGAAGGCCGGTTGCCACGTCAGGGTGGCGAGCGAGACGAAGACCCCTGCCCAGCCCCACCGTCGGTGCAGGACGGCCCACAGGGCGAGGGTCACCAGCAGCATCATCGTGGTCTTCTCCCTCGAGCCTCCGGTGGCGAAGAGGATGAAGACCTTGATCGTGAGCAGGCTCGCGGCAGCGATCGCGCCCGCTGACCTGGACCGGTGGAGGTCTCGGCCGAGGACGTAGACGAGCCACACCGTGGCCGTCGCCACGAGCGTGCTCAGGATGCGCTGCGTCGAGATGTCGTCCGCCCCGAGCCAACCAGCGATCGTCGCGCCGATCCCGGGAACGATGTGCGCCAACGGCCCCGCCCGGTTCATGACCGAGACGTAGGGCACCACGCCGTCGGCGAACTGCTGGCCCGAGTAGGCGTAGAGCGCGAGATCCCGGGTGAGCGGACCGTTCAGGCCGTGCAGCAGGAAGACGGCCAGCCCCAGGAGCGCGAACACGGGCCCCAGCGGATCGACGCGGCGCAGCATCCCCCCACGATAGGGAGGGGAGCTGACCCCGGGCCGTCCATCCTCCGGCGCGCCCAGGTCAGTCGAGGTCGACGATCACCGGGGCGTGATCGGAGGGGCTGCCGGTGCCCTGGGCGGGGTCGCGCTCGTCGCGGTCGATGGCGGCGCCCGTCACGCGGGCGGCCAGGGTGGGGGAGCCGAGAGCGAAGTCGATCTTCAGCCCCCGGTCGCGCTCGAAGCGCTGACGGTAGTAGTCCCAGTAGGTGTAGCCCGGCGCGTGGGCGCGGGTCACCTCGGCGTACCCGTCGTCGAGGAACGCCTGGAAGGCGGCCCGCTCCGGCGGCGTCACGTGGGTGGAGCTCTTGAACTGCGTGACGTCGAAGACGTCGTCGTCGGTGGGGCAGATGTTCCAGTCGCCGACGAGCGCCACCTCCTGGTCGAGCCACGGCCTCGCCGCCTCGCGCAGCCGGGCGAGCCAGTCGAGCTTGTAGACGTAGTGGGGGTCGTCGGGCTTGCGGCCGTTGGGGATGTACAGCGACCAGATCCGTACGCCGCCGCACGTCGCGCCGAGGGCGCGAGCCTCCGCCGCGGACTCACCCTGCCCGTCCTTGGCCCATCCGGGCATCCCGGGGAAGCCGACCTCGACGTCCTCGAGCCCGACCCGGCTGAGGATCGCGACACCGTTCCACTGGTTGTAGCCGACGATCGCGGCCTCGTAGCCCAGCGCCTCGAGCCCCATCAGGGGCAGCTGGTCCTCCCGGGCCTTGGTCTCCTGCAGCGCCAGCACGTCGATGTCGTGCCGCTGGACGAACGCCTCGACCCGGTTGATCCGGGATCGGAGGGAGTTGACGTTCCACGTGGCAAGTCGCACGCGCCCACCCTAGGAGGCGGCGATCTCGGCCACCCAGGCGAGGAGACGTCGGCCTCCTCGGCGCTCGTGCACGGCGCCAGCCCGCGTGGCGTCGATGTCGACGCTCACCCGGTCGTCGTCTTACCTGGTCACTGCTCGGGTACGGACCCGTGGAAGTGGAGCACGCTCCAGCTCTGGCCGTGACGGCGCGCGATGACCGTCAGGCGGAACGGGTCCCGGCCGGACTGCTCATCGACTGACCACTCCACCTCGCCCTCGGCGCCGAAGCCGATCAGGTCGTCCTCGTCGAGGAACACGTCGTAGCGGTGGAGATGCCACTGCAGTGCGGTGGCCGCGGCGCCGAGCGCGGAGAAGTAGCCGCGCACGGCTGTGGTGCCGGCCCGGTACGCCGAGGTACCGATGAGCACGGCCGAGGGCTCGTCGAAGAGCCGCATCAGCGGCTCGGGTCGGTGGGTGCCGATCGTCTCGTCCAGCGCGCCCTGGATCGCCTCGACCACCGAGCGGGCGGTCGCCTCGTGGTTGCTCACTCCGGGACCCTCGGCGCTGCTCAGGCCTCGACCGGGCGGAAGCCCGAGCAGACCACGCGGGCGTAGTCGATGCGGTCGTTCGGGTCGACCCGGTAGTAGACCTGCTGCTCGACCACGTGCGGGCCGTCGTCGTTGGTGATGTCGAAGCGGTAGCTCACCAGGTGGGTGTCGGCGACGTCGTCCCCGTCGGTGACCTGGTGGCCGGTGATCCGGTCGGTCTCGCCGAACCACGTGCCCAGCACGACGTCCGCGACCTCGTCGGGAGTGGAGGCCTCCCAGGACCGGCGGGGGGTCAGCCCCTTGAAGTCCACCGCGCTGCTCAGGGTGCCCGCGAAGGCGTTCTGGTCGTGCTTGGCGATCGCCTCGGCGAACCGCCGTCCCGTCGAGCTCATGTGGACAGAGTGCCATGATTCGCCGGGCCGTCCCAGCGGTCCGTAGACTGCCCGCCCGTGGCTCTCACCATCGGCATCGTCGGGCTCCCCAACGCCGGGAAGTCCACCCTCTTCAACGCCCTGACCAAGAACGACGTCCTCGCGGCGAACTACCCGTTCGCCACCATCGAGCCGAACGTCGGTGTCGTGGGCGTCCCGGACGAGCGGCTGCCGGTCCTCGCGAAGCTGTTCGACTCCGCGAAGCAGCTGCCGGCGACGGTCGAGTTCGTCGACATCGCCGGCATCGTCCGCGGCGCGTCCGAGGGCGAGGGGCTGGGCAACAAGTTCCTCTCCCACATCCGCGAGTCCGCGGCGATCTGCCAGGTGACCCGCGTCTTCCGCGACGAGGACGTCACGCACGTCGACGGCAAGGTCGACCCCGGGTCGGACATCTCCACGATCCAGACCGAGCTGATCCTGGCCGACCTCCAGACCGTGGACAACGCGCTGCCGCGGTTGGAGAAGGAGGCGCGGATCAAGAAGGAGACGCAGCCCAGGGCGGCCGCCGTGAGGGAGGCGAAAAAAGCCCTCGAGTCCGGCAACCCGATCATCGACACCACGATCGACCGCGCCCTCCTGCGTGAGCTCTCCCTGCTCACCGCCAAGCCGTTCATCTACGTCTTCAACTGCGACGCCGACGAGCTCGCCGACGAGGACCTGAAGCAGCAGATGCGCGACCTCATCGCGCCGGCGGAGGCGATCTTCCTGGACGCGAAGTTCGAGGCCGACCTGGCCGAGATGGACGATGACGAGACGGCCCACGAGATGCTCGCCGAGATGGGGATCGAGGAGTCCGGCCTCGACCAGCTGGCCCGGGTCGGGTTCGACACCCTCGGCCTCCAGACGTACCTGACCGCCGGCCCCAAGGAGACGCGCGCCTGGACGATCAGGAAGGGCGCCACCGCCCCCGAGGCCGCCGGCGTCATCCACACCGACTTCCAGCGCGGCTTCATCAAGGCCGAGATCGTCTCCTACGACGACCTCGTCGCCGCCGGCTCCATGCTCAAGGCCAAGGAGGCCGGCCGCGTCCGCATGGAGGGCAAGGACTACGTCATGCACGACGGCGACGTCGTGGAGTTCCGCTTCAACGTGTGAGGGAACACCATCGGGGAATTCGCCCCCCTCGGACGGACAAGCCTTCTGCCGTCCGAGGGCGTGACTTCAGACGAGGGACTCGTGGGGCGTTCGCACGGAGGTGCGCTGGGTGACCAGCATGCCCCCGAGGACCAGGGTCCACACGAGGTAGACGAAGAAGGTGAAGAAGAGCGGGGCGAGGATGCCGCACACTCCCGCCACGGCGGAGAAGATCCGTAGCCAGCGCGGCAGCGTCGGCACTCGGGACAGCAGGATCCCGATCAGGCCCACGAAGAGTGCAGGCGCGCACCAGCTCACCAGGTTGCCGATCTCGGTGATCGTGTAGACGACCGGATCCGGAACCCCGGCTGGGACGACCGACCCACCTTCGGCCATCGCGACGTCCACACCGGCGCTGATGAACCAGCCGATCACGCCAGTGGTGGCGGCTGCGACGCCGAGGCCCCATGCGAGGTCGCGGTTGCGCCCGAGATCGTCGCGGATGCCCAGGACGAACGGCAGGACGGCCACGGCCCCGAGGCAGCCGACGTAGGCGGCGACGAACGCGAGCGCGAAGTGTCCGGAGTCGACGAAGCGGGCCACGCTCGCGGGCTCGTACTGGCCCCCGGGTGCGGCGATCAGCGCGGTGGCGACGAACGTTGCCAAGCCGTAGAGCAGCAGTGCGAGCCCAGCCTTCCGTGGATTGGTCATGGTGTCCTCCTGTGGGGTTGACCCCCGGCGGCCAGTCGCCGCTGAGGGGCGGGTGTGGGAACGCTAGGTCCGCCGAGTCCGGCCTCGCGTCGGGCGGACGCACGAGATCGGTGTCCCGCGGAGCGAGCCCTGCTCGTCCCGGAGTCGGAGGCCGGAATCGTCCTCATGTAGGACTTCCTCTCCTGCTTCCGGCGGTAGCGTCGAGCAGTGATCCGGCGCCAGGCGATGCTCGACCTCCTCGTGGTCGGCACGATGCTGGTCCTGGGGCAATTGGAGGTCTGGACCGGCGCCGGGGCCACGCATCGGCAGGGCCCACCCTGGGTGCAGGCACTCGCGTACGGCCTCGGAGCGTTGTTGCTGCTGGGACGGCGGGTCGAGCCGGTCGGGGTCTTTGCAGCTCTGGTCGCGGTGTATGCCACGGAGTTCGCGATCGTCGGGTCGCCGGAGGGATTCGGGGTCGCGGTCCCGCCCATGGTGGCGGCGTACAGCGTGGCCCGGTGGGAGCGCCGTCGGCCGGCATCTTGGGGGCTCGTCCTGCTGCTGCTCCTCGGCCTTGCCTGGGCCGCCTTCGACCCGGTGCCGGTGACAGGTGCGGGCCGGATCCTCCAGGTGGTCTGGTGGTCGCCCTGGGTGATCGCCTGGCTCGTCGGTGCCCTCGTCCGCAGTCGCGTCCTGAACGCCGAGCAGCGACGGCAGCGACGCCAGGACCTCGCTCTGCAGGCGGTCACCGAGGAACGCAATCGGATCGCCCGGGAGCTGCATGACGTGATCGGTCACAGTGTCAGCCTCATGACGGTCCAGGCGTCCGCCGTGAGGCGCCGGCTCAGCGCGGACCAGGCCTCCGAGCGGGAGGCACTGGAGATCGTCGAGACCACTGGGCGCCAGGCGCTGTCGGAGATGCGTCGCATGGTCGGGGTGCTGCGCCAGAGCGGGGAGGAGGCGGACCGGGAGCCGGCACCCGGTCTCGGCCAGCTGCCTCGTCTGGTCGAGCAGTTCCGCAGCGCCGGACTGCCGGTCGACCTGTCGGTCACCGGCCAAGCCCAGCCCTTGGCGCCCGGTCTCGACCTCACGGCCTACCGACTGGTCCAGGAGGCGCTGACCAACGCCCTGAGACACGCTGACTCGCCGACTCACGCCGAGGTCTCGATCGGCTACGACGACGAGCGGCTGGAGCTCGCGATCCGCGACGACGGACGCGCGGTCTCGGGCGGCGCCGAGGCGGGCCACGGCCTCCTCGGGCTCCGCGAGCGGGTCTCGGTCTACGGCGGCGACCTGGTCGCCCGGCCGCGGCCGGGCGGTGGGTTCGAGCTGATCGCCGTCCTTCCCCTGGTGTCGGCATGACCGCGGACACGCCAGGCGGGCCCATCCGGGTGCTGATCGTCGACGACCAAGCGCTGGTTCGCCGTGGGTTCCGGATGGTCCTCGAGATCGAGCCCGACCTCGAGGTCGTCGGCGAGGCCGCGGACGGGCTGGAGGCGGTTGGCCTCACCCGCGACCTCGCCCCCGACGTCGTGCTCATGGACGTTCGTATGCCGAACGTCGACGGCGTCGAGGCCACCCGTCGACTCACGATGGACGCACGGTGCCACGCCCGGGTGATCATGCTGACGACGTTCGACATGGATGACTACGTCTACGACGCCCTCAGGGCCGGCGCCAGCGGATTCCTGCTCAAGGACATCCAGCCGGAGCTGCTGGTCTCCGGCATCCACGCCGTTCATGCCGGCGAGTCCCTGCTCGCGCCCACCATCACGCAGCGGATGATCGAGTCGTTCCTCAGTCATCGCCCGGCCGGCGGTCGGACCGACGACACAGGCTTGGCGAGCCTCACCCAACGCGAGCGCGAGACGCTCGAGCTGATCGCCCGAGGCCTGACCAACACCGAGATCGCCGCCGCGTTCGTCGTGTCCGAGACCACGGTCAAGACCCACGTCAGCCGGGTCCTGATGAAGCTCGGCGTCCGCGACCGCGTCCACGCGGTCATCTACGCCTACGAGCACGGACTCAACCCGCGCTGAGGCCGGTGGTCCACCCCGCCCACGCGATCGACCACCCGCTCCCTTGGCCGTGTCCGTCGCCCGAGCCATGAGTAGCCCGGGGTCGATGCCGCCTCACAGCAACCGCACAGGGGGTCGAGGGACCATGGCTCCATGGAGCTCACGCGTGCGGACGGGACCCCGATCCGCGCCCTCGTGGTCGACGACGGGGTCAACCTAGCCGAGCTGGTCGCCATGGCTCTGCGCTACGAGGGCTGGGAGGTCCGGACGGCGCACTCCGGGTCGGAGGGCGTGGCGGCCACCGGTCGCTTCGGGCCGGACGTCATCGTGCTCGACGTGATGCTCCCCGACTTCGACGGTCTGGAGGTGCTGCGACGGGTGCGGGCCAGGACGCCGGACATCCCGGTGCTGTTCCTGACCGCGCGCGACGCCGTCGAGGACCGGATCGCCGGACTGACCGCCGGTCACCTTTGAGCTCGCCCGGCGACACGACGATCGCCGTGGCGTTGCCGGCTAGGTGACGGTCGTGCTCCGCAGCCGCAGCACGAAGTCCCGGATCAGCAGGTTCACCCGCACCGGGTCGCGGGCCAGGGGGATGTGTCCGGAACCCTGAAGCTCGACGTAGTCCCCGCCGGAGAGCTCCGCGATCCGCCGTCCGCGCGTCGGAGGACTGATCAGGTCCTCGCTGCCGTGCAGCACCAGGACCGGGCTCGTGACGCCGCGCGCCCACTCCTCGAGGCGCTGCTTGCTCGGACGGGCTGCCGCGACCTCGGCTGTCAGGACGTCAGGCGTGGTGTCGAGGCCCCAACCGACACAGTCCTCGACCTGCTTGGTCGAGCGCGGCTCGGGGAAGCACATGCCGAAGAAGAACCAGAGGAAGTCCTCGTAGTGCTCCCGCCAGTACGTCGGGTCGTACTTCGCCCAGTGCTCGGGTGGGTCTGCCTCGATGCGGGGCACCTGCGACAGCGGCAGATCGCTGGGATCGCCCTTCGCCGCGCGCACGGGATGACCCTCGGTGATGGCCAGCGACGGGCAGATGAAGACGGCCCCGAGCACCCGGTCGGCGTGCTCGGCGGCGAGCTGGAGGGCCCAGGTGCTCGCTTGGGAGAGGCTCACGAGGATGGCCCGCTCGGTGCCTGTGGCGTCGAGGACTGCGAGGGCGTGCCGGACCTGGCTTGCCTGGTCGTACGCCGCGGGGTCGAGCGGGCGGTCCGAGCGGCCGTTGCCCGGCCCGTCGTACGAGACGACCCGGAAGTGCCGCGACAGGTACGGGACCTGGGCCTTCCAGAACCGCTGGTGGACGATCGTCCAAGTCGGCAGCAGGAGGATCGTCGGTCCGTCGGTGCCGGTGACCTCGTGGTGGATGCGCACCCCGCCGCTGTTGACGAAGCCCTCGTTGTCGGGGGCGAGCACCCTCATGACGGCTGCTGCCCGGGAGTGGTGTGCTGCCACAGCGTGCCGGCGATCTTCCATCCCTGGGGGGTGCGCACCAGGTGCAGGTACTCCCGGTACTGGGCCGAGCGGACGACGGCCGTGGCGATGTCGTGGTGGATGTCGGCCACCGAGACCTCGATCGGGTCGCTCGTCCTGTCCGCGGTCCCGGCGCCTTGGGAGGCGAGCGCGAGCATGCGCTCCTTGGTCGTCACGCTCGGGCTCTCGCCGCGCACCTGGTCGACCGAACGCTTCACCAGCTCGGCGTGCAGGGCATGGTCGACGCGGTCAGCGTCTCCCTCGTACCAGCCCTCGAAGTAGTCCAGTGCGGTCGCGACGACCGCTTCCGTGTCGTTCACAACAGCTCCTCCAGCATCGCGGCGGCTCGCTCGGCGCCACCTGACTCCACCGGCAACGAGACCACCTCGCTGTCGATCTGTTCGACGATCGCCTCAGCGAGCCATTCCGGGTCGCTGAGGTGCTCATAGTCCACGCGTCTCCCGGCCCGGTAGTTCTGCAGGCGGTGGGGAACGTGGAAGCTCTGCTCGAAGTGGTGGCGCAGCGGCACGTAGAGGAACGGCACCCGTGCTGCCGCGAGCTCCATGGTGGTGGTGAGCCCGCCTTGGACCACGGCCATGTCCGCCGCGGCCATGCGCAGGTAGAGGTCGGGCACGTAGCCGCGGAGCTCGACTCCCTCGACCGACGGAAGCGAGCCGGGATCGATCCGAGGCCCCGTGACGACCAGGAACCTCAAGCCGGGAACACGCGCCCGAGCCGCCGGGACGGCCTCGAGCAACCGGCGCAGCAACGGCTCGCCGACCCCGGAGCCGCCGACCGCGACGATGCACAGGACATCCTGGTCGCCGTACCCGAGCTCACGCCGGGCCTGCGCCACATCCTCGGCCGTCGGAGGGTCGAAGCCGGTGACGTAGCCGGTGAAGTCGTAGTGGGAGACAGTCCACTCGCGGATGTTCGGAAGCCCCGGACCGAACGACTCGTCGACGACGTCCTCCGGGTTTCCCACGAAGATCTGCCGGTCACGGACCCGGCGGTGCCGTGCTCGCTGCTCCAGCATCTCGGCGTTGTAGTCCGCGGTGAGCAGGGCCTCCCGGCGGCCGAGGTCAGGCATCGGCAACCAGCCGACGAAGTCGGTCAACCACGCGAAGGAGAAGCGTTTCAGCTCGGGGTTCTCGTGCAGGAAGTAGTCGACGTCCCACGACTCGTCGCCGACGACCAGATCGTACGGCGTCTCCTCGACGACGTCGTTGAAGACCATGAAGTTGTTGACCAGGATCTCGTCCATGTCCCGGATGGCCTGGAAGACGTGCAGGTCGTGCTCGCCCGACTCGGCCTCGATGTGGCCGGACTCGCTGGCGAGCCACGCCGATGCCGGGTGCACCCTCTCCCCGGCGTCCTCCAGCACCCGGGTCACCGGATGCTGAGTGAGCCAGTCGATCTGCAGGTCCGGCTGCAGCACCCGGAGGTGGCGGGCGATGGCGAGGTCCCGCCGGGCGTGACCCAGGCCGATCGGCGAGGACAGGTACAGCGCGCGTCGGCCTCGCCCGCGCGCTCGTGTCCACCTCGCTTCGGTCATGGTCCACTCTCCCGCCCGACGGGCCTTCTCGTCATGCCCTGCCGGCCGTCAGGCGCCTGCAGGAACGCCCGCGGCCAGGGCCCGGACGTCCTCGGTGGTCAGCGCGTTGCCGGCGATCCCCCAGTCCCCGCTGGTGACCTCGCGGACCACGCACCACGTGACGGGGCGCATGTTCTCGCCCTCGA
Source organism: uncultured Actinomycetota bacterium (assembly GCA_963784545.1). Taxonomy (GTDB): domain Bacteria; phylum Actinomycetota; class Actinomycetes; order Propionibacteriales; family Nocardioidaceae; genus Nocardioides. The sequence goes on along the minus strand of CAWARQ010000004.1, from coordinate 637,870 downwards.
TCTCGACCATGGCGTCGGTGAGCCTGGTGATGATGTCGTGCTTCTGCTCGGGCGTGAACACGCCCTCGATCACGCTGACCTCGATGAGCGGCATGGTTCTCTCCTTGAATCCGGATGGTATCGGTCGGTCGACCGAACTTTCGGGTACGCTATCATTCGGCCGACCGACCGACAAGAGGTGCGGAGGGAGATTCGTGCGATGGCGTCCGAGACCCGGCCGAGGCTGATCGAGGCCGCATGGGAGTGCCTGCTCGCCGACGGGCACGCGAACCTGTCCACCCGGCGGGTCGCGGACCGCGCCGGGGTACCGCTGAGCCAGATCCACTACCACTTCGGGGGACGGCAGGGCCTCGTGCTGGCGCTTCTCGCCCACCAGAACGAGCAGCTGCTCGAGCGCCAGCAGACGATGTACGGCGCCGAGGCACCGCTGTGGAAGCGCTACGAGCAGGCCTGCGACTACCTGCGGGCCGACCTCGACTCCGGCTTCGTGCGGATGCTGCAGGAGATGATCGCCGCAGGCTGGACCGACGGAGCCATCGGTGCGGAGGTGACCAGGTTGCTGCGCGGCTGGTTCGACCTGTTGGAACGGGTGGTCGAGGAGGCCGCCGACGAGCTCGGTGACCTCGGTCCGTTCACTGCACGGACCATCGCGACCCTGGTCGGCCTGGGGTTCATGGGGGGCGAGTCGATGCTGCTGCTCGGGGACGGCTGGGCCGACGACGTCTTCGGCGCGCTCCAGTCCGTCGGCGCCCTGCTGAAGCCGACGGGAGAGGAGTCGTGATGGCGCGGCAGATCATTCGGACCTCCGCCGCGCCGACCTCGCCCTACTACAGCCAGGGCGTCGTCGCCGGAGGTCTGCTGCACGTGTCGGGCATGGTGGGGATCGACCCGGACACCGGTATGCCGGCCGGGCCGACGATCGCCGACCAGGCCCGGCAGGCCCTGGCGAACTGCCTGGCGATCGCGAGCACGTGCGGCGCGAGCACGGAGGACGTCGTCGAGGTCGGTGTCCTCCTCGCCGACCCCGCGGACTTCCCAGCGTTCAACGAGGAGTGGACGCACTGGTTCGACGAAGACCCACCGGCTCGCTACGTCACCAAGCTCGGCGTGGAGCTCCCCGGCATCCTGGTCTCGATCCGGATGACCGTGTCGGTCGCCGCCAGCCCGGCGCCAGGCCCGCCACCCTCAGCAGGCCATTCCTGACAACTCGCTCGGGTCGGCGTAGCCTCGAGTGGTGAGCGAGTTCTGGGGCGTCTTCTGGCTGACTCTGCTGGTCCTGGCGTTCGTGGCGGCCGGCATCGGTGCGTCCCGTCGGCAGCGCAGCCGGAGCGACGACCCCATGGACCACTACCGCACGTCCGGGCAGGTGCACGGGGTGAAGAACCTCGGGTCGGCACCGCCGGCCACCCACCACCGCATGGGCAAGAACTGACTCAGCAGGAACCGCCGCAGCAGCTCGACAGCTCGGTGTCGCCCGCGAAGGACTCGGCGTCCTCGAGGACCGTGTAGATCTCCCAGCGCTCGCCGTCCGGGGTGTTCTCGACCCAGAACTTGTCCTGCTTGGCGTAGCAGCAGGTGGTGTCTCGCTCCTCGGTGGAGGCGAAGCCCGCCGCCGAGAGGCGACTGAGCTCGCCGTCGACGGTGTCGATGTCGGGAACCTCTACGCCCAGGTGGTTGATCGAGCCGCCGTGGCCTGGGTTCTCCACGAGCACCAGCTTGAGCGGCGGCTCGGTGACGGCGAAGTTGGCGTACCCGGGCTTGACCTTGGCCGGCTCGGTGCCGAACAGGCCGGAGTAGAAGGCGATCGAGGACTCGAGGTCGTCGACGTTGAGGGCCAGCTGGAGGCGAGACATGGTGGGCTCCTAGATATCGATGAGTGTCTATGTGAGGCACCAAGGTGACACGACACATCGATGTCTGTCAACATAGACGTATGTCGAAGTCTGCTCTCGAGCTCACCCCGGCCCAGACCGTCGCCTGCTGCTCGCCGCTCACGCAGGAGCCGCTCGGTGCCGGTCAGGCGGAGCGCATCGCCCCGTTGCTCAAGGCGTTGGCCGACCCGGTCCGCCTCCGGCTGCTCTCCCTGGTCGCCTCCCACGAGGCGGGCGAGGCGTGCGTGTGCGACCTCAACGACGCCTTCGACCTGTCCCAGCCGACGATCAGCCACCACCTCAAGGTGCTGCACGAGGTCGGGCTGCTCGATCGGAGCAAGCGCGGGGTCTGGGTCTACTACGCCATCCGCCGCGAGGCGCTCGCGGACCTCGGCGCGTTGATCGGCGGGGTCGCCCGTTGATCACCGACCTCGCTCGCAAGGCCGCCGCCGAGGCCCTCGGCACCGCCTTCCTCGTCATGGCGGTGATCGGGTCCGGCATCGCCGCGGCGCGGCTCTCCCCGGACGACGTCGGCCTCCAGCTCCTCGAGAACAGCTTGGTCACCGGGGCTGCGCTGGTGGCCCTGATCCTCGCGCTGCAGCCCGTCTCGGCCGCGTTCAACCCGATCGTGACGCTCGTCGAGCGCGGACTGGGTCTGCTCGACACCCGCAGCGCCGCACTCCTGATCGTGGCGCAGGTGGTCGGCGGGGTCGTCGGCGCGATCATGGCGAACCTGATGTTCGGGCTGGGCGCCGTCACGGTCTCCCAGACCTCCCGGTACGGCGGAGACGTCTGGCTCGGCGAGGTGATCGCGACGCTGGGCCTGGTGCTCGTCATCTTCGGGAGCCTGCGCTCGGGGCGGACCGACACGATCGCGTACGCCGTGGGCGGCTACATCACCGCGGCGTACTGGTTCACCAGCAGCACCAGCTTCGCCAACCCGGCGGTGACCATCGCCCGGACGCTGTCGGACACGTTCGCGGGCATCGCGCCCGCGTCGGCGTTCGCGTTCCTCGACTTCCAGCTGATCGGCGGGGCGATCGCCTTCGGGCTGGTCCGGCTGCTCTACCCGACGCCCCCGGAGACCCCATGACCGAGCGCCCGACCGTCCTGTTCGTCTGCGTCCACAACGCCGGTCGCTCGCAGATGGCCGCGGGATACCTCCAGCACCTCGCCGACGGCCGCGTCGAGGTGCTCTCGGCCGGTTCCCAGCCGGCGGACCGGATCAACTCCGTCGCGGTCGACGCCATGGCGGAGGAAGGCATCGACATCACCACCGCGCGGCCGAAGGTGCTGACCGACGACGCCGTCCGCGAGTCGGACGTGGTGATCACCATGGGTTGTGGCGACGCGTGCCCGTTCTACCCCGGCAAGCGCTACGAGGACTGGGTGCTCGACGACCCGGCCGGCCAGGGCATCGAGGCGGTCCGCCCGATCAGGGACGAGATCCGGCGACGGGTCGAGCAGCTGATCGCCGACCTGACCTGAGTCGGGGTCGGGCAGGGCCCTGCGTGGGTGCGGGGGTTTCGAGGCTCGCCCTGGCGGGCTCGCACCTCAACCACCGGTGGTGGGTTGCGCTGTGGTCGGTGGTTGAGGAGCGAGCGGAGCGAGCGTCTCGAAACCCCGGGACCGTGGGCGCTGCAGTGCGTGGCTGCGGGGGTTTCGAGGCTCGCCCTGGCGGGCTCGCACCTCAACCACCGGTGGTGGGGTTGCGCTGTGGTCGGTGGTTGAGGAGCGAGCGGAGCGAGCGTCTCGAAACCCCGGAACTGTGGGCAGGGCCTCAGTGGGCGCCGGCGAGGTTGAGGCCGACGACGCCGAAGACGATCAACGCCAGGGAGACCACCTTGAGCGGGTTGACGCCCTCGCCCAGGAACAGCGTGCCGATCACCGCGACGGCCGCGGTGCCGAGCCCGGACCAGATCGCGTAGGCGACGGACACCGGGATCGTCCGGACGATGAGGGCGAGCAGCCAGATCGAAAGGGCGTAGCCTCCGACGACCAGGACGGTCCACCCCGGGTTGGTGAAGCCGTGGGTGCGCGGGAGCGTGGCGGTGGCCGCGACTTCGATCCCGATCGCGGCCGCTAGGAGGGCAAGTGCGGCGTACATGGTCTTTCCTTCGGACGGGTCTGTAGCGGTCGCTACGTAACGAACTGTAGCACTTGCTACAGTTCGGTCATGAATCGGCAGGAGGCGCTGCTTGCACAGGTCACCGACTACGTGCTCCGGGAGGGCCTGATCGGACTGACCCTGCGGCCACTGGCCGACGCGATCGGCACCAGTGACCGGATGCTGATCTACCACTTCGGCAGCCGCGACGCCCTCGTCACCGCCGTGGTCGCGGAGTCCACCCGGCGTGCGATCGACGCGGTCGAGCAGGTGCCGGCCGCCCCCACGATCCGTTCGGCGGTCAACCGGCTCTGGGCGGCGTACCTGACCGAGCCGCTGCACTCCTGCCTCCGGATCTACCTCCAGGCCGCCGCGACCGGGCTGATCGGCCACGAGCCGCACCTCTCGCTGGCCCGCGACATCAACGAGCAGTGGGCACAAGCGTTGCGGGACTACTTCGTCCGCAGCGGCGCGCCCGCACGCCGGGTCGGGCGGCTGGTGACGATGGTCGACTCCGCGCTCTACGGCTTCCACCTGGACCTCGTGACCGACCGGCCGGACGAGCTGGCCAAGGGTGTGGACGACCTTGCGGTCGCGGCGCAGGCGCTGGCTAGGGTCTCCGGGTGAGCAGCGAGTGGGACCGGCAGACCGCGGTGAGCGACCTCGGTGACGGCGTCTTCGGAGCGGACCTCGCAGACGGCTGGCGGGTCGGCGGTGGCGTCAACGGCGGCTACCTGCTGGCGACCATCGGGCACGCGCTCGCTCAGCTGACGGAGAAGAAGGACCCGCTGTCGGTCAGCGCCTACTACGTCGGCGCCTCGGTGCCCGGCGCTGCCGAGATCCGCACACGGGTGATCCGCGACGGCGGCTCGGTGGCGACGATGGCTGCCGACCTGTGGCAGGCCGACGACCACCGGATCACCGTCCTCGCGTCGTACGGCGACCTCGACCGGATGGCCCACGACGTCCGGACGACCGCCACGGCGCCCGGCCTGCCACCTCGGGACCAGTGCGTCTCGAACGAGCACGCGCCCGAGCACATCCGCGCGATCGCGCCACTGATGGACCGGTTCGAGATGCTCTTCGACCCGGCCTCCCTGGGGTGGGCCGTGGGTGAGCCGAGCGGTCAGGGCGAGCTGCGGGCGTGGTTCCGGCTCCGCGACGACCGCGAGCCGGACCCGATCTCCCTGCTGATGGTCTGCGACGCCCTCCCGCCGGTCACCTTCGACCTCGGGCTCTTCGGCTGGGCCCCCACGATCGAGCTGACGGTGCACGTCCGGGCGCGGCCGGCGCCGGGCTGGCTGCAGGTGCGACACGCCACCCGCAACCTGGCCGGCGGCCTGTTCGAGGAGGACTGCGAGGTCTGGGACGAGTCCGGCCGGCTGGTCGCCCAGTCGCGGCAGCTTGCCCGGACACCACGACCGGGGTGAGCCTCAGTCGAACCTGGCGCGGCGCATCGAGAAGAACCACCGGCGCCGCGGGTGCTCGGTGACCGACCAGAGCAGATCGTCCGCAGCCGAGTAGGTGAGGTCCTCCGGCCCCATCGGCACGGCAAGGCGGCGCTCGCGGAAGTGACCGGGTCGGCCGACGTACAGCGAGCCGGGCCCCCAGGGACCGTGCGAGACGGTCACGACGTACGTCTCCCGCGCGATCACGGCGCCCTGCATCTGGGCGAGGCCACGGTCGTCCAGGTGGACCGGCCACGCCCGATCGTCCGCGCCGGAGACCAGCAGGCCGGTGGCCGGGTCGATCTCGAAGCGTGCGAACCGGGTCGTGTCCCCCCGCCTCCCGTACTCGCCCGCCACCAAGGCGGGCGGGGTGCTCCAGCGGTCCAAGGAGAGGAACGAGTAGCGGAGCCGGGAGTGGCCCTTCTCCGCGGCCGCCTGGAAGTCGTACCGGACGGGAAGGACGAACCCACGGTCCGGGGTGTGGACGATGTCGTCGAGGTCGCAGGTGACGAATCCCTTGGCGGTCGCCGCCAGGTGCAGGAAACGGCCGCACCACACGACGCCGCCGGCGTGGATCCTCAGCGGCGTGAGGTCCGGTCGCACCACCGTGACGTGCTGGTACCGCAACGTGTCCAGGTCCACGAACGTGACCCGGCAGCCGTGGTGGGCGGGTGCGGGGGAGTACCAGGCGACCACGAGGAGCCGCCGCCCCTCGACCGTGCCCTCGTCGCCGGCGTCGGCGCTGCTCGAGATGCCCTGCGGCCACCACTCGGGGTCCCGGGCGTCCTCGGTGTCCCAGGAGTAGGCGCGGTGGACGTCGCGACCCAGGAGCCTGCCGGTCCACGAGACCTTCGCCCGGCGGGAGAGGTGCGCGAGGACCCCAGGCAGGCCCACCCGCCCCCCGGAGCGGGCGGCCAGGGCGTCGACCTCGTCCGTCGGGTGACCCACGCGTGTGAGGTGGATGCCCAGGGACTCGTCCATCTCCCGGACACTAACGTCGGCGCGGGTCACGGGTCGCCACCCCTTCGGTGGTTAGGCTCGACGGTCGTGAGGCTCCTGCTCGTGCACGCGCACCCCGACGACGAGACCATCAACAACGGCGCCACCATGGCGCGGTACGTCGCCGAGGGTCACCAGGTCACGCTCGTCACCTGCACCGCGGGGGAGCGAGGGCAGGTGCTGGTCCCCGACCTGGAGCACCTGCGCCACGACCGGGACAACGCGCTCGGTGCGCACCGCCGTCAGGAGCTGGCCGCGGCCATGGCGGAGCTGGGAGTGACCGACTACCGCTACCTCGGCGGCTTCGGCCGCTTCCACGACTCCGACATGGAGTGGCACGAGGAGGGGTACGCGATCGCCGGCAACGACCGGCCCGACGGCGCGTTCTGGGACGCCGACCTCACCGAGGCAGCCGACCTCCTCGTCGAGATCGTCCGCGAGGTGCGGCCGCACGCCCTGGTCACCTACGACCAGTTCGGCGGGTACGGCCACCCCGACCACGTCCAGGCCCACCGAGTCGCCATGTACGCCGCGTCGCTGGCCGGTGTGCCGTCGTACCGCCGCGAGCTGGGCGAGGCCTGGGACGTCCCCAAGATCTACTGGAACGCCATGTCCGAGTCGCGCATGCGCGAGGCGATCCGCCGGATGCGCGAGAACGGCGACGAGGAGACCTTCGCCGGGATCGACCCGGACGGTCCCATGCCACCGTTCGTCACCCCGGACGACCTGATCAGCACCCGCGTCGACGCCCGGGACTACGCCGCGACGAAGCTGCGCGCGCTCAAGCAGCACGCCACCCAGGTGGAGACCGAGGGGCCGATGTTCCGAGGTGCCGAGAGCGGCCAGTCCGAGTGGGGCGAGGAGGACTACCGCATCGCCAAGGGCGTGCCGGCGCTTGGTGACGACGGCTACGAGACCGATCTCTTCGCGGGTCTCACGCAGACGTGAGCCCCGACCGACCCGAACGCGAGAAGGCCGGGGCGTCCGCCGTCGGATGGGTGCTCCTCGGCCTCCTCGTGCTGTTCGGGGCGGGGTACGCCGTGGCGGCGCTGACCGCCAGTGACCGGCTTCCGCGCGGCACCACGGTCGCCGGGGTCCACGTCGGCGGCCTCACGCCGGGCCAGGCGCGCGGCAAGCTGTCCTCGGACTTCCCCGATCGTCAGGCCTCGGTCACCGTCGGGACCCGCACGCTCCACGTGAACCCAGACGCGGTCGGCCTGAGCCTGGACGTCGACGCCTCGATCGGCCAGGCCGCGGACGGGTCGGGCTGGGACCCGGGCCGGCTGTGGGACCACTACACCGGTGGTGACGACTTCCCGGCCGTGGCGCGGGTGGACCAGACCCGGATGGACCAGTGGCTGACTGCGATCGCCGGCTCGGTGGGGGAGCCGGCGCAGGACGGTCGCGTGACCTTCCCCCACGCCCGGGTCCGCGTGGTCCAGCCGCAGGACGGGCAAGGAATCGACGCGGCGGCCGGACGGCAGGCGCTGGTCGCGGCCTACGTCACCGGCGACGTCACCGACATCCCGATGACCCGCGTAGCCCCCACCGTGGACGACCGCGCCGTCCGGCGAGCTGTCCGCAGGTACGCCAACCCGGCGATGTCGGGGCCGGTCACGCTCGAGTTCGGCCGTTCGAGGATCAGGCTCGCGCCGTCGTCGTACGCCGATGCGCTCGCGCTCGTGCCCGACGGGGACCGGCTCGTTCCCGACGTCCGCCCGGACCGCCTGATGCGTTCGGTGGGCAGCCTCGCCTCGGTCGCCGGGGCGCCGGTGGACGCGACGTTCCGCGTGGTCGACGGCCGCCCCCAGGTGGTCCGCGCGCGGCCCGGCGTCCGCTACCGCCCCCGGGACGTCGTCGACGCGTTCGTGACGGCGATCGGGAAACCCGAGGGGGAGCGGTCGGTGCCGGTGGACGGCGTCCGCGACCCGGCCACCTTCACCACGAAGGACGCTCGGAAGCTCGGGATCTCCGAGCGGGTGTCGAGCTTCAGCACCAGGTCCGGCTCCAGCGCCGGCCGGCTGACCCAGCGGCTGGACGGCACGATCCTCGAGCCGGGCGAGTCGTTCTCCCTGCGCAGCCTCCTCGGCCCGGACGAGGCGCCGGACGGTCTGACCACCGCTGTCTTCGCCGCGATGTACCGCGCCGGGCTGGCGACCCTCGAGCGGCACGCTCCGAGCTCCTACCGGCCCGGGGCGCCCGACGGTCTCGACGCCACCGTGACCGACGGCCGTGACCTGCGGTTCCGCAACAACGGCCGGGCGGGGGTGCTTCTCGTGGCCGAGGAGGAGCAGGGCGTGGTGTCGGTCGATCTCTACTCGACGCGAGCCTGGGACGTCCACGTGGCCAGCGGCGATCGGCGCAACCTGGTGCGACCAGGACGGGAGGTCCTGCACACCAGGGGCTGCCGGCCGCGCGCCGGCTCACCGGGCTTCGACGTCGACGTGACCCGGACCTTCCGGAAGCCCGGGTCCTCGAACGTCGACCACAAGGACGGGTTCACCACCCACTACGCCCCGCGCGACGAGATCGTCTGCAAGCGCCCGCGCCGCTAGGTCTCGACACACCCGGCTGCGCCGAGCACGCGACCTAGGGCGCCAGGCGGTTGAGGTCGCGAGGGAACAGCGTGACCTCCCGGATGTTCGCGGCCTCGACGACGCGTCCGACCCATCGCTCCAGCCCGATGGCGAACCCGCCGTGCGGCGGGATTCCGCGCCGGAACGCCGACAGGTAGGACTCGTAGGCCGAAAGGTCGTGCCCCCGGGCCTCGAGCGCGGCGACGTAGTCGTCGTACCGGTGCATCCGCTGCGCCCCGCTGACCAGCTCGATCCCGCGGAAGATCAGGTCGAAGGACCGTGACCAGCGCGGGTCGGCCGGGTCGGGGTGGCTGTAGAACGCCCGGTGAGCGGTCGGGTAACCCTCGACGACCACGAAGTCGCTGCCGTGCTCGGACTTCGCCCACCTGCCGAGCGCGCGCTCGTGCGCCGGAGCGAGGTCGGACTCGCCGGGGTCCGCGCCGGCGATCCGCAGCGCCTCGGTGAAGTGGACGACGGGGAACTCGGCGGGCACCTCCGGCACCTCGATGCCGAGCCGGGCGACCGCGTCGCCGGCCCGCTCCTGCATCGCCGAGGCCATGCCGGCCACGGTCTCGCGCAGGCACGCGACCACCTCGCGGTGGTCCTCGATGAAGCCGAGCTCGACGTCGAGCGAGACGTACTCCGCGAGGTGCCGCACCGTGTCGTGCGGCTCGGCCCGGAAGACCGGCCCGATCTCGTAGACCCGCTCGAAGACCCCGACCAGCTGCTGCTTGTAGAACTGCGGACTCTGCGCGAGGAACGCCGGAGTGCCGAACCAGTCGAGGGCGAACACGTTCGCCCCGGACTCGGTGGCGGAGCCCACCACCTTCGGCGAGCAGACCTCGGTGAAGCCGGTCGCGTCCAAGCAGGCGCGGAAGCCGTGCAGGCTGGCCGCGGCCAGCTCCCACTTCGCTCGCTGGACCGGGTGCCGCCAGGTGGTCGCCGCGTGGTCGAGCAGCACCGGCAGGCTGGCCTCCAGCGTCGGCCGCCACAGCTCGACGACCGGCGTCTGGGCCGGGTCGCCGAGGGCCTCGACCGTCGCCTCGGTGACCTCGACCCCGCCGGGGGCCTGCTCGTTGGCGGTGGCGACCCCGGTCACGCGGACCGGCGTCTCCTCCGGCGGCACGGGCGCGCCCGCGGGCAGGACCACCTGTGCCAGGCCGGTGCGGTCACGCAGCACCAGGAAGGTGATCCGGGCCAGCTCGCGCCTGCGGTGCACCCAGCCCTCGAGGGTGACGGTGCTGCCGGGAGTGGTGGCGGACAGGTCGCGTGTCAGTGTTCGGTGTGCTCTCACAAGTTCCTCCAGTCAAAGGCCCTGGAGGTGTGGGCGGGGGCTAGATCGCGGTGCCACCACACCTTCGCCGATGAGACATCGGCCTCTCGCTGTGACGTCGGGCGCACGGCTCCTCGGGTCTCCGCCGACGGATCGGCGGGAGGGTTGTCAGGCCTCGCGAGTCGCAGGGCCAGGATAAGCCAGGCACCCGGCGATCGTCGTACTCTCGGCGCATGCTGGTGCACCTGCGGCTCAACGTCCCCTCGAGCCTGACCGACGAGGTGCGCGACTGCCTCGCCGACAGCGGCTGCACCCTCAACCTCGCGGTGCACGAGGGCGTGAGCCTCAGCCCGGTCGGCGACGTGCTCGAGTGCGACGTCGCCCGCGAGGGCGTCAACGGTCTGCTCCAGTCGCTGGCCGACCTGGGGGTCGGCGAGAAGGGCGGCATCGCGGTCACCGACGTGGAGAGCGCACCCTTCGCGGCCGCCCGCGAGCTCGAGCAGCGGCTCCCGGGCGACCCCGCGGACGCCATCATCTGGGACGCGGTCCTCGACGAGGCGGAGCAGGGCGCCGTCCCGACGCTCTCCTACCTGGTCTTCCTGGTGCTCGCCGTGACGCTGGCCGCGATCGCGGTCGTCACCGACTCACCGATCCTGGTCGTCGGCGCCATGGTGGTGGGGCCTGAGTTCGCGGTGATCGCCGCCCTGTGCGTCGGTCTGGTCTTCGGCCGGTGGTCGTGGGCCAGCAAGGGCTTCGTGCTGCTCGTCGCGAGCTTCGCGTTCGCCATCGGGGTGGTCTGCGTCCTGGCCCTGATCGCCCGGGGGCTCGGCCTCGTCACCCCGGCGATGGTCACCGCGCCGCGCCCTCAGACCGACTTCATCTGGCACCCCGACGTGTGGTCCTTCGTCGTCGCCTTGGTGGCCGGCACGGTCGGCGTCCTCGCCCTGTCGCTGCACAAGACCTCGACCATGGTCGGGGTCTTCATCTCGGTGACCACCGTCCCGGCTGCAGGCAACTTGGCCCTCGGGCTGGCCATGGGGGTGCCGTCGGAGATCCTCGGCTCGACGGCGCAGCTGGGGCTGAACCTGGGCAGCATGGTGTTGGCCGGCTCGCTGTTCCTCGCCTTCCAGCGCGTCGCGTGGGAGCCGGCGGTGGCCCGGGTCGAGGCCTTGCTCCACGGAGCGAGGTCCGGGAGCTGACCCGACCCGGGCCGTCGCTCAGGCGTCGATCTTGGGCTTGACCTGGGTGTCGTAGATGTTCTCCAGCGTGCTCTTGAGCGAGCCCAGCTCCCCGGCGACTTCCTTGTCCTGCGTGAGGACGTCGGCGCAGGTGTTGGCCATCTCGAGGTCCCCGCCGGGCAGGAACACGCGGGCGTAGTCCTGCGCCCGGGTCACGTCCAGCTGGTCGATCGCGATCTGGCTCAACGGCTGCTTGTCGGTCAGCGAGGAGGTGTCCGCCGACTTCCGAGTCGGCACGTAGCCGGTCGCCTCGGAGAACTTCAGACAGTTGTCGGGGTCGGTGATGAACTTGATGAACGTCGCCGCCGCCAGCTGGTTCTCCTTCGGTACGCCGGAGGGGATGCCGAGCCCGGACCCGCCGGTGGGGCACACGGGGCTGGTCGCCTCCGGGCCGCCGGGCAGGAATCCGGCACCCACGTCGAACTTGGCCGCACTCACGATGCCGACCAGTGACCCGGTGGAGTCGATGGTGGCGCTCACCGCGCCGGCGGAGAGGTCGTCGGCCTGCGACTGGCTGGCGACGCCCGCCCACTTGTCCTTCTTGACCGCGTCGGCGGCGAACTGGATCGCCTGGATCGAGGCGTCGGAGTCACAGGTGATGTCGAAGCTGCCCTCGGCCGACCAGCCACCGCCGTAGCCCCACAGCAGGTTCTGGAACGTCCAGCCCGCGTAGGCCTCGAGCGCCGGCATCTGGAAGGCGTGGTCGATGCCGGACACCTTCGACTGGAGTCGGGGGGCCCACTCCGCGAACTCGTCCCAGGTCTTCGGTGCCCGGTCGGGCAGTCCGGCCTGCTTCCAGTGGTCCTTGTTGTAGTAGAACAGCGGCGTCGATCGGGCCCACGGCACCGCCCAGGTGCGGTCGGCGTAGTTGTAGTCGGCCAGCAGCTGGTCGACGTAGTCGCCGGTGTCGAACTCCAGGGTGTCGAACAGCGGGTCCATCGGCACGATCTGGTCGTTCATGTAGTAGCGGAACCACCACACGTCGGAGAGCACGAGCATGTCCGGCAAGGTGCCGCCGGTCTGGGCGGTCTGGAACTTCTGGGCGATGTCCTCGTAGGTCTCCCCGGCGGTGACCAGCTTGACCTTGATGTCGGACTGGCTGGCGTGGAAGGCGTCGATGATCGACTGAGTGACCTCCTGGGAGTCGCCGGGATGCACCGACCAGAAGGTGATCTGGCTGGCCGGCTTGACGCCGGAGTAGTCGATGTCGCTGGACTTCTTGGTCCCGCCACTCGTGCTCGGGCCGCCCGCGCAGGAAGCGAGCGCCGGCGCGGCGACTCCAGCGGCGGCGAGGCCCAGGAACCCGCGGCGGTTCAGCCGGGGCGGCCGCGACATGCGCGGCGGCAGGATCAGTCCGGACTCTTGGTTCATTGTTTCTCCTCCGAGATGGGGGCGGGGGGCGGTCATCCCTTGACGCCGCCTTGGGTCAAGCCGTTGACGATGTGACGTTGCAGCATGGTGAAGACGATGAGCACCGGCAGCAGGACCATCACGGTGCCGGCCATGACGATGCCGTACGACGCCGCGGCGCTCTCGCTGTTGGACAGCTGGGTCAGGCCGACCGGCAGGGTCATCATGGTCGGCTCGGAGATGATGATCAGCGGCCAGAGGTAGTCGTTCCACTCGAAGACGATGCTGACCAGGGCGACGGTGGCGATGCTGGGCGCGGCCATCGGGACGACCATCGACCACAGGCGCTTCCAGTGCCCGGCGCCGTCGATCTGCGCGGCCTCCATCACCTCGATGGGCAGGGTGAGGAAGGCCTGGCGGAGCAGGAACGTGCCGAACCCGGTGGCCAGGCCGGGCAGGATGATGCCCCAGTAGGTGTCGGCCCCACCCATGCTCGTGATCAGCACGTAGTTGGGCAGCATCGTCACCTGCGGCGGCACCATGAGCGTGGCCAGGACCGCCCAGAAGATGTACTTCTTGCCGGGGAACTCCACGAAGACCACGGCGTACGCGGTGAGGATGGCGAGCAGGACCTTGATGCCGGCGCCGAAGACGGTGACGATCAGGGAGTTCAGGAACAGTCGCGGGAACGGCACCGACTGCGCGGCGTCGCTGTAGTTCTCGACGCGGAACGGGTGCGGGAAGACCACCAGGTCGCGGGTCAGCAGGTCACCGGGGCTCTTGAACGACGACAGCACCAGGTAGCCGAGGGGGATGACCACGACGAGGACCGCCAGGGCGAGCGGCAGGTAGTCGGCGGCGAGGGTGGTGGCGAGGTTGCGGCGCGACATCGCGCGCGGGGCGGTCGGCGGGGCGGTCGGCGGGGCGGCCGTCGGGGAGGTCGTCGGGGCGCTCACCGGTAGTGCACCCGTCGCTCGAGGAAGCCCAGCTGGACCAGGGTGAGGATCACCAGGATCGCGAACAGGACGGTGGAGAGCATCGCGGAGTAGCCGGCTCGGTTGTACCCGCCGAAGGCCTGGAGGTAGCTCTCGAAGATGAGGGTGTTGGTGCCGCGGCCCAACGGCGTCATGGCGCGCAGGATGTCGAAGGCCTGGAGGCTGTTGAGCATGCTCGTCACCAGCAGGAAGAAGGTGGTGGGCGAGAGCAGCGGCAGGGTCACGTGCCAGAACCGACGCCAGCCGTTGGCACCGTCGCTGGCCGCGGCGTCCATGAGGTCCCGTGGCACCGCCTGGAGCCCGGCGAGGTAGATGACCGCGGCGTACCCGAGGTTCTTCCAGATGTAGACGCTGATCACCATGAACAGGCTCAGGTGAGGGTCGTTGAACCACTCCGGGCTGTTGACCCCGACGTTGCGCAGCACCGCGCCGAGCGCTCCCACGGTCGGGTCGAAGATGTAGAGCCAGGCCAGCCCGACCCCGACGCCGGAGAGCACGAACGGACTGAAGACGGTCGCCCGGGCGAACCCCGCGCCGCGCACCCGCTTGTTGAGACCGAGCGCCACGAGCAGACCGAGCACCATGGTGCCGACCACCGTGCAGACGGTGAAGATGGCGGTGATCCAGAGGACCTGGCGGGCGTCGGGCGAGGAGAAGAACTCCTGGTAGTTCGCCAGTCCGACCGGAGTCGCACTCGGCGACCCGAGCGTCCAGTCGAGCGTCGAGTAGTAGATGTTGAGGAAGAGCGGTCGGTAGGTGAAGACGGCGATCAGGGCGAGGTTGGGCACCGCGAACGCGAGGAAGATCAGGGCCTCGCGACGCCGTCGAGATGTCGATGCCCGAGTGCTTGCCGCCACGCGCGGAGTCAATCGGGTCATGACCCGCTAGTCAACGACCGGTCCGGGCGGGGAGGCTCAGCGCGGCGTGAGGTAGCGGTACCCGTGATGGGTGACGAAGCCCAGTCGGGCGTAGAGAGCGAGCGCAGCGTCGTTGTCGTCGAGGACCTGGAGGTACGCCGTGGTCGCTCCCAGCGATGCGCCCCAGTCGAGCAGGGCCGCCATCACCGCCAGACCGAGCCCGCGTTGCCGGGCTGCGGGCTCGACCTCGATGCCGCGGAAGCCGACCCAGTCGGCGTCGTACGCCGCGATGCCGGTCGCCACGCCGTCGACGGTGGCTCGGACCACCGACGGCGCGAGGTGCTCGAGCTCGGCGTCCGGCACCTCCCCGGCAGCCCGGCGGGCGCGGGAGGTGGGGGCGAGCTGGAACAGCGTGTCGCCGTCGTTGGACTCGGGTCCCCAGCCTCGGCTGCGGAAGAGCTCGTGCTCCTCGGAGTCGGGCAGGACGGCAGCGATCGGGCGTTCGTAGTGCGCGACGACCCGCTCGTAGGCGTCCGGGACACCGGCGGGTCCGAACGCCAGCACGCTGTTCGCGCGCCGGGCACCGGCCGTGGGGGAGCGGCGCAGGATCCAGTCCCCGACCGGCTCCGTGCGGAGGTCGGGGAAGAGTGTGAAGCCGTGCTGTTGAGCGTCCCGTGGGCTCACTCGTGCGCGGATGGACGCGCGCGGCGGCACCGGCTTGCCGGCGACCACGTCGGCCAGTGCGATCTCCACCGGGCCGGCGTCGGAGTCGACGACCAAGGACGAGTCCCGCCAGTCCGTGCAGATGCCGAGGGTGTCGGTGGCCCCACCGTCGGGGAGCCGATGCCGCACGACCACCCGGACGCCCACGACATGGGGGCCGAGACGCGAAGCAGCGGGCATGCCGGGATACTAGGCTTGCACGCAGTCCCGCCCAGGCGGGCAGCTCCGTCGTGAACACGTCCGTGAACATCCGTAGGAGGAACTGATGACCTACGTCATCGCCCAGCCGTGCGTGGACCTCAAGGACCGCGCGTGCGTCGACGAATGTCCGGTCGACTGCATCTACGAAGGCAAGCGGATGCTCTACATCCAGCCCGACGAGTGCGTCGACTGCGGCGCCTGCGAGCCGGTCTGCCCGGTGGAGGCGATCTTCTACGAGGACGACACCCCGGAGGAGTGGAAGGGCTACTACGACGCCAACGTGCACTTCTTCGACGACCTGGGCTCGCCCGGCGGCGCAGCGAAGATGGGCGTCATCGACCACGACCACTCGCTCGTCGCGGCGCTCCCGCCGCAAGAACACGACGAGTGAGCCGGCTCTCCCAGCGGCTGCCTGACTTCCCCTGGGACAAGCTCACCGAGGCGGCCGCGCGTGCGCGGTCACACCCGGACGGGGTCGTCGACCTCAGCATGGGCACGCCGGTCGACCCGACCCCGCAGCTGATCGAGGAAGCCCTGGCCGGGGCCGCGAACTCACCTGGTTACCCGACCACGATCGGCCTCGAGTCCACGCGCCGGGCGGCGATCGACTGGCTGGCCCGACGCCACGGTGTCACCGGGCTCGGCCTCGACTCCGTCCTGCCCGTGACCGGCTCCAAGGAGCTGATCGCCGACCTGCCTTTGCACCTCGGCCTCGGGGCGGACGCGCTGATCGGCATCCCGGCGCTGGCCTACCCGACGTACGCCGTCGGCGCGGCCCTCGTCGGCGCCGAGGTGATGGCGACCGACTCGCTCACCGCGTTCGGCCCCCGCAGGCCCGACCTGCTGTGGCTCAACAGCCCGAGCAACCCGACCGGCCAGGTCCTGCCGCCGGACCACCTCCGCAAGGTGGTGGAGTGGTGCCGCGACCGCGGCACGACGCTCGTCTCCGACGAGTGCTACCTCGAGTGCACCTGGGAGGGCCCTGGTCACGGGGCCACGTCGGTCCTGCATCCCGACGTCAACGGCGGGTCGCTCGAGGGCATCCTCGCGGTCCACTCGATGTCCAAGCGCTCCAACCTGGCCGGCTACCGGTGCGCCTTCGTCGCCGGCGATCCCGCGATCGTGGGCGAGCTGCTGGCGGTCCGGAAGAACCTCGGGCTCCAGATGCCCGGCCCCCAGCAGGTGGCGATGGCCGCAGCGCTGGCCGACGACGGCCACGCCGAGGAACAGCACGAGCGGTACGCGCGCCGACGACTCGCGCTCAAGCTGGCCCTCGAGGCCTCCGGATTCCGCATCGACCACTCCGAGGGTGCGCTCTACCTCTGGGCGACGCGCGAGCAAGCGTGCTGGGACACCGTCGAGTGGCTCGCCGGGCGCGGCATCCTCGTGGCGCCGGGGGACTTCTACGGGGCGGCCGGGGCCCGCCACGTCCGAGTCGCGTTCACCGCCACCGACGAGCGGGTGGCGGCAGCCGTGGGCAGGCTGTCCCGGGAGATCTAGCTCGTCAGCCCGGAGCCGTCGGCGGCTCTCGGACGGGGGACGTCCGGGTGGCCGGAGGGGAGCGCCGCGTCGCCGTCAGCGCCCTCGCTCGCCCACGAGTCCTGCTCCTGATCGATCTGGAGCACGGCGATGTGCTCCAACCGCACGACCAGGTCGTGACCCTGCCCGTCGTCCAGCACGAGGCCGTGCCCGTCGCGTCCTCGGACGCGGCCGCGGAACCACTCGCCCTGGACCAGGATCGCGACCTCGGTGCCGTCCTGCTCGGCTCTTGTGAGCGCCGAGCCGATGGTGAGGATGAGGGAGACCTGCATCCCTCGATGGTGCCGCCTCGCGACCGAGCCGCGCAGGCGTTCAGGTTCCGATCGCCTTCAGGTTCGGACCAGAACAGGTCAAGATTCGTCGGTCTAGGCGGACAGCTCGGCCGGGTGCGTGATCGCGAGGCCGCTGGTGACCGAGGCGGGCTTCGGCGCGTCCTGCGGGGAATCGCCGGCGCCCATCGTGAACACCTGCTGCTCCTGCTCCTGGGTTGCCGGCTCAGCGACGGCCTCCTCGTCGATCCGGACGACCGCGACGTGCTCGAGCCGCAGCACGGCGCTCTCGCCGTCGCTGTTGGTGAGGACCACGCCGTGACCGTCGATGCCGAGGACGCGTCCGGTGATCCACTGGCCCTGGACGAGGGCCGACACCTGGGCACCGGCCTGCTCCGCGCGGCTGAGCGCCGTGCCGATGGTCAGGACAGTTGAGCCGTTCATGTGCCCAGTGTGACCGCTTCGTTGACTTCACACTGAGGAATCACCGAAGTCGTGCACGTGGCCGGGTCAGCGGAAGACGTCGACGTGCACGTGGTCGCGGTGCATGAGGACCGCTCGGCTCCCGGCCGTCTCGGTCGGGCGGTAGTCACGCCAGCCCTGCCCGGACAAGGCTCCGGCGGTCCAGATCCGCCCGTCGAAGATCACGTGCTCGATGCCCAGCCTGGCGGCCTGGGCGACGAGGTACTGGGCCATGGCCCAGCCCCGGGTCTTGCGGGCCGGGGTGACAGGACGGACGAAGACGTCGACGGCCCGCCCGACGTAGTGGGCCGAGCCCTCCATGTGCCCGGAAGTGACGCCACCGGGGGCGTACCCGCCGGTGGTCTGGGGCCCGAAGGCGGTCTCCAGGTCCGCCTTGACCGCGTCGGCGCGGGTCGTGAGCCCCGCGTCGTCCAGCTTCGTGGCCGCCGCCTTCGGCGCCTCGGCGATCCGACAGGAGAAGGCGCGGCGGGAGTTGCCGGTCAGGGCGCTGGCCAGGACCCGCGCGTCCGGCTCGTGGTCGGCGTAGGCCGAGGGGTAGCCCGACCGCTGCACCCGCTGGGCGGCGACCGTCACCGCCATCGACTCGTAGTCGCCGATGCGGTCGAGCTCGTCGAAGAAGGCGTTGATCGCGTGCGCAGGGTCCAGGATCTGCGCCCGGGTGCCCCAGCCCTGTGAGGGTCGCTGCTGGAACAGGCCGAGGCTGTCGCGGTCGCCGTACTGCAGGTTGTAGAGCTTGCTCTCCTGGTACGCCGCGGCCAGCCCGATCGTGGCCGCCCGTGCCGGCATGCCCCGGCGCACCGAGATCGCGGCGATGAGGGCCGCGTTGCCGGCCTGCTCGGGGTCGAGGGTGACCGTGCGGTCGGCGACCGTCGCAGTGCACTGGTCGGGCAGGAGCTTCTGCCGCACCTGGTCACCGAACTGCTGCCAGACCACCACGGCCGCGACCACGAGCCCGGCGACGACGCCGAGGACAAGGAGCTTGCGCACGATCGCTAGTTGGCGTGCAGGTCGGCGTTGAGCGCGATCCCGTCACCGGAGCGCGGCAGGGCCTCGACGGTGCCGCTGACGGAGTTGCGCCGGAACAGCACGCTGTCGCCTCCGCTGAGCTCGGCCGCCCGGACCACCGACCCGTCGGGCAGGGTCACCTTGGTACCCGCGGTGAGGTAGAGCCCCGCCTCGATGACGCAGTCGTCGCCGAGGACGATGCCGCACCCGGAGTTGGCGCCGAGCAGGCACCGTTCGCCGATGGAGATGACGGTGGTCCCACCCCCGGACAGGGTGCCGAGGATGCTGGCGCCGCCGCCGACGTCGGTGCCGTCGCCGACGGTCACGCCCGCCACGATCCGGCCCTCGACCATGCTGGTGCCGAGCGTGCCGGCGTTGAAGTTCACGAAGCCCTCGTGCATGACCGTGGTGCCCTCGGCCAGGTGGGCGCCGAGGCGGACCCGGTCGGCGTCGGCGATGCGTACGCCGGTGGGCATCACGTAGTCGGTCATCCGCGGGAACTTGTCGACGCCGTAGACCGCGAGCGGGCCCCGGGCGCGCAGCCGCAGGCGCGTCGCCTCGAAGTCGTCGACGGGGCACGGTCCGGCGCTGGTCCACACGACGTTGGACAAGGCACCGAACAGGCCGTCCAGGTTGGCTCCGTGCGGCCGGACGAGCCGGTGGGAGAGCAGGTGCAGCCGGAGGTAGGCGTCGCTGGCGCCCGCCGGCGGCTCGGTCAGGTCGATCTCGACCGTGACGACCTCGGTCCGCACCCGGCGGGCCGGGTGCTCCGCGGCCAGGGCGGCCAGCTCGGCCGGCGGCTCCGCGTCCGCGGGGCGGTCGCCGAGGGCCGGGGACGGGAACCACGTGTCGAGCACCGTGCCCTCCGAGGCCCCGCTGGTCACGACGGTGGCCAGGCCGAAGCCCCAACCCATCCCTTGGGCATGCTCACTCACGGGGGTGAGTCTACGAATCCCCGGGCAATCGATTCGCGCGGGCCTGGTGGGACGCCGTACGATTTGCGGCGCAGGCGCCCGAGCCGTCATCAGCGGCGAGCCTTCCGGAAGAACGGCCACCGCACGCCAGCGGCGAGCTCACTAGAACCGGACCCGAACGAAGCGGTCGTGACCCCCGTCGATTCAGGCAGAGGGAAGCGGCAAGCGAGGTGGTACCGCGGGACCCGCCGATCGGTGGGGATCGTCCTCGTGTGACGCACACGAGTTGACGAGGACCTCATGTCATACCCCAAGGCCACTACCGGTGCTCACCGCAACGCGGTCAGCTCGACTCCGAACTTCCCGGAGATCGAGGAGGGCGTGCTCGCGTTCTGGAAGGACGACGACACCTTCGACGCCAGCGTCGAGCAGCGGGACGCCGGCGCGGACGGCGGCAACGAGTTCGTGTTCTACGACGGCCCGCCGTTCGCCAACGGCCTGCCGCACTACGGGCACCTGCTCACCGGCTACGTGAAGGACCTCATCCCGCGCTACCAGACGATGCGGGGTCGACGGGTCGAGCGACGGTTCGGCTGGGACACGCACGGTCTGCCCGCCGAGCTCGAGGCGATGCGGATCGAGGGCATCAAGACCACCGACGAGATCCACGAGCTGGGCATCGAGCGGTTCAACGAGCTGTGCCGCCAGAGCGTGTTCACCTACACGCAGGAGTGGCGCGACTACGTCACCCGGCAGGCGCGCTGGGTCGACTTCGACCACGACTACAAGACCCTCGACCTCGACTACATGGAGTCGGTGCTCTGGGCGTTCAAGCAGCTCTACGACAAGGGCCTCTGCTACGAGGGCTTCCGCGTGCTGCCCTACTGCTGGAACGACGAGACCCCGCTGTCCGCGCACGAGCTGCGGATGGACGAGGACGTCTACCAGGACCGTCAGGACCCCGCCGTCACCGTCGGCATGCGGTTGGAGAGCGGCGAGTACGCCCTGGTCTGGACGACGACCCCGTGGACCCTGCCGTCCAACCTCCTCATCATGGTCGGCGAGGACATCGACTACGTCGTGGTCGAGACCGACGGCCCGACCGGTACGCCGGAGCGGTACGTCATCGGCGAGGAGCGGCTCCCGTCGTACGCCAAGGAGCTCGCGACCCGGGCCGGCGAGGAGCCGCCCGTCGTCGAACGGCTCAAGGGCAAGGAGCTGCTCGGGCGCAGCTACACGCCTCCGTTCACCTACTTCGAGGGTCACCCGCACTCGCACCGCGTCGTCGAGGCGCCCTTCGTCACCACCGCCGACGGCACCGGGCTGGTGCACAGCGCCGGCGCGTTCGGTGAGGACGACAAGGTCATCACCGACCGCGAGGGGATCGAGCTCGTCGTCGCGGTGGCCAAGGACGGGACGTTCACCCACCCGATCAACGACTACCGGGGCCTGCACGTCTTCGAGGCGAACATCCCGATCATCGAGCACCTCAAGAACGCCACGCGGGTCGCCGCGGGCGAGGAGGCCGGCGAGACCGGCGCGGTCGTCCCCGGCACGCTCCTGCTGCGGCGCGAGTCCTACCTGCACTCCTACCCGCACTGCTGGCGCTGCCGCGAGCCGCTGATCTACATGGCGGTGTCGTCGTGGTTCGTCAGCACGACCTCGATCCGCGACCGGATGCTCGAGCTGAACCAGCAGATCCGCTGGGTGCCCGAGCACGTCAAGGACGGTCAGTTCGGCAGGTGGTTGGAGAACACCCGCGACTGGTCGATCAGCCGCAACCGGTTCTGGGGCAGCCCGATCCCGGTCTGGCGCAGTGACGACCCGGCGTACCCGCGGATCGACGTGTACGGCTCGCTCGACGAGCTCGAGCGCGACTTCGGCGTACGGCCGGACGACCTGCACCGACCGTTCATCGACGAGCTGACCCGGCCCAACCCCGACGACCCGACGGGGCAGTCGACCATGCGTCGCGTCACCGACGTCTTCGACTGCTGGTTCGAGTCCGGGTCGATGCCGTTCGCCCAGGTGCACTACCCGTTCGAGAACGCCGACTGGTTCGAGCACCATTACCCGGGCGACTTCATCGTCGAGTACATCGGCCAGACCCGCGGCTGGTTCTACACGATGCACGTGCTGGCGAGCGCGATCTTCGACAAGCCGGCCTTCGAGACCTGCGTCAGCCACGGCATCGTGCTGGGCTCGGACGGGCTGAAGATGTCCAAGAGCCTGCGCAACTACCCGAACGTCTACGAGGTCTTCGACCGCGACGGCGCGGACGCGATGCGCTGGTTCCTGATGTCGAGCCCGATCCTGCGCGGCGGCAACTTGATCGTCACCGAGCAGGGGATCCGCGAGTCGGTGCGCCAGGTGCTGATCCCGCTGTGGAACAGCTGGTACTTCTTCTCGCTCTACGCCAACGCGGCCGGGTACGACGCCCAGCAGTCACGCGAGTCCGTGCACGTGATGGACCGCTACATCCTCGCCAAGCTCGACGAGTACGTCGAGACGATGACGCGTCAGCTCGACGACTACGAGGTCGCCAACGCGTGCGACTCCACGCGCACCTTCCTGGACGTGCTGACCAACTGGTACATCCGGCGGACGCGGGACCGCTTCTGGGAGGGGTCGCCGGAGGCGTTCGACACCCTCGCGGTCGTGCTGGAGACGGTGTGTCGAACGGCTGCGCCGCTGCTGCCGTTGACCACCGAGGAGGTCTGGCGTGGCCTCACCGGCGAGCGGTCGGTGCACCTGACCGACTGGCCGACCACCGGGACCGTCGACACCGCCCTGGTCGAGTCGATGGACCTCGTGCGCGAGGTCTGCTCGGCCGGCTCGGCGCTGCGCAAGGCCCACCAGCTGCGCGTCCGGCTGCCGCTGTCGACCCTCACCGTCGTGGTCGCCGACCCCGCCGAGCTGGCCGGCTTCGAGCCGATCATCGCCGAGGAGCTCAACGTGAAGGAGGTCCGGCTGGTGGCGGCCGACTCCGACGAGGCGACGGCGTACGGCGTGAGCCAGCGGCTCGTCGTCAACGCGCGGGCCGCCGGTCCTCGGCTGGGCCGCGAGGTGCAGAAGGTGATCGGCGCGTCCAAGAGCGGGGACTGGTCGGTGGCCGCCGACGGCACCGTCACCAGTGGTGGCATCGACCTGGTCGAGGGGGAGTACACCCTCGAGACGGTCGCGGCCGATTCGGGCGACACGGTCACCGGCATGCTGCCGGCGGGCGGCTTCGTCGTGCTCGACACCGAGGTGACTCCGGAGCTCGAGGCCGAGGGTGTGGCCCGCGACCTGATCCGCACCGTGCAACAGGCCCGCCGCGACGCCGACCTCGACGTCTCGGACCGGATCTCGTTGACCGTCACCGGCCCTGCCGACGTCCTGGCCGCCGCGCAGGCCCACGAGGCTCTCGTGGCCCGCGAGACGCTGGCGACCTCGGTGTCCTACGGGGACGGTCCGGCCGTCGCGGTGGCCGTCAGCCAGGTCTGACCCCCGCCGGGCCCTGCCCGTCCTTGGGGGGTTTCGAGGCTCCGGCGTCAGCGGGGGCTGCCCGGCGATTTCGGCTCCGGGGGGTGCGGGGGCTGACCGGTGGTTGAGGAGCGAGCGGAGCGAGCGTCTCGAAACCCCCGGACCGTGGGCAGGGCGCCGACGGACGTCCGTACTCCGCGGGGCACCTGGCCCACGCAAGATGACAGGATGACCCCGTGGAACTCGACCTGACCGCGGACGCCGTCACCCTCTGCGAGCAACTGGTCAACTGCGAGTCGGTCAGCCGCGACGAGCAGGCGATCGCCGACGCCGTCGAGACGGCGCTGCGCGCTCAGCCGCACCTGACCGTCAGCCGCCACGGCCACACCGTCGTCGCCCGCACCGACCTCGGTCGCGATGAGCGGGTGGTCATCGCCGGACACCTCGACACCGTGCCGCTCAACGACAACCTGCCGGCCCGCAACGACGGGGAGAACCTCCACGGTCTCGGCACCTGCGACATGAAGAGCGGCGACGCCGTGATCCTCAAGCTCGCCACGATCCCCGAGCCCAACCGGGACGTCACGTTCATCCTGTACGAGGCGGAGGAGATCGAGGCGGAGTTCAACGGCCTCAACCAGCTCAGCCACAGCGACCCCGAGCTGATGACCGCCGACTTCGCCATCCTCATGGAGCCCTCCAACGCGGTCGTGGAGGCCGGCTGCCAGGGCACGCTGCGCGTCGAGATCCGTACGACGGGGGAGCGGGCGCACTCCGCACGCAGCTGGAAAGGGTCGAACGCGATCCACAAGGTCGGCGAGGTCCTCGACCGGCTGCGCGCCTACGAGGCGCGGAAGCCGGTGATCGACGGGCTGGAGTACCACGAGGGACTCAACGCCGTCGCGATCCACGGCGGGGTCGCGGGCAACGTCATCCCCGACGAGTGCGTCGTCGAGGTCAACTTCCGCTTCGCACCCGACCGCGACGAGGCCGACGCGGCGGCGTTCGCCAAGGAGTTCTTCGACGGCTTCGACGCGCGGATCACCGACAGTGCGCCCGGCGCGCTGCCCGGCCTGGACCGCCCCGCAGCGAGGGCGTTCATCGAGGCGGTCGGCGGCGAGG
This sequence comes from uncultured Actinomycetota bacterium, assembly GCA_963784545.1. Lineage (GTDB taxonomy): Bacteria > Actinomycetota > Actinomycetes > Propionibacteriales > Nocardioidaceae > Nocardioides. The sequence continues at coordinate 613,435 of CAWARQ010000004.1, read as the reverse complement.
TCAACCCGAAGTTCGGCTGGACCGACGTGGCGCGGTTCACCGCCCTGGGCGTCCCGGCCGTCAACTACGGTCCAGGCGACCCGATGTTCGCCCACAAGCAGGACGAGTTCGTGCCGCTGGAGCACATCCGGCGCTGCGAGCAGCGCCTGAGGGAGTGGCTCTCGTGAGTGATCTGTTCCGGTTCAAGGGACCCGTGCTGCTGCGCCGCAAGCAGGCCGGCGAGTCAGGCACCACCGACCAGCGCCTGCTGGACTCGCGCGGCCCGAGCGACTGGGTGCACACCGATCCGTGGCGGGTCCTGCGCATCCAGGCGGAGTTCGTCGAGGGCTTCGGTGCGCTCGCCGAGCTCGGCCCGGCGATCGGCGTCTTCGGTTCCGCCCGCACCCGGCCCGACCACCCGCACTACGCAGTGGCCGAGCGCGCCGGCCGCCTGCTGGCCGAGGCGAGCTTCGCCGTCATCACCGGCGGTGGACCCGGGTGCATGGAAGCCGCGAACAAGGGCGCGATGGAGGCCGGCGGCACGAGTGTCGGGCTCGGCATCGAGCTGCCGTTCGAGTCCGGGCTCAACGAGTACGTCGACATCGGCATCAACTTCCGCTACTTCTTCGCCCGCAAGACGATGTTCGTGAAGTACGCCCAGGGCTTCGTCGTCCTGCCCGGCGGGATCGGCACCTTCGACGAGCTCTTCGAGGCGATGACGCTCGTGCAGACGCAGAAGGTGACGTCGTTCCCGATCGTGCTCATCGGGGTCGACTACTGGAGCGGGCTGCTGGACTGGATGCGCGACACCGTCCTGGCCGACGGCAAGATCAAGCAGCGCGACCTCGACATGCTCGTCCTCACCGACGACGTCGAGGAGGCGGTCGGGCTCATGGTGGAGGCGCGCGACAAGGACGTGCCCGAGACGCCGGCCCGGCGTCCGGAGTAGGGGCCCACGATGGCGTGGCTGTTCGGGATCGTGGTGGTCCTGGTGCTGGGCGGGATCGCCGCCGTCGCCGCCGGACGGGGCGGCGTGATGGCCGAGGACGACCGGGACCTGCCGCCCTCGCGGGTTCCCGAGACCGGCGAGCTCACCGGCGAGCACCTGCGCTCGGCGCGCTTCCCCCTGGCCCTCCGCGGCTACCGGATGGCGGAGGTCGACGCCCTGCTGTCACGCCTCGCGACCCAGCTCGAGGACGAGAGCGGCGGCCCCTCGCGTGCAGACGACGCCGACCCTCTCTCGGCGCGTACCGAGCGCCCGGACCCGACCTGAGGCAGACTTCCACCGTGTCATTCCAGGTGATCGTCTACATCCTCACCGCGCTGGCGGCGGTGGTGGTCGTGCTCACCAGGGTTCGACTCGGTCGCGGGGGCGGCGGCGGCACCATCGAGGTGGGCTCAGGTCTGTTGGGCCTGCACACGGTGGCCGGCGGACTCGCGTTGATCTCCTGGCTGATGTTCCTGCTCGCCCCCGACGACTCGGCACTCGGCGGCGACCTCATGGGCGTCATCGCTCTGTTGTTCTGGTGGCTGACCGTCGCGGCCGGCCTGCTGATCCTCGTCCGGTGGCTGCCGAGCCGCGGCCGGCACGCGGGGTCGGCGGGCGACGACGAGTGGTCCGAAGGCCCCGGCCTCTCCATCCTCGCGCACGTGGGGATGCTCGTCGGCGTCGTCGTCTTCACCTACTACTACGCGAATCCACCGAGCTGATCCATGCGGGCAGCCAGGACGGTCCTCGGGACCCTGACGGCGATCCTGCTCGCGCTGACGCTGACGCCCACGGCGTACGCCGACGCGGTGATCGGCAAGCGCAAGCTGGGTGAGTCGGTGCAGGGGCGGCCGATCCGCGCGTGGCACCTGGGGGAGCCGGGCAAGAAGAAGGTCGTCCTCGTCGCCACCATGCACGGCAACGAGCCGGCGCCCCGGCAGATCCTCACGTCCCTGCGCGACGGTCTCACCGTCCGTGGGCTCAACCTGTGGGTCGTGCCCGTCTACAACCCCGACGGGCTGGCCCACCACACGCGGAAGAACGCCCACGGTGTCGACCTCAACCGCAACTACCCGTACCACTGGGCCGATCTGGACGGGAACTACGAGTCCGGCCCGCACGCGGGCTCCGAGCCGGAGACGCAGGCGATGATGCGCTTCCTCCGCGACGTCAAGCCGGCCTACGTCCTCAGCTTCCACCAGCCGCTCAACGCCGTCGACATCAACGTCGAGCGCCCGAAGTTCGCGCGGATGGTCGCACGCAGGCTCCACCTGCCGACCGCGTCCCTGGACTGCGGCGGCGTCTGCCACGGCACCATGACCGGTTGGTACAACCACAACTTCAAGGGCTTCGCCCTCACCGCGGAGTACGGCGCGCACCCGTCGCGCAAGCGGATGCGCGTGACGGCTCCTCGCCAGGTCCTGTCGATCTGGGGCGCCAGCCGCGGGACCCTCGTCGCCGCCCGCATGTAGGGCTCAGCGGCCCTCGAAGACCGGCTTCTCCTTGCTGACGAAGGCGGCGACGGCGGCGCGGTGGTCGGCGGTGCGCCCGGTCTCGGTCATGCACCTGCTCTCGAACTCCAGCGCCTCCTCGAAGGAGTGCCCGGCGGCGTAGCCCACGGAGGCGCGCATCGCGCCGAACGCGACGGTGGGACCGTTCGCCAGCCGCTCGGCGAGGGTGTCGACGCTCAGGTCGAAGTCCGCCTCGGGGACGACCTGCGTGGCGAGGCCGAGCTCCCACGCCTCGGCCGCCGGGACCGTGCGCGGGAAGTAGAGCAGCTCCATCGCCTTCGCCCGCCCCACCAGGCGCTGGAGGTGGTAGCTGGCGCCGGTGTCGCAGGAGAGGGCGACGCCCGCGAACGCCAGGTTGAAGCCGGCCGTGTCCTTGACGATGCGCAGGTCGCAGGCCATCGCCAGGCTCGCGCCGGCGCCGGCAGCGACCCCGTTGACCGCCGCGATCACCGGTTTCCGCATGGTGGCCAGGGCGAGCACGGTCGGGTTGTAGTGGTCGTCGACGGTGCGGAACAGGCTGTCGGCGTCGGAGGACTCGAGGATCTCGATGTGCTCCTTGAGGTCCTGCCCGACGCAGAAGGCGCGCCCCGACCCGGTCAGCACCACGCACCGGGCGGCCGGGTCCTCCGCCACGGACCGGACCGCGTCCAGCAGCGCCTCCTTGGTCGCGACGTCGAGCGAGTTCATCGCGTCGGGCCGGTTGAGGGTGATGGTGGCGACGCCGTCGTCGACGGCCACGAGCACAGGATCGGTCATGGGGCCATCCAACCAGCACCCGGAGTCGCCACCGCCAACCTCGGGACCGTGGGCAGGGCCGGACCGACGGTCGGGTCAGTGTCCGTCGAGGCACTCCTGCACGAACCGGTCGGCGGCTGGCTTGAGCTCGTCGGCGTGGGAGGCGAAGACCGTGGCGGCGGCGCGACCGGGCCAGTCCGCGGGTAGGAGACGCTCGGGAAGGCCGGGGTCGGTGAAGAGGAACTTCCGCCACTCGTGGACCAGGTGGAAGCGGACCGCGAACGCGTCCCGGTCGTCGCTCACCGGCGAGTCCAGCAGGTCCGCGGTGGCCCGTCGCCACTCGTCGTACGCCGCCGCGAGGGCGTCCAGGTCCCACGCCGTCACGGGTGGTGGCTCGATCGAGGCGCGCTCGACCGAGTGCGCCGTGGTCGCGGCGGCTGAGAGCACCTCGTCGACCCCGCCCCGCGGGAAGGGGCTCACCCAGGTCTGGGGCGCGAGCTCGGCGTACCCGAGGAACCCGAGGTCCGCGCGCAGCCGGTCGCGAGTGCCGCGCGAGCCGATGGGGCCGACCACGAGCAGGTGCCAGGTGCCGTCCCAGGAGGCGGTGTCGCGGCGGTAGATGCGCGTCCCCGCCTCGTCGAGCCGCCGGATCGCCCGGTCGGTCGCGCGGTAGCCCCGCCCGGCCGGGAGCCGCACCGGCTCCAACCAGCGTTGCCCGACCATCCGCGAGACCGCCGTCCGGACAGCCGGCTCGGCGATGCCGACCGGCTCCAGGAGCCGCACCAGCGCCGCCACCGGCGCCTCGCTGCCGCGGCTGCGGAGGTGGTCGCCGTACAGATCGAACAGCGCGCTGCGCGCATGCATGTCGCTGAGCCTAGAGGTACCGGGACGACCTGTGGTGAGCGTCACTGGCGGGATAGGGGATAATGGAGCCACGCATGGCGCGACAGCCCCCGACCGGGGCTGTCTTCATGACCACACCGGCTACATGACAACAGGAAGAGGTGCGCGGATGGCGGCGATGAAGCCCCGGACGGGCGACGGTCCGCTGGAGGTCACCAAGGAGGGTCGCGGCCTGGTGATGCGCGTACCGCTCGAAGGCGGTGGCCGCCTCGTGGTGGAGTTGAACGCCGAGGAGGCGACGGCTCTCAAGGAAGCTCTCCAGGGCGTCGTCGGTTGATCGTGAGCGGTCCCAGCGCCGTTCTTCCCGCCCAGGTCTCCCCGCCGGAGTTCGCGCTCAGCGACCGCTGGCCGGAGTCCCTGTCACAGGCCGAGGTGTGGGCGCTCCCGGTCCTCCCGGCCGAAGCGGACGGCAGCGTCCTGCTCGGCCCTGGGGCGGACCGGGCCGGCTCAGCCCTCGGGCTGGACCTCCTGGGGTGCCTGGAGTCGGCCCGAGCCACCGGCCGCGCGGGTGAGCTCACCACGGTCCCGGTCTCGCCCGACGGGGCCGACCACGCCTCGCTCCGCACCGTCCACCTCGTCGGCATCGGTGACGGCTCCCCGGCCGCGATGCGGCGTGCGGGTGCGGCGCTGACCCGGGCGGTCAAGGACTGCGACACCGTCGCCTCGACGGTGACCGCCGCGACCGACGACGAGGGCCTCACTGCCTTCGTGGTGGGCATGATGCTCGGGTCGTTCGCCCTCCACCTGCGCAAGGACGGGCCCTCGTGGCGTCCCGTGGCGCGGGTGGTGCTCGCCGGCCAGGACACCGGTGCCGGCCAGCGTCGGCTGCTGGACCGCGCGATGGCGCTGGGTGGCGCCGGCTGGCGGTCCCGGATGCTGGCGCAGGTGCCGAGCAACATCAAGAACCCCGGCTGGCTGGCCGACCAGGCCACCGTGCTGGCCGAGGAGGCCGGGCTGAAGGTCAAGGTCTGGGACGAGCAGGCGCTGGCCAAGGACGGCTTCGGCGGCATCCTCGCCGTGGGCAAGGGCTCGGAGACCCCACCCCGCCTGATCCGGCTCTCCTACACCCCTGTCAAGGGCGGCAAGAAGGCGCAGCGGTCGGCGCCGCACGTCGTCATCGTCGGCAAGGGCATCACCTTCGACACCGGCGGGCTCTCGATCAAGCCCGCCGAGGGCATGGTCAACATGAAGCGCGACATGACCGGCGGCGCCGTCGTCATGGCCGTCATGGGTGCACTCGCCGACCTCGAGGTCCCGGTGCGCGTCACCGGGCTGATCCCCGCGGCGGAGAACGCCGTGAGCGGGTCCTCGATGCGGCCTGGCGACGTCATCCGGCACTACGGAGGCCGGACGACCGAGGTCACCAACACCGACGCCGAGGGCCGGCTCGTGCTGGCCGACGCCCTGGCGTACGCCGCAGGCGAGCTCGACCCGACCGTGATCATCGACGTGGCCACCCTCACCGGCGCCATGCGGGTCGCGCTCGGCACCCGCACCGGCGGCTTCTTCGCCAACCGGGAACGGCTGGCGGACAACCTGCGGCAGGCCTCGGTGGCGGCTGGCGAGCCGCTCTGGCGGTTCCCGCTCGCGGCGGACTACGAGAGCCACCTGGCCAAGTCCCAGGTCGCCGACGCCGACAACGCACCCGGTGGCCCGGGCGCCATCATCGCGGCGCTCTTCCTCCAGCACTTCGTCGGCGGGCTCCCGTGGGCCCACCTCGACGTCGCCTCGGTCGGCGACTCGCCCGCGGACGTGGACGAGTGGACCCAGGGCCCGACCGGCTTCGGGCCGCGGGCCCTGCTCACCTGGCTCGCCGACCCGTCGACGGCCGGGGTCGTCTGATGTCCCAGGGGCGATCCCTGACCGGCCTCACCGTGCGGTGGTCCCTGGAGCACGCCGCCCGCGGTGTCGAGGCCGAGCTGGCCGACTACGTCGCCGAGAGCTCCCACGCCCGGTTCACCGGCATGCCCGGCCTGCGGTTCAAGACCTGGCGGATGCTGCCGGGCCAGTGGTTCGAGGGTTCCTACGTCTTCGAGACGACCGAGGCCAGGGACGAGTTCCAGCGTCAGTTCGCCGCCGGGGCCGCGGAGGCCCCGGGCTCGCAGATCATCGGCTCGGCGCCGGTGCTGATCGAGGCGTGCGAGATCGTCGCGATCGCCGAGGGCGAGAGCGGTTTCGGCTCGGCCACCCGGTACTAGTCCGGCGGGCGGCACGCCCGCCACACCCCTACTACTCGACGTCCGGCGACCAGACCTTCCGAGCCACGAGGAGCCCGTCGCCCACGGGCAGGAGGACGGCCACGAGGTCCTCGCGGTCGGCGATCTCCTGCACCAGGGAGCGGACCGCGACCGTCTCGTCGTCCCGCTGCGACGGGTCGGCGACCCGGTCGTGCCACAGGGCGTTGTCGAAGGCCACGACGCCGCCGGGCCGCAGCAGGCGCAGCGCCTCCTTGAGGTACGCGGGGTACTCCTGCTTGTCGCCGTCGCAGAAGACCAGGTCGTAGTGCCCGTCGGTCAGGCGAGGCAGCACGTCGAGGGCCGCCCCCGCGATGGTGCGAGCACGCTGGCTGGGGATCCCCGCCTCGGTGAAGGTCTCCTTGGCCAGGCGCTGGTGCTCGGCCTCCACGTCGACCGTCGTGAGGACGCCGTCGGAGCGCATGCCACGCAGCAGCCAGGTGCCCGAGACGCCGGTGCCGGTGCCGATCTCGACGACCGCGCGGGCGTCCAGCACGGAGGCGAGGAACCGCAGCGCAGCGCCACCGCCGGAGCCGATGGGCGTGACCCCGACCTCCTCGGACCGGGACCGGGCTGCGGCGATGACCTCGTCCTCTCCTGCGAAGTCCTCCGCGTAGGACCAGCTGGCTGCCTTGGGCGGTGTCGTCGAGGGAGAAATGGTGGGCCTCCAAAGGTCGTCGCGGGTCACCCGTCCCGCGTGTGGCCCGACCCTACCGCCCGGGACAGGCCGCACCGGGCAGCCCGGATTCGGGAACACCGGCCATTCGCCGTACGTTCGTAGAGACGAGAACACACAGCATCTGTACGACTCTCCTCACAGGCAACTCTCAGACGGGATTCCTAGGTTGATGAAGGTCAGACCGCGTCGGCGGGCACAGGAGGCCTCCATGACCGAGCCCATACAGATCGGGGCTCGCGACGGCGTGCCCACCTGGGACGAGATCGTCGAGCTGCACTCCGACCGCGTCTACCGGCTGGCCTACCGCCTGACCGGCAACCAGCACGACGCCGAGGACCTCACCCAGGAGGTCTTCGTCCGCGTCTTCCGCAGCCTCGGCTCCTACACCCCTGGCACCTTCGAGGGCTGGTTGCACCGGATCACCACGAACCTCTTCCTCGACCAGGCCCGGCGCAAGCAGAAGATCCGGTTCGACGCGCTCTCCGACGAACGCGCGAGCCGGCTCGCCAGCAGCGCCGCCGCCCCGGACGCGGCGTACGCCGACCAGATGTTCGACGACGACATCGAGAGCGCGCTGGCCACCCTGCCCCCGGACTTCCGCGCCGCTGTCGTCCTGTGCGACGTCGAGGGGCTGACCTACGAGGAGATCGCGGAGATCCTCGACGCCAAGCTCGGCACGGTCCGGTCGCGCATCCACCGAGGCCGCGCCATGCTGCGCCGCGCCCTCGCCCACCGCGCGCCGGAGGCCGGCCGGGTCCGCTGCTCCGGCCCGCACGCTGGGCCGCACGCGGGGCAGCACGCGGGGCCGCACTCGGGGCCGCTCGCGGAGCCGGTGAGATGACCGGTCCTCGATCGCTCGTTCGGCGCACCCCCCTCCGGGCCTCGCTGGGCTCGTGTCCTCGCGAGACGGCCTCATGAGCGCGCACCTCGGACGGCGCGTGAGCGACCTGCTCGACGGCCAGCTTCCCGCGCAGGAGGCAGACCGGGCCTGGGCGCACATCCACGGCTGCGGGCTCTGCCGCGAGGCGGTCGAGCGCGAGGGCTGGGTGAAGACCCAGCTGATCGGCCTGTCGATGGCCGGCTCCCCAGCCCCGGCGCACCTCAAGGGCTCGCTGCTCGGCGGCTCGATGGCCCCCAGCTACCCCACGGACTACGGCTTCGAGCCCGAGCAGGAGCGCGCGTGGCGCGGCACCCTGCTCACGATCGGCGGCGGTGCCCTCGGTGCCGCCGTGCTCGGGATCGTCGCGCTGGGCGTTGCCCCGGCCAACGCCCCCGCGGTCGACCGGCGCGCCCCCGCGCCCGTCACCAGCATCGGCGACACCGTCTTCGGCCCGCCGACGACGCAGCTCAGCCGGGACGAGCGGAACGCGATCGCCCCGCACCACACGCCCGCCTTCAGTCAACCCTGACGGTCGCCGTACGTTCCCCGCGGCGGCCCGCCGTGGACGGGGGTTGGGCGGCGGGGGAGACTGGGACGGTGAGCGACGACCAGGACGAGCCGACGCAGCCGATCCGGCCGGCGTCGGGTTCTTGGCAGCCGCCGGTCCACCAGCCGCCGCCCGCCTGGGGCCGGCCCCCGGAGCCGACACAGCCGTTGCCCCCGATGGCTCCCTTCCCGGCGTACCCGGGAGGGGGTCGGCCACAGCCGGCCCGACTGGCGGGCTGGGTCTGGCCGCTGATCGCCGGGCTCGCCCTGCTCATCGGTGTCGTCGGCGGCGTGCTCGGCGGCGCGTTCTTCAGCGGCCTCACCTCCGGGAGCGACCAGCCCGGCCGGTCCTCGACCGGGCTGCAGGGCCAGGGCACCACCAGCGTGCCGCCGCTGGGCGCCGGCAACCGCTCGGTCGCCCGCGTCGCGGCCACCATGCTGCCCAGCACAGTCCAGGTGATCGCGGAGTACGACGGCCAGGCCGGCGGCGCGACCGGGTCCGGGTTCGTCCTGGACCGCCAGGGCCACGTCATCACCAACAACCACGTGGTCGAGTCGGCGGCGTCCGACGACGGCCCGATCGAGATCGTCGACCAGAACGGTGAGCACCACGACGCGACGATCGTCGGCCGCAGTGCTGTCTACGACCTCGCCGTCCTGTTCGTGAGGGAGGCCAAGGGTCTGCCGCCGGCCGCGCTGGGTCGGTCCCAGGTGATGCGGGTCGGCGACAGCGTCGTGGCCCTCGGGTCCCCTCTGGGACTCAGCTCGACCGTCACCTCCGGCATCGTGAGCGCCCTCAACCGTCCGGTCACGACCGGGGAGAACGACGACTCCTCCTACATCAACGCCGTGCAGACCGACGCCGCGATCAACCCGGGCAACTCCGGTGGACCGCTGGTCAACCTGCGAGGTCAGGTCGTCGGCGTCAACAGCGCCATCGCGACGACCGGCGGCGGTGGGCTCGGCGGCGGCGAGGCCGGAAACATCGGCGTCGGCTTCGCGATCCCGATCGAGCAGGTGCAGATCACCGCCGACCAGATCGTCCGCACGGGCGAGGCCCGCTACCCGGTCATCGGAGCGAAGGTGGAGGTCGGGAGCAGCGACGGCACCGGCGCCACCATCAGCCAGGTCGTCTCCGACACCCCCGCGGCCCGCAGCGGGCTGGAGAAGGGAGACCGGGTGACCCAGGTCGACGGCATGCGCGTCGGCGACGGCGTCTCCCTGATCGTGGCCATCCGCAGCCACCGTCCGGGCGAGACCGTGGAGTTCACCCTCGTCCGCGACGGCCGGCAGCGCACGGTGGACATCACCCTCGACTCCGAGGTCGGGTAGCCACTTCGTCGGGGGTCGAGACCCCCGCTAGACCCGGTCCTCGTCCTCGACGAAGGGGTGGTCCTTCACGTAGGTCGCGGTGTCGTCGTAGGCCTTCTTGATGTACGCCTCGAGCTGCTCGCTCTCGACCCGCCACTGACCGCGACCGCCGATCTTGATCGCCGGCAGGTCGCCGCGGCGGACCAGCGCGTACACCTGGGCGCTCGAGGTGTTCAGGACCTCCGCCACGTCGGCGAGGGTGAGGAAGCGGGGGCCTGCGGGCATGCCCCTATCGTGCCAAAGCGCGGAAGCCGACGGACCGTCGACCGGGTTCCCTGTGGAGAACGCTCTCCCCAGCGGGCGCTGTGAAGAGCATGATGACGCCCGTGAGCACATCTCTCGGGGTGCCACCCCCGCCTGCTGTCCGCGCTCGAACGCCGGGTTGGCGCGACCCGCGGCTCTGGGTCGGCCTCGCCCTCGTCGCGGTCTCCGTCGTGGCCGGCGCGCGGATCCTCGGCGCCGACGACACCGCCGTGGTCGTCTGGGCAGTGTCGGACGATGCCGCCCCCGGCACCCGGCTGACCGAGGACGACCTCGTCGGGCGCCGGGTCCACTTCGTCGACGACGCCGACCTGGACCGCTACTTCACCAGCGGCGACACCCTCCCCGCTCAGCTGCGGGTCACTCACGCGGTCGGTGCCGGCGAGCTGCTACCGCGCAGCGCTCTCGCGGACCCGGGCGAGGACGGTCGCGTGCAGCTGCCGATCAACCTGGAGAACGGCGCCGTCTCCCACGGGCTCTCCTCGGGCGCGGTCGTCGACGTGTACGTCGCCGGCGGCAAGCACTGCGCGGAGTGCGCCGGCGCGGTGCTCACCGAGGTCCCCGTGACCGAGGTCGACCTCGCGGACGACCTCGGCACGAAACAGGTCGTCCTCGCCGTCGACCAGGACCAGGCCGACCAGTGGTTCGCGCTGGTCGGGAGCCTCGACCAGCCCGCCATCACGGTCGCTGAGGTCGGCTGACCCGATGGTCGTCGTCCTGGTGCTCGCGGCCGGAGCGGCCTGGGAATCCGAGGCGCTGGGGCTCCTCGGGGCCCGCGGCGGCGTCGTCGTCCTCAAGCGCTGCGTCGACGTCCCGGAGCTGCTGGCCTCCGCCAGCGCCGGACAGGCGGACGTCGCCGTGGTCGCCCTCGAGGGGCCGGGTCTCGATCGTGGCGCGATCGACCGGCTCCGCCAGGCGGGCGTCCGGCCGGTGGCGGTGATCCCCGGCGGCGTCGCGCGCGAGGCCGCGGCGCTGCGAGCCACCCGTATCGGTCTGCGGGCCATGGTCACCGACGAGGAGCTCACCGCCCTGCCGGAGCTGGTCGCGGCTGGGGAGGAGCCTGCGGACACCGTCGTCCGGGGCGAGCAGCCCGAGCCGGGCGACCTCCCCGTGGCCGAGGGCCGGGTCGTGGCCGTCTGGGGACCCGCCGGCGCCCCCGGCCGCACGACGGTGGCCACCGGCCTCGCGGCCGAGCTCGCGCGGTCGGGTCGCCGCACGGTCCTGATCGACGCGGACCCGTACGGCGGTGCGGTGGCACAGGTTTTCGGCATCGTCGACGAGATCTCCGGTCTGCTGGCGGCGGCCCGCGCGGCCGGCGTCGGCGAGCTGGAGACGAAGCTCGGGGGAGTCCAGCGGGCGCTGGACCACCGGCTCAGCGTCGTCACCGGACTGCCGCGCGCGGACCGGTACGCCGAGGTGCGTCCCGGCGTCCTGGAGCTGCTGATCGACCTGGCCCGCCGCCAGGGCGACGTCATCCTCGACACCGGCTTCTGCCTCGAGGACGACCCTCGCACCGACCTGGGCGCCCGGGGTGGCCGCAACCAGCTGACCCTCGCCGCTCTCGCGGCCGCCGACGAGGTCGTCGTGGTCGGGTCCGCCGACCCGATCGGGCTGTCCCGGCTGGCCCGAGGTCTCGTCGAGGTCCGCGACGCCGGCGTCCCCGAGGTCCGGGTGGTGATCAACCGGATGCGCACGACGCTCGGCTGGTCCGAGCGCGACCTCGCCGGCATGGTCCAGGGGTTCACCCGGCTGACCGGGCTGCACTTCCTGCCGGAGGACCGTGCGGTCGTCGACCGCGCGCTGGTCGCCGGGAGGACCGTGCCCGAGCTGGGCGACAGCGCGCTGGGCCGCGGGCTCGCGGGCGTCGCGGCCGGCGTGCTGGGGGCTCAGGCCGCGAACAGCAGGTAGAGCCCGCCGACGGTGAACGCGACCATCGCGAACAGCGTCGGCAGCTGCCCGGTGAGCTGGTGGCGCCGCGGCAGGAGCTTGATCGCCCGGTCGTGCGCCGAGATCACGCCCAGGACGTGCCCGGTGACCACGGCGACCACCTTGAGGTTCGCGAGCAGCGTGGGGTGCAGCGAGAGCCAGTAGTTGACGCTCCAGTTCGCCGTGCCCAGGTAGTTCGCGCCGTTCGAGAGCGGGTCGCTGGCCTGGATCAGCGTCTGCTGTCCGGTCTCGAACCAGAAGGTCAGGTAGTGGGCGACGATGTAGCCGATGACGATCGGCACCACCGAGTGCGCGAACAGGTCGGGCAGCGTGCGGCGCTCGAAGCCCGGCTCGACGCCACTGGCCGTCGTCCCCGCCGCGAAGATCAGCCCGACGCCGACGCAGAAGACGAGCAGCCCGAGGTTGTTGAGCAGGTACGGCGAGTGGTGGGTGCTCTGGACGAAGCTCACCCAGCGGATCGAGTCGCGGAAGGAGTCGAACGCCGTGCTGCCGAACAGCACCGCCACGACGCCGACGAGTCCGGGGGCCGCGACCACGGTCGCGAGCCCGGCGAGCGGCGAGCGGACCACGACCTTGCCGTGACGGGAGCCCCAGACGGACAGCTTCCCGGCGAGGGTCGAGTAGACCTCGAAGGGGTCGCCCCGCTCGTAGAAGGAGCTGCCGAACAGGGCGCCGCCGATCAGCATGAGGGCGACGTACACCGAGCACCACAGGCGCACCGAGGCGAGCTCGGTGGAGTAGGGGTAGACCAGCTCCATCCAGACGAACGCGAAGAGGCCGAGGGCGGCGGGCCAGTAACCGAGCCGCTCCGGGTACGTGTACATCCCGCGGTCCGGGTCGCTGCCCGACACCCTGGCGAAGAGCAGGTTGATCGTGCGGGCCGGGCTGATCGCCCGCCAGACGGGGCCGAGCAGCACCGACAACAGCGGCAGCCCCACCCACCACCAGACGTAGAACATGCCGAAGATCGGGTTGGTCAGCAGGTCCTTGCCGAGGATCCCGGCGACGACTGCGTACAGGAACACCGCGAGGCCGAAGATCCGCAGCGCGGCAGCGACGGCAGGCACCTCGGTCGGTGTCGAGACACGGGTGACGTGGCCGCGCTCGACCCCGTCGTACCGCGGTCGGCGCCAGGCGAGGGCCAGCACCGTGAACGAGACCGTGAGCGCGGCGACCGCACCGGCGATCGCGAGCTCCGGGGAGATCGGCAGGTCCTTGGCCCCGCCGATGCCGTGCAGCGAGACGCCGCCGGCGAGAGGGAGCCGGGTCACCGGACCCCGCTCACTGGACCTGGAGCTGGAGGATCGTCTTCTCCAGGGTGTGCGACTCGACGTCGACCAGGCCCGGCTTGTCGATCGTGAGCGTCAGGTCGGTGGTGCCCTCGTCGTACGCGAGCTCCTGCTCGGGGGTGGAGTGCACGTGGATCTCACCCGGGGCGTCGGCGGTCACGTGCAGCTCGATCTTCTGGTCGACCGAGACCTCGACCTTCTCGCCGTTCGGGGTCACCGAGTCGCCGGAGAACGTGATGTCGATCGTCTTCGGGCCCGTGGGGGCGCCGCCGGAGTCGCCGCCACCGCAGGCGGTGAGGCCGGCGAGGGTGAGCACGAGAACGGCGAGCAGGGGCACGAGTCGACGCATCCGGGTTCCTCCTGAAGGGTGGGACCGCCGATCGGGAGGGGGCGGCCTCTGCCAGAATCTCACGAGCAAGAACCGCCGCCGGGGGAAGGGTGTCCATGAGCCAGCGTCTGCGGCCTCGTGACGTCGCCTTCCTGACCCGGGAGTCGACCACGTCTCCGATGCACAACGCGACGGTCGAGGTGTTCGAGCCGGGTGAGTCCGGCTTCGACTACGACCGACTCGTCGAGCTGATCTCCGACCGGCTCTCCTTCGTGCCGCGCTACCGGCAGCGGATCCGGTTCGTGCCCGGGCACCTGGCCAACCCGGAGTGGGTCGACGATGCCGACTTCGACCTCGCCTACCACGTACGCCGCTCCGCACTGCCCCGCCCGGGCTCGCGCTCACAGCTGCTGGAGCTCACCGCGCGGATCGTCTCGCGGCCGCTGGACCGGCACCGCCCGCTGTGGGAGGTCTACGTGATCGAGGGACTCGAGGACGGCAACGTCGCGCTGCTGTCCAAGACCCACCTCGCGCTCGTGGACGGCGTCGAGTCGGTCGACCTGGGCCAGGTGCTGCTCGACCTCAAGGCCGACCAGGAGACGGTCGGCGGCGACGACTGGCAGCCGCCGCGACCCCCGACGTCGCTCAGCCTGGTCGCCTCCGCGGTGGCGGACACCGCCCGGGACCCCTTCGTGCTCCGCGACACGGTGCGCAGCAACGCCGGCGGAGCCATCCGCCGCGGCCGGGCGGCCGCCGAGCGGGCCACGCGGATCGTCGGCGCACTGGCGAACCAGCAGCCGGCCGCGGAGTCGCCCCTCCTCGGCCCGCTCTCCCAGCAACGCCGGGTGCTCGGCGTACGGACCGACCTCGCGGCGTACCGGACGGTTCGCGACGCGCACGGCGGCTCGGTCAACGACGTCATCCTCGCCACCATCGCCGGGGGACTGCGCGGCTGGCTGATGACCCGCTCCGAGTCGCTCTCGGGGGTCCGGCAGGTGCGGACCGTCGTGCCGGTGTCGGTGATCGACGAGTCGGCCGAGGCCACCGCGCTGGGCCAGATCAAGGCGCACTGGGTGGATCTGCCGATCGGCGAGGCCAGCCCGGTGGTCCGGCTGCACCAGGTCTCCTACTCCTTCCAGGCCCACGAGGAGACCGGCCGGGGCGTGGCGGCCAACCGGCTGGCCGGGATCGCGGGCTTCGCGCCCGCCACCTTCCACGCGATCGGGGTCCGGGTCGCCGCGGCCGAGCTGCGCCGCGGCTTCTCGCTCAACATCACCAACGTGCCTGGCCCGCAGTCGCCGCTGCACGCGGCGGGTGCGCGGATGGTGGAGACCTACCCCGTCCCGCCGCTCATGCCCGGCCACGCCCTGTCGATCGGCGTGACGTCCTACCGTGGGCAGGTGTTCTACGGCATCACCGCCGACCGTGACCTCCTGCCGGACGCCGACGTCCTCGCCTCGTGCCTGACCGAGGCGCTGGACGAGCTCGTGGACACCGCCGGCAGTGGGCGCCCGAAGGTCCCGCGCGGACGGCGGAAGCGCTGATGCGCGTCTATCTCCCCGCGACCCTCGACCAGCTCGGGGCATGGGCGAACCAGCGCCGGATCCCGGCCGAGGCCGAGCGCG
Organism: uncultured Actinomycetota bacterium; assembly: GCA_963784545.1. Classification (GTDB taxonomy): domain Bacteria; phylum Actinomycetota; class Actinomycetes; order Propionibacteriales; family Nocardioidaceae; genus Nocardioides. The sequence continues at coordinate 598,159 of CAWARQ010000004.1, read as the reverse complement.
TGCTGGCCGAGAGCGAGGACGAGCAGGACGAGTACGCCGCCCTCATGACCGCCGCCGACCTCGCCGACCCGGGCCGCCGGGTCGTGGTCGTGGCCGAGGTCCCCGGCGACGGCGAGGGCGAGGTCGACTGGGCGGCGGTGGCGGCCATCCACGCCGATCCGGAGCCGCGGGGGGCCGACGCCGATCCGGACGAGGACCTCGCCTGGTTCGCGACCCAGGAGTGGGACCGGCTGAGCTCCTGAGGCCGGTTTGCGCGCCCCCGCCGGGGCCGGACTATCGTCCGGGACATGGACGCGATCACCTTCCCGCCGCAGCCCGTCAACGAGCCGAACCTGACCTACGCGCCGGGCAGCCCCGAGCGCGAGGCGCTCATGACGGAGCTGGCGACGTTGGAGCGTCGGCAGCACACCCTCCGGGCGCACATCGGTGGGCGGCAGCGCAACGGGGGCGGGGCCGAGGTCGCGGTCGTCCAGCCGCACGACCACGCCCACGTGCTCGGCACGTTCAAGAACTCCACGACCAAGGACGCCGAGGCGGCCATCAAGGCCGCCGCCGCGGCGGCACCGGACTGGCGCGCGATGCCGTTCGACGAGCGTTGCGCGATCCTGCTCAAGGCGGCCGACCTGCTGGCCGGCCCCTGGCGCCAGCGCCTCAACGCCGCGACGATGCTCGGGCAGTCCAAGACGGCGTTCCAGGCGGAGATCGACGCCGCCTGCGAGCTGATCGACTTCTGGCGGTTCAACGTCCACTACGCCAAGCAGATCCTCACCGACCAGCCGATCGCGAACTCGCCGGGCATCTGGAACCGCACCGACCACCGCCCGCTCGAGGGCTTCGTCTACGCGATCACGCCGTTCAACTTCACCGCCATCGCGGGCAACCTCCCGACGGCTCCGGCGCTGATGGGCAACACCGTGATCTGGAAGCCGTCGCCGACGCAGCAGCTGGCCGCCTCGCTGACCATGCAGCTGCTCGAGGAGGCCGGGATGCCTCCGGGTGTCATCAACATGCTGCCCGGCGACGGCCTCGACGTGTCCAAGGTCGCGCTCAGCCACCCCGACCTCGCCGGCATCCACTTCACCGGCTCGACGCCCACCTTCCAGCACCTGTGGCGGACGGTGGGCGAGAACATCTCCGGCTACCGCTCCTACCCCCGCATCGTCGGAGAGACCGGTGGCAAGGACTTCGTGGTCGTCCACCCGAGCGCGGACCCCGACGTCGCCCGCGTGGCGCTGATCCGCGGCTCGTTCGAGTTCCAGGGGCAGAAGTGCTCGGCCGCCTCGCGCGCGTACGTCGCCAAGTCGGTGTGGAACAAGATCAAGGACCAGCTCGTCGCCGACACCGAGTCGCTCTCGATGGGTGACGTCACCGACCTCTCCCACTTCATGGGCGCGGTCATCGACGACCGGGCCTTCGCCAAGCACAAGGCCGCCATCGCGCGCGCCAAGCGCAACAAGCACCTCTCCGTGATCGCCGGCGGTCAGGTCGACGACTCCGTCGGCTACTTCGTCCGCCCGACGATCGTCGTCTCGACCGACCCGACCGACCAGATGTTCGCCGAGGAGTACTTCGGTCCGATCCTCGCGGTCTACGTGTACGACGACGACCGGTTCGAGCGGGTCGTGGACCAGATGGAGTCGTTCGCGCCGTACGCCCTGACCGGCGCGATCATCGCCCAGGACCGGACGGCGATCGCCTGGGCGCGCGAGACCCTGCGGTTCGCGGCCGGCAACTTCTACATCAACGACAAGCCGACCGGTGCGGTCGTCGGGCAGCAGCCGTTCGGCGGTGCGCGGGCCTCGGGCACCAACGACAAGGCCGGTGCGGCCGTGAACCTGCTGCGCTGGACCTCGCCGCGGTCGATCAAGGAGACGTTCGTCCCGCCGACGGACCACCGCTACCCGCACATGGGATGAGCGTCCTGCTGCCCCTGCACCTGGGCGCGCTGCACTCCCATGAGCGGGCGCTGATGCTCGTGCTCGCCTTCGGCCCGTTCGTCCTGCTCGGCCTGGTGATCTGGTGGCGACACCAGCACCCCGACCCGGAGGACGAGGCTCCGGTGGACACCTGCGACTGACCTAGGGCACCGACTGCCCTTCGATCTTGACCGGCTGGGGGAGGTGCGCGAGGTCCATTGCGGCGTGGTAGCGCGCCGCCAGGCGATCGAAGCCGGTGCGACGCCCGCCGACCTCCGCCGGTGGCTCGGTCGAGGAGATCTCGTCGTCCTGGCCGCCGGGTGTCTACCTGGGGCATTCAGGCCCACCCACCTGGTTGCAGCGGGCATGGTGCGCAGTGCACCTGTGTTGGCCGGCTGCCCTGGCTTGCGACTCTGCGCTCAGGGCAGAGGCGGGGCCGGGGTGGAGAGGCCGGGCTGATGCTGCACCCATCCAGGTGGCGATCGACCTCTCACGGCCAGTCAGACGTGCGCACCCCGACGTCGACGTACCTCGGGTGGCACGACTCGCCGAACGCGTGTGCTGGCAGGTCGGTCCACCCAGGATGCGCTTCGAGGAGGCAGCGCTCGACTCCGCGCTGGCAACCGCACGGTTCCCGGAGGGAGTGGAGGCGTTGGCTCGTGCGGTGCGGTCGCGGCGTACGACGGCAGACCGATTGATCGCCGTCGTCGAGCAGCGATCCAAGGTTCGGGACCGCTCTGTCGGTACCAAGTGACCACATGAGCCGGCGTACGTCAGCGGCTGAGCCACTCCCGGCCGACGGTGTTCTCGGCGACCAGTGCCTTCTCCAGCAAACCGGCGATGAGTCCTTCGAGCTTGCCGCCGACCAGGGGGATGCCCACCTTGACGGTGAGCTCGACGGTCTCGACGGTGCCGGAGCCGGCCTCCGCGAGCGTCGCGGTGCCGGACATCTCGCCGGGCTTGCCGGGGATGGCGACCGTGATGCTGCCGCGGGTCGGGGAGGACCAGGACTCGGTCTGCACGATGTTGATGGTGTCGCCGACGAACTTCTGCGCGAACGACGGGATGCCGCGGGCCGGCTGCACCATGTCGATGACCACCTCCATGCCGTCGGCACCCGAGCGCGTGATCGTCACCTCGCGGGAGATCACTCGCTGGTAGTCGCAGACCTCCTCGCGGAAGGCAGGATCGGCCAGCATGGCGGCGACGTCCTCGACCGGCGAGTCGTAGGCCAGCTCGTGGCGGATGCGCTTCGACATCAGCGCGCACCCCCCGGGACCGGGGCGTCGTGGGTGGTCTCGAGGCTGGATCGCATGGCGTCATCATGTCAGCCGGAGGGGCCCCGACCCGAGTCGTGTCCGGCGTACGCAGGGACTATGGTCGGCAGCGTGGCGACGGCGCTCGACGAGGAGAAGTCAGACCTGTTGAACAAGGCCACCCAGCTGGCCTTGGGACGTCGGGGAGGGGAGCTGCCCGCCGAGGTCGTCGGTGAGCTGCTGCGCGACTACTTCCGGCACGTCGCCGGCGAGGACGTCTGCGCCCGGTCCGAGTCCGACCTGTACGGCGCCCTGGCCTCGCACTACGACCTGGCCCGCACCCGCCCGCAGGGCACCGCCCGCCTCCGCGTCACCACGCCCGGTGTCGCCGACGACGGCTGGTCCGCAGGCGGACACTCGGTGGTCGAGGTGGTCACCGACGACATGCCGTTCCTCGTCGACTCGCTGACCATGGCGCTGACCGAGGCCGACCGGGACGTGCACCTGGTCATCCACCCGCAGGTGGACGTCGTCCGCGACATCACCGGCGAGCTCAAGTCGGTCGCGGTCGTCCAGGACGGCTCGATGGCACCGCCCGAGGACGCGGTGCGCGAGTCGTGGATGCACATCGAGATCACCCGGGTCGGGGAGGACGAGGACGCCCAGGAGCTCGAGCGCCGGCTCCAGGAGGTCCTGCGCGACGTGCGCGAGTCCGTCGAGGACTGGAACAAGATGAATGCCACGGTCCTCGGCCTGGTCGACGAGCTGACCGCGAACCCCCCGCGGGGGCTGGCGCCGGGTGAGGTCGCGCAGACCCAGGACCTCCTGCGGTGGCTGGCGGCGGACCACTTCACGTTCCTCGGCTACCGCGAGTACCGCCTCGAGGGCGACGGTGAGGACCAGGCGCTCCGGGCGATCCCGGGCACCGGGCTGGGCATCCTGCGGGCCGACCAGGACATGTCCACCTCCTTCGGCAAGCTCCCGGCCGCGGTCCGGGCGAAGGCGCGGGAGAAGACGCTGCTGGTCCTGGCGAAGGCCAACTCCCGCGCGACCGTGCACCGGCCGGCGTACCTCGACTACGTCGGCGTGAAGACGTTCGACGAGTCGGGCGAGGTCACCGGCGAGCGGCGCTTCCTCGGCCTGTTCTCCAGCGCGGCCTACACCGAGTCGATCACCCGCGTCCCCCTGCTGCGGGAGAAGGCACGTGAGGTGATCAAGCGCGCCGGCTTCGACCCGCGCAGCCACGCCGGCAAGGCGCTGATGGACACCCTCGAGACCTATCCGCGCGACGAGCTGTTCCACACCCCGGTCGACGAGCTCACCCCGACCGCGCAGGCGGTGATGTACGCCCGGGAGCGGCGCCAGCTCAAGATGTTCATCCGCCGCGACACCTACGGCCGCTACGTCTCGGCGCTCGTCTACCTGCCGCGCGACCGCTACAACACCAGCGTCCGCGAGAAGTTCGTGGAGATCCTCAAGGAGCAGCTGGGCGGCGACCAGGTCGAGTTCACCGTGCGGGTCAGCGAGTCCAACACCGCGAACGTGCACCTCGTCGTGCACCCGCCGAAGGGCGGCGAGATCGCCCCCATCGACGTCGCCGACCTCGAGCGCCGCATGGCCGAGGCCTCCCGCTCCTGGCGCGACGACTTCATCACCGCGGCGATGGCGGAGTTCGGCGAGGAGCGCGGCGCCCGGCTCGCCCGCCGGTACGCCGACTCCTTCCCCGAGGCGTACAAGGAGGACTTCCCGCCGGAGACGGCGGTCCACGACCTCGGACGGCTCGAGGCGCTGCACGACCGCGGCGCGGAGCTGACCGGCGGCATCGACCTCCAGCTGTTCCAGCACGTCGGCTCCTACCGGGGCCAGGCCCGGCTCAAGGTGTTCAGGCTCGGGGCCGCGCTCTCCCTCTCGCAGGTGCTGCCGATGCTGTCCTCGATGGGCGTCGAGGTGCTCGACGAGCGACCCTACGAGCTCGACGACCTCGACCAGCCGACGTTCATCTACGAGTTCGGGCTGAGCTACGACGCGGACGTCGACGCCAGCGCGCGCGAGCGCTTCCAGGACGCGCTGCAGGCGGTCTGGGAGGGCCGCGCCGAGATCGACGGGTTCAACGCGCTCGTCCTGCGGTCCGGCCTGACCTGGCGGCAGGCCGCGGTGCTGCGCGCCTACGCGAAGTACATGAAGCAGGGCAACAGCCCCTTCGCGCTCGACTACATCGAGGGTGCGCTGCTCGACAACGTCGACATCACCGGGCTGCTCGTCCGGCTGTTCGAGGCACGCTTCGACCCGTCGTACGACGAGGACGGCCGCGCGGAGGAGCTGCAGCGGATCACCGGCAGGATCAGGGCGGCGCTGGACGACGTGGCCAGCCTCGACCACGACCGGATCCTGCGCTCCTACCTCACGCACATCGGCGCGACCCTGCGGACCAACTACTTCCGCGACCGCGGCTACGTCTCCTTCAAGCTGGAGCCGTCGGCCATCCCCGACCTGCCCGAGCCGCGGCCGCACCGCGAGATCTTCGTCTACTCACCGCGGGTCGAGGGCGTGCACCTGCGGTTCGGCGCGGTCGCGCGCGGTGGTCTGCGCTGGTCGGACCGCCGCGACGACTTCCGCACCGAGGTGCTCGGTCTGGTCAAGGCGCAGATGGTGAAGAACACCGTGATCGTGCCGGTCGGCGCCAAGGGCGGCTTCTTCTGCAAGAGCCTGCCCGACTCCAGCGACCGCGAGGCGTGGATGGCCGAGGGCATCGCCTGCTACCGGACCTTCATCTCCGGCCTGCTCGACATCACCGACAACCTGGTCGACGGCGAGACCGTCCCGCCCGAACGCGTGGTGCGCCACGACGGTGACGACAGCTACCTGGTGGTCGCCGCGGACAAGGGCACGGCGACGTTCTCCGACATCGCCAACGAGGTCGCGAAGTCCTACGGCTTCTGGCTCGGTGACGCGTTCGCGTCCGGCGGCTCGGTCGGCTACGACCACAAGGCCATGGGCATCACGGCGCGCGGCGCCTGGGTGTCGGTGCAGCGGCACTTCCGGGAGCGGGGGATCGACTGCCAGCGCGAGGACTTCACCGCCGTGGGCATCGGCGACATGTCCGGCGACGTCTTCGGCAACGGCATGCTCTGCTCGGAGCACATCCGGCTCGTGGCGGCCTTCGACCACCGCGACATCTTCCTCGACCCCGACCCGGACGCCGCCCGCTCCTACGCGGAACGGAAGCGGCTCTTCGACCTGCCGCGGTCGTCCTGGCAGGACTACGACGCCTCGCTGATCTCCGAGGGCGGCGGCATCTACCCGCGGTCGGCGAAGTCGATCCAGATCACCTCGCAGGTCCGGTCGGCGCTCGGGCTCGACGACGAGGTCGGCTCGCTGACGCCGGCCGAGCTGATGCGCGCGATCCTGCAGGCGCCGGTCGACCTGCTCTGGAACGGCGGCATCGGCACCTACGTCAAGGCCGACCACGAGGCGAACGCCGACGTGGGCGACAAGGCCAACGACGCGATCCGGATCAACGGCCGGGAGCTGCGCGCCCGCTGCGTCGGCGAGGGCGGCAACCTGGGCCTGACCCAGGCCGGCCGGATCGAGTACGCCCTGCACGGCGCCGGCCGTGGGGGCGGTCGGATCAACACCGACTTCATCGACAACTCCGCGGGCGTCGACACCTCCGACCACGAGGTGAACATCAAGATCCTGCTGGACCGGGTCGTTCGGGACGGCGACCTGACCGAGAAGCAGCGCAACAGCCTCCTGGCCGACATGACCGACGAGGTCGCGGCCCTGGTGCTGCGCGACAACTACGAGCAGAACCTCGCGCTCGCCAACGCGACCGCCCACGCCCCCAGCCTCCTCCACGTCCACGAGGAGTGGATGCGCAAGCTGGAGGCGGACGGCGTCCTCAACCGCGAGCTGGAGGCGCTGCCCACCTCCCGCCAGGTACGCCGTCGGCTCGAGCGCGGCGAAGCACTCACGACGCCGGAGCTCTGCGTGCTCCTGTCGTGGACCAAGATCGTGCTCGCCAACGAGCTGATCGCCTCCGACCTGCCCGACGACCCCTACCTCGACGTCGACCTCGTCGCCTACTTCCCGCAGCAGATCCGTGAGGGGTTCACCCAGCAGATCCGCGAGCACCCGCTGCGCCGCGAGATCATCGTGACCCAGGTGGTCAACGACCTGGTGAACGGCGCGGGCATGACGTACTGGCCCCGGCTGGCCGGGGAGACCGGGGCGTCGGCCGCCGAGCTCACCCGGGCCAACTTCGTCGCCCGCGAGATCTTCGGGTCCCTGCCCCTGCGCCAGGAGATCCGCCGCTACGACAACCGGCTGGACGCCCAGGTGCAGACCCGGATGCGGATCCAGATGCGCACCCTGGTCGAGCGTGCCTCGCGCTGGCTGGTCAACAACCGGCGTCCGCCGCTGGACAGCCAGGGCACGGTCGACCACTTCTCCGGCCCGGTGCAGGCGCTCATGGCCGAGCTGCCCTCGCTCATCACCGGCGCCGAGCTGGAGGCGTTCAACCGGCGCCGCGACGGCCTCATGGACCAGGAGGTCCCCGAGGAGCTCGCGAGCCAGGTGGCGACGCTCGACCCGGCGTACGCCCTGCTCGGCATCGTCGAGGTCGCCACTCGGGACAAGCTCGACCCGGCCACCGTGGCGAAGGTGCACTTCGCCCTCGGTGAGCGGCTGGGGCTGCCGACCGTGGTCCAGCGGATCTTCGCGCTGCCCCGCGCCGACCGCTGGCAGACGATGGCGCGGGCCGCGCTGCGCGACGACCTGTACGCCGTCCACAGCCAGCTGACCGCCCAGGTGCTGGCGAGCACTCCGGCCGACGAGTCCGCCGCCGCGCGCATCCAGGAGTGGGAGGACGACGACGAGGTCGCCGTCGGTCGCGGGGCGAGGACCCTGGCAGAGATCTGCGCCGACGAGTCGGCCGACCTCGCCCGGCTCTCCGTGGCGTTGCGTGTGGTTCGGGGGCTGCTCGCCGGGTAACCACCACCCGACCGAGAAACCGATTACCGATCCCGGGATCGCGCGTCTAGGATCGTTGCCAATGACAACCACTCAGCAGGACCCGCCGGCGGGGGTCCACTCCCTGTGGCGGCTGCGTTCCTACCTGCGACCGCATGCTGGCGCGTTGGTCATCATGGCGGTCGCGGCCGTGAGCGGGGTGGGCCTCACGATCGCGATCCCGCTGGTGACCAAGGCGCTCATCGACGGCCCGATCCGGCACCACGAGACCGGCGGCGTCCTGCCGCTCGGTCTCCTCGCGCTGGGGCTCGGGGTGCTCGAGGCCGTGCTCGTGTGGTGCCGCCGCTGGGTCCAGTCCAACGCGGTGCTGGGCATCGAGACCGCAATGCGGCACGACCTCTACGCGCACCTCCAGACGTTGCCGATGGGCTTCCACAGCCGCTGGGGCTCGGGCCAGCTGCTCTCGCGCGCCACCACGGACCTCTCGGCGATCCGGCGGTTCTCCGGCTTCGGCCTGCTGTTCCTGGTGATCAACATCCTCCAGGTCACCGTCGTGACCGGCGTCCTGCTCTCGATGTACTGGCCGCTCGGCCTCGTCGTCGCCGCCACCTCCGCGCCGATCGTCTGGTTGTCCATGCGGTTCGAGAAGGCATACGTCGTGGTGTCCCGGCAGGTGCAGGACGAGCAGGGCGACCTCGCCACCCGCGCGGAGGAGGGCGCGGTCGGCATCCGCGTCATCAAGTCCTTCGGCCGGGGCAACCACGTGGCCGACCAGTACGACTCCGCGGCGCGCGCGCTGTACGCCACCAGCATGCGCAAGGTCCGGCTGTCGGCGAAGTTCTGGACCTTCCTCGAGGTGATCCCCAACCTGGCCGTCGTCGTGGTGCTGCTGCTCGGCTCCGTCGGCGTCGGTCGCGGCGCCCTCACGCCCGGTGAGCTCGTCGCCTTCATCACCCTCATGCTGTCGCTGGTCTGGCCGGTCTCCAGCCTGGGCGTCATCCTCGCGATGTCGCAGGAGGCCATGACCGCCGCGGCGCGGATCCTGGAGATCTTCGACACCGAGCCGGCCATCGTGGGCGGCACCCAGACCATCGCCGAGCCCCGCGGCCACCTGCGCTTCGAGCACGTCGACTTCGCCTTCCCGGACGCGCCCGACGAGCCCATCCTGCGTGACGTCAACCTCGATCTGGCGCCGGGGGAGACGATCGCGCTGGTCGGCTCCACGGGGTCCGGCAAGACCGCGCTCACGGCCCTGGTCCCGCGCTTGTACGACGTCAGCGCCGGCCGGGTGACCCTCGACGGCGTCGACATCCGGGACCTGGAGCTCACGCACCTGCGCTCGCTCGTCGCCACCGCGTTCGAGGAGCCGACCCTCTTCTCGATGAGCGCCCGGGAGAACCTCACGCTCGGCCGCGCCGACGCCACCGAGGCGGAGATCACGGAGGCGATCGACATCGCCCAGGCGGGTTTCGTCCACGACCTCCCCTGGGGTCTCGACACGCGGGTCGGCGAGCAGGGGATGGCGCTCTCGGGCGGCCAGCGACAGCGGCTCGCCCTCGCCCGGGCGGTGCTCGCCCAGCCGAAGGTCCTCGTGCTCGACGACACCCTGTCCGCGCTCGACGTCCACACCGAGAAGCTCGTCGAGGAGGCACTCCGGCGCGTGCTCGCCGCGACCACCGGGCTCGTGGTCGCGCACCGCGCGTCGACGGTGCTGCTCGCGGACCGGGTCGCGCTGCTGCAGGGCGGCACCATCACCCACGTCGGGGACCACCGCGAGCTGCTCGCGACGGTGCCGGCGTACCGCGAGCTGCTGGCGGCCGAGGCCGAGGACAAGATCTCAGCATGAAGTCCACCCCGAGGTGACGGCGTGACTGTTCAGGAGAGGCAGTGGCGGGGCGTCTCCGACGTCGACCGGATCGAGGCCGCGGAGCGCGAGCGGGCCAGCAGGCTCGGCGGCGGCTCCAAGCGCCTGCTGCGCGAGCTGCTCACGCCGTACAGGCGGGCGCTCCAGCTGCTGATGATCATCGTGGTCGTCGAGAACGCCGCGCGGCTCGCGATCCCGTACCTGGTCAAGGTCGGCATCGACTCCGGCATCCCGCCCATCCGGCGCGAGGACGACCTCACCCCGCTGCTGGTCATCGTCGGCATCATGCTGGTCGCGACGATCACGCAGGCGATCTCGCGCCAGCTGTTCCTCGTGCGCTCCGGCCAGATCGGCCAGGACATCCTCTTCGAGGTGCGTCGCCGGGTCTTCCGCCACTTCCAGGTGCTCAGCCCCGCCTTCCACGACCGCTACACGTCGGGCCGGGTCATCTCCCGGCAGACCTCCGACGTCGACGCCATCTACGAGATGCTGGAGACCGGGTTCGACGGCCTCATCACCGCCGCGCTGACCCTGGTCGGCACCGCCGCCCTGCTGCTCTTCCTCGACGTGAAGCTCGGCCTGGTCGCCCTGTGCTGCGGGCCGTTCCTGGCCTGGCTGACCAACTGGTTCCGCAAGTCCAGCGCCAAGTCCTACCTCGTCACCCGCGAGAAGGTCGCGCTGGTGATCGTCCACTTCGTCGAGTCCATGAGCGGCATCCGCGCCGTGGCGGCGTTCCGCCGCGAGCCCCGCAACCAGGAGATCTTCGACGACGTCAACGACCAGTACCGGCGGGCCAACCTGGACGCGTTCCGGCTCGTCGCGTGGTTCATGCCCGGCATCCGCCTGATCGGCAACATCACCATCGGCGTGGTGCTGCTGTACGGCGGCTACCTCGCGTACCACGGCGAGGTCACCGTCGGCGTCCTCGCCGCGTTCCTGCTCTACCTGCGCCAGTTCTTCGAGCCGATGATGGAGATCTCGCAGTTCTACAACACGTTCCAGTCCGCCTCCGCCGCGCTGGAGAAGCTCGCCGGCGTCCTCGACGAGAAGCCGTCGGTGCCGGAGCCGCGCGAGCCGATCGCGCTGGAGAAGGCCCGTGGGGAGCTCCACTTCGAGCACGTCGGGTTCGCCTATGTCGACGACCGGCCGGTGCTCCCGGACCTCGAGCTGACCATTCCGGCCGGCCAGACGGTCGCCCTCGTCGGCACCACGGGAGCGGGCAAGACCACGCTGGCCAAGCTCGCCACCCGGTTCTACGACCCCAACCACGGCCGCGTCACCCTCGACGGCCTCGACCTGCGCGACCTGACCTCGCCCGACCTGCGCCGATCGGTCGTCATGGTCACCCAGGAGAACTACCTCTTCTCCGGCACCGTCGCGGACAACATCCGCTTCGGCCGGCCCGAGGCCACGATGGCCGAGGTGGAGGAGGCCGCCCGGGCGCTGGGCGCGCACGACTTCATCACTGCGCTGCCCGAGGGGTACGAGACCGACGTCGCCAACCGCGGCGGGCGGCTCTCGGCAGGACAGCGCCAGCTGGTGGCGTTCGCCCGGGCGTTCCTGGCCGACCCGGCGGTGCTGATCCTCGACGAAGCCACGTCGTCGCTGGACGTCCCCTCCGAGCGACTGGTCCAGCACGCCCTCCGCACGGTGCTGGCGGGCCGCACCGCGGTGATCATCGCCCACCGGCTCTCGACCGTGGAGATCGCCGACCGGGTGCTGGTGATGGAGCACGGCGAGATCGTCGAGGACGGCTCGCCCGCCGACCTCGTCGCCGGTGGCGAGGGACGCTTCTCCGACCTGCACGTCGCCTGGCGCGACTCCCTCGCCTGAGCGCGGATCCCGCGTGGGCCGGCCACCACCCGGCTGGCAGGGTGAGTGCATGGCTGACTCCACCCCCGACATGACCTACACCCAGCTCGGCAGCTCCGGCCTCACCGTCTCCACGGTCGGTCTCGGCACCAACAACTTCGGCGGGCGGATGCCCGACGACCAGGTCCCGGCCGTGGTCGAGGCCGCGATCGACGCCGGCATCACCCTGTTCGACACCGCCGACATCTACGGCGGGGGTGGCGGCTCGGAGGAGCTGCTCGGCAAGGCACTGGGCAAGAAGCGCGACGACGTGATCGTCGCGACCAAGTTCGGCATGGACATGGACGGCGCCAACGGCCCCGACTGGGGCGTGCGCGGGTCCCGCCGCTACATCCGCAAGGCCGTGGAGGCTTCGCTGCGTCGGCTCGGCACCGACCACATCGACCTGTACCAGATGCACGCCCCCGACCCGGCGACGCCGATCGCGGAGACCCTGGCCGCGCTGACCGAGCTGGTCGTCGAGGGCAAGGTGCGCTACCTCGGCTCGTCCAACTTCGCCGGCTGGCAGGTGGTCGACGCCGACTGGGTCGCCGCGACCGACGGCTCCGAGGCCTTCATCTCCGCCCAGAACGAGTACTCCTGGCTCAAGCGGGACGTCGAGCAGGAGCTGGTCCCGGCGCTCGAGCACACCGGTCAGGGGCTCATCCCGTTCTTCCCACTCGCCTCGGGACTCCTCACCGGCAAGTACCGCCGCGGCGTGGCCGCTGCCGACGGCACCCGCCTGTCGAAGATGCCCGCCCGGCTGGAGGCGGCCGACTGGGACCGGATCGAGGCCCTGGCGGCGTACGCCGAGAAGCACGGCGTCACCATGCTCGACGTGGCCATGGGCGGGCTCGCCGCCATGCCGACGGTCGCGTCGGTGATCGCCGGCGCCACGTCGGTGGAGCAGGTGCGGGACAACGCGAGGGCCGGCACCTGGCAGCCGGACGACGAGCAGCTGCGCGAGCTCGTCGAGGTGACCGCATGACCGAGCCGCTGGGTGTCGCCGGGACGGTGGCGGCGATCGAGGCAGGCGAGCTGACGGCGGTCCAGGCGACCGAGCAGGCACTCGAGCGGCTCGCGCAGGACGACCTCAATGCCATCAGCGTGACCCTGGCCGAGGAGTCGCGGGCCGAGGCGCAGGCCCGCGACTCCTCGACCGAGCCGCACGGTCCGCTGCACGGCGTACCGCTGGTCATCAAGGAGGAGCTGGACGTCGCCGGCACCGTCACCACCTTCGGCGGTCTCGGCAACAGCACGCCCGTCGAGCAGGACGGCGAGGTCGTCCGCCGACTCCGCGACGCCGGTGCGGTGATCGTCGGCAAGACCACGATGCCGGAGTTCGGGGCGTTCCCGTTCACCGAGAGCGACGCCCTCGGCGTCACCCGCAACCCGTGGGACACCCGGCACAGCCCCGGCGGGTCCAGCGGCGGCACCGCCGCGGCCGTCGCGTCGGGCATGGTCCCCGCCGGCCTGGGCGGCGACGGCGGCGGGTCGATCCGGATCCCCAGCGCCTGCTGCGGCCTGTTCGGGCTCAAGCCGCAGCGCGGTCGGGTGACCCAGGCGCCGCACACCGACCTGTGGTTCACCCTCGGCACCACCGGCCCGCTGACCCGGTCGGTGCTCGACAGCGCCCTCGTCTACGACGTCATCCGCGGCACCCTGCCCTCCGACACCTACCACGCGGGGGAGACCGGCTCGTTCGTCGAGGCCGCCGGCCGCGATCCCGGTCGGCTCCGCATCGGCTGGACGACGAAGCCGGTGACGCTCGGCGTCCGGCCCGACCCACGGCACGTGCGAGCGGTCGAGGACACGGTCCGGCTGCTCACCGATCTCGGTCACGACGTACGCGAGGTCGACCCCCGCTACCCCGACCCGACCGTCGCGTTCGTGCCGCAGTTCCTCGGCGGCATCCGGGCCGAGGCGCAGATGATGGAGCACTTCGACCGGCTCGAGAAGCGCACGCGAGAGACCTACCGGCTCGGTTCGTGGGTCACGCCGCGGGTCATCGACCTCGCCGTCAAGACCACGCAGAAGGTGTCGCGGAAGGCGAACCGGGTGTTCGACGACGTCGACGTCCTGTTGACCCCGACCCAGCCCCACCGCCCTGCCCGGACGGGGGTCCTCATGGGCACCGGGACCGTCCGGGCGTCGCTGCGCGCCCTCCCGGCGATCTCCTACGTCGCCCTCTGGAACCTCGCGGGCAACCCCGCAGCCAGCGTCCCGCGCGGTCTCGCGGACGATGGGATGCCGCTGGCAGTCCAGCTGGTCGGGCGAACCGACGACGAGCCGACCCTGCTGAGCCTCTCGGCGCAGATCGAGGCGGCGAGTCCCTGGCCCCTGGTGGCACCCTCGGCCGACTAGGGTCGGCCCGTGAGTGCGATCGAGGTCCATGACCTCGCGATGGCATACGGGGAGCTTCGAGCAATCGACGGGGTGAGCATGTCGAACTTCCTCATCCTGCCGATGTCGTTCCTCAGTGGGTCGTTCTTCCCGCTGGACGGCGCCCCGGCCTGGCTGCAGATCCTGTCGAGGTTCCTGCCGCTGCGCTGGCTGAACGACGGCATGACCGACGTGCTCGTCCGCGGACAGTCGATCACGGCGATCGGGCTCCCGGCCGTGGTGCTGCTCGGCTTCGCGCTCGTGGTGACCGCGCTCGCGGCGAAGCTGTTCCGGTGGGAGTCGGACTGACGTCGCAGAAGGAGCCGGCGCCGAAGCAGCGGACCCGGTGCCGGCTCAGCCGGCCTTCTTCGCCTTGCTCTTCGTCGACTTCTTCGCCGGCTTCTTCTCGTCCTTCTCGTCCTTGGCCGAGCCCTCGCCGCGGGCGGACTTGGCGTCCTCGACCGACTTCTGCAGCGCGGCCAGCAGGTCGACGACCTCGCCGGAGGACTTGGTGGAGGTCGGCGTCCGCTTGACCTCGCCGCCCTCGATCTTGGCCTTGACCACGGACTGCACCGCGTCGGCGTAGTCGTCCTCGAACTCGTCGGGCTCGAAGTCGCCAGCCAGGGTCTCGACGAGCATCTTCGCCATCTTGACCTCGGCGTCCTTGACCTCGCCGGGCTCGATCGCGAAGTCGGGGGTGCGGATCTCGTCGGGCCACATCATGGTCTGGAGCACGATGACGTCCTCGCGCACGCGCAGCACCGCGACGGCGGTGCGCTGGCGCAGGGCGACCGTCACGACGGCCATCCGGTCGGCGTCCAGCAGCGCCTGGCGCAGCAGCGCGTAGGGCTTGGCGCCGGTCTTCTCCGGCTCGAGGTAGTAGGACTTCTCCAGCAGCATCGGGTCGATCTGGTCGCTCGGCACGAACCGCTCGACCGCGATCTCCCGCGACGACGTCAGCGGCAGGTCGGTCAGGTCGTCGTCGGTGAGCACGACCATCTCGCCGTCCTCGGTCTCGTAGCCCTTGGCGATGTCGGCGTACGACACCTCCTCGCCGCACACCGAGCAGACGCGCTGGTACTTGATCCGGCCGCCGTCCTTGTAGTGGACCTGGCGGAACGACACGTCGTGGCTCTCCGTGGCGGAGTAGAGCTTGACCGGGACCGACACGAGTCCGAAGGAGACGGAGCCCTTCCAGATTGCCCTCATGCCACCCAGTATGGCCCCCATGTCCGACGGTCCCGGTGACATCCCCGCCCTGCTCAACTCCACGATGGCGCGGACGATCCCGGTCCTCGAGCAGATGGGGCTCGAGGTGATCGAGGCCGCCCCGGGGCGCGCCGCGGCGCGGGTCCCGATGACCGGCAACGGCAACCACGTGGGCACGATGTATGCCGGAGTGCTGTTCTCGGTCGCGGAGATGCTGGGTGGCGCCCTGAGCCTGGCCACCTTCGACCCCGCGCGCTTCTACCCGATCGTGAAGGACCTGCGGATCGAGTTCCGCCGGCCGGCCGCCACGGCGGTGACCGCGCGCGCCGAGCTCTCGGACGTGGAGATCGCCCGAGTGGGGGAGGCCGCGGAGCGGGAGGGGAAGGGAGAGTTCGTGCTCCGGGCCGAGCTCACCGACGAGGAGGGCACCGTGGTCGCCACGACCGAGGGCACCTACCAGGTCCGCCCGCACTGAAAGGCTCCTCCCATGCGTCCGATGTTGGCCACCGCCACGACCGACCTGCCGATCGGCGAGGAGTGGCAGCACGAGGTGAAGTGGGACGGCGTCCGCATCCTGCTCGACGCCACGACCGACGGCGTCCGGATGTTCAGCCGCAACGCGAACGTCGTGACGGCCGCGTGGCCGGACGTGGCGGCTCACCCGCTCGAGGGCCGCGACCTGCTGCTCGACGGTGAGATCATCGCCCTGAACGACCGCGGGATCCCCGACTTCCGCGTCCTCCAGCACCGCATGCACGTCCGCAAGGCCACCGAGGTCGAGCGCCTGGTCAACACCGTCCCGGTGACCTACATGGTCTTCGACCTGCTCCGGCTCGACGGCGAGGACCTCACCGGCCTCCCGCTGGCCGAGCGCCGCGACCGCCTGGAGGGCCTCGGCCTCAACAGCACCCACTGGCAGGTCCCCGCGACGTACGACGACGGGGGGATGCTCCTCGAGGCCACCCTGCAGCAGGGGCTCGAGGGGGTGGTCAGCAAGCGGGTGACCTCGCGCTACCGGTTCGACCAGCGCAGCAAGGACTGGCTGAAGCGGGCGCACCGACACCGCGGCTCGTTCGTCGTGGGCGGTTGGCGGCCCCAGGAGGGCACGAAGGACCGGCTGGCCGCGCTGCTGGTCGGCGAGGTGACGCCCGACGGCCTGATGTACCGCGGCCGGGTCGGCAGCGGGATCGCCGGCGCGAAGGCCCGGATGCTCCAGGACCTGCTGGCACCCCACGCCCGCGAGGACAGCCCCTTCGACGACGAGGTGCCGCGCGTGGACGCGTCCGGCACGTTCTGGGTCGACCCACGCATCGTGGTCGACATCGACACCCACGGGCTCGGCTACGAGCGCCTGCGCCAGCCGTCGTACCAAGGGATCCGCACCGACGTCACCCCGGAGGACCTGTGACCCGCCTGCTCGTGCTCGTGCTGCTCACCACCGGCCTGCTCGCGCTCCCGCGCAGCGCGGACGCCGCGGGTGCGGGGCGCCCGGACCCGATCCACCTCGACGGGGTGACCGTGCGCCTGGCTCGGGGCACCACCCAGGTCGTGACGGTCAACCGCACCAGCGGCATGCACGCGCGGGTGACCTTCTGGACGCTGCACGGCGAGACCTGGCACAAACGGTTCCGCGCCACGGACGGCCGGATCGGGTACGGCGGGCTGGTCCCTGCGCGCAGACGGGTGCAGGGCTCGGGCAAGACACCGCTCGGCACGTTCCGCCTGCCCTGGGCGTTCGGGATGCACGCGCAGCGGAAGGCCTGGGACGACTCCTACCGGCGCGCCCGTCCCGGCGACTACTGGGTGCTGGACAACCGGTCGGACTACTACAACCAGTGGCGCAACCGCGGGGCCGGCGGCTTCCGTTGGCGGCTGCCGCAGAGCGACCCGAACGCGTCGGAGCGGCTGCGCTCCTTCCCGAAGCAGTACGAGCTCGCCGTCACGACGTCCTTCAACAGCGCCCAGGTGCGCCACCGCGGCGGCGCGATCTTCTTGCACGTCAACGGCAGCGGCGCGACCGCCGGTTGCGTGAGCGCCCCGCGCTGGTTCCTGCTGCGCACGCTCGGCCGGCTCGACCCGGCCGCGAAGCCCGTGATCGCGATCGGACGCTGACCGATGGCCGAGAACGAGGTGCACGTCGACGTCGAGGGACGCACGCTCAGGCTGAGCAACCTCGACAAGGTCCTCTACCCGCACACGGGGACGACGAAGGGCGAGGTGCTCAACTACTACGCCCGCATCGCACCGGTGCTGCTGCCGCACCTGGCGCACCGCGCCGTGACCCGGATCCGGTGGCCCCACGGCACCGAGAAGCCGAGCTTCTTCGAGAAGAACGCCCCGTCCGGCACCCCGAGGTGGGTGCACACCGCGACGGTGCCGACCACCGGCTCGCGCACCGACGGCGAGTCCGGGGAGCTGACCTTCCCGATCGTCGACGACCTCGCCACGCTGACCTGGCTGGCCAACCTCGCGGCGCTGGAGCTGCACGTGCACCAGTGGACGGTCGGGCGCAACGGTCAGCCCAAGAACCCCAACCGCATGGTCATCGACCTCGACCCGGGGGAGGGGACCGGTCTCTCGGAGTGCGCCGCGGTCGCGCTGCTCGTCCGGGAGCGGGCGCAGGCCCGCCGGGGCCTGGGGGAGGCGTACGCCGTCACCAGCGGCAGCAAGGGCATGCACCTCTACCTCGCCCTCCCCGGCCGGAAGAACCCTTCGGAGGTCACCGAGCTGGCCAAGGAGATCGCCGAGGAGCTGGCCGCGGACTTCCCGAAGCAGGTGACGGCCACGATGACCAAGGCCCGCCGCAGCGGGAAGGTGTTCCTGGACTGGTCGCAGAACTCCGGCTCGAAGACCACGCTCTCGCCGTACTCGCTGCGGGGCAAGGACCGTCCGTACGCCGCGACGCCGATCACCTGGGCCGAGGTGGAGGAGGCGGCGGCGGACCCGGTGGCGCTCGAGCAGTTCCGGTTCGAGGCCGTCCTCGACCGGGTCGACGACCTCGGGGACCTGTTGGCTGAACTGGACGCTGACGTTTCCTAGAGGCTGGTCTAGTCCATCGAGACCTGTTACCGACTTGTGGGGGACCCGTGTCCCACGCGTGGAGCCCCCGTGGCGTGGTGGTTCTTAGTCTGGAGATCGTGCGGATTTGCTCATCCGTTCAACAGGGCTGTGTCCACCCCACTACTATTTGAGCGTGGCACAGGTTCTGGTCGTCGAGGACGAGGAAGACATCGCGTTCCCTCTGACGCGCACGCTCGAGCGCGAGGGCTACGACGTCGTCCAGGTCGAGACCGGTCACGACGCGCTCGAGGAGATGGCGGTGTCCATCTACGACGTCGTCATCCTGGACCTCGGCCTGCCCGACATCGACGGCCTCGAGGTCTGCCGCCGCGCCCGTGAGGACGGCTACACCGGCGCGATCATCATCCTCACCGGCCGCACCGGCGAGCTCGACCGCGTGGTCGGCCTCGACATCGGCGCCGACGACTACCTCTCCAAGCCGTTCGGCCTCGCCGAGCTGCAGGCGCGCATGCGCGCCCTCATGCGCCGCGGCGCCGGCTTCGGCCTGGTCAACTCCAGCCAGGCCCCGGCGGCCGGCGGCCTGCGCGTCGACGTGGAGGCCCGGCGGGTGTTCCTCGGCGAGACCGAGATCTCGCTGACCGGCAAGGAGTTCGCCGTCCTGTCGATCCTCGAGGCCAACCGCGACAAGGTCGTCTCCCGGGCCCGCCTCATGGCCGACGTCTGGGACGAGAACTGGTTCGGCTCCACCAAGACCCTCGACGTCACCATCGGCCGCCTGCGGCAGAAGCTCGAGACCGTCGGGGTCGAGGAGAAGGTCGTCGCCGTCCGCGGTGTCGGCTTCCGCCTCGAGGGCACCGAAGCCGGCTGAGCCGCTCCCGCGGCGCCGCTACTGCGCGTGCCGCGCCTCGTGCAGCCCGCGGAGCACGTCGGCGAAGCCGTCCTCGACCCGGCTGACCAGCCGGGAGGACGTCGTCACCTGCGTGGTGGCGGTCGCGACCCACGGCAGACCCGCCCGCCGGACCGCCTCGGAGAGCGCGACGTCCTCGCCCACCTCGATCGGCGCGAAGCCGCCGGTCTGCTGCAGCGCCGCGAGCGAGATCCCGAGGTTGGCTCCGTGGACGTGCGGGTGGCCCTCGGTGAGCGTGTGCAGGTCGAGCCAGGCCTCGAGGACGGCCGGGTCCATGCCGCGGTGGTCGGGGACGACGGTGCCGAGCACCAGGGCGAACCCGGTCTCGGCCAGGTCGAGCTGGCGGGTCAGCCAGTCGGCCGGCACCACGGTGTCGGCGTCGGTGTTCGCGACCCAGACGCGCTCGGCGGGCACGCCGGCCGCGACGGCCTCGACGCGGCGTACGCCGGCCTGCCGGGCCGCACCGACGCACCCGACGTCGACGGCGGCCAGGTCGGCGCCCATGTCCAGCGCGACCAGCGCGGTCATGTCCGTGCACCGGTCGGCCACGATCGTCAGCCGGGGCTCGACCTCGGGGTGGCTCTCGGCCAGGTGCTCGATCGCGACCTGCAGCGACCGCACGCACTCACCGAGCAGCTCCTGCTCGTCGTGGGCCGGGACCACGACGTGGACGACGTCGTACGTCGTGGGCGTCGTCATGAGCCCGGCTCCGGCCAGCTGTCGGGGTGGCTCAGCACGCTGATCTCGACGTCGCGGTCCTGGTAGCGGGCAGCCTCCGGGGGCAGGTGACCGGCCCGGCGGAACCGTTCGTGGACCTCGGGCCCGTCCAGCACCCAGCCCTCCACCGGGTGCCGCCAGTGGCACAGCAGCACGACGCCGTCCGGCTCCAGGCCCGCGGCGACCCGCTCGATCAGCAGGTCCAGGTCCTGCGGGCTGAGGAAGTAGCCCATCTCGGAGACCACGACCAGGTCGAAGCGCCCGTCCGGCCACTGTCCGGGGACGTCGCACTGCTCGACCCGGACGTGCGAGCGGCCGCCGAGTCGCTCCTGCGCGGCGGCGACCGCGGTGTCGCTGCGGTCGACGGCGACCAGCTCGCCGCACCGGTCCGCGAGGTCCTCGGCCAGCGCGCCGACCGAGCAGCCGACCTCGAGCGCGCGGGCGAACCGCTCGCGCGGGAGGGCCGCCAGGGTGAGGTCGCGCTTGCGCCCCTCGTACCAGCGCTCGTCCACGCCCCAGGGGTCCGGCTCCTCGCGGTGCAGCCGCTCGAGCGCCTCGTCGTTGGCCGGCTCGACGATGAAGTGCTCGACGGGGGCGTCGAAGTGGGCGAGCATCCGATCGGTCAGCAGCACCCGGTCCTCGGGGTGGTCCGACAGGGGCCGCACCTGGGTGGCGTGTGCGTGGATGGCGCGCTGCTTGCGCTCCTGGGTCTGCGGGGTGAGGTCGAGCCGGCGCATGAGGTCCCACGGCGCCTGGTCGGGCCGGCCGTGGTGCCACATCCAGACGGGGTACTCCAGCAGGCGTGCGCCGGTCCGGTGGGCGGCGGTGGAGGCGGCGCGACCGGCCGCGTCGTGGTCCGTGTGCCCGTCGTGGCGCCAAGGCGCGACGAGCAGCGTGTCCCGACCGTCGCCCACCAGCTCGACGAGCCGCCGCGTCACCTCGTCCTGGGCGGCCGCCACCTCACCGTCGGCCACCCCGAGGACGTGCAGCTCGGCGGAGGGGGCGAGGAGGTCCAGCGCCCGCTGCGCCTCCTCCAGCCTGGCGGCCGCGAGCCGGCCCGGGTCGAGGGTGGGCGACCCCGGGTGGGACGCCTCGCCCGCGGTGAGCAGGACGAGGTCGAGCCGTAGCCCCGCGTCGTACGCCGTCGCGAGCAGGCCGCCGGCGCCCAGGCTCTCGTCGTCGGGGTGGGCGGCGACGACCACCAGGCGGGCGCCGGGTCGGCGCGCGTCGGGGAGGGTGAGCTCGCCGACGGCGCCCCAGGAGTCGTGGGCCCGCCACGCCTCCGCGGACGCGCCGGGGTCGTCGTGGGTGAACGCCGCGGTCACCAGGGCGGGTCCCCGTCCGTGAGGGCGGCGACCACCTGCTGCCCGAGGGCCGCGGCGTCCCGTTCGGCGTGGTGCTGGCGCAGGTAGAGCCGCAGGTCGGCGACCCGGCCGGCGTGCTCCGGCTCGAGGGCGAGGGGGGCCGGGCCGAGCCCGTGGTCGACGCAGCGCAGCACGGTCTCGGCGGCATCGGCGACGACCTGCCGCACCTGCAGCGCGAGCAGCGCCCCGGTCTCGCCGCCGGCCCGGCCGCCGTCGATCAGCCGGGCGGCGTGGGCGAGCATCGCGCGGGCGGCGGCGAGCGCGGCGTCGACGGTGCCGAGGTGCAGGAGCGCGACCTGGTCGGGCGGGCGCTGCCCGGCCGCCTGCAGGAGCCGGCGCGCGACCCCCACCGTGCCGCCGTACCAGACCGCGGCCACGCCCATCCCGCCCCAGGCGAAGCCGTCGCGCCGCAGGTACCAGCCGGGTCCGCCGACCTCCTCGGCCGGGACGTCGGCGAAGGTGACCGGGCCGGACGTCACGGTCGGCAGGCCGAGGGCGTGCCAGGCGTCCGGCTCGGGCTGCACCCCGTCGTGGCTCACGTCCACGGCGAACAGCGAGCGCTGCTGGTCGTCGACCCACGCAGTGACCAGGGCGTGGCTGAGGTGTCCGGCCAGGGAGCACCAGGGCTTGGTGCCGTCGAGCCGCCAGCCGTCGCCCGCCTGCGTGGCGGTGAGGCGTACGCCGGGACCTTCGGCGGCGTACACCCCCCAGGTGGTGTCGTCCTCGGGCGCCGCTGCGCCGGACTCGGCGAGGATCGCCAGGGCGTCCAGGTGCGGCTCGAGGATCCGCGCCGCCGACAGGTCGACCGCCGCGACGGTCGCGAGGGACTGCCACAGCTCGATCGTCGCGCCCTGACCGGGCAGCGGCAGGGTCGCGCCGTGCGACCGCGCGAGCTCGACGGCGCCGAGCGGCAGGTCGGTGGCGGCCTGGTCGGCGGCCGCGGCCAGCACCTCGAGCGAGGTGGCGACCGGAGCGGGGTCGTCGGTGAGCAGGACGGGGCGGTGCACGCGGTCAGCCACGGAGGAAGATGCCTCGAATCTGTCGGCCGCCCGGACGGGCGATCTCCCAGCCTAGGAACCCCTCCGAAACCGGGCTTCCTCCCCACGGGTGAGCGACGGCCTCGCGCGGTCAGCAGCTCGGACTCGGCGGGTTGATATTCTCGCGCGGTGCTGTCGTCCCGCTTTCGGATCGCCGCCCTGTCCAGCGTCCTCCTCTTGTCGGCCTGCTCTGGCGGATCGGAGTCCCCGCCGCAAGCCAAGAAGCAATATGTCGGCCCCAAGGAGATCGTGACTCGGTTCTACGCGGCGGCCGCCGAGCTCAACTGTGACGGAGCGGCCGACCTGGCCGTCTTTAGGAGTGGCGACAAGGGCCGCCAGGCGTTCGTCGACGACTGCGCTTCCTCCGACGACTTCACGTGGGCGCAAAACGTCGAGATCGGCGAGATCTCACCTATCTCCGACGACGACCTCGCGGACGCCAAGTCCGCCGTCACCGGCACCGCCGATGCGGTCGTCATCCCGGTGGCGGAAGGCACCTCGCCTGGCGATCCGAGCGACAAGTACGTGCTGAAGATCGACGGCGAGTGGAAGCTCTACCTCTCGGGCTACTAGAGACCGCGGCGCGTCACATGCGCCTCGTCCTTCGCTTCAGCGCTCACCTGTCACGTTGGTCTCGTCGCCGGTGACGAGGGCCGTCGATCTTGTCCACAGCCCCCCGTTTCGGGGGCTGCGCTCCCGGGCAAAGCGTTCTAGGTTGGCGCAAAGGGCTGCATGACGAGCCCACTCGGGAAAGCAGGACCGATGTCGGTGACGAACGCGCACGCGCAGCTGGTGGAGAGCCTCGACCAGCGCGTGCGCGAGGTCGTCCGCCGCGAGGGCGTCGATCCGCAGCGCGACGCCGCGCTGGTACGCCGGATCGCCCAGGGCATCGTCTCCGACCACGACACCTACTCCCTGACCGGCGCTGTCGCGCCCTTGCCCGACCCGGACTCGGTGGTGGGCGAGCTGGTGGCACGGGTCAGCGGCTTCGGGCCGCTGCAACCGTTCCTCGACGACCCGGCGGTCGAGGAGATCTGGATCAACGACCCCAGCCGTGTCTTCATCGCCCGGCACGGCCGGCACGAGCTGACCAACCTCGTGCTCACGCAGGCGCAGGTGACCGAGCTGGTCGAGCGGATGCTGAAGTCCAGCGGCCGCCGCATCGACCTGTCCCAGCCCTTCGTCGACGCCATGCTGCCCGAGGGGCACCGACTGCACGTGGTGCTCGAAGGGATCAGCCGCGGCTTCTCCGCGGTGAACATCCGCAAGTTCCTGCTTCGGGCCGCCCACCTCGAGCACCTCGTCGAGCTGGGCAGCCTCACCCCACACGCCGCGGGCTTCCTCGAGGCGTCGGTCCAGGCCGGCCTGAACATCCTCGTCGCCGGCGGGACGCAGACGGGCAAGACGACGTTCCTGAACTGTCTCGCGGCCGCGATCCCGGGCGGTGAGCGGGTGGTGAGCGCCGAGGAAGTCTTCGAGCTGCGCTTCCCGCACCCCGACTGGGTGCCCATGCAGACGCGGCAGTCCGGGCTGGAGGGCACCGGCGAGATCACTCTGCGCCAGCTCGTCAAGGAGGCGCTGCGCATGCGCCCCAGCCGCGTGATCGTCGGTGAGGTCCGGGCCGAGGAGTGCATGGACCTGCTGCTCGCGCTCAACTCGGGCCTGCCGGGCATGTGCACGCTGCACGCCAACTCCGCACGCGAGGCGCTCGTCAAGATGTGCACCCTGCCGTTGCTGGCGGGCGAGAACATCTCGAGCCGCTTCGTCACGCCCACGGTCTCGGCCAGCGTCGACCTCGTCGTCCACCTGGGCATCGACCCCGCCGGCGTACGACGGGTCAACGAGATCGTCGGCGTCCCCGGCCGCGTGGAGAACGACATCATCGAGAGCGAGCCGATCTTCGTCCGCCGCGGCGCCGAGCTGCGACGTGGGAGCGGGATGCCGCCGCGCCGCGAGGCGTTCGAGCGGATGGGGATCGACCTTCGGCAGCTGCTGGGGGAGGTGCGCTGATGGGTGCGCTTCTCGGTCTCGGCTTCGGCATCGGGCTGATGCTGATCTGGTCCGTGCGCGCTCTGCCCCGGGAGGGGGAACGGACCACCGCCCGGCGTCACCGACTCCGCGAGCTCCTCGACCAGGCCGGGATGGAGTCGGTCTCGATCGCCGCGTTCCTGCTGCTGTCCGCCATCCTCGGCACAGCCACCGCTCTCGGCGTGTACGCCGTCAGCGAGACCGGTCCCGTGGCGGTCGCCTTCGGGGCGATGGCCGCGTGGCTGCCGGTCTCCGTCGTGACCAGCCGTCGGCGGCGTCGCCTGCGCGAGTACGCCGAGGTGTGGCCCGAAGCGGTCGACAACCTCGCCTCCGGCGTACGGGCCGGCATGTCCCTGCCCGACGCGCTGGCCAACCTGGCGGTTCGCGGCCCGGAGCCGCTGCGGCCGCAGTTCGACCGGTTCGCGTTGGACTACCAGGTGAGTGGACAGTTCGGCCAGAGCCTGGACCGCCTCAAGGATCGACTGGCCGACCCTGTCGGCGACCGGGTCGTCGAGGCGCTTCGCATCGCGCGCGAGGTCGGGGGCGGCGAGCTCGGACGGCTGCTGCGCAACCTCTCGGGGTACCTGCGCGACGAGCAGCGGACCCGTTCGGAGATGGAGTCGCGTCAGGCGTGGACGGTCAACGGCGCGCGGCTCGCAGTGGCGGCCCCGTGGCTGGTGCTGCTGTTCATGGTCGGGCAGCCCGACGTGATCAGGCGGTACAACTCACCCGGGGGCGTCGTCGTCCTTGCCTTCGGCGCGGCGGCCTGCCTGGTCGCCTACCGGCTGATGATGCGCATCGGTCGGCTGCCGGTCGAGAAGCGGATCCTGTCG
The DNA here is from genome assembly GCA_963784545.1 of uncultured Actinomycetota bacterium. Classification (GTDB taxonomy): domain Bacteria; phylum Actinomycetota; class Actinomycetes; order Propionibacteriales; family Nocardioidaceae; genus Nocardioides. The sequence continues at coordinate 572,803 of CAWARQ010000004.1, read as the reverse complement.
TGACCCCGGCGACGTGGGGCGGAGTCCTGGGTGCGCTGGCCGCGTCCGGCGCGCTCCTCGTCGCCTGGCGGATCTCCGTGATCCGCAAGCCGCAGCTCGCCATCCGGGTCCTCCCCTACATCCGCGACCTGCCGCAGGTGGGGGCCAGGCCGGGTCTGCGGCCTGTCTCGGGATCGCCCGCGCACGCGGCAGCCGGCGTCTTCGGACCCGTCCTGCGCACCATGGCCGACGGCGTCGAGCGGATCCTCGGCGGGAAGGCGAGCGTCCAGCGGCGACTCCTTCGGGCCGGGGTTGACGCGACGGTGCACGAGTTCCGCATCCAACAGGTGTTGTGGGGACTGGTCGGCTTCGCCCTCGTGGCGGCCTACTGCCTGGTCGATGCGCTCACCGGCGGCGGGGGAGTCGTCGTCGACGTCGTCCTGTGTGCGGTGGGTCTCGCCGTGGGTGTCATCGCGCGCGACAACCAGCTGAGCTCCCAGGTGAAGCGGCGGGAGACCCGGATCATCGCGGAGTTCCCGGTCGTGGCCGAGCTCCTGGCCCTCGCCGTGGCGGCCGGCGAGAGCCCGGTCTCCGCCCTCGACCGGGTCGTACGACGCAGCGGCGGAGAGCTCTCGGCGGACCTGGCCCGCGTCCTGTCGCAGGTCCGGACGGGCACGCCGGTCGGTGAGGCGTTCGACCGGTGGGCTGCCGCCGCCGGCCTGCCCCTGGTGTCGCGCTTCGCGCAAGGCATCGCGGTCGCGCTCGAACGGGGCACCCCGCTCGCGGACGTCCTGCACGCGCAAGCGGCCGACGTACGTGAAGCCGGGCGCCGCGAGCTGATCGAGGTCGCGGCACGCAAGGAAATTTTCATGATGGTGCCGGTCGTGTTCCTCGTGCTGCCGGTGATCGTCGTCTTCGCCTTCTGGCCCGGAGTGGTCGGACTGTCCTTGACCACCCCATGACTTCAGCCAGGTCCGACCCAAAGGGGGAACCCATGGAAACCATGCTGCGGCTCTTCGTCCTCGTGACGTTGCCACCGCCCACCCGTCACTGGCGTGAGGAGCGGGGGGACGTGCCCGGCTGGGTGCTCATCACCGTGATGACGGCGGGTCTGGTGGCGATCCTCTACAAGATCGCCGGCCACCAGCTCGGCGCCCTGCTGCGGGCGGCTCTGCACAAGGTGACCTGAGTGCGGCGCGCGCGCAGCGAGCGGGGGTCGGCCGTGGTCGACTTCGTGCTGGTGCTCGCGCTGCTCGTGCCGCTGTTCCTCGGGATCCTGCAGCTCGCGCTCGTCCTCATGGTGCGCAACACGCTCGCCTCCGCGGCCGCGGAGGGCGCGCGGCTCGCTGCGACGTACGACCACGACCTCGCCGACGGCCGAGCCAAGACCCGCGAACAGATCGCCGGGGCCGTCTCGGGGCGCTTCGCCCGCGACATCGACGTGCACCTGGTCAGCCTCGACGGCCGGCCGACCGTCGAGGTGACCATCCATGCCTCCGTCCCTGCCTTGGGACTCGGCGGGCCGGGGATCGGCCTGGACGTCTCCGGCCACGCGGTCGAGGAGCGGACGCCGTGAGGCGCCGGGAGGAAGGCGGGAGCGCCCTGGTGGAGTTCGCCTGGCTCGGGATGATCCTCATGGTGCCGCTGATCTGGATCGTCCTCTCGGTCTTCGAGGTGCAGCGCGGCGCCTTCGCGATCAGCGGCGCCGCCCGGGCAGCCGGCCGCGCGTACGCGCTCGCCGACTCCGACAACGCCGGGATGACACAGGCCCGCGCCGCGGTCCGGGACGCCCTGGACGACCAGGGAGCGCCGGGGCAGCCGTTCGCCCTCCGGGTCACCTGCGGTGGCCTGGCTGACTGCCATGCCCGTGGAGCGGTGATCACCGTCCGCGTCGCCACGAAGGTGAAGCTGCCGATGCTGCCCGACATCCTCGGCTCCGGCACGCCGTCCTTCGCGCTCGACTCCACCCACACGGTCCCGATCGGCCAGTTCCATGAGTGAGCGGTCCCATGAGTAGCCGCGACGAGCAGGGCACCGTGACGTTGCTGATCGTCGGGTTCGCCGTCGTGCTGCTCCTGGGCATCGGCGTCGTCGTCGACGCCTCGGCCGCCTACCTCCAACGGCAGGGCCTCGACACGGTCGCGGACGGAGCGGCCCTGGCCGGAGCCGACGCGGGCAGCCGCAACCTGGGTGCGTTGTACGGCGAGGGGATCGGCTCCCGCGTCCGGTTGGCGCAGGCCGAGTCGGCCGCGCGGGAGGCAGTGTCCGACTTCCTCCGGCAGACCGGCGCGTCCGCCAAGTACCCCGGCCTCCGGGTCAGCGTCCGGCTCGACCCCGGTGCGCAGTCGATCGTCGTGGACGTCCACGCCCCCCTCGAGCTCCCGCTGACGGTTCCCGGCAGCCCGCACCGTGCCACCGTCGGCGCCTCCGGCTCTGCCGCCGTCCTCCTCGACCAGTGACCCGTCGGTCAGCCCCTCGCCCCGCCGTACGACGTCACGAGAGCGTCGACCACGCGGTCGGCGTCGGCGTCGGCGAGGTCCTCGGGGTACCTCGGGAGCAGGTCGTCCCAGACCACCAGCATCGAGCCGAACATCTGGGACTGACCGGCCGGCCGGGCGAAGAACCAGGTGTGCAGGTGCGCGCCCCCGTCGCCGATCCGGTAGACGTGGCAGCGGCTGATGCCCTCGAGCGCCTCGACGTGCCGGGTCAGGTGCGTGATGAGGACGCCGAGCTCGGCGGCCAGCTCGTCCGGGAGGTCGGCCTGGTCGTGGTGGTCGCGCGGATGCAGCATCAGCACCAGCGGCACCCCGACCCCGCTCATCCGGGTCAGCCGCCAGTGGTCGTCGAGCCAGATCCCCTCGTCCCGGTGCTCGCACGACTTGCACTCCGCCGGGTCCTCGCCCTGCCGGGGCGGGTCCGGCACCACCGGTGGCCGGAACGGCACGACCCGCAGGCCCTCGGACTCGAACGGGAACACCTCCCACTCGGCCAGCTCGCCGGGCGCGAGCCGGCCATCCGCGTCGGCCCCGGCGAGCACGTGGGCGTAGTAGTCCTCCGGTGAGAGCGCCATGGGCGGCACGCTAGCGCTTAAGGGTCGTCGTGCTGAGAGCCTGATCGATCAGGTCGCCCACCTCCGCCGGACAGTGGACGTAGTGTCGGACTTGCATACACGACACACGTCCTTCTCGCTGCTAGGTTGCCTTCGCCGACAACTAGGGGGGATTGCATCGTGAAGTTTTGTGGTCAGTGCGGAGCGCTCGCGTCGGACACGCCTTTTTGCGCTGAGTGCGGCGCTCCTCGCACCCCCTTGGCGCCGACGACCGCGACTCGCGCACCGTCGTCAGAGCGTCCCGCGCATGATGCGACCGGGTTGGGACCGCAGACGGCAACCTCGCCTGTCGGTAGACCTGTGTTGCCGCCAGAGGCATCTCGCTCAACCCCTCAGCGCGAGGTGCCGACGGCGAACCCGTTCACGCTGACCCCCATGGGTGATTATGTTCGCGATGTGGCGGCCGTGGTCTGCTTGCTGGCGGCGTTGGGGATGCCGTGGGACTCAACGAGGGACGGCGGGCAGCTGTGGTGGGTGGCCCTTCCTGCGGTGCTGGCACTTTTGGCGTTACCGGTCCCGTACCTGATGGCAAGTCGTGTCCTGCCAACGCTGACGCCGGCGCAGTCGCAGTTGGCCAAAGCAGCAGCCTGCACTCCACTGTTGGTCGCGGTATTCGTGACCGTGATCCTCGACTTGACCACGATCGGGCAGGACCCTTTCGAGGATTCGGCTGGGGTAGGTGCCGGCGTCGCTGTGACGCTGGCGGGGCTGGGCCTGGCTGTCCAACCGCGGGCGACCGAGGAAGTGCTCGGAGTCCGCGGGGAGCGAGCCTGGTGGGTGGCAGCGAAGGTGACCGCTGTCGCGGCAGTAGCCCTCGGCGTCGCGATCTTCTGCGTCTTCTTCGCCATGTCGGTGACTGGGAGCTACGGCATTTTGTATTCTGATGGAGATGGGCCTCTGTTCTGGATCGCGGTGGGTCTCGGAGTCGCTGTTCCGCTCGTAGTGCTTGCTGGCTTGCCGGCCGTCGGCATGGCGATGGGGAGTGCGGCCGCTCGTAGGGCGCTGGCTGTCGTGATTTGGACGGTCCTGGGTTTCGGGCTGATCGGGCTGGCCGAAGGCCCCTTCGTCTCGTGGGGATTCGAGACTTGGCGCGGACCAGTCGGGGGCATGTTCGCGTTAGGTGTGCTCGCAGCGCTCGTGGTCTCACGACCGGCGCAGCGCGCTACCGCTGAATCCGCGGCCCGGGACCCGCAGTGGGGGGAAACGGCTCGTGCCATGTTGGGGCTAGCGGCGCTCGCCCTGGCGATCATCGCACTGGGGGTGATCGTCGCTGCCGTAGTAGCCGAAGCCTTCGATGCAACTGTGATCGCGCTCATCTTGTCGCTCGTCGCAGGCGCCGTGTCGTGTGGAACGGGTGCCGGTCTGGCCGCGAACTTGGCCACCCACCGGGTGCCCATGCTCATGTGTGCCTTGGTGGCGCTGGTGCTGGGGATCGTCTCCGCCGTGTTGGGCGTCCGGGTGAGCAGTGACCAACTCATTTTCGAGACGGGCTTGAGCGGCTGGGATGGAGCGGCCCTGTTCGTGCTCCCTGTAGCGGCAGCGCTGGTCGCGCTTGTTCCGCAGTTCGCCCAGTCGGTGAGGTCGGTGGCCCCCCGGGAGGCGTGGACCACCGAACACCGTACGCAGAGCTGATCCTTGACTGCTTGCCCGGATCAGACCAGACGGTGAACGACAGCTGAGTCGCACGCTGACCCTCGGCCTCGAAGGGAAGCACTTCCCACTCGGCCGGCGAGCACGTGGGCGTAGTAGTCGTCCGGTGAGAGCGCCATGGGCGGCACGCTAGCGCTACGGGGTCGACGTGCTGAGAGCCTGATCGATCAGGTCGCCCACCGCCGTCGACACCCCCGCCGGCGGGTTCGCGTGGCCTCCTGCGATCGTGATCACGCCGATGTTGGAGCCGTGGCGCACGATCCAGGCCAGCCCGGTGTCCGTGCTCGCCACCACGACCTCCGGTCGGGTGCCCACCCGGTCGACGGCGTACGGCGTCGAGCACGACTCCAGTCCGCTGACGAGGTCCTCGAGCGCGGTGGCGGCCGAGCCCTCGTCCGTGAAGGCCGAGACCGAGTAGTCGCCGCCGGCGCCGACGCTGCTCCCGAACCCGCCGGTGGAGCCGGGAGCCGAGTCCAGGGCCAAGCACGGCAGTGCGACGTTGGCCACCTTGTCGCCGCGGCGGTTCCAGCCGGAGTCCCAGCTGCCCAGGGCGTCGGCGAAGTCGCCCTCCGCGACCGAGGCGCTCGGGAGGGCCGCCGAGGCGGAGGCGGTGGCCGACCCGGTCGAGACTGCGTCGAGACCCTGGAACGAGTCCGGCTCCTGCAGTCCCGCCACGATCGCGGTCATCACCTGGGTGTCCGTCGCGGCGGGCAGCGTCGGCGCACCGGCCACCCAGACCAGGCTCAACGCCTGGCCCTCGCGGACGATCCACAGGTAGTCGCCGTCCGGCTTGCCCTCGAGCCGGTACGACTCGGCCTGCGCGCCGTCCCAGGTGGCCTGGGTCAGCAGCGTGGCCTCGGCGCACCCCCGGACCGACCCGCTGAGCTGTCGCCACGAGGTCGCGGCTGCCGACGGGTCGTCGAAGTCCGCTAGGGCGCCGAACGTCACCGCGTGGTCGCCGGACACCAGGGTCAGCACGCCGTTGCGGTCAGGCTCAGGGCCGTTGTCGTTCATCGCGTCGAGGCAGGGCGGGTCGCCGATCCGGTCGACCCAGCCGAGCGAGTCACCCTTCCCGGGCTCGGCCCACCCGTCGACCCAGCCGTCGGTGGCCGAGGCCCACGCGTCCCGATCGAGGACGTGCGGCGCGGGCAGCTGACCGGGCCCGGTCGGGTCGGGCATCGCGGTCGGACGGCCGACCCCGGAGGCGACGGCTGCCGCCCCCACGATGAGCACCACCGCGGCGGCGGCCGCGAAGGTCGTCGTACGCCGGCGGCGGGCCCGCTCGATGACGGTCGAGGCGGGCGGCGGGCTGGTGCGGCCGCCGACGTCCTCGAGAAGGTCGGAGAATGCGCGGTCGAGGTCGACCTGGAAGTCGTCGTCGTGCTCAGGCATGGCTGTGCGCTCCGTTCTGGGTGTCGCCGAGCAGGCCGGCGAGGGCGACCCGTCCGCGCGAGAGACGCGCCTTGACGGTGCCCTCGGCGCAGCGCTCGAGTGAGGCGATGTCGGCGATGGAGAAGCCGGCGAGGTGGTGCAGCACCAGCGCGCGGCGCTGGGCCTCGGGGAGCTGGGCGAGGGCTGCGGTCAGCGCGACGCTCTCCGGGCCGGGGCCCTCCACCGGCTCGGGTGGCCGGGAGCGGACCAGGTGCAGTCGCGCCGTACGCCGGCGGCGCCAGCCGCTGATCGCCTGGCGGGTCGCGACCTGGCGGACCCAGGCACCCGGGTCCTGGTACTCCCGCAGCTTCGACCACCGGGGCCAGGCTCGGACGTAGGCCTCCTGGGCGGCCTCCTCGGCGAGGCCGAGCTCGCCGGCCACGGCGTAGGCGCACGCGACCGTGCGCCGCCAGGTGGCGTCGTAGAACCGGGCGAAGTCGGCTTCCGCGTCCCCCCGCGCCTCAGCTGTGCTCATCGTGGCTTTCCGATCGGTGTCGGGTCATGCCTCCCACACGTCCGGGGCCCAGTCTCGGTTGCATCCGGTTTTCGCGCGGTCGAACGCCGGATTCGTCGAACACCCCCGGACGGGTAGCCTTGTCGATCGTGGCAGGCCCCGACTTCGAGATCGAGATCAAGCAGCTCCAGGCGACGATGAAGACCATCGGCCAGGTGCTCGACCTCGAGGGCATGCGCGCCGAGATCGCCGACCTCGGCGAGCGGGTCGCAGCGCCGGACCTCTGGGACGACCAGGACAACGCCACGCGGGTCACCGGCCGCCTCTCCCTGCTCAACGGCGAGCTCGAGCGCTTCCTCTCCCTCGAGAGCCGGATCGAGGACCTCGCCATCATGGTGGAGCTCAGCGAGGAGGAGGGCGACGCCGACTCCATGGCCGAGGCCGAGATCGAGCTGGCGCGGATCAAGAAGTCCGTCGAGAGCCTGGAGATCCGCACGCTGCTCGCCGGCGAGTACGACGAGCGCGAGGCCATCGTCACCATCCGCTCCGGCGCGGGCGGGGTGGACGCAGCGGACTTCGCCGAGATGCTCATGCGGATGTACACGCGCTGGGCTGAGCAGCACAAGTACCCCGTCGAGGTCTACGACGTCTCCTACGCCGAGGAGGCCGGCATCAAGTCGGCCGAGTTCGCGATCCACGCGCCGTACGCCTACGGCACCCTCTCGGTCGAGGCCGGCACGCACCGGCTGGTCCGGATCAGCCCGTTCGACAACCAGGGCCGCCGGCAGACGTCGTTCGCCGCGGTCGAGGTGGTGCCGGTGCTGGAGCAGACCGACGAGATCGAGGTGGACGAGAACGACATCCGCACCGACGTCTTCCGCTCCGGTGGCCCTGGTGGCCAGTCGGTCAACACCACCGACTCCGCGGTCCGCCTGACCCACATCCCGACCGGCATCGTCGTCTCCTGCCAGAACGAGAAGTCGCAGCTGCAGAACAAGGCCAGCGCGATGATCGTCCTCAAGGCCAAGCTCCTCGCGAAGAAGAAGGCGGAGGAGGCGGCGCTGAAGAAGGACCTCAAGGGCGACGTCCAGGCGAGCTGGGGCGACCAGATGCGCAACTACGTCCTCAACCCGTACCAGATCGTCAAGGACCTCCGGACCGGCTACGAGTCCGGCAACCCCTCGGCCGTCTTCGACGGGGAGCTGGACGCGTTCATGGAGGCCGGAATCCGCTGGCGCATGGGCGCCCAGGTGTCGGCCGAGAAGGCCGCCGCCAACTAGTCGCTCAGCCGACCGCGGTCGACGACGCGGCCGCGAGGACGGCGCCGCAGAACTCGTCGACCGCCTCGGAGGGGGCCGAGCACGTGAGCCAGGCGTCGCCGAACAGTCCGGCCAGCTGGGTCATCTGCTCGCCGGTGTTCAGGTGGCACGTGTACGACGACATGGGGTCGCCGAAGGGGAGCGGCGACTTCGAGCGCTCGCACTTCATCCCCGGCCCGGACTTCGCCAGCGTGACCGCACGGGCTCGGGTGATCGGCGGGGCGAAGACCCAGGCCGCGGCGTGACCGCCCGCCGCCGTGGTCCACGAGCAGCCGTACTCGCGACCCTGGTCGCCGGTGGGCGTCGCCTCGCCGTTGACCCACTTCCTCGACTCCTCCGCGGGACCGCCGATCGCGTGCTCGATCGCGGTGGGGGAGACCCGGTCGCAGAACAGTGACCGTGAGACCGTGACGTCCGCGGGTGACGCGTACGTCGACAACGGGGTCGTCGTGGGGGTCGGGGCCGCGGGCGTCGTCGTCGGGTCGGCCTTCGGGGTGCCCTCGCAGCCGCTGAGCGAGGATGCGAGGAGCACCAGCACCGTCGCGACGAAGGCCCGCATGTCGCCAGACTGCCAGACACGCCTGCGGCGATTCCGGATCGGTTGCCCGCGCGCACTACTCTCAAACGCGATGATTCGATTCGAGAAGGTCGTCAAGTCCTATCCCGGCCAGGGCCACCCGGCCCTCGACCACGTGACCGTCGACGTCGAGAAGGGCGAGTTCGTCTTCCTCGTCGGCGCCTCCGGGTCCGGCAAGTCGACCGCCCTGCGCCTCGTGCTGCGCGAGACCCGGCCGACCGAGGGTCGCGTGTACGTCGCGGGCAAGGAGATCAACCGGCTCGCCGGGTGGAAGGTGCCCCGGCTGCGCCGCCAGATCGGCACCGTCTTCCAGGACTTCCGGCTGCTGCCCAACAAGACCGTGAGCGAGAACGTCGCGTTCGCGCTCCAGGTCATCGGCAAGGGCAAGTCCGAGATCAAGAGCGTCGTCCCGGAGACTCTCGAGCTCGTGGGCCTCGACGGCAAGGGCGACCGGCTGCCCGACGAGCTCTCTGGCGGCGAGCAGCAGCGGGTGGCGATCGCTCGCGCCTTCGTCAACCGTCCGATGATCCTCATCGCGGACGAGCCGACCGGAAACCTCGACCCGACCACCTCGGTCGGGATCATGAAGCTCCTCGACCGGATCAACCGCACCGGCACCACCGTGCTGATGGCCACGCACGACGCTGGAGTCGTCGACCAGATGCGCAAGCGCGTCATCGAACTGGACTCCGGGCGGGTCGTACGCGACCAGAGCCAGGGCGTCTACGGCTTCCAGAACTGATCCGACCGAACTGATCTGGCGGGAACCCATGCAGCTGCGATACGTCTTCACCGAGCTCGGCCAAGGGCTTCGACGCAACCTGTCGATGCACCTGGCGGTCATCCTCACCCTCTTCGTCTCCCTGACCCTCGTGGGCCTGGGCGTCCTGCTCAACCAGCAGGCCACCAAGGCGGCCGACCAGTGGGGCAACGAGCTCCAGATCACCGTCTTCCTGTGCCGCAACGGCGACGACAACCCCGCCTGCCCGACCGAGGTCACCGACGCCCAGAAGCAGGCGATCATCGACAAGGTCGAGAACAACGACGAGGTCGCCGGCTACCACGTCGAGAGCAAGGAGCAGGCCTTCGCCAAGGTCAAGGAGCTCTACGGGCCGGAGAAGTTCGAGGGGCCGCACCCGGCCGCGACCGCGGACGACATGGCGGAGTCGGTCTGGATCACGCTCAAGGACCCGAACAAGTACCAAGGCATCGTCTCCGAGGTGCAGGGCCTCGACGGCGTGAGCGGACCGGTCCGCGACCAGCGGGAGACCATCGGTCCGATCCTGCGGTCGATCCAGACGATGAAGTACGGCGCCCTCGGCATCGCCGCCTTCCTCGTCGTCGCCGCCCTGCTCCTCGTGGGCAACACGATCCGGCTGGCGGCGTTCGCGCGGCGCAAGGAGATCGGCATCATGCGGCTCGTCGGCGCCTCGACGCTCTACATCGCGCTGCCGTTCCTCCTCGAGGCGCTGGTGACGGCGCTGATCGGTGTCGGGCTGACCGTCGGGGTCCTCGCAGGCTTCATGTACTTCGGCGTCGATCAGCGGCTGCGCGACTTCGTCGGCTTCATCCCGTGGGTCGACTTCACCGACTTCACGCTCGCCGCGATCGTCGTGGCGATCCTGGGTCCGGTGCTCACGCTGCTTCCGACACTCGTGTTGACGCGCAAATACATCAAAGTCTGATCCCGCCGCGTTACCTTCGATGCGTTCACTTCCCCGAACGCGAAGGCTTCCCCGGTGCGCACCTTCCCCCGTACCGTCGGCCAGCCCTGGCAACGTCGCCAGCGCTGGGCCGCCGTACTCACCGCCGCCCTCCTGGCGACCGGCATGGCGACCGTCCCGCTCTCCTCGAGCGTGGCCAAGGACGACCTGAAGCACAAGCAGCAGCAGGTCCAGCAGCGGATCAAGAAGCAGCAGAAGGACCTGGAGAGCTCCAGCGCCAGCTCGCGGCGCGCCACGGCCGCCCTCCACCGCTCCCTCGGTGAGCTCCGGCAGGCCCGCACCAGGCTGGTCAACCTGCGCGACGACCTCGAGGCGGCGCAGGTGGAGCTGGAGCGGTTCCAGATCGAGCTCCAGGCGGCGCGGACCCGTCAGGCGGCCGCGGAGGACGCTCTCCGGGCCGGACAGGACGCCGTCACCGCGCAGCGGGGCGAGGTCGTCGACGTCATCAACGAGCTCTACCAGCAGGGAGATCCGCAGCTGCAGGCGTTCGCCTCCATGCTGCAGGCCGAGAACACCGCCGACCTCACCTGGAGCCAGGAGGGCGAGAACGTCATCGTCGGCGGCCAGACCATGGCCTACGACAACCTCCGGGCGGCCGAGGTCATGCTCAAGGTGAAGGAGCGGAACCTCGCCGACGCGGCGGCCGAGGTCGCGACCAAGACCCAGCAGGCGCACGACCAGGTGACCAAGACCCGCGGCCTGCGCAACGACGCACGCGCCGCGCGCGGCCAGGTCCGGACCCAGGTCGCGGCGCGCAAGGCCGCGGCGGCCAAGGCCCGCCAGGCACGCGCCCGTGACCTCGCGGCGATCCGCCGGTCGAGGCAGCACGAGGCGAACATCCGGCACCGGATCGCGCTGGCGGCGGCCCGCGCTGCCCACGGCAGCGGCTTCCACGGCCGGACCGGTGGCTTCCTGCTGCGACCGGTCACCGGGTACGTCACCTCGCCGTTCGGCTACCGGATGCACCCGATCTACCACTACTGGGGACTGCACGACGGGGACGACTTCCACGCGCCGTGCGGCACCCCGCTGCGCGCGTCCGGCTCCGGCACCGTGATGTCCCGCTACTACTCCTCGGTGTGGGGCAACCGGCTGTACCTCAACCTCGGCATGGTCAACGGCAAGAACGTCACGGTGGTCTACAACCACATCTCCCGCTACGCCGTCGGGCAGGGCGCCCACGTCACCCGCGGCCAGACCGTGGCGTACGCCGGCACCACCGGCTGGTCGACCGCCTGTCACCTGCACTTCACCGTCCTGGTCAACGGCCAGCCCGTGAACCCGATGAACTGGTTCTGACGTCGAAACCGGTTGTCGTCCCTGAGAGGATGGTGGGATGGCCAGGGAGCAGGGGCAGAAGCTGATCGCGCAGAACAAGAAGGCGCGGCACGACTTCCACATCGACGACACCTTCGAGGCCGGACTGGTCCTGGTCGGCACCGAGGTGAAGTCGCTGCGCGCCGGCCGCGCGACGCTGGGTGACGGTTTCGTCGACATCGACGCGGGCGAGGCGTGGCTGCACGGCGTACACATCCCGGAGTACTCCCAAGGCACCTGGACCAACCACTCCGCCCGCCGCAAGCGCAAGCTCCTGCTGCACAAGACCGAGATCGACAAGCTCCAGCGCAAGGTGTCGGAGAAGGGCTTCACGATCGTCCCGCTGGCGCTGTACTTCAAGGACGGCCGCGCCAAGGTCGAGATCGGGCTGGCGCGAGGCAAGAAGGAGTACGACAAGCGGCACAGCCTGGCCGAGCGGCAGGCCAACCGCGAGAAGGTCGACGCCGTCCAGCGCCGCCTCAAGGGCATGCGTGACTGACGCTGCTGGCCCCGGGCGTCCGCTCTTCGACATCCACACGCACTTCCTCCCGCCGCGGGTGCGGGCGAAGGTGCTGGCGCAGTTCGACAGCGCTGGGCCGCTGATCGGCCGGGCGTGGCCGATCCAGTACCGCGGCGAGGACGAGGAGCTCGTCTCGACGTTGCGTGACCTCGGCGTCCGGAGGTTCTCCGCGCTCGCCTACGCCCACCGCCCCGGCATGGCCGAGTGGCTCAACGACTGGACCCTCGACTTCGCCGACCGGGTACCCGAGTGCCTGCGGTGCGCGACCTTCTTCCCCGAGCCGGGGGTGGGGGAGTACGTCGCCGCGCGGCTGGCCGGGCCGGAAGGAGGCGGCGTCCAGCTGTGGAAGGTGCACGTGCAGGTCGGCGGCTTCCTCGTCACCGACCCGGTGCTCGAGCCGGCCTGGGCGGCGATCGAGGAGGCCGGCACCCCGGTGGTCCTGCACGCCGGCTCGGGCCCGGTCGGCACGGAGTTCACCGGCCCCGGGCCCGTGGCCGAGCTGCTCGAGCGGCACCCGGACCTGCCGCTGGTCATCGCCCACCTCGGCGCGCCGGAGTACGCCGAGTTCTTCGAGCTCGCCGAGCGCTACCCGCGGGTGTGCCTGGACACGACGATGGCGTTCACCGACTTCTTCGCCGACATGGGCGCACCCTTCCCGGCCGACCTGCTGCCCCGCGCCCGCGACCTCGGGCTGGCCGGGAAGGTGTTGCTCGGCTCCGACTTCCCGAACATCCCCTACCCGTACGAGCACCAGCTGGAGTCATTGGAGCGTCTGGGGCTCGGCGAGGCATGGATGGACGCCGTCTGCTGGGGCAACGCCGCCGCGCTCCTGGGCGAACGAATGTGATTCCGTCCCGGGGGACGCGTAGAGTGGACGCACAACTACAGAGGGGCTGATCGGTTTCGACTTGGGACGTTAGTTCCAGGAGAAGCGGGTCGAGAAGGCAACGTCATCTCGTAAACGTTCGTTGCAAACCTATAAGTGCCAACGCTAAGCGCACTGACTTCGCTCTCGCTGCCTGAGCAGTGACCGAAGCGTCTGACCGGGCATCCGTCTCCGTCCCGGACCCAGGCGTCATCTAGGAGACTTGCCGCCCACCTCCTGCCTGGAGGGGTGAGCGGGACTTTTTCCAGGCTGGGCTCGTCGGCAAGCTGTCCGTGGCAGTGCCGGAGCCGAGAAAAGCGATCTCACGGACTGCACCCGGAGAAGACCTGGTTCGACGCTCGAGGACGCGGGTTCGATTCCCGCCAGCTCCACCAGTGACGCCCCTCCCGGCGAGTCGGGACGGGGCGTTCTGCCGTGGTGGCGGTGCACGCCCTGCTTCCGGTGAGGTGGCACGCTGGGGTGGTGACCGTCCACGAGCCGCCGCAGAAGCCGGCGGACGGCATGCCGCTGGGACGGTGGGACCGCTGGCAGCGATCGAAGCCGGTCGTCTCGATGCCGCTCGCCGTGATCTACAAGTTCTTCGACGACCAGGGCGTCTACCTGGCGGTGATCATCACCTACTACGCCTTCCTCTCCGTCGTCCCTCTCCTGCTGCTGGCCACCTCGATCCTGGGCTTCCTGCTCTTCGACGACGCGACGCTGCGCGCCCGCGTGATCAACTCGGCGGTCGCCAACTTCCCGGTCGTCGGCGACCAGCTCGGCCGACCCGAAGGGCTCCGCGGCTCGGTCAAGGCGGTCGTGTTCGGCGGGGCCTTCGCCCTGTACGGCGCCATGGGTCTCGGCACCGCCGTGCAGAACGCCATCCACACCGCCTGGGCGATCCCGCGCAACAGCCGCCCGGACCCGATCCGGCTCCGGCTGCAGAGCCTCGTTCTCCTCGCCTCCGGCGGCCTCTCCTTCCTCGTCCTCATCGCCATCTCGACCGCCGTGCAGGTGGCCGGCAACCGGTTCGCCTGGTTGGGGTCGGCGACCGGCTACTTCGTGCACCTGGTGACCTTCGTCGTCATGACCGCCGTCCTGACCGTCCTGCTGCGCGAGGGCGGGGGCCGCCGACAGAGCCTGCGGGCGAGCCTGCCCGGCGCGGTCTTCATCGCGGCTGGGTGGCACGTCGTCCAGCTGGTCAGCACGGCCCTGGTCCGGAACGGCCTGCAGCGGGCCTCCTCGATGAACCAGACCTTCGGCCTGATCCTGGGGTTGCTCGCCGTGACCTACCTGCTGGGCCTGATCCTCGTGCTGGGGATCGAGGTCAACGTGGTCGCCCACCGGCGGCTGTGGCCGCGCGCCCTCCTCACGCCCTTCACGGACTCCGTCGACCTCACCCCGGGCGACAAGCGCGCCTACACGAGCTACGCCCGCGCGCAGCGGCACAAGGGGTTCGAGGCGATCGCCGTGCGCTTCCGGCGAGGTCGTGGGTCCTCGGACGAGCCGGACGTCGACACCTGACCGAAGGATCTCGTCCGCCACGCGGGAGGACGCTCGGATTCCGCGACCTCTCGGTGCACCATGAGGTGGTGTCTCTCGGGCGACTGCTTTCCCTGACCCTCCTGCTGGTGCTGATCGCCGTCCCTCCGGCGTACGCCGATCCTGCACCCACCTCTCTCGCGCTCACCGCGACCTCGGCGCACGCGGGGCAGGCCTCGACGGTGACCGTGACGCTCACGGACCAGGCCGGCACTCCGCTCACCGGTGCGCCGGTGACCCTGCAACGACGGGTCGACGGGGCGTGGTCCGACGTCGCGCAGCTCACGACCGACGCGAGCGGGTCCGCCGGCGTCGACCAGGTCCTGGCTCGTGACGCCCGCGACAACCGGTTCCGCGCCTCGTACGCCGGCGACGAGACCCACGCCGCCGCGGAGGGCAGTGCGCAGGCGGCACTCGTCCGACGCGCGAGCACCGTCACTGTCACCGGGCCCGACTCCGTCGTCGACGAGCAGTCGGTGACCCTGACCGTGACGTGGCGCGCCGCCACGGGCGAGCCGGTCCGGGGTCGCGTGGAGCTCTTCCGCCGGCTCGGCGGTGGCGACTGGAAGCGCGTGGCGAGGCTGCGGACGGACGAGGACGGGACCGCCCGCTACTCGACGCGACCGCGGGAAGACTCGCGCTGGCGGGCGGAGGCACCGGCCATCGACTGGGTCGAGGCATCCCGCAGCGCCGTGCATCGCATCGACAACCTGCCGCCGGGGGTCCCGGTCGCGCTGCCTGCCGGTGCCCCGAAGCCGCGGGTCACGCTGCCTGACCAGCCGCACGCCACCGGCGCCGGCGCCCACCCGCGCATCACCCGGATCCCCACGCGGATCTGGAACCAGATGACGGGCCGGACCTGGCACACCGGCTGCCCGGTCGGCCGGGCGGGGCTGCGGCTGCTGCGGATCAACTACTGGGACTTCGAGGGCTACCGCCGTCGCGGAGAGCTGGTCGCCGCCACCGGCGCGATCGACAACATGCGCGGCGCCCTCGTCGCCATGTACCGCAGGCAGCTGCCGTTGCGGTCGATGTACCGAGTGGACCGGTTCGGCTGGTCGGCCCGGCTGCACGGTGCGAACGACTACCGGTCGATGGCGGCCGGCAACACCTCGGCGTTCAACTGCCGCGGCGTCGTGGGCAGCCCCGGCGTACGGTCCCCGCACGCCTACGGCCGGGCCCTGGACGTCAACACCTGGGAGAACCCGTACCACTCCCGACAGGGCTGGACGCCCAACCTCTACTGGCCGCATCGCAGCCACGCGCGCGTGGCGTGGCGCTCGGGCAGCCACCCGGTCGTGGCGATCATGCGGGCGCACGGCTTCCGCTGGACCTACGGCACCGAGGACTCCCAGCACTTCGACGTCGCGACCGGGCACGGCCGCACCCTCGTCGACTCCCACCTGTGCGACCCGGGAGTGTGTGACTGATCCCGGGTAGCCTGCCGCCGTGCCGACCGACCAGAGCGAGGGCTGCGTCTTCTGCGCGATCGTGGCCGGCGACGTCCCGGCCCACCGGGCGTACGCCGACGACGACTTCGTCGCCTTCCTCGACACCCGGCCGGTGTTCAAGGGCCACACCCTGCTGGTGCCGCGCGGGCACGTCCAGACGCTCCCAGACCTGCCGGCGCCCCTGCGCGACCCGTTCCTCGCGCGGGCCCAGGACCTGGCCACTGCGATGACGACCGCGCTGGGCGCGCAGGGCAGCTTCGTGGCGGTCAACAACACCGTGAGCCAGTCGGTCCCGCACCTGCACCTGCACGTCGTCCCCCGGACCAAGGGCGACGGGTTGCGCGGCTTCTTCTGGCCGCGCACGAAGTACGACGACGACGCCGAGGCGGCGTCCTACGCCGCGCGCATCTCCGAGGCGCTCGGCGCGTCGACGTGAGCCGTTCGTAGCCGCGGCCACCCGGACACGTGGTTCCCCGTGCCGAGTGCGGCGAGCCAGACACCGGCGGCACCCACGGCGGCTCCACCGAAGGCGTCCATCACGAAGTGCCACCCGAGGTAGATCGTGCCGACGACGGTGAGCGCCAGGAAGACCCAGCCGGTCACCCTGAGCGCCACCGGCATCCGCAGCAGGTGCGTCATCAGGCACATCGTCACCATGATCCCGACGTGCAGCGACGCGAAGGCCGCGATCGTCTGGACCGCGACGGTGTCCCACGGGTTGTGCAGCACGGCCAGCCGGGCCTCCCACATGTCGCTCTGCAGGGTCCCGACGAAGGTCGGCGGCAGGTCGGTGAAGTGCTGGGGCGCCGAGTAGATCGGCCCGACCGTCGGCACCAGGTAGTAGACGGCGACGCCGAGCACCCAGTCCACGCCGACCGCGGTCACGAACCAGGCACCCGCGTGCGAGGCGCGGGTCCACATGAGTGCGATCGCCAGGGTCATCGGCACGAGGACGATCCAGGCGACGTACACGACGGAGAAGAACTCCGCGGCCCAGGTGGTGCCGAAGATCGCGTGCAGGGTGTCGGCCGGGTCGTGGCCGAGGAAGATGATCTGGTCCAGCCGCGCCAGGTCGGTGTCGTAGAGGTGCCGGTTGACGAAGGGGACGTACGACTTGAGGTTCCGGAACGCGGCGTACATGACGTACCAGGACAGGAGCCCGGACAGGGCGAAGACGATCTGCCGCCGGTGCCAGCGCTCGCGGGTCACCTGCACCATCGCCCGGGGTACCCCTCGCAGGTGGCCGCGGTTGCGGATGAAGGCGCGTGCGCCGACGTCGACCAGCCAGGCGGCCATGATGATCAGGGGGAGGCGGACGTAGGTGGCGACCACGCCGCCGTCCGGGTCACGCACCGGCAGGTGGTAGGCAGAGGCCACCCACGCTGTCGCCACTGCCATGCCGACAGCGCACACGTGCGCAAATCTGAAGCCCGGCCCCCGCATAGTGGCCTGATTCTAGAGTGCCACCCGGACGAAGCGGGTATTGAGGAGGGCTCTACAGTGTCGGGGTCTTTCTCCACCTCGACGAGGAGTTCTCATGGGTCGCTTCGACGGACGGGTCGCAGTCGTGACCGGCGCCGCACGCGGGATCGGCTTCGGGACCGCTACGCGGTTCGCCGAGGAGGGCGCCGCCGTCGCCATCCTCGACCTGGACGAGGCACAGGCGGCTGAGGCCGCAGAGCGCCTCGGGCAGTCCACGTCGACCCAGGGCCATCTCGGGCTCGGCTGCGACGTCTCGGACGCCGAGGCCGCCGAGGCCGCGGTCGAGAAGGTCGTGAGCGAGCTCGGCGGGATCCACGTCCTGGTCAACAACGCCGGCATCACCCGCGACAACCTGCTGTTCAAGATGACCGTCGAGGACTGGGACCTCGTCATGGGCGTCCACCTGCGCGGCGCGTTCAACATGACGAAGGCCGCGCAGAAGCACTTCGTCGAGCAGAAGTACGGCAAGATCCTCAACCTCTCCAGCGTCTCCGCCCTCGGCAACCGCGGTCAGGCCAACTACTCGGCCGCCAAGATGGGCATCCAGGGATTCACCCGGACCCTCGGCATCGAGCTCGGCCCCTTCGGCGTCAACGCCAACGCGATCGCCCCCGGGTTCATCGTCACCGAGATGACCGACGCCACCGCCCGGCGGCTCAAGATGGAGCCCGAGGAGCTGCAGGCGATGAACGCAGAGCGCAACCCGGTACGCCGCGTGGGCCGGCCCGAGGACATCGCGGCAGCGGCCGCGTTCCTGTGCAGCGACGAGGCGTCGTACATCACCGGGCAGACGCTGTACGTCGACGGCGGGGCCAAGCTCGGATGACCCGAGGAGTGAGCCGGAGGCGAGACGGAGTCTCGTCGGAGGCGAGCCCCGCAGCGGTCGTCCGCATGGAAGGGATGACCCGAGGAGTGAGCCGGAGGCGAGACGGAGTCTCGTCGGAGGCGAGCCCCGCAGCGGTCGTCCGCATGGAAGGGATGACCCGAGGAGTGAGCCGGAGGCGAGACGGAGTCTCGTCGGAGGCGAGCCCCGCAGGCTTCGTCCGGAAAGACGAGGGCTGAGACCCGGCGGGGCGGACGCGCCCTGTGGCCGGGCGTGTCTCAGCTCTGGCGCGCCTCCCCGCCACCGTTCCCGACCCCGCGCACACTGGTGTTCGCGAAACCGCCCCCAGATCCCGAGAATTGACTGGAGTAATCCCTGTGCGACGTCCGACCCCTGTCCGCTCGCTGAGCGTGCTTCTCCTGACCGCGAGCGTGCTGCTCGCCGGATGTGGCGGCGACGACAAGTCCGAGCCGCAGGGCCCGAGCAGCCCGGCGGGCCAGAAGATCGCCGGCGGCGGTGAGATCGACCAGACGTGGCCGATGACCGGGCTGACGGCGAGCGGGGACGAGTCGGTGGCGAAGACCCACCCGGTGATGGTCCTGAAGATGGACAACACCTACTCGAGCGCGCCGCAGAAGGGCCTGAGCCACGCGGACATGGTCGTCGAGGAGCTCGTCGAGGGCGGTCTGACCAGGCTCGCGGCGTTCTTCTACTCCGACATCCCGGGCGTGGTGGGCCCGGTCCGGTCGATGCGGGCCAGCGACATCGGGATCGTCTCGCCGGTCGACGCGGACGTCGTCACCTCCGGTGCGGCCCCGGTGACGATCCGCCGGGTCACCGGCGCGGGCATCAAGTTCTTCGGTGAGGGCGCCCCGGGCTTCGCCCGCGACAGCAGCCGCACCGCGCCGTACAACCTCATGGCCAACCTCACCTCGGTGGTGGGCGCCATCAAGCAGAAGGCTGCGCGCCCCGACGACTACCTGCCCTGGGGCGACGAGAGCGACTTCGCCAAGAAGGGCCCGGTGGCGAACAAGATCGCGGCGGTCTTCGGCGGAGGGCACACCACCAACTGGAGCTACGCCAAGGCGCCGGGCACGTACACGAACCTCAACACGTACGCCGCCCCGGGTGACGAGTTCAAGCCGGACACCGTGCTGGTGCTGCGGGTCCAGGTCGGCGACGCCGGGTACAAGGACCCGGCCGGCAACCCCGTGCCCGAGACCAAGCTGATGGGCAAGGGGCCGGCGATGATCTTCCACGACGGTCGCCTCGTGCGCGCGACGTGGCACAAGAACTCCCTGGGCGGCGCCTTGTCGTTCACCGGCAAGGGCGGCGACGTGAAGATCCCCGCCGGCCACGTGTGGGTCGAGCTGGTCCCCGCGGCCAACGGCGACGTCACCTTCACCAAGTAGTCAGGGCTTCAGGAAGGGCGGGTCCTCGCCCGCGTCGGCGAGGGCCCGCATGCCGGAGAGGATGAAGCTGATGGCGGCCTCCACCCGGGCGGCCTCCGCCTCGGGGTCCTGGGCGCTGCTCACGCTCTCGCCGGCCGCCGACATCGCGCCGAAGAAGACTCGCGCGAAGGTGTGCACCATCTCCTCCTCCATCGACCAGCCGCCGGCGCTGAGCACCGCCGCCACGATGTCGAGGACGTTGCCGAAGGTGGAGCGCTCCTCCTGCTCGCGGAAGCGCGTGTAGCCGAGCACGGCCGGCCCCTCCTGGATCACCACCCGTCGGTACGCCGGCTCGCGCACCACCTCGAGCGCTGTCCGCAGTCCCGCCAGAGCCTTCTCCCACGGGTCGTCGTGCCCTGTGAGCGAGGAGTGGATGGTCCGGGCGGCGTTCTCCTCCACCCGCTCGAAGACCGCCTCGAACAGCGCCTGCTTGCCGGAGAAGTGGTGGTAGAGGGCGCCCTTGGTCACCTCGGCACCGGCCACGATCGCGTCCAGCGACGTGGCGGAGTAGCCGTGCTCGGTGAAGAGGTCCTGCGCGACGTCGATGAGGGCCCGCTTGGTGCTGGCGCTGTACTGCGCCCGCTTGTTGACCCCCGGCACCCGGGGGACCAGCTTGGACACGCTGCCGCCGCCGAGGCTCCTGGTCATCGGGCCACTGTATTGCGCGTCACGTCGCCCGGGGTTGGCATACCAACGGTATGGTCCGTACTCTTAGTACGTACCAACGGTATGTTCATTTCCTAAGGAGAGCCAGCATGGACCGCACCACTCGGCCCACCCACGCTCGATCTGATCGCGCTCGCCGCACGAGCGCCTGGCACGTCCAGCACAACCGCGGGGAGACCCTCCGCGCCGTGATCTCCACCGCCGACGAGCGCCTCGACGGCATCCTGCCCATGGACCTGCCGGCCGTCTCGGCGGTCTTCCGCGACGAGCTGGACCTGCTCGGCGCCCTCAGCCTGAAGTGGCACACCCGCCTGGCCGCCCGGATCGAGCGCGAGCTCACCCAGGGCCCCACCGACCTCGAGGCGGCCGTGATCGCCGGGTGGCGCGTGACCGCGCGCGACCTGGCCGGCGTCCGACGGATCCTCGACCACTACCTCGCCCACCCGACCACGCCGGACATGGCCCAGGCCATGAGCCGCTCCCACGCGAAGGAGCAGGTGCTGCTGGCCGTCTTCGCGGGCAAGGCCCCCGCCGACCTCGGGATCAACGCCGACGCCGCGCGCGTCGGCGCGCTGATCGAGGAGCGGGCCCGTGTCGGTCTCGACGCCGCCGAGGACGCGCGCGGAGAGCGCCGTCCCATCAATCGGTCTCACGCCGACGTGCGGCCTGGGCTGCTGGACCGGCTCAAGGCGGCGCTGGCCGCCTGAGCCCTCCCGAAGATCCGGGCGCCCACCCGGATCTCAGATCGCCCCGCCGCCTCCCTCCCCCCGTGCGGCGGGGCGATCGTCTGTCCCGACGCGTCCGGGCGGTCGCCGTGGGAGAAGATGTGCCCATGGAGCCGGGACCGGGGATGCTGCTCGTCGCCTCTCCGGAGCTCACCGACCCCAACTTCTCCGACACCGTGATCCTGCTGCTGGACACCGCGGACGGCGCGCTCGGCGTCGTCGTCAACCGACCGTCAGCCGTGCCGGTCGACTCCGTGCTCGCCGACTGGCACGACCAGGTGGCCGCCTCTCCCGTCCTGTTCCAGGGCGGGCCGGTAGGCACCGAGGGTGCGCTCGCGGTCGGTTGGCTGCGGGCCGGTGCCGAGGAACCGGTCGGCTACCGAACCGTCGCCGGCGACCTCGGCCTCGTCGACCTCGACACCCCGGTGGAGCTGATCGGCGGCTCGCTCGCGGCGCTGCGCATCTTCGCCGGGTACGCCGGATGGGCGGCCGGCCAGCTCGAGGGCGAGATCGACCGGGGGGACTGGTACGTCGTCCCCGGCGAGCCCACCGACCTCTTCCGCGAGGACCCGAGCAGCCTGTGGCGCGACGTCCTCCGGCGCCAGCCCGGCGAGCTCGCTTGGCACTCCACCCGGCCCGTCGACCCCGACCTCAACTAACCGGCGTCGTAGGCTGGAGGCACCATGACCCAGACCACGACCAGCGACCCGGAGACGCAGCTCGGGCAGCAGACCCAGACCATCGAGGACCGTCGGACGGCCCCGACGGACGAGGGTGACCACGAGAAGTTCAGTCACTTCGTCGACAAGTCCAAGCTCACCGAGGCGATGGTCATGGGCACCCCGGTGGTCGCGTTGTGCGGCAAGGTCTGGGTGCCGAGCCGCGCGCCGGAGAAGTTCCCCGTCTGCCCGGAGTGCAAGGAAGTCTGGGAGAGCCTGAAGCACGGGGACGACGAGGAGTGACGGGACGGGAGGAGCCCGTCCCCCTCACCCCGGCGCTCCCTCCGGCCTGGCCGGAGCGCGCCGCCTGGGGGACCGCGTCGTCGCTGCGCGCGTGGCAGACGGCGGCGATGCAGGAGTACTTCGACCGCTCCCCGCGCGACTACCTCGCCGTCGCGACGCCCGGCGCGGGCAAGACGACGTTCGCCCTCTCCATCGCGGCGGAGCTGCTGGGTCGCCGGATTATCGACCGGGTCACTGTCGTCGCGCCGACCGAGCACCTCAAGCGCCAGTGGGCGGAAGCTGCGGCCAAGGCAGGCATCCCGCTGGACCCGACCTACTCCGCAGGCAAGGGCAAGATCGCCGCGGACTTCGTCGGCATCGCGGTGACCTACGCCGGGGTGGCGGCCAACCCGCTCGCCCTCCGGGTGCGTACCGAACGCTTCAAGACCCTCGTCATCCTCGACGAGGTGCACCACGCCGGGGACGCGCTGTCGTGGGGCGAGGGCGTGCTGGAGGCATTCCAGCCCGCGACCCGTCGCCTGGCCCTGACCGGCACGCCGTTCCGCTCCGACGTCAACCCGATCCCGTTCGTCACCTACGCGCCCGGGGCCGACGGCATCCGCCGGTCGGTCGCGGACTACACCTACGGCTACGGGCAGGCGCTGGCCGACCACGTCGTCCGTCCGGTGCTGTTCATGGCGTACTCGGGCGAGATGCAGTGGCGGACCCGGGCCGGCGACGAGATCGCGGCCCGCCTCGGCGAGCCGTTGACCAAGGACCTGACCGCCCAGGCGCTGCGGACCGCCCTGGATCCCCTCGGGTCGTGGATCCCGGCCGTGCTCGAGGCGGCCGACCGGCGGCTGACGGAGGTACGTCGCCACGTCCCCGACGCCGGCGGTCTCGTCATCGCCTCCGACCAGGACTCGGCTCGCGCGTACGCGAAGCTGCTGAGGTCGATCTCGAAGGAGTCGCCGGTCGTCGTGCTCTCCGACGAGGCGGGGGCGTCGGCCAAGATCGAGAAGTTCGCCGCCGGCGAGCAGCGCTGGATGGTGGCGGTCCGCATGGTCTCCGAGGGCGTCGACGTGCCTCGGCTGGCGGTCGGTGTCTACGCCACCACGACCTCGACGCCGCTGTTCTTCGCCCAGGCTGTGGGCCGCTTCGTCCGAGCCCGCACCCGCGGCGAGACCGCCTCCGTGTTCGTCCCGTCGGTCCCGGCCCTCCTCGCGCACGCCTCCGAGCTGGAGGCCGAGCGCGACCACGCGCTCGGGCGTCCCGTCGGCAACGAGGACGACCTGTACGCCGCCGTCGAGTCGATGCCCGAGTCGGCCGAGGCGGCCTCGGGCGAGCTGCTCGGCACCTACGAGGCCATCGGGTCGCACGCCAGCTTCGACCAGGTCCTCTTCGACGGCGGCTCCTTCGGGCACGAGGGCGAGGTGCACGTCGGGTCCGAGGAGGAGATGGACTTCCTCGGGATCCCCGGCCTGCTCGAGCCCGACCAGATGCGGTCCCTGCTGCAGCAGCGTCAGGCCGATCGTGCCAAGACCCGCCGCCGGGCTGCCCCCGAGCCGGAGGCGGAGCTGTCGACGTACGAGCAGCTGGCGGTGCTGCGTCGGGAGCTCAACGGCCTCGTCGCGGCCTGGCACCACCGCTCCGGCCAGGCGCACGGCATCACCCACGCGGCGCTGCGCAAGGAGACCGGCGGCCCGCCCGCCGCCGTGGCCAGCGCCGACCAGCTGCGCGCGCGGATCAACCTGCTCCGCGACTGGGCGATCAAGAAGTCCGGCTGACCTTACGATGCCGCCATGGCTCGGCGGCTTCTCGTTCTCCTGGGTGTGACGGTGCTCCTGGTCGTCGGCGGGTGCGGCGCCGGCGGCCCGGCGAGCAGCCGCCTGGTCGGCACGTGGTTCCCCGTCGACGTCTCCCAGGACGCCGGGAAGCCGCCGGCGGACACCGGCCTGCAGAAGGTCGCGTTCGGGGACGACGGGACGTGGACGATCTCGAACGACTGCACGGAGCTCGGCGGCAGCTACGACCTCGAGGACGACGGCACCTTCTCCGCCAGCGAGGAGAGCGCGTCGGCCACCCCGTGTGCGAAGACAGCATCCTTCGTGTCCAGGAACCTCGTTCGCGCGGACCGAGTGAGCTTCGACGGGTGCTTCGCCCACCTCGAGCACGACGGGAGGCCCGTGCTGACGCTCCGGCGCTGCCAGAGGACCGACCAGCTCGGTGGAGGGCCGCCCGACTCCGGGAAGTGACGCAGCCGTCGAGACGGTTGCTCGAGGTCAGCCGAGCGCCAGCGGCAGGACCCGGTAGGGGATCTGCTCGGCCAGGGCGATGACGGTCGTCGACCGGCCTACCCCGGGGTCGGCCAGCACCTGGTCGATCACGCGTTGCAGGTCGGAGTTGGAGCGCGCGACCACGCGCGCCCACAGATCGCCGTCGCCGGTGATGGTGTGCGCCTCGAGCACCTCCGGGATCACCGTGAGCCGCGCGGCCACCTCCTCGTGGCCGACGCCGTGCAGGATCTCCAGGGTCAGGAACCCGGTCACCGGGTAGCCCAGCGCCTCGGGCGAGAGCTCCGGCCCCCACCCGGTGATGACGCCGGTCGAGGCGAGCTTGTCCAGCCGCGCCTGGACGGTGCCCCGAGCCACCCCGAGCCGCCGCGACGCCTCGAGCACGCCGATCCGCGGCTCGTGGGTGAGGAGCTCGATCAATCTGCCGTCGAGGTCGTCCATGATCCCCCCAGGAGTGAGCAATCTGCACAGCGTTCTGACGTACTGTTGCACAGTTTGCGCTCCGACGGCAGGCTGAGGGCCATGACCGACACGACTCTCACTGTCCTGACCCACGAGGAAGAGCAGGCCGGCCTCACGTTCGACCAGCTCAAGCAGCTCGTCGGGCTCGTCGAGTACGACGCCAGCAACGACCCGTTCCCGGTCGTGGCCCAGGATGCCGTCTGCTTCGTGGTCGGCAACGCCACGCAGACCGCGCAGTTCTACCAGCTCGCGCTGGGCATGGAGCTGGAGGCGTACCGCGGCCCGGAGAACGGCTGCCGCGAGTCCAAGTCCTACGTGCTCCGATCGGGCAGCGCGCGCTTCGTCTTCACCGGTGGCGTCACCCCGGACAGCCCGGTCATGGACCACCACCGCAAGCACGGCGACGGGGTCGTCGACCTGGCGATCGAGGTCGCCGACGTCGACCAGTGCATCGAGCACGCCCGTTCGCAGGGCGCCACCATCCTGGTCGAGCCGCACGACGAGTCCGACGAGCACGGCACGGTCCGCATCGCCGCCATCGCGACGTACGGCGAGACCCGCCACACGCTCGTCGACCGGTCGAAGTACGACGGCCCGTACCTCCCCGGCTACGTCGCGGCGACCACCAAGGTGACGCGGCGCGAGGGCCACCCGAAGCGCCTCTTCCAGGCCGTCGACCACTGCGTCGGCAACGTCGAGCTGGGGCGGATGGACGAGTGGGTCAGCTTCTACAACAAGGTGCTCGGCTTCACGAACATGGCGGAGTTCATCGGCGACGACATCGCCACCGACTACTCCGCACTGATGTCCAAGGTGGTCGCCTCGGGCAACCACCGCGTGAAGTTCCCGCTCAACGAGCCGGCGATCGCGAAGAAGAAGTCCCAGATCGACGAGTACCTCGAGTTCTACGACGGGGCCGGCTGCCAGCACATCGCGCTGGCCACCAACGACATCCTGCGCAGCGTCGACATCCTGCGGGACAACGGCATCGAGTTCCTCGAGACCCCCGACTCCTACTACGACGACCCGGAGCTGCGGGCCCGGATCGGCGAGGTGCGCGTGCCGATCGAGGAGCTCAAGCGGCGCAAGATCCTCGTCGACCGTGACGAGGACGGCTACCTCCTGCAGATCTTCACCAAGCCGATGGGCGACCGGCCCACGGTGTTCTACGAGTTCATCGAGCGCCACGGCTCGCTCGGCTTCGGCAAGGGCAACTTCAAGGCGCTCTTCGAGGCGATCGAGCGCGAGCAGGACGCCCGCGGCAACCTCTGATTTCTCGTCGCGTGTGCCTGAGAACGCGCTATGCGCCGTTCTCAGGCACACGCCGCGTCACAGGCGCCACTACTGGGGTGCGCCGTCGCAGCAGTTGGCCTTCATGTGGCAGTGCGGGCACAGCCAGCGCGTGGAGATCGGGTCGAAGTCCTTGCCGCAGTAGTCGCAGGGCATGGCCTGAGACTAGGTCCGGACGCGCGTCCGGACGCGACGAAACGCGCGTCGGCCCTTGAACCTGGTCGACGAGCATGCGGTCGGCCAGCCCTCAGGAGGCCCGGAAGGTACGCCGGTACTCACCCGGGGCGACCCCGACCTGGCCGGTGAAGTGGTGCCGGAGGAGAGCCGAGGAGGAGAACCCGGAGCGCGTGGCGACCGCCTCGACGGGAAGGTCGCTGGACTCCAGCAGCTCGCGGGCGCGGTGCAGGCGCTGGGTGAGCAGCCACTTGCCCGGCGTCGTACCGATCTCCGCGCTGAACCGTCGGGCGAACGTCCGCTCCGACATCGCGGCCCGCTGGGCCAGCTCGCTGACCGGCAGGTCGTCGTCGAGGTGCTCCCGCATCCAGGCGAGGAGGGGGGCGAGGCTGTCGGCCGTGCACTCGGGGACGGGCAGCTCGATGTACTGCCGCTGGCCGCCGTCGCGCTGGGGTGGCACCACCATCCGGCGGGCGATCCGGTTGGCGACGGCCGCGCCGAGCTCGCACCGCACGTGGTGCAGGCAGGCGTCGATGCCGGCGGCCGTCCCGGCGCTCGTGATCACCCGGTCGTCCTCGACGAAGAGGACGTCGGGGTCGACCTTGGCGGAGGGGAACCGGTCGAGCATCTCCCGCGTGTGCCGCCAGTGCGTCGTGCACCGACGGTCGTCGAGCAGACCGGCGTCGCCGAAGAGGAAGGCACCGGAGCAGACCGACAGCACCCAGGCGCCGCGGGCGTGTGCCCGGCGGAAGACGTCGAGGAGGGCCTCGGACGGGGGAGTCGAGTAGTCGTACGCCGGGGCGACCACCAGGTCGGCCCGGTCCGCCGCCTCCAGTCCGTGCGGGAAGGTGATGGCCATGCCGTTCTGCAGCGGCACCGGGGTCGAGGGGTCCTCGGTGCAGGCGAAGAACTCGATCGGCGGCACCCCGTCGTCCGTGCGGTCGATGCCGAAGACCTCCTGCACGACCCCGAGCTCGAAGAGTCCGGGGCGGGGCGGCACGACCAGGGCGACGGTGTTCAGGGCCATGCGTCCACTATGGCAGAAAATACGCGGAAAGAGACATTCCTGCCACTGTTGGCACGATCAGTGCGGCGGCAAACTTACTGCCATGACCACTCCATTCAGCAAGCTCGCCCACACCCTGGCCACCAAGCTGCACGGCCGCTCCGCCTGGCCCCAGGGCAGGCCGGGCGCCGACATCCGACACGACGCCGACCTCCGACGGGTGCTGCGCGACCTCGACGCCTTCCCGTGACGGCTCAGGCGAGGTCGCCGATCAGCTCGGCCTCGGCCTCGTCGTCGGACCCGGCGCTCGGCGCGGACTCCTCCGGGTGCTCGGGCAGGAAGCGACGTCCGGCGAACAGCACCAGGACGCCGATCGCGACGCTGGCGCCCCCGGCCCAGAACGGCACATGAGCGTTGAACTGCTCACCGAGACGGCTGGCTCCCCATGGCGCGACCGCGCCACCGGAGAATCGCACGAAGGAGTACGCCGCGCTGGCCACCGGGCGCTCGACCGGTGCTGCGCCCATCACCGTCTCGGTGATCACCGTGTTGTTGACGCCGAGGAAAGCACCGGCCGCGATGACACTGACGATCAACACGGACAGCGAGTCGGTGAAGGCGGCCATCACGAACAGGTCGAGGGCGAACAGCGACAGCGAGATCAGCACGGTCGGGATCGAGCCGATCCGCCGCTGCAGCATCGGGGCGACCCACACCGACGTGATCGCCAGGAGTAGGCCCCAGCCGAAGAAGATCAGCCCGATCTGGTGGGCATCCATCGAGTGCATCGCCGGAGCGAACGGGGTGAAGGCGAGCAGGGTGAAGAAGCCCATGTTGTAGAAGAGCGCCGTCAGCGCGACCGTCAGCAGCCCGGGGTGACGCAGGGCACGGAAGGGGTCAGCCAGCGACGTCTTCCGCGGCGCCGGTGGCGTCGTGGGCAGCAGGAAAGCCGTCGCGACCAGCGCGATCGCCATGAGGGCGGAGACCCCGTAGAACGGCGCCCGCCAGGTGATCGAGCCGAGCTCGCCACCGACCAGGGGACCCGCGGCGATGCCCAGTCCGAGGGCGGCCTCGAACAGGATGATCGCCTGCGAGGTCGAGCCGCGCGTGCTCATGACGATCGTCGCCAGGGCGGTCGCGATGAAGAGGGCGTTGCCCAGGCCCCAGCCGGCCCGGAAGCCGACGATGGCGCCGATGCTGTTGCTGCTCCCCGCCAGGAAGCTGAAGACGATGATGAGCAGCAGCCCCGCGAGCAGCGTGCGCTTGGCGCCGATCCGCGACGACACCACGCCGGTGATCAGCATCGCGACGCCCATGACCGCCATGTAGCTGGTGAAGAGCAAGGACACCTGGCTCGGCGTCGCTCCCAGCTGCGAGGCGATCGGCTTGAGGATCGGGTCCACGAGGCCGATGCCCATGAAGGTGATGACGCAGGCGAAGGCCACGGCCCACACGGCCCGCGGCTGCTGGAAGAAGCTCTGATCGGTCGGGGTGCTCACTGCGAGCCTTTCTCGAGGGGCTCGAGGGTGGCTCGCAGGACCGCGATCGCGGTCCGGAGGTCCTCGGCGGTACAGGTGGAACGGGTCAGTCGCTCGGCGACCTCGCGACCGTTGTCCAGCCGGACCCGCACGAGCTCGGCACGACCGTCGTCGGTCAGGGCGACCAGGCTGCCGCGCGCGTCGTCGGGGTTGGCGGTCTTGGTGACCAGGCCGGCCTCCACGAGGGAGGCCACCACGCCGGACATCGTGGGCTGGGAGCACCGGTCGGCGCTCGCGAGGGCCGAGATTCCCAGCGGTCCGTGCTCGTCGAGCAGGGAGAGGACCCGGACGCCGGTGGGGTGCTCCACCGCACGGCGTACGGCGCGGACCAGGCGGGCTGCGTAGGTGACCAGGTCGCCGCTCTGGGTCACGAGGTCAGGGGTCACGCGTTCGACGGTACATAGGAAACCTATGCAAGTTCAATCGGGCAGGATGTGACCGTGCCCACGTACCTCGCGTTCCTGCGTGCGATCAACCTCGGCGCCAAGCGGAAGTTCGCCAAGGCCGACATCATCGCGGCGGTGGAGAGCATCGGCGGGACCGAGGTCGAGACCCATCTCAACACCGGCAACGTGCGCTTCGACCTGCCCGAGCGGTCGCGGGCCAAGGTCGAGGCCGCCCTGGAGAAGGCCTTCGAGGCCGATCGCGGCTTCGAGGTGCCGACGATCGTGTTCACCCCGAAGGAGCTCGTCGCGGTCGTCGCGGACGCGGACCGGCTCGGGAAGGCCCACGGACAGACAGGGGGGCGGCACTACGTGTCGCTGCTGAAGAAGAAGCCGACGGCGGCCGGGACCGCGAAGCTCGACGGGCTCGCCCGGGAGGGGGAGCGGGCCGAGGCCGGTGGGCGCGCCGTCCACCTGCTGCTCGGCCAGGACTACCACACCGCGAAGCTCACCAACGCCCTGGTGGAGAAGCACCTTGGAGTCGCCACCAACCGCAACGTCACGGTCCTCCGCAAGGTTGCGGAGAAGTGGTGCTGAGTCAGATCCCCAGGACTCCTGCGTCGGCCAGCTCGCGCAGCGCGGTCTCGGTCGACTCGGGCGCGACCCCCACGCACAGGTCCGGCAGCAGCCTGGTCGAGAAGCCCTCCCGGACGGCGTCGAGCGCCGTGGCCCGGACGCAGTAGTCGGTCGCGATCCCGCACACGTCCACCTCGGTGACGCCGCGGTCCCGCAGCCAGTCGGCCAGTCCCAGCCCGTCGGCGCTGCGGCCCTCGAAGCCTGAGTACGCCGCGGCGTACTCGCCCTTGAGGAACACCGCGTCGAACGGTCGTGGCTGGAGGGCCGGGTGGAAGCCCTCCCCCTCGGTCCCGACCTTGCAGTGCACGGGCCAGGACTCGGCGAAGTCCGGCTCGGTCGCCCAGTGCCGGCCGGGGTCGATGTGGTGGTCCTTGGTGGCCACGACGTGCGCCCAGTCCCAGGCAGGGTCGGCGGCGTCTCGGTGCAGCCAGCGCGCGAGCAGGGCGCCGATGTCCGCGGCCACCTGGGCACCGCCGGGGACGGGGAGCGACCCGCCCTCGCAGAAGTCGCCCTGCACGTCGACCACGATCAGCGCCCGCGTCATGGACCCAGCCTAGGTCCGATCAGACGAAGATCGTCTCGATGGCGGGCGGACCGTCCGAGAGTCGCTGTGCCGCGAGCGGCATGCTGGTCAACGCCGCCGCGTGGCGGTCGCGGGCGGCCTGGAGCGGCTCGTGCCCGACCACCCGGCCCTCGGAGACCAGGTCGACGAGCAGCCCCCGCTCCGTCGTGCGCGGGTCCTGGTCCGGCCCCGGCTGCCGGTCGATGCCCACCAGCTCGGCGAGGGCCTTCCCGTTCCCGTCGTACCGGCGGGCTGCGAGCTTGCGCCCGCCGATGGAGATCTTCGAGGTGCTCTTCTTCGCCACCGAGCGCATCGTGCCGTCGTCGTTCTCCCGGGCCACGAGCTTGTAGACGAAACCGCAGGTGGGGTGGCCGGAGCCGACGACCAGGTTGGTGCCGACGCCGTAGGCGTCGACCGGGTCGGGCGCCAGGCCGGCGATCGCGAACTCGTCCAGGTCGCTGGTCACCACGATCTTGGTGCGGTGGGCGCCGAGGGAGTCGAGCTGCTCGCGCACCTGCTGGGCGGTCACGCCGAGGTCGCCGGAGTCGAGCCGGACGGCGCCCAGCTCCGGGCCGGCGACCTCCACGGCCAGCGCGACCGCCGTCGCCACGTCGTAGGTGTCGACGAGCAGCGTCGTGCCCGCCCCGAGGGAGTCGACCTGGGCGCGGAACGCCTCCTCCTCGGTGTCGTGCAGCAGCGTGAAGCTGTGGGCGCTCGTACCGGTGGAGGGGATGCCGTGACGGTGCCGGGCCATGAGGTTGGAGGTCGCCTCGAAGCCGGCGATCCACGCGGCCCGGGCCGAGGCGACGGCGGCCTCCTCGTGGGTACGCCGCGACCCCATCTCGATGCACGGCCGACCCTGCGCGGCCTGCACCATCCGGGAGGCGGCCGAGGCGATGGCCGAGTCGTGGTTGTAGATCGAGAGCATGAGGGTCTCCAGGACCACTGCCTCGGCGAAGGTGGCCTCGACGGTCAGCAGCGGGGAGTGCGGGAAGTAGAGCTCGCCCTCGGGATAGCCCCGCATCGATCCGGTGAACTCGTACGCCGACAGGTACTCCAGCGTCGGCGCGTCCACGACGCCGTCGAGCGAGGCGATCACCTCGCTGTCGAAGCGGAACCGCTCGAGCGACTCCAGCATGCGCCCGACCCCGGCAACGACGCCGTACCGCCGGCCGGTCGGCAGGCTGCGCGGGAAGAGCTCGAAGACCGAGCGGCGATGAGCGGCACCCGTGCGCAGCGCAGCCTGCAGCATGGTCAGCTCGTAGTGGTCGGTGAGGAGCGCGGTCGAGGCCACGCGGGCACAGTAGTGGCAGACCGTCGCGCCGGCGGCGTGTGCCAACATGGACCGGTGTCCGCTGCCAGCCCCGTCGAGGTCGAACCGGACCTGACTCCGGACGAGATCACCCAGCTCGCGAAGCCGTGGGTCACCCTGGTCTGGGACGACCCGGTCAACCTCATGAGCTACGTGACCTACGTGTTCCGCACCTACTTCGGTTACGACGAGCAGAAGGCCGAGACCCTCATGCTGCAGGTGCACCGCGAGGGCAAGTCCGCCGTCAGCCACGGCAGCCGCGAGGAGATGGAGCGCGACGTCCAGGCCATGCACGAGTACGGCCTGTGGGCCACGCTGGAGAAGCAGTGAGCCAGACCGGGTTCGCCCGCCACCGGCGCAGCGGGCACGTCATCGCGACGTTCAGCGGCTTCGAGGCCGATCTGATCCGCTCGCTCGCCTCCCAGCTGGTCGAGCTGCTGCGCAACGAGGTGGCCGCGCCGCACGAGGCGGCTGACCCGCTGGAGGCGATGCTCGACTTCTCCGGCCCGACGACCGAGCCGGACGACCCGGTGCTCGCCCGGCTGTTCCCCACGGCGTACCCCGACGACGAGGAGGCGGCCTCGGAGTTCCGTCGGTTCACCGAGGGCGGGTTGCGCGACCACAAGGCCACGCGGGCCGCGGCGATCATCGACGACCTCGAGGAGGCCGGGTTGCCGCCCGAGCTGACCCGCGACGGGATGATGATCGACGTCGAGCTGGAGCCGGCCCGCGCCGAGGCGTGGCTGCGGTCCTTCACCGACCTGCGGCTCGCGCTGGCCACGCGGCTGGAGGTCGAGGCCGACGACGACGAGCGCTGGGCGACCCTCCCGGACGACGACCCGCGCTCGCAGGCGCACGACATCTACCAGTGGGTGGGCTACCTGCAGGAGACGCTCGTGGAGGCCCTGTCCGGCTGAGGCTTGGCGCGGTTTGGTTGGATCGGCCCCATGCCCACCCTTTCCCGCGCCGGCACCACGCTGGCCGTCGGACTCGTGGCGCTGACGGGGCTCGCGGGGTGCGGCGGCGGTGACGACGGGCCGGGCCCGCAGTCCCGCAGCACCGGGCCGGACCAGGGGAGCCCACCGACCGGCATGCAGACCCAGGTCCGCGACTGCAGGGTCTCGGTGACCCTGTCGGGTGCGGTGACCCAGTCCCTCAAGGGCGCCGGCCGGGCGATCTACGACAACGAGACCGGCCCCCAGGCCTTCTACCAGTTCTCCAGCGGGGACACCTCTGTGCAGGTCTACTCCGAGGGCAAGAACTTCACGGCGTCGGTGGTGATCAGCACCAAGCAGGGCAGCTTCACCAGCGAGCCTGGCACCGAGGGTCTCGAGGTCAGCACCACGGGCCGCTCCGCCCGGGTCGACTCCGACACGGTCGCCCTGGACGAGAGCTCCGACGGCGTCCACGTGAAGGCCACCTACACCTGCGCCTAGCCGCGTCCACCTACCCTGGTGGTGTGCTGAGGATCGACCGGACGACGTACGACGCGATCGTCGAGCACGCCAAGCGGGACCACCCCGACGAGGCGTGCGGGATCGTCGCGGGCCCCGAGGGCAGCGACCGGCCGGAGCGGTTCGTGGAGATGGTCAACGCCGCGGGCAGCCCGACGTTCTACGAGTTCGACTCCACCGACCTGCTCCGGCTCTACCAGGAGATGGATCGCAACGACGAGGAGCCGGTCGTGATCTACCACTCGCACACCGCGACCGAGGCCTACCCCAGCCGGACGGACATCGGGCTCGCGATGGAGCCCCACGCCCACTACGTGCTGGTCAGCACCCGTGAGCACGGGAATAACCCAGGCCCTGTCGAGTTCAGGTCATATCGGATCGTCGACGGCGACGTGACCGAGGAAGAGGTCCGCGTCGGACCCGTCGACGAGTGACGCTGCCCCTGTCAGCTGTTGAGAAGGAGCCCAGAGAGCATGGCCATCGAGGTCAAGATCCCCACCATCCTGCGGACCTACACCGACGGTGAGAAGGTCGTCACCGGCAGCGGCGAGTCGCTGGCCGGGCTGATCGACGACCTGGAGACCAGCCACCCCGGCATCAAGGACCGGCTCGTCGACGCCGACAAGGGCGGCGACCTGCGCCGCTTCGTCAACATCTACGTCAACGACGAGGACGTGCGCTTCCTCGGCGGTCTCGGCGCCTCACTCACCGACGGCGACCAGGTCGTCGTCCTGCCCGCCGTCGCCGGCGGGTCCCTGCCCGTCTGAGCTCGGGATGGCCCGCTTCGACCACCTGCTCGCCTCCGTCGGCGGTACGCCCTTGGTCGGGCTGCCCCGGCTCTCGCCGAGCGACGACGTCCGGCTGTGGGCCAAGCTCGAGGACCGCAACCCCACCGGCTCGATCAAGGACCGCCCGGCGCTGAAGATGATCGAGCTGGCCGAGAAGGACGGCTCGTTGCGCCCGGGCTGCACGATCCTCGAGCCCACGTCGGGCAACACCGGCATCTCGCTGGCCATGGCCGCGCGGCTCAAGGGCTACCGCATCGTCTGTGTCATGCCGGAGAACACCTCCGCGGAGCGGCGCCAGCTCCTGGGCATGTGGGGGGCGGAGATCATCTCCTCGCCCGCGGCCGGCGGGTCCAACGAGGCGGTCCGGGTGGCGAAGGGCATCGCGGAGGACCATCCGGACTGGGTGATGCTCTACCAGTACGGCAACCCGGCGAACGCCCTCGCGCACGAGGAGGGCACCGGTCCCGAGCTGCTCGCCGACCTGCCGTCCATCACACACTTCGTCGCCGGCCTCGGGACGACCGGCACGCTCATGGGCGTGTCGCGCTTCTTCCGCTCCGCCAAGCCGGAGGTCCGGATCGTCGCCGCCGAGCCCCGGTACGGCGAGCTCGTCTACGGGCTCCGGAACCTCGACGAGGGCTTCGTCCCCGAGCTGTACGACGAGACGCTCATCGACGCCCGCTTCTCGGTCGGCCCGGACGACGCCGTACGCCGGGTGCGCGAGCTGCTCGACGAGGAGGGCATCTTCGCCGGCATCTCCACCGGCGCGATCCTGCACGCCGCGCTCGCCCAGGCGGCCAAGGCGCAGAAGGCCGGGGAACGCGCCGACATCGCGTTCGTGGTGTGCGACGGCGGCTGGAAGTACCTCTCCACCGGCGCCTACGAGGGCACCGTCCAGGAGGCCGCCGACGCCCTCGACGGTCAGCTCTGGGCCTGACCGACATCGGCCGGGTCGGAACCGGCTCGGTGGAGCCGTCCGCGGGTTAGGGTGACGTCGTGCGCCGGCCAGACACCGACCTCGTCGTCTTCACCGGCAGCGCCCATCGGCCGCTCGCCGAGGCGATCTGCAGCGAGCTGGGGGTCGAGCTCTCGTCGGTCGAGCTGACCCGGTTCAGCAACGACTGCCTCCAGGCCCAGCTGCAGGCGAACTGCCGCCAGCGCGACGTCTACATCATCCAGCCGCTGGTGCCGCCGACGCAGGAGCACCTCATGGAGCTGCTGCTCATGGTCGATGCCGCCCGCGGCGCCAGCGCGGCCCAGATCACCGCGGTGATCCCGCACTACGCGTACGCCCGCTCGGACAAGAAGGACGCCTCGCGCATCTCGCTCGGCGGGCGACTGGTCGCCGACATGCTCTCGACCGCAGGCGTCCACCGGGTGCTGACCATGACCTTGCACGCGCCGCAGGTGCACGGCTTCTTCAGCGTCCCGGTCGACCACCTCACGGCCCTCGGCGTGCTGGCTGAGCACTTCGCCGTCCAGGACCTCACCGACTGCGTGGTGGTCTCGCCGGACCTGGGCAACGCGAAGACGGCGACGCAGTTCTCCCGGCTGCTCGGGCTGCCCGTGGCGGCCGGTAGCAAGCAGCGGCTGGCCGACGACCAGGTCGTGATCGACGCGATCGTCGGCGAGGTGTCCGGGAAGCGGGCGATCGTGCTGGACGACGAGATCGCCACCGGAGGCTCGATCGTGGAGCTCCTCGACCGGTTGCGTGACGAGGGCTGCACCAGCGCGGCCGTCGCCTGCACGCACGGACTCTTCGTCGGCAAGGCGGTCGAGCGTCTCTCCGGCCACCCGATGATCACCGAGGTGGTCACCACCGACACCGTGCCGCCCCGGCAGGGCTGGCCCGAGCTGCGCATCCGCTCGGTGGCGGCGCTGTTCGCCGAGGCGATCGCGCGTGTGCACGCCGGCGAGTCGGTGAGCAGTCTCTTCGACGGGGTCGACCCGACCCTCGGTCCGCCGCAGCGGAAGCTGTTCTGATGCGCCGGCTCGTGCTGGCGGTGCTGACCGCCCTGATGGTCGGCCTGCTGGCCGCCCCGGCGGGCTCGGCCACCTCGCCGGTCAACACGGTGCCCCCGGTCATCCACGGCAAGGCGCTCCTCGGCTCCACCCTGCGGGTCGAGCCGGGCAGCTGGCACCCCGACACCGTCACCCTCACCCACCAGTGGACCCGCGACGGCGAGCCCATCGACGGCGCCACCGGGACGACGTACCCGCTGGTGAAGGCCGACCTCGGCAGCAGCATCGGAGTGACCGAGACGGCGACCGAGGGGTCAGCGTCGTCGGGGACGGCGACGGCCGACCCGGTCGGCCCGGTCCGGAAGCCGCGGCTCGACCTGGCCGAGAGGCCCTCGATCGACGGGGTGATGCGCTACCAGCGGACCGTCACCGCCGACCTCGGGACGGTTCAGCCGGCGGCCGGCTCGGTCCGCTACCGCTGGCTCCGCGACGGGAAGCCCGTCCAGGGCTCGCGGGCGCGCTACCACCTTGACGTCCCGGACGTCGGGCACCGGCTCCGGCTCGAGGTCACCTACCGGCGCGACGGGTACGACGCGCTGCACGTGCTGAGCGCGAAGCGGCTGGTCCAGCAGCGCGTGCCTGTGAAGAAGCGCTTCACCTACTCCGTCCGCACCAAGGGCCCGGTCAGCGCGAACGTCGCGACGTTCAAGAAGCTGGCCCAGGGCACCTACGACGACCCGCGCGGCTGGCGGGCGGCCGGCTACCAGTTCCGGCGCGTCGCCAGCGGCGGTGACTTCACCCTGGTGCTGGCCACGGCGGCGATGGTCCCGACGTACTCCTCGGTCTGCTCCTCGACCTGGAGCTGCCGCGTCGGTCGGTACGTGATCATCAACCAGACGCGGTGGCAGCACGCGTCGCCGGCGTGGAACCGCGCCGGCCGGTCCCTGCGGGACTACCGGCACATGGTGGTGAACCACGAGACCGGGCACTGGCTGGGGCATCCGCACGCCAGCTGCCCGGGCAGCGGACCCGCACCGGTGATGATGCAGCAGTCCAAGGGCCGGGGCGGGTGCAGCTTCAACCCGTTCCCGCTGCCGAGCGAGCGCTGGACCGGCCGCTGACCCGAGGCCCCGCCGGGAAGTGATGTCGGTCGCGTCCGCGTGCGTCGGCGGCCCCGGGGCCCTAGCCTTGGCCGACATGCCGCCAGCCGACGACGACCGCCCGATCGGAATCTTCGATTCCGGCTTCGGCGGCCTCACCGTGGCTCGGTCGGTGATCGACCAGCTCCCGCACGAGTCGGTCGTCTACCTGGGCGACACCGCGCGACAGCCGTACGGCGCCAAGCCGATCGCGGAGGTGCGTGAGTACGCCCTCGAGTGCCTGGACGCCCTGGTCGAGCGGGACGTCAAGGCGCTGGTCATCGCCTGCAACTCCGCGAGCGCCGCGGTGCTGCGGGACGCCCGGGAGCGGTACGCCGTCCCTGTGGTCGAGGTGATCCTCCCCGCGACCCGGCGGGCCGTGGCAGCGACCCGTAGCGGCCGGATCGGCGTGATCTGCACCCGCGCCACCGCCGAGTCGCAGGCCTACGACGACGCGTTCGCCGCCGCTCCGCACATCGAGCTGATGACCTGCGCCTGCCCGCGGTTCGTGGAGTTCGTCGAGGCCGGCGTGACCGGCGGCTCCGAGCTGCTCGGCGTCGCCCACGAGTACCTCGACCCGTTGCGCGACGCGGGCGTCGACACCCTCGTGCTCGGGTGCACCCACTACCCGCTGCTCACCGGCGTCATCTCGCTGGTGATGGGCGAGGGCGTCACCCTGGTCAGCAGTGCCGAGGAGTGCGCCAAGGACCTCTACCGCGTCCTCACCGACGCCGCACAGCTGCGACCCGACGGCGAGCCGGCGTACGAGTTCCTCACCACCGGCGGTCCGGACGAGTTCGCCACCCTGGGCCGCCGGTTCCTCGGGCCCGAGATGGCCGCCGCCACCCAGTACGCCGGCGGGCTGGGAGCCGCTCGATGAGGCTGACCGTCATCGGCTGCTCCGGATCGTTCCCCGGTCCCCTGTCCGCCGCGAGCTGCTACCTGCTCGAGGCCGAGCACGAGGGCCGGACGTGGCGGGTGCTGCTCGACCTCGGCTCGGGCGCGTTCGGCACGTTGCAGAAGTACGTCGACGTCTCCGCCATCGACGCGCTCTGCTTCAGCCACCTGCACGCCGACCACTGCCTCGACCTGACCGGCTACTACGTCGTGCGGCGCTACCACACGACCGCGCCGTGGCCGCGGCTGCCGGTGCACGGCCCGGCCGGCACCGCGGCGCGGATGGCGAAGGCCTACGACCTCGACCCGGACCCGGGGATGACCGAGGAGTTCGACTTCCACGACTGGACCGGGCCGATCACCGTGGGCCCGTTCGAGATCGAGCCGTTCGCGGTCGCGCACCCGGTCACGGCGTACTCCCTGCGGGTCCGTTGCGACGACGCGGTGCTCACCTACTCCGGCGACACCGGGCCGTGCCCGGCACTCGAGGACGCCGCGGCGGGCGCCGACCTGTTGCTGGCCGAGGCGTCGTTCGTGGAGACCCGGGACAACCCCCCCGACCTGCACCTGACCGGTCGGCAGGCCGGGCAGGCAGCGCAGCGCGCCGGTGTGAAGCGACTCGTGCTCACCCACATCCCCCCGTGGCACAACCGGCAGACCGCGCTCGACGAGGCGCACGCGGTGTACGACGGGCCGATCAACCTGGCCGAGACCGGGCAGGTCTACGAGCTCTGAGCCACCCGGTCGGCCGGTGTGAAGATGCGATCCGGTCGACCAGCAGGCAGAGTGCGGTACGTGATCGAAGTCAGCGGGCTCCACAAGTCCTACGGCGGCTTCCGGGCCGTCACCGACGTCTCCTTCTCCTGCCAGCCCGGCCGGGTGACCGGCTTCCTCGGCCCCAACGGCGCCGGCAAGACCACCACCATGCGGATCATGGTCGGCCTCACGCCCGCCGACTCCGGCACGGTGACCATCGGGGGGATGCGGTACGCCGACATCCCCAACCCCGGCCGCCACGTGGGCGTGCTCCTGGACGCCTCGGCCCAGCACGCCGGCCGCACCGGCCGCGAGGTCCTCGGCCTCGGCGCGCGCACGATGGGCCTGCCGATGTCCCGGGTCGACGAGATGCTCGCGCTGGTCTCCCTCGACGAGAGCGAGGCGAAGCGCCGGGTGCGGAACTACTCGCTCGGCATGCGGCAGCGGTTGGGCATCGCGCACGCGCTGCTCGGGGACCCGCAGGTCCTCATCCTCGACGAGCCGGCCAACGGCCTCGACCCGGCCGGCATCCGGTGGATGCGGGGACTGCTCAAGACGTTCGCCGACCGCGGTGGCACCGTGCTGCTCTCCAGCCACCTGCTCAACGAGGTCGAGCTGATCGCCGACGAGATGATCCTCATCGGTCGCGGCCGGATCGTCGCCTCCGGCGACAAGCGCTCGCTGCTCGCCGACCGCGGCGAGTCCGGCAGCCTGGTCACGGCGACCGACAAGTCGGCGCTCTCGACCGCGCTCGAGCAGGCCGGGCTGCCGTTCACCCCGACCGGGGACGGCTTCCGGGTCGAGACCCCCACCGAGTCGATCGGCCGCCTCAGCCTCGAGCACGGTCTCGTCCTCACCGAGCTGCGCAGCGCGGACGGCGGCCTGGAGGACCTCTTCCTCGAGCTCACCTCCGACACCCAGCGCGACCACCTCCAGGGAGCCCCGGCATGAGCGCCTCCGAGTCCACTGCCACCACGCCTCCGGCCCGGACGCTGGACGTCTCGGGAACGCCGAGGGTGCCGTTCATGCGCCTGGTCTCGGTCGAGCTGCGGAAGATGTACGACACACGAGCGGGTTTCTGGCTGCTCCTCTCGATCGCCGCGATCACGGCCCTGGCGATGATCCTGTTGTTCTTCGTCGGCACGGACGCCGACCACAGCTTCACGAACTTCATGGGGGTCTCCGCCACGCCGCAGGGCTTCCTGCTGCCGGTGCTGGGCATCCTGCTGGTCACCAGTGAGTGGAGCCAGCGCACCACGCTCACGACGTTCGCGCTCGAGCCGTCGCGCACCCGGGTGGTGGCGGCCAAGGTCGTCGCGGCGCTCGTCCTCGGCGTCGTCTTCGTCGCCCTGGCGCTGGCCGTGGCAGCCCTGGCCACCAGCGTCGCCGGCGGCACGGACCCGTGGGGCAACATCGGCCTCGACGACGTCGGGAAGTTCACGATCCTGCAGCTGAGCGGCATCCTCATGGGGCTGGCCTTCGGACTGCTGCTGCTCAACTCCGCGGCCGCGATCGTCCTCTACTTCGTGCTGCCGATCGCCTTCTCGATCGTGACCTCGATCTGGACCGCGCTGCACGACGTCCAGCCCTGGATCGACACCGGCACCTCGCAGGCGCCGCTGTTCGGCGGGGAGCACATGACCGGGGAGCAGTGGGGTCAGCTCGCCACCTCGAGCGCCCTGTGGATCCTGCTCCCGCTGGCGGTCGGTCTGTGGCGAGTGGTGCGCGCCGAGGTCAAGTAGCGCCCGAGATGTCGGAGGTGGCCCACCACGGGGGATGGGCCACCTCCGATCTATCGTTCCCCCCATGACGCACTCCACCACCAGTCGTGCAGACGGACGAACTGATGACCAGCTCCGCCCGATCACGATCACCCGGAACTGGCTGGACCACGCCGCCGGCTCGGTCCTGGTGGAGTTCGGCAAGACCCGGGTCCTCTGTGCCGCGTCGGCCAGCGAGGGTGTCCCGCGCTGGCGCAAGGGCTCCGGCCTCGGCTGGGTCACCGCGGAGTACGCGATGCTCCCGGCCTCGACCAACACCCGCTCCGACCGCGAGTCGGTCCGCGGCAAGATCGGCGGCCGCACGCACGAGATCTCCCGGCTGATCGGCCGGTCCCTGCGCGCCGTCATCGACTACCAAGCACTCGGGGAGAACACGATCGTCCTCGACTGCGACGTCCTCCAGGCCGACGGCGGCACCCGCACCGCCGCCATCACCGGGGCGTACGTCGCCCTGGCCGACGCCGTCTCCTCGCTGCGCGCCGCCGGTGCGCTCACCGGTGAGCCGCTGACCGGCTCGGTCGCCGCCGTCTCCGTCGGCATCATCGACGGCGTGCCGCGGCTCGACCTGCCCTACGAGGAGGACGTCCGCGCGGAGACCGACATGAACGTCGTGATGACCGGCGAGGGCAGGTTCGTCGAGGTGCAGGGCACCGCCGAGGGCGCGGCGTTCGACCGCTCCGAGCTGGACGCGCTGCTGGCCCTGGCCGAGAAGGGTTGCACCGACCTGACCCGTCTGCAGATCGAGGCCCTCGGCCGTGACTGAGGTCTTCAGCGTCTTCGTGGCCTCACGCAACGCCAAGAAGCTCGCCGAGATGGAGCGCATCCTGCGCGAGCGTCTCCCGGACGTCCGCGTCGTCGGCCTCGACGACGTGTCGCCGTACGACGAGCCGATCGAGGACCAGAACACCTTCTCCGGCAATGCGCTGCTCAAGGCGCGAGCCGGCCTCGCGGCGACCGGGCTGCCGTCGATCGCCGACGACAGCGGGCTGTGCGTCGACGAGCTCAACGGCATGCCCGGGGTCCTGTCGGCTCGCTGGTCCGGCCTGCCGAAGGACGACGACCGCAACAACCGGCTGCTGCTCGACCAGCTGCACGACGTCCCCGACGAGCGGCGCGGCGCGGAGTTCCGCTGCGTCGTGGCGTTCTGCCACGCGGGCGGTGAGCTGGAGACCTCCGGGCCGCATGCGCGGGCGGGTGATCCGCGAGCTGCGCGGGAAGGGCGGCTTCGGCTACGACGTCCTCTTCGTCGCCGACGACACCCCCGACGGCCGTACCTCGGCCGAGCTCGGGGTCGAGGAGAAGGACGCGATCTCCCACCGGGGCAAGGCGCTCCGTGAGCTGGCGCCGCTGGTGGCGCAGGCGCTGGCCTGAGGGGCGAGACTCGCCCAGGCATACGCGCTCGGCGACCCCTCGTCGTACGCCCGGCGAGAGTCGAACTCGCACTGGTCAGGACCTAAACCTGATGCCTCTACCTGTTGGGCTACGGGCGCAAGGCGGCCAAGTCTAGGGCGGGCTCCGTCACCCGAGAGCGAGGTCCTTGCGCAGCTTGGCCACGTGACCCGTCGCCTTGACGTTGTACTGCGCCAGCTCGATCCGACCCTCGGCGTCGATGACGAACGTCGAGCGCAGCACGCCCTCCACGGTCTTGCCGTACAGCTTCTTCTCGCCGTACGCCGCGTAGGCGCGGTGCACGGCGAGGTCCGGGTCGGACAACAGGGTGATCGTGAGCCGGTCGCGCTCACGGAACTCGACGAGCTTCGCCGGATCGTCCTTGGAGACTCCCAGCACGGTGAGACCCGCGGCCTCGAGCGAGTCGAGGGAGTCGCTGAAGTCGCAGGCCTGCGTGGTGCAGCCGGGTGTCATGGCCGCCGGGTAGAAGTAGAGGATCACGCGCTGCCCGCGGAGTGCGGAGAGCGTGACCTCGTCGCCGGTGTCCGTCGGGAGCGTGAAGTCGGGTGCCTGGTCACCGGGGGAGAGCCTCGTCATGCCCGGAACGCTAGTTGATAGCCTCGCCGCGTGAGCAACGACGTGTCCTCCCCTCAGCAGCTGGAGCAGGAGATCGAGGCGACCCGCCAGCGCCTGGCGGGCACGATCGACGAGCTGATGTTCCGAGCGAGCCCCAAGACGATCGCCAAGCGGGAGACCGCCGCCGTGAAGGCCTACTTCGTCGACCCGGTCTCCGGCGCCCCGCGCACCGACAACATCCTCAAGGTCGCCGGCGGCATCGTCGGGGCGGTCGCGCTCTTCGTGCTGGTCCGCAAGGTCGCTTCCTGAGGTGACGGCGTGAGCACCGCGGGTGCCCCGACCTCGCCGGAGGACAAGCGGCCGATCAAGATGCTGCACGACCGGATCCTGGTCGAGCTGGACGAGCAGGCGGGTGAGCGTCGTTCCAGCGGCGGCATCCTCATCCCCGCCACGGCTGCGATGGGCGGCCGCCGGCTCGCCTGGGCGCAGGTGATCGCGGTGGGCCCGCACGCCCGTTCGGTCGAGGTCGGTGACCGCGTCCTCTTCGATCCCGAGGACAAGGGCGAGGTCGAGATCCACGGCGAGCTCTACGTCGCGATGCGCGAGCGGGACGTCCACGCCGTCGCCGCCGAGCGCCTGGGCGACGAGGCGGCCGGCCTCTACCTGTAGGTTACCGACCCGTAACTTCGGCACGCCCCGGGCCGTTGGTCGGGCATGAGACTCCGCCCCGCCGTCAGCTCGCTCGCCGGCCTCTCGCTGCTCGTCCCGCTGCTCGCCCTGGCCACCCCGGCGTCCACCGCCGAGGCGACCGGCCGCTCGAGCGCGGCCGTCACCGCCGCCAAGGCCGGGCCGAGGTACGACGCCACCATCCGTCGTACGGCCCACGGGATCCCGCACATCACTGCCGACAACTTCGGCGACCTCGGCTTCGGTGCCGGGTACGCCGCGGCCGGGTCCTCGATCTGCACCCTGGCCGACACCGTCCTCACCGCCCGCGCCGAGCGGTCCCGCTGGCTCGGGCCCGACAAGCGCTACAACGACC
The DNA here is from genome assembly GCA_963784545.1 of uncultured Actinomycetota bacterium. Lineage (GTDB taxonomy): Bacteria > Actinomycetota > Actinomycetes > Propionibacteriales > Nocardioidaceae > Nocardioides. The sequence goes on along the minus strand of CAWARQ010000004.1, from coordinate 529,336 downwards.
AGGTCACCCTCGACGCCAGCAACCTCCAGGTCGACGCCTTCGTCACCGACCTGCACGACCGCAAGGTCGTGGAAAAGCTGCTGGCCGACAAGGTGAACGGCCCCGGTCACCAGGCGCGGCAGATGGTGCGTGGCTACACCGCGGGCATCAACGAGTGGCTCGCCACGAACCGCGTCACCGACCCGGCCTGCAAGGGCGCCGGCTACCTGAAGGAGAAGGCCACCCCGCTCGACCTCTGGTACGGCGTCTACCTCGCCAACCTCCTCGCCTCCAGCGGCGTGTTCGTCAAGGAGATCGTCGACGCCGACCCGCCCTCGCCCGGCGACCCGGGCATCCCCAACCCCACGGCCGCCTCGGTCGACCGCACGGCGCTGATGCGCGGCCTCGGTCGCGAGACGCCGTTCGGCTCCAACGCCACCGCGATCGGTGGCCAGGCGAGCACCACCGGCAAGGGCATGCTGCTGGGCAACCCCCACTTCCCGTGGCGCGGCCGCTACCGGTTCACCCAGCAGCAGCTGACGATCCCGGGGAAGTACGACGTGGCCGGTGCCTCGCTGATCGGCTCGCCGGTGGTCAACATCGGCTGGAACAAGGACGTCGCTTGGAGCCACACCGTCTCGACGGCGTACCGGTTCACGCCCTACGAGTACCGCCTGGCCTCGGCTGCCACTCCGACGACGTACCTCACCGACAACGGTCCCGCTGACCTCGAGCACCGCACGGTGCGGGTGACGGTGAAGACCAAGTCCGGGCTGAAGCGGGTGCACGAGGACATGTACCGGACTCCTCAGGGCTACGTCATCGACGCTCCGGCGCTGCTCATGCCGTGGTCGTCCGAGAGCGTGTGGGCGATCCGGGACGCGAACGCCGAGCAGCTCCGCACGATCGACACGTTCCTCGACATGGGCAAGGCCCGCAACGTCCACGACCTGCTGCGCCGACAGGACGCCGCCGGCGGCATGCCGTGGGTCAACACGACCGCCGCCGACCGCAAGGGCGACGTCCTGTACGCCGACCACTCGGTCGTGCCGAACGTCCCGAACTCCCTCGCGCAGCAGTGCGAGACGCCGACCGGCGCCGTCCTCGACCAGGTCGCGGGGCTTCCCGGCCTCGACGGCACCCGCGCTGACACCACCTGTGCCTGGGCCACCGACGACGACTCCGTCCGCCCCGGCGTCTTCGGCCCCACGAACCTGCCGAACGTCTTCCGGCGGGACTGGGTCAGCAACGCCAACGACTCCTACTGGACCCCCAACGACACTGTCCGGCTCGAGGGCTACGCCCACATCATCGGCTGCGAGCAGTGCGTGCGGACGATGCGGACCCGCATGGTCGACCACTACGTCATGGACCGGCTGGCGAGGGGGAAGATCTCGCCCAGGCGTCTGCGTGGCTTCGAGCACCAGAACCGTGTCATGGCGGGCGAGGTCATGCGCGAGAACGGCGCCCTGGACGACCTGTGCGACCAGACCGGCGAGACCGAGGCATGTGCGGCCCTGCACGACTGGGACGGCCACTCGAACGTCGGCTCGCGCGGATACGCGATCTTCGAGGCCTTCATCGCCCGGTTGCCCGACACCGACCCGGCCATGTGGAAGACCCCGTTCGACGCGAACGACCCGCTCAACACCCCGCGGGACCTCAACAGCGAGGACCCGCAGCTGATCCAGGCGATGAGCAACGCGATCCAGTCGCTGCGCGACGCCGGCGTACCGTTCGACGCCCGCTGGGGCTCACTCCAGGTGGCGGGCGACCGCGGCGCCCCGCCGATCGCGCTGGGCGGCGGCACCGGCGACGCGGCCGGCAACGCCAACGCGCTCGCGTCCCGCTGGCCGAAGCAGAACAAGGGCAAGTACCGCCCGATCACCTACGGGTCCAGCCACATCCAGGCGATCGCATTCCTCTCGGGCGGCCGGGTGAGCGCCCACACGATCCTCACCTACAGCCAGTCCGAGGACCCGACGTCGCGATTCTCCTCCGACCAGACCCGGATGTTCGCCCGCAAGAAGTGGGTGGACTTCGCGTTCACCCCGCGGCAGATCCGCCGATCGCTGATCCAGACCGTCCACGTCTCCGGCAGGTGATCCGTCCAAGGACTGCCGAAGGGCCGGCCACGGGGCCGGCCCTTCGGTGCACGTGCCTAGGGTGGAGGGCATGACCGACTCGACGGACCTGCCCGATGACATCGTGACCCTCACCGCCGGATCGGCGATGCCCCTCTTGGGCTTCGGGACCTGGCAGATCAAGGGCGACGACGCGGTACGCGCCACCTCGGCGGCCCTCGAGGCCGGTTACCGCCACCTCGACACCGCGACGGTCTACGGCAACGAGGGCGAGGTCGGGCGCGCCCTGGCCGAGAGCGGGGTGTCGCGCGAGGAGGTCTTCGTGACCACCAAGTGCCCGCCCAGCAAGACCGGGCACGAGCTGGACACGCTCAAGGAGAGCCTCGACCTGCTGCAGACCGACCACGTCGACCTGTGGCTGATCCACTGGCCGGGCGAGGGGTCAGCCAACACCGACCTCTGGCGGGCCTTCGGCGAGGCCCGCCAGCAGGGGCTCGCCCGCGAGATCGGGGTCAGCAACTTCGACGCCGCCCTCCTCGACGAGGTCGCCGACTCCACCGGGGTCACTCCGGCCGTCAACCAGATCGAGTGGAGCCCCCTGCTGTACGACGCCACGACCGTGGCCGACCACCGCCAGCGCGGCATCGTGCTCGAGGGATACAGCGCCCTGCGCGGCGGCACCCTCGACCACCCGACGATCCTGGAGATCGCCGAGCGCGAGGGCCGCACGGCCGCCCAGGTGATCATCCGCTGGCACCTCCAGCACGGCTTCGTGGTCATCCCCAAGTCCGTGAACCCCGAGCGGATCCGCTCCAACGCACAGGTCGCCGACTTCAGCCTCGGCGACGGCGACATGGCCGCCCTGGACGCTCTCGGGAACGACTAGCAGCTCGCGGCGGGCCCCGCACGGCCGGCGGATGCCGGGGTCAGCCCGAGTACTGGAACAAGGACACGACGATCCCCTCGGGTCCACGCACGTAGGCCATCCGCACCTTCCCCTCGTACTCGCCCACGCCCGCGACGAGGCCGTATCCCGCACTCGTGACCACGTCGAGCGCGGCGTCCAGGTCGCCCACCTCGAACGAGACGTTCCGGATGCCGATCTCGTTGGCCAGGGCGCCGGGTGAACCGGCGACGTGGTCGGGGGACAGGAAGGTGGCGATCTCGAGCATCGACCCGCCCCCGGCCGGGCGGAGCATGACGATCTCGCACCGGGCTCCGGGGATGCCGCAGACCGTCTCGACGAACTCGCCCTCCACGGAACCCGTCCCCTCGACCTCCATGCCCAAGGCGACGAAGAAGTCCCTCGCCTGGCCCAGGTCCGAGACGGTGATGCCCACGTGGTCGAACCGTTTGATGTGTGACACGGATGCTCCTCTGAGGTCGCTTCTCATGGAGCCCAGCGTGGCCGAGGGAAACTCATTCGTCCAATGCCACTTAGGCGCAAGATCGATAGATAGGATTGATGAGTGCTCGATCTCCACCGACTGCGGGTCCTCGCGGCCGTGGCCCGCCTGGGGTCAGTCACCGAGGCGGCCCGCGAGCTGGGCTACGCGCAGCCGTCCGTCAGCCACCACCTCGCGCGGCTCGAGGACGAGGTCGGCCTGCCCCTCACCCGGCGCTCGGGCCGTGGCATCACGATGACACCGGCGGGGGAGCTGCTGGCCCAGCGCGCCGCTGAGATCCTGGGCCGCGTCCAGTCCGCCGAGGACGAGCTCGCGGCCCTCCAGGACCTCCGGCGGGGACGGGTCCGGGTGGCGGGCTTCCAGTCGGCGTTGAGCGGCGTGGTCACCACCGCCGCCGCGAGCCTCAGGAAGTCGGCGCCAGGTCTCGAGCTCACCCTGGAGGACATGCATCCGGACCTCGCCATTCCGAAGCTCCGCGAGGGCGCGATCGACGTCGCCGTGGTCTACCGGCTCGACGATGGGATGCCGGAGGGCGTGCGGGCCACGCACCTGTTCGACGACCCCATGTACCTCTTGAGCGCGGAGCCGGGCCAGACCCCAGCCGACCATGCTGACTCACCCTGGATCGCGGGCTGTCCGAGGTGCCGACGCGAGCTCGTGGCCGTGTGCCAGGAAGCCGGCTTCACGCCCCGTATCGCCTACACGAGTGACGATCCACTCGTGCAGCTGTCGATGGTCGCGGCGGGCCTCGGTGTCACGACGATGCCCGGCCTCTCGGTGAGTCAGTACGCCATGGCCGGCGTGCACGCCACCGAGCTCGAGGCCTTTCGACGACGCGTGCACGTCATCACCTACGGAGAACCTCCCGACCTGCCGGCCATCCGCGCCTTCGTCGAGGCGGTGATCGACGCCTCTCGGGAGTGGGTCGAGCGACCCCGACACTGAACAAGGTTGCCGTGCCACGCCCAGATGGGTGAATCTGTGAAGAACTCCTGGATTTCGCCACCGAGGGGCCTCGTCCCGGCTTAGCCTTCGGCGTGACCTGGGCGAAGGCGCCCGGGCGTGACTTTGGGAGCATCATGAAGTTCGACTTGAACAATGCAGGATCGCGGCGGGGCGCCGTCGTGGCCGCGGGCGCTGCGCTGGCCCTGGCGGCCGGCATGGGCATGGCCCACGCCACCCCCCAAGACATCAACAGCACCACGCTGAAGAGCCACCACCGTGCCTGGGACCTCACCAGCGACGCCTTCAGCGTCTCCGACGGAGCCATCAGCTACAACCGCACCGGCGACGATGCCTTTGACGGGGGTCTGATCCTCTACGTCGACGGCACGGCATTCGGCGACGCCAACGGCATGGGGAACTACAACGCCTCCAACGAGAGCATCAAGGTGGGACCGACGACGCTGAGCGGTCTCAAGGTGAGCCGGACGGAGAAGGCGGGCGGCGCCTATGACCGGTCCCTGGTCAGGCTGAGCAACCCCACCCACTCCGCCATCAAGACCACCCTGGAGTGGTACTCGAACCTCGGCTCGGACGGCTCGGGCATCGTCCAGAGCACCAGCAATGGCGCCAGCGGCTCCTGGACGACGAGCGATCGCTGGATGGTCACGTCCGAGCCGGGCGCCAACGCCGACGGCGACGACCCGACGATCGCGTTCGTGCTCTACGGCAAGGGCGCGGCGGTCCAGCCCTCCGACATCCTGTTGCGTCCTTCCTCCGGGGAGACCAGCGCTCAGTACAAGGTGAGGGTCCCGGCGGGCGAGACGCGCTACCTGCTCTTCTACACGGAGATGTGGGACAACCCCAAGCACGCCAAGAAGAGCATGGCCCAGTACGACGACAAGAACCTCTCGTCCTCCCTGCTGTCGGGGATCTCGAACAAGGTCCAGGGCAAGATCGTCAACTGGAGCCTCTGACCTCCACGCGACACCGGCGCACCCCGAGCCTGCCCAGGCTCGGGGTGCGCCTCGTCAATTGCTGAGCCTCGTCAGCTACTGGGCCAGCGCCGAGAACGGTGCCGCCGCGCCGTACAGCTTGTAGAGCGCGAACGGCCCGGCCTGGAAGGTGCTGCAGCGGTCGTTGAACAGCTGAGTCGCCCGGGCTTCGGACATCGCGGCGCCGTGGCCGTACGCCGTGGTCCCGTCGGCGCTGTAGACCGGCGACGACCCGTAGTGCTGGATGCGCTGCACCATGCCGCGCCGGTGCGCGGCGTCCGCCTGACGCCACCAGCTGCAGGTGAAGGTGCCGAGCTGCCCGGTGGTGTACCTCGGCGCGGCCGAGAGCCCCGCAGGTCGGGTCGCCGGCTGGAGCGGCGACATCCACGAGGGGAGCCGCGCCATGACTTCGGAGTACGGGCCGCAGAGGCGTGGGGAGAGCCCGGCGGCGCAGATCGCCGCGAACTGCTGGCCCTGCGAGGTTTGCAGGCTGGCACTGTCGGGCGCGGCCGCCGGCTGGCTCCCCGGTTGGTCCGGCGTCTTGGTCCAGTCGCAGGTCGTCGGGTCGCCGTCGGGGTAGCCGGAGGCCTGCAACCCCGCGAAGCAGGCCACCAGCTCGCTCTCGTTCGGCGGGTACGACGTGCCGACGCTGGTGCTCGGGTCGGTGCCGTCGAGGCAGTCCGGGAGCACCGGCGGGGACGAGGTGATCGACTGGCCGGGCGCTGCCTGGTTGCCCCACCAGCAGTTGCCGGTGTTGCCGGAGAAGCTGTCCCACCAGAAGTCGAGCCCGTTGGGCTTGGTCACCCCGGAGGGGGAGACGCCCATGGTGTTGTCGTGGATCTGGTTGTCGAAGGACGTGGACGTCGAGGACGAGTCACAGCCCGGCACCTGCGGATCGGACGGCCCGCAGACCGTGGCGTCCGGGACCGCGAAGACCATCACGCCGCGGCGCCAGTTGTCGAAGAAGTGGTTGCGGTCCACCTCGTTCGCGTTGCCGCCGGCGAACCAGAGACCGGTGCCGACCGGCGCCGGGATGAACGGCTCCACGTCGGAGTCTGGCTGGTACGGGTTGAAGTTGTTGCCGTAGAAGTTGTTGTGCCGGATGACGTTGCCGTGCTGCGGGAAGCCCGGGTGGCCGGACGCGGTGAACACGTCGGTGGTCAGGCCCAACGCGTTGTCGTAGAAGTTGTTGTGCGCGATCAGCGTGCCGTGGCTGTCGGTGCCGGAGAACCCGCCGGTGTTGTGGTGGCTGTCGCAGCGCCGCATGACCTGGCTGAAGCGGTACTTCGGGTAGAACTTCTTGTACCGGTGGTCGGTGGTGTCGGCCCCAGACCCCGGGTAGATGCCGGAGTCGCCGTTGCCGGCTGCGTCGCAGTTCTGGATCACGCCGTGGTCCTCGACGAAGGTGAGGACGCCGTAGCCGCCGGCGTAGAACGTCTTGAAGTGGTCGAGCAGGTAGCCATCGGTCTCGAGGACGTAGATGTCGTGCTCGCGGGCGTGGCGCACGGTGAGGTTGCGCAGCACGAACCCGTCCGCGCGGTCGACGAAGATGCCGACGTCCTTCTTGTGGCCGACGGCGGACGGCCCGCCGTTGCCGGCCGAGGCCTTGCCGGCCTCCACGACCACGTCGTCGGCGCTGACTCCGGAGCCTTCGAGCTGCAGGTTGCAGCGGATGCAACGACCGACGTTCGGGATGCCGTGCCGGTTCTTGCGCGGCTGGTCCGGCAGGGGCGCCGTGTCCTTGCCGCGACCGATGACCGCGACGAGGTTCGCGTCGTTGGGGCACTTGATCTGGTACGTGTGGGTCAGCGCGCCCGGGTCGCCCCGGTCGGACGTGGTGGTCAGGTGCTTGCAGGCCGGGTCGTTCGTGGGCTGCTTCCGCGAGTGCGGCTCCTTGTACACGCCCGGCATCACCACGACCCGATCGTTGTTGTGCGACGCCGTGACCGCCCGCTGGATCTGGTGGAACCCACAGCGCTGGAAGAGCCGTCGGTTGGTGCTGAGCAGCGAGTGGGCGCGCTGGGCGCTCAGCGACCTGTGGACGGTGGGTCGCACGAAGTAGCCGTCACTGCGCGCCTTCCGCACGGACGCGCGCAACCGGTGCATCGAGTCCGCCTTGCAGACCACGCGGGTGTCGCCCACCTTCGACCGGTCCAGCGCCGAGGCCAGGGACCTCGCCGTCGGGACCTTCCCGCCGGCGCACGGCGAGATCGTGCAGTCCGGCTTGGGGTTCGGCCAGTACGACGGTCGCTCCACGTGGGCTCCGGCGCCGAGCGGCGTCAGCACCGTGGCGAGGACGACGAGGAGAGCGACCGCTGCGATGCGGCGCAGGAAAGAGGTGTGCGCGTGAGTCATGGAGGCATCCCTAGGTGAGGTTGCCGAGATCAACGAGCCAGACGGCCGGAGGCTAGGGAGCCGGCTCACATTCGGTGCGGAAATATGAGAAGCCCGGACCGATCGGTGACCGGTCCGGGCTGCGGTACGCCATGTAGGACTTGAACCTACAACCCGCTGATTAAGAGTCAGCTGCTCTACCAATTGAGCTAATGGCGCCCGTCGTTTCGACGCCGAGAACATTACCAGCGGGCCACATGGCGTCGAAATCGAGGACCTGCGCCACCCGGCCGTGCGGTCAGCGCGACTCCAGCACCGCCTGGGCGGCGTTGTGACCGCCGAGCCCGGAGACCGCGCCGCCGCGGCGGGCGCCCGAGCCGCAGACCATCACCGAGTCGAGGTCGGTCTGCACGCCCCAGCGCTGGGCGGGGGACTCCAGGCGGGCCCGGTTGGCGGCCCACGGCCACTCCAGGTCGCCGTGGAAGATGTGACCGCCGGGCATCGCGAGGTCGCGCTCGATGTCCTGGGGGATCTTCGCCTCCAGGCACGGGCGACCCTCGGCGTCGCGGGCGAGGCAGGCCTCCAGGGGCTCGGTGAGGTGCTGGTCGATCGAGGCCATCGCCCGGCGGACGGCTTCGTCGCGCTGGGCGTCCCGGTCCTGCTCGAAGAGGGCAGCGGGCGTGTGCAGGCCGAAGTAGGTGAGGGTGTGCTGGCCCGCAGGGGCGTCGCCGAGGATCGAAGGGTCGCTGAGCGAGTGGCAGTAGACCTCGCCCGGGATGATCGAGGGCAGGGAGCCGGACGCTGCCTCGCAGTACGCGCGCTCGAGCTCGGAGTAGTCCTCGGCCAGGTGCAGGGTCCCGGCGAACGCGATCGCGGGGTCGACACCCGACCTCAGGCTGGGCAGCCGGTCGAGGAGGAAGTTGATCTTCAGCTGGGAGCCGGACGGCTTGCTCTCGGGGTCCTCGTCCTCGCCCATGAGGATCCGCAGGATCCAGGGTGCGACGCCGGACAGCACATGGCGGGCGCTCACCGTGTGGGTGGTTCCGCCGTCGTGCCATGTGACCTCGGCCCCGTCGTCGTCGCCACGGATGGCCGAGACGCCGGCGCCGGTGAGGATCTCCGCCCCGGCCTCGGTCGCCGAGCGCGCGAGGGCGTCGGTGACCGCACCCATGCCGCCGACCGGCACCCGCCACTCACCGGTGCCGTTGCCGATCAGGTGGTAGAGGAAACAACGGTTCTGCACCAGGGACGGGTCGTGCAGCGAGGCAAAGGTCCCGATCAGTCCGTCGGTGCCGACGACACCGCGCACGGTGTCGTCGCGGAACCGGCGCTCGATCGCGACCCCGAGCGGCGCCCCGACGAAGTCCTCCCACACCTGCTCCTCGACCTGCGACCGGATCGCCCGCTCGACCGGGAGAGGGTCCATCAGGGTCGGGGCGACGACCTCGGCGAGCGTGCCGATCGAGGCGTAGAACTCCTGCCACGCGGCGTACTCCTCCGGGCCTCCGGTGAGCGCCTCGAACGATGCCGCAGTGGCCCGGCCCTCCGGTCGCTCGACCAGCAGGCCGCCGGGCTCGCCGTCCCGCAGGGTGGGGGTGTACGACGCGGTCGTGCGCGAGGCGAGCTCGACGTCGAGATCGAGCTCGCGGCGCAGCTGCTCCGGCATCACCGAGACGAGGTAGGAGTACCGGGACAACCGAGCCGGGTGACCCGAGAACGCCGGGGAGGAGACCGCGGCGCCCCCGACGTGGTCCAGGCGCTCGAGCACCAGCACGCTCAGTCCGGCCCGGGCGAGGTAGGCGGAGGCAACAAGCGCATTGTGACCCCCGCCGGCCACCACGACGTCATACTTGTCTCTCGCAGATCGCACCGGTCCAACCTAGCCGCGTCGACCCCACCGCCCCCCAGGAGTCACCCGTGGTCTCACCTCGCGTTCGGCGCGTCGGCCTCCTGCTGCTCGCGACGCTGTGCGTGGGCGGCGCGGCGGTCATCAGCCGTCCGGTCGGCGTGCCGACCTCGGAGATGTGGCCCATCGGGCTCGCGGTGGCGGCCGTCATGACGTGGGGTGTGACCCGGTCGGCCCCGATCCTCGCCGCCGTCGCGGCGATCTCGGTGCTGACCTTCCAGCTCGGCGACCGCGACCTCGGGTACTCGGTGGTCGCCGGCGTGGCGACCGCGGCCGAGGTGCTCCTCATGGCGGTGATCTTCACCGACCGGGGCCGACGTGAGCCGCGGCTGATCGACGACGGTGACCTGCACCGCTTCCTGCTCGGGTCGGTCGCCGGCAGCTTCCTGGGGGCGCTCGGCTTCGCCGTGGGCGCAGCCTTCACCCTCGACCGCTCCCCGCTGCTCGTCTTCAACGGCACCTTCTGCGGGCACCTGTCCTCGGCGCTCGTGCTGGTCCCGTTCTTCATGCGCACCCAGCGGTATCCGGCCCCGGCCGCCGGCCTGGAGCGGGTGCTCCAGTGGGTCACGGTGGTCGTGGTGAGCACCCTCTCCTTCGGGCGGGACACGCCCCCGGCGATGCTGTTCACGATCGTCCCGGTCATCGGCTGGGGCGCGCTGCGGGCGCGGCTGGTCGACGTACAGCTGCAGCTCCTCACCGTCGCCACCATCGGCACCGTGCTCACGACGTTCGGGCACGGCCCGCTCGCCGAGCTGCCCGGGTTCTACCGCCTGCCCGGCCTCGTCAGCGGCGCGGCGCTGCAGATCTTCTTCATCACCCTCGCCGCCGTCGCCGTCCCGCTGTCGATGGCTGTCGGCCAGCAGGCGTTGTTGCTCCGTGAGACCCAGCGCGAGCGGGACCTGGCCAAGCGCGTGGTCGAGAGCGCCCACGTGGCGATCATCGGCACCGACGAGATCGGGCGGATGACGCTGTTCAACCCCGGGGCCGAGCGCCTCCTGGGCTGGAGCCCCGACCGGGTCATGGGCAGGTTCACGAGGATGTTCCACACCGACGCAGAGATCAGCCGGGTGGCGGGGGTCCTCGGAGTGCCGGACGACTTCGCGGACGTCGTCGTGGCGCTCGCCCGCGAGGATCAGGGCCCCGAGCAGCTGTGGTTCCGGCACGCCGACGGCTCGCAGCGCCTGCTCTCCCTCACCCTCAAGCCGACCACCACCTCCGACGGCGAGACGGTCGGGTACGTCGGCACCGCGGAGGACGTCACCGAGCGCGAGCACACGCACCAGGCGTTGGTGGAGGCGTTGGAGAAGGAAAGAGAGGCGGTGCAGCAGCTCCAGGAGATCGACCAGGTCAAGGACTCGTTCGTCTCCTCGGTGAGCCACGAGCTCCGCACCCCGATCACCAGCATCTCCGGATACCTCGAGATGCTCGCCGAGGGAGATTTCGGCGAGCTCAACGCAGACCAGCGGAAGGCCATCGAGCGCGTCGGCAACAACTCGCAGCGACTGCTCACCCTCATCGACGAGCTGCTCACCCTCTCGCGGATGCAGTCGCCCGAGGTCGAGCCGGTCCTGGCGGACCTGGATCTCCGCGACGTGGTGCGGCAAGCCGTCGACGTGATCGCCCCGACCGCGTCGGCGCGGCGCCAAGAGCTCGAGCTCGGGCTGCCGGAGGAGTGCGTGCCCGTCAGCGGGGACGCCGAGATGCTGGAACGTCTCGTGGTCAACCTGGTCTCGAACGCCGTGAAGTTCACGCCCGAACGCGGCCAGGTCGAGGTGCGGGTCGACCTCGACGACCAGACCACGACGCTCGTGGTGAGCGACGACGGCATCGGCATCCCGGCCGAGGAGCAGAGTCGGCTGTTCACGCGGTTCTTCCGCGCCTCGACAGCCCAGGACAGCGCCGTGCCCGGGACGGGTCTCGGGCTGGCGATCGCCCGGCGGGTGGTCGAGCTGCACGACGGGACCATCGCGATCGAGTCCGCGCCGGGGCAGGGCACGACGGTCGTCGTACGCCTGCCCCTCGCGGGGCAAGCAGTGGGGTGAACGACGGGACTTGAACCCGCGACATCCGCGACCACAACGCGGCGCTCTACCAGCTGAGCTACGCCCACCATGGACCCACCGGAGCGGGCCGGAGGTGAGTCTAGCGGCCGATTCTCAGGACTCGGAATCGGGACCGTGGCTCGTGGAAAGGCTGGTGACCGAGCCCGCGACCCGGCTCGCGATCGACCGCGCGGTGTCCGAGTCGGGGCCCGGCGCGGGCACGAACACGGCCTCTCGGTAGTACCGCAGCTCCTCGATGCTCTCCCCGATGTCGGCCAGGGCGCGGTGGTTGCCGAGCTTGGCGGGGGACTGGAAGTAGGCGCGCGGGTACCACCGACGCGCCAGCTCCTTGATCGAGGAGACGTCGACGATGCGGTAGTGCAGGAAGCCTTCGAGCGTCGGCATGTCCCGGGCCAGGAAGGACCGGTCGGTGGCGACGGTGTTGCCGGCCAGCGGCGGACGGCTGTTCTTGCCGCACTGCTCGTGGACGTAGGTGAGCACCGAGTCCTCGGCCTCGGCCAGCGAGATGCCACCGTCGAGCTCGGCCAGCAGGCCGGACTTCTCGTGCATCGTGCGCACGAAGTCGCCCATCTGGTCCAAGGCCGCCTGCGGCGGCTTGATGATGAGGTCCACGCCCTCGCCGAGGACGTTGAGCTCGAAGTCGGTGACCAGCGCCGCGACCTCGATCAGGGCGTCGTCGGTCACCGACAGCCCGGTCATCTCGCAGTCGATCCAGACCAGTCGCTCGCTCACGAGGAGTCACCCTAGCCCGGCTGGACCGTCGGATCCGCTCAGGCTTCTCCCAGGAGCCCTGACTAGGGTGCTGGGCGTGAGGGCGTGGCTGGGACTGGTGGCGCGACTGGTCACGGGCGGCGTCTGGATCGTCGCCGGCCTGGCCAAGCTCCCGGACCCGGCCGCGAGCGTCCGCGCCGTCCGGGCCTACCGTCTGCTCCCCGAGACGATCGTCCCCACCGTGGGCCACCTGTTGCCGGTCGTCGAGATCGTCGTGGGGGTCGCGCTCGTGCTCGGCCTGCTGACCCGAGGGGCGGCCACCGTGTCCCTGCTGCTGTTCGTGGCCTTCATCATCGGCATCGCCTCGGTGTGGGCCCGCGGACTGAGCATCGACTGCGGCTGCTTCGGCGGCGGCGGCTACGAGAAGGGCGCGTCGTCCGCCTATCCCTGGGAGATCGCCCGCGACCTCGGTCTTGCCCTGCTGTCGCTGTGGCTGGCCTTGCGCCCGCACACCCGCCTGGCCCTGGACACGCCCCTGTTCGGACAGCAGGGGTCCCGCCGTACGGAGATGAGTGACGATGTCGAAGAAGTCTGATCGTGAGGCGCGGTCGGCGAAGGCCGCTGCGCTGTTGGCCGAGCAGCGACGCCGGGAGAAGCGCCGCAACCTCCTGACCGCAGGGGCGGTGGTGCTGACGATGGTCCTGCTGATCGGCGGGGGGTTCCTCTACAGCTCGCTGCGCGACACCACCGGCGACCAGGGAGCCGTGCCGGCCAACCTGAGCGGGGACTACACCGTCACGCTCGGCCAGGACTCCGCGCCGACCAAGATCACGCTGTACGAGGACCTCCAGTGCCCTGTGTGCGCCGCCCTCGAGGCAAGCGCCGGCTCGTCGATCACACAGGGCATCGACGACGGGAAGCTGCAGGTGAGCTATCACATGATCGCCTTCCTCGACCGCGCCTCGACCACGCACTACTCCACCCGGGCACTCAACGCCCTCATGACCGTCCTCGACACCGCCGGGCCCGAGGTCTACCTGAAGTACCACTCCCTGCTGTACGCCGAGCAGCCGAAGGAGGGTTCGGCGGGACTCACCGACGACCGCCTGGTCGAGCTCGCCGTCCAGGCCGGTGCCGACGAGAGCAAGGTCAAGGGCCCCATCGGCGACCTCACGTACGAGCAGTGGATCAAGAACTCCACCGACGACTTCTCCAAGCAGGGCTTCAGCTCCACGCCCACCGCCGTCATCGACGGAAAGACCCTCGTCGGGGCCGGCGACATCCTGACCGCGATCACGAAGGCGGTGTCCTAGCGTTGGCCGGTCCCGAGCTGCAGCGGTTCATCGCCGGCCTGCCCAAGGCCGAGCTGCACGTCCACCACGTCGGATCGGCCTCGGCGCGGATCGTCGGCGAGCTCGCGCAGCGGCACCCTGGCGTCGTGCCGAGCGACCCGGAGGCGCTGCGGAAGTTCTTCGAGTTCCGCGACTTCGCGCACTTCGTCGAGGTCTACCTCGCGGTCGTCGCGCTGATCCGCACCCAGGAGGACGTGCGGACCCTCACCTACGAGGTCGGTCGCGACATGGCCGAGCAGAACATCCGGTACGCCGAGCTCACCTGCACGCCGTACACGTCGGTCGCTCCGCCGCCGCACGGGCGAGGGATCCCCATCGAGGCCTACACGGAGGCGATCGAGGACGCCCGGGCGGCGATCGAGCGCGACTTCGGGCTGGTGCTCCGCTGGATCTACGACATCCCCGGCGAGAGCGGGCTGCCGGCGGCGGACGCGACCCTCGACTACGTCCTCCACCATGCGCCGGACGCGCTCATCGCCCTCGGTCTCGGCGGTCCCGAGATCGGTGTTCCCCGGCCGCAGTTCCGGCCGCACTTCGACGCCGCCCGAGCAGCCGGACTGCTCAGCCTCCCCCACGCCGGTGAGACCACCGGTCCGCAGACGATCTGGGACGCCCTCGAGGTGCTCGGCGCCGCCCGCATCGGTCACGGCGTCTCGGCGGCGCAGGACCCTGAGCTGCTCGCCCACCTCGCCGAGCACCAGATCGTCCTCGAGGTCTGCCCCTCGTCCAACCTCGCCACCCGCGCGGTGCCCTCGCTGGCGGAGCACCCGCTGCCGGTCTTCGTCGGGGCCGGCGTCCCGGTGACGATCAACTCCGACGACCCGCCGATGTTCGCCACCGACCTGAACACCGAGTACGGCCACGCGGCCGACCTGCTCGGGCTCGACCGGGCCGGCGTGGCCGACCTGGCGCGCGCCGCGGTGCGGGCGTCGTACGCGCCCACGGCGGTGGCGGCGAGGATCGAGTCGGAGATCGACGACTACGTGCGGCAGTCGGACCCACGGTGAAGCCCCGCCGACTCATACTCGGCGGGGCTGCCACCTTTGTATCGAGGATGAGGGGTTCGCCCGCGGAACTTGGCCGCGTGTCGCACGAAGAGAACCGGGGAGCAATAGGGTGGGGACATGGCCCCCGTCCGTATTGCGATCGTCAACGACTACGAGATCGTGGTCGCCGGCGTAGCGGCGATGCTCGCGCCGTACTCGGACCGCATCGACATCGTCGAGCTCGATGCGGGCCATCAGGTCGCCTCCGACGTGGACGTGGTCCTCTACGACACCTTCGGTCAGGTGCAGGGTGACGGCGTCGACCTGGAGGACCTGGTCCGCGGGGGGAGTGCCAAGGTCTGTGTCTTCTCCTGGAACCTGCAGGAGGGTCTGGTCGAGCGCGCGCTGCAACGCGGAGCCCGCGGCTACTTCTCCAAGGCCCTCACCGCCGAGGAGATCGTCGCGGCCATCGAGCGGGTGCACGCCGGCGAGGTCGTCAACGACACCAAGAGGGAGGTCGAGGAGGGCGCGCAGGGGGAGTGGCCCGGGCGCGACCACGGCCTCACCCAGCGCGAGTCGGAGGTGCTGGCCCTCATCACCCAGGGCCTGACCAACCAGGAGATCGCCGAGCGGGCCTACATCTCGATCAACTCGGTCAAGACCTACATCCGGACCGCCTACCGCAAGATCGGCGTCCAGCGCCGCTCGCAAGCGGTCGCCTGGGGCATGCAGCACGGCTTCACCCCGGACCACGCCCGGGAGATCCTCGGCGCCGACCGCTGAGTCACCCCGGGCCAGCCGGCCGAGCGGCAGTTCCAACCTCTTGTCGCTTCGATGCGTCTGAGGGGCATGAACGGGGACACGGGCCGTGCCGACTGATCTCGAGGCAGGGATGACGATGCCCGCCGGCTCGGCACGGGACACGGACTTCGCGGCGTACATGCACGCGCGGCAGCCCAGCCTGCTGCGGACGGCGTACCTGCTGACCGGCGACCGGCACACGGCCGAGGACCTGGTCCAGGTGGCCTTCGCCAAGCTCTACCTCTCCTGGGACAAGGTGCGCGACCAGGTGGCCCTGGACGGGTACGTCCGGCGGATCCTGGTCAACGAGCACACCTCGTTGTGGCGCCGGGCCTGGAAGCGCCGGGAGCACCCCAGCGACGACCTGCCGGAGGACGGCCGGAGGGACCAGTACGACGAGGGGTCCGACCTGTGGACCGTCGTCCAGACGTTGCCGCGTCGGACTCGCGCGGTGATCGTGCTGCGCTACTACGAGGAGCTGTCCGAGGCGGAGATCGCCGAGACGCTCGGGATCAGCCGCGGCACGGTGAAGTCCCAGGCCAGTCGAGGGCTGGCGCTGCTGAGAGAGCGGACCCCGAGGGAGGAGGAGCGATGAGCGAGCAGTGGAAGCCCGGGACAGACGATCAGGTGCTGGGCCGGGAGCTGAGGGACACCTTGGTCCGGCATGCCGAGGACGGCGCCGGCGGAGCGACGGACCTCTCGGCCGTGCGTGGCCGGGCCCGTCGGATCCGCCGCACCCGGCGAGCTGCGGTGGCCGGGGGCGTCGCGGCTGCGGTCGCCGTGGTGGCACCCCTCGCCGCGCTGGGCGCCGGCGCCCTGCGGGCCGACGGTCCGCCGCCGCAGGTGAGCGAGCAGCGGAAGCAGTCGGACGTCCGCATCCCGTACCTGCGCGGGTCTGCCCTGGTGCTCCCGGACGGCAGGGTGCGGGAGCTTCCGCAGGGCTTCCAGGAGGGCGCGGTCCAGGGGACGGACCTGTACGGCGTCTACGGCACTGAGGAGACCGGCGGGAACCGGCTGGTGGTCGTCCACGCGGACGGCTCGGCGGAGGACTTCGTCGACATCGGCTCGAACCTCGCGAGCAACGACGACGGCTCCGTCCTGGCGTGGTCCGAGGAGAACGGCGACCTGGTCCTGCACTCCGCCGACGGTGAGTTCGGGATCGACGCCCCGCGGTACTTCCTCCCGCACGGCGTGGTGGGGGATGCGGGCTGCGCGGCGGACGGTACCTGCCTGGTGTTCGGCGACCTGCCCGACCAAGGGGCGCTCGTCGGGTGGCAGCTCGGTTACACCCTGCCGCCGAAGACCCTCTCGTTGATCGACGTCACCGCCGACGGGTGGGTGGCCCGGGAGGTCCGCCGAACCCCGAGCGGCCCGTGCGCCAGCGTCTACGACCCGAGCCTCCGCGCGGACACCTTAAAGACGTGCGACCGCTCCCTCGACGAGTTCTCCGGCGACGGGCGCTACATCTCCGCGTCCCACCGCGACTACGACCTGGGCATCGACAAGCTGGACGTCGCGATGCTGGACGTGCAGACGGGCGACCCGGTCGCGACGTTCATCCCGACCCAGGGACAGACGATCGCCGACAGCACCTGGGAGGACGACGAGCACCTGCTGGTCCAGGTCCACGGCGAGGACGGCTGGTCCGTCGTACGGATGGGGACCGACGGCTCACAGGACGCGGTTCTGGGACCGTTCGACAACGGCTCGGACACGATCCCGGGCTACACCCTGCTCGACCAGACCGT
The DNA here is from genome assembly GCA_963784545.1 of uncultured Actinomycetota bacterium. Lineage (GTDB taxonomy): Bacteria > Actinomycetota > Actinomycetes > Propionibacteriales > Nocardioidaceae > Nocardioides. The sequence continues at coordinate 512,029 of CAWARQ010000004.1, read as the reverse complement.
GTGAGGCAGGATCCGGCATACTTTCCGGCGGTCGGGGTTGCACCCGGCCGTCGGCTTGCCCCCGTAGCTCAGCTGGACAGAGCAGCGGCCTTCTAATCCGCCGGTCGGAGGTTCGAATCCTCCCGGGGGCACCGTGCGCGTCTCCGGTCGCGGCCCGCAGGCCTGTCATACGAGGCTTGGCAGTTGACCGGAATGGGCTAGACCTGTTCACCGAATCGTGTCACGGATGCTGGCGTTTCCCGGATATCGCTTTGAGGATCGCCGTTACCCTCCCAGGGTGAGCATCGACGGCACCTCATCGACCGAATCGCAGCGTCCGCTGCGCTTCCTCGTCGTCGATGACTCCGAGGACATCCGCGACGTCATGTCCCGAATGATCGAGATGCTGGGGCACGAGGTGGAGGAGGCCGCGGACGGCCAGTTCGCCGTGGAGGCCTTGCAGCGCTCGACTTTCGACGTGATGCTCCTCGACCTCTCCATGCCGCGGATGACCGGCGAGGAGGTCGTCCGCTGGATCCGCGACCATCCGCCGTACGGCGAGAACATGCGGATCGTGGTCGTCAGCGCCTGGTCCGGGTCGCAGCGTCCGGTGCTCAACGAGCTGGGTGTGACGGAGGTCCTGCCGAAGCCGTTCCGGCGTCAACAGCTCATCGACTTACTTGGTTGAGGGAAAAGGTGTCCAATGGGGCGCCTGGGGCGCTAGCCTGCTCGAGTGAACCGGATGGGGCCGGTTCGCGCACACACCGGGGGCTCTTTTCAGTGGAGAGCCCCTGTTTTCATCTATCGGGAGGGTAACCACATGATGAAGAAGATTCAGGAGCGTCGGCTCATGCGCGCCATGTACGGATGGCGTCCGGGCGCACCGCCGGCCTGATCTCCGATGACTGGAAGTGACCGGTTGGTCACCACTCCAGTCCACGGCACCGAGACGTCCGAGGGACGTCTCGGTGCCGTGCTTCGTCTTGCCGGAAAGTCGGAGCCTGCCTCGCTCGGCAAGTACGGCCCCTGGGTCGCGACCACCCTGGCGCACTCGCACGAGGTGCTCAGCAACACCACGCACTACGACTTCCCGACAGACGTCAGTCGGCAGCCGGTGGACCGCACTCGAGACGCCACCGCTCCCAACCGGAGTCCGCACCTGATCAACTCACCCGTGCCGCCTGCGCGTGTGGCGGTCGGACGTGAGGTCTTCGCCCGGGAGTGGAGGTCCGCGGTTGAGGGCCGCACCGAGATCGACGCGATGCAGCTCCTTCGGCTCCCCGTGGCGATCTCGACGACCACGGCGGTGTTGCCGCACGCGAACCCCGACGAGGTCAGGCGCGTAGGAGAGCGGACCCTGGCCTGGATCGATGCCCTCGGGCCGGTGATCGCCAGCCGTTTCGGCGCCAGTCGCTGGTCACCCAGGCGGCGTCGCGAGGCGGCTGCCCGCAGCGCACTGGAGTCCGAGCTGGCCGCGTTGTGCGACGACCCGCCGGTCGTGGCCACGATGTTGGCGGCCGGGATCCAGGTCCCCGTCGCTGCTGGTGCCTGGCTCCTCGTCGAGATGGCCGCCAACCCAGCGGCGCAGGAGGCCGCGAGAACTGACGAGGCACTGGTGTCCGGAGTGGTCTGGGAGACGCTCCGACTCTGCCCACCCACGTGGATCACTGCGCGCATCGTCGTCGCCGACACCTCGCTCGGAGGCACGGACATCGAGCGTGGCTCCGGCGTCCTCGTCAGCCCGCTGCTGCTGGGGCGCGACGAGTCCTTGGTGCCTGGGCCGGGGGCCGGTGCGGCCGCGCTCGACGAGTTCGCGCCGTCCCGCTGGAGCGGCCCGACACGGCCCGGCGCCTGGCTCCCCTTCGGCGCCGGCCCGCACGCCTGCCCGGGGCGGAATCTCGGGTTGGCGCAACTCGCCGAGCTGGCTACGTGGGCCCGCCGCCACGACTTGCGTACTGTGCGACCAGTGGCGGTCAACCAGACGCGAGGGATCTTCCCGGATCCTGCCGTCGTGGGCGTCGCTCCTCGGGCGAAGAGGAGGAACTGATGGACTCCGCGATCCCGCCGTCCGAGGGGATTCAATTCCTCACGGAGGAGCGGCCTCCGAGCGCGCGGGCGGCGCACCTGGCCCAGACCCTGCTTCTCGGAGACCTCTCGGTCTCCGAGGTCGTCGAACAGATCGCGCAGCACTTCGCGGACGAAGAGCGGGTCGACTCGTTCATCGCCGCGCTGACGCAGTTCGACCCACGAGACCCCGACCACTGGGCGAGCCTCGGAGGTCGAGCGTGGCTGCGCGAGTGGCGCAAGCCTGACTCGCCGGTCCGGGTGGTTCCGCCGAACGCCAGCGGGCCGGAGGACGCGCTCTCCATGCCGTGGATGTCCCAGTTCATCCGCGACGAGGTCGTCGTGATCAAGGACTCGGAGCTGCTCCCGGACGCGGCGGCCCAGGACAAGCGTGAGATGGCGAAGTGCGGCGGACGGGCGCTGATCAGCGGCGCGCAGTTCGGCGAAGGCACCATGTTCGGCAGCTTCTCGATCGGGAGTGCGACCCCGGGGCCGTGGCCCGAGCAGTTCGTCGCGGACTTCCTTCTGCTCAACACCGTGCTGACCGGACGCATGCAGATCGAGCACGCCACGCGGGCCGCGGCCGACGCGATGGACCTGGCCGAGCAGGCCCGCTCCGGGCAGCAGCAGTTCTTCGCCACGATCGGGCACGAGCTGCGGACGCCGATCGCAGCCGTCATCGGGTTCGCCGAGGTGCTGGCCGACGAGGCCGGGCTCCGGATCGAGGAGGAAGGCGACTTCCCGACCCAGGCCCAGCACGACGCGGGCGTCATCCTGCGCGCCGCCGAGCAGCTGCACGCGATCGTCGAGGACCTGCTCAGCACCGGGCGCACCCTCGGTGACCAGGAGGCGCGAACCGCCCAGGACATCGCCCTCGCCGTCGACGACGTCATCCACTGGCACCACACCCCGGCGCTCGCCCGCGACGTGACCGTCACCTCGTCGGTCCACGCCGGCACCGTCGCCGTCGCCCGGGCGTCGGGCCTGCGCCAGGTGCTCACCAACCTCATCGGGAACGCGATCGTCCACAACGTCGAGGGCGGCAAGGTGGACATCAGCGTCGAGCGGAGCATGGACGAGGCGCGCGACCACCGCGTCCGGATCATCGTGCGCGACCAGGGCCGGGGCCTGGCCCCCGACGAGATGGTCAGGGTCTTCGAGCCGTTCGTCCGGTTCGCGCAGGACGGCGTCAAGGGCACCGGCCTCGGTCTGTCGCTGGCCCGTGCCGTGGCCGAGCGGGACGGAGCGGTCATCGGCGTCGAGTCGACCCTCGGAGAGGGCTCGACCTTCTGGGTCGACTACCCGGCCGGGTAGACGCCTCGACGCTCGAGCTGGAGCAGCACCTCGTAGTGCCCGGTCTGGGGGAACATGTCGAGGACGACGCCCCGCGTCGGCCGCAGCGACGGCATCCGCGCCAGGTCCGCGGCGAGCGACACGGCGTTGCAGCTGGAGTAGAGCACGTGATCGACCGACGAGGACTCCAGCCAGGTGGCCAGGGCGGCACCGAGACCGCGCCGAGGCGGGTTCACGACGACCAGGTCCGGCTGCGGCGTACGCGTGCGGGCGAGCTCCCAGGCGTCGCCGGCGACGAACGACACGTCCGACAACCCGACCGCGGAGGTCCGGGCGGAGGCGACCGCGAGCTCGGACACCTCGGCCCCGACGACGGAGCGGCCGGGGGCCGCCAGGTGGAGGGCGAACCCACCCACTCCGCAGTAGAGGTCCCAGAGCGTGGCCGGGGACAGCTCGTCGGTCCACCCGCGGGCGAGGTCGTACAGTCGTGCGGCCACCGCGGTGTTGGTCTGGAAGAAGCTCTGCGGACCGAGGAGGAGCGTCCGGTCGTTGACCCGCATCGCGAGCGTCGACCCGTGCAGCAGGATCTCGCGGTCACCCTCGAGGACCGCCTTGGGCTCCGGCTGGATGTTGAGCGAGGCCACGGCGACCGGCAGCCGCGCGAGGAGAGCCGGAAGATGCTTCTCGATCCGGGTCTGCGCCTCGGTCGACCGCAGCACGAAGCGCACCATCAGCTCACCGTCCGGTGAGCAGGTCACGAGCAGGTGCTTGAGCTCACCACGTCGATCGGTGACCGAGTACGGCGCGAGCCGCGCCAGCGTGATGAAGTCGGCGAGCACTGGGAGCGCCTCGGCCAGACCGGGCTCGTGCAGCCCGCACCCACGCAGGTCGATCCCGGTGCCGTCGGGCGCCAGGATCCCGATCGTCGGCCGCTCGAGCGTCCCCGCCACCACCATCTTCGCCTTGTTGCGGAAGGCCGACTCCGCCGACCGAACCGGCGGCAGCCACACGGGCACGTCCACCAGCGACCGCACCCGGTCGACCTTGCGGGTCAGCTGGTCGGCGTACGGGAGTGGCAGCAGCGTGCACGAGCGGCACCGGCCGGCGTCGTAGTAGCTGCACTCCATCCTGTCGTGGGCGCCCTCAGCCGCGGAGGCTGGCCATCCACTCCTCGACCTCGCCCGACGTGCGGGGGAGAGCGGCGGAGAGGTTGCGGTTGCCGTCCGCGGTCACCACGATGTCGTCCTCGATCCGGATGCCGATGCCGCGCAGCTCCTCGGGGACCAACAGGTCGTTCTCCTGGAAGTAGAGCCCCGGCTCGACGGTGATGACGTAGCCCTCGCCGAGGGTCCCGTCCGAGTACGCCGCCTCGCCGGCCGCGCCGCAGTCGTGCACGTCCAGGCCGAGGTGGTGGCTGGTGCCGTGCAGCGTCCAGCGCGCGTAGACCTTCGAGTCGGGTGAGAGCGCCTCCTCGGCCGAGACCGACAGCAGGCCCATGTCCTCCAGGCCGTGCGCCAGCACCGACATCGCGGCCTGGTGCGGCGCCTGGAAGGAGGCACCGGCGACCGTCGCCTCGATGCCGGCCTGCTGGGCGGCGTACACGAGGTCGTAGAGGTCGCGCTGCACCTGGGTGAATCGACCGTCGATCGGGAGCGTGCGCGTGACGTCGGCGGTGTAGAGGTTGCGGCCCTCGACGCCCATGTCGAGCAGGACCAGCTCGCCGGGGCGGATCGGCCCGGTGTTGTCGATCCAGTGCAGCGTGGTGGCGTGGCCGCCGCCACCCACGATCGAGTCGTAGCCGATGTCGTTGCCCATCGCACGGGCCCGCCGGAAGAACGTCCCCTCGACCCAGCGCTCACCGAACTCGAGCACGCGGTCCCACTCGCGCACGGAGTCCTCGAAGCCCAGCGTGGTGATGTCGCACGCCTCCTGGAGCTCCTCGACCTCCCAGTCGTCCTTGACCATGCGCATCTCGGAGGCGACCCGCGCGAGGTCCTCGTCCGTGGTGATGTCGCGGACCTTGCGGTCGCCGTCGAAGGAGGGGAGGTCCTGGATGTGGCGCACCTCGAGCCCGAGCGAGTCCGAGATCTCCGCCATCGACGGGCGCCGGCCGACCCACAGCTCGCCGTAGACCCGGTCGCGGAAGAACTCGTCGCTGTCGCGGTCCGACCGCGGCCGCGCGTAGAGCACGGCTTCGCCGTCGTCGATGACGAGCACCGCGTCGCTGGTCTGGTTGCCGGAGAAGTAGGTGTGGGCGGTGTCGGGCCGGAACCGGTAGTCGGTGTCGTTCGAGCGCACCTTGAACGTCCCGGCCGGCAGCACCAGGCACTCGCCCGGGAACGCCTCGGAGAGCCGCTCGCGCCGCGTGGCGGCGTACGAGGCCCCGGGGAAGGCCGGCAGGTCGAGGCTGATGTCGCCCCAGCCGGTGCGCATCAGGTCGGCCCAGGCCCGCGGGACCTTCGGGTCGTGGCCCTCGGTGTGCAGCTGCTCGTTCGTCTCCTCACTCACGGGCTCACCCTACGCCGGGACCGCCACCGAGTTCCTCGCGGCGATGCGGGGTGGGGCCGCACCCTGTCGTTAGGCTTCCGCCCATGCCCTCGGCCCGTCGCGAGAACGTCGCCTTCACCGTCGTCGTGACGGTGCTGGTGTGCCTGGGGGCCCTGCCGATCCTCTTCGTCATCGCCCTGTCCGGTGCGCCGAAGTCCCTGCTCCTCGCCACCGTCCTCGCCGCCCTGCCGGTGGGTCCGCTGGTGGCCTGCTACCTGTGGCTGGACCGTTACGAGCCGGAGCCCAAGCGGCTGCTCGCGGCCGGCCTGCTGTGGGGCGGCTTCGTGGCCACGGCGGCGGCGCTGCTCGTCCAAGGCGTCGGCGGCTACTTCCTCGGCTTCACCGACCGGCAGTCCCTGGCGTTCGTCGCGCCGATCAGCGAGGAGCTGTGCAAGGGGCTCTTCCTCTTCCTCCTGCTGTGGTGGCGACGGCACGAGATCGACGGGATCCTCGACGGGATCGTGTACGCCGGGATGGTCGGCATCGGCTTCGCGTTCGTCGAGAACATCCTCTACCTGGCCGCGGCGTACAACGGCACCGACGGCATGGGTCCGGGTGGCACCGCCGCCCTCACCGGCACCTTCCTCCTGCGCTGCCTGATGAGCCCGTTCGCGCACCCGCTCTTCACGGCGTGCACGGGCCTGGGGGTCGGCGTCGCGGTCAGCACACGGCGCCGCTGGCTGCGCGTGGTCGCACCCTTGGCCGGCTACCTCGGCGCGGCGCTCCTGCACGGGCTCTGGAACAGCTCGACGCTCTACGGCCCGAAGGGCTTCTTCGGCGTCTACCTCGTCCTGATGCTGCCCGCCTTCGTCGTCCTGGTCCTGCTCGCCACCTGGGCGCGCAGCAACGAGCGGAAGATGCTCATCAACGCGCTCAACGACGCCGCCGCCCGCGGCCTCATCCCCGGCAACGACATCGGCTGGGTCGTCGAGCTCCGCGGACGTCGGGAGAGCCGCCGGTACGCCCGTCGGTACGGCGGTCCGCCGGCCGAACGGGCCATGCGCGACTACCAGCAGGCCGCGATCGAGCTGGGCTACCTGCACCACCGGTTCCTCCGCGGCACCGCACCGCCGGACTTCGCGCAGCGCGGCCAGACCTACGTCGACCGGATCGCCGCCGTGCGCCCCTGGGTCGTCTTCCCCGGACAGGCGGTGGCGGTCCGGTGAGCCAGCCGAGCTCTGGTGAGGTCGACCAGCTGAACGAGCAGATGGTGACCGCGCTGGTCCGCCTGCGCGGTGCCCTCCAGGGCTCCGCCCTGCCGCTCGACCTGCCGGGCGCCGACGAGCAGCGCTCCGGCCGCGCCGAGATGATCGACCAGCTGGAGGACTACGTCATCCCGCGGCTCATGTCGATCCAGGCGCCGATGCTCTGCGTGGTGGGCGGATCCACCGGCGCCGGCAAGTCGACCTTGGTGAACTCCCTCGTCGGCCGGCGCGTGACCGAGCCGGGCGTGCTGCGTCCCACGACCCGGTCGCCCGTGCTCGTGCACCACCCCGACGACGCCGAGTGGTTCCGCCAGGACCGGCTGCTGCCGGACCTGGCTCGGGTCACCCACCAGACCAACGACCCCGACGCGCTCCAGCTGGTCGCCTCCGACACCGTCCCGCAGGGCCTGGCGATCCTCGACGCCCCCGACATCGACTCGGTGGAGGAGCGCAACCGGACGCTCGCGGCCCAGCTGCTCGCCGCCGCCGACCTGTGGCTGTTCGTCACGTCCGCGGCCCGGTACGCCGACCAGGTGCCCTGGGACTTCCTGCGCCAGGCCGCCGAGCGCTCGGCCGCCGTCGCGGTGGTCCTCGACCGGACGCCCGACGAGGCGATCGAGACCGTCTCCAGCCACCTGGCCCGCATGCTCGCCAGCCGCGGGCTCAAGGACAGCCCCCTGTTCACCGTGACCGAGGGGACGGTCGACGCGGACGGGCTGCTGCCGCCGGCCGCGGTCGCCGAGGTCCGCTCCTGGCTCACCCTGCTCGCGGCCGACGCCGGAGCAAGGGGCGAGGTCGTGCGTCAGACACTGGCCGGCGCCGTGCGAGTGATCGCCCGTCGTACGCACTCGGTCGCGGACGCCGCGACCGACCAGCTCGCCATGCTGGAGCGACTCCGCGAAGGCGCGGACGTGGCGTACGCGGAGGCGGTCGCGACGGTCGACGCCGCGAGCGCCGACGGCACGCTGCTGCGCGGCGAGGTCCTGGCTCGCTGGCAGGAGTTCGTCGGCACCGGCGAGCTGCTGCGCTCCCTGGAGAACCGCGTCGGCTGGCTCCGGGACCGGCTCGTCAACGCGGTCAAGGGCAAGCCCCAGCAGGCCGAGCGCGTCACCGTCGCCGTCGAGTCCGGCCTCGAGACGCTGCTGCTCGAGCACGCCGAGGCGGCCGCCGAGCGGGCCACCGCGTCGTGGAGCAGCCTCGCGCCGGGCCGCAGCCTGCTCGAGGACGCCGGCGAGGACCTCAGTCGGGCCTCGCGGGACTTCCGCCGCCGCGCCGAGCGCACAGTTCGGGACTGGCAGCACGACGTGCTGGAGATGGTCCGCACCGAGGGCGCCGACAAGCGCGGCACCGCCCGCTTCCTGGCGTACGGCGTCAACGGCCTGGGCGTGGCTCTCATGGTCGTCGTGTTCGCCCACACCGCCGGCCTCACCGGGGCCGAGGCCGGGATCGCCGGCGGCTCGGCCGTGCTCGGGCAGAAGCTGCTCGAGGCCGTCTTCGGTGACCAGGCCGTCCGCTCCCTGGCCGCGCGGGCCCGACGCGACCTGCAGCGCCGGACCGAGGAGCTCTTCGCCGCCGAGCGGGCGCGCTACACCGACCTGCTGGACAGCCTCGCCATCCCCGCGGACGCTCCGGGAGCGCTCCGCGAGGCGGCTCGCCGCGTGGACGACCTGCGGTTCTCCGCGAACCGGCCGGGCGGCGACCCCGGCTCTCCGCTCGGCCCCTAGGGTTGTCCTCGGTCCCGGGTGCCGTCGCCCGGGCACGCCGCGACGAGGGAGACCATGACGTCCTTGCTGGAAGGCGCCAAGCGCCTGGTGACCCGGGGGTCGGACCTGGGTGCCCGGATCGAGGGGCTGGTGCAGGCGACGGAGGCCGCCTCCGGGCGCCTCGACGAGTCCGTGGTCGCCGAGACCTCCGCCGTGGCCGAGCGGGCGCTGGGGCGCATCCGCCTCTCCGCGGACCACACGGTCGTCGCCATCGCCGGCGCCACCGGGTCGGGCAAGTCCTCGACGTTCAACGCGCTCAGCGGTCTCGAGCTGGCCGCCGTCGGCGTACGCCGCCCGACCACGTCCTGGGCGAGCGCGTGCGTGTGGGGTGCCGACGGCGCGGTCGAGCTGCTGGAGTGGCTCGGGATCCCGCCGCGGCACCAGGTCACCCGCGACTCCATGCTCGACGCGGGCCGCGAGGACCGCGAGCTGGCCGGCACCGTGCTGCTCGACCTCCCCGACCACGACTCCACCGAGGTCGCTCACCACCTCGAGGTCGACCGCCTCGTGGACCTGGCCGACCTGATCGTGTGGGTGCTGGACCCGCAGAAGTACGCCGACGCGGCCATCCACGACCGCTACCTGGCGCCGCTGAAGAGCCACCAGGACGTCATGCTCGTCGTGCTCAACCACATCGACACGGTGCCCGAGGCGCAGCGCGACGGCATGGTCGCCGACGTACGCCGGCTCCTGGACGCCGACGGGCTGGACCGCGTCCCGGTGCTGCCCATCTCGGCACGCCAGGGCATCGGCGTCGACGAGCTGCGGCGCACCATCGCGACGCGGGTCGCCGACAAGCGGAGCACCCGGGCGCGCGCCGAGACCGACGTCCGGGCTGCCGCTGAGCGGCTGTCGGAGGCCTCAGGCTCGTCCCGTCCGCCGCGGCTCTCGGCCGAGCGAGTCCGGAAGCTGGACGACGCGCTCGCCGACGCCGCCGGAGTACCGACCGTCGTCCGGGCGGTCGAGGACTCCACCCGCATCCGCGCCGGCCGGGCCACCGGCTGGCCACTCGTGTCGTGGCTCTCCAAGCTGCGCCCCGACCCGCTCAAGCGCCTGCACCTGGACCTCGGCGCCGCGGGCAAGCAGCTCACGGGGCGTTCCCGGACCTCGGTCCCGGCGGCGACCCCGGTCCAGCGGGCCCGCGTGGACACGGAGGTCCGCGCCCTCGCCGACGAGATGAGCCGGGGAATGGCTCGGCCGTGGGCAGGCTCGATCCGACGGGCCTCGGTCTCTCGCCTCGACGACCTCGGTGACCGGCTCGACGCGGGCGTCGGGGGCGCCGACCTCGGGGTCGCGAAGCTGCCGGCCTGGACCGGCCTGGTGCGCGTGCTGCAGTGGGTGCTCATCCTCGCCGCGATCGGCGGTGCCCTCTGGCTCGGCCTGCTGGCCGTGCTCGGCTACCTGCGGGTGGGGGAGCCGACGACCCCGAACGTCGGCGGGCTGCCCCTGCCCACGGTGCTGCTGCTCGGCGGCATCGCCCTGGGCGTCCTGCTGGCGTTCCTGAGCCGGTTCCTGGTCGCGGCCACCGCGCGGCGACGGGCGTCCAGCGCCGACCGCCGTCTGCGTCAGGCGATCCACGAGGTCTCCGCGGACCTCGTCGTGCAGCCGATCGAGGCGGAGCTGGCGGCGTACGAGCGGGTGCGCGAGGGGCTCGCCCGCGCCCTGGGCTGACCCGAGGAGTGAGCCGGAGCCGAGACGCAGTCTCGGTGGAGGCGAGCCCCGCAGGGGTCAGCCGGAAGGACTGGGCTGACCCGAGGAGTGAGCCGGAGCCGAGACGCAGTCTCGGTGGAGGCGAGCCCCGCAGGGGTCAGCCGAAGAGGCCGTTGGCCAGTTCGCGTCCACAGAGGCCGGGGCGAGGGCTGTTCTGTCGGCGCCGGACCGCATCGTGGTCGTCGTCGGGTCACACGGACCCGGCGCGACGCGAGGAGACACGCTCATGAACGAGACGGGCATCACCCTGCAGGGCTGGCTCGGGCAGGACGTCACCGTCCACCAGGTCGGCGACGTCACCCTGGCGAAGTTCCGGGTCGCCAGCACCCCGCGGCGCTTCCGCCGCAGCAGCGGTGACTGGGTCGACGGGCCGACCCAGTGGTTCACCGTCAACGCCTGGCGCTCCTTGGGCGAGCACTGCGCCCGCTCGCTGCGGCGTGGCGACCCGGTGATGATCCACGGCCGGCTCAACGCCTCGACCTGGGTCAACCGCGACAACGTCGAGGTGACGACGTACGAGATCGAGGCCAGCGCCGTCGGTCACGACCTCAACCGTGGCGTGAGCAGCTTCGCCCGGGCGCAGCGCTCCGAGGGGAGCCAGCCCGATCCGGCTCCGGCCTCCGCCGGTCCGTCCGACGCCGACGAGGCGGGAGGCGACCGGGCGGCGCGCGACGTCGAGGAGGAGGCCGCCTGACGCTGACGCCCGCCGGGGGGATTCTCCAGCCGCGCCCGGGCCGCCGTAGGCTCACGGATATGGCTGAGTATGTGTTCACGCTGCGCACCGTGCGCAAGGCCCACGGCGACAAGGTCGTCCTCGACAACGTCACCCTGTCCTTCCTGCACGGCGCCAAGATCGGCGTCGTCGGCCCCAACGGCACAGGCAAGTCCTCGCTGCTGAAGATCATGGCGGGGCTCGACCACCCGAGCAACGGCGACGCGATCCTCGACCCCGGTGCCACGGTCGGGATGCTCCAGCAGGAGCCGCCGCTGACCGAGGGCAAGACGGTCCAGGAGAACGTCGAGGAGGCCGTCGGCGAGATCAAGGGGAAGCTCGACCGGTTCAACGCCATCTCCGAGGAGCTCGCCGACCCCGACGCCGACTACGACACGCTGCTCGCCGAGATGGGCGACCTCCAGACCGACCTCGACCACGCCAGCGCATGGGACCTCGACAGCCGGCTCGACCAGGCCATGGACGCGCTGCGCTGCCCGCCGGCCGATGCCCTGGTGGACAACCTGTCCGGTGGTGAGCGTCGCCGTGTCGCGCTGTGCAAGCTGCTGCTCCAGCAGCCGGACCTGCTGCTGCTCGACGAGCCCACCAACCACCTCGACGCGGAGTCGGTGCAGTGGCTGGAGGGGCACCTCGCCTCGTACCCGGGCGCCGTCCTGGCCGTCACCCACGACCGGTACTTCCTCGACAACGTCGCCCAGTGGATCCTCGAGCTCGACCGCGGCAAGGCCCACCCGTACGAGGGCAACTACTCCACCTACCTGGAGACCAAGAAGGACCGCCTGAAGATCGAGGGTCAGAAGGACGCCAAGCGCGCGAAGATGCTGGAGAAGGAGCTGGAGTGGGTCCGCTCCAACCCCAAGGCGCGTCAGGCCAAGAGCAAGTCCCGTCTCGCCCGCTACGAGGAGATGGCGGCCGAGGCCGACCGGATGCGGAAGATCGACACCTCGGAGATCAACATCCCCGCCGGACCCCGCCTCGGTGACGTCGTGCTCGAGGCCGAGGGCCTGGCCAAGGGCTTCGAGGGCCGCACGCTCATGCACGACCTCTCCTTCAAGCTGCCCCGCGCCGGCATCGTCGGCGTCATCGGCCCGAACGGCGTCGGCAAGACCACCCTGTTCCGGATGATCACCGGCTCCGAGCAGCCGGACGCCGGCGAGCTCAAGGTCGGTCAGACGGTGAAGCTCTCCTACGTCGACCAGAGCCGCGGCGGGCTCGACCCGAACAAGAACGTCTGGGAGGTCGTCTCCGACGGCCTGGACTTCATCAAGGTCGCGAACTTCGAGATGAACTCCCGGGCCTACGTCGCCTCGTTCGGCTTCAAGGGCCCGGACCAGCAGAAGAAGGCCGGGGTCCTCTCCGGCGGGGAGCGCAACCGGCTCAACCTCGCGCTCACGCTGAAGATGGGCGGCAACCTGTTGCTGCTCGACGAGCCGACCAACGACCTGGACGTCGAGACGCTGTCCTCGCTCGAGGACGCCCTGCTCGACTTCCCGGGTTGCGCCGTGGTCACCTCGCACGACCGGTGGTTCCTCGACCGGATCGCCACCCATATCCTGGCCTGGGAGGGCGACGACGACGACCCCTCGCGGTGGTTCTGGTTCGAGGGCAACTTCGCCGCGTACGAGGACAACAAGGTGGAGCGGCTCGGGGTCGAGGCCGCGCGACCGCACCGGGTCACCCACCGCCGCCTCACGCGCGACTGATCACCCGCTGACCTGGCAGAACCGTTCTGCCGGGTCAGGTGTTGTCGGCGCGCATCTCGGCCTCGGGGTGGGCCGCGACGAGGTTGTCCGCGACCTTGTCCCAGACCCGGCCGAGGGTGTCCAGCTCCTCGTCGGTGATGAGGTCGACCAGGTTGTCCCGGACGCCGCAGACGTGGGTGGGGGCCATGGTCTCCAGCATCGAGTAGCCCTTGTCGGTCAGCTGGCAGACGATGCCGCGGCCGTCGTCGGTCGCCTTGCACCGAGCCACCAGGCCGGCGCCCTCGAGCCGCTTGACCGTGTGGGTGACCCGACTGCGGCTGTGCGCCATCGCGTCGGCGAGCTGCGCCATGCGCATCTGCCGGCCGTCGCGCTCGGAGAGCCGGACCAGCACCTCGTACTCCGTCAGCGAGATCCCGTACTCACGCTGGAGGTCGTCGTCCAACCGGTCGAAGAAGAGCTGCTGTCCCATGACCAGCGCGCGCCAGGAGCGCTGCTGGTCGGCGTTCAGCCATCGAGTCTCTCGTGCTGCCCCCATGGGCGCATGCTAGCGAAGAGTGGCCTCAGGAGACCCGCTCCAGGATCAGCGCCATGCCCTGGCCGCCGCCCACGCACATGGTGATGAGGCCGGTGGACTTGTCGTGGAAGTCGAGGCTGTTGAGCATCGTGTTCTGCAGCCGGGCGCCGGTCATGCCGAACGGGTGCCCGACCGCGATCGCGCCGCCGTTGACGTTGAGCCGGTCGAGGTCGATGCCGAGGTCCTGGTACGACGGCACGACCTGCGCGGCGAAGGCCTCGTTGATCTCCACGAGGTCGATGTCGTCGATGCTCATGCCGGCGTACCGGAGAGCGTTCCTGGTCGCCTCGACCGGGCCGAGGCCCATGATCTCGGGGGAGAGGCCCGAGACGCCAGTGGACACGATCCGCGCCAGCGGGGTGAGCCCGAGCTCGGCGGCCTTGGTGTCGGACATGATGACGACCGCAGCCGCCCCGTCGTTGAGGGCGCAGCAGTTGCCCGCCGTGACGACTCCGTCGGGTCGGAACACCGGCTTCAGCTGGGAGACACCCTCGTACGTGACGCCGGCGCGGGGTCCGTCGTCGGTGCTCACGACCGTGCCGTCGGGCGTGGTGACCGGGGTGATCTCGCGCTGCCAGAAGCCTGCTTCGAGCGCCTTCTCGGCGAGGTTCTGGGACCGGACACCGAACTCGTCGAGCTCTTGGCGGGACAGTCCGCGCATCTTCGCGACGTTCTCTGCCGTCTGGCCCATGGCGATGTAGATGTCGGGGAGGTTCCCGTCCTCGCGCGGGTCGTGCCAGTCGACGCCTCCCTGGGCCGTCTCCTCGGTGCGCGCCTCGGCCTCGGCGAAGAGTGGGTTGTGCGTGTCTGGCCAGTGGTCTGAGGTGCCCTTCGCGAAGCGCGAGACGGTCTCGACGCCGGCCGAGATGATGACGTCCGCCTCGCCGGCCTTGATCGCGTGGAAGGCCATGCGCGAGGTCTGCACGGAGGACGCGCAGTACCGCGTGATGGTGGCGCCGGGGACCTGGTCCATCCCGTTGAGGATGTTGACCACCCGGCCCATGTTGTTGCCGGACTCGCCGCCGGGCAGTCCGCACCCGAGCAACAGGTCGTCGACGGTGTTCGGGTCCAGAGCCGGGACCTTGTCCAGCGCCGTCTTCACGATGAAGGCCGTGAGGTCGTCAGGCCGCAGGTCCTTGAGCGACCCCTTGTTGGCGCGCCCGATGGGCGAGCGGGCGGCGGAAACGATGACGGCCTCGGGCATGGCTACTCCGATCTCGGGGTGACTGGCTTGTTCACCTTAGTGCGGCGCCCCGCCTGCTCCGCTCGGGTGTCCAGGCGCCTTCGTCTGGCAGCATCGCGGGCGTGCGCCACGTCTACGAGTGCCCCATGCGGTGGGCCGACATGGACCTGCAGGGTCACGTCAACAACGTGGTGTACCTCGACTACCTCCAGGAGGCGCGGGTCGACCTGCTGCGGGCCGGCGGGCCCGACGCGCGTCCGGTCACCCAGCCCGCCCAGGTCGGGAGCGGCGTCATCGTCGTCGACCACCGGGTCAGCTACCGGGCGCCGTTGGTGTTCCGGTTCCGTCCGGTCCAGGTGGAGGTCTGGGTCACCGAGGTCCGGGCCGCCTCCTTCGCGCTCGGCTACGAGGTCTTCCAGGAGCGGCACGGCGAGCGGGTCGTCCACCTGCGCGCCACCTCCACGCTGGCGCCGTTCGACTTCGCGGCCGACCGTCCTCGTCGCCTCAGTGCCGAGGAGAAGGAAGGGCTGACCCGGTACCTCGAGCCGGGGGAGCGGCTGGGGCGGCTGCCGTGGAGCCCGGTCCCGGACTCGAAGGTCGGCCACTACCCCGTGCACGTGCGGTTCTCCGACATCGATGTCTACGGGCACGTCAACAACGTGACCTACTTCGAGTACTTCATGGAGGCACGGATCCGGCACACGGCCCGGCTCTGGCGCGACCTCCCCGAAGACACCCCGGACCCCGCGTTCGTCGTCGCGCAGGCCGACGTCGACTACCGGGCACCGATGACTTTCCGGGCCGAGCCCTACGACTGCTACAGCGCGATCGCCGAGGTAGGCACCTCGTCGTTCCGGATCGACTCGGAGATCCGCGAGGACGGCACGGTCTTCGCGCGGTCCCGGGTCACGCTGGTGTTCGTCGACCCGGCAACGGGCCGGCCGACGCCGCCGATCGCCGCCTTCCGCGACGGCCTTTTGGCCGCGCTCGCCCAGGGCAGGGCAGCCCAGGGCAGCACAGGGCAGGGCAGCCCAAGTGAGGGGTCCGCTCAGTGAAGGGTGTTGACCATGAACTGCGCCGCGTGCGTCACGTAGTCCCAGAACCGCTCGTCCTGCTCCGGCGTCAGGTCCACCGCGTCCAGACCGGCCCGGAAGTGCGTCAGCCAGTGCTCCTTGGCCTCCGGTGTCACCGCGAACGGTGCGTGCCGCATCCGCAGGCGCGGATGGCCGCGCTCGTCCGAGTACGTCGTCGGGCCGCCCCAGTACTGCACCAGGAACAGCCGGAACCGCTCCTCGGCGGGTCCGAGGTCCTCCTCGGGGTAGAGCGGTCGCAGCACCGGGTCGGTCGCGACTCCGGCGTAGAAGACCGAGACGATCGTCTCGAAGGTCTCCAGCCCGCCGATCTCGTCGTAGAAGGTGCTCACCGGTCCATTGTGCCGAGGTGCCCTCGCGCGCTCTCCAGCGCCTCCCGGCCGCGCTGAGGCCTAGTCGTCGGAGTCGTCGGCCACGGCTGCGGAGCTGGGGCCCTGCCGCTGCCAGACGACCCGCTGCGGGTAGGGGATCTCGATCCTCTCGTGGTCGAACCGGGCCTTGATCCGCTGACGCATCTCCCGAGCCACGCGCCACTGCTCGAGCGGGGCGGTCTTGAGCGTCACGCGCACGGTGACCCCGTCGGGGGTGAGCGCCTCGACGCCCCACACCTCGGGCTCCTCGATGACGACACCCTTGAAGTCCTCGTCCTCCCAGAGGTCGTGGGCGACCTCGCGCAGCACCCGCTGCACCTTCGCCAGGTCCTCGTCGTAGGCGACGCTGATGTCCAGCACGGTGCGCGCCCAGTTCTGGCTCTGGTTGCCGACCCGGACGATCTCGCCGTTGCGGACGTACCAGACCGTGCCGTTGACGTCCCGCACGCGGGTGATCCGCAGGCTGACCGCCTCGACGGTGCCGACCGCCTCGCCGAGGTCCACCGCGTCGCCGACGCCGTACTGGTCCTCGAGGATCATGAAGACGCCGGACAGGAAGTCGCTGACCAGGCTCTGGGCGCCGAACCCGAGGGCGATGCCGATGATGCCGGCGCTGGCGATGATCGGGGCGATGTCGACCCCGACCTCGCTCAGAACCATGGTGATGGCCACCGCGAAGACGACGCCGGTCACGATGCTCTTGAGCAAGGACCCGAGTGCCCGGCTGCGCTGCACCCGCCGGGTCGAGCCGGGGTTGACCGGGTTGCCGAAGTGGCGCGAGGACCCGAGCGAGATCCGACCGACCTTCTGCGGCAGGACGCCGTCCTCGGCCCGACGGATCAGTCGGTCCACGACCCGGTGGAGCACCCACCGAAGGATCACCGCCACGGCGACGATCCCCACCACCGTGAAGACGCGGGTGGCCCAGAGGTCGGAGATGCCGGCGACCTTCGAGACGATCTCGAAGGGCGCCCAACCCGACTCGAGCAGGAGCGGTCCGGAGAGCGACATGGCGCCCAGTATGTCGAGGCCTCGGTGCCAACCCCAGCCGACGCGGACCGACGGGCGCCGGGAGCGACGGACCCGATACCCTGGGACCCGTGAAGCCGCCGCCACCGATCACCCGCGCTCTGTTCGTCACCGGGACCGCTGCCGCGCTCCTCGGCGGCCTGGCTGGGCCCGCCGGCGCCGAGGTCCCCGAGGGCTGGAGCAGTCCCGACAAGGTCGACGCCCTGCACGCGCTGCTCGTGCTCGGCGGCATCCCGCTGGCGCTGTTCATCGTCATCGGGCTGGCCGTCTACCTCCCCTCGGTCATGCGCGGCGAGGGCATCGCTCCCGCCCAGGCGGAGGACCACTGGTTCGGCGGCTCGGACAAGTCCGCGGGCGAGCTGCAGTCCGCCCAGGCGGCCAAGGCCTCGGACGACGAGTCAGGTGGCGGCAGTGGCTCCTGGTGAGCTCACCGCGAGCGAGCGCACCGAGCTCGACCGGGCCATCCGGTCGGCCGAGCAGACCTCGCGCGCGGAGTTCTCGGTCTTCATCGGCCGGGCCGGTTCCGACCCGCGGGGGCACGCGCGGCTGCTGCACGGCAGTCTCACCGCACCCGCCCGCAGCATCCTGATCCTGGTCGACCCCTCGGCGCACGCGCTCGAGGTGGTGACCGGCTCCGAGGTACGAAGACGAGTCAGCGACCAGCAGGTCGACCTCGCCATCCTCGCGATGGTCTCGGCGTTCACCGACGGCGACCTCGTCGACGGCCTTCGCCGGGGACTGTCGATGCTGGCCGAGGCCGCTCGGCCCCAGCGCACGCTGCACGCACGCTGAGGCCGACCTCGGCTACTTCGCGTCCCGCTCCTGGGCGTTGAGCGCCCGGGCCATCTCGTCCCGGGCCTCGCCGACGAACCGCTTGGCGCCCTTGGGTGCCGGCGAGTCCGCCAGCCACTGGTCCAGTCGGGCGATCAGCTCGGGCGAGGCCAGGGTCTTGGGGAAGCCGTACTCGAGCACGACCGAGCCCTTGTGGAAGCCCAAGGTGTCCATGAGGGTCTCGGCGGCCTCGAGGAACTTCTCGGCGTACGGCTCGAGCAGGTCCTCCTGGCCGGCGCGCATGATCGAGAAGACCATCTCGCGTGCGGTCTCGTTGGGGGTCGCGGGGTCGCAGATCGCGGCCCAGCCGGCGGCCTTGGCCTCCGCGGTGGGCTGGGCAACCCGCGCGGCCGCCGCCTGCTCCTGACCGGAGATCGTCTTGTCGCGCAGGAGCTCCTCGGAGATCTCCGCCTCGCCGAACCGGCCCGAACGGCACAGTGCGTTGATGAGGATCCAGCGCATGTCCTGGTCGATCGCCAGTCCGTCGACGGTCCACTCCTCGCGCAGCAGCGAGGCCAGGTCGTCCAGGGCGCTGTCCGAGACCGCCGCCGAGGCGAAGCGCGTCGCGAAGGTCAGCTGCTGGTCCGAGCCGGGCTCGGCCGCCAGGAGCAGCTCGCGCAGGCCCTCCTCCCAGCGCAGGCGCAAGGCGTCCCGGTGGCCGGGGGCGCTGTAGAGGTTGACGGCCAGCTGCGCGTTCGCCGGCACGCGGGTGATGCCCCACGCGTCGGTCTCCGATCCGACGTTGGCCAGGGCCAGGTCGACGAAGTCGCTGGTGCTCATCTCCGCGTCGCGGGTCATGTCCCAGGTCGCGCCCCAGACCAGCGCGCGCGCCAGGGAGTCGTCCAGCCGGGAGAGGCCCGAGATCGCCGTGGCGAGCGAGCGCTCGTCGAGCCGGATCTTGGCGTAGGCGTGGTCGTTGTCGTTGAGCAGCAGCAGGTCGGGCTGGCGTACGCCGACGAGGCTGTCGACCTCGGTGAGCTCACCCTCGACGTCCACCTCCACGTAGTCGCGGCGGACGAGTCGACCGTCCACCTCGTCGTACAGGCCGATGCCCAGACGGTGCCGGCGCAGGGTCGGCCAGTCGGGGTGCGCGCTCTGCCGGACGCCGAACGAGGAGTAGCTGCCGTCCTCGGCCAGCGTGAACTCCGGGCGCAGTGTGTTGACGCCTGCGGTCTGGAGCCACTCCTCGGCCCAGCCCTTGAGCTCGCGGCCCGAGGCCTTCTCCAGCGCGTCGAGCAGGTCGGCGAACTCGCTGTTGTCGTAGGCGTGGTCCTTGAAGTACTGCTGCAGCCCGGCCAGGAACGGCTCGAGGCCGACCCAGGCGACCAGCTGCTTGAGCACCGCCGCGCCCTTGGCGTAGGTGATCATGTCGAAGTTGACCTCGACGGCGTGCAGGTCGACGTTGTCGGCGGCGATCGGGTGGGTGCTGGGCAGCTGGTCGGCGCGGTAGCCGGTCTGCTTGCGGGCGTTGGTGAACCCGGTCCAGGCGTCGTCGAAGTCGGTGGCCTCGGCCTCGGCGTAGTAGCAGGCCCACTCGGCGAAGGACTCGTTCAGCCACAGGTCGTCCCACCAGCGCATCGTCACGAGGTTGCCGAACCACATGTGCGCCATCTCGTGGGAGATGACCGAGCAGCGGAACTCGAAGAAGGAGCGGGGCTGGCGGCTGCGGGGGAGGTACTCGTCGCGCAGCGTGACGGCGCCGGCGTTCTCCATCGCACCCATGTTGTACTCGGGAACGTAGAGCTGGTCGTACTTCTCGAACGGGTAGGGGAAGTCGAACTTCTCCTCGAAGAACTCGAAGCACTGGCGGGTGATCTTCACGATCTCCTCGCGGTCGAGGTGCTCCTTGAGCGACTGCCGGCAGTAGTGGCCCAGCGGGATCGTGCCGTGCTTGCCCTCGTAGGTGTCGAGCACCTCGTGGTACTCGCCGGCGATGATCGCGGTGATGTACGTCGACATCGGCTTGGTCTCGGGGAAGCGCCAGACCGCCTTCTGCTCACCGATCGGCTCCGGCGTCGGGGTCGGGGCGTTGGAGACGACCTTCCAGCGCTCGGGCGCGGTCACGGTGAACGTGAAGCGGCTCTTGAGGTCGGGCTGCTCGAACGTGGTGAACACCCGTCGGGCGTCCGGGACCTCGAACTGCGAGTACAGGTAGATCCGGCCGTCGGCGGGGTCCACGAAGCGGTGCAGCCCCTCGCCGGTGTTGGTGTAGCGGCAGTCCGCCACCACGACGAGCGTGTTGTCGGCCTCGAGGTCGGTCAGCGCGATCCGGCTGTCGGCGTACGCCGACGCGGGGTCGAGCTCGCGACCGTTGAGCGTGATCGAGGAGATCGTCGCGTCGACGAGGTCGGCGAAGGTCTCCGCGCCCGGCTCGCTGCAGGTGAACCGCAACGTCGTCGTGGAGGCGAACGTCTGCGGACCCGTGGTCAGGTCGAGGTCGACGTCGTAGCTGGAGACGTCGAGCAGGGCAGCGCGCGCCGCAGCTTCGTCGCGGGTGAGGTTGGTGCCGGGCATGCCCGCATCCTGCCACCGCGCACCTGACCCGCTGAAATCGATATCTGTGGTGGCTGGTGGGGCGGGTGGGTCTGCTGCTCACCATGAGAAAATTGATGCAAAACGCTACCTGTGGTGCTTGACATGAGGAACACTTCCCTCTTGTGTCTCCAACTCGGGAACCCCAGAAGCGGGGGTCGCGGATCGCGCGCGGCGTGCTCGCCGCGCTCGTGGCGACCGCGCTGGGCCTGACCGCGCTGTCGATCCCGGCGCACGCCGGCTCCGGTGACGACCGCCGGCTCGGCGGTGGATCCGCCCCGCGTTCCCAGGACAGTCCGCTGCAGCAGTGGATTCGGGACCGGCTGGCTCCGGTGACGCTCGAGCAGGCGATCAGCTCCCGCCAGGCCCGGGGCCGGTGGTCGACCTACCTGTGCACCGGCTACTCCGGATGCAAGCAGGCCGGCTACTCCAACCACGGCTACCGGGCCCACAACGGGCGGATGTACTGGAACATGTATGCCGGTCACAACTGCACCAACTACGCCGCCTATCGGATGGTCCAGGCCGGGCTCCCCAACAAGCGGCCGTGGGGATCGGGGGGCAACGCGACGAACTGGGGGGTCAAGAAGCCGCGGATCACCAACCACCGGCCGATGGTCGGCGCCGTCGCCTGGTGGAAGGCGTACGCGCCCGGCGCCGGCTCCAACGGTCACGTCGCGTACGTCGAGAAGGTCGTGTCCAAGCGCACGATCATCATCTCCGAGGACAGCTGGAGCGGCGACTTCCACTGGCGCCGCATCAACAAGGGCGACGGCAGCTGGCCCACCGGCTTCATCCACTTCAAGGACCGCCAGGTCCGGGCCGGCCGCGCGCCGCGGCTGACCGGCGACGCCCGCGTCGGCGAGGTGCTCCGGCTGGACCGCGGTGCCTGGCAGCCGGATGCCCGGACGTCCGTCCGTTGGTACGCGGACGGTCACCTGCTCGCCGACACCACCGGAAACTCTCTGCGGCTCACTCCGGGGCTGCTGAGGGACCGGATCGAGGCCCGGGTGCGCGCCGAGAAGTTCGGCTACAAGGTCGGTCGGGCGCGCGCCGTCTCCACGCCGGTGCGGCGCGGTGAGCTCGAGCTCCGTCGCGCTCCGTCGATCCGGGGCGGGTCACGCGTCGGCGGTGAGCTGGAGGTCCGGACCGGCCGGTGGTCCCCGGCCCCCGACGAGACGCGCATCCAGTGGATGGCCGACGGCCACCCGATCGCCGGCGCCACGCACACCCGCCTGCAGCTGTCGCCGAGCCTGCTCCACCGACGGATCTCGGTCAGCACGCGGGTCCGGGCCGTCGGCTACTCACGGGCGGCGGTGCGCAGCGAGCCGACCGGCAAGGTCCAGCGCGGACACATCCGGCTCGAGTCGCCGTACTCGCTGGCGGGCAAGTCGCTCGCGGGGCAGCGGCTCGAGGTGCTGCCCGGCAGCGTCTCGGCCTCCGGCGTCACGGCCAGCTACCAGTGGCTGCGCGGCACCCATGCGATCAAGGGGGCCACCAGCCGGAGGTACACCACCGGCGGCCACGACCTGGGCGCGACGATGGCGGTCCGGGTGACGCTGCGCAGCACCGGGTACCGGTCGCGGACGATGCTCCTGACCGACCAGAGTGTCGTGCGTACCCGGCCCCGGATCACCTGGAACGCCGTGGGCAAGGACCACCAGGCCGTCGTCACGTTGTCGCTGACGGCGCTGGGCATCGACCAGGTCCGAGGGCCTGTGACGGTGAAGGTGGGGCGGACCACGCTCACGCAGCGGCTCGAGCAGGGCCGTGCGCGGATCGTGCTGCGGCACCTGGAGCCGGGCACGCACAAGGTCACGATCAGCTACCCCGGTCGGGGCGATCTGGTGCTGCCCGCGTCCGAGGTCGGCAGCGTTCGCGTACGCCGGCACTGAGCGTCCGGTCGGCTCGACGGAACACTTCGAGGGCGACGTTGGTTCAGTCAACATGACTGAGACAGCAGAGTTCTGGTTCGATCCCAAGTGCCCGTTCGCCTGGATCACCTCCCGCTGGATGCTCGAGGTGGAGCAGGTGCGGGACGTGCAGACCACCTGGCACGTCATGAGTCTCGCCGTCCTGAACGAGGACCGTGACGACATCACCGACTCCTACCGGGAGTCCCTCAAGGACGCCTGGGGCCCGGTGCGCGTGCTGATCGCCGCCGAGCAGCAGCACGGGAACGAGGCGCTGCTGCCCCTCTACACCGCCATGGGCAACCGGATCCACCGGGAGAAGCAGGAGGTCACCCGCCTCATGGTCGACTCCGCGCTCCAGGAGGCCGGGCTCCCGACCGAGCTGGGCAAGCTGATGGAGGACGACTCGCTCGACGAGGACGTCCGCAAGTCCCACGACCAGGCGATCGCGCTCGTCGGCGACGACGTGGGCACGCCGACCATCAAGGTCGGGGACAACGCCTTCTTCGGTCCGGTGATCTCCACGATCCCGCGCGGCGAGGACGCCGGTCGCCTGTGGGACGGCGTGCTCGCGGTCTCGAGCTACCCGTACTTCTACGAGCTCAAGCGCTCGCGAACCCAGCCGCTCGACTTCAGCTGACCCGTCACAAATTTCGCTGACCCGGCAGAAAATTTCTGCCGGGTCAGCGAAATTTCTGCCGGGTCAGCGCAGGAGACCGGGTGCGGGATCGGACTCGTCCAGCAGCGACGGGGGTCCGACCACCACCTCGTCGGACGCGTCCGGCCCGCCCGACCGGGCGTCCGCCAGGACGTCGGCCGGCACGTGCTGCTCGAGGAACCGGTGCGCCATCCGGACCGACGGGTGGGCCGCGAAGGTCGCGACGACGATGATCCCGGCGATGACCAGCCAGCCGCCGGGCCCCCAGCTGATGGCGAGGAACGTGTAGACGGCCGGGGCCCAGACCTTGCCGAGCGTGCTCGAGAACCCGGCGGCGCCCTGGTACTCGCCACGTCGGCGGGGGTCCATCAGCTCGGCCTCGAAGGACCAGCTCGACGCCGACAGGTACAGCTCGGCTCCTGTCACCGTGACGTGGCCGAGCCACACCAGGGCGATCGTCACCCACCCGACGGTGTCGTGGGTCGCCAGGGTGATCAGGCAGGAGACCACCAAGAAGGTGCTGGAGATCCGCAGCCCCTTGAGGGCGGTGGGGATGTCGTGGATGCCGCGCGCGGCCGCCATCGGCAGGAAGATGCACATGACTGTGTTGGTGCCGAACAGGAACGCCAGGAGCACCCGTGGGGCGTCGGTCTCCTGCACCAGCCACAGCGGGATGACCAGGTTGAGCAGCACCTGGTTGGTCCAGAAGACACCGCTGAAGAAGGTCGTGAGCAACCAGCCGACGTTGCGCAGCGGCCCCGGCCCGGGGACCTTCACGGCGCGGTCCTCGGCGGTCCGGTCGTCGTGGGGAGCCCGGGGGAGGCGGGTGATGTTCGCGGCGTTGAGCAGGAAGATGCCGGCGGTGAACCACGGCAGCGCGTGCAGCACCGAGTTGGAGTCGAACGCGAGCGCGACGCCGCCCATGACCGATCCGAGGGTGAAGCCCAGGTTGAGCGCGGAGTACATGTACGCGCGCGACTTCACCCGCTCCTGGGCCGGCAGCACGTCGATCGTGTACGCGCCGTACGCCGCACCGCCGAGCGCGGCGCCGATCACCTCGAGGGTGACGGCCATCGCGACGTAGCCCGCGAAGGAGTCGATGAGCGGCCACAGGGCGAAGATCGAGCCCTGGAAGACCGCCGACAGCGCCCACATGCGCTTCGGGCCGAACCGGTCGACCACCTTGCCCATCGGCAGCGCGGCGAGGAACTGCGCCACCCCCGCGATGGTCAGACCCAGGCCCACCTGGGCCGCCGACAGGCCGACGATCTGGGTGAAGAACACCGCCGAGCCGGTCATGAACGTGCCCTCGCCGAGCGCGAACAGCAGCGACTGGGCCGCCAGGCGCCCGGCGAGCGGTGAGGGCGGCCTGGTCTGGCGGAGGAGGACGTCGAACATGATGCGGAACAGTGTCACGAAGCGCTGACGCTCCTGTCGCCTCGTTTTCGACAGCCCGGCCTCTGACGGCACGTTCGTCCGACGTCAATAGGATCAACCCATGACCCTTCCCTGGATGGGGCACTCGGCGCACCTCGCTCCCGGCCTCGCTTCGCGCGTGTCCTCACGAGGTGGCCTCGTGACCCATGTCCTGTCTGCCGTCGCCTGGCCGTACACCAACGGCCCGCGCCACATCGGCCACGTGGCCGGTTTCGGCGTGCCCTCCGACGTCTTCAGCCGGTACATGCGCATGGCGGGACACGACGTGCTCATGGTCTCGGGCACCGACGAGCACGGCACCCCGATCCTCGTCCTGGCCGACAACGAGGGGCTCGCGCCACGGGAGCTGGTGGACAAGTACAACCAGGTGATCGTGGACGACCTGTGCGGCCTCGGGTTGTCCTACGACCTCTTCACACGTACGACGACCGGCAACCACTACTCGGTGGTGCAGGAGATGTTCGAGACCTGCCGCCGCAACGGGTACATGATCGAGGAGACGACGCCGACGGCGATCAGTCCCTCGACCGGCCGGACCCTGCCGGACCGCTACATCGAGGGCACGTGCCCCATCTGCGGCTACGGCGAGGCGCGCGGCGACCAGTGTGACAACTGCGGCAACCAGCTCGACCCCACCGACCTCATCGGCCCGAGGTCGCGGATCAACGGCGAGACCCCGGAGTTCAAGGACACCCAGCACTGGTTCCTCGACCTGCCCGCCCTGGCCGCGGCGCTGGCGGAGTGGCTCGACGAGCGCGAGGCGACCGGGCTCTGGCGACCCAACGTGATCCGGTTCAGCCAGAACATCCTCAAGGAGATCCGGCCGCGCGCGATGACCCGCGACATCGACTGGGGCATCCCCGTGCCGGGCTGGGAGGACCAGCCCAACAAGCGGCTCTACGTCTGGTTCGACGCCGTCATCGGCTACCTGTCGGCCTCGATCGAGTGGGCGCGCCGCTCGGGCGACCCGGAGCGGTGGCGCGACTGGTGGAACGCTCAGCCCGAGTCCGGGCCAGACGCCCGGGCGTACTACTTCATGGGCAAGGACAACATCGTCTTCCACTCCCAGATCTGGCCGGCCGAGCTGCTGGCCTACAACGGGAAGGGCGACAAGGGCGGCGAGCCCGGCACCTTCGGCACGCTCAACCTGCCGACCGAGGTGGTCTCCAGCGAGTTCCTGACCTTCGGCGACACCCAGTTCTCCACCAGCCGCGGCAACGTCCTGTACGTCGGCGACTTCCTCGCCCGCTTCGGTCCCGACGCGCTGCGCTACTTCATCTGTGCTGCCGGCCCGGAGACCTCCGACGCGGCGTTCACCTGGAGCGAGTTCGTCACCCGCAACAACTCCGAGCTGGTCGCTGCCTGGGGCAACCTGGTCAACCGCACCGCCACGATGATCGCCAAGAGCTTCGGTGAGATCCCGGCGGCCGGCCCCCTCGAGGAGGTCGACGAGGGCGTCCTCGCCGCGGTGCGCCAAGGGTTCGCCGGCGTCGGCGACCTGATCGAGAAGCACCGACTGCGGGCGGCCGTGGCCGAGGCGATGCGGGTGGTCGCCGAGGTGAACAAGTACCTCACCGTCACCGAGCCCTACAAGATGAAGGACGAGTCGCAGCGCGAGCGCCTCGGCACGGTGCTGCACGTCGCGGCGCAGTGCGTGGTCGACTGCAACACCCTGCTGTCTCCGTTCCTGCCGCACGCGGCCAACCAGGTGCACGCCACCTTCGGCGGCGAGGGCGAGTTCATGCCGATGCCTCGCGTCGAGCAGGTCGACGAGCTGGAGCCCGACAACGGCGCCGGGCACCTGTCGTACTCGATCATCACCGGCGACTACTCCTCCACCCCCGTGTGGGAGTCGCGTCCGGTCACCGTCGGGGCCACCGTGGCGAAGCCGACCCCGATCTTCACCAAGCTCGACCCCGCCGAGGTCGAGGCGGAGTTCGCCCGGCCGGCCTAGAAGCCGGTCGCCGGCACCGGCGCGGTGTCGGTCCGGACGGCGTGCCAGAGCTCCGCCACGGCGCCCGGACGCTCCTCGGAGAGCACGCCGGCGCGCAGCCGTGCGGGGAGGTTGATCCCGCCGAGGTAGGTCGAGGACAGCTCCTGGACCGGCCAGACCAGGTCCGGGTCGGCGTCGGTCCGGTCGACGCTCATCGAGCCGCCGCTCACCCGGAGCCGCCAGCGACCGGCCTGCCAGGGCGCCGAGGGGTCCGTCACCTCGACGACCAGGTCGCAGTCGTCGGCGTACGTCCGCGCGGGCAGCGCGGCCTGGAGGTCGACGAACCGCAGCCAGACGTTGTCGAAGACCTTCGTCTCGACAGCGCGTGGGCCGATCCAGTGCCACAGCGGGTCGTCGACGCCGACCTCGTGCACCGCGATCGAGGAGGTGAGGTCGAAGTCGACCAGCCGGCGCAGGAGCGCCAGTCGTACAGCGGGCTCGCCGGCCATCCCGAGGACCTCGAGCTCGCCCTGGGGGCGCCCGGACTCCCACTTCTGCGCGCGCCGGAAGGCCGCGAACCCGACGTCCTCGCCGTCGAGCGTGGCCCACAGCACCCGCGTCGGCTCCTTGTCGCGCATGTATTCGGGGATCTGCCGGGCGAACGAGGCGTAGAACTCGGGGTCGCCGACCATCAGGCCCGGCGCGACCCGGGCCCACGCGCGGTCGATGGCGCGGAGCCGGTCGGTCGCGCCCGGGTCGGTGATGGTCGCGAACTGCGTCCGCACCTTCTCCGCCTCGGCCTCCAGCCCCGGCGCCCTCAGCTCCTGGCCGCGGCTCAGCTTCGCCCACCAGGAGGCCGCCGCCTGCCCGTAGCCGTGCCGGCCGTAGATCACCGGCTCGCTGGCGTGCAGGGCCGTGAGCGCCACCCCCTCCTCGTGCGTCTGCTGGACGTGGTGGCGAAGCATCGCGGTGAGCACGCCCTTGCGCCGGAAGTCCGGGTGGACGCCGACCCAGGTGAGGCCGGCGACCGGAAGCAGGGTGCCACCGGGGAGGGCGATCTCCATCGGCCGGACGCCGTAGATCCCGACGTACTCGCCGTCGACCTCGGCCGCGAAGCGCTGGTCTTCCGGGACGCCCATGAGGGACTTCTCGGTCGGGACCGACGCCGGCTCCCCGAACCACACGACCTGGTCGAGGTGCAGGTAGCGCTCGGCGTCAGTGGCTCGTACGACGGAGATGTCCATGGGGCCAGGGTGTCGGCGAACGAGGGGGCCGCTCAACCCATTTGTAGGCTGCACCCCATGACGGCCGAGATGTACCTGCCCCTCTTCTACGTCCAGCAGAAGTTCGCGATCACCACCAACCGGTACTCCATCCTCGCGGCCAACCCGGACGGTTCGGTCGGCCAGCTCATGGGACTCGCGGACCAGAAGCGGCTGGCGTTCAAGGAGCAGGTCACCTTCTTCTCCGACGAGTCGAAGTCCCGCGCGGTCTTCGGGTTCAAGGCACGCAAGCGCCTCGACCTCAACTCCGGCTACGACATCACCGACGAGAGCGGCGGCCAGATCGCCTTCTTCCGCAAGGACTTCGGCGCCAGCCTGCTGCGCTCGACCTTCCACCTCGAGGGCCCTGGGTACGCCGGCACCGGCCAGGAACGGTCCCAGCTCGTGGCGCTGCTCCGCCGGTTCACCGAGCTGCCGTTCCTCGCCTTCCACTTCGACTTCGTCGACACCGAGGGAAAGGCGTTGATGTCGGTCGAGCGCCAGGTCAGCGTGCGCGACAAGTACACCGTCAAGGTGCCGGACGAGCGGGTCGACTTCCGGGTCGCCGCCGCCGTCGCGGTCGGGCTCGACGCCCTGATGCAGCGATGACCCGCGTCCACCTCGGCTCCGACCACGCCGGGCTCGAGCTCAAGGACCACCTGAGCGGCTGGCTGGTCGAGCACGGCTTCGAGCCGGTCGACCACGGACCGTTCCAGTACGACGCCCAGGACGACTACCCGGTGTTCTGCCTGCGTGCCGCGGCCGGTGTCGCAGCCGACCGGGCGGCGGGACAGGAGTCCTTCGGGATCGTCATCGGCGGGTCGGGCAACGGGGAGGCGATCGCGGCCAACAAGGTCGAGGGGATCCGGGCGGCGCTGGTCTGGTCGGAGGAGACCGCCGTCCTGGGTCGTGAGCACAACGACGCCAACGTCATCTCGGTCGGCGGCCGGCTGCACCCGCTGGAGGACATGACCCGCTTCATCGAGGTCTTCCTCTCCACCGACTTCACCGGCGAGGAGCGGCACGTCCGCAGGATCGGCCAGCTGGCCGCCTACGAGAGCACGGGCGACCTGCCGCCGCTTCCCGAGTCGGCCCTCGGGCACGGTCCGGATGCCTGAGGGGCACACCCTCTGCCGGCTCGCGCGTGACCTGACCTCGGCGTTCGCCGGCCGGCGGGTGTCCGCGTCCAGCCCGCAGGGCCGGTTCACCGACGCCGTGCTCATCGACGGCGCCGTGCTCCAGGGCGCCGAGTCCGCGGGCAAGCACCTCTTCGTCGCGTTCGACGGGGGCCGCTGGCTCAACGTCCACCTCGGGCTGATCGGCTCCTTCGCCGTGCACCCGGGGGTCGAGACCGTCCCGGAGCCGGTCGGCCAGGTGCGGCTCCGCCTGGCCACGCCGACGGCGTACGCCGACCTCCGCGGCGCCATCGTCTGCGAGCTCGTCGACGCGGACCGCAGACAGGTGGTGCTCGACGGCCTCGGCCCGGACCCGCTCCGGCCGGATGCGGACCCCGACCGCGCGTGGCAGCGGATCCGGCGCAGCGGCCGCCCGATCGGGGACCTGCTTCTCGACCAGTCGGTGGTCGCCGGCGTCGGGAACGTCTACCGAGCCGAGGTGCTGTTCCGGCAGCGGATCCACCCCGACCGACCCGGCAGGACGCTGCGGGTCGGTCAGTGGCGGGCGATCTGGGACGACCTCGTCGCCCTGATGCCGACCGGCGTCGAGACCGGCCGGATCGACACGGTGCGGCCCGAGCACACGCCCGAGGCGATGGGCCGGACCGCTCGGGCCGACGACCACGGAGGAGAGGTCTACGTCTACCGGCGCACGGGCGATCCCTGCCTGGTGTGCGGGCGACCGGTGCGGACGCGAGTGCTGGCCGGAAGGAATTCCTTCTGGTGTTCTCGTTGTCAGCCCGCGTTCCGGTCCCGCGCCCTACAGTGACGACCACACTGGGGATGAGGACGGGAGTCATGGATCTACGCGCGGTCTGGGCGCGGCTCGGGGGAGTGCTGCGCCCGGCGCCGCTGGGTGCCCTCGTGCTGTTCGCAGCCGTCCTGTCCGCCCTGCAGCTCGCCTTCCCCGACGGCTTCCCGCTCACCTCGATGGTGCTGCCGCTGCTGCTGGGCAGCTTGTTCCTCGGGCCGCGTCAGCTGCCGTGGTTCGTGATCTACGTGCTCGCCCTGATCGTCGTGGGCCTGCTCCGGATCGAGGCGATCACGGCCCGGATCGTGGGCGGCGTCGCCGTCATGTACATCGCCGGGCTGATCATCATGCTCACCTCGTTCCGGCGCACTCGCCTCGGCGTCGCCGGGACCCTCGGCGAGTCGATGCTGGTCGACCTCCGGGACCGGATCCAGCAGCAGGGCCGGGTGCCGCGGCTGCCGCTCGGCTGGCTCGCCGAGTCCGCGATCCGCTCGGCCGGCGGCACACCGTTCTCCGGCGACTTCATCGTCACCGCCATGCCGGAGTTCACGCATCGGCTCGAGGTCGCGGTCGTGGACGTGTCGGGCAAGGGGGAGGCCGCCGGCACCCGCGCGCTCCTGCTGTCCGGCGCCTTCGGCGGCCTGCTCGGAGCCGTCGCCCCGAACGACTTCCTCAAGGCCGCGAACGACTACCTGCTGCGGCAGGAGTGGGACGAGGGGTTCGCGACCGCCGTCCACCTGGTCGTCGACCTCCGGACCGGGTCCTTCGAGGTTCGCTCCGCCGGCCACCCGCCCGCGGCCCACCGGATCGCCGGCAGCGGTCGGTGGAAGACCTACGAGGGCGAGGGCGCCGCCCTCGGCCTGCTCGAGGGGATCGAGTTCCCGCCGGTCACCGGCATGCTCCGCCCCGGAGACGTCCTCATGCTCTACACCGACGGGCTGGTGGAGACCCGGACCCGGGACATCGGCTTGGGCATCGACCGGATGCTCGGCGAGGCCGAGCCGGTGCTGCACGGCTCCCTCGAGGGCGCCGCCGACCGGTTGGTCGGCATGCTGGGCTCGCGCGGCGACGACCGGGCGCTCGTCGTGCTCCGACGCCTCTAGGGTCCGCGACTGCAGGTTTCCGGGGCGGTTGTGACACCATGATCCCCGCTCGGTGGCCCCTGCGGATGAGCAGGTCAGCCGGCACGCGGATGTAGCTCAATGGTAGAGCCCCAGTCTTCCAAACTGGCTACGCGGGTTCGATTCCCGTCATCCGCTCTCCTCGGGGTGTGGCGCAGTTTGGTAGCGCGCCTGCTTTGGGAGCAGGAGGCCCCCGGTTCAAATCCGGGTACCCCGACCATCACCGTCGCCTCCACGTCGCCCTCCGGGCCGCCCGACACCATTTAGGCGGCCCGGAGAGGCTTGGCTAGGCTGACCCCTTGGGCTCGCCCGCCGATCCGGGCGCCCGTGCACGCATGCTTCCCCCAGAAATCCAGGAGAAAATGTGAAGAGCGCCGTCGAGACCTTGAGTCCCACCCGGGCCAAGCTGACCGTCGAGGTGCCCTTCGAGGAGCTCAAGCCGAGCCTCGACGCGGCGTACCAGCAGATCGCGAAGCAGATCAACATCCCCGGCTTCCGCCGCGGCAAGGTCCCGCCCATGGTGATCGACCGTCAGGTCGGTCGCGGTGCGGTGCTCGACCAGGCGATCAACGAGGTGCTCCCGCAGAAGTACGTCGAGGCCCTCCAGGCCAACGACCTGGTGCCGCTGGCCCAGCCCGAGATCGAGGTCACCAAGCTCGAGGACAACGACACCCTCGAGTTCACCGCAGAGGTCGACGTGAAGCCGACCTTCGACCTGCCCGACTACGAGGGCGTCGAGGCCCAGGTCGCCGACGAGTTCGCCGTCGCCGACGCGGACGTCGAGGAGCAGGCGCAGGCGCTGCGCGAGCGGTTCGCCACCCTGCTGGACGTCGAGCGGCCCGCCGCCGACGGCGACTTCGTGACCATCGACCTCAAGGCCACCCAGGACGGCGAGGTCGTCGAGGGTGCCGAGGTCGCCGGCATGTCCTACCAGGTCGGACGCGGCGGCATGATCGACGGGCTCGACGAGGCCCTGGCCGGCATGAGCGCCGGGGAGGAGAAGACCTTCACCTCCCAGCTCGTGGGCGGTGACCTCGTGGGCGAGTCCGTCGAGGTGGCCGTGGCCGTCACCGGTGTCCAGGAGCAGCAGCTGCCCGAGCTCGACGACGAGTTCGCCCAGATGGCCAGCGAGTTCGACACCGCCGAGGAGCTGACCGCCGACCTGCGCGAGCGCCTGGGCCGGGGCAAGCGCCTCGAGCAGGCCGCCGCCGCGCGCGACGCCGTCCTGGAGAAGCTGCTCGAGGCCGTCGCCATCCCGCTGCCCGACACCGTGGTCACCGACGAGCTCAACGCCCGTCGCCAGTCGGTCGAGCAGCAGCTCGCCTACACCGGCATGACGATGGAGGCCTACCTCGAGGAGGAGGGCCAGACGCACGACGAGTTCGAGGCCGAGCTGGAGCGCCGCGTCCGGGACGCGATCTCCGCGCAGTTCATCCTCGACGAGATCGCGAAGAAGGAGGAGCTGGGGCTCGAGCAGTCCGAGCTCCAGGAGCACCTCATGCGCCGGGCCCAGCAGTCGGGTCAGGACCCGCAGGAGTTCGTCAACCACATGGTCGAGCACAACCACCTCCCCGAGCTCGTGCAGGAGATCCTGCGCGGCAAGGCGCTGGCGCTCGTCGTGGAGTCGGCGACGGTCACCGACGCCGACGGCTCGGTCATCGAGCTGAAGAACCTCCGACCCGACGGCACCATCGGTGACCCCGAGGCCGACTCCCAGGCCGACTCCCAGGACGAGTCCCCGGCCGAGGTCTCCGAGGAGACCGGATCCGACCAGGGCTGAGGCCGAACCTGCCGCACCTCGCCGGGCCCAGCCTGGTGAACATTCGTGCACTGAACTGCTAGCCTGCCGCGCATGAGCAGCGCCACGGCTCCCAGTCAGGCCCCTGGTCGGGCTTCCGGTGCGACGCCCGGTCCGACGGTGGGCGACGCCCTGTCGTTGCTGTCGGAGGTGGCGGACGAGCTGGTCGTCCGCACGGTGCGGGACACGCACCTGGCCTGGGTCGAACGGATCCACGGGACGCTGCACGGCCCCACCCGCCGCCCGTCCCCGGGCGAGACGCTGCACCGCGGGGTCGCCGGCGCCGTGTACGCCGGCCTCGGGCTGGGGCTACGAGCGGCGTCCCGCGGCTTCGACGCGGTCGCCGAGCACGCGCCCCCCTTCGAAGCCGGCCCGCGCACGCGGTTCCTCAGCTCGGCCGTCAACGGCCTCATCGGCGACAAGCTGCTGCAGGAGCGACCCCAGCTCGCCATCCCCCTCGCCGTCCGCGCGAACGGCGGCGACGTGGATCTCGACGGCCTGGCCGAGGCGTTCCCGGACGCCACCGGTCAGGTCGTCGTGTTCCTGCACGGCCTGTGCGAGAACGAGTCCTATTGGCAGCGCAGGCGCGCCGAGCGCGGCACGACGTACGCCGAGACGCTGACCGCCCAGGGGTGGACGCCGGTGATGCTCAGGGCCAACACCGGGCTCACGCTGCGCGAGAACGGTGCAGCGCTCACCGCGCTCCTCCAGCGGCTGGTGGACGGATGGCCCACCGAGGTCGAGCGGATCGCGCTGGTGGGTCACTCGATGGGTGCGCTCATCATGCGCGCCGCAGCGGCGGTGGCCACCGACGTGGACGCGCCGTGGACCACGCTGGTCAGCGACGTCGTGACGCTCGGAGCCCCGCACTTCGGCTCCCCGATCGCGCACCGGGTCGGCACGGGGGCCGTCCGGCTGGCCCGGCTCCCGGAGACGGCCTCCTTCGGCCGCATCCTCGACTGGCGCTCGGTCGGCGTGCACGACCTGGTCGAGGGGCTCGGCGAGGACATCGCCCCGCTCCCGCACGCCCGCTACCGGCTCGTCTCCGCGACCCTCACGCGGTCCGCGCGACACCCCGTCGGGCGGTTCGCCGGTGACCTTCTGGTGCGGCAGTCCTCGGCGTACGGACGCAAGGGTGGCGCCGACCTCTTCCCCGGCGCCGACGTGCTGCACGTCGGGCGCGCGGACCACTTCGACCTGCTCAACCACCCCGACGTGGAGAACGCCCTGCTGCGCTGGCTCGCCTGAGCCGCAGGCCCGGGCCCTCCTCGTCCGCTGTTGGCGAACAGGCGTGGTCAGCCCTCAGGATTGTCGCGATCGCGGGCTAGGGTCGCCACGTGAACCCACTGACCTCTTCATCGACTCAGATGAGCTCCCCGCAGATGAACGGGGGCGCCGCGCCCGCGTTCCTCGACGACCACATCTACCAGCGCCTGCTGAAGGAGCGGATCGTCTTCCTCGGCTCCGAGGTGCGCGACCAGAACGCCAACGCGATCTGCGCCCAGCTGCTGCTGCTCTCGGCCGAGGACCCCGAGGCCGACATCTTCATGCACATCAACTCCCCGGGTGGCTCCGTGGACGCCGGCATGGCGATCTACGACACGATGAACTACATCCCCAACGACGTCGCCACCGTCGGCATGGGCCTGGCCGCGTCGATGGGCCAGTTCCTCCTCTGCGCCGGCACCAAGGGCAAGCGCTACGCCCTGCCGCACGCGCGGATCATGATGCACCAGCCGTCCTCGGGCATGGGCGGGTCCGCCTCGGACATCAAGATCCAGGCGCAGCAGTCGCTGCACATCAAGAAGGTGCTGCTCGAGCTGATCGCCCAGCACACCGGTCAGGAGATCGACCAGGTGATCACCGACGCCGACCGGGACCGCTGGTTCACCGCCGAGCAGGCGCTGGAGTACGGCCTGGTGGACCAGGTGATCAAGAACGCCCGCGACGCCGTCGACGAGGGCCGTCCGGCCCGGACCAAGAGCTGAGGAGCACCATGAGCTACTACATCCCCCAGTGGGAGGAGCGGACCTCCTACGGGTTCCGCCGGATCGACCCGTACGCCAAGCTGTTCGAGGACCGCATCATCTTCCTCGGCACCCCGATCTCCGATGACGTCGCCAACGCGGTCATGGCCCAGCTCCTGTGCCTGGAGTCCATGAACCCCGACCAGGACGTCCAGATCTACATCAACTCTCCTGGTGGCTCGTTCACGGCGCTGACCGCGATCTACGACACGATGAAGTTCATCAAGCCGGACGTCCAGACGGTCTGCCTCGGTCAGGCCGCCTCCGCGGCCGCCGTCCTGCTCGCCGCGGGCACGCCGGGGAAGCGGCTGGCGCTGCCGAACAGCCGGATCCTCATCCACCAGCCCTACACCGAGGGCACGTTCGGCCAGACCTCGGACATCGAGATCCAGGCCAACGAGATCCTGCGCATGCGCGAGCTGCTCGAGCAGATGCTCGCCGAGGCCAGCGGCAAGGACCGCGAGGAGGTCAGCCGCGACATCGAGCGCGACAAGATCCTCACCGCCGAGCAGGCCGTCGAGTACGGCCTCATCGACGCAGTGCTGTCCTCCCGCGCCGGCGTCCCGGCGCTGGCCTGAGACCCGGACCCGGAGATCGAGGATCCAGAGATGACATCCGGCGGCGTGTCCCCCGTGTCTCGAGGCGCGACGCGGTCGACACGGGGTACCGTCGTCGGGCTGACACGTGCGACGCGTGTCGGCGACCAGCAGCAGGACTCGGAGCGAAGGGTGAACACTCGTGGCACGCATCGGTGACGGTGGCGAACTGCTCAAGTGCTCGTTCTGCGGCAAGAGCCAGAAGCAGGTCAAGAAGCTGATCGCCGGTCCCGGCGTCTACATCTGCGACGAGTGCATCGACCTCTGCAACGAGATCATCGAGGAGGAGCTCGCCGAAGGTGGCGAGGTCAGCCTCGAGGAGCTGCCCAAGCCGCAGGAGATCTTCGAGTTCCTCAACTCCTACGTCATCGGCCAGGAGCGCGCGAAGAAGGCGCTCTCGGTGGCGGTCTACAACCACTACAAGCGCGTCCAGGCCGGCCTCCAGCCGCTGGCGGGCAAGCACGCCAAGGACGACGCGGTCGAGGTGGCGAAGTCCAACATCCTCGTGATCGGCCCCACCGGCTGCGGCAAGACCTACCTGGCCCAGACGCTGGCCAAGATGCTCAACGTCCCGTTCGCGATCGCGGACGCCACGGCGCTGACCGAGGCCGGCTACGTCGGCGAGGACGTCGAGAACATCCTCCTCAAGCTCATCCAGGCCGCCGACTACGACGTGAAGAAGGCCGAGACCGGCATCATCTACATCGACGAGATCGACAAGGTGGCCCGCAAGGCGGAGAACCCCTCGATCACGCGCGACGTCTCCGGCGAGGGTGTGCAGCAGGCGCTGCTGAAGATCATCGAGGGCACCACCGCGTCGGTGCCCCCGCAGGGTGGCCGCAAGCACCCGCACCAGGAGTTCATCCAGATCGACACCACCAACATCCTGTTCATCGTGGGTGGTGCGTTCGCCGGTCTCGAGCACATCATCGAGCAGCGGGTGGGCAAGAAGACCCTGGGCTTCACCGCCGAGGTGCGCGGCGCCGAGGAGCGCGACGCCGACGACCTGCTCGCCCAGGTCCGACCCGAGGACCTCACCAAGTTCGGCCTGATCCCCGAGTTCATCGGCCGGCTGCCGCTGATCGCGTCGGTCAACCAGCTGGACGTCGAGGCGCTGACCGAGATCCTCACCGTCCCCCGCAACGCCTTCGTCAAGCAGTACCAGAAGCTCTTCGAGATCGATGGCGTCGAGCTCGAGTTCACCGACGAGGCGGTCAAGGCGATCGCGGGCAAGGCGCTGGAGCGTGGCACCGGTGCCCGCGGGGCCCGGGCGATCCTCGAGGAGCTGCTCCTGCACGTCATGTTCGACGTGCCCTCGCGCGGCGACATCGCGAAGGTGATCATCACCGACGAGGTCGTGACCGAGGAGGTCGCTCCCACGCTCGTGCCGCGGGAGTCGAAGAAGCGGAAGTCGGCCTGAGGTCCACCGCCTGTCCCCTCGGGTAGTCCGTCCGGGCCATTCGGGTAGCGCAGAAGGGTGGTTTCACCCCTGGCTCCTTGGTTGAGGGACGGCGACGACGGACACTGGTCCAGCAAGTCCGCCGGCCCCTCGGGCCACTCGGGAAGTCGGTCCAGTGAACGCACAACAGCGACGTCAGATCGCCGTCTTCCTCGTGATGACGGTGGCGCTGGCTGCGGTCGCGCTGAACGGTCTTCTGCCGTCACACCCGTTCACCGGCGCAGTCCGGGGCGGTTGGAGCCACCTCGCGGCCGGTGCGCAGGTCGTGGTGGGACCCCTGGACGGCGGCTTCACGCGCAAGCCGCCGGCTGAGCCGACGCCCACCGAGGAGCCCTCCCTCACGCCGGTGCCCGAGGCGCCGAGCAGCCCCGCGACTCCCGATGGCTCGCAGGTCTCTGCTGCCACCGGTGGCGGGGGCCCGAGCGCGGCCGGAGGTTCCTCCTCCGGTTCCGGTGCCAGCACGCACCCCGCCGGAGCGGCGGGCCACCATCCGGGCGGAGCCGGCCACGGCCACCCCGCCGCCGGCGGCCAGCACCACGGCGGGCAGCACCACGGCGGCCTGCCCCACGGCGGCCGGGACCATGGCGGGCCGGGAGGCGGAGGGGACGGCGGAACCCTCGCGGCGGCGCACGGCGGGCACCCAGGGCACCCGAGCCCCGGACCCACGCCCGGCACGGCGGGACCCGGCACCCACGGGCACGGCCACGGGCACGGCGGCGGGCACGGCGGGAAGCCGGAGCACGGGCACGGCCACGGGAATGGACACGGACACGGTGGGAAGCCGGAGCACGGGCACGGCCACGGGAACGGTCCCGGCCAGGGCGCAACGCCCGGTCCCGGCACCCACGGGCACGGCGGGAAGCCGGAGCACGGGCATGGCCACGGCAACGGGCACGGCGGCGGGCACGGCGGGAAGCCGGAGCACGGGCACGGCCACGGCAACGGGCACGGCGGCGGGCACGGCGGGAAGCCGGAGCACGGGCACGGGCACGGCCACGGGCACGG
The DNA here is from genome assembly GCA_963784545.1 of uncultured Actinomycetota bacterium. GTDB lineage: Bacteria > Actinomycetota > Actinomycetes > Propionibacteriales > Nocardioidaceae > Nocardioides. The sequence continues at coordinate 474,286 of CAWARQ010000004.1, read as the reverse complement.
CGGCGGGCACGGCGGGAAGCCGGAGCACGGGCACGGGCACAGTCATGCGGGCGGGCACGGCAACGGCCACGGGCACGGCCACGGCAGGTCTCATCGGCGCTGACCCGGCGTCCCCGCCGGCGGGCCCACCGGAGCCGAGGCTCAGTCCTCGGTGACCTCGGCGAGCTGCGCGTCGACGGTGATCTCGTCGGCGTCGGTCTCGGCGAACCTCAGCTCACCCTCGATCCGACCGACGGCCCGGAGGTCGTCGGCCGCCTGGGCGGCGAGCGCGATCCGCTCCGCCGGACCGCTGACGGTCACGTCGGCCAGCGGCGTACGCATCGAGACCTTGGCCTGCGACTTGGCGCCACGGATCCCGATCAGCGCCGCCGCGACCGCGTCGAGCATCGCCGGGTCGGCGGCCGCCGCCGCACCGAGGTCAGTGGGGTCCGGCCAGGGTGCCCGGTGGATCGAGCCCTCCTGCCACCACGACCAGACCTCCTCGGTCGCGTAGGCGAGGAACGGCGCGAGGAGGCGCAGCTGCACCTCGAGCGCGATCGCCAGCGTGGCCCTCGCCGAGTGGGTGGCCGGCGAGTCGCTCTCGGCGTCACCGCCGTACGCGCGCTCCTTGACCAGCTCGAGGTAGTCGTCGCAGAACTCCCAGAAGAACTTCTCCGTGACCTCGAGCGCGGTGGTGTAGTCGTAGGCCTCGAACGCCGTGGTGGCCTGCTCGACCACCGTGGCCAACCGTGCGAGCAGCGCGCAGTCGATCGGTTCACTGACGGCGAAGTGGTCGAGCGAGGACGCTCCGACGCTGCCCAGGACGAACTTCGAGGCGTGGAGGACCTTCATCGCCAGCCGGCGCCCGACCTTCATCTGGGACTCGTCGAACGGCGAGTCCGAGCCGGGCCGACCGATGGCCGCACGCCAACGGACCGCGTCCGCGCCGTACTTGTCCAGGATCTCGGTCGGGACGACCGCGTTGCCCTTGGACTTGCCCATCTTCTTGCGGTCCGGGTCGACGATGAAGCCCGAGATCATCGCGTGCCGCCACGGGACCTGGTGCTCCTCGAAGTGCGAGCGGACGACGCGGCTGAAGAGCCAGGTGCGGATGATGTCGTGCGCGTGCGTGCACAGGTCGTAGGGGTAGACGCGCTGCCACAGGTCGTCGTCGGTGAGCCAGCCACCGGCGATCTGCGGCGAGAGCGACGAGGTGGCCCAGGTGTCCATCACGTCCGGGTCGCCGACGAAGCCGCCCGGCTTGCCGCGCTGGCTCTCGTCGTACCCACGAGGCGCCTGGGTCGAGGGGTCGACGGGCAGCTCCGCCTCACTGGGCATGAGCGGGTGGTCGTGGTCGGGCTGACCCTCGTCGTCGAGGGGGTACCAGACCGGGAACGGGACGCCGAAGAACCGTTGGCGCGAGATCAACCAGTCGCCGTTGAGGCCGCCGACCCAGTTCTCGTACCGGTGCCGCATGTGGCTCGGGACCCAGTCGATCTCGGTGCCGCGCTGGAGCATCTCCTTGCGCAAGGCCTCGTCCCGGCCGCCGTTGCGGAGGTACCACTGGCGGGTGGCGACGATCTCCAACGGCTTGTCGCCCTTCTCGTAGAAGTTCGCCATCCGCTGCGTCGGCTTCGGCTCGCCTTCGAGGTCCCCGCTCTCCCGGAGCAGGCCGACCATCGCCTCGCGCGCCGAGAACGTCGTCTTGCCGGCCAGCTCGGCGTACGCCGGCGCGGAGCCCGCCAGCCACTCGGGCGTCTCGCGGGTGAGGCGGCCGTCGCGCCCGATGACGGTCCGGACGGGCAGGTCGAGCTCGCGCCACCACATGACGTCGGTCAGGTCACCGAACGTGCAGCACATCGCGATGCCCGCGCCCTTGTCCGGCTCGGCCGCGGGGTGGGCGAGGACCGGGATCTCGACGCCGAAGACCGGGCTGCTGACCGTCGTGCCGAACAGTGCCTGGTACCGCTCGTCGTCGGGGTGGGCGATGAGCGCGACAGCGCTGGGGATGAGCTCCGGACGCGTGGTCTCGATGAAGACCGGCTCGCCGTCGCCGCCTGCGGACGACAGAGTGTGGAAGGAGATGCGGTGGTAGTGGCCGGCGTACTCGCGCGCCTCGAGCTCGGCCTGCGCGACCGCGGTCTGGAAGGTGACGTCCCACAGCGTGGGAGCGTCGGCGAGGTAGGCCTCCCCGCGGGCGAAGTTGCGCAGGAACGCCGTCTGGCTGACGCGCTGGGACTTCTCGCCGATCGTCGTGTAGTGCTCGTCCCAGTCCACCGAGAGGCCGAGCTGGCGCCACAGCGACTCGAAGACCTTCTCGTCCTCGACGACGAGCTGCTCGCACAGCTCGACGAAGTTGGGCCGGTCCACCGGGACCTGGCGCTTCGAGTCCTTGCCCTTGGACGAGCTCAGATCCGGGGGAGTGAAGTCGGGGTCGTGCGGCAGGCTCGGGTCGCAGCGGACCCCGAAGTAGTTCTGGACGCGTCGCTCGGTCGGCAGGCCGTTGTCGTCCCAGCCCATCGGGTAGAAGACCGCCTTGCCGCGCATGCGGTGGAAGCGGGCGACGATGTCGGTGTGGCTGTAGGAGTACACGTGGCCGACGTGCAGGCTGCCGCTGACGGTCGGCGGGGGGGTGTCGATGGAGTAGACGTTCTCCCGCGGCTGGGTGCGGTCGAAACGGTAGGTGCCCTGTTCCTTCCACGCCTGCGACCACTTCGCCTCGAGGCCCTCCAGGGCCGGCTTGTCCGGTACGACGACGGCACCGGAGTCGGTGTCGCCTGCGTCCGTGGCCTGGCCCTGGGTCTCTGTCATGGGAACAAGCCTATGGCCAGGCGCGGCAGGGCCGAAAACGAGTAACCGCTGGTCACAGCGGCTCGGTAGCGTGCGCGGGTGCCCACCGGAACGCGCTTGGACTTCTACGACGACCCGACGGCGTTCCTGCGTGACGCCGGCGACCACCTGGCGACCGATCCCGTCATCGGCAGCGTCATCGCGACCGTCACCCAGCGGGCCGCCACGTGGGGCGAGGAAGCGACCGGCCCGTACGCCTGGTGGCTGCTGGTGCGGGAGGACGAGCGGATCGTCAGCGCCGGTATGCGGACCGCGCCGTTCGAGCCGTACCCGACCTTCGTCATGCCCATGCCGGAGGACGCCGCACGGACCCTCGCGCAGACGGTGCACGAGCGTGGGGAGCACCTCGGCGGCTCCAACGGCGCACTCCCCGCGGCGCAGGTGATCGCCGAGGAGACCGCCCGGTTGACCGGCGGACGTGCCGAGGTCAACCAGCACACCCGGCTCTTCGAGTGCCACGAGGTGAGGGTGCCCGAGCCCGGCGAGGGGTGGCGGCTGCGCGCCGCGCGACCGGAGGACGCCGCGCTCTGCCTGGAGTGGTACACCCGCTTCGGCGCCGAGGCGGACGAGCAGGCCGGGCGTGAGGCCGGCACCGGGCACACCGAGCACCACTCGCTCGAGGACATCGGGCTCCGGATCGAGGACGAGGTCATCTGGCTGCTCGAGGACCCCGTCGGCGAGGTCGTGCACCTCACCGGCGTGAGCACGCCGGCGTACGGCGTCTCCCGGGTCGGTCCGGTCTTCACCCCGGGCAGGCACCGCGGGCACGGCTACGCGTCGTACGCCGTGGGGGAGCTCACCCGGCGCGGTCTGGCCGAGGGGATCCGCATGTGTCTGTTCACCGACCAGGCGAACCCGACCTCGAACAAGATCTACGAGGCATTGGGCTACGAGCGCGTGGTGGACATGGCCAACCTGCTCGTCCACGAGCCGGCGCCCTAGACTCGAGTCGACATGAGTGAGCTCCCCCCGCTGCGGCCCCTGCCTCGACAGAGCCGCGCCTCGCCGAGTCCTACGACGAGGTCGAGGACGCCCTCCTGTCGCGCTGGCCCGAGACCCGGCTCGAGCCGTCGCTGGACCGCATCGCGGCCTTCACCGAGCTGCTGGGCGACCCGCAGGGCGCCTACCCGGTCATCCACCTCACCGGCACCAACGGCAAGACCTCGACGTCGCGGATGATCGAGACGCTGCTGCGCACGATCGAGCTGCGCACCGGCCGTTTCACCAGCCCGCACCTGGAGCGGATGAGCGAGCGGATCGTCATCGACGGGGAGCCGTTGAACGACGAGGAGTTCGTCCGCGCCTTCAACGACGTGGCGCCGTACACGCACCTGGTCGACGCCACCCAGCCGCACCCGCTCTCCTTCTTCGAGACGATCGTCGGCATGGCGTACGCCGCGTTCGCCGACGCCCCGGTCGACGTGGCCGTCGTCGAGGTCGGGCTCGGCGGCGCGTGGGACGCGACCAACGTCGCGAACGGCGCGGTGGCCTGCGTCCTGCCGATCGGCGTCGACCACTCCACGCTGCTCGGGGACACACCCTTGGCGATCGCGGTCGAGAAGGCCGGGATCATCAAGCCGGGCGCGACCGCCGTGCTCGCTGCCCAGCAGCCGGACGTCGCCGCACTGCTCATGCGTCACGCGGCCGACGTCGGCGCCACCGTGGTCCGCGAGGGCGTGGAGTTCTCGGCCGTGACCCGCTCGGCCGCGGTCGGCGGCCAGGTCGTGACCCTGCAGGGGCTCCGCGGCCGCTACGACGACGTCTTCCTCCCGCTCTACGGCGCCCACCAGGCGCAGAACGCCGCCGTCGCCCTGGCCGCGGTCGAGTCCTTCGTGGGCGACCGGGCGCTGAGCGACGAGGTCGTCCGGGCGGCGTTCGCCGAGGCGACGTCGCCCGGCCGGCTCGAGGTGATCCGGCGCAGCCCCACCATCGTGCTCGACGCGGCCCACAACCCGCACGGCGCGACGGCCGCCGCGGCGGCGCTGGAGGACTCCTTCGCGTTCGACCCGCTCGTCGGTGTCATCGGGGTGATGAAGGACAAGGACGTCGAGGGCGTGCTCGCGGCGTTCGAGCCGCACCTGGCGCGGGTCGTCTGCACCGAGAACTCCACCGACCGCGCCATGCCAGCCGCCGAGCTGGCGGTGATCGCGCGCGAGGTCTTCGGCGAGGACCGCGTCACCGTGGTCCGCTCCCTCATCGACGCGATCGACGCGGCGAGCACCCTCGCCGAGGAGGACGCGACGTCGTCGATCGGCTCCGGTGCGGTGCTGGTCACCGGCTCGGTGGTCACCGTCGGCGAGGCGCGGACCCTCCTGACCCGGAACGCGCGATGAGCAGTCCCGCCGCCGCGCCGGAGCGCTCGCCCCGCCGCGGCATGTGCGCCGCCGTCCTGTGTCTCGAGGCGATCGTCGTCGCCCTCACCACGCCGGTCATGGTGACGCTGCACGACATCCCGGTCGCCACCGCCCTGGCCGCCGGGCTCGGCCTCGCCGCGGCCTGCCTCGTCCTGGCCGGGATGCTGCGCTCCGAGGCGGCGTACGCCGTCGGCTGGGTGCTCCAGGTCGGCGCCGTCGCCCTGGGGGTGATCGTGCCGCTGATGTTCTTCCTCGGCGCCGTGTTCGCGATCCTCTGGGCCGCGGCGTACCTCCTCGGCCGCAAGATCGAGCGGGAGCGGGCCGAGGCGTACGCCGCCGCCCGCGCCGACTAGGCTCCCTGGCGTGACTGAACGATCTCTGGTCCTGGTCAAGCCCGACGGCGTCCGCCGGGGACTCGTCGGCGAGGTGATCCGGCGGATCGAGGCCAAGGGCTACACGCTGGCTGCGCTCGAGCTGCGCACCGCCACCCGGGACCTCCTCGCCCAGCACTACGCCGAGCACGAGGGCAAGCCGTTCTACGAGCCGCTGGTGGAGTTCATGCTCTCCGGCCCGGTCGCAGCGATGGTGCTCGAGGGTGAGCGCTGCATCGAGGGCTTCCGCTCGCTGGCCGGCGCCACCGACCCGACCGTCGCCGCCCCCGGCACGATCCGCGGCGACCTCGGCCGTGACTGGGGCCTGGCGGTCCAGCAGAACCTCGTCCACGGGTCAGACGCTCCCGAGTCCGCCGCCCGCGAGATCGGGATCTGGTTCCCCGGCCTCTGAGCCTGCGCGGCTCCCACGCCTCGTCCACAGTCCGGCGGCGCGACGTTTCGGAGCGCTGAGACCCGGGCAGCCTTCCGGGCATGAGCTTGCGACCGGGGCCGGTGACCGACCCGTTCTTCGCGCGGGTGCGCCGGCGCCACCCCGAGGCCGACCTCGTCCTCCTCCCCCCTGAGGGTCCCGACACGGGGAGATCGGCGACGGCGGAGCCCGGCGCCGAGGAGGCGCTCGCTGCCGACCGGCTGGCCGTCGAGCAGGCCGCGCGGGAGCGGGGCATCGACGAGCCGTCGGTCCTCGCGCGGGGCACGCGGCCCGGAACGGTGCGCGCCCGCGTCCGCGTGGTCCGGGAGGAGCTCACCGCCGGCGAGCGGGTCGTCGAGCTCCACGGTCCGGATCGCCCGGTAGGGGCCGCCCGGGTCCGACACCTGCTGGAGGGTCGGTGATGGAGCTCGACCCGGCGCACGTCGGCCGCGTCGCGCGGGCCTGGGACGAGCAGCACCTCGAGCTGGCGGCGACCGGACAGCAGATCGGCGGCGCGAGCGGCCGCGGCTTCTCGGCGTCGGTCGCGGGGGCGGCGGCCCGGTTCGCGGTCGGATGGGGGCGCGCGGCCACCACGCTCGGCGAGGTCTGCGAGACCCGCGCCGACTCGATGCGTACGTCGGTGCGGCTGGCCCTGGTGGCGGACGGCACGGCTCGGGCGGACCTGGCGACCGTCCTGGACTCGATCGCCGAGCGCCGATGACCACGCTGCCGCCGGTGCCGGTCGAGGTGCCCGAGCTCGAGGCCGACCCGGCGGCGATCCTCGGCTACGCGAAGGCGTTGCTGACCGGCTCGGCCCAGGTCGACGACCTGGGCACCTTCGTCGCCGGACCGGCCCGGATCGACGACTGGCACGGCGAGGCCGGGGCGGCGTACACGACGACGATCGCGCCGATCGGCACCGAGGCGGACGCGTCGTCGCTCGCCCTGCGGCGGGTCGGCCTGCGGGTCGACCAGCACGGCCAGGAGATGGGCCGCCTCCTCGAGGAGCGGGCCGAGCTCGTCCTGCGCAGGTCGGAGCTGGTCCGCGCCGTGACCCACCTGGTCGTCGAGGCCCCCGGGGTCCTGGTGGCCGACGTCGCGGACTTCCAGGGACGCTGTGACGCCGTGTCGGCCCACGTCCGCGGCTTCGCCCAGGACGTGGCCTCGTGGGCCGGCCGGGTCTCCCTCGAGGAGACCGAGATGAACGAGGCGTTCCTGGGCCTGATGACCGTCGACCAGGCGCTCTCGACGTACGCCGGGAAGACCGACCCGGCCGACGACGCCTTGGCGACGATGCCGGGGCCGGACGCGTCCCCGGCCCAGGTCCGGCACTGGTGGGACGGCCTCACCCACGACCAGCAGTGGGCGATCTTCTTCGCCGCCCCCGGCGTCCTCGGCAACCGGGACGGAGTCCCTGCCTGGGCCCGCGACCGGGCCAACACGACGGCTCTGGACCGCGACCTCGCGACGTGGTCCGACCTCGACCGCCGCGGCCTGCTCACGCCCGACGAGCAGCGGTGGTACGCCAACGCGCTCTCGACGCAGGACGCACTCGACCGCATGGGCGACGCCCTCGACCCCGTCACCGGGCAGCCGATCCAGTCGACGCTCTACACCTACGACCCGTCCGCCTTCGGCGGCGACGGTCGGGTCGCGATCGCGGCCGGCGACCTCGACACGGCCGACAACGTCGCCGTGGTCGTCCCCGGCTTCGGCACCGACATGGGCAGCGCCGAGTACCAGGGCGCACGGGCCGTCGACCTCTACACCGACGCCCGCGGTCTCGACCCGCACGCGAGCAACGCCACGATGTTCTGGATCGGGTACGACGCACCGGACAACGTGCCGTGGGGGCACGGAGCCGACGCCGGCTGGGACGCCGCCGGAGTCGTCTCCGAGCAGGCGGCCGCCCGGGGCGGGGACCGGCTGTCCGACACCCTCGACGGGCTGGCGACCGACCGCGCCGACGCTCCGGCGCACGTCACCGTCATCGGCCACAGCTACGGCTCGACGACCACCGGCATCGCGGCGACCGAGCACCATCTCCCGGTCGACGACGTGGTGCTCGTCGGCAGCCCCGGGGTCGGCGAGCACGCCGACCACGCCGGCGACCTGCAGGTGGACGGCGGTCACGTCTGGGTCGGCGCAGCCAGCAGCGACCCGATCAGCTGGCTGGGCAACCACGGCTGGGTCAACCTCGAGAACCTCACCGAGGGTGGAGGCCTCGGCACCGACCCCGCGAACGACGACTTCGGCGGCACCCGCTTCGACGCGGAGGCGCCGGGCGGTCACGGCGGGCTGCACCTGGGCGACCACTCGTCGTACTTCACGCCCGGCTCGGAGTCCCTGGACAACATCGCCCACGTCGTCAACGGGCAGTACGCCGCGGTGACCCACGCCCAGGGTCGGCACGACCCGTGGTGGGGCGGTGCCTACGACCCCGAGGGTCGCTAGCCGGCGCGGGGAGTGCTCCCGGCCCGGGCGTGTCCTGCCGGGCAGACCGCGCTCGTCCTCTTACCGTTGACGCAGGGTCGCTCGTGCGGCGTACCCGCCTTCCCCGGCAGCACGAACGATTCAGCGAGGCGTCAGCATGGCGAACAGCTTCATCGGCCGCGACATGGCGGTCGACCTCGGCACCGCCAACACGCTCGTCTACGTCCGGGGCAAGGGCGTGGTGCTGGACGAGCCCAGCGTCGTGGCGCTGAACGAGACCACCGGCGAGGTGCTCGCGGTCGGTCACGAGGCCAAGCGGATGATCGGTCGCACGCCGGAGTCGATCACCGCGATCCGCCCGCTCAAGGACGGCGTCATCGCCGACTTCGAGGCGACCGAGCAGATGCTGCGCTACTTCATCCAGCAGGTTCACCGGCGGCGCTACTTCGCCAAGCCCCGGATGGTCATCTGCGTGCCCAGCGGCATCACCGCCGTCGAGCAGCGGGCGGTCAAGGAGGCCGGCTACCAAGCGGGCGCGCGCCGGGTCTACATCGTCGAGGAGCCGATGGCCGCGGCCATCGGCGCCGGCCTGCCCGTCCACCGCGCCACCGGGAACATGGTGGTGGACGTCGGCGGTGGTACCACCGAGGTCGCGGTCATCAGCCTCGGCGGCATCGTCACCTCGGTCTCGATCCGCACCGCGGGCGACGACCTCGACGCCGCGATCGTCTCGTGGATGAAGAAGGAGTACTCCCTGCTGCTGGGCGACCGCACCGCCGAGGAGGTCAAGATGACCCTCGGCTCGGCGTTCCCGCTGCCGGACGAGCCGGAGGCGGAGATCCGCGGCCGGGACATGGTCTCCGGGCTGCCGCGCACGGTGGTGGTCTCCAGCGGCGAGGTGCGGCAGGCGCTCGAGGAGCCGCTGCACTCGATCGTGGACGCCGTCCGCGTCACGCTCGACCAGACGCCGCCCGAGCTGGCCGGCGACATCATGGACCGCGGCATCGTCCTGACCGGTGGCGGCGCGCTGCTGCGCGGTCTGGACGAGCGGCTGCGGCACGAGACCGGGATGCCGGTGCACGTGGCCGAGGACCCTCTGACCAGCGTGGCGCTCGGCGCCGGGCGCTGCGTGGAGGAGTTCGAAGCCCTGCAGCAGGTCCTGGTGACCGAGCCGCGGAGGTTCTGATGCGCGCCGGTCCCGCCTGGGGTTCGCCGAAGGGCCGGCCCGACCGACGGTGGCGCAGCACCGACGGCCTCGACCAGCGACGTCAGCCGGCGCGCGCGCTGCTCGTCGCCCTGGTCCTCGCCTCGGTCTCGGTCATCACCCTCGACTACCACGGCGGCTCCGACTCGCCCGTCGAGCCGGCCCGCCGTGCCGTGGGCGAGGTCTTCGGCCCGGTCGAGTCCGGAACCTCGGCGGCCCTCCGCCCGATCACCGGGATCCCGGGCTGGTTCACCAGCAAGAACGACCTGCACGACCAGGTGATCGCCCTGCAGTCGGAGAACTCCAAGCTCCGCTCCGCTGCCGCCCGCGCCGGCTACGACAAGAACCGTCTCGAGGAGTACGACGGCCTCACCGCCGCCGCGGAGAGCCTGGGCGCGGCCCTGGTCCCCGCCCGGGTGATCGCGATGGGGCCGTCCCAGTCGTTCTCCCGCACCGTCATGATCGACGCGGGCTCCGGCTCAGGCGTCCGCCCCGACCAGACCGTGCTCAACGACGACGGCCTCGTCGGCCGCGTCCTGCGCGTCACCCGGACCACGGCGACGGTGCTGCTGGTCGTGGACGCGGACTCGGTCGTCGGCGGCCGGATCGGCGACTCGCTCAAGCTCGGGATGGCCCAGGGGAGCGGCGAGATCGGCGACCACGCCCGCCTCGACCTGCAGCTGGTCGACGCCGCCGACGTCCCGCCGAAGAGCTCGGCGGTCCTCACCTGGGGGAGCCAGGGCGGTGCGCCGTACGTCTCGGGTGTCCCCATCGGCACCGTCACCCACGTGTACGCCAGCCTGCGCGACACCTCCACCCGCATCGCCATCCGTCCGTACGTCGACTTCGGGGCACTGGACGTCGTCGGAGTGGTCGTCCCCTCGGGCACCCGGAGCGACCGGGCCGTCATCGAAGCCGACGGGAGCCTGAGGTGAGTCATCCATGAGTCTCGTCCGCGGTCTGGTGGCCCTCGCCCTGGTGTCGGTGGCCCTGGTCCTCCAGGTCACGCTGTTCCCGCACCTCGCGTGGGCCGGCATCGTCCCCAACCTCGTGCTGCTGGTGGTGGTGGCCGCGGCGTTGGCGCGCGGCGCGCAGTTCGCCGCGGTGCTGGGCTTCGTGGCCGGGTTGCTGCTCGACCTCGCCCCGCCGGCCGACCACGTGGCCGGCCGCTGGGCGCTGTCGCTGGTGCTCGTCGGTTACCTCGCCGGGCGGGTCCGCCAGGACGTCCGCCCCAGTGCCACCTCGGTGATCGCCATGGTGGCGGCCTCGTCGTTCGTCGGCACCTCGGTCTACGCCCTCAGCGGCCTCGTGCTGCGCGACCCGGTCATCGGCTTCGGCGAGTTCGCCCAGGTCATCGCCGTGTCCGTCCTGTACGACGTCCTGCTCACGCCGCTGGTGATGCCCTGGCTGATCGGGCTGTTCTGGCGCCTCGAACCCGACCGGGCACTGGCGTGACAGCCCCCGAGGTGACGGGCTGATGGCGGCTCCGAGTGACCGCAGCCGCCTACGCCTGGTCGTGATCCAGGCGCTGGTGTTCTCGCTGTTCGCGACGCTCTTCGTGCGGCTGTACTACCTCCAGGTGGTCAGCGGCGACCAGTACACCGCGGCGGCGGCCGACCAGTCGGCGCGGGACATCGTGGTGCAGCCCCAACGCGGCCTGATCGTCGACGACATGGGCCGCCCCCTGGTCGCGAACCGGATGTCCTGGATCATCTCGATCGATCGCAACGTCCTGGACAAGCTGAGCGACCACCAGCAGGGTGTCCTGCTGCGCCGGGTCGGGGCGGAGGTCGACGAGCCGCTGAGCAAGATCCGGCGCACGCTGGTCACCTGCGGTGAACCCGGCTCCGTGACCGGGCATTGCTGGAACGGCTCGCCGTACCAGGCGGTGCCGATCGCCAGCGACGTGCCGGCCGACGTCGCCGTACGCGTCCTCGAGCAGCCCGAGGACTTCCCGGGCGTGGTCGCGGCGCAGACCAGCGTCCGCTCCTACCCCCGGCCCTTCGGCATCAACCTCGCGCACGTGCTCGGCTACGTCAGCCCGATCACCCAGGACGAGTACTCCCGTGCCCGCAAGGACGGCGACCGCTCCGTCAACGGTGCCTCCTGGGTCGGCCGCGCCGGCGTCGAGAAGGAGTACGACACCTGGCTGCGCGGGATGCCCGGCTACCAGCGCGTGGCCGTCGACTCGATGGGCCGGGTGCTCGGCGACGACAGCGAGGTCCAGGGCCAACCCGGCGACACGCTCGTCACCTCGATCGACGCCAAGGTCCAGAGCGTGGTCGAGAAGCAGCTGGCCGAGACGATCAAGACGGCCCGGCACACCTACGACGAGGTCACCCACCGCAACTACCGCGCCGACTCGGGGGCCGCGATCGTCCTCGAGGCCAAGACCGGGCGCGTCGTCGCGATGGCCAGCCAGCCGACGTACGACCCGAGCGTCTGGGTCGGCGGCATCACGAAGAATCAGCTGGCCCACCTGTACTCCGCCAAGGCCGGCACCCCGCTGCTCGGCCGGGCGATGCAGGGACAGTTCGCCCCCGGTTCGACCTGGAAGCCGATCATGACCGTCGGCGCCCTCAACAACGGGTTCACCCCCAACAGCCGCTTGGAGTGCTCCTCGGGTCTCCAGGTCGGCAACCGGTGGTTCAAGAACTACGAGTCGGCCTCCTACGGGATGCTCAGCTTCGCCCAGGCGCTACAGCTCTCCTGTGACACCTTCTTCTACCGGGTCGGGCTGAGGTACTGGCAGAAGTACGGCTCGGACCCGACCAACGTCGACGCCCGCGACCCGCTGACCTCGACCGCGAAGAACTTCGGTTTCGGCTCCGAGACGGGCATCGACCTGCCCGGCGAGTCGAGCGGCCGGATCGCCGACCGCCACTGGAAGCTGGCCTACTGGAAGTCCATGAAGGGCTACTACTGCCGGTTGGACAAGTCCGGGAAGGCGCCGAACGCCTTCGTGAAGCTCTACGCCCACGAATTCTGCCTGGAGGGCAGCTACTACCGGGCCGGCGACGCGGTGAACTACGCGATCGGCCAGGGCGACACGATCGTCACGCCGCTCCAGCTGGCCCGGGCCTACGCCGCCCTGTCCAACGGCGGGACGCTGTACGAGCCGCGGGTCGCCAAGGCGATCGTCAGCGAGGACGGCACGGTGCTCAAGCGCTTCCCACCCGTCGTCGCCGGCCACGTGAAGAGCAGCAAGGCCGCGCTCAGCTACGTCAACCAGGCGCTGCTCGGCACCGCCAAGGTCGGCACGATGGCCTGGCGGTTCATCGACTTCCCCCTTGACAAGATCCACATCCGGTCCAAGACCGGCTCGGCCGAGGTCTACGGCAAGCAGTCGACGTCGTGGGTGGCGTCGTTCGACGACAACTACGTCGTGATCATGATGGTCAGCCAGGGCGGCACCGGCTCGGGCACCTCCGGCCCGGCGGTCCGAAAGATCTGGGAGAGCCTGTACGGCGTGGACGGGATGGCCGTCGACAGCTCGAAGGCCGACATCCCCGGCGTCACCCCGCCGGAGGGCCTGCCGGTGTTCGCGCCGGACGGCTCGATCCTCCCGCCGCGAGGGGCCCGGCCGTGAGCGCCAACGTACGCCGCGTGCCCGGCGTCGACTGGATCCTCCTGACCGCGACCCTCGCCCTCCTGGTGCTCGGCACCTTGTTGGTCTGGTCCGCGACCTCGGCTCGCAGCGAGCTGACGGGCTCCGACCCGCAGCTGTTCCTGCGCAAGCAGCTGGTCAACGTCGGCATCGGGCTGGTCCTGATGGTGCTGGTGATGGCCACCGACCACCGCTGGGTGCGCCTGCTCGCGCCGCTGGCCTACCTCGCCTCCGTCGGGGGCCTGGTGATGGTGCTGACCAGCGGCTCGACCATCAACGGCTCCCGGTCGTGGCTGGAGCTCGGCTCGATGTCGCTGCAGCCCTCGGAGTTCGCCAAGCTCGCCGTCGTCATCGGCATGTCCCTCGTGCTGGCCGAGCGCGCCGAGGGCAAGCGCCGCCACCGGGTCACGTGGCTCGACGTCGGCCTCATGCTGATGATCGCCGGTCTTCCGGCCGTCCTGATCCTGCTGCAGCCCGACCTCGGCACCATGCTCGTGCTGACGGCCACGGTCTTCGGCGTCCTGGCGGCCAGCGGCGCACCTCGACGGTGGCTGGCGCTCGTCCTCGCCAGTGGCGTCACGGCCGCGGTCGCCGCGGTGGCCGGCGGCTTCCTCAAGCAGTACCAGGTGGACCGGTTCCTCGCCTTCACGAACCCCGGGCTCGACCCGCGCGGTGCCGGGTACAACACCGAGCAGGCGCGGATCGCGGTCGGCAACGGCGGGCTCTTCGGTCAAGGCCTGTTCCACGGCTCGCAGACCCGCGCGGGCTTCGTGCCCGAGCAGCACACCGACTTCATCTTCACCGTGGCCGGCGAGGAGCTCGGCCTGGTCGGGGCGGCCGTCCTCATCGCCCTGCTCTGCGTCGTCGTCTGGCGGGCCCTGGTGATCGCCGGTCGCAGCGACGACGTCTTCGGCCGGGTCGCCGCCGCCGGCATCGCGTGCTGGCTGGGCTTCCAGGCCTTCCAGAACATCGGGATGTGCCTGGGGATCATGCCGGTCACCGGCGTCCCGCTCCCGCTGGTGTCGTACGGCGGCACGGCGATCTTCGCGAGCCTGCTCGGCATCGGCCTGCTGCAGAACATCCACCTCCGGACGTCTGGGGCCGTGCCTGCCCGCTACCTCGCGGTCGAGCGGGCCGCCGTCCGCGTGCACTGACCTGTGGCGCGCCTGCCGCGCTCAGGTCCGCGTGGCGGCGCGGGGGAGGGTGAAGGTGAAGTCGGCCCCGCCCTCGGGATTGTTCGCCGCCTCGATCTGACCGCCGTGGCGCGTGACGATCCGGCGACACAGCGAGAGCCCGAGCCCGGTGCCGGCGGCGTGGGCGGCGTGGGCGGCGGCGCGGTGGAACTCGTCGAAGACCAGGCCCTCCTCGCCCGGAGGCAGCCCGATGCCCCGGTCGCTGACGCAGACCTCTACGAAGCCCGGCGTCGTCGAGTCCGAGGAACGCACGTGGATCCAGGGCCGTTCACCGGGAACGGCGTACTTGATCGCGTTGCCGATGAGGTTGTCGAGGAGCTGTTTGATCAAGACGGGGTCACCCTGGACGTCGTGCTCGCACTCGAGCACGAAGTCCGGGGTGAGCGGCGCGTCGTCCCCGGCGTACTCGAGGAGGATCTCGCCGATCACGCCGGTGAGCGAGACCCGCTCGCTGCCCAGCGCGCCTTCGCGTTGCACGGCGTAGACCAGCCAGTCCTCGATCACCTGGGCCATGCGGTTGCTGCCCGCGCGCGCCCGGGTCGCGAGGTCGGCCGCGCGATCCGAGCGGCCGTGCTCGAGGGCGTCTTCCAGCAGCTCCAGCCATCCCTGCAAGGCCGTCAGGGGGGTCCGGAGGTCGTGCGCCACGACACCGGCGAAGGCGGTCAGCTCGTTGAGCCGCTCGTGTTCGGCCGTCACGTCGGAGAAGAGCACGACCATCTGCTCGTCGGCGAGCCACCACACCCCGAACTGGAGCACCTTGTCCTCCTCGCCGACGATCAGCTCGAGGCGCTGGTGGGCGATCTCGGTGGCGGGCGCGCCGAGCTGGTACGGCGTCCCGTCGAGCTGGCGCAGCCCGAAGTACTCCACCCAGTCCACGCTCTCGCCGATCGGGATCGGGCGACCGATGAGCCGGACCGCGGCGGTGTTGTGCATGCGGATCCGCAGCTGCTGGTCGATGACGACCAGGCCGTCGGTCATGGACTCGAAGACCCGGTGCAGCAGAGAGGCCTGGGTCTCCGCGGTCCGGCGCTGCTCGTCCAGCTGGGAGGCGAAGGCGACGCGCTGGGCCCGGAGCAGGGCGAGGTGGACGGTGACGAAGGTGCAGGAGGTCAGCAGCAGGTCGATGATCACCGAGCCCGGCAGCACGCCCTCGTAGCCGAACTGGTTGACGGGGAAGAGCGTGGCGACGGCAGCGCCGACAGCGATTCCGAGCGAGTAGAGCGCGGCGCCGCGAGGCGCGAGCATCGAACCGGCCATCACCGCCGGCAGCAGCAGAGCCCAGCTGATCGGCAGGTTCGGGTCCAGGTAGGTGATCCACAGGCAGGCGGCGCCGAACGGCACGAGGAGCGGCACGGCCCAGGCCGGGAGCGGGTCGTCCGGGTGGCGGCGCTCGGCGAAGAAGAGGAGAAGGAAGGTCGAGCCGGCGATGTAGGTGTAGACGAGGTCGCGGATGACCCACCACATGGTCAGGCGGTCGAACTGTCCGATGTCCAGGTTCGGGTATCCGCCGAGGAGGGCCACCAGCGCTCCGCAGACGAAGGCCACGACGAGGAGGCGGACGTTGTCGCTCTGCGCCTGGATCTGCCAGGTCGGCGACTCCTTGATCCGGGCGAAGACCACCGTCATGAGGAAGCCCGCGGCAGTCGCGGTGAGCCCCATCCAGAGGGAGTCGGCCGGCTCCCAGCCGAAGAGCAGCGCGACCACCACGAACAGGACCAGCTGGGCCGCGAGGTGGGGGAGCAGGCGCAGGGGGAACCGGCCGCGGCCGTCCCAGACCGAGATCAACCAGACGAAGGTCGACGCGACGGGGGCCCACATCTCCGTCGGGGTCCCGCTCGGGGGGATGTCGGAGAGATCCATGACCGCGAAGGCGAGCACCAACGGCACGACGACGAGCAAGCGTCGCGCGACCGGTGAAGACAGCGGTGTGTCCATGTGTGCGTGAAGTCCCCTAGGCTGAGCAGCCCCTCCGCCCACGAGAGTAGGGCCTCGAGCCCCCGCCCGCCCGGTTTCGCTGAATCGGCCGGACCACCCCGCACGACGTACGATTGCCCGGTTCCGAGCCGTCTTCCCCGAGGAGTGCGTTCCCCGTGTCCGTTGCGTCGGTCTTCCCCCGCCTGGAGCCCCGTCTCCCGTCGGTCAGCAAGCCGATCCAGTACGTCGGGGGCGAGCTCAACTCCACGGTGAAGGACTGGGACTGCGCGCCTGAGGGGCCCACGGTGCGCTGGGCGCTCATGTACCCCGACGCCTACGAGGTCGGCCTGCCCAACCAGGGCGTCCAGATCCTCTACGAGATCCTCAACGAGCGGGACTGGATCCTGGCCGAGCGGACCTACTCGGTCTGGCCGGACCTCGAGCAGATCATGCGCGAGGACGGGATCCCGCAGTTCACCGTCGACGGCCACCGCCCGGTCGGCGCGTTCGACCTCTTCGGCATCTCGTTCTCCACCGAGCTGGGCTACACGAACATGCTCAACGCGATCGACCTGGCCGGCTTCCCGTTGCACGCCGTCGACCGCACCGACGACGACCCGATCGTCATCGCCGGCGGCCATGCCGCCTTCAACCCCGAGCCGATCGCCGACTTCATCGACGCCGCCGTGCTCGGTGACGGCGAGGAGGTCGTGCTCGCGATCTCCGAGGTCGTCCGCGAGTGGAAGGCCGAGGGTGGTCCCGGCGGTCGCGACGAGGTGCTGAGGCGACTCGCGGTCAGCGGCGGCGTCTACGTCCCGAAGTTCTACGACGCGACGTACGCCGCGGACGGCGCGCTCGACTCGGTGACCCCCAACCGTCCGGGCATCCCGTTCCGGGTCGCCAAGCACACGCTCATGGACCTCGACGCCTGGCCCTACCCGGCCAAGCCGCTGGTGCCTCTGGCCGAGACCGTGCACGAGCGCTTCTCGGTCGAGATCTTCCGCGGCTGCACCCGCGGCTGCCGCTTCTGCCAGGCCGGAATGATCACCCGCCCGGTGCGGGAGCGGTCGATCGAGACGATCGGCGACATGGTCGAGAACGGCATCCGGAAGTCCGGGTTCGAGGAGGTCGGGCTGCTGTCGCTCTCCAGCGCCGACCACACCGAGATCGCCGAGGTCGCCAAGGGCCTCGCGGACCGGTACGAGGGCTCGAACGTCTCGCTCTCGCTGCCCAGCACGCGGGTCGACGCCTTCAACATCACGCTGGCCAACGAGTTCTCCCGCAACGGCCGCCGGTCCGGCCTGACCTTCGCCCCCGAGGGCGGCAGCGAGCGGTTGCGCAAGGTGATCAACAAGGCGGTGACGGAGGAGGACCTCATCCGCACCGTCGCCGCGGCGTACTCCAACGGGTGGCGGCAGGTGAAGCTGTACTTCATGTGCGGCCTCCCCACCGAGACCGACGAGGACGTCCTGGAGATCGCGGACCTGGCGAAGAAGGTGATCGCCAAGGGGCGCGAGGTCTCCGGACGCAACGACATCCGCTGCACCGTGTCGATCGGCGGTTTCGTGCCGAAGCCGCACACGCCGTTCCAGTGGGCCGCGCAGCTCGACCACGAGACCACCGACGAGCGGCTCCGCAAGCTCCGCGAGGCGGTCCGGGCCGACAAGAAGTTCGGCCGCGCCATCGGCTTCCGCTACCACGACGGCAAGCCCGGGATCGTCGAGGGACTGCTGTCCCGCGGTGACCGCCGGGTCGGCCGGGTGATCGAGGAGGTGTGGCGCGACGGCGGTCGGTTCGACGGCTGGAGCGAGCACTTCTCCTACGACCGCTGGATGACGGCTGCGGCGCGCGGTCTCGCCGGCACCGGCGTGGACGTCGACTGGTTCACCATCGCGCGAGCGGGACCTCGAGGAGACGCTGCCCTGGGACCACCTCGACTCGGGTCTCGACAAGGACTGGCTGTGGGCCGACTGGGAGGACGCCCTGGACCCCGACTCGATCGAGGTCGAGGACTGCCGCTGGACCCCCTGCTACGACTGCGGTGTCTGTCCGGAGATGAACACCGAGATCCAGATCGGCCCCACCGGCCAGACGCTCCTGCCGCTCAGCGTGGTCTGAGCCGGCCGCCCGTCGCTCGCCCCTGCGGCGGACGTCATACGAAACGTGACCTATAGGCGGCAGATCGCATGACGTCCTGCGTGGACCCGAGGGCAGTCGTCAAGGTCTTGGCAAATTCGCCCACGACCCGAGCATCGCGGCCTACCGTTCCTCCATGTCTCGAGTGATCCGCGTCGTCCTTCTCGTCCTCGTCGCCGCAGGGCTGGCGTCGGTCGCCACGTCCTCGGCGACCGCCGATCCCGTCCCCGGCGGCAGCTGGCCCATGTGCGGCACCGCACCGGACGACGACGGGCAGTACTGCATCGTCTCGGTCACGAAGGACGGTAACCCGGTCCCCGGGCTCGACTGCGGGACGCCCGGCGACTACGAGAGGCCGTTCGTCGACCTGATCGGACCCGGCGACGTGCGCTTCGGTCTCGACAAGGTCACCGTGGACTCGGGAGGCTGCGCAGGTACGGACGGCGACGTCGACCCGACCGGGCTGTGGCAGTACGTGGTGAACACCGGCTCGATCAATCCGCGGGAGCTGTACGGGCACATCCGCGACGTCACCTTCGCCACGAGCGGAGGACCGTCGAGCGGCGGATACGTGTTCACGCTGACCTTCAAGCCCACCCCGATTGCCTGGGTCTGGCCCGAGGACGCCGACGGGGACGGGTTCGCGGACTGCAGCTTCGACGGCGGATGCGGTGACGACACGACACGGGCGGGGCTCGAGTACGGCGGCTTCGTCACGGGGTACGTGACCGACCTTGCCTCTTCAGGACTCGGCGCCTCGGAGATCGCTGACCGCACCGGCTACGTGCACGTGTACAACGCCCAGAACGCCTATGAGTTCTACGACGCAGACACCAACAGCATCGAGGTACGGATGGCCAACCCGCACCTCCACTCGGACGGTGTTGCTCCGGTGACGAACGGCTACTACCAGTCCTTCCTCCCCGACGCGATGCTGGTCAACCAGCTGAATGTGCCAGACCCGACCTCGCTCACCAGCGGATCTTTCCGGATCACCCGGGTCGGAAGCGCCGCCGCCCCGGTGACGACCTTTGCCAGGGAGGCCGGCGGGGTTCGCATCACCATCACCGGTATCTCCTTCTCCACGCCGCGCTACCGCATCCACCCCAAAGCGACGCCGCCCGGCACACCGCGCCGGGTGAAGGTGGGTCAGCCGACGGCACACTCCGCCAAGGTCACCTTCACGCGGCCGCTGGCCAACGGTGGGTCGGCGATCACCAAGTACCAGGCGCGCTGCCAGAAGGGCTCCGGCGCCTGGCACCAGGCCTCGGCCGGAAGCTCGCCGGTCGTCGTGAAGTCGCTGCCCAAGGGCTCGGTCTCGTGCCAGGTCCGTGCGGTCAACAAGCTCGGCGCCGGACCCTGGTCCTCGCGACGAAGCTCCTGACTCTCCTGCAGCGGGCGGAAGTGGGTACTCATAGGGAGTGAGTGCTCTCCGCATCCCGGTCCGTGCCGTCTCGGCAGCAGGCGGGCAGGTGCTGCGCGCTGCCACCCGGGTGGTCGCCGTACGCCCGGCGGCCAAGCCCCTGCACCCGGACGGTTCCGTCGTCCGGGGGGTCCTCCGACGGTACGGCGATGACGAGGCCTCCGGTGTGCCGTGGCTGGACGAGCCAGGGGAGGACGAGGTGGTGGTGCGCCAGTCGCGCGCGGTAGGCCTGCCGGACCCGGCGCCGGACATCTTCGGGCTGGCGATGCGGGTGACTCGCCTCGACGGAGCCCACGCCGACGTGCTGTTCGCCAGCACCGGGCTCGGACGCCTCACGCGGTACACGTTGACGATGTCGCGTTCGCCGTACGGTCGGCCGTTGACGACGCTGCTGCCCTATCGCAGCCCGATCGGGCCCGTCCTGCTCGCCGCCTCGTGGTCGTCAGAGACCGAGCTGAGCCTTGCCTGGGCCTGCGGCTCCGGGGCCTGGCACCCGTTCGCGGACCTGGCCCTGCACGGCGACCCGATCGAGGGGCCTGACGCCGAGATCTCCTTCGACCCGCTGCGCCACGAGCTGCCCGGCCTGTCCAACTACGACACCGTGCGCCGGCTCCGCGAGCCCGCCTACCTGACCGCCCGCCGGACGCGGACCTAGAGCTGGTCCTCGACGTACGCCGGCCGCGCGACGTAGAGGCAGACCAGCAGCAACGGGAGCGTCAACGCCAGGATCAGCATGAGCGGAACCGTCCAGCCGTCGGTGGCGCCGTAGACCAGCCCGACCGTGAACGGTCCGAGAGCGGCCATGAGGTAGCCGGCGGACTGGGTGAACCCGGAGAGTGCTGCCGTGCCGGCCGCGGTCCGGGCGCGCAGCCCGATGAGCGTGAGCACCAGCGGGAAGGTGGTCGTGCCGGCACCGGTGAGGACGGCCCAGAGGATCGCCAGGTCGTGGGGGGCGACCGCCAGCCCGACGTACGCGACCGGGTAGCAGAGCACGACGGCGGCGAGCACGAGCCCGGGCCTGGCGCTGCGCGCCAGCAGCGGCGGCAGCCACAGCGACAGCGGGATGCTGGTCGCCGCGACGAGCCCGACCAGGAGACCGGCCTCGGTCGGGGAGAAGCCGGCGTCGCGCCACAGCTGCGCGAACCAGCCGAAGATGATGTAGGCCTGCATGGACTGGAGCCCGAAGACCAGCGCCATCCCGAGGCCGAGGCGAGTACGAGCGACGTCGGCGAGCCGCACCTCCTGCGGGGCCCGGACGAGTGCCCGGTCGTGCCCGGCGAGAACGAGCCAGGGCACGGCGGCCGCGAGCGCCAGGAGGGCCCAGGTGCCGAGCCCCCAGCGCCAGCTGCCGGCCGCCTCCGAGATCGGCACCGTGGCCATGAGAGCCGCGGTCAGCCCGATCGAGAGTGAGCCGGTGTAGAGCGCGGTGACCGGCCCCACGCGGTCCGGGAAGTGCAGCTTGACCAGGGACGGCAGGAGCACGTTCGCCATCGCCATGCCCGCGAGCGCCACCATCGAGAAGGCCAGGAAGGTCAGCTCCGCGGGCGCGACTGCGCGGGCGCCGAGCCCGACCACCACGGCCAGCAGCGATCCGAGGGTCACCCGGTGGACCCCGAACCGAGCCGCGAGGGTGGGCGCCAGCGCGCCGAAGCAGGCGAAGGCGAGCACCGGGAGGGACGTGAGCAGGCCGGTCGAGGCGCTGCCCATGCCCAGCCCGTCGCGGACCTCGGCCAGGACCGGCCCGACGCTGACGGCGGCCGGCCGCAGGTTGAAGGACAGGAGGACGAGCCCGGCGAGGATGAGCGCGTTGCGGCGCGAGAAGAGACTGTCCATGGTTGTCGGCAGGATAGAGGCCATGCGTACCGTGACCGACATCGAGCGGCGGGCCCGGCTGGGACGCCGCCACGGCCTCGCGCCGGGGCACCACCTGGCCACGCCCGAGGACGTCACCCGTGCCCTCACGGTCCTGCACGCCACCGAGCCGGCCTCGGTCCACCTCGCCGTGCAGGCCCGGGCCGCCGAGGTCACGGTGGCCGACATCGACCGCGCGCTGTACGACGACCGCACCCTGGTCAAGCAGCTCGCCATGCGTCGCACCCTGTGGGTCTTCCCGCGCGACCTCCTCCCCGCGGCCTGGGGGAGCGCCAGTGCCCGGGTGGCCGCCCAGCTGCGACCCCGGCTGGCCAAGGAGGTCGAGGCCGGCGGGATCGCGCCGGACGGCGCGGCCTGGCTGGACGCCGCCTGCGCGGCCGTGCTGGACCACCTCGGCGACGGCCGGGAGCTCTCGGCGCAGGCGCTGCGCGAGCAGGTCCCGGAGCTGGCCGGGCGGCTCGACCTCGCCGTCGGCAAGTCGTACGGCGCGAACGTCTCGGTCGCTCCCCGGGTGCTCACCCAGCTGGCCGTCGAGGGGCGCCTGGTGCGGGGCCGCAACGGCGGCCACTGGCGGGTCTCCCGGCCGCAGTGGACCTTGATGGAGCGTTGGCTCGGGGAACCCGTGCGGCCGACTCCCCACGCTGAGGGCTACGTCGAGCTGGTCCGGCGGTGGTTGCGCAGCTTCGGCCCGGGGACCGAGGCCGACCTGGTGTGGTGGCTCGGCGCGACCAAGGGCGACGTGCGCGCGGCGCTGGCGGCCGTGGCCGCGGTCGAGGTGCGGCTCGAGGACGGCTCGCCGGCGTACCTGCTGCCCGACGACCTCGACGAGGTCGCCCCTCCCGAGCCTTGGGTCGCCCTCCTGCCGGTGCTGGACCCGACGGTCATGGGCTGGAAGCAGCGCGACTGGTACCTCGGCCCGCACGGTCCGCAGGTCTTCGACCGCAACGGCAACGCGGGCACGACCGCCTGGATCGACGGCCGCGTCGTCGGCTGCTGGGTCCAGGACGCCGAAGGGCGCGTGCGCGTCCACCCGCTCGAAGAGCTCTCCCGGCCCGAGACGGCGCTGCTCGCCGCCGAGGCCGAGCGCCTGACTGGGTGGCTGGACGGGCAGGTCATCGGCACGGTCTACCCTTCGTCGTCGATGAAGGAGGCTCGTGGTGCCACGTAACCAGCCACCGGTGCAGCAGGCGCCGCCGGTGCAGCGGATGCGGATCCGCTACGCCAAGCGCGGACGGTTGCGCTTCACCTCCCACCGGGACTTCAGCCGGGCTTTCGAGCGTGCGGTGTTCCGCGCGCGTCTCCCGATGTCGTACTCCTCCGGCTTCAACCCCCATCCGCGGATCTCGTACGCCGGAGCCGCGCCGACCGGTTCGGCCAGTGAGGCGGAGTACCTCGAGATCGCCCTGGCCGAGGTGGTGACGCCGGAGTGGATCGAGGAGCAGCTGCGCGGGACCATGCCCGACGGGCTCGACATCCTCGAGGTGGTGACGTCCCCGGGCGGATCCCTCGCCGACCGGTTGACCGGGAGCCGGTGGCGGATCGAGACCGTGGCGGACCCCGACGCCCTGACGGCCGCGGCGGCGGCGTTCCTGGCCTCGGACGAGGTGCTGGTGGAGCGGATGACCAAGAAGGGCCTGCGGCAGTTCGACTGCCGCGCGGCCGTGGTCGCGCTCGGGGTGGACGGCACCGCCCTCGACGTGGTGCTCCGGCACCTGGAGCCGGCCGTCCGCCCCGACGACGTCGTCACCGGCCTGCGGACGCTCACCGGGCTCGAGCCGGGCCCGGCACCCCTGCTGACCCGGCTCGCCCAGGGCACGCTCGACCCCACGACCGGGGAGCTCTCCGACCCGCTCGCCTGACACCCCGGCCGAGCCGGGGAGTCGGGTTCTGGGACGCGATGTGCGATACTCGGCCTCGGTCGGCGCGTGGCGTCGGCCCGACGACGTTCTCGCCGGCGGCCCCGTGCCTTCGGCACGATGAGAGCAGTCGACGTCGCCAGACCGCGACGCGGCCGATGGAGTGGGTGACAGACCTCCATCATGAAAGCCCAGCGACCGCGGAAGGCCGGCGTGGTCTGAGCCATCGACGCGACCCGCGGAGGGTGTCGCCGCCACGAAGGCTTTGCGCTGACCGCGCACGGAGGCACCCGAGACAGTCTCGGACCCGCCCACCGACCCGGCAGCGCCGTACCGACCGGGACCTCGCGTTCCTGGTCAAGGAGCGTTGGATGTCCGACGAGAATACGGTCCCGAGCACCACCGGGACCCCCGAGAGCACTGCCTCGACCGCGGAGGCCGCCGGCGCGCCCGCCGCCAAGAGGGCCGCCGCGAAGAAGACGGCCGCGAAGAAGACGGCCGCGAAGAAGACCGCCGCCAAGAAGGCGACCGCGAAGAAGGCCCCGGCCAAGAAGGCGACGGCCAAGAAGACGGCTCCGGACGCCGGGGACGCCCCCGCGGCCGCCGAGCCGACCGACCAGGCGGCGAAGAAGGCGACGGCCAGGCGGACGGCGAAGAAGAGCGCAGCGACGCCGGCGGGCGACGACTCCGCCGCCCCGACCGGGGTGGCGCCGCTCTTCCAGGCGCCCGACACGAGCAAGGCCCCGGCTCGCCGGACCGCGAAGAAGGCCGCCGAGCCCTCCGAGGGTGAGTCGGCCGAGCAGCCCGCGGCCGCGAAGACGGCCAGGAAGACCACCGCCAAGAAGACCGCAGCCAAGAAGAGCGAGCCCCAGCCCGACGAGGGCGGCGAGCAGCCTGCCCCCTCGGGCTCCGACGACGGGACCGATCGCGGGTCCGATCGTGAGGACGGCGACTCCGGCGACGAGGGCGACGGCGCCAACCGCCGTCGTCGGCGCCGCGGTGGCCGCCGCCGCCGCAAGGGCTCGGGCGAGGGTGGCGACTCCAGCGGGTCGGGCCAGGACGCTCAAGGCGCCGACGCCGACGCCGACGTCCGGAACGACCAGGGTGGTCGTGGCGGGCAGAAGGGCGGCTCCGGCCAGGACGACGACAGCGACTCCGGTGAGGCCGGCTCCCGCCGCCGCCGCCGGCGCAGGCGCGCCGGGGAGGACGACGGCAGCACCGACGACGACCCCAAGAACACCGTCACCCGGGTGCGGAAGACGAAGTCGCCGGAGGACCAGATCACCTCGCTCTCCGGCTCCACCCGCCTGGAGGCGAAGAAGCAGCGTCGCCGGGAGGGCCGCGAGGCCGGACGCCGGCGCGCTCCGATCGTCAGCGAGGCCGAGTTCCTGGCCCGCCGGGAGTCCGTCGAGCGGGTCATGGCGATCCGTCAGCGCGACGACCTCACCCAGATCGCGGTCCTCGAGGACAAGGTGCTCGTCGAGCACTACGTGGCCCGCGAGTCCCAGACCTCGCTCATCGGCAACGTCTACCTCGGCCGGGTGCAGAACGTCCTGCCGAGCATGGAGGCCGCCTTCATCGACATCGGCAAGGGCCGCAACGCGGTCCTGTACGCCGGCGAGGTGAACTGGCAGGCCCTCGGCCACAAGGACGGCCAGCCGCGCAAGATCGAGTCGGTCCTGAGCTCGGGCCAGTCCGTGCTCGTCCAGGTGACCAAGGACCCCATGGGCCACAAGGGAGCTCGCCTGACCAGCCAGGTCAGCCTGGCCGGACGCTTCCTCGTCTACGTGCCCGACGGCACCACCAGCGGCATCTCCCGCAAGCTGCCCGACACCGAGCGCACGCGGCTCAAGTCGCTGCTCAAGGAGATCGTGCCCGACTCGGCCGGCGTGATCGTCCGGACCGCCGCCGAGGGTGCCAGCGAGGACGAGCTGACCCAGGACGTGGAACGGCTCAAGGCCCGCTGGGAGGACATCGAGAAGAAGTCCAAGGGCCAGGGCCCGAAGCTCCTGTACGGCGAGCCGGACCTCACGCTCAAGGTCGTCCGCGACCTGTTCACCGAGGACTTCGCCAACCTGGTCATCCAGGGCGACGACGCCTGGGACACGGTCAAGGACTACGTCGACCACGTCGCGCCCGACCTCGTCGAGCGGCTCGAGCGCTACGCGCCCGGCGACCACGGCGGCAAGGACGTGTTCGCGGCGTACCGCGTCGACGAGCAGATCGCCAAGGGGCTGGACCGCAAGGTCTGGCTGCCCTCGGGCGGCTCGCTCGTCATCGACCGCACCGAGGCGATGACCGTCGTGGACGTCAACACCGGGAAGTTCACCGGCTCCGGCGGCAACCTCGAGGAGACCGTCACCAAGAACAACCTCGAGGCGGCCGAGGAGATGGTCCGCCAGCTCCGGCTGCGCGACATCGGCGGCATCATCGTCATCGACTTCATCGACATGGTGCTGGAGTCCAACCGCGACCTCGTCCTCCGCCGGCTGGTGGAGTGCCTGGGTCGCGACCGCACCCGGCACCAGGTCGCCGAGGTCACCTCGCTCGGTCTGGTGCAGATGACCCGCAAGCGGATCGGCACCGGCCTCCTCGAGGCCTTCAGCGAGAGCTGCTCGCACTGCGGGGGCCGCGGGCTGATCACCCACGACATGCCCGTGGAGCCCGGTGGGGGCGAGGACGAGCCGCGCCGCGGCTCCGCACGGCGCTCGCGCGGCAACCGCAAGAACGACGACTCGGGCTCGAGCCAGAGCAACGGTGACAAGGCCCCCTCGCCGAAGGACGTCGCGAAGATGCCGCGGCACGAGGCCGCACCGGAGGAGACGGCCGACTCGTCCGCCCAGGACGCCGGCCCAGAGAAGAGCCCGGCGCAGGAGGCCGGGGACGCCGCAGCTCCTGCGGAGCCCCCGACGACCAAGGTCAGCACCCGGACACGCTCGAGCCGGTCCAAGGCCCCGAAGACGGAGCCGCGCGAGCCGATCGAGCAGCCCGAGTCCCCCGCCGAGCAGGCTCCGGACGAGGAGTCGGCTGAGTCCGGCCTGAGCCGGCCCCGGAGGCCGTCTCCGAGCCGGCTCCGGCCGACGAGGCTCCCGTCGCTCCCGCCCCCACGACCACCGTCGTGACCCGTACGCGTCGGCGCAGCGCCAGTCGCCCCGCCGGACCGCCCACGACCAGCGTGCCGCCGATGGCTCAGGTCGACGAGGCCGAGCCCGACCAGCCGGCCGCGGCGGTCGGCCGCGTCGGTGCGCCTCCGGTCGACGGCATCGTGGAGCCGGGGACCAGCGGCGCTGAGCCCGGGGCCGCCTCACCTGAGTCGGCTGACGAGTCGGCTGGCGAGTCGGCTGGCGAACAGGCTGGCGATCTGCCTGGGGAGGCCGCTCCGGCGATCGCCCACGTGCCGGTCAAGAAGAAGGGCTCGCGCAAGCGCTGAGCCCTCCTCCTCGACCGGTGCGGGTCAGGCGGTCCGCTTCGCGAACGGGTCAGACGGTTCGCTTCGCGAACGGGTCAGACGGTTCGCTTCGCGAACCAGGGGTTGGACTCGCTCTTCCACAGGAGGAACACGACCGCGACGGTCAGCACCAGGCCGACGACGCTCAGGACCAGCAGCAGCGCAGGCTGGCTGCCGAGACCCAGCAGCCCGAACACGACGCTGATCGCGCCGAGCACGGTGTAGAGGATCCGAGCCCAGTTCGCTCCCTTGCGGATGAAGTGGAGCATCAGGTACGTCAGTCCCAGGCCGATGATCAGCCCGATGATGCCCCCGGCGATGGCGGACGTGCGTACGGTGTCCCGGTCGACCGTCGTGCCGGCGGCGGCGTTCTCGATAGCCTTGTCGACGATCGCGTCGAGCATGGTGAAGGTGATCAGCGCGCCCACGACGGACAGCGCCATGCTGGCCCAGATCAGCTTGACGGCGGTGGCCACGGACCCCGGCATCTCACCTCGCGGGCTCGCGCCCGGGTCCGGCTCCGAGCCTCGCGGATAGGGCGTGTAGCCCTCGGACGGTGTGTTGCTCATGTCGATTCCCCTCTCATCGGCTGTGTGGGCCGCACCCTACGGTCCCGCGGTCCCGTTTTGCAGCCGTGGCGGCCGATCCGTACTATTGGTTCGCAGGTCGCGCTGAGGCGTGCCTTCACTGCGGGCCAGCGAACGATTCCCGTCGCGCCGGCTGTCGCAGTCCCAGACGCAGAGCAAGCAGCAACGAAGGAGACCGCGGTGTACGCGATCGTGCGCGCAGGCGCCAAGCAGCAGAAGGTTGCCGTCGGCGACGTCATCGAGATCGACAAGGTCGAGACGGCTGTCGGCGAGACCGTCACGCTGCCTGTCGTGATGCTCGTCGACGGCGAGAAGGTCACCGCGACCGGCCTGGACAAGGCCGCCGTGACTGTCGAGGTCCTCGGCGCCATCAAGGGTCCGAAGATCATCATCCAGAAGTACAAGAACAAGACCGGGTACAAGAAGCGCCAGGGTCACCGCCAGAAGTACACCCAGGTCAAGGTCACCGACATCTCCTCGTGAGCGTCAGCTCCCCGATCTCCAGCGCACGTAAGGACTGAACCATGGCACACAAGAAGGGTGCAGCCAGCACCAAGAACGGCCGCGACTCGAACTCGCAGCGCCTCGGCGTCAAGCGCTTCGGCGGCCAGGTCGTCAAGGCCGGCGAGATCATCGTCCGCCAGCGTGGCACGCACTTCCACCCCGGCTCGGGCGTGGGCCGTGGCGGCGACGACACCCTGTTCGCGCTGCAGCCCGGTGCCGTCGAGTTCGGCACCCGTCGCGGTCGCCGGGTCGTCAACATCGTCCCGGGTGAGTGACTGACGCTCACCACAAGATTTCTTTGCGAGAGGGCGTCCCTGGACCAGGGGCGCCCTTCGTCATTTCCACCGATTGGTAGACAGGTAGACCCATGGCCATCCCCACCTTCGTCGACCGGGTGCGACTGCACGTCGCGGGCGGGCGCGGTGGCAACGGCGTGGCCTCGGTCCACCGGGAGAAGTTCAAGCCGCTCGGCGGGCCCGACGGCGGCAACGGCGGCCCCGGCGGGTCGGTGATCCTCCGGGTCGACCCCGACGTCACCACGCTCGTGGAGTACCACCACAGCCCGACCCGCAAGGGCGAGAACGGCGGTCAGGGCGCTGGGGCGCACAAGAACGGTGGCCATGGCGGCGACCTGGTCCTCCCGGTGCCGGACGGCACGGTCGTCCAGGACTCCCAGGGCCACGTGCTGGCCGACCTCGTCGGCCCCGGCACCGAGCTCGTGGTCGCCGAGGGCGGCCGCGGCGGGCTCGGCAACGCCGCGCTGGCCAGCTCCAAGCGGAAGGCCCCGGGGTTCGCGCTGCTCGGCGAGCCCGGCGAGGAGCTCGACATCGTGCTCGAGCTCAAGGTGGTCGCCGACATCGGCCTCGTCGGCTTCCCGAGCGCCGGCAAGTCCAGCCTGATCGCGGCGATCAGCCGGGCCCGGCCCAAGATCGCCGACTACCCCTTCACCACCCTCGTCCCGAACCTCGGCGTGGTCACCGCCGGCGACACGACGTTCACCGTCGCCGACGTCCCCGGCCTGATCGAGGGGGCGAGCGAGGGCCGCGGCCTCGGGCACGACTTCCTGCGCCACATCGAGCGCTGCGCGGCGATCGTGCACGTCATCGACACCGCCACCATGGAGCCGGGCCGCAACCCGGTGGACGACCTCGTGGTCATCGAGCAGGAGCTCAGCCGGTACGGCGGCCTCGAGGACCGTCCGCGCCTGATCGCGCTCAACAAGGTCGACGTCCCCGACGGCAGCGACCTGGCCGACATCGTCACCGACGACCTCGCCGTCCACGGCGTCCCGATCCTCAAGGTGTCGGCCGCCTCCGGTGCCGGTCTGCGTGAGCTGACCTTCGCCATGGCAGCGATCGTCGAGGCCGCCCGCGCGGAGCAGCCCGAGGTCGCCCCGACCCGCATCGTCCTGCGGCCCCCGAGCGCCGACGGCGCCGAGGAGTTCACGGTCACCGAGACCGCGGACCCCGACGGCGTGAGCCGCGCCTGGCGGGTGCGCGGGCACAAGCCCGAGCGCTGGGTCCGCCAGACCGACTTCAGCAACGACGAGGCGGTCGGCTTCCTCGCCGACCGGCTCAACCGCCTGGGTGTCGAGGAGCGCCTGCTCACCCTGGGCGCAGTGCCGGGGGAGACCGTCCTCATCGGCCATCCGGACAACGCCGTCGTCTTCGACTTCGCCCCCGGGGTCGACGCCGGCGCGGAGAACCTCGCCCGCCGCGGCGAGGACCACCGGCTGAGCGAGGAGCGCCCCGCCGCCCGCCGCCGCCGCGATATCCAGTCGGGCATGGCTGAGCGGGGCGAGGGCGAGGAGCGCGCCGACGTCGCGCGTCGGCTGCGGGAGCAGGAACGCGCGCAGAGCCGGGCGAACCAGGGACCGCAGTCCTACGAGATCGGGTCGGCCGACGACCCCGACGCCGTTCAGCCGGGTCCGGTCACGGATGACCAGGACTGAGGTCGCCGCCGCGCGTCGCGTGGTGGTCAAGGTCGGTTCGTCCTCGCTGACCACCGCTGCCGGAGGCATCGACCCCGAGCGGGTCAGCCGCCTGGTCGACGTCGTCGCCGCCCGGAGTACGGCGGGGATCGAGGTCGTGCTCGTGTCCTCCGGCGCCATCGCAGCCGGACTCGCGCCGCTGGGCCTGAAACGTCGTCCTCGGGCGCTCGCCGCCCAGCAGGCAGCGGCCAGCGTCGGACAGGGGCTCCTGGTGCACCGCTACACCGAGGAGCTGGCGCGGCACGGCGTCACCACCGGGCAGGTGCTGCTCACCGTCGACGACGTCACCCGGCGCAGCCACTACCGCAACGCCCACCAGACCTTCGCCAAGCTGCTCGAGCTGGGCGTCCTGCCGATCGTCAACGAGAACGACACGGTGGCGACCTCGGAGATCCGGTTCGGCGACAACGACCGGCTGGCCGCGCTCGTCGCACACCTGGTGCACGCCGACCTGCTGGTGCTGCTCAGCGACGTCGCCGGCCTGTACGACGCCGATCCGGCCACGCCCGGGGCCCAGCTCATCTCCGACGTGGTGGCCGACGACGACCTCACCGGTCTGCGCATCGGCAAGACCGGAGCGGCGGGCCTCGGCAGCGGCGGCATGCAGTCGAAGGTCGACGCCGCCCGGATCGCCTGCGGCGCCGGCATCCCGGTCGTCCTCACCGACGCCGCGCACGCCTGCGAAGCGCTGGCCGGTGAAGAGACGGGCACCTTGTTCCACCCCACCGGCCGGCGTCGCCCCACGCGGCTGCTCTGGCTCGCCCACGCGACCGAGCCCAAGGGATCGCTCACCCTCGACGCAGGCGCCGTCCGCGCCGTCGTCGAGCGCCGGGCGTCCCTGCTGGCCGCCGGCATCATCGGGGTGGACGGTGCGTTCGAGGCCGGCGACCCCGTCGACCTGCATGACCCGGACGGCCGGCCCGTCGCGCGCGGGCTGGTGAACTTCGACAGCACCGAGATCCCCACGCTGCTGGGGCGCACGACCGGCGAGCTCAAGCGCGAGCTCGGGACGGCGTACGAGCGAGAGGTCGTGCACCGTGACGACCTCGTCCTGCTCTGACTCTCGAGACCCGGGCGCGGGGCGTCCGCGCCCGGCCACGGAACCTCAGGTGTGCGGGACGGCCGCCCAGTCCAGTGCGGCCACGTCGAGCTCCTTGGTCGTGACGCCGAGGACCCGCTTCGTCACCGTGTCGATGTCGCCCTTGACCACGAGCTCGTGGTGCTTGTCCGCCTGGACGAACGCGCGCATGAGGTTCCAGAGCGTCTCGCGGCCGCGGGTGTTGATCAGGTAGGTGCACACCAGTGCGCCGAGCTCGTAGTTCTGGTTCGGCCGGACCTGGTAGAAGTCACGGCCGGTCGGCAGCTGCCGGGCCTTCGTGTCCGACAGCGAGAGCCGGGCCTGGGCCTGGAGCGACTCGACGGTGTAGACGGTTCGAGCGATCGACTCGGCCGCTCCCTCGACGAGCCAGGTCGGGCTCGCCTCGTCGAGGTCGCCGAGTGCGACGTGGACCAGCTCGTGTCGGAAGACCAGGGAACGGGAGGCCTCGTCGGTGCTGGTCGGGTTGACCGCGAACCGGCTGGAGGCCACCGTGTCGGACCCGGGGCGCGTCGGGACGTCGAACTGGATCCCCGCGGTGTTGTCGAGCTCCATCAGGCTCATCTGGTCCATGCTCTTGAGGTTCGAGATGTCGTAGACGACGACGCGGCCACGCCACGGCGGGACCAGCGGCGAGACGACGTCGAGCGCGTCCTGGAGCTGCGACATGACCGTGTCCGCGTCGGTGACCGTGATCTGGTCGAAGAGGCCGAGCAGATCGCTGGTCCGGCGTACCTCGATCGCGGTCACGTCCCAGGGAGCGGGCTTCCAGCTCACGTCGTTCTGCGGGTTGCGGTCGTTGACCAGCTGGAGGTGTCCTGCCCGGCGCTTGAACGTGTAGACGAGGGGGATGGTCACGGGGTGGGCGTCGTAGCCCTGGAGCTGCATCGTGAAGTTCACCGGCAGCTGGTAGTCGCCCTCGGAGGAGATCTGCATCATCCGGTCCAGGTTGCCGACGTGGAAGCTGATGTGGGTGACGGGAAGCTTGGCCAGGTTGTCGAAGTAGCGGGCCTGGGTCTCCCGGAAGGTCGAGGCGCTGGGCGCGACGGTCGCCAGCCACGCCTGGCGGTCGCCTGCCCGCAGGGCCTTCTCGCGCGCCTCCATGATCTGCACGGCCGCACGGCGGTCCGCCTTCGCGTCGTTTCCCGGCGAGGTGCTGTCCGAGGACGTGGTCTTCGCTGACGGTTCCTCGACGCGGCTCGTGCACCCGGCGAGGAGCGCGAGGAGGACCAGGAGTGCGCAGGCCTGCGCTCGCCGAGCGGAACGGGTCATGGTGGCCAGACCGTACCTCCTGGGAGTCTGGGCCCGTGGACGACGCCGAGTTCGAACGCCTCTACGGCCCGTGGGACGGGATGGACCCGACGGGAGCCGCCGAGCTGCTGGCGGACTTCGGTCACGACTGGTGGATCGTCGGCGGCTACGCGATCGAGGCGTTCACCGGCGTACGCCGGGAGCACGAGGACACCGACGTGGTCATCTGGCGCCGCGACCTCCCGGACCTCCTGGAGCTGGTGCGCGGGCGCTACCACGTCTGGTCGGCCGGAGCCGGGATGCTCCGGCCGGTCAACGAGACCTGGCCCGAGCCGCACGAGCGGGCCGGTCAGGTGTGGCTGCGCGAGCACTCCCAGGCGCCGTGGGTGCTGGACTGCCTCTTCAACGACGACGCGGACGGCCTCTGGGTCTCCCGCCGGGACGAGGCCTGGACCGCGCCGCTCGAGGACGTCACCTGGGTGGCCGACGACGGCCTGCGCTACATGAACCCCGAGGTGGTGCTGTACCACAAGGCCATGCAGGCACGGCCCAAGGACGTGGCCGACCGGGACGCCGCGTGGCCCCTGCTGGGGGCGGATCGACAGGAGTGGCTGCGCGGTGCCGTCCTCGACTTCTACGGCGCGGACCACGCCTGGAGCCGGTGGCTCGAGGAGCGCGGAACCGGATCCGCACCAGAGCCGTCGGAGGGGACATGAGGAAGCGTCTGTCCGTCGTCCTGTCCGCGCTCGCACTGATCCTGGGAGGACTCACCGTCTCCTCCGTCCAGGCGGCTGGGGACGCCCCACGGTGGCCGGGCGGCTGCGACACCCACTCGATGGCTTACCTCGACTACACCGCCGACGCGAAGGGTCACCCGACGCACCGCAAGGCGGCGAGGAAGTGGATGCTCGTCGACGACGTCCTGGTGAAGCAGCCGGGTGGGGTGCACGAGCGCAAGCACTGGCTGGTGGTGAAGCCGAACCACCGGATCCGGGCCTCCCTGACGATGTTCCGGCAGCACGGCGGCTTCCTCGTCGACAGCGTGGAGAAGTGCGCCCGCTGACCTGAGGTCCGGCTCCCGCGAAACCGGAGTGCGCGTCCGCGTACGCTTGTTCTCGTCATGCCGGACCAGACCGTCGTCTACCTCGACCACGCCGCGACCACGCCCATGCTGGCGGTCGCCCGCGAGGCGATGGCGGCACACCTCGGCGAGGTCGGCAACGCCTCGTCGCTGCACGCGGCCGGCCGGCGCGCGCGACGCGTCGTCGAGGAGTCGCGGGAGGCGATCGCCGCCGCGCTGGGCTGCCGGCCGAGCGAGGTCGTCTTCACCTCCGGCGGCACCGAGTCGGACAACCTGGCCATCAAGGGCCTCTTCTGGTCCCGGCGGGACACCGACCCGAGGCGGACCCGGATCCTGTCCAGCACCGTCGAGCACCACGCCGTCCTCGACCCGTTGGAGTGGCTGGCGAAGCACGAGTCGGCCGACGTCGAGCTGATCGACGTGGACCGCACGGCGCGCCTCGACCTCACGGCGATGAAGCAGTCGATCGAGCGCGACCCCGGCAGCGTCGCGCTGGTGACGCTCATGTGGGCCAACAACGAGGTCGGCACCCTCCAGCCCGTCCAGGAGGTCGCGGCGCTCGCCTCCGAGCACGGCATCCCCGTCCACACCGACGCCGTTCAGGCGGTCGGCGCCGTGCCGGTGGACTTCGCCGGGAGCGGCGTCGACGCCCTCACGTTCTCCGGTCACAAGCTCGGCGGTCCGTACGGCGTCGGCGGGCTCGTCGTACGCCGGGAGCTCGACCTCACCGCACTGGCGCACGGCGGCGGTCAGGAGCGCGACATCCGGTCCGGCACGCTCGACGTCCCCGCGATCGCCGGGCTCGCGGCCGCGGTCGAGTGGTCGATCAGGCACCGCGCCGAGCACGAGGGCCGGCTCTCCGAGCTGCGCGCCGCCCTGGTCGACGGCATCCTCGACCAGGTCCCGGACGCGGTGGTCAACGGCGACCCCGTCCTGCGGCTGCCCGGCAACGCCCACCTGACCTTCCCCGGCTGCGAGGGCGACTCCCTGCTCATGCTGCTGGACGCCGCCGGTATCGCCTGCTCGACCGGTTCGGCCTGCTCGGCCGGAGTCCCGCAGCCCTCGCACGTCCTGCTGGCGATGGGGTGCACCGAGGAGGAGGCGCGTTCCTCGTTGCGCTTCTCCCTGGGCTGCACCTCCACGCGCGAGGACGTCGACGCCGTGCTCGCCGCCATCGGACCCGCCGTGCAGCGGGTGCGCGGCGCCCGCCGATGACGACCCCCCACCATCGGCCCGCACCCGGGTCACGCGTCATCGCCGCGATGAGCGGCGGCGTGGACTCTGCGGTGGCCGCCGCGCGTGCGGTCGAGGCGGGCTACGACGTCACCGGCATCCACCTCGCGCTCTCCCGGAACCCGAAGTCCTACCGGTCAGGCGCCCGCGGCTGCTGCACGATCGAGGACGCCAACGACGCCCGCCGGGCCGCCGACGTCATCGGCATCCCGTTCTACGTCTGGGACCTGTCCGAGCGGTTCCACGAGGACGTGGTCGAGGACTTCATGGACGAGTACGCCGCCGGTCGCACGCCCAACCCCTGCCTGCGCTGCAACGAGAAGATCAAGTTCGCCGCGGTCCTCGACCGGGCGTTGCGGCTCGGGTTCGACGCGGTGGCGACCGGCCACTACGCACAGCTCCGCACCGGCGCGGACGGGCTGATCGAGATGCACCGGGCGGTCGACCACGGCAAGGACCAGAGCTACGTCCTCGGCGTGCTCGACCAGGACCAGCTGCGGCACTCGCTCTTCCCCCTCGGCGACTCGACCAAGCCTCAGGTCCGGGAGGAGGCGGCCCGCCGCGGGCTGCTGGTCGCGGACAAGCCCGACAGCCACGACATCTGCTTCGTCGCCGACGGCGACAACGCCGGCTGGCTGAAGGAGAAGCTCGGCGACCGGGCGCCCAACGACGGCGGCGACATCGTCGACGACGCGAGCGGCGAGGTGCTCGGCCGGCACGAGGGGACCGTCGGCTTCACCATCGGTCAGCGCAAGGGGCTGCGGATCGGTCACCCGGCTCCGGACGGCCGTCCGCGGTTCGTGCTGGACATCGAGCCGGTCAGCGGCACCGTCACCGTCGGGCCCCGCGAGCGGCTGGCGATCGACCGGATCGACGGCGTCCGCCCGCGCTGGTGCGGCAGCATCCCCGACTCCCTCGAGGGCACCGTCCAGCTGCGTGCCCACGGCGCCGAGCACCGCGCCCGCATCACCGTGACCGGCAGCGACGTCGACATCGAGCTGCGCGACCCCGCGTACGGCATCGCGCCAGGCCAGGCGGCCGTGATCTACGACGGCACCCGGGTCGTCGGCTCCGCGACCATCAGTGCCACCAGCCGGTCCGCCCGCGTGAACGCATGAACGTCGGTGGATGGGCCACTCGGCGCGTCACGCTCCGGGCCTCGCTCCGCTCGTGTCCTCGCGCGGCGGCCTCATGACCCGAGCGACCGGCGTCGGCTCCCTCCCGGGAGTCGAGTACGCCGAGGCCGCGACGTACGTCTTCAGCGAGCTCGACCTGCCCTTCGTGCCCGAGCTCCCGGCGCGGGGGCCAGTCGCGACGATGACCGGCCGGGGGGTGGCCGTGACCGGCGACCTGGCCTTCGACCTCCAGCCGGCCGGGTGGCGGTTGACGCAGCGACCGGGTCGCGACCAGCGGCGGGCCCGCTCGATGCTGGCCCAGGACCTGGACCTGGTCGAGGAGGCGAGCCAGGGCTTCGCCGGCCCGGTCAAGACCCAGCTCATCGGTCCGTGGACCCTCGCGGCCACGGTCGAGCGGCCGCGGGGCGATCTCGCGCTGGCCGACCACGGTCTGCGGCGCGAGCTCGCCCAGGCTCTCGCCGAGGGCGTGCGAGGTCATCTGGCCGATCTCCGGAGGCGGGTGCCGGAGGGGGAGTGGATCGTCCAGGTGGACGAGCCCGCCCTGCCCGCCGTGCTCGCCGGCTCGATCCCGACGGCGTCCGGGTTCAACCGGCACCGCAGCGTCGACCGACCCGAGGTCTCCGACCACCTGCGGCTGCTCACCGAGGCGATCCGGGCCGAAGGCGCGACGCCGTGGCTGCACGCGTGTGCGGCGGAGACACCCCTCGACCTGGTGCGGGGGGCCGGGGTCCTCGGACTGGTGGTGGACGTCGCCGTCCTCGGCCCCGAGCAGCTCGACCAGGTCGGCGCAGCCCTGGAGGCCGGCGAGACCGTCGCCCTCGGGCTGGTGCCCAGCCTGGAGCCGGCCACCCACCCCTCGGACGCGCAGCTGGCCGAGCGGGTGCTGCGCCTGCTCGACATGCTCGGCCTCGACCCCGAAGGGGTCTCCGACCGGCTCGTGGTCACGACCTCCTGCGGCCTCGCCGGCGCCACGCCGGCCTGGGCCCGCGAGGCGCTCACGCTCAGCGGCCAGGTCGCCCGCGCCCTGTCCTAGAACGCGCGACGGGGCTGACGTCATACGTTCCGGTCGCCTCAGCGGCCAACTCGTAGGACGTCAGCCCCGGGTCAGCTGGTTCAGCGGGTCAGGCGCCGACGCCGGCCAGCTCCGGGTTGTCCGCGTCAGCAGCGAGCTCCTCGTGCTTGACGTTGAGCAGCAGCCAGACGATCGCCGAGGCGGTCCAGATCATGAACGCGCCGACCAGGAACGCGGTCGTCGCACCGTGGGCGAAGGCCAGGATCGGCGCCTGCGGGGACTGACCGGCTGCCGTGCCGGCCAGCTCGGTCGCCCTCTGCAGGGTGAAGTGCGCGGCCACCGTGGAGAGCACGGCGAGCCCGAGGGCGCCGCCGACCTGCTGCATGGTGTTGAGCACGCCGGAACCGCTGCCCGCGTCCTGCGTGGGGATGCCGTGCAAGGAGACCAGCGTCATGGGCACGAAGGTGAGACCCATGCCCAGGCTCATCACGACGATCCAGGGCATCACGTCGGCCCAGTAGGAGACCGAGCCGGCATCGAGCCGGTGGAACATGAACAGCGCCAGCCCGGACAGGATCGTGCCGACGCCGGTGATGAACTTCGGGTCGACCTTGGCGATCAGCTTCGAGGACCCGGTGGCGCCGGCGATCATGCCCACGGTGAACGGCAGGAACGCGAAGCCGGTCTTCAGCGGGGAGTAGCCCATGACGTTCTGCACGTAGAGCGACAGGAAGTAGAACATCGCGAACATCGCGGCCGGCGTGATCATCATCGAGACGAACGCCACGGCGCGGTTGCGGCTGGCGAAGATGCCCAGCGACATGACCGGGTGCTGAACCTTCCGCTCGAGGACGACGAACGCCACCAGCAGGGCCACGCCCAGCACCAGGGACGTGAGTGCCAGCGGGTCACCCCAGCCGTACGGCGTCCCGCTGAAGCCGCCGGCGCCGGCCCGGATGGTGTCGGGGTCGGTGTTGCCGGTGCGGGTGATCCCGAAGACCAGGCTCAGCAGCCCGACGGTGCCGAGGATGGCGCCCGGGACGTCCAGCCAGCCCTCGTGCCGGTCGGACTCCTCCAGCAGGCGCGGGGCCAGCCACGCGGCGCCGAGGCCGATCGGGACGTTGATGAGGAAGGTCAGGCGCCAGCCCCACTCGGGGTCGAGGTCGGTCAGCCAGCCGCCGAGCACCAGGCCGATGGCCGCACCGATGCCCGCCATCGCGGCGAAGATCGAGAAGGCGCGGTTGCGCAGCGGGCCCGGGGGGAAGGTGGTGGTGATGAGGGCCAGGGCGCTCGGGGAGGCGAGCGCCGCCGCGAGGCCTTGGACGCCTCGGGAGCCGAGCAGCATCGCCTCGTTCTGGGCGATGCCGCCGACCGCGCTGGCGATCGCGAACAGCCCGACGCCGATCATGAAGATCCGGCGACGGCCGTACAGGTCGCCGAGGCGGCCGCCGAGCAGCAGCAGCCCGCCGAAGGCCAGCGCGTAGCCGGTGACGATCCAGGACAGGTTGGCGAAGTCGATGTTCAGGCTGGCCTGGATCTTGGGGAGGGCGATGTTGGCGATGGTGCTGTCGAGCACCACCATCAGCTGCGCCACACAGATGAGCACGAGGGCTCCGGTGGCGTGCACGGGCACCTTCTTGGCGCCGGTCACGTCTCCGGGTACGTCGGCTGTCACGTCGGACATGGGTTCTCTTTCTCGAGGTTCTGAGCGGCGTACGCCGCTCAGGGCTGGACGAGCCGGGCTGCGCCGGCACTGGCGGGACTGACGGCGGGAAGGATGATCTGGTCGATCACCCTCGCCACCAGGTCGGGGGTGGCCTCGTCTCCGAGGAGGAAGACGCGGTGCAGGACGATCCCGGGGAGGGCGGGGGCGAGCAGCTCGAGGTCCACGTCGTCGCGGATCTCACCCCGCTCCCGAGCGCGTTCCATCACCAGGCGCATGGCGCGCTGCTTGGGGCCGATGAAGTCGCGCCGGTAGACGGCGGCGAACTCCTGGTCGCGGGACATGGCGGTGACCACGGCGGCGAGCACGTCCATGGAGCGCTGGTCGCCCAGCCCGCCGAGACCGCAGTACGCCGCCAGCAGGTCGCCTCGCAGCGATCCCGTGTCGGGCACGGGCGGGTGCTCCTTGTGCGAGCAGACCGCGTCGACCACCAGCTCGGGCTTGGAGCTCCAGCGCCGGTAGAGCGTGGCCTTCGAGGCCTTGGCCTCGGTCGCGACGGCGTCCATGGTCAGCTTGTCGTAGCCGACCTCCGCGAGCACGGTGATCGTGGCGTCGAGGATCTCCTGCTCCCGATCACCTTCGACTCGTGGTCGGGTGGCGGTCTCCGGCACCATGGCCAGCCTCCTACGCAAGTGGAACGGAACGGTTTCGTTCCCAACAGTAGAACGAAACGGTTTCGTTTCACCAATTGGCGCTCAGATCAGGCGAACAGGTCCAGACAGCTGGAGCGGGCGACCTCGTTCCACCGCGACCGCCCGCGCAGCAGGTAGTGACCGAGCGGTCCCATGTCGACGTACTCCGCCTTGGCGACCGTGGTGGCGCGCTGGACGAACGCCTGGGTGGCGCGGGCCGAGGTGATCCGGTCACGGGTGCCGTGGGCTGCGATCAGCCGCTTCCCGTCGAGCGCGGCGACCGGGTCGTGCGCGTCGAGCCAGGGCGCGAGCGCGACCACGCCGACCACGTGCGGGTCGTCGGCCACCCGGACCGCCGTCCGCGCGCCCATCGAGTGACCGAGCAGGGCGACGGGGACGTCCACCTCGCCCGCCTCGCTGAGCGCGTCGCGAGCGTCCTGGATCCGATCGGCGCCGTCACCGTTCCACCCGCGTTCGGTGAACCTGACCGCCCAGACGCCCAGCCCCGCCCTGTTCAGCGCGGGTGAGAGGTCGCGGGCGAGGACGCGCATGCGCCACCAGGAGGCGCTCCTGCTGTCCACCGCCTCCCTGCTGCGCGGCCTGCCGCCGTGCAGCAGCACGACCAGACCCCGGCACTCCCCGGACGGCTCCATCCGTTCGAGCTGCACTGCGCTGTCCTCCTGGTGGTCGGGGCTTCGACGTCTCGGCCCGCTCCGGTGGTTCGGAGGGCTCGGCCGATCGGATTGCTTGTCGGATCGGTCGGGCAGGATGTTCCCGTGACCGACGCCGACCGTACAACCGGTACCCCCGACGTCCCGGTTCCGAGCCCGGAGGACCGCGACCGGCACCGCCGGCTCAGCGAGGAGGTCGAGGACGCGCGCTGGCGCTACTACGTCCTCGACGACCCCACGCTCGACGACGCCGACTTCGACCGGCGGTTGCGCGAGCTGGAGGCCCTCGAGGAGGAGTTCCCGGAGCTGCGGACCCCTGACTCCCCGACGCAGAAGGTGGGCGGCGCAGTCTCGACGGAGTTCACCGCGGTGAACCACCTCCAGCGCATGGAGAGCCTCGACAACGCGTTCAGCGCCGAGGAGCTCGAGGCGTGGCACGCCCGACTCGCGCGCGACGGGGTGGACGACCCGGCCCTGCTGTGCGAGCTCAAGGTCGACGGTCTGGCGATCAACCTGCTCTACGAGGACGGCCGCCTCGTGCGGGCGCTGACCCGGGGCGACGGCCGCACCGGCGAGGACGTCACACCCAACGTCAAGACGATCGAGTCGGTACCGCACCGGCTGACCGGCACGAAGAAGTACCCCGTCCCCTCGCTCCTGGAGGTCCGCGGCGAGGTGTTCTTGCCGGTCAAGGCGTTCGAGCGCCTCAACGACTCGCTGCTGGAGGCCGGCAAGGCGCCGTTCGCCAACCCGCGGAACTCCGCCGCCGGCTCCCTGCGCCAGAAGGACCCCAAGGTCACCGCGAGCCGTGCTCTCGGCATGGTCTGCCACGGCATCGGCGCGCGGAAGGGCTTCGAGCCGAAGGCGCAGTCCCAGGCCTACGACGCGCTGGCCGCCTGGGGGCTGCCGATCTCCGAGCAGGTCGAGGTCCTGTCGTCGCTGGCCGAGGTCGAGGCGTACATCGAGAACGCCGGCGAGCACCGCCACTCGATCGTCCCCTACGAGATCGACGGCGTGGTGATCAAGGTCGACGACGTTTCGCTGCAACGCCGCCTCGGGTCGACGAGCCGCGCACCCCGCTGGGCGATCGCGTTCAAGTACCCGCCCGAGGAGGTCAACGCCAAGCTCGTCGAGATCCGGGTGAACGTCGGCCGCACCGGCCGCGCGACGCCGTACGGCGTCATGGAGCCCACCAAGGTCGCCGGCTCGACCGTCGAGAACGCCACGCTGCACAACTACTACGAGGTGGAGCGCAAGGACGTCCGGCCCGGCGACACCGTCGTGCTGCGCAAGGCCGGCGACGTGATCCCGGAGATCGTCGGCCCCGTCCTGGCGCTGCGACCGGAGGGCCTGCCGGCCTGGGTCGGCCCCACCGAGTGCCCCGAGTGCGGCACCACGCTCGCCGAGCAGAAGGCGGGGGACAAGGACCGCCGCTGCCCCAACCACCAGTTCTGCCCGGCCCAGGTGCGGGAGCGCGTCTTCCACGTCGCCGGCCGGGGCGCCTTCGACATCGAGGGGCTCGGCTACGAGGCGGCGATCGCGCTCCTCGACGCCGGGGCGATCGACAACGAGGGCGACGTCTTCGACCTCGACGAGGCGAAGCTGCTCACCGCCGCGCTGTTCACCCGGGCACCGAAGAAGGGAGAGGACGGCCCGCAGCTGTCGGCGAACGGCGAGCGGCTCCTCGCCAACCTCCGCAGCCGCCTGGACGTCCCGCTCTGGCGGGTCCTCGTCGCCCTGTCGATCCGGCACGTCGGACCGACCGCGGCGCGCGCGCTGGCCCAGGAGTTCGGCTCGATGGCCGCCATCCGGGCCGCCACCGAGGAGCAGCTGGCCGCCGCCGAGGGGGTGGGCCCGACGATCGCCGAGGCCGTCATCGAGTGGTTCGGCGTCGACTGGCACGTGGAGATCGTCGAGAAGTGGGCCGCGGCCGGGGTCTCGATGGAGGACGAGCGGGACGAGTCGGTGCCGCGCACCCTCGAGGGGCTCACGATCGTCGCCACCGGCTCGCTCGTGGACTTCACCCGCGACTCCGTCAAGGAGGCGATCATCAGCCGCGGCGGCAAGGCCTCCGGCTCGGTGTCGAAGAAGACCGACTACGTCGTGGTCGGTGAGAACGCCGGTTCGAAGGCCGAGAAGGCCGAGCAGCTCGGCGTGCCCACTCTCGACGAGGAAGCGTTCACCCGCCTGCTCGAGGGCGGCCCGGAGGCCCTGTCCTGATCAGGAGATGAGCGCCTGCGCGGCGGGGTGGTCCTGCAGGCACTGGCGGAGCTCGGACCAGAGGACGTCGGTGACGCCCTCCGGCGCGCTGCGGCGCACCAGCACGCGGTCCAGCCAGGAACGGGCGGCCTCCGGGACGGTGGGGTCGGACAGCAGCACTCCACCGGCGATCGCGGCGACCAGGTGCGGCGTGAACGTGGCGAGCACGACGCTCCAGTGGTCCGGCGTGACCGCGCCGGCGGGGTTGCCGACCCGGTGCAGGGTCGACTCCACGGCCTCCCGGGCCAGGTCGTCGGCGCTGCCCTCGAGACGGTAGGCCTCGTCGCGCTCGGCCGGTGCTGCGGTGCGGGGGCCGACACCGGGCAGCGACTCCAGCACGGTGCGCGCCTGCGCGGCCGACTCGGCGTACGCCGTGGCGCCCAGGCGGATCGCCCGGTCCCCGGCCGCGTCGAAGGCGGAGCCACCGGCCACCACCGGGATCCCCGCGTCCGTGATCGACGCGATCTGCCGAGCCAGCCGGGTCAGCGAGGACGTCAGCGAGGCGCTGATGAGGACCGCAGCCGGCCGGCGCTCGGCGATGCGGTCCGCCAGGGCACCGCTGGTGAGCGCTCCGACGTACTCGGCCGGCCAGCCCCAGGAGCGCAGGGCCGCCGCGACCACGAGGGCGGGAAGGCTGTGCGACTCGCGCTCGGCGCAGACGACCAGGACGTGGGGCCGGGACTCGTCGTGCGGTGGCAGCCCGGCCATCAACCGTTCGACGACGCCCTCGGAGACGGCGGTGGCCGCGTGCTCCTGGCCGACCGTCCAGTCGGCCGAGGCCCAGTGCTCACCGATCCGCCGCTGGCTCTCCGCGACGACCTCCGTCAGGACGTCGGCGACCGAAGAACCGGCGGAGATCAGCTCCGCGAGCACGGCGTACGCGGCGTCCGCGTCCGGCTGCACGAGGGCCGCCCAGTACCGATCTGTGGCCTCGGAGGGAAGCACGGCCGCATCCATGCCTCATCCTCCCACGTCCCGACCAGGCGGTCGCGGCGTTCGGGTCCTCGATCCGCGGCCAGCACCTGTTCTTTCTCGTCGTTCACAGTGTCCGAGGCGATGGGGACCGGATCGGTTGGGTCCGACGGCGCGCCCTAGGATCGAGCACATGTCTTCGAGCAGTCCCCAGATCACCCGGGACGAGGTCGCGCACCTGGCCACGCTGTCCCGGATCGAC
This sequence comes from uncultured Actinomycetota bacterium, assembly GCA_963784545.1. Taxonomy (GTDB): domain Bacteria; phylum Actinomycetota; class Actinomycetes; order Propionibacteriales; family Nocardioidaceae; genus Nocardioides. Next base: position 430,867 of record CAWARQ010000004.1, on the reverse strand, counting down.
CTCTCCGACGCCGAGCTCGACCACCTGGCGCCGCAGCTGGCGGTGATCCTCGAGTCGGTCGCGTCGCTGAGCGACGTCGACCTCACCGACGTGCCGCCGATGTCGCACCCGCTGCCGCTGACGAACGTCTTCCGTGAGGACGTCGTCGTGCCGAGCCTGACCGCGGAGCAGGCGCTCTCCGGTGCGCCGGCCAGCGAGGAGCAGCGGTTCCTGGTCCCGCGGATCCTGGGGGACGAGCAATGAGCGACACCCGCCGTACCGCCGCCGAGTACGCCGACGCCCTGGCGGCCGGTGACCTCACCAGCGTCGAGCTGACCCAGGCCCACCTCGACCGGATCGGCGACGTGGATGGAGCGGTTCACGCGTTCCTGCACGTCGACGCCGAGGGGGCGCTCGCGCAGGCCGCCGAGTCCGACGCCCGGCGTGCCCGCGGTGAGGCCCGCGGCCCGCTGGACGGAGTCCCGATCGCGGTGAAGGACGTGCTGGCCACCGAGGGCCTGCCCACCACCTGCGGCTCGAAGATGCTCGAGGGCTGGGTGCCGCCGTACGACGCCACCGTCGTGCGCCGGCTCCGGGACGCCGGGCTCCCGATCCTGGGCAAGACCAACATGGACGAGTTCGCGATGGGCTCGTCCACCGAGCACAGCGGCTACGGCCCGACCCACAACCCGTGGGACCTGGACCGGATCCCCGGCGGATCGGGCGGCGGGTCGGCCGCCGCCGTGGCCGCGTTCGAGGCGCCGCTGGCGATCGGCACGGACACCGGCGGCTCGATCAGGCAGCCCGGCGCCGTCACCGGAACAGTCGGCGTGAAGCCGACGTACGGCGGAGTCTCCCGCTACGGCCTGGTCGCGCTGGCCAACTCCCTGGACCAGGCCGGACCGGTGGCCCGTACCGTCCTGGACGCCGCACTGCTGCACGACGTCATCGGCGGACACGACCCGCGCGACTCCACCTCGATCGACCACGCGTGGCCGAGCTTCACCGAGGCAGCCCGCGCCGGAGCAGACGCCGACCTCACCGGCCTGAAGGTCGGTGTCATCAAGGAGATGAGCGGTGAGGGCTGGCAGCCCGGCGTGATCTCCCGCTTCGAGGACACGGTCCGGGTCCTCACCGACGCCGGTGCCGACGTCGTGGAGGTGTCGTGCCCGCACTTCGTGCACGCGCTGGCGACCTACTACCTGATCCTCCCGGCCGAGGCGTCCTCCAACCTCGCGAAGTTCGACGCCATGCGCTACGGCCTGCGGGTGACGCCGGAGGGCCCTCCCGGCCACCTGCCCAGCGCCGAGGAGGTCATGCGGGCGACCCGCGAAGCCGGCTTCGGCGACGAGGTGAAGCGCCGGATCATCCTGGGCACGTACGCCCTGTCGAGCGGCTACTACGACGCCTACTACGGCTCGGCGCAGAAGATGCGCACCCTCGTCACGCGCGACTTCGAGGCCGCGTTCGAGCAGGTCGACCTGCTCGCCTCGCCCACCGCCCCCACCACGGCGTTCAAGCTCGGGGAGAAGCTCGACGACCCGCTGGCGATGTACCTCAACGACCTCGCCACCATCCCGGCGAACCTGGCGGGAACGCCAGGCCTCTCGATCCCCTCCGGCCTCGCCGACGAGGACGGCCTGCCCACAGGTGTCCAGCTGCTCGCGCCCGCGCTGGCCGACGACCGGCTCTACCGGGTCGCAGCCGCGCTGGAGAAGCGACTGGTGGACGGCTGGGGTGCCCCGATCCTCGACCGGGCCCCCGCCCTGGCAGGAGCCTCTCGATGAGCGCCGCGACCGATCAGCTGATGGCGTGGGACGACGTCCTCGCGGCGTACGACCCGGCGCTGGGGCTCGAGGTCCACGTCGAGCTGAACACCGCCACGAAGATGTTCTGCGGGTGCCCGGCGTTCTTCGGCGGCGACCCGAACACGCACGTCTGCCCGACCTGCCTGGGGCTCCCCGGGGCCATGCCGGTGGTCAACGGCAAGGCGGTGGAGTCCGCGATCCGGATCGGCCTCGCGCTGAACTGCGAGATCGCGGAGTGGTGCCGGTTCGCCCGGAAGAACTACTTCTACCCGGACATGCCGAAGAACTTCCAGACCTCGCAGTACGACGAGCCCATCTGCTTCGAGGGCTACATGGACGTCGACATCCAGAACGCTGCCGGCGAGACCGAGACCTTCCGGGTGGAGATCGAGCGCGCCCACATGGAGGAGGACACCGGCAAGTCGACCCACGTCGGCGGCGCGACCGGCCGGATCCACGGCGCCGACTACTCGCTGGTCGACTACAACCGGGCCGGCATCCCCCTGATCGAGATCGTCACCAAGCCGATCACCGGCGCGGGGGAGAAGGCGCCGGAGGTGGCTCGCGCGTACGTCCAGCAGCTGCGCGACCTGATCGTCGCCCTCGGCGTCTCCGAAGCCCGGATGGACCAGGGCAACCTGCGCGCCGACGTCAACCTTTCCCTCTCCCCGAAGGGGTCGGGCGTGCTCGGCACCCGGACCGAGACGAAGAACGTCAACTCGTTCCGCTCGGTCGAGCGGGCGGTGCGGTACGAGATGCAGCGGCACGGCGCGATCCTCAGCAGCGGCGGTTCGATCCTGCAGGAGACGCGGCACTGGCACGAGGACACCGGCATCACGACGTCCGGTCGCGAGAAGTCGGACGCCGAGGACTACCGGTACTTCCCCGAGCCCGACCTCGTCCCCGTCGCGCCCTCGCGCGAGTGGGTCGAGGAGCTGCGCGGCACCCTGCCGGAGAACCCCACCGTCAAGCGCGCCCGCCTCCAGGCCGACTGGGGCTTCACCGACCTCGAGATGCGCGACGCCGTGGCCTCGGGGGCGCTCGGTCTGATCGAGGAGACCATCGCTGCCGGGACCACGCCGCAGTCGGCCCGCAAGTGGTGGCTCTCGGAGCTGACGCGCCGGGCCAACGACGCCGGTGTCGAGATCGACCAGGTCGGCGTCACGCCGGCCCAGGTCGCGGCCGTGCAGGCGCTGGTGGACTCCGGCACCCTCAACGACAAGCTCGCCCGCCAGGTCTTCGACGGCCTGATGGCCGGGGAGGGCACGCCGGAGGAGATCGTCGCGGCCCGGGGGCTCGCGGTCGTCTCCGACGACGGCGCGCTCTCGGGGGCCGTCGACAACGCGATCGCGGCCAACCCTGACGTCGCCGACAAGATCCGCGAGGGCAAGGTCGCGGCCGCCGGTGCCCTCATCGGCGCGGTGATGAAGGAGATGCGTGGCCAGGCCGACGCGGGACGCGTGCGCGAGCTGATCCTGGAGAAGCTGACCTGAGCCGCTCAAGCGACTCCAGTGGGCGGGTCTCGATCTCCCCGGATCCAGGGTCGGGCAGTCAGAACGTCCGATCCACCATCCCGGACGTCTGAGGCGCGCCCACAGTCGGGCGACTGGACGAATTCACCCGCCGCCGTCGATGCACTATGGTCGGTCGCTGCTGTCACATCTCAGAAGGGCTTGTCTTGATCCGAGCGACCGCATCACTATTGGCCGTACTCGTCTCGTCCGTCACCTTCCTCGGCGTCGGAATCAGTCCCGCCTCGGCGGACGGGCACCCACCGACCATGCTCGGGCCCGGCGACGCCGGAGTCTCCGACATCGGGGGTCGGGCGGTCATCCGGTACTCGAAGTACGGCCCGGTCTACATCGCCGGCCAGCAGAGCTCCCACCTGCGCATCGTCGAGGTTGAGGGCCAGCAGAGCCTGCGCTTCCGCGACACACGCACCGGCGGGATCAAGGGATCGCTGCCGAGCCGCTGCTCCAGGGAGAATGTCGAGAAGGGCATCTCCGTCGTCTGCAAGGTCCCGCCCCGCTTCCGCGGCAACCAGATGTTCGTCCAGGTCTGGCCGCGCCTCGGCAACGACTATGTCGACGGCCGGACCCTCTCCCGCCACTTCCGCCTCTGGGTGCTGGCCGACGCCGGCAACGACATCGTGTACGGCGGTGCGGGTGCCGACTTCGTCAACGGCGCCAAGGGCGTTGACCGGGCCTGGGGCGGCCCCGGCCGCGACTGGCTGCGCGGTGGCCCCGGCGCCGACAAGCTCATCGGTGGCTCCGGCAAGGACCGGATCTCGCAGGGCTGACCGGCCTCGGCGGCATCCCCCCCGGGGGGGCCACAGCGCACCGCACGCTCAGCGGCTGCTAGTTCCATTGACCTCACGGCTGGGGTCTGACGAGTCTCGGTCGAGGTGTCCGGGACTGTCGCTCTCTCATCGGCTGCCCACCTTCGGGGTGTGGCTCTCTCATGGTCTGCGTGGTCCCGGCACCGCCTGGGTCGGAGTGGCTCAAGAAGGGATTGCCCAGCTCGTAGCAGCGGTGCCCTCTCGACCCGTCCTACTGGAGCGGATCGAAGGAGCAGCAGATGAGCAAGGGCGCAGCAGGCAGCGAGCGGGTCGTGGTCGGGATGGACCCTCACAAGCGATCGGTGACGATCGAGGTGATGGACGCTGACGAGACGGTCCTCGGGGGTGGCCGGTTCGGCACCGACGAGACCGGTTTCGCCGCGATGCAACGCTATGTCAGCCGGTTCATTGACCGGGTCTGGGCGATCGAGGGATGTAACGGGATCGGCCGGCACGTCGCGATGCGTCTGCTCGCGGCCGGTCAGGAGGTGGTCGATGTGCCACCCAGGCTGTCGGCTCGGGTCCGGGTGTTCTCCACCGGCCAGGGCCGCAAGACCGACGCCACCGACGCGCACTCCGTCGCCCTGGTCGGCACCCGGATGACCGGACTGCGACCGGTGGTGCGCGACACCGACCGGGAGGTGATCCGGATGCTCGCTGACCGACGCAGGTCGCTGGGCGAGGAGCACACCCGCAAGGTCTCCCAGCTGCACGCCCTGCTGCTGGAACTGCTGCCTGGCGGGGCGAAGAAGGACCTCTCTGCGGCCCAGGCCAAGGCACTGCTCGCTCCGGTCCGGCCCCGCGACACCGTCGGGAAGACCCGCCGCCGGGTCGCCGCCGAGCTCATCGGTGACCTGGAGCGCATCCACGCCCGCAAGAAGGCCGCGGACAAGGAACTGCGCGAACTGGTGACTGCGACCGGGACCGGGCTGCTCGACCTGCACGGCATCGGACCCTCCGGCGCCGCCCGGCTGCTCGCCGAAGTCGGTGACATCACCCGGTTCCCCGACCGCAACCACTTCGCGTCCTGGACCGGCACCGCACCCATCGACGCGTCCTCCGGCGACCGCGTCCGGCACCGCCTGTCCCGCAAGGGGAACCGTCAGATCAACCGGGTGCTGCACATCATGGCCACCGTCCAGCTCCGCAACGCCACCGAAGGCCGGGCCTACTACGACCGGAAGAAGCACTCCGGGAAGACCTCCAACGAGGCCATGCGTTGTCTGAAACGTCGACTCTCAGACGCCGTCTACCGCACCATGCTCGACGACGCCGTCAAAGCAAAGGTGACGGGTCCGGGAGGGCAACGAGGTAACGACTCTGACTCCAGCGCGACCGGCTCACAACCCCAACACCGGCACTTCGGACAAGCCACTCCGGGACCCGTCATCACCCAGCCTAAGCCCCCACTCCCGAAGGTGTCTTGACACAGAAGGGAGCCATGAGCGGACACAAGCCGGATCGGGCAGTTCGGGCGGCGAGGGGAACGGTCTGGCCACTTGTCGTCCACAGGGCTTGCCCGAGCGTTGTGGGTCGAACGGGTGTTCGATAAAATCGGGGCATGAGCACGCTCGCTACCGCCGCACCGCCGGCCCTGGATCCCCGGACACCGGGCCATCCGGTGCTGGTCGCGGTCGCGCAGCTGGGCGAGGTGCTGGCGTCGGTGGCGGGAGTGAATCCGTCGTTCATGGGTACGCCGGAGAAGGCGGCGGCGCTGGCGGAGCTGTCCCGGATCGAGTCGCAGGTCGCGGAGCTGCGGTTGCGGATCGAGGCCGACGCTGCGGACGTGGCCGAGGGCTTCGCCGGCCGCGACGTCGCGGGCTGGATGCAGTGGGCGACCCGGTGCCGTGGGGAGGACGCCCGGGCCGACCTCCGGCTGGCCCATGCGTTGGACCGCCGCTACTCGACGTTGGGTGCCGCCTTGCGGGAAGGGTCAGCGAACCTGGCCCAGGCTCGGGTGATCGCCACGACCCTGGACGACCTGCCGGCCGAGATCCCCACCGAGGTCATCACGAAGGCCGAGGAGACGCTGGTCGGGCACTGTGCGGAGTTCGGGCCCCGCCAGCTGGCCCGGATCGGGCGCCGGATCGTCGATGTGGTCGCCCCGGAGATCGCCGAGGCCGCCGAAGCGCGGGCGTTGGCGAGGTTGGAGGAGAAGGCTCACCGGTCCACCCGGCTCGCGTTCCACCGGATGGGGGACGGGACGACTCGGATCACCGGCCTGTTGCCCGACCTGGCCGCCACCCGGCTGCTTACCTTTCTGCAGGCGTTCACCAACCCCCGGCAGGCCACGGCGGCCATGAGCACACCGGACCCGCTGCGGTCCTACCCACGCCGGCTCGGGAAGGCGTTCGTCCGGTTCCTCGAGGCCGTCGACCCGCAAAGGCTTCCGATCCATGGCGGGGACGCCACCACCGTGGTCATCACGATCGACCACCAGTCACTCACCCGGGAGTTGGCGACCGCCGGTGTGATCGGTGCGGACGAGAACATCACCGCCGCCCAGGCCCGACGCTTGGCGTGCACCGCCCACCTGATCCCCGCCGTCCTTGGAACCACGAGCCAGGTCCTCGACCTCGGCCGATCCACCAGACTCTTCAGCTCCGCCCAACGCAAAGCGCTGCTGGTCCGCGACCGCGAGTGCCGAGCCGAGGGCTGCGACATCCCCGGCACCTGGACCGACGCCCACCACTGGATCCCCTGGTCCCACGACGGCAGGTCCGACCTGACCAACGCCGTCCTGCTCTGCTCCCACCACCACCACCGCGCCCACGACCCCACCTACAAAGCTGACCGGCTCCCCAACGGCGACGTCCGATTCACCCGCCGGACCTGAGGTGATCAAGGCCGCACGAGACGCGATGTCGCTCGACGCGCGACCGGAGGTAGGCTGCGGCTTGCACGAAGAAGAACTCAATCCGATCACGCACGCAGTCGGGGGAAGCCGGTCCAAGTCCGGCGCTGACCCGCAACCGTAGGTCTGGTCCCGAGGGGCCAGGCGAGCCGGAGCACCCGCTGAGTGACGTCCTCAACACATCGCTGTCGTGGAAAGCAGCGGGTGGATGCCGAGTCCTGGTCCCAGGGCGGTCCTCCCGCAGTCAGCAGCGGGAAGGAAACCATGAACCTCAAGCGTTCTCTGGCAGCGCTCAGCGCCACCACCCTCGTCCTCACCCTGGGGGCCACTGCGCCCGCGGACGCATCCGCCGCCACCAAGGCGCCCGGCCGCGCCGGACACTGGCTGGAAGCGCAGCTGACCGACGGCCTCGTCGTGGGGGAGTACTACGACACCTGGACGGACCCGTCGAACCCGCACTGGCAGGAGTACAACGACTACGGCTTGTCCGCGGACGCTGCGCTCGCCCTGCGTGAGCTTGGAGCGTCCCCGACCACCCTCGGCGGCATCGGTGACGCCGTGGCCCAGAACCTCGACCACTGGATCACCGGTGTCGACTACGACACCCCCGACGACACGTACGCCGGCTCCGTCGCGAAGGCCGCGGTGCTGGCCCGCGCAGTCGGTGCGGACCCCACGGACTTCGGCGGGGTCGACCTCATCGACCGGCTCGACTCACTCGTGGCGACCTCGGCGCCGATCAAGGGGCGGATCCAGGACGACAGCTCCTACGACTACGCGAACGTCGTGGGCCAGGCCTTCGCCGTCCGGGCGCTCGGACGCAGCGATTCCGCGTCGTACCCCAAAGCCCGCAACTTCTTCCTCGAGCAGCAGTGCAAGGCCGGTTACTTCCGGCTCGACTTCGCCGTCGCCGACGCTCCCGACCAGTCCTGCCACGCCTCCAGCCCCCCGGACACCGACGTAACGGCCCTCGCCGTCCTGTCGCTCGAGGCGCTGCCCCCGGCGGAGCGGAGGACCGAAAAGGTGCGCACGGCCGTGCACGACGCCGTCGCCTGGCTCAAGGGCCAGCAGAAGGCGAACGGCTCGTTCGGCGGTGGGACCAGCACCGCGGGAGCCAACACCAACAGCACCGGGCTGGCCGGCTGGGCGTTCTCCGAGGCCGGCAAGTGCAACGTCGCGGTCAAGGCGGCCGCGTGGGTGCGCAAGCTGCAGGCGATCGACGAGGTCCCGGGCGAGCGCGGGGGGATCGCCTACGACCGCGCCGGGTTCTCCGCGGCCGCCGCGGACGGCATCGCTCGAGAGGCGCGCGACCAGTGGCGCCGGGCCACCACCCAGGCGGCGCCGGTCCTGCTCAACCGCTCCCTCGAGGCGTGCCGAGCGCTGTGAGGTACGCCGTGCGGCTGATCGCCGCCGTCCTGCTGACCGGCGCCGGGCTCGCCCTCACCGGGGGGCCCGGCGCCGGTCCGGCGGCCGCGGCGGTCTGCAGCAGCGACACCGGCGTCACGGTGGTCGTGGACTTCCACCAGCTCGGCGGAGGGGTGCAGACGGTGTGCGACGCCGACGGAGCCGGAAAGACCGCGGCGGCCCTGTTCCCCGCCAACGGGTTCCCGCTGGACTACGTCCAGCGCACCCCGGGCTTCGTCTGCCGGGTCTCCGGCAAGCCCGCCGACGACCCATGCGTCAACACGCCTCCGTCGAACGCCTACTGGGGTCTGTTCTGGAGCAACGGCGACACCGGCCAGTGGTCGTACGCCTCCTCCGGGGCAGGAAGCCAGAAGATCCCAGCCGGTGGTTCGGTGGCCTTCTCGTGGCAGGGCTCCAGCAGCCGCTCCTTTCCGGGCGTGTCCCCGCCGCAGCATGCTGACCAGCCGTCGTCCTCGCCGAGCCCGTCGCCGAGCAAGCCGTCCGGTGGTGGAACGTCCGGCTCGACGGGGTCGACGCCCCACCCGACCACTGGCTCGACGACCGGTCCCTCTCCGGACTCGCCCACGCCGACAGCCCACCCGGGCAGGAAGCAGGGCGACCACCAGGAGGCCGGGACGCGGACGAAGAAGCACCACGGAGCGGTCGTGGCCGATCAGCCCTCGCCGAACGACGAGAGCCTCGTGGCCCAGCCGGGAGCCCCCGCGACGGCTCCGGCGTCGAGCCTGGCCGCGCAGGAGGACGACGGCGGAGGCCTGCCGGGTTGGGTGCCGCTGGGGGCCATCGGCCTGCTGTTCGTGACCGCGGTCGGCGTCGGCGTCGTGCAACGTCGGAGGACCTGAGCAGATGAGCGGGCGCGAGCTGCACCCGGTCGCCTGGTGGCTGTGGGCCCTCGGGCTGGCCGGGGCTGCCTCGCTCACCACCAACCCGCTCGCCCTGCTCGTGCTCATCGGCGTCGCCGCGGTCGCGGTCGCCCTGCGCCGTTCCGACCAGCCGTGGGCTGGAGCGTTCCGGATCTACTGCTGGCTCGCCGCCGTCATCGTCGTCGTCCGAGTCGCCTTCCGGCTCGTCTTCGGCAGCGGCACCGGCCACGTGCTGGTCGACCTGCCCGGCCTGAGCCTCCCCGACTGGGCCGCCGGGATCGTCATCCTCGGTCCGCTCACCCGGGAGGCGCTCCTCGCCGGCCTGTACGACGGGCTGCGGCTCGCCGCGATCGTCGTCTGCGTCGGCGCGGCGAACGCGCTGGCCAACCCCAAGCGGTTGCTGCGCTCGGTCCCGCCGGCGCTGTACGAGGTCGGGACCGCCCTCGTCGTCGCGGTGACGATGCTGCCGCAGCTGGCCGACAGCGCCCGCCGGGTCCGCGCTGCCCAGGACCTCCGGGGCGGTCACACCGGCCGGGTCGGACGGCTGCGCCGGTTCGTCGTCCCCGTGCTCGAGGACGCCCTCGACCGTTCTCTGACCATGGCGGCCGGCATGGACACCCGCGGCTACGGGCGATCAGGCGCCGCGACGCAGGCGCAGCGTCGGCGTACCGGGTCCTTGCTGGTGGCGGGACTCCTCGGGTTGTGCGTGGGTTGCTACGGAGCCCTCGACCCGACCACGCCCGGGTGGCTCGCGGCCCCCATGCTCGTCGCAGGGCTGGGCCTGGCCATCGCGGGTCTGTCCAGCGCCGGCCGCAACGTGGCGCGCACGCGCTACCGCCCCGATCGATGGACCCTGACCGAGTGGCTGGTCGCCGCGACCGGGCTGGTGCCGCTGGCCGCAGCCTGGTGGGTCGGCCGGCACCAGGTCCTGCTCGCCTACCCGGACCTGGACTCGTGGCCGCGGCTGAGTGCGGTGATGCTGGCGGCCGCAGCCGTCGGGCTCGCCGTCGTGCTGGTGGCGCCGGTCCCGCCGACCTCGGAGCCGCGGCCCTTGCTGGAGGAGGTGCCGGCGTGATCGAGCTCAAGGCGATCGGCTTCGCGTACGGCGACCGGCCGATCCTCGACGACGTGCACCTCGGGGTCGACGAGGGCGAGCTGCTGCTCGTCTCCGGCCGCACCGGGGTCGGCAAGTCGACGTTGCTGGGGGTGCTCACCGGACTGGTCCCGCGGTTCTCCGGCGGCACCCTCACCGGGTCGGTCTGGATCGACGGAGACGACGTCACCCTCAAGCCGCCCCGCGAGCGCGCGCACCTCGTGGGGTACGTCGGCCAGGACCCGGCGGCCGGTTTCGTCACCGACACCGTCGAGGAGGAGCTCGCCTACGGGATGGAACAGCTCGGTCTCGACGGTGACACCATGCGCCGACGCGTCGAGGAGACGCTCGACCTGCTCGGGATCGCCGGCCTCCGGCGCCGCGCCCTGCGCCACCTCTCCGGCGGCGAGCAACAGCGGGTGGCGATCGGCGCCGTCCTCACCATGCACCCACGAGTGCTGGTGCTGGACGAGCCGACCTCCGCGCTCGACCCGACCGCCGCCGAGGACGTGCTGGCGACGCTGACCCGGCTGGTCCACGACCTCGGGCTCACCGTCGTGCTGGCCGAGCACCGGCTCGAGCGGGTGGTGCCCTTCGCCGACCGGATCGCCCTGCTGCCCGGCGACGGCTCGCTCCGCGTCGGTACGCCGGAGACGGTGCTGGCCGATTCGCCGGTCGTGCCTCCGCTGGTGGAGCTCGGTCGCCTCGCCGGCTGGTCGCCGCTCCCGCTGACCGTCCGGGAGGCCCGACGCCGGGCCCGCGAGCTGGACGTCCTCGACCCGCCGCCCCCACCGCCCACGGTCGACGGTGACGTGGTGCTGAGCGCGCAGGGTGTCCGGGTCGTGCACGGCCGTACGCCGGCCGTCACCGACCTCGACCTCACCCTGAAGGCCGGCGAGGTCGTCGCCCTCATGGGCCGCAACGGCTCGGGCAAGTCCAGCCTGCTGTGGGCGCTGCAGGGCCGGACCCGGACCGCCGGTCGCGTGGACGTCGACGGGACCGACCCCGCCGAGGCCTCCGCCGCCCGCCGCCGCGACCTGGTCGGGCTGGTGCCGCAGACCGCCGCCGACCTGCTCTACCTGGAGACCGTGGCGGAGGAGTGCGCCGCGGCGGGGCGCGGGTGTCGCGAGCTGCTCGACTCGCTCGTGCCCGATGTCCCGGACGGGACGCACCCCCGGGACCTGTCCGAGGGTCAGCGGCTCGCCCTGGCGCTGGCGATCGTGCTGACCAGCGACCCGCCCGTGCTGCTGCTCGACGAGCCGACCCGCGGCCTCGACTACCCGGCGAAGCGGGCGCTCGCCGAGGTGCTGCGCCGGCTCGCCGCGGAGGGCAAGGCCGTCCTGGTCAGCACCCACGACGTGGAGTGGGTCGCCCAGGTGGCCGACCGGGTCGTGGTCCTGGCCGAGGGGGACGTCGTGTCCTCCGGACCGGTGCGTGAGGTGATCGCCCAGTCGCCGGCGTACGCGCCGCAGGTCACGAAGGTGCTCGGCCTGCCGTGGCTGCGCCCCGACGAGGTCCGGCTGGCATGAGCACCACCGCCCACGTACGACGTCCCGCGGCGATCCGGGTGTCCGGCCGCTCCGCCCTGGTCCTCACCATCGCCTCGCTGGCCGGGCTGATGATGCTGTGCTGGCCGTTGCTGCTCCAGGCGTCCCCGGGGGACCGGGTCGACCCGCCGTTCCTGTTCCTCGCGCTGCTGCCGGTCGTCGTCGCGGTGGTGCTGGTCGAGCTCACCGAGGGCGGGCTCGACCCACGGACCCTCGCGATCCTCGGCGTCCTGTCGGCGGCCAACGCGGTCCTGCGCGGTCTCTCGCCCGGGACCTCCGGCATCGAGCTCGCGTTCTTCCTGCTGATCCTCGCGGGGCGGGTCTTCGGGCCGGGCTTCGGCTTCGCGCTCGGGGCGACGTCCCTCTTCGCCTCCGCGCTGCTCACTGCCGGCGTCGGGCCGTGGCTCCCGTTCCAGATGCTCTGTGCCGCGTGGGTCGGGATGTTCGCCGGCTTGCTGCCCCGGCGTCCGCGCGGCCGGTCCGAGATCGCGATGCTCGCGGCGTACGGCGTCGTGGCGGCGTACGCCTTCGGCCTGCTGATGAACCTCTCCGGCTGGCCGTTCGTCGCCGGCATCGAGGTGCCCAATCAATTGCCGGGCCACTCCGACTCTCTGTCCTACGTGCCCGGCGCGGCGCCGTGGGACAACCTCCACCGCTTCCTCGTCTACACGCTGCTGACCTCGACGGGCGGGTGGGACACGTTGCGCGCGGTCACGAACGCGGTCGCGATCGTGCTGCTCGGTCCCGCTGTCCTGGCGACCCTGCGACGGGCGTCGCGTCGCGCGCTGATCGCCTAGCGTCCGGGGTCGACGACCAGGATCCGGTCGTCGTCCTGGGTGGGGACGCCGCGGCCGTCCTTGTTCGACGTCGTCACCCAGAGCCGGCCGTCCGGCGCCACGACGACGGTCCGCAGCCGGCCGTAGCTGCCCACGAAGAAGTCGGTCGGGTTGCTCGCCTTCGTCCCGTGGACGTCCACCCGCCAGAGCCGCTGGCCACGCAGGGCGCCGAGCCAGAGATGACCGTGGGTGTAGGCCAGGCCGCTGGGCGAGGCGTCGTCGGTGCTCCAGACGACCTTGGGGTTCGTGTACGCCGGGTCGTCGCCGCGGCCCTCGAAGATCGGCCAGCCGTAGTCGTTCCCGGGCTCGATCAGGTTGAGCTCGTCGAAGGTGGAGGCGCCGAACTCGCTGGCCCACAACCGGCCTGCATCGTCCCAGGCGAGACCCTGGACGTTGCGGTGGCCGTAGCTGAAGACCGGTGAGTCGCCGAACGGGTTGCCCGGGGCGGGGTCCCCGTCGGCGGTGATCCGCAGGATCTTCCCGGCCAGCGAGGACTTGTCCTGGGAGAGGTCGCTGTTGCCGGTCTCGCCGGTCGAGGCGTAGAGGAAGCCGTCGGGTCCGAACGCGAGCCGTCCGCCGTCATGGATCGGGCCGAGCGGAATGCCGTCGAGGATCGTCCGCGGCTCGGAGACCAAGCCGCCGTCCCAGGTGGCGCGGACGATCCGGTTGTCCTCCGGCGTGCTCACGTAGAAGTAGAGGAGGTGGTCGTCGTCGAACGTCGGGCTGACGGCGACTCCGAGGAGCCCGGCCTCGCCCTGGGGGGCGGCCAGGTCGATCGAGCCGATAGGCGTCGCCTGGCCGGACTTCGGGTCGATGACGAGCACGCGCCCGGTGTCACGCTCGGTCACGACGGCCCGGCCGTCGGGGAGGAAGGCGACGCCCCACGGCACCGCCAGCCCGGAGGTGAGGGTCTTCACGACCCGGACCCGCCTGCCGGGGTCCCGTGCGGTCGTCGGGCTGCTCGGCGACGAGGTGCCCTCGGTCGGCCGAGGCGACGCGGTGACGGGGGGAGGCCCCGGCGTCTCGGCGCCCGGGGAGTCGTTCTCACCGGCGCAAGCCGCGAGGCCGGCCGCCGCGACGAGGGCGACGGCGCCGGAGAGGATCCGCCGGCTAGCCGGCAACGACACCGACCCGCTCGAGGAACTCCAGCAGGAGGCCGTGCACCTTCTCCGGCTGCTCCATCTGGACGAAGTGCGACGCCTTCAGCTCGACGTAGGTCGCCTCGCCCATCCGCTCGGCCGCGGTCGCCATGTCGCGCGACCCCGCCAGGACGTCGTACCTCCCGGCGACGAAGAAGGCCGGCACGTTGATCGTGCTCAGTCGCACCCGCGCGTGCTCGGAGGTCCGCAGCGCCAGGTGGAAGTACCACTCGACCGGCGTGGTGAGGAACTCCTTGATCGCCACGGCGGCCAGCTCGGCGTCCGGGACCGGCCGCATGAAGCCGGTGCGGCCGAGGACGGTGACCGTCCGCTCGCCGACGGGAAGTCGGCGAGCGATCGGGCTGAGCGCCCGGCCGCCGTACTTCATGGCGCGACTGAGGTTGACGGTGAGGGCGCGGACCACCGCGTGGGGGAGGTGGAACGGCCCGAGCATCGTCGCGAAGGTGTCGCCGGGCACGCCGGCCACCGCGAAGATGCCGAGCACCCGCTCGGGGTGGCGGGCGGCCAGCTCGAAGGCGGTGTTGACGCCCATCGACCAACCGACGAGGACCGCCTGGTCGATGCCGAAGTGGTCCATCACCGACAGGCCGTCCTCGACGAACTCCTCGACGCCTGCGCGCTGCGGGTCCGCCGGCCGCTCGGAACCGCCGATGCCCCGGTGGTGCCACGACACGACGCGGACGCCGCACGCGGGGTCGAGCAGCGCCGGCCAGCACCAGGCATTGGTGCCCAGGCCGTTGCAGAGCACGACGGTCGGGCCGTCGATCAGGCCGTCGGGGTCGTTGGTCCACACCCGGAGCCGGGTGCCGTCGTCGGAGAGGATGTCGTCGAAGGCGAGGCCGGTGTCGGCTGCGGTCCCCGGACGGGCCTGCTGCGCGGTCATGCCCACCAGTCTGCCCGCCCCCGGGCCGGAATCGGCGCAGGTGTGGCCGCTCTCTCACTCCCGGTCAGCGACCGGCGAGCACCCGCCCGTCCCGGGCCGACGCGGCCCCTGCCCGATGGGCCGACGCGGCCCCTGTCTGACGGGCCGACACGGCCCCTGTCTGACGGGCCGACACGGCCCCGGCGACCCGGGTCGCCAGGTACCGGTCGACCTCCTCGCGCTCGATCCGTCGCTGCGTGAGCCGGGTCGAGGCGATCATGGCGTTGCGGCGCGCCCCCTGCTGGGATGAGCGTGCCCATCGGTCGATGAGTGGAATCCGCACGATCACGACGCTAGGCGCGCTTCCTTGCCATGGGGACAACGCTAGATGAACACCTACTGAAAGTCTATTATTTCACTAGACATTTGGTTGGATGTTGCCGAGCGGAGGCGTGCCGGACCCGCGCGAGGACCGCGTCGCGCCGATGCTCGCCGCCACCACGCAGGCGATCGCCACCCACTGCTCGAGCGCCAGCAGCTCGT
Source organism: uncultured Actinomycetota bacterium (assembly GCA_963784545.1). Taxonomy (GTDB): domain Bacteria; phylum Actinomycetota; class Actinomycetes; order Propionibacteriales; family Nocardioidaceae; genus Nocardioides. The sequence goes on along the minus strand of CAWARQ010000004.1, from coordinate 415,562 downwards.
GCAGCACGAGCACCGCGGCGAGTGCGGCGGCGGCCGGCTCGAGGCTCATGAGGATGCTGAAGACGGCCGGCCGGAGGCTGCGCAGCGCGACCAGCTCACAGGAGTAGGGGATGACCGAGCTGAGCACGCCGATCAGCGCGCCGAGCACCCAGACGCGGACCTGCCCGAGACCCGGGTCCCAGCCGGTCACCTGCGCGTCCGCGCCGAGCAGCACCAGCGGGGTGATCGCCAGCGTGGCGACCACGCTCGCCACCGCGAGACCGTCCACCCCCCGCCAGCGGGCTCCGGTGCGCTGCGAGAGCAGGATGTACGCCGCCCACGCCAGGCCGGCCAGGACGGCGTACGCGACGCCGACCGGGTCGAGCGAGGCACGGTGCAGCCCCAGGAGCCCGACGCCGACCGCGGCCAGGCCGACCCAGAGCAGGTCGCGCGCGCGGCGCGAGCTCAGCACCGCCAGGCCCAGGGGCCCGATGAACTCGATCGTGACCGCGACACCCAACGGGATGCGGGCGAAGGACTGGTAGATCGACCAGTTCATCAAGCCGAGGGCCAGGCCGAACCCGGCGGCCACCCGCCAGTCGCCGGGGCCGTGACCGGCCAGGCGGGGCCGGGCCAGCGCCCCGAGCAGGACCGCGGAGGTCAGGAGCCGGAGCCAGGTCATCGTCGTGGGCGCGGCCAGGTCGAACAGGTCCTTGGCGAAGGCGGCGCCGAGCTGCACCGACACGATGCCGGCCAGGACGAGCAGCACCGGTGTCCTCACGCTCACCCGGCGAGATTAGTGGTCGCCCACCGATGAGATTCCGGGTGTCGGCGGGTCGGACTAGTGTCCGACGAACCGGGTGGCACCAGAGGAGATGAACATGGGCACGTTGTTGATGGTGGGGACGCGCAAGGGGCTGTGGATCGGTCGCAGCGACGATGCGCGCGTCGAGTGGAGCTGGACCGGCCCGCACTTCCAGATGGAGGACGTCTACTCCACGATGATCGACCGTCGCGGCGGCGAGGTGCGCCTGCTCGCCGGCGCGGCCTCCAGCTGGCTCGGTCCCCAGGTCTGGCGCTCCGACGACCTGGGGGAGAAGTGGGACGAGACGCCCAACGGCGCCATCCGTTTCCCCGAGGACGCCGACGCGACGCTCGCCCGGGTCTGGCAGCTCCAGCCGGGAGCCGAGGAGGGCGTGGTCTGGGCCGGCACCGAGCCGGGCGCGATCTTCAAGTCCACCGACCGCGGCGAGACCTTCTCGCTGGTCCGTGGCCTGTGGGACCACCCGCACCGCACCGAGTGGAACGCCGGCTACGGCGGGCAGGCCTTCCACACGATCCTCCCGCACCCCACCGACCCGGACCGCGTGCTCGCCGCGATCTCCACCGGCGGCGTGTACGCCAGCAGCGACGGCGGCGAGACCTGGGCGCCGTCCAACACCGGGGTGAAGGCGGAGTTCATGCCGGGGGAGCGGTTCTACCCCGAGTTCGGCCAGTGCGTGCACAAGGTCGCCCGCGACGCCACCGACCCCGACCGGCTGTTCCTGCAGAACCACGGCGGCGTCTACCGGTCCGACGACGGCGGCGCCTCGTGGAACGACATCGCCCCGGGCCTGCCCGCGGAGTTCGGCTTCGCGATGGTCGCCCACCCCCACCGTGCGAACACCGCCTTCACCTTCCCGATCGCGGACGCCGGGGCGCGCTGGCCGGTCGACGGCAAGGCGCGGGTCTACCGCACCGACGACGGCGGTGACAGCTGGACCGAGCTCGGCGCCGGCACACTGCCCGACGAGTACTACGCCGCGGTCATGCGGGACGCGATGTGCGCCGACGACCACGAGGTGGCCGGGCTGTACGTCGGGGGCCGCAACGGCTCGGTCTTCGCCTCGGCCGACGAGGGCGAGACGTGGAGCGAGATCCACCGCGACCTGCCCGACGTCATGTGCGTGCGCGCCGCGAAGGTCTGAGACCTACCTCCGAACGCGCGCGTAGGTCGCGTCGTCGTCGATGTCCGACTGGCTGTGGTCGGTCATCAGCACCACCGCGATCACCGTCACCACCGAGCAGAACAGGATCATCCCGGCGATCGCGTAGCCGCTGCCCGTGTGGGCGAGCAGGTACGTCGCGACCAGGGGCGCCGGGCCACCGGCGAACACCGACGCGAGCTGGTAGCCGAGTCCGGCCCCGGCGTACCTCAGGTCGGTCGGGAACGACTCGGCGATGAGCGCCGCCTGGGGTCCGTACTGCAGCGCGTGCGGGATCAGCGCGAACAGCATGGCGATGAACGCGAGGAAGGCGACGCCACTGTTCATGGCGGCGAACAGCACGAAGCCGTACACGCCCATGAGCACCGCGCCGGTCAGGTAGACCTTCTTGCGGCCCACCCGGTCGGAGAGATGACCGCTCACCGGCACCGCGACCGCCTCCACCGCCGCAGCCAGCAGGATGGCGGCGAGCGCGAACGTCTTGGAGTAGCCCTGCTCCTCGGTGAGGTAGACCAGCGCGAACGACGTGATCACGTAGAACGGCGCCTGCTCCGAGAGGCGCGCGAGCGCGCTCAGGATGATCGGCTTCCAGTGGTCCTTCCACACCTCGAGCGACGGGAGCCGGCTGACCGTGCCCTCGCGCAGGCGCTTGGCGAACATCGGGGTCTCGAGGATCTGCAGTCGGATGTAGAGACCGATGGCCACGAGCACCAGGCTGAACAGGAACGGGATGCGCCATCCCCACGAGGTGAACTGGTCGTCGCTGAGCAGCCACGAGAGCAGGTACATGAACCCGGTGCCGAGGATGAGCCCGAGGGCCACGCCCAGCTGCGGCAGGCTGGCCATGAAGCCGCGACGCTTCTGGTCGCCCCACTCCATCGACAGCAGGACCGACCCGCTCCACTCGCCGCCGACCGCGAGGCCCTGGAGCAGGCGCAGCAGGATCAGCAGCAGCGGCGCCGCCTTCCCGATCGTGTCGGTGCCGGGCAGGACCCCGACCAGGGTGGTCGCGATGCCCATCATCAGCAGCGTGATGATCAGCGTCGCCTTGCGACCGATCCGGTCACCCCAGTGGCCGAAGATCAGCGCACCGACGGGTCGGGCGGCGAAGCCCACGGCGTACGTCGCGAACGACTCGAGCCGCCCGGCGTACACGGAGGACTCGGGGAAGAACACCGCGGGGAAGATGAGCGCCGCGGCGGTGTTGTAGAGGAAGAAGTCGTACCACTCGATGGTGGTGCCGACCGTGCTCGCGAGGGCTGCCTTGCGTACCTGGGACCGCTCCTCCGGCGAGGATGCGGCCGCCGTGGCCTGGGCTTCGGATGCTGGGTCCGTGGTCATGTCCATGCCGCCTTCCTGGGCGGCTGCCGGCCGCCGTCGAAGGCTCCCGAGAGATTTTCCGAGAGCGTGTCTCCCCGCCACATGCCTATCGCGCGAGTGAGCCAGGACACAAGGGTGCGGCCCGAACCGCTTCGCCCCTCCGGGTGGCGGCACTGAGACGCGGCGCCCGCGTCCGGCAGCCGCGGAATACGCTGCGGACATGAGTGACCAGCCCGACCTGAAGCCCCGTTCGCGCGACGTCACCGACGGGCTCGAGCGCGCCGCCGCGCGCGGCATGCTCCGAGCCGTCGGGATGGGCGACGACGACTGGGAGAAGCCCCAGATCGGCGTGGCCAGCAGCTGGAACGAGATCACGCCCTGCAACCTCTCGCTCGACCGGCTCGCGAAGGCGGTCAAGAACGGCGTGCACGCGGCCGGCGGCTACCCGCTGGAGTTCGGCACCATCTCGGTCTCCGACGGCATCTCGATGGGCCACGAGGGGATGCACTTCTCCCTGGTCAGCCGCGAGGTCATCGCCGACTCCGTCGAGACGGTGATGATGGCGGAGCGGCTCGACGGGTCGGTCCTGCTGGCAGGCTGCGACAAGTCGCTGCCCGGCATGTTGATGGCCGCGGCCCGCCTCGACCTCGCCAGCGTGTTCCTGTACGCCGGCAGCATCATGCCCGGCCAGGTGGACGGCCAGGACGTCACGATCATCGACGCGTTCGAGGCCGTCGGGGCGTGCCTCGCCGGGAAGATCAGCGAGGCCGAGGTCACCCGGATCGAGAAGGCGATCTGTCCGGGGGAGGGCGCGTGCGGCGGCATGTACACCGCCAACACGATGGCCGCGGTGGCGGAGGCGCTCGGCATGAGCCTGCCCGGCTCTGCCGCGCCGCCGGCCGTCGACCGGCGCCGAGACGGCTTCGCGCACCGGTCGGGCGAGGCGGTCGTCGGCATGCTTCGCCAGGGCATCACCGCCCGTCAGGTCCTCACCATGGAGGCGTTCGAGAACGCCATCGCCGTCGTCATGGCGCTGGGCGGCTCCACCAACGCGGTGCTGCACCTGCTCGCGATCGCCCGGGAGGCCGAGGTCGACCTCACCCTCGACGACTTCAACCGCATCGGCGACAAGGTGCCGCACCTCGGCGACCTCAAGCCGTTCGGCCGCTACGTCATGAACGACGTCGACAAGATCGGCGGTATCCCGGTCGTGATGAAGGCGCTGCTCGACGCCGGCCTCATGCACGGCGACTGCCTCACGATCACGGGGCGGACCATGCGGGAGAACCTCGAGGCGCTCGACCCGCAGGGCCTCGACGGCGACGTGCTGCGCAACCTCGACGCGCCGATCCACGCCACCGGCGGCCTGACCATCCTCAAGGGGTCGCTGGCCCCGGAGGGTGCGGTCGTGAAGAGCGCCGGGTTCGACGACTCGACCTTCACCGGCACGGCCCGGGTCTTCGACGGGGAGCGCGCGGCGCTGGACGCCCTGACCGCGGGAGCGATCGAGGCCGGGGACGTCGTCGTCATCCGCTACGAGGGGCCCAAGGGTGGGCCGGGCATGCGCGAGATGCTCGCGATCACCGGCGCCATCAAGGGCGCGGGCCTGGGCAAGGACGTCCTGCTCATCACCGACGGCCGGTTCAGTGGCGGGACGACCGGCCTCTGTGTGGGTCACATCGCCCCGGAGGCGGTGGACGCGGGACCGATCGCGTTCCTGCGGGACGGCGACCGGATCACCCTCGACGTGGCGAACCGCGTGCTCGACGTCGAGGTGGACGAGACCGAGCTGGCCGCCCGGCGGGAGGGCTGGAGCCCGAAGCCGGCGAAGTACACCCGCGGCGTGCTCGGGAAGTACGCCAAGGTGGTGCAGTCGGCGGCGCACGGCGCCGTCTGCGGGTGATCCATACCAGTCCGCGAGCCCTCTCGACTCCGACGGCCGACGGAGGCTACCGTCGAGTATGACCTGGATCGGGGCGCAGACCTACGTGCTGCGCGGGGAGAAGTCCTCGGACGAGCAGCTCCTGTGGGACCTGTTCGCCGCCGACCGCGTCCCCCTGCTGCTCGGCATCCAGTACGCCGGCCGCCAGGCCAGCTGGTCGGTGCAGTGGCCGCACGCCGAGGGGTACGTCATCGAGGTCGGCGACGTCCCCGTCGGGCGCCTGCTGATGAACCGCTCCGAGCACCTGTGGTGGGTGGTGGATCTCGCGATCCTGCCGCACCGCCGCGGCGAGGGGATCGGCGGCCAGGTCGTGGCCGACCTGGTGCGTCAGGCCGGGATGCTCGGCGCCCGGCTCGGGCTGCGGACCGAGCGGGACAGCCGCTCACGGCGGCTCTTCGAGCGCCACGGACTCAAGGTGGTCGGGGAGGACGAGGAGCAGGTCTTCCTCCAGACCCACCCCGAGACGGCGTTGAACGGTCCGATCTAGCAGGCCCGTCTTCGCCCGGCTGTCCGCCTGCGATACAAGTAGGGCATGAGCACCGATGCCCGCCCCCGCGCGGCTGAGCTGGACGCGGCCGACCCGCTGGCATCCATGCGCGAGCGTTACGTCGGCGCCGACTCCGACCTCGTCTACTTCGACGGCAACTCCCTCGGCCGGCCGCTCCAGGTCACGGCCGAGCGGCTGAGCGCGTTCGTCACCGACGAGTGGGGCGGCCGGCTGATCCGCGGCTGGGACGAGCGGTGGTACGAGCTGCCGCTCACGGTCGGCGACCGCCTCGGGCAGGTGTGCCTGGGCGCCGCCACCGACCAGGTGTTCGTCGGCGACTCGACCACGGTGCTGCTCTACAAGCTGATCCGCGCCGCCGTGGACGCGGCCCCGGAGGGCCGGGACGAGATCGTCATCGACACCGACAACTTCCCCACGGACCGTTACCTCGTCACCTCGATCGCCGCCGAGCGGGGCATGCAGGTCCGCTGGGTCGACGTACGCCGGGACTCCGGCGTGACGGCCGACCTCCTGGCCGACTCGGTGGGCGAGCGGACGGCTCTGGTCGTGCTCAGTCACGTGGCCTACCGGTCCGCCCACCTCGCCGACGGGCCAGGGCTGACCCGGATCGCGCACGACGCCGGCGCTCTCATCCTCTGGGACCTCTGCCACTCCGCCGGAGCCGTCGAGGTCGACCTCGACGAGTGGGGCGCCGACCTGGCCGTCGGCTGCTCCTACAAGTACCTCAACGCCGGCCCGGGAGCGCCGGCCTTCGGCTACGTGGCGACCCGCCACCAGGCCGACCTGAGCCAGCCGATCACCGGCTGGATGGGTCATGCGGACCCGTTCCTGATGGGGCCCGACTACGCACCGGCACCCGGCGTCCGCCGGTTCATCTCGGGCACGCCGCCGATCACCGGGATGCTGCCGCTGCTCGACCAGCTCGACCAGATCGAGGAGGTCGGCATCGCGGCGGTCCGGGAGAAGTCGGTCGCCCTCACCGAGTTCGCGATCGAGCTCGCGGACCGCGACCTGGCCGCGTACGGCGTCACGCTGGCCTCGCCCCGCGAGGCCGCCGAGCGCGGCGGCCACGTGACGCTCAACCATCCCCGGATGCGGGAGGTCACCCAGGAGCTCTGGCGCCGGGACGTCATCCCCGACTATCGCGACCCGGAAGGACTGCGCCTCGGACTCTCGCCGCTGTCGACCAGCTTCGACGAGGTGGCCCGCGGCTTCGAGGCCATCCGCGCCGCGCTTGCATGAGTCCGGTCAACGAGTTCGGTCAGGTCGTCGGGGAGGCGGTGGCGTGGTCCCCCCGGCCCGCTCCCCACCCGGTGCGGCGGGCGGGGAGGTACGTCGTCGTCGAGCCCGTCGCCGTGGCCCACGCGCAGGCGCTCTTCACCGCGACCCGCCACCCTGCGCTGTGGACCTACCGGACCGACGAGCCGCCGGCGACCGTCGCCGAGCTGGCCGCCCGGATCGCCGCCTGGGCCTCGGCCCCCGACACGCTCACCTTCGCGCTGATCCCGGCAGACAGCGGCAGCGCCGCCGGAGTCGCGACGCTGTGCCGGCTCGACCCGGCGAACGGCTCGGCGGAGATCGGGAGCGTCCTCCTGGGCGAGGGGTTGGCGCGCACGCGGGCCGGCACCGAGGCGCTACGGCTGTTCGCCGGGTACCTGTTCGAGGACCTCGGCTACCGGAGGTTCGAGTGGAAGCTGGACTCCGGCAACGCCCCGTCCGCGGCCGCCGCCCGGCGCTTCGGCTTCTCCTACGAGGGCCGGTTCCGCAACGCGCTGGTCTACAAGGGCCGCAACCGCGACACCGACTGGTTCGCGATGACGGACGCGGACTGGGCCCGCCTCGCGCCGGCGTACGACGCGTGGCTGGACCCGGCCAACTTCGACGCCGACGGTCGCCAGCTGACCCGGCTGGCGGAGCACCTCGTCGGCGGCTCGTGACACGGTGGGGTGATGGATCCACGAGTCTCGTTCATCACCCTGGCCGTCCAGGACCTCGACCGCACGCGCCGGTTCTACGTCGACGGTCTCGGTTGGACGCCGGAGCTCGACGTGCAGGACGTCATCATGGTCCGGGTCGCCGAGAAGGTGGTCCTGTCCCTGTGGTCGCGGGAGGGCTTCGAGGCCGAGGTCGGTCCGATGCGCGAGGGTCCGGGGATCATCCCGATCACGCTGTCGCACAACCTCGCGAGTCCCGGGGAGGTCGACCAGGTGCTCTCCGACGCCCGGGCTGCGGGCGCGCCCGAGGTCGCTGACGGCGTGCAGCGGGAGTGGGGCGGGTACAGCGGCTACTTCTCCGACCCCGACGGCTTCCGGTGGGAGATCGCCTACAACCCGCAGGAGATCGGGATGTCCGTCCTGCCCTGATCCCGGAAGCCGCTCGTCCGGGACCCGTGACAGGGTCGTGGACATGAGCGATCCGAAGAAGCGACTGACCCTGTCCGAGGTCGAGGCCGCAGGGCTCGACGACTGGCGGTTCCTGCTCAGCGGCATCCGCGCGCGGTTCCGCACCGGCGACTTCGCCACCGGCCTCCAGCTGGTCGACCGGATCGGCGCAGCGGCCGAGGAGGCCGGCCACCATCCGGACGTCTCGCTGACCTACCCGGAGGTGATCGTCACGCTCAGCAGCCACGACGTCGGCGGCATCACCAGCCGGGACATCGACCTGGCGCGAACGATCAGTGGGTTCGCTCAGGACCTGGGAGCGGAGGCCGACACGGCTGGGCTCACGCAGCTCGAGCCGGGCCTGGACACCTCGTCGGAGGAGCTCGGCCCGTTCTATGCCGCGCTCCTCGGCGGCGAGGTGAACCACGGCGAGCCGGTCGACCCGAGCGGCCAGGTGCCGGGCCTGTGGTTCCAGCTGCCGCACGAGGAGGGTCCCGCGCTGCCCGAGCGCGAGCTCGAGCAGCGCTGGCACTTCGACGTGTGGGTGCCGGTGGACGAGGGGGAGCGGCGGGTCCGAGCGGCGGTGGCGGCCGGCGGCACGCTGGTCAGCGACGCCGCGGCACCGGCGTACTGGGTGCTGGAGGATGCCGACGGCAACCGGCACTGCGTCTGCACCCGCGCCGGTCGCTGAGTCCGCCTCCCCGCCACATCGTGGGACCGGCGTACCACTATCTGGGACGCATGGCAGACTCGAGCGACGGCGACGCGCAGGGGTGCCTACACTGGCTCGCGTGCGAGAGATTCTCCTTGTAAGCACCGGACGTGCCGGCTGACCTGATCAGCCGACGCGTCCACCCCTCGTTGCCCGGGCAACCGAGGGGTTTTTTGTTGCCAGCCGAACGCAGATCCGATGAAGGCCACGAAGGACGGACCATGAGCGAGCAGGAAGGGCAGATCACCGGGGCCCAGAGCCTGGTGAGGTCCCTGGAGGCTGCCGGTGTCACTGACATCTTCGGCATCCCCGGCGGCGCGATCCTCCCGGCGTACGACCCGCTGCTGGACTCCACGATCCGCCACATCCTCGTCCGGCACGAGCAGGGCGCCGGGCACGCCGCCCAGGGGTACGCCGCGGCCACCGGCCGGGTCGGGGTGTGCATGGCGACCTCGGGGCCGGGAGCGACCAACCTGGTGACGCCCCTGGCCGACGCCCACATGGACTCCGTGCCGCTGGTCGCGATCACCGGGCAGGTCAGCGCCGCGATGATCGGCACGGACGCCTTCCAGGAGGCCGACATCCGCGGCATCACGATGCCGGTGACCAAGCACAACTTCCTCGTCACCGACCCTGCGGAGATCCCCCGCACGGTGGCCGAGGCGTTCCACATCGCCCGGACCGGCCGACCGGGCCCCGTGCTCGTGGACGTGGCGAAGTCCGCGCTCCAGTCCGACACCGTCTTCGACTGGCCGACGTCGCTGGCCCTGCCGGGCTACCGGCCGGTGACCCGGCCGCACTCCAAGCAGATCCGGGAGGCGACGCGGCTGATCCTCGAGGCCCGTCGTCCGGTCCTGTACGTCGGCGGCGGGGTCATCCGGGCGGGTGCGAGCCCGGAGCTCGCGCAGCTGGCGACCCTCACCGGCATCCCCGTCGTCACCACGCTGATGGCCCGCGGGGCGTTCCCCGACAGCCACCCGCAGCACCTCGGCATGCCGGGCATGCACGGGACCGTGGCGGCGGTCGGCGGCCTGCAGAAGGCCGACCTGATCATCAGCCTGGGCGCACGCTTCGACGACCGCGTCACCGGCAACCTCGACTCGTTCGCCCCCGGAGCGAAGATCATCCACGCCGACATCGATCCGGCGGAGATCGGCAAGAACCGCGTCGCCGACGTCCCGATCGTGGGCGACTGCAAGGAGGTCATCTCCGACCTCGTGACCGCGCTCCAGGAGTCCGGCGAGCAGGGCGACTACGAGTCGTGGGTGGCGTTCCTCGCCGGGGTGAAGAAGACCTACCCGCTCGGCTACGACACCCCCGCCAACGGGACCCTGGCTCCCCAGCTGGTGATGGAGCGGCTCGGCGCGATCGCCGGCCCGGACGCCGTCTACTGCGCGGGCGTCGGACAGCACCAGATGTGGGCGGCGCACTTCGTGGGGTACGAGAACCCCAACACCTGGATCAACTCCGGTGGCCTCGGCACCATGGGCTTCGCGGTGCCGGCGGCCATGGGCGCGAAGGTGGGCCGTCCCGACGCCACGGTGTGGGCGATCGACGGTGACGGCTGCTTCCAGATGACCAACCAGGAGCTCGCCACCTGCGCGATCAACGACATCCCGATCAAGGTCGCGGTGATCAACAACGAGTCGCTCGGCATGGTGCGCCAGTGGCAGACGCTCTTCTACAACGAGCGCTACTCCAACACCGACCTGCACACGGGCCCGGAGCGGCGCATCCCGGACTTCGTCAAGCTCGCCGAGGCCTACGGCTGCGCCGGCCTGGCCTGCGACAGCCCCGACGACCTCGACGCCACGATCGAGAAGGCGATGGCGATCGACGACCGTCCGGTCGTCGTCGACTTCCGCGTGCACCGCGATGCCATGGTGTGGCCGATGGTCGCCGCCGGGACCAGCAACGACGAGATCAAGTACGCCCGCGACCTGGCGCCCGACTTCGACGAGGACGACATATGAACCACCCCACGACGTTCTTCTCCTCCTCCGCTTCGCTCCTCCGTCGAACAACGCCGCGGGGACCCCGGTCCGCGGGGAAGGTCGTGCAGCCATGACGACTCATACCTTGTCGGTCCTGGTCGAGAACAAGCCCGGTGTCCTCGCCCGGATCGCCGGTCTCTTCTCCCGCCGCGGCTTCAACATCGACTCCCTCGCGGTCGGCCCGACCGAGCACCCCGAGGTGTCGCGGATGACCATCGTGGTCAACGTCGAGACCTCGCCGCTGGAGCAGGTGACCAAGCAGCTCAACAAGCTGGTCGAGGTGCTCAAGGTCGTGGAGCTCGAGGGGACCGGCTCGGTCAACCGCGAGCTCCTGCTGGTGAAGGTCCGGGCCGACGTCGAGACGCGCTCGCAGGTGCTGGACGCCGTCCAGCTCTTCAAGGCGCGCGTCGTCGACGTCGCACCCGACGCCGTCACGATCGAGGTGACCGGCAACCCCGACAAGCTGGCCGGCTTCCTCGCGGTCGTGGAGCCGTTCGGGATCCGTGAGCTGGTCCAGTCGGGCATGGTCGCGATCGGCCGGGGCTCCCGATCCATCTCCGAGCGCAGCCTGCGCCCGGTCCCCATCCCGAACCCGCCGGCCGCGGCCGGGCACTGACCTCCCAGACTTCCCTCCCAGACTTCGTCCCAGACCCGAGAAGAGAGAGACACCACCGATGGCAGAGATGTTCTACGACGACGACGCCGACCTCGCCCTCATCCAGGGCAAGAACGTCGCGGTCCTCGGCTATGGCAGCCAGGGCCACGCGCACGCGCTCAGCCTGCGCGACTCCGGCGTCGACGTACGGGTCGGGCTCCCGGCGGACTCCAGGTCCCGGGCCAAGGCCGAGGCCGAGGGGCTGCGTGTCCTCGACCCCGCCGAGGCGGTCGAGGAGGCCGACGTCATCGTGATCCTCGCCCCGGACCACGTGCAGCGGAAGCTGTACGAGGAGTCGGTCGAGCCGAACATCACCGAGGGCGACACCCTCGTCTTCGGCCACGGCTTCAACATCCGTTTCGGCTACATCCAGCCGCCGCCGGGTGTCGACGTCTTCATGGTCGCCCCGAAGGGCCCCGGTCACCTGGTCCGTCGTGAGTACGTCGACGGCCGCGGCGTCCCGGTCCTCGTGGCGGTCGAGAAGGACGAGTCCGGCCAGGCCTGGGACCTCGCCCTGTCCTACGCGAAGGGCATCGGCGGCCTGCGCGCCGGCGGCATCAGGACGACGTTCACCGAGGAGACCGAGACCGACCTCTTCGGCGAGCAGGCGGTGCTGTGCGGTGGTGCGTCCAAGCTGGTGCAGTACGGCTTCGAGGTGCTGACCGAGGCCGGTTACCAGCCCGAGGTCGCGTACTTCGAGTGCCTCCACGAGCTCAAGCTCATCGTCGACCTCATGTACGAGGGCGGCATCGCCAAGCAGCGCTGGTCGGTCTCCGACACCGCGGAGTACGGCGACTACGTCTCGGGCCAACGGGTCATCACCCCGCAGGTGAAGGAGAACATGAAGGAGGTGCTGGCCGACATCGTCAACGGCTCCTTCGCCGACCGCTTCATCCGGGACCAGGACGCCGGCGGCCCCGAGTTCAAGGCGTTCCGCGAGGCCGAGGAGCAGCACCCGATCGAGACCACCGGCCGCGAGCTGCGCAAGCTGATGGCGTGGGTGAAGAGCCACGACTACGCGACTACGTCGAGGGCACCTCGGCGCGATGAGGAGTGAGGCGCAGCCGAGCCCCGCAGGGAGCGCCGTAACAGGGAGGGCGCGATGAGGAGTGAGGCGCAGCCGAGCCCCGCAGGGAGCGCCGTAACAGGGAGGGCGCGATGAGGAGTGAGGCGCAGCCGAGCCCCGCAGGGAGCGCCGTAACGAGCTCGGCACGCTGAGCATGACCTACACCCACGGGCACGCGGAGAGCGTGCTCCGCTCGCACCGCTGGCGCACCGCGGAGAACTCGGCGGCGTACCTGGTGCCGCACCTGACGCCGACCGACCGCCTGCTCGACGTCGGCTCCGGGCCGGGCACGCTCACGGCCGACCTCGCGTCGTACGTCGGGGACGTGACCGCGCTCGAGGTCACCGAGACCGCGGCACGGCTGACCATGGACGAGCTGGCCCGGCGAGGGGTGGAGGGCCGGGTCGACGTGGGCGACGTCCACGACCTGCCCTACGACGACGGTGCCTTCGACGTCGTCCACGCCCACCAGGTCCTCCAGCACGTCGCCGATCCCGTGCGGGCGCTCCGGGAGCTGGCCCGTGTCGCCCGCCCCGGGGGACTGGTGGCGGTCCGGGACAGCGACTACGCGTCGTTCGCGTGGGCGCCGCAGTCCGACCCCCTGGACCGCTGGCTGGAGATCTACCGGGCCGCGGCGCGGGCCAACGGCGGGGAGCCCGAGGCCGGCCGGCACCTGCTCGGCTGGGCACACGCCGCGGGTCTGCACGACGTGCGCGCGTCGTCCAGCACGTGGTGCTTCGCGACGCCCGAGGACCGTGCCTGGTGGGGCGGCATGTGGGCCGACCGGATCCTGTCGTCCGCGCTGACCGAGCAGCTGCTGCGCGAGGAGCGCGCCAGTGCGGCGGAGCTCGAGGAGATCTCCGCCGCCTGGACCGAGTGGGCCGAGAACCCCGACGGCTGGTTCTCGGTCCACCACGGCGAGCTGCTGATCCTTACTTGACCTCGGACCGGCGCAGCATCAGCAGGCCGACGGCGAGCGGGACGAGCAACCAGAGCGTCCCGGAGACCGCGAGCTGCGACCACTGCTCGGTGGTGAGGTTGCCCTCGAACAGCAACCCCTGGGTGAAGTTGAAGTCCACCCACGGCTGGATGTCCGCGAACCACGCCTGGTTCATGGCCAGCAGACCGGTGAGCCCGGCCAGCACGAAGCCGTAGACGAAGTACGCCACGATCGCGCCGGGGGAGTTGCGGAGCAGCACGCCGAGCATGAAGCCCATGAGCATCCCCAGGACGTTGCCCACCATGAGGCACAGGGCCTGGTTCAGCGAGATGTCCCACACCGTGTCGACGCCGGCGAGGTTGGAGCCGACCACGTTGCCGAGGGCGCCGATGGCGAGGGCGACCGCGATCGACACAGCGCCGATGGCGATGGACACGACGAGCTTCGCCGTGATCACCCGGCCCCGATGAGGCACCAGCGTGAACGTCGTGAGCCCGCCGCGCTGGCTCCACTCACTGGTCACCGACAGGATCGCGATCATCGGGAGGATCACCACCATCGGAAAGCCGATGGCCGCGCCGAAGGAGTCATAGGTCTGCCCGCTCGCCGGTGCGAAGACGATCACGGCAGCGGTGGCCAGCACGGCGCTGATGCCGATGCTGGCCATCAGCCAGAACCCGGAGCGGGTGTCGAACATCTTGCGCAGCTCGACGGCGAGGATCCGCGACATCGGGATGGGCGCAGGCGCTTGCTTGGCGCGGGCCGGGACGGCGCTGGTCGGCGCCGCGCTGATGGTGGTCATGCTGCACTTCCTTCGAGCTCGGTCGAGCCTGCGGTCGCCGTGGGGGTGGTGTCGCGCTGGCTCTCGGCGGTGAGCCGGAGGAACATCTCCTCCAGGCCTGCGCCGTCGGCCGGGCGCAGCTCGGTGAGGGGTACGCCGGCCGCGTGGGCCAGCTCGCCGACCGGTCCGGTCTCGGCGTCGACGTGCAGGGCGCCGCTGCCGGAGGCGGTGACGGCGAGACCGGCATCGGTGAGGGCGGCGAGGAGGCGGCGGTTGTCGCTGCCCGACACCACGGTGCCGGCCGCGGCGAGCAGCTCCTGCTTGGTTCCCTGCGCCACGATCCGGCCGTTGCCGATGACGACCAGGTCGTCGGCGATGACCTCGATCTCGTGCAGCAGGTGCGAGGAGAGCAGGACGGTGCCGCCCTGGTCGGCGTACCCACGCAGCAGGTCGCGCATCCAGCGGATGCCGGCCGGGTCGAGGCCGTTGGCCGGCTCGTCGAGGATCAACACCTCCGGGTCACCCAGGAGGGCGGTCGCGATGCCCAGCCGCTGCCTCATCCCGAGGGAGTAGTTGCGCACGCGACGGTCTGCCTCGGTGTCACTGAGCGAGACCCGGACGAGCATCTGGTCGGCCTTGCTGGCCGGCAGGCCCATGGTGCGGGCGGCGACGGTGAGGATCTCCCGGCCGGTGCGGCCGGCGTGCTGGGCCGAGGCATCGAGCAGGACGCCGACCTCGAGGCCGGGGTTGGGCAGGTCGGCGTACCGGCGCCCGAGCACCTCGACCTGACCGGAGTCGGCGCGGGTGAGCCCGACCATCACCCGCATGGTGGTGGACTTGCCGGCCCCGTTCGGCCCGAGGAACCCGGTGACCCGGCCGGGCCGAGCCGTGAAGGAGACGTCGTCGACCGCGGTGAAGCCGCGGTAGGACTTGGACAGGTGGTCAACGGTGATCATGGCTCGAGCCTCGCGGTGACCGGGGGTCGGCCACATCGGGGAGGACACCTGACCGGACCCTCCCGCGACCCCGAACCAGCACAGGGTGCGGTCAGGGTCACCCCCGGGATCGGAACACCTGCGCCGTCGGGGAGGTTGACCCGACATGCGCATCGAGATCTGGTCCGACGTCGTCTGCCCCTGGTGCTACATCGGGAAACGACGACTGGAGAAGGCCCTGGCGGACTTCCCGCACGCCGACGAGGTCGAGGTCCTCTGGCGGTCCTTCCAGCTCGACCCCGGCGCCCCGCAGGAGCCGGTCGAGACGGTGGCCGCGTCGCTCGGCCGCAAGTACGGCGGGGGAGCCGATGCGGGCCGGCAGATGATCGACCGGGTCGAGGCCACCGCCGCCGAGGAGGGCATGATCTGGCGCCACCACGAGTCCCTCCGGGTCGCGACGTCGGACGCCCACCGTCTGCTCCACCTCGCCCTCCACGACGGCGGCCCGCGGCTGCAGGGAGAGCTCAAGGAGGCGCTGTTCGCGGCGTACTTCACCCAGGCGGTCAACATCGCCGACCACGGCGAGCTCCGGCGGATCGCCACCGAGGTCGGGCTCGACGGTGCCGCGGTCGACCGCGTGCTCGGCAGCGATGAGTACACCGAGGAGGTCTGGGCCGACATCGCCCAAGCCCAGGCGTACGGCGCCGGCGGGGTGCCGTTCTTCGTCCTCGACCAGAAGTTCGCGGTGTCCGGCGCCCAGCCGGCCGACACGCTGCGCCAGGTCCTCGACCGCGCCTGGTCGGAGCGCACCCCTACCGTCCAGGTGCTGGCCGGTGGCGAGGAGTGCGGCCCCGACGGCTGTGCCGTCTGATCGGGCCGTCCGACAACGTGCAGACCTTCCTTCCGTACGCCGACTTCGAGGCGTCCGCGCGCGCCCTGGACCCCAAGCGGCTCGGCAAGCAGCGCGTGGAGTGCATCCAGGTGGTGCGCGGCCTGACCGTGCCGACGTACGGCTGGCGGCACCACCCGGCGGTGAAGATGTGGCGCGGTCATCTCGGAGGCACTGGGGCGCTACGGCCTCACCTGCTGCGAGGTGTGGCGCGAGACCGGCCGGGCCGACACCTGTGCGGAGACCATCGCCGCGGACCTGGCGGAGGCCGGCGTCGCGACGATCCGCTCTCAGGCCGACCTGGCCGCCGAAGGACTCCTGCCCGCCTGGCTCGGGGACGACGCGTTCCACCGCAGCCACCGGTCCTCGCTGGTCCGCAAGGACCCGGAGTTCTACGGGCCGCAATTCCCCGACGTCCCGGACGACCTGCCGTACGTCTGGCCGGAGGCCCCCTGACGTCTCAGCCCTGTGATCGCTCCCCACGGGCGGCCTTCGCGGCGGTCTGCTCGATCCGGCCCGCCCGGGTCTCCGGGCGCTTCGCGGTGATGATCCACGACAGGATCGCCTTGCGGACCGAGGGTGAGAAGGCGTCGAACTGCTCGCGGCCGCCCGGATGCCGGGCGAACGCCGCGGCCAGGTCGTCGGGGACGACGCCGTCCTCGGCCGGCTCGAGCAGGTCCCAGCTCCCGGAGGCTCGCGCCTGTTCGACCGCCGCGCGACCGGCCGGCTCGAGCCGACCCTCGGACTCCAGCCGGGCGATGCGCTCGCGGTTGGGTCGGGTCCACAGGCTCTGTGGACGCCGCGGCGCGAACCACATCATGCTGCGCCGCTCGTCCACCGGCTTCTGCGTCGAGTCCACCCAGCCGAAGCGCAGCGCCTCGAGCACCGAGTCCTCGTAGGAGAACGCTTTGTCGGCGTCGCGCCGGGCCGACACCAGCCAGACCCCGCTGCCCCGAGAGTGGTGCGCGGTGAGCCACTGCCCCCACTCCTCGGCGGACCCGGGCGCGATCCGCTCGGCGTCGTCCTGCACGCTCATGAGCCGATCATGCCCAGAGGTCGAGCCGTCCGGGGAAGGGAATGGGGCATGGTGGAAATCGGCTGACCGAGGCGTTCGTTCGATATACCATTTTCGAAAATCGTGGCCGCGCACCGGCGCCGGCTCTTGGTCGGGGGATCCCATGCTGCGCAGTGGAATTGTCGTCGGTGCCCTTCTCCTGGGCACGTCGTTGGCTGTCGTGCCCGTGTCGGTCGCCGAACCGGGGCCGTACGTCGTGCGTTCGCCGGACGCCTTCCCTCGGTGGGATCTGAGCGCCAGCCAGCAGCTCGGCGCCGTTGTGAGAGTCCCTTGCGCGAATCCGTTGGGGACTGCCTCGGGGCCGGGCCCCGCCATCACCTATCGCCTGGACGACGCCCCGCCCCTCGGCCTGCGTGTCTGGAGGGTCGACGACGCTGCGGGAGAGCTGGGAACTGCCGTCGGACCGGCCATCTTCGATCCCAACGCCGACAACCTCACGGTCGCCACGGTCGATCTCAAGCCGAGCAGCGCTGCCGCGGGCGTGGCGACGGTCGTGCTGATGAATCCGAACACCTTCCAGAGCTGGGTGGGGTTCACTGACCTGCCCAGCGCTGCGGACGGCTGGCAGACGGTGAGCTCCGGTGGGCTCGTCTACCACTGGCGTTCGTACGACCTGGCAACTGAGACCTACGGAGACACAGACGTGGCTCACACCACGTACGCCTCGTTCACGGGGGCGCAAGGATTCAGCGGGTACGCGAGGTTCACCTTCGCGTACGGGTGTCAGGTGCATGCGTCTTTCCTCACCGACCGGTGGATCACTGGCACCCCCGGTCCTCCGGCGAACGGCTCCACGTACGACTTGGAGGGCACGGCGACCCGGATCGAGATCACCGGCAGCAAGTCGACCCTCACTGCGGGAGGCCGGCTGACGATGACCGGTGCGCTGATGGATGCCGATTCAAGTCATCCCGTCCAGGGCTCGCTCGAGCTCGAGGCCATGCCAGACGGGGCCGTGGAGTTCATGCCGGTCGCTCAGGCAAGCACGGGCGCGTCAGGGGAGCCAGCCTCGACGATCGTCAGACCCACCGTCCTCACGAGCTACCGCTGGGTGTTCTCTCCGTCCGACTGCTGCGAGGCCAGCACCTCCGAGCCGTTCGCCGTCGAGGTTCGTACGTTGCTGACCTCGTCCCTGGCCGACAGAACGGTCCGCAAGGGCAGCACCCTGGTCCTGGCCGGCAAGACCAGACCGGCCAAGCCGGGTGCCTCGGTCACCCTGTGGCGCAAGACGGCGACCTCCAGCAAGAAGTTGACCAGAGCGCGGGTGAAGGCCGACGGGACCTACCGACTCACCACGAAAGCGACGTCCAAGGGCACCTGGAAGGTGTTCGCCACGGTGCCCGCAGGCTCTGGCAACCTCGCCGGCACGTCCCCGGTCCGAAGCGCTCAGGTGTCCTAGCGGACGGCGTCTGCACTGCGTGGTCCAGCACGCTCACGACGCCGGTGCCTCGACCACGAACAGCTCCATCGGCCCTTCGAACCACGGCGTGCGCTGTAGGCCCGCGTGCCGCATGCCCAGCTTGCGGCACACGTTCGTCGAGCCCTCGTTGCCGGGGTGGGTGACGGCGTGCACGCGGGGCAGGCCCTGCTCCCAGGCGTGGTCGAGCGCGGCTCGCCCACCCTCGGTCGCGTAGCCACGACCCCAGACCTCGGGGTGCAGCCACCAGCCGATCTCGACGTCATCCTGCTCGGACGAGCCGGTCAGCGGGTCCAGGGTGAGCAGCAGGATCGCGCCGATCACCCGGTCCGAGCCGCGCTCGGTGACCGCCCAGAAGCCTCGGCCCTCCGGCTCGCCGATCTCGAACCACGCGGCCACCGTCCGCTCCGCCCGATCCAGGTCGGGCGGCGTGCTCGGGTGCGCGGGGTCGCCGAGGTTCCGCAGGACCTCGTCGAAGCCGAAGATCTCGACGACGGCGGCCGCGTCGGTGGCGCGCCAGGGCCTCAGCTCGAGGCGCTCGGTCGTGAGGGGGACGGTCACGCGGACATCATGGAGGTTCCGCGGGTCGTCGTGCGAGACGGATTCGGGTGGCCCGAGCCCGACGAGTAGGCTGTGAGACGCACAGCGTCGTGCCGCCACCAACCCCTAGATCCTCGAGGATCCGCTGTGACTTCACCTACCGATCAGGCTCGTCCCGTCGTACTCATCGCCGAGGAGTTGAGCCCCGCCACCGTCGAGGCGCTGGGACCGGACTTCGAGATCCGCCACTGCAACGGCGCCGACCGCGCCGAGCTGATCCCCGCCATCGCCGACGTGGACGCCATTCTCATCCGGTCGGCGACCAAGGTCGACGCCGAGGCCCTGGCCGCCGCCGGCCGGCTCAAGGTCGTCGCCCGGGCCGGCGTCGGTCTGGACAACGTCGACGTGCGGGCCGCGACCCAGTCGGGCGTCATGGTCGTCAACGCGCCGACCTCCAACATCGTCAGCGCCGCGGAGCTGGCGGTCGCCCTGATGCTCGCGGCCGCGCGGCACCTCAGCCCGGCCCACAACGCCCTGCGCGGCGGGGAGTGGAAGCGGTCGAAGTACACCGGCATCGAGCTCTACGAGAAGACCGTCGGCATCGTCGGCCTCGGGCGGATCGGCGTCCTCGTCGCGCAGCGCCTGAGCGCCTTCGGCATGAACGTGATCGCCTACGACCCCTACGTCCAGGCCGGGCGCGCCGCGCAGATGGGCGTGCGTCTCGTCGACCTCGACACCCTGCTCGCCGAGGCCGACTTCATGTCGGTCCACCTGCCCAAGACGCCGGAGACCGCCGGACTCATCGGCGCCGACGAGCTGGCCAAGGCCAAGCCGTCGCTCGTGCTGGTCAACGCCGCCCGCGGCGGGATCGTCGACGAGGCGGCGCTGTACGACGCCCTCAAGACCGGACGGATCGCCGCTGCCGGGCTCGACGTGTTCGCGACGGAGCCCTGCACCGACAGTCCGCTGTTCGAGCTGGAGAACGTCGTCGCCACCCCCCACCTCGGCGCCTCCACCGACGAGGCCCAGGAGAAGGCCGGCATCGCGGTGGCGAAGTCGGTGCGCCTGGCCCTGTCCGGCGAGCTGGTCCCGGACGCCGTCAACGTGCAGGGTGGCGTGATCGCCGAGGACGTGCGCCCCGGCATCCCGCTGACCGAGAAGCTCGGCCGCATCTTCACCAGCCTGGCCGGCGAGGTCGCCCAGCAGATCGACGTCGAGGTGCGCGGCGAGATCACCGAGTACGACGTCAAGGTGCTCGAGCTCGCGGCGCTCAAGGGCGTCTTCACCGACGTCGTCGAGGACGCCGTCTCCTACGTCAACGCGCCGCTCCTCGCGGCCGAGCGCGGCACCGCCGTACGCCTGGTCCTCGACAGCGAGAGCCCCGACCACCGCAACCTGATCACGATCCGCGGCACGCTGGCCGACGGGTCGCAGGTCAGCGTGAGCGGCACGCTCGTGGGCCTGTCCCAGCGTGAGCGACTGGTGGAGGTCAACGGCTTCGACGTCGACCTGGACCCGACCGACCACCTGGCCTTCTTCACCTACTCCGACCGCCCCGGCATGGTCGGCACCGTCGGGGGGATCCTCGGCGACGCCGGGGTGAACATCGCCGGGATGCAGGTGGCTCGCGACACCAAGGGCGGACAGGCCCTGGTGGCGCTGTCGGTCGACACGGCGATCCCGGCCGAGGCGCTGGTCGAGATCGAGCAGGCGATCGACGCCTCCGCGGTGCGCAGCGTCGACCTTGCCTGAGCGGCCTGGTCGGTCTGGGCGGCGGGTCCCGCTCAGCGACCTCGGCCCGATCGAGCAGCTGCAGGCCGGGCGCCTGCCGTGGCGCCTGGTGCAGCTGATGGTCGGCCTGTACCTCTACGGCGCCTCGCTGGCGGTCATGGTCCGCGGCCAGCTCGGGCTCGCGCCCTGGGACGTGCTGCACTCCGGCTTCATCCGGCACGTGCCGATCACCCTGGGCCAGGCGGTCATCCTGTTCAGCTTCGTGGCGCTCGTCTTCTGGCTGCCGCTGGGCGAGGTGCCGGGACTGGCCACGATCCTCAACGCGCTGGTCGTCGGGTCCTCGGCCGACCTCACCCTGGCGATCCTCGGCCCACCCGCCTCCTGGGTCGGCAAGGTCGGGCTCATGCTCGGCGGTGTGCTGCTGTGCGCCCTGGCGACCGCGATGTACATCGGTGCCCAGCTCGGCCGCGGCCCGCGCGACGGCCTCATGACCGGCCTCGTACGCCGGACGGGCCGGTCGATCCGCCTCGTCCGCACGGGTCTGGAGGTGTTCGTCGTCCTCGTCGGTCTGCTGCTCGGCGGCAAGCTCGGTGTGGGGACGGTGGTGTTCGCGCTCGGGATCGGGCCGCTCACGCAGCTGCTGCTGCCGAGGTTCGTCGTCGAGCTCGGGCGACCGGTCCCGCCGCCGAACCCGGCCTGAGCGGGCTGCCTCAGCGCTTGGTGGCGATGAGGGTGGCGGCGTCCGGGGCGACCAGCACCTCGACGGTCGTGAACCGGTCGTCGGTGAGCCACTCCTCGCGCAGCGTGTCGACCCGCCCCTGGTGGATCGGCGGCCACTGCTCGCAGGGGGTGAAGTCGTCGAGCACGACGATGCCGCCCGCGTCGACGAGATCGGCGACGGCGTCGACCCGGACGGCCTCGGGGTCACCGGAGTCGAGGTAGAGCAGGGAGAACGGACCCTGGTCGCCGAGCGTGCTCCAGTCAGCCGTGCGCACCTCGACCCGCGGGTCGTCGGCGAAGATCTGCGCCGCCGCCTCGGCGAGCTTCGGGTTCAGCTCGGCGGTGAGGATGCGCGCGTCGTCACGGACCCCGGACCGCAGCCAGGCGGTGCCGACCCCGGTGCCGGTGCCGAACTCGGCGAGGGTGCCGCCGCGAGTCGCGGCCAGGGTCGCGAGCAGCCGTCCGGTCTCGTTGCGGCAGAAGGAGACGTATCCCGCGGTCCGGGTGGCGTCGAAGGCACGGCGGACGACGTCGGGAAGCTCGGGAGGGGCACTCATGCGTCGAGTCTTTCATGGCGATACGGGCGTCTCGCATGTCGAACGGGTCGCGATATCCGGCTGACGAGGTCGGCGTCCCGGCGTACGGTGGTCACATCATGCGGAGCGTGTTCGTACTTATCGTTCGCCGCGGCGAGGCTCGCTAACGACCGGGCCACCTCGTCGCGGTGTTCGGCGTACGCCACGACAGGCCCGGTTTCTCAGCTAGAGCTTCGATCTCGTAGGAGAACCCGATGTACGACATGTACCCCGACTGGGGTCCGGCCAAGCACTACCCCGAGCACCCGCAGAGCACGTCAGCTGCCCAAGGCGCGCTGCAGACCGCGCTCGACCTGCGGGACAACGGCGGCCAGCGCCCGGACGACAACTAGCCTCGCGCGCATGACCTCCACGACTGACCAGACGACGCCCGACCAGGGCGCGGTCCACCGTCTTGCCGTCATCGGCGGCGACGGCATCGGACCCGAGGTCACGGCCGAGGGCCTCAAGGTGCTCGAGGCCGCCGCGTCGCTGGCGGGCGTGAAGGTCGAGCAGACGAGCTACGACCTCGGAGCCGAGCGCTACCTCACCACCGGTGAGGTGCTGCCCGACTCCGTCCTGGAGGAGATCCGCGACCACGACGCGATCCTCCTCGGTGCCGTCGGCGGCAAGCCGGGCGATCCTCGGCTACCCGCCGGCATCCTCGAGCGTGGACTGCTGCTCCGGCTGCGGTTCGAGCTCGACCACTACGTCAACCTGCGACCGTCCCGGCTCTTCCCCGGGACGCCGTCGCCGCTGTCCGACCGCGTCCTCGACCAGGGCGACGTCGACTTCGTGGTGGTGCGAGAAGGCACCGAGGGCCCGTACACGGGCAACGGTGGGTCCGTCCGCGTCGGCACTCCTCAGGAGCTGGCGACCGAGGTGTCGGTCAACACGGCGTTCGGGGTGGAGCGCGTCGTCCGCGACGCATTCGCCCGCGCCGCCCGCCGGCCGCGCAGGCGGCTGACGCTCATCCACAAGACCAACGTGCTGGTGCACGCCGGCGCGATCTGGTCACGGGTGGTGGGCGACGTCGCGCCCGAGTTCCCCGACGTCGAGGTGGACTACCTCCACATCGACGCGGCGACCATCTTCATGGTCACCGATCCGCAGCGCTTCGACGTCGTGGTCACCGACAACCTCTTCGGCGACATCATCACCGACCTCGCGGCCGCGATCACGGGCGGTATCGGGCTCGCCGCTTCCGGCAACATCAACCCCGACCGCACGGGTCCCTCGATGTTCGAGCCGGTCCACGGCTCCGCGCCGGACATCGCCGGCCGGGGCGTCGCCGACCCCACGGCGGCGATCCTCTCGACCGCCCTGCTCCTGGATCACCTCGGTCATGCCGAGGCAGCGGCTCGGGTCGAGGCCGCCGTCCTCGCCGACCTCGGCGAGCGAGTACCCGGCGCGTCCCGGCGTACCTCGGAGGTGGGCGACGCCATCGCCGCGCGACTCTGACCTCGAGGCTGCAGCGGGGACTCATGCGCCCCCGAACACGCACGCGTTAGGTTGACGACATGGACATCAGCACGACCCGGAGCGAGTCGCCGGTCAGCGACGAGCGGCTCGCGGAGATCCTCGCGAACCCCGGCTTCGGCACCCACTTCACCGACCACATGCTCACGATCGAGTGGACGCCCGAGCGCGGCTGGGCGGACGCCCGGATCACGCCGTACGGCCCCCTCACGCTCGACCCCGCGACGGCGGTCCTGCACTACGCGCAGGAGACCTTCGAGGGCATGAAGGCCTACCGGCACGACGACGGGTCCGTCTGGACGTTCCGGCCCGAGCAGAACGCCGAGCGCATGGTCCGGTCCTCGGCGCGGCTCGCCTTCCCCGAGCTGCCCGTGGAGACGTTCGTGCAAGCGGTCGACGCGCTCGTCGAGGTCGACCAGCGATGGGTGCCCGACAGTGCAGGGGAGAAGAGCCTGTACGTCCGGCCGTTCATGTTCGCCTCCGAGACCTTCCTCGGCGTCCGCCCGGCCCAGCACGTGACGTTCATGGTCATCGCCTCGCCGGCCGGCGCCTACTTCAAGGGCGGCGTCAAGCCGGTGACGTTGTGGCTCTCGGAGCAGTTCACCCGCGCCGGTCGAGGCGGCATGGGTGCGGCGAAGACCGGCGGGAACTATGCCGCTTCCCTGGCGGCTCAGCGAGAGGCGATCGACCACGGCTGCGACCAGGTGGTCTTCCTCGACGACCAGGAGTTCCGCTACATCGAGGAGCTCGGCGGCATGAACATGTTCTTCGTGTACGCCGACGGCCACATCGTCACCCCCGAGACCGGCACGATCCTCGAGGGGATCACCCGCGCGTCGATCATCGAGCTCGCCGGCAAGCTGGGCCACTCGGTCGAGGAGCGGAAGTTCGGGATCGACGAGTGGCGCGACGGCGTCGCGAGCGGCAGAGATCACCGAGATCTTCGCCTGCGGGACCGCCGCGGTGGTCACCCCGGTCGGGACCCTCAAGTCGCCGCGCGGAGACGTCGCGGCGCCGGCCAGCACGGACCTCACGATGCGGCTCCGCGAAGCGCTCGTGGGCATGCAGTTCGGTCGCTCCGAGGATTCCTTCGGCTGGATGCATCGGGTCTGCTGAGGCTCGATCGCGCGTCGGGACTCTCTCTGGTCCACAAGTCGGTAACAGCGCGTGCACAAGGCCTCAACAGCGCGGTTTCAGTCGTAATTTCGCCCCTAACGTGCGGAATGGAGTTCCATCTGGACCTCCCCACAGCCCAGAAGGAATGTGGCGGTATGACTGGGCTCCGGATCCTGGGACCGGAGCTGGGTGGAGAAAATGCGCAAGAAGTCTCGCAACCGGGCCGTCTTCGGGCCCCTGTTCAGCGTCCTGGCTGTGATCCTGGGTCTCGTCCTCGTGGGCCCGATCAGCCCCGCCAACGCCGACTCCGGTCTCTGCGACGTGTCGGGCGGCTACGTGAAGTTCGACTCCGCGAGCGGGTCCGAGACCCTCGACTGGGGCACGTTGACCTGGAGCGGCACGGACATCGTCTACACGGTCGTCCCGGGCTACTCGATCGGCCTCTGCGTGAAGGCCGGCACCGCTGTGGACACGACCACGGTGAACGGTCCCGCCGCCGGCACCTTCCAGACCCCCCCGGCCGGCCCCCACGGCCAGCGTCAGGGCATCAGCCACATCGGCTACAAGATCCTGGACACGCCGCCGCCGGCAGACACGGTCCTCAGCGACCCGAGCGTCACCACCCACGACGAGTGCGGCACCGAGAACGACACCATCACCCCGTCGACTTCGGACCACTACACCTCCTCGATCGACATGGCGGCTCACTCGGTGACCTTCACCGCGGCGGACCACTACACGTTCGCTGGGGGAAAGACGGTCACCAAGTCCTTCACCCCGAACACCGACGTCCCCTGTGACGAGCCGGACACCGTGCTCCCGGACCCGAGCGTCGCCACCCACGACGAGTGCGGGACGGAGAACGACACCATCACCCCGTCTTCTTCGGACCACTACACCTCCTCGATCGACATGGCGGCTCACTCGGTGACCTTCACCGCCGCGGACCACTACACGTTCGCTGGGGGAAAGACGGTCACCAAGTCCTTCACCCCCAACACCGACGTCGCCTGTGACGACGGCGAACACAACCCGCCGGGCAACAACGGCACGATCAAGGTCGACGACGACGGCCTCCCGGGTTGCTCGGTCGGCGGCAGCGACAACACCAAGTGCGACAACGGTGTCGGCAACGACCCGCACCTCGGCTGCCAGTTCTACGTCGAGTGGTACAACTACGACGCCAACGCCACCTCCACGGTGAGCTTCGAGGTCCAGTCGCCCACTGGTGGGACCGTGACGGTCGTCACGGGAAGCCTCACCAAGACCCTCGACGGTGACGACGCCTCCAACGGCGACAACGGTGGCTTCGACGGCTCCGAGCTCTACCAGCTGTCCTTCAGCGACGCGCCGCACCCGCAGCAGGGCTGGCACGTCAAGGTCACGACGCACACCACCGGCACCAACGGCGAGTCGGACACGAAGTTCAAGACCTTCTGGGTCGAGGGCGACTGCCAGCCGATCCCGACCACCCCCTCGGTGACGATGCACGACGAGTGCGGCACGGCCAACGACTCGGGTCCGAGCTTCACGGCGGAGAACGAGTACTGGACGACGAGCTTGGGCGAGGGAGTCGTCTACTTCCACGCCAAGGAGGGGTACTACTTCCCGGCCGGCGACCACACCTCCGAGAACGGCAAGACCTACACGGTCAGCTACACGCCGAACAGCGACGAGCCCTGCCCAGACGAGGTCATCCCGGTGACACCGGCCGTCTCGATTCATGACGAGTGCGGCACGGCCAACGACTCGGGTCCGAGCTTCACGGCGGAGAACGAGTACTGGACGACGAGCTTGGGCGAGGGAGTCGTCTACTTCCACGCCAAGGAGGGCTACGTCTTCCCGGCCGGCGACCACACCTCCGAGAACGGCAAGACCTACACGGTCAGCTACACGCCGAACACGGACGTGCCCTGCAAGCCCGCTCCGGTCTCCGTCACGGAGGAAGTCGACGGCTGCGACCTGAGCGACTACGGTCTCGAGCCCGGCACGGGTCACCGCGACGGCACGCAGGACTGGGTCCTCGTGGACAACGTGTGGGTTGCCCAGGACACGGTCTTCGGGCCCTGGATGCAGGACACCACGCTCACCGACGACGAGTACCAGGCCCAGTGTGGTGGCCCTCAGCCGGAGCCCCAGACGCGGATCGTCCACAGCGAGCAGTCAGGCTGCACGGTCGGCGGAGTCCACAGCTGGGACGAGGTCTACACCACGCCCTTCGTCTGGGACGACGTCAGCCAGAGCTGGGTGCTCGGTGACGAGGAGGGCCCGGTGGTCGAGAACGACACCTACACCGCCTACACCGCGCAGGAGCTCACGGATCTCGGCTGCGTCGAGATCGAGGGCGAGCAGGGTCACCACCACCACGGCGGGAACAACAACCACCCCGAGGTGAAGGGTGAGCAGGCCACGGCTCCGGCTGCGGCGGTGCCGTCCGCGGTCGAGGCCGGTCTGGCCGGACTGCCCGCGGAGACCCCCGCTGGTGGCAGCTCGCTGCCGCTGTGGGCGCTCTGCCTGGGTGCCGGTCTCTTCCTGACCGGTGCGGGCCGTCTGCGCCGCAACCACCGCTAGTCGATCGACCAGCAGAGGGGCGGTCACCCGAGAGGGTGGCCGCCCCTCTGCTTTGTCCCCTCGGGCTGACGAGGACGGGCCTCTCGGGCGGCTACCCTCGACAGGTGACTTCCTCGCCCCGGGCCGACGGTCAGCCGTCGGTGCTCACGGTCGGCGGCTACACGCTGCTGACCCGGCTCGGCGAGGGCGGCATGGGCGTGGTGCACCTGGCCCAGCGACCCGGAGGTCCACGCGTCGCGCTCAAGGTGCTCCGCCCGCACATCGTCGGTGACGACGAGGCCCGGGCCCGCCTGGCCCGAGAGGTCGGCTCCCTCCGTCGCATCCGCAGCCGGAGGGTGGCGGAGATCGTCGACGCCGACCCGTACGGCGACATCCCGTACGTCGCGACGCGCTACGTGCCGGGACTCTCCCTGCACGACCACGTGCAGGAAGAGGGACCGATCACGGGGGAGGACCTCTGGTACTTCGCCGAGCAGCTGGCCGAGGGTCTCGCCGACGTGCACGACGTCGGGGTGCTGCACCGGGACGTCAAGCCCTCCAACGTGCTGATGGAGGGGCGCACCCCCATCCTCATCGACTTCGGGCTGGCGCGGGTCGCCGACGATCCCAAGCTGACCCACACCGGGTGGCTGCTCGGGACGCCCGGGTACCTCGCGCCGGAGGTCCTCCACGGCGACGACGCCACCGAGCAGACCGACGTCCACTCCTGGGCCGCGACCGTCGTGTACGCCGGGACCGGTCGGCCGCCGTTCGGGCGGGGGCCGTCGATGGCGATCATGGACCGCGTCCGTCGGGGCGAGCACGACCTCAGCGGCCTCCCCGACGACCTCGCCGAGATCCTCGACGCGGCGCTCGACCCCGACCCGCTGCGCCGACCCGATCTCGAGACCGTCCTGGACTGGCTCGACGACCCCGACTCGTTCGAGCCCGCCGACCGCGCCCAGAGCGTGACCCGGGGCGACGACTTCACTCTGCCCTTGGCCCACGCGGCCCCCGGCCGGAGGCCGACCGTGGTGCTGGAGGATCCTTCCGACACCGATGTCCTGAGCCTGGACGAACCGGTGCCCCGGGCAGCCCCGGCGGAGCGGCTGCGCCGCGGGGCCCTCATCGGCGGGCTCGCCCTGACCACGACAGCGGCGCTGGTCATGGCGCCGTACGTCGCTCTCGGGGCGCTGCTGCTCGTCGTGTGGCTGCTGCGCAGCGGCTCGCTGGCGGCGTCCGCGGTCGGCAACCGGCGCCAGCTCCGCGGCATCCGCTGGTACGACACCCCCCAGCTGCTGCTCGCCTCGCCGTGGCACGCGCTCCAGGCGATCCCGGGTGTGCTGGTGCTGGCGCTGTGGAGCGCGGGCCTGGCCGCCGCGTGCGCGTTGGTCTGCTACGCCGGGCACGCCACCGCGGAGGTCACCTTGGCGACGAGCGGAGTGGTCTTCCTGGTCTCGCTCTGGGTCGGCCCCGGGGGCTCGCGATTCCGCGGTCCGGTCCGCCGGATCGTCGCCCCGCTGTCCCGCACCACCGGCTCGTGGGCGGTCGCCCTCGTCGTGGTCCTCGCGGCCGCGATCGCCCTGCTCGTCGTCCGCGGCGGTGCCACCGACTGGACCCCCCTCGGGCGACCGTTCGCCTGAGCCCATCCAGGGATCGAGATCTCCCGCTCACCATCCGGACGGTCCGTGTCACACTGGGTTCGTGCAGCACCGCATCATCATCATTTCCTAGCGCGTCGACCCACCCTCGACGCGCCCACCTCCTGTGCCCCAGGAGGTTTTTTGTTGCCCGACTGCCCGACCGAGAGAGCCCCGATGGAACTGCACGGCGACTTCCACGTCTACGACACCACCCTGCGCGACGGCGCGCAGCAGGAGGGCCTCAACCTGTCGGTGGCCGACAAGCTGGCCATCGCGCGGCAGCTCGACGGGCTGGGCGTCGGCTACATCGAGGGCGGCTGGCCGGGCGCGAACCCCAAGGACACCGAGTTCTTCCGGCGTGCCGCCCAGGAGCTCGACCTGACGCACGCGCGGCTCGCGGCGTTCGGCGCGACCCGGCGAGCGGGGGTGAAGGCGGCCGACGACCCGCTCGTCGCCGCCCTGCGCGACTCCGGCGCCCCCGTCGTCACGCTGGTCGCGAAGTCCCACGACCGGCACGTCGAGAAGGCGCTGCGCACGACTCTCGAGGAGAACCTCGCCATGGTGCGCGACACCGTCTCGCACCTGCGGGCCGAGGGGCAGGAGGTCTTCCTGGACGCCGAGCACTTCTTCGACGGCTACCGCGACAACCGCGACTACGCGCTCGAGGTCCTGCGGACGGCGTACGACGCGGGTGCGTCCGTGGTGGCGCTCTGCGACACCAACGGCGGGATGCTGCCGGGCTGGGTCGCCGACGTGGTGCACGACGTGGTCTCGACGACCGGCGTGCGCGCCGGCATCCACTGCCACAACGACACCGGGTGCGCCGTGGCCAACACCCTGGCCGCTGTCGACGCCGGCGCGACCCACGTCCAGGGCACGATCAACGGCTACGGCGAGCGCACCGGCAACGCCGACCTGGTGAACGTCGTCGCCAACCTCGAGCTCAAGCTGGACCGCCGGGTGCTGCCGCAGGGGCTGCTCGGCGACGCCACCCGGATCGCGCACGCGGTCGCCGAGGTGACCAACGTGCCGCCGGCCTCCCGCCAGCCGTACGTCGGGACGAGCGCGTTCGCCCACAAGGCCGGGTTGCACGCCTCGGCGATCCGGGTCGACCCGAACCTGTACCAGCACATGGATCCGGCCGGTGTCGGCAACGACATGCGGCTGCTCGTCTCCGACATGGCGGGTCGCGCCTCGATCGAGCTCAAGGGCCGCGAGCTCGGCTTCGAGCTGACGCCCGAGGTGGTCGAGCGGGTGACGGCCCGGGTCAAGCAGATGGAGGCCACCGGCTACACCTTCGAGGCGGCCGACGCCTCCTTCGAGCTGCTGCTCCTCGAGGAGGCCGAGGGTGCGCGGCCGTCGTACTTCGAGGTGGAGTCGTGGCGGGTCATCACCGAGACGCGTCCCGGCGCCGAGGCCTTGTCGGAGGCGACCGTGAAGCTCCGGAGCGAAGGGGTCCGCTACGTCGTCACGGGGGAGGGGAACGGTCCGGTCAACGCCCTCGACGCCGCGCTGCGCGAAGCGATCGGGCAGGCGTTCCCCGAGGTCGCGAAGTTCGAGCTGATCGACTACAAGGTGCGCATCCAGGACTCGTCGGGCTCCCGGGGAGGTCACGGCACCGACGCCACGACCCGGGTGCTGATCGAGACCACCGACGGGGAGTCCTCCTGGGTGACGGTCGGCGTCGGCCACAACGTGATCGAGGCGTCCTGGGAGGCCCTCACCGACGGCCTCACGTTCGGGCTCCGCCGGCACCAGGGCTGAGTCGATCAGTCGCCGATGCCGCGGGCGTCCAGCGCCTCACCGGTCGCCCGGGCGTGCGCGATCGTTCGGATGACCAGCGGCACGAGGCGGGCGCGGGGCGAACGCTGCAGGCCCCGGGCCAGGGCGGCGTCCCGCGTCTCCTCGGCGATGCCGATCGTCGTCGGGATCGCCCGGATCATCAGGGAGAACGCCAGCCCGACCCGCTCGGGATCGACGCCCAGACCACGCAGCGGCTGCAGCGCCGCCACGAACGCGTCGAGCATCTGGTCCAGCGGCGTCGTGCTCGTCACGACGGTGGCGGCGAGCGCCAGGGTCCAGAGGTCGGCGATCGCCTCGACGGCGTGCGCGGCTCCCTGCTGCCAGGCCAGGTACGCCGCGAGGGCGACCGAGATCAGCGCCAGTGCACGCAATGTCCGGGCGAGGACGCGCAGCCCCATCCGGCTCCAGGCGCACACGCCCAGCACCGCTGCCAGCAGAGCCACAGCGGGCCACGGCCCGCGCGACACGACGGCGACGATCCCGAGCACGAACAGCAGGCCGAGCTTGGTCCCGGCCGACAACCGGTGCCACAGCGTGGTGCCGGGACGGTAGAGCCCGAGCAGGCTCATGCCACACCCCGGTAGAAGTCGACGGCGTCGGCCGCGGCCCCGTCGAACGCCACCCGGCCGTCCAGGACCACGAGCCCCCGGTCGCAGCGCGCCGCCAGCTCGAGGTCGTGCGTCACGAGGAGCAGCTGCTGGCGCAGCGAGAACAGCAGGTCGCCGATGCGGCGGGCGTTGGCGAGGTCGAGCAACGTGGTGGGCTCGTCCGCGACCAGCACGTCCGGGTCGGTCGCCAGGACGCCCGCCAGTGCCACCAGCTGCCGCTGGCCGCCCGAGAGGGAGTGGACGCTCTGGTCCGCCAGCTCCTCGACGCCGTACGCGGCCAGCACGGCCATCGCCGCCGCTCGTCGTGGCCCCTTCTCGCGGTGCTGCCGGCGGAGTGAGAGGGACACGTCCTCGATCACGGTCGGCATCACCAGCTGGGCCGCCGGGTCCGTGAAGGCGAACGCGAGGCGTCGGCGTACGTCGGCGGTGTCGCGGGCGACGTCCAGCCCGTCGACCACGACCTGCCCCGAGCTCGGCCGCACCAGGCCGTTGAACAGCCGGGCCAGGGTGGACTTGCCCGAGCCGTTCGGCCCGATGAGGGCGATCCGTCGCTCGGTCAGCGAGAGCGTCGTCTCCTCCAGCACCCGCCGCGGTCCGGTGGCGCCGGGGAGGTCGACGGTGACGGCGTGCAGCTCCAGCCGGCTCACCGGGGGGTGATGACCTCGGCCCCGTCCGCGCTGTCCCTCCGCGGCTCGGCCGGTGCCGGACCGAGCAGGTCGGGGAACGCCCGGTGGGCGGCGGTCGCCACGAACGCCATCGCGACGTTCTTGATGATGTCCCCGATCCAGAAGACCTTGTCGATGTCGAAGGCCTGCGCGAAGGAGAGGTCGAGGCGCCACATGAGGCCGAGCATGCCGAGCACGTGGATGCAGACCGCGCTGCTGACGAGGCCGGCCGCGAAGATGAGCGGGACGCTGGCGAGCGCGCGCCGGGGGAGTCGCTCGACGATGAGCCCGCACAGGGCGGCGGCCAGCGGGAACCCGAGGAGGTAGCCCATGCTCGGCTTGGAGAACGTGCTGAAACCGCTCGCGCCGTCGGCGAAGACCGGCAACCCGGCGGCGCCGACGGCGAGGTAGAGCAGCACGGCGAAGAACCCGCGACGGGCGCCCAGGACGGCGCCGCTCAGCAGGACCCCGAAGGTCTGCAGGGTGATGGGGACCGGACCGCTGATGTTGATCGCAGGGAGGATCGCGCAGACGGCGACGAGAGCGGCGAACCCGGCGACGAGGGCCAGGTCGGTCGAGGTGCTCCGGGTGCGGGTCATGGGGTGTCCTTGTGGTGGTGCGGGGGCGACTGAACGGTGTTCAGGTTAGCATCGGGGGATGGCCCACCATCGCGAGGACGTGGTCCGGCAGGCGCTGTCGGTCCTCGACGCCTACGGCCTGCCCGACCTCACGATGCGCCGGCTCGCCCGCGACCTGGAGGTCCAGCCCAGCGCGCTGTACCACCACTTC
The DNA here is from genome assembly GCA_963784545.1 of uncultured Actinomycetota bacterium. Taxonomy (GTDB): domain Bacteria; phylum Actinomycetota; class Actinomycetes; order Propionibacteriales; family Nocardioidaceae; genus Nocardioides. Next base: position 382,764 of record CAWARQ010000004.1, on the reverse strand, counting down.
CTCAACAAGCAGACCCTCCTCGGGGCGGTGGCCGACGAGATCCTGGCCCGAGGCCCCCGCCCTGCCCAGGTGGGCTCGTGGCAGGAGCGTGCGCGGTCGATCTGCGCGTGCCTGCGGGACGCCTGCCTGGCCTACCGCGACGGCGCCGAGGTGGTCGCCACAGTCCGGGCGTTCGGCCTGGGCGCCGAGGGGCCGTACGTCGCGCTCGTCGACGTCCTGCGCGGCCACTGCCAAGACCCCGAGGTGGCGGCGCGGGCACTGATCATCTTCGTGCTCGGCCACACCATGGACGCGCAGGCGTACCTCCAGGCCGGGAGCGCGGGCGCGATCGACGGGCCTCCGCGCCAGGCCAGCGACTTCGAGCTGGGCCTGGGCATCTTCCTGCGTGGCCTGGCCGCTCAGAGCGAGACGTCGACCCGCGCCCCGTGAAGCTCGGCCAGCAGGACGGCGCCGGGCAGGTCGAGGTGCGTACGCCTGAGCCGCGCGGCCGCCAGGTCGACCCGCTCCAGCGTCGCCTCACGCAGGTCGGCGCCGCTGAGCTCGGTCTCGCGCAGGTTGGCGCCTGCCAGGTTGCAGCGGCGGAGAACTGCGTCGGTGAGGTCGCTCATCGAGAGGTCCGACTCCGAGAGGTCGACGCCCGTCAGGTCGAGCTTGGACAGGTTGGTGGCGCGGATGGTCACGCCGCCCCACTGCCCGCCGCGCACCGTCAACGGGCGCATCGTGCAGTCGGTGAACACCGAGCCGATCAGCTTGCAGCCGTCGAAGGTGGCGGAGAAGAAGCTGGTGCGCCGGAAGTCGCAGGCGACGAACGCAGACGCGACGTGGGTCGAGGCGTTGAGCCGGCAGGTGTGGAACGTGCACCCCTCGAACATCGCCCCCTCCGTCGAGCACTCGGAGAAGTCGACGTCGGTGAAGGTGCAGTCCCGGAAGACCACGGCGCCCAGCTCCTCGGCGTACCAGTCCTCGCCGCGGACCTGCTCGCCGATCCGCTCAGACATCGAAGGTCCCGCCCGAGCGCCAGTAGTAGCCCTCCTCGCGGGTGAGGAAGGTGTTCTCCACCAGGTAGCGGCGCAGCGCCGCGTAGTCGGGGTGGAACTCCTCGAGGATCGTGTTCACGTCCTTCTCCGGGTACACCTTCCCCGGGTCGAACCGCTGGGCCAGATGATCGAGGACCACCAGCAGCTTCGCGTGCTTGCTCGGAATCGTGTGCAGCCGCCCGTCGGAGTCGAGGAAGTTCTTCAGCACCTGCTCGGACATGCCGCTACTCAACCAGGGACGAGCATGCGTCGATCAGCCGCGTCCGGATCGGCGCTGCGTGCGCGGCGAACGCGCGTTGCGCGGCGGCGTACTCCTGCTTGCCCTCGGCGGTCTCGATCCGGATCGGGCTCCAGAGGTCGCCGGAGGGGTCGAGGCGGACACCGGTGAGGTCGTACGGCGCGGCGCGCATGTCGGTGATCCGGACGGCCCAGGCGAGCTCGAAGGCGTCGGCGACGAGGTCCGAGCCGATCAACGGCCAGAGCCGGAAGGCGTGCTTGTAGAGGTCCATCGTCGCGTGCAGGCAGGCCGGCTGCTCGTACGACGGCCGGTCGTCGCGACCGGGCTGGAGCGTGTTGAGGGGCGTGGCCGGGGGAGTGAAGAAGCGGAACGCGTCGAAGTGGCTGCAGGTGATCCGGTGCGACTCCACCACCGTGTCGGTGCCGCCCCCGCCCAGCCGCAGCGGCTGGGGGTGACGGGTCCCAGTGGACGACTCAGAGGCTCGGTAGACCATCGCCCACTCGTGCAGGCCGAAGCAGCCGAGCTGCGGTGCCCGCCCCGCGGTGGCCCGCAGCAGGGCGAGCGTCGAACGGGCGAGCGGCCGGAGCTTCTCCCGCTGCTCCGAGGTGCCGGACACCGGCCACCCCGGCTCCCACGTCATCAGCTTCGCGGTGCTGAAGGAGTAGTAGGTGAAGAGGAAGTCGTGCACCGGGTGCTCGACGCCGTCTCGACGACGCGCCAGGTGCGGCTCGACGTACGGCCTGAGCCGAGCCGCGTGCGCCTGCACCCGATCCGTCGTCGCCGAATCCATGACGTCCACGGTAGGCCGATAAGGTCGACAGGTGCGCATCGCCCGTTTCACCACCGGAGGAGAGCCGACCTACGGCGTCGTGTCCGGCGACCTCGACGAGTACGGCCAGCTCGGTGACGACGCCGTCGTCGCGGAGCTGCAAGGCGACCCGCTGTACGCCGGGATCAGCCCGACCGGACGCGAGGCCAAGCTCTCCGACGTCCGGCTGATCGCCCCGGTGCTGCCCCGCAGCAAGGTGGTCGCCGTCGGCAGGAACTACGCCGCCCACGCCGCCGAGATGGACTCCGAGGTGCCCGAGGAGCCGCTGCTCTTCATGAAGCCGAACACCAGCGTGATCGGCCCGGGCGACGCGATCGCCTACCCGAAGCAGAGCGAGAACGTCCACTACGAGGGCGAGCTCGCGGTCGTGATCGGCCGGATCTGCCGCGACGTCCCGGCGGCGCAGGCGACCGATGTGATCTTCGGCTACACGATCGCCAACGACGTCACCGCGCGCGACCTGCAGCGCAAGGACGTGCAGTTCACCCGCGCCAAGGGCTTCGACACGTTCTGCCCCCTCGGCCCGTGGATCGAGACCGACCTCGACCCGCACGACTTCAGCGAGGGCCGTCGCCTCCAGACCTACCTCAACGGCGACCTCGTGCAGGACGGCACGACCGCCGACCTGATCTTCGACATCCCCACGCTGATCGAGCACATCTCCAGCGTGATGACGCTGCTCCCGGGGGACGTGATCCTCACCGGTACCCCCGAGGGCGTCGGGCCGATGGAGGTCGGTGACGAGGTCGAGGTCTCGATCGACGGCCTCGGCGCGCTCACCAACAAGGTCGAGAAGAGAAAGTGACCATCCCCCAGTGACCAGCACTGTCCAGACGCCCGTCCGCGTCCGCTTCTGCCCGTCCCCGACCGGCTCGCCGCACGTCGGCTTCGCCCGGACCGCCCTCTACAACTGGGTGTTCGCGCGGCACTCTGCCTTGAACAGCGGGGGTGGCACGTTCGTGTTCCGCGTCGAGGACACCGACAAGGAGCGCAGCACCCAGGAGTCGTACGACGCGATGCTCGGCGCGATGCGCTGGCTCGGCCTCGACTGGGACGAGGGCCCGGAGGTGGGCGGCCCGCACGGCCCGTACCGCCAGTCCGAGCGCGGCGACATCTACCGGGACGTGCTCGACCAGCTGCACGCGTCGTCGTACACCTATGACTGCTTCTGCACACCTGCAGAGGTCGACGCGCGCCGCAAGGCGTCCGGCTCGAAGGTCCAGGGGTACGACGGCTTCTGCCGCGAGCTGTCCGCCGAGCAGCGGGCGGCGTTCGAGGCCGAGGGTCGCAAGCCCGTGGTCCGGTTCCGGATGCCCGACGGCACGATCACCTTCGACGACCTCGTCCGCGGCGAGATCACCTTCGAGACCGAGTTCGTGCCCGACTACGCGCTGTGCCGCGCCAACGGCGATCCGCTCTACACGCTGGTCAACCCGGTCGACGACGCGCTCATGGGCATCACCCACGTGCTGCGCGGGGAGGACATCCTGTCCTCGACGCCGCGGCAGATCGCGCTGCACCAAGCGCTGGTCGAGCTCGGCATCAGCAGCCAGGTGCCGGCCTTCGGGCACCTGCCCCTGGTCCGCGGCGAGGGCAACAAGAAGCTCTCCAAGCGCGACCCCGAGGCGCACCTCTTCATGTACCGCGACGCCGGGTTCCTGCCCGAGGGCGTCCTCAACTACCTGGCCCTGCTGGGCTGGTCGATCGCGGCCGACCGGGACGTCTTCACGCTCGAGGAGATGGTGGACGCGTTCGAGATCGGCGATGTCAACCCGCAGCCGGCGCGCTTCGACCTCAAGAAGGCCGAGGCGATCAACGCCGACCACATGCGGATGCTCCCGATCGACGAGCTGACCCACCGGGTGCTGCCCTACCTCAAGGCCGAGGGCGTCGTCGGTGACCCGGTCTCCGACTCCGACGCCCAGCTGCTCGAGCTCGCGATGCCCCTGGTGGCCGAGCGGATGAACAAGCTGACCGAGGCCGCGCCGATGCTGGGCTTCCTGTTCACCGACGAGGTCGAGCGGGTCGACGAGGTCGACGAGGCGGGACGCGAGGTCGTCCAGGCGGCGTACGACGCCCTCGGCGGGCTCGACTCCTGGTCCACCGCCGCCATCGAGCAGGCCCTGCGCGAGGCGCTGGTCGAGCGGCTCGGGCTCAAGCCCCGGCTCGCCTTCGGCCCGGTGCGCATCGCGGTGACCGGCCGCCGGATCAGCCCTCCGCTCTTCGAGTCGCTGGAGCTGCTCGGCCGCGACCGTTCGCTGGCTCGGCTCAGCGGCGCCTTGGAGTGAGGCGATGAGCTGGGTCGAATTGATCGTCCGGGAGGCCTCATGACCGAGACCGCCGAGGCGCCGCGGGAGGGCGCGCTCTACTTCCAGCTGCTGCGCTCCGCGTGGCCCGGCGCCTGGCGGGCCCCCCTGGGCATCTTCCTGCTGGTCGTGGCCGGGCTGGTGGTGGTGCCCTTCGTGGTGCTGTCGCCGTTCGCCCTGTACTTCGGCCTCTCCGGCCAGGACGTGTCCACCGCGGTCAAGCGGCTCATCGACCTGGAGCACCCGACGCCCGCCGGACTGGCCTACCTCAACCTCGTGCTCGCCGGGATGATCCCGACCACCTGGCTCCTCGTGCGGTTCCTGCACGGGCTGCGGCCCCGGTGGCTCGCGTCCACCCGGCCTCGTCTTCGGTGGGGCTACCTCGGCGCGTGCGTGGGCGTCGCGCTGCTCGCTCTGCTGGCCACCGTGCTGGTCGGACTCCTCCTTCCGCAGCAGGCCCGAGCCGGCGAAGTGGGCACCACGCTCAACCACTTCACGTCGACCACACGGGACTTCGTCCTGGTCATCCTCGTCCTGACCCCCCTCCAGGCAGCCGGTGAGGAGTACGCCTTCCGCGGCTACCTCCTGCAGGCCTTCGGTGGGCTGTTCTCCAACCGCCGCGTCGCGGTGCCCGTCTCGATCCTCGGGTCGTCGGTGCTCTTCGCCCTCGCGCACGGCGGGCAGGACCCGCCGATCTTCTTCGACCGGTTCGCCTTCGGCGCGGTCGCCGGGACCCTGGTCGTCCTCACAGGCGGTCTCGAGGCCGGCATCGCCATGCACGTGCTCAACAACTTCCTGGCCTTCGGGCTGGCGCTGGCGTTCGGGGACATGGCCTCCTCGCTCAACCCGACCGGCGGCACCTGGTGGAGCCTGCCGACGACCCTGACCCAGTCGCTGGTCTACCTCGGCCTCGCGTGGTGGGTGGCGCGGGCGATGGGGCTCACCAACCGCACCGATCCGGCCGTTTTGGCCGCCCCGCGAGGCCGCGTGTAAGGTTTCTCCCCGGTCCGGTTGGACCGGTCGCGGCGGGTGCGAGAGTGCCGTCGGAGATCGAGAATCCGGCTCAACCATTGGGATATGGTGTAATTGGCAGCACGACTGGTTCTGGTCCAGTTAGTCAAGGTTCGAGTCCTTGTATCCCAGCGAAGCTCGAGCTCCGCCCCCGGCGCTGCTCGGGATTTGGTCGGACTCCAGCACTCTCGCTAAAGTTTGACCGCTCCTTCGGAGCAGCTGCCCCGTTCGTCTAGCGGCCTAGGACGCTGGCCTCTCACGCCGGAAGCACGGGTTCGAATCCCGTACGGGGTACGTCGAAGCCCGGTCCCCTCGGACCGGGCTTCAGTCATCTCGGGATCGTCGCACCCTTCCGGGAGCCCGCCGCCCCTGACAGTCTGCCTCCATGCTGGACGCCCTGCACGAGCCGATACCGATCCTGCCGGGCACCCACCGGGCCTGGGAGGAGTCCGGTGGAGCGCGTTGACCTCGAGGTCGTCGTCGCTCACCCGGAGCGCGCCACGGTGCGTGTGGGCGACGTCTTCCTCAAGATCGACACCGACCAGGAGCAGGCGGACCGGGAGGTCGCCAACCTGCGGCTCGCCCCGGTGCCGACCCCGGACATCCTGTGGCGCCACCCCCCGGTCGTCGCGCTGGCCGCGCTCCCGGGTGTCCCTCTGGCGCGCCTGGGCGAGCCCGCGGCCAGCTCGGCCGCGGCGTGGGAGGCGGCCGGGATGGTCGTCCGCACCTTGCACGACACCCCACCTCCCGCGTGGGAGTCGAGTCGGGGCTCCGAGCGTGCTGCCACCCTGGAGCAGGAGTGCGCCTGGCTGGTCGAGAGCGGCGTCCTCCCCGGCGACGTGGTCTCCCGTGGTCGCGAGCTCGCGCTCGGCGCGCTCGCGCCACAGCCGACGTGCTTCATCCACGGAGACCTCCAGGTGGCCCACGTCTTCGTGGACGAGCGCGACCGGGTCACGGGCGTCCTGGACTGGTCCGAGGCCGGCGCCGGCGACCCGGCGTACGACATCGCGACCCTCACCCTCGGTCATCGCGATCGGCTCGAGTCGTTGCTGTCCGGGTACGGCCGGGACGTCGACCGGGACCTGGTCCGCGGCTGGTGGGCGCTGCGCTGCCTCACCGCGATCCGCTGGCTCGTCGAGCACGACTACGACCCCTTCGCGCCCGGCTGCGAGGCCGAGGTCCTGCGGTCGATCACCTGATCCGGGTGGTATGGACAGCTCCGGATTTCACCGCGCGCCACACGGCGCCGCACCTACACTCCGGAGGCGGGGGCTAGGAGCCGAGGAGGCTGGGAGTCGCCGATGACGTCCATGACTGAGTCCGGCCACCTGGAGCTGTTTCTGGGGCTGGCCGGCGCTGCGGAGCGCAGCGAGGACGTGGACGAGTTCCTCGCCGTGGTCCTCCCGCGGCTGTGCACGGGCGTGGCGGCGCACGCCGGGGCCGTGTACGACGTGCGCTCCCAGGTGCGGCACCGGCACGGCGTCGTCCTGCCGCCGGCGGTGGGGTTGCCAGAGAACGACTCCGGTCGGGTGATGGTCCCGGCTCCCACCGAGTGGGCGGAGACGGGGATGCAGCAGGCCCTGTTCCTGCGGCTGCCGGGTCACCTGGGCGTGCTGGCACTGGGGTGGGCGGAGTCCCTGGAGGCCCGGGAGGACGACCCGGTGCTGGCCGCCGCGACGGCGATGGTCGTGGGCACCTTGGAGCGCCTCCACACGAAGGGCGAGCTCGCCGACCTGGTCAGCCGGGTCGCCAACGCCCAGCAGCTGGCGTCGATGGGGGACTACGACTGGCACATCGCCTCCGACACCAACCGGTGGTCCGACCAGCTCTACCGGATCTACGGCTTCGAGCCCCAGACCTTCAACGCGTCGTACGAGCGGTTCCTGGCCAGGATCCATCCCGACGACCGGGACCGCATCCAGGAGATCCACCAGGCGGCGTACGCGACCGGCGAGCCCTACAACATGATCGAGCGGATCGTCCGACCCGACGGCGAGGTGCGGTACCTGTCGTCCAACGGGCAGGTGATCATGGACGCGTCCGGCGCCCCGGAGCGGATGCGCGGGACGTGCGTCGACGTCACGGAACGGATCCTCGCCGAGCATGCCGCAGAGGAGGTCGCGCTCCGCTTCCGAGGACTCGTCGACGCCTCGCCGTACGCCATCGTGATGGTCGACGAGACCGGCACGGTCGTGCAGGCCAACCCGCGGGCTGCCGAGCTCCTGGGGGCGGACCCCACCGGACGCGGTCTGCAGGAGCTGGGCCTGGACCTCACCACGACCGGCCTGGGGGTCGCGGCCCGGAGCCTGGCCGGGCGGGACCTGACGCTCGACGTCAGCACGGTCGACCTCGGTGACGCCGACCACAGCCCCGGCCACGCCCTGTTCCTCGCCGATGCGACGACCCGTCTCGAACGGGAGGCGATGGCGCAGCGGCTCGGTGAGGCGCAGCAACGACGCCGTCAGGCGCTCGAGATCAACGACAACGTCGTCCAGGGACTGACGGCGGCGGTCCTCGCGCTCGAGGAGAGGCCCGACCCCGTGGTGCTCGGCTTCATCGAGGGGACGCTCGCCGCGGCCCGCCGGATGATGGACGGCCTCGTCGAGCCGACCGGCCCGAACCTCGCGCCGGGTGACCTCGTCCGGGCGAGCGCCGCCAGCCTCGAGGCCCCGACGCCCGACGTCGCCAGCCCTGCGGTGGAGCACGTCGCGGCCCCGGACACGTCGGCCGGGTTGCCCCGGATCCTGGTGGTCGACGACGCCGAGGACATCAGGATGCTGCTCCGCCTGCGGCTGGAGCGCTCGGGGGCCTACGACGTCGTCGGCGAGGCGGCCGACGGCCTGGAGGCTGTCGAGCAGGCACAGGCCCTGCAACCGGACGTCGTGCTCCTCGACATCGCGATGCCCCGCATGGACGGCCTGCAGGCCCTCCCGCTCATCCGCGCGGCCGCGCCGCACGTGCACGTCATCGTGTTCTCGGGATTCAGCCGTGACACCCTCGAGGACGACGCGCTCGCTGCCGGCGCCGAGCGCTACCTGCTCAAGGGGGTCCGCACGAGCGAGCTGCTGGAGGCCATCGCCACGGTCCTCGACGCCGCCGGAGGACCCCGCACTCATCCACAGCGCGCGGGTGGATCTGTGGACGAGCGCCCGATTTCTGGGGATGAGTCGGCGGGCGTCTGGGGAGGACTCGCCGGAACCAGCGGAATGTGAAAATACCTCGCCGAATTGTCTTGCCACGGTCGGCTCCGACGGCATAGAACTCTCCCACGCACTCCCGCAAGGGAAGGCGGGGCAACTCGGAGACGAGGGTCCACACCGTGGCCGGCTTGCCGGTCTCGCGGAGGCAGCCAGGTGACGTGGCGGCCGGGACCGGAGTCGAGGAGTGGTCGATCGGAGGCGTCACCGAACCGATCAAACGAAGGGCCCCGGTAGCTCATACCTACCAGGGCCCTTCATCCATTTTCACCGGCTCGCGTCTCGCGTCCGCGGGGCCACCGATCAGCCGCGGCCCAGCTCCCGTCATGTCCGATTCCCGCTAGCGGCCGGCGCTGCCAGGCGCCAGGATGGGCACGTGCCGACCACGACGCCCGTCCACCAGGACCATGAGTCCTGCTACGGCGCGATCAAGTCGCGGGACCGGCGCTTCGACGGGGTCTTCTACACCGCGGTCCGCACGACCGGCATCTACTGCCGCCCCAGCTGTCCGGCGCGTACGCCGGCTCCGGCCAACGTCACCTTCCACCCGACGGCCGCTGCGGCGCAGGCCGCCGGCTACCGGGCCTGCAAGCGCTGCCTGCCCGACGCGACTCCCGGCAGCCCGGACTGGGACGTCGCCGCCGACGCCGCCGGGCGGGCGATGCGCTTGATCGCGGACGGCGTGGTGGACCGCGACGGAGTCGAGGGGCTCGCCCACCGCGTCGGCTACACCCCCCGACACCTCAACCGCCTGCTGACGCAGAACCTCGGCGCCGGCCCGCTCGCCCTCGCGCGGGCCCGCCGCGTCCAGACCGCGCGCATCCTCATCGAGACCACCGACCTCGGCTTCGCCGACGTCGCCTTCGCGGCCGGGTTCGCGAGCGTGCGTCAGTTCAACGACACCGTCAAGGACGTGTACGCCGAGACGCCGACCAGCCTCCGGGGCCGGCGGGGACCCAGCGACCCGGCGGGCGTGATCGAGCTCCGGCTCGCGGTCCGCACGCCGTTCGCCGGCAGTGCCCTGCGGGAGTTCCTCGCGCTGCGGGCGATCCCGGGCGTCGAGCGGGTGGAGGCCGAGCAGTACGAGCGCACGCTGTCCCTGCCGCACGGGGCCGGTCGCGTCAGCCTCCTCCTCCGGGACCACGCCGTCGCGGGGGAGACGGCCTTCGTCCCGGCTCGGTTCCTGCTCGCGGACCTGCGCGACACCTCCGCTGCCCTGGAGCGTGTCCGTCGGCTCCTGGACGCCGACTGCGACCCTGTCGCCGTCGACGACGCCTTCGCCGACGACCCCGACCTCGGCCCGCGGGTCCGACGCACTCCGGGCCTCCGGGTCCCGGGGCACGTCGACGGCCATGAGCTCGCGATCCGGGCGGTCCTGGGGCAGCAGATCAGCGTCGCCGGCGCCCGGACCCTGGCCGCCCGGCTGGTCGAGCAGCTGGGAGTCGAGGTCGAGGGTGGCGGCCGGCTCTTCCCGACGGCGGAGGCCCTCGCGGGCGTCGACCATGCGACGCTCGCCATGCCCCGCGCGCGGGCGCGGGCGCTCACCGGGCTCGCCACGGCCCTGGCCGACGGCACCCTTGCCCTCGACCGGAGCGCGGACCGCGCCGACGTACGACAGCGGCTGCTGACGCTGCCGGGGATCGGACCCTGGACCGCTGACTACATCTCGCTGCGGGCACTCGGCGACCCCGACGTGTTCCTGCCGAGCGACGTCGGAGTCCGGCACGCGCTCGATCTCGCCCCCCGCGAGGCCCAGGCCCGGTCCGAGGGTTGGCGTCCTTGGCGCTCCTACGCCCTCATGCACCTGTGGCACACCCCTAGGCTTGGCAATCGACAGGAGAGATGACCCATGTGGACCCAGATGGACAGCCCGGTCGGGCAGCTCAGGATCGTCGAGCAGGCCGGTGCGATCTCGGCGATCGAGTTCGAGCCGTTCGGGCCGTCGTCGGTCGGTCGTCCGCTCGGCGCCCGCGCCGATGGTCACCCTCTGCTCACCACTGCGGTGGCGCAGCTCGAGGCGTACTTCGCGCGCGACCTCAAGGAGTTCGACCTCCCGCTCGCGCCGGTGGGATCGGTGTTCCAGCAGCAGGTCTGGCAGGCGCTGGGCACGGTCGGGTACGGGGAGACCGCGTCGTACGGCGAGATCGCGCACCGGATCGGCAAGACCAACGCCGCCTCCCGCGCGGTCGGCCTGGCCAACGGCCAGAACCCCATCCCGATCGTCATCCCGTGCCACCGGATCATCGGTGCCGACGGATCGCTGACGGGCTATGCCGGTGGGCTGGACCGCAAGCGGACGCTCCTGGACCTGGAGCAGGATGCCCTCTTCTGAGGAGTCCTGGGTCTGGTACGCCGCCTACGGGTCGAACCTCGACCCGACTCGCTTCGACGCCTACCTGTTCGGCGGCCGTCCCGACGGCGCGGAACGCGACTACCCCGGCACCCGCGACGCGGTCGCTGCGCGGGAGACCCGCGCGACCATGCTGCGGGGGGACGTCGTGTTCGCCTGGGACTCACCCACGTGGGGCGGCGGCGTCGCGTTCTTCGACGCCGAGGCCGAGGCGGAGGTGCCGGCGACGGCGTACCTGCTGACCACCCGGCAGTTCTCCGACGTCCTCGACCAGGAGATGTGGCGCCCGCCCGGCAGCGACCACGACTTCGCCGAGGTGCTGGACGCGGGGCGCGGGGCGTTGGGGCCGGGTCGCTACGAGACCCTGCACCGCCGCGGCGACCTGGACGGCCATCCGGTGCTGACCTTCACCGCCGACGTGCTCCCACCCCTGAATGCACCTTCGTCGAGGTACCTCGTCACGATGGTGCGCGGTCTCCGCGCCGTCCACGAGCTCTCCGACGACGAGATCGTCGAGCTCCTGCTGGCGCGGCCGGGCCTGCAGCCCACCTGGGACGCGGCCGCCCTGCGGTCGATCCTCTAGGCGCCGGACTTCCGCAGCGACTCCGACAGTCGCTCGGCCGCGGCCATGACGGCCGGGGCATGCATGCGACCGGGCTGGCGCGAGAGCCGCTCCAGCGGGCCGGACACGGACACGGCGGCCAGGATCTTGCCGCTGGGGGAGCGGACCGGGGCGGACACCGACGCCACGCCCTGCTCGCGCTCGCCGACCGACTGCGCCCAGCCGCGCCGGCGGATGCCCGAGAGCGCGGCGGCGCTGAAGGCGGCGTTGAGCAGGCCGCGCTGCATCCGCTCGGGGTCCTCCCAGGCCAGGAGGACCTGAGCCGCCGAGCCGGCGTTCATCGTGAGCTGGGTGCCGATCGGGATGGTGTCGCGCAGGCCGGACGGCCGCTCGGCCGCGGCGACGCAGATGCGGTAGTCGCCCTGGCGGCGCCACAGCTGTGCGGACTCTCCGGTGATGTCACGCAGGCGGGCGAGGACGGGGCCGGCCGTCGCGAGCAGCCGGTCCTCACCGGCCGCCGAGGACAGCTCGGAGAGCCGGGGGCCGAGCACGAAGCGACCCTGCATGTCGCGGGCCACGAGCCGGTGGTGCTCCAGCGCCACGGCCAGTCGGTGCGCGGTCGGGCGGGCGAGCCCGGTGCCGGCGACGAGACCGGCGAGCGTGGCCGGTCCAGCCTCGAGCGCGGTGAGCACGAGGGCGGCCTTGTCGAGGACGCCCACTCCACTTCCGTTGTCCATATATCAATACTGCCGTCTCACATATCGGATGACAAGGTCTAGGGTGTGTGACCTGCGCCGCCGATTCCCGTCTCGTCGGGGCAGCCGTACGCCACCACAACGAGGGAGAGGGCTCGAGGTCATGGGTAGGTCGCCGGCCGCGAAGACACTGGCCGAGAAGGTCTGGGACGAGCACGTCGTGAGGTCCGCCGACGGGGAGCCGGATCTGCTCTTCATCGACCTGCACCTCATCCACGAGGTGACCTCCCCGCAGGCCTTCGACGGCCTCCGGCTCGCCGGCCGCTCCGTACGCCGGCCCGACCTCACGCTCGCGACCGAGGACCACAACGTCCCCACTCTCGACTGGGACAAGCCGATCGCCGACCCGGTCAGTCGCACGCAGGTCGAGACGCTGCGCCGCAACGCCGAGGAGTTCGGCGTACGGCTGCACCCGCTGGGTGACGTCGAGCAGGGCATCGTCCACGTCGTCGGGCCGCAGCTCGGTCTCACCCAGCCCGGCATGACGATCGTGTGCGGCGACAGCCACACCTCGACCCACGGCGCCTTCGGTGCCCTGGCCTTCGGCATCGGCACCTCCGAGGTCGAGCACGTCCTGGCGACGCAGACCCTGCCGCAGGCACGGCCGCGGACCATGGCCGTCAACGTCTCCGGGTCGCTGCCCGAGGGGGTCACCGCGAAGGACCTGATCCTCGCTCTCATCGCCAGGACCGGCACGGGCGGTGGGCAGGGCTTCGTCGTGGAGTACCGCGGCCCGGCCATCGAGGCCCTCTCGATGGAGGCACGGATGACGGTGTGCAACATGAGCATCGAGTGGGGGGCGAAGGCGGGGCTCATCGCACCGGACCAGACGACCTTCGACTACCTCGAGGGCCGACCCGAGGCACCCACGGGCGCGGACTGGGATGCCGCCGTCGAGCACTGGACCACGCTGCGCACCGACGCCGACGCGGAGTTCGACCTCGAGATCGACCTCGACGCCTCCGAGCTCGCGCCGTTCGTCACCTGGGGCACCAACCCCGGGCAGGGCGTGCCGCTCAGTGCCGCCGTCCCCTCGCCGGAGGACTTCGTCGAGGAGACCGACCGGGTCGCGGCGGAGAAAGCCCTGACCTACATGGGGCTCGTGGCCGGGACGCCCATGCGCGACATCAAGGTCGACACAGTCTTCGTCGGCTCGTGCACGAACGGGCGGATCGAGGACCTGCGGCTCGCGGCCTCGATCCTGGAGGGCCGACACGTCGACCCGCAGACCCGACTCCTGGTCGTGCCCGGCTCGGCCCGGGTCCGCCTGCAGGCCGAGGACGAGGGCCTGGACGTGATCTTCAAGGAGGCGGGCGCCGAGTGGCGTGGAGCCGGGTGCTCCATGTGCCTGGGCATGAACCCCGACCAGCTGGCGCCGCAGGAACGCAGTGCGTCGACCTCCAACCGCAACTTCGAGGGACGCCAGGGCAAGGGAGGACGCACCCATCTCGTGTCCGTACCGGTGGCCGCCGCCACGGCCGTTCGCGGCACCCTCTCGTCCCCCGCAGACCTGGACTGAGCAGGAGCTCCCGATGCAGAAGTTCACCACCCACACCGGCGTCGGCGTCCCGCTGCGCCGCGGCAACGTCGACACCGACCAGATCATCCCGGCCGTGTACCTCAAGCGCGTGACGCGCGACGGCTTCGAGGACGGACTGTTCGCTGCCTGGCGCGGCGACGAGTCCTTCGTCCTCAACCGGCCGGAGTACGCCGGTGGCTCGGTGCTCGTCGCCGGCCCCGACTTCGGCACCGGCTCCTCGCGTGAGCATGCCGTCTGGGCCTTGCAGAACTACGGGTTCAAGGTCGTTCTCTCCTCGCGCTTCGGCGACATCTTCCGAGGGAACTCCGGCAAGTCGGGGCTGCTGGCCGCGCAGGTCGACGACAAGGTGCTCGGCGCTCTGTGGGCCTACCTCGAGGAGCAGCCGGGCGCCGAGGTCACGGTCGACCTCGAGGCGAAGAGCGTCCGGGCCGGCGACATCGAGGACTCCTTCGACATCGACGACTACACCCGCTGGCGACTGCTCGAGGGACTCGACGACATCGGCATCACGTTGTCGCACGACGACGAGATCGCGGCGTACGAGAGCTCGCGACCGAGCTGGAAACCCGCCACTTTGTAGGGATTCCGGCCCTTTTCGCACATTCGCGGTCCGTAAATAATCGTCTGTGATGTCCGCGTGTTGATTGTCACACCAGTGCCGGTGTGCCTAGCGTGCGTGGGGAAGTCGAGTATCCGCTCGGCCCAGGAGTTCATTGGAAGGGAAGCTAGTGAACAAGTCACAGCTCGTAGACACGCTGGCCGCGCGGTTCGAGGGAAACCGCAAGCAGGCACAGCACGCCCTCGAGGCGGTGCTCGACACCATCACTCGTGAGGTCGCCAAGGGCGAGAAGGTCGCCATCACCGGATTCGGTTCCTTCGAGAAGCGTGTCCGTGAGGCCCGCTGGGTCCGCAACCCGCAGACCGGTGCCCGCATCAAGGCGAAGAAGACCGCGGTGCCGAAGTTCAGCGCCGGCCAGGACCTGAAGAACGTCGTCTCCGGCGCCAAGAAGCTGCCGAAGCTGACGCTGGCCGCGGCCGCACCTGCCGCGAAGCGTGCGGCGGCGCCGGCCAAGAAGGCCGCTGCTGCTGCGAAGAAGTCGACCGCCAAGAAGAGCACCGCGAAGAAGGCTGCTCCGGCCAAGAAGTCGACGGCGAAGAAGTCGGCACCGGCCAAGAAGTCCACGGCGAAGAAGTCGGCACCGGCCAAGAAGTCCACGGCCAAGAAGTCCGCACCGGCCAAGAAGTCGACCGCGAAGAAGTCGGCACCGGCCAAGAAGTCCACGGCGAAGAAGACCACCGCCAAGAAGGCTCCGGCCAAGAAGACCGCGGCCAAGAAGAGCACCGCGAAGAAGACGACGGCCAAGAAGTCGACGGCCAAGAAGTCGACGGCGAAGAAGACCGCCAAGAAGTCCTGATCCACGACGAGGGCGGGGTCGACCGAGTGGTCGGCTCCGCCCTCGATCAATTCCCGGCCGTGAGTGCCAGCGCGGCCCAGGGCTCCGTGTGGTTCCCGAGGCCCAGGTCCCGTGCGGACGCCAGGGTCCCGAGGTCGTCGACGTCGCGACGCAGGGTGGGCCAGTCGCCCCCGAGCTCGCGCGCCCCGAGAGCCAGGTGGGTGGCGCGCGACCCCGGTCCCAGTCGCGGGTCGAACCGATCGGCCGGCGCCGCGTAGAGCGTCGTCCCGATCGCGTCGGCGTCGGCGACGAAGACGGGTCCGGAGTCGACGAGCGCGGCGACCTCCTCGAGGGCGCCGGACAGGTCCTCGACCGTGAGTGCGGGCAGGTCGGCGCACATGGCCACGACGGTGAGGCCGGGCCACCGTCGCGCTGCCTCCGCCGCGCCCTGGCGCAAGGACTCGTTCAGGTCGCCGGTCACGCCGTCGGGGACGACCTCGGCCCCCACGGCGGCCAGCTCGCCGGCGAAGGTCGCGTCATCGGTCACGGCGAGGACGGCGCCGACCTGCGGCGTGCGCAGGGCGACACCGACGGTGTCCAGGGCGAAGGCGGCCGCGAGCGACCGGCGTACGTCGGGACTCGGCCCGACCAGTCGGGACTTGCCGACACTCGGCGGCTTCACGGGGACGAGCAGGGCGAACTGGCGGGTCATCGACCCCGATCCTGCCAGCCGAGGCAGTAGCCTGCTGCCCGGGTTGGATCAGTGCAAGGCGTGATGGATGGGATGAGATGAAGGTTCGCAAGCTCCAGCAGAAACGTGGCTGGGCGTTCAACCTCGCCGTTCCGATCCTCAAGCCCACGTTGCTGGGCGTGAGCTCCCGGACCTGGATCGACGGGGAGAAGATCCCCGCCACCGGCGGATGCATCCTGGCCTTCAACCACATCTCGCACATCGACCCGCTCCTGGCCGCTCACTTCGTGTACGACCACGGTCGCCTCCCGCGCTATCTCGCCAAGTCGGGGCTCTTCCGCAACAAGGCACTCGGTGGGTTCCTCCGCGCGGCCGGCCAGATCCCGGTGGAGCGGTTGAGCAAGAACGCGATCGGGGCCTTCGACGCTGCCGTGCAGGCGGTGCGCGACGGGGAGTGCGTGATCGTCTACCCCGAGGGCACGCTGACCCGCGACCCGGACCTGTGGCCGATGACCGGCAAGTCCGGCGCGGCCCGGATCGCCCTGGAGACGGGGTGCCCGGTCATCCCGATCGGGCAGTGGGGCGCGCAGGACATCCTCTACCCGTACGCGAAGAAGCCGGACTTCATGCCGCGCAAGCACATCACCATGAAGGCCGGCGACCCCGTCGAGCTCAGCGATCTCGTCGCCCAGCCGCGCAGCCAGGCCGTGATCAACCAGGCCACCGACCGGATCATGCAGGCGATCACCGACGTGGTCGCCGACATCCGCGGCGAGGTGCCGCCGGCCGAGCGGTTCGACGCGCGGAAGGCCGGCGTGACCCAGATCGGCAACCCCAACAAGAAGAAGCGCTGATGGCCAAGGTCGCGGTCTTCGGCGCCGGGTCCTGGGGCACGGCGTTCTCGCTGGTCCTCGCCGACGCCGGCAACGACGTCGTGGTGTGGGCGCGGCGCGAGGAGCTGTGCGCCGAGATCAACGAGCAGCACACCAACACGACGTACCTGCCCGACCTCGAGCTGCCGCAGGCGATCAGCGCCACGCACGACCCCGAACGGGCCGTCGACGGGGCGGACGCGGTGATCTTCGCCGTGCCCTCGCAGACCTTCCGCGACAACCTCGTCGAGTGGGCGCCCGCGCTCCCCGCGGAGGTCCCCCTCGTCTCGCTGATGAAGGGCGTGGAGCTCGGCAGCCTCAAGCGGATGAGCGAGGTGATCGCCGAGGTCACCGGGGTGGGGGAGTCGCGGATCGCGGTGATCAGCGGGCCGAACCTCTCGCGTGAGATCGCCAACCGCGAACCGGCCGCCTCGGTCGTCGCGTGCGCCGACGAGTCCGTCGCCCAACGGCTCCAGGACCTCGTCCACTCCAAGGCGTTCCGGCCCTACACCTCGGTCGATGTCGTCGGCTGCGAGCTCGGTGGTGCGTACAAGAACGTCGTCGCGCTCGCGGTCGGCATGGCCGTCGGGCTCGGCTTCGGCGACAACACCACCGCCTCGCTGATCACCCGCGGGCTGGCCGAGACCGCGCGGCTCGCGACCGGTCTGGGCGCCAACCCCCTGACCCTCATGGGACTCGCCGGGCTCGGCGACCTCGTGGCCACGTGCTCCTCACCGCTGTCGCGCAACCGGACGTTCGGCGAGAAGCTCGGCCAGGGCATGTCCACCGAGGAGATCATCGCCTCGACCCGACAGGTCGCGGAGGGCGCGAAGTCCTGCTCCTCGCTCCTGGCCCTGGCCGAGCGCGCCGGCATCGACGCCCCCATCGCCGAGCACGTCGACGCCGTCGTCGCCTCCCGCATGACCGCCCCCGACATGATGGACGCCTTCATCGCCCGCGACACCAAGGCCGAGACGGACTGAGCAAGCGACGCGACCGAGGCACGAGGTCGCGTGAGCGCGTCGAGATCCCGGTGAGGTACCCACCGCCCTGCTCGTCCGTCGGAGGTGGCGAGGCTCGGTCGCTAGCGCGACGCTCGCACCTCAACCACCGTCCGTCAGGTCGTCGAGCGCCCCGGACAGGTCGGACCAGAGGTCCTCGACGTCCTCGACGCCGACGGAGAGGCGGACCAGGGAGTCGGGGATGGTCGCGGGCTCGGTCTTCCACCGGCGACGGCGCTCGAAGGTCGACTCCACGCCGCCGAGCGAGGTGGCGTGGACCCACAGCTTCGTCTTGTGGGTGAGCAGGTCGGCGGCGAGCGCGCCGCCGGTCAGCGTGATCGACACGATCGCGCCGAAGCCCGGGTAGCGGACCTCGTCGACCGCGCCGTGACCGGAGAGTCGGGACTCGAGCTCGCGGGCGTTCGCCTCCGCCCGGTCGAGCCGCAGGTGCAGGGTCCGGAGACCGCGCAGAGCCAGCCAGGCCTCCAGCGTTCCCGGGACGGCGCCGATCAGGTCACGACGATTCTTGAGTACCCCGAAGAGCTCGTCGTCCTTCGTCGCGACCACGCCCAGCAGCGCGTCGCTGTGGCCGGCGAGGTACTTCGTGGCGGAGTGGACCACCAGGTCCGCGCCCAGGTCGAGCGGCTTCTGCCGCAGCGGGGTGGCGAAGGTGTTGTCGACGACGACGTACGCCCCGGCGTCGTGGGCGGCCGCGATCACCGGCGGCAGGTCCACGACCTCCAAGGCCGGGTTGGTCGGCGACTCCAGCCACACGAGAGCGGCGTCCTCGCACGCGGCGACGGTGGCGGCGGTGTCGGTCACGTCCACCAGTCGCGCCTTCAGCCGACCGCGAGCCTCGAGATCGGCGAGCTGCAGGACCGTGCCGTTGTAGGCGTGCCGGGGCGCGACGACGACGGCGTCCTGTCCGACCAGGTCGAGCACCGTCGAGACGGCCGCCAGGCCGGAGGCGAACGACAGGGCCCGGCCGCCCTCGAGCGCACCGAGGACCTCCTCGAAGGCCAGCCAGGTGGGGTTGCCGTACCGGCCGTACTCCAGCGAGCCGCCGGCGACGTACGTCGAGGCCATGGTGATCGGCTCGTTCAGCGGCTGGTCCGACTCGTGCTTCGGGCGTCCGGCGGTCACGGCGAGGGTCGCGGGCTGCAGCGGCTGGTCCGACATGCGCTCAACATTAGGGCCGGTAGGGTCGCGCTCGATGACCGAGTCCAGCCCCAAGCCCAGGGTCGCCGTCGTGTTCGGCGGGCGATCGTCGGAGCATGCGATCTCCTGCATCACTGCGGGCAGCGTGCTGGCGGCCATCGACCGCGACAAGTACGACGTCGTCCCGGTCGGTATCGCCCGGGACGGCCGCTGGGTGCTGGAGTCCGGCGACCCCGAGCGCCTGCAGATCGCGGCCGGCAACGCGCTGCCCGAGGTGGACGGCTCGCGGGCGTCGCTGATGCTGGCCCGGGACGAGACCGGCACCGACCTGGTCGTCCACGAGGCCGCGCAGCCGCCGCGGACGCTGGGGGAGGTCGACGTCGTGTTCCCGGTGCTCCACGGGCCGTGGGGCGAGGACGGCACGATCCAGGGGATGTTCGAGATGGCGGGCGTCCGGTACGTCGGAGCCGGTGTCCTGGCCTCGGCGCTCGGCATGGACAAGGCGTTCATGAAGGTGGCGTTCCAGGCCGCCGGGCTGGCGGTGACGCCGGGGATGGTCGTCCACCGGCGCGACTGGGAGAAGGACGCGGCCGCGGTGAGGGCGCGCGTGGAGGCACTGGGGTTCCCGTCGTTCGCCAAGCCGGCACGCGCCGGCTCGAGCATGGGCATCAGCAAGATCCACGACTCCGGCGAGATCGCCGACGCGCTCCTCACCGCCTTCGAGCACGACCCCAAGGTCCTCGTCGAGACCTCGATGGAGGGTGCGCGCGAGGTCGAGTGCGGCGTCCTCGAGTCGCTCGACGGACCGCCGGAGACCACGCGGCTCGGCGAGCTGCGGGTGGGCGGCGATCACGAGTTCTACGACTTCGAGGCGAAGTACCTCCCCGACCAGGAGACGCAGATCGACATCCCGGCCGACGTCCCCGCCGACGTCGAGGCCGAGGCGCGGGAGATGGCGGTCCGGGCGTTCGAGGCCGTCGGCGGCGAGGGGCTGGCTCGGGTCGACTTCTTCCTCATGCCGGACGGTCGGCTCGTCGTGAACGAGCTCAACACGATGCCCGGGTTCACGCCTACGTCGATGTACCCGCAGCTCTGGGCCCATGCCGGGCTCAGCTACCCCCAGCTGGTCGACCGGCTGCTGCAGCTGGCACTGGCTCGGGACACCGGCCTGCGCTGACTCGCGGGCGGACCCGCGTCACTGGCAGGGCTGCGACAGCTCGAGCCGGTCCTTCACCGGGCCGGCCAGGGTCGCCATCACGGCGGCCACCCCCTCCGGGCGCAGGCGGGCCGGGACGGTCACCGTGATGCGGGGCCGGTAGCCCACGGTGGTCATGGTGACGTCCGTCGAGCCGTCGTCCACCTGGTCGGGCGGCACGAACCAGCCGACCCCGTCGGCCTCCTCGCAGCTCGCGTACTTGTCGTAGGAGTCCGGTACGCCGACCCCGCAGAGGAGCGTGATCGGCGGGTCGTCGCCCCACGCGGCGCCCAGCGCCGAGGCCGGCTGCGTGAGGCGTCGGTGCTGGTCGGCGAGGTCGTCGGGCAGGGAGTCCTTGAGGTGCTGGCACGCCCGGGCGTCGGCCGGCGACATGGTCGGGGTGTCGAGGTAGACGGGGTTCTGGCCGCAGCCCGCGAGCGCCACCAGGAGACCCGGAAGGGCGAGGGACGCGACGACGCCCCGGCGCGCTCGGCTGATCCGTGGGCTGGTCTCAGCGCGGCCGGGGCGTCGCGACGTGCTCAGGGGTGCGGCACGCACCTCAGATGTGGACGACCGGGCAGGTCAGCGTCCGGGTGATGCCGTCGAGGTTCTGCACCTTGGAGACCACGAGCTTGCCCAGCTCGTCGACGTTGCGGGCCTCGGCGCGCACGATCACGTCGTAGGGGCCGGTGACGTCCTCGGCCAGGGTCACGCCCTTGACCTGTGCGATCTCCCTCGCGACCTCGGCGGCCTTGCCGACGTCGGTCTGGATCAGGATGTAGGCCTGGACCACCATGCGGATCTCCTTCTCTGGTGGGGGCGGACCTCCCCCCACGTCAGGCGTTGTCGGTTCGGCGTCAACCTACCGCGCACCGCGGACGCTCGATAGGCCCGGCCCCTGGCACCGGTCCGCACGTGGTGGGATGACCTCATGAGCCTGCCGCCCGACCTGACCCCTGGGGCCACCGTCGCCGACGCCGGCGAGTTCGGGATGATCCGCCGCTTCGTGGAGATCTTCCCGACGCAGGAGTCGGTCCTGGTCGGGCCGGGCGACGACGCCGCGGTGCTGCGGATCCGCACCGGACACGTCGCGGTCTCCACCGACCTGCTGGTCGAGGGCCGGCACTTCCGGCGCGAGTGGTCCAGCGCCGAGGACATCGGTCACCGCGCCGCGGCGGCCAACCTCTCCGACATCAACGCCATGGGCGGGCGCGCCCACAGCCTCACCATCGGGCTCGGGGCGCCCCCGGACCTCCCGGCCCAGTGGGCTCTCGACTTCGCCCGCGGCTTCGCCGACGAGTGCGCCCTCGTCGGCGCCACTGTCGTGGGGGGAGACCTCACGAGCGCGGACAGCATCGTCATCGCCGTCACCGTGCTGGGTGCCTGCACGGTCGCGCCGGTCCTGCGCTCGGGTGCGTCCGCGGGCGAGGTGCTGGCGCTCCGCGGCCGCCAGGGCTGGGCCGCAGCCGGGCTGGCGGTGCTGGCGCGCGGCTTCCGGTCACCCCGTGTGCTGGTGGAGGCGCTACGCCGTCCGGAGCCGCCGTACGACGCCGGGCCGGCGGCCGCCGAGGCGGGCGCGACCTCGATGATCGACATCTCCGACGGCCTGCTCGCGGAGGCGGGGCACCTGGCGAGCGCCTCGGACGTCGCCATCGACGTGCACGCACGTGCGTTCGAGGTGGACGAGCCGCTCCAGGCGGTCGCGGCGGCGATCGGCGCCGACCCGCTGGGGTTCATCCTCACCGGAGGCGACGACCACGCCCTGCTGGCGACGTTCGCGCCTGCGGACGTGCCGGACGGCTGGCTGGTCGTGGGCGAGGTCGCGCAGGCGTCAGCGGACGCGCCCCGGGTCACCGTGGACGGTGTCGAGTACGACGGCCCGCAGGGCTGGTCGCACTTCGGGTGAGGGGGCATTTCCCATGTAAACATGGGAAGTCATCGCTCAACACGGTCGATCGACCGTGCTAAGCGAACGTTTGCCCGCTCTACATGGGAAATGCCCCGGGCCGACCGCACCCCGACCCACGAGCGACCGACTAGCGCGTGACCTTGCCGGCCTTGATGCAGCTGGTGCAGACGTTGAGGCGCTTGGGAGTGCCCTCGACGGTGGCCCGCACCCGCTGGATGTTGGGGTCGAAACGACGGCGCGTCGCCTTCTTCGACCACGGGCGGTTGTTGCCGAAGGTCGGCTTCTTGGCGCAGATGTCGCAAACGGCGGCCACCGGAAACTCCTGAGTCAGCTCGAAATCGTTGAAGGGCCCTGGCGGCGGCATGAGTCCAGCCGTCCGGGCAACCTCGAAAGAGTAACCGAGGGGGCCACGCCGAGGCGAATCGACATCGGTCGGTGCTCCGGCGCGGTCGGCCGCACCCGATAACGTCTGCGCCCATGGAAACACCCACCGGCGGTTCGATCGAGCTGCCCGTGGTGCTGCGGTTCGTCGAGGTGGCCACCGACGCCCTCGCCGAGGCGCGCGAGGAGATCGACGCGCTCAACGTCTACCCCGTGCCGGACGGCGACACCGGCACGAACATGTACCTCACCGTCACGGCCGCTCGAGAGGCGATCACCGAGGCGGTCGCGCAGGGAGCCGACTTCCCGCAGGCCCTCGCGGCGTTCGGCCGAGGGGCCCTGCTCGGCGCCCGTGGCAACTCCGGGGTCATCCTCAGCCAGATGCTGGGAGCCCTCGGCAAGCGCCTGGCCACCCGCGGCCCGGACGAGCGGAACGCGGTCGTGGTGGCCGAGGCCATGCGCGCCGCCACCACCGCCAGCTACGCCGCGGTCGGTCGGCCGGTCGAGGGCACGATGCTGAGTGTCGCCGCCGCAGCGGCAGCCGCCGCCGAGGAGCACGCCGGGACGCCGGGCGCGCGTGCCCGGGACGTGTTCTCGGCCGCCGCCGCCGCGGCGCGCGAGGCGCTCGCCCGCACCCCCGACCAGCTCCAGGTCCTGGCCGACGCCGGCGTGGTCGACGCCGGCGGCCGCGGTCTGAGCGTGATCCTCGACGCCGCGGAGACGGTCCTCACCGGCCGCCGGCCGGCCCCCGTCGAGATGCCGGTACGCCGAGCCGCCCTCCCGGCGCCCCACGGACCGACCGACGACCTCACCGAGGACGGCCCGGCGTACGAGGTGATGTACCTGCTCGAGGCGGACGACGGCCAGGTCGCGGTCCTGCGTGAGGCGCTCGCCGCGCTCGGTGACTCCCTCGTGGTCGTCGGCGGCGACGGGCTCTGGAACGTCCACGTCCACACCGACGAGGTCGGCGGGGCGGTGGAGGCGGGCATCGAGGCCGGCCGCCCCTACCGCATCCGCGTCACCCACTTCGCCGAACAGGTCGCCTCCGCCCGCGCCAAGGCCGGCGAGCGGAAGGGGCGGCGCATCGTCACGGTCGCGGCCGGGCCCGGCCTCGCGGCGCTCTTCGAGGAGGCGGGGGCGATCGTCGTCGTGCCGAGCGAGCGCCGACCCAGCACCCAGGAGCTGCTCGACGCCGTCCTGGGGAGCGGGGCGGAAGAGGTGATCTGCCTGCCGAACGACGCCGACAGCGTCCGGGTCGCCCAGATCGCCGCCCAGACGGCCGAGCACGACCACGACGTCCGGGTCACCGTCATCCCGACCCAGGCGCAGGTGCAGGGGCTGGCCGCTCTCGCCGTGCACGACCCCGCCCGGACCTTCGACCAGGACGTCCTGGAGATGACCGCGACCGCTCGCCACGCGCGGCACGGTGCGGTGACGATCGCGGCGCGCAAGGCGATCACCATGGCCGGGCCCTGCGAGCCCGGCGACGCGCTCGGGGTCGTCGCCGGGGACTTCGCCGTCGTCGGCGAGGACCTCTTCACCGTGGCCGCCGACGTCGCCGAGCGGCTGCTCGCCGGTGGTGGCGAGCTCGTCACCCTCGTCGCCGGCGCCGACGACGGGGGCCTGACCGAGCGGCTCGCCCGGCACATCGAGGGTCGCCACCCGGCCGTCGACGTCGTGACGTACGGCGGAGGGCAGGCCCGCTACCCGATCCTCATGGCCGTCGAGTGAGCCGGCCGTGATCACGCCGCAGTCCAAGGTCGAAGCGGTCTTCGGCCGCTCCCACGCGAAGCGCAAGCGCGTCGTCGAGGGTCTCGGCATCGAGACGGTCGGCCAGCTGCTCATGCACTTCCCCCGACGCTACGAGTCGATGGAGGACCTCACCGAGATCGACCGGCCGCAGGTCGGGCAGCACCTCTCCGTCATCGGCGAGGTCGTGTACTCCGAGGCCAAGTCCTTCCACAACCGCTCGACCAACCGGCGCGGCTACCGCACCGAGGTGCGGATCAGGACCGGCGGGCCGACGTTCTCGATGTCCTACTTCACGCCGTACGCGCAACAGGCGGAGAAGGACGCCGCGGAGATGGCGGTGGGGGAGCGCGGGATGTTCAGCGGGACGGTGCGGCTGTTCAACAACTCCCTGCAGCTCGACAAGCCCCAGCGCGCGATGCTGACGGGGAGCGGCGGCGAGGCGCTGGCCGAGTCGATGAAGGGCCTGATGCCGGTCTACCCGGTCACCTCCGGGCTCTACTCCTGGGACCTCCAGAAGGTCATCCAGCTCGCGCTCAGCGAGGTCTCCGGCGTCGACGAGGTGCTGCCGGAGGAGATCCGGAAGGAGCGCGGGCTCCTCGACGCCATGACCGCTCTGCGCTGGATCCACGGCCCCGACGACTGGCAGCAGGTCGGGGCGGCGCAGAAGCGATTCCGGTTCCAGGAGGCGCTGGTGACGCAGCTGGTGCTCGCCCGGCGGCGCGCGGCGGTGCGCAGCGAGGGTGCCCGGGCCCGCAGCGGTGGGGGCGGGCTGCTGGCCGCCTTCGACGCCCGGCTGCCCTTCGAGCTCACCGCGGGCCAGCGGGAGATCGGCGCGCAGCTCGAGGAGGACCTGGCCCAGCCGCACCCGATGCACCGCCTGCTCCAGGGTGAGGTCGGCTCCGGCAAGACGCTGGTGGCGCTGAGGGCCATGCTGCGCGTCGTCGACTCCGGCGGCCAGGCCGCTCTCCTCGCACCGACCGAGGTCCTGGCCCAGCAGCACCACGCCTCGATCACCCGGATGCTGGGCGACCTCGCCGCCGGCGGCATGCTCGGCGGAGCCGCCGACGGGACGACGGTCGCCCTGCTCACGGGCTCGATGAGCACCGCCCAGCGCCGCGAGTCGATGCTCCACATCGCCAGCGGCGAGGCGGGCCTGGTCATCGGCACCCACGCCCTGCTGGAGGAGCGGGTCACGTTCGCGGACCTCGGCCTGGTCGTCGTCGACGAGCAGCACCGGTTCGGCGTCGAGCAACGGTCGGCACTCACCGACAAGGCCGGGGAGCCCCCGCACGTGCTGGTCATGACCGCGACACCGATCCCGCGGACCGTCGCCATGACCGTCTTCGGCGACCTCGAGACGTCCGTGCTGACCGAGCTGCCGGCCGGCCGCGCGCCGATCCAGACCACCGTCGTCCCCCTCGCGGAGCAACCGTCCTGGCTCGACCGTGCCTGGCAGCGGGTGCGCGAGGAGGTCGAGGCCGGTCATCAGGTCTACGTGGTCTGCCCGCGCATCACCGGCGACGAGAAGGAGCAGGGCGAGCAGGACACCCTCGAGTACGACGAGGACGGCAACGCCCTGGAGCCTCCGTCGCAGGAGGGGCGGTCGCTGACTGCCGTCACCGAGCTGGCGCCCGCCCTGGCGAACGGTGCCCTGAGCGGGCTGCGGGTCGAGCAGCTGCACGGGAGGATGCCGGCCGAGGACAAGGAGCGCACGATGCGCGCCTTCGCCGCCGGGGACCTCGACGTCCTCGTCGCCACCACCGTGATCGAGGTCGGCGTCGACGTCGCCAACGCGACCGTGATGGTCCTGATGGACGCCGACCGGTTCGGCGTCTCCCAGCTGCACCAGCTGCGCGGCCGCGTCGGCCGCGGCGGGCTGCCCGGCCTCTGTCTCCTGGTGTCCGGTGCGGAGGCGGGCTCACCGGCCCGCGAGCGCCTGGACGCCGTCGCGGGAACCACCGACGGGTTCGAGCTGTCCCGCATCGACCTCGAGCAACGGCGCGAGGGCGACGTCCTCGGCGTCTCCCAGAGCGGCCTGCGCTCGAGCCTCCAGACCCTGCGCGTGCTGCGCGACGAGGACACGATCGTGGCCGCGCGTGAGGTCGCGGTCTCACTGCTCGAGCGCGATCCGAGCCTCAATTCGGCTCCGGGGCTGGCGGTGGCGGTCCACACCTTGGAACAATCACGGCTCTCGGAATTCCTGGAGAAGTCATGACCCGCATCATCGGTGGCACGGCTGGGGGGCGCAGGATCGCTGCTCCTCGGGGTGCTTCCACCCGCCCGACGAGCGATCGGGTGCGCGAGGCGCTCTTCTCCACCATCGACTCGCGGATCGGTCCGCTGTCCGGTCTGCGGTTCCTCGACCTGTACGCCGGCAGCGGCGCGGTCGGCCTCGAGGCCTGGAGCCGCGGCGCCGGGGTCGTGACGCTCGTGGAGAGCGACCGGCGCACAGCAGGCCTCATCGGCACCAACGCCTCCGCGATCGGCTGCCGCGCGGCCCAGGTCGTCGCCGGGTCCGTGGCCACCGTGCTGCGCCGCACCCCGTCCGCGCCGTACGACGTCGTCTTCAGCGACCCGCCGTACGCCCTGGCCGGCAGTGACGTCGACGCCGACCTGCTCGCGCTGGAGGAGCAGGGGTGGCTCGTACCGGGGGCACTGGTGGTCGTGGAGCGCTCCGCGCGCGACGACGGGCCCTCCTGGCCCGCGGGCTGGAGCCCGGAGGCGGAGAAGAGCTACGGCGAGACGACGCTCTGGTACGCGCTCGCCTCCGCGTAGGACCGGCCCGCGGCACTAGGCTGCGGGCATGCGTCGCGCCGTCTGCCCGGGATCCTTCGACCCCGTGACCCTCGGTCACGTCGACATCATCGGCCGCGCCTCACGGCTCTTCGACGACGTCGTGGTCGCGGTCGGCGTCAACCCGACCAAGTCCAAGAACCGGCTGTTCTCGGCCGACGAGCGGCTCGACATGCTGCGCCGGGCCTGCGCAGACTTCGCCAACGTCCGGGTCGAGGGTTTCACCGGCCTGCTCACCGACTTCTGCGTCGAGCACGAGATCCACGCGATCGTGAAAGGCCTGCGCGCGGTCAGCGACTTCGACTACGAGCTCCAGATGGCGCAGATGAACTCCTCGCTCACCGACGTCGAGACCGTCTTCATCCCCACGAGCCCGGAGTACTCGTTCCTCGCCTCCAGCCTGGTCAAGGAGGTCGCGGCCTTCGGCGGGGACGTCTCGACGCTCGTCCCGGGCTTCGTGCACGAGGCGATGAAGGCCCGGCTCAGCGAGGGTTGAGCCCGGTTTTGCCGCCTGACCGGGGCGTTCGTTACGATTGCGGACGGTTCTGACAGGTGATGGAGACGGAAGTAGACCACTGAGCACACTGGACCCGAGAGCGCCGCTCGTGCTCGACACACGCGAGCTCGGCCGCCGCCCGGGGTCCCAGCGCGAGGTGGAGCTGACGGTTCCTGCACCAGCAGAGCTGGGCATCGAAGTTCTGCGTGTCCCGGAAGGCTCGCCGGTCGAGGTCGACCTGCGGCTGGAAGCGGTCATGGAGGGCGTGTTGGTCACGGGCACGGCGTACGCCGAGCTCGAGGGCGAGTGCGTACGGTGCCTGGTGGCGATCGAGGACGAGATCTCGGTCGACATCCAGGAGCTGTACCTCTACGACGACCAGCCGCTCGCCGCGGAGGACGACGAGGTCCGGAGGCTCGAGGGAGACCTGGTCGACCTCGAGCCGCCGCTGCGGGACGCGGTGGTGCTCGCACTGCCGTTCCAGCCGCTGTGCATGGAGGATTGTCCCGGGTTGTGCCCCGAGTGTGGGGTGCGGCTCGCCGATGATCCCGACCATGGGCACGAGGCGGCGGTCGACCCGCGGTGGGCCGGACTGGCTGACCTGAAGCAGGACCTGAAGGACGACTGACCGGCGACCTTCGCCGGCACCGAGTTGAATGTCCGGCGGCTAGCGCCGCCAGATTGAGGAGAAGATCGTGGCTGTCCCGAAGCGGAAGATGTCGCGCAGCAACACCCGCCACCGCCGTTCGCAGTGGAAGGCCGTCGCGCCGCAGCTGGTGACCTGTGCCAACCCCGCCTGCGGTGCGAAGCACCTGCCGCACCGTGCGTGCGGCGAGTGCGGCCAGTACGGCGCGCGCGCCGACCGTCGTCAGGTCCTCTGACGTCGTCGTTCGCGTGACGAACTACGCGGACTATCGGGGCCTGCGCGCCGCGCTCGGAGATCCCGTCCTGGATCCCGAGCTGCTCGAGCGCGCGCTCACGCACCGTTCGTACGCGTACGAGAACGGTGGGCTGCCCACCAACGAGCGGCTGGAGTTCCTCGGTGACGCCGTCCTCGGCGTGATCGTCACCGAGACGCTCTACCGCACGCACCCGGACCTCTCCGAGGGTCGGCTCGCCAAGCTCCGCGCCGCGGTCGTCAACGCCCGCGCGCTGGCCGGGGTCGGCCGCGACATCGGCCTGGGTGCGCACATCAAGCTCGGCCGGGGCGAGCAGGCCACCGGCGGCGCCAGCAAGGCGTCGATCCTCTCCGACACGGTCGAGGCGGTCCTCGGCGCCGTGCACCTGTCCGGCAGCTTCGAGGTCTCCGGCCCGGTGGTCCACCGGCTCTTCGACCCGCTGATCGAGGCCGCCTCCGCCATGGGCGCCGGCCTGGACTGGAAGACCTCCCTCCAGGAGCTCTCCGCCGAGCACGGCCTCGGCGTGCCCGAGTACGTCATCGAGGACGAGGGCCCGGATCACCTGAAGACCTTCACCGCGCAGGTGCGCGTGGGTGACGCGCTGTACGGCAACGGCGTGGGCCGCTCCAAGAAGGAGGCCGAGCAGGCCGCCGCGGAGACGGCGTTCGGCGAGATCGCGGAGCGTCTCGGCGTCGAGGACGTCGACCTGCAGCCGTCTCGGGCCGGCAGCTCGCCCGCCGACCCGCCCGCCCCCCAGCCCTCCTGACGTGCCCGAGCTGCCCGAGGTCGAGGTCGTCCGATCGGGCCTCGAGCGCCACGTCACCGGACGCACCGTCGCCGCGGTCGAGGTGCTGCACGAGCGGCCCGTCCGCCGCGACCCTCGCGGCCCGTCCGGCTTCACCGCCGCCCTGACCGGGCGTCGACTCGGGGCCGCGAAGCGGCGCGGCAAGTACTTCTGGCTGCCTCTCGACTCAGGCGACGCCCTGCTCGGCCACCTCGGCATGAGCGGCCAGATGCTCGTCCAGCTGGCCGGGGCCGAGGACGAGCGGCACCTGCGCGTCCGGTTCGCCCTGGACGACGGCGCGGAGCTGCGCTTCGTCGACCAGCGGATGTTCGGCGGGCTGGTCGTCTCCCCGGGCGGCGCCGAGCTGCCAGGGGAGATCGCCCACATCGCCCGCGACCCGCTGGACCCGCTGTTCGACCCCGACGTCGTCGTCCGTCGCATCCGCAGCCGCGCGGTCGCGATCAAGCGGCAGCTGCTGGACCAGAACCTCGTCAGCGGCATCGGCAACATCTACGCGGACGAGGCGCTGTGGCAGGCCAAGGTCCACGGCGAACGGCCGGGCGACCGGCTGACCCGCGCGCAGGCGACCGCCGTGCTCGACGCTGCGACGGCGGTGATGACCGCGGCGTTGGGCCAGGGGGGCACGTCGTTCGACGCGCTCTATGTCAACGTCAACGGTGAGTCCGGCTACTTCGACCGCTCCCTCCACGCGTACGGACAGGAGGGGCAGCCGTGCGCCCGCTGTGGCGCGCCCATCCGTCGGGTGTCGTTCATGAACCGCTCGTCGTTCTTCTGCCCGCGCTGCCAGCCCGTCCCGCGCCGGCGCCGCCTGACGGCCTGACGGAATCTTCACGTGCCTCTCATTGACCCTCGACAGGTCAGGTGGGACTCTTGAAGACAGCCCGAAACCCGGGTGTCCTTTTCCGGAAGGTCGTTTACATGGCCAAGGCGTTGATGGGCTATGTGCCCTCGGACGCACGGAGTGCAGATCGACTCGCGATCGAGAACGCGCGGCTGCGGAACCGCGTCGCCGATCTCGAGGAGCTGGCCGCCCGCCTGTCCCAGGAGATCGACGCGCTCAACGACGCGCTGATCGAGGCCCGGGCGAGCGAGCTGCTCAGCAGCGATCTCCAACCTGCGTGACCCTCGCTCGGGGGTAACCCGCGTGCTGATGGCTCGTTGAGCCCGCATGCACGCCCGTACCGGCCGCTCGGCGGCCCTGCTCCTCGCGTCCTTCTGCCTGCTCCTGCTCGGTACCGTCCCCGCGCAGGCGCACGGTGACCACGCCCGCAACGAACGGGTGCGGCTCCAGCTGCTGTCCCAGGGCGACGAGGGCACGCCGCTGCTGAGCGGGAACGTCGCCCACCAGGGCGTCCACCCGGGCCAGCTGGCGATCTCCGGGTGCTTCCTGCGCACCCAGCCGTTGTTCGTGACCAGTGGCGTGGACGCCGTCCACGTGTGGGACGTCTCGGACCCGGTCCACCCGAACGTCGTCGGCACCCTGCCGAACGTCTTGTTCGAGAACGAGGCGATGACCTGCGGCGAGCGGCAGACCGCGGACGGCGTACGACGGTTCGCACTCATCGGCGTGGACGCGGTCCAGGCCTCTCCGACCGACCCGACCCACGTCAACGCGGGCGGCAACGAGCTGATCGTCGTGGACGTGACCGACCCCGCGAACCCGGTCATCGCCGGGCGTGCGCCGGGCACCACCAGCACCCACACCGTCGCCTGCGTGGACGACAGCAACTGCCGCTACGCCTACTCGGCCGGCGACAACGACCACTTCTCGATCTTCGACCTGCGCGACCTCGACCACCCGGCCGAGGTGGACGCCGACCCGGCCACGGACGGCGTGCAGCCCTTCGCCTCGCCGACGGCCGGGCACAAGTGGAACTTCGACGCCGCCGGCTACGGCACCCACACCGGTTGGAACGGCGCCTCGATCTGGGACGCCTCGCACCCGCGCCACCCGCGCCTGGTCACGACCACCGGCGAGGCCGGGAAGGGGACCGACCCGGACCACCAGGGGTGGAACAACTTCATCCTGCACAACTCCTTCCGCCCGAACGCCGACCACTTCAAGGCGAGCTCGAAGCCGTCCTTCAAGCACGGCAACGTGCTGCTGGTGACCGAGGAGGACTACGAGCAGACCGACTGCAGCCAGGCCGGCTCGTTCCAGACCTGGTGGGTCAAGAGCCTGAGCGGCAAGAACCGCTCGGCGATCGTGCCGCTGGACAAGGTCGAGCTGTCCGACCTGGGCAACTTCCCTGTCCCGCAGGGCGCGTTCTGCTCCTCGCACTGGTTCGACTTCCGGCCCGGTGGGATCGTCGCGGCCGGCTTCTACGGCGGCGGCACGCAGTTCATCGACGCGCGCGACCCGAGGCACCTGAAGCCCTACGGCTACGCCCACTGGGGCGCCTCGGAGGTCTGGGACGCGATGTGGGTCCCGGTGTACGACGCCCAGGGACGCCGGACCGACCAGCGCACCAACGTCGTCTACTCCATCGACCTCGTCCGCGGGCTCGACGTCTACTCGGTCGACGTCCCGGGCGAGGGCGGAGCCGACGGGCGCGGCACGCAGCCCTCGGGGTCGCCCGCCGTCACGGCGTCCGACCGCGTCTCGAGCGCGGTCGTCCCGTTGGGGCTCGTCGGCGGTGCCGCCGGGCTCGCGCTGGGACTGCGTCGTCGCCGACGCCGCTAGGCGCCCCCTGCGGCTCCGAGGGCTCACGGGGACCGCGAAGGGCGAAAATCACTTGGACCGGGGGACCTCCACCCCGTAGTTTTCCGTCCTTGTGAGCAGAGTGCTGGAGACGGTGGTGCCGACCCGGCTCGGCTCCCGTTTCCGCTGGCTCCTCGCCTCGGCCTGGACCACCAACATCGGGGACGGCGTCGCGATGGCGGCCGGACCGCTGCTGGTCGCCTCCCAGACCGACGACGCACGCCTGGTGGCGCTGGCCGGTCTCCTGCGCGGCCTGCCGTGGCTGGTCGTGGGCCTGTACGCCGGGGCGATGGCCGACCGCCTCGACCGCCGGACGGTCGTGGTCACCGCCGACGCGGTCCGAAGCGTCGTCCTCGCCCTGCTCTGCGTCTCGATCGCGACCGGTCGGATCTCGATCGCGGTCGTGCTGGTGTCGGTCTTCGCGCTCGGCGTGGCCGAGGTGTTCGCGGACTCGACCTCGAGCACGCTCACGCCGATGTTCGTCGACAAGGCCGACCTCGGCATCGCCAACTCCCGCATGCAGGCGGGGTTCCTCACCGCCAACCAGCTGATCGGCCCACCGGTCGGCGCGCTCCTCTTCGCCGCCGGGATGGTCTGGCCGTTCGTGACCCAGCTGGTCTGCGCGGTGCTCGGCGTCGTCCTCGTGTCGCGCATCGGCTCGACCCGCGCGGCCATGCGTGAGTCGGTCGACACCCACGTCGGCCAGGACATCGCCGAGGGAATCACCTGGCTGTGGCACCACGCGGCGATCCGCACGCTGGCGATCGTCATCCTCACCTTCAACATCACCTGGGGAGCGGCCTGGTCGATCCTCGTGCTCTGGTCGCTGGACCGGGTGCACATGGGCGAGGTCGGCTTCGGCCTCCTGACCACCGCCTCGGCCCTCGGCGGCATGCTCGGCACGGTCGGGTACGGCTGGCTCGAGCGGCGCTTCGACCTCGCCGTGCTGATGAAGACCTGCCTGCTGCTCGAGGTCGTCATGCACCTGGCGCTCGCCCTCACCACGATCCCGTGGGTGGCGCTGGCGATCATGTTCGGCTTCGGCGCCTACGCCTTCGTCTGGTTCAACGTCTCGCAGGTGGTGCGGCAACGTGCCGTGCCCACCGAGTTCCAGGGCCGGGTCGGCTCGGTCTACCTGATCTTCGTGTTCGGCGGCATGGTGATCGGCCAGGGGATCGGCGGCGTGATCGCCGAGCAGTGGGGCCTCGCGGCGCCCTTCTGGTTCGCCTTCGTCGGCAGCGGCATCACGCTGGCGCTCGTCTGGAGCCGGCTGTCGAGCATCGCGCACGCGGAGGAGCCCTCGGATTTGTCGTCGCGTGTGCCTGAGACGGGCGCATAGCGCGGTCTCAGGCACACGCCGCGGAGGGTGAGGCGCCATGATGGGGGCATGGAGCTCTCTGACCAGATCCGTGGGCTGATCGACGCGCTCCCGGGCGGTGTGGTGCTCACCGAGCCGGACGCGATGGAGAAGTACCGGCACGACTGGTCGCGCGACGCCTCGGCCGGCCGGCCCTGCGCGGTGGTCCGTGCGGAGGACGCGGCGCAGGTGCAGACCGCCGTGCGGTGGGCGGCCGAGCACGGGGTTCCGGTCGTCCCGCGGGGCGCCGGGAGCGGGCTCTCCGGCGGCTCGACCGCCGTCGACGGGGGACTGGTGCTCAGCCTGGAGCGCATGCGGGCGATCGAGATCGACGCCGACTGCCGGGTCGCGGTGGTGGAGCCGGGGGCGTTCAACGCCGAGGTGAAGACCGCCGCCGCCGAGCACGGGCTCTGGTACCCGCCGGACCCCTCGTCGTACGAGATCTGCTCGATCGGCGGCAACGTCGCCACGAACGCCGGCGGCCTGTGCTGCGTGAAGTACGGCGTCACGACCGACTACGTGCTCGGCCTCGACGTGGTGCTGGCCGACGGCACCCTCATCACCTTGGGCGGCCGACGGGTCAAGGACGTGGCCGGCCTCTCGCTGCTCAAGCTCTTCGTCGGCTCGGAGGGGACCCTGGGCATCGTCACGCGCGCGATCCTGCGGCTCGTGCCCGCCCAGGGGAGCCGCGCCACGCTGGTGGCCAGCTTCGCCACCGTCGCGGACGCGGCCGCGGCCGTCGTGGAGATGGGTCGCACGCTGCGGCCCTCGATGCTGGAGCTGATGGACCAGGCCTCGATCAACGCCGTCGAGGACTACAAGCCGATGGGGCTCGACCGGTCCGCCGGAGCCCTGCTGATCGCGCAGTCGGACGCCCCCGGCGCAGCACGAGCCGTCGAGATGGGGGCGATGACCGCCGCGTGTGCGGCCGCGACCGAGATGTTCTCCACCGAGGACGCAGAGGAGGGCGAGCTGTTCGTCGAGGCGCGACGGATGGCGTTCCCGGCGATCGAGGCGCGTGGCTCGATCCTGCTCGAGGACGTCGGCGCGCCGGTCCCGCAGCTGCCGGCCCTCCTGGCCGCCGTCGCCGAGATCGCGGTGCGTCACGACGTCGAGATCCCCGTGGTGGCGCACGCCGGGGACGGCAACACCCACCCGATCATCGTGTTCGACCCCACCGACGCGGACGCCGGGAACCGTGCCCGAGCGGCGTTCGCCGACGTCATGCAGGCCGCGATCGACCTCGGCGGGACCATCACCGGCGAGCACGGCGTCGGTCGGGCGAAGAAGGTCGCGCTGCCCGACCAGCTCGGCCCCGACGTCATGGCGCTCACCCGGAAGGTCAAGGACGCACTCGACCCGCAGGGCATCCTCAACCCCGGCGCGATCCTCTGACCCGACCTCCGCAGAATCGGGGCGGGCCGCAGGTAGGGTGAAGCCGCTGAGCTTCCCCCGCACGGTCAGCGTCGATCCGTCGATCCGTCGTCCCCGTTGTCAGGAGCCCGCGTTGTACCTGAAGAGCCTGACCCTGAAGGGGTTCAAGTCCTTCGCCTCCTCCACCACGCTCCAGCTGGAGCCGGGGATCACCTGCATCGTGGGTCCCAACGGATCGGGCAAGTCGAACGTGGTGGACGCCCTCGCGTGGGTCATGGGCGAGCAGGGCGCCAAGAGCCTGCGCGGCGGCAAGATGGAGGACGTCATCTTCGCCGGCACGTCCGGCCGCCCGCCGCTCGGTCGCGCCGAGGTCCTGCTCACCATCGACAACACCGACGGCGCGCTGCCGATCGACTACTCCGAGGTCACGATCAGCCGGACGATGTTCCGCAGCGGCGGCTCGGAGTACGCCATCAACTCCCAGCCTTGCCGGCTCCTCGACGTCCAGGAGCTGCTCAGCGACTCCGGCATCGGGCGCGAGATGCACGTGATCGTCGGCCAGGGCCAGCTCGACACGATCCTGCACGCGACCCCGGAGGACCGGCGCGGCTTCATCGAGGAGGCCGCCGGCGTCCTCAAGCACCGCAAGCGCAAGGAGAAGGCGCTGCGGAAGCTGGACGCGACCGACGGCAACCTCACCCGGCTCAACGACCTGCTCACCGAGATCCGCCGCCAGCTCAAGCCGCTCGGCCGCCAGGCCGAGGTCGCGCGCAAGGCGGCGACCGTCCAGGCGGAGGTCCGCGACGCCCGTGCCCGGCTGCTCGCCGACGACCTCGTGCACGCTCGCACCGCCTTGGAGCAGGAGCTGGCCGACGAGTCGGTGCTGCTGACCCGGCGCGAGGAGGTCGAGACCGCGATCGCACAGGCCCGCGAGACCGAGGCCCGGTTGGAGGCGGCCCTACGGGAGGACCTGCCCGCGCTCTCGCGGGCCCAGGACACCTGGTTCGGGCTCTCCGGCGTGCGCGAGCGGCTGCGCGGCACCCAGTCACTGGCGGCCGAGCGCCTGCGCAACGCCGGCGCGGTCACCGAGGAGACCTCGGTGGGGCGCGACCCCGAGCAGCTCCTGGCCGAGGCGGCCGACGTACGCCGCCGGGAGGCGGAGATCACCGGCGAGGTCGACCAGCACCGCTCGGCCCTCGACGAGGCCGTCGTCGCCCGCCGCTCGGCCGAGGACGAGGCGGCCGAGGAGCAGCGGCGCGTCTCCGGGCTGGAGCGCGCGGCCGCCGACCGGCGCGAGGGTCTCGCCCGGCTCCGCGGGCAGGTCAACGCCTTGAAGTCGCGGGCCGCGGCCGCCGACGAGGAGGTCGGTCGGCTGACGCTCGCGCGGAGCGAGGCCGTCGCCCGCGCCGACCGGGCCCAGCGCGACTTCACCTCGCTCGAGACCAGGGTGGCCGGCCTGGACGCCGGCGAGGAGGGTCTCGACGCCGAGCACGAGGCCGCCACGTCCGCACTCGACGACCTCGACGAACGGCTCGCGAAGCTCCGCGAGGAGTCCGCCGCCGCGGAGCGCGAGCGCTCCTCGCTGGCGGCCCGCCGGGACGCGCTCGAGCTCGGGCTCAACCGCAAGGACGGGGCCGGCGCCCTGCTCGCCGCCTCCGACGACGTGAGCGGGCTGCTCGGTTCCGTCGCGGCGCTGCTCAGCGTCCACACCGGGTACGAGAGCGCGATCGCGGCGGCCCTCGGGTCGGCCGCCGACGCGGTGGTGCTGGCCGACGCCGACTCCGCCGTCGGCGCCCTGGGCACCCTCAAGACCGAGGACCTCGGCCGCGCCGGGATGCTGCTCGGCGGCGGACCCCAGGAGAGCCGGGACTGGCCCGGCCTCCCCGGCGGGGCGACGTACGCCGTGGACGTCGTCGACGCACCCGTCGAGCTGTCCAGCGCGTTGACCCGGCTGCTGCACAAGACCGCGGTCGTCCCGGACCTGGCGGCCGCGCGGGCGCTGGTCGCCGAGTCTCCCGACCTCACCGCCGTCACCCGCGAGGGCGACGTCCTGGGTGCCCACTTCGCCGCCGGTGGATCCAGCAGCCAACCGAGCCTGATCGAGATCCAGGCCGCCTACGACGAGGCCACCGCGGCGTACGCCGAGGCGACCGCGGCCACCGAGCGGCTCGGGTTCGAGATCAGCCGGGTCGAGGGCGAGCGGTTCTCCGCGCGGCAGCGCGTGGACGTGGCCCTGGCCAAGCTGCACGAGTCCGACGCGACGTTGGCGGCGGTGGCCGAGGAGCTGGGGCAGTTCGGGTCGTTGGCCCGGGCGGCGCGCGGCGAGGCCGAGCGGCTGGCCAGTGCGATCGCGGCGGCCGAGGAGGCGCGGGACCGCGACCTCGCCGGTCTGGCCGAGCTCGAGCTGCGGCTGACGACCGCCGAGGACGCCCCGGACGAGGAGCCGGACACGTCCCTGCGCGAGCAGCTGGTCGAGGCCGCGCGGGTGGCGCGGCAGGCCGAGATGGACGCCCGGCTGGCGCTGCGGACATCCGAGGAGCGGGCGCGCGCCCTGCACGGCCGGGCCGACGCCCTCGAGGCGGCCGCACAGTCCGAACGCGATGCCCGGGCCCGGGCGGCCGAGCGTCGCCAGCGGCTGATCCGTGAGGGCCGGGCCGCCGAGGCGGTCGGCGTCGCGGTCGGTGTGGTCCTGGCCTCGCTGGAGGTCTCATTGCACCGTGCCGCCGAGGCACGGGCTGCGGTCCAGCAGGCTCGGGAGGGCCGCGAGCAGGAGCTGCTGGCGATCCGGGCCACCCTGCGCGACCTCGATCGTGAGCACGACGAGCTGGTCAACTCCGTGCACCGCGACGAGATGGCCCGCACGCAGCAGAAGATGCGACTGGAGCAGCTCTCCGAGCGGGCGCTCGAGGAGCTGGGCCTGGACGTGGAGGGTCTGGTCGCCGACTACGGCCCCGACCAGCTGGTGCCCCACCTGGACTGGCAGAGCGCCGGGGAGGCCGAGGAGGGTCGGCCCGAGCCGGAGCCGGTGCCGTTCGTCCGCGAGGAGCAGCAGAAGCGTCTGCGCAGCGCCGAGCGCGCGCTGGCCATGCTCGGCCGGGTCAACCCGCTCGCGCTGGAGGAGTTCACCGCGATGGAGGAACGGCACAAGTTCCTCACCGAGCAGCTCGAGGACCTCAAGCGGACCCGCAAGGACCTGCTCGACATCGTCCGCGAGGTCGACTCCCGGGTCGAGGAGGTGTTCACCGCGGCGTACGCCGACGTGAGCAAGGCCTTCGACTCGACCTTCGCCCGACTGTTCCCGGGTGGTGAGGGGCGTCTGGTCCTCACCGACCCCTCCGACATGCTCAACACCGGCATCGAGGTCGAGGCCCGCCCGGCCGGCAAGAAGGTCAAGCGGCTCTCGCTGCTCTCCGGTGGCGAGCGCTCGCTGGTCGCCGTGGCGTTCCTGGTGGCGTTGTTCAAGGCCCGCCCCTCGCCGTTCTACATCCTCGACGAGGTCGAGGCCGCCCTCGACGA
This sequence comes from uncultured Actinomycetota bacterium, assembly GCA_963784545.1. Classification (GTDB taxonomy): domain Bacteria; phylum Actinomycetota; class Actinomycetes; order Propionibacteriales; family Nocardioidaceae; genus Nocardioides. The sequence goes on along the minus strand of CAWARQ010000004.1, from coordinate 344,645 downwards.
CACCAACCTCGGTCGCCTGCTGGAGATCTACGAGGAGCTGCGCGAGAACTCCCAGCTCCTGGTCATCACGCACCAGAAGCGGACGATGGAGGTGGGCGACGCGTTGTACGGCGTCACGATGCGCGGCGACGGCGTGTCCGCGGTCATCAGCCAGCGGCTGCGCGAGGTCGAGAGCGCCTAGTGCCGAGCCCGAGACCGACCCGGGACGAGTACGTCTACTGGGAGCAGCACACGACGCGCTGGGCCGACATCGACGTGTACGGCCACATGAACAACGCCCGCTACTTCGAGCTGATCGACACCGTCGTCAACAACCAGCTCGTCGACGCCACCGGCACCGACATCCGCACCCTGCCCGCCATCGGCGTGGTCGCCGAGGTCGGCTGCCGGTACTTCGCCGAGATCGGCTACCCCGAGCCCGTCGACCTCGGCGTCGTCGTCGACAAGGTCGGCACCTCGAGCGTCGTCTACCGGGTCGGGCTGTTCCAAGGTGACAACGACGAGGCCGCGGCGGAGGGCCGGTTCGTGCACGTGTACGTCGACAACACCGACCCCGCACGGCCCGTCGTCCCCATGCCGTCGTCGATTCGGGACGCCGTCCTGCCGTTGCTACGGTGAATCCGTGGGTTTCATCATCGTCTCGATGCTCGTGATCGTCGTCGTCGCCGGACTGGTGGTGACGTTCGTGGCCTTCCCGCACCGCGGTGAGGAGGTCCCCGGCGCACCCTGGCTCGGCGAGACCATGAACAGGGCGGCCGACGCCCTGCCCACCATCGCCGACGGCGACCTGGACCCGTCCCCGGGCGCCACCGACTCCGGCCCCAAGCACGTCTGAGGCGACTGACATGGGTGACCTGCTGTACCTGATCCTCGCGATCGCCGTCCTGGCGGTCGTCGTCGTCGCCGGCCTGCTGGTCCGCGGCCGGGGCAAGGCCCCCACGGCCCCGGAGACCCCCGCTCCGCCGACCCCCGGTACGCCGACCACCGAGGCCGAAGCAGCCGTCGAGGCGCCTGCCGCCTCCACGCTCGAGAAGCCCGAGAGCACGTCCTCCCGGCTGGTCCGCCTGCGGCAGCGCCTCTCCGGCGCGCAGGGTGGGTTCGGCAAGGGCCTCCTGGCCCTGCTGAGCCGGGACCGGCTCGACGAGGACACCTGGGAGGCGATCGAGGACACCCTCCTCGCCGCCGACGTCGGCGTGGAGCCGACCCAGCAGGTCGTCGAGGCGCTGCGGACCCGGCTGCGGGTCGAGGGCAGCGAGGACCCGCGGACCGTCCTCCGCGAGGAGCTGCTCAAGATCGTCGACCCCACCTTGGACCGTCGCCTCCAGGTCAGTGGCGCGGACGGCAAGCCGGGCGTCGTGCTCGTGGTCGGCGTCAACGGCGCCGGCAAGACCACCACCGTCGGCAAGCTCGCCCGGATCCTCGTCGCCGAGGACCTGCAGGTCACGCTGGGAGCTGCCGACACCTTCCGGGCCGCCGCCGTCGAGCAGCTCGCCACGTGGGGTGATCGGGTCGGCGTCGAGGTGATCCGCGGCCCCGAGGGCAGCGACCCGGCCAGCGTCGCCTTCGAGGCGGTCAAGAACGGCGTGGCCGAGGGCCGGGACACCGTCATCGTCGACACCGCCGGACGTCTGCAGAACAAGGCCGACCTCATGGACGAGCTCGGCAAGGTCAAGCGGGTCATCGAGAAGCAGGTCCCGGTCACCGAGGTGCTGCTCGTCCTCGACGCCACCACGGGGCAGAACGGCCTCATCCAGGCCCGGGTCTTCGCCGAGGTCGTCGACGTCACCGGCATCGTCCTCACCAAGCTGGACGGCTCGGCCAAGGGCGGCATCGTGGTCGCCGTGCAGCGCGAGCTCGGCGTACCCGTCAAGCTCGTCGGTCTCGGCGAGGGCGCCGACGACCTCGCGCCGTTCGACGCAGGCGCCTTCGTCGACGCCCTGCTCGGGTAGGAAACACAGCCGTTACACCGCGGGTGCTTTGTTTTCGCCCCCGCAACACGGGGCGAGGCCCGGTGAAACCTCCAGCGCCGAACCTTCAGGACAAGACCTGACCGGCAGACCCTGGAGGCTCCATGGACGGCTACTACGCGTGGATGCTCGTCGCGACAGCCCTCGTCCTGATGATGACGACGCCCGCCCTCGCACTGTTCTACGGCGGCATGAGTCGCTCGAAGTCCGTGCTCAACATGATGATGATGTCGTACGTCGCGATGGCGGTCGTCGGCATCGTCTACGTGCTGTGGGGCTGGTCGATGTCCTTCTCCGACAGCAGCTGGCTCGGCGGCCTCACGGCCAGTCCGTTCCAGCTGTTCGGGCTCAAGGACGTCGGCTGGGAGTCCTACATCGCGGTGATGTTCCAGATGACCTTCGCGGTCATCACCGCCGCCCTGATCTCCGGCGCGATCGCCGACCGCGTCAAGCTCTCCGCCTGGGTCGTCTTCCTGCCGATCTGGGTGACGCTCTGCTACTTCCCGATCGGCCACAACGTCTGGGGCGGCGGCTGGCTCTCCCAGCACTTCCCGGCCCAGGACTACGCCGGTGGGACGGTCGTGCACATCAACGCCGGGGTCGCCGGCCTGGTGCTCGCCCTCGTCATCGGCAAGCGGGTCGGTTGGCCGAAGGAGCCGATGAAGCCGCACAGCCTGCCGCTGACGATGATCGGAGCTGGCCTGCTGTGGTTCGGCTGGTACGGCTTCAACGTCGGCTCGATCGTCCTCACCGGGACGAGCGAGCAGAAGAACGTCGCCCAGTTCATGACCGAGACCGGAGTGACCTTCCTCAACACCACGATCGCCACGATGGCCGCGATGCTGGCCTGGCTCGCCGTCGAGCGGATGCTGCACGGCACAGCCACCTCGCTGGGCGCGGCGTCGGGCATCGTCGCCGGCCTGGTCGCGATCACCCCGTCCTGCGGCGCGGTGACGCTCCCCGGCGCGCTGCTGATCGGCACGGTGGCCGGAGGGCTCTGCGCCTGGGCGGTCAGCCTGAAGTTCAAGCTCGGCATGGACGACTCCCTCGACGTCGTCGGCGTCCACCTCGTCGGCGGTCTCGTCGGCACCCTGATGATCGGGCTGGTCTCCAGCAGCGCCGCCCCGGGCGGCATCGACGGGCTGCTGTACGGCGGCGGGCTCGGCTCGCTCGGCAACCAGACCATGGCCGCGCTGTTCACCATCGTCTGGACCGGCGCGCTCACCACGGTGATCGCCCTGGCGATCAAGTACACGATCGGCTGGCGGGTCTCCGAGGAGGCCGAGGTCGACGGCATCGACAGCGACCAGCACGGCGAGACGGCGTACAACCTGCATGCCGGCCTGGGCGGCGGCAGCTCGCTGCCGACCACCTCGGTGCTGACCAAGAGCACCCAGAACGAAGGAGCCAACGCATGAAGCTCGTGACCGCGGTGATCAAGCCGCACAAGTGGGAGGACGTCCGCGAGGCGCTGGAGACCTTCGGCGTGACCGGCATGACCGTGAGCGAGGTCAGCGGGTACGGGCGCCAGAAGGGCCACACCGAGGTCTACCGGGGCGCGGAGTACGACGTGGCCCTGGTGCCGAAGATCCGGATCGAGATCGTGGTCGACGACGCCGACGCCGACGACGTCGTCGGGATCGTCACGAAGACCGCGCAGACCGGCCGGATCGGTGACGGCAAGGTGTGGGTGGTGCCCGTCGAGACGATCGTCCGGGTACGCACCGGCGACCGGGACCAGGCCGCGCTCTGACGCTCCACCGATGAGGAGGGCGCATGACGGCCATCGAGCGCACGCAGCGCACCGAGGCCGCGGACACGCGCGCCCGGACGGCGTACGCCGACCTCGGCGGCCCGGACGTGGGCGTGGCGCTGATGGCGGTCGGTGGCTACGGCCGCAGCGAGCTCGCTCCTCACTCCGACCTCGACCTCGTGCTGGTGCACGAGAGGGAGCTGGGTGAGCTCGGGCAGGTCTGGTACCCGCTCTGGGACTCCGGCTACACGTTGGACCACTCGGTGCGCACGCCGGAACAGGTGACCGCGATGGCCGCCGCAGACCTCAAGGTCGCGCTCGGTCTGCTCGACGCCCGGCACGTCGCCGGTGACCCGAACCTCACGCTGCGGCTGCGCAGCCAGCTCCTCACGGCCTGGCGGCGCGACGCCCGTGCCCGGTTGCCGGAGCTGCGGGCGCTCGTCCGGCAGCGCCACGAGCTGCTCGGAGAGCTCGCGCACGTCTCGGTCCCGGACCTCAAGGAGGCCGAGGGCGGCCTCCGGGACGCCGGCGTCCTCAAGGCGCTGGTCGCGACGTGGCTGGTCGACGTGCCGCACGCCGACCTCGAGCGCTGCCGTCAGCAGCTGCTCGACGTGCGCGACGTGGTGCAGGGGCAGGCTGGGCGCGCGACCGACCGGATCGCGCCGGAGGCCTGGGGACCGCTGGGCGAGGCGATGGGCTGGGACGACCCGCAACGCCAGGTCCGTGAGCTCGGGCGCCGCCTCACCCATCTCTCCCGCCTGACCTGGCGCCGTGCCGAGGGGACGCTCCAGGCACCCTCCCGCGTACGCCGTCCCCAGCTCGACCGGATCGCCCCCGGCATCGCGTTGAGCCAGGGCGAGGTGGTGCTGACCCAGGAGGCGACCCCCGAGCAGTCGCCGGGGCTGCTGCTGGAGGCCGCCGCGCTGGCCGCCGAGCACGACGCCCTCCTGGCGCCGCCGACCGCCGCCCGGCTCGTGCGCGAGTGCCCGCCCCTGCCCGACCCGTGGCCGGCCTCCGCGCGCCAGCACCTGGTCCGGCTGCTGGCCTCGGGCCGCTCGCTCCTGCCGGTCTGGGAGACGCTGGAGGAGACCGGCGCGCTGGCCGGGATCCTCCCCGAGTGGGAGCGGATCCGCCTGCTGCCGCACGCCTCGGCGATCCACCGGTTCACCGTCGACCGGCACGTCGTCGAGACCTGCATCGAGGCCTCCGCCCTCATCCGGACGGTGTCGCGCCCTGACGTCCTGCTGGTGGCCGCGCTGCTGCACGACATCGGCAAGGGCGGGCTCACCGAGCACAGCATCGCCGGGGAGCCCCTGGCCGGCGCGATCGCGAGCCGGATGGGGTTCGAGCCCGACGCGGTCGCGCTGATCACCCGGCTCGTGCGCTGGCACCTGCTGCTCGCCGAGACTGCCACCAGCCGGGACCCCGACGACCCGGCCACGGTCGAGGCGGTCACGTCGAGGCTCCGCACCGCCGAGACCGCGGAGCTGCTGCTGGCCCTGACCGAGGCGGACGCGCGCGCGGCCTCGCCCCAGGCGTGGAGCACCTGGCGGTCGGGTCTGGTCCGGACGCTCGCGACCCGGGTGCTGGCCGCCCTCGGTCCCGGCTCGAGGCCGGACGCTCCGGTCGTCCCGCTTCCCCCGACCCCCGACGCGGTGCGGCGCGGGGACACGGTCCTGCGCCTGGAGGAGCACGAGGACGGCGTCCGGGTGACCGCCCTGGCGCCGGACCGGGTGGGGCTGCTCTCCGACCTGGCCGCCACCTTCGCCTACCTCAAGGCCCCGGTCCGGGGCGCCCGGGCATGGGCGCAGGACGGGGTGGCGGTCTCGGTCTGGGAGGTCGCCGACCCCTACCTCGACGCCGCGGTGCTGCGTCAGCGGTTCGAGGCGATCCAGGAGGGCCGGGTGGACGTGCACGAACGACTGACTCGTCAGCGGCAGGACTCGCTGGCCCCGAACGTCGTCGTACGCCCGGAGGCCTCGCGCGAGGCGACGGTGATCGAGGTCCGGACCGCCGACCGGCCCGGCATGCTGTACGTCGTGCTCCACTCGGTCGCCTCGCTCGGCCTCACGGTCCGGTCCGCCCACGTGGACACCGTGGGACCTCAGGCGGTCGACGCCTTCTACCTCCAGGAGAGCGACGCGGGCGTCCTCTCCGACACGCGTGCCGCCCAGGCGGCGCACGCGATCCGCGCGGCGCTCGGCGGGTGAGGAGCCCGGGGAGGCGGCCGTTAGGCTGGGCGCCTCACCGATAGACGTAGGGACACTTCTTGTTCGCCACACTCTCCGACCGCCTTGCCGACACCTTCAAGAACCTCCGGGGGAAGGGTCGGCTCTCAGAGGCCGACATCGACGCGACCTGCCGGGAGATCCGGATCGCGCTGCTCGAGGCCGACGTCGCCCTGCCGGTCGTCAAGGACTTCGTCGCCTCGGTCAAGGAGCGAGCGCGCGGCGAGGAGGTCAGCCAGGCGCTGAACCCCGCCCAGCAGATCGTGAAGATCGTCAACGAGGAGCTCGTCGAGATCCTCGGCGGCGAGACGCGGCGCATCCAGTGGGCCAAGACGGGCCCGACGGTGATCCTGCTGGCCGGTCTCCAAGGCGCCGGCAAGACGACGCTGGCCGCCAAGCTCGCGTACTGGCTGAAGTCCCAGAGCAAGTCACCGGTGCTGGTCGCAGCCGACCTGCAGCGGCCCAACGCGGTCAACCAGCTCCAGGTGAACGGTGAGCGGGCCGGCGTACCCGTCTTCGCGCCCGAGCCCGGGAACGCCCAAGGAGTTCAGCACGGGGGCGACCCCGTGGCGGTCGCGCGGGCGTCCATCGAGGAGGCCAAGCGCAAGCTGTACGACGTCGTCATCGTCGACACCGCCGGCCGACTCGGTGTGGACGCGGAGCTGATGAAGCAGGCCGCGGACATCCGGGACGCGGTCCAGCCCGACGAGATCCTCTTCGTCGTCGACGCGATGATCGGTCAGGACGCGGTCAACACCGCGCTGGCCTTCCAGGACGGCGTCGGCTTCGACGGGGTGGTCCTCACCAAGCTCGACGGTGACGCGCGTGGTGGCGCCGCGCTGTCGATCGCGAAGGTGACCGGCAAGCCCGTCATGTTCGCCTCGGCCGGGGAGAAGATCGAGGACTTCGACCTTTTCCACCCCGACCGGATGGCCGGGCGGATCCTCGACATGGGCGACATGCTCACCCTGATCGAGCAGGCCGAGAAGGCCTTCGACGCCGACGAGGCGCTCAAGGCCGCGGAGAAGCTGAGCGGCCGGGGCGGAGAGTTCACGCTGGAGGACTTCCTCCAGCAGATGCAGCAGGTCCGCAAGCTCGGCTCGATGTCGAAGATCATGGGGATGCTGCCCGGCATGGGGCAGTTCCGCGACCAGCTCGAGAACTTCGACGAGCGGGAGATCGACCGCATCCAGGCGATCATCTACTCGATGACCCCCGCCGAGCGGGCCAACCCGAAGATGATCGACGGGTCCCGCCGGTCCCGGATCGCAGCCGGCTCCGGCCGCACCGTCACCGACGTCAACGGCCTGGTCGACCGCTTCTTCGAGGCGCGCAAGCTCATGACCCAGATGGCGCGCGGCGGGATGCCCGGCCTGGGCATGCCCGGGATGCCGGGCATGCCGGGGATGGGCGGCGGCGCGGCCAAGAAGCAGAAGGGCAAGCAGAAGCCCGCGAAGGGCCGTCGCCGGTCCGGCAACCCGGCCAAGGCGGCAGCGGAGGAGAAGGCGGCCGCAGAGAGAGCCGCCGCGGCTCCGGCCAGCTCCTCGGGCAACCCGTTCGGCAACCCCGGCGGCGAGGAGATCGACTACGCCAAGGCGGCCGAGCAGCTCGACCTTCCGAAGGACTTCTCCAAGTACCTCAAGTGAGGACTTCTAGCCTTCCAGGCCGTTGCCTGCGACATCGGAGGTGTTCACGCCTGCACTTGGCCGACGTTGCCACGGGTCAGGAGCAGGACTGACCGGCGGCGCCAGCGCCGTCTTGTACCGCCTGGCAGGAGCTGGAGAACCCCGCCATGATGTTGTCGCCGAGGGCGACGACCACCAGGCCGATGACCCCCGCGATGGCGGCGACCAGGAGCCCGTACTCGACGGCCGAGGCGCCGCGCTCCTCCATCTTCGCGAGACGCGAGTCCAGCAGGATCTTGAAAAGGTCGAACATCGTGGTGCTCCTTCACTGGTTCCAACTCCGAGCCGAGGAACGGCTCCGTCAAGAAGGATCTTTCTCAAGCGTCGAGCGGGGTGGGCCCGAGACGTGGGGCACTTCTTGACTTCCTTCCACGGTGGCACGGGAGCGACGGAAAAGATCCCACGGGACCTCCACAGTTGGGTAACAGAGCCCGTCCCGGGCAGACCGCCTCGGGAAGGGGGCTTGCCGGCACCTCGAGCGGGCGCCTCCCCGCGCCGCGCCCCCGTGTCGCAGCGAGGCGTGTGGGTACCTTGGACCCAGGGCAGGATGCCGGCACACCGTGCTGTGGGGGCCGACTCCCTCCCGCTGGAAACCGCTAGGGGCACGTCCTAAAATGCTCCGCGTGATCGATCGTGGGGATCGGCTGACCCAGGAGCTGGACGTGACAGATCAGTTGCGCCTGAACACCGAACGCATCGCGGACCTCGTCGAGCGACTGGATGCAGCCGAGGCTCGTATCGAGGCCAGCGAGGCGCAGGCGGCGATCGACCGGGAGATCCTCTCGTCCCTGCAGATCGATGAGGACGTCGTCCGGAACCACGTGTCGCAGCTGGAGCAGGCGCTGCAGTCCTCCCGCACCATCGGCACTGCCATCGGCATGGTGATGGCCTCGAGGAACGTCGACCGGGAGACGGCGCTCGCGGTGCTCAAGCGTGCCAGCAGCGAGACCAACGTGAAGCTGCGGGACCTGTGCGCCGAGCTGGTCGACGGGGTGGCCTCCTCCGAGACTTGACCCGGCGCGGCTTGCGGAGGCGTCTCGCCGGTCGGCGGTTAGGGTCGGGACAAGCCGATGTGGGGAGAGACATGAGCGAGCCGTTCGACCACCTGCTGGAGAAGTACGCGCGGCTGGTCGTGCGCGTGGGCGTGAACGTGCAGCCGGGTCAGGAGGTCGTGGTCAGCGCCCTGCCCGAGCAGGCGGACGCCGCCCGCGCGATCGCCGCCGAGGCGTACCGCGTCGGCGCGTCCCGCGTGACGATCGACTACGGCGATCCCTACCTCAAGCGCGCGGCCGTCGAGCACGGCCCGGAGGAGATGCTGGGGAAGTCCGCCCCTCACGAGATCGACGAGGTCCGGGCGTGGAACGACACCAAGCCGGCGCTGATCAGCCTCACCGGCAACCCGCACCCCACCCTCATGGAGGGCCTCGACCCGGCCCGGCTGGCCAAGTCGGCGCCGATGGACCTCATCCAGGAGGTCATGCCGATCATCAGCACCAACAAGATCGCCTGGACCGTCGTCGGCGCTCCCACGAAGGGCTGGGCCGACAGCATCGGCGTCGCCGACGTCGCCACGCTCTGGGAGGCGGTCGCGGTCGCGATGCGCCTGGACCAGGCCGATCCCGTCGCCGCGTGGCAGGCCCAGATCGCCAAGCTCGCCGAGCGGGCGGCCAAGCTCAACGCGCGGGGGTTCGACAGGATCCGGTACCGCGGCCCGGGGACCGACCTGACGATCGGCCTCAACGAGGGCTCGTCCTGGGTCGGCGGTTCCGCCGAGAACGAGGCCGGCACCGAGTTCGTGCCGAACATGCCCACCGAGGAGGTGTTCATCTCCCCGGACTGGCGCCGCGCGGAGGGCACGGTCGCGACGTCGGCCGACTTCTTCCTCGCCAGCATGGGCACGCTCGTGGAGGGCCTGCGCCTGGAGATCTCCGACGGCGAGATCCGGCAGGCCAGGGCCGACCGTGGTGAGGCCGAGGTGCACCAGCAGTTCGACCTGATCCCGCGGTCGCGGCACCTCGGTGAGGTGGCGATCGTCGACTCCGACTCGGCGGTCGCGCGCACCGGCCTGGTCTACAAGGACATGCTGTTCGACGAGAACGTCGGCTCCCACATCGCCTGGGGCTCCGGCTTCGCCGAGACCATCGAGCGCGGCCGCGAGCAGTCGACGGACCAGCTCATCGACTCCGGCGTCAACCAGGCCAACACCCACGTCGACATCGTCATCGGAAGCCCCGAGGTGCAGATCGACGGGATCCACTCCGACGGCTCGGTCGTGGCCGTGACGCGCGGCGACGAGTTCGTCCTCGACGACTGACTCCGGTGCCGACGACCCTGGTCATCGACGCCGCCAACGTGGTCGGTGCCCGACCTGACGGCTGGTGGAAGGACCGTCCGGGCGCCGCCGCCAAGCTCCACGACGCGCTGCTCCACGCGGACCTCCCGCACGACGAGGTGGTCCTCGTGCTCGAGGGTCAGGCCAAGCAGGGCGTCCGCGCCGGGCGTACGGCGGGCTTCCGGGTCGTGCACGCTGCGCGCGACGGCGACTCGGAGATCGTCCGGCAGGCGGCGGCCGCGCAGCGGGCCGGCCACCAGGTCACGGTCGTGACCGCCGACCGGGCGCTCGCCGCCAACGTCGCCCCGGCGTTGGTGCTCAGCCCGACCTGGTTGCTCGACCGGCTCTGAGTCCTTGCGCCGTGCATGTTTCCGGCCCGATGCGGGCACCCGAGGAGACGATCCGACAGCACGGGAGGGCCCATGGACACCGAGGACGGCCGCCAGCACGTGGCGAAGCTCGTCGAGCGCGCACACATGTGCATGCTGACGACGATGACCGAGGACGGGAAGCACGTGAGCCGGCCCATGGCTCTGCAGGACCTCGAGTTCGACGGCGACCTGTGGTTCTTCACCCACGAGGACTCGCCCAAGGTGCGCGAGGTCCGCGCCGCCCCCGAGGTCAACGTGTCCTTCTCCAACTCCAAGCAGAGCGAGTGGACGTCGATCTCCGGCCGCGCCGAGGTCGTGCACGACCGGGCCAAGGCCGAGGAGCTGTGGTCGCCGCTGCTCAAGGCGTGGTTCGAGGACGGCCTGGACACTCCCGGGCTGACCCTCCTCAAGGTGCACGCCGACACGGCGGAGTACTGGGAGAGCTCCTCGAGCAAGGTCGTCCGGCTGATCGGCGCCGCGCGCGCCGCGGCCACCGGCGACCCGGACAAGTTCCCCGCGACCAACGAGACCGTCGACCTCTGACCCCACTACGGTCGTCGGCATGAACGCCCTGCGCTTCCGTGGCCCGGTCCTGCCCGACGGCGAGGCTCGTGACCTGTACGTCGTCGACGGCCGGGTCACCTACGAACCGCAGCCTAGCGCCGACTCGGCGGTCGAGGGCTGGGTCGTCCCCGGGCTCGTCGACGCCCACTGCCACCTCGGGCTCGACGACTTCGGCGCCGTCGACCAGGAGGAGACCGAGCAGCAGGCGGTCGAGGACCGCGACGGGGGCGCGCTGCTGATCCGCGACGCCGGCTCGGCGGCCGACACCCGATGGATCCACGACCGCGACGACCTGCCGCGACTCGTCCGGTGCGGGCGGCACATCGCCGCCACCAAGCGCTACATCCGCGGGTACGCGCACGAGGTCGAGCCGGCCGAGCTCGCGACGTACGCCGCCCAGGAGGCGCGCAACGGTGACGGCTGGATCAAGCTGGTCGGCGACTGGATCTCCCGCGACGAGGGCGATCTCGCTCCCTCGTTCCCGGCCGAGGCGTTCGCGGCCGCGATCGACGCCGCGCACGAGAACGGCGCGAAGGTCACCGCCCACTGCTTCGGCCACGGGGTGCTGCCCGGGCTGATCGAGGCCGGCATCGACTGCATCGAGCACGGCACCGGACTGACCGAGGACCTGATCGACGCCATGGTCGCCCGCGGCACCCGTCTCGTGCCGACCGTGATGCAGCTGGACAAGTTCCCCGAGCACGCGGCCGCCGGGCAGGAGCGGTTCCCCGACTACGCGGTGACCATGACCGACCTGTACGCGCGGATGCCGGCGACGATCATGGCGGCGTACGAGGCGGGCGTGCCGATCTACGCCGGCTCCGACGGCGGCGGGATCAGCCGGCACGGCAACATCGCCGGCGAGGTCGAGGCGCTGGTCCGCATCGGCGTGCCGCCCCACGACGCCCTCGGCGCGGCCAGCTGGCGGGCCCGGGAGTGGCTGGGCTTCGCCTGCCTCGAGGAGGGCGCCGCCGCCGACTTCGTCGTCTACGACCGCGACCCGCGCGAGGACCTCACGGTGCTGCGGACGCCGTCGTGCGTGGTGCTGCGCGGCGTCATCCGACGTCGGTGATGAGGTCCTCGGCCGGCACGTAGCGCACGTGCGCGCAGTTGGTCTTGAGCAGCTCCTCCGAGACCGCGTCCCCGGTACGCCGGTCGAGGTTGGTCCGCCAGATCTCGTTGCGGCGGAACACCTGTCCGTCGGGACGGCGCAGGAACTGCTCGTGCCGGGCCTCCACCTTGTACGACTGCGCCAACGGCAGGTCGCAGCGCAGCTCGCCGTGCAGCAGCCGGTCGCCCACCTCCACCGAGAGGCTGAAGGTGTGGTCGGTGTCGTTGCGCACCACGAGGTCGACGTAGTTGTAGACGATCGAGCAGCCCACGCCCCACGGCAGGACCCGGCCCTTGTCCGGGAACGGGTCGAAGGAGTGCTCACTGCGCTCGACGATGGTGAGCGGGGAGTGCAGGAACATCCAGTGCAGCAGGTTGGCCAGCTGGCAGATGCCGCCGCCGACGCCGCTGATCGCCTCACCGTTGGACAGCCGCATGCCCTCGACGTACCCCTTGCGCCGGGTGCAGTTGCCGACGACCTTGTTGAACGAGAAGGTCTCGCCGGGCCGGATCAGCAGGCCGTCGACCTGCCGGCCGGCCAGTCGCAGGTTGGTCACCTTGTTGCGCTGGAGCCACATCTCGTCCGGTGACAGCTCACGCATGAGCAGGGAGTTGTGCTTCTTGACCCGGACCGGCAGCGGTTCGCTGGAGCGGTCGGCGGCCCACCGGGTGCCCGAGGTGAGCCAGCGCACGCGGCGGCGGGCGCGGTGCGCCCGGACGGCGAGCGGGAAGAGCCAGGGGTGGGTCTGGGAGAGGCGCGGCGGTGCGGAGATGCGGTCCGGCAGAGCCGGGTCGAGGGTCGTTCCCGAGAGGAGCAGTGTCATACCTCTTCGACGGTGCCCGTGACCGCGTGGTTGTCAGAAATCGGTTTCGCTCCGCCAGGTCTGCCGGGAGACTGGACCATGGTCATCCAGGACGTCCTTCCCGCACTGGGCCTGCGCATCTCGGTGAGCTCACCGTCGGGCGGGCTGGAGCTCGTGGGCATCACCGACGACCTGCTGGCCCGGCTGGCCGAGGTCGCGGCGGCCGGCATCCACGACCCGGAGCGGATGCCGTTCACCGTGCCCTGGACCGACACGGAGCCGGAGCGGTTCGCGTTGCAGTTCGCGCAGTACCACTGGGGGATCCGGTCGCGGTGGTCTTCGCAGGGGTGGGATCTCAACCTCGCCGTCCTCGTCGACGGTCGCCCGGTCGGCGTTCAGGGCTTCAGCACGACCGACTACCTGGTGACACGGGTGGGGGAGACCGGCTCCTGGCTGGGCCAGGCCCACCAGGGCCAGGGCGTCGGGACCACGATGCGCCGGGCGATCTGCGCCTTCCTGTTCGATCACCTCGACGCCGCCCGGATCACCTCGGGCTTCTTCGCCGACAACCCCGGCTCCGGGGCGGTCTCGCGCAAGGTCGGCTACCGGGAGAACGGCTCGGAGCGACGGCAGCGTCGTCCGGGTGAGGTCGCGACGCTCACGCACGTGGTGCTGGAGCCGGAGGACTTCGTCCGCGGGGGAGTGGAGATCGAGGTCGAGGGGCTGGCGGCGTTCCGTGGCTCGATCGGGCTCGACTAGAGCTCGACGGTGCCGATCGGGCTCTCCGGTCGCGGCGGACGGGCCGGCCTTCTCAGGTAGCGGACGAACGTGATGACGAGGATGAGCCCGCCCGCGAGGCCGAGGACGACCGGGCCGAGGATGCCGACCAGGAGGCCGACGACGAACGTGCCGGTGCTGGGCAGCTCGCCGACGCGGACGCGCGAGGAGTCACCGGTCATGCCGCAGTCCAGCGTGACCTCGCCGTCACCGGTGTCGAACCGGGACACCGCCTCCCACTCGTTCACGGTGAAGCTGCCGGTGACCAGCCGCAACGGGAGGACAGCCCCGGTGCCGTCGACCGCCGAGCAGGTCAGGCCCCCGCCGCCGTCGGTGTAGAGCGCTCGCTCGCTGTGGGCCGGGACGTTGATCGTGTGCGGCTCGGAGGCAGGGAACACCGCGTCCACGTGGAACAGCGGCCCGAGGATCGCGAACAGTGCTGCCGCGAACAGCAGGACGGCAGCCAGCACGAGGGCCGCGCCGAGGACGAACCAACGCGCCTTCGGGCGGTACTTCACCGGCGGCGCTCCGTACGGCGGCGCCTGGGACGAGGCACCGTACGGCGCGCCGTACGGGGGCTGATCCGGGGGCGGTGTCGGCTCGACCATGGGGCGAAGTGTGGTCGATTTCAGGGCCTCGGCGCATGCTCTGGCAGAATCTCTGGCTGAGTCCCGAGCGTGCAGGTCCCTCTCACCCTGACCGTCCGGGCCCACCCGAGGTGCTGTGCCGAGTGTTCCCCACCTGGTCCGCAGCCCTCACCGAAACACGACATCCGAGGAGACACCACAACCGTGGCCGTCAAGATCCGTTTGAAGCGCCTGGGCAAGGTCCGGGTGCCGCAGTACCGCATCGTCGTCGTCGACTCGCGCAAGAAGCGCGATGGTCGCGTCCTCGAGGAGATCGGCAAGTACCACCCGAAGGAGGACCCCTCCTACATCGACGTGGAGTCCGAGCGCGCGCAGTACTGGCTCGGTGTCGGCGCGCAGCCGACCGAGCCGGTCGAGCAGATCCTCAAGATCACCGGCGACTGGCAGAAGTTCAAGGGCCTCCCGGGCGCCGAGGGCACCCTGAAGTCCAAGGACGCCAAGCGCGACAAGATGGAGATCTTCAACGAGGCCCTGAAGGATGCCGCGAAGGAGCCCAAGGGCGCCGCGGTGACCAAGAAGGCCCCGAAGAAGGAGGCCGCTGCGAAGGCCGAGGCTCCTGCCGAGACCCCGGCTGCGGAGGCTCCCGCCGAGACCCCGGCTGCGGAGACCCCGGCCGAGACCCCGGCCGACGTGCCCGTCGACGAGACCCCCGAGGGTGCCGCGGAGGCCGCCGAGGCGGCTGACGTCGTCACGCCCGAGGACGCCGGCAAGAGCGAGTCCTGATGCTCGCCGAGGCACTGGAGCACCTGGTCCGTGGCGTGGTCGACCACCCCGACGAGGTGGTCGTCCGCGAGAAGCAGCTGCGCCGCGGTGCGTTGCTCGAGGTGCGGGTCAACCCCGAGGACCTCGGCCGCGTCATCGGTCGCGGTGGTCGTACGGCGACCGCGTTCCGGACCGTCCTCTCGGCCATCGCCGGCCGCGGTGGCGCCCGGATCGACTTCGTCGACACCGACCGGGCCTGAGCTTTCTTCGTCGCGTGTGCCTGAGACGGTCCTCTAGAGCCGTCTCAGGCACACGCGAGGTCATTTCCTGGGGAGGTCCGATGATCGAGGTCGTCGTCGGCCGCGTGGGCAAGCCGCACGGCATCCGCGGCGAGGTCACGGTCGAGCTCCGGACGGACGAGCCCGAGCGGCGGTTCGTGGAGGGGACGGTCCTCCTCGCCGAGTCCCCGCGCGGCACCCGCAGCACGCTCAGGGTCGAGCGGACCCGCTGGCACCAGGGCGTCCTGCTGGTCCACTTCGAGGGGTTGGGTGATCGCACCGCCGCCGAGGCGGCGCGGGGCACGATGCTGATCGCCGAGGTCGACCCGGACGAGAGCCCCGAGGATCCCGAGGAGTTCTACGACCACCAGCTCGTGGGGCTGCGCGTCGAGGACACCGACGGCGCCGATCGCGGCGAGGTCACCGGCGTGCTGCACGGCGCGCAGGACCTCCTCCAGGTCCGTACGCCGAAGGGGCCGGTGCTCGTGCCGTTCGTGACCGCGCTCGTGCCGACCGTGGACGTGGCGGGCGGCCGCGTCGTGGTGGCCGACCGGCCGGGCCTGCTGGATCCGGAGGCCTGATGCGCATCGACGTCGTCTCGATCTTCCCCGACTACCTCAGCCCCCTGGGCCTGAGCCTGCCGGGCAAGGCCCAGGAGGCCGGGCTGCTGGACCTGCACGTGCACGACCTGCGGACCTGGACCCACGACCGGCACCGCACCGTCGACGACACGCCGTACGGCGGCGGCGCCGGCATGGTGATGAAGCCCGAGCCCTGGGGCGAGGCGCTCGACGACCTCCTCGCACCGGACACCGTGGTGGTGGTGCCGACGCCCAGCGGGCGCCCCTTCACGCAGGCGGTCGCCCGCGAGCTGTCGCAGCAGCCGCACCTGCTGTTCGCCTGCGGACGCTACGAGGGCATCGACCAGCGGGTGGTCGAGGAGGCCGCCGCCCGTGCGCAGGTGCGCGAGCTCTCCCTCGGCGACTACGTCCTCAACGGCGGAGAGGTCGCGGCACTGGCGATGATCGAGGCGGTCGTCCGGCTCGTCCCCGGTTTCCTGGGCAACGCCGAGTCGCTGGCCGAGGAGTCCCATGCTCTGTCCGACTCCGGGGTGAGCCTCCTCGAGTACCCCGTCTACACCAAGCCGGCCACCTGGCGCGGCCACGAGGTGCCCGAGGTGCTGCTCGGCGGCGACCACGCCGCCATCGCCCGCTGGCGGACCGCCGCGGCCCGCGAGCGTACGGCGCAGCGTCGCCCGGACCTGCTCCCGCCGCACCGGGTCGGCGACGTGCTGATCGAGCCGGCGGTGCCCGGCGACGCGGCCGAGCTGTTCGTGCTCCAACGCGCCTGCTGGGTCGCCGAGCAGGCCGACAACCCCGGTGTCTTCATCCCGGCGCTGGCGGAGACCCCCGAACAGCTGGCGCAGTGGCTGGTCCGCGACCACGTGTGGGTCGCCCGCTCCGGCGGACGCCTGGTCGGGGCCGTGCGCGCCCGGCTCGCCGACAGTGCTGACGGTCCGGTCTGGGACATCGGGCGCCTCATGGTGGCCCCCGATCGCGCCGGGCGCGGCCTGGGCCGTCACCTGCTCGAGCTCGCCGAGGCGGCCGCCCCGGCCGAGGCGACGGCGTACGAGCTCTTCACCGGCGCCGGGAGCAAGCGCAACCAGCGCATGTACAAGAAGGCCGGGTACCGTCTGGCCGGGACGATCGACGACGGCGCTGCCGTCCGGCTGGTCAAGCGCCGCTGACCGGCGAGAATTTTCCCTCCCGGCCGCGCTCTGGCAGACTCGGTCCTCGGCCCAGTCGGCCGAAGGTCGTCCCGATCACTCGCGCGGGGGACCTGCGACGTGCTCCTGCCACAGGGGGAGGGCGACGCCGCCGGCCAGCAGCACTGGGACAGCTGAACACCATTCGTTTCCACCCGTACCGCGGTTGACCTGTGGCATTCGCGAGGAGAGACATGAACAACGTCATTGCCGAGCTCGGCAACGCCAGCAAGCGCGACGACCTGCCGGAGTTCCGTGCCGGCGACACCGTGAACGTCCACGTGAAGGTCATCGAGGGCACCCGGTCCCGCGTGCAGCAGTTCCAGGGCGTCGTGATCCGGATCCAGGGCTCGGGCATCGGTCGCAGCTTCACCGTCCGCAAGGTCTCCTTCGGCGTCGGTGTCGAGCGCACCTTCCCGCTGCACTCCCCGATCTTCGAGAAGGTCGAGGTCGTGACCCGCGGTGACGTCCGCCGGGCCAAGCTGTACTACCTGCGCAACCTGCGCGGCAAGGCCGCCAAGATCAAGGAGCGCCGCGAGGCCTGAGCCTCACCCCGCCCCGGTGTCTCACCGGTGGGTGGTTAGCATCAAGCGCGTGACTTCCGACGACCGCGGTCCTACCTCCGCTCTCGACAGCGAGGAGGGGCCGCGGTCGTCGTCCACGCCGGCCACCCCGGCGAAGAAGCACCTTCCGCTGTGGCAGGAGACGGCCCTCCTGCTCGTCCTGGCGGTGGTGCTCGCGGTGGTCATCAAGGCCTTCTTCATGCAGGCCTTCTACATCCCCTCGGAGTCGATGGAGCCCGGTCTGGTCAAGAACGACCGGATCCTGGTGCAGAAGGTCTCCTACTGGTTCGGCGGGCACCCGGAGCGCGGCGACGTCGTGGTGTTCAAGGACCCCGGCGGCTGGCTCAGCCCCGCCGAGGACGTCGGTCCCACCAACCCGGTCGCCGAGGCGATGAGCAAGATCGGGCTCTACCCGCAGGGCGGGCACCTGGTGAAGCGCGTCATCGGCGTCGAGGGCGACACCATCCACTGCTGCGACGACCAGGGCCGGATCGAGGTCAACGGCCAGCCGCTGGACGAGCCGTTCCTCAAGATGGCCAAGGGCACCGACTGTGACGGCCCGATGATCCCGGGCTGCGACTGGACCGCCGGCCCGGTCCCGAAGGGTCACATCTTCGTCATGGGCGACCACCGGGACCGCTCGGCCGACTCCTCCGACCACATGTGTGGAGGAGCCACCGACTGCACCGACTCGCCGTACATCCCCGTCGACGACGTCGTGGGCAAGGTCTTCGTGCTGCTGTGGCCGCTGGACCGCTTCGACTGGATCGGCCGACCCGACACCTTCTCGAAGGTGCCCGACCCCTCCTAGGCCGCTCATGAGCACCCCATGACAGCGCTGCCGAAGGGCCTGACCGTACGCCGGGACGCCGGCCTCTACGGGTACGAGCGCGCCCTGCGCCGGGTGGGCATCGAGCCGATCGCCGGCGTCGACGAGGCCGGACGGGGTGCCTGTGCCGGGCCGTTGGTCGCGGGCGCCGCGATCCTGCCGGCCGGCAAGGCCGGGGTCATCCCCGGTCTCGCCGACTCCAAGCTGCTCACCGAGAAGGCCCGCGAGCGCTGCTACGACCACATCGTGCGTCGGGCGACCGCCTGGGCCGTGGTCGTGGTCGAGGCCGAGGAGTGCGACCGGCTCGGCATGCACGTCGCCAACGTCGAGGCGCTGCGCCGCGCGGTCGCCAAGCTCGATGTCCAGGCGGGGTACGTCCTCACCGACGGGTTCCCGGTCGACGGCCTGGGCGTGCCCGGACTGGCGATGTGGAAGGGCGACCGGGTGGCGGCGTGCATCTCGGCCGCGAGTGTCCTGGCCAAGGTCACCCGCGACCGGATCATGAGCGGCATGCACGACCGCTTCCCGGCGTACGACTTCAAGACGCACAAGGGCTACATCACCGACGTGCACAGCGCGGCGCTGGTCGAGCACGGCCCGTGCCCCGAGCACCGGATGCGGTTCGTCAACGTCCGGCGGGCCGCGGGGCTCGAGCCGCTCGAACCCCGTGCACAATGACCCGGGGATCGAACTGGTGGAGGAGATCGGATGAGCGCGGAGGACCTGGAGAAGTACGAGACCGAGATGGAGCTGACGCTCTACCGGGAGTACCGCGACGTCGTCGGGATCTTCAAGTACGTCGTGGAGACCGACCGCCGCTTCTACCTGTGCAACTCCGTCGACGTGAAGGCGCGCACGGAGTCCGGCGACGTGTTCTTCGAGCTCTCCATGAGCGACGCCTGGGTGTGGGACATGTACCGTCCCGCGCGGTTCGCCAAGAACGTCAAGGTCCTCACGTTCAAGGACGTCAACGTCGAGGAGCTGTCCCCGGCCGAGATCGACCCGCCCAAGGGCTAGCTCACTGGTCGAGCGACGCTCCGGCCGGGGGCGGCGGAATGGCCGCTCCGCCGACGCTGGTGAGTCTCATCGCGGCCTTGTTGCCGTTGCTGTACATGGATCCCACGATCACCGGTCCGTTGGTCACAGTGAACTCGGAGTTGCCTGGGAACTGCATCTGTGACGAGGCGGCGTAGATGGCGCCCGTGGTGAAGGAGTCGCCGTTTCCCTGGAGGGAGACGATTTGCGTGTTGTTGCTGTCGTAGATGACCGCCATTCCCGCGATCGCCGGCGGGTAGCTCGGGGTCTGAGCGGCCGTGAGCGCCGTGAGCTGGACATCGCCGTTCTTGCCGTCCAGGCCGCCTCCCACCTCGCCGCCGTTGTTGCACTTGCGCGGCGAGGCCGGCGTGCCGCAGGTCCCGTAGATCATCACGCCGTTGCCAACGAGCTTGGCGTTGTTGCTCTGGAGTCCCCAGAGACCCGTGAGGATGTAGACGCCCTTCTGCAGGTTGCAGGTGCCGTTGGGGACGGTGAACGGACCGTAGACGCCCGGTCCCTGGACGCACGGGTCGGTCTTGACGGTCAGGGAGCCCTGCGCGAGCGGAAAGGTGACCGTGTTGGCGTAGGGATCCGGGATCTTCGGTTGGTTCTGCGCCGGGGCCGGGCTGCAGTTCCCGGAGCAGGTCCCCCCGAGCGAGATGTTGTTGGGTGGTGGCGACACTGTCATCTGGCCCTGGGGGCTGGTCGAGAGCGAGCCGTTGATGAACACCGATCCGCCGCTCACGGTGACATCGCCGTTCCCGATGTCGTTGGTCACGCTGCCAAGCACGCACAGGCCGCACGAGCGCGCGGCGCCGGGCACCAGCAGGGCACGAGCACTCGTCTGGATGTCGATGGACTTGATGCCGACGATCCCGCCGAGCCCGGCCGGCACCGCACGGACGGGCGTGAGGACGCGGACGCGGTTGGGGGTGGTCACCTTGGCCGTCGACAAGGTGTCGTCGGTGAACGAGACGCACTGGGTGCTGCTCGCCGGGACGTAGTAGTGCGCGGGGTCGACGCAGGAGCTCCAGGCCGCCGCCGTCACGTTGAAGTTGCTCAGCGCGTACGCCTTCGCCGCGTTGACCGCGTCGGCGTAGCACGGGGGGGAGGTGTCTGTGGTGTCAGTGCATGCCCCGCTCGCGGGGTACAGCACGTTGGCGGCCGCCAGCGACGCCGCGTCGGAGGACGCCTGGGACGTGCCCTTGGTGTCGCGCGCGAAGCCGAAGTCGACCACGAAGGCGGCGGTCATCATCAGCACGACGCCCAGCAGACCGACCATGACGGCGACGGCGCCCTGCTCGGTGCGGTCCCGGAGGGCCCTCGACGTCAGCACGGGTAGGCCGGTGCTCCAGCCGGCAGCGCGTCGGAGGAGGTGCTGCCGGTCGGCAGCGGCGCGGTGTCCTGCTCGATGGACATCTGCTGGGTGCTGATCACCCAGCCGGAGTTCGGCATCGGCAACAGCCCGACGGCGCCTGCGGACTTCACGACCGCGCACACCTGCAGCGTGCTGTTCTTCGCCCACGGGCTCGGCGGCACGACCTTCACGTACTTGTCGCTGCTGATGGCACTGATGCTGGCTTTGGTGTTGCACTTGAGGATCTGCATGTCGGTACCTGAACATCCGGTGGCAGGGGTGAAGTTGCGGACGACGCCTTGGCGGACGCCCTCGCGGAGCCCGTTGCGCGTGGCCATGGAGTCGTTGAAGAAGAACCCGTACTGGAGGATCCCGAAGAGGACGATCAGCAGGAAGGGGACGACGAGGCCGAACTCGACCGCTGCCGCACCACCCTCTCGTTCGCCTGCGCGGCGGCGCGCAATGCTGGCGAACCGGGTCTCACCCGACTGCATGACCTGAGTATGGAGTGCTGAGGGAGCAACTGTCTTGAGTTTGTCAAGGATTTACCCAACGACGTGCCGGCCCGCTCCTGGCCCGCTTCTGATCCACAGCCGCCGCCCTCTCCACAGATCTGCGGCCGGCCGACCTCGTCCTGTCACCGCCACCGCGCAAGGTCGGCGTGAAGGAGGCGTGCGATGGAGACGACCACACCGAAGCAGGACTGCAGTCCGGCCGCCCGTTCGGGGGCCCGCAACGAGGCGATGGGCCGCTACGGCGAGGAGCTGGCGGCCCGGCACCTGACCGGGCTGGGCATGGCCCTGCTCGACCGCAACTGGCGGTGTCGCGAGGGTGAGATCGACCTGGTGCTGCGGGAAGGTGACACCCTCGTCGTCTGCGAGGTGAAGACCCGCACCGACGTGCAGCACGGCTCCCCGCACGAGGCGGTCACCGACGCCAAGCTCGAGCGTCTGCACCGTCTGGGGGAGCGGTGGGCGCAGGCGCACGGCCTGCGACCACCCGAGACCAGGGTCGACCTCGTCGCCGTGCTGCGCCCGCTGCGCGGCCGGTCGACGCTGGAGCACGTGCGGGGGCTCGCCTGATGCCGGTCGCCACGACGGCCTCGATCGCCCTGGACGGATCGCTCGGCTACCTCGTCGACGTCCAGGCCGACGTCTCGCCGGGCCAGGCCTCCCAGTCGTTGGTCGGCCGGTCCGACGGCGCCCTGAGCGAGGCGCCGACGCGGTGCCGGATGGCGGTCCACAACACCGGCTTCACCTGGCCGGCGACGAAGCGGATCACCGTCCTGCTCTCACCGGCCGACCTGGTCAAGCGGGGCACCCACTTCGACCTCGCCATCGCCATCGCGGTGCTGAAGGCGGACCGCCAGCTCGAGCCGGCCCGGATCCACGACACCGCCTTCTTCGGCGAGCTCAGCCTCGACGGGTCGCTGCGGTCGGTGCCGGGGGTGCTCCCGATGGCGCTCGCGGCCGGGCGACGTGGCGTCCGGCGCGTGTTCGTGCCGGAGCCACAGGCGCACGAGGCGGCGATGGTGCCGGACCTGGAGGTGTTCGGGGTGCGCTCGCTCGGCCAGGTGATCGCCGAGCTCTGCGGCGAGGACGTGCCCGAGGCCCCTCCGGTCGCACCGATGGCGGGCGGCCGGCTGCTCGCCTGGCGCGGGGAGGACCGGCTGGACGAGGTCGATCTCCGCGACGTCCTGGGCATGGCGGACGCCCGGTTCGCCCTCGAGGTGGCGGCGGCCGGCGGGCACCACCTGCTGCTGTCCGGGCCGAAGGGCTGCGGCAAGACCACGCTCGCCGAGCGGATGCCGACGATCTTGCCCGACCTGACCCTCGCCGAGTCCCTGGAGCTCACCGCGCTCCACTCGCTGGCCGGGGCGCTGCGGGACGGCGACGGTCTGGTGCGGCGGCCGCCGTTCTCGGCTCCGCACCACGACGCCAGCAAGGCGAGCATCATCGGCGGCGGCACCGGGCGGGTGCGGCCCGGCGAGATCAGCCGCGCGCACTGCGGTGTGCTGCTGCTCGACGAGTTCCCCCTGCTCCGCACCGACGTGATCGACGCGCTGCGCCAGCCGCTGGAGAGCGGGGAGGTGACGGTCGCGCGCGGCGACGACACGGCCACGTACCCGGCCCGCGCGCTCATCGTCCTGGCCTCGAATCCGTGCCCGTGTGGCAACTTCCACCCCGACGTCAGCCTCAACCGGTGCGAGTGCCCCTCTCGGGTACGACAGGCCTACGCCGCTCGGGTCCGCGGCCCGATCACCGACCGGATCGACATCGTCCGGCAGCTCGCGCCGCTCCCGCCGCACGACGCCCGCGACTCCTTGGCGCCACCGGAGCCCTCCGAGGTCGTCCGCCTCCGGGTGACCGCGGCGCGGGAGCGCCAGGCGTTGCGCTACTCCGGCCGCGGCTGGCGGCTCAACGGACACGTGCCCGGGCCCGTCCTGCAGGCCGAATGGCCCCTGCCCCACGCTGCCGCCCGACTCGTCGACGACGCGATGTACGCGGGCCGACTGAGCCGGCGGGGAGTCACGCGGGTCCACCGCCTGACGTGGACCCTCGCCGACCTGCGCGGGGCCGACCATCCGGAGGTGGAGGACGCGCGAGCCGCGTTGGCGCTGCGCTGCGGCGACCCCCTCGCCACCGCCTCGCTCCGGCGGGTGGCCTCCTGATGGACGACCGGGTCGCACGCGCTGCACTGACCCGCCTCGTGGAGCCGGGAGAGCCCCGTGTGATGCGCCTGCTGGCCCAGCTGGGGGTGGCTGGGCTCCTGGCGGAGCTGACCGACCAGCTCGGTCACCTCGGTCAGGAGGTGGCCGGCCGGGCGGCCCGGCTGGATGCCGAGCGCGACCTGGAGCTCGCCGCCCGTCAGGGCATCCGGTTCGTCATCCCCGGCGACGACGAGTGGCCCGCATCCCTCGACGACCTCGCGCACCTCTCCCGCGACCACCGCTACCTCGGGGTGCCGATCGGGCTCTGGGTCCGCGGTCCGCTGCGACTGACGGACCTGACCCGGGCGGTGGCCGTCGTCGGGTCGAGGGACTCCACGACGTACGGCGAGGCGGTCGCCCGCGAGATCGGCGCCGGGGTCGCCCGAGCCGGGCACGGCGTCATCTCCGGAGCCGCGTTCGGGATCGACCAGGCCGCCCACCGGGGCGCGCTGGCCGTCGAGGGCTCCACCGTCGCGGTGCTCGCCTGTGGAGTGGACCGTGCCTACCCCTCGGCGCACCGCGAGCTGCTCGACCTCGTCGCCCGGGTCGGGGCCGTGGTCTCGGAGGTCCCTCCCGGAGCGGCGCCCACCCGGCTCAGGTTCCTCGCGCGCAACCGGGTGATCGCGGCGCTCAGCACCGGCACCGTCGTCGTCGAGGCGGCGGTGCGCAGCGGCGCGCTGAACACCGCGAGGTACGCCGCCGGTCTCTCCCGCGCGCTCATGGGTGTGCCCGGCCCGGTGACGAGCGCCCAGTCCGAAGGCGTCCACCAGCAGATCGTGCGTGGTGCCGCGAGCCTGGTGACCGGAGCCAAGGACGTGCTCGAGGTCGTCGGTGCGGCAGGGGAGCACCTGCAGGCACCCGCCCGCGCGGCCGAGACCCCGCGGGACCGGCTGGGACCGGTGGACCGACGGGTCCTCGAGGCGGTGCCGGTCAGCCGGGCTGCCGCGCTCGAGGCGATCGCGACGACCGCCGGCGTGGGGGTCGGCCGCACCCGGGACGCGCTGAGTGCGCTCGCGGCCGAGGGATTCGTCGCCGAGGCGGGTGGTGGGTGGCGACTCGATCGCCGGTCCCGGCTCGACCTGCCCCGGATCAGGGGCGGTGATGCCTACGATCGATGAGTGAGCGAGGCGCCCGGCGGTGACGGCAGCGAGGAGCTGCCCGAGGCGTTCACCCGCGCTCTGGCCGACTACGAGCGGCACCTGGCGATCGAGCGCAACCTCTCGGCGCACACGGTGCGCGCCTACCTGGGCGACCTGGTCAGCCTCCTGACCCACCTCTCGCGCCTCGGTCACGACCGGCTCGAGGACCTGGACCGGCGCTCCCTGCGCTCGTGGCTGGCCAACCAGCACACGCGCGGCAAGGCCCGCAGCACGCTGGCCCGGCGTACGACGACCGTGCGTGGGTTCACGGCCTGGCTCACGCGTACCGGTCGCCTGGCCACCGACCCGGGCGCCGGCCTGGTCTCGCCCAAGCCACACCGCACGCTTCCCCCGGTCCTGCGCGCCGACGAGGCCGCCTCGCTGATCGAGGCGATCGTCGTCGACGCCGAGGACGGCCCGGTCGGAGTGCGTGACCTGGCGATCCTGGAGCTGCTCTACGCCACCGGCATCCGCGTCGGAGAGCTGTGCGGCCTCGACGTGGACGACCTGGACGGCGAGCGGCAGGTGGTCCGGGTCCTCGGGAAGGGGCGCAAGGAGCGCACGGTCCCGTACGGCGGGCCGGCAGCGCGAGCACTCGCCCGCTGGCTGGGCGAGGGTCGCCCGCAGCTCGCCCGCCCCGGCTCGGGAGCGGCGCTGTTCCTCGGCGCGCGCGGCGGGCGGATCGACCAGCGCGCCGTCCGCCGGATGACGCACGAGCGGATCGCGGAGGTGCCCGGGGCTCCCGACATCGGTCCGCACGGGCTCCGGCACAGCGCCGCCACGCACCTGCTCGAGGGCGGAGCCGACCTCCGGGCCGTCCAGGAGCTGCTCGGTCACGCCTCACTCGCGACGACCCAGCTCTACACGCATGTCACCACCGAGCGTCTGCGGAAGGCCTACCAGCAGGCCCACCCCCGCGCCTGAGAGCGGCTCCGGCACGGGCACCCGGGGGATCGGTCCGTCCGCCGCCGGCAATCCCGTGAGCGGCAGCAGCCGGATCGGGCCACCGCCGACCAGCAGCAGCGGGTCGAGGTAGGTGTCACCGCGGATCCACCCCCAGTGCAGGCACGCGTCGGGCGCGCAGTGCGAACCGACCGGCTCCAGCCGCCCGATCCGGCCGCCGGCGGGCACGACCGACCCCACCGGAGGGGCGTCGCCGACCGGCTCGTAGGTGGTGCGGGTGTCGCCGTGGTCGACGACGACGACACCACGCCCGGCGATCCGACCCACGAACGAGACCCGGCCCGGCAGGGCGGCGTGCACCGGCTGCCCCACCCGACCCCGGAGGTCGACGCCGCGGTGACCCGATCCCCACGGGTCGGTAGGCGGATCGAACCCCGCCACGACGACGGGGGGACGGAGCGGCCACACGCCCCGGTCATCGCCCTGGAAATCGCGCCGGTGATCGCCCTGGTGATCGGGCTGGGGCTCGGCGGCGACACCCGCTCCCGGGGTGAGCAGGAGCAGACCGCTGACGAGGAGGAGGAGCCGGAGAACCATGAGCCGAGACTGTGCTCGTCGGACCGCCCTGTCACGGCGGTCCCGTCGCCCTGTGGAGATTATGGCCGGAGCGTGCGGTCGACTAGAGTTTCCTGCTGCAGCACCAGCAATCCGTTCGCGGATTGACTTCGCACGTCCACAGACCGCGCCGGGGTCCTGACCCAGTGTCAGCACTTCGACCGCCCGTGGGCGCCGATCCTCGGTCCTGACCAGGTCGCCCTCGACCTGATCAGGTGGGGTCGCGCGTGGACGTCAGGGCCCCGACACACGTCCGGGGCAGGAAACTGAAAACCACACAGGAGAACCCCCATGGCAGTCGTCACCATGCGCCAGCTGCTCGAGAGCGGCGTGCACTTCGGGCACCAGACCCGTCGCTGGAACCCGAAGATGAAGCGCTTCATCATGACCGAGCGCAACGGCATCTACATCATCGACCTGCAGCAGTCGCTGGCCTACATCGACCGCTCCTACGCCTTCATCAAGGACACCGTCGCCAAGGGCGGCTCCGTGATGTTCGTCGGCACCAAGAAGCAGGCTCAGGAGGCCATCGCCGAGCAGGCGACCCGCGTCGGGATGCCGTACGTCAACCAGCGCTGGCTCGGCGGCATGCTCACCAACTTCCAGACGGTGCACCAGCGGATCAACCGCCTCAAGGAGCTCGACGAGATCGACTTCGAGGACGTCGCCGGCAGCGGCCGCACCAAGAAGGAGCTGCTGCAGATGCGCCGCGAGCGCGACAAGCTCAACCGCTCGCTGGGCGGCATCCGCGAGATGAGCCGTACCCCGGCCGCCGTGTGGATCGTCGACACGAACAAGGAGCACCTGGCCGTCGAGGAGGCCCGCAAGCTGCGGATCCCGATCATCGGCATCCTGGACTCCAACTGCGACCCCGACCTCGTCGACTTCCCGATCCCGGGCAACGACGACGCCATCCGCGCCGTCGGGCTGCTGACCCGCGTGGTCGCCGACGCCGTGGCCGAGGGCCTCATCGCCCGCTCGGGCTCGAAGCCCTCCGAGGGTGCCGAGACGGTGGGCGCCGAGGAGCCGCTGGCCGACTGGGAGCGTGAGCTCCTGGGTGGCGAGGCCGACGCGAAGGCCGTGGCCGCCACCGGTGGCGACACCACGACCGAGGACACCCCGGCCGCCGAGGCGACCGGCGCTGCCGTCGAGGCCCCGCAGGCCGACGCCGCTGCCGCCGAGGTCACCGAGGCTCCGGCCGCCGCCGAGGTCACCGAGGAGCCGGCCAAGGCCGACGCTCCCGCCGAGACCGCCGAGACCGCCGAGACCGCCGAGGCTCCGGCCGAGGTCAAGGAAGAGCCGGCCGCTGCCGAGGCCCCGGCCGAGGTCGAGACCACGGTGGAGGTCGCGGAGACCCCCGACACCACCCCGGAAGCCACCACCGACGCGACTGGCACCACGGACGCCGGGACCGAGTTCGGCCCCGACTCCGCTGCCCCGCTGGAGAGCGGCGAGGCCCCCGAGGGCTTCACCATCAAGGGCAACGCGTCCTCCAAGAAGTTCCACGCCTCGACGAGCCCCTGGTACGACCGCACCAAGGCCGAGGTCTGGTTCCGCACCGAAGAGGCCGCCGAGAAGGCGGGCTTCGTCAACGCCGAGAAGAAGGACTGAAACAGCGAATGGCCAACTTCACTGCCGCCGACGTCAAGCGCCTGCGCGACAGCACGGGCGCGGGGATGATGGACGCCAAGAAGGCCCTGGACGAGACCGACGGCGACTTCGACTCCGCCGTCGAGCTGCTCCGCGTCAAGGGCGCCGCGAAGGCTGCCAAGCGCGGCGCCGAGCGTGAGGCCTCCAACGGCCTCGTGGCGCACGCCCCGGGCGTCCTCGTGGAGCTCAAGTGCGAGACCGACTTCGTCGCCAAGGGCTCGGACTTCATCGAGACCGCGCAGAAGATCGCCGACGCCGCCGCGGAGGCGAAGCCCGCCGACCTCGAGGCGCTCAAGGCCGTCCAGGTCGGTGACCAGACCGTTGCCGATGTCGTGGAGGCTCTCGCGGTCGCCATCGGCGAGAAGATCGAGCTGGGCGGCTACGTCCACTTCGACGGCCCGGTCGTCGTCTACCTGCACAAGCGCGCCGCCGACCTGCCGCCCGCCGTGGGCGTCCTCGTCGAGTACGACGGTGACGAGCAGGCCGCCCGCGGTGCCGCCATGCAGATCGCGGCGATGCGCCCGCAGTACCTCACGCGCGACGAGGTCCCCGCGGACATCGTCGAGAAGGAGCGTGCCATCGCCGAGGCCACCTCCCGTGAGGAGGGCAAGCCCGAGCAGGCGATCGCCAAGATCACCGAGGGCCGGTTGAACGGCTTCTTCAAGGACGTCGTGCTGCTCGAGCAGCCGTCGGTCACGGAGAACAAGAAGAGCGTCAAGGCGGTCCTCGACGAGGCCGGCACCACCCTCAAGCGCTTCGCGCGGTTCGAGGTCGGTGCCTGACCCGCTAGGGTTCGCCACAGACAGCAAGCAGGCCGGTTCGATGGGAGAGGATCGACACCATCGGACCGGCCTTCTTCGCACCTGCAGCAGATCGGCCGGAGGAGAGGGAGACGACGCGGTGACGACGTACCAGAGGGTTCTGCTCAAGCTCTCCGGAGAGGTGTTCGGCGGGGGCCGGGTCGGCGTCGACCCGGACGTCGTCTCGCAGGTCGCCCGGGAGATCGCCGGCGCCGTCCGCGACGGCGTGCAGGTGGCCGTGGTCGTCGGTGGCGGCAACTTCTTCCGGGGCGCCGAGATGCAGCAGCGCGGCATGGAACGCACGCGCGCGGACTACATGGGGATGCTCGGCACGGTGATGAACTGCCTCGCCCTCCAGGACTTCCTGGAGAAGGAGGGCATCGAGACCCGTGTGCAGACCGCCATCACGATGGGCCAGGTCGCCGAGCCGTACATCCCGCGGCGGGCCATCCGCCACCTCGAGAAGGGCCGGGTCGTCATCTTCGGCGCCGGCGCCGGCATGCCGTACTTCTCCACCGACACCGTGGCCGCACAGCGCGCCCTGGAGACCCGGTGCCAGGTGGTGCTGATGGCCAAGCAGGGCGTGGACGGCCTCTACAGCGCCGACCCCAACCTCGACCCGAGCGCCACGAAGTTCGACACCATCACCTACCAGGAGGTCCTGCTCAAGGGCCTCAAGGCCGCGGACGCGACGGCGTTCGCGCTGTGCATGGAGAACAGCATGCCCCTGATCGTCTTCGGCGCCGAGGAGGAGGGCGCTCTGATGAAGATCGTGCAGGGTGAGAAGATCGGGACACTCGTCAGCGCAGGCTGACATCAGGGGGAGTCAGCGCAGGCTGACAGCAGGGGGAGTCAGCGCAGGCTGACGCGACCGGACGACGAGCAGGGACGACGAGGAGCAGCCGTGATCAACGACATTCTGGGCGAGGCCGACCAGAAGATGGACAAGTCGGTCGACGCGACCCGCGAGGAGTTCGCGACGATCCGCGCCGGACGGGCCCACCCGAGCATGTTCGCCAAGATCATGGTCGACTACTACGGCACCCCGACGCCCCTGCAGCAGCTCGCGTCGTTCACCTCCCAGGACGCCCGGACGATCCTGATCTCGCCCTACGACATGGGCGCCATGGCCAACGTCGAGAAGGCCATCCGCGACTCCGACCTGGGCGTCAACCCCGCCAACGACGGCAAGGTCCTGCGGTGCGCGTTCCCGGAGCTGACCGAGGAGCGCCGCAAGGAGTACATCAAGCTGGCGCGCGCCAAGGCGGAGGAGGGCCGGGTCTCGGTCCGCAACCTCCGCCGTACGGCGAAGCAGTCGCTGGAGAAGCTGTCCAAGGACGGCGACGTCGGCGAGGACGACGTGACCGGAGCCGAGAAGCGCCTCGACGGCTTCACCAAGAAGCACACCGACGCGATCGACGAGATGCTGAAGAACAAGGAGTCCGAGCTCCTCGAGGTGTGAGCTCGAGTCCCGCATGAGTCAGATCCCCGCGCCCCCGGTCAAGGACCACGGCCGGGCAGGACGCAACCTGCCTGCAGCCGTGGCCTCAGCCGTCGTCCTGCTGGTGGCGATCGCCGCGTCGTTGTTCTTCTTCAAGACCCTCTTCATGCTGATCGTCGCCGCGGCCGTGGTCGTGGCCGTCTGGGAGCTGCGCCAGGGATTCCTCAAGCATCCTCAGGGGCAGATCGACCTGCCTGAGCAGCCGCTCATGCTCGGCGGCGTCGTCATGGTCGTCGTCGCCTACTTCTTCGGGGCGCCGGCCCTGGTGACCGCGACCGCGGTCACCGGTCTGGTCACCATGCTGTGGCTGCTGCGCCGCGGGATCGACGGCTACGTCCACACGGCCACCGCGTCGGTGTTCACCCTGGTCTACGTCCCGTTCCTCGGTTCCTTCGTCGCGCTGCTGCTGGCCGAGGGCGGCGCGACGGACTTCGACCGCTGGGACGACGGCGTGCGCGGCATCATCACCTTCATCCTGGTGACGATCGCCTCCGACATCGGAGGGTACGTCGCCGGCGTGCTGTTCGGCAGGCACCCCATGGCCCCCGTCATCTCCCCGAAGAAGTCCTGGGAGGGCTTCGCCGGGTCGTTCGTGTTCTGCCTGGTCGCCGGGTGGGCGCTGGTCGTCTACCTGCTCGACGGTGACTGGTGGGTCGGGCTCGCGCTCGGCGCGATCGCGGTCGTCATGGCGACCCTCGGCGACCTCTGCGAGTCGGTGATCAAGCGCGACCTCGGGATCAAGGACATGAGCCAGGTCGTCCCAGGCCACGGCGGCCTGATGGACCGCCTGGACTCCCTGCTCGCCACCATCGCCCCGATCTGGCTGCTGCTGCACTACGCAGTCTTCCGCGCCTGACGGCGCGTGGGGCCGTCTTCCGCGCCTGACGGCGCGTGGGGCCGTCTTCCGCGCCTGACGGCGCGTGGGGCCGTCTTCCGCGCCTGACGGCTGGTGCCCCGACTTTTCTGGTCGTCGGACACGCCGGGGCGGGCTCCGACACGGCCCCCGCCCGCCGTACCGTAGGAGCATGAGCGTGCACGAGGCCGAGCGCCCCGAGCAGGCGGGCGAGGAGACCCCGCCGAGCTGGTGGCACCGCGAGCACCCCACCTTCACCTCGCTGACGGGGTTCTTCTCCGGGATGCTGGCGGTGACGGTGGTGCCGGGGGCGTTCGCCGGCGTGCTCCGGCTCCTCTACACCTATGACAAGGCGGAGCGTCTCTTCCCCTGGATCGCCGTGCTCCTCGTGATCCCGAT
Source organism: uncultured Actinomycetota bacterium (assembly GCA_963784545.1). Taxonomy (GTDB): domain Bacteria; phylum Actinomycetota; class Actinomycetes; order Propionibacteriales; family Nocardioidaceae; genus Nocardioides. The sequence continues at coordinate 313,309 of CAWARQ010000004.1, read as the reverse complement.
CGGGCTGGTGCTCTACCCGCCGACGCGGCGGTTCGGCCGATTCTTCTGGGTCGGGATGATCCTCACCGCCTTGGTCGTGCTCGGGGTGGCGTCCCTGGTCCTCTATGTCATGGTCCGCTACCAGGGCTGAGCCGGTCCCGGTCGAGCCGGCGACGATGTGGGCGCGACGGCGCCTGGATGGGATGATCGGGGGGTCATGCCTACACCCTTGCCCCTCGTCTTCGACCCGCCCAAGGGCCGGAAGAAGCCGCCGACCCATCTCGCCGACCTCACCGAGGCCGAGCGCACGGCCGCGCTCGAGGCGGCCGGCCTTCCCGGCTTCCGGGCCAAGCAGCTGTCGAACCACTACTTCTCGCGACTGGTCGACGACCCGGACCAGATGACCGACCTCCCCGCGACGCAGCGGGAGGACCTCGTCCGCCAGCTGCTGCCGGACCTCATGACCCCGCTCCGCACGCTGGAGGCGGACAAGGGCACGACCCGCAAGACGCTGTGGAAGCTCTTCGACGGCGCGCTCGTCGAGTCGGTGCTCATGCGCTACCCCGGCCGCGTCACCATGTGCGTCTCCAGCCAGGCCGGCTGCGGCATGGCGTGCCCGTTCTGCGCCACCGGCCAGGGCGGCCTCCAGCGGAACATGAGCACCGCCGAGATCGTCGAGCAGGTCGTGGCCGGCGCCCGGTCGCTCGCCCGCGGCGAGGTGCCGGGCGGACCGGGCCGCGTCTCCAACATCGTCTTCATGGGCATGGGCGAGCCGTTGGCCAACTACCAGGCCGTCATGGGCGCCGTACGCCGCTTCACCGACCCGGCGCCCGGCGGACTCGGCATGTCCGCCCGTGGCGTCACCGTCTCCACCGTGGGCCTGGTCCCGAGGATGCTCCAGCTGGCTGACGAGGGGATCCCGGTGACCCTGGCACTCAGCCTGCACGCGCCCGACGACGAGCTGCGCAACGAGCTGGTCCCGATCAACACCCGGTACACCGTCGACGAGACCGTCGACGCGGCCTGGAACTACGCGCAGGTCACCAAACGTCGTGTCTCGATCGAGTACGCGATGATGCGCGGCATCAACGACCAGGCGTGGCGAGCCGACCTGCTCGCCGACGTGCTCCGTGCGCGCGGCACCATGCCGTCGGGTGGGGGCTGGGTGCACGTGAACCTGATCCCGCTCAACCCGACCAAGGGCGGACCTGTCTTCCAGGGGAAGATCTTCACGCGCTCCGAGGACGGCGACATGGACGAGTTCGTCCGGCGCCTCGAGGCCAAGGGCATCCCGACCACCATCCGCGACACCCGAGGCAACGAGATCGACGCGGCCTGCGGGCAGCTCGCCGCCGAGGAGTAGCTCAGGCGGTCAGGAACGCCGGGGCCGGCAGCAGCAGCTCGACGTTGCGGTCGCGCCGCTTCCCGCGCCGGTCCGAGACCCGATGGTCCAGGTCGTTGGCGGCCATCGCGCGAGCCAGTCCGGCCAGCTTCATCGTGGAGTCGTAGCGTCCGGGGTTCAGCGGCGCCGAGTGGTCCACCATGGTGGTGAAGATCGACACGGTGCCGTCGTGGTTGTCGGCGACCTCGATGATGCGTGACTGGACCGGCCAGTCGATGTGGGCGCAGGTGTTGATCTCCCAGAAGCCGCCGCCGCCCTGCGCCCGGTGCAGGTGGACGTTGTTCTTGTGCGTGTGGCCGTTCACCCAGGCGACGAGCTTCGGGTGGGACGCGAACAGGTCCACGACCGCCTGGGCGTTGGCCGGGTCGCGGAAGCTCCAGGACGGGTGGTGGGAGGCAGCGATGACGAGCTGGTCGGTGACCGCGTCGAGCTCTTCCTGCAGCCAGGCGAGCTGGGCGTCGCCGATCTCGCCGTACTGCGTGCCCGCCTCCCGGACGCTGTCCATGACGAGCACCCGTACGAAGCCGCCGGGGGCGTCGAACGCGTAGTAGGCCGTCCCGTCGGTGCGGTTCTGCTGGGTGAAGCCGTGCCCGACCGGAACCCCGGACGTGGTGAAGTGCTCCTCCACCGTCTCGGCCCGGCTGAGGAGCCGCCGGTTGGCGTCCGCGGTCACCGTCCGCTGGCCCCTCGTGGTGTTCTTGGTAGCGCCGGTGGCGGTGTTGTTGAAGAACGGTCCGTGGAGGAAGTTGCCCTGCACCAGCTCGTCGTGGTTGCCCAGGGCGACGTACCAGGGGATCGACAGACCGGTGGCCTGGAACGGCGCGATCGCCCGGTCGAGCAGGCCAGGGATCCTCGGGAAACCGTGCTTGGTCTGGTAGACGTCCTTCTCGGCGCCGTGGGGGCGGCCGTCCGGGTGGTAGAACATCGGGTCGTAGAAGTCCGGGTCCTGGTCCATGACCCCTTCGTACTTCGTGGGGTCACCGGAGTTGACCGTGATCTCGTGGCCGCCGTCGAGGATGTCGATGTTCCACCGGATCTCGTTGTACTGACCGTTGTCGGAGTTGTCCCCGGTCTGCAGGGCGAACGCCAGCGGCTGGCCCAGGACCGGCGCCGCCGGGATCGCGTTGATCTGGCGCACCATGGCCTCGGCCGTGTGCCCGCTGAGGACCTCCTGCGGGCGGTACGCCGACGCGGAGGTGCCGGAGGCGGGCGGCTTGTCCTGGCCCTCGAACCGCAACGGTGACTGTGCGTCCACGATGTGCACGTCACTGAACTGCACGAAGGTCGCCAGGGGAGTACGCCGGTTCTGCCGTCCGGCCTTGGCCGGCGCCAGCGGGTCGCGCACCTTGTGGGCCTCTCCGGGACGCGCGTCGATCCTCCGCCACCCCGCGGCGTTGGCGGCTCCGCGCACCAACGTCCGTTGGAGCGTGGTGACGACCTGGACCCCGGCGACCGCTTCCGCGGCAAGACCCCGACCCCCCACGACGACGGCCCCGCCGAGGGCAGCGGTCGCGCGGATCAGGTTGCGGCGAGTGATCTCCATGCGCGCACCCTAGGCGAGATCACGCTGGCTGTAGCAGCAAATCAGCGGCTTCGGCGACCGAGTCGACGAGGTGGAGCCGCGCGGCCATCGGACGCCCCGATGCGAGTGCCTGGAGCAGCGGCCACGCCGGCAGCTGACTAGTCCAGTAGGCGGTCCCGACCAGCACCATCGGGGCCACGGTCGCGGCGTCGGCGTAGTAGTTCTCGCAGGCATCCTGGAAGATCTCCTGCACCGTCCCGGCGGCACCGGGCAGGAAGACGATGCCGGCGTCGCAGATCTGCAGCAGGATCGCCTCCCGTTGGGCGTTGCGGACGTACTTCGCGATCGCGGTGGCGAAGACGTTGGGCGGCTCGTGCCCGTAGAACCAGGTCGGCACGCCCAGCGTGTCCGGACCCGTCGGGAGGCCCGGGTCCTCGGCCAGCACGGCGCGGGCCGAGTCCACCCAGGCGTCGATCGAGGGCCGGAACGACGGGACGGCGGCCAGCCGCTGCAGCGCCGGGTCGAGCAGGTCGGTGTCCGAGGAGCACCTGGCCCCGAGGTTGGCCGCTTCCATGGCACCGGGTCCGCCGCCGGTCGCCACCGTGAAGCGAGCGCCCAGCGCCGCGCCCAGCCGGGCGGTGTCGGCGTACGTCGACGTCCCGCGCTCGATCGCGTGCCCGCCCATGACTCCCACCAGCCGCCGGCCCTCCACCCACGAGCCCAGCGCCTCGTCGACGGCGTGGTCGTGGAGGGCGCGGGCCAGGGTGTCGTCGTGGTCCGGCGGCTCACGGGTCCAGGCGTAGACCCGGGCGTCCAGGCTGTCGGCGTACGTCGCGGTGTCGTAGAGCTCGGGCGCGGTGTACAGCGCCCGCCGGTAGGGGTCCACCGGCAGCCGGCTCGGCAGGTGCAGCACCCCCCGAGCCAGCGGCCGGACCCGCAGTGAACGTCCTCGGATGTCCCGCACCCGGCCATCCTGCCGCAGGCCGCGTCAGTAGGTTTGCTCCCGGGGCTGCCTTCGCATGGGGCGGAACGGTTGGGTGAGCAGCTCGGCGAACAGGTCCTGGCCGTCGACCTCGAGCCCTCGAGCGCGGAACCAGTCGCACACGTTGGTGCAGTCGCGCAGCAGGAGGTCCATGCCGGTCGGGTTGCCGATCAGGTCGACCACCTGGGGCAGGTCGATGACGACGAGGCGCTCGCCTGCCGCCAGGATGTTGTACGCCGACATGTCGCCGTGCACCATGCCCTCCTGCGCCATCGTGGTCATCGCCTCGCGCAGCTGGTCGTAGTAGCTCTGCAGGAGCGTCGGGTCCGGGCGGGTCTGCGCCAACCGAGGCGCGGTCTCGCCGTCGACGGTGATCCACTCCATGAGGATCTCTGTGCCGTCGATCTGCACGGGGTAGGGGACCGGGACGCCCAGCTGCCACAGCGACACGAGCGACTGCCACTCCGCCCAGGCCCACTGCCCGGAGGCGACGGCCCGACCATGGGCGGACTTCTTGGCCAGGGCGCGGGTGTCACGGGTGTTCCGCGTCTTCCGGCCCTCGGTGTAGACCGCGGACCGGTGGAAGGTTCGGTGCTCGGTGTCGCGGTACCGCTTGGCGGCCATGACGACGCCGTCGTCGGGTCGGTGCGGATCGGCGCGCTCCAGCAGGAAGACGTCGGCCTCCTTGCCGGTCTTGAGGATGCCGAGCTCGGTGTCGACCGCGCCCTGCGAGGTCACGAGCCAGTCCGGACGCGGCTCCGGCCCGCGCATGAGCGGCTCGACCTCGAGCCAGGTCGACCAGCGCTGGCCGGGGTCGAGCTCGTCGTAGGCCTGGTAGTCGAAGACGAAGGTGGGATCGATCCGATCAGCGGTCGGCTGATCGGGGAGGTGCGGGAACTGAAAGCTCAAGGGTGCTCCAAGTGAGAGGGGTTCGGTCTGCCGGCAGGCAGGCGACAGCGATCGACATGGCGACGGCTCCTCTCGACTCGGGCCCTGGATCGGGCACAGTGATCTGCGGGCCACTGTGGCGGGCTCGGGCAGGACGCGCAACCCAATTTCGTCGTCAACCCCAGGATCTTGGACCCGCCGGGTTAGCGTTCTCCTCATGCGATCGCGGCTGACCCTCCCCGCACTGGCGCTCGTGCTCGGTGCGGCGCTGCTGCCTGCCAGCGCGCAGGCGGCTCCGGCGGCCGGGGCCGAGGGCATCGGGGACGCGTACTTCCCGCTGGACGGCAACGGCGGCATCGACGTCGTCTCCTACGCCGTCGACGACCGGTACCGCTTCGGCCCGGCCAAGCTCTCGGGGCACACCAACCTCGTCGTCCAGGCGACCCAGGACCTCTCGAGCTTCAACCTCGACTTCCTGCTCCCGGTGCGGAGCGTGCGGATCGACGGCGTCGACGTGGCGTTCACGAAGCCGCGCGTCCACGAGCTCCAGATCACCCCGACGGTGCCGCTGGTCGAGGGCCAGGAGTTCCGCGTCCGGGTGGGCTACGCCGGGCACCCCCGGCGCTACCGGTACGCCGGCGAGCGCAACTGGCTGTCGAACCGCCACGAGGTGGTCGCCATGAACGAGCCGCACATGGCGCCGTGGTGGTTCCCCGCCAACGACCACCCCCAGGACAAGGCGACGATGGACATCTCCATCACCGCCCCCCGCAAGGACCAGGTCATCGCCAACGGCCGCCGGGTGTCACGGCAGCGGCACGGCAAGCTGGCGACCACGCGGTGGAGCGCTGCCGAGCCGATGGCGCCGTACCTCGCGTTCTTCGCGGCCGGCAAGTACGCCGTGGAACGCGGGACGTCCCGGGGCCTGCCCTGGTACGTCGCGGTCTCCAAGAGCCTTTCCGCCGCTCACACCCGGACCGCGATGTCGCTGATGCGGCGGACTCCGGCGCTGGTCAACCTCCTGACCAGGGACCTGGGCGCCTATCCGTTCAGCCAGACCGGCGGGCTCACCACCGGCCTGCCGGTGAACTTCGCGCTGGAGAACCAGACCCGCCCGACGTACCCCTATGTCGGCGGTCGTACGAACAACAACATCAAGCTGCTCGTGCACGAGCTGAGCCACCAGTGGTTCGGCGACTCGATCTCGGTGCACGAGTGGAAGGACATCTGGCTCAACGAGGGCTTCGCGAGCTTCATGGAGCTGCGCTACGACGAGCGCAAGAACCACCGCAGTGCCGCCTCGTGGCTGCGCACCGCCTACGACCAGACACCCTGGCAGTCGTCGTTCTGGACGGTCAAGGTCGCCGACCCCGGTGTGCCGAGGCTCTTCGCGAGCGCCGTCTACTACCGCGGGGCGATGACGCTCCAGGCGCTGCGCAACCGGGTGGGGGAGACCGACTTCTGGCAGATCATCCGCGCCTGGATCGCGATGCACGAGGGCGGCAACGTCACCACGCAGGACTTCATCGACCTGTCCGAGAGCGTCTCCGGGGAGAACCTCCAGTCGTTCTTCCAGGCCTGGCTCTACAGCACGACCCGTCCGATGGACACCGAGGCCAACGGGCTCGGCACCTCGTCCCAGCGCTCGGCTAGCCGCCCAGCAGCGGAGCCAGCGCCCGCGCCAGCACACTCGGTCGCCCGCTGACCTGTTCCTCACGGTCGGCCCAGGTCATCGCCCGCAGCCCCGCGTTGATGCCGAGCCAGCGCAGCGGCTCGGGCTCCCAGGAGCGTGAGCGGTGGCCGACCCAGGGGAGCGCGGTGAGCGCAGTCGCGTCCCCGAGGACGAGGTCCCGCAGGGTCCGGCCGGCGAGGTTCGTCGTGCTCACGCCGTCCCCGACGTAGCCGCCGGCCCACCCGATCCCGGTCGCCGGGTCCAGGCCCACGGAGGCGAACCAGTCCCGCGGCACCCCCAGGCACCCGCCCCAGGAGTGGGTGAAGCGGACGCCGTCGAGCTGGGGCAGCAGGTCGAGCAGGGTCTCCCGGAGGCCGGCGAACACCCGCGGCTCCTCGTCGTACGCGGGTCGGATGCGGGAGCCGAAGTGGTACGGCGCCCCCCGGCCGCCGAAGACGAGGCGGTCGTCTGCGGTGCGCTGGCCGTAGATGACGAGGTGACGGTGGTCGGTGAACGTCTCGCGCCGCGCCAGACCGATGCGTGACCACAGCTCCTCGGTCAGCGGCTCGGTCGCGACGATCAGCGAGTAGACAGGCACGACCGTCCGGCGGTGACCGGCGAGCGTGGGCGTGTACCCCTCGGTCGCCCGGACGATGACGTCGGCCCGGACGCGGCCACGGGTCGTGGTCACGCAGCCGGGCTGGATCTCGGTCACGGGCGTCCGCTCGTGGATCCGCACGCCGCGCTCGGTCACGAGGTCCGCGAGCGCCCGGACCAGCTTCAACGGGTGAAGTGCGGCGCAGTCCGGGGTGTACGTCGCGCCGCGCACGCCGGCGCCGGCCAGCACGGCACGCGCGGCGTCGGCCTCGAGCCAGGTCAGGTCGCTGCGGCCCCAGGACTCGGCCTCGGCGACCTCAGCCCGGGCGCGGGTCTCCTGCGCGGCCGAGCGCACGAGCGCGATCGTTCCGCCACGCGCGAAGTCGGCGCTGATGCCCTCGGACGCGCACACCCGGCCCACCTCGTCGACCGAGCCGACCATGGCCGCGTGCATCGCCGAAGCGGCCTCGCGATCGGACCGGGCGGCGATGGTGCTCGTCGACGCCGGGAAGAGCGCGGAGCACCAGCCGCCGTTGCGGCCGCTCGCGCCGAAACCGACCTCCTCGGCCTCGATCACCACGATCCGCCGGGTCGGGTCGGCGACACTGAGGTAGTACGCCGTCCACAGGCCGGTGAAGCCGGCGCCGACGACGGCGACGTCGTACCCCCGCATGTCCTGGGCGTCGCCCGGCAGCGGGTCGTAGGGCCGTGGTGGCGGGGCGGTGTCGCGCCAGAGGCTCGGCGGGGAGGTGCTCAGCGCACGCCCCACGAGTAGGTCTGCTTGCGCAGCTTGAGGTACATGAACGTCTCGGTGCGTACCACGCCGGGGATCTTGCGGATCTTCCCCGAGATCAGCTCCAGGAGGTGGTCGTCGCTCTCGCACACGACCTCGACCAGCACGTCGTAGCTGCCGGCGGTGACCACGACGTAGTCGACCTCCTCGAGCGCGGCGAGGGCGTCAGCGACCTCGTCCAGCGGGCCGGTGACCTCGATCCCGACCATGGCCTGGCGGGCGAAGCCGAGCTCGAGCGGGTCGGTGACGGCGACGACCTGCATGATGCCGCTCTCGATCAGTCGCTGCACGCGCTGGCGCACCGCGGCCTCGCTGAGCCCGACGACCTTCCCGATCGCTGCGTAGGAGCGTCGCCCGTCCTGCTGCAGCTGCTCGATGATCGCCTTCGACACGTCGTCGAGAGCCGCGGACGCGCGCCGTGGCCGGGTCATGCCGAGCCTGGAGTCGACGGAGTCATGCCCTGCATGGTGTCAGCGTGTCCGACCGAGGTCAAAGCCCTTCGTCGCGTGCGCCGGTGGCCCCCGGCAAGCGAATTCGTTGATTGGCCACGAAATTACGACGGAATCAACGGCGAAAGACTTGTTGCCTTGCGCGCGCGCATGGCACGATCACGAGGATCTTCACGCCTACAGGAGGGGAGCCCGTGAGCCAGTTCGGCCGCAACGGTGGACTCAGCCGCCGCAACGTTCTGCGGGGGGTCGGGGCCGGAGCCTTCGGGGTGGGCAGCCTGGCTGCCCTCAAGCTCCCCTTCTTCGCCACCGACGGTGCGCAGCAGGACCCCGCGACGTGCACCGCCACCGACGTCTCCGCGAGCGACCAGCGGCTGGTGGTGAGCAACTGGCCGGCGTACATCGACCCGCGCAAGAAGGAGAACGGCACCCTCCAGACCTTCGAGCGCGAGACCGGCATCAGCGTCACCTACAACGACGACGTCAACGACAACAGCGAGTTCTACGCCAAGGTCAAGAACCAGCTGGCCTCCTGTCAGCCCGTCGGTCGCGACATCATGGTGCTGACCGACTGGATGGCCGCCCGGATGATCGGACTGGGTTGGGTCCAGCCGCTGGACCTCAAGAACATGCCCAACGTCCAGGAGAACCTCGTCGACTCCCTGCGCAAGAAGACGTGGGACCCCCAGGGCGACCACCACGTGCCGTGGCAGAGCGGGCTGACCGGCATCGCCTACAACTCCAAGGTGACCGGCGAGGTCAAGAGCTTCGCCGAGCTCTTGGACCGACCTGATCTCAAGGGCAAGGTCACGCTGCTCACCGAGATGCGCGACACGATGGCCTTCGTCCTCAAGGTGATCGGTTCGGACCCGGACAGCTTCGACGAGGACGAGTGGGGCCAGGCGATCGACCGGCTGCAGAAGGCCGTGTCCGACGGGCAGGTCCGCGCGTTCAACGGCAACGACTACCTCAACGACCTCGCCTCGGGGAACACCGCCGCGTGCGAGGCCTGGTCCGGAGACGTCATCGTCACCCAGCTGGAGAACCCGGACATCAAGTGGGTGGTGCCCGAGGAGGGCGTCTCGCTGTGGTCGGACAACCAGCTCGTCCCGAACCTGGCGACCCACCAGGCGAACGCCGAGAAGTGGATGAACTACTACTACGACCCCGAGGTCGCGGCGAAGCTCGCGGACTGGAACTACTACATCTGCCCGGTCCAGGGCGCCCAGGAAGAGATGCGGAAGATCGATCGGCCGGCGGCCGAGAGCCCGCTGATCTTCCCCGACGAAGAGATCTTGTCCCAGACGTTCAGCTTCATGGATCTCGACGACCGTCAGACGATCGCCTACGAGAGGGATTGGTCCAATGTCCAAAGTGGCTGAGGAACAGGTGGCCGGGGAGCCCGGGAAGGCGACCGACGACGGCCCCTTCGACGGGCTTCGGCTCCGGGGGCTGACCAAGAAGTTCGCGGGCTTCACCGCGGTGCAGGACCTCGACCTCGACGTTCCCACCGGATCGTTCTTCGCACTGCTCGGCCCCTCCGGCTGCGGCAAGACGACGACGCTGCGGATGGTCGCGGGCCTGGAGTCCCCGACCTCCGGCACCATCACGCTCGGCGACCGGGACATCACCCAGACCAAGCCGTACCAGCGGCCGGTGAACACGGTCTTCCAGAGCTATGCGCTCTTCCCGCACCTCGACATCTTCGAGAACGTCGCCTTCGGGCTGCGCCGCCGCAAGTCCGACGACGTGGACGGCCAGGTCAAGCGGATGCTGGACCTGGTGGAGCTGGAGTCCCAGGCTCGGAAGAAGCCGACGCAGCTCTCCGGCGGTCAGCAGCAGCGGGTCGCCTTGGCGCGGGCGCTGATCAACCAGCCCGAGGTGCTGCTGCTCGACGAGCCGCTCGGCGCGCTCGACCTCAAGCTGCGCCGCTCGATGCAGATCGAGCTCAAGCGAATCCAGACCGAGGTCGGACTCACCTTCATCCACGTCACCCACGACCAGGAGGAGGCCATGACGATGGCCGACACCATCGCGGTGATGAACGCCGGCGTGATCGAGCAGATGGGTGCGCCGGCCGAGCTCTACGAGAACCCCCGGACGACCTTCGTCGCCAACTTCCTCGGCCAGTCCAACCTGATCGAGGGGACGATCCAGAAGCGCGACGGTGACCTCGTCACCGTCGACATGCAAGGGGTGCAGGTCACGGTCCCGACCGCGCGGACGCACGCGGACAGCGACCGCGGTTGGGTCGGCATCCGGCCGGAGAAGGTCTTGATCGGCGAGGAGGGGGAGGCACTGGACGCCCCCGGCAACACGATCCCGGGCGGCGTGGTCACCGACGTGTCCTTCAACGGCGTGTCCACCCAGTACCTCGTGCGCATGCCGTGGGGCCAGGAGCTCCAGGTCTTCGAGCAGAACACCGGGCGACGCCGCATCTCCCACACCGGCGACAAGGTGGAGCTGTCCTGGCGTCCGGAGTACGCCTTCCTCCTCGACCACGCCCAGGACGCCCGAGCCGGCGCGCAGCTGGGCGACGGCTGATGGCGAAGACCAACGCGCCGCTGGTCACCACCACCGACGAACAGGGTCGGCGCGGAGGCTCCACCGGCTACCTGCTCCTGCTGCCGGGGCTGCTGTGGCTGGTGCTGTTCTTCGTCATTCCGTTCTACTCCCTGGTCGCCGCGAGCCTCTACGACCCGAATGGGTCGGACTTCCGCGGCTACCAGATGACCTACCACTGGCAGAACTACGCCGACGCCCTGCGCGACTACGGCAAGCCCGAGGGCTGGGACCACCCGGTGTGGCTGGTGCTGGCCGCCGTCCTCGGCGTTGCCGTAGCCCTGGGACTCCTGCTGCGCGCCCGGCGTACCGGCTCCCGGACCCGGTCGGTCGGCTCGTACGTCGGCTACGGCATCGTCGGCGCCCTCGTCGGGATGGCCGTGCTCTACCCGCTCTTCAAGGCGGTCTTCATCGGCGGGGCGCCGATGCAGCTGAGCCCGCTGCTGCGCAGCCTGCTGTACGGCGCCATCGCGACCGCTCTCTGCCTCGTGCTCGGCTACGTGCTGGCCTACGCCATCGCGTTCAAGTCGGGCCGGTGGAAGACCATGTTGCTGGTGCTGGTGATCGCGCCGTTCTTCACCAGCTTCCTGGTCCGCACGCTCTCGTGGAAGCTGCTGCTGGGCGACGACAGCGTCATCACCCAGGTGTTCCGCTCGCTGCACCTGCTCGGCGGCGACGGCCAGCTGCTCTACACGCCGGCCGCCGTCATCGCCGGCCTCACCTACAACTTCCTGCCGTTCATGGTCCTGCCGCTGTTCGCCAGCCTGGACAAGATCGACTACCGCCTGATCGAGGCCTCCCGGGACCTCTACGCCAACCCGATCGTCGGCTTTTTCAAGGTGACCTGGCCGCTCTCGCTGCCCGGTGTCATCTCCGGCACCCTGCTGACGTTCATCCCGGCGGTCGGCGACTACATCAACGCCGAGCTGCTCGGCTCGACGAAGACCCGGATGATCGGCTCGGTCATCCAGAGCCTCTTCACCGATGCCAACGACTACCCGGCCGCGAGTGCCCTCTCGGTGATGTTGATGGTGCTGATCGTCGGCATGGTCCTGGTCTACGTCCGCCGCGCCGGGACGGAGGAGCTGCTGTGATGAGGTGGATTCGCGACCGGATCGTCCTGATCCTCGGTCTCCTGGTGCTGCTGTACACCTTCATCCCGATCTTCGTGGTCGTGCTGATGAGCTTCAACAAGCTTCCCAGCGAGCAGTCGAAGATCTACAAGTTCAGCAGCTTCACCCTCGACAACTGGCTGCACCCGTGCGCCGACCCGTCGATGTGCTCGGCGCTGGGCAAGAGCCTGGCGATCGGTGGTCTCGCCACCCTGGTCGCGACGATCCTCGGCACCCTCATGGCGTTCGCGCTGGTCCGGCACCGCTTCGCCGGCCGCTCGGCGATGAACCTCACGATCTTCATGCCGATGGCCTCGCCCGAGATCGTCATGGGCTCCTCGCTGCTGGCGCTGTTCGTCGCGGGCGGCTTCGCTGGTCAGCTCGGCTTCTGGACGATCCTCATCGCTCACATCATGTTCTGCCTCTCGTTCGTGGTCGTGACCGTGCGGGCCCGGCTGGCAGGCATGAACGACACGCTCGAGCAGGCAGCGATGGACCTCTACGCCACCCCGGCACAGACCTTCTGGAAGGTCACCTTCCCCTTGGTCTTCCCGGGCATCCTGGGTGCCGCGCTGCTGAGCTTCTCGCTGTCGTTCGACGACTTCATCATCACCAACCTGAACGCCGGCCAGACCACGACGTTCCCCATGTACGTGTGGGGTGTCGCGCGCAAGACGGTGCCGATGCAGATCAACGTGATCGGCACCCTCATGCTGCTGGTGTCCATCACGATCGTGCTGGTCGGCGAGCTCAACAACCGGCGCCGCTCCCAGGCCCGCTAGGCAGTCCGATGGCGCATCCGGCGCTGGCGCAGGCGGCGCCGGAGGTGTTCTGGCTCGACGACGCGGGCGGCCCGAGCCGTTGCCGTCGTACGCCGGGCGCGGGAGCGCCGACCTGGTCGTCGTCGGCGGGGGGTTCACCGGACTGTGGGCGGCGCTCTGCGCGGTCGAGCGGCAGCCCGGCCGCAGCGTGGTGCTGCTCGAGGCGGGCGAGTGCGGCTACGAGGCGAGCGGTCGCAACGGGGGTTTCTGCTCCTCCAGCCTGACGCACGGGTTCGCCAACGGCATGGCCCGGTGGCCCGAGGAGATGGCGACCCTGGACCGGCTGGGCGCGGCCAACCTGGAGGCGATCGAGCAGGCGGTCCAGCGCTACGGCATCGACTGCGGCTTCGAGCGGACCGGCGAGCTGGCGGTCGCGACGGCGCCGCACCAGGTGACCGAGCTGACGGAGGCCGCCGACCAGATGCGTGCAGGCGGCCATGACGTCCGGCTGCTCGACGCGGCACAGACGCGGGAGAGGGTGGACTCGCCGACGTACCTTGCCGGGCTCTTCGACCCCTCCGGCACGGCCATGCTCGAGCCGGCCCGACTGGCCTGGGGACTGCGCGCCGCCTGCCTGGCGGCCGGCGTACGCATCCACGAGCACACGCCGGTGCTCGGGCTGGAGCCCGAGGGTGGGAGCGTCCGCCTCCGCGTGCCCGACGGCTCGATCCAGGCTCGACGGGTCGCGCTCGGCGCCGGCGGATTCCGGCCGCTGCTGCGGCGGCTGCGACTGATGACGGTGCCGGTCTACGACCACGTGCTGATGACCGAGCCACTGAGCGCAGAGCAGAGGGCGGCGATCGGCTGGTCGGGGCGCGAGGGCCTGTCCGACTCCGCGAACCAGTTCCACTACTACCGGCTCAGCCGCGACGACCGAATCCTCTGGGGCGGGTATGACGCGGTGTACCACTACGGGAGCCGGATCGGTCGCGACCTGGAGCAGAGCGACACCCACGAGCTGCTCGCCCGGCAGTTCTTCGAGACCTTCCCTCAGTTGGAGGGGCTGGGCTTCAGCCACCGGTGGGGCGGGGTGATCGACACCTGCACCCGGTTCGCGGCGTTCTACGGCACGGCGTTCGGCGGCTCGGTGGCGTACGCCCTCGGGTACACCGGACTCGGTGTCGGGGCCACCCGGTTCGGCGCCGAGGTGATGCTGGACCTGCTGGCGGGGGAGGAGACCGAGCGCACCGCGCTCCGGATGGTCCGCGAGAAGCCGCTGCCGTTCCCGCCCGAGCCGTTGCGGTCGGTCGGCATCAACCTGACCCGCCGTTCGCTCGACGCGGCCGACCGCCACGAGGGCCGCCGCAACCTCTGGCTGCGCGCCCTCGACCGCGCCGGCCTCGGCTTCGACTCCTAGCAGCTGGGAGGTGCCCGCTCAGGTCAGAACAGGCCCCACGCCTTGTCGAGGACGGTGCGGAGGATCTGCTCCATCTCGTCGAAGTGCTCCTGGGTGCAGATCAGCGGGGGAGCGAGCTGGACGACGGGGTCGCCCCGGTCGTCAGCGCGGCAGTAGAGGCCCTCGGCGTACAGCTGCTTGGAGACGAAGCCGTAGAGGATCCGCTCGCACTCCTCGTCGCTGAAGGACTCCTTGGTCGCCTGGTCCTTGACCAGCTCGATGCCGAAGAAGTAGCCCTCACCGCGGACGTCGCCGACGATCGGGAGGTCCTTGAGCCGCTCGAGCGTGGCGCGGAAGGCGCCCTCGTTGTCGCGGACGTTCTCCAGGACCTTCTCCTCCTCGAAGATCTGGAGGTTCTTCAGGCCGACCGCGGTCGAGACGGGGTGACCGCCGAAGGTGTAGCCGTGGGCGAACATCGCCTGCGGCTGGGCGAACGGCTCGAAGAGCTTGTCGCTGGCGATCATGGCGCCCAGCGGGGCGTAGCCGGAGGTGATGCCCTTCGCGCAGGTGATCATGTCCGGCTGGTAGCCGAACCGCTCGGAGCCGAACATGTGGCCGAGCCGCCCGAAGGCACAGATGACCTCGTCGCTGACCAGCAGCACGTCGTACTCGTCACAGATCTCGCGGACCCGCTGGAAGTAGCCCGGAGGCGGCGGGAAGCAGCCGCCGGCGTTCTGCACCGGCTCGAGGAAGACCGCGGCGACGGTGTCGGGGCCCTCGTTCTCGATCGCCACAGCGATCTGGTCAGCGGCCCAGCGGCCGAAGGCCTCCGGGTCGTCCTCGTGGATCGGCGCGCGGTACTGGTTGGTGTTCGGTGCGCGGAAGGTCGAGGGGACCAGCGGCTCGAACTGCTGCTTGAGCAGCGGCAGGCCGGTGATCGAGAGCGCGCCCTGGGTCGTGCCGTGGTAGGCGATCGCGCGGCTGACCACCTTGTGCTTCATCGGCTTGCCGGTGAGCTTGAAGTAGTTCTTGGCCAGCTTCCACGCGGTCTCGACCGCCTCGCCGCCACCGCTGGTGAAGAAGACGCGGTTGAGGTCGCCGGGGGCGTACGACGCCACCTTGTCCGCGAGCTCGATCGCGGTGGGGTGGGCGTAGGACCACAGGGGCATGAACGCCAGCTCGGAGGCCTGCTTGGCCGCCGCCTCGGCCAGGTCGGTGCGACCGTGCCCGAGCTGGGAGACGAACAGGCCGGCGAGACCGTCGAGGTAGCGCTTGCCCTTCGCGTCGTAGAGGTAGGCACCCTCGCCCTTCACCATCACCGGGATGTCCGCCCCTGATGGCCCAGAGAACCCCGAGTGCCGGGCGAAGTGCATCCAGAGGTGGTCCTTCGCCGATTGCTGAAGCTGGTCGTAGTCATCCCGCATGCGCCTCATGATGCCTACGGAATCGGGACGAAGCAAGTGATTCCGTTGTGAAAAGCGCGTTCTGTTGCGAAATCAGTGGCGGGAAGCCGGGGAAGGGGTGATAGGAACACCTCATGGGTCTCCTGCTGACCGGCGGTGCGGTGTTCGACGGCCGCACCTACCGGGGCGCCGCGAGCGTCCTGCTCGACGGCGGTCGCGTCCGTGCGGTCGGGGACCGGTCCGCGCTGCGGGAGCGGGACCCCGGCGCGCCGGAGGTCGACTGCGCCGGCGGCCTGGTCGCCCCGGGGTTCGTCGACGCGCACGTCCACGCCGTCCAGGGCGGGCTCGAGCGCCTGCGCTGCGACCTCTCGGGGAGCGAGACCGCCGAGGCGTGCCTGGCCACCGTCGCGGCGTACGGCGAGGGCGTGCCGCCCGGCGAGTGGCTGCTGGGCGGCGGCTGGTCGATGGCCTCGTTCCCGGGCGGCACGCCGACGGCCGAGGCGCTGGACCGCGTCACCGGTGACCGTCCCGCGTTCCTGCCCAACCGCGACCACCACGGGGCCTGGGTCAACACCGCGGCCCTCCGGCTCGCTGGTCTCGACGCGCACACGCCCGACCCGTCCGACGGCCGGATCGAGCGCGATGCCGAGAGCCGCCCGACCGGCACCCTCCACGAGGGCGCGATGGCGCTGGTCGGGTCGCTCGTGCCCGACACCACCGAGGAAGAGCTCTACGAAGCCCTGCTGGCCGGGCAGTCCTACCTGCACTCCCTCGGGGTCACCGGCTGGCAGGACGCGATCATCGGCGAGTACGCCGGCATGAACGACCCCGGGCCGTCGTACCGCCGAGCTGTGGAGGACGGCACTCTCACCGCCGACGTCGTCGGCGCCCTCTGGTGGGACAGGAATCGGGGGCTCTCCCAGCTCCCCGACCTCCTGGCGCGCCGCGAGGCGCTGAGCGGTGGCCGGTTCCGCGCCACCAGCATCAAGATCATGCAGGACGGCGTCGCGGAGAACTTCACCGCCGCGATGCTGCACCCCTACCTCGACCACTGCGGCCACGCGACCGACAACCGCGGCCACTCCTTCCTCCCGGCAGCCGATCTCCGCGAGGCCGTGCACGCGCTGGCGCGGGAGGACTTCCAGGTCCACATCCATGCGATCGGCGACCGCGGCGTCCGCGAAGCACTCGACGCGCTCGAGGGCGCGGAGCCCGGCCGGCACCATGTCGCGCACGTCCAGGTCATCCACCCCGACGACGTACGTCGGTTCGCCGAGCTGGGCGTGGCCGCGAACCTGCAAGCCCTGTGGGCCTGCGCCGACGAGCAGATGGTCGAGCTGACGCTTCCGTTCCTGGGCCCGGAGCGGTCCGCGTGGCAGTACCCGTTCGGCGACCTCCACCGGGCGGGCGCGCGGCTGGTCGCCGGCAGCGACTGGCCGGTCTCCAGCCCGGACCCGCTCCAGGCGATCCACGTCGCGGTCAACCGGAGCGCGTGCGGCGAGTCCGGTGAGAGGGGCGAGCCGTTCCTGCCCGCACAGGCGCTCGACCTGGAGACCGCCTTCGCGGCCTACACCTCCGGGAGCGCGTGGATCAACCACCGCGACGATGCCGGCACCCTCACCGAGGGCGCGGTCGCGGACGTCGTGCTGCTCGACCGCGACCCGTTCGCCGGACCTGCCGAGGAGATCGGCGCGACGCGCGTCGTCCGGACCTGGATCGGGGGCGCGGAGGTCTAGCTGACCTTCTTCGGCGGCGGCAGGACGGCGTCGGGGTTCGCCTTGAGCCACTCGGCGAGCTGGTCGTCGGCAACGGCCTGCCAGAGCTCCTTGCTCGCGGGCTTGTCGACGATGTTGACCGAGCCGATGCCGTCGATGGTGCCGTACTTCTCGAACGGCAGCGTCACGAACTTCACGGTCTTCGAGTCGAGCCCGCGCAAGGACAGGGCGAGGCTGCGGATGCCCCCGTTGGTCCAGTCGGAGTCGACGGTGAGGTGCGTGGTGATCGCGTCCAGGGTGTGGGTGAACTTCACCGGGTTGCCGATGGTGCCGTTGTCCAGCACCTTCTCCATGAGCGCCCGGAGGAAGTTCTGCTGCCGGTCGACGCGGTCGAAGTCGCCGTTGATGAGCCCGTAGCGCATCCGGACGTACTTGAGAGCCAGGTTGCCCTCGAGGTGGACCTCACCTTGGTCCCACTGCTGGTGCTGCTTGGAGTCGTACACGGTCTGCGGGATGTAGACGTCCACCCCGCCGACCGCGGTGGTCAGGTCGCGGAAGCCCTGGAAGTCGATGATCGCCATGTGGTCCAGACGCAGGCCGGAGAAGTTCTCGATCGTGCGCCACGTGCCGTACGGCCCGTAGGCCGAGAAGGCGTCGTTGACCTTGTTGGCGGGGTGCTTGCCGCCCTCGGCGTCGTAGATCGGCAGGTAGGAGTCGCGCGGGACGCTCACGATGTACGCCGCCGACCGGTCCGCGGGGACGTGGACCAGCATCATCGAGTCGCTGCGGTACGCCCCGACGTCCCACTTCCCCTCGGCCGAGAGCTCGGCGATCGTCGGCTTGTCGACCAGCTGGTGCGGGTCGTCGGCGCCCATGAGCAGGATGTTGAGGGCCGTGGTCGGCTTCTCGGGCTTGGCCGGACGCTCACCCACACCCAGTGAGCCGCTGTCCGCCCGCTGGATGTTGTCGAGCTTGTGGTTCAGGTTCCACCCGTAGTAGCCGACCGTGCCGGCCACGACCAGCGCGCCGACCAGCAGCACCGAGGCCCACCGCCGCTGCCCGTGCCGGAGCTCCCAGGCGGCCCCACCGACCAGCGCCAGCACGGCGACGACGAGCAGGATCGCCGTCAGCTCGAGGAAGCCGTGCAGCATCAGCCAGTACAGCCCGGCGATGACGACGGGGACGGCCAGCAGGCCGAGCAGGGTGCTGCGTTTCACTGCGTCATCATGTCCGACGCGTGGTGAACGCGGCAGCATTGCCACGACACGACGGATTCCGCAGTTTCGAGGCGAAACGCCTATCGAATCAGTCGTGCCATTCGTTAGGGTCGGCTCATGGCAGACACCACGTTCCGCAATGTCGTCAACGGCGAGCTCGTCGACAGCGTCTCGGGGGAGACCTACGACGTCCTCGACCCCACCACCGGCGAGGTCTACGCCCAGGCCCCGAAGTCGGGGGCCGAGGACGTCGACCGGGCGTACGCCGCCGCCGCCGACGCGTTCGAGTCCTGGGGTGGCTCGACCCCGCAGGACCGCGCGACCGCGCTCCTGAAGATCGCTGACGCGATCGAGTCGCGGGTCGACGAGCTCAACACGGTGGAGAGCCGCGACACCGGCAAGCCGCTGGGCCTCACGCTGTCCGAGGAGATGCCCTACGCCTCCGACCACTTCCGCTTCTTCGCCGGCGCCGCTCGCGTGTTGGAGGGCCGCTCCGCCGGGGAGTACATGGCCGACCACACCTCGTGGATCCGACGGGAGCCCGTCGGTGTCGTCGGCCAGGTCACGCCGTGGAACTACCCCCTGCTCATGATGATCTGGAAGATCGCGCCGGCGCTGGCCGCCGGCAACACGATCGTGCTCAAGCCGAGCGACACCACGCCGGCCAGCTCCACGCTGCTCGCCGAGCTGTGCCAGG
Source organism: uncultured Actinomycetota bacterium (assembly GCA_963784545.1). Lineage (GTDB taxonomy): Bacteria > Actinomycetota > Actinomycetes > Propionibacteriales > Nocardioidaceae > Nocardioides. Next base: position 294,162 of record CAWARQ010000004.1, on the reverse strand, counting down.
AGTTCCTGCCGCCGGGCGTGCTCAACGTCGTCTGCGGCGACCGCGACACCGGCCGGGCCCTGGTCGCCCACAAGACGCCGCAGATGGTCGCCATCACCGGCTCGGTCCGGGCCGGCATGGAGGTCGCGGAGTCAGCGTCCGCGGACCTCAAGCGAGTCCACCTCGAGCTCGGCGGCAAGGCCCCGGTCATCGTCTTCGACGACGCCGACATCGAGAAGGCCGCCGAGGGCATCGCCGGCGCCGGCCTCTTCAACGCCGGGCAGGACTGCACCGCCGCGACGCGGGTGCTCGCCGGGCCGGGCATCCACGACGACTTCGTCGCCGCCCTCACCGAGGCGGCCAAGGGGATGCCGACCGGCATGCCCGACGACGAGGACACCTACTACGGACCGCTCAACAACCAGAACCAGTTCGACCGGGTCTCCGGGATGGTGGACCGGCTGCCCGACCACGCCTCACTGAACACCGGCGGCGCCCGCAAGGGCGACCGCGGCTACTTCTACGAGCCGACGGTCGTCTCCGGCCTCCAGCAGGACGACGAGCAGATCCAGAACGAGATCTTCGGGCCGGTCATGACCGTGCAGAAGTTCTCCGACGAGGCCGAGGCACTGCGCTGGGCCAACGGCGTGGAGTACGGCCTGTCCTCGAGCGTCTGGACCAAGGACCACGGCCGCGCGATGCGCGTCTCGAAGGGCCTGGACTTCGGGGTCGTCTGGATCAACACCCACATCCCGTTCGTCTCCGAGATGCCGCACGGCGGCTTCAAGCACTCCGGCTACGGCAAGGACCTGTCCATGTACGGCCTCGAGGACTACACGCGCATCAAGCACGTGATGTCCTACATCGGCCAGGACTGAAAGGCGGAGTGACCGGATGCGGATCCTCCTGGTCGGCGCCGGAGGCGTCGGCGGCGCCTTCACCGCGATCGCCGCGCGGCGCGACTTCTTCGAGACGATCGTCATCGCCGACTACGACGCCGCGAAGGCCGAGAGGTCGGCCGCGACCGACGACCGGTTCGTCGCCGCCCAGATCGACGCTTCTTCGCAGGAGTCGGTGGAGGCGCTGTGCCGCGAGCACGGCATCACCCACGTGATGAACGCTGTCGACCCGGTCTTCAACATGTCGATCTTCGACGGCGCGTTCGCCGCCGGGGCCGACTACGTCGACATGGCGATGTCGCTGTCGAAGCCGCACCCGGACACGCCGTACGCCAAGTGCGGGGTCAAGCTCGGCGACGAGCAGTTCGCGAAGGCGGGCGAGTGGGAGAGCGCCGGACGGCTCGCGCTGGTCGGCATGGGCGTCGAGCCGGGGCTGAGCGACGTGTTCGCGCGGTACGCCGCCGACCACCTGTTCAGCGAGATCGACGAGCTCGGCACCCGGGACGGTGCCAACCTCGTGGTCACCGACGACGACGGCAACGAGATCTTCGCCCCGTCCTTCTCGATGTGGACCACGATCGAGGAGTGCCTCAACCCGCCGGTGATCTACGAGAAGGCGAGGGCCGAGGCCGACGGCGGCTGGTTCACGACGCCGCCGTTCAGCGAGCCCGAGGTCTTCGACTTCCCCGAGGGCATCGGGCCGGTCGAGTGCGTGAACGTCGAGCACGAGGAGGTGCTGTTGATGCCGCGGTGGGTGGACTGCCGGCGCGCCACCTTCAAGTACGGCCTGGGCGACGAGTTCATCAACATCCTCAAGGTGCTCCACACCCTCGGCCTCGACTCCACGGACAAGGTGAAGGTGAAGGCCGCTTCTGGAGGGCACTGCGAGGTCAGCCCTCGGGACGTGGTCGCGGCGGTGCTGCCCGACCCGGCCACGGTAGGTCCGCGGATGAAGGGCAAGACCTGCGCGGGCCTCTGGGTGACCGGCACCGGCAAGGACGGGCAACCGCGGTCCACGTACCTGTACCACGTCGTCGACAACGAGACGGTCATGGCGGACTACGGCCACCAGTGCGTGGTCTGGCAGACCGCGATCAACCCGGTCGTGGCGCTGGAGCTGATCGCGCGCGGCGACTGGAGCGGGGCCGGCATCCTCGGCCCCGAGGCCTTCGACGCCGTGCCGTTCCTCGACCTGCTGACCGAGTACGGCTCGCCGTGGGGCCAGCAGGAGCTGGAGGTCTGAGGTGACGGCGGTCTCGCTGCACGGCCTCAGCAAGCGCTACGGGGACGTCGTCGCGGTCGACGACCTCGACCTGGAGCTGGAGGAGGGGGAGTTCTTCTCCATGCTCGGACCCTCGGGCTCGGGCAAGACCACGGTGCTGCGGCTGATCGCCGGCTTCGAGCGCCCGACCGCCGGCCGGGTGCTCCTCGGCGACCAGGACGTGACCGCGCTGCCGCCGTACGCCCGCGACGTCAACACCGTCTTCCAGGACTACGCCATCTTCCCGCACCTCGACGTGCTCAAGAACGTCGAGTACGGCCTCCGGGTCAAGAAGGTCGGCAAGGAGGACCGACGCGCGCGGGCGCTCGAGGCGCTGGCGGCCGTGCAGCTCGAGGGGTACGAGAAGCGGCGGCCCGACCAGCTCTCCGGTGGGCAGCGGCAGCGCGTCGCCCTCGCCCGCGCGCTGGTCAACCGCCCCAAGGTGCTGCTGCTCGACGAGCCCCTCGGCGCCCTCGACCTCAAGCTCCGGCGGGAGATGCAGCTCGAGCTCAAGCAGATCCAGCGCGAGGTCGGCATCACCTTCGTCTTCGTCACCCACGACCAGGAGGAGGCGCTGACGATGAGCGACCGCATCGCCGTGTTCAACCACGGCCGGGTCGAGCAGATCGCCACGCCGGTCGAGCTGTACGAGCACCCCGCGAGCAGCTTCGTCGCCGGCTTCGTCGGCACCTCGAACCGGCTCGACCCCCAGTCGTCCCAGGCGCTCGGCCTCGACGGGGACTTCGCGGTCCGGCCGGAGAAGCTGCGGCTCGCCGGCGCCGGGCAGACCGCCGGCGACGGCGAGATCGCCGCCCCGGGCCGGGTGGCGGAGGTCGTCTACCTCGGCCCGAGCACCCACACGATGGTCGAGCTCGACGCCGGACCCCGACTGACGGTGAGCCATCCCAACGAGGACCGCTCCATCGACAGCGCGCTGGAACGTCGTGACCAACAGGTCACGGTGCTGCTCCGGCGCGACGCGCTCATCCCGCTCCCCACCCCACCCAACCCCTCCGAGGAGGACTGAATGACACCCACACACAAGCCCGCACGGCTCGGCGTGCTTGTCGTGGCACCCCTGATGGCCTTGGCCTTCGCCTTGGCCGGCTGCGGGAGCTCCGACTCGGGATCGGGCACGCCCGGCTCCGGCGACTTCAAGCCGCCGGACATCAAGATGGCCCCCTCGATCGGCGACATGGAGGGGCAGGTCAACATCCTGGCCTGGCCCGGGTACGCCGAGGACGGCTCGTCCGACCCCGACACCGACTGGGTGACTCCCTTCGAGAAGGAGTCCGGCTGCCAGGCGAACGTGAAGTACTTCGGCACCTCCGACGAGGCCGTCAACCTCATGAAGACCGGGGAGTACGACGTGGTCTCGGCCTCCGGTGACGCGTCGCTGCGGCTGATCGCCGGCGGCCAGGCCGCCCCGGTCAACACCGACCTGCTGAAGAACTACGCCGACATCTCGTCGTTCCTCAAGGACCGCCCCTGGAACAGCGTGGACAACCAGATGTACGGCATGCCCCACGGCTGGGGCGCCAACCTCCTCATGTACCGCACCGACATGGTCGACCCCGCCCCCACCAGCTGGGGTGCGGTCTTCGACCAGTCGAGCCAGTACGCCGGCAAGGTCACCGCGTACGACTCGCCGATCTACATCGCCGACGCGGCGCTCTACCTGATGAAGACCCAGCCCGACCTGGGCATCAAGGACCCCTACGCCCTCGACCAGGACCAGCTGGACGCCGCGGTCGAGCTCCTCAAGCAGCAGAAGGAGAACGTCTCGGAGTACTGGTCGGACTACCTCAAGGAGGTCGCGGCCTTCAAGAAGGGCGACTCCGTCATCGGCACCACCTGGGAGGTCATCAGGCAGGTCGCGGAGGGCGAGAACGTCCCCGTCGAGGCGGTCCTGCCGGACGAGGGTGCGACCGGCTGGTCCGACACCTGGATGCTGAGCGCCAAGGCGGCCAACCCCAACTGCGCCTACGCCTGGATGGACTACATCGCCTCGCCGGACGCGCAGGCGGCGGTCGCGCAGTACTTCGGTGAGGCTCCGGCCAACACCAAGGCCTGCGCGCTGGCGGCCAAGGGCTTCTGCGACGACTACCACGCCGAGGACGCGGCGTACGCCGAGGAGATCCACTACTGGACCACCCCGATCAGCCAGTGCCTGGACGGCCGCAAGGACGTGCAGTGCACCGACTACGGCGACTGGACCCAGGCGTGGACCGAGGTGAAGGGCTGATCTCCACCAGATGAGCAAGTCACGCGCGAGCAGCGCCCCGGGCAGTCAGCCGGGGCAGCCCAGCGGGGGAGCAACCGCTCTCCTGCTGCTGCCGCCCATGGCCTGGCTGGGCATCGCCTACCTGGCCGCCCTCGGGGCGCTGTTCGTCGCGTCGTTCTGGTCGCAGAACGACTTCACCGGGGCCGTGGAGCGGGTCTTCACCACCGACAACTTCCACGACCTCGTGACCATCCCGGTCTACCGCACGATCGCCTTCCGGACGATCGGGCTGGCGGTCCTGGTGACCCTCATCGACACCGCGATCGCATTCCCGATCGCGTTCTACATGGCCAAGATCGCCTCGCCTCGGGCTCGGCGCCTGCTGGTGATCGCGGTGCTGATGCCGCTGTGGGCGTCGTACCTGGTGAAGGTCTACGCCTGGCGCGGGATGTTCAGCACCGGCGGGATCATCGACTCGATCGGCTCCCCGTTCGGCGTCCACACGCCGGGTTACGGGCTGTTCGCCACCGCAGTGACCCTGGCCTACCTGTGGCTGCCGTACATGGTCCTGCCGATCTACGCCGGGCTCGAGCGGGTGCCCGACGGGCTGCTCGAGGCCTCGGGCGACCTCGGGGCGTCCTGGGGGACGACGCTGCGCCGGGTCGTGCTGCCGCTGGCCTTCCCGGCCATGGTGGCCGGGTCGATCTTCACGTTCTCGCTCACCCTCGGGGACTACATCGCGGTCCGGATCGTCGGCGGCACCACCCAGCTGCTCGGCAACGTCGTCTACGACAACGTCGGCGCGGCCAACAACCTGCCGTTCGCCGCCGCGGTCGCGACGGTCCCGGTGGTCGTGATGCTGGCGTACCTGGCCGCGGCCCGGCGGACGGGAGCGCTGGAGCAGCTGTGAGGATCTCGCCCGGACTCCGCCGTACGACGTTGGCGCTGACGATCGTCGCCCTCGTCGTGATCTACCTGCCCCTGCTGCTGGTGGTGCTCAACTCCTTCAACACCGACCGGTCGTTCTCCTGGCCGCCGAGCGGGCTGACCCTGAAGTGGTGGCAGGCGGCCGCGCACAGCGACGGCGCGCGCGCGGCGCTGCTGGTCTCGCTCGAGGTGGCGGCCGTCGCGACCCTGATCGCCCTGGTGCTCGGGACCTGTGCGGCCCTGGCTCTGCGGCGGACCCGCTTCTTCGGCCGCAACACCGTCTCGTTGCTGATCATCCTGCCGATCGCGCTGCCCGGCATCGTCACGGGCATCGCGCTCAACAACGCCTTCACCCAGATCCTGGGGCTGCGGCTGGGCTTCTTCACGATCGTGGTGGCGCACGCGACGTTCTGCATCGTCACCGTGTTCAACAACGTCCAGGCCCGGGTCCAGAGGCTCGGCACGAACCTCGAGCAGGCGTCGATGGACCTGGGCGCCGGCCCGTGGACGACGTTCCGGCTCGTCACCTTCCCCCAGCTGCGCTCGGCGCTGCTCGCCGGCGGCCTGCTGTCCCTGGGCCTGTCCTTCGACGAGATCGTCGTGACGACGTTCACCGCCGGCGCGCAGGAGCAGACGCTGCCGATCTGGATCTTCCAGAACCTCTTCCGACCCAACCAGGCGCCGATCGTCAACGTGGTCGCCGCGCTGCTGGTCGTGGTCTCGGCGGTGCCGATCTACCTCGCCCAGCGGCTCTCCGGCGACACGTCGACGGCCGCGGCCGCGCCCTAGCCGCTCAGGCGGCGGGACCCCGGTCGCGTACGTCGGCGACGCGGGTCATGGCCTCGCGCAGCTCGCCCAGCCAGTCCTCCTCGTGCTGCCCCACGAGCCGCACGCACCAGGCGAGCGCGTCGGCGCGGGAGCGGGCGACCCCGGCCTCGACCAAGGTGTCGAGGACCTGGCGCTGCGGCTGGCGCAGGCGGGTCATGGTGGGCACGGCCAGGTGGGTGAAGAGCACCCGGTCGTCACCGATCTCGAGCGCCCAGGACACGGTGCGCTCGAACCGGTGCTGCGCCTCGCGGGCGATGGCCATCCGCTGCTCCCGGGTGTCCTCGCGGAAGGCGCTGACCCGGCCGGCGCGCGCCTCGGCGCGCTCGGCGTCGCTCGCGTCGTCGCTGGTGTCGGGGTCGGGGATCGACAGCGTCACGACGATCTCGTCGCGGTCGACGCTGACCTCGGCAAGGGAGGCCTGCCACTCGGTGGGGAGGCGGCCGGAGAACCAGCCGCGGACGCGCTGTGACTCTGTCTGGGCGTTAGTTTCGTTCGTCATGGTTACATGATTACACGCTTGCACAAGAGTGCGGCGGACCGTGGTCCCTCCGGCTCGGTCAGGCGGTGGCGGCGAAGGCCTCCGCGACGACGTCGAAGGCCTCCTCGAGCAGCTCGTCGCCGATCGAGAGCGGCGGCAGGAAGCGGAACACGTTGCCCCAGGTGCCGCAGGTCAGCGTGACCACCCCGTGGGCGTGGCAGAAGGCGCTGACCGCCGCGGTCCGGGGCGCGTCGGGGGTGATCGTGCCGGGCTGGGTCAGCTCGATCGCCATCATCGCGCCCCGGCCGCGGACGTCTCCGACGACCGGGTGGTCGGCCTGCAGGGTCTCCAGACGCCGGCGGATCAGCGACTCGATCGACCGCGCTCGGGCCGCGAGGTCGTGGCTGCGCATCTCCTCGAGCGCGCCGAGCGCGGCGGCGCAGGCGAGCGGGTTGCCGCCGTACGTGCCGCCGAGCCCGCCGGCGTGCACCGAGTCCATCACCTCGGCCCGTCCGGTGACGGCGGCCAGCGGAAGGCCGCCGGCGATGCCCTTCGCGGTCGTGATGAGGTCGGGGACGACGCCCTCGTGGTCACAGGCGAACCAGTCGCCGGTGCGGCAGAAGCCGGACTGGATCTCGTCGGCGACGAACAGCACGTCGTTGTCCCGGCACCACTGGGCGATCGCGGGAAGGAAGCCCTCGGCCGGGACGACGAAGCCGCCCTCGCCGAGGATCGGCTCGATCACGACGCACGCGAGGTTGCCGGCGCCGACCTGCTTGTCCAGCGCGTCGATCGCACGGGCGGCGGCGTCCTCGCCCTTGAGCCCACCGCCCGAGAGCTCGGCGTCCCGGAACGGGTAGGACATCGGCGCGCGGTAGACCTCGCCCGCGAACGGTCCGAAGCCGTTCTTGTACGGCATGTTCTTCGCCGTCATCGCCATCGTGAGGTTGGTGCGGCCGTGGTAGGCGTGGTCGAAGACCGCGACCGCGTCCTTGCCGGTCGCCACGCGGGCGATCTTCACGGCGTTCTCGACCGCCTCGGCGCCGGAGTTGAACAGGGCCGACTTCTTCGCGTGGTCACCCGGCGTCAGCTCGGCCAGCTGGGCGGCCACGTCGAGGTAACCGTCGTACGGCGTGACCATGAAGCAGGTGTGCGTGAACGCCTCCAGCTGCTCCTGCACGCGCGAGACGACCCCGGGGGCGGAGTTGCCGACGGTCGTCACCGCGATGCCGGAGCCGAGGTCGATCAGTGAGTTGCCGTCCACGTCCTGGATCACGCCGCCGCCGGCAGCCGTCACGAAGACCGGCAGGGCCGTGCCGACGCCGTCGGCGACGAGCTCGCGCTTGCGGGCGAGCCGCTCCTGGGAGCGGGGGCCGGGGATCTCGGTGACGAGGTGCCGGCGCTGGGGGAGCTCGGGGCCTCCGGTGATGGTCATGCCGAGAGAATAGGGGGCAGAACGCTACGGATCCAGTCGCAAACATGCGGTCTGGCGACGGAATCAGTCAACCCGAGGGCAGCCGGGGTTCGGTCGCCCGGAGAGCCGGTCGGGCTGGGAGGATCGGTGCGTGACTGCTCGCGACGTGGTGATCCTCGGCTCGACCGGGTCGATCGGCACGCAGGCGCTCGACCTCGTGCGCGCGAACCCTGACCGGTTCCGAGTCGTGGGACTGACCGCGGGCGGGGCCAACCAGGAGCTGTTCGAGGCGCAGGTCGCCGAGCTCGCTCCGGCGTACTCGGGCCTGGGGGAGGACGCCAGTGTCGAAGCGGCCGGGATGAGCGCGGACGTCGTCCTCAACGGCATCACGGGAGCCGTCGGGCTGCGGCCCACCCTGGCCGCGCTCGAGGCCGGGACGACGCTCGCGCTGGCGAACAAGGAGAGCCTGATCATCGGCGGCCCGCTGGTGAAGCGGGCCGCCGCGCCGGGCCAGATCGTCCCGGTCGACTCCGAGCACTCCGCGATCGCGCAGAGCCTGCGGGCCGGCTCCTCGGATGAGGTACGACGCCTGGTGCTGACCGCGAGCGGCGGGCCGTTCAGCGGACGCAGCCGGGATGAGCTGGGCGACGTCACGCCAGAAGAGGCCCTGGCCCACCCGAACTTCGCCATGGGCCGGGTGATCACCACCAACTCCGCGACCCTGGTCAACAAGGGGCTCGAGGTGATCGAGGCGCACCTGCTCTTCGACGTCCCCTTCGACGCGATCGACGTCGTGGTGCACCCGCAGCAGTTCATCCACTCGATGGTGGAGTTCGTCGACGGCGCGGTCGTCGCGCAGCTGGGCCTGCCGACGATGCTGGTCCCGATCTCGCTCGGCCTCGGCTGGCCCGACCGCGTCGCCGACGCGGAGACGCCGATCGACTGGACGAAGGCGGCCGACTGGCGGTTCGAGCCGCTCGACGACGTCGCGTTCCCGGCGGTCGCGCTGGCCCGGCAGGCGGGGGAGTCGGGCGGCACCGCGCCCGCGGTCTACAACGCCGCGAACGAGATCTGCGTCGACGCCTTCCACGACGGCCGGCTGTCCTTCGTCGAGATCGTCGACGTGGTGGCCGCGGTCCTCGCGGACCACGACGTACGCTCGTCGGGAGACCTCACCGTCGAGGACGTGCTGGCCGCCGACGCGTGGGCCCGGGAGGCCGCCTCCACGAGAATCAGCGCAGCAAGGACCGAACGATGACCGCCGTCTACTACACCCTCGGGGTGCTGTTCTTCGTGGTCGCGATCCTGGCCTCGATCGGGCTGCACGAGTTCGGCCACATGATCCCCGCCAAGAAGTTCGGCGGGAAGGTCACGCAGTGGTTCATCGGCTTCGGCCCGACCGTGTGGAGCAAGCAGATCGGCGAGACCGAGTACGGCGTGAAAGCGATCCCGCTCGGCGGCTACGTGAAGATCGTCGGGATGCTGCCGCCCGGGGCGGAGCACTCTGCTGAGGGCGGGGCCCACGAGGTCGAGTACGACTCCGACGGCAACCGGGTGATGAAGGTCCGCAAGTCCAACACCGGGATGTTCACGCAGCTGATCTCCGACGCGCGCGCCGCCGAGTGGGAGCACGTGAAGCCCGAGGACTCCGACCGGCTCTTCTACAAGATGACCTGGTGGAAGAAGGTCATCGTCATGTCCGGCGGGCCGACGGTGAACATCCTCATCGCCTTCTTCATCTTCGCGCCGATCTTCGCCCTGCACGGCAACGCAGCCGACGTGAAGGTCAGCCCGACGATCAGCCAGGTCGCCACCTGCCTGCTGCCGGCGACCGCGAAGGACCAGACCTGCAGCAAGCAGCAGACCCGGGACAACCCCACTCCGGCGTACGCCGCCGGTCTGCGGCCGGGTGACCGCTTCGTCTCCTTCAACGGCACCACGATCACCGACTGGACCCAGATGCAGCGCCTGATCCGCGGCAACGCGAACGGTGAGGCGACGATCGTCGTCGAGCGCGACGGGCGGCCGCTGACGGTGCACGCGAACACCACGGTCCAGCTCCGGCCGACCAGCACCACCGACGAGACGCTGCACCAGGTCGGCTTCCTCGGCGTCGTGCCGACGCAGTCCGCGACGACCGGCGGCCCGCTCTACACGATCGGCCAGATGGGGAACATGACCGTCGAGACGGTCAAGGCGATCGGCACGCTCCCGTCCAAGGTCTGGGGCGTCGCCAAGGCGATCGTCGGCCTGCAGCCGCGCGCCCAGGACAGCCCGGTCAGCATCGTGGGCGGCGGCCGGATCGCCGGCGAGACCGCCTCCGCCCAGGACTTCCCGGTGAAGGACAAGCTCCTCTCGCTGCTGCTGCTCGTGGCGGCCTTCAACTTCTTCATCGGGATGTTCAACTTCATCCCCTTGCTGCCGCTCGACGGCGGCCACATCGCCGGCGCCCTGTACGAGGCGGCCCGCCGGGCGGTCGCCCGCCTGCGTCGCCGTCCCGACCCGGGGTACGCCGACGTCGCGAAGCTGCTCCCGATCGCCTACGTCATGGCCTCGGTGCTGCTCGTCCTCGGCGTCGTGCTGATCGTCGGCGACCTCGTGGTCCCGCTGCACGTCGAGTCCTGACCTGAGGCACAGGGGCCGCCTCCGTAGACTGGCGGCATGACCGCGATCAACCTGGGCATGCCTGAGGCGCCGCCCCCCGTGCTGGCTCCCCGACGCAGGACGCGCCAGATCAAGGTGGGGTCCGTCGGCGTCGGCAGCGACTACCCGATCTCGGTCCAGTCGATGACCACGACCCTCACCTCGGACGTCAACGCGACGCTGCAGCAGATCGCCGAGCTGACCGCGACCGGGTGCGACATCGTGCGGGTCGCGTGCCCGAGCCAGGACGACGCGGACGCGCTGCCGGAGATCGCCGCCCACAGCCAGATCCCGGTCATCGCCGACATCCACTTCCAGCCGAAGTACGTCTTCGCCGCGATCGACGCCGGCTGCGCCGCCGTACGCGTCAACCCCGGCAACATCCGCAAGTTCGACGACCAGGTCAAGGAGATCGCGGCCGCCGCCAAGGACCGCGGCACCTCGATCCGGATCGGCGTCAACGCCGGCTCCCTCGACAAGCGGATCATGGAGAAGTACGGCAAGGCCACGCCCGAGGCGCTCGTCGAGTCCGCCGTCTGGGAGGCCGGCCTCTTCGAGGAGCACGACTTCCACGACTTCAAGATCTCGGTCAAGCACAACGACCCGGTGGTGATGGTCCGGGCGTACGAGCTGCTCGCCGAGGCCGGCGACTGGCCGCTGCACCTCGGCGTCACCGAGGCCGGGCCGGCGTTCCAGGGCACCATCAAGTCCTCGGTCGCCTTCGGTCACCTGCTCAGCCAGGGCATCGGCGACACCATCCGGGTCTCCCTCTCCGCGCCCCCGGTCGATGAGGTGAAGGTCGGCCTGCAGATCCTGGAGTCGCTCAACCTCAAGCCGCGGCGGCTCGAGATCGTCTCCTGCCCGAGCTGTGGCCGCGCGCAGGTCGACGTCTACAAGCTGGCCGAGGAGGTCACCGCCGGCCTCGACGGGCTCGAGGTGCCGCTGCGAGTCGCCGTCATGGGTTGTGTCGTCAACGGCCCCGGTGAGGCGCGCGAGGCCGACCTCGGTGTCGCCTCCGGCAACGGCAAGGGTCAGATCTTCGTCAAGGGCGAGGTGATCAAGACCGTGCCCGAGTCGCAGATCGTCGAGACCCTGATCGAGGAGGCCATGCGCATCGCCGAGGGCATGGAGCCGGTCGAGGGCTCCGAGGCGAGCGTCTCGGTCTCGTGACCGTCCGGCTGGCTGCGCTGTCGATCGACGCGCACGACCCCGAGCGGCTCGCCGACTTCTGGGGAGCCTTCCTCGGCCGCGACGCGCTCGGCGTACGACGACGGGGTCCCGACCCTGGCTCCGGTGCAGGAGCCGTGGCTGGACCTGCGGTTCCCGCAGGCGACCGGATCGAAGACGGCCCGCAACCTCATGCATCTCGAGCTCGTCGGTCAGCGCGGCGAGCACCAGGAGCAGGTCGTCGAGCGCGCCCTCTCGCTCGGCGCTGTGCCCACCGACGTCGGCCAGCTGCCCGAGGAGGAGCACGTCGTCCTCGCGGATCCCGAAGGCAATGAATTCTGCGTCATCGAGTCGACCACCCACTGGCTCGCCGGCTGCGGCTTCGAGGGCAGCCTCGCCTGCGACGGCTCGTACGACGTCGGCCGGTTCTGGTCCGCAGCCCTGGACTGGCCGCTGGTCCACGACGAGGGCGAGGAGACCGGCATCCAGCACCCCGAGGGCGGCACCAAGATCGCCTGGGGCGGTCCGCCGCTCATGGAGCGCCCCCGGAAGGACTGGCTGCACTTCGACCTCGCCGCCGACGACGTGGACGCCGCGATCGAGCGCCTGATCGCGCTCGGGGCGATGACGCTCTCCGGCGTCGCGTGCCGCCACGGTGTGGCGATGCTCGACGTCGACGGGAACTCGTTCTGCCTGTTCGCGGAGTGACGCCGCTGCCGTGAGGCCGACCTCACAGTGTGCGGGCCGCGGTGAGCGGGCACCGGTCCGACATGACCGACGACAGAGCAGCAGAGGCGCGCGAGGGTCTCATGGACAACCTGGCCGGCAAGGCCAAGGAGGTGGCCGGCGCGGTGACCGGCCGGGACGACCTGGTGGAGGAGGGACAGCTCCAGCAGGAGGAGGCCAAGCACCGCAGGCAGGCGGTCGCCGACGAGGCCCTGGCCGACGCCAAGCGCGAGCGGGCCACGGACGAGCTCGTCGACGTCAACCGCGAGGCGAACGAGCAAGAGCGCGCCGCCCGCGCCGAGGGCGACCGGGAGAAGACCGCCGCCGAGCAGGAGCAGAGCCGCGAGCAGGCGGACGCTGATCGCGTGGCGCAGCGTCAGGAGGCGGCCGCCGAGCCCGCCGCCGAGGCCAAGGGGGACGCCGTCGCCGAGACGCGGCTCCGCGAGGCCGAGCGGCTCGAGGAGGACGCCGATCGCACCGAGCGTGAGGCTGCCGCCGAGAGCGCCCGGCTCGAGCGCGAGGCCGCCGCAGACCAGCAACGCGCAGCGGAGCTGCGCGCCCAGACCGAGAAGTGAGGACCTCCATGATCAAGCAGCTCATCGCCCTTCCGTACGAGATCGGCCGCCTGCCCCTCGCCCTCGTCGAGGACACCTTGAACAAGCGGCTGCGCGAGGACTCGGCGCCTCGGGTCGGCGTGGAGCGCGCCCTCGGCACTGCCGACAAGCTCGCCGGGACCGTCCTCCGCAACCCAGAGATCGCCAAGCGGGGGACGGACCGCCTGGACCGCACGCAGAAGCTCGCGACCGCCGCCCGGCTCGAGCACGAGGCCGACGTACGACGTCAGCAGGCGCGTGACACCACGACCGAGGGTCGCGAGGAGGCTGAGCAGAAGCGCGAGGCCGCGCAGGACCACGCCGTGAAGGGTCTCGAGGAGGCCGACGTCGCCGAGGCCCGCGCCCAGCAGGAGGCCAAGGACCAGGCCGAGCAGGCTGCTGCGAGGAAGAAGGCCGCGGCCGCCAAGAAGGCCGCCGCGAAGAAGACTGCGGCCGACGCTCGCACGAAGGCCCAGACCGCCGCGGCCGAGGCGAAGAAGAAAGCCGCTCGCGACGAGGCCGCGTCCGAGCTCGACGACGCCCGCGAGTCCCAGCAGGCCGCCGACGAGGCTCGCGCCGACGCCGAGCGCCTCGAGGAGCTCACCGAGGCCAAGAAGCAGCAGCGCCGCCAGTAGACACGCGCTGACAGGTGCCGCTCATCGTTCGGTGGGCGGCTCCTGCACGCTCAGCGGCATGACAGAGCGCGAGGAGCTCAGGCAGGCCCCATGGTCTTCGCCTACAGCGTCACGGCACCATCAAGTAGAAGGGCGCCGGCTTTTCAGCCCCGGCGAGGCTACTGGTGGTGACGGAGACTCCTGCTTCGGCATCCTCAAGACAACCACCAGCCCATGTGTAGATCGCCGTGTCCGTCCATCCGGAGCCTCCGCGCAAGGACACGACGGCGACCACTGTCGTGACGTCGATCGAGGGGTCGAGGAACACACAGTAGTGTCCCGTGCCGAAGTCGGACACCCTCGCGATGTTCTTGCTTCGGGCCGCGTCGAGGGTGGCATCGCCATTCACCGCCGCGTACGCTCGCGCCGATCCCGCACCGGCCAAGGCAGTTCTGGCAGCCTTCGAGATGTCCCGGCTCTGGAGTGTGCCGTTCTTCACGTCGATGCTCTGGATGGTGCCGTCCTTGATCTTGGCACTGGTGACCAGGCTGCCTGCGACGGCACCGCCGGTCCCGGCCATGAGCGCGATGGCGGCGATGATGGCGATGGCGGGGGCACTGCGAGGGACTGAGAACTTCACGAGTTGACTCCTCGATGCGGGGCTGATCTTTGCACCATCGCATGGCTCGGGGCCGCAAGTGCAGGGTGGTCTGGCCCAGTCGGAGTGGTTGTTCTTCCACTGGCTCGCGCCCCAGCGCAGCCCGGGTGCCCGTACCCCCTGGCGACCGCATGGAACGAGGCACGCTCATCGGCAGGGGCGGACAAACCCGATCGGGCAGTTCGGGTAGGTCGGGCGGCGAGGGAATGGCCTGGCCATTTGTCGTCCACAGGGCTTGTCCGAGCGTTGTGGGTCGAACGGGTGTTCGATAAAATCGGGGCATGAGCACGCTCGCTACCGCCGCACCACCGGCCCTGGATCCCCGGACACCGGACCACCCGGTGCTGGTCGCGGTCGCGCAGCTGGGCGAGGTGCTGGCGTCGGTGGCGGGAGTGAACCCGTCGTTCATGGGTACGCCGGAGAAGGCGGCGGCGCTGGCCGAGCTGTCCCGGATCGAGTCGCAGGTCGCGGAGCTGCGGTTGCGGATCGAGGCCGACGCTGCGGACGTGGCCGAGGGCTTCGCCGGCCGCGACGTCGCGGGCTGGATGCAGTGGGCGACCCGGTGCCGCGGGGAGGATGCCCGGGCGGACCTGCGGCTCGCGGTGGCGTTGGACCGCCGATATGCGACGTTGGGGGCGGCGCTGCGGGAAGGGTCGGCGAACCTGGCCCAGGCCCGGGTGGTCGCGAAGACCCTGGACGAGCTGCCCGCGGAGATCCCCACCGAGGTGATGGCCCGGGCCGAGGAGGCCCTGGTCGGCCACTGTGCGGAGTTCGGGCCACGGCAGCTGGCCCAGATCGGTCGCCGGATCGTCGAGGTGGTGGCCCCTCAGATCGCCGACGCGGCCGAGGCCCGGGCGTTGGCCCGGCTGGAGCAACAGGCCCACCGCGCCACCAGACTCTCCTTCCACCGGGTCGGGGACGGCACCACCCGGATCACCGGGCTCCTGCCCGACCTGGCCGCCACCCGGCTGGTCACCTACCTGGAGGCGTTCACCAACCCCCGCCGCCAGGGGAGCGGACCCGACCGGCGGCCCTACCCGCGCAGGCTGGGGAAAGCGTTCGTCCGGTTCCTCGAGGCCGCCGACCCCGCACGCCTCCCGATCCATGGTGGGGACGCCACCACCGTGGTCATCACCATCGACCACCACGCCCTCACCGAAGAGCTCGCCACCGCCGGCGTGATCGGGGCGGAGGAGAAGATCACCGCCGCCCAAGCCCGCCGGCTGGCGTGCAACGCCCACCTGATCCCCGCCGTCCTCGGCCCGGAACGATCGGGCTCCCAGGTCCTCGACCTCGGCCGCATCCACCAGGCTCTTCAGCCCGGCCCAACGCAAAGCACTCCTGGTCCGCGACCGCGAGTGCCGAGCCGAAGGCTGCGACATCCCCGGCACCTGGACCGAAGCCCACCACTGGATCCCCTGGTCCCACGACGGCAGGTCCGACCTGACCAACGCCATCCTGCTGTGCTCCCACCACCACCACCGCGCCCACGACCCCACCTACGAAGCCGACCGGCTCCCCAACGGCGACGTCCGATTCACCCGCAGGAGGTGACCGTCAGGAGTAGCCATGCTGCCGGGCGGTATACCGACGGCACGTGGCGAGCGTGCCATGCCGGCGACCCGACGTCCTTCGGATCCGGTGTCGTGATGTTCTTCGTCCTCGCACTGCTCGGCGCCCTGGCCTTCACGATCTGGAAGGTGTCGACCGCGCGCCGGATGGCACGTGACTCCGGGATGGACGTCGGGGACGCGACCGCGATGACGCTGCTCAGCGACGACGGGTTCGAGTCGACGTACCTCGCAAGCAACCTGCGTGACCACAGGCCCCAGCAGCCGACGCCGGTGGACAAGGGCACGACGGCCGACCGGCTCGCCGAGCTGCAGGGGCTGCACGAGCGCGGCCTGGTCACCGAGGAGGAGTACGCCACGGCCAGAGGCCGGATCCTCGAAGGGCTCTGACCTCAGCGGTAGCCGGTCACGTCGGCGTCCTCGTGCCCGAAGTCGTGATCGGCGATCAGCCGCCAGCAGTCCGGCTGCGAGCCGTCGACGTCGGTGACGCCGTACGCCGCGGCCAAGTCGTACGACGTCAGCCCCTGCCCGGCCCAACGGCTGTGGGAAGGGTCGGCCGCGAGCGCGGCGACACCGCGGCCGACATAGGTCGGTGACTCGCTGATGGCGAAGCCGGGCACCTTCTCCAAGGCGTCGCGCCAGTGGTCCTCCTGGACACCGAACTTCTCTAGCATCGCCTCCGACCGGATCCACCCGGGCGTGAGCGCCAGCGGCGTGACCGGGAGCTCGCGCAGCTCGTGGGTGAGGCCGACGACGATCCGCTGCACGTTCGCCTTCACCAGGTCGTAGTAGAAGCCGACGCCCTGGCGGAACTCCCGGTTCGCCTCGAACGTGCCGTCGGTCATCTCGACCAGCAGGCCGGGTGACTCCGGGGTGACCGAGGCGAGCATGAGCGGCAGCGCGTGGTGCGCCGTGACCAGATGGGTGCGCACCCCCATGCCGAGCATCCGCCAGCCGCCGTCGAGGTCGTGCTCCCACAGCGGCTTGTCCCACTGCGCGTAGCGGTCGCCGCCGAACATGTCGTTGACCAGGACGTCGAGACGACCCGACTCGGACCGGATCCGCTCCACCAGGGCGGCGACGGCGGCGGAGTCCTCGTGGTCGACCACCACGGCCTGACCGCGACCGACCGAGTCGATCAGGTCCCCGGTGTCCTCGATGGTCTCCGGCCGACCGATCTCCGAGGCAGCTACCCGCGAGCTGCGGCCGGTCGCCCAGACGAACGCGCCGGCGCGCGCCAGCTCGACCGCGATCGCCCGTCCACATCCCCGCGTCGCGCCGGCGACCAGCGCGACCTTTCCGTCCAGTCTTCCCGTCATGGAGGCCATCCCACCACCGACCGCCCACAGCCGCTTGACCGAGATTGCTGGTTCAGTCCTTCGTCGCCACCAGCACGTCGCGCAGGATCGAGGAGTCGACGCGGTGCTCCAGCCCGGCGTACGGCGGGTCGTCCAGCACGGTCAGACCGGCGGCGGACACCAGCTCGAGCAGGCGTTCGCGTGGCAGGGACAGGGTGTTCCACGACAGCCCGAGCGCGCCGCCGGACCGCAGCTGGCCGGCCCAGACCGGCAGCGCGGCCTCGAGCAACGCCTCGGGGGAGCGGTGGCGTCCGCCGCCGTGGCGAGCGGAGTCGTGGGAGCCGTGGACCACGCCGTACGGCGCGTCGGCGACGATCGCGTCGAACGTGCGCTTGCCCCACAGTCGCGCCGAGTCGGCGGCGTCGCCGGGCAGCACCGTCAGCGACCGGGCGCGGTCGTCGACGGTCGCCGTCGCCTCCAGTCGGCGGCCGAGGTTGCGCCCGTCGCGACGGAGCGGGTCGAGGCTGACCTGGTGCTTGATGCGCTTGCGCCGCAGGTAGGTGGAGAGGAAGGCGCGCAGCTGCTCGATCGCCTTCTCGTCCTGTTCGACGCCGGCGGCGTCGTGCCCCAGCGTCCAACCGGTCAGCAGGGTCGTGCCGCGGCCGCAGAGCGGGTCCAGGATGACGTACGGCGGGTCGCGGCGGACCGCGGAGAGCGTCAGGTTCATCAGCAGCCGGGTGAACTGCTCGTTGGTCTTGCCGGGGTAGCGCTGGATCGTCACCAGGTCGTCGTCGAACGCGTCGCTGCGCGGCAGCTCGACCGGGTCGAGGAGCGCCCCGGTCTCCGCGAAGAGGGCCAGGGCGGCCGAGCTCCGGCCGAGGGCGGAGAGGTCGAGGTCGCCGGAGAGCGCCAAGTAGTCAACGCCGGCGCGGGTGACCGGCTCGACGGCGACCTCAGGGCAGAGGGCTGCCACCTCGGCGGCGAGGAGCCTCGGCGCCTGGTCGGCGTACACCCGGTTGGCCGCGGGAGCCAGCAGCAGGAGGTGCCGATCCGTCATGGCTCGTGAGTGTAGGGAGGGTGAACAGCACGCGCCGAAACCGGACAACCCCTGGCCGTTGGCTCGTACACGTACGACACTCGCCGCATGGACCTCAGTCGTCGGCACCTGCTCGGTCTGGCTGGCGCAGCCGGGCTGGCCGGAGCCGCACCCGGCTCGGTGCTGTCCTCAGCGGCCGTACCTGCCGCGCGCGCGACCCGCGTCGGCCGGCCGGTGGCCGCCGCGCTGCCCACGCCGGGCGACTCGGGCATCGAGCACGTCGTCGTGGTGATGATGGAGAACCGCTCCTTCGACCACTTCCTCGGCTGGCTTCCCAGCGTCGACCCGAGTGCGGACGGCAAGCAGGCGGGCTTGTCCTACCGCGACCGGTACGGCGTCCGGCACCGCACCCACCGCATGACGTCGTTCGACACCTGCGGCTTCGAGGACCCCGACCACTCCTACGAGGGCGGCCGGATCGAGCTCAACGGCGGGAAGTGCGACGGGTGGCTGCGCGCCGGGCTCAACGACGAGGCCGCGATCGGTTACTACGCCCGGGGCGACCTCGACTTCTTCGGGCATGCGGCCACCGACTGGACCACCTGCGACCGGTACTTCTCCGCCGTGATGGCCGAGACCTACCCCAACCGCTTCTACCTGCACGCCGCGCAGACCGACCGGCTGCACAACAACACCGACCAGTGCACCCTGCCCACGATCTGGGACCGGCTGGCCGAGGCAGGACTGAGCGGGAAGTACTACTTCAGCGACGTCGCCTTCACCTTGCTCTGGTACGGCAAGTACCAGGACATCTCCCACCCGTACTCCACCTTTCTGAGTGACTGCGCGTCGGGCCAGCTGCCGGCCGTCTCCTACGTCGACCCGCGCTTCGAGGACGAGGCGTCCGGCACCTCGAACGACGACCACCCGCACGCCGACATCCGGGCCGGTCAGGCGTTCCTCAACCAGGTGTACGACGCGGTTCGCACCTCGCCCGCCTGGGAGAAGACGGTCCTCGTCATCACCTACGACGAGTGGGGCGGCTTCTTCGACCACGTCGCGCCCACGAAGGCGCCGGACGTGTCGGCGAAGACTGCGCTGCGCGGCTTCCGGGTACCCACCCTGGTGATCTCTCCGCTGGCCCGCCGCCACCACGTGGCCCACCGCGTCTTCGACCACACCTCGGTGCTCAAGATGATCGAGTGGCGGTGGGGGCTGAAGCCACTGACGGCCCGGGACAAGCACGCGCACAACCTCGCCTCGGTCCTCGACTTCAGCTCGCCACCCGACCTGAGCGCGCCGACCTACACGGTCCCGCCGTTCGTGCCGACCGGGTGCGGTGCGGAGGAGTCGGGGGCGGAGGCTGCAGAATGGGGTGAGCTGCGTGAGCTCGGCCTGAGCCTCGGATGGGGAGTGATCTCGTGATGCGCCGTGTGACCGTCGTCCTGCTCGGTCTCGCCCTGGTGGCGGGGCTGGCGCTGGCCCTCCAGCCCGGGGACGCCATGACGCCTCGGGGCCCCTCGCGGGCCATGGGTGCCCACGACGTCGCCCGAGCCGGGACGTCGTACGTGCCGGACATCAGGCACGTCTTCGTCATCAACATCGAGAACAAGGGGTACGACCAGACCTGGGGCCCGGGCTCCGAGGCGCCGTACCTGGCGAAACGGCTGCGCGCGAAGGGCGTCCTGCTCAACAAGTACTACGGCACGGCGCACAACTCCCAGGGCAATTACATCGCCCAGGTCTCCGGCCAGGGCCCCAACCCGGACATGCAGGCCGACTGCCAGAGTTTCTCCAACTTCCAGCAGACGGGCACGCAGGCGCCGCAGCAGGCGCGCGGCACGGTCGGGTGCGTCTTCCCGAGGAGCGTGCGCAGCCTGCCGCGGCAGATGAGCGCGCACCACCTCGCCTGGAAGGGGTACATGGAGGACCTGCCGCGACCCTGCTACCACCCGAAGGTCGGCTCGCAGGACCCGACCCAGCAGGCGACGAAGAAGAGCCAGTACGCCACCAGGCACAACCCGTTCGTCTACTTCCACTCGATCATCGACCGTCGCCGGTACTGCAAGCGGCACGTGGTCGGGCTCGGTCAGCTGAAGAAGGACCTCGGATCGGCCCGGCACACGCCCGCCCTCGCCTACATCACCCCCGATCTCTGCTCCGACGGCCACGACGACGACTGCGCGGACGGACGTCCCGGTGGCCTGAGGTCGGTCAACGCCTTCATGAAGGCCTGGGTGCCGCGCATCTTGGCGTCGCCGGCCTTCGCCAAGCACGGGTTGCTGGTCATCACCGCGGACGAGTCCGACAGTCCGCAGTCCGACGCCTCCGCCTGCTGCGACGAGACCGCCGTGAACACCCCGCAGGCCGGCATCTTCGGCCCCGGCGGCGGGCTCATCGGGGCGCTGCTGATCTCGCCGTACGTCGAGCCGGGCACGTGGAGCACCACGCCGTACAACCACTACTCGCTGCTCGGCTCGCTCGAGGAGATCTACGGGCTGAAGAAGCTCGGCTACGCCCGCACGGTCCCGGACGTGTTCGGGCTGGACGTCTACAACTCCGGGTGGAACCAGTAGTTTCGCAAGGTGCTCACGCGCCAGGGTGTCCGACCGCTCGGCTCCGCCGACGTCGAGGCGTTCTGCGCGCTCGCCGAGCGCGACCCGGTGATCAACGTGTTCGCCCTGCACCGCGCACAGATGACCCGGCTCGAGCCGCGCTGGCTGGGTGGGGAGATGTGGGGGCGCTTCGACCGTGGCGAGCTGGTGTCGGCCTGCCACGTCGGCGCCAACCTGGTGCCGGTGCAGGCCTCCGAGGACGACGCCCGCGCGTTCGCGGAGCGGGCGCTGACCCGGGGTCGCACGGTCTCCACGATCGTGGGGCCCCAGCCGGCGGTGCGCACCATGTGGGACTCCCTCGCGGAGGGCTGGGGGCGTCCTCGGGAGCTGCGCTGGAACCAGCCGCACCTGGAGATCGGCACCGATCCGATGGTCGAGCCCGACCCCGCCGTACGCCGGACCCGGATGCCCGACGCCGCGGTCCTCTACCCGGCCTGCGTGGCGATGTACACCGAGGAGGTCGGTCTCTCCCCCGAGGCCGGAGGCGGCGGTGACCTGTACCGGACCCGGGTCAACCAGCTGATCTCGCGCGGCTGGTCGTTCGCCCGGATCGAGGACGACCAGGTCGTGTTCAAGGCCGAGGTCGCCTTCCTCACCGAGCAGGCGGCCCAGGTGCAGGGGGTGTGGGTCCACCCCTCCCGCCGGGGCCAGGGTCTGTCCGTCGCGGGCATGGCGGCCGTCGTCCAGCTCATCCGCCGCGACCTCGCCCCGGTCGTCTCCCTCTACGTCAACGAGTGGAACGAGCCGGCTCGCCGCGCGTACGCGAAGGTCGGCTTCCAGCAGACCGCCACGTTCGCGACCGTGATGTTCTGAGCCGCCGGCAGCACTGGTGGATGCCTGACAAACGGGTACCGGCAGGTGCGTCCGACGCACGTGCGTCGGCGGAAAGGAGCACGATCATGGTCGACAGCAGCTCGAACGCCCGCCTCTCGGGGGGCCGCAGCACTGTCCAGATGGCGGCGGCCCTGGTGGGGGCGGTCTTCCTCCTCGTCGGGATCCTCGGCTTCATCCCCGGCATCACCACGAACTACGACAGCCTGGCCGGTGCTGGGCGCCACTCCGATGCCGAGCTGCTCGGCATCTTCGAGGTCTCGGTGCTGCACAACATCGTGCACCTGGCCTTCGGAGTGGCCGGTCTGCTCCTGGCGCGCACGGCCGGGGGAGCGCGCAACTTCCTCATCGGTGGCGGCATCATCTACCTGGTGCTGTGGATCTACGGCCTCCTCATCGACCAGTCGTCGTCGGCCAACTTCGTCCCGGTCAACGACGCCGACAACTGGCTGCACCTGCTCCTCGGACTCGCCATGGTCGCGCTCGGCTTCGCGCTCGGTCGGGATGCCGGGCGAAGCAGGCTCACCTGAGTGTCGGCGTCGTGAAGGCGGCGCCCTGACTCTCGCAGCCGAATCTGGTTGGTGGCTCGGGCGAGGCCGCCCGTAGGCTTGCGGGCATGTCGATCCTTCGGATGTCCAGTCTCTTCGTGCGCACGCTGCGCGAGGACCCGAACGACGCCGAGGTGCCCTCGCACAGGTTGCTGGTGCGGGCGGGGTACATCCGGCGCAACGCGCCGGGCATCTACACCTGGCTACCGCTGGGCCTGCGGGTGCTGCGGAAGATCGAGGCGATCATCCGCGAGGAGATGGACGGCATCGGCGCGCAGGAGCTGCAGTTCCCCGTCCTGCTGCCGCGGGCGCCGTACGAGGCCTCGGGTCGCTGGACCGAGTACGGCGACAGCATCTTCCGGCTCAAGGACCGCAAGGACGCCGACTACCTGCTCGGACCCACGCACGAGGAGATGTTCACCCTCGTCGTGAAGGACCTCTACAACTCCTACAAGGACCTGCCCCTCTCCATCTACCAGATCCAGAACAAGTACCGCGACGAGGCGAGGCCCCGCGCCGGGCTGCTGCGCGGCCGCGAGTTCGTCATGAAGGACTCCTACTCCTTCGACGTGGACGACGCGGGGCTCGACGTCTCCTACGCCCAGCACCGCGACGCCTACATCCGGATCTTCGACAAGCTCGGCTTCGAGTACGTCATCGTCCGCGCCCACGCCGGGGCGATGGGCGGCTCCAAGTCGGAGGAGTTCTTGGCCAAGGCGTCGATCGGCGAGGACACGTACGTCACCTGCCCCGCCTGCGGCTACTCCGCCAACGTCGAGGCGGTCGAGACGCCCTCGCCTCCGCCCGTCGCCTACGACGACGCGCCCGAGGCGCACGTGGAGGACACGCCTGACACCCCCACCATCGACTCGCTCGTCGACCTGTTGAACCGCGCCCACGCCCGGGAGGACCGCGCCTGGTCGCCCGAGGACACCCTCAAGAACGTCCTCATGGTCGTCACGCAGCCCGACGGCACCTCCGAGCCGCTGGCGATCGGCGTGCCGGGCGACCGGGAGGTCGACCCCAAGCGGCTCGAGGCCACCCTGTACCCGGCGGAGTTCCGGCCGTTCGGCGACGAGGACTTCGCGGCGCACCCCGAGCTGGTCAAGGGCTACATCGGCCCCGGCGTGCTGGGGGAGAAGGGCACCAGCGGGATCCGCTACCTCGTCGACCCGCGCGTCGTCGAGGGCACCCGGTGGGTGACCGGCGCCGACCAGGCCGGTCGGCACGTGATCGACCTGGTGGTCGGCCGCGACTTCACCCCCGACGGGACCATCGAGGCCGCCGAGGTGCGCGCCGGTGACCCCTGCCCCCGCGGTGACGGCATCCTCGAGGCCGCGCGCGGCATCGAGATGGGGCACATCTTCCAGCTCGGCCGGAAGTTCGCCGACGCGCTCGGGCTCCAGGTGCTCGACGAGAACGGCAAGCTCGTCACGGTCACCATGGGCTCCTACGGGATCGGACCCTCGCGGGCCGTGGCCGCGATCGCTGAGAACACCCTCGACGACATCGGCCTGTGCTGGCCGCGCGCCGTCGCGCCCGTCGACGTCCACATCGTGGCTGCCGGCAAGGACGCCGAGGTCTTCGAGGCCGCCGAGCGGCTGGCGCAGGAGCTCGCCGCCCGCGGTGTCGAGGTGCTCTACGACGACCGGGCCGGCAAGGTCAGCCCCGGCGTGAAGTTCAAGGACGCCGAGCTGATCGGGGTCCCGACGATCGTCACGGTCGGACGCGGTCTGGCGGACGGCGTCGTGGAGGTGCGCGACCGCGCCTCCGACGAGCGGACCGACGTCCCGGTCGCCGAGGCGACGGACCGGATCGCGGCCCTCGCCCGCGCCGAATGAGTCTCGACACACCGGCGCTGCGCGCCGGCACTCGACCGCCGAGAACGAGGTGACGCGCGTGCGACCTCGCGCCGTCATCTTCGACTGGGGCGGCACGCTCACGCGCTGGCACGACATCGACTTCCATGCCGAGGGCCGGGCGCTGGCGGCGGCCGTGATCGGCGCCGAGCACCACACGGAGGACGAGGTGACCGAGCGGCTGCTGCGCGCCGGGGACGTCATCTGGGGCCGCAGCCGGGACGCCCAGCGCTCGGCCCGCATCGAGGACCTCTTCGACGAGGCGGGCCTCGACCACGACCCGGAGCTGCTGGGCGCCTACCGGGAGTTCTGGGAACCGCACACCCAGACCGATCCCGCGGTGGCGGCGGTGTGGCGCCGACTGCGCGACCTCGGGCTCAAGGTCGGCGTCCTGTCCAACACGATCTGGCCGCGCGCGTGGCACCGCGAATTCTTCGAGCGCGACGGCGTGCTCGACCTGATCGACGGCGACGTCTACAGCTCCGAGATCGCGTGGACGAAGCCCGCGCCCGAGGCGTTCGCCGCGGCGCGCGCGGCCGTCGGGGTCGAGGATCCGCTGGCGTGCGTCTACGTGGGGGACCGGCTGTTCGAGGACGTCTGGGGTCCCCAGCAGGTCGGCATGCGGACCGTCTTCGTCCCGCACAGCGCCATCCCGCAGGCCCAGGTCGGCCACTCCGAGGGCGAGCCGGACGCCACCGTGCACGACCTCGGCGAGATCGTGGACGTCCTGGAGAGCTGGCTGGAGGCCTGAGCTCCGACTGCACTTTCTTGCAATGCGCAAAGGTGCCCCAGCGTTCTCGTGGTGAAGGCACCGACCCCCATGCATGATTTTGCACAGAGCCTGACTCGCATCCCCCACCCCCAGCGAGAAGGGTTCGGAGCCGATCTGTCCGGCCCCACCGTGGTCCGTGAGCTCAGATGGCTCCGGGGAAGATCTCGGGACTTCCTCGGAGACCGAGCTCACGGACCGCAGTGTTTCTCAGGGCCGAGACACCGAGCGCGCGGACGTCGTCGGTGGAGTTCTCGACCAGCCAGAGGTATCTCGCGGCCGAGCCGCGCTCCAGTCGAAGGCCCTCCTGCGCGACCTGCTGGTCGGTGCGCAACGGCGCCGGGATCCGGTAGCCCGGTTCCGAGGCGACCGGGTCCTCGCCCGCGTCCTCCAGGAGGGCCGTGAGCCGGTCCCGGCGCGCGAGGTGGGCGGCGTACGCCTGGTCGACGGCGGTGTAGAGCACCGGCGTCCGGGACGCCGAGGCGTGGGCGCCGAGGACGCCGTACAGGTAGAGCGCGGCGTGCTCGTCGGCCAGCGTCCTCTGCATCGCCTCGACCTGGATGGTCGGCGCGGCGTTCCGGACCTCCGGCTCGACGTCGAGCGGGCCGGCGGTGGTGGCGCTCGCGGCCAGCTGCATGTCGATGCCGGCGGCGAGCTGGGCGAGGAGGCCGGCCAGGACCCCGGACTCGGCCTTCAGGGCAGACGCCGCGAAGGACCGCGCGGCGGCGGTCTCCTGCGTGCGCATGGTCTCCCACGGCGTGGTGGTCCGCATGACCCCGATCGTGGAGGTGGCTCCGGTGTCCCCCAACCGGTGGCGCTGGGCGCGGTGCATCGTGCTCCAGTCCGTGAGCCGGTACCGCGCCACCTCCGCCCTGGTCAGGTGGCGCTTGGTCCAGGCGACGCGGGCGGACAAGCCCTGGAGGGTGCCGGCGGCGGTGACCACGAGCCGCCGGTCCGGGGAGTCGGGCGACGAGGTCGTGCCGTCCGCTCGGGGGGGTCCGGCGCGGCGGTCCTCGCAGCCGACGGCGGCCCACGCCAGCGCGGCCAGACCGGTCGCGAGCAGCGCGCGACGGCTCGCTCCGGACCGCTCCCAGACCTCGCTCACGCGGCGACCCTACCGGTCCGTCAGGGGGCTCCCGGCGGCTCGTCGGCAGCGCCTCGGCGCCCGGGGGAACAGCCAAGAACGGTTCGCTATGGTGGGCGGACCCAACTGAACAGGAGGTCGCCCGGTGAAGAGTCAGGGGAGCAGGCCAGCAAGCCGACAAGACGCCACTCGGGACCAGATCGAGCGTGAGCTCACCGACCCCCTGGCGGCCCTCGGGCTCGACGTCGAAGCAGTGGAGGTCACCCCGGCCGGCAAGCGTCGCGTGCTCCGCGTGGCGGTCGACAAGGACGGCGGCGTCACCCTCGACGACGTGGCGGACGCGACCCGAGAGGTCTCGCAGGTCCTCGACGCCGGCGATGTCATGGGCGAGCAGCCCTACACGCTCGAGGTCACCTCGCGCGGCGTCGACCGGCCGCTCACCCTCCCGCGGCACTGGCGGCGCAACGCCGGCCGCCTCGTCAAGGTGACCACCACCGACGGCGAGACCCTCACGGGCCGGATCCTCGAGTCCGGGGAGGACTCCGCGACGCTCGACGTCAGCGGACACCGCCAGGACGTCACGTACGCCGACGTCGCCAAGGCCTTGGTCCAGATCGAGTTCAAGCGCCCCCCGGGTGCCGGAGAGGATGAGTCCTGATGGACATCGACCTGAACGTCCTGCGGATGCTGGAGCGGGAGAAGGAGATCTCCTTCGACGTGCTGGTCGCAGCGATCGAGCAGGCGCTCCTCACGGCGTACCAGAAGACCAACGACGCGAGCGAGCAGGCGCGGGTCGACCTGGACCGCAAGTCCGGCCACGTGACCGTCTGGGCGGCCGAGCTGGACGACGAGGGCACGAAGGTGGGGGAGTACGACGACACCCCCGAGGGCTTCGGCCGGATCGCGGCGACGACCGCGAAGCAGATCATGCTGCAGCGACTGCGCGACGCCGAGGACGACCTCAGGTTCGGTGAGTTCTCCGGCAAGGAGGGCGACATCATCTCCGGGGTGATCCAGCAGGGCCGCAACCCCGACGACGTGATGGTCGACCTCGGCAAGCTCGAGGCGCTGCTCCCGTCGGGCGAGCGGGTACCGGGGGAGGAGTACACCCACGGCAGCCGGATCAAGTGCATCGTCGTCTCCGTGCGCAAGGGCATGCGGGGTCCCCAGATCACGCTGTCCCGGACCCACCCCAACCTGGTGAAGAAGCTCTTCGCCCTCGAGGTGCCCGAGATCGCCGACGGGGCCGTCGAGATCGCCGCGATCGCCCGCGAGGCCGGCCACCGCACCAAGATCGCCGTCCACGCCACCGTCCCCGGCGTCAACGCCAAGGGCGCCTGCATCGGGCCGATGGGCCAGCGGGTCCGCAACGTCATGGCCGAGCTGCACGGCGAGAAGATCGACATCGTCGACTGGTCGGAGGACCCCGGCGAGCTGATCGCCCACGCGTTGTCGCCCTCACGGGTCAACAGCGTGGAGATCGTCGACGCCGAGACCCGGTCGGCCCGGGTCGTGGTGCCGGACTTCCAGCTCTCCCTCGCTATCGGCAAGGAGGGCCAGAACGCGCGGCTCGCCGCCCGGCTCACCGGGTGGCGGATCGACATCCGGTCCGACGACGAGCCGACCAGCGTTGAGTGACAGCCAGGGTTCCGGTTCCTGGGCGACTAAGCCGTCGCGAGCATGACCCGGCCCTCTGGCGCGTCGGCCGGTCCCTTGACGACCTGGGCAACCGAGGCGAAGCCGGCCGTCTCCGCCTGCGCCGAGACGTCCTCGACCCGCTCGTAGAGGCGGTGTCCCGCAGGCGGGAATCGCCGTTGAATGATCGACGGCATGTCCTGCTTCAGCTGGTAGCCGATGGCCAGCACCCCGCCCGGCGCCAGGCACTCGCGGACCCGGACCAGCTCGGGCACGGGGTCGGGCCAGAAGTAGAGGACGTGATTGGCCATCACGAGGTCCGCCGGGGCACTGGCGCTCAGCGCGGGCACGCCCCCCTCGACCAGCGTCAGCCGACCGGCGGTGACCGCCCCCCGGTTGCGCCTCTCGGACTGGGAGAGCATCACCGTGGAGATGTCGACGCCCCAGACCTGCGCCTCCGGGAACCGGGCGAGGAGTGCCTCGAGTCCCACTCCCGGGCCGGGGCCGAGCTCGGCCACACGGTGGATCGCG
Source organism: uncultured Actinomycetota bacterium (assembly GCA_963784545.1). Taxonomy (GTDB): domain Bacteria; phylum Actinomycetota; class Actinomycetes; order Propionibacteriales; family Nocardioidaceae; genus Nocardioides. The sequence goes on along the minus strand of CAWARQ010000004.1, from coordinate 265,974 downwards.
CCGGAGTGGTGGGTCGTCACCTGCTCCACGACCCAGCGGGTGAGCTCCGCGTTCCCCTTCGCCATGCCGCGCCCGACGACCGCCCCCAGGAGCCCCGACGGGTGGCCGAGCTGCTCCGCAAGACCCATCCACGCAGTATGTGGGCCTGGGGCTGTCAGCGGTAGGTCTGGAGCCTCGACGAGCCGGTTCAGTCGCGGACGGCGAGGGTGACTCCGAGGGCGACCATCATCGACCCGCCGGTCGCCGACAGCGTGTCAAGCCGCTGCGGTCGCGCACCGAACCAGTCGCGCGCGCGAGCCGCGAGCAGCGCCCAGACGCTGTCCGAGGCCACCGCCATCACGGCGAAGGCTGCCCCCAGGGCGAGCAGCTGGACCGGCGCGTGCCCGGCGTCGGCGTTCACGAACTGCGGCAGGAACGCGGTGAAGAAGACCAGGGTCTTCGGGTTGGTCAGGCCGACCGTGATCCCGACCCGCAAGGAGCGCAGGGCGCTGGCCGGCGGATGCGCGATCCGGTCCTCGCTCAGCATCGTCAGCCGAGCGTCCGCGCGGTGCCGGATCGCCTGCACGCCGAGGTAGATGACGTACGCCGCGCCGCCGAGCCGGAGCACCGTGTAAGCGGTGGCGCTGGCCGCCACGACCGCTCCGAGCCCGAGTGCGACCGCGAGCATCTGCACGAGCAGCCCGACACCGTTGCCGACCACCGAGAGCAGTGCGTCGCGCCGCCCGACGGTGAGGGCTCGGCCGATCGTGAAGAGCAGGCTCGGGCCCGGCACCTGGATGAACAGCAAGGAGGCGACCAGGAAGGTCAGCCAGGAGACGGTGGTGGGCACCCTGGAATGATCGAGGGTGCCGCGCGGGGGCTGCAACCAGTTAGTGATCTGGGTGGCCGACCAGTAAGGTGGAGACAGTGGTCACCACGTCTGACACACCCGCGCCCGGACCCGTCCGGACCTGTGTGGGGTGCCGGGCCAGGACCGCGAAGAGCGAGTTGCTGCGAGTGGTCGCAGGAACGGACGCGAACGGCCGAGCGGCCGTCGTACCCGATCCCGCGGGCACCGCACTCGGCCGCGGGGCGCACCTGCATCCCACGTCGGACTGCTACGAGCTCGCGGAGCGCCGGAGAGCGTTCACCCGGGCACTCCGTCCGAAGCGGGACGGGGCCCAGGTGGGACTGTCCAGCGAGCCGGTGAGGACGTACCTCGACTCGCCGCACACCAACGAAGACGACCAACGGAACTGGAGCACCAGCTCATGAGCACTCGATGAGTAACTCGAAATGAGTGTGCAACCCCGCTAACGGTCGACCCTGGATCCGGGTCGGCCAGAAGGAGAAACGTGGCCAAGACCCGAGTTTCAGAACTCGCGAAGAAGTACGGAATCTCGAGCAAAGAGGCGATCTCGATGCTCGGCGAGCTCGGTGAGTTCGTGAAGACCGCTTCCTCGAGCATCGAGCTGCCCGCCGAGAAGAAGTTCGAGGCGAAGTTCGGCGCCGAGCTGCTCGCGAAGGCCCAGTCGACCGCGGAGTCCAAGTCCTCCGCTGCCGCTGAGAAGGCGTCCGCGAAGCAGCCGGCAGCGAAGAAGGCGACGCCCTCGGAGGACGCAGCGCCGGCCGAGGTCGAGGAGACCGCGGCGGCGAGCGCCCCCGAGGTGTCCGCCGACCAGCCTGCCGCCCCCAAGCCCGGCCCCCAGGCTCCGAGCCCCCAGGCTCCGGGCCCCCAGGCTCCGGGCCAGACTCCGGGCCCCCAGACTCCGGGTACCGAGACTCCGGGCACCGGCGCCACGCCGCAGGCCCCTGCTGCCGACCTCGACACCGAGGAGCCCGACGCCCCCGAGGCGCCGAAGGCCACCCCCGGTCCCAAGGGTCCCGCCGAGACGGCAGCCGCGCGCGCCGCGAACGCCAAGCCGGGCGCCAGGCCCGGTGCTCCGCGCCCGGGCAACAACCCGTTCGCCCCGAGCCAGGGCATGGGCCGGCGCCCCGCCCCGGTGGAGCGTCCCAGCACCGACGACGACTCCCGTCCGCCGCGGCCCCCGGCCTCGCGCGACGGCGGCCGTCCCGGCATGCCGCGCCCCAACCCCGCGATGATGCCCAAGTCTCCGGCCGCCTTCGGTGGCGGTCCCGCCGGACGTGGCGGAGCCGGCGGCCCGGGCCGCGGTGGCGCTCCCGGTCGTGGCGGCCCACGCGGCGGTGCCCCCGCCCGCGGTGGTGCCCCCGGTGGCGGCGGCCCCGCGTTCGCCGGACGCCCCGGTGGCGGCGGTGGCGGCCCGCGCGGTCGCAACACCCGTGGCCAGACCCAGGGTGCGTTCGGGCGTCCCGGTGGTCCCTCGCGTCGGGGTCGCAAGTCGAAGCGGGCGCGTCGCCAAGAGTTCGAGGCCATGGAGGCCCCGACGATCGGCGGCGTGCGCGTCCGCAAGGGCAACGGCGAGACGGTGCGGCTCACGCGCGGCTCGTCGCTGACCGACTTCGCGGAGAAGATCAACGTCGACGCCGCTGCGCTCGTGCAGATGCTGTTCAGCCTCGGCGAGATGGTGACCGCCACCCAGTCGGTGGGCGACGAGACGCTCGAGCTGCTCGCTGACGAGCTCAACTACGTCGTCGAGGTCGTCTCCCCGGAGGACGAGGACCGCGAGCTGCTGGAGTCCTTCGACATCGAGTTCGGTGAGGACGAGGGCGACGAGGACGACCTGGTCATCCGGCCGCCGGTCGTCACGGTCATGGGTCACGTCGACCACGGAAAGACCAAGCTGCTCGACGCGCTCCGCGACGCCAACGTCGTCGACAAGGAGGCCGGTGGCATCACCCAGCACATCGGTGCCTACCAGGTGCAGACCGCGGTCGACGGCAACGAGCGGCGCATCACCTTCATCGACACCCCGGGTCACGAGGCGTTCACCGCCATGCGTGCCCGTGGTGCGCAGGCGACCGACATCGCGATCCTCGTGGTGGCGGCCGACGACGGTGTGATGCCGCAGACGATCGAGGCGCTCAACCACGCCAAGGCGGCCGAGGTGCCGATCGTGGTCGCGGTCAACAAGATCGACAAGCCGGAGGCGGACCCGACCAAGGTCCGCGGCCAGCTGACCGAGTACGGCCTGATCCCCGAGGAGTACGGCGGCGACACCATGTTCGTCGACGTGTCGGCCAAGTCCGGCACCAACCTCGAGGGGCTGCTCGAGGCGGTCGTCCTGACCGCCGACGCCTCCCTGGACCTGCGGGCCAACCCCGACCAGGACGCCCAGGGGCTCGTCGTCGAGGCGCACCTGGACCGCGGCCGCGGTCCGGTCGCCACGGTGCTGGTCCAGCGCGGAACGCTCCGCGTAGGTGACTCGCTCGTGGCCGGGGCGGCGTACGGCCGGGTTCGCGCCATGCTCGACGAGCACGGCAACAACATCGAGGCGGCCGACCCGTCGCGGCCGGCCATGGTGCTGGGTCTGACCGTCCCTCCGGGTGCGGGTCAGAACTTCATCGTGGTCGAGGACGACCGGATGGCTCGCCAGATCGCCGAGAAGCGGGAGGCCCGCGAGCGGGCGGCCATGCAGGCCAAGCGTCGCGTGCGGCGTTCGCTCGAGGACTTCATGGCCTCGATGGAGAAGGGTCAGAGCCAGGAGCTCAACCTCATCCTCAAGGGCGACGTGTCCGGTTCGGTCGAGGCGCTCGAGGACGCTCTCGCGAAGATCGACGTCGGCGACGAGGTGTCGCTGCGCGTCATCGACCGCGGCGTCGGTGCGATCACCGAGACCAACGTCGACCTGGCTGCTGCCTCCGACGCGATCATCATCGGGTTCAACGTCCGCCCGCAGGGCAAGGCGACCGAGATGGCCGACAAGGAGGGCGTGGAGATCCGGTACTACACCGTCATCTACCAGGCCATCGACGAGATCGAGGCGGCGCTCAAGGGCATGCTCAAGCCCGAGTACGAGGAGCAGGTGCTCGGCCAGGCCGAGATCCGCGAGATCTTCCGGTCCTCCAAGACCGGAAACATCGCGGGCTGCATGGTCACCGGTGGTGTCATCCGCCGCAACGCCAAGGTGCGTCTGCTGCGTGACGGCGCCGTGGTGGCCGACAACCTCGACCTCTCCTCGCTGCGGCGGGAGAAGGACGACGTCTCCGAGGTCCGCGAGGGCTTCGAGTGCGGTCTGGTCCTGAGGAACTACCAGGACATCAAGATCGACGACGTCGTCGAGGCGTACGAGATGCGCGAGATCCCGCGCGACTGATTGCCTGATGCGCTGACCCGGCAGAACATTTCTGCCGGGTCAGCGATGGGTGAGTGAGGAAAGAGGACGATGAGCAAGGACAGCCCGCGGGTGCGGAAGATCGCCGACCGGATCCAGGTGATCGTGGCGGAGATGCTGGAGCGCCGGATCAAGGACCCGCGGCTGGCTGCGGACAGCGGCCACCTCGTGACGGTCACCGACGTCCGGGTCACCGGAGACAGCCAGCAGGCGACCATCTTCTACACGGTCCTGGGGGCCGACGCGGACGCCGACCTGGCGTCCACCGCTGCGGCGTTGGAGTCGGCCAAGGGGCTGCTGCGGTCCGAGGTGGCCAAGCAGCTCGGCATGCGGCACGCCCCGAGCCTGGAGTTCGTCCCCGACGCCCTGCCCGAGAACGCCCGGCACCTCGACGAGGTGCTCGCCCGCGCCAAGGAGCTGGACGAGGAGGCTGCCGCCCGCCGCGTCGAGCAGTACGCCGGGGAGCCGGACCCGTACAAGAAGCCGCGTGAGGTCGAGGCCGACGAGAGTGGGATCGACCCGGTCGCCGAGGACCGGTGACCGAGTCCGGGCTGGTCGTCGTCGACAAGCCCGGCGGCATGACGTCGCACGACGTCGTCGCCCGGGTCCGGCGACTGGCCGGCACCCGCAAGGTCGGCCACGCCGGCACGCTCGACCCGATGGCGACCGGCGTCCTGGTGCTCGGCACCAACCGCGCCACCCGGCTTCTCGGGCACCTGATGCTGACCGAGAAGTCGTACGCCGCGACGATGCGGCTCGGCGTCACCACCACCACCGACGACGCCGAGGGTGACGTGGTCGAGACGACCGACGTCGAGGTCTCGGCGGACCGCGTGCGCGAGGTCCTCAGTGGCTTCGTCGGCGAGCTCGACCAGGTGCCGAGCGCGGTCTCGGCCATCAAGGTCGACGGCCGTCGCGCCTACGACCGGGTGCGCGCCGGCGAGGACGTGCAGCTCGAGCCACGCCGCGTCACGATCCTCGAGCTCAGCGTGCGCGACGTCCGCGGCGCAGATGTGGACCTCGACGTGCGCTGCTCCAGCGGCACCTACGTCCGCGCGATCGCGCGCGATGCCGGTGCAGCCCTCGGGGTGGGCGGTCACCTCACGGCGCTCCGGCGTACGGCGGTGGGGCCGTTCGACCTCGCCCAGGCCCGCACCTTGGACCAGCTGACCGAGGCCTTCGAGGTCGTCCCGATCGCCGAGGCCGCTCGCCGGGCGTTCCCGGCGTACGACCTGGACGAGGTGCAGGCGCAGGCGGTCCGGTACGGCCGAGCACTCGACGTCGACCTCGGCCACGAGGGCGAGGTGGCGGTGTTCGACCCGGCCGATGAGTTCCTCGCGCTCTACCGCCAGCACGGCCCTCTCGCACGACCGACGGCGGTCTTCGTGGGCTGACTCGCCCTGTGGCAGGCTCCTCCCGTGCAGGTGTGGCGTTCCTTGGAGGAGATCCCCGCGGGCTTCGGGCCCAGCGTGGTGGTGATCGGCAACTTCGACGGCGTCCACCGCGGCCACGTCCACGTGCTACGCACGGCCGAGGCGCGGGCGGAGGGCCGCCACGTCGTGGCCATCACGTTCGATCCGCACCCGATGGCCGTCCTGCGACCGGAGCACGCCCCGTCGATGCTCATCGGTCTCGAGGACCGCGCGGACCTGCTCGCCGCCGCCGGGGCGGACGCGGTCTTCGCGCTGCCGTTCTCCCGGGAGATCGCGGCATGGACGCCCGAGGAGTTCATCGACCGCGTCCTCGTCTCCGCGCTGGGCGCAGCCGTGGTGGTCGTCGGGGCCAACTTCCGCTTCGGTGCCCGGGCTGCCGGTGACGTGGAGTCGCTGCGCGCCCACGGTGGCTTCGAGGTGGTGGCCGTCCCGCTCGAAGGCGGTCCCCAGGTGTGGTCCTCGACGTACGTCCGCCAGTGCATCGCCGCGGGGGACGTCGAGGGCGCGGCCGAGGCGCTGGGCCGCGACTACGCCGTCCGCGGCGTCGTCGTGAAGGGCGACCAGCGCGGACGGGAGCTCGGGTACCCGACCGCCAACGTCCCCGTCGGCCCCGTCGAGATGACCGCGGTCCCGGCCGACGGCGTGTACGCCGGCTGGCTGACCCGGAAGGACACCGGCGAGCGGTACCCGGCCGCCATCTCCGTAGGGACCAACCCGACCTTCGCCGGGCAGCGCGAGCGCCGGGTCGAGGCGTACGCCCTGGACCGCGACGACCTGGAGCTGTACGGGGTCCCGGTCGAGATCGCCTTCCGCGCGCGGATCCGGGGGATGGTCGCGTTCGAGGGCGTCGAGGCGCTGATCGAGACGATGCGCGGCGACGTCGAACGGACGCGCGAGCTGCTCGCATGAGCCACCGCAGCGTGCTGGCCGAGACCGAGGCGTGGTTCCTCGACCACGGGCTGACCTACTTCGTGCCCGAGCAGCGAGCGCACGTCCGTCAGGCGCTCCGGGCGAGGCGCGTCGTCCCGGTCGTCATCGTCGTGCTGCTCGTCGCGACCGGAGCCGGAGGGCTGCTGGCGTGGGCGGGCAACCAGGTCGCGCTGAGCTCTGCGGTGCTGACGTCGGTGCTCCTCCTCGGCGCCGCCTGGTACGCGCTCGTCCAGCTGCACGCCGGCCCCATCGTCCGCTGGGCCCTGGGTCGGACCTTCGGCAGCCTTCGGACGCTCCTGCCCACGACCACCCGGGCGTTGCCCCTCCTGCTGCTGTTCATCACGTTCCTGTTCATCAACACCGAGGTGTGGCAGGTCGCCTCGGAGCTGACCACCGGCCAGCTGTGGCTGGCGGTCCTGCTGTTCATCGTGCTGGCGGTCGCGTTCCTGCTGGTCCGGCTGCCCGAGGAGGTCGACCGCACCGACGACGACGTCGACGACCGGCTCCTGCTCAAGGCCTGTGCCGGCACACCGTTGGAGGGGGAGTGCCGCCGGTTGGTCGACGATCCCGACGCCGACCCCGCGGCCCACGCGGAGGTGACCGGCTTCGAGCGGTGGAACCTCGTCCTCGTCCTGGTCATCGTGCAGGCGGTCCAGGTGCTGCTGGTCGCGCTCGCGGTGTTCGCGTTCCTCATGGTCTTCGGCTCGCTGATCATGACCGACCACGTGCTCGGCCAGGACTGGGCGATCCGTGGCGACCTGCACGTGGCGCTGCTCCAGGTGTCGACGTTCCTGGCCGGTTTCTCCGGCCTCTACATCACCGTCTCGACGGTCACCGACGAGACCTACCGCGAGCAGTTCTTCGGCCACGTGATCCACGAGCTGGAGCGCGCCGTGGGGGTGCGGACCATCTACCTCACGCTGCGGCACGCCGCCTGACCGGCGTGGCCCCTCGTCCTCAGGTGCGACTGCGGCAGAACTCTCGCACCGGCCCCTCGGGCGTGACCTCCAGCAGCTCCCGGTAGCGCGCGGACGCCTCCTCGGTGCGGCCGGTCCGGAACGCCAGGTCGGCCAGGGCGAAGCCCGCGTCGCGGGCCGCGTACGACGGCCCGTCGCTGACCAGTCGCTCCAGCGCGAGCTCGACGTCACCGAGGTCGAGCTCGTCGCGGAGCGCCAGCCGACCGCGCACGACCAGGCGGGCCACCGCGACCGCGGGGGAGGGCCAGACGGCGGTGAGGGCGTCGTACAACATGGCCAGGCGGTCCCAGTCGGTGTCGGCGGCGCTGGGTGCGGTGGCGTGCAGCCCGGAGATCGCCGCCTCGAGGGTGAAGCGGCCGGGGGAGTCGCACCGACGGGTCGCCTCCGCGGCGTCGTCGAGCCCGGCCTCGAGCAGTCGGTGGTCCCAGGCAGCCCGGTCGGACTCCTCCAGCGGCAGGGCGACGCCGTCGCGCACGCGGCCGGGCCGCCGGGCCAGCCCGAGGCGGCAGACGCCACGCAGAGCCAGGACCTCGGCGTTGTCGGGGTACTCCGCCACCAGCGCCTCGGCCAGGGACAGGGCGTCCCGCGCCGGGTCGGCCGTGGCGTCGACCGGCGCGAGCACCTCCCGCTGCCCGACGGTGAACAGCCCGGCCACGCACGCGAGCACCACGGAGAGCCGGACCTGCCGCTCCTCCGGGGTGGGGAGCGTGAACTCTCCGCGGGCCCTGGCCAGGCCCGTCTTCGCCCGGGTGAGCCGGGCAGCCGCCGTCGCGTCCGAGATCCCGAGGTGCCGCGCGATCTGGTGCGTCGAGAGACCGCACACCACGCGCATGGTGAGCACGAGCTGGGCGCCGGGCGCGAGCTGGTCGTCGCAGGCGACGAAGAGCAGGGCCAGCCGATCGTCCAGGGCGTCTCCGGGGCCATGATCGGGAGCGGTGGGGTCCATGACGTCGGTCGTCTCGGGTCGGGCCAGCTCCGGTCGCAGTCGCTGGAACACGGCCTGGCGCCGGGTGTCGTCGAGGAAGGCTCTCTTGCCCACCGCGACGCACCAGGCGGCGAGGTCGTCGATCCGGCCCGGCGGCTGGGTGGCGGCCCGGGCGAACGCCTCGGCGGCGTACTCCTCGCCGAGGTCGAGACTGCGGGTGGTGACCGCGAGGCTCCGCACCACCTGGGGCCAGGCGGCGCGGAACTCGGGCCCGTCGATGCTCACTCGAACTGGTGGACCTTGCGCCACTCGACGATGTTGTGGCTCGGCACCGACGCGGCGATCCGGCGGGCGGTCTCCTCGTCGCACTCGACGGCGTAGAAGCCGGTGATCACCTCGTTGCTGTCGGTGAACGGCGCGTCGGTGTAGACCGGCTCGTCTCCGCTGACATCGACCCAACCGCCGTACTTCGTGTTGGACAGGGCCTGACCGCCGGTGACCTTCGCGCCGAGCTCCTCGATCGCCTCCGCGAAGCGGGCGTGGGCCTGCATGGACTCGTCGTTCGCGGCACGGTCGGGACCGAGCTTGTCGGGGGTGTAGGCGTCGGAGTCCCAGTCGCCTTCACGGATGAGGAAGATCCAGGTGTCGCTCATGGTCTGCGCTCCTTGTACTCGTGGTGGTTGAACGCGCCCCTGACGAGGTGGGGCCGGCGAATTCGACAGGTCTGCGGATGTTCCTCAGATCGGGGTGACGGTGACGGGTACGCCGTTGAGGGCGGCGTTGCCGGAGAGGTCGAGGCGTTCCGGATCGGTGAGGTCGTTGATCGAGACGCCGGGCACCTGGGCGGCGTGCCCCATGGCCGCCCCCGACTCAGCGGCGACCTGGTGGCCGTAGCCGTGGGGGAGGCAGACGACGCCGGGCATGACGTCCTCGGACGCCGCGACCTCGACCTCCACCTCGCCGACGCGGGAGGCCACGCGCACCCTGGACCCGTCGACCACGCCGTGCTCGGCGAGGTCCTTCGGGTGCATGAGCAGCTGGTGCCGCGGCCGGCCCTTGGTGAGCCGGGGGACGTTGTGCATCCAGGAATTGTTGTCGCGCTGGTGGCGTCGCCCGATGAGCACGAGCGGCGCCGGCGTCTCCCCGACGTGCTCTCGCAGGCGTTCGAGGTCGGCGAGCAGCAGCGGCTGCGCGAGGTCGATCCGCCGGTTCGTCGTCTGCAGCCGGCCGGGGAGCGTGGGACGCAGGGGCCCGAGGTCCACGCCGGCAGGGTTCTTGCGCAGCTCGGTGATCGTCGTACGACGTCCCCGGCGCAGCAGCGCAGCGACCAGGAAGGTCGGGCTCGGGGTGAGCGCCAGTCGTTGCACCAGGCGCACGCGAAGGGGTGGTTTCTGCTCCAGCCGCTGGGTGACCCGCAGCGTGAGGTCGCGAAAGATCTCCCAGTCGTGGCGGGCGTCCTTCGGCTTGTCGAAGACCGCGGGGGTGAAGCGCGCAGTGTTCCGGACCGCCAGGCCCTGGAAGATGATGTCGTAGTGGTCCCGCTCGAGGATCGTCGTCGGCGGCAGGATCACGTCGGCGTACCGGGTGGTCTCGTTGCGGTAGATGTCGACGGCCGCCATGAAGTCGACCGACTCGAGGGCCCGGCCGAGCCGCTTGCCGTCCGGCGTGGAGAGCACCGGGTTGCCCGCGATCGTGAGGACCGCGCGGATCTGGCCGTCGCCGGGGGTCTCGATCTCCTCGGCGAACACCGACACCGGCAGCTCGCCGCCGTACTCCGGGGCGCCGCGGACCCGGCTGCGGTACTTGTCGAAGTGGCCGCGACCGACCAGCCCGGTGGCCACGAAGTCGATCGCCGGCTCGGTGAACAGCACTCCGCCCTCCCGGTCGAGGTTGCCGGTGAGGATGTTCAGGCAGTTGATCGCCCACTGGCACACCGATCCGAACCCTTGGGTCGACAGGCCGAGCCGTCCGTACGCCGCCGCACCGTCCGCGGCCGCCAGCTCGCGGGTCAGCCGGCGGATCACCTCGGCGTCCAGTCCGGAGACGGCCTCGGCGTACTCCGGGGTGAAGGTGGCGACCGCCGCGCGCACCTCCTCGACGCCGTCGACGTACGGCGCCGGTGTGGTGAGGCCCTCCTCGAACAGCACGTGCAGCATCGCCAGCAGCACGGTCGCGTCGCTGCCCGGGCGGACGAAGTGGTGCTCGTCGGCGACCTTCGCGGTCTCGGTCCGGCGCGGGTCGATGACCACCATCCGCCCGCCGCGCGCCTTGAGGTCGCGCAGGCGCTGCGGGAAGTCCGGCACGGTCATGAGGGAGCCGTTGGAGGCCATCGGGTTGGCGCCCAGGACCAGGAAGTACGACGTCCGGTCGAGGTCACTGATGGGGATCATCAGCTGGTGGCCGAACATCAGGGACGCCACGAGCTGGTGCGGGATCTGGTCGACGGAGCTGGCGCTGAACCGGTTCTTGGTGCGGAACGCCTTCACCAGCCGGATGCCGTGGGTGGCGGAGCCCAGCGAGTGGGCGTTGGGGTTGCCGAGGTAGATCCCCAGGGAGTCCTTGCCGTGCTGGTTGATCGAGGCGGCGATGTTGTCGGCGACGAGGTCGAGTGCCTCGTCCCAGCCGATCTCGGACCACTCCCCGGTCGCGCGGTCGCGGCGCACGGGACGGCGCAGCCGGTCGGGGTCCTCGTGCAGGTCGCCGATCGAGACACCCTTGGGGCAGATGTGTCCGCGCGACAGCGGGTCGTCGGGGTTGCCGCGGACTCCGGTCACCCGGTCCCCGTCGAGGGTGAGCTCGAGCCCGCAGATGGCCTCGCAGATGTTGCAGACCCCGATGACGGTGCGGGAGCCGGTGCTCTCGGTCTTCATCTCGCCATCATCGCGCAGCTCGGCGCGAGGCGACACGCGGTTGATCCACCCGGAGGGGTGAGGGTCCGCGTGGCCTGCTGTCCCGACGGCTCAGGCCTCGCTAGGGTGCCCAGGAACCGGCCATCTGGGCCGGCCTTCAGAAGGAGACGCACATGGGTTACGGACTAGGTGTCACCCTGCTCGCGATCGGCCTGATCTTCGCCCTCGCCGTGCAGGACTCCATCGACGCGATCGACCTCACGATGATCGGCTGGATCCTGGCCGCGGCCGGTGCTCTGGTCGTCGTCCTCACCGCGATCCAGATGAACAGCCGCCGCAGCGCCACCACGACGGCGACGACCACGCACGCCGACGGGACGCAGAGCACCGAGCAGCGGACCACCGAGCGGCAGGACCCGCCGCCCCCGGCCTGAGGCCGACAGCAGCAACCGGACACCCGGCTCGCGCACGCGGGCTGGGTGTCCGTCGTTTTGGGGCGGGTCCGTGCCCGCTGATAATCTCCGACGGTTGCCGTGAAACGGCCGCGGACAGAGAGCGCCCGGGCAGAAGGCCCGGAGCACCGCGCAACGAGAACCGAGAAGGAGCCCGCATGTCGATCGGAACCGACGCGGAGACCAAGAAGAAGATCATCGCCGAGTACGCCACGACCGAGGGCGACACCGGCTCTCCGGAGGTGCAGATCGCGTTGCTCAGCCACCGCATCAGCCACCTCACCGAGCACCTCAAGCAGCACAAGCACGACCACCACAGCCGTCGTGGCCTCCTGCTCCTCGTGGGTCAGCGCCGTCGGCTGCTGAACTACCTGCAGAAGACCGAGATCGAGCGTTACCGCTCGATCGTCGAGCGTCTCGGCCTGCGCCGCTGACTCATGAAGGGTCCACCGACGGTGGGCCCTTCACCCATTTCAGGTGCTGCCTCGGGCAGCGCTAACCTTTCCAACTGAATCACCACTACATCCCAGGAGCGACCCGCGCGTCGGCCCGGTCCTCGGTAGTGGCTCTCAGATCCGCACCGGCCCGGCCGCGCGGAGACTGCGGGCCTCGATCGAAGACGGGGCCACCCAGAGGCACCACAGCGGGACGTTCGCGGATCGCTCCGCGAAGAGAAAGGGACCACTCACTCGTGGAACCCACCATTTCTGCTGTCGAGACCACTCTCGACAACGGCAAGTTCGGCACGCGCAAGATCAAGTTCGAGACCGGACTGCTGGCCCGTCAGGCCGCCGGCGCCGTCACGGCGTACCTCGACGACGACACGATGCTGCTCTCGGCGACGACCGCCGGCAAGCACCCCAAGGACCACTTCGACTTCTTCCCCCTGACGATCGACGTCGAGGAGCGGATGTACGCCGCGGGCCAGATCCCCGGATCGTTCTTCCGGTCCGAGGGTCGTCCCGGTGAGGACGCGATCCTCACCTGCCGCCTGATCGACCGCCCGCTGCGCCCGACCTTCAAGAAGGGTCTGCGCAACGAGGTCCAGGTCGTCATCACCGTCCTGGCGCTCAACCCCGACGCCCCCTACGACGTCCTCGCGATCAACGCGGCGTCCATGTCCACCCAGCTCTCCGGCCTGCCGTTCTCCGGCCCGGTCGGTGGCGTCCGCGTCGCCCTGATCGAGGGCCAGTGGGTCGCCTTCCCCAGCCACAGCCAGCTCGAGGACGCCGTCTTCGACATGGTCGTGGCCGGTCGCGTCACCGACACCGGTGACGTCGCGATCATGATGGTCGAGGCCGAGGCGCCCGAACACGCGTGGACCCTCATCGAGGGCGGCGTCCAAGCGCCGACCGAGGAGGTCGTCGCCAGCGGTCTGGACGCGGCCAAGCCGTTCATCAAGCAGCTGGTCGAGGCCCAGGTCGAGCTCGCCAAGGAGGCTGCGAAGCCCATTCAGGAGTTCCCGGTCTTCCTCGAGTACGAGGACGACGTCTTCGACGCCGTCGAGTCGGCCGTCAAGGCCGACCTCGTCTCGGCGATGCAGATCGCTGACAAGCAGGAGCGCGAGCTCAAGACCGACGAGCTCAAGCAGAGCCTCCTCGAGCAGCTCGCCGAGAAGTTCGAGGGTCGCGAGAAGGAGGTCGGTGCGGCGTTCCGCTCGGTCAACAAGCAGGTCGTGCGCGAGCGCGTCCTGCGCGACAAGGTCCGCATCGACGGTCGCGGCCTGGCCGACATCCGGCCGCTGCACGCCGAGGTCGGCTTCCTGCCCCGCGTCCACGGCTCCTCGCTCTTCGAGCGCGGCGAGACCCAGATCATGGGTGTCACCACCTTGGACATGCTCAAGATGGAGCAGCAGCTCGACACGCTGTCGCCGGAGAAGCACCGCCGGTACATGCACAAGTACGTCTTCCCGCCGTTCTCCACCGGTGAGACCGGTCGCGTCGGCTCGCCGAAGCGTCGCGAGGTCGGCCACGGTGCGCTGGCCCGCCGCGCGCTGCTGCCGGTGCTGCCCAGCCGCGAGGAGTTCCCGTACGCGATCCGGCAGCTGTCGGAGGCCATGGGCTCCAACGGCTCCACCTCGATGGGCTCGGTCTGCGCCTCGACCATGTCGCTGCTGCAGGCCGGCGTCCCGCTGAAGGCCTCCGTCGCCGGCATCGCGATGGGCCTGATCTCCGGCGAGGTCGACGGTCAGACCCAGTACGTCGCCCTCACCGACATCCTCGGTGCGGAGGACGCTTTCGGTGACATGGACTTCAAGGTCGCCGGCACCCGCGAGTTCGTCACGGCGCTCCAGCTCGACACCAAGCTCGACGGCATTCCGGCGGAGGTCCTCGCCTCGGCGCTGACCCAGGCCAAGGACGCCCGGATCGCGATCCTCGACGTCATGGCCGAGGCCATCGCCGAGCCCGAGGAGATGTCGGTCCACGCCCCGCGGATCATCACCGTCAAGGTCCCGATCGACAAGATCGGCGAGGTGATCGGGCCCAAGGGCAAGGTGATCAACCAGATCCAGGAGGACACCGGCGCGTCGCTGTCCATCGAGGACGACGGCACGGTCTACATCGGCGCGACCAACGGCGAGGCGGCCGAGGCCGCCAAGGCGGCGGTCAACGCGATCGCGAACCCGACGATGCCCGAGGTCGGCGAGCGTTACCTCGGCACGGTGGTCAAGACCACGAACTTCGGCGCCTTCGTCTCGCTGATGCCCGGCAAGGACGGCCTGCTGCACATCAGCAAGCTCCGTTCGCTGGCCGGCGGCAAGCGGGTCGACGCGGTCGAGGACGTGGTGGCCGTGGGTCAGAAGATCCAGGTGCAGATCGCCGAGATCGACGACCGCGGCAAGCTGTCGCTCGTCCCGGTCGTCGAGGAGTCCGGCGCCCCCGAGGAGTCGGACGCCGACATCGACGGCTCTGAGGCTGCGGAAGAGGAGTGAGCACCCCCTCGTCCAGGGGGGCGTCGGGCGTCCGACGCACGGTGCTGCCCAGCGGGCTCCGGATCGTCACCGAACAGGTGCCCGGAGTCCGCTCCGCGGCCGTCGGCGTGTGGGTGAACGTCGGGTCGAGGCACGAGGCCCCCAGCCTGCACGGCGGCTCGCACTTCCTCGAGCACCTGCTGTTCAAGGGCACGCGCGAGCGCTCGGCCATGGACATCTCCGTGGCCCTGGACGCCGTCGGTGGCGAGTTCAACGCCTTCACCGCCAAGGAGTTCACGTGCTTCCACGCGCGGGTGCTGGACGACGACCTGCCGGTGGCGATCGACGTCCTGGGTGACATGGTCACCGACTCGCTCGTGACCTCGGCGGACGTCGAGGCGGAGCGGGACGTCATCCTCGACGAGATCGCCATGCACGAGGACGACCCCGACGACGTGGTGCACAACCTGTTCGCGCTCCAGGCGTACGGCGAGGGCCCGTGGGGCCGGCCGATCGCCGGAACGCGCGAGACCATCGCGGGGATGTCCCGCCAGCAGATCCAGCGCTTCTACCGGCGGCACTACCGCCCGGAGAACATGGTCGTCGCGGTGGCCGGCAACATCACCCACGGCGTCGTCACGCGGCTGGTCCGCAAGGCCTTCGCCCGACACGACTTCCTCTCCCAGGAGGCCACCCCGGTCCTGCCGGAGGTGGTGCTGAAGCCGCGCCGGATCAGCCCGGGCCGGATGGACCGCACCCGCGCCTTCGAGCAGGTCAACGTCGTGCTCGGCGCCAACGGCATGACCCGGCACGACCCGCGGCGGTACGCCCTCGGCGTCCTCAACGCGGCCCTCGGCGGCGGTACGTCCTCCCGGCTGTTCCAGGAGGTGCGCGAACGCCGCGGCCTGGCGTACTCGGTGTACTCCTTCGCCTCCCACCACGCGGACGCCGGCCTCGTGGGCGTCTCGCTCGGCTGCCTCCCCGGCAAGCTGGACGACGCGCTCGCCACCGTGCGCGGCGAGCTCGCGAAGGTGGCGGCCGACGGGATCACCGACGAGGAGCTGGAGCGCGGCCAGGGCCAGCTGCGCGGCGGCCTGGTGCTGGGCATGGAGGACACCGGCTCACGGATGTCGCGGATCGGCAAGGCCGAGCTGGTCTACAACGAGCAGATCAGTCTCGACGAGGTCGTCCGCCGGATCGACTCCGTCACCGGCGACCTGGTGCGCGAGGTCGCGGCCGAGATGTTCAGCCAGCCGGAGGTCCTCGCCGTCGTCGGGCCCTGAGACTCCGCCGGGCTACCGCTTCCCGATCAGGCCGATGACGGCCGGCGCCTTCTGCTCGACCACGGACACCCGGAAGCCGGCCTTCTGCAGAGCGGCGCTCGCCTTCTTGACGACGTTGGGCACGAGCTCTGGCCGGTTGGCCTCGTAGAAGAGGTACACCGCGCCACCGGGCAGGACGCGCTCGTGCAGCAGCGCCATCTCCTCGGTGCAGTCGCGCACCCAGAACAGGTTGACGTTGAACGCGAACACCTTGTGCAGCCGCTTCACCGGGACGCGCAGGGTCGCCAGGTCGATCTGCCGGACGGTCAGCCGGCCGGAGTCGACGTGCTCCTTGCAGCGACGCTTCGTCCGGTCGACCCCGGACTCCGATCGGTCGATGGCGAAGAGCTTGCCGGTGGAGAGCTTCTGGCAGATCAGCTCGGCTCCCGCGCCCGGTCCGCACCCGATCTCCAGCACGGAGTCGTTCGGCTGGACGTCCATCATCTCGACGGCCCATCGGATCCGAGCGGGGATCTGCTGCATCGGCATGGTGGCAAGTTTGGCACTACGAAGGGGTCGAGTCAGTCACCGGCTAGGTTGAACCCGTGAGTCGCGTGCACCGGATCGGCGTCCTGGGGGCCCTCGGCAAGGTGGGCCGGGAGGTGTGCGCGGCGGTCGAGGCCGCCGACGACCTCGAGCTCGTGGCACGTCTCGACGCCGACGACTCCCTCGACACGCTGGTCGAGGAGGACGCGGACGCGATCGTCGACTTCACCCACCCCGACGTGGTGATGGCCAACCTCGAGTTCTGCCTCACGCGCGGCATCCACGCCGTCGTCGGGACCACCGGCTTCGACGAGGCCCGGCTCGAGCAGCTGCGCGGCTTCCTGGCCGACCAGCCCGGCACGGGGTGCCTGGTCGCCCCCAACTTCTCGCTCGGCGCCATCTTCATGATGCGCTTCGCGGCCGCCGCCGCGCCGCACTTCGACTCGGTCGAGATCATCGAGCTGCACCACCCGGACAAGGCCGACGCTCCGTCCGGCACCGCCCAGCGCACGGCGCGCCTGGTCGCGGAGGCCCGGCGGGAGGCAGGTAGCCCGCCGATGCCGGACGCCACGTCGTCCGGTCTGGACGGCGCGCGCGGCAGCGACGTCGACGGTGTCCGGGTGCACGCCGTGCGGGCCCGCGGCCTGGTCGCGCACCAGGAGGTCGTGCTCGGCGGTCTGGGGGAGACCCTCACCCTGCGCCACGACTCCCTGGACCGCGCCTCCTTCACTCCAGGGGTCCTTGCCGGTCTCCGGGCGATCGGGGGCCACCCGGGCCTGACCGTGGGCCTCGAGCACTTCCTGGACCTGGACTGACACCCACCCCGCACGAAGTTGCAGTTTCGTGCGTTGCGCACATCTGGCCCCTTCGGGTGGTGGTCACGCGCTCCGAGGCTTGATTGTCTGGAACGGTCTTGCACAAGCCACGAAAGGTTCCCCATGCGCAAGTTTCTCGGGCTCGCCACCACCGCGGCCTTGGCCGCGGCCAGTCTCGGAGTCCTCATGCCCGCCCAGGCGGAGGGGAGCGGCGCCGACCGCTTCACCCGCCCCGCTGTCGCCCAGCGCGCCGTCACCCTGCGGCAGCAGGCGATCCGCTCGCTGGACTCCCACCCCTCCCTCGCCCGGGCTGCCCAGGGGCAGTCGTTCCAGGCCCGTCAGGTGCTGGTCGACCCCAGCGGGGCCAGCCACGTCCGCGTGGACCGCTTCTTCCACGGCCTGTCGGTCGTCGGTGGTGACATGGTGGTCCACACCAGCGCCCGGGGTGGGTTGAGCAGCGTCAGCCAGACCCTGGGCTCACCCCTGTCGCTCCGCGTGAAGCCCGCGATCACCCAGGCGAGCGCGCTCACCCGGGCCCTCGCCGCGGCTCCGTCGAAGTCCCGCCAGGCCGGCACGTCCGTCCTCGTGGTCGACGCGCTCGCCGGCAAGCCCCGCCTGGCCTGGGCGACCCACACGGTCGGCCGGTACCACGACGGCACGCCGAGCCGGCTCACGACGTACGTCGACGCCCGCACCGGCAAGGTCCTGCAGCAGGCCGAGGGCATCATGACCGACAGCGGGACCGGGAACACGCTCTACTCGGGCACCGTCCCCCTGGACGTGACCAAGAGCGGGACGACCTACCAGCTGAAGAACCCCAGCACCCTGCGCGGCGGGACCTACACGACGGACATGAACAACAAGTCCGACTCGGTCTTCTGCCAGTACTTCGGCTCCGGCTGCTCGGCGGGCACGCAGATCACCTCGACCACCACGACGTTCGGCAACGGCTCCAACAGCAACCGGGCCACGGCCGGTGCGGATGCGCAGTACGGCTCGAACAAGACCTGGGACTACTACCAGTCCACCTTCGGGCGGAACGGCATCTACAACACCGGCAAGGGCTCCTACAACCGGGTCCACTACGGCAGCGGCTACGTCAACGCCTTCTGGGACGGCACGAAGATGACCTACGGCGACGGTGACGCGACCAACTACGGACCGTTGGTCTCCCTCGACGTGGCCGGTCACGAGATGAGCCACGGCGTGACCGAGAACTCCGCCAACCTCACCTACTCCGGTGAGTCCGGTGGTCTCAACGAGGCGACCTCGGACATCTTCGGCACGATGGTGGAGTTCTACGCCGCCAACGCCAACGACCCGGGCGACTACCTGATCGGCGAGGAGTTCGACCTGAAGAACCACGTCGGCTTCCGCCGCATGGACAACCCCGCCTCGGACGGCTCGTCGTTCAACTGCTGGAGCGCCACCGCTGGGAACGCCGACGTCCACTACTCCTCGGGCATCGGCAACCACTTCTTCTACCTGCTGGCCATGGGCAGCGGCGCGAAGACGCTCAACGGGGTCAGCTACAACAGCCCGACGTGCAACGGCTCGACGGTCACCGGCATCGGCAACACCGCCGCCGCCGCGATCTGGTACCGCGCGCTGACGGTCTACATGACGTCCTCGACCAACTACGCGGGCGCTCGCACCGCGTCGTTGAACGCGGCCCGCGACCTGTACGGCGCCGGCTCGGCCAACTACAACGCGGTCGCCGCCGCGTGGAGCGCGGTCAACGTCAACTGAGCCTCTTCCACGCAACGAGCCCGGACGGCAGGAACTTCACCCGCCGTCCGGGCTCGTTGCACGTTTGTGCGCCTGCGGATACATGACCTTGAAGGGTGGTGGTCAACCGATGGTCAGGCTGTCAGACTCCGGGCGTCTCCTCACGATGCGAAAGGTCTACCCACATGCGTCAAGCAATCGGGCTCGTCACCACAGCAGCGCTGGCCGCTGCTGCGTTCGGTGCCCTAGGTCCCGCTCAAGCCTCCGGCTCCGGCGCTGACAGGTTCGCCCATCCTGCCTCTCGTACGCGCGCGCTCGACCTGCGGCAGCAGGCAATCCGCTCCCTCGACGCGCACCCGGGACTCGCCCGCACCGCTCCCGGACAGACCTTCCGCGCGGGCCACGCCTTGGTCGACCGCAACGGCTCCACCCACGTCCGGGTGGACCGCTTCTACCGCGGCCTCGAGGTCGTCGGCGGCGACCTGGTCGTGCACAGCGACTCCCGCGGGCAGCTGCGCAGCGTCAGCCAGACCCTTCGGGCCCCGCTCAAGCTCACCGTCAAGCCCGGCGTTGCTGCCTCCCGCGCGATCGACCGCGCGCTGCGAGGCGCCCCCGCGGGCTCCCACCAGCAGGGCAAGGCCCACCTGGTCGTCGACGCCCTGGTCAGCCGGCCGCGTCTGGCCTGGGCGACCCTCACGGTCGGCCGGTACCACGACGGCACGCCGAGCCGGCTCACGACCTACGTCGACGCCCGCACCGGCAAGGTCCTGCAGCAGGTCGAGGGCATCATGACCGACAGCGGGACCGGCAACACGCTCTACTCGGGCACCGTCCCCCTGGACGTGACCAAGAGCGGGACGACCTACCAGCTGAAGAACTCCGGCACCCTGCGCGGTGGCACCTACACGACCGACATGAAGAACAAGCAGGGGGGCAGCGGCTCGCTGATCACCTCGACCACGACCACCTTTGGCAACGGGCTCAACAGCAACCGTGCGACCGCTGGGGCGGACGCGCAGTACGGATCGAACAAGACCTGGGACTACTACCAGTCCACCTTCGGCCGCAACGGCATCTTCAACACCGGTGCCGGCTCGTACAACCGGGTCCACTACGGCCGGAACTACGACAACGCGTTCTGGGACGGCAGCCGCATGACCTACGGCGACGGTGACGGCACGTACGACGGCCCGCTGGTCTCCCTCGACGTGGCCGGTCACGAGATGAGCCACGGCGTGACCGAGAACTCCGCCAACCTCACCTACTCCGGTGAGTCCGGTGGTCTCAACGAGGCGACCTCGGACATCTTCGGCACGATGGTGGAGTTCTACGCCGCCAACGCCAACGACCCGGGCGACTACCTGATCGGCGAGGAGTTCGACCTGAAGAACCACGTCGGCTTCCGCCGCATGGACAACCCCGCCTCCGACGGCTCGTCCGCGAACTGTTGGACGTCCACGGTGGGGAGTCTGAACGTCCACTACTCCTCGGGCGTCGGCAACCACTTCTTCTACCTGCTGGCCATGGGCAGCGGCGCGAAGACGCTCAACGGGGTCAGCTACAACAGCCCGACGTGCAACGGCTCGACCGTGACCGGCATCGGCAACACCGCCGCCGCCGCGATCTGGTACCGCGCGCTGACGGTCTACATGACGTCCTCGACCAACTACGCGGGCGCTCGCACGGCCTCGTTGAACGCGGCCCGCGACCTGTACGGCGTCGGCTCGGCCAACTACAACGCGGTCGCCGCCGCGTGGAGCGCGGTCAACGTCAACTGACCTGATCCTGGGTCGCGACAGGGCCGTCCGGGCAGCTGCCCGGACGGCCCTGCTGCGTCGTCACAGGAGTCGTAGGAGGGCGGCGACGAGGGCAGAGCCGAAGACCACGACGAGGAAGGGTGCGCGCAGCACCAGCAGGACGACCGCCACGGCGAGGGCGGCCGCCCGGGCGTCCAGGGTCAGGTGGTGATCGGTGGAGAACACTTGCACCGCGACCAGGGCGGCCAGCAGGGCGACCGGGATCAGGTCGGCGATCCGGGAGACGAGCGGGCGGTCCAGCACCCGCGGCGGGATCGAGAGGCCGGCGAGCTTGAGCAGGTAGCAGCCGAGGCTGGCGACGAGCACCGCGCCCCAGAGGCCGGTCATGCCACCGCTCCTTCGTCGGGACCCTCGACGGGATCGTCGACCCGGCGAACGAGGAGGCCCGCGAGCAGGGCGACGCCTGCGGCGGCCAGGACGGGGACGCCGGCGGTGGCCACCGGCACGAGCCCGAGGGCCACGGCGACCGCCGCGACCGCGACGTACTGGTGGCGCCGCACGGCCAGCCGCGGCCACAGCAGGGCGAGGAACGCCGCGCCGACCGCGGCGTCGAGGCCGTAGGTCCGGGGGTCCCCCAGCTGGGCTCCGGCGACGGCGCCGACGAGGGTGAAGACGTTCCACCCGACGAAGACGGCGATCCCGGTCACCCAGAACCCCAGCCGGGCGTCCTCCCGGGTCTCGCGGAGCACCGACATGGCCGTCGACTCGTCGATCACCAGGTGCGAGCCGGCCACCCGGCGCGGGCCGCGCAGGTCGAGCATGGTGGCCAGCTTGAGGCCGTAGAGCGTGTTGCGGGTGCCGAGCAGCAAAGCGGTGAGGGCGCTGGAGACCGGGGTGCCGCCCGAGGCGATCACCCCGACCAGCGCGAACTGCGAGGCGCCGGTGAACATCAGCAGCGACAGCACGCAGGTCTGCAGGATCGAGAGCCCACTGGCCACCGAGATGGCACCGAAGGAGATCCCGTAGACGCCCGTGGCGACGCCGACGCCGAGGCTGTCCCGGATGATGCCGCGGCGTCGCCCTTCGTCGTCGGTCGTCCTCACCCTGCGCAGACTAGAGCGGGGCGCGCGCCGCTCAGGGAGCGGACCGGCGGGTGAAGTCGTGCAGCAGCAGGTAGGCGAGGCCGGCCCCGCCGAGCAGACCGACGAGGATGCCCAGGTGCGGGGCCGAGAGGCTCGGCGAGAGCCACGCCGTCAGGGCGAGGCAGCCGAGGATCGTGACGATCAGGACGGTGTAGCGGTAGCGAGGAGGTAGCGGACCGATCATGGTTGCCCCGGATTTCTGGCAGTTCACGGACTGCCGTTCCACCATCCTGCGCGAGATGAGCGGAAAATCAATCCCCCCATTGGGTGTGGACCCGGATCTGCTTGACGGTCACGCGGCCGGACCCGTCGAGGTCCAGCGTCCGGTGCGCGGTGTCGGGTGCCCACCCGGCCGAGTCGAGGAACCGGCGTACGCCGTCGTCGGCGGCGTTCACCCAGCACACCGCGCGGTGGAACCGGTCGGCGCCCAGGGTGTCCACACACGCCTGCAGGAGGCGGGAGCCGTGGCCCTGACCGCGTCGATCGGGGTCGACGGTGAGCTCGAGCACCTCCCCGTCGGAGACGGGGTCGGCGTCCGGGTCGCTGGCCGGGGCAGTGATGGCGAAGCCGGTGATCGTGTTCCGCTCGAGCGCCACGAGCACGCGTAGGCGCGCGTCGGCGGGGGAGGCGAGCAGCCCGCGCCACGCGGCCTCGGCGGCGGCCGGGTCGGCCTCCAACGTCTCGGGCGGCAGGAGATCGGCGTAGTCGACGCGGCGGGTCCGGTCCTGGAGGGCCGCGATCGCCGGGGCGTCGTCGGCCCAAGCGACTCGGCAGGACACGTCCGCGGTGGGGGTCGGCATGCGGGCCAGTCTGCCAACCCCTCTGCGATGTTACACAGGCGCGCCGTCATGGTGACTCCGTGTAACAAACGGGGTACAGTGAGAGGCATGTACGGCAACGACTTCGGCAGTCCCGAGAGCCGCGACCCAAGCGCCACCGGCGAGCCCGAGAGCTTCCGGGCGGTCCTGGCCGACGAGGCGCGCGTCGAGCCGCGGGACGAGATGCCCGAGGGCTACCGGAAGACGTTGATCCGGCAGATCGCCCAGCACGCCCACTCCGAGATCATCGGCATGCAGCCGGAGGGCAACTGGATCAGCCGCGCGCCCAGCCTGCGCCGCAAGGCGATCCTCATGGCCAAGGTGCAGGACGAGGCCGGACACGGGCTCTACCTGTACGCCGCCGCGGAGACGCTCGGGGCCGACCGCGCGGACCTGCTCGACCAGCTGCACAGCGGCCGGCAGAAGTACTCCTCGATCTTCAACTACCCGACCCTCACCTGGGCCGACGTGGGCGCGATCGGCTGGCTCGTCGACGGAGCCGCGATCGTCAACCAGGTGCCGCTGTGCCGCTGCTCCTACGGGCCGTACGCCCGGGCGATGGTGCGCGTGTGCAAGGAGGAGTCCTTCCACCAGCGGCAGGGCTTCGAGATCCTGCACCACCTCTCCCAGGGAACTCCTGCACAGAAGGCGATGGCCCAGGACGCGGTCGACCGCTACTGGTGGCCCAGCCTGATGATGTTCGGCCCTCCTGACGACGACTCTCCCAACTCCGCCCAGTCCATGGCGTGGGGCATCAAGCGGTTCTCCAACGACGACCTGCGCCAGCGATTCGTGGACATGACCGTTCCGCAGGCGGAAGTCCTCGGCCTGACGCTGCCCGACCCCGAGATCGCCTGGAACGAGGAGCGCGGCCACTACGACTTCGGCGAGATCGACTTCACCGAGCTGTTCGAGGTGATCAAGGGTCACGGGCCGTGCAACGAGCAGCGCCTTGCCCACCGGGTCAAGGCGCACGAGGACGGCGCCTGGGTGCGCGAGGCGGCGACGGCCCACGAGGCCAAGCGGGCTGCCCGCACCGAGAGCGTGGCCTGATGAGCTCCCTCCACATGAGCAAGGACTGGCCGCTCTGGGAGGTCTTCATCCGGTCTCGCCGCGGGCTCTCGCACGTCCACGCCGGCTCGCTGCACGCGCCCGACGGGGAGATGGCGCTGCGCAACGCGCGCGACCTCTACACCCGCCGCCAGGAGGGCGTCTCGATCTGGGTCGTCCGGTCCGAGGACCTGTGGGCCAGCACCCCGGACGAGCGTGACTCCTTCTTCGACCCGGCCATCGACAAGATCTACCGCCACCCGACGTTCTACGACGTCCCCGAGGGGGTCGAGCACCTCTAGTGAACGCTCACGTCGACTACGTCCTCGCCCTGGCTGACGACGCCTTGGTCACCGCCCAGCGCATGGGTTGGTGGATCAGCCGCTCGCCGCAGCTGGAGGAGGACGTCGCGATGGCCAACATCGGCCTCGACCAGCTCGGCCAGGCGCGCGCGCTGCTCACCCACGCCGGCGCCCTCGAGGGCACGGGACGCACCGAGGACGACCTGGCGTACTTCCGCGACGAGCGCGACTTCCGCAACGTCCACCTCGTCGAGCGGGAGCAGGACGACTTCGGGGTCGCGATGGCCCGGCTGCTGATCTGGTCCGCCTACCAGTCCGAGCTGTACGCCGCGCTGTGCAGCAGCACCGACGAGACCTTGGCCGCGATCGCGGCCAAGGCGGTCAAGGAGGTCGCCTACCACCTCGACCACGCCAGCCGGTGGGTCGAGCGACTGGGCGACGGGACCGAGGAGTCGCACGCGCGGATGCAGGCGGCGCTGGAGGCCGAGTGGCCCTACGTCGCCGAGCTCTTCGAGACCGACTGGGTCGACCCGGGGCTGGTCGAGCAGCAGATCGCCGTCGATCCGGCCAGCCTCGAGCCGTCGGTCCGGGCCACCCTGGCGCGCGTGCTCTCCGCCGCCATCCTCGAGGTGCCCGAGGTGTCTCCCGCGGTGGGCGGCGGTCGCCGCGGCCTGCACACCGAGCAGATGGGCTACCTCCTGGCCGAGATGCAGCACCTGACCCGATCGCACCCGGGAGCGACGTGGTGACGATGCAGAGCTCCACGGTCGGGAGGGCCCGCGAGGTCGCCGCGCAGGTCCTCGACCCTGAGCTCCCCGTGCTCACCATCGAGGACCTCGGCATCCTCCGCGAGGTCACCGAGGACGACCAGGGACGCGTCCACGTGCAGATCACCCCGACGTACTCGGGCTGCCCGGCGATGGAGACGATCCGGACCGACGTCATCGAGTCCTTGGAGTCGGCGGGTTTCCGGCACGTCGATGTCGAGTTCGTCCTCAGCCCCGCCTGGAGCACCGACTGGCTGACGGAGCAGGGGCGCGCGAAGCTCGAGGAGTACGGCGTGGCGCCGCCGGCAGCCCGGCGAGGTGACGGGCCGATCGCCCTGACCTTGTCGGTGCGCTGCCCGCAGTGCGGCAGCGCCAACACCCGGGAGTCCAGCCGCTTCGGCTCCACCGCCTGCAAGTCCCTCTGGGTCTGCCAGGACTGCCGCGAGCCGTTCGACCACTTCAAGACGCTCTGATGGCTGCCCTGCGATGAGCCGAGCCCACTCCGCGCTGCACTCCCTGCGAGTCGCGGCGGTCGACGAGCTGACCGAGGACTCGGTGGCGCTGACGTTCGACGTCCCACCCGAGCTCGCCGACGACTACGCCTTCACGGCCGGCCAGCACGTCTCGGTGCGCGGCGGCGACGACGTACGCCGCTCCTTCTCGCTCTGCTCCTCCCCGGCGAGCCGGGTGCTCAGGATCGGCGTCAAGCGGCTGCCCGGCGGGGCGTTCTCCGACGAGGTCGTCGGCTCCCTGAAGGTGGGGGACCACCTCGACGTGATGACCCCGGCCGGCCGCTTCACCGTGACACCGGACCCGGAGGCCACCCGGCACCACGTGGCGATCGCCGCCGGTTCCGGCATCACCCCGGTGCTCTCCATCGTCGCGGCCGTCCTCGAGGAGGAGCCGAAGTCCTTCGTCACCGTCGTCTACGTCAACCGGACCTCGAGGTCGGTGATGTTCCTCGACGACCTGCACGACCTCAAGGACCGCTTCCCGACGCGGCTGCAGCTGATCCACGTGCTCTCGCGCGAGGCTCAGGAGGTCGAGCTGCTCTCGGGCCGTCTGGACGCCGAGCGCCTGGGCCGGATCCTCGACGCTTTCGGCATCGAGGGGGACGACTACTACCTGTGTGGTCCGCACCAGATGATCGTCGAGCTCCGCGACGCCCTCGCCGCGCGGGGGAGGGGGCGGGTGCACTTCGAGCTCTTCCACGCCGACCCGGTGCCGTCCGCCCCGGCCGCGCGGATCGAGGGCGCCGACGCCGAGGGCAGCGCCGAGGTGACCATCCGGCTGGACGGGCGCTCCTCGACGTTCCGTCTGCGCCCGGACGGCCCGCCGGTGCTCGAGGCGGCCCTGGCCGAGCGCTCCGACCTGCCCTTCGCCTGCAAGGGCGGGGTCTGCGGCACCTGCCGCGCGCGCCTGGTCGAGGGCACCGTGCAGATGGACGCCAACTACGCGCTCGAGCCCGAGGAGGTCGAGCGCGGGTACGTCCTCACCTGCCAGTCGCACCCGACCGCGGCCGAGGTCGTCCTCGACTACGACGGGTAGCCGTCGGCGGCCTCAGCGATAGGTCTCGGGGAGCCTCTCGCCGACCTTCACGCGCGACTTGGGCATGCGCATGAACTTCATCTGCATCGAGCGGACCAGCGCGTAGTACGTCGTCCCCTTGAGCGGCTCGTCCGGGAACCGGCGGACCAGCTCGCGTCGCAGCCGGAACCGCAGGAGCAGCGAGTCGACCAGGATCAGCAGCAGCGTCCCCATGAGCAGGAAGTTGCTGACCACCAGCATCCGGGAGTTCCCGGTCCAGCCCATCACCATGGCGACCACCAGCAGCGGGATCATCAGCTCGATGAACGAGAACCGCACGTCGACGAAGTCGCGGATGAACCGGCGCACCGGGCCCTTGTCCCGGGCCAGGAAGTAGCGCTCGTCCCCGCTCTTCATCGCGGACCGGATCTTCTGGCTGCTCTCGGTGCGCCGGAGCTTCTCGGCGGCCGCGATCTCCTTGCGGGTGCGCGGCGCCTTGGCGCGGGCCTTCGCGGCGGCCTCGGCCTCCTTGCGGGAGGGCGTCGGGCGGCCCTTGCCCTCGGCCCGGGCCTGGGCATCCATCGCGACGGGAGTGGCGTCGGACTCGGACTTGCTTCGGCGGAACACGTGCACCCTCGCGGCTCTTCGGCTGACTGGTCGCCTCCCACCCTATCGAGGGGTCGGCCGCGGTCGAGGCGTGTGGGCAACCTTGAGGTTTCCACCTAGGGTGATGGCATGAGCGGTATTGGATTACTCATTCGGCGCACCTCCCTCCGGGCCCTGCCATCGACCGGGCTTCGCGCGTGTCCTCGCGAGGTGACCGCATGAGCCTGATGAAGCGCATCTCCCTCATCTTCCGGGCGAAGGCCAACAAGGCCCTGGACCGTGCCGAGGACCCGCGCGAGACCTTGGACTACTCCTACCAGCGCCAGCTGGACCTGCTGTCGAAGGTACGTCGAGGGGTGGCCGACGTCGCCACCAGCCGCAAGCGGGTCGAGCTGCAGGTCAACCAGCTCGAGCAGCAGTCCGCGAAGCTCCAGGACCAGGCGCAGAAGGCCATCTCCATGGAGCGGGAGGACCTCGCCCGCGAGGCGCTGACCCGCAAGTCGGGCCTGACCGCGCAGATCGCCGACCTCAAGGCCCAGCACGCGCAGCTCCAGGGCGAGGAGGAGAAGCTCACGCTGGCCCAGCAGCGGCTCCAGGCGAAGGTCGAGTCCTTCCGGACCCGCAAGGAGACCATCAAGGCCACCTACACCGCCGCCGAGGCCCAGACCCGCATCAACGAGGCGATGTCCGGCATCGGCGAGGAGATGGGCGACGTCGGGATGGCCATCCAGCGCGCGGAGGACAAGACGGCGCAGATGCAGGCCCGGGCCGGCGCGATCGACGAGCTGATCGCCTCCGGCGCGCTCGACGACGTCAGCAGCCAGGGGTCCGGTGACGACATCGCCCGTGAGCTGGACTCGATGAGCAGCCAGGCCGAGGTCGAGGCGGAGCTGGCCCGGCTCAAGGGCTCCGAGCAGCCGGCGGCGATCGAGGCCGGCGACGACGGGGCCATCCTGGAGACCCAGCCCGAGGCCCAGACCGAGAAGGCGGCGGCCGAGGACGAGAAGTGATCGTCCGGATCCTCGGCGAGGGGCAGTACGACGTCGCCGACGACGCGATCGACCGGCTCAACCAGCTCGACGCCGAGGTGGAGGCCGGGATCGACGAGCGCGACGAGGAGCGGTTCCGGGCCGCGCTCGCCGCGCTGCTGGACGGCGTACGCACCATGGGAGCCCCGCACGACGCGGACAGCCTCGACGCCTCGGACCTGATCCTGCCGCACGCCGACGCCTCGCTGGCCGAGGTCGCGGACCTGCTCAGCGGGGACGGCTTGATCCCTGGGTGAACAATCGGAGCATGAGCAGCACCCGCTTCGTCAAGGACACCGGCCTCACGGTCCGCATGACCGCGACCATGTTCCTGCTGGGCGCACTGTTCGTCGCGCTCGTCGTGGGGCTGATGGTCGCCGTCCAGAGCCCGGGCCTGGCGATGATCATCGGCTTCGCCGGTCTCGGCATCGCCTGGTGGCAGTGGTACAGCTCCGACACCCTTGCGATGCGCGCGATGCGCGCTCGGGAGGTCACCCCGGAGGAGCAGCCCGAGCTGCACGGGATGATCGACCGGCTCTGTGCCTTGGCCGACATGCCCAAGCCGAAGGTCGGCGTCGCGGACCTCCCGATCCCCAACGCCTTCGCCACCGGACGCTCGCCCGAGCGGTCGGTGATCTGCGTGACCACCGGGCTCATGGGCAAGCTGTCGCCGGAGGAGTTCGAGGCCGTGCTCGCCCACGAGCTCTCGCACGTCGCGCACCGCGACGTCCTCGTGATGACCGTGGCGTCCTCCGCGGGGATCATCGCCGGCATGTTGACCCGAGGGGCGCAGTGGGGCGGACTGGGGTTCTTCGGCCGACGCAACAGCAACGGCGGCGCCCCGGCGTGGGTGCTCATCTTGGTGGTCAGCCTGGTCGTCTACGCGATCAGCTTCTTCCTCACCCGGTTGCTCTCTCGCTACCGGGAGCTCTGCGCCGACCGCAGCGGGGCGTACCTGACCATGAACCCCGGTGCCCTCGCTTCGGCCCTGCAGATCATCAGCGGTGAGATCGCCTCGTCACCCAAGCGCGACCTGCGCGCGGGTGCTTCGATGAACGCGTTCTTCATCGCGCCGGCCGTGGCCGGCCTGTCCTGGAAGACCCTCACCTCCACCCACCCGAGCCTGGAACAGCGGCTCGAGCAGCTGGCCCGCATCCAGGCCGAGCTGGGTCGACCGGACGCCCCGCCGACTCCGGGGCAGGCGCCCGGACTGCCGGGGGCCTGAGCCTCGATGGGGCTGTGGGAGTCGGTCCTGGGGCGGAGCCGCGTCAAGCGCGCCAACCTCGACGCCCTGTTCCTCGTGCCGAGCGCGGCGATCACCCTGCAGACCGCTCTCGGGCTGAACCCGACCGGGAGTGGCTCGGTCTGCTACCGGGGCGCGTCGGGGCCCGCCTTCGAACAGCTGCAGCAGGAGGTCGTCACGCTGCTGCAGGACGACCCCGACGCCCCGGACGTCGAGATCACCCGCGACTCCTACGGCTTCACGTGGTTGACCACCGACGGCGACCCCGCGGACGCCGCGGGCCTGTGCACCGACCTGCACGTCGTCAACACGACGCTGGAGGCCCAGGGGTTCGGCTCGGGACTGCTCTGCTCGCTGGTGCCGTTCGCGACCGCGGGCGGACAGCGGGTGGGACTGGTCTACCTGTACAAGCAGGGCACCTTCTACCCGTTCGCGCCCCAGGACGGGCAGCAGCGGGACACCCTGCTGGAGATCTCGGTCCACGATGCCCTGGCCAA
The DNA here is from genome assembly GCA_963784545.1 of uncultured Actinomycetota bacterium. Taxonomy (GTDB): domain Bacteria; phylum Actinomycetota; class Actinomycetes; order Propionibacteriales; family Nocardioidaceae; genus Nocardioides. Next base: position 236,177 of record CAWARQ010000004.1, on the reverse strand, counting down.
GGAGCTGCCGATCGAGCCGGACCGCCAGCGCTGGCTCGCCGTGTGGGATGCTCCGGGACTGTGACTGATCAGAGAGACAGTGCTGAGAAGGCACGGCTGGCGGCCCTGGGGGCTCTGGTCGTCGACCTGGAGGAGCTGCCGCGTCCGGAGCTGAAGGCGCTCGTCGACCTGGCCACTCGCTGGGCCGGCGTCCCCATGGGGACGATCAACCTGATCACTGCGGACGAGCAGCTGCAGGTCGCGACCGTCGGCTTCGACGGTGGTCGGTCCCCGCGGAGTGAGAGCATGTGCTCCACCGTGGTGTCCGACGGGGAGCCGATCATGGTCAGCGACGCCTCGTTGGACGCGCGGTTCGCAGACAACCCGCACATCACGGGGGAGCGCGGCCACGTGCGGTTCTACGCGGCTCATCCGCTGCGCACCGCCGACGGCCTCTCCATCGGCACGCTGTGCGTCTTCGACGAGCAGGCGCGCCGGGTCACGCCCGAGCTGGCGTCGACGATGGAGACCCTGGCGGCCAGCGTCATGGACGTCCTCCAGCTGGAGCTGACCAGCCGCCGTCTCACCGCGGCGAACGAGCGGCTGGCGGTGTTCGCCGGCCAGGTCAGCCACGACCTCAAGAACCCGCTGGCCGCCGTCTCGATGTCCCTGGAGCTGGCTCAGGACGAGCTGGCGGACGCCGGGACCGAGGGCCTCGAGATCGTCGTGAACCTGGTCGACCGGGCGCACAACGGCGCCCGACGGATGAACGGGATGATCGAGGACCTGCTGGAGTTCGCTCGTGGAGGCGTGTCGCCGGAGCTCACGGAGGTGGATCTCCAGGAGGCGGTCTGCACCCTCGTGTCCGAGCTGGACCTGTCGGGGCACGAGGTGACCGTGGAAGGTCTGCCGACCGTGGAGGCCGACCGCACCCAGGTCCTCGCCGTCGTCCAGAACCTCGTCCTCAACGCGGTGAAGTTCTCACCCGCCTCCGGGCCGATCCGGGTGCACGCGGACGGTCACCGGGTGCAGGTCAGCGACTCCGGCCCAGGCATCCCCGTGGAGGACCGCGTGCGGGTCTTCGAGCCGATGGTGCGGCTGGACAAGACGATCGCGGGCACCGGGCTCGGCCTGGCGACCTGCCACCGGGTCGTCACCGCCCACGGCGGGCGCATCGGCATCGAGGAGACTCCCGGCGGCGGCACCACGGTCTGGTTCGAGCTGCCCTGACGGGCGCTCAGTCCCGGTGCGACTTGCCCGGGAGGTCGAGCATCCGCTGGAGCGCGACCAGGGCGTCCCGCTCGGTGTCTGGGTCGACCGTGATCTGGTTGACGACCTCGCCGGCGACCAGGGACTCCATCGCCCACACGAAGTGCGGCAGGTCGATGCGGTTCATGGTCGAGCAGAAGCACACGTTGCGGTCGAGGAACACGATGTTCTTGTCCGGGTGCGCGTCCTTGAGGCGCTGGACCAGGTTGAGCTCGGTGCCGATGGCCCAGGCCGACCCGGCGGGGGCGGCCTCGATCGTCTTGATGATGAACTCCGTCGACCCGACCAGGTCGGCCTTCAGCACCACCTCGTGCTTGCACTCGGGGTGCACGAGGATGTTGATGCCGGGGTGCGTGGCCCGCAGCTCGTCCACGACGTCCTCGCTGAACCGCCCGTGCACCGAGCAGTGGCCCTTCCACAGGATCATCCGAGCCTCCGACAGCTGCTCGCCGCTGACGCCGCCGCCGGGCAGGTGCGGGTTCCACACGACGCAGTCGTCGAGGGCCATGCCGAGCTGGAGGACGGCGGTGTTGCGGCCGAGGTGCTGGTCGGGGAGGAACAGCACCTTGGCGTGGGGGCCCTTCTGCGCGAAGGCCCACTCCAAGGCCACCTCCGCGTTGCTGGAGGTGCACACGACGCCACCGTGGCGACCGCAGAACGCCTTGATGTCCGCCGAGGAGTTCATGTAGGTGACCGGGACGACGAGGTCCTGGACGCCGGCGTCACCGAGTGCGTCCCAGGCGTCCTCGACCTGGGCGATCCGCGCCATGTCGGCCATCGAGCAACCGGCCGAGAGGTCGGGAAGGATCACCTTCTGCGTCGCCGAGGTGAGGATGTCGGCGGACTCCGCCATGAAGTGGACTCCGCAGAAGACGATGAACTCGGCCTCAGGTCGACCGGCCGCGTCCCGCGCCAGCTTGAAGGAGTCGCCGGTGACGTCGGCGAACTGGATGACCTCGTCGCGCTGGTAGTGGTGCCCCAGCACGAAGACCCGCTCGCCCAGCGCCTCCTTCGCCGCCCGCGCCCGTGCCACCAGCGTCGGGTCGGACGCCGCCGGTAGGTCGCCGGGACACTCGACTCCGCGCTCGGTGGTGAGGTCGCGACCGCGTCCCAGCGGCAGCAGCGGGAGATCGATGCTCATGGGTGAATCCTAGGCGGGCCCCGCGAGGAGCGTCAGAGCAGCGTGGAGTGCGGGATGTACGGCGCGGGGTCCTTCATGCCGCGCAGCGCCAGGAAACCACGGGGGTGGATCTCCAGGCGGGCGTCGGTGGCGACCTCGAACGCCCACTGGTTGGCGGGGGAGACGTGGCCGATCTCGACAGGCACATCCGGGCTCGAGGAGGCCAACGCCTCCCACAGGAGCGACCGGGCGGCCTTGCGCGAATCGGCAGCCAGGCAGGCGACGCTGCCCTTGTCATCGACCCAGGCGTAGCCCTGGGCGGTGCGATGGTCCAGCACCAGCAGGTGGTACTGCCCGCCGAGCACGGCGTGGTCCGGACCGTGGCCTGCGTGCCGGGTACGCCGGTCGAGGGAGTCCATGAGGTCGAAGTCCGACTCCGAGCCGGGCCGCACCCGCTCCACCGCCGGGAGCAGCGACCGGTCGACGTGCCCCCAGATCAGCACCTGGGGGATCGTGTCGTACCCGGCCTGCCGGTATCTGCGGATCGCCTGCTGGTCCTGCGAGGAGTTCAGCATCGCCCGCAGGCATCCTTGGCCGTGGCTGGCGGCGGCCACCAGGAGCTCGCGGCCGATGCCCTGTCCCTGCAGCCCGGGCCGGACGGCGTACGAGGCGAGGACCCAGAGGGTCTCCCGACGCAGGGAGGTGGCGAAGCCGACGACGTCGCCGTCGAGCTCGGCCGCCCAGCAGCCGCCGGGGTCGGTGCGCAGGAGCGCGAGGCTGCGGTTGATCCAGGACTCGGAGCGGGTCACGGGCCGAGGGCTGGGGTCGGGCCAGGCACGCTGGTAGGTCCGGCTGTCCAGCTCGAAGAAGGCCCGCGAGCTGATCGCCTCGCAGGCCGGGAGGTCGGCGGCGGTGAGCGGGCGGACGAGAGCCGTCACGAGACGTGCGCGGCGAAGCGGGCGAGCAGGTCGTCCCAGTGGTCGAAGGTCGCGCGGAGCTCCTCCTGCCCCTCGTGCCAACCCTCGTGGCTCAGGCGCACTCGCGTGCCCTGGTCCTCCTCGAGGAAGCGCACGTCCAGGACGGTCGGAGCACTCTGGTCCATCGAGAGCCAGAACTCCTGTCGATACCGACCGATCGGGTCCCACTCGGTCACGCGACCCCAGACGTACTCGTCGTCGCCGTGCACCATCGCGACATCGCCGTCCGGCTCGATCGAGATGCCGGAGAAGGTGGGCGGGTCGGGCGTGAGCATGGGGTCCCACCACTCGCCCATCTGAGCGGTGAAGCCGACGAACGCGTCCGTCGGCGTCACCGGGACGACGGTCTCCGCCACGATCGGGTCGAGTGGTTCGGGGGACATGGCCCCAGCATGCCCGACCTGCGTTGATGTTGGATGGGGGCATGCAGGTCCTCGTCGCGCCGGACAAGTTCGCCGGCACCCTCTCGGCCGTCGAGGCCGCGGAGGCGATCGCCGACGGCTGGGCCCGGCACGCACCGGCGGACGTCCTGGACCTCGCGCCGATGTCCGACGGCGGTCCCGGCTTCGTCGACGTCCTCCAGAGTGCTCTCGGCGGCGAGCTGCTGGCCCTGACGGTGCAGGCCCCGCACGGGGACGACGTCCCCGGCTCGGTCCTGTTCGTCGAGGACGTCGCGTACGTCGAGTCGGCGCAGGCGTGCGGGCTGCACCTGAGGCAGGGCGGCGTGGAGTTCGGCAGCACCACCGGGGTCGGACAGCTGATCGCGGCCGCCGTCGAGAGCGGTGCCCGGCGGATCGTGGTCGGGCTCGGCGGCTCGGGCACGAACGATGCCGGGGCGGGGATGCTCGCGGCGCTCGGCGCCACGTCGGACGGGATCCTCGACTCGGGTGCGGTGACGCTCGACACGGTGCACGAGGTCGACCTCGGACCGGCCCGCGAACGCGTGGCCGGGGTCGAGCTGGTGGCGGCCAGCGACGTCGACAACCCCCTGACCGGGCTCTTCGGCGCGACCAAGATCTTCGGCCCGCAGAAGGGTCTCGCCGAGGACCGGATCGTCGAGGTCGACGGGTGGCTGGAGGGGTTCGCCGAGGCGACCGACCGCCGGCTCTCCCTCGAGCCAGGTGCCGGGGCCGCCGGCGGGCTGGGGTTCGGCCTCATGCTGCTGGGGGCCACGCGGCAGCCGGGCATCGATCTCGTGGCGGACGCCTGCGACCTCCGGGAGCGGGCCGGACGGGCCGACCTCGTCGTCACCGGCGAGGGAGCCTTCGACTTCTCCAGCCGGGCGGGCAAGGTTCCCTACGGCGTGGCCTCGGTGGCCGCCGAGGCGCTGCGGCCGTGCATCGCCCTCGCCGGTCAGGTGCTCGTCGGCTCCCGGGAGATGCGGGCGCTGGGCATCGAGTCGGCCCATTCGCTGGTGGACCTCGTGGGGGAGGAGCGGGCGATGAACGATCCCGCGGGCTCGCTGCGCGACCTGGCCACCCGGATCGCGCGGAGCTGGTCCCGCTGAGCCCCGCGTGGCGAAGGAATAACCGCCGGTGTGCGACCATTGGACTGAAGCAAGGCACCCGCGATTCTTGATGGAGATGACATGACCGAGCAGGTGGAAGAGCGTCGGACCGACCAGATCAACCTGAGTGGTGTGGCCGCTGCCAAGATCAAGAGCCTGCTGGAGCAGGAGGGGCGCGACGACCTGCAGCTGCGGATCTCCGTCCAGCCCGGTGGTTGCTCGGGTCTGCGCTACCAGCTCTTCTTCGACGAGCGCACCCTCGACGGCGACGCGGTGACCGACTTCGACGGCGTGGCCGTGGTCGTCGACCGCATGAGCGTCCCGTACCTCAACGGCGCGATGATCGACTTCGTCGACACGATCGAGAAGCAGGGGTTCACCATCGACAACCCCAACGCCACCGGCTCCTGCGCCTGCGGCGACAGCTTCCACTGATCCTCAGCTGACATCGAAGAAGGGCCCCGCCGGATCGGCGGGGCCCTTCTCGTGTCCTGGGCCGGACCGGGCTGGACGGACGGTCAGTCCAGGTGCAGGTGGAGGGCGCTCGCCAGGCGCGCCGCGGCCTCGCTGTACTCGATCTCCCGCTTGGGGATCTCGCGCGGGAAGTCCTCGAACAGGATGCTCGGGGCCGGCTCGACGACCCGCCGGGCGACGCGCTCCAAGTTGAGGTTCGACTCGGCCAGCAGGCAGTCGGCGCGCATCTGAGCGAGGCTCGAGGAGTCCTCGTACGGGTGGTTCGGGAGCTGCATGTGACCGACGGTAGGGGCTACCGATGGGTACTCCCAGACGTACCGCTCGGTAGTGTTCCGTGTCGTGTCCCTGCTGATCACCGGGTCGATCGCGACCGACCACCTGATGTCCTTCGGCGGCAAGTTCGCCGACTCCCTCGTGGTCGACCAGCTGGACAAGCTGTCGGTCTCGTTCCTGGTCGACGACCTCGAGGTACGCCGCGGGGGGTGCGCCGCCAACATCTGCTTCGGCCTGGGCAACCTCGGGCTGCGACCGGTGCTCGTCGGGGCGGTCGGCGAGGACTTCGTGGAGTACCGCGCCTGGCTGGAGCGGCACGGCGTCGACTGCGAGGGCGTCCACACCTCCGACAGCCGGCACACCGCCCGCTTCGTGTGCACCAACGACGCGGCGATGGCCCAGATCGCCTCCTTCTACCCCGGGGCGATGAGCGAGGCCCGCGACATCGAGCTCAAGCCGATCGTCGACCGGGTCGGGCCGCCGGACTACGTGCTGATCAGCCCCAACGATCCCGAGGCGATGCTGCGGCACACCGACGAGTGCCGGCAGCGCGGCTACCGGTTCGCGGCCGACCCGAGCCAACAGCTCGCCTTCGGCGACGGTGACCTGATCCGTCAGCTGGTCGACGGGGCGGACGTGCTCTTCTCCAACGAGTACGAGGCCGCCCTCATCACCCAGAAGACCGGCTGGTCCGCGGACGAGGTCCTCGACCGGGTCGGCACGTGGGTCGTCACGCTGGGTCCGGACGGGGTCCGGCTCGACCGGAAGGGCGAGCCGTCGGTGACGGTCGAGGCCGTGCCGGAGGTCCGCAAGGTCGAGCCGACCGGCGTGGGGGACGCGTTCCGCGCGGGCTTCCTCGCCGCCCTCGGCTGGGGGCTGTCACAGGAGCGCGCCGCCCAGCTCGGCTGCCTGCTGGCGGTCTACGTCGTCGAGCAGGTCGGCACCCAGGAGTACTCGCTCGGACGCCAGTCGTTCCTGGCGCGCTGCGAGGCGGCGTACGGCGCGGAGGTGGCCGCCGAGATCGGCGCACACCTCCGGACGCTGCGCGCGTAGCCCAGGCCCGTAGCCCAGGCCCGTAGCCCAGGCCCTGTAGCCCAGGCCCTCAGCCGACCCGGCGCACGAGGTGGCGCGGAACGCCGTCCTCGGCGCTCGCGCTGCCGGCGTACTCCTGACCGCGCATCCGGCACCAAGCGGGGATGTCGAGCGCCGCCGCAGCGTCGTCGGAGTCGACGGCGATCACCTCGCCCACCGCGACGTCGGTCAGGTGCTTCGCGAGCTCGATCACCGGGAGCGGGCACGGCATGCCCCGACAGTCCAGGACGAGCGACGGGTTCACATGCCCACCCGGGCGCGCAGGTCGGTGACGACCTCGGGCAGGGCGGCCAGGAGCCGGTCGACGTCGGCCCCGGTGGTGTCGCGGGTCAGCGAGACCCGGACGTTGCCGTGGGTGAGGACGCCCATCGCGGCCAGCACACGGCTCGGCTCCAGGGTCGAGGCGGCGCAGGCCGAGCCGCTGGCCACACCGAACCCGCGGCGGTCGAGCTCGGTCACGAGTGCCTCACCGTCGACGTACAGGAAGGAGAACGTCACCAGGTGGGGCAGCCGGGCGTCCGGGTCGCCCACGACCTCAGTGTCGGGGATGGTCGCGACGGCGGCGCGGATGCGGTCGACGAGAGCCCGGTGCCGGGTGTTGGTCTCCTCCCGCTCGGCCACCACGGCCTGCAGTGCGGCGGCGGCCGCGAGCGCGGCGGGGACGTTCTCGAAGCCGACCGTTCGTTCGTCGATCCGGTCGTCACCGGGGAACGGGTTGCGCCACCGGGTGCCCTTGCGGACCAGCAGGACACCGACGCCGGGTGGGCCGCCCCACTTGTGCGCGGACCCGGCCGCGACGTCCCAGCCCGACGGCAGCGGCAGGCGGCCCATCGAGGCACAGGCGTCGGTGAAGAGCGGGACGTCGTTCGGCAGCTCGACTTCGCCGACTGGCTGGATCGTGCCGACCTCGTGGTTGGCGGTCTGGAGGGCGACGGCGGCGACGTCGGAGCCGGACGCGTGCTGGACCAGGTCGCCCTCGTGGACGCGGCCCAGCTCGTCGGCCAGGACCTCGTCCGGGACGGCACCCCACGCGACCGCGTGCGCCACAGCCGCATGCTCGACGCTCGAGTAGGTGACCTTGCGCCCGCGTCGAGATCCGCGGACGAGACCGAGCAGCCCCCGGTGAACGGACTCCGTGCCCGAGGACGTGAACGTGAGCTCGTCGGGCCGGACCTCCAGGGCTTCGGCGGCCACGGCGCGCGCGTTGTCCAGCAGCAGCCGCGAGGTGCGTCCGGCGCCGTGCAACCGGCGCGGATCGGCATGCTCGCCGCGCGCCAGGAGGCTGCTGAGAACCTCGGCGGCGGCCGGATGCAGCGGCTCGGAGGAGGCGGAGTCCAGGTACGCCGGCGGACGCTGGTCGCCCGGTCCTGCGGCATCGCTCACACGCGTGAACTTACCGGGAACCTCCCCGCCGACCCACCGGCATCGAGAGGACCGGATTCCTATAGTCTGACCCTGTCGTCAGCCACCTCGTCGAAAGAGGCTCGTTCGTGGGTCAGCAACTCCACCAGCGGGTGACCGGGACCCTTCGCAGGGTCGCGCTGGTCGCCGTACTCGGTGCCGTCGTGCTCGTGTCGGGCTGCTCGGCCCAGACCCAGCACGAGTGGAAGAACCTCGCCATGCCCGACCCTGCGACCGAGCAGGGCGAGCACATCTTCTACCTGTGGCGCTGGGCGTGGGTGGCGGCGCTGGTCACCGGCGCCATCGTGTGGGGCCTGATCTTCTTCGTCGTCGTGCGCTACCGGCGCCGCAGCGACGACGAGGTCCCGGTGCAGACGCGCTACAACCTCCCGCTGGAGATCTTCTACACGATCGCGCCGATCATCATGGTGATCGTGTTCTTCTACCACACGGTGAACGTCCAGAACGCCGTGCTGCGCAACGACCCTCCCGACCACGTGGTCGACGTGGTGGGCCAGCAGTGGTCGTGGACCTTCAACTACGTCGACGAGGACGCCGTCTCGGCGGCCAACATCTACACGACGGGCGCCAAGGACGCCGACGGCCCGACGCTGGTGCTGGCGGTGGGGGAGACCACCCGGTTCAACCTGTACAGCCCGGACGTCATCCACGACTTCGGCGTTCCCGGCTTCCTCATGAAGATGGACGTCATCCCCGGCCGGGTCAACCACTACGAGGTCACCCCGACCACGGTCGGTGAGTACCGCGGCAAGTGCTACGAGCTCTGCGGCGCGTACCACTCGCGGATGCTGTTCAACGTCAAGGTCGTCAGGCCCGACGAGTTCGACGCCTACCTCAAGCAGCAGGAGACCGCCGGCTACACCTCGGACCAGCCGCTCCTCGGCGGCGCGGACGCCTACACGCAAGCCGGTCTCGACGAAGAAGGGGGCCAGGAGTGACTGCCACCGCAGCCTCGGTGCCGACCGCGACCCGCCGCCCCTCGCGGGGTGAGCAGGTCGTCCGCATCCTCACGACCACCGACCACAAGCTGATCGGCAAGCTCTACCTCGGCACCTCGTTCGCCTGGTTCCTGCTCGCCGGCGTCATGGCGCTGCTCATGCGCTCCGAGCTGGCCTACCCCGGCACCCAGATCGTCAACGACGAGACCTACAACCAGCTGTTCACCATGCACGGCACGATCATGCTGCTGCTGTTCGCGACGCCGCTGTTCTTCGGCTTCGGCAACGTGATCATGCCGTTGCAGATCGGGTCGCCCGACGTGGCGTTCCCGCGACTGAACATGTTCAGCTACTGGCTGTTCCTCCTCGGCGGCCTGATCGCCGGCTCCGGCTTCCTGACGCCCAGCGGTGCCGCCGACTTCGGCTGGTTCGCCTACACGCCGCTCTCGGACGCCGTACGCAGCCCAGGGGTCGGCGGTGACCTCTGGATCATGGGCCTGTGGATGGCCGGTCTCGGCACGATCCTCGGCGCGGTCAACTTCATCACCACGATCATCTGCATGCGTGCGCCCGGCATGACGATGTTCCGGATGCCGATCTTCGTCTGGAACACCATGGTCACCAGCCTGCTGGTGCTCATCGCCTTCCCGGTGCTCGCCGGCGCGCTGCTCTCGCTCGAGGCGGACCGGCTGCTGGGTGCCCACGTGTTCGACGCCTTCCACGGCGGAGCGATCCTGTGGCAGCACCTGTTCTGGTTCTTCGGGCACCCCGAGGTCTACATCATCGCGCTGCCGTTCTTCGGCATCATCACCGAGATCCTGCCGGTGTTCAGCCGCAAGCCGATCTTCGGGTACGTCGGCCTCGTCGGCGCCACGCTCGGCATCGCGATCCTCTCGGTGGCGGTCTGGGCGCACCACATGTTCGTCACCGGTGCGGTGGACCTGCCGTTCTTCTCCGGCATGACCTTCCTCATCGCGGTTCCGACCGGAGTGAAGTTCTTCAACTGGATCGGAACGATGTGGGGCGGAAGCCTGTCCTTCGACACCCCCATGCTGTGGTCGGTCGGCTTCCTCACGACCTTCCTCTTCGGTGGCCTGACCGGCATCATCCTGGCCAGCCCACCGCTGGACTTCCACGTGTCCGACTCCTACTTCGTGGTCGCGCACTTCCACTACGTCGTCTTCGGCACCGTCGTCTTCGCGATGTTCGCCGGTTTCTACTTCTGGTGGCCCAAGATGACCGGGCGGATGCTGGACGAGCGCCTGGGCAAGCTGCACTTCTGGCTGCTGTTCATCGGCTTCCACACCACGTTCCTGGTCCAGCACTGGCTCGGCGTCGAGGGCATGCCCCGCCGGTACGCCGACTACCTGCCGCAGGACGGCTTCACGGTGCTCAACCAGGTCTCCACGGTGGGCGCGTTCCTCCTGGGTGCCTCGACCCTGCCCTTCCTCTACAACGTCTACGCCTCGCGGAACGGCCCCAAGGTCGAGGTCGACGACCCGTGGGGCTGGGGACGCTCGTTGGAGTGGGCCACCAGCTGCCCGCCGCCGCGTCACAACTTCCACACCATCCCGCGGATCCGCTCGGAGTCGCCGGCCTTCGACCTGCACCACCCCGAGGTCGCGATGATGGAGTACGAGGACAACGACGGCCTGGAGGCCGGCGACGACGGCGTCGCGGACGCCCCGGACGTGGAGGGTCGCGAGGAGATGCTGCGTGACCGCATCGAAGGAGACGAGCAGTGAAGGCTGAAGCCTGGATCTTCGGGATCACCACGGCGTTCTTCGTCCTGGTGAGCCCCAGCTACTGGTTCGTCACCGGTGACTGGACCGGCACCTCGGCGCTGACGATGACGACGCTGCTCGCCGCGATGGTCACCCTGTACCTGGGCTTCCACGCGGCCAAGATGGACCCGCGCCCCGAGGACCGCAAGGACGCCGAGATCGCCGACGGCGCAGGCGAGCTGGGCTTCTTCCCGCCGTACTCCTGGTGGCCGCTGTGGTGTTCCCTGTGCCTGGCGGTCTGCGTCTACGGCATCGCCATCCACGCCTGGTGGCTGTTCATCATCGGGGTCGGCATCGGCGCGGTGGCCCTCTCGGGCTGGATCTTCGAGTACTACCGCGGCGAGCACGCCCACTGACCGAGGCTTCACGACCCGGCCCGGGGCAACTTTCCGGGATCACGGCGCGTCACACCGGTGACCAACGCCTCGCGTTCCGAGTTCGGGAACTGTGGGGTGCGGCAGTTACCCTGGACAGCAGTACGCCCTCGATCCACCTGGAGATATCTCGATGTTCCGCTCGTCCCGCCCAGGCTCCCGCCGAGCCCTCGCCGGCGGTGGACTCTCGCTGGTGCTGGCCGCCGGCGTCCTCAGCGGCTGCCAGTCCGACTCCGCCCCCTCGGCGTCCGGGGACCAGCCGGCCGGCGGGTCGGACACCGCGACGAAGACGGCGATCCCGCGCCTCGAGCTGACCAGTAACGCCAAAGGATCTGCGGTCCCCGTCGACCGTGTCGTCCGGGTGAGCGCGCAGAACGGCACCCTCGACTCGGTGGTCGTCACGTCCTCGCTCGGTGACCTGCCGGGCAAGATGGCCGACGGCGGCACGCGCTGGCAGGCGCAGGCCGGCTCGCTCGAGCCGGGCGTCAGCTACACGATGGAGACCACGGCGAAGCGGACCGACGGAAAGGTCGTGCACCGCCGCGCGAAGTTCCACACCCAGAACCTCACCCTCGACGACCAGGTGTACGCCGCGGTCGCTCCGCTCGACGGAGAGACCGTCGGCGTGGGCATGCCGGTCATCGTCACCTTCGACCTCCCGGTGACGGACAAGCAGTCGATGGAGCGGCACATGCACGTGACCGCGACCCCGGCACAGAAGGGAACCTGGCACTGGATCAGCGACCAGGAGGCGCACTGGCGTCCGGCGACGTACTGGAAGGCCGGGTCCCAGGTCGACGTCGACCTAGACATCAACAGCGTCCCCTCCGGCGACGGCCGCTACGGCCAGGAGGACCGCCGGGTCTCCTTCGACGTCGGTGACGCGCACATCTACAAGGTCAACACCGTGACCGACCAGATGCGGGTCTTCAGCAACGGCAAGCTCCTCCGGACCATCCCGATCACGACCGGCGAGCAGCCGAAGTACACCACCCGCTCCGGTGTGAAGGTGATCATCGAGAAGTTCCGTCGCAAGCGGATGAACTCCGAGACCGTGGGCATCGACCCCAACGGCCCCGACGGCTACGACCTCAAGGGCGTCGAGTACGCCATGCGCGTCACGTACTCCGGCGAGTTCGTGCACGCCGCTCCGTGGTCGGTGGCCTACCAGGGCAGCTCCAACGTCAGCCACGGCTGCACCGGCTTGAGCACCGAGAACGCCGGCTGGCTCTACAACATGAGCCGTCGCGGAGACGTCGTCGAGTACACCGGCACCGACCGGCAGATGACCCTCACCAACGGCTACGGCGACTGGAACGAGTCCTTCACCGACTACCGCCAAGGCTCCGCCCTCAGCTGACCTGGCAGAAATTGCGCTGACCCGGCAGAAAATTTCTGCCGGGTCAGCGCAATTGGGCGGGTTGTCCACAGGGAGCACGGCAGAGAGGTTCGACGCCTCAGGCGCGGGAATCCTGCGCAGCATGACCTCGCACCAGATGTCTGCTGACGCCCTGAACCTCGTGGTCTCCTCGCTGCCGGCGTCCCGGCCGTTCACCCGGGCCGAAGCGCTGGAGCGGGGAGTCTCGAGCACCCAGCTCCGCCGCGTGGTCGAGGCTGGGCTGCTGGTGCACCCGATGCGTGGCTTCTTCTACCGGTCCACGATCGAGGACAGCCTGGAGCTGCGCCTCTCGTGCCTGCGACTCGTCGTGCCGGAGGACTGCGTCATCACCGATCGCACAGCGGCGTGGCTCTGGGGAGCCGAGACCGCGCTGGCACCCAACGACCACCTGGCCGTGCCCCGTGTCTCGGTGTTCTGCCCTCCGGGTCGGCGCCTGCGCAACAGCCTCGCCCGCAGTGGTGAGCGCGGTCTGGCACGCCATGACGTGAGTGAGCTGGACGGCCTGAGGGTGACGACCCCGCTGCGGACGGCGTGTGACCTCGGGCGGCTCCTGCATCAGGACCAGGCGCTCGCCGCGATGGATGCCCTGGCGGCACTGCGGAAGTTCAGCGTGGAGGAGCTGCTGCTCGAGGCTGGTCGCTTCAAGGGCTACCGAGGGGTTCTGCAGCTACGGCTGCTCGCGCCTCTGGTGGAACCCCAGACGCAGTCGCCGGGGGAGAGCATCCTGCGCCTGCGCTGGATCCAGGCCGGGTTGCCACGCCCGACGGCGCAGCTGAGGGTGCCCTCGGCCACCGGTGGCTGGTGGTACCTGGACCTCGGGCTGGAGTCCGAGCGCTTCGCAGCGGAGTACGACGGAGTGGCGCACCACTCGTCGCCGGCCGACGTCCGGCACGACGGTTTGCGGCGCGGCTACCTGCGGGAGCACGGCTGGACGATCGTCGTGGCCGACGGTGCGAGCATGTTCGGCCCGCGGGCGGATGTCGAGCACCGACTTCGCGCCGCCTGGCAAGCGCACGTGACGCGCCAATTGCGGTGACCGTCACAAATGCGCTGACCCGGCAGAAAATTTCTGCCGGGTCAGCGCAACGTGTGACGGGTCAGTGGCCGCGCAGCGGTGCGTCGTCGACGGTCCCGGCGTGGTCGTCGAACTGGTGACCGTCGGCGGGGTGGTCGAGCCCGGACTGTGACTCCAGCTCGTGCTCGGCGTGGTGGTGGCCCTCCGCCAGCTCCTCCGGGGTCGGCTTCTGGACGTTGTCCGCGTACATCGCCTCGGACAGCCGCGCCCGCACCCGCTGGGAACGCGAGCCCGGCGCCGCGACGCCGTTGTCGTCGGCGGAGCCGCTGGGGGAGAGGACCAGGTCGCGCTCCCGTGCCGTCAGCGTGTAGGCCGCCTCCTCGCTGATCGGCAGGTGCCGCTCGGAGTAACCGCCCTCGGCGGACCGCATGATGATGCCGGTCTCGTAGCCGTGCAGCAGAAGATCGCGGTCGGAGCGCTGGAGCGAGATGCACCAGCGTCGGGTGAGCATGAACACCAGGATCGGCACCACGAAGATCGCCACGCGCATGACGTAGGTGATCGTGTTGAGGCTCAGGTGCATCTGCGTGGCCAGGATGTCGTTGCCGCCCGCAGCCCACAGCAGGCCGTAGGCCGACACCATGGCGGCGAAGAACGCCGTGCGGGTCGGCGCATTGCGTGGCCGCTGCAGCAGGTGGTGCTCCTGCTTGTCGCCGGTGACCCAGGCCTCCAGGAACGGGTAGGCGAGGAAGAGACCGAACAGCGCGAACGGCAGGACCTGGCCCGGGATCATCACGTTCCAGGAGATCGTGTGACCCAAGAGATGGGTCTCCCACCCGGGCATGATGCGCAGGAGGCCTTCCGCCAGGCCCATGTACCAGTCGGGCTGGGAGCCTGCGGTCACCTTGGACGGGTCGTAGGGCCCGTACTTCCAGACCGGGTTGATCGAAAGCAGCGCCCCCATGACCGCGGTGAGACCGAAGACGATGAAGAAGAAGCCGCCGGCCTTGGCGGCGTACACCGGGAGCATCGGGAAGCCGACGACGTTCTGCTCGGTGCGGCCGGGGCCGGGCCACTGCGTGTGCTTGTGGTAGACGAGCAGCAGCATGTGCGCGGTGATCAGCGCCAGGATCAGGCCCGGGATGAGAAGCACGTGGGCGACGTAGAGGCGCGGGATGATCACGTCGCCGGGGAACTCCCCGCCGAACATGAAGAACGACATGTACGAGCCCAGCACCGGCGTGGCCTTCACGAGGCCGTCCGCGATGCGCATGCCGGTGCCGGAGAGCAGGTCGTCGGGCAGCGAGTAGCCCGCGAAGCCCTCCAGGATGCCCAGGATCAGCAGGACCGCGCCGATCAGCCAGTTGACCTCACGTGGCTTGCGGAACGCGCCGGTGAGGAAGACCCGCATCATGTGGACGAACATCGCCGCGATGAAGAGCATCGCCGACCAGTGGTGCATCTGCCGCATCAGCAGCCCGCCGCGCACGTCGAAGGAGATGTGCAGCGTGGAGGCGTAGGCCTCGGACATGTGGATGCCGCGGAGCTGGTCGTAGGTGCCCTGGTAGGTGACCTCGGCCATGCCGGGCTTGAACCACAGCGTGAGGAACGTGCCGGTCAGCAGCAGGACGACGAAGCTCCACAGGGCGATCTCGCCGAGCATGAAAGACCAGTGGTCGGGGAAGACCTTCCGGAGGTTCTTCTTGGCGAGGGTCGCCAGACCGAGCCGGTCGTCCAGGGCAGTCACCGGGCCGGCCAGGGGGCTCTTCTTCTTGCCCGTGGCGGCACTCGTGGTGTTGCTGCTGGCGACCTTGCTGGTGTCGATGCTCATAGGAGACCTCGGTTCCGGATCCGCTCACAACTAGGGTAACTCGCGGGGCTGACTGCTCTGCTGACGTCTGGGACGCTCACCCGGAGTCACGCTCCCAGAAGCTGGGGCCGACCGGTTCGGTGAAGTCGCTCTGGGCCACCAGGTAGCCCTGGCTGTCCACCTTGATCGGCAGCTGGGGGAGCGAGCGGGCGGCCGGCCCGAAGACCACCCGGCCGTTGTCGGCCAGGTCGAAGGTCGACTGGTGGCACGGGCACAGCAGGTGGTGCGTCGTCCGCTCGTTCAGCGAGATGGGGCACCCCACGTGGGTGCAGATCTTGGAGTAGCACACGATGCCGTCCACCGACCAGTTCTCCCGACCGGGCGCCGGCGTGATGTCCTGCGGCTCCATGCGCAGCAGGATCACCGCGGCCTTCGACTTCGCGACCTGGAGGTCGACACCCTCGTAGAGGGGCTCGCCCTCGCTGTCGCTGGCGAAGATCGCCGACGGCTCGGCGTTGACGAGGTCACCGACCTGGAGGTCGCCGGGCTTGATCGGGGTGCCGACGACGTCGCGGACCACGCGCATGCCGTTGCGCCAGATGGTGTGCTTCAGCGCGCTGCCGGGCAGCGGACCCAGGTCGCGCAGCATGACGATCGGCGCCAGCCCGAACAGCGCCACGGCGCCGAGCAGCGAGTTGCGCACCAAGGGTCGCCGGGCGATGCCGGACTCCTCCGCGCCCTGGTTGAGGGCGGCGAGGGTCTCCTTGCGGTCCGCCTCGGAGGAGGCGACCGGGTGCCGCATCTCGACGATCTCGACGTCCGACATGAGCTTGCGCGCCCACTGGATGACCCCGACGCCGATGAACAGCAGGGCACCGCCCAGCGAGAGGCCGAGGCCGACGTTCGAGGCGCCGAGGCCGGCCACCGTGTCGGTGACCTCGCCGATGTCGAGGGCGAAGTAGCAGACGAAGAAGATGACCGTGCAGATCGCCGAGAGGCCGAAGAGCGTGGCGACCTGGCGTTCGGCCCGCTTCTCCGCCCGGGGGTCGACATCGGTCGGACGCCACTGGTGCGGAGGGAGGCCGGGGTTGGCGATCGGCTCCTCGGGGGTCAGTCCGCCCCCGTCGGAAGCGACCTGGGGGAGGTGCTCGTCGTGGCTCACGCGGCGTCGGTCCCTTCAGCACTCAGTCGACTCGTGGGTCGGGTCTTCGTGGAGCGGGTGGTGTGGGCGGCGATCCAGATGGCCACGCCGACGAGCGAGCCGATGCCCACCAGCCAGGCGAACATGCCCTCGCTCACCGGACCGAGCCCGCCCATGCCGAACCCGCCGTAACCGGGGTTGTCCTCCAGCGAGTGGAGGTAGGCGATGATGTCCCGCTTCTCCTCCGGCGAGAGGTTGCCGTTGGTGAAGTTGTCCATGTTCTGCGGGCCCGTCAGCATGGCCTCGTAGATGTACTTGCTGTCGACGCCGCGGATCTTGGGTGCGTACCCGCCGTTGGGCATGGCGCCGCCGGAGCCCTCGAAGTTGTGGCAGGCGGTGCAGTTGGTCAGGAAGATCTGACCACCGCGGACGATCGCCTCCTGCAGCGCCTCGTCGGACAGGCCGGCTGTCGAGTAGTCCTTCTCCTGCGGGATCGCCGGGCCCGGCCCGAGCGAGGCGACGTACGCCGCCAGCGCGGCGACCTCGTCGTCGGTGAAGACCGGCTTCTTGCGCGGCGCCTGTGCGCCGGGCTGCGCCATCGGCATCCGGCCGGTCCCGACCTGGAAGTCCACCGCGGCGGCACCCACGCCCACGAGCGACGGGCCGATCTGGCGGCTCCCGTCGCCGACCTTCACGCCCTGGCCGTTCTGGCCGTGGCAGAAGGCGCAGGAGACCAGGAAGAGCTGGCGACCCTTCGCGATCAGGGCCTCGTCGCTCTGCGCCTCGTCCGCCGAGGCGGGGGAGAACGCTGTGTACAGACCGCCGGTCATCAGCAGGCCGAGGACGATCAGCAAGAGACCCGCCACCGGTCCGCGACGGTGGCGCGAGAGCCGTCCGGCCCAGCTGTCGAATCGGCGGAACAGGATGCGCACAATCAGTCCTTCGCGAGAGTTCCGGGTGGTCACTTGATGAGGTAGATGGTGGCGAACAGGCCGATCCAGACCACGTCGACGAAGTGCCAGTAGTAGGAGACCACGATGGCGCTCACTGCCTGCTCGTGCGTGAAGCGCCGGGCCATGTAGGTGCGCCCGAGCACGAACAGGAAGGCGACGAGGCCGCCGGTGACGTGCAGGCCGTGGAAGCCGGTCGTGAGGTAGAACATCGTGCCGTAGGCGGAGTCCTGGATCGTGGTCCCCTCCTGCACCAGGGAGGCGTACTCGGTCGCCTGGCCGGCGACGAAGACCGCGCCCATGACGTAGGTCAGCATGAACCACTCGCGCAGTCCCCACTTGCCTACATTGAGGAGGCCGCCGGCCCGCCCGACCTGACCCCGCTCCGCGGCGAACACGCCCAGCTGGCAGGTCAGTGAGCTCAGCACCAGGATCGTGGTGTTGACGCTCGCGAACGGGACGTTGAGCTTCTCGGTGTTCTGCGCCCACAGGTCCGGCGACACCGCGCGGATCGTGAAGTACGACGCGAACAGGGCGGCGAAGAACATCAGCTCGCTGGAGAGCCAGATGATCGTCCCGACGCTCACCATGCTGGGTCGGTCGTGGTGCCCGTGCAGGCGGCTGGCAGGGATCGCGGTTGCATTCGCCACGCTCTCCATTATGTCGGTAGTTCCAGCGCGAGGGCGACCCGACCCCCTCCTCGGGGGGAGTCATATTCTTCACACGTGCTGCTCGCCGCCGTCGACCCCTCAGGGGACCTCCCGAGATTCACTCTCGGCCGAGTCTTCACGGAGTGGTCGGTGGACCCGATCCCGTTCGTCGTGAGCGTCTGGGCGATCGGTCTGTACCTGCTCGGCGTGTGGACGTTGCGCCGCCGCGGCGACCGCTGGCCGGTGGGTCGGACGCTGGCGTTCGTCGTGCTCGGCATGGGCTCCTTCGTCCTCGCGACGGCGTCCGGCCTGAGCACCTACGACACCACCCTCCTGAGCGTGCACATGGTCCAGCACATGGTGCTGTCGATGCTCGTGCCGCTCTCGCTGGCGCTCGGTGCCCCGGTGACCCTGGCGCTGCGCACGCTCCCGGCAGCGCCGAAGCGCTGGCTCCTCGCCGTCCTGCACTCCCGGCCGGCCAAGGTGCTGGCGTTCGCGCCCCTGGCCTTCCTGCTCTACGTCATCTCGCCGTGGGCGCTGTACTTCACGTCCTGGTACGACGCGTCACTCCACCACGAGCTCGTGCACGAGCTGATGCACGTGCACCTGGTCCTGGTCGGGACCCTGTTCTTCTGGCCGATCATGGGCATCGACCCGGTCCCCGGCCGGGTCGGCTACCCCTTCCGGGTCCTCCTCGTCGTCCTGACCCTGCCGTTCCACGCCTTCCTGGGCGTGACGATCATGAGCCAGGACACGCTCATCGGGGGCCGCTGGTACCCCGACCTGCACCAGGGGCCGATGGGTTCCTGGCTGCCCGACCCGCTCTCGGACCAGCACCTGGCCGGCGGGATCCTGTGGAGCAGCGGCGACCTGGTCGGGCTGGTCTTCTTCGCCGTCCTCTTCACCCAGTGGGTGCGGTCCTCGATCCGCGAGGCGGCTCGCGAGGACCGTCGCCTCGACCTCCTGGAGGCCCGGACCGAGCGCCGAGCGGGGGCCGCGGGCCGGTAGCATGCCCACCGTGACCGACCGCGAACCCATCAAGGTGCTCGTCTACTCCGACGACGTCAACACGCGCCAGCAGGTGATCCTCGCGCTGGGGCGTCGTCCCCACCCGGACCTTCCCGAGCTCACCTACGTCGAGGTCGCGACCGAGCCGGTCGTCATCTCCAACATGGACGCCGGTGACATCGCCCTGGCGATCCTGGACGGCGAGGCGGTCCCGGCGGGCGGCATGGGCATCGCCAAGCAGCTCAAGGACGAGATCTACCAGTGCCCGCCGCTCCTGGTGCTGACCGGGCGCCCGCAGGACGCCTGGCTGGCGACCTGGTCCCGCGCCGACGCGGCGGTCCCGCACCCGATCGACGCGGTGCAGCTGGCCGAGGCGGTCATCTCCCTCCTGCGCTCGCGCGTGCCCGCGCAGGCCTGACGCCCCCTCCCGCCGCCGCGATGTCCCACACCTGGCCGGAGGTCCTGACGGCGCTGATCGCGCGGGAGGACCTCACGTCCGAGCAGACGGCGTGGGCCTTCGGCGAGGTGCTCGCCGGCGAGGCGACCCCCTCCCAGCTCGCCGGCTTCGCTGTCGCCCTGCGGGCCAAGGGCGAGACCTCCGAGGAGGTCACCGGCCTGGTCTCGGCCATGCTCGACGCCGCCGAGCGGATCCACGTCCCCGGACGCACGCTCGACGTCGTCGGTACCGGCGGTGACCGCTCGATGTCGGTCAACATCTCCACGATGGCGGCGATCGTCGCGGCCGGCGCGGGGGCCACCGTCGTCAAGCACGGCAACCGCTCGGCCTCGTCGAAGTCCGGCTCCGCCGACGTGCTCGAGGCGCTCGGCATCCGGCTCGACCTTCCCGCCCGGCGGGTCCAGGAGCTGGCCGGCGAGGTCGGCATCACCTTCTGCTTCGCCGCGGCCTTCCACCCGGCCATGCGGCACGCGGGCGCGACTCGGCGCGAGCTGGCCATCCCGACGTTCTTCAACGTCCTCGGGCCGCTGACCAACCCCGCCCAACCGTCGGCGCACGCAACGGGCTGCGCCGATGCCCGCATGGCGCCGGTGATGGCCGGCGTGTACGCCGCGCGCGGGGCCGACGCGTGGGTCTTCCGCGGCGACGACGGGCTGGACGAGCTGACCACGACGACCACCTCGTCGCTCTGGCTGGTCCGCGACGGAGCCGTGACCGAGGCGAGCCTCGACCCGCGGGAGCTCGGGCTGGCCCGCGCGAACACCGAGGACCTGCGCGGGGGCGACGCCGAGCACAACGCCTCCGTCGTACGAGCCGTGCTGGACGGCGAGACCGGCCCGGTCCGCGACGCCGTCCTGCTGAACGCCGCCGCCGCGCTCGCCGTGCACGAGGCGGGGGAGGGCCCGTGGCAGGAGCAGCTCGCTCGCGGCCTGGCCCGCGCCACCGACGCGATCGACTCCGGCAGCGCAGCCGACCTGCTGCAGCGCTGGGTCGCCGCGTCCGGCGGCTAGCGGCTCAGAGGTCCAGCACGTAGGAGCGGCCCTCGCGCCGGAAGCCGAGGCCGAGGCGCTCGTAGTACGGCGCCACCATGTCCGGCGGGGTGACGACGCGGGTGAAGCCGCGCTGCTCGAGGACCGGGTTGCTGCGCCAGACGAACTCGCCGGGGGAGAAGTCGCGGTAGCGCGGGGTCACGTAGTCGAGCAGGACCGTGGCGGTGTCGCCCTCGGGGCGGATGAGCACGCAGCCCACCGTCTCGTCGCCGGTCTGCACCTGGAAGGCGAGGTCGTCGGGCTGCGTGCCCTCGAACGCCGGGAAGTACCGTCGGAGGTCGCTGGTGTGCACGGTGAGGAAGTGCTGGAGGTAGGCGTCGCGCGGCTGCACCTCCAGGACGTGGAAGCAGCGCCGCTGGGTCAGCAGCCGCCGGATGAAGACGACGTTGATGGTGGCCGTGGCGATGTTCATCGCCACCATCGGCCAGACGTGCACCAGGCCGTTGAAGATGATGAGGATGCTCGAGGCGCACAGGTTGAGCAGCCGCAGTCTCAGGACCCGGGTCTGGACCAGGGAGACGATCAGGAGCGTGCTGCCGCACCAGCCGAGCAGGTCGACCCAGTGGTCGCCCAGCCAGTTCATGAGCGCGGCTCAGCTCAGTCCAGGCCGAGGGAGAACGCCGACTCCAGGTCGTGCTGGGAGTAGGCGCGGAACGCGATGTGGGTCTCGGTCGAGGTGACGCCGGGAACCTTGTTGAGCTGGTCGGCCACCACGTTGGCCACGTCGTCGTGGTCGCGCACGCGGACGAGCGTGATGAGATCGATCTGGCCGGTGACGGAGTAGACCTCGCTGACCCCCTCGAGGGCCGCGATCTGCTCGGCGACCTCGGGGATCCGGGCGACGTCGGCCTTCACGAACACGATGGCGGTGATCATGGTCTGACCCTAGTCGTTCTAGCGGGCGGGCTGGTGCACCGGAGAGAGGCCGCGACGGTCGTCGAACGGCACCAGCGAGAGTCGGGAGTGGTGGACGGCGTCGTGCACCGCCAGGTGGCGGGTGGCCCCGAACGTCGGGCAGCTCCACTCGCCCTCGACGGAGACCAGGCGGATCCCCGGTGACTCCAGCCAACGCAGGATCCGCTCGGTCTCCTCGGCGGTCGCCACCGGGACCGGCCCGGGGGCGGACCGGACGGTCTCGGCGCTCGCGCACAGCTCGGCGACGTACTGATGGGCGTCGGCACCGGCCGGGATGACGCCGGCGGCCGCCAGCCGTCCGTGCCGGACGACGTGCACCGCCCAGCGCCCGTCGTCCTCGCGCCGGGTGGCCACGACCTCGGGGCAGCGGGTCAGCGCGGTCAGCCGCTGAGTGCGGGCGGCGGCCCGGACGAAGGCCGACAGCCGGTCGCGATGGACCCCCGCCTCCTCGAACCGCTCGGCCGTCGCGAGCGCCTCCATGCGCTCGTTGATCACGTCCACGACGTCGTCGGGCCGGTGCAGCAGCGAGTCGCGCAGCTGCCGGACGACGGCCCCGTACGTGTCGGCGTCGACGCTGCCGTCGCACGGCGCGAGGCAGCGCCCCATCTCGGCGAGGACGCACGGCGTCCCGCGGGGGGACCTGGCGATCCGGTCCGAGCACTGGCGGATGGGGAAGACCTCGTGCAGGGCCGCGAGGCACTTCTCCGCCGACCGCTTCGAGGAGAAGGGACCGAGGTAGTCGGCCTGGTCGTCGAGCACGCGGCGCACCATCGACAGCCGTGGCCACGGCTCCCGGGTGAGCTTGATGAAGTGCATGCGCTCGGGGAAGCGCGAGCGCCGGTTGTACTTCGGCTTGTGCTCGGCGATCAACCGCAGCTCGCGGACCTCCGCCTCCAGCGGCGTCGCGCACTCGATGCCGGTCACCTCGGCGGCGAGCCCGACCATCTCACCCATCCGCGACCGTGTCTCGGAGGCGGTGAAGTAGTTGCGGACCCGGCTGCGCAGGTCGCGGGAGGTGCCGACGTACAGGACCCTGGCGGAGTCGTCGCGGAACAGGTAGACGCCGGGCTTGTGCGGGAGCCCCTCGGCCAGGTGGCGCTTGCGGCGCTGCTCGGTGGAGACGCGGGAGGAGAAGGTCTGGAGCTCCTCGAGGGTGTGCACGCCCAGGTTGCCGAGCCGTTCCATGAGGCCGTGCAGGACGTCGACCGTGGCTCGGGCGTCGGCGAGCGCCCGGTGGTTGGGCGTCGTCCCGGCGCGGAAGAGCCGCGCGAGCGAGGACAGCTTGCAGTTGGGCGCCTCGTCGCGGGTCACGACCCGCCGGGCGAGCTTCGCGGTGTCGAGCACCTCGAACGCCGGCCAGTGACGCTGCTGCTCGCGCGCGAAGTGCTGGAGGAACCCGATGTCGAAGGGCGCGTTGTGGGCGACCAGGACGGTGCCGGCCGCGAACTCCAGGAACGCCGGGAGGGCGGACTCGATCGGCGGGGCGTCGGCGACCATCGAGTTGGTGATGCCGGTGAGCACGGCGATGAACGCCGGGATCTGGGTGTGCGGGTTGACCAGGGTCTGGAACTCGCCGAGCACCTCACCGCTGCGCACCTTGACCGCGCCGATCTCGGTGATCATCGAGCCGCCGGCCGCCGAGCCTCCGGTGGTCTCGAGGTCGACGACGCAGAACGTGGTGTCGCGCAGCGGGCGGCCCAGCTCCTCGAAGCTGGTCTGCTCGCCCCACCGGGGCCGCAGCTCCTGCCGCCCGGGCCGGGCGGCGCTGCTCACGCTGCTCACCTCACGGACGCTAGGTCCGAGCACTGACAGGTCGGTGGCGCCGCGCTGGACCGAGGTGGGAGGAGTCTCCCCACGCCACTAGGCTCCCCAGCCATGAGTGTCGCTCTTCCCGACCCCACCCAGCGCTGGCGTTGCGGCGGCTGCGGCAACCTGACCCGCTTCGACCTCACGCGCACCCGACGGACCAACGAGTACTGGCACGTCGACCTCGCCGGCGACCCCGTCGTCGAGCAGAGCGAGGTGCTGGGGGAGTCCGTCGAGTCGGTGACCTGTCGCTGGTGCGGCCGCTCGGACGCCATCGAGCTGGTGGCGCGCGCCGACGTCTCGGTGGGCTCTGACCCGACCCAGGCCTGAGTCAGGTCTGGACCGGGCCGGCGGCGGCGAGGCGGCGGCGTACGACCTGGCCGGCGGCCCAGCCCAGGAACACCGTGAGGAGCGTCCAGACGATCAGGGCGGGGACGTGCCCCAGGGCGTACACGTAGGCGTTCATGGTCCAGAGATGGTCCTCGTTCAGGATCCCACCCTGCCCGGCCGACCCGAGGGCGAAGGCGCCGAACTGCAGACCGATGACCGGCCCGATCAGCCGCTGCGCCCAGCGGCCCATCCGGCCCAGGGAGAACGCGTACGCCGGAGCGGCGCAGACGAGCAGCTCGAGGGTGAGCCGGTAGCCGAAGAAGCCGGAGCCGCCGCTGAAGAAGTTGAGCTGTCCCTGGATCAGCGTGTAGACGATGCCCCCGACCAGCAGCCACCGACTCCAGTCCGGGAGGTCACGCCAGCCCCGGACCACGGCGGGGAAGAGGAGCAGGAGCATCGGCGACCACACGAGGACCCCGCGGTCCGGTGCGATCCAGAGGCCGAGGTGGTTGACCAGCAGGTCGAGGGTGTTGCTGGCGGTGCCCGTGCCCGCGGACCTGTCGGCGATGGCGCCGACCGCATACCCGCCCGCGGGGCTCCAGGTCCCGTACATCCAGTGCGACCACACGAAGGCGAGGCCCAGGAATGTGGCGCTGACCGTCCCGATGGCGACGGCGATGCGTGGGGATCGCCGGCCGAGGGCCAGGGCGACCCCGAGCAGCGCCACGATGACCGCGGTGTGCAACCGGCCCCAGATCGCGATGCCGCCGAACACGCCGACGAGCCACCACCTCTCCTTGACGCACCCCCAGGTCATGCCCGCGATGCCCAGGACCGAGACGGGGTGGGCCCACATGGCGTCGGCCGACACCGACCACAGGGGCGTGGTGAGGCCCAGGACGGCGACGACCGAGGCTGCGACGGTCGTCCCCAAGCGGGGACGGAACGCGAGGAACAGCAGCAGCAGCGCCAGGACGGTGAGGACCGCGGCGGTGAAACCTCCCGGGACCAAGGACCAGCCGTCGGCTCCGACGAGCCGGGCCACGAGGTAGCCCGGGATGCCGGCGGCGATCGGGCCGGGGGCTCGGAAGCTCACCTCGTGACCGTTCGCGGCGGTCTGCACCCAGACGTCGGTGCGGCCGACCACGTGCTCGAGGTCGACGTCGTCCAGCCAGGGCGCGCCGGTGTTCGCGATCCGCCAGGACGCCAGGTCGGCCGAGACGACGTCGTTCACGGCGTACTCGGTGTAGGTGATCGTTGCGCAGTAGAGGACGAGGAGCCCGACGAAGAGCCCCACCAGACGCCACACGCGCATGCCGGGGAGCCTACGGTCGAAAGCCGTCGGCCCCGTGATGTCCCGGCGTGTCGCGCTGCGGCGAACTTGTCAGTGGGGGATGTCACCGTCTCAGACATGACGACGAGGATCGATTGCGACACCTGCATCGTGCGGGGTCTGGCCTGCCACGACTGTGTGGTCACGGTGCTGCTCGGGCCTCCGCCCGAGCTCACCTTCGACGACGAGGAGCGTCGGGCGCTCGACGTCCTGGCGGCGGGAGGTCTGGTGCCACCGCTGCGCATGGTCCAGCCGGTGGACGGCCCGGACGTGGAATCCGCGTGATGGCGGTCCCACGGCACGCAGCTGGGGCGCGTGTGACGTGTGTGACATCCCAGCGGAAAATTCCGGTCGCTGGCTGAGAAACACCTGACAAGCGGCGCTCGAAACTTGGTCACAGGTTGATTTCGGCACTACTGTCACCGTCCAGGTGCTCGTGGACGTGGATCAGACCGGATCTGCGCGAGCGCCGCGTTGAGTCCGACGTTCCTGCGCGTACGCGGGTGGGGCGACGGAGCCGGGGAACCACCAGCAGTTCCTGGGGTAAGACTCCTGCAAGGGGCCGGGCGACCGGTCGGAGCAGGAGTGGGGCAGGTCGTGTCCCCACCCGTCAGCTCACCCGGTAGGCGTACGACAGACAAGGGAGATCGCCCGCTCGTGCTGAACGATCGGAAGCGAGTCATCGGTGCTGCCCTCGGCATCGGCCTCGCGATCACTGCCGGCCTCGTGCCCGGCACCGCATCCGCCGACCCCGACATCAAGGATGTCCAAGCCCGGGTGGACACGCTCTACCACCAGGCCGAGAAGGCACAGGAACACCTCCACGACGCCCAGATCCAGCTCAGCGACCTGCGTCGCGACCTGGCCGACCTGCGGGCCGACCAGCGCCGCCAGGACGGGCGGACCAGCGCCGCGAGGCAGCAGCTGACGAACGCGATCGTCCATCAGTACCAGGGCGACAACCTGTCGGCGCTCGGGCAGGTGATCGTCTCGCAGGACCCCAGCGACTTCCTGGGCGAGCTGTCGACGATGTCCTCCTACAGCGATCTCCAGGCCCAGCTGTACAGCCGTTACACCACCCAGGCCAAGGCGCTGGACCTGCGCGCCGCGGCCACCGAGAAGCGGGTGGCCCAGATCGCGGCCCTGCAGAGGCAGATGTCCTCGGACAAGAAGGCCGTCGACGCGAAGCTGGCAGACGCCAAGGCGCTGCTCGGCAAGCTCCAGGCGGACCAGCGGGCAGCCGTGACCTCGCGCAGCACCCCGCGCATGCCCGTCGTGGCGGCCTCGGGTCGCGCCGCAGCGGCCGTCGCCTTCGCCAAGGCCCAGGTCGGCAAGCCCTACGTGTACGGCGCTGCCGGCCCGAGCGCCTACGACTGCTCAGGTCTCACCATGGCGTCCTGGGCTCGCGCGGGCGTCGGTCTGCCGCACTCCTCGAGCGCCCAGTTCGGCTCCGGCCCGCACGTCTCGGCCAGCCAGCTGCAGCCGGGGGACCTGGTGTTCTACTACCAGCCGATCAGCCACGTGGGCATGTACATCGGTGGCGGCATGATCGTCCACGCGGCGAACCCGTCCACCGGCGTCACGATCTCCGGGCTCTACTCCATGCCCTTCTCCGGCGCCGTCCGGCCGGGCTGATCCAGAGCCGAACCTGAGCGAGCCGACCACACCCGGGAACGCCCGTCCGGGCGGACGCCGGCTGCTGGTCGGCGTCGTCGGTCTCGCGCTGGTCGTCGGCCTCGCGGCCGCCGGCTGGGCCGTCCTGCACGACGAGCCCTATCGCGCCCACCCGAAGGCGGGTGCGCAGGCGAGCATCGACCCCGCGTCCGCGAACGCGGTGCTGATGCGGCTCGGCCGCGCACTGCACGCGGGCGACCCGGTGGCGGCTCGCCGTCTCGCCGCGGACGACGCGACCGGGCGGCTGCTCGCCGAAGCCGCTCGGACCGCGCGGCGAGCCCACCTCGTCGACGTCAGGCTGCGCTACCTGGACGAGCAGGGCGGTCTGGACCCGGCGGGTCGGTGGTCCGCGTCGGTGGACGTCTCGTGGCGCTATGCCGGGTTCGACCGAGTGCCGGCCGAGGCCGAGGTCCGGTTCACCTTCGCCGCCGGGGAGGGCCGGGTCCAGGTCGCCGGGGTGGGCGGCGGTGCGGACCGGACGCCGATCTGGCTCCAGGGCCCGCTCCAGGTGGTCCGTACCCCGCACACGCTCGTGCTCGCAGCCGTCGACGCGCGTCGCTACGCCGGACTGGCCGCGCGCGCCGTCCCGATCGTCCACCGCGTCCTGGCGGACTGGCGGCCCCGGCTGGTCGTGGAGGTCCCCCGGACCCCCGCGAGGCTGCGGGCCGCGCTGGCAGCGGAGCCGGACGAGTACGCCCAGATCGCCGCGGTGACGACCTCCGCCGACGGCTCGGTCACGCCACGGACCCCGGTCCACGTCTTCGTCAACCCGGCCGTCTTCTCGGGGCTCCACCCCAACGGCGCACAGGTGGTGATGAGCCACGAAGCCGTCCACGTCGCGACCGACGCGGCCAACAGCCTGCTCCCGCTCTGGCTGGTCGAGGGCTTCGCCGACTACGTCGCGCTGCGCGACGTGCCGCTGCCGCTCTCGACCACGGCGGGCCAGATCCTGGGGGAGGTGCGCAAGCGCGGGGCACCGCGACACCTGCCTGGTGCGGCGGAGTTCGACACGAGCCAGACCCACCTCGGGGCGTCGTACGAGGCGGCATGGCTCGCCTGCCGGCTGCTGGCGCAGCGGTACGGCGAGGACCGGCTCGTCGGCTACTACCGCGCGCTGTCGAAGGGAGCCGAGGACGGGCCGGCGTTCCGGCAGCACTTCGGCCTCAGCCTTCCCGCCTACACCCGGTCCTGGCGCAGCTGGCTCGTGGACCAGGCTGGCAGACTCGGCTAGGTGGCGCCGACGACCCGCTCTGCGGAGGAGACCCCGCGCCTGCTGGCCGTCGCCGTCGTCGTGGTCGGGCTGCTGAGCTTCGTCGTCATCGCCTGGTGGCGAGTCCCGTGGTCCCCGGCCGGCGACCACGCCGCCACCGCGGTGTCCGCCCGTAGCGTGTTCAGCACGGCACAGATCGAGCACGCCGAGGGCTTCGCCGCCTGGGCGCGTGTGTGGTCGTGGAGCGCGCTCGGACTCACGCTGGCGCTCGGGTGGTGGCTGGCGCTCGCCGCCGCGCCGCGGCGCGTGTTCGCCCGGCTCCGCGGCCCGTGGTGGGTGCGCGTCCTCCTCGCCGTCCTGGTCGTGCAGGCGGCCCTGGGGGGCCTGCAGCTGCCCCTGGACGCGGCCCAGCACGAGCACGGCCGCCGCAACGGGCTCACCGAGCAGGGCTGGCCGGGCTTCCTGCGCGACGAGGTGGTGAGCTGGCTGATCGGTGTCGTGGTCACCGTTCTACTGGCCTGGCTCGTGGTGGGGTGTGCCCGCAGGTGGCGTTCCTGGGTCGTGACGGTCGCGGCGGTCGCCGGCGGGCTGGTCCTGCTGGGGTCCTACGGCTACCCGCTGGTCGTCGAGCCCCTGTTCAACTCCTTCCACTCGCTGCCCGCCGGGAGCTTGCGGACGGAGGTGATGCGGCTCGCTGACCGCGAGGGCGTGCACGTCGACGACGTGCTCGTGGCTGACGCGTCCCGTCGCACGACGACCCTCAACGCCTACGTCTCCGGATTCGGCGGCACCCGCAGAGTCGTCCTCTACGACACCCTGGTCCAGGACGAGCCTCCGGGCCGGGTGCTCTCGGTGGTGGCGCACGAGCTGGGGCACGCCCGCGAGGGCGACGTCCTGACCGGTTCGCTCCTCGGCGTCGCCGGCGCGGTGACCGGCGTCGGACTCCTGGCCCTGGTGCTGACCCGGGGGCGCCGGCGTGGGTGGCCGGCGGCGGGGGATCCGCGGGTCACGCCGCTGCTGCTGGTGCTCGTCGCCACCGCGAGCCTGCTGGCCGCACCGGTCGAGAACGGGATCAGCCGCCGGATCGAGGCGCGGGCGGACGTCCACGCGCTCGAGGCCACTCACGACCCCGCGTCGTTCGTCGCCCTGCAGAAGGAGCTGGCCTTGCGCTCCCTGGCCGATCCCACGCCGCCGGCCTGGTCGCAGTGGTGGTTCGGCAGCCACCCGACGGTGCTGCAGCGGATCGCCCTGACCCTGCGCCACTGATCACTGCCCGGACGTGCCGCTGGCCCGGCCGTCGAGGACGGCCGGGCCAGCAGCATCGGGCTCATCGAGTGGGGCACCCTCGATCGAGTCACCCGTTCCCGATCGATGGTGGGGTCGATCCCCCAGTGGGCTGGTCACTCGACCGGCCCCGGTGCCAGGCGCCGCCGGTGAGGCGGGGCCAGGCTGGTGCTCAGGTCAGCAGGACTTGCCGGAGACGCTGGCGTTGCTCTTGAGCGTCGTGCAGGTGTTGGAGAACAGCGACTTGATGTTGTCGCCGAGGGCGAAGATCACCAGGATGATGACGGCCGCGATGGCGGCGACCAGGAGGCCGTACTCGACGGCCGAGGCGCCGCGCTCCTCCATCTTGGCGAAGCGAGCGTCGAGCATGATCTTGAAGTAGTCGAACATGGGTGGTGCCTTCCGTGTGGTTTCGTTCGGGCTGAGAGCGGAGCTCGGCCCACTAACAGGTCTTGCCGCCGAAGGAGCCCGCGCCGTGGACGTTCTGGCACGTCCCACGGAACAGCTGCTTGACGTTGTCGCCGAGGGCGAAGACGACAAGGATGATGACCGCCGCGATGGCGGCGACGAGCAGGCCGTACTCGACGGCCGAGGCGCCCCGGGCCTCGCGAAGGCGAGAGTCCAGCTCATCGCGTCCGTGCAGGTAGAGCTTCAACAAGAGCTTCATGAGGGCTGTCCTCTGATGAGTGA
The DNA here is from genome assembly GCA_963784545.1 of uncultured Actinomycetota bacterium. Lineage (GTDB taxonomy): Bacteria > Actinomycetota > Actinomycetes > Propionibacteriales > Nocardioidaceae > Nocardioides. The sequence goes on along the minus strand of CAWARQ010000004.1, from coordinate 206,247 downwards.
TGGGGCCGCCTGGTCCTCGTCGCGGACGACGGGGGCCAGACGGCTCCGGATGACTAGCAGGACTTGCCGGAGGCGCTGGCGTTGCTCTTGATGGCGGTGCAGGTGTTGGAGAACAGCGACTTGATGTTGTCGCCGAGGGCGAAGATCACCAGGATGATGACCGCCGCGATGGCGGCGACGAGGAGGCCGTACTCGACGGCCGAGGCGCCGCGCTCCTCCATCTTCGCGAGGCGGGCGTCCAGCTGGATCTTGAGGAAGTCGAACATTTTGAGAGCTCCTTGATTGGGTTCCATCTCCGAGACGAGGGAAGAGCTCCCTCACCACAAGATCGTCTCAAGCAATGAGCACGGGTGCGGTCGACCGATCGATCCGACCTGCGTAGTCCGAAATGACTAGTAGGTGCCCGTGTAAGGGGGACCGCCCGAGGACGGCAGCAGTCCGATCCGCATGGCCGTGACCAGGGCCTGGGCGCGGTTCGCGGCGCCCAGCTTCTGGTACACCTTCTGGACGTGTGACTTCACGGTCGACTCCGACAGGTAGAGCCGGGCGGCGATCTCCGCCGTGCTCGAGCCCTCGGCGAGGTGGCGGAGCACCTCCAGCTCACGGTCCGACAGCCGGGTCGTCGCGGTGGAGGTCCGGCGGACGACGGCCTCCGCGAGGCCGGCACTGCTGAAGGTGCCGGGGGAGATGGCCGCGTTGCGCGCCGCCTTCACGACATCGCCGGAAGGGGCGTCCTTGCCCACGAACGCGGAGGCTCCGGCCTCGAGCGCTGCGAAGATCTGCTCGTCCCCCGAGTGCATCGTCAGGACGACCAGGCCGACGTCGGGGGAGTCGGAGCGCACGTGCCGGATGACGTCGAGGCCGGTGCCGTCCTGGAGCTGGAGGTCGGTGACCACCACCTGCGGTGCATGCTCGCCGTACAGGGCGAGCGCTTCCGCCACCGTGGCGGCCGTGCCGACCACCTCGATGTCCGGCTCCGCGGAGAACACGGCCGTGAGGCCGTCGCGGATCAGGTCGTGGTCGTCGACCAGGAGGACGGTGAGGGTCACGAGCTCAGCCTCGCACGCGAGTGGCCGAGGATCGGTGACCCGCGCGGGACGAGCTGCGCAGCCGCACGATCACCGCCGTTCCGTGCGGGGCCACCGGGATGATCTCGAGGTCGGCGTCGATGAGGGCGGCCCGCTCCCGCATGATCGAGAGCCCGTGGGAGCCGGGGCGCGGCTGCTTCAGCCCCGTGCCGTCGTCGCGGACGACGATCTGAGCCGTTCCCGGGGTCACCCGCACCCGGACCTCGATGTTGCTCGCCTCGGCGTGTCGGACGGCGTTGTTCATCGCCTCCTGCGCGATCCGCATGAGCTGGGCCTCCACCTCGGGGCGGAGCCGGGTCGTCCGCTCGTCCAGGCTGACCCGGATGGGGGTCGCCGAGGTGGCACTCAGGTGCCGAGCGACGGAGCTGATGGCGGCACCCAGGCTGGGGCTCTCGTTCACGTCGCTGCGCAGCGACTGGACCGACTGACGCACCTCGGCGACGACGCCGCTGATCCGGGCTCGGAGCAGGTCGAGGGCCTTGGTCTGCTCAGGAGAGCTGTGCCGGGCGAGCGCGTCGACGAGGTATCCCAGGGAGGCGATGTCCTGCGCGATCCCGTCGTGCATCTCGCGCGCCAGTCGTCGCCGCTCCTGCGCCGAGGCGGCCTCCCGCAGCTTCGCGAAGAGCAGGGCCGTGTCGAGGTGGACCGCGTAGTCAGCGACGGCGTCACGGGAGCTGCGCACCCTGGACAGGAGGGTCTCCTCAGGCATCGTCGTGCTCCCGAGCCGGCCACTGACCACGCCGATCTGGCCGGACCCGGTGCGGAGGGGGTAGGCGAAGTCGCTTCCGGACGTGACCGTGCTCTCGTCGGCCCAGGCTCGGCGCGCGAGGTCGGAGAGGTCGACGCCGAGCGGCTCGGGGATGGACACCACCGCCGACAAGGCACCCTCCCGCAAGACCGCCACCTGCAAGTGGGAGACGGGGAGGTCGCTGGTGATCTGCTCGGCGATCCGGTGGGCCGGCGCCAGGGCGTCCAGGCTGCCGTCGAGCGTGCCCGAGAGCTCGATGAGGTCCCGGATCAGGTCCTGGGCGTCCAGGTAGGGCGCCAACGGGTCGGACCGCCGTTCGTTCGCGTGCAGGAAGAGGGCGATTCCGCCGAGCCCGACGCCGGCCAACAGCCAGGTCAGCGACGCGGTGGCCTGCTCGTTGCTCAGCAGACCGGTCTTCGCCACGGCCACCGTCACGAACGTGACGATCTCCAGCGACATCGCGACCGCGAGCCCCCGCGCGCCCAGCCGCAGCGCGGCCGTGAAGCCGGGCACCATGAGCGCCACCAGCAACGTGGAGCGGTGTCCGAGCGAAGCGGCGCTGACGCTTGCCACCGCGACGCTCTCCAGGGCGATGCTCGCCCACGGACGCGGTGGTGCGCTCTCCAGCCCGGAGACGGCGATCCACAGCAGGGCGAGGACCGCGACGCCGGTGAGCTCGGTGGGCGTACCGGCGGCCAGGCCCGGCACCAGGGCCACGACGACCGCGAAGGTCCGGGCACCGTAGGCCAGGCGCCGGTACGACGGCAGGTCGCTCGGCCTGGCCATCAGCGACCGGAGAAGCTGTCCATGATGTTGATGACCGCGGGACCCATCACGGGGATGAAGAGGCACGGGAGGATGAGGAAGATCAGGGGGATCATGATCTTCACCGGCACCTGCTGAGCCTTCTCCTCCGCCTTCTGGCGGCGCTTCACGCGGATCTCGCTCGACTGCACGCGCAGCACCTGGGCGATCGGGATGCCGAACGCGTCGGCCTGGACCATGGAGCTGACGAAGGTCTTGACCTCGTCCACGGTCGTCCGTTCGCCCAGGGACCGGAGTGCGTCGCTGCGGGACGCGCCGATCTGCATCTCCCGGAGCACGCGCGAGAGCTCCTCCGCGAGCGGCCCCTCGGTGTTGTTGGCCACCTGCTGGAGAGCGGCATCGAAGCCGAGCCCGCTCTCGACGCTGATCGTCATGAGGTCGATGGCGTCGGGCAGCTCCCGGCCGATGCGCGAGGCGCGGTCGTAGGTCGTCTGGTAGAGGTAGAGGTTCGGCGCGAAGTAGCCGGCCAGGCCGAAGAAGCCCAGGCACAGGATGATGGTCCGGGGGCTCGGCCCCATGAGGGCGATGACCAGCCCCGCGAACAGCACGCCCAGCGCGGTGCCGAGCACCTTCGCCGCGATGATCCGGTCGACGTTCCAGCCAGCCGGGTTGCCCGCCGCGTCCAGCTTGCGCTGGTAGCGGCTGGCGGCATCCGCCCCGGTCACTCGCTTGCCGAGGCCCAGGACCCGACCCTGGAGCGGCGCGATGACGCGCTCCGCGAACGGCTTGTCGAAGTCCTCGGTCAGCTCCTTCGGAGCCTTGGACATGGCCTCGATCATCGCGAGGGAGCGGTCGGCTCCCCCGGGAGGGCCGTCGGACTCCGCCATGGTGACGGCGACGATGATGATCGCGCCCAGCACGAGGCCGATCCCCAGGACGAACAGCAGGATCATCTCAGACCTCCACCTTCGCGAGCTTGTTCATCCAGAGGATGCCCAGACTCAGCATGACCGCCATCGCGCCCAGCATGAGCCAGCCGCGGGGATCCACGAAGAGGACGTGCACGTAGCTGGGTCGCGCCACGAGCAGGTACCCGAGGAACGCCGGCGGCAGCCCACCCAGCACTGCGGCGGACATCTTGCCCTCCGCCGCGAGCGCGGAGACCTGACGTCGCATGTACTCGCGTTCCCGCATCGTGTCCGCCACGGTGTTCAACAGCTCACCGAGGTTTCCACCGACCTGGCGCTGGATCCGGATCGCCATGACCACCCAAGCGAAGTCCTTGCTCTGGAACCGCTCGGCAACCCCGTCGAAGGCATCCTCGAGGCTGACGCCCAGACGGGTCTCGACGAGCACGCGGCGGAACTCGCTGGACACCGGCTCCTGTCCCTCACGCACGATCGTGTCCACCGACTGCGCCAGCGAGAGGCCCGCGGCCAGGGATCCGGACATCAGCTGGAGGGTGTCCGGGAGGAGGCTCTCGAACTTCTTGAACCGTCGGCTCCGACGGAATCCCAGGTACATCCACGGGAGGAACGCGCCGAGGGCCAGGAAGGCGATGCCGAGCGGCAGGCTGCCGAGCAGCACACCGATCAAGCCCGCGAGCAGGAAGATGCCGAGGTGGACCAGCAGCCACTCAGCCGGCTTCAGCTCGCTCCCGGCGCCGGCGAGCCGCTGGGCGATCCGTGCGTTGAGGGCGGCGTTGTTCGAGAGCACCTTCTCCGCGGCGTCCCGGGCCTGCTGCATCGCGGGTTCGTTGGCGGAGGAGTCGGCGGCGGAGTGCCGACCCGAGAGACGCTGGGTGTACGTCGCCGCACGATCCTCCATGGTGATCTCGCGCGGTCGGCGCGGCACGAACGCCGCGAAGATGACGATCAGCCCGAGCCCGAGCGCGGCGAGCCCGCCGTAGAAGTAGGGAGCCGAGAGCGTGGAGCTCATGCCCGACGGCCCGCGGAGAACAGCATCGGGTTGACCTCCACGTTGGAGTAGGCCATCTTCTCCAGGAACTTCGGCCGCAGACCGGTCGAGGTCAGGAGGCCGAGAGCCTTGCCCTCGCTGTCGAACCCGGCCTTGTGGTCGTACACGAAGACGTCCTGCAGCGTGATGACGTCGCCCTCCATCCGCTCCACCTCGGTGAGGTGGGTGATCTTGCGCGAGCCGTCCTTGAACCGGGTCTGGTGGACGATCAGGTCGACCGCGGAGGCCACCTGCTCACGGATGGCGCGGACCGGCAGGTCCATGCCCGCCATGAGCACCATCGTCTCCATGCGGGACAGCGTGTCGCGCGGGCCGTTGGAGTGGAGGGTACAGATCGAGCCGTCGTGGCCGGTGTTCATCGCCTGGAGCATGTCCAGGGCCGAGGCGTCGCGGACCTCACCGACGATGATGCGGTCCGGTCGCATGCGCAGGCTGTTCTTCACCAGGTCGCGGATCGAGACCGCACCCTTGCCCTCGAGGTTCGAGGGTCTGGACTCGAGACGGACCACGTGCTCCTGCTTGAGCTGGAGCTCGGCGGCGTCCTCGATGGTGACGATGCGCTCGTCGTGCGGGATGAACGAGGACAGCACGTTGAGCGTGGTCGTCTTGCCGGCGCCGGTGCTGCCGGACACGATGATGTTGAGCCGACCGCGCACGCAGGCTTCCAGGAACTCCGCGGTGTCGGGCGTGAGCGATCCGTACTTGATGAGGTCGGAGACCTCCAGCGGGTCGGCCGCGAACTTCCGGATCGTGAGCGCGGAACCATCGACCGCCAGCGGCGGGATGACGGCGTTGACGCGGCTTCCGTCGGGGAGGCGAGCGTCCACCATGGGGGAGGACTCGTCGACCCGGCGACCGATGCGGGACACGATCTTGTCGATGGTGCGGCGCAGGTGCTTCTCGTCGGCGAACACGGCGTCCGCCGCCACGAGCTTGCCGCTTCGCTCCAGCCAGATGGAGTTCGGTCCGTTGACCATGACCTCGGAGACCTCGGCGTCGCGCAGGTACGGCTCGATGGGGCCGTAGCCCAGGATGTCGTCGCTGATCTCCTGGGTGATGCGCTGCCGGTCGGAGTTGCTGATCGGCCGCTCCTGGTGGCTGAGCACCTCCGTCAGGACGGAGCGGACCTGCCGGTCCAGCTCGTTCTGGTCCATGTCGGAGCCATAGAGCCGCGGTCCGAGCTGACGCAGCAGCTCGGTGTGCACGGCGATCTTGAGCTCCTCGAGCCGGTCACTGGCGCCCGGCATGCCGCGACGCAGGTTCGGCGCGGGGTCGGGCCGCTTGGGCATCGACGGGCCCGAGCCCGAGTCCCCGCTCCCGCCAGGGACCTGGGTTCGTTGCGGTGTCGTCTGGGCGGGGGCCTGAGGGGTGGCCGTCTTGGCGGCCACCGGGGGGCTCACCTTGGGTGCCGGCGCAGGGGTAGCCGCCGGCGGGGCACCCGCCGACTGGGCAGCAGCCGGCGGCGGAGTGACCGCAGCCGGCTTCGGTGCGGCACCCTCGAGCGGGCTGAAGAGCGGGTCGAAGGCCTGACCCTGGGTGCCCGGGCCCTCGGGGCTCGGGGCCTCGGCCGCGCGCCCCGGCGACTCGGGGACCGACGACTCGTCGCTCGACTCCTGACGAGCCACGGACACCTCCTGGTCGCGCTTGCGGGCAGCGGCCAGGCGATCGGACAGGCTGCTCATGTCTACCTCCTGATCCGGAACCGAGATCCGGACTTGGCCTTCTCGGAGTCTGCTCCGTTGGTTCGGTCGGCGCTCTCCGAGCCGCCGTCGAAGCTGGGCGCGGTGGGCTCGCCGGTGACGAGGCCGGCCAGCTCGGTGATCGCGCGGCTGGACGGGTGCTTGGGGTTGGACACCAGGATCGGCTTGCCCGCGTTGGTCGCGGCGGCGATGTCGATCGAGGTCGTGATCGACTTGGCGATCGGGACACCGAGGATCGACTCGACCTTGTCCGGGCCCAGCCCGACCGCGTCGTCGGCTCGGTTGAGGAGCAGGTGCCGGTGGTTCGGGGCGATGTCGAGCATGTCGAGGGTCTCCAGCGCGACCTTGACGTTCTTCAGGGTGGGCACGTCCAAGGTGGCCACCACGATGCACTCGTCGGTCTCGTCGAGCGCGGTCAACGTCTGCTCGTCGAAGGAGGGGGAGGTGTCGACCACGATGAAGTCGAAGGACTGGCGCAACGTCTTGAGGACCCTCGACACCAGCAGCGAGGAGATCCGGTCGCGTACGTCGGGGTGGCTGGGCGCAGCGAGCACCATGAGCGAGTCGGGGTGCCGGGTCAGCAGGGAGTCCAGCAGCGGGACGTCGATGTTCTCCTCGGAGCCGATGGCGTGCTCGATGGTGTGGCTCGGGAAGAGCTGCAGGGTGATCGCCACGTCACCGAAGGCGAGGTCGAGGTCGACCAGGCAGACCTTGCGGGCACCCTTGTCGGTGAGCGCAAGCGCCAGGTTGACCGCCGTGGTCGTCTTGCCCACCCCGCCCTTCGGGGAGAACACCGTGACGATCCGGCCCGTGTGGATCGAGCCGCCCGGCCCGCGCAGGGCCAGGTACAGCTGGTAGGCCCGGTCGACGGCCGCCGCAGTCAGCTCGGGGTCACCGACCGGGACGACGTCCCGGATGCCGGCCTGCATGGCGTCGCGCAGCACCGTGGCGTCGACCTGCTCACGGACGAGGACGACGCTGGTGTAGGGGCGCGTGAGCCGCATCCCGTCAGCGAGCGCGACGGCCTCGGACATCTCCACGTGCGGGCCGAGGAAGACGCAGTACTCCTCGTTGCGGTTGCTCAGCCACGAGGTGAGCTTGTCCACCGACTCGACCGCGTGCGAGCCGGTCGGCAGGGTGGCGAGGATCGTGGAGAGGGTCTCGCCGAGCGGGTCAACGACAACTGGCATCGGGAATCACCTGAAGAGTCCGTCTTGGGTCATGCCTGGCCCCGGCTTGATGGTGCTGCTGTCGGTGAGGAGGCCGAGCTGGAGCTCGCCGTTGTTGCTGGCGTACAGGACCCGCTCGGCGTCCTGCTGGTTCAGGGCGAGCGTGAGCAGTGTCCGCGGAAGGGCCTCCACGGTCTGCGCACCCTCGGGCGTGGTCGTCGTGGTCTTGGTCAAGGTCGTCGAGCCGACCCCGATGACCTGCACACGCGGCAGCAGCAACCGGGTGTACGTCGCGCCGGAGCTCAAGAAGATGGCGACGTCGGAACCGGGGTTGACGAAACCTGCCACCCGGGCTGGGTCCGTGAGGTTCACCGACACCGCGAGCTGACCCTTGGGGATCTGGAGCGTCGTCGTGTCCGCGCTCAGGACGTCGGCGGTGAACTGGTCGGCGATGATCTGCTCACCCGGGTAGATGTCGGACTTCGCCACCTGGCCCTTGAGTGAGTCGATGGTGGTCTGGTAGCCCGGCACGAGCGAGTCGCGGCCCACCGGCTGCACGGCCAGCTTGCCGGCTGCGTCGGCGTCGTCGATCAGCTCGCCTTGGGCGATCGGGGCGACGACCCGCAGCACGTTCACCGCGTCGTAGCGCGACTCGGCGCGGGCGTCGGCGCCGCGTACGTACAGGTACACCAGGGCAGTGCCCAGGAGCGCCACGATCGTGGCGACGACGAGAAGAACCCTTCGGCGGTCCATCTACACCCTTTCGGTCCGGCACTGCGGACCAGGAGGGCCGCTGGCGCTGGTGTGACTCAACATGGTGCTGGTCGACCCGAGACCTCCGCCGAACAGCAAGAGTCAGCCTAGGGCTGCAATCGCGGTTTGTCCCACAAGTCACAAAAACCCCACCGCTCGCGCCGCAGGGCCATCGCCGGGACGTCACGACTGGTAGAGGAACGCGATCTCGTCCTTGCGCTCGCGCAGGACGACGTTGCGCTTGAGCTTGAGGCTGGGCGTGAGCTGCCCGCCCTCCTCGGTCCAGTCCTCGGGCAGGATCGTGAACTTCCTGATCGACTCCGCCTTCGAGACCGTCGTGTTGGCATCGTCGACGCCCGCCTGGATCTCGGCCAGCAGCTCGGGTTCCCGCACCAGGCTCGACAGCGGACGGTCGCCGAAGCCGTGGTCGGCAGCCCAGGTCGCGTACGCCTCGGGGTCGAGGGTGATGAGGGCCGCGATGAACGGGCGCCCGTCGCCGACCACCAGGGCCTGGCTGACCAGCGGGTGGGCTCGGACGCGATCCTCGAGCAGCGTGGGGGAGACGTTCTTGCCGCCCGCGGTCACGAGGATCTCCTTCTTCCGGCCGGTGATCCGGACGAAGCCCTCGTCGTCGACCTCCCCCACGTCGCCGGTCCGGAACCAACCGTCGCGGTCGAGCACCTCGGCCGTGGCGCGCTCGTCGCCCCAGTAGCCGGGGAAGACCTGGCCGCCGCGGAAGAGCAGCTCCCCGTCGTCGGCGACCCGGACCTCGGTCCCGGGCAAGGGGCGACCCACGGTGCCGACCTTGTGCGCACCGGGCAGGTTGACCGTCAGTGCCGCCGTGGTCTCGGTCAGGCCGTAGCCCTCCAGGACCGTGAGCCCGACCCCCCGGAAGAAGTGGCCGAGCCGGTCACCCAGGGGTGCCCCGCCCGAGATGGCGTGGACACAGCGGCCACCCAGCGCGTCCCGGAGGCGGCCGTAGACGAGGCGGGAGAACGTGGCGTGGGCTGCACGCAGGCGGAGCGACGGGCGCTCGCCCCGCTCCACCGCCTGCGACCAGGCGATGGCGGCCTCCGCGGCCCGGTCGAAGAGCTTGCCCCGACCGTCGGCGGTCGCTCTCTGCGACGCGGTCGTGTAGACCTTCTCGAACACGCGCGGGACCGCCAGGAGGAAGGTGGGGCGGAACTCCGCCAGGTCCTCGGTGAGGCTGGAGATCGAGGCACTGTGCCCCAGCGGCGTCCGGGTGCGGACGCAGCCGATCTGGATGATCCGGGCGAAGACGTGGGCGAGCGGCAGGAAGAGAAGGGTGGCCGCGCCGTCCCCGAAGAGCTCCTCCAGCTCCTCGGTGGCCACGCCGAGCTCGAACATGAAATTGCCGTGGGTGAGCATGCAGCCCTTCGGCCGGCCGGTGGTTCCGGAGGTGTAGATCAGCGTCGCGACGTCCAGCGGCGTCGCCGTCGTACGGCGCGCCTCGAGGTCGGCGGGCGACACGTCGGCGCCGAGTCGAGTGAGGACGTCGACGGCTCCGTCGTCGAGGGACCACACGTGCCGGAGCTCCTCCAGCTCGCTTCGCACCTCCGCCACCCGCGCCTGGTGCGTCCGGGTCTCGGCCACGACGGCGACCGCACCGGAGTCGCGCAGGATCCAGCCGAGCTGCTCGGCGGACGAGGTCTCGTAGATCGGCACGCTGATGGCGCCCGCGAACCAGAGCGCGTAGTCGACCAGCGTCCACTCGTAGCGGGTCTTGGAGATCAGCGCGACCCGCTCGCCGGGCTGGACCCCGGCCGCGATCACGCCCTTCGCCAGCGCGACCACCTCGGCGTGGAACCTCGCGGCGGGCACGTCGTGCCAGCTGCGCTCCTGACCGACCCCTCGGCGTACGCGGAAGAGGACGGCGTCCGGGTGCTCCTGGGCGTTCGCGACCACGTCGTCGGTGAGGTTGCCCGTCCTCGGGATCTGCGTCGACAGCGGCGTGGAGTACTCGCGCACCGGTGCTCCTCACTGGGTGGTCTCAGGGGGTCGTCGGGACCACGTCCGGAGGCAGGCTATCGCTGTCGGCCCCGCCCGATCGGATAGGCTCCGGGCGCCATGAGCGAGCAGACAACGTCCTCCATCGTCATCGCTGCCGAGCCCTCGGCGGTGATGGAGGTGATCGGCGACTTCCCGGCCTATCCCGAGTGGGCGACGGGCGTGAAGCGGGCCGACGTCGTGGCCGAGGGGGCCGAGGGCTGGGCCGAGCGGGTCTACTTCTCGCTCGACGTCTCGCCGATCAAGGACGAGTACACCCTGGCCTACGAGTGGGACGGGTACGACGCTGTCACCTGGACCCTGGTCGAGGGCAAGATGCTGCGCTCGCTCGACGGCGCGTACCTGCTCAAGGACTTGGGGAACGGCTCGACCGAGGTGACCTACCGGCTCTCCCTCGACGTCTCGATCCCGCTGATCGGGATGCTCAAGCGCAAAGGCGAGAAGATCCTCATCGACACCGCGCTCAAGGGGCTGAAGAAGCGCGTCGAGTCCCTCTGACGTGGCTCACCCCTCCTCAGGCAGCGACACGCCCGCGGCGGCCCCGGCCGGCCCGCGGGTCCTGCTCTTCACCGGCAAGGGCGGCGTCGGCAAGTCCACGATCGCGGCCGGCACCGCGACCCTCGCCGCCCGCTCGGGCCGACGCACGCTCGTGCTGTCCACCGACGCCGCGCACAGCCTCGCCGACGCCTTCGGGGCCACCGCCGGCTCGGAGCCGACGGAGGTGGAGCCGAACCTCTACCTCCAGCAGGTCGACGCCCAGCGGCTGTTCGAGCAGTCCTGGGCCGAGATCCAGGGCTACCTCCTCTCCGTGCTCGACGTCGCCGGTGTCGACCCGGTCGCGGCCGAGGAGCTGACCGTCATCCCGGGCGCCGAGGAGGTGCTCGCGCTGCTGGAGCTGCGGCAGCACGCCCGGGGCGGGGAGTACGACGTCATCGTCGTCGACTGCGCCCCGACCGCCGAGACGTTGCGACTCCTGGCGCTCCCCGAGGCGCTCGGCTGGTACATGACGCGCGTCTTCCCGGTCGAGCGCCGGGTCGTGAAGGCGCTCAAGCCGGTGCTCACCCGAGCCGCCGGGGTGCCGATGCCCGGTGACTCGGTCTTCGACGCGGTCGAGCGGCTGCACCACGAGCTGGACGAGGTACGCACGCTGCTGTCCGGCGCGGACGCGAGCGTCCGGCTGGTGCTCACGCCGGAGAAGGTCGTCCTGGCCGAGGCGCGGCGCTCGTACACGACCCTGTCGCTCTTCGGGTACCGCGTCGACGGTGTCGTCGCCAACCGCGTCTTCCCCGCCGAGGGCGCCGACGACTGGCGGGCCGGCTGGGTGGTGGCGCAGGACGCGGTGCTCGAGCAGGTGCACGAGTCGTTCGCCGGGCTGCCCGTGTGGACCTCGCGCTACCGGCCGGCCGAGCCGGTCGGCGCCGACGCCCTGGCCGACCTCGCCGGGGACGTGTACGGCGAGGCGGACCCGGTGGCCCCGCCCGTCGGCGACGGACCGTTCCGGGTCACGCGCGGCGAGCACGGCGCGACCCTCCACCTCGCGCTCCCGCTCGTGACCCGCTCCGAGGTCGATCTCGCGCGCAACGGCGACGAGCTCGTGGTGACCGTGGCGTCGTATCGTCGTCTCCTCACACTGCCGGCCGCGCTCGCGCGGTACGCCGTGACGGGGGCCAGGGTCGAGGAGGGGGAGCTGCGCGTGAGGTTCGAGGAGAGGGTGTCGTGAGCGAGGAGCCAGTGAACGGGTCGGGGGGCCCGGACGTCGGCGGCATCGGCGAGGAGGCCGTCCGGCTCGTCGGCGCCCTGGCCGACTGGGCGCGCGAGCACGGACCCTCGCTGACCGGGCTCACGGACGACCTCGACGAGCACCTGGCCACCGGCGCCCCCGAGTGCACCTACTGCCCGATCTGTCGCACCGTCCACGTGCTGCGCGAGTCCGGCCCCGAGGTGCGCCAGCACCTGGCGGTGGCGGCCGCGTCCCTCATGCAGGCGGCCGCCGGCGTCCTCAACGCCGCCGCGTCGGCCGACCCGCAGCACGGCTCGACCAAGCACGACGGCGTGCAGAAGATCGACCTGGACGACGACGGCGAGGACCTCTGATGCGACTCCTCCCGCCGGTCGTTCGGCGCCCCTCCCGGCGGGTCTCGCTCCGCTCGTGTCCTCAGGAGGCGGCTGCATGAGCCTGAGCTGCGGGATCGACGTCGGCGGCACCAAGATCGCCGGCGGCGTCGTCGACGAGGACGGCCGGGTGCTGGAGCAGACCCGGGTCGAGTCCCCGGCCCGGGACGCCGAGGCGATGAGCGACGCGATCGCCCGGCTCGTCACCGACCTCAAGGGCCGCCACGACATCGCGACCGTCGGAGTGGGCGCGGCCGGCTACATCGACAAGGCGCGCGCCACCGTGCTCTTCGCGCCGAACCTCGCGTGGCGCCACCTCGACCTCAAGTCCGAGCTCGAGGGCCGCGTCGACCTCCCGGTCGTGGTGGAGAACGACGCGAACGCCGCGGCCTGGGGTGAGTTCCGGTTCGGCGCCGGAGCCGACGTCGACGACCTGCTGCTCGTCACGGTCGGCACCGGCGTGGGCGGCGGCCTGGTGCTCGACGGTGAGCTCTACCGCGGCGCCTTCGGCGTGGGCGCCGAGATCGGCCACTTCCGGGTCGTCCCCGGCGGCCACCTGTGCGGCTGCGGAAACCGCGGCTGTTTCGAGATGTACGCCTCCGGGTCGGCCCTCGTCCGCCGGACGCGCGACTCGGCCGAGGCTCGGTCGCTGCTGGCGGCCGCGCTCCTCGAGCGCGCCGACGGCGACCCCGAGAACGTCGACGGCCCGATGGTGACCGCGCTCGCCCGCGAGGGCGACCCCTTCGCCCGCGAGCAGCTCGACACCCTGGGCCGCTGGCTGGGCGAGGGGATCGCCTCCCTCACGGCGGTCCTCGACCCGGCGGTCGTGGCGATCGGCGGCGGTGTCAGCGAGGCCGGCGACCTGCTCCTGGACCCGGTCCGCTCCGCGTTCCAGGCCAACCTGACCGGTCGCGGCTACCGTCCGACGTTGGAGCTCCGGCTCGCCTCCCTCGGCAACCAGGCGGGGCTCATCGGCGCGGCCGACCTGGCTCGCCGGTGAGCGTGCGGGTCGGGATCGACATCGGCGGCACCAAGGTGCTGGCCGGGGTGGTCGAGGACGGTCGCGTCGTCCGGGAGGCGACGGCCGAGACACCGGGCCGGTCGGTGCCGGTCGCGGAGGTCGAGCGCGTGCTCGCCGACGTCGTCGGACGGGTCGCGGACGGCGAGCGGGTCGGCGCGGTCGGGCTGGCCGCCGCCGGCTTCGTGGACGCAGCGCGCCGGCGAGTGGCCTTCGCCCCGCACCTGCCGTGGCGCGGCGACGACGTCGTCACGAGCCTGTCGGCGCACCTCGGCTGCCCGGTGGCGTTGGACAACGACGCCAACTGCGCGGCCCTCGCCGAGGCCCGGTGGGGCGCCGCCCAGGGCGCCGGGTCGGCGCTGCTCGTCACGCTCGGCACCGGCATCGGCGGCGCGGTGGTGCTCGGCGGGCAGCTGTGGCGCGGGGCCAACGGCATGGCGGGGGAGTTCGGCCACGCGCAGGTCGTGCCGGGCGGCCGGCCCTGCGAGTGCGGCCAGGTCGGCTGCTGGGAGCAGTACTGCTCAGGCAACGCCCTGCGCCGCGCGGCCGGCGGCTTCGCGGACGGTCCGGCCATCACGGCCGCAGCCCTGACCGGGGACCCCGCCGCGCTCGGGGCGTACGCCGAGGTCGGCGGCTGGCTCGGCATCGGTCTCGCCAACCTGGTCGCGGCGTTCGACCCCGAGCTGATCGTCATCGGCGGAGGGGTCTCCACCGCCGGGGACCTGCTCCTCGGCCCCGCGCGCGAGCTGCTCGCGACCAGACTGGTGGGTGGGCCGTTCCGGACGGTCCCGCCGGTCGTCACGGCGACCCTCGGCCCGCGCGCCGGGATGATCGGCGCGACCCTGCTGCAGCCGGATCCGGACGACTAGGCCCGGCGGTACTCCGGCACCAGCTCCTGGGCCAGCTGCTCGAGGAACAGACCCACGTCGGTGACGATGCCGCGTGCCTGCGACGACCCACGGTCGGCGAGCTTGGTCACGGTCGCGGGGTTGATGTCCACGCACACGAGGGGGATCGAGGCCGGGAGGATGTTCCCGGTGGCGACCGAGTGCAGCATGGTCGCGACCATGAGGCAGAAGCCGACGCCCTTCAGCTCGGCGCGCATCGCGCGCTGGCCCTCGATCACGTCGGTGTAGACGTCCGGCAGTGGACCGTCGTCGCGGACGGAGCCGACGAGGACGAAGTCCTTCCCGTGGGTGACCAGCGCGTGCATGATCCCGCTGGTCAGCGTGCCCGACTCGACCGCGGCCCTGATCGAGCCCTCCTTGCGGATGGTGTTGAGCGCCCGGATGTGGTGCTCGTGCCCGTGCTCCACGCCGTGACCCGCAGCCAGGTCGACGCCGAGGCTGGTGCCGAACAGTGACGACTCGATGTCGTGGGTGGCCAGCGCGTTGCCGGCGAACAGGGTGTCGACGTACCCCGCATTCACCATCGCGACCATCGCCGGGGCGGCGCCCGTGTGCACCACGCCCGGCCCGCCGACCCACAGCACCTTCTTGCCGGCGGCCTTGGCCTCGCGCATGCCCTCAGCCACCTGCCGCACCAGCACTGCTTGCGGCTTCTCCGAGGACACGTCGGACTCCATGAAGCCGAAGCTCTCCGACTCCTTGTCCACCACGGGCGGCGTGACCTTGATGCCGGCCGCGCCGCACACGACGTGCATGCCGACACGGACGTCGCTCATCGGCAGGGTGTAGACGCGGGTCGGCTTGTCGCCGTCCATCTCCACGACCAGACCGCAGTCCATCTCCGGGTTGTCGACGTCCATCCACACGCCGCCGAGGCGGACGCGGGTCTCGAGGTTGGTGGTCGAGTAGAAGCCGTCGGGGAAGACGCCGTCGCGGTCGGCCACCGAGACCTCGGCCACGCCGGGGTCGACCTGGTTGACCCCGCGCGTCTGCAGCCGCATGAGCAGCCGCTGCAGGCTCTCGTCGTCCTCGCTGCTGACGGTGATCTCCGCCGTCGACGTGTCGACGCCGAGCTTGCCGACGTCGAAGCGAGTGATCGAGTAGTCGCCGCCGTACTCCGCGATGTCGCCGAGGATCCGGCTCAGCACGCCGGAGTCGATCAGGTGGCCGGTGATCTCCACGGTTTCGCTCACAGTCACGATCAGGCAGCCTAGTCAGTACCCACCATCGGAGCACGAGGAGGCGGCATGGGCGAGTTTCCGGAGCTGATGCACACCGCGATCGATGCGGTCGACCCACGCGGGCTCGCGGAGTTCTACCGCGAGCTGCTCGGCCTGGGGTACCGCGACGGCGAGGGCCCACCCACGGACGGGTCGCCGGACGACGCGGACTGGATCGTGCTCGTGGACGACGCCGGGGAGCGGGTGCTGACCATCCAGCTCAAGGAGGACCTGAAGCCCTCCACCTGGCCCTCGGAGGACGTCCCGATGCAGATGCACATGGACTTCCGGGTGCCGACGGCCGTGGAGCTCGAGCGGCACCGCGAGCGAGCCGAGGCGCTGGGCGCGCGCGTGCGCCACGACCGTACGGCGGACCCGGACGAGCCGCTCTACGTCCTGGCCGACCCCGAGGGCCACCCGTTCTGCCTGCTCGTCTCACCGTGACTCAGAGGCGCGACCCGTCGTCCCACGGCTCGCTGCTCAGATGCGCGACCCGTCGTCCCACGGCTCGCTGCTCAGATGCGCGACCCGTCGTCCCACGGCTCGCGGGGCTCCCGCGGCATCTGCCACACCAGGTACCCGAACCCCCCGACGAACCCGACCACCAGGATCGCGACCAGCCAGCCGGGGATGCTCAGGTGCAGGATCGCCGCGAGCAGCAGGAACGCGGGTCCGAGCAGCAGGCCCAGCCAGGCCGCCAGGCGCGGGCCCTGGGGCAGCGGCTGCCACCCGGGGTCGGGTGCGACGAAGCCCTGCTCGGCCTCGAGGGTGCGATCGACCTCGTCGTACGACGGGTTGAACACCGGGCCGTCGAAGACGGATCCGACGGCGGGGCCGACCCGGGGTGCCTCGGTCGGCTCAGCCGTCTCGGCCGGAGGGTCGGGCGCGACCTCCTCGATCTCGGGGCGATCCCCGTAGTTCTCGACGATGGAGCGCCACGTCTGCTCCTCGTCCTCCTCGCCGGCCACGCGCCCAGCGTACGAGGGGGCTCCGCCTAGGCGCCGGTGACCTTGGCGATGAAGTCGGCGGACTCGGAGAAGATCTGCTCGGCGTCGTGGTCGAGCGTGGCGACGTGGTAGCTGTTCTCGAGCCGGCTCATCGTGACCTCGCCGGACACGTGCTCGAGGATGATCGGCTGGGTGGCCTCGTCGACGACGTGGTCCTCGGTCGAGCGCAGGTAGAGCATCGGCACGGTGATCCGGCCGAGGTCGGCGATGACCGTCCGCCAGGCCCGCATCATCGAGTGGGCCGCCTTGAGCGGGGTCTTGGAGTAGCCGTACTCCTCGACGCCCGGCTTCTTGATGTCGTTGGCGATCCCCGGGAAGGACGGGACGAGCCACTTGAGCACCGGCAGGGCGAGGACGTCCTTGCGCTTCGTGGCGATCGCCGGGTTGACGACCACGACGCCGGCCAGGCCGTCCGGGTGGTCCTCGGCCAGCCGCAGGACGAGCGCGCCGCCCATCGACAGGCCGCCGGCGACGACGACGTCGTTCTCCGCGGCCAGCTTCTCGTGGACGCGGGTGATCTCGCCGTACCAGTCGGCCCAGGTCGTGCCGTTCATCTCCTGCCACGTCGTGCCGTGTCCGGGCAGCCGCGGGACCTCGACCCCGTACCCCCGCGCGGCGAGGTACTCGCCCCAGGGCTTCATCGAGGCCGGCTGACCGGTGAAGCCGTGGCTGAGCAGCACGCCGATCCGCCGGCCGCCGGTCAGCTCGGGTCGCGCGGCGATCGAGAGCGGCTCGGCCAAGGGGTGCAGGGGGCTCGAAGGCCCGGAGGGCTGGGTCATGTCGCAGATTGTGCACCACCCCGTTCCGCGCGGGAGTGGGCTTGTCCTGGGACGTGCCATAGGCTGCGCGCGACGGCTAGCGGAGCCCGGGGAGGGTTGAGCGGTGTTCTATTGGTTCCTCAAGTGGATCGCCCTGGGACCCGTCCTGCGCCTGGTCTTCCGGCCGCACGTCGAGGGGGCGGAGAACGTCCCCGACGAGGGCCCGGCGATCCTGGCCAGCAACCACCTCTCGTACGCCGACTGGCTGTTCATGCCGCTCACGCTGCCGCGCCGAGTCACGTTCGTCGCGAAGGCGGAGTACTTCACCACCCCCGGCGTCAAGGGCTGGTTCCAGAAGAAGTTCTTCTCCGGAGCCGGCCAGGTGCCGATCGACCGCTCGGGTGCCTCGGCCGCCGAGGGTGCGCTGTCGTCGGCCCGCCGCATCCTCGAGGGCGGTGAGCTGTTCGGGATCTACCCCGAAGGCACGCGCTCGCACGACGGGCGGCTCTACAGAGGCAAGACCGGCGTCGCCCGGCTCGCCCTGGAGACCGGCGTCCCGGTGATCCCCGTCGCCGTGCTCGGCACCGACGTGGTGGCGCCCCCGGGGAAGACGTTCGGCACGTTCACCCGGCCGGGCGTCCGCTTCGGCAAGCCGCTGGACTTCTCCCGCTACGAAGGCATGGAGAACGACCGCTACATCCTGCGGTCGATCACCGACGAGATCATGTACGAGATCATGCGGCTCTCCGGCCAGGAGTACGTCGACGTGTACGCCGCCAAGGCCAAGGACCTCGACAAGGAGAAGGCCAAGCAGGCGGCGGAGGAGCCGCCGGCCGAGGACGCCTCGCCGCTGGCATCGTGACGGGTGTCGTGGTGCCGTGACTCCGGCCTTCGAGGGGGAGGCGCTGGCCGTCGAGGACCGCCTCCAACGCGCCAACTCGGTGCTGCGGGTCGTGGTGCTGGCCGACGCGCTCGCCCTCACGGCGTACCGGTGGGACAGCGTGACCAGGCCCTGGCTGGCCGTCCTCACCTGCGTCGTGATGGTCGCCTGGACGGCGTTCGCGATCTACGCATTCCGCGGCCCGCGGCTGCGTACGCCGACCCTCCTCGTCCTCGACCTCGCGACGGCGATGCTCGCGATGACCGTGACGCCGTTCGCCAAGACCCCGTCGTTCAACGCCACCCTGCCCGGCTTCTGGGTGATGGGTGCCCTGATGGCGTGGGCCATCCACTGGCGGGTGCTCGGCGGCCTCGTCGCCGGCGTCGGCCTCGGTCTGCTCGACCTGCTGCTGCGCGACCACTGGCACCAGTCGACGTTCGGCAACGTCTTCCTCATGCTCATCGGCGGGCCCATCGTCGGCTTCGTGTGCGCGCAGCTGACCCGGCTGTCGGCCGAGCGCGCCGTCGCCGAGCGCGCAGCCGCAGCGGCGGCCGAACGGGCCCGGCTGGCCCGGGCGGTGCACGACGGCGTCCTCCAGGTGCTGGCGCTGGTGCAGCGACGTGGCCGCGGAGCCGGGGGAGACCTCGAGGAGCTGGGACGGCTCGCCGGTGACCAGGAGCGGGCGCTGCGCTCGCTCATCCGGCAGCAGGACACCCTGACCGACGGACAGGTGGGCGGCGATCTCGCGGTCGCGTTGGAGGAGCTGACGCGGGCGCGCGGTGCCACGCTCACCGTGCCCGGGGGACCGGTGCCTCTCGCGCCCAGGACCGTGTTCGAGCTGAGCGCCGCGGTCGGTGCCTGCCTGGACAACGTCGCCGTGCACGTGGGGGAGGACGCACGCGCCTGGGTGATGCTGGAGGACCTCGGGGAGTCCGTCAGCGTCACCGTCCGCGACGAGGGTCCGGGCATCCCGGAGGGCCGGCTGGTCGAGGCGTCCGCCGCCGGTCGCCTCGGCGTCTCCGGCTCGATCCGCGACCGGCTGGCGGACCTGGGCGGGGAGGCGCGACTCACCTCCGGCTCGTCCGGCACCGAGTGGGAGCTGGTCGTCCCGCGGGAGGATGCCTCGTGACCATCCACACCTCGCACCCGTTCCCGACCGAGCCCGACCCGGTGCGCCGGCTCCGCGGCCGGCTCGGCGGCGCCGTCACCCTGTGGACGGCGGGGGGTCCGGACGACCGGGCCGGTCTCACCGTCACCTCCGTCCTCGTGGCCGGAGGCGAGCCCGGCCGGGTCCTGGGGCTGCTGGACCCCGACGCCGACCTGACCGAGCGGCTCCTCGACACCGGTGTCGGCGTCGTCCAGCTGCTCGGGTGGCGGCACCGCGACCTCGCCGACGCCTTCGCCGGCGCCCCGGCGCCCGGTGGGGCGTGGCGGCTCGGTCAGTGGACGGAGTCGGCGCCCGGCCCGCGGCTTGCGGACGCCACCGGGTGGGCCGAGGTGACCGTCGAGCGCGAGCAGGCACTCGGCTGGTCGACCCTCGTGGTCTGCACGCTCGGCGAGATCGAGCTGGCCGACGACGAGGAGCCGCTGGTCCATCGGCGTGGTCGTTACCTGAGGTCGGAGGCATGACCCGGGTGATGGTGGTCGACGACCACCCGATGTGGCGCGACGCCGTCGAACGGGACCTGGCGGCTGCCGGGTTCGAGGTCGTCGCGGTCGCCGGTACGGGTGAGGAGGCGATCCGGCGGTTCGCCGCGACCCGTCCGGAGGTCGTCGTCCTGGATCTCCAGATCCCACCTCCGGGCGGGGTCGAGGTCACCGCGACCGTCCTCTCCCAGGACCCGTCGGCCCGGGTGCTCATCCTCTCGGCGTCCGGCGAGCAGGCCGACGTCCTGGAAGCGGTGAAGGCCGGCGCGACCGGCTACCTCGTGAAGTCCGCGTCCAGCGACGAGCTCCTCGACGCCGTACGCCGCGTGGCTCGGGGCGACACCGTCTTCACGCCGGGGCTGGCGGGGCTGGTGCTGGGGGAGTTCCGGCGCATGTCCACCGAGCCGGAGACCCCGCCCGGGGAGCAGCTGACCGAGCGGGAGACCGAGATCCTCAAGCTGGTGGCGAAGGGGCTGTCCTACAAGCAGATCGCGGAGCGGCTGGTGCTCTCGCACCGCACGGTGCAGAACCACGTCCAGAACACCCTGCGCAAGCTGCAGCTGCACAACCGCGTGCAGCTCACGCGCTGGGCGATCGAGCAGGGTCTGGACGACCAGGACTGAGCCCCGCCCGGGGCTCGAGGCCTCGCGAGGTCAGTGGCCCTGGCGGTAGACCCGCTTGACCTTCTTGGCGCTGATGGCGCCGTCCCACAGCCGGATCCGCGACACCTTGCCGGCGGACGTCTCGTCGTTGGAGTTGTCGACGAAGAAGCGGAGGCTGTGGCTCTGGATGACCGCCTGGGCGTTGGCGTCGTTGTAGGAGAAGTCGGGCTCGCCGTCGACGTACACGCGGATCTTGCCTGCGGTGTTGCGGGTGAAGGCGACCTCGACGAACTCGCCGGGTGCGACGGCGCCCTCGACGCCAGTGTGCGCGCTGGGGGCGTCGTACCACGTCATGTAGTCGCTGTACAGGTACAAGCCGTTGTCGTTGTCGTCGGCGGGGAGGGTGGGGTTGAGGACCCGCGCGTACTCGTCCGTCCCGGCGCTGTTCAGGCGGAAGGTCATCACGACCGAGTAGTGCTTCGAGGAGATCAAGCCGCCGGTGTCGACCTTGAGGCCGTTGCCGTCGGGGAACTTCAGCACCGTGGTGCGCCCTTCGCCGGGCACGCGGGTGCGGACGAAGGTGTTGCCGTCACCGACGTCGCGCAGGCGCGGGGCGCCGGGGACGGAGGACTTCAGGTCGCCCTCGAAGCGGTAGTCGGCCGCGAGCGCCGGCGCGGAGCCGGCCCTCGCGTGCGGGGCGGCCTGGGCGCCGGCGAGCGGGACGGTGGCGGCCGTGAGCAGACCGCACGCGGCGGTCGCGGTGATGGCCAGGATGCGGCGGGTGGAGCGAGGCATGGCTTGTCCGTTCGTCAGGAGGGGAGCCCAGGATCGCAGGGGGTCCGGTACGCCGTGGGGTTTTCGTCAGGACGGCTGGACGAGCCTGCTACCCCGCGACCCTAGGATCGCTCCATGGCCGAGCAGGAGATCCTCGCGATCGCCGACGAGCTCTACGCGCTGGCGCTGCCCGACTTCACGGCCGCCCGCGACGCCAAGGCCAAGGAGCTGAAGGGCACGCCCCTGGCGGCCGAGGTCAAGGCGCTGAAGAAGCCGTCGCTGGCCGCGTGGGTGGTCAACCTGCTGGTCCGCCAGGACGCCGACCAGGTCGCTCAGGTCCTGACCGTCGGCACCTCCCTGCGGGAGGCGGCCGCCAACCTCGACGGGGCCGAGCTGCGGGCGCTGACCAAGCAGCGGCGCCAGCTGACCGCCGCCGTCACGACGGGTGCCCGGTCCCTGGCGGCGTCCTCGGGCGTGAAGGTGACCCCGTCGGTGGCCGACCAGGTGGAGGCGACGCTCACCGCGGCCATGCTCGACGAGGACTGCGCGTCCGCCGTGCGCAGCGGCCTGCTGGTGGGCGCCCTGTCCTCGACCGGCGTCGACTCCGTGGACCTGGCCTCGGCGGTCGCCGTGCCCGACGCGCTCGGCTTCGAGGCGGCGCCGGCGCCGCCACCGCCGCGGCCCTCGCTCGGCCCTCGCTGCGGATCGTGCCGGACCCGCCGCCGGACACCGCGGAGGAGAAGCGCGCCGCCGAGGAGGCCGCCGCCCGCGAGGCGGCCGCGGAGCGCAAGCGGCTCGAGGCCGACGTACGCGCGGCCAAGAAGGTCGTGGACAAGGCCGCTCGCGCGGTGTCCCGGATCGAGGCGAAGGTGCTCCAGGCCTCCTCCGAGATCGAGGAGCTCAAGTCGAGGCTCGCCGAGAAGGAGGAGGCTGCCGAGGTCCTGCGCGAGCAGCTGGCCGAGGCCGAGGACGCCCGCGACGACGCGGAGTCCGACCTCCGGGACGCCGAGTCGGCCCTGGCGGACTGACCGAGGCCCCACCACCGGCCGCTACAGCTCGGCCCACCCCTTGCTGCGCTCCACGGCGGCGAGCCAGCGCCGGTGGGCGGCGTCAGCGGTCTCGCGGTCGCCGGAGGGCTCGAACCGGCGGTCCAGCGACCAGGTGTCGCGGAGCGCGTCGGTGGAGTCCCAGACACCGGTACCGAGACCGGCGAGGAACGCGGCACCCAGGGCCGTGGTCTCGACGATCTCCGGCCGCTCGACCGGTACGCCGATCTGGTCGGCCTGGATCTGGCAGAGCAGGTCGTTGGCGCAAGCGCCACCGTCGACGCGCAGCGCGGAGAGGTCCGAGGGCAGCGTCTCGAGGACGTCGCGCACCTCGAACGCGATCGCCTCCAGGGTGGCCCGGACGATGTGCGACCGCGTCGTGCCACGGGTCAGTCCGCCGATGAGGCCTCGGGCGTGCGGGTCCCAGTGCGGGGCGCCGAGGCCGGTGAGGGCGGGGACGAAGACCACGCCGTCGGAGGAGTCGACCGTCGAGGCGATCGCTGCCGTCTCCGCGGCCGACCCGACGATCTGGAGCCCGTCGCGCAGCCACTGGACGGCCGCGCCGGTGACGAAGATCGCGCCCTCCAGCGCGTAGGTGAGCTCGCCGTCGGGCGAGCGCCACGCCGCCGTCGAGAGGAGTCCGGCGTCCGAGCGCTCCAGGGTCGACCCGGTGTTGGTGAGGATGAACGACCCGGTGCCGTAGGTGCACTTGGAGTCGCCCTTGTCGAAGCAGGTCTGCCCGAAGAGCGCCGACTGCTGGTCGCCGGCGATGCCGGCGATCGGCAGGGAGAGCCCGCAGAACGACGCGGCGTCGCTGACCGCGATCTCGCCCCACGACGGCACCACCTCGGGCAGCGCGTCGGTGGGCACCCCGAACAGGGTGCACATCTCCTCCGACCACTCGCCGGCCTCGAGGTCGAACAGCAGCGTGCGGGAGGCGTTGGAGACGTCGGTGACGTGCTCGACCCCGCGGGTCATCCGCGCGATCAGGTAGGAGTCGACCGTGCCGACGGCGTACCGCCCCTGCTCGACCAGCGCCCACGTGTGCGGCTCCTGCTCGGCGAGCCACACCAGCTTGGTGGCGGAGAAGTAGGGGTCGAGCCGGAGGCCGGTGACCTCGCTGACCCGCTCCTCGTGGCCCTCGTCGCGCAGCCGGGTGCAGATCTCGGCCGTACGCCGGTCCTGCCACACGATCGCCCGGCGGGGCGACCCGAGGGTCTCCCGGTCCCACAACAGCACCGTCTCGCGCTGGTTGGTGAGGCCGATCGAGGTGAGCTCGGAGGCGTCGACCTCCTTGAGCACGTCGCGGGTCGCCTCCAGCGTCGCCTGCCAGATCTCCTCCGGCGCGTGCTCGACCCAGCCGGGCCGGGGGAAGTGCTGGGAGAACTCCTGGTAGCCCTTGGCGACGATCGCCCCGTCGGGGCTGACGACGACCGCGGTGACGCCGGTGGTGCCGGCGTCGATGGCGAGAACGCTCATGAGGCCGCCTCCTGAGGACACGAGCGGAGCGAGGCCCGGAGGGAGGTGTGCCGAGTGGGCAAATCGGGAACGCTCACGAGGCCGCCTCCTGAGGACACGAGCGGAGCGAGGCCCGGAGGGAGGTGTGCCGAGTGGGCAAATCGGGAACGCTCATGAGGCCGCCTCCTGAGGACACGAGCGGAGCGAGGCCCGGAGGGAGGTGTGCCGAGTGGGCAATTCAGGAACGCTCATGCGTCGTCCTCCTCGGAGCGCACGACGTCGAGCACCCTCTGGTCGATCCAGGACAGGTCCGGCGCGACCCGCATCTCGTAGTTCTCGGTACCGACCCAGTCGAGGAAGCGGTCGTGGCCCCGGTCGGCGGCGAACGACTCCAGCTCGGCGCGCAGGCTGTCGTCGACCGGCAGCCGCTCGTCCTCGGTCGAGGCGGTGAGGTAGAGCTCGTGCAGGGCGAGCAGCCGGGTGAGCTCCCCGACCGGCTCCTCGTGGTCGTCGACCCGCAGGTCGACCGCGACGTCGTCGAGGCCGCCGTACCCGGCGCCCTCGCGGACCACCAGGAGGGCCGCGGACTGGCGTCCCCGCCGGTCGCCGCCGATGTCGTCACCCGCCGTGAGGGCCGCGAGGAGGCGGCGCGCCAGGGGAGCGCCCGGGTCGGACGCCACGAACGCCCGCTCCATCTCCTCGACCACTTCCTCGCCGACCAGGACGTTGCCCTGGACGGCGTACCCGGAGCCGGTCCGTCCACCCGCCCAGGGCAGGCAGTCGCTGCCGGTGTGGGACGCGGCGGCGCCGTCGGCGTCGACGACGCCGACCTGCCGGTGCGAGCGCCGGGGGTCGGACTCGAGCAGGAACCGCAGTGCCTCGGCGGCCGACGCGCCCAGGTCGAGCTGTCCCAGTGCCAGGCTCTTGTAGGCGACGTTGGCGTCCGCCTGGGTCGCCACCGCCCCGACGCTGGCCACGGCCATGGGGACGACCGAGCCGACGCCGAGGAACTTCGAGGCCACCGCCACACCCCAGGACAGACCGTCGTCGGAGCGGGCCACGATCGAGAACGTCATGGCCGAAAGCCTAGGGCCGCCAGAACTGATTGGCGCGACACTCGGGTCGGCGGTTGGATGGGGAGGTGCTGGAACGCCTCGGTTTCCCTCGGGTCGGTGAGCACAAGAGGTTCGTCGGCGCGATCGTCGTCGACACCCTGGGCAGCGGGCTGTTCATGCCGATCACGATCCTGTACTTCCTCGCGGTCAGCCCGCTCTCGCTCGTGCAGATCGGCGCAGCCCTGTCGGTCTCGGCGCTGCTGACCCTGCCGGCGGCCCTGGCCGTCGGCACCCTCGTCGACCGCTACGGCCCCCGCCGGTTGATGCTGCTGGGCAACCTCGTGCAGGCCGGCGGCATGGTCGCCTACCTGGTCGTCGACTCCTTCTGGGGACTGGCGCTGTGGACGGCGGTCCTCAACGTCGGACGACAGTGCTTCTGGGGGTCCTTCGGCAACACGGTCACGGCGATCACGGCGCCGGGCGAGCGCGAGCTGTGGTTCGGCTTCCTCCAGGCGATGCGCAACCTCGGGTACGCCGTCGGCGGTGTCCTGGCCGGCATCGCCGTGCAGGTGGGCACCCAGGACGCCTTCCGGGCCGTCGTCATCGCCAACGCCGCGTCGTTCGTGCTGGCCTGGTTCCTGCTGCTGGCCGTCCCGGACCACCGCGTCCCGTTGCACGAGGACCAGCCGCCCGGCGGGTGGAGCGTCGTCGTCCGCGACCGGTCCTACCTGCGCCTGGTGCTCGCCCAGTACGGGTACGTCCTCGGGGTCATGGTGCTGAACTTCGCCCTGCCCGTGTACGCCGCCGAGACCGCCGGTCTGCCCGGCTGGGTGGTGGGCGCGATCTTCACCCTCAACACCGTGATGGTGGGTCTGGGCCAGGGACTCGCGGTCCGGGCGATGGTGGGGCGCCGTCGGTCGCGGATGATGGCGCTGGCCCAGCTGTTCTTCGCGGGGTCGTACCTGATGTTCATCCTCACCGGCGTGCTGCCGGTCTGGCTCGGGGTCGCCGTGGTCCTGGTCGCCTCCGCCGTCTACACGTGTGGTGAGCTGGTCGGCGGTCCGGTGCTCAGCGCCGTCGCGGCCGAGGCCGCGCCGGACCACCTGCGCGGCCGCTACCTGTCGCTGTTCCAGCTCTCGTGGGCGATCGGCGGCGTGCTCGCGCCCGTCGCGTACACGTTCCTCCTCGCCCACGGCCAGAACACCCTGTGGCTGGTCCTGCTCGTCGTCTCGGTGGTGGCCGGCGGCTACGCCACGCGGCTGTGGCGGGTCGTCCCCGCCGCCGCGCTCTCCGTGACGGACCGCCCTACCTCATGAGGCGCTGGGGCTCGCGGTCGCCACGGACGGGGTGCTCGTCCCGCTGGGGGTGGGACTCGTCGAGGAGCTAGGTGACTGGCTCGGGCTGCCGCTCGACCCGGTCGACCCGCCCGCGGGGCTCGCGCTGCCGCTGGCCGGAGAGGTCGTCGAGGCAGTCGACTCGGACCCGCTCGGGGACGCGCTGGCCGGGTCCGAGGGGGACAGGCTGCTCGACGGTGCGTCGGTCGCCGTGGGAGTGGGCGTGAGGGTGCCCTGGTCGGCCTGGACGATCGCGAGGAGCTGTTCCTCGTAGTCGGTGAGCTGTCCCTGGATCTCGCTCAGCGGCACGGTGGCGATCGTCGCGCCGTACGCCATGATCTCCTGCCAGAGCGCGTCGATCTGGGCCATCGCCTCGTCGCTCAGCGGGCCGTCGAGGGTGACGAACAGCTGGACGGCCAGGGAGTAGGTCAGGCAGCTCGTACAGTCGTAGTTGACCGCCACGGCGACGTTCTGGGGGACCGCCGTGTCGGTCTGGCCGACCACGAACACGACCTGGAACGCGACGGCCACGGCGGCGCAGTTGGTGCAGTCGGCCAGGGCGTAGGAGGAGTTCGTGTTGTCGGCGGGCTCGCTGCCGTCGGCCCAGACCATGGCGAAGGCGACGGCGTAGTCGACGGTGTTGTCGGTGGTGTTGGTCGCCACCGCCTGGTTGTCCCCCTCGTCGGGGGCGGGGGGCTCGTCGAAGGGGAAGATCCACGGCTGGTCGGTCGTCGGGTCCCCGGTGGTCGGCGCCCCGGTCGTACCGCCGCTGGCGGAACCGGTGGGGATGAGGACGGTGGCCAGCTGCGGGTGGTCGCGGCTCGGCGGCGCCACCCCGTCGGGGTACATGACGGTGCCCGTGCCCTCGGTGCCCACCTGGATGCCGGCCCGCCCGACGACCGGTGTGACGAGGTCGGTGACCGTGCCGCCCTCCCACGCCATGATCGGCCGGTAGCGGACCTCCGAGGGCCACCAGAGCCACGCGAGCCCGGCGACGAGGGCGACGGCGAGCACGCCGGACAAGGCCCGGCGGACCGGCTGCCCCTGGGTCCGCCGCCACACCGAGGCCGACGTACGACGACCCAGCCGGACGAGGACGTAGGCGGTCGCGAAGATCGGCAGCAGCACGATGACGCCCGCGGCCGCCCGGGCCGTCACGGCGACGAGGTCTCCGTCGTGGAACGCGGTCGAGCATCGCGTGCCGCTGCAGGTTCGCGCTGGCGAGGGCCGACCCGACGATGCGCGGCAGGGTGAGGGCCAGCATCAGCATCGCCGAGGCGAAGACGGGGATGACGACGAGGACCCACAGCGTCACGACGGCGCGAGCCCACGGCTTGAGCGCGGTGGCCCGAGGATCGGGCTCGGTCCACGGCACGAGCGAGCGCAGCGTGGGGCCGATCCGATGAAAGAGGTCGGGGACGCCGGTCACGTCGGCGAGCACGTGGTAGCCGTCGAAGCGCACCAGGGGCAGGAGCTGGCGCAGCATCTGGAGGATCTGGGTGGCGACGATGAGCAGGATCGCGTCGTACCCGGTGACCCACCAGCACGCCACCGAGAGCACCGTGACGATCGCGTTGAAGTAGAGGCCGCCGAGGTCCGTGCGCAGCCGGCCGCCGCGGCCGAGACGGTAGGAGTCGGTGACGTCGGTGTAGAAGGCCGGCCAGATCAGGTAGAAGCCGGCGCCCATCACTCCGGGGGTGGCGCCGCCCTTCTGCGCGGCGGCCGCGTGGCCGAACTCGTGGAAGCCCGCCGACAGGATGGTGACGGCGATGACGGCCAGCAGGAGACCGGGTTTCGCGAAGGCGTCGTGGGCCGCGGCGGCCAACCCCTCGTGGAACAGGATCCACCACGCGATCCACGCGAAGGCGGCGATCAGCGGCACCATCGCCAGCGGGCTGAACAGCCACATGAAGGGTGCGATGAGTCGCCGGGTCCGGTCGGCGTCGGTGACCGCGACCTTGAGGCGCAGGCCCAGCAACGGGTTGGACCGCTGGACCTCGGGCTGGGTGCCGTCCGCGCGCACGACCAGGCCCAGCTCGCGGAGCTTGTCGAGGAGCTGCGCCACGTTCTCGGCGTTCACCGGACGCCCGGTGTGCTCGGCGACGTACGCCGCTACCTGGGCGAGGTCGCGCTCACCGTCGAGGGCGTCGAGGACGGCGTACAGCAGCGGCGTGAGCTGCAGGGTCTGGCCGTCCGCCCGCCGCGCGAGGGCGGGCGGCTCGCGATACCCGGACCCCTGCATCTCCCCGATCAGGGAGATGCCGTCGGCTCGGCGCGGCGGGTCGTCCGAGGCGCGCGACGCCTGGGGGTCGCGCGCCTCCGTCAGGTCGGCCACGGGTGGAGGCTACGGCTGCTGGATGTCGGAGGTCTGGTCGGTGGTGGCCTCGGCGGAGCCGTCGATGTTCTGGTTGATGATCGCGTCCTGCTGCGCCACCGCGATGGAGTCGCTGTCGACCGAGCCGATGTTGGCGCTGACGGCGGCGTCGATCGGCGCCGCGACGTTGGCGTTGGCCGCGACCGCTCCGTCGATGGGGGCAGCGACGTTGGCGTCGGCGTCCAGGTTGACGTTGACGTTGAGCAGGTTGCCGTCGGAGAGGTCTCCCACCGTGCTGCCGAGGTCGCCGGCCGCGCCGTCCACGGCACCGCCCACGCCACCCACAGCGCCGTCCACGGCACCGCCCGCGCCGTCGACAGCGCCGTCCACGGCACCGCCCGCGCCGTCGACCACACCATCGGGGCCCTGGATGGGCTGGTCGACCGTGCCGGAGGGGTCGGTCAGGCCGGCGGCCGCAGGGCTGTCGGCCATCGGAGCGGCCGCGTCGGGAGCGGCGCCCTGGTCGATGGTGCTGTCCTGGGCGGAGTTCGCGATGGCGTCCGCGCTGATGCCCTGGTTGATCATCACGCCCTGGTCGGCGAGGGACTGCGAGGTCGAACCCTCCGAGAGCAGGTTGGCGCTGGCGGAGGCGTCGATGGGTGCTGCCACGTTGGCGTTCGCCGCCACGCTCAGGTCGATCGGGGCCGCGGCGTCGATGGCGAGGTCGAGGTCGGCGTTGAGGTCGAGGATCGAGACGACCTCCTTGTCGGGAAGGGCGACGCCGTCCTCGGCAGCGAGCTCGTCGGCGGACAGGCCCTCGGGCTGGTGCTGGTCCATGGAGGTCTCCGGTTCTCAGGGGGACGACAGTGTCGGCGACACGAGCGTGCTGACGACAGGGGCTAGACCACCTTGGTCCGCGCCTGCGTCTCGCGCCTCACCCCACCGGGTGGCGTCCACTATTTGAACGATCCAAGAAAACGGTTGCGGCGAAGGCGGAGCGACCGGAAGGGTGGCCGCCATGCGAGTTGGAGTTCTCACCGGTGGGGGCGACTGCCCCGGCCTCAACGCCGTCATCCGAGCCGTGGTCCGCAAGGGCGCCAAGGAGCACGGGTTCGACTTCGTCGGCTATCGCGACGGGTGGCGGGGACCGCTCGAGGGTCAGACGATGGAGCTGGGCGTGCCCGAGGTGCGAGGCATCCTCCCGCGCGGCGGCACCATCCTCGGCTCCAGCCGAACCAACCCGTTCACGATCGAGGGCGGCGTCGAGCAGATCAAGGCCAACCTCGAGGCCGACGGGGTCGACGCCCTCGTGGCGATCGGCGGCGAGGACACGCTCGGAGTGGCCACCCAGCTCGCCGACCTCGGCGTCCAGGTGGTGGGCGTCCCGAAGACCATCGACAACGACCTGTCCGGCACCGACTTCACCTTCGGCTTCGACACCGCGGTCAACATCGCGACCGAGGCGATCGACCGGCTGCACACGACGGCCGAGTCGCACCACCGTGTCCTCGTCGTCGAGGTGATGGGCCGGCACGCCGGCTGGATCGCCCTGCACTCGGGCATCGCCGGTGGCGCCAACATCGTGCTCATCCCCGAGATGCCCTTCGACATCGAGGAGGTGTGCGCGCTGGTGGAGTCCCGCTTCGAGTCCCGCTTCTCCCCGATCCTGGTGGTCGCCGAGGGCGCCGTCCCGCGCGAGGCCAAGGACGGGGAGAGCGGCATGTCCCTGATCGCCGGGGAGAAGGACGCCTTCGGGCACGTCCGGCTCGGCGGCATCGGCGACCGGCTCGCCAGCGAGATCGAGCAGCGGACCGGCAAGGAGGCGCGGGCCGTCGTCCTCGGGCACATCCAGCGAGGCGGCACCCCGACGGCGTTCGACCGCTGGCTGGCGACCCGGTTCGGCCTGCAGGCCGCCGACGCGGTCGCCGAGGGAGACTTCGGGACGATGATGGCGCTGCGCGGCACCGACATCGTCCGCGTCCCGCTGATCGAGGGAACCGCACAGCTCAAGCTCGTCAGCCCCGAGGAGTACGCCGAGGCCGAGGTCTTCTTCGGCTGACCCCCTCGGATCGGGCCGGCGGAACGGTAACGTCAGCCCATCGTGAGCGAGAACTGGGAGACGGACTCCGCGGACCCGGACGACTTCGAGTGGTCCAGTCCCTGGTCCGACACGCGGGAGAGCTGGCGGTCGCTGCGGCCCCAGCTGCTCGGTCGCGCGCAGGACCTCGTGAGCCGGCTCGAGGCCGGCGTCGGTGAGGGCGAGCCGCTGCGGCAGGCCCGGGCCGAGGCGCACGACCTGGCCACGTCCCTGGCCGAGCACGCCTCTGCGGCACTGGCCGCCCTGGGACGCGACTTCGACCGGACCCTGGAGCGCCACAGTGCGGTCCAGGCGCTGCCCGTCGGCCGGATCCTCGTGCGCGTGTTGACCGAGGAGGGCGGCGTACGACCTCCGGCCCCGCGGCGCCGCTGATCCTGAAGGTTGCCGGGGGCAAGGTTGCTTGGCAGCCAGGCGGTGGGGAGGACAGGATGAGCGGTCCCTGTTCCCGGTCGAAGGAGCGCCCGCGTGAGTGCCACCAGCAGCAGTGAGGCCCGCGACGTCCGCGGGTCGGAGCCGGAGCTCAAGCGGGTGATGGGGCCAAGGCTCCTCCTGCTGTTCATCGTCGGGGACATCCTCGGGACCGGCGTGTACGCGCTGACCGGCAGCGTGGCGGGCGAGGTCGGCGGAGCGGCCTGGGCGCCCTTCCTGGCGGCGTTCGTGGTCGCCACCATCACCGCGTGCTCCTACCTCGAGCTGGTCACCAAGTACCCGCAGGCGGCGGGTGCGGCCCTGTACACGCACAAGGCCTTCGGCGTCCACTTCGTGACCTTCCTGGTGGCGTTCGCCGTGATGTCCTCGGGCATCACCTCCGCCTCGACGGCCTCCTACGCGTTCGCGGACTTCCTCAACGAGGGGGTCGGCCTCGACCTGGCCCCGGGCGGCACCGGCCTCCTGCTGCTCTCGGTCGGCTTCATGCTGCTGATCGCGCTCGTGAACTTCCGCGGCGTGGGGGAGTCGGTCAAGGCCAACGTCGTGATGACCATGGTCGAGCTGTCCGGGCTGCTCATGGTGATCTTCATCGGCTTCTACGCGATGGCGGACGGTCGCGCGAACTTCGACCGCGTCATGGTCTTCCAGTCCGGCGAGGACAAGGGCGCCTTCATCGCGGTCGCGACGGCCACCGCCCTCGCGTTCTTCGCGATGGTCGGCTTCGAGGACTCCGTGAACATGGCCGAGGAGACCCAGGACCCCCGCCGGGACTTCCCTCGGATGATGTTGACCGGGCTCGGGATCACCGGCGTCATCTACGTCCTGGTGTCGATCTGCGCGGTCGCGCTCGTCCCGGTCGGCACCCTCGCCGACCCCGACAACCAGGCCCTCACCCAGGTCGTGGCGGTCGGCGCACCGAACCTGCCCTTCGACAAGATCTTCCCCTTCATCGGCATGTTCGCCGTCGCGAACTCCGCACTGATCAACATGCTCATGGCCAGCCGCCTGCTCTACGGGATGGCCAACCAGGACGTCCTGCCGCGGGTCTTCGGGCGCGTGCACCCCGGACGTCGTACGCCATGGGTGTCGATCATCTTCACCACCCTGCTGGCCTGCGCGCTGATCATCTACGTGGTGCGCGCCAACGCCTCGGAGGACGGCGCCACCAACGTCTCCCTGCTCGGCGGGACCACGGCGCTCCTGCTGCTCTGCGTCTTCACCGTGGTCAACGTGGCCCTGCTCGCGCTGCGCACCGACACCGTCGACCACGACCACTTCCGGACGCCGTTCGTGCTGCCGGTGATCGGCGCCCTCAGCTGCGCGTTCCTCGCCGGACCCTGGGCGCGCAGCGAGGAGAACCAGGCCCAGTACAAGATCGCCCTCGGCCTGCTCGCCGTCGGAGTCGTGCTGTGGGCCCTCACCTGGCTGGTCAACCGCGGGACGCGCGCGCAGCGCACCGGGTTCCGCGATATCGATCACCTGGAGGAGTAGGCGGCCCGCCCGCGTACGCTTGGCAGGTGAGCATCCCCGACCTGGCCTCGCTGCACGCCCTGGGCGCCCAGCAGCAGCCGACGTACCCCGACGCGGCGGCGGTCGACGCCGCCGTGGCCAAGCTGCGGACCTGTCCGCCGCTGGTGTTCGCGGGTGAGTGCGACGACCTGCGGGCCAAGATCGCGGCGGTGAGCAGGGGCGAGGCGTTCCTGCTCCAGGGGGGCGACTGCGCGGAGACCTTCGAGGGCGTCACCGCCGACAACGTCCGCAACAAGCTGCGGGTGCTGCTGCAGATGGCAGTGGTCCTCACGTACGCCGCGAGCGTCCCGGTCGTGAAGGTCGGCCGGCTGGCCGGGCAGTACGCCAAGCCGAGGTCCTCGGACATGGAGACGCGCAGCGGCGTGACCCTGCCGGCGTACCGCGGTGACGCCGTCAACGGCTTCGACTTCACCCCCGAGTCGCGAACCCCCGACCCGTCGCGGCTGGTCGAGGTCTACCACGCCTCCGCGGCGACCTTGAACCTCGCGCGGGCCTTCGTCACCGGTGGCTACGCCGACCTGCGGCAGGTCCACTCGTGGAACACCGACTTCGTGCGCGACTCGGTCGCGGGCCAGCGCTACGAGGTCATGGCCAACGACATCGAGCGCGCCCTGACCTTCATGTCGGCCATCGGCGCCGACCCCGACGAGTTCCACCGGGTCGACTTCCACACCTGCCACGAGGCGCTGGTGCTGGAGTACGAGCACGCGATGACGCGCATCGACTCGCGCACCGATCTGCCCTACGACGTCTCCGCGCACTTCGTCTGGATCGGCGAGCGGACCCGCCAGCTCGACGGTGCGCACGTCGAGCTGCTGCGCCACATCCGCAACCCGATCGGCGTGAAGCTCGGCCCGACCGCGACCCCGGACGAGGCGATCGCGCTGGCCGAGCGGCTCAACCCCGACAACGAGCCCGGTCGCCTCACCTTCGTCACGCGGTTCGGAGCCGGTCGCATCCGCGACGGTCTGCCGCACCTGGTCGAGAAGGTCACGGCCGCCGGGATCGACGTCGCCTGGGTCTGCGACCCCATGCACGGCAACACCTTCGAGGCGACGTCCGGCTACAAGACCCGCCGCTTCGACGACGTCATCGACGAGGTGCAGGGCTTCTTCGACGTGCACCGCAGCCTCGGCACCTGGCCCGGCGGCGTGCACGTCGAGCTCACCGGCGACGACGTCACCGAGTGCGTGGGTGGCGGTGAGGACCTCGCCGAGATCGACCTGTCCCACCGCTACGAGTCGGTGTGCGACCCGCGGCTGAACCGCGTCCAGTCCCTGGAGCTCGCCTTCCTCGTCGCGGAGATGCTGCGCCAAGCATGAGCGGGCTCACAAGTGCAGGCGTGATCGACCTCCGCTCCGACACCGTCACCCGCCCCACCGACGACATGCGGCAGGCCATGGCGCGCGCCGACGTCGGCGACGACGTGTACGGCGAGGACCCGACCGTCGTCGCGCTCCAGGAGCGGGTCGCGGAGATGTTCGGCCACGAGGCCGCTCTCTTCACGCCGACCGGCTCGATGGCCAACGTGCTCGCCGTGCGCTCGCTGGTCGCCCCCGGCCAGGAGGTGCTGTGCGAGGCCTCGGCCCACATCGCGCGGGCCGAGCTCGGGGCGCACGGGGCGTACTCCGGGGTCACCATGCGGACCTGGGTCAGTGGACGCGGCTCCGCCGGGACCGCGGGCGAGGTGGACCTCGACACGATCGCCGCCATGCATGCGCCGGACATGGGGCCGTTCTTCGTCCGGACCGCGGCCGTCTCGGTCGAGAACACCCACAACTTCGCCGGCGGCACCGTCGTGCCGCTGGAGACCCTGACGGCGCTGCGGGAGTGGGCCGACGAGGCTCAGGTCGGCGTCCACCTCGACGGCGCGCGCCTCTGGAACGCCCACGTCGCCACCGGCACGCCCCTGAGCACGTACGGCGGGATCGCCGACGTGCTCGCGGTCTGCCTGTCCAAGGGGCTGGGCGCGCCGGTCGGGTCGCTCATGGTGGGCTCCGCGGACGCGATCACCGAGGCCCGGGTGTGGCGCAAGCGGATGGGCGGCGGGATGCGCCAGGTCGGGGTGCTCGCCGCGGCCGGGGCCTACGCGCTGGACCACCACCTCGAGCGGCTCGCCGACGACCACGCGCACGCGCGACTGCTGGCCGAGGCGGTCGGCGTCGACCCGGAGACCGTGCCCACCAACATCGTGGTCTGGGAGCACCCGGACGCCGCGACCGTGGTCGCGAGGGCTGCCGAGGACGGCGTCCGGATCGCGACGGTGGGACCGCACACGATCCGCATGGTCACGCACCTCGACGTCAGCCGCGCCGACGCCGAGCGGGCCGCCGCGGTCCTCGCCGGTCTGCTCCGCTCCTAGGCGCTCGCCGGTGGCGGTAGTGGGGGCGGTGGTGGAGGCGGGGGACCGCTCGTCGGCGGAGCCTGCGCGAGCGAGCGGAACGCCTCGCGCACCTCACCGAGCCGGCCGGCCCGCCACAGGAAGGCTGCCGAGACCGCAGCCGTGACCAGGGCCAGGAACAGCGTGGCCTGCCAACCGGTGACGCCGATGGCGCCGTGCGCGGAGTAGGTCTGCCCGAACCCGGCGACCTGCATCCCGGCGTGCAGGCCGCTGAGCCAGGTCCAGACCGGCCCGCTGACCAGCACGACGCCGACCCACACGAGCAGGTCGCGCACCAGGTGCTCGCGCGCGGACCGGCGTACGACGACCCACGTGGTCAGCACGACCACGGCGAGCATCAGCACGGGCGCCAGCCAGAGCCCCCAGGCGCCACCGGCGTAGTGCGCGAGGTGGTGCACGTCGTGGTCCGAGGACCCTTCGCTCGAGGTTCCACGTGCGCCGAACCCCGCTCCGGCGCCGAGACCGAGCAGCCAGTACCCGCCGTTGCCCAGGAGCGCGAAGAAGAGTCCGAGGCTGGCCCACACGTCGTCCTCGGTGGGGTCGCTGTCCTCGACGGTCTCACCCGTGGCCACCGTCAGCACCAGCCCGAGGAGGCCCACGACCGGCAGCAGGAGGGCGAAGGAGGCGAGGCCGTACGCAGGTGCGGTGACCAGGTCCGCGGCCCGCCGGAGGCGGTCGGGCCACCAGTCGGTCCGCGTCAGCGTGGCTCCGCCCAGGGCGAGCAGGACGACGAGCAGCCCGCCGAGGAACGAGCCGACGGCGCTCGGGGCGAAGCCCAGCCGGGCGTCGAAGATGCGGGCGAGCTCCTGGCCCCAGCCGCGGCCGAACTCCGAGCCGTCGGAGCGGAACACGAGGGCAAGCACCAGGAGCGCGAGCGCGGCGAGCAGAGCGGCCCGCAGCGCGTCGAACAGGGCCGCGCCGGCGTTGGGGTGCCGACGCGTCACCCGCCGGAACACCCCGATGGCGCAGGCCAGCGAGACCAGCGTGACCGTGAGTGAGGCGGCGCTGATGTTCGCCTGCGCCGAGGCGCCGGCGGCGCGGACGTCGACGTCGAGGCCGGCGCCGAAGGCCCCGGTGGTGAGCCAGGCGACGAGGGTCAGGGAGTTGTCGAGACCGAAGTCGGTCGGCTTCACCAGCAGCGCGACGACGGTCGACAGCAGGCCGGCCACGCCGACCGCGGTCAGGGCCACCAGCGCTGGACCCAGCCAGCTGCCGCCGAGGAGCCGCCGGAGGATCGCGGCGACGTCGACGGGGTCGCCGGTGTTGTGGTGGGGCTTCTGGGCTCCCGGACCCAGGAGCGTCTCCGCCTGCGGAGGCAGGACCCGACCCGACGGGGCCGCGCCCGGCTGCGCCCGCAGCGGCTGGGTCATCCCCGCGTCCGGCGGCTCCGCCGGTGCCCCCACCCCAGCCGCGGCCGGAGTGATGGGCCGCCCGCACTGGGTGCAGAAGGCGGCGCCCTCGGCGGTCGGGGTGCCGCAGTGGGCGCAGTAGGGCATCGGTCGGCCTTCCCGGTGGGAGGAGAGGAGCGGAGGTCGGAAACTACCCGAGCACCCCGAGGAGGGAGACATCGCTGATCGCCGTGTAGTCACGGGCGGCGCGTCCTGTGCCCGGCGGACTCACCTCGTCGAAGGTCAGGATGACGGTCGAGGTACGGACGTGGTCGATCTCGATCGTCTGCATGGACGTGGAGTCCGCAAGGTCCTGGTGGACCTCGGTCCCGTCGTCGAAGGCCCAGGTGACCGATTGGACGCGTCGGTTCCCGTGGTACCAGTCCAACTCCCCCTGGGAGTCGCTCGCGGTCTTGGCGTAGCCGTTGATCAGGCCGAGCTCGGTGATCTCGGCCTCCCGCGGCAGCGTGAAGGTCAGCGTGCTCCCCGTCCCGTCCCCGGGCATCCGCCAACAGGTCTCCGGGATGCCGTCGAGCATCTGCCCCGCGCTGTAGGTCACCGTCCGGCCGGAGGAGTCGGTGCTCGGGGCGGCGGGCTTCGGCGCGGTGACGTCGACCTGCCGGCTGAGGTCGACCGGCTTGGCCGCCGGGCTCCTCGTGGGGCGCTTCCTCGGTGACTTCGACGCCGTCGTCGCGCTCGGGACGACGGCGGAGGGGGAGGCTCTGGGCGTCTCCTTCGCCGTCGGGGTCGTCTCCTCGGAGGAGTCGCCGAAGAAGAGCCAGGCCCCGAGCAGGGCGACCAGCACCATGCCGACCAGGGCGGCGAGCCAGCCGATCGGCGGGCGTTGGGCGGGGCCGTCGGCCCGGTGCGGACGGTCGGGGTCCGCCGGCGGGTGCGCGACGGGACTCGGCTCAGTCGTCGCGAGCGCGACCCCGGCGGCCCCGTCCCTGGGCAGCGCGGAGCGCTGGAACGTGTCGGTGCGCCAGTCGGCGTACGCCTGCGCGGCGCCGGCAGCGTCGATCCGCTGGCCGCAGTTGATGCAGTAGCGGCCGGCGGCGGGTCCCAGCGCCTCGCCACACCTCGGGCAGTTGTCCATGACAGCGCCCAGAGTAGTCAGACTGCGAGGTGCGGGACCTCGCCTTCGACCTTCCGGCGGGGCACGATCTCGACGATCAGCATCGCGCTGAGCACCAGCGCGCCGCCGACGAGCATGCGGGAGGTGGCCGACTCGCCGCCGAGGCTGACCGCGAACAGAGCCGCGAACACCGGCTCCATGCTCATGATGATCGCCGAGCGGGTCGGGGCCAGGTGGGCCTGCGCCCAGGTCTGCATGAGCAGCGCCAGGGCGCCGGCGGCCAGCGCCATGTAGAGCACCGAGAGCCAGTCGCTGGTGCGGTGGGGCAGCGTGACTCCGCCCGGGATGGCGCAGGCGAGGCAGATGCCGGCGATGACGATGCTCTGGAGCACCGACATCCCGATCGCGCCCTCGGGGGTGGACCAGGCCCCCAGGCCCACGATGTGCAGGGCGTAGATGAGCGCAGCGATGAACGTCAGCCCCTCGCCGTACCCGACCGAGAGCCCGCGCAGGCTGAGGACGGCCAGGCCGACGGTCGCCAGCAGGACCGCGAACCAGGTGAGACCCCCGATCCGGGTCCGGAGCAGAGCCGCGGCGAACAGCGGGGTCGAGACGACGTACATCCCGGTGATGAAGCCGGAGACGCTGGCCGGCGTGTGCGCGAGGCCGGCGGTCTGGAGGATCTGCGCGCCGCCGTAGAGCGCGCCGAGCACGACGGCGTGGCGGCGGGCCTCGGGGGTCAGCCGGGCGATCGCCTTCGGCGCGACCGCCAGCATCGCCACCGACGCGATCGCGAACCGTACGCCGAGGAAGTCCACGGTCGGGATGCGCTCGAGGAGGTCGCGGATCAGGAAGAACGTCGATCCCCACAACGCCGTCACCGAGAGCAGGCCCAAGGTGGCCAGCGTCGTCACGCGCGTCTTCGGGCCGGCCATGCCCTCATCCCACCAGAGGGCGCCCTCGGCTCAGGTAGCCGGGCAGGACTCGTAGCGCCAGTGTTCGAAGGACGCGGGCGACAACGCGCCCTGTGTCAGTCCATGGCGACCGTCGTGGGCCTCGACGGAGCAACGACAGCGAGCCAGTGCCCTAGCTCCTCAGTGACCAGCGCTCAAGGGCTGACCGCTCCGGACCGAGGCCACGACCGCCAGGACGGCCCGAGTGATGTGGGCGGCGTATTGGCTCTCGTCCTCGAGGGCCTGGTGGCTGGCACCGGCGACCACTTCGTGCACTGAGTTGGTGGACAACGTGGCGGACGTGCGCTGCGCGGTCATCCAGGAAGCGGGGTGCCCCTCTCCGGCAGTCAGGACGAACAGTGGCCTGTCGCCGAAGTCGCGGAGCGCCGCTGCTTCCCGGGCCCCGCCGCCGCGGAGGTACTCCTCGACGACGCTGCTCACAGTGGCCGGCCGCATGGTGTCGTAGTCGATCTGCTCCTGGGAGCGGGGTGGGAGAGTGCCGCCGACGACGTGGGAGAACAAGCGCGCCAAGCCGACGCGGGCCGCCATCGAGGCTGCGGTGGAGACTCTCGCGACCCCGTCCCCGGAGTCGTCAGATGCCGCGGAGGGGTCCACGGACGAGGCTGGCTGCTGCGCCGCCGTGGAATCGATCAGCACGAGGCCGGCGACCTCGTCGGGATAGCGCGCGGCGAAAATGCGCACGTACAAGCCACCGAAGGAGTGCCCCGCCAGGACGAACGGCCCCGACTCACCCGCTTCGTGCAACAAGGTGTGGAGGTCGGCGGCCACCCGTGCCCCGTTCTGAGGGGCGTCCGCCGGCTCGCTGCCGCCGCGACCGGCACGGTCGTAGACACAGACCCTGGTCTGCTCGGCTACCGCGGGGGCGACCCAGCCCATGCTTGCGGAGGTTCCGCCAGCGCCGGGCTCGAGCACCACGGTCGGGCTCCCGGAACCGGTGCACACCACGTGCATCGTGTGACCGTCGACGTCGATCAGGCGACCGGACGCCAGGTAGGGGTTGGTCGTGCCGGCCTCACCCAGCGTCTGCCAGCCGCCACCGACCGCGCAAAGGGCCAGGATCGCGAAGACGACGTAGAGCTGGGAACGCGCACCTCGTCCCCGCAGTTCATGACGCACCCTGATCACCATCCAGACGACCAACGCCAGGAGCGCAGGCGGCCAGACCCAGCTCAGCACGCCCTCGGCACGGGATCCGAAGGCGATCAGCACCAGGCCACCGACCCCCATGAAGACTGCGGGGCCAGCAGTCCAGCGCTGTGGCTGGTCGGTGAGTCGGTGGGAAAGCAGGAACAACGTCGCCCAGCCGGCGGCGAACCCGCAGAGCAATGCGCCAGTGATCGGCGCCTCCTCGACGGGGATGAACGGCGCGGCGACCAGGAGTCCCGCGGCGACAAGACCGGTGATCAAGGACGCGGCGACGAGCCAGCCGAGCCGCCTTCTGGAGTCATGCGGAGTGTTGCTGGTCATGGGTCTCTTCCTTTGGCTGATGGGGTTGGGTGGCGGCGGCCCCGCAGGACTTGCGAGGGATCAGCTCACGCGGAGGACGACCTTCCCTCGCACGTGGCCCTGCTCGAGTCGGTGAAGCGCGAGGGGCGCGTCCTCGAGGGCGTAGGTGCTGTCGACGCTCGGGACCACCTGCCCGGCCTCGATGTAGTCGGTCAACCGTTCGTAGTCGCTGCCCCGCTCCTTGGTGGGCAGGAGCGTCAGGCGCTGACGGACGACAAGCGAGAGGAACATCCCGCGTAGCTGCCGACCCATGCCGATGATGGCGCCGCCGTCCTCACCCCCGACGAACACGACGGTGCCGCGGGGCTGGAGGGCACGCCTCAGTCGACCAAGGCTGGGATTGCCGGCGATGTCCAGGATCAGGTCATAGCGGGTCGCGCCGTCGGCGAAGTCCTGGCGGGCGTAGTCGATGATGTGGTCGGCGCCGAGAGATCTGACCAGGTCGGCCTTGGCCGCGCTGCACACGCCGGTCACCTCGGCTCCGAGGGCCTTCGCCAGCTGCACGGCGTAGCTGCCCACGCCGCCGGAGGCGCCGAGCACGAGGACCGACTGACCGGCTTGCACACGACCGGTCTCCACGAGCGCACGCATCGCGGTAGCGGCCGAGACCGGCACCGCCGCGGCTCGGGTGAAGGAGATGTTCCTGGGCTTCAGCGCCAGGCGGGACTCCTGCGCGACGGCGTACTCCGCGAACGAGCCGGGCGCGACTCCGTAGACCTCGTCGCCCGGCGCGAACCGCGTGATCGCGGAGCCGACCTCGACGACGGTCCCGGCGACATCGCGCCCCGGCACTGGGTTCTTGGGG
Source organism: uncultured Actinomycetota bacterium (assembly GCA_963784545.1). Taxonomy (GTDB): domain Bacteria; phylum Actinomycetota; class Actinomycetes; order Propionibacteriales; family Nocardioidaceae; genus Nocardioides. The sequence continues at coordinate 165,680 of CAWARQ010000004.1, read as the reverse complement.
CGTTTCATGCCGAAGGCGAGCCGCACGGCGTACGGCTTGCCGGCGACGAGGTGCTCGGTCCCTCGGTCCAGGCCTGCGGCCCGGACCTTGATAAGGACCTGGTCGTCGCCGATCGTCGGCACGGGAGCCCGTCCGACGCGCAGCACGTCGTGGGTGCCGTATTCGTCCTGCAGCACGGCCTTCATGTCGCGGGGGTGGTTGCTGTTCATGGGTCTTCCTTGTCGAGTGTCAGGGGGTCTTGGCGGTGGTGCCGAAGACCATGGCCCGACTGTGGCGTGACGTCGCCGGGATCGCCCCGGCCAAACAGCCGGGTTCGCGAATGCGCCCGGGAGATCCCGGTCATCTGGCCGGGGCGAACCAGGGTGGGGCGCTCTCACCATGGGACATCCGCTCGCCACCCATGATCAGGAGCCCGCATGAGCCCCGTGTCCCGGACGTCAACCGCTCGTCACATCGGCATCTTCTTGTTCGACGAAGTCGAAGAGCTTGACGCCGTCGGTCCCTGGGAAGTCCTCGCCCACTGGACGTTGGAGTACCCGGAGGACGGCTGGTCCGTCTCCTGCCTCAGCAGGGACGGCGCTTCCGTCACCGGTGCGAAGGGGCTCGTGCTCGGTGCGCACCACTCGTCAGATGACCACCCTGAGCTTGGCGTCCTCCTGCATCCCGGCGGGCAGGGGACGAGAGCGCTGATGAAGGACGAACCTCACCTGGCGTGGGTCCGGCGGCAGTCCGCGACCGTTCCGCTCATGACCAGCGTGTGCACGGGGTCTCTGGTGTACGCCGCGGCGGGGCTCCTCTGCGGCCGCCCGGCCACCACGCACTGGGAGCAGATCGAACTACTCGCACGGATCGATCCGACCATCGAGATCAGAGCGGCCCATCGCTTCGTCGACGACGGCGACGTCGTCACCAGCTCCGGAGTGAGCGCAGGGATCGACATGGCCCTCCACCTCGTGGCACGGCTTGCGGGCGCGTCTCGGGCTCGGCAGGTCCGGGCCGGCATCCAGTACGACCCGCATCCACCGGTCTGACCGGTGGATCCCGGTCATCTGACCGGGGTGACCAATCGGCGTCGCCGACAGCCTTGCGGCATCACCACTCGACTTCTAGGGAGACTCTCATGCACGGACATCACGCCCCAGCCTCTGCGAAGCAAGCGACGGAGGCTGGAGCCACCAGCCCCTGGGGACCCATGATCGTGGCTCTGGTTGCTCAGATCCTCGTCGTCCTCGACATCTCGATCGTCAACACGGCGCTGCCCACGATCGGGCAGGACCTCCGGCTCGCCAGCGGCGACCTCCAGTGGGTCGTCACTGCCTACCTCCTCTTCTCCGGTGGTGGCCTGCTTCTCGGCGGCCGGATCGCCGACCTGTTCTCCCGCCGCGCGGTTTTCCTGACCGGGCTCAGCCTGTTCACGGGTGCGTCCCTCGATGAACGGTTTCGCCGACAACGCGATCGAGCTGGTCCTCGGGCGGGGTGCCCAAGGTGCGGCCGCCGCGCTCATGACCCCGGCGGCACTCTCGATCATCCAGAGCACCTACACCGGAGCCCAGCGTGCCCGGGGGATGGCCCTCTGGGGTGCCATCGGAGGTCTGGGCATCGCCGGCGGCGTCACCGCGGGCGGGGTGCTGACCACGTGGGTCAGCTGGGAGGCCATCTTCTGGGTCAACGTCCCGATCGGGGTCGGCGCGATCCTGGCCGCTCTCCATCTCGTGCCGAACGACACCAAGGCGCGCGTCGGCTTGGCCAACCTCGATCTTGCGGGGGCCGTGCTGGGTGTGGGCGCTCTGGGCAGCCTGATGTTCACCCTGGCTCGGGTCGAGACCAGCGGGTGGTCATCCGCCCCGACGTTCATCGGACTAGCCGTCGCCGCGGCGCTCATGACCGGTTTCGTGCGTGTGGAGCGCCACGCCGACCAGCCTCTGGTGCACCCGCACACCTGGAAGATCTCCAGCCTGGTCTCCAGCACCGCAGTGATGCTCGGCATCACAGGCCTACTCATGGCCGTGGTGTTCCTGACCTCGATCTTCACGCAGACGGCCTTGGAGTTCTCCGCACTCGAGTCCGGCCTCGCGTTCCTGCCCATGGCTGCCACGCTCGTGGTCGGCACGCACCTCGCCACACACCTCAGCTCGCACCTCGCCGCCAGGAGCATCGCTGCGGTCGGCCTGATCGCCGTTGCTGCCGGAGCCGTCCTGCTCTCGCGTGCGGACGAGTTTTCGGTGTACGCCACGGGTCTGCTGCCAGGTCTTGCCATCGTGGGACTCGGAGCCGGCCTGGTCTTCGCAGCGGTCGCGGGCTCTGCGATGCACGGCATCCCGGCCGAGCACACGGGCATGGCCTCGGGGTTTCTCATGACCGGCCACGAGGTGGGAGCCGCGCTCGGTGTGGCCGTCCTGTCAGCCATCGCCGGGACCGCCGGAAACCTCACTGCCCCGACAGGAACCGCCGACGCATTCACGCGCGGCGGGTTGGCTGCAGCCGGCATCGCGCTCCTGTTCGCCGCCCTGGCCGCCATTCGAATGCCGGCCGGCAAGGCCGACGCGGCTCACGTGCACATGCACTGAGCTGCTGGCCCGGCGCCCCTCACTGAGTCCAAGGAGAACCTCATGAAGAACGTCGCGAAGCGCCTGACGCAGGCGCTGGTGGCCACAGTGCTGATCGCCCTCGCCCTCGCCGTCGCCGGTTTCGTCGGGCTGCGAGTCTCCACGTCCGAGAGCCGACTGCCCGTCGCAGACACGGGCCCACACGATGAGCTCCGGCGACCGCCGGTGAGGTCAGGCACCCTCCGGGTTGCTGTCGTTCTCGGCTCATCCGGAACCGTCGCCACCGATGCGATGGGTCCCTACGAGGTGTTCGCGAGCTCCCCGCGATTCTCGGTGTACACCGTCGCCGCCACGCATGGGGCGGCCGCCGTCGACGGAGCTCCCAGCATCCTGCCGGCGTACACCTTCGACGAGGTCGATTCCAGCCTCAGGCTCACCCCCGACGTCGTCGTCGTGCCGGCCATGAAGGACCCGGAAGGTGAGGGAGAAGCGATCGTCCGCGGCTGGATCCGCGCGCAAGCGGACCGCGGTGCCCAGGTCCTCGCCGTGTGTACCGGTGCTCGTGTCGTCGCGGCCGCTGGCCTGCTGGATGGCAGGACGGCGACGAGCCACTGGTCGCAGCTCGCGGGGCTACGTCGCAACCATCCGGAGACGACGTGGGTGGACGGAACCAGGTACGTCAGGGACGGGCGAGTCACGACCACGGCCGGCATCTCCTCCGGAATCGTGGGGGCGCTGGCAGTCATCGACGAATTGTTCGGGCCCCAGGAGGCGGCCCGGGTCGGGGCGCCCCTGGGCTACCCGGGTTGGTCGGTGGACGGGTCCACGCAGATCCCCGTGCAGTCGTTCTCTCTCGGAGACCGTCCGGTCGCGCTCAACGCGCTCCTGCCCTGGTTCCGTCCCACTCTCGCGGTGGTCCTCGTCGACGGCGTCTCCGAGATCGATGCCGCGGCCGCGTTCGAGGTGTACAACTCCTCCTTCGCCGCTCGCATCGTCGCGGTCAGCCGGACCGGCTTCACCCGCACGCGGCATGGCCTGGTGCTGGTCGGGGTCCCGGAGGATGCCGTCCGCCGCGTGGACCGAGTGGTCGAGCCTGGCGTCACCACCACCGATGCCCTAGATGGAGGTACGTCGGCGTGGGCGGTCGAGCTCGGAGTCGACTTCGACCCGATGACCGGGCCGAGCGGACGGACCGGGTTCGACGGCGCCCTGGAGTACCTGGGACACCACACCACGCGGGCGACAGCCGTCTCGGCCGCCAAGATGGTGGACTACCCCGTCGCCGAGCTGGACCTCGGCCCGGGACGGTTCGAGTCGCGAACCACGGGATTGGCCGCGGCGGTGCTGGCGGGTGCGCTCTCGGTCATCGCCTCGCCACTCCTGGTTCGGCGTCGCCGCCGTCAGGCCCTAGCCCAGGTCCAGCTGCGCCAGCTGCCCTCGTGAGGTGACCCCCGCTTTGGCGAAGACGTTGCGCAGGTGGAAGGCCACCGTCCGGGGGGAGACCCAGATCTGGGCCGCCACCTCCTTGTTGGTCAACCCCTGGCTCACCAGCTCGGCGACCTTTCGCTCCATCGGGGTCAGCTGCGTCAACGTCGACTCGTCGCGCTTGCGCGCAGTTTCTCCAGAGGCGCGGAGCTCCTGACTCGCGCGCTCGGCCCAGGGCGTCGCGGAGAGGTCCTCGAAGATGTGCAGGGCATCGCGCAGCTGGGTCCGAGCAGCGACCCGGCGCTGGATCCGACGGAGGTACTCGCCGTACGCCAGCTGGGTGCGTGCGCGGTCGAAGGGTCTTCCCGCAGTCGAGTGGTGGTCCAGAGCAGCGTCGAAGTGCGCGGTGACCGCGGACGGCTCGTCGTCGGCACTCTCGTGCAGTCGCGCGTGCCCGTACGAGGCGGCGGCGTGCGCCCAGCTCCAGTCGGTCTGCTGAGCGAAGGCCTCGACGGCCTGCAGCCAGGCCTGTGCCATCTCGGCGTCGCCCGCGCGCACGGCAGCGTCGATGCGCTCCTGTGACGCCATGAGACCGAAGACCGGCATGTCCACGTGTCCGAAGTGGTGCCGAGCGGCGGTGGGGTCCGCCGAGGCAGCAGCGTGCATGGCCTTGGCCCACCTGATCATCAGGTCGATGGGGTGGGCGAAGATGCCGGGTGACGGATGGGTCCTCAGGAGCGTTTCGAGATCGGCGAGCCTGTCGTCGTAGTCCTGTTCTCCTTGGAGCGCGGCCAAGAGGAGCAACCAGGCGCGAGGAGCGGCTGACGAGGCGCGTTGCCCGAGGCTTTCGCTGAGTGACACGGCCTCCTCGGCGGAGCTTCGGAGCTCACGCCAGAGCCCACCGAGGAGCTGGGAGAAGCCGAGACGCTGCAAGGCGTACAGCACGGACACGGCGCCGCCTCGAGCCCGCGCGGTGGTCAACATCAGCGTGTAGAACTCGCGGTGCGAGTGGTCGTCGCCGACATGGAGGGCCGCATTCCCAAGATTTCCGAGGACGTCGACATCGTCCACCAGGCGGCCCGTCTCGAGGGCTGCACGCAGCTCCGCGATAGCACTCCTCAGATCCCCGCTGAGGTACAGCTGAGTGCTGCCGAAGAGCTGTTTGAGGCATCGGGTGCGCGGAGAGTCTCTCGCCGCAGGAGCAGAATCGAACAGCCCTGAGTTGAGCGTCGCCCCGCTGCCGCCGCCGTGGCCTTGGGCGATGGAGGCGGCCACGGCCATCTCCAGGCCTCGGTTCTGGTCGTGGGCCGCCACGGCGTGAGCCGCCTCCACGAAGATGCGATGCCCGGTGGCGGCCGACCCCACGTTGAGCTCGACACGGCCACGGAGCCGGTCCAGGTCCGCCACGAGCAACGGATCTGTCGTGAGGGGGCGCGCTCGTTCGGTCAAGGACCTGGCCCTTGCTGCTCGCCCCGACGCCCACGCGGCGCGGGCCGCACCGAGCAGACGGCGGGCCGCCTCCTCGCCGGTCGGGAACAGGCCCGCTGCTCGCTCGTAGGCGTCCGCGGCCGTGACGTACGCTCCCCGTCGTTCGGCGCGGCCGGCTGCCTCCTCCAGCGCCGCAGCGAGGTCGGCGTCCTGGTGGGTCACGACCGCCGCGCGGTGCCAGACCTGTCGGTCGACGTCGCCGATGCTGCCCAGGATCTCTGCCAGGGCAGAGTGCGCGCGTTCACGGTCGGTGGGGGAGGCCGCCTGGTAGATCGCCGAGCGCACGAGTGGGTGGCGCAGGGAGAGCTGAGGCCCCGAAGCAGTGATCAGGCCCGACTGCTCGGCGAGGTCGGCTGCGTCGGAGCTCGCGCCGATCTTGGCCGCGGCTTCCTGCACCAGGTCTCGGCGACCCGTGTCGTCGGCGACTGCGATCAGCAGATAGGTCTGTGCCTCGGGAGGCAGCTCGTGGTAGCGGCGCAGGAACGTGTCGGAGACCCGACCGACCGCAGGGAGGGGCGTGGCCAGGGTCGAGGTGCCGTCGAGCTGCTCGCGGGTCAGGCTGGAAGGGAGCTCGACCAGGGCGAGTGGATTTCCGGCGCTGGCTGACAGCAAGGCTTCCACAACCCCGGGGGCGATCGTCCCAGGGGCCGCAGCGCTGAGCAGGCTCGCCGCCGCGTCCTCGTCCAGGCCCGTCAACCGCAGTCGTGGTAGCCCCTCGGCCTCGAAGGCCTGGGCCTCACCGTCCCGGGCGGCGAAGATCATGCCGACTCGGTCTGCGTCGAGTCGGCGGGCCACGACGAGCAGTACTTCAGCCGACGCCGGGTCCAGCCAGTGCGCATCGTCGACCACGCAGATCAAGGGCTCTTCGTCTGCCGCCTCGGTCAGCAGGGTGAGTGTGGCGATGGCCACCAGGAAGGGCTCCACCGTCTCGGCCTGGACGAGCCCCAGGGCTGCGCCGAGGGCGGACGCCTGGGGCGCGGGGAGGTGGTGCAGCTGGTCGGCCAGAGGCCGCAGCAGGCGCTGGAGCGCAGCGAAGGGGAGGGGTGACTCCGACTCCATCCCCTGGATCCGGAGGACGCGCACACCGTAGAGGTCCTCGACCGCGTCCTGGATGAGGGCGGACTTCCCGATGCCGGCCTCACCGTGGACGACCACGGCGCCCGCGCGACCGGCGCGTGCCCCCTCGATCAGGGAGGCCAGAGCCGCTCGCTCCTGATCTCGGCCCTGCAGCATCACCTCAAGGTAGCGATGAACCCAGGCGGCTGCTGCGGACTTCCCCGGACGTCTGGACCTTCAATCGCCGCGAATCACGGATTGGCGTCGGACGAGGATCGAAGCGAATCCGGCCGTTGTCAGGGCGACGAGAGCTGCGACCGTGAACGCGGCGGTGAACCCTTCGCCGGCAGTCAGAGCAATGGCGGTCAAGATCGCAGTGCCCAGCGCACCTCCCACTTGACTGGCAGATCCGGCGAGCCCTGCCGCCAGACCGGTGTGTGTGGCGGGTGCTGCGGAGGCAATCACCATCGTTGTCGGGGTGAAGCTGAGCGCGACGCCGATCGCCACCAGGAGCAGCCCGGGCAGGACCGCGGCCCCGTAGCCGGGTCCCGTGGGGGCGTAAGCGATCCACAGCTGTCCGGTGGCGAGAACCCCGAGACCCGCGACCATGCTGCGGAGTGGCCCGAAGGCCTTCAACACCCGCGGGAGGAGGACCAGGTTGACGACGAACCCGGCCACCGAGGTTGGAACCATCGCCAGGCCTGCGTGCGCCGGCGACATGCTGAGCCCCTTCTGCAGGTAGAGCGCGATGATCACGAAGGTGGAGCCTCGGGCTGCCCCGCCCCAGACCGCGAGCCACACACCCATGGAGAGCGTCGGCGAGCGGAAAAGGTCCAGCGGGACGAGCGGGTCGATGGCACGTCGCTCGGTGACGATGAACGCGATCATGAGGATCGCGGACGTGGCCAACGCGAGGAGGACGCTGGGGGCCGTGATTCCCCGCTCGGAAGCACCGAGCGCCCCGTGAACCAGCGCGAGGACGGCAGCGGTGATGGTGAGGGCACCGAGAGTGTCGAAGGGTCGGCGGGCGCCGCGGGCGGTGTCGTCCAGGACCCGGCGGGCCAGCGCAACCGCGGCGACGGAGGCGGGAACGGTGACCAGGAACACCGAGGACCACCCGAAGGTGCCGGTGAGCAGCCCGCCGGCCATGACGCCGGTGGCTCCGCCCATGGCCGAAGCGGCACCCCACAGACTCATCGCGCGGGCGCGCTGCTCTCCCGGGAAGTTCTGCATCAGCAACGACATCGCGGCTGGGCTCAGGGCTGCAGCGCCCGCCCCCTGAATGACGCGACCGGCGACGAGCATCCACGCATGCGTGGCGGTGGCCGCGACGAGCGTCCCGGTCGTGAAGGCGGCTGACCCGAGGATGAACATGCGCCGACGGCCGAGAAGGTCAGCGGCCCTGCCGAGGAGCAGGAGGAGTCCTCCGAAGGTGAGCACGTAGGCATTGATGATCCAGCTCAGGCCCGTCGAGCTCAATCCCAGGTCAGCCTGGATCGAAGGGAGCGCGACGTTCACGATCGAGGTGTCCAGCATGACGACGAACTGGGCGGAGATGAGCAGCCCCAGGCCGAGGGCTCGCCGCCGACCGTCGGCGGCCTTCGCCGGAGCCGGACTGGTGATCGGGTCAAGGACGACGCTGATGCTCATCGCGGTTCACCTGCTAGTTCGATGTCTTGGGTGGTCTGGTGCCCCTTACTGTCGTGCGCGGGCGCGCGGTTTCGCCCCGGCCAGATGACCGGGATCGGGTGAGGCCAGGCACCGCGGTCGGTCGCGAGGTACGGTCTGCGCAACCGCCAAGGTCCATGCCGATGGCGGGCCGCATATGCGCAGGCCAGAGGCCGCCCTCAGATCAGGTAGAGGGTGACCGTGCTGCCCTTGGGGAGCATCGTCCCGGACGACGGGTCCACCCGGAACACGTAGCCGAGCCCGATGTAGTCGTCGTCCTCGACGACGCGCGGCACGAAGCCGGCGTCGATGAGCTTCTGCTTGGCGTCGTCGACGCCGGAGGCGATGAGGCCCCCCGGGACCGCGACCAGCTCCGGCCCCCGGCTGACGACGATCGTGACGGTGTCGCCGCGGAACAACGTGCCGCCGCTGGGGTTCTGCCGCAGGACGTTCCCCTCCGGGACGGTGTCGGAGTACTCCGGGGCGGCCTCGCTGACCGCCAGCCCCTTCTCCTCCAGGGCGGCCTTCGCCCGGTCGGCGTCCTTGCCGGTCCAGTCCTTGACCTTGATCGGTCGGGGGCCCTGGCTGACGTACAGGTCGACGATCGCCTGGGGCTTGAGGGGGGTGCGGGTCGGCGGGTCGCTCCGGATGACCTGCCCCTCAGGCACCTTCTCCGAGTACACCTGCGTCGACTGACCGAATTCCAGGTGCGCAGCACGGATCTTGTCCTGGGCCTGGTCCTCGGTGAGACCGCGCAGGGACGGCACGCGATAGCGCTCCTTGCCCAGCGACAGGGTGAGAGTCACGGTGCCGCCGTCCAGGATCCGCTCGCCCGGGTCGGGGTCGGTCGCCAGCACCTGGCCCTTCGGCACGGTCTCGGAGTACGCCGGGTCGCCGAGCCGCGCGTCGAGCCCGGCCTTGTCCAGCTTGCTGATCGCCGCCGACCTCGACAGCTCGAGCACGCTCGGCATCTGCGTCCAGCGCGCCCAGCCGAACCACCACGCCCCGACGCCGACCGCCAGAGCCAGGAACAACGCCAGCGCGAGGATGAGGGGACCGCGCCGGGATCGGCGGGGTCGCGACGGTGGTCCGGTCACGGGCGCAGGTCGCACCGGCGGGGGCGGGGGAGTCGCGCGGACGTCGGGGGGAGCCACCGGGACCGGCCGCCGGATCGGCTGGGTCTGCTCGCCGTAGTCGTGCGGATCGAGGACCGGGATCAGCTCGTCGGTGTCCATGCGACCGCTGCCGTCGCGGTGTCCTCGCGCCCTTCGGTGAGGAGAGTCGCTGCCGTCACCGACGGCGTGAGGTCGGAGGTCAGCTCCTCGTCGTCGCGCACGCCCTCGGCGAGCGCCTGGGCGACCCGGTGGACCTGGTGCAGCATCACCGCCGCGTCGGCCGGACGCTGCGTGCGGTCGCGGGCCGTGGCGCGGGCGACCAGCGCATCGACGTACGGCGGCAGCGTCGGCTCGAGCCGGGACGGCGGCGGGATGTCCTCGTGGACGTGCTTGTAGGCGACCTGGATCGGTGACTCGCCCTCGTGCGGCTTGCGACCGGTGAGCAGCTCGTAGAGCACCACGCCGGCGGCGTACACGTCGGCCCGGGTGTCGGCGCGACCGTCGACGACGAGCTCGGGCGCCAGGTAGGAGACGGTGCCGATCAGCACCCCGCCGGTGGCGGTGTGCTGGGTGTCGGCGCTGACCGCCTTGGCGAGGCCGAAGTCGGCGACCTTGACTCGCCCGTCGTCGGCGATGAGGACGTTCTCGGGCTTCACGTCCCGGTGGACGAGCCCGGCGCGGTGTGCGGCGGCGAGCGCGGAGAGGATCGGGTCGATCACCGCCAGGGCCCGCGAGGGGGGCAGCGGGCTCTCCTTGCGGATGACGTCGCGGAGCGTGTGACCGGGGATCAGCTCCATGACGAGGAACACGACTCCGTCGTCGTCGCCCTGGTCGAAGACGCCGACGACGTTCGGGTGGGTGAGCCTGGCAGCGGCCCGCGCCTCGCGGACGAAGCGGGCGGCGAACTCGTCGTCGTCGCCGAGACCCGGGTGCATCACCTTGACCGCGACGGTGCGGTCGAGCCGGGTGTCGGTGGCCTCGTACACGCTGGCCATGCCGCCGCGGGCGATCCGAGGCCCGACGCGGTACCGACCGTCCAGAAGCCGACCGGTCAGCGAGTCACGCTCGCTCCCGGGGGTCCGCTGGTCGAACGGCACGACGACACCCTTCCTGCTCCGGACGGGCACACGTGGGGAAGAGTCCGGCGGGACAATCGTACGGATCGGGGCAGGTGGGGGTGGTTTGGCCCGGTGACCGGCGTGGCGCGGTCCCTGCGCTCCTGAGAGACTGGGGCCATGGAATCGCTGGCCTCGGCCGATCTGGCCGCGTTGGTATCCGACTGGCTGACCTGGGAGCAGGTCGCCGACCTCCTGGCCGTCACCCCGGCCAAGGTCAAGACGATGGTGAAGGTCCACGAGCTGGCGGCCGCACGCCCGGGAGGGACGGGGAGCCCGGTCGTCCCGGCACTCTTCATCGACGACGAGGAGGGCTGGGTGGTCAAGGGGCTCTCCGGCCTGCTGACCGTCCTGCACGACGGCGGGTACGGCGACCACGAGTGCATCGCCTGGCTGTTCACCGACCAGGACCTCCCGGGCCGCCCGATCGACGCGCTGCGGGAGAACCGCGGCGCCGAGGTGAAGCGACGCGCCCAGGCGATGGCCTTCTAGGTGTCGGCGTGACGCTGGACCGGCGCACGTGGCTGGTTGCCGCGGCGATCGCGGTCCTCGCGGCCCTCCTGGGCTGGCAGCAGCTCCCGGAGGACTCGCCTGCGCCCGACTCGCTGCCCGTCGTCTCGCTCGGGCAGCTGCCGCCGGAGGCGGTCGACACCGTCGCCCTGATCGACTCCGACGGGCCGTACCCGTACGACCAGGACGACTCCGTCTTCGGCAACTTCGAGGAACTCCTGCCGGACGAGTCGCGCGGCTACTACCGGGAGTACACCGTGGTGACGCCGGGGTCGGAGGACCGCGGCGCCCGGCGGATCATCGCGGGGCAGGGCGGCGAGCTGTACTGGACCGACGACCACTACCAGAGCTTCTCGAGGATCCTCCGGTGAAGACTCTGCGCGACGAAGGGGGCTCTCGATGAGCGGACTTGCAGCGCTTCTGGCCGGCCACACCGAGCCAGGTCTCTACCTGTGGCACGGCGGCTTCGAGGTCGCCGACGTCCGACACACCGTCGAGCACGCCGGGTGGGCGTTCGCGCACGTGGACGGCTGGACCCACCAGGGCAAGGGCGAGTTCCTCACCGCCGTCGGCGAGACCTTGCACTTCCCCGGCCACTACGGCCACAACTTCGACGCCCTGGCGGACTGCCTCTCCGACGTCGGCGAGCACGTGGACGGCACCGTGCTGCTGTGGGACGGCTGGGGCACCTTGGCCCGGTCGGAGCCGAAGGCGTTCTCCGTGGCGTTGAGCGTGCTGGGTGGACGGGTCAACGCCGAGCGCGGGACGCCGTTCGCGGTGCTGCTGCGCGGTGACGGGCCCGATCCGGGCCTCCCGTCGCTGGACTGACCGGTCGGGGCGAGGCCCTGCGTACGTGTGGGGGTTTCGAGGCTCGGCCTGCGGCCTCAACCACCGGTGGCGCACCCCTCACCCGAGACCGGTGGTCAAGGAGCGAGCGGAGCGAGCGTCTCGAAACCCCTGCCGGTGGTTGAGGAGCGAGCGGAGCGAGCGTCTCGAAACCCCCGCACCAGTGCAGGGCGGCGACCCGGCCTACAGCGCGCGGTCGGTGGCGGCGGCCGCGAGGTCGCGGAGCACGACGTCCGCGTGGTCGTCGACCGGGGTGGCGTCGAGGGCGGCGAGCGAACGCTCGACGAGCGCGCCGATGACGCCCTCGACCTGGCCCCGCGCGCCGGAGTCCTCGATGATCGTCCGCACCCGGCGGAGGTCGTCGGCGTCGAGCGGCGTGCCGAGAGCCGCATCCAGCCGCGCGGCCTCCTCCGCCGGCGCGGCGTCGAGCGCCAGCGCGACCAGGACCGTCCGCTTGCCCTCGACCAGGTCGTCCCCGGCGGGCTTGCCGGTCGTCGCGGCATCACCGAAGACGCCGAGGAGGTCGTCACGCAGCTGGAACGCCTCGCCGAGCGGCAGCCCGAAGGCGCTCAGCCCCTCGAGCATCGACGGCGCCGCCCCGGCCAGGGCGGCACCGATCTGCAGCGGCCGCTCGATGGAGTACTTCGCCGACTTGTAGCGCAGCACCGTCATCGCGGCGTCGACGTCGGCGTGACCCCGCGCCTGCACCGAGACGTCGAGGAACTGCCCGGTGATCACCTCGTTGCGACACAGGTCGAACAGCTCGGTCGCGGCGTTCACGCGGTCGGCCGGAAGGCCACAGCGGCGCAGCAGCTCCTCGGACCAGGCGAGCAGCAGGTCGCCGAGCAGGATGGCGGCGGCGGCGCCGTACTGCTCCGGATCACCGCGCCAGCCCTCCGCGGCGTGCCGGGCGGCGAAGCCGCGGTGCGTCGCGGGGCGGCCGCGTCGGGTGTCGGAGGCGTCCATCAGGTCGTCGTGCACCAGGGCGCTCGCGTGCAGCAGCTCGAGGGCGGCGCAGGCGCGCAGCAGGGATCGCTCGTCCTCCTCCGACCCGGGCTCGGTCACGGCGCGGAAGCCCCAGTAGCAGAAGGCTGCGCGGAACCGCTTCCCACCGCTGACGCTCGCGCGGGCCTCGGCCAGCAACCGGGTGGCGTCGGCCCCGAGCGGGTCCAGGCGTGTGCCCATCTCGGTGAGGTGGTCGTCGATCACGTCCTGGAGCCGGTCGCGGAATCCTGCGGCGTCCCAGCTGGCCATGGGGCGAGACTAACGAGGGCCGGTAGGCGCCCGGACCTAGGCTGGCCCCGTGATCACCGAGCGCGGACGCAGCATGCGCGAGCTGCTGGACACCGGCGAGCGCTCGTTCTCCTTCGAGTTCATGCCGCCGCGCGACGAAGCCGGCGAGGAGCAGCTCTGGAAGGCGATCCGCGAGCTCGAGCCCTACCACCCGACGTTCGTCTCGGTGACGTACGGCGCCGGCGGCTCCAGCCGCGGCACGACCGTCCGGGTCACCGGCCGGATCGCGCAGGAGACCTCGCTGCTGCCGGTTGCGCACCTCACCTGCGTGGGCCACACGCGTGAGGAGCTGAGCCGGATCCTCGCCGAGTACGACGAGGTGGGGGTCGCCCACGTCATGGCGCTGCGCGGCGACCCGGCCGACGGCCCGACCGCGCCCTGGACGCCGACGCCCGACGGCCTCACCTATGCCGACGAGCTGGTCAGCCTCGCGGCCGACTACGGGTTCCGGATCGGCGTCGCGGCGTTCCCCGACGGCCACATCACCTCGGAGTCGCTCGACCACGACGCGGACGTGCTGGTGGAGAAGGCCCGGCGGGGCGCGGAGTTCGCCGTCACCCAGATGTTCTTCTCGGCGCAGTCCTACTTCGACCTGGTGCGGCGGGTGCGCGACCGCGGCGTCGACCTGCCGATCCTCCCGGGCATCATGCCGATCCTGAACCTCGGCGCGATCACCCGGCAGAGCGAGCTGATCGGAGCGGCCGTGCCGTCGCACGTCGTCGACCGGATCACGGCCCACGACGGAGACCCGGTGCGGATGCGCGCCGAGGGCATCGCCATCGCCACCGAGCTGTGCGAGGAGCTGCTCGCCGGCGGGGCGCCGGGCCTGCACTTCTACACGCTCAACCGCTCCAAGGCGACGCTGGAGATCTTCGAGAAGCTCCGCATCACCGTCTGAGGCCTCGCCTCAGGCCGGCCCGATCGCCTGCGCCACCAGCGCGGCCGAGAGACCGGTGAAGGGCACGCCCGAACCGGGCGTCGCGTGCGCGCCCGCGGCGTACAGGCCGGCGATCGGGGTGTCCGGGCCGAGACGCCTCGCCACGGTGCCTCGCCCTTCCCACAGCAGTCCCATCGGCGAGCCGCCGGCGACGAGGTCCTTGGGTGAGCGGTCGATCCGTGTGACGACCTGCCGCCGCACGTCGATGCGGTGACGGGCCAGGGCGCGCAGGAGGTCCTCGGCGACCTGGCCGCGCCCGTGCACCGTCCAGGCGTGGTGCCCCTCGGGTGCGACCCCGCCGGTCCGGACCACCAGCAGCGGGTCGCCGTGCAGCACCAGCTCGTGGCCGACGTCCGGCACGTCGCCCTCGAGGCCGACGAAGGCGACGAGCGGCGGGATCGCCGGCATCGTGCGCGCCACCAGCGGCGCGAGGGCCGGGAGGAGCCGTGGGTCGATCGCGCACACGACGGCGTCGGCGTCGAGCGGCCCGTCGTCGGTCAGGACCCCGACCGCGCGGCCCTCCCGCACGACGAGGTCGAGGGCCGGGGTCCCGGTGAGCACGGTGACCCTCCGGGTCGTCAGCCGCGCGGCCAGGGCGTCGGAGAGCGTCGCGAAGCCGCCCGGGATGGTCCAGCAGCCGAACCGCTGCTCGACGTACGACCACAGGCCCAACCACGCCGGCACGTTGCGCAGGGCGTGGCCCTCGGCGACGAACCGGTGGCCCGCGACCAGGCGCAGCCGCTCGTCCTTGAAGTCCCGCTTGAGCCGCCGGTGCAGCATCGTCCGGTCGCCGAGGATGCTCTCGACGGTGCGGTCGTCGGAGGACCGAGGCACCTCGAGGTAACCGCGGCGCAGGGTCTCCCAGACCTCGGCGTACGACGCGACGTGCGCGGCCCAGCGCTCGCCGAGCCCTGGCCCGAGGGCGTCGAAGGCGTCGATCTGCGCGGCCCGCGAGCCGCCGAGGACGTCGACCCACGAGCCGTCCTCGAAGCGGTGGGTGCGGATGACCTCGACCGGCTGGAGGTCGATCTCCCGCTCGGCCGGCCGCCCCGACTTCCGGAACAGGTCACGCAGCACCGCCGGCAGCAGGGTGGAGTGGGCGCCGACGTCCCAGCCGAACCCGCCCTCGCTCTCCAGGCGCAGCGCGCCACCGAGTCGTGGCGAGCTCTCCAGCAGGGTCACCTCGTGACCGAGCTTGGCGAGCCGGGCCGCGGAGGCCATCCCTCCGAGGCCCCCTCCGATGACGACGACCCGCACGTCAGCCCCTCCGGACGTCGGGGGCTGCCTCGAGGTCCCCGTGGTCGGTCCCGTAGTGCTCGTCGAGGTGGCGCATGAGGCCGACGGTGATCGGAGCGAGCCGGTCGCCGACCGACAGCGCGGAGCAGGGCCGGATCGTCGCGAAGTAGCCGCTCGGGTTGTCCGCGATCGCGAAGACGTTCCCGGTCTCCTCATCCGTCCGGTGGAGGCCGTGCTCGTCGACGGTGACGGGGTAGTCGAAGGCCCCGCCGACCGTCTCGGGCCCGAACGACTTGGGGTCGCCGATCCTCATGCCGTCCATCAGCGGGACCAGGGTCTCCAGCTCGGCCACGGAGACGCCGGGGTCGTGGCCGCTGGCCAGGTGCGACTGCACGAAGTGGAGCAGCCGCGGGTCGACCTTCGCCAGGGTCGTGGCGCCGGCCGGCATCCGGGTGTTGATCTCGGTGGGCAGGAACCCGTCGGCGGTCAGCACCCCGTCGATCCCGAAGAACCCCCGGTAGCCGGTCGTCCGCGCGAGGTGGTCGCCCACGGTCCGGGCGACCTCGCGCATGTGCTCGCGGTCGGCGTCGGGCGGGTCCCACCAGGTCGACAGCCCGCCGTACACGAGCGTGGTGCGTGCGCGGTTGCGCAGCGTGACGATCTCGACCGGGCGGAAGGTCGCCGTCCCGTCGGCCAGCACGACACCGTGGATCGAGCAGGGGACCCCGTCGAGGAAGGGCTGGACCCGGACCTGGTCGCAGCGCGGGGCGAAGAAGCCGTACGCCGCGTCCTGTCCCTGGTCGGCGGTCACCCAACGGACGTAGTTGCCGCCGCCGTTGAAGCCGTCGCGGGCATCGCCGGACCAGACGGCCCCGAGGTCGGTGGCGAGCTCGAGGGTCGCGTCGGCGAGGGAGTCCCGGCGGACCGGCACGATCCGGGACGGCGCGTGCGCGATGCCGGCGTCGTCCCACAGCTGCTCGGCGAACAGCTTGTCCTCCTGGGCGAGCTGCCGGGCCGACCGGCCGAACAGGACCGGCCTTCCGGCCACCGGCTCGTCGTCGGTGAGGAAGGGACCGCCCCACCAGAAGCCCCGACGCTCGGGGTCGAAGTCGTCGAGGTGCGCGAGGACGTCGTCGGGGAGGGTTCGGGCCAGCCGGTCGACCTGCCGGAGCTCCTCGGTCGCGGAGGTCACCGCAGGAGCATCGATCTCCACGACCGTCAGACCGGAGGGGACCTCGCCGGCTCCGCGAGCCGTGGCGACGACGAGCACGGGGCAGCCGATCTCCTGCAGCCAGGTCGCTGCTTGCGTGTAGCCGGCGAGGATGCCGGGGCCGAGGATCGCCGGGCGACCCGCGAACAGCTCGCCCAGGTGGGCGCTCAGCGAGTCGCGGACCTCCGGGTCGGCGAGGTCACGCACGCGTCACCGCCGGCGTCTCCCGAGACTTCCAGCGCCGCCACCCACGGCGGACGACCGTGGCGACGAGGTAGAGGACGGCGAGGCCGAGGACCAGCAGGACGCCGGCGACGGCGGCGGCAGCCCGCGGGTGGTCGATCGCGAACCAGACCACGCCGAGCACCGCGAGGTCCTCGGTGATGCTCGCACCGATGTTGGTCACCGGCTCCGGCGAGGAGTTGATCGCGAGCCGCGAGCCGGCCTTGACCAGGTGGGAGAGCAGAGCCGTGCCGCCGCCCACGACGCCGGCCACCGCCTGGTCGAGGGAGGAGACGTCACCAGCGAGGAGGACGCCGATGACCGCGCCGGCGGTGGGCCGGATCGCGGTCGAGATCGCGTCCCAGGTCGAGTCGATCAGTGGGATCTTGTCGGCCACGAACTCCATGGCGTACATCACGAACGCCGCGGCCAGGACCGACCAGGAGCCCAGCACGTCGGGCACCTGCGTGAGGTCGCCGACCCGGTCGGCGACCCCGAGCACCAGCACGACGAGGTAGCAGTTGACCCCGGTGGCCCAGCCGGTGGAGAAGACCAGGGGGAGAGCCTCCATCAGTCGACGTCGATCTCGGTCGCTCCGGTCATCGCCAGCAGCTCGTCGTACGTCGTGGAGAAGACCGCGGCCGGGTGGCCTGCGGCCGCCCAGATCGGGTCGAACTGCCGCAGCGCCACGTCCAGGTAGGTCGGCACCGGGTGGGTGTGCGCGATGGGGGAGACGCCGCCGATCACCTGACCGGTGTGGTGGCGCACGAAGTCCGCGTCGGCGCGGCCGAGGCTGCCGGCGCCGATCCGCTCGGCGGTCGCCGCGGTGTTCACCCGGTGACCCCCACTGGTGAGGATGAGCACCGGCGCACCCCCGTGATCCGTGGAGGCATCGAAGACGAGGCTGTTGGCGATCGCGCCCACCTCGCAGCCGAGCGCCTCGGCGGCCAGCGCCGCGGTGTGCACGGACTCGGGGAGGACCACGATCCGGCCCTTGCCGCCGGCCGCGGCGTGCGCGGCCCGGAACCGAGCGATCCCCGGGTGCTCCCGGCCCGAATTCTGGGCCGAATTCTGGCTGGGATTCTGGCCCGAATTCTGGGTGGCGGCACCATCAGACATACTGCGAGCCTATCGGCGTACCACCGGTTCCCGGTTCGGAGCAGGGCCGGACGGACGCGCGTACGGGGAGGAACGACATGGGGCGGCAGCGACCTCGCTCGGTCACGCGGGCCCTCTACGCGCAGGCGACGCTGGTGCTGGTCTGCGCCGTCGCGACGGTGGCGACGTTCGCGCTCGGCGACGAGCTGGTGCAGACCTGGACCGCGCGGGCCGGGCTGTCGAAGCCGCCGTCCTTCGCTCCGGTGGCCCTGGTCGCGTTCGTGGTCTACGCCCTGCTGGCGTGGGTGCTGTCGGCGCTGTTCCGGGACGGCAACAACTGGGCGCGGCTCTCCCTCGGTGCCCTCGGTGCGTTCACCGCGCTGCTGATGCTGGTGGTCTTCAGCCACGACCCGCCCTCGGTGTTCCAGCTGCTCGCCGGCCTCGCGCTCCTGGTCGACCTGGTCCTCCTGGTCCTCCTGTTCCACCCGGAGACCTCGGCCTACCTCCGCGGGGCCGAGGTCGCCGAGGAGTACGACGAGGCGCACGGCTCGTCCTGAGCCGGCAGTTCTGCAGGTCCTCGCCATCCCTTGTGACCTGTCGGCGAGGAGGTGTACCTTCTCTTCTATCGAACACTTGTTCGATTACCCGGTGGGAGCGACCTCGACCCCCGCTCCCACCGGGCCCCGGGGTCGAGCGCGGGGTTGGCCACCACCAGAGGAGAGGAGCACGCGATGCGCATCTATGACGACCCCATCGAGGTCCGCCGTGGACAGGTCCAGGGACAGGGCGGACAGGCCGGAGAAGCCGGGCAGGCGGGAGTGGCCACCGTCGAGCGGGTGGAGGGCCCGGAGCAGTTCCTCTGGCACGGGCGGGTCTGGAAGGTCCGGGCCGTCCTGGCGCACTGGGTGGAGACCGGGGAGTGGTGGCGGCTCGCGAAGGACCCCGCAGCACAGGAGCGGCCCTCGGTCGACCTGCTGCGCGAGCGCGAGTGGTGGCGGGTCGAGGCCGGCCACCCCTCACGACGGGGCGGTGCCGACCCCGCTCACGGCTGCGGGGTCTTCGAGCTGTTCTTCGACTGGTCCACCGGCTCGTGGCGTCTCGCCGGCTGCCTGGACTGAGGGGCGAGACGATGAGCGACCCCTCCGCCTCCTGGGGCACCGCCGGCCCCTACGACCTGCCGGCCACCACCCACTCCTACCTCTCCCGGGCCGCGGCCTCCCTCGCCGACGCGATCACCGCCCCCGACGTCCCCACCCGCTACGCCTGCGCCCACGTCGCGGCGCTCCGGGCCGCGGCCGCGCTGCTGGCCGCCCGGGCCCGGCCGGTGCCGCGACCACGGGGTCGCCGGCAGAAGAACGCCTGGGTGCTGCTGGCCGAGGTCGCTCCCGAGCTGTCGGAGTGGGCCGGGTTCTTCGCCGGCGGCGCGGCCAAGCGGGCCGCGGCCGAGGCCGGGTCGACCCGAGCGGTGACCGCCCGCGAGGCCGACGACCTGGTGCGCGACGCCGACCGGTTCCTCGCCGTGATCGAGCAGCTGCTGGGGCTGGTGCCGCACACGACGACCGAGACGCGGCTGCGCGTCCCGGTCGGAACCAGTGCCGGGTCCGGTGTCGCCTGACCCCTTCGTCCATCTCCGAGTGGCCTCCGGCTACTCCCTGCAGTACGGCGCTTCCCACCCGCACGTCCTGGTCGAGCGGGCCGCGGAGCAGGAGATGGACGCCCTGGCGCTCACCGACCGCGACGGCACCTACGGCGCGGTCAAGCACGCCCTGGCCTGCCAGGCGGCCGGGATCAGCCCGATCCTGGGCGTCGACCTCGCGGTGCGACCGGTGGGGGAGCAGCCGACCCGGGCCCGTACGACCGTCCGCGCCCCGGTGCGCGGTGGCGCGTTCCGGGACCTCGCCCCCGACCGCGGCGGGTTGCCCCGGGTCACCTTCCTGGCCAACGCCAGCGGTCCCGGCGGGGGCCGGGCCGGGTGGGCGGCGATCTGCCGGCTCGTCTCGGCCACCCACCTGGCCGGGGAGCGGGGGACCCCGGTCGCCGAGCTCGACCTGCTCGCCCCCCACCTCGCCGACGGTGAGGTGCTCGTCCTCCTCGGCCCCGGCTCGGAGCTGGGGACCGCGGCCACCCGGCGCCGGCTCGACCTGGCCGAGGCCGTGCTCGCGCCCTGGCGCGAGGTGGTACCGAGCGACTGCCTCCTGGTGGAGCTGGTCTCCCACCGGCTGCCCCCGTCGTCCGGTCGGGGCGGGGCTGGCAGGAGCTGGGGGCCGGGCAGCTCGGCGCACGCCGCGACGATGGCGGCCTTCGCCCGGCGTACCGGCCTCGGTGCCGTGCTCACCAACGCCGTCCGGTACGCCGACCGGCTCGACGCCCCCACCGTCGACGTCCTCGACGCGTCTCGGCGGCTGGTGGCGCTGGACCGCCGGCACCTCGACCGGGTCAACGCCGAGGGGTTCTTGAAGTCCGGCAAGCAGATGCACGAGATGGCCGAGGAGGTCTGCCGGCTGGCCGGGCTCGGAGCGAGCGAACGGGAGGCCACCCGGCTGCTGGCGCAGACCCGTGCGGTCGCCGACCGCTGCCTCCTCGACCCGCGCCGCGACCTCGGCCTCGGCGAGGTGCACTTCCCCGAATTCACGCTGACCCGGCAGAACGGTTCTGCCGGGTCAGCGGATGGGCTGCTCCGGGCCAGGTGCGAGGGCGCGATCGGGTCGCGGTACGGCGACGCGCCCCGGCAGCGGATCTGGAAGCGGCTCGACGACGAGCTCGAGGTGATCGGGAAGCTCGGCTACGCGTCGTACTTCCTCACCGTCGGCGACGTCACCGACCTGATCCGCGACCTCGGCGTCCGGTGCGCGGCGCGCGGGTCGGGCGCGGGCAGCCTGGTCAACTACCTGCTCGGCGTCTCCGGGGTCGACCCGATCCGGCACGGCCTGCTGATGGAGCGGTTCCTGTCCCCGCTGCGCGGCTCGCTGCCCGACATCGACGTCGACGTGGAGTCGGCGCGTCGGCTCGAGGTGTACGAGGCGATCCTCGACCGGTTCGGCGGCGAGCGGTGCGTGTGCGTCTCGATGATGGACACCTACCGCGTCCGGCACGCCGTCCGCGACGTCGGCGCGGCGCTCGGGATGGCGCCGGGGGAGATCGACGCGATCGCCAAGGCGTTCCCCCACATCCGGGCGCGCGACGCCCGGATCGCGCTGCGCGAGCTGCCCGAGCTGCGCGCCGCCGGGCTCGGGCAGGAGGAGTTCGCGTTGCTGTTCTCGCTGGTCGAGCGACTCGACGGGCTGCCCCGCCACATCGCGGTCCACCCCTGCGGGGTGCTGCTCTCCGACGCGACCCTGCTCGACCGCACCCCCGTCGAGGCCTCGTACGCCGGGTTCCCGATGAGCCAGTTCGACAAGGACGACGTCGAGGCGATGGGTCTGCTCAAGCTCGACGTGCTCGGCATCCGCATGCAGTCGGCGATGGCGCACGCCGTGACCGAGATCGGCCGGGTGGACGGCGTACGGATCGACCTCGACGACGAGGAGCAGGTGCCCTTCGACGACCCGGACACCTTCGCCATGATCAGCACCGCCCGGACCCTCGGGGTCTTCCAGATCGAGTCGCCGGGCCAGCGCGAGCTGATCGCGAAGTCCGGCATCGACACCTTCAACGAGATCATCGCCGACATCTCGCTGTTCCGGCCCGGGCCGGTGAAGAGCGACATGATCACGCCGTACCTCGAGGCCAAGCAGGGCTGGAAGGAGGCGGTCTACCTCCACCCCGACCTGCAGCCGATCCTGGGCGAGACCCACGGCGTGGTGGTCTTCCACGAGCAGGTGATCGAGATCATCGCGAGGTTCGCCCGGATCTCCTACGCCGAGGCCGACGAGCGCCGCCGTGCCCTCGGCGACTTCGAGGGGATGGCCGAGACGAAGCTCTGGTTCTTCCCGCGTGCCCTCGGCCACGGCTATCCGCTGCCGCTGGTGAGGCGGATCTGGGCGGTGCTGGAGGCGTTCGCCTCGTTCGGCTTCTGCAAGGCGCACGCCGCGGCCTTCGCGCTGCCGACCTACCAGTCGGCGTGGCTCAAGGCGCACTGGCCGGCGCACTTCCTGGCCGGCGTCCTCACCCACGACCCGGGCATGTACCCCAAGCGGCTGATCCTCGACGACGCCCGCCAGCACGGCATCGCGGTCCTCGGCCTGGACGTCGAGCGCAGCGAGCGCGAGTACGTCGTCGAGCGGCTCGACCCCGACGCGCCGGAGCTGTCGGGGCTGACGGGGTTGCCGGAGCCATCGGGGCAGCCGGGGCTGTCGGGGCCACTCCGGCCCGGGATGCCCGGCTGGGGGTCGGCGTACGGCATCCGGCTCGCGCTGGCCGAGGTGAAGGGGATCAGCGAGGCCGAGATCGACCGGATCACCACTGCTCGCCCTTACACCTCCCTCACCGACTTCTGGCACCGTGCGCGGGTCTCCCGGCCGATCCTCGAGCGGCTGGTGCTGGCCGGCGGGTTCGACCGGCTCTACGGGCTGGGCGGGCGCACCGGCACCAGGGGCCGGGTGACCCGCCGCGACCTGCTGCTGCAGATCTCCGAGCTCGATCACTTCACCCGCGCCCTGGAACGCGGCAGCCGCGGCCGGGGTCGCACCGCCGCCAAGGGGCTGGCGCACGCGTCGCGGACCCGCGAGCCGGTGGCCGACATGGCCGCGCGCAACAGCTCCGACCCGCAGACCCGCGAGGGTGCCGGCCGGGTCGAGCGGCACGCGCTGGCCGAGGGTGGGATCTGGGCGCGGGCGGCCGCGCAGTCCCAGGCCACCCCGACGCCCGAGGCGCCCAGCTCGGTCCAGCTGGCCCTCGACCTGGGCGACGCCCCCGGCGAGGGCGAGGTCTCCGGCCTACCCGAGATGACCCGGGCCGAGCGGATGGCCGCCGAGCTGGAGATCCTCGGTCTCGACGTCAGCAGCCATGTCGTCGACGGGTACACCGAGTTCCTCGACGTCCTCGGCGTGACCCGCAGCCGCGACCTGCTCAACCGCCGCAGCCGCGCCGAGCTCCTGGTGGCCGGGGTGAAGGTCGCGACCCAGACGCCGCCGATCCGCTCCGGCCGCCGGGTCATCTTCTTGACCCTGGACGACGCCACCGGCCCGGTCGACGCCACCTTCTTCGAGGACGCCCAGGGGCCGTACGCCGCCACGGTGTTCCACACCTGGCTGCTGCTGGTGCGCGGCGAGCTGCGCCGGACCGGTCACCGCGGCGTCTCCCTGCGCGCCACCGGCGCCTGGGACCTCCCGGCCCTGCACGAGATCTGGCAGCGCGAGGGCATGCCCGGCGTCCAGCGGGTGATCGACACCGTGCCCGAGGGCTTCGGCGTGGGGGAGCAGACTCAGTCAGCCGAGGGGCCGGGCGGAGAGCGCCGCCGGGTGTTCGTGCACACCAGCGGCTACCAGGTCTCGCCGTACGCCGACATCAAGCCGGCCGGCGGCTCCGCGCCGTGGTCGGGGGGTGGGTCGGGCGGATCCGGCCAGGGATCAGGCCGGGGCGCGGCCGGTGGGATGTCCCGCAAGCTGTGGCACCGCAGTCCGGGATCACCGGGATGAGCACCCCTGTGCAGCCTCTAGGGTTGGCCTCATGTCCGCGAGCGAACGGCCCAGCGAACGGCCCAGCGAACGGCCCAGCGAACGGCCCAGCGAACGCCGCAGCGCCACCCGCACCGCCGTGGTCTGGGAGGCCCTGCGTCCGGTGCTCGACGGACTGGGAGAGGGCGACATCTCTGGGGACGTCCTCGACATCGGCGGCGGCACCGGCGGCTTCGCCGTCCGGGTCGCCGAGGTCGGCCACCGGGTCCGCGTGGTCGACCCGAGCCCGGACGCCCTGGCCGCGCTCGACCGGCGGGCCAAGGAGAGTGACGTCGCCGACCGGGTCACCGCCCAGCAGGGTGACCTGTCCAGCCTGCTGGAGGTCGCCGATCCCGGCAGCGCCGACCTGGTGCTGTGCCACGGCGTGCTCGAGGTCGTCGACGACCCGGCTGCCGCACTGGCCACGATCGCGCAGGTCCTGCGCCCCGGCGGCACCCTCAGCCTGCTGGTCGCCCAGCGGCACGCCGCCGTCCTCGCCAGGGCGATGGCCGGTCACTTCCAGCAGGCCCGCGCCACCCTCGAGGGCACCGAGCCTCCTCAACGCTCGGGCCGGCGGTTCACCGTCGAGGAGCTCGACGAGCTGCTGCACGGTGCCGAGCTGTCGGTCCAGGGCGTGCACGCCGTCCGGGTCTTCACCGACCTGGTGCCCGGCTCCCTGCTCGACCTCGAGCCCGGGTCCCACCAGGCGTTGCTCGAGCTCGAGCACGCCGTCGCCCAGCGCCCCGAGTACCTTCCGCTGGCCACGCAGCTGCACGTCCTCGCAGTCCGCTGACCCGGCAGGAATTGTCGGCGGAGCGCAGCGGGGGAGACAATTTCTGCCAGGTCAGCGCGGGTCCGGGACGACGCCGGGAGGGGCGCAGTGACGACCTTCGCTGGCGCTCCGATCGACACCCCGATCCTGCATGTGGACATGGACGCGTTCTACGCGTCGGTGATGCTCCGGGAGCGCCCCGACCTGGTCGACCAGCCGGTGGTCGTCGGCGGCGGCAACCGCAGCGTGGTGCTGGCGGCCAACTACCCGGCCCGGGCGTACGGCATCCGGTCGGCGCTGCCGATGACCCGTGCCAGGCGGCTCTGCCCGCACGCCGTGGTGCTGGCTCCCGACTACGACACCTTCGCCCGTGTCTCGGCGTCGGTGATCGAGACCTTCCGGCGGGTCACCCCGCTGGTCGAGGTGCTCTCGGCCGACGAGGCCTTCCTCGACGTCCGCGGATCGGGCCGCCGCCTGGGTGGACCCGCGGAGATCGCGGAGAGCCTGCGCGCGAGCATCCACGACGAGCAGCAGATCACCTGCTCGGTCGGGGTGGCGCCGTCGGTGTCGGTGGCCAAGCTGGCCAGCCGCCGGGCCAAGCCGGACGGCGTGGTCGTGGTGCGGCCGGGCGAGATCACGACGTTCCTCCACCCGCTCGACGTGGGTGAGCTGTACGGCGTGGGGGAGAAGACCCGGGCGATGCTGCACCGGCTCGGGCTGATCACCGTCGGCGACGTCGCCCACACCCCGCTGCGGACGCTCCAGCGCGCGGTGGGCGGTCACCTCGGCAGTCACCTGCACGAGCTGGCCTGGGGCACCGACCGGCGCGAGATCACCCCGCGCCACGCGCCGGCGTTCTCGCCCTTCGGTGCTGCTGGTGGGGGCGCCGACCCGGACAAGTCGATGGGCGCCCAGGAGACGTTCGGGCGCGACACCGACGACCGGGAGGTGATCGCCCGGGAGCTGCTGCGGCTCACCGCCAAGGTCACCCACCGGATGCGGGTGGCCGGGGTCGCCGGCCGGACGATCGCGCTGACGGTGCGGTTCGCCGACTTCACCACGATCACCCGGTCCCGGACGCTGCCCGAAGCCACCGACGGCACCGTCGAGGTGCACCGCGCAGCCCTGCGGCTCTACGACGCGCTGGGGCTGCAGCGAGCACGGGTCCGGCTGGTCGGGGTGCGGGTCGAGGGACTGCTGCCGCGCGCTCAGGTGCACCACCAGCTGAGCCTGGGGGAGCGGGAGCAGGGCTGGTCCGAGGCCGACCGCGCCGTCGACCGTGCGACGCGGCGCTTCGGCAGCGGCATCGTGCAGCCCGCCAGCCTCCTGCCGGGCCGCGGGTGAGGCCAAGAAAATCCCGGTTGGGTGTACCGGGTTCCACCCCGCCTGCCTATGCTTGGTGTCAATCCACTTCGGGGGTCCACGCAACGGCAGCGAAGGAGGCGTCGTGCCACTTTCGGAGGAAGAGCTCCGGCTGCTCGAGCAGATGGAACGCGCCCTCGTCGAGGAGGACCCCAAGTTCGCCTCCACCCTGCGTGGCACCAGTCTGCGCCGTTCCGCTCGCCGCAAGGTCGTGCTTGCCGCGATCGGCCTGGTCGCCGGCATCGTCGTGATGATGGCCGGCGTCGTGGCCGGGGGGTCGAGCAGCAAGAGCGGTCTCACCTGGATCATCGTGCTCGGGATCCTCGGCTTCCTGGTGATGCTCGGCTCCGCGACCTTCGGCCTCGCGGCCCTGCGCAGCCAGCGGAACGCGGCGACGGCTCCCTCCGAGGTGCCCCCCACCACGACCGGCTCGCCGAACTTCACGCTCATCCACGGCTCGCGGCGCACGCGCCAGCCGCGTCGCGCGCGTTCCTCCGGCTCCTTCATGGAGCGGATGGAAGAGCGGTGGCGCCGCCGCCGCGACCAGGGCTTCTGAGCCCACCCGCAGACGCTCAGCCGGTCGCGGGGACCGGACCGACGCGGTCCAGTCCGCCCTCGAGCAGGTCGCTTGCCGCGTCGTCGAGCCCGCTGGCCGTCGGCGTACGCCGCCACAGCGACACCGGCCACCACTCGGCCCGGCGTCGAGCCGCCCCGGTCGTGCCCGCGACCAGGGCCTCGATCACCATCCTGGCGTCCTCGCTGACGGATCCATCTTCACCCGCCGTGCCGGGCCGGGCGTAGCGCAGCCGCTCCAGTCGGTCGACCAGTCGATCCAGCGCCGCGGCGGCCTCGGGCGCCTGGTCGGCGCCCCGAGCCGGCCGCTCGGCCGCCGCCGTCGACGTCGCACCGAAGCAGCCCCCCAGCTCCCGCCCGATCTCCCGGGGCGACCGGCCGAACGGCCAGCGCAGCCCGAGGTCCAAGGCGGTGTCCCTGATCTCGTCCCAGGCCGGCTCGAGCCCGCCGGTCAGTCGCCGCCCGGCCCGCCGGCGGCGCAGCCAGCGAGGGGTGAGCCCGACGAGGACGAGCACCAGGAGTGCGCCTCCGCCGCCGTACCACCACCAGGGTGACGTCCCGCCCGCGGCAGCCTGCCGGGCCTGGTCGTTGGTCGCACCCTTCGAGGGTTGCGCGCCGCCGGACTCGCCGCGGGGCGCGACGTCGCTGGACTTCGGGTCGTCCGGTCCGGCCGAGGTCTCCGGCGCGGCCGGGATGGTGGTCGTGGTGTAGTCCGGCACGCTGCTCGCCCGGTCGGCGGGGGTCGGCTCGAACTTCACCCAGCCGGAGCCTGGGAAGAACGCCTCCGGCCACGCGTGCAGGTCGTCGCTGCGCACCTCGTAGAGGTCCTTGTCGATCCGGTGCGCGTTCAGGAACCCGACCGAGACGCGGGAGGGGATGCCCACCGCGCGCAGCATCGCGGCCATCGAGGAGGCGAACTGCTCGCAGTAGCCGCGGCGGCCGTTCTCGGTGTCGGTGAGGAAGCCGACCAGGTCGTCGACACCGCTGGATGCGGGGGTGTCGAGGGTGTAGGTGAAGCCGCCGTCCTCGCGGAACCAGTCCTGGAGGGCGACCGCCTTCTCGTACCTCGTGGGCGCGTTCCGGCTCACCTGTTGCGCGAGGTTGCGCACCTCGGGCGGAAAGTTCGTGGGCAGCTGGAGGAACTTGCGTCCCACCTGCGCGCCGCCGGCCGGCGCGTTGGCCATGGAGACAGCGTCGTAGGTCAGCTTCACCGCCTCGAAGTCGTACCTCGCCCCGGCGGCGTTGAGTCCCGGCGTGCTGGCCAGGAAGTCCATCGTCGTCCGGTCGTAGCGCCAGTCGCCGTCCGCCCGGATCGAGTTGAGCATCGGCTGGGTGGGGAGCCAGAGCGACCGGAACGCGGGAAGCACGGTCATCGAGTAGTCGTAGGTCTGCCGAGGTACGTCGGCCGCGACCCCGACCAGGGCCGGCAGCGCGCCCGAGGCCCGCTGGGCCGTGGGCACGGCCCGGTCGCCGGTGCTCCACTCCTCGCTGCTGAAGTTCACCAGGGAGGCGATCCTGAGGTAGCTGGGGTCGGGGTCCGTCGTCTGGATCCGGATCAGCGGCATGTTGTCGCCCCGGACCAGGTCCCGGTGCAGGTCGGTCATCGGGTTCTCGACCGTGATCGGGTCACCACCTCGGCCCTGGCCGGGCCCGATGCCCAGGATCGTGAGCCCGAGGCTGGGCAGCAGCAGCGGGACGAAGAGCGCGAGAGCGGTGGCCGCGACCCCCATCGTCCCGGCCGTGGTCTTGATCGCACCGGTCGAGACGCCGAAGGCCTGGGTGTCGAGTCCCTCGCCGACCTGGCGGCCCCAGCGCGTGACGCGCTCCTGCTGGTGCAGGAAGAGCATGGTCAGGTAGCCACCGGCCGACAGCCCGAAGCCGAACCAGCCGATCCCAGCCCCGATCAGTCCCACGGGGAGGCTGTAGATGAGGAGCAGCGGCAGACCGGCGACCGGGACGCGACGCAGGGTGCAGGCGAGGAAGTCGACGAGGACCAGGGACCCCCAGCCGCCCAGGATGAGCAGGGCCTGGACGCCGTGGCTGGTGGCCGGGACCGGGGCCGCGTAGTGCTGTGCCGCGGCCACGGAGTCCGCCAGGTTGGCGACGAGGCGGTCCCACGCCGAGCCGACCGGCAGTGGGGAGGAGCAGAGCATGAGGCTGAGGACCATCCCGGAGAGCAGGACCTGGCCGAGCAGGACTGCGGGCGCGCTCAGCCGGGCCGCCCGCAGCGCGAGCCCGGAGCCGGCCACGATCGCGCCCAGGAAGAGCAGAGGCATGAGGTAGCGGGCGGAGACCTCGGTGAAGCCTCGCCAGGCCAGGGTGGCTGCCCAGGTGGTGCCCGCGGCGGCCACTGCCATCGGCAGCTGCTCGGCGGGGGAGAGCCGGGACGTCGTCATCGCGCGGTCAGCTCCACCCGGTTCGCGGTGCGCCCGAGGTCCTTCCACACCTGCTCCAACCGGTCCCGCGGACGCTGGACGACGGTGCGCCAGCCCTGGGCCAGCAGCAACGGCGAGCTGCCGGTCCCGTCGCCGTGCCCCACCCACCCGTCGACGTCCATCGCGATCGCGAGGCCGCTGGCCGAGTGGTGCAGCATCCGGCGTACGAGGGGGAGGTCGTGCTGTTCCAGGCCCCCGAAGACGCCGATGACCAGGCCGCCGTGCGCGGGGTCGGCCAGCCAACCGGCCTCGAGCGTCGCGCTCGGGGTGGCGGTGATGACCGCCAGCGACTCCAGCAGGGGAGCGATGTTGGTGTCGGCCTCGCGGGTGTGCCACACGCTGCTGGCGTCGTCACCGGCGGCGGTCACGAGCCGGACGCTGTAGCCGCGGTGCGCCAGGTGGACCGCGATGGAGGCGGCCGTCGAGACGGCGGCCTCGAGCGAGCTGGCCGGTCCTTGGCCGCGGTGGGCTCGCACCCGGTTGTCGAGGAAGAGCGTCGCCCGGGACTGCCACGGCTGCTCCTCGCGGCGCACCATCAGCTCGCCGAACCGCGCGGAGGACCGCCAGTGCACGCGCCGCAGGTCGTCACCGCGCCGGTACTCGCGCACGGTGACGTCCTCGGCGCTGCCGGAGGCGAAGGCCCGGGGACGGTTGTCCCCCGAACCCGTGAGGTCGCCCCCCATCGGGATGTTCGGCAACGGGACGGTGCGCGGCGTGACGGTGAGCTTGGTGACCGAGGTGAAGCTGCGGCCGAGCTCCACCAGCCCGAAGGGGTCACTGACCCGCACCGACATGGGGCCGATCGGGTACTGCCCGCGCAGGTCCGACCGCACCTGGTAGGTCACGTGCCGGCGCCACCCGTGACCGATGCCCTCGAGCACGAACCGGGGTCGGGTGCCCAGGACGTACGGCACCTGGTCCTCGAGCATGAGCGTGCCGCTCGGGGTGCGGCCCTCGTTGGTCAGGGCCAGCGTCACCTTCGCCGCCTGCCCGGCCGAGACGAGTGTCGGCGTGACGGTGCGGACCAGGGCGAGTCGGTAGCGGCTGCGTCCGACGACGAACGCCGCCAGCAGGGGGAGAGCGGCGATGAGGACGCCGACCCGAGCCAGGCCGCTCTGGCTGAGCAGGCTGGCGCAGACGATCGCGGTGATCCCGGCGGCGGCGAACGCGCGACCGCGGACCGTCAGTCCGCCCAGGGCCTCGCGGGCTCGTTGCCGCCAGCCCGCGCCGGCCCCGGCGGCCGGCCGGCCGGCCGGTCCCGTACGCCGGGAAGTCGCTCTCGCCACGTTGCTGCCTCGTCTCCTGGAGCCCGGTCAGCCCTCGCGCCGGCCCTCGGGGACCGGGACCTCGCCCAGGATCGCCTCGAGGATGTTGGTGGTCTGGCGCCCGCTCATCGCGGACTCGGCGCTCGGCAGCAGCCGGTGCGCGAGCACGGGCTGGGCCAGGGCCCGGACGTCGTCCGGGATGACGTAGTCGCGGCCGGCGATCGCCGCCTTCGCCTTGGCGGCCCGCACGAGGTGCAGGGTGGCGCGCGGCGAGGCACCGAGGCTCAGCTCGGAGGAGGCGCGGGTGGCTGCGGTGACGGCGACGCTGTACCTCTTGACCGCGTCGGAGACGTAGACCCCGGTGACGATCTGGATCAGCTTGCGGATCTCGGCGGCGTCGGTGACGGGCTCGAGATCGTCCAGCGGGTTGGTCTGGGTGTGGGAGTCGAGCATCGCGATCTCGGCGGTCTGCACCGGGTAGCCCACCGACAGTCGGGCCATGAAGCGGTCGCGCTGTGCCTCGGGCAGCGCGTAGGTGCCCTCCATCTCGATCGGGTTCTGGGTCGCGATGACCATGAACGGCGTGTCGAGCTGGTAGGTCGTGTTGTCGACGGTGACCTGCCGTTCCTCCATGCACTCCAGCAGCGCCGACTGGGTCTTGGGCGAGGCGCGGTTGATCTCGTCCCCCACCACGATGTTGGCGAAGACGCCGCCGGGTCGGAACTCGAACTCCCGCGTGTTCTGGTTGAACACCGAGACGCCGGTGACGTCGGAGGGCAGCAGGTCCGGGGTGAACTGGATGCGCCGGACCGTGCAGTCGATGCTGCGCGCCAGCGCCTTGCTGAGCATGGTCTTGCCGACGCCGGGGACGTCCTCGATCAGCAGGTGGCCCTCGGCGAGCAGGACCATGAGGCTGGCCGTCACGACGTCCGGCTTGCCCTCGATGACCCTCTCGATGTTGGCGCGCACCCGGGTGACCACCCGGTCCAGGGTCTCCAGGTCTGCCCCGCCCCGCGGGTCGCCGCCCCGTCCCGTCTCGACCTCAGTCGCCACCAGTTCCTCCACATCTCCGAGCCTGGGACCGCTCAGTGTGCGGCCCGCCCGGTCCCACCCGGACCGGTGCCGTCGAACCTACCTGCCGCTCCGCACGGAGCCCTGTGACTGCGCAGATCACGGTTTGGTTGCGATCGACCGCCCGCAGCCGGGGCCGAACTGAACCCGGGTGGAGCGGGGTGGACCCGGGGGGCGCAGGGGAGCGCCGGGGTGAGAAGTGGGGGGATTTCCCTCGAATGTGGTTGACGGTGGGGGCTTGTGGGGTAAAGTGGGGCTCAATGGAGGGGAAGTCCCGCATCGTGGGGCTCCGGGGAGGAGGTGCCGATGTTTCTCGGTACCTATCACCCGAGGCTGGACGACAAGGGGCGGCTGACCCTCCCGGCCAAGTTCCGGGACCAGTTCGCAGGAGGACTCGTGGTGACGAAGGGACAGGAGCACTGCCTGTACCTCTGGCCGCGCGCCACCTTCGAGGAGATGACCGCCGAGGCCAGCCGAGCGCCGATGACCGTCAAGAGCGTGCGTGACTACGCCCGAGCGATGTTCGCCGGAGCCAGCGACGAGTCGCCGGACAAGCAGGGCCGGATCACCGTCCCACCGACCCTGCGCGACTACGCCGGGCTGAGCCGGGACGTCGCCGTGGTCGGGGTCCTCAACCGGGTCGAGGTCTGGGACGCCGAGCGCTGGGCCAGCTACGACGAGTCGAACGAGCAGTCCTTCGCCGAGCTCAGCGAAGAGGTCTTCCCCGGAGTCTGACCAGGCCTTCCGAGCACCACCACCACAACTCAAGAACGGTCTTCGTACGGCGAGGTCTCAAGCCCGCTCCCGCCGGCCCCTCGTGGCACACAGGTCGAAGGCGTCTCTGGGCAACTTCCCCGGCTCCAGAGGCACCCGCGACGCCCACGATCAGGTCAGCGGCTCCCATCCGCCAGGGAGCGGGCTGGGGACCCCGCCGTACGACGACCGTCCCCCAGTACCAGCCCGCCGTACCCGAGACAGTCCTTTCCAGCACACCGTGGGGTCGAGACCATGAGCAGCACCCAGTCCTACGCCGGGCGCGAGCCCCTCGGCGCGCCGCCGGTCGGCCCGGCCCGCGTGCCACGGGTGCGGCACCAGGCCCGCGACGCGGTGGTGCTCATGTCCTTCTCGGCCCTGACCTCGGTCACGCTGGCCGGCTGCCTGATGCTCCTCTCGGGCCTGGGGCGCTAGGTCCCTCGATGAGCAGCCCCTCCCACGTCCCGGTCCTTCTCGACCGGGTCGTCGCCCTCCTGGCGCCTGCGCTCGACCGCCCCGGTTCGGTCCTCGTGGACGCCACGCTCGGTCTCGGCGGCCACACGGAGGCCGTGCTGACCCGGCTCGAGCTGTGTCGGGTCATCGGCATCGATCGCGACCCCGACGCCCTCGAGCTCGCGTCCGCGCGGCTGGCCGGGTTCGGCGACCGGTTCACCGCCGTGCACGCCGTCTACGACGAGCTGCCCGAGGTCCTGCAGCAGCAGGGCCTGGCCCGCGTCGACGCCGTCCTCTTCGACCTGGGCGTCTCCTCCATGCAGCTGGACGTCACCGACCGCGGGTTCGCCTACCGCGAGGACGCACCCCTGGACATGCGGATGGATCCCACCCGGGGACTCAGCGCCGCCGACGTGCTCAACACCTACTCCGAGGGCGAGCTGACCCGGGTGCTCCGCGAGTACGGCGAGGAGAGGTTCGCCCGCCGCATCGCCGGTGCGATCGCCCGGGCCCGGGCCGAGGAGCCCTTCACCACCTCGGCCCGCCTGGTCGAGCTGTTGTACGCCGCGATCCCCGCCCCCGCCCGGCGGACCGGTGGTCACCCCGCCAAGCGCACGTTCCAGGCACTGCGGATGGAGGTCAACGACGAGCTGGCCGTGCTCCGACGAGCCATCCCGGCCGCGATCGAGGCCATCTCCATCGGCGGCCGCGTCGTCGTGGAGGCCTACCACTCCCTGGAGGACCGGCTGGTCAAACGGGCCTTCGCCGCGGCCAGCGCCTCCACGGTGCCCGACGACCTGCCGTTCGTCCCCGCCGGTCAGGAGCCCGCGCTCCGCCTGGTGACCCGCGGCTCCGAGCAGGCCGATGCCGCCGAGATCGACGCCAACCCGCGAGCCGCGTCCGTGCGCCTGCGTGCCATCGAACGAATCAGTGAGGGAACCGCCGCATGAACTCCTTTGGATCGCCCACTCGGCGCGCCCCGTCGCGGGCCTCGCTCCGTTCGTGCCCTGGCGGGTCGGCCTCATGAGCCAGCCGGCCGTCCAGCTCCGCTCCCGCCTCCCGCGCCTCGCCGACGCCGCGATCGCGCGGGCCCGGCTCTCCGTCGTCCCCCGCACCCGGACCAAGACGCCACGCGTGCCGTTCGTCGTGCTCGTGTCGATGCTCCTGCTCTCCGGCGTGGTCGGGCTGCTGCTGTTCAACACCTCCATGCAGCAGGCGTCCTTCGCCGCCACCGCCCTGAACGAGCAGGCCACCACGCTGAGCGCGCGGGAGCAGACGTTGAAGATGGAGCTGGACAAGCTCCGGGACCCCCAGCGGGTCGCGCAGGAGGCGGTGCGGCTCGGCATGGTGCCTCCGGCCAGCCCGGCGTTCCTGGAGCTCCCGTCGGGCAAGGTCCTCGGCGACGCGCTGCCCGCGACCCGGCTCAACGCTGTCCGGCTGTACGCCCGGCCACCGGCGAAGCCGCGGCTGATCAACCCGCCGCCGATCGTGCACACGGTGGTCGCCGACACCGGCGCGGGAGACGGCCGCACGGGCCACCGGGCGGGTAGAAATGGCCAGCAGGAGCTGCACTCGACCCACACGCCGAAGCATCGCTGAGACCGGAGACCCTGGTGACTCGTCCTGATTCCCCGTCGGCGCGTCGGCGCGGCAGTCTGCGGGGCTCGCCGCTGTTCCGGCTCCGCTTCGGGTTCGTCGCGATCGCGATGGTGCTGTCCACCTTCGGCGTACGCCTGGTCCAGCTGCAGGGCCTGGACCCGCGGGACTATGCCCAGATGGCCGCCGACGAGGGGACCGTCACGGTCGTCCTCCCGGCCAGACGCGGGGACATCCTCGACCGCAACGGCGAGCCCATGGCGCGCTCGGTCGACGGGCAGATGCTCATCGCCGACCCGACCCTGACCGCGGCGAAGGCGCCGCAGATCGCGAAGTTCCTCGCCAACCGGCTGCACCTGGACTACTTCGACATCCTGCCGAGGCTGCGCAAGCCGGGCAGCCAGTTCCAGTACGTCGCCCGTCGGGTGCCGTCGACCATCGCGACCGCGACCCTGCAGCGGGCCGACCAGCTCGGCTACCAGGGCCTCTCCCTCCAGCGTGACCCGATGCGCGACTACCCGGCGGGGGACGTCGGGGCGAACATGGTCGGGTTCATGGGCACCGACGAGCCGCTGGCCGGTTTCGAGCGCACCTTCGACACCCAGCTCGCGGGCACCGACGGTGAGTCGACGTACAGCGAGTCCGGCGGCTACCGGATCCCGCTCGGCGACAGCACGATCACCGAGCCGGTCGACGGCAAGGACCTGCACACCACGATCGACCTCGACCTCCAGTGGTGGGCCCAACGCGTGCTGCGGCAGACGATCGAGGACGCCAGCGCCGACACCGGCTTCGCGGTCGTGATGGACTCCCACACCGGCGAGATCCTCGCCCTGGCGGACGCCCCGACCTTCGACGCCAGCCAGCCGCTCGAGGCCGCCAAGGCGGACATGGGCTCGCGTGCGATGAACGACGTGTACGAGCCCGGCTCGGTGGAGAAGGTGCTGACCGTCTCCTCCCTCCTCAACGAGGGCCTGGTGAAGCCGCGGACGAGGTTCAGCGTGCCCGGCGCCCTGCACCGCGACGGCCGCACCATCGGTGACTGGTTCGACCACGGTCTGATCCACCTGACGATGGCGGGCATCATCGCCAACTCCTCCAACATCGGCACGGTCAGGGCGGCGGACCGGTTCGCCCCGGGGCAGCTGCGCGACTACCTGACCGAGTTCGGGCTCGGGAGGCCGACGAACATCGGTGTCCGCGGTGAGTCCCCGGGCATCCTCCCGGCCAGGTCGGTGTGGGACCGGCTGATCGGCGACCGCGTGGCCTTCGGCCAGTCGCTGTCGGTCAACGGCGTCCAGATGGCCGCCGCGATCAACACCATCGCCAACGGCGGCCTCCGCGTCGACCCCTCGCTCATCGACGGCCGGGCGACCACCGACGACGGCACCACCGTCGGCACCGCGACCGCGTCCACCCACCGTGTGGTCTCGCAGCGAGCCGCCCGGCAGACCGCGCAGATCATGGAGCGCGTCGTCGACCCCGTGGTCGGCATCGCCCCGGGAGCAGCGGTGCCCGGCTACCGCGTGGCCGGCAAGACCGGAACCGCGCAGCGGGTCGGGGCGACCTGCGGCTGCTACGACGGGACCTTCACCGTCTCCTTCGCCGGCTTCGCCCCCGCGGACGACCCGCGGTTCACCGTGTACGTCGTGGTCCAGAACCCTCGCAACGGCGGCGGTGGCGGCTCGGTCGCGGGTCCGGCGTTCAGCAAGATCATGAGCTACGCGCTCCGGCGCTACGCGGTGCCGCCGACGGAGACCAAGCCGTCGAAGCTGCCAACCACGTGGTGAGGTCTCGGCGGGCGAGCTCCGGCGATAGCCTCGGCCCGTGACGGAGGGGCTGACTGCGCAGGGGACCCGACCCGAGCACTCGGACCCCGTCGCCCTGGCGGACCTGGCCGGGTGGCTCGCGGACCGGGACACCACCCTGCGGACCTCCGGCGACCTCTCCGTCCCGGTCACGGGCATCTCGTTGAGCTCGCAGCGGATCCAGCCCGGTGACCTCTACGCCGCTCTGCCGGGCTCGCGCGCCCACGGCATCGACTACCTCGCGGACGCGCTCGAGGCGGGGGCGGTGGCGCTGCTCACCGATCCTGCGGGTGCGGAGCGCGCCCGCGGGCGCCCGGTGCTGGTCGTCGACCGTCCGCGCGAAGTGCTGGGGGCGCTGGCGGCACGCCTCTACGGCGACCCCGCCTCCGCCATGCGCCTGATCGGTGTCACCGGCACCCAGGGGAAGACCACGACCACCCGACTGGCCGAGATCGGCCTGTCCGGCGCCGGCATCCGGGCCGCCGTCGTCGGCACCGTCGGCACCCGCGTCGCCGGGGCCGACCTCAAGACGACCCTCACCACCCCCGAGGCGCCGGACCTGCACGGACTCTTCGCGCGGATGCGCGAGCAGCAGGTCCAGGCGTGCGCCATGGAGGTCTCGAGCCACGCGCTGGTGATGGGGCGCGTGGACGGAGTGGTCTTCGACGTCGCGGTCTTCACCAACCTGGGGCGCGACCACCTCGACTTCCACCGCGACCTGGATGACTACTTCGCAGCCAAGGCCAGCCTCTTCACCCCCGAGCGTGCCCGCCTCGGTCTGGTCAACGTCGACGACGAGTGGGGCCGCCGGCTGCGGGACACCGCGGCCATCCCGATGAAGACCTTCTCGATCGCGGGCGCCGACGCGGACTGGCGGGCCACGGACCTCTACCTGGGTCCGGACGGCAGCAGGTTCCTCGTCCACGGTCCCGACGGAACCTCCTACGACGCTGCCCTGTCCCTGCCCGGCGGCTTCAACGTCGCCAACGGGCTCGCGGCGATCGCGTCCTGCGCCGAGGTCGGGTTCGACCCGGCCGTGGTGGTCGAGGGGCTCCGGGCCGGGTCCGGGGTCCCGGGACGCCTCGAACGGATCGATGCCGGGCAGGACTTCGCCGTCATCGTCGACTTCGCCCACAAGCCCGACGCCCTCGAGTCCGTCCTGTCGACACTCCGACCGCTGACGGAAGGGCGACTGATCATCGTCCTCGGTGCGGGCGGCGACCGGGACGCGGGCAAGCGCCCGCTCATGGGCGAGATCGCCGCCCGGCTGGCGGACCTGCTCGTCGTGACCGACGACAACCCGCGCACCGAGGACCCCGCCGAGATCCGTGCCGCCGTGCTCGCGGGTGCGCGCGGCCCCGGCCGGACGGAGGAGATCGGTGACCGGGCCGCCGCCATCCGCTCGGCCATCGAGCGGGCGCGTCCCGGTGACGTGGTCATCATCGCCGGCAAGGGGCACGAGACCGGCCAGGAGCTGGCCGGCGAGGTGCTGCCGTTCGACGACCGCGAGCAGGCACGTGCCGCGTTGGCGGAGGTGGCGCGCGGATGATCGCGATGCGGCTCTCCGACATCGCCGCCGTCACCGGCGGACACGTCCACGGCGAGGACGTCCTGGTCACCGGGGGCGCCTACGTCGACTCGCGGTCGCCCGAGGAGCACGGGCTGTTCGTCGCGATCGCCGGTGAGCGCGTCGACGGCCACGAGTACGCCGAGGGCGCACACGCCGTCCTCGGCACCCGCCCGACCCGCGCCCCGACCCTGGTGGTCGAGGACGCCGTCGCGGCGCTGGGGGCGCTCTCGCACTCGGTCGTGCGGCGGGCGGCGGCCCGGGTCTA
This sequence comes from uncultured Actinomycetota bacterium, assembly GCA_963784545.1. Classification (GTDB taxonomy): domain Bacteria; phylum Actinomycetota; class Actinomycetes; order Propionibacteriales; family Nocardioidaceae; genus Nocardioides. The sequence goes on along the minus strand of CAWARQ010000004.1, from coordinate 128,398 downwards.
CGCGCTGACGGGCAGCCAGGGGAAGACCGGCACCAAGGACTACCTCGCCACCGTCCTGGCCGCCGACGGCGCCACGGTGGCGACGCGGGGCAACCACAACAACGAGATCGGCGTCCCCCTGACCGTGCTGCGGACGACGGCCGACACCCGCCATCTCGTGGTGGAGATGGGAGCCCGCGGACCCGGCCACATCGCCTACCTGTGCGAGCTGGCACCGCCGGACCTCGCGGCGGTCCTCAACGTCGGCACCGCTCACCTGAGCGAGTTCGGCACGCGCGAGGCCATCGCCGCCGCGAAGGGCGAGATCGTCGAGGCGCTCGACGCCGACGGCACCGCCGTCCTCAACGCCGCCGACCCCCTGGTGCTGCCCATGCGGGAGCGCACGCGCGCCCGGGTGATCACCTTCGGGTCCGCGGACGCCGACGTCGCCGTCCGCGACGTCGTCTCGGACGACTTCGGCCGGCACTCGTTCACCTTGGCCCACGACGGTGCCCGGGCCCCGGTGCAGCTGCGTCAGCTCGGCGCCCACCAGGTGTCGAACGCCGCCGCGGCCGCCGGCCTGGCCCTCGGCGCCGGCCTGCCGCTCGACCTCGTGGCAGCGACGCTGTCCGCCGCGACGGCGCAGAGCCGCTGGCGGATGGAGCTGCACGAGCGCCCGGACGGCGTCGCGATCATCAACGACGCCTACAACGCCAACCCCGAGTCGACGCAGGCGGCGCTGGACACCCTGAGCTCGATCGGCGACCGGAGCGGCCGCCGCACCATCGCCGTCCTGGGGGAGATGCTCGAGCTCGCCGACCCGGAGGCCGACCACCACCGAGTGGGCCGGATCGTGGCCGAGAACGGCATCGACGTCCTCGTCACGGTGGGCCGCCAGGCCTCGGCGTACGGCGAGGGCGCGCAGTCGCTCGCGTCCTGGTCGGGTCAGCTGGTGCGCACGGAGGGGCGTGCGGACGCCGCGACCTGGGTACGCAACAATGTGGCTCCGGGGGACGTCGTGCTCGTGAAGGCATCTCGTGGGGCTGCGCTGGAGCATGTCGTCGACGACCTGCTGAGTGCCGACGGACTGCCGAGCGAAGGAGACGGGGACCGATGAGAGCGATCCTGCTCGGCGGCGGCATCGCCCTCCTGCTGTCGCTGCTCGGCACGCGCTACGCGATCCGGGCGATGGAACAGCTCGGCTTCGGCCAGCCCATCCGCGACGACGGTCCGACCAGCCACCACACCAAGCGCGGCACCCCGACGATGGGCGGCCTGGTGGTGATCGCAGCCACCGTGCTCGGGTACTTCGGCGCCAAGCTGATCACGCTGACGGCGCCGTCGGCATCGGCGTACCTGCTGCTCTTCCTGCTCGTCGGCGCGGGCGCCATCGGCTTCCTCGACGACTTCATCAAGGTCCGCCAGCAGCACAGCGCGGGCCTGCCCGGACGCGCCAAGATGGTCGGGCTGAGCGTCGTCGCGCTCACCTTCGGCGTCCTCGCGGTCCTGCCCGCTCTCCGGGACGACCACGGTCAGATGCCGGCCTCCCTGCACCTGTCGTTCATCCGCGACTTCTCCTTCATCAACCTGTGGCCCTTCGTCGTGGTCCTGCTGATCTGGCTGATCGTCGCGGGCACCACCAACGGCGTGAACCTCGTCGACGGCCTCGATGGCCTCGCGACCGGCGCGAGCATGATGGTGTTCGGCGCGTACATGTTCGTGAACATCTGGCAGAACAACCAGTCCTGCGAGATCTCGCTGTCCGGCACCTGCTACCACGTCCGCGATCCCCTGGACCTCGCCGTCGTGGCGGCGGCGATCACCGGCTCGTGCTTCGGCTTCCTGTGGTGGAACGCCTCGCCGGCCCAGATCATCCTCGGCGACACCGGCGCCCTCGGCCTCGGCGGCGCGATGGCCGGCCTCGCCATCCTCACCCGCACCGAGCTGCTGCTGCTGATCATCGGCGGCCTCTTCGTCCTGGTCACGCTCTCGGTGATGATCCAGGTCGGCGTCTTCAAGGCGAGCAAGTCCAGCGAGCTCTTCCGGAAGGTCTTCCGGGTCAAACCCGGCTACCGGGTCTTCCGGATGACCCCGCTGCACCACCACTTCGAGATGCTCGGCTGGGAGCAGGTCACCATCGTGATCCGCTTCTGGATCATCACCGGCCTGTGCGTCGCCGTCGGCCTCGGCATCTTCTACGCCGAGTGGGTCGCCGGCGCGTAGCCCCGGATCGCCATGCCCGACGTCTCCACCCTCACCCGCACCAGCGACTGGCGATCCGTCCGCGCCACCGTCGCGGGCTTCGGCGTGAGCGGGTACGCCGCGGCCGACAACCTCACCTTCCTCGGCGCGGAGGTGACCGCGCTCGACGACGGCCGCAGCCCGGCCATGGACGAGCGGGCCCAGCTCCTCACCGACCTCGGCGCCACGATCCGTCTCGGGCCCGGCTCCACGGCCGAGCTGCCGGCCGAGTGCGACCTGCTCGTCGTCAGCCCGGGCTGGCGGCCCGACCACCCGCTGCTGGTCCAGGCGGGCGAGCGCGGCGTCCCGGTGTGGGGCGAGGTCGAGCTGGCCTGGCGGCTGCGCGACACCGAGTCGCCGGGACAGCCGGCTCCGTGGCTGGCGGTCACCGGCACCAACGGCAAGACCACCACCGTGCAGATGCTCGCCGCGATCCTGCGGGAGGCCGGCCTGCGCACCGCGGCCGTCGGCAACGTCGGGCTACCGATCGTCGAGGCCGTCATGGACCCCGAGCCGTACGACGTCCTGGCCGTGGAGCTCTCCAGCTTCCAGCTGCACTACACGCACTCCGTCGCCTGCGAGTCCGCCGCGGTCCTCAACGTCGCCGAGGACCACCTCGACTGGTACGCCGACCTCGCGACGTACGCCGCTGACAAGGGCCGCATCTACGAGCGGGTGTCGCGGGCGTGCGTCTACAACACCGCCGACCCGGTGACCGAGGAGCTCGTGCGGGAGGCCGACGTCGTCGAGGGAGCCCGGGCGATCGGCTTCACCCTCGGCACGCCCGGCGTCGGCATGGTCGGCGTCGTCGAGGACCTGCTCGTCGACCGCGCCTTCATCCCCGAGCGGAGCACCAGCGCCGCCGAGCTGTGCAGCATCGCGGACCTGCCCTCCCCGGCCCCGCACATGGTGGCCAACGCCCTGGCCGCCGCGGCCCTGGCGCGGGCCCACGGCATCTCGCAGCAGGCCGTCCGCGACGGGCTGCGCGGCTTCCGGCTCGACGGCCACCGCATCCAGACCATCGCGTCGATCGACGGGGTCGCCTGGATCGACGACTCCAAGGCGACCAACCCGCACGCCGCCGAGTCCTCGCTGCGCGGGTTCGACCCGGTCGTGTGGATCGCCGGTGGCCTCGCGAAGGGCGCGGCCTTCGACGACCTGGTGAACGGCGTACGCGACCGGCTGCGCGGCGTCGTGCTCCTCGGCCGGGACCGCGAGGTCATCGCGTCGGCCCTTTCGCGACACGCGCCCGATGTGCCGGTGATCGTCGTGGGCGATGGGGAGACTGATCCTGAACATGGCCCCATGGGGCGCGTCGTGGCGGCGGCGGCCGAGTTGGCCCGACCCGGCGACACGGTGCTGCTGGCGCCCGGCTGCGCTTCCATGGACATGTTCACCAACTACGCCGAACGGGGCGACGCCTTCGCCGCCGCCGTCCGGGCCCGGGAGATCCGACCAGAGCGCTGACGCGAGACCGAGGGGAGGGCCGCATGACCACCGCCAACCCCGAGGACCTCCGGGTGGGCGCCACGGTGGCCGGACGCCGCGGGCCGCTCTCCTGGTACGCCGCTGTGAAGGCCTCGCTCGACCGGCCGCTGACCTCCTACTACCTGCTCATCGGGGCGTCGGCGCTGCTGCTGACGATCGGCCTGATCATGGTGCTGTCGGCCTCGAGCGTGACCTCCTTCGAGCAGCACGACGGCAACTCCTACGCCATCGTCGAGCGCCAGCTCGTGTGGGTGCTCGTCGGCCTGCCGTGCGCCTGGATCGCGTCCCGGCTGCCGATCGGGGCGATCCGGCAGCTGTCCTGGGTGGGCATCGCCGTCGCCGTCGTCCTCCTGGGGCTGACGAAGTTCCTCGGCACCACCGTCAACGGCAACACGAACTGGATCCACCTCGGCCCGCTGCAGGTCCAACCCTCGGAGATCGCGAAGCTGGCGATCGTGCTGTGGGCCGCGCACGTCTACGCCCAGAAGGACCGCCGGCTCGGCAACCTGCACGAGGTGATGGTGCCCGTGGTACCGGTCATCTTCCTCATGGCCGCCCTGGTCATCCTCGGCCACGACCTCGGCACCGCACTGGTCTTCTTCATCATCCTGCTGGCGATGCTGTGGGTGGTCGGCGCACCGGCGCGGATCTTCGTGTTCTCGCTGTCGGTGATCAGCGTCGCCGCGATCTTCCTGGCCGGCACCAGCGCCGAGCGGCGCGACCGGCTCACGAACTTCCTGGACCCGTTCAAGGACTACCACGACGCGGGCTGGCAGCCGGCGCACGGCCTGTACGCGCTTTCCAGCGGTGGCTGGTTCGGCCAGGGGATCGGCGCCAGCCAGCAGAAGTGGGGCGACCTCTACGGCGCCCACACCGACTTCATCTTCTCGGTGCTCGGCGAGGAGCTCGGCCTGGTCGGCACCCTGCTGGTCATCGGGCTGTTCCTCACGATCGCCTACGCAGCCATCCGGGTCGCGATGAGCACCGCCAGCGCGTTCGTGCGCTACATGAGCTTCGGCATCGTCGCCTGGCTGCTCGGCCAGATGATCATCAACGTCGGCATGGTGCTGGCGCTGCTGCCCGTCATCGGCATCCCGATGCCGCTGGTGTCCTACGGTGGCTCGGCCCTGCTGCCGTCTCTGGTGGCGATCGGCCTGCTCGTCGGCTTCGCCCGCCGGGAGCCCGAGGCCGCGGAGGCGCTGGCGCAGCGTCGCCGTCGCCGGTCGGCGGGGCTGGCCGCGTCGACCTCCCGCCCGGTCTGACAGGCTCCTCCCATGCGCGTCCTTCTCGCCGGCGGCGGCACCGCGGGTCACACCTCGCCGTTGATCGCGACGGCCGACGCCCTGCGCCGGCTCGACCCCTCGGTGCGCATCACCTGCCTCGGCACCCCCCGTGGTCTGGAGACCCGGGTGGTGCCCGAAGCGGGTTACACCCTCGAGCTGATCGACCCCGTGCCGATGCCGAGGAAACCCGGCAAGGACCTCGCCCTGGTGCCCGCCCGGCTGCGCGGCGCGGTGAAGCAGGCGGGCCAGGTCCTCGACGAGTTCCGGCCCGACGTGGTCGTCGGGTACGGCGGCTACGTCTCGATGCCGGCGTACCTCGCCGCGAGGCGGCGCAAGCTCCCGATCGTCATCCACGAGCAGAACGCCAAGCCCGGCCTGGCGAACCGCGCCGGCGCGCGGATCGCGACCCGGGTCGCGGTCAGCTTCCCGGACACCCAGCTGCCCGGAGCCGAGTACGTCGGCCTGCCGATCCGCCGGATGATCTCGACCCTGGACCGGGACGTCGCCCGGCCGGGCGCGCGCGGCTTCTTCGACCTCGACGCCGACCGCCCGACCCTGCTGGTGACCGGCGGCTCCCAGGGCGCGCGGCGGCTCAACCAGTCGGTCTCCGCGGCCGCTCCGACGCTGGCCGAGGCGGGCGTCCAGGTGCTGCACGTCGCCGGACCGAACGGCGAGGTCAGCGTCCCCGACCGCGGGGTGCCGTACCGGGTCGTGCCGTTCGTCGACCGGATGGACCTCGCGTACGCCGCGGCGGACCTCGTCGTCTGCCGGGCCGGCGCCAGCAGCACCCTCGAGGCCGCGGCCGTCGGGCTCCCGGCCGTGCTCGTGCCGCTGCCGCACGGCAACGGCGAGCAGGAGCTCAACGCCCGCCCGATCGTCGACGCCGGGGGAGCGCTCCTCGTGGCCGACTCCGCCCTGACCCCTGAGTGGGTCCGCGACCAGGTCCCCGACCTGGTCCGGGACACCGACCGTCTCGCGAGGATGGGCGCCGCGGCCTCGGCGCTGGTGCCGCGCGACGCCGACGAGCGGCTGGCCCGGATCGTCATCGAGGTCGGCGGCTAGTGCGCATCCCCGTCCCCGACGAGCTGCTCCCGGCCGAGCAGCTCGGTCGTGTCCACTTCACCGGCATCGGGGGAGCCGCCCTGTCCGGCATCGCGCGGATCATGGCCCAGCGCGGCCTGCCGGTGACCGGGAGCGACGACCACGACACCCCCTTCCTGCCGGCGTTGCGCGACCTCGGGGTGGAGATCCACCTGGGCTACGCCGCCGAGCACGTGGGGGAGGCCGACACCCTCGTCGTCACGACCGCCGCCCGCGAGGACAACCCGGAGGTCGTCGCCGCCCGCGAGCGTGGCCTGCGGGTGCTGCCCCGGTCGGCCGGGCTGGCCGCGGTCATGGCCGACCGCACGGTGCTGGCCGTGGCGGGCACCCACGGCAAGACGACGACCACCAGCCTGCTGACCGTCGCGCTGCTCGCGGCCGGCGCCGATCCGGCGTACGCCGTCGGCGGGGTGCTGTCGGCGACCGGCCACAACGCCAGCGACGGCGCCGGCCACCTCTTCGTGGCCGAGGCCGACGAGAGCGACGGGGCGTTCCTCGTCTACTCGCCCTTCGCCGCTCTGGTCACCAACGTCGAGGCCGACCACCTGGACGTCTGGGGCACGCCGGAGGCCTACCGGGCGGCGTTCTCCGACTTCCTCGACCGCCTGGACCCGTCAGGGTTCCTGGTGTGCGTCGTCGACGACGACGGTGCGGCCGGTCTCGCCGAGGAGGCCCGCGGCCGCGGCCTCGAGGTGCTCGGGGTCGGGGAGTCGGCGGAGGCAGACGTCCGCGCGAGCGATCTCGTGTTCGACGGCACCACGTCGGCGTTCACCGTGCACCGGGGCGCCGAGGAGCTGGGCCGCGTGACCCTCCGGATCCCGGGTCGCCACTACGTCCTCGACGCGCTGGCTGCCCTGACGACGGGGTTGCGGCTGGGCCTGGACTTCGACGCCCTGCGCCGCGGGCTCGAGGGCTTCACGGGCACCCGCCGGCGCATGGAGGCCAAGGGCGAGGCCGCCGGCGTCCGCGTCTACGACAGCTACGCCCACCACCCGGTCGAGATCGCCGGCGACCTGCAGGCCGCGCGGGCGGTGGCCGGGGAGGGGCGCGTGGTCGTCGCCTACCAGCCGCACCTGGTCTCCCGCACGCGGATCTTCGGCGTCGCGATGGGAGAGGCGCTCGGTGCCGCCGACGAGGTCGTCGTGCTCGACGTCTACCTGGCACGCGAGGACCCCGACCCTGCCGTGACCGGTGCGCTGGTCGCCGACGCGGTACCGCTGCCGGCCGACCGCGTCCACTACGTCACCGACGTCGACGCCGTGCCGCAGGTCCTCGTCGACCTCGCCCGGCCGGGCGACCTGGTCCTGACCCTCGGGGCCGGCGACGTCACCGAGCTCGGCCCTCGCGTGCTCGACCTCCTCGCGGGCAAGGTTCCCGATGTCGACTGACCCCAGCCCGCGGACCCGCCGGAGCCGGCGCGCGTTCGCCCGGCGGGTGTGGGCGCGCCGCTGGCTCACCTGGCGCTACCTGGTCGCCGGCGTGCTCGTGCTCGTCCTGGCGGTGGGCTCGGTCTGGCTCGTGTACTTCTCGTCGTACCTCGCCCTGAAGAGCGCCGACGTGTCCGGCACCCGGCACCTGACGAAGCAGGAGGTGCTGGCGGCGGCGGCCCTGCCGGTGGGCGACCCCCTGGCCCGGGTCGACGTCGACGCCATCGCCCGCCGGGTCCGGGCGATGGCGTACGTGAAGTCCGTGGCGGTCACCCGGGAATGGCCGGACCAGCTCCGCATCGACCTGACCGAACGCACCGCGGTCGCGGTGGTGGACCTCGGCGGCGCCACGCGCGGGCTCGACGAGGCCGGCGTCGTCTTCAGCACCTACCGCAAGGCACCGCCCGGGCTGCCGGTCGTCGAGGTCACGGGGGAGCCGGACCAGGACACCCTGCACGAGGCGGCCGAGGTGATCGCCGCCCTGCCCTCGTCGTTGAGCGCCCGCGTCGACCACCTCGAGGTCGCCACGGTCGACCAGATCTCCCTGGCCCTCGTGGGTGGCAAGACGGTCGTGTGGGGGAGCGCGGACCAGTCCGCGCTCAAGGCCGAGGTGATCGGCCCGCTCCTGCGCCAGCCAGGCAGCGTGTACGACGTGAGCGCGCCCGGCCAGCCCACCGTCAAGCAGTAGCGGCGAAATCTGCCTCGACCTCCCGCGTGTCTGCCGGCGTTTCGGTCGCGGCGCTCCCTACTGTCTTCGACATCGCGAGGTTGACATAACTATAACCCTCAGGTTGAGAGTTACGGTTCGCGACCGCGGGCAGCACGGACATCCAGCAGCAGCAGGTCACACATCCACAGCATCCAGACACAGGGGAAGGGCGCAGTCATGGGAGCAGCGCAGAACTACCTGGCGATCATCAAGGTCGTCGGGATCGGGGGCGGCGGAGTCAATGCCGTCAACCGGATGATCGAGGTCGGTCTCAAGGGCGTCGAGTTCATCGCCATCAACACCGACGCGCAGGCGCTCCTCATGAGCGACGCGGACGTCAAGCTGGACATCGGCCGCGAGCTGACGCGCGGTCTCGGCGCCGGCGCCAACCCCGAGGTGGGGACCCAGGCGGCCGAGGACCACGCCGAGGAGATCGAGGAGGTGATCAAGGGCGCCGACATGGTCTTCGTGACCGCAGGTGAAGGTGGTGGCACCGGCACCGGTGGCGCCCCGGTCGTCGCCCGCATCGCCCGGTCGCTCGGCGCGCTGACCATCGGTGTGGTGACCCGCCCGTTCGCCTTCGAGGGTCGCCGCCGCGCGAACGCCGCCGAGGAGGGCATCGCCAACCTGCGCGAGGAGGTCGACACCCTCATCGTCATCCCCAACGACCGGCTGCTGTCGATCAGCGACCGCAACGTCTCGGTGCTCGACGCCTTCAAGCAGGCCGACCAGGTGCTGCTCCAGGGCGTCTCCGGCATCACCGACCTCATCACCACCCCGGGCCTGATCAACCTCGACTTCGCCGACGTGAAGTCGGTCATGGCCAACGCCGGCTCCGCCCTCATGGGCATCGGCTCGGCCCGCGGCGAGGACCGTGCGGTCCAGGCGGCCGAGATGGCCGTGTCGAGCCCGTTGCTCGAGGCCAGCATCGAGGGCGCCCACGGCGTCCTGCTCTCGATCGCCGGCGGCTCCGACCTGGGTCTCTTCGAGATCAACGAGGCCGCGGCGCTGGTGAGCCAGTCCGCGCACAACGAGGCCAACATCATCTTCGGGGCGACCATCGACGACGCTCTCGGCGACGAGGTCCGCGTGACCGTCATCGCCGCCGGCTTCGACGGCGGCATGCCGAAGCGGCGCCAGGAGGGCAGCGCCCTGCGGCCGCAGGTGACGCCGAAGCAGACGCAGACCGAGACCCGGGAGGCGGTCAAGGCGCTGGCCACCGACAGCAGCTCGGCTGCCTCGACCTCGACCACGCCGGACTCCGCGCTGCCGGACGCCCAGCGGTCGGCGAGCAGCAGCGCTGGGTCGACGGGCGCCCCCAAGCCGCGGACGGTCCAGTTCGAGGACGATGATGACCTGGACGTCCCCGACTTCCTGAAGTGATCGTGAACGGACTGGTGTGACCCTGCTGCGTCATCGTGATCGGCTCGAAGGCGACCTCGTGATCGAGGTCGCCTTCACCGATCTCGCGCTCAGTCTCGGCGACGGCGCGGACGACCACGTCCGCGACGCCGCCCTTCGCGAGGTGTCGGCCGAGACCGGGGCCGTCCCGGTGCTGATGCACCAGGTCCACGGGGCCGAGACCGTGCTGGTCTCCGGCCAGCCGGAGCGGACGCCGGACTGCGACGCGCTGCTCACGCGGCAGCAGGGCCTCGCTCTGCTCGCCCGTGCCGCCGACTGCGTCCCGGTGCTCCTGGCCGATCCGGGCACCGGCTGGGTGGCGGCGGTCCATGCCGGTCGTCCCGGACTCGCGGCCGGGGTGCTCCCGGCCGCCTTGGCCGACCTCCGGGCGCACGGTGCGGAGCCGACCACGGCCTGGATCGGCCCGCACGTCTGCGGCGCCTGCTACGAGGTCCCGGCACAGATGCAGGAGGAGGTCGTGGCGCTCGTGCCCGAGGCGCGCGCCACCACGTCCTGGGGGACCCCCGCCCTCGACCTCGGCGCCGGCATCCGGGCCCAGCTGCGCGACGCCGACGTCACCGACGTCCGCGAGGTCGGCGCCTGCACGCGCGAGGACCCGACCTGGCCGTCCTACCGGCGCGACGGGGCGGCCGCGACCCGGTTCGCCGGGGTCATCTGGAGCCATCCGTGACGGATCGCCGCGACGAGCTCGCCAAGGGTCTGGCCGGCGTACGCCGACGGATCGAGGACGCCTCTCAGGCAGCAGGCCGTGAGGCCGATGAGGTCCGCCTGGTCGTCGTCACCAAGTTCTTCCCGGCCTCCGACGTCCGCCTCCTGGCCGAGCTCGGTGTCACCGACGTGGGGGAGAACCGCCACCAGGAGGCCGAGGCGAAGTGCGCGGAGGTGAGCGACCTCGGCCTGCGCTGGCACTTCATCGGCGGGCTGCAGAGCAACAAGGCCGCAGCCGTCGCGTCGTACGCCGACGTGGTCCACTCCGTCGACCGGCCCAAGCTGGTCGCCGGGTTGGCGCGGGGTGCCCACGACCGCGGTCAGGACCTCGACGTCCTCCTCCAGGTGAGCCTCGACCCGCCCGGAGCCGACCACCGCTCGGGTGTCGCGCCCGAGAGCCTGCCCGAGCTGGCGGCGCGGGTGACCGAGAGCGATGCCCTCCGGCTGCGGGGGCTGATGGCCGTGGCGCCGTTGGCGGCCGACCCGGCCGAGGCGTTCGCCAGGCTCGCCGCGATCCGGGCGGAGCTCGTCGCCGAGCACCCGGACGCGACCTGGCTGTCCGCAGGCATGTCGGGGGACCTGGAAGCCGCGATCGGGGCCGGCGCGACACACGTGCGTGTCGGCTCCGCAATCCTCGGTCCGAGGCCCCTGGACAAGTAGTGTCCCAAGCACAGAGTGCACAGCCACGGCCGGGCGCAGCAGCACCCCTCCCGGCGGATCACAGGTGAGGACGGATCGACCATGAGCGGCGCGATGCGAAAGATCGGCGAGTACCTCGGTCTGCTCGAGGACACCGGCCGGTACGACGAGGACTACTCCGACTACGAGACCTCCGCGGGCCCGGCCGTGCCGGCCGCCCGTCAGGCCGCCCGACCTGCGCCCGTGGCCGACATCTCCCAGCGCCGGCGTCCGGTCGCGCCGGTGCAGGCCGCGGTCGGCGAGATCAGCCGGATCACGACCATCACCCCCAGCAATTACAACGAGGCGCGCGCGGTCGGCGAGAACTTCCGCGAGGGCACGCCGGTGATCATGAACCTCACCGACATGGCCGACACCGACGCCAAGCGACTCGTCGACTTCGCGGCCGGGCTCGTCTTCGCCACCCACGGCAGCATCGAGAAGGTCACCAACAAGGTGTTCCTGCTCAGTCCGGCCGGCGTCTCGGTCGGCGCCCAGGCGAAGCAGCAGGTCGCCGAGAGCGCCTTCTTCAACCAGAGCTGAGTCCCTGCGGCGCGAGGGGTCTTCACCCTCGCGGCTAGGGTGTGCGCGTGCACGTCATCGGGCAGATCATCGAAGGCCTGCTCTGGTTCTTCCTCGTGCTCCTCTGGGTCCGGTTCGTCGTGGACTGGGTGCAGGTGTTCGCCCGATCCTGGAGCCCGTCCGGGCCGCTGCTGGTGCTGCTGGAGGTCGTCTACTCCGTCACCGATCCGCCGATCAAGGCACTGCGCCGGATCATCCCGCCGCTGCGGCTGGGGGCGATCGCGCTCGACGTCAGCTTCCTGCTCGTGATGATCCTGACCTACCTGCTGCTGCAGCTGAACCGCTCGTTCCTCTTGTCCTGACGAACGGGCACACGCCTGGGGCGGCGGCCGACCTGACCTGCTGTGGCTCAGGCGCTATTGTTCCCACGACAGATCTTCGGACTCGACAATGGATTGGGTGAGGGCATGCCGCTGACGCCTGAGGACGTGAGCAACAAGAGGTTCACTCCTGTGCGCCTGCGTGAGGGCTACGACATGGGCGAGGTCGATCAGTTCCTCGACGAGGTGGAGGCCGAGCTCGCTCGCCTCACCCAGGAGAACGACGACCTGCGGCAGCAGCTCTCCGCTGCCCAGAGCGGCGGACAGTCCGCGACGCCTGCGCCGGTCGCCGCGGCCCCGACTCCTGAGCCCGAGCCCGAGCCGGAGCCCGAGCCGGAGCCGGAGCCCGAGCCGACGATGGCCGCGCCGGTCGCGTCGGCCGCCGAGTCGACCCCCCGCGAGACGCTGCGGGTCGAGACCGTCGCCGATGCCTCCAACGCCGCGGCGCGACTCCTCGAGATCGCCACGCGCAACGCCGACGAGCTCGTCGACGAGGCCAAGAACGAGGCCGACCGGATCATCGGCGAGGCCCGCACCAAGGCGGAGCGCCTCGACGCCGAGTCCCGGGAGAAGGCCGAGAAGATCGAGGCCGACGCCCGTTCGCGTGCGCAGATGCTCGACGGCGAGACCTCCGAGCGCCGGACCCAGCTGTTCGGCGACCTGGAGCGGGAGCGGGACAAGCTCAACGGCGAGGTCCAGAACCTCCGCTCGTTCGAGCGGGAGTACCGCTCGCGGCTCAAGGCGTACTTCACCCAGCAGCTGCAGTCGCTCGAAGGCGGCTCGGGCCCCTCCGAGCCGGCGCAGCAGTCGGGTGAGCCCAAGCGTCTCCGGTCGATCCTGGGCGACGACCAGAGCTGATCGCCCGCGGTTCTCGATTCGTCAGCGAACGCTCACCCTTCGGGGTGGGCGTTCGGTGCATTTCAGCGGTTCCACGACACTGGGGCGTCCGCGACAGGCGTGGCGGGTTTGAGTCGCTTCGGGGGGCGGGCTACATTTCCGCCGATCCCGGTGGCGGTGGAGCCCTGGGTCGAGGGCACAGGAGGCCCGCATGGCTCGCAACACCCCCCGGAAGCTCGCCGGCTCGGCCGTCTCGGCCGCTCGCAAGGCGATGAGCAAGCGCTCGACCGAGAAGAAGGCTCCGTCCGCGACCGCGAAGGCAGCCGCGAAGAAGGCGGCAGTGAAGTCCGCCCCGGCCAAGAAGGCCCCGGCCAAGAAGGCCCCGGCCAAGAAGGCCCCGGCCACGAAGGCGGCTCCGGCGAAGACCGCGGCCAAGAAGACCGCCGCCAAGAAGACGGCGACCACGAGCGCGACCAAGGCCGCTGCGAAGAAGGCGCCTGCGAAGGCGGCTCCGGCCAAGAAGGCTCCGGCCAAGAAGGCTCCAGCCAAGAAGGCTCCAGCCAAGAAGGCTCCGGCCAAGAAGGCTGCCGCCAAGAAGGCCCCGGCCACGAAGGCGGCTCCGGCCAAGAAGGCTCCGGCCAAGAAGGCTCCGGCCACGAAGGCTCCGGCCACGAAGGCTCCGGCCACGAAGGCTCCGGCCAAGAAGGCCCCCGCCACAGCCACGAGGGCCGCCGCGAAGGCGCCCGCGACCAAGCCGTCCAAGCCGGTCGCCCTGGTCGTGAAGGAGGGCGAGGAGGCGTGGACCAAGGCCGAGATCCGCGAGGTCACCAAGGAGCTGCACTCCGAGCGCGACAAGGTCCAGGCGTTCCTTGCTGCCCAGGAGGAGGAGCTGGCCGGCCTCATGCGCGACTCCGGCGACGGCGCCGGGCAGGACCAGGCCGACATGGGCGCGACGAGCTTCGAGCGCGACCACGAGCTCACCGTCGTCAACAACGAGCGGGAGAAGCTGCTGCAGATCGAGCGCGCCCTGGCCCGGATCGAGGACGGCACCTACGGCATCTGCGAGTCGTGCGGCAACCCCATCGGCAAGCTTCGGTTGATGGCGTTCCCCCGTGCGACACTGTGCATGACATGCAAGCAGCGCGAGGAACGTCGCTGAGCCGACGAGTCTTCGCCGCCGTCGGCCTGGTCGTGTACCTGCTCGACGTCCTGGTCAAGGTCCTCTCGGTCCAGCACCTCGCCGACCGGGACGTCCACGTCCTGGGCGGGCTGTTCGTGCTGCACCTGACCCGCAACCCGGGGGCGGCCTTCAGCACCGGGACGGCGTACACCCCGGTGCTGGCCAGTGTCGCCGTCGTCGCCCTGCTGGTCGTGCTGTACGTCGGTCGGCGGGTGGGCGACCGGGTCTGGGCCGTGGCGCTCGGGCTGCTGCTCGGCGGCATCGCCGGGAACCTGACCGACCGGCTCGTCCGGCCTCCGGGACCGATGCGGGGGCACGTGGTCGACATGTTCATGGTCCCGCACTGGCCGGTGTTCAACGTGGCCGACGTCTGCATCAACATCGCTGCCGGCCTGATCATCCTGCAGACCTTCCGCGGCATCAGCCTCGACGGCAGTCGGCCCTCGGGTCGCGACGACGCCACCGAGCCCGCACGGGCCGAGCGCCAGGAGTCCGGCCATGAGTGAGGGTGAGCAGCGCGTCCTGCTCGTGCCGGAGGGACTCGCGGGGGAGCGGGTCGACGCCGCGCTGGCGCGCCTGTTCGGGTTCTCCCGGACCCGCGCGGCCGACCTCGTGGGCCGGGGGCTGGTGCACGTGGACGGCGCCGGGGTCGCGAAGAGCGACCGCGTCGGCGCGGGGGCGATGCTCGAGGTCACGATCCCCGTGGAGACCGACCCGTTGGCCGTGGTCCCGGAGCTGGTCGAGGGGATCAGGATCATCCACGACGACGAGTCCATCGTCGTGATCGACAAGCCCGTCGGCGTCGCCGTGCACCCCTCCCCGGGCTGGTCCGGTCCGACGGTCGTCGGGCACCTGGTCCAGGCGGGTTTCCGGATCGCTACGTCGGGCGCCTCGGAACGGCAGGGCATCGTGCAACGGCTCGACGTCGGGACCTCGGGCGTCATGGTCATCTGCAAGGGGGAGCGCGCCTACTCCGTCCTCAAGAACGCCTTCCGCGACCGCAGCGTCGACAAGACCTACCACGCGCTCGTCCAGGGCCATCCCGACCCGCTGTCCGGCACCGTCGACGCCCCCATCGGCCGACACCCCCGCGCCGACTACAAGTTCGCCGTGATGGCGGACGGCCGGCAGAGCGTGACCCACTACGAGACCCTCGAGGCCCATCGTTTCGCCAGCCTGCTCGAGGTCCACCTCGAGACCGGCCGCACCCACCAGATCAGGGTCCACATGCAGGCGCTGAGACATCCCTGCGTGGGAGACATCACCTACGGCGCCGATCCGAGCCTGGCCGACCGGTTGGGGTTGCGCCGGCAGTGGCTGCACGCGGTCCGGCTGGGGTTCGAGCACCCCGACACCGGTGAGCACGTCGAGTACGAGTCGACCTACCCGGAGGACCTGCAGCACGCGCTGGACGTGGTCCGTGACCTCGACTGACCTGGAGGTCGTCGTCGTCCGACAGGCGACCCCCGACGACGCCCTGGCGATCGCCGACCTCTACACCGAGGCTCGGGTCCAGGCCGTGCCCCAGATGCCGCCGGCCCTGCACACCAACGCCGAGGACCGGGCCTACGTGGTCCGCCGCATCGCCGACCCCGAGGTGACGATGTGGGTGGCCGTACGCGACCACGAGCTCCTCGGCTTCGCCACCTGCACCCCGGCCTGGCTCGACAGCCTCTACGTGCGGCCCGACCTCACCGGCCAGGGACTAGGGGCCCTCCTGCTCGACGTCGTCGAGGCGACCCACCCCCAGGGTTACGGGCTGTGGGTCTTCGTCAGCAACCTCGGCGCGCGCAGGTTCTACGAGCGGCGCGGCCTGGTCGAGGTCGAGCGCACGGACGGCTCGGGCAACGAGGAGAAGGAGCCGGACATCCGGATGGAGTGGCGGACCTGACCGGCCGGACCCCGAGCGGCCGGACCCTGCCGCGGACGGGCGAGCTGCTGCACTTCAGCGAGGACCCGGCCATCGAGCGCTTCGAGCCGCACGTGGCGGCGACGGCACGCCAGCCGGAGGCCTTCGTCTGGGCGGTCGACGAGCTGAACAGTCCCTGTTACTGGTTCCCGCGGCAGTGCCCGCGAGTGTGTTTCTGGGGCGACCCCGACAGCAGGGAGGGCACGTCGGTCCGCGTCCACGCGATCGAGCCGGAATGGCTCGAGGCGATGTCGACGTCGGTCCTGTACGCCTACAGCTTCGCTGTGGCCGACTTCGAGCCGATCGGGGAGCGACCGCACGCGTTCGTGGCCACCCACGAGGTGACGCCACTGCGCGACCCGGAGCCGGTCGGCGACCTCACGGCAGCCCACCGGGAGCACGGGATCGAGCTGCGCGTGGTCGAGGACCTGCATGCCTTCCTCGGCGCCGGTCGGGCGCGCGGCCTCGACTTCTCGGCCATCCGGATGAGGAACTCGCGGCGCGGGGACGTGCAGTGACCCATGGCCAGTCGCGGGCTGCTCGAGCGTCGACCCGGCGGCCTCCCGGAGCAGGTCCCGCAGGAGTGAGGGAGCGGCGTACGGGCCGGGGCCCCGGGACCGCGACGTGTCGGTGCGTCCTGCCATGATCGCCGGACCGCTGCCGTAGGCTGGACCCCTTCCCCGAGCATCACCCCGGACGCCCTCGGCTCCGCGGTTGTCACGTACCCGTCTGACCCCGAGGGGAGACCCGCCGACCGATGTCCGACGCCTCGTTCGCGCACCTGCACGTGCACACCGAGTACTCCATGCTCGACGGTGCGTCGTTGCTCGACGGGCTGTTCGAGCGGGTGGCCGGCCTCGGCATGACGTCGGTGGCGATGACCGACCACGGCAACCTGCACGGGGCCTTCGACTTCTACTCCAAGGCCAAGCAGCACGGCGTGAAGCCGATCATCGGCATCGAGGCGTACCTCACGCCTGGCACCCACCGCAGCGAGCGCAAGCGAGTGCGCTGGGGCAAGGGCGACCTCGCCGAGGAGGGGGGCAACGACGTCGCGGGCGGCGGCGCGTACACCCACATGACGATGTGGGCCGAGAGCACTGCGGGCATGCACAACCTGTTCCGGCTCGCCAGCCGGGCCAGCCTGGAGGGGTACTACTACAAGCCCCGCATGGACCGAGAGCTGTTGCAGGAGCACGCGCAGGGCCTGATCGCCAGCACCGGCTGCCTCTCGGGCGAGATCCAGACCCGGTTGCGCCTGGGCCAGTACGACGAGGCGCTCAAGGCCGCCGCCGACTTCCAGGACATCTTCGGCAAGGGCAACTTCTTCCTCGAGCTGATGGACCACGGCATCCCCGCCGAGCGCGCCACCCGCGAGGACCTCCTCCGCATCGCCAAGACCCTCGACCTGCCCGCGGTCATCACCAACGACACCCACTACAGCAACCCCGAGGACGCCCCCGCCCAGGACGCCCTCATCTGTGTCGCCTCGGGCAAGCGCCTCTCGGACCCCAACCGGCTCAAGTTCGACGGCGGCGGCTACTACATCAAGTCCGCCGCCGAGATGCGCGAGCTGTGGGCCGACTTCCCCGAGGCCTGCGACAACACCCTCGCGATCGCGGAGCGCTGCGAGGTGGAGTTCGTCGAGTCGACCGGCGGCTACATGGCGCGGGCCGAGATCCCGGCCGGCGAGACCGAGGAGAGCTGGTTCGCCAAGGAGGTCTGGCGCGGCATCGAGGACCGCTACCCCGGTGAGCGGCTGACCCAGCAGGTCCGGGACCGCGTCGAGATGGAGCTCGCGGTCATCTCCCAGAAAGGGTACTGCGGCTACTACCTCGTGGTCGCCGACTTCATCGGCTGGTCCAAGCGCAACGGCATCCGGGTCGGCCCCGGCCGTGGCTCGGGCGCCGGCTCCATCGCGGCGTACGCGTTGCGGATCACCGACCTGTGCCCGCTGGAGCACGGGTTGTTCTTCGAGCGCTTCCTCAACCCCGAGCGCCCGTCGATGCCGGACTTCGACATCGACTTCGACGACCACCGCCGGGGCGAGGTGATCGCCTACGTCACCGAGAAGTACGGCTCGGACCGGGTCGCGCAGATCGCTACGTTCGGCCGGCTCAAGGCGAAGGCGGCGATCAAGGACGCTGCCCGCGTGCTCGACCACGGCTTCGCGATCGGCGACCGCATCACCAAGGCGCTCCCGGCCGACGTGATGGGCAAGGGGATCAAGCTCAAGGAGGTCTTCGACAAGACCCATCCCCGCTACGGCGAGGCCGGCGAGTTCCGCTCCCTCTACGAGAACGAGGCAGACGTCCGGACGATCTACGAGACCGCAGTCGGCCTCGAGGGCCAGATCCGCAACTGGGGCGTGCACGCGGCCGGCGTGATCATGTCCAACGCCCCGCTCATCGACGTGGTCCCGATCATGGCGCGCCCCCAGGACGGCGCGGTGATCACGCAGTTCGACTACCCCATGTGTGAGGCCCTCGGCCTGGTCAAGATGGACTTCCTGGGCCTGGGCAACCTGCGCATCCTCGATGACGCCCTGGAGAACATCCAGGCCAACCGGGGCGAGACGGTCGTGCTGGAGGAGCTGGCGTTCGACGACCGGGCGACCTACGAGCTGATGGGCCGCGGTGACACCCTCGGCGTCTTCCAGCTCGACGGCGGCGGCATGCGGGCGCTGCTGCGCTCCCTGCAGCCCGACACGTTCGCCGACATCACCGCGGTGAGCGCGCTCTACCGCCCCGGCCCCATGGGCGCGGACTCCCACACCAAGTACGCCCACCGCAAGAACGGCCGGGAGCCGATCGACCCGATCCACCCGGCCTTGGCCGAGGCGCTCGAGCCGGTCCTGGGGGAGACCTACGGCCTGATCGTCTACCAGGAGCAGGTCATGGCGATCGCCCAGCAGCTCGCCGGCTTCACCCTGGGTGCCGCTGACAACCTGCGCCGCGCGATGGGCAAGAAGGACGCCGCGAAGCTGGCCAAGGAGAAGGACGGCTTCGTCGCCGGCATGCTCGAGCGCGGCTTCCCCCGCGACGCCATCGAGACGCTCTGGGGCATCCTGCTCCCGTTCTCCGACTACGCCTTCAACAAGTCGCACTCCGCGGCGTACGGCGTCATCACGTACTGGACCGCCTACCTCAAGGCGAACTACCCGGCGGAGTACATGGCCGCGCTCCTGACGTCGGTGAAGGACGACAAGGACAAGATGGCGATCTACCTCAACGAGTGCCGTCGGATGAAGATCCAGGTGCTGCCGCCCGACGTCAACGAGTCGGCCAGCAACTTCACCCCGGTGGGCCGCGACATCCGCTTCGGCCTCACCGCGATCCGCAACGTCGGGCACAACGTCGTCTCGGGCATCGTCGCGGCCCGGGAGGAGCAAGGGCGGTTCGCGGACTTCAACGACTTCATGTCCAAGGTCCCCGCGCTGGTCTGCAACAAGCGGGTCATCGAGTCCCTGGTGAAGGCCGGGGCCTTCGACGACATGAAGCACCACCGCCGCGCCCTGGTGGCGGTGCACGAGTCCGCCGTGGACCAGTACGTCGACCTCAAGCGCAACGAGGCGATCGGCCAGGACTCGCTGTTCGGCGGACTCGAGGACACCGACAGCGGGTTCGGCATCACGGTGTCGATCCCGGACCTCGACGAGTGGGACAAGATCACGCTGCTCGGCCACGAGCGGGAGATGCTCGGGCTCTACGTCTCCGACCACCCGCTCACCGGTCTCGAGCACGTGCTGTCCCAGGGCACCGACTGCACCATCGGCCAGCTGATGCTCGACGAGGAGCGGCAGCACGGCTCGCAGCTGACGGTCAGCGGGCTCATCACCTCCGTGCAGCGCCGGATCACCAAGCGGGGCGACACCTGGGCGACCCTCACGCTGGAGGATCTGGACGGCTCGATCGAGGTGATGGCGTTCCCGAACGTCTACCAGCTCGTCTCGCCGCACCTCAACACCGACGTGATCGTCCGGGTCCGCGGCACGCTGTCGCGCGACAAGGAGACCCCGGAGCTGCGGGCGCAGGAGATCACCCTCCCCGACCTGAACGACGGCCCCAGCGGCCCGGTCGTGCTGGGTCTCCCGCTCACCCGGTGCACCCAGCCGGTCGTCGACTCCCTGCGCGACGTGCTCCGCACCCACCCGGGCGTGACCGAGGTGCAGCTCAAGCTGCGCGCGCGCAACGCGACGACCGTGATGAAGCTCGACGACAACCTGCGCGTGACTCCGTCGCCGGCGCTGTTCGCCGACCTCAAGGCCCTGCTCGGTCCGGGGTGCCTCGACCCTTCGTGAGCCCTGCTTGCGGGATCGGGCATGATCGCCTCACGATGACCGACCAGAGCACGTTCGCCGCCGCGGACCCCGCCGTCCGTCGGGACCGGCGCTGGCTGCGCCCGTTCGTCGAGGGGGCCGTCGTCCTGGCGATCTTCGCGGCGAGTGGCGCGGCCTGCGGGTGGTTCTGGGAGCACCGGTCGACCCCGCCCAGCGGCGTCGCCTACCAGGGCAAGTGGTATCCCGACGGCACCGGCACCGAGCACGTCTTCGACGCCACCGGCAGCTTCGTGGTGATCGCCGCGATCGCCGGCCTGGTCCTCGGCCTGCTCTGCGCCTGGCTCTTCACGGCGTCCGAGATCGTCACCGTGCTGGCCGTCCTCACCGGCGGGGCACTCGCCGCCTGGCTCATGCACACCGTGGGGATGCATCTCGCGCCACCGGACCCGCTCGAGCGGGCCAAGGACGCCAAGGACCTGACCCCGGTGGGTGGCACCCTGCGCACCTCCGGTGACAGCTACCGGGTGGCGTTCCCGGGCGCCGCCGTGCTCGGACCGGCGCTGGTGTTCCTGTGCTTCCCGGCTCGCCGTCGCCCGATGACTGCGAATCCCGCCGGTTCCTGAGAGGATTGCCGCCGCAGCCGCAGCATCTCTACCAGGGGGAGTTCACCGTGTCCGACCAGACGCCGACCGACGGCCAGCCCGAGTACCTCGAGCAGGGCGGCGGTCAACCCATGACCAGCCCACCGCCTCCGCCGCGTGAGCGCGGCCATCGCCGCAAGGGCCTCGTCGCCGGAGGCGTCATCGGCCTCGCGGCGCTGGTCGGTGGCGGAGTCTGGGCGGCCACCAGCTTCTTCGGCCAGGGACCGCAGCCCGCCGAAGCGCTCCCCTCGAGCACGATCGGGTACGCCGCGGTCGACCTCGACCCGAGCGGCGGCCAGAAGATCGAGGCCTTCAAGATGCTGCGCCGCTTCCCGGCCTTCCGTGACCAGGTCGGGCTCAACGCCGACGACGACCTGAAGAAGAAGGGCTTCGACTCGATGCAGAGCGACGGGTTCTGCCCCGACCTCAGCTACCCCGACGACGTCGAGCCGTGGCTCGGCGACCGGTTCGCCGTCGCAGCGGTCGACCTCGGCGAACCGAACCCCACACCCGTGGCCGTCATCCAGGTCAAGGACGACTCCAAGGCCGAGGCCGGTCTCAAGCAGATCCAGTCCTGCGCCGGCGGCCAGGGCTCCAGCGGCTACGTGGTCGACGGCGGATGGGCCGTGGTCGCGGAGACCGAGGACATCGCGCAGAAGGTCGTGGACGGGACCGGTGACGGCACCCTCGCCGACGACAGCGACTACCAGAAGTGGACCGGTGAGGTCGGCGACGCCGGCGTCGTCAACATGTACGCCGCCCCCGAAGCAGGTCAGTACCTCGCCCAGATGGCCCAGCAGTTCTCCGGCATGGCCTCGGGCTTCGGCTCCATGACCGGCGACGACTCCATGGGGGGCAACCTGGGGAACGACAACCCCCCGGCCGGTATGGGCCTGCCCGACGAGATGGTGGACCAGCTCAAGGACTTCCCGGGAATGGCCATGACCGTGCGGTTCAACGGCGGTGCCCTCGAGGTCGCGGCGGCCGGCGGCACCAACGACCAGACGGCGGCCATGCTCGGCGACGGCGGCCTCTCGGCGATGACCGGCCTGCCGGACGACACCGCTGCCGCTGTCGGCTTCTCGCTCGGCGACGGCTGGGTGCAGAAGATGCTGGACCAGCTCTCCGGCATGTCGGGGATGTCCAGCGACGAGATGGTCTCGCAGGTCGAGCAGGAGACCGGCCTCACGCTGCCCGACGACCTGCAGACCCTGCTCGGCGACTCCGCAACCCTGGCGCTGAGCAGCGACTTCAGCGCGCAGGACTTCGTGAACTCCTCCGACGGCAGCGACGTGCCGGTCGGCATGAAGGTGCACGGCGACTCCGACGCGATCGGGAGCGTGCTCGACAAGGTCGCCGCGAAGGACCCGACGGCCGGGACCGTCCTGGGCCACGACGCGAACGGTGACTTCGTCGCGATCGGCCCGAACCCGGACTACCGCTCTCGCCTGCTCCAGGACGGCAGCCTCGGGGACTCCGAGGAGTTCAAGGACCTCATTCCCGAGGCCGACAAGTCGAGCGTCGCGCTGTTCGTGAACTTCGACGCCGGCAACTGGCTCAGCAACCTGGCGCAGGGCGACACCGAGGCGAAGGCGAACCTCGACCCGCTCAAGGGGCTCGGCCTGAGCTCGTGGGTGGACGGCGACACCTCGCACTTCCTGATGCGTCTGACCACCGAGTGACCACCCGCTGACCCACCCTCGGCCTCGTCCTCCGGGACGGGGCCGAGGTCGTCCCTGCTCCTAGTTGGGCGACCAGGACGTGCGGGGCACTCCGGTGGCGGGCAGCGACGGGATCACGTTGATCGCTCGCAGCTCGAACCGGAGCATCTCGGTGAGGCGCGTGAGCCGGTCGCCGACCGCGTCGGTCTCCAGCAGCTCCTGCCGGTCCGGCATCGGCAGCGGCGCGCTGGCGGCCAGCGTCCACGACAGCATCGCCGCGTCCCGAGGCAGCTCGTCGTCGAAGGGGTCATGTCCGAACGCCCCGACCGCCGCGCGGTAGGCGGCGACGACCGCCCGGGCGTCCTCGAGCACGTCGGAGGTCACCTCCAGCTGCTCCTCGGGCCGGGCCTCGACCCGGCCGACCGGGAAGTCCCCGCCACCGTCGAGCCCGTCGAGCGCGAACCGGTCGATGCCGATGCCGAGGACGTCGTACGTGCCGTCCCCGCGCTCCTCGACGTCGGTCAGCAGCAGGCGACAGCCCACGCGGTAGAGGGACTGCGCCCCGTGGTCACCGACCTCGTAGCCCTCGCGGATGGCCACCGAGCCGAAGACCCGGGCGCCCTCCGGGCGGTCGAGCAGGTCGCGGATCAGCGCGACGTAGCGCTCCTCGAACACGTGCAGCGGAACGTTGAGCCCGGGGAACACCACGGTGTTCAGCGGGAACATCGGCAACGAGTCAGGCACGTGTGGAACCTACCCGGCCCGGTCCACGGGAGGACGTCTCGACAGGTGGTGGCGCCCACCCCTCCTAGAATCGGGACATGATCCGCCGTATCGACCTCCGGGGCGCAGCATCGTCTGCGCCCGTGGACTACCGCGCGGTCGTCCCGCGCGCGGAGTTCGACGTCGAGGCGGCCACCCATCAGGTGCGCCCCTACCTGGATTCCGTGCGGACGCGCGGTGTCGAGGCGATCGTGGAGCTCACCGAACGCTTCGACGGAGTCGTCCAGGACGAGATCCGGGTCTCGGCCGAGGCCATGCGGCTCGCCCTCGAGCAGCTCGACCCTGCCGTGCGGGCCGGCCTGGAGGAGTCGATCGCGCGGCTGCGGCGCACCTGCGAGGCCGAGCTCGAGCAGGACGTCACCACCACCGTCGCGCCGGGCGCCACGGTCACGCACCGGCTCATCCCGGTGTCCCGGGTCGGGCTGTACGTCCCCGGGGGGCTCGCGCCGCTGGTGTCCAGCGTCGTCATGAACGTGGTCCCGGCTCAGGTCGCCGGCGTCGAGGAGATCGCGCTGGCGAGCCCTCCGCAGAAGAACTCCGAGGGCCTGCCCGAGCCGACGATCCTCGCCGCGTGCGCCCTCCTCGGCGTCGAGGAGGTGTACGCCGTCGGCGGCTCGCAGGCCATCGCGATGTTCGCCTACGGCGCCGGCCCCTGCGCGCCCGTCGACCTGGTCACCGGACCGGGCAACATCTACGTGGTCGCCGCCAAGCGCCTGGTGAGCAGCGTGGTCGGCATCGACTCCGAGGCCGGTCCCACCGAGATCGCCATCCTCGCCGACGACACCGCCGTGCCGGCCTACGTCGCCGCCGACCTGATCAGCCAGGCCGAGCACGACCCGATGGCCGCCGCGGTACTCGTCACCGCCTCGGACACGTTGGCCGACGAGGTCGCCGCCGAGCTCGACAAGCAGGTCTTCGCCACCAAGCACACCGGCCGCATCCAGGCCGCTCTCGGCGGCGAGCAGTCAGCGATCGTGCTGGTCGACGACCTGGAGCAGGGGCTCGCGGTCGTCAACGCCTACGCCGCCGAGCACCTGGAGATCCACACCCGGGACGCCTCGGCCGTCGCGGCCCGGGTCCGCAACGCCGGGGCGATCTTCGTCGGCGCGCACGCCCCGGTGAGCCTCGGCGACTACTGCGCGGGCTCCAACCACGTGCTGCCGACCGCGGGGTGCGCGTGCCACTCCAGCGGGCTCTCGGTGAGGTCCTTCCTGCGCGCCGTCCACGTCGTCGACTACACGCCCGAGGCACTGGCGGAGGTGGCCGGCCACGTGGTCACGCTCGCCGAGGCGGAGGACCTCCCCGCCCACGGGCAAGCCGTCAGCGTGCGGCTCGTCGATGACTCCCGCGATGGCTGAGCCCGAGGCCTGGCCCCCGGTCCGGGCGGAGCTGCGCGGCATCGCGGCGTACGGCGCCCCTCAGCTCGACGTCCCGGTGCAGCTCAACGTCAACGAGAACCCCTACGGCCCGGGCCCGGAGTGCGCCGCGTCGATCGCGTCGTACGTCGGCCGGGTCGCGGCCGACCTGAACCGCTATCCCGACCGGGAGTTCACCGCCCTCCGGACCGGTCTGGCCGGGTACCTCGGTGCCGGGGTCACCCCCGACATGGTGTGGGCCGGCAACGGCTCGAACGAGGTGATGCTGCACCTGCTCCAGGCCTTCGGCGGCCCCGGTCGCACGGCGGTGAGCTTCGCGCCGACGTACTCGATGTACCCGGAGTACGCCCGCGGCACCCACACCCTCTGGGTCGAAGGACACCGGGCCGAGGACTTCACGCTCGAGGCGGCCCACGTCCGCGAGGTGGTCGAGGAGCACCGGCCGAGCGTCGTCCTCCTGCCCAGCCCCAACAACCCGACCGGCACGGCCCTGCCGCACCCGCTCGTCGAGGAGCTGTGCGCGGCGCTGCCGGACGGCCTGGTCGTGGTGGACGAGGCGTACGCCGAGTTCCGCCGGGCCGGCACGCCGAGCGCCCTGGAGCTGCTGGCCGAGCACCGCAACCTGGTGGTCACTCGCACCATGAGCAAGGCCTTCGCGCTGGCCGGCGCCCGGCTCGGCTACCTGGCGGCCGACCCGGCGATCTGCGACGCCCTGCGCGTCGTCCGGCTGCCCTACCACCTGTCCGCCGTCACGCAGGCGACCGCACTGGCCGCGCTCGCCCACGCCGACGAGCTGCTGGCCCGCGTGGACGACCTGCGGGCCGAGCGCGACGCCACCGTCGACTGGCTGCGGGCGCAGGGGCACACCGTGGCGGACTCCGACGCGAACTTCGCGCTGTTCGGCGTCTTCGAGGACCGGCACGCCGTCTGGCAGGGTCTGCTGGACCGCGGCGTGCTCGTCCGGGAGGTCGGACCCCCCGGATGGCTGCGGGTCTCCGTCGGGACACCCGAGGAGATGGGACGATTCCGCCAGGCCCTCACCGACGTGACAGGAGCACAGCCATGAGCACGCCGCCCAACCCCAGGCGAGCCAGTCTCGACCGCGCGACCAGTGAGTCGAAGGTGCACGTCGAGCTCGACCTCGACGGCAGTGGACGCCACGACGTCTCCACCGGCGTCGGCTTCTACGACCACATGCTCACCGCGTTCGCCAGGCACTCGTTGATCGACCTCACGGTCCGGACCGAGGGCGACACGCACATCGACGCGCACCACACGGTCGAGGACACCGCGATCGTGCTCGGACAGGCGCTCCGGGAGGCCCTGGGCGACAAGGTCGGGATCCGCCGCTTCGGCGACGCCACCGTGCCCCTCGACGAGGCGCTCGTCCAGGCCGTCGTCGACGTGTCCGGGCGCCCCTACTGCGTGCACGTCGGCGAGCCCGACGACATGGCGTACGTCCAGATCGGTGGCACTGGCGCGGCGTACGCCGGCTCGCTGACCCGGCACGTCTTCGAGACGCTCGCGCACCACGCCCAGATCGCCCTGCACGTCCGGGTGCTGTCCGGCCGCGACCCCCACCACCTGGTCGAGACGCAGTTCAAGGCCGTGGCCCGCGCCCTGCGCGACGCCGTCGCGATCGACCCGCGCGAGACCGGCATCCCCTCGACCAAGGGCGCGCTTTGAGGGTTGCCGTCCTCGACTACGGCTCGGGCAACCTCCGCTCCGTCGTCCGGGCGGTCGAGCGTGCCGGGGCCGAGGTCGAGCTGACGGGTGACTTCGACACCTGCCTGGACGCCGACGGTCTCGTCGTCCCCGGGGTCGGGGCGTACGCCGCGTGCATGACCGGACTGCGTGCGCTCAAGGGCGACCGGCTGATCGGGCGACGGCTCGCGGGCGGACGGCCCGTGCTCGGCATCTGCGTCGGCATGCAGGTGCTGTTCGACGAGGGCGTCGAGCACGGGGTGCGCACCGAGGGTTGCGCCGAGTGGCCCGGTGCGGTCACCCGGCTCGAGGCCGACGTGGTGCCGCACATGGGCTGGAACACCGTCGAGGTGCCGTCCGGCAGTGAGCTGTTCGCCGGCGTCGAGGGGGAGCGGTTCTACTTCGTCCACTCCTACGCCGCCCGCGAGTGGCAGCTCACGACCGACGGTCGTACCAAGGCGCCGCTGGTCACCTGGACCACCCACGAGCAGGACCGGTTCGTCTCCGCGGTCGAGAACGGCCCGCTCTGCGCGACGCAGTTCCACCCCGAGAAGTCCGGTGATGCCGGCGCTGCCCTGCTGAGGAACTGGGTCGGGACCCTGCGATGAGCAAAGAACGCGCCCAGCGGCGGGCGGAACGCGAGCGGGAGGCAGCCATCAAGGCGGCCGCCCGCGCTCGCGCGCAGGAGCGGCGTCAACGATCCGCGGCTCGCAAGCAGGCGCTCACCGGCTGGCTGCCGCGCCCTCGGTACGCGCCGGGGATCCTGGCGCGCAGGCGCCGGATCAACCTCGGCGCCACGGTGGGGATCCTCGTCGTCCTCAACGTGGTCCTCTGGATCGTGCGCGACGACTGGGGCGCTCGGTTCGGCGGCGTCCTCGTGAGCATCCTGGCCGCCCCGGTGCTCTACACCATGCTCTTCCGCGGCGACTCCTGACGGACACCGAACGGCCCGCCACGGAGCCCTCTCCTAGGCTTCCGCCATGGCCGACCACCTCCAGCTGCTGCCTGCCGTCGACATCGCCGGTGGCCAGGCGGTGCAGCTGGTCCAGGGGGTCGCCGGCTCGGAGAAGCGGTTCGGCGACCCGGTCGAGGCGGCACTGCGCTGGCAGGACGCCGGCGCGGAGTGGATCCATCTGGTCGACCTCGATGCTGCGTTCGGCCGCGGCCACAACCGCGACCTGCTCGCCGAGATCGTCGGCCGGCTCGATCTCGACGTCGAGATGAGCGGCGGCATCCGCGACGACGACTCGCTGGCCGCCGCCCTGGCTACCGGCTGTCGCCGCGTCAACATCGGGACGGCCGCGCTCGAGCAACCCGAGTGGTGCGCCCGCGTGATCGGCGGGCACGGCGACCGGATCGCGATCGGGCTCGACGTACGCGGCCGGACGCTGGCCGCCCGGGGTTGGACCCGCGAGGGCGGGGACCTGTACGAGGTGCTGGCGCGCCTGGACTCCGAGGGCTGCGCGCGGTACGTCGTCACCGACGTCAACAAGGACGGAATGCTCCAGGGCCCCAACCTCGACCTGCTCCGCGACGTCTGCGCCGCCACGCCGGCACCGGTGATCGCCTCGGGCGGAGTCACCACGATCGACGACATCCGGGCGCTCATGGGCCTGGTGCCCGACGGCGTCGAGGGCGCCATCGCCGGGACCGCGCTGTACGAGGGCCGGTTCTCGCTCGAGGAGGCCCTGGCTCTCACCAGGGGCACGTCATGACGCTCGCGGTCCGCGTCATCCCCTGCCTCGACGTCGACGCAGGGCGAGTCGTCAAGGGCGTCAACTTCGTCGACCTCCGGGACGCCGGCGACCCGGTCGAGCTGGCCCGCGCGTACGACGCGGCCGGTGCCGACGAGCTCACCTTCCTCGACATCTCGGCCGCCCACGAGGGCCGTGCCACCACGCTGGAGATCGTGTCCCGGTGCGCCGAGGAGGTCTTCATCCCGCTCACCGTCGGCGGAGGGGTCAGCAGTGTCGAGGACGTCGACCGCCTGCTTCGGGCTGGCGCCGACAAGGTCGCGGTCAACACCGCGGCCATCCACCGGCCCGAGCTGATCGCCGAGATCGCCGACCGGTTCGGCAACCAGGTCCTCGTCCTGTCCCTGGACGCGCGACGCGCCCCGGAAGGGACCGATTCCGGGTTCGAGGTCACGACCCACGGCGGCCGCAAGACCGCCGGGCTCGACGCACTGGCCTGGGTCCGGCAGGCTGCCGAGCTCGGCGTCGGTGAGATCCTGCTGAACGCCATGGATGCCGACGGAACCACGGACGGCTTCGACCTCGAGCTGATCTCCGCCGTACGCCGCGAGGTGAGCGTCCCCGTCATCGCGAGCGGTGGCGCCGGCGCGGCCGAGCACTTCCCGCCGGCAATCGACGCGGGCGCCGACGCCGTCCTCGCGGCGACCGTCTTCCACTTCGGCACCCTCACCATCGCCGAGGCCAAGGCGGCGCTCTCCGCCGCTGGCCACCCCGTCCGCTGACCCGTCACGGTCACCGGCGGCACGGCTGCGACCGCAGCCCGCCCCGGCCGGCGACGGCGGATTCGGACCCGCCCCTGTCAGGTAATACCCTGCGCAGGTGGACGACCTCGGAGCAACCAAGGCTTCGACGACTCGCGAAGGGTTCAACGTCCTCGGCGTCGCCATCCGGCGCGAGCCGGGCATCTTCGTCCTCTCCAGCATCGGCAGCCTGATCTTCGGCGCGCTGACCGTCGCCGACGCGTGGGTGCTGGGTTGGGCGACCGACCACGTGATCCTCCCGGCGTTCCGCACCGGCGAGGTCCGCTCCGGCCTGCTCTGGGCCGTGCTCGCCCTCTTCGTCGGGGTGGCCCTCCTCCGGGCGGTCGGCATCGTGGCGCGTCGGCTCGGCGCCGGGATCATGCAGTACCGCATGCAGGCGCACTCCCGGCGGGCCGTCACCCGCCAGTACCTCGACCTGCCGATGGAGTGGCACCAGCGCCACCCGACGGGTCAGCTGCTCTCCAACGCCTACTCCGACGTCGAGGCCGCGTGGGCGCCGATCGCCCCGCTGCCGATGGCGGTCGGCACCGTCGTGATGATGGCGATCGCGGTCGCCCAGATGTTCCTCGCCGACCTGGTCCTGGCCGTCGTCGGGCTCCTGGTCTTCCCGGCCGTCCTCGTGGCGAACGTCGTCTACCAGCGGCTGTCCTCCCCGTTGTGGACCCGGGCCCAGGGCCTGCGCGCGGAGATCAGCGAGATCGCGCACGAGTCGTTCGACGGCGCGCTCGTGGTCAAGACGCTCGGCCGCGAGACCGAGGAGACCGACCGGTTCCGGGCCAAGGCGCACGAGCTGCGCGACGTGAACGTCCGGGCCGGCCGGCTACGGGCAGCCTTCGACCCGACGCTGGCGTCGCTGCCCAACGTCGGCGTCCTCGTCGTCCTCGCGCTCGGCGTCTCCCGGGTCGTCAACGGCCACTCCGACGCCGGCGACGTCGTCACGGTCGCCTACCTGCTCACCATCGTCACCTTCCCGATCCGCTCGATCGGCTGGCTGCTGGGGGAGTTCCCGCGCAGTGTCGTCGGCTACGACCGGGTCGACACCGTCCTCGCGGCCACCGGCCAGATGGCGTACGGCGGTCGCCGGCTGCCGGCCGCCTCCGGTGGAGCGCTGCTCGAGCTGAGGCACGTCGCCTACGCCTACGAGCCGGAGACCCCGCTCCTCACCGACATGACCTTCGACGTGCAGCCTGGCCGCACGGTGGCGCTGGTCGGGCCGACCGCCAGCGGCAAGAGCACGCTGACCAACCTGCTGACCCGGATGATCGACCCCGACGCCGGCACGATCGCGGTCGACGGGGTCGAGCTGCGCGACCTCGAACGGGGTGCGCTCGCGCAGTCGTTGGCCGTCGTGCCGCAGACGGCGTTCCTCTTCGACGACACGGTGCGCGGCAACGTCACGCTCGGTGGTGACTTCTCCGACGAGGAGGTCTGGGCCGCGCTGCGGGCCGCGCAGGCCGACGGCTTCGTGGCGGCCCTGTCCGACGGGTTGAACACCCAGCTGGGGGAGCGCGGCACCTCGCTGTCCGGCGGGCAGCGGCAGCGCATCTCGCTCGCCCGCGCCCTCGTCCGCCGGCCGCGGCTGTTGATCCTCGACGACGCCACCTCGGCGGTCGACCCCGAGGTCGAGGCCCGGATCCTCGCCACCCTGCGCGAGGGGGCCCAGGACGCCACGCTGGTCGTCGTCGCCTACCGCAAGGCCACGATCGCGCTGGCCGACGAGGTGATCCACCTCGACCGGGGCCGGGTCGTCGACCGCGGCACCCACGCCGAGCTGCTGGCCCGCAACGAGGAGTACGCCCGTCTGGTCAACGCCTACGAAGAGGTCCACCAGTGAGCGCCGTGGCCGGCACCTCGTTCAACACCGGCGAGGAGCTCAAGCCGTTCGAGACGATCCGCCGCGGCATGGAGATCTCGCCGGAGCTGCGCGCCGGCCTCGGCGGGACCGTCGTCCTGGCGGTCATCTCCTCGCTGGGGCAGGTGATCGTGCCGGTCACCGTGCAGCAGACGCTCGACCGTGGGCTCCACGGCGAGCACGGCGCGGACGTGTCGTTCGTCGTGGTCATGGGGCTGCTCGCCTTCCTGGCGATGGTCGTGACCAGCGTGTGCTCCTACCTCATGACCAGTCGCCTGTTCACCGCCTCCGAGCGGGGGCTGGCGACGCTGCGGGTCAAGGCGTTCCGGCACGTCCACGACCTGCCGCTGCTCACGCAGAACACCGAGCGCCGCGGCGCCCTCGTCTCCCGCGTGACGACCGACGTCGACCAGGTCAGCCAGTTCCTGGTCTTCGGCGGCCTGATCTTCATCGTCAGCGTCGGGCAGATCCTGGTCGCGACCGTGATCATGGTCGTCTACTCCTGGCAGCTGGCCCTGGTCGTCTGGGTCTCGTTCGCGCCGCTGTTCATCTCCATCCGGTACTTCCAGCGCAAGCTGTCGGCCGCCTACTCCGTCGTACGCCGCCAGGTCGGCGTGCTCCTCTCGGCGATCTCCGAGCCGGTGGTCGGGGCCGCGGTCGTCCGCTCGTACGCGGTCGAGCAGCGCACCCAGAAGCGGATCGACACCGCGATCGACGAGTTCAAGGAGGCCAGCACCCGGGCGCAGAAGTTCACCGTCATCTCGTTCTCGCTCGGTGGTGTCTCCGCCGGGCTGGCCAACGCCGGCGTCCTGATCATCGGCGTGTGGCTGGGTATCGCCGGTGACATGACTGCCGGCAAGGTGCTCGCCTTCGCGTTCCTGGTCTCGCTGTTCGTCGGCCCCGTCCAGATGGGCACCCAGATCCTCACCGACGCGCAGAACGCCATCGTCTCGTGGCGCCGTGTCATCGGCATCCTCGAGACCCCGGCCGACCTCGTCGACCCCGGCCCCGAGGCGCAGCGACTGCCTCGCGGCCCCATCGACGTCCGGTTCGAGGGCGTCACGTTCGCCTACCCGGGCGGCCCGCCGGTGCTGATCGACGTCGACCTGGCGATCGAGTCGGGCACCCGGATCGCGATCGTCGGCGAGACGGGTTCAGGCAAGTCGACGTTCGCCAAGCTGCTGACCCGCCTGATGGACCCGACCGAGGGTGCCGTCCTGCTCGACGGGCTCGACGTCCGCGAGATCGCGCAGGAGAGCCTGCGCCGGTCCGTGGTCCTGGTGCCGCAGGAGGGCTTCCTCTTCGACGACTCGATCACCGCCAACGTGCGCTACGGGCGGCTCGGCGCGGGTGAGGAGGAGATCCTGGCCAGCGCCGAGGAGCTCGGCCTCGCCGACTGGGTCGCCGGCCTCCCGCGCGGACTCGACACCGAGGTCGGCCAGCGTGGTGAGTCGCTCAGCGCGGGGGAGCGGCAGCTGGTCGCCCTGCTCCGCGCCCACCTCGCCGACCCCGACCTGCTGGTCCTCGACGAGGCCACCAGCGCGGTCGACCCCCAGCTGGAGATGCGCATCGGCCGCGCGCTCGAGCGGCTGATGCAGGGGCGCACCAGCGTCACCATCGCCCACCGGCTCTCCACCGCGGAGAACGCCGACGAGGTGGTCGTCGTCGACCGTGGCCGCGTCGTCCAGCGCGGCCCGCACTCCCGGCTCGTCTCCGAGCGCGGCCCCGACGGCACCCCCGGCATCTACGCCAACCTCCACGCCTCCTGGGTCGCCCAGCAAGCGCCCCGGGTCGGGTGAGCTTCGCGAACCCGGACCGCAACGGGCTGCGCGACCTGCCTCGACATCCGGTGAGGGATACTCGCACCGTGAGTGCAACACCTGACCCGAGCATGGCGCAGCGGGTGCGCTGGAACGCCGAGGGACTGGTCCCGGTGGTGGTCACCGACCACACGCCGGGGCAGGGGTCGGGCGCGGTCCTCATGCTGGCCTGGATGGACGACGAGGCGCTCTCCCGTTCCCTCGCGACCGGGCGGGCGACGTACTGGAGCCGGAGCCGCCAGGAGTACTGGGTCAAGGGCGAGACCTCCGGCCACAAGCAGTGGGTCCGCGAGCTGCGGGTGGACTGCGACGGCGACACGCTGCTGCTCAAGGTCGACCAGGAGGGCGCGGCCTGCCACACCGGGGACCGCACCTGCTTCGACGCCGGGCTGTTGGCCGAGATCGAGCCCGGGTCCGGGGCGTGACCCCACGCCGTACGTTCGGACCGGTCCTCCTGGTCGGACTCGCCGCCGCGGCCCTCACCGCGGTCGCCGCGGGCAGGCCCTGGGCCGAGCTGAGCGGCCTGACGGTCGTCCCGCACTCCGTCGAGGAGTCCGGCCGGTCGCCGCTCGCCGGCGCACTGGCCCTCGTCCTGCTGGCCTCCTGGGGCGTCGTGCTCGTCACTCGCGGTCGGGTGCGGCGAGGCGTCGCGGTCCTGGGGCTCCTGACCGCCCTCGGCGTCCTCCTCTGCGTCCTCATCGGCATCGTCCAGGTGCCGGACGCCCTGAGAGCCGCAGCCAGCGCCGCACCGCACACCGGCGCCCCGGTGGGCGCGTCCCGCACCGGCTGGCTCTGGCTCGCCGGCCTCGGGGCCCTCGTCTCGGTGGCCGCGACCGCGGCCGCCGTCCTCTGGGCACCCGCGTGGCCGGCCATGAGCCGGAAGTACGACGCCCCCGGCGGCGCCCCGCAGGAGCGGGTCGAGCCGGAGTCCGCGGACAGTCTCGACCTGTGGAAGTCCATGGACGAGGGGCACGACCCGACGCGGTAGCCGCACCCATACACTTCTCCCATGTCCAACTCGCACGGCAACACTCCCGCGGCCTGGACCGGCGTGTCCGTCGCGATGCTGGGGTTCGTCCTCGGCGGCATCGCCCTCATGCTCGACCCGGTGAACCTGACGCTGTTCTGGGTCGCCGTGGCCCTGGGCGCGGTCGCGCTGATCGTCTTCGCGGTCATGGCCAAGATGGGCCTGAACAGCTGACTTCCGTCCTCGACGAGATCGTCGCGGGGGTCCGGCTCGACCTCGACTCCCGCCGCCACGACCGGCCGGAGCGGGACCTGCGGGCCGCGCTGCCCGACGTACCTCCTCCGCTCGACCCGATGCCGCACTTCCGCGCACCGGGCTCCTCGGTGATCGCCGAGGTCAAGCGCCGCAGCCCGAGCAAGGGCGACCTCGCCGCGATCGCCGACCCCGCCGCCCTCGCGACGCAGTACGCCGACGGCGGCGCCGCCGCGATCTCGGTGCTGACCGAGCAGCGCCGCTTCGGCGGCAGTCTCGAGGACCTGCGCACGGTGCGGACGGCCGTGCAGGTGCCGATCCTGCGCAAGGACTTCATCGTCGAGCCCTACCAGCTGCTCGAGGCGCGGGTCGCGGGAGCCGACCTCGCCCTGCTGATCGTCGCCGCCCTGGACGACGACGACCTCCGCTCCCTGCACGACCTGGCCCGCGAGCTCGGGCTGACCGTGCTGGTGGAGGTGCACGACGAGGCCGAGGCCGAGCGGGCCGTCGACCTCGGCGCCGAGCTGATCGGCGTGAACGCCCGCAACCTCAAGACCCTCGAGGTCGACCCAAGCACGTTCGCCCGCCTCGCACCGCTGGTGCCGGGGGACCGGGTGCTCGTCGCCGAGTCCGGCATCTCGGGTCCGGCCGACGTGGAGCGGTACGTCGGCGATGGGGCGCGGGTTGTCCTCGTGGGAGAGGCTCTGGTCAGGGACGGGGACCCGCGGGCGGCGGTCGCCTCGATGACGGGACTGCGGCGAGAGGACCAAGCATGATGGACGACTTCACCGCCGACGAGCATGGCTTCTTCGGCGACTTCGGCGGGCGGTTCATGCCCGAGGCGCTGATCGCGGCGCTGGACGAGCTGACCGAGGCCTGGCACGAGGCCATGGCCGACGAGCAGTTCCGGGCCGACTTCGACGCGATCCTCCGCGACTACGCGAACGTGCCGAGCCCGTTGTACGACGCCACGCGGCTGACCGAGCACCTCGGTGGTGCGCGGATCCTGCTCAAGCGCGAGGACCTGAACCACACCGGCGCCCACAAGATCCGCAACGTGCTCGGCCAGGCCCTCCTGACCAAGCGGATGGGCAAGACCAGGGTCATCGCCGAGACCGGCGCCGGCCAGCACGGTGTCGCCAGCGCCACGGCCGCGGCGTACTTCGGTCTGGACTGCACGGTCTACATGGGCTCGGTCGACACCAAGCGCCAGGCCCTCAACGTCGCCCGCATGCAGCTGCTCGGCGCGAAGGTGGTGCCCGTCGACTCCGGCAGCGCCACCCTCAAGGACGCGATCAACGAGGCGCTCCGCGACTGGGTCGCCAGCGTGGACCACACCGCCTACCTCTTCGGTACGGCGGCCGGGCCGCACCCCTTCCCCAGCCTGGTCCGGGACTTCACCCGGGGCATCGGCGACGAGGCGCGCGCCCAGTGCCTGGAGCTGGCGGGCCGGTTGCCCGACGCCGTGACCGCCTGCGTCGGCGGCGGCTCCAACGCGATCGGCATGTTCACCGCGTTCCTCGGCGACCGTGACGTCGCGATCCACGGCTTCGAGGCCGGTGGCGACGGGGTCGAGTCCGGCCGGCACGCGGCCACCATCACCGCCGGCGAGTCCGGTGTCCTGCACGGCGCCCGGACGTTCCTGCTCCAGGACGACGACGGCCAGACGATCGAGTCGCACTCGATCTCCGCGGGGCTCGACTACCCCGGGGTGGGCCCGCAGCACGCCCACCTCGCCAAGTCGGGTCGGGCCGACTACACGCCGGTGACCGACGCGCAGGCGATGGACGCGCTCGCCCTGCTCGCCCGCACCGAGGGGATCATCGCCGCGGTCGAGTCCAGCCACGCGCTGGCCGGCACCTTCGACATCGCCCGCGAGCTCGGTCCCGACGGCCTGGTCGTCGTCTGCCTGTCCGGTCGTGGCGACAAGGACATGGGCACCGCCATCGAGTGGTTCGGGCTCGGCGAGGCCTGATGAGCACCACACCCGTCTTCGAACAGGCGCGCGCCGAGGGCCGCGCCGCCCTGGTCGGCTACCTCCCGGCCGGCTACCCGGACGTCGCGGGCTCGATCGACGCGCTCAAGTGCCTCGTCGACTCCGGCTGCGACGTCATCGAGATCGGCCTGCCCTACAGCGACCCGGTGATGGACGGCCCCACGATCCAGGCCGCCGCCCAGCAGGCGCTCGAGGGCGGCGTCCGCACGGTGGACGTGCTCCGCGTGGTCGAGGCGACCGCCGCCACGGGCACCCCGACGCTGGTGATGACCTACTGGAACCCGGTCGAGCGCTACGGCGTACGCCGGTTCGCCACCGACCTCGCGAACGCCGGGGGAGCCGGCCTGATCACGCCCGACCTCACCCCCGACAGCGCGGTGGAGTGGATCCCGGCTGCGGACGAGCACGACCTCGACAAGGTCTTCCTCCTGGCGCCGAGCTCCACCGACGCCCGGATCGAGCTGACCACCGCCGCGTGCCGTGGGTTCGTCTACGCCGCGGCCGTCATGGGGGTCACCGGCGCCCGCGACCAGGCCAGCGACCTGGCCGCCCCGCTCGTCGCGCGCGCGAAGGCACTCCGTCCGTCAGGGGCCGACGTCCCGGTCGGCGTCGGCATCGGCGTGAGCAACGGCGACCAAGCGGCCGAGATCGGGGCGTACGCCGACGGCGTCATCGTCGGCTCGGCGCTGGTCCGCCAGCTGCTCGACCACGCCGACGACCGGGCCGCCGGCCTGCGGGCGCTCGGCGCGCTGACCGAGGACCTCGCCGCCGGTGTCCGGCGGAGCGCGCGGTCGTGAGACTGCGAGCCGCCCTCGTCGCCGGCCTGGCGGCCGCAAGCGTGGCGCTCTCCGGGTGCGGCGGCGGGAGCGACCAGCCGTTCACCGGCGCGGTGCTCGACCAGCCGTACCAGGTGGACGGCACTCCGCTCACCGAGACCGACGGGCAGTCGTTCTCCCTCACCCGGGACACCGACGCCCGGCTCACCCTCGTCTTCTTCGGCTACACCCACTGTCCCGACATCTGCGGGATCGTCATGTCGTCGCTGGCTTCCGCGGTGACGCGCCTCGACGAGGCCGATCGGGAGCAGGTCCAGGTGGTCTTCGTGACCACCGATCCGGCGCGGGACGACACGCGGACGCTGCGTGACTACCTCGACGGCTACAACCCCGACTTCCTCGGGCTCACGGGCCCGCTCCGCGACATCGTGACCGTCGGCGACTCGGTGCACGTGGCGGTCGAGAAGGGCCAGAAGCTGCCCAGCGGTGGCTACGAGGTCGTCCACGGCACCTCCGTGATCGCGATCGACCACAGCAACGAGGTGCCCGTCGTCTGGACCGAAGGCACCTCCGCGGCGCAGTATGCGGCCGACATCCGTTCGATGCTCGGGAAGGCCTGAGATGACCAGCCTGCTCACCCTCGTGCCGGCCACGATCCCCAGCCCCGCCCAAGGCGTGTGGCACCTGGGGCCGGTACCGATCCGGGCGTACGCGCTCTGCATCATCGCCGGCATCGTCCTGGCCATCATCATCGGCGAGCGCCGGTGGGTGGCCCGCGGCGGGCGGGCCGGGGAGATGCAGGACGTCGCGATCTGGGCCGTGCCGTTCGGTCTGGTCGGGGGCCGGCTGTACCACGTCATCACCGACAACGACCTCTACTTCGGCCACGACAAGAACCCCGTCACCGCCCTGTACGTCTGGCGCGGCGGGCTGGGCATCTGGGGTGCGGTCGCGCT
This sequence comes from uncultured Actinomycetota bacterium, assembly GCA_963784545.1. Lineage (GTDB taxonomy): Bacteria > Actinomycetota > Actinomycetes > Propionibacteriales > Nocardioidaceae > Nocardioides. Next base: position 90,956 of record CAWARQ010000004.1, on the reverse strand, counting down.
GGGTGCGCTCGGGGTCTGGCTGGCCTGCCGGCGCAAGGGGATCCGCTTCGCACCGGTCCTCGACGCGCTGGCTCCCGGTGTCCTCGTCGCGCAGGCGCTCGGCCGGTGGGGCAACTACTTCAACCAGGAGCTCTTCGGCCGGCCGACGGACCTGCCGTGGGGCCTGGAGATCGACCTCGCCCACCGACCCGCGGGCTACCTCCAGTACGCGACCTTCCACCCCACGTTCCTCTACGAGTGCGTGTGGAACCTCGCGGCCTTCGCCCTGGTCATCTGGGCCGACCGCCGCTTCCGTCTCGGTCACGGCCAGGTGATGGCGCTGTACGTCATGGCCTACTGCGCCGGTCGCGCCTGGATCGAGGACCTGCGGATCGACAGCGTGCAGCTCAACAACGTCCTGGGTCTGCGCCTGAACGTCTGGACCTCCATCGTGCTGTTCGCGGCCGCCGCGGCGTACCTGGTGATCAGTCGCCGCCGCCACCCCGGCCGCGAGCCCGACGTGTACACGTCTCAGCGCTCGAAAGAGGTCTCTCAGGATGCGGAACCTGCCTGATAGGTTGGCGCCGCCGCACGGGCCAATGTCGTCCCCTGCTTGATGGAAGCAGCATCCACCTCGCTCGAACCTCGTCCGAACCGGGCAGGTCAGCGCAGAGACGACGGGAGAACCCATGCCTTACCCGCACGCGTTCCCGCCGCCCCACGGCCTCTACGACCCGCGCTTCGAGCATGACGCCTGCGGGGTCGCGTTCGTCTCCACCCTCACCGGCGAGGCGAGTCACGACATCGTGCTCAAGGCCCTCACCGCGCTGCGCAACCTCGACCACCGGGGCGCCGCCGGCGCCGAGACCAACTCCGGCGACGGCGCCGGCATCCTGCTGCAGGTGCCGGACGCCTTCCTGCGGCAGGTGGCCGGCTTCGAGCTGCCCCCGGCCGGCACGTACGCCGTCGGGACCGCGTTCCTGCCCGGCTCCGCGGACGACATCGCGAAGACGCGGCAGCGGATCGAGGAGATCGCCGACGAGGAGGGCCTGGAGGTCCTCGGCTGGCGCGACGTCCCGACCGAGCCCGACGTCCTCGGTGCGACCGCTCACGGTGCGATGCCGTCGTTCGCCCAGGTCTTCGTCGCCGGCTCCGGCGCGCGCGTCGCCGGGATGGCCCTCGAGCGCCAGGCCTTCTGCCTGCGGAAGCGGGCCGAGAAGGAGACCGAGGTCTACTTCCCGACGCTGTCGGCGCGCACCCTGGCGTACAAGGGGATGCTCACCACCGACCAGCTGGACCGGTTCTACCCCGATCTGCGCGACGAGCGGATGACGTCGGCCCTCGCCGTCGTGCACTCGCGGTTCTCGACCAACACCTTCCCGTCGTGGCCGCTGTCGCACCCGTTCCGGTTCATCGCCCACAACGGTGAGATCAACACGGTCATGGGCAACCGCAACTGGATGCGCGCACGCGAGGCGCTGCTGGCCTCCGACCTGATCCCGGGCGACCTGGAGCGGCTCTTCCCGATCTGCACCTCGGGGGCGTCGGACTCGGCGTCGTTCGACGAGGTGCTCGAGCTGCTGCACCTCGGCGGACGCTCGCTGCCGCACTCCGTGCTGATGATGATCCCGGAGGCCTGGGAGAACCACACCGAGATGGACGCCAAGCGCCGATCCTTCTACGACTTCCACGCAGCCCTGATGGAGCCGTGGGACGGCCCCGCCTGCGTGGTGTTCACCGACGGCACCCAGATCGGCGCCGTCCTCGACCGCAACGGTCTGCGCCCGTCCCGTTACTGGGTGACCGACGACGGTCTCGTCGTGCTGGCCTCCGAGGTCGGCGTCCTCGACCTCGACCCCGCCACCATCGTCCGCAAGGGCAGGCTCCAGCCGGGCCGGATGTTCCTCGTCGACACCGACGAGCACCGGATCATCGAGGACGAGGAGATCAAGGGCGAGCTCGCCGAGGAGCACCCGTACGACGAGTGGCTGCACGCCGGCCAGATCCACCTGCGCGAGATCCCCGAGCGCGAGCACATCGTGCACACGCACGCGAGCGTGACGCGGCGCCAGCAGATCTTCGGCTACACCGAGGAGGAGCTGCGCGTCCTGCTGACCCCGATGGCCAACACCGGGGCGGAGCCGATCGGCTCGATGGGCACCGACTCCCCGATCGCGGCGCTCAGTGACAAGCCGCGCCAGCTCTTCGACTACTTCGCCCAGCTGTTCGCCCAGGTCACCAACCCGCCGCTGGACGCCATCCGCGAAGAGCTCGTCACCTCGCTCTCGGGCACCATCGGCCCGGAGGCCAACCTGCTCGAGCCCCAGCCGGCGTCCTGCCGCCAGGTCGTGCTGCCGTTCCCGGTCATCTCCAACGACGACCTGGCCAAGATCCGCCACATCAACCGCGACGGCGACATGCCCGGCTTCATCACGCACGTCTCCCGCGGCCTGTACGACGTCGAGGGCGGCGGCGCGGCCATGGCGAGGCGTCTCGACGAGATCTGTGTCGAGGTCTCCGAGGCGATCGCCCACGGCGCGCGCATCATCGTGCTCTCCGACCGCCACTCCACCGCCGAGCTCGCCCCGATCCCGTCGCTGCTGCTCACCGGCGCGATCCACCACCACCTGGTGCGCGAGAAGACCCGCACCCAGGTCGGGCTCCTGGTCGAGGCCGGCGACGTGCGCGAGGTGCACCACGTGGCGCTCCTCATCGGCTACGGCGCGGCCGCGGTCAACCCCTACCTCGCCATGGAGTCCGTGGAGGACCTCGCCCGCGACGCCTACTACGTGAAGGCGGAGCCCGAGCAGGCGGTGGAGAACCTCATCAAGGCGCTCGGCAAGGGCGTCCTCAAGGTGATGTCGAAGATGGGCGTCTCCACCGTCGCCTCCTACACCGGGGCGCAGATCTTCGAGGCGGTCGGTCTCGCGCAGTCGGTCGTGGACAGGTACTTCACCGGCACCGTCAGCCGGCTCGGCGGTGTCGACCTCGACACCCTCGCCGAGGAGGTCGCGCGTCGGCACGCCACGGCGTACCCCGTCTCCGGCATCCTGCCGAGCCACCGGGAGCTGGCGATCGGCGGCGAGTACCAGTGGCGCCGCGAGGGGGAGCCGCACCTGTTCGACCCCGAGACCGTGTTCCGGCTCCAGCACGCGACGCGCAGCGGTCGCTACGACATCTTCAAGCAGTACACCGCGGCCGTGGACGAGCAGTCGGAGCGGCTGATGACGTTGCGCGGCCTGCTCCGGTTCAAGGGCGCTGACGACAGGGGGCGCGAGCCGATCCCGATCGAGGAGGTGGAGCCGGTCTCGGAGATCGTCAAGCGGTTCAGCACCGGCGCGATGTCCTACGGCTCCATCTCGCGCGAGGCGCACGAGACGCTGGCGATCGCGATGAACCGGCTGGGTGGCAAGTCCAACACCGGTGAGGGCGGCGAGGACCCGGACCGGCTGTACGACCCCGAGCGCCGCTCGTCGATCAAGCAGGTCGCCTCGGGCAGGTTCGGGGTGACCTCGGAGTACCTCACGAACGCCGACGACATCCAGATCAAGATGGCGCAGGGCGCGAAGCCCGGCGAGGGCGGACAGCTGCCCGGCAACAAGGTGTACCCGTGGGTCGCCAAGACCCGGCACTCCACTCCGGGCGTGGGGCTGATCAGCCCGCCGCCGCACCACGACATCTACTCGATCGAGGATCTCGCGCAGCTGATCCACGACCTCAAGAACGCCAACCCGTCGGCCCGCGTCCACGTGAAGCTGGTCGCGGAGGTCGGGGTCGGGACGGTCGCGGCCGGTGTGTCCAAGGCGCACGCCGACGTCGTCCTGATCTCGGGCCACGACGGCGGCACCGGCGCGGCCCCGCTGACCTCGCTCAAGCACGCCGGCGGCCCGTGGGAGCTCGGCCTGGCCGAGACCCAGCAGACGCTGCTGCTCAACGGCCTGCGCGACCGGATCGTCGTCCAGGCCGACGGCCAGCTCAAGACCGGACGGGACGTCGTGATCGCGGCGCTGCTCGGCGCGGAGGAGTACGGCTTCGCGACCGCGCCCCTCGTGGTCAGCGGGTGCATCCTCATGCGGGTCTGCCACCTCGACACCTGCCCGGTCGGCGTGGCCACCCAGAACCCCGTCCTGCGGGAGCGCTTCAGCGGCAAGCCGGAGTTCGTGATCACCTTCTTCGAGTACATCGCCGAGGAGGTGCGCGAGCTGCTGGCCGAGCTCGGGTTCCGCACCCTCGAGGAGGCGGTCGGCCACGTCGAGGCGCTGGACACTGCGGGCGCGGTCGACCACTGGAAGGCGGCCGGACTGGACCTCTCGCCGATCCTGGCCGCCCCGCGGCCGGAGGGGCAGTTCGGGCAGTTCTCCGGCCAGGACCTCCACCACACCAAGACGCAGGACCACGGGCTCGACAAGGCGCTGGACCACGAGCTGGTCGAGCTGTGCCGTCCTGCGCTGGAGTCCGGCGAGCCCGTACGGGCCCGGCTCGCCGTCCGCAACGTCAACCGCACGGTCGGCACGATCCTCGGCCACGAGATCACCAAGAGGTACCGCGGCGAGGGGCTGCCGGACGGCACCATCGACCTGACCCTGACCGGATCGGCCGGTCAGTCGTTCGGCGCCTTCCTGCCCCGGGGCGTGACGCTGCGGCTCGAGGGAGACAGCAACGACTACCTCGGCAAGGGCCTCTCGGGCGGCCGGATCGTCGTCCGGCCGGACCGCGCGGCCACCTTCGTCGCGGAGGAGCAGATCATCGCGGGCAACGTGATCGGGTACGGCGCCACCTCGGGCGAGATCTTCCTCCGGGGCCAGGTCGGCGAGCGGTTCTGCGTCCGCAACTCCGGCGCGACCGCCGTCGTCGAGGGAGTGGGCGACCACGGCTGCGAGTACATGACCGGTGGCCGGACCGTCGTCCTCGGGCGCACCGGCCGCAACTTCGCGGCCGGCATGTCCGGCGGTTACGCGTACGTCCTCGACCTGGACGAGAACCGCGTCAACCACGAGCTGGTCGGGCTGGAGCCGGTCGAGGCGGAAGGGGCGGAGGAGCTGCGCGCACTGGTCCAGCGGCACCACGAGGAGACGGACTCGGCCGTCGCTGCCGCCCTGCTGGCCGACTGGTCGGCGGCGCTCGGCCGGTTCACGCTGGTGATGCCAGGCGACTTCAAGCGGGTGCTCGAGGAGCGCGCCAAGGCGCAGGCCGAGGGCCTCGACGACGAACAGATCGACACCCGGATCATGGAGGTTCTTCATGGCTGACCCCAAGGGTTTCCTCAAGCACGGCCGCGAGGTCGCCGATCGGCGACCGGTCGAGGAGCGCGTCCGGGACTGGAACGAGGTCTACCCCGGCGGCGCCGGACGAGCCCTGCTGCCGATCATCAACACCCAGGCGGGGCGCTGCATGGACTGCGGCATCCCGTTCTGCCACCAGGGCTGCCCGCTGGGCAACCTCGTCCCGGAGTGGAATGACCTGGTCTGGCGCGACGACTGGGACGGCGCCATCGAGCGGCTGCACGCCACCAACAACTTCCCGGAGTTCACCGGTCGCCTCTGCCCGGCGCCGTGCGAGACCGCGTGCGTGCTCGGCATCAACCAGGATCCGGTCACGATCAAGAACGTCGAGGTGGCGATCATCGACCGAGCCTTCGAGTCAGGCGCCGTGCGCCCGCAGCCACCGGAGTGGCTCTCCGGTCGCACGGTCGCGGTCATCGGCTCCGGCCCCTCCGGCCTGGCGACGGCCCAGCAGCTGACCCGGGCCGGTCACACGGTCGCGGTCTACGAGCGGGCCGACAAGATCGGCGGCCTGCTGCGCTACGGCATCCCCGAGTTCAAGATGGAGAAGAAGCACCTCGACAAGCGTCTGGACCAGATGCGCCGCGAGGGCACGGTCTTCCGGGCCGGCGTCGACGTCGGGGGAGCGGGGCTCACCGGGCAGAGCCTGCGGGAGCGCTACGACGCGGTGGTCATCGCCACCGGCTCGACCGTGGCTCGCGACCTCCCGGTCCCGGGCCGCGAGCTCGGTGGCATCCACCAGGCCATGGAGTTCCTGCCCCAGGCGAACCGGGTCGCTCTCGGCCAGGAGGTGGAGGACCAGATCGTCGCGACCGGCAAGGACGTCGTGATCATCGGCGGCGGTGACACCGGCGCCGACTGCCTCGGCACCTCCCACCGTCAGGGCGCCCGATCGGTCACCCAGCTGGAGATCCTGGCCGAGCCGCCGCAGCTGCGGGCCGAGGCGCACCCGTGGCCGACGTACCCGATGATCTTCCGGGTCTCGTCCGCCCACGAGGAAGGCGGCGACCGCATGTACGCGGTCTCGACGCAGGAGTTCCTCGCCGACGAGGACGGCAACGTCCGGGGTCTGCGCCTCGTGGAGGTGGACGCGAAGTTCCAGCCGGTCGAGGGCACGGAGCGAGAGATCCCCGCCCAGCTCGTGCTCTTCGCGATGGGCTTCACCGGTCCCGAGCCGGACGGCGTGCTCGCCCAGCTCGGCGTCGACCTGGACGAGCGGGGGAACGTCGCCCGCGACGCGGCGTACGCCACCTCCGTCGAGGGCGTCTTCGTGGCCGGCGACGCCGGGCGCGGCCAGTCCCTCATCGTGTGGGCGATCGCCGAAGGTCGGGCCGCGGCCGCCGCCGTGGACCGCTACCTCACCGGGAGCACCAACCTGCCCGCGCCGATCCCCGCGACCGCCCGGCCGCTGGTCGTCTGACCGATCCGTGTTTGATCGATCCAAGATTCGCTAGGGTCGGGGTGTGGCAAGAGCGAAGATCGTGTGCACCCTCGGCCCGGCGACCAGCAGCCCGGAGACGATCCGGAGGTTGATCGACGCCGGCATGGACGTGGCGCGGCTCAACATGAGCCACGGCAGTCACGCCGACCACGAACGGTCCTACCGGATGGTGCGCAAGGCGGCCGACGAGTCCGAGCACAGCGTGGCGATCTTCGCCGACCTCCAGGGCCCGAAGATCCGGCTGGAGACGTTCGCCGAGGGTCCGGTGCAGCTGGCCAAGGGCGACGCGTTCACCATCACCACGCGAGACGTCGAGGGGGACGCGACCGTCTGCGGCACGACGTACTCCGGGCTCCCGGGGGACGTCTCCGCGGGTGACCCGATCCTCGTCGACGACGGCAAGATCCGGCTGGAGGTGACCTCCGTCGAGGGCCGGGACGTTCACACGAAGGTGATCGTGGGCGGGCCGGTGAGCGACCACAAGGGCATCAACCTGCCGGGGGTCGCGGTGAACGTGCCCGCCCTGAGCGAGAAGGACGAGGACGACCTGCGCTTCGCCCTGCGGATCTCCGTCGACTTCGTCGCCCTGTCGTTCGTGCGCTCGGCCTCGGACGTCGACCGCGTGCGCGAGATCATGGACGAGGTGGGAGTCCGCCTCCCGGTGATCGCGAAGATCGAGAAGCCGCAGGCGATCGACAACCTCGACGAGGTGATCGAGACCTTCGACGCCTTCATGGTCGCGCGCGGGGACCTCGGCGTGGAATGTCCGCTCGAGGACGTCCCGTTCCTGCAGAAGCGGGTGATCGAGAAGGCGCGCCGCAACGCGAAGCCGGTCATCGTCGCGACCCAGATGTTGGAGTCGATGATCCACAACCCCGCCCCGACGCGGGCCGAGGCCAGCGACGTGGCCAACGCCGTCCTCGACGGCACCGACGCGGTCATGCTGTCGGGTGAGACCAGCGTGGGGGACTACCCGATCGAGGCCGTGGAGACGATGAACCGCATCATCGACTCCACCGAGAGCCACGAGCTGCGAAGCATGGCCGCGATCGACTGGCAACCGAAGACCCGGGGTGGGGTCATCGCCAAGGCGGCGGCGGAGGTCGCCGACCGGATCGGGGCGAAGTACCTCGTCGCGTTCACCCAGTCCGGAGACTCCGCCCGGCGCCTGGCGCGCTACCGCGGTGCGGTGCCGGTCCTCGCCTTCACGCCCGAGGACAAGGTGCGGTGCCAGCTGTCCCTCACCTGGGGCATCGAGACGTTCCGGACCGCCGCCGTCGAGCACACCGACGAGATGGTCCGCCAGGTCGACGAGCAGCTGCTCGAGATCGGCAGGGTGCAGGAGGGTGACCTCGTGGTGATCATCGCGGGCAGCCCGCCGGGCATCCCCGGTTCCACCAACGCGTTGCGGATCCACCGGATGGGCGACGCGATCCATGAGGCCGCGCCGGCGTACCGACGGAGCTGACTAGGTCTTCGGCCCGATCAGCTGGTCCAGGCGGGCCACCGCCTCGCGCCGGGAGACTGCGAGCCGCTCGGCCGTCCGCATCCGGAACGGGATCTCGAGCAGGTCGAGCGCCCAGCCGCACAGCTCCAGGATGTCCCGGGACCGGTTCGCGAACTCCCAGCGCGGGTAGTCGTAGCGCTTGCGCTCGCCACCGACGATCCGGCTCGCCCAGTTGTTCGTGCGGCTGCCGTCGGAGTGGAACAGGCCGCGAAGGAGCTCGGTCGGGTGATCCTCGACGATCCGGCGCTGCCACGGCTCGAGCGCGATCGGACGCTCGTGCTTCCGCCCCGGTCCGTGCTGCGGGAACAGGCAGATCCAGTGCTGCCAGGACACCGTGGTGACCAGGCAGCCGTCCTTGACCCTGGTGTGCGGCCGCCCGCCGGGTTTGACCTTCCGCATCAGGTCGAAGATACGGGCGTTGGCCTCGGCGTATCGCAGGTCGTTGAAGACGCTCAGGTTGAGGATCGTGCCCCGCCCCCGGCTCAGGTGGCCGTCGCCCAGGTACCACCCCAACAGCTCGGAGTAGGCCGCCCCGTCCAGCTGCCCCTCGCCGCACCGGGGGCACGGGACCGCTGTGTGCGTCTGGCCCCGCGGAAGCCCCCGCCGCTGGTACAGGCGCCGCCAGCGACGAAGGGTCTTGACCGCCACTCCGTGGAGGGCGGCGTTGTCCGCGTCGCGCATGCCCGCATCCGAGGCGCGAAGGGCGCTGTCCACCGTCGACTGAGGGCGAACGTGGACCATGGGGCCACACTCTGCTGAACCACTGACAGTCTGTGCCGGGTGTGGGACTTGAACCCACACGTCCTTTCGGACAATGGTGTTTGAGACCATCGCGTCTGCCGATTCCGCCAACCCGGCCGGGTCGCTCAAACCTATCCAACGTTTTGGCGACCCCCTGCATCGGCTGGATAACCTGACGCGGTGAACCAGCAGCCCCGCGTCGTCGTCGCCGAGGACGAGGCGCTGATCCGCATGGACCTGGTCGAGATGCTGGGAGAGCAGGGGTACGACGTCGTCGGCGAGGCCAGCGACGGGGCCCGGGCGGTCGCCCTGGCCGAGGAGCTGCGCCCGGACCTGGTGATCCTGGACGTCCAGATGCCGGTGCTGGACGGCATCTCCGCCGCGGCGCGGATCGCCCAGGCCCGGATCGCCCCCGTCGTCATCCTCACCGCCTTCTCCCAGCGCGAGCTCGTCGAGCGGGCCCGGGACGCCGGCGCGATGGCGTACCTGGTGAAGCCGTTCTCCGCCGGCGACCTCGTGCCGGCCATCGAGATGGCCGTCAGCCGGTTCGCGGAGCTGGCCCAGCTCGAGGCCGAGGTCGAGGACCTGACCGAGCAGCTGGCCTCCCGGAAGTCGGTGGACCGGGCCAAGGCGGTGCTGCAGGAGCAGCTCGGGATCAGCGAGCCCGAGGCCTTCCGCTGGATCCAGAAGACGGCCATGGACCTGCGGCTGAGCATGCGTCAGGTGGCCGACGGCGTGGTCGAGCACGGGCCCGGCCTGCGGGGCGCCTGAGGCCCCTGGGGGCGGATCCAGGGCGGTTCGGGGGTGGCTGCCGGGATGTTCAGGGCCGACTCAGTGGTCTAGTCCCAGGTCACAAAACGGCAACGACACACATGCCGTGCCCCATTCCGTGCCGAACTGCACGCCTGCGAGGTTAGGTTGACGCGGACAAATCATTGCTCCGCCGTCCAGGTGGGAGCCCTTGACGGAGGGGATTTCATGACCCGATTCACCAAGACCAGCCGACTGCTGGCCATCGTGGCGACCAGCGGCCTTGTCCTGTCGGCCTGCGGAAGCACCGACGACAAGACCAACGGCAGCGGTGACGGAGGAGACTCCGCCAAGAGCGCACTGTGCGGCAAGAACCTTGCCTACATGGGCGCGCTCACCGGTGACGCCGGTGCGCTCGGCCAGAACATGGTCGGCGGCATCGACAAGGCGCTCCAGGAGTACAACGACAAGAACGCCGACTGCCAGATCGGGCTGAAGAAGTTCGACTCGCAGGGCAGCCCGGACGTCGCGCCGGGCCTGGCCACCCAGATCGTCAACGACGACACGATCTTCGGCCTGATCGGCCCCGGGTTCTCCGGTGAGTCGCTGGCCACCGGCAAGACCTTCTTCGAGAAGGGTCTGCCGTCGATCTCTCCCTCGGCCACCAACGTGACCATCACCCAGCAGGGCTGGACCACGTGGCACCGCGTCATCGGCAACGACGACGCCCAGGGCCAGGCCGACGCTGCCTACCTCACCGGTGAAGCCGGCGCCTCCAAGGTCTACGTCGTCGACGACGGCCAGGACTACAGCAAGGGCCTCGCCGGCACGGTCAAGGAGGCGCTGGGCGGTTCGCTCGCCGACTCCGACCAGATCTCGGTCGGTCAGACCGACATGTCGGCCGTGGTCACCAAGATCAAGGCCTCCGGCGCGGACGCGGTCTTCTACGGTGGCTACTACACCGAGGCCGGCCTGCTCGCCAAGGCGCTGCGCCAGGGTGGCTTCAAGGGCACGTTCATGTCGGGTGACGGCGCGGAGGACCCGAACTTCGTGAAGGTCGCCGGCGCCGACGCCGCTGAGGGCGCTGTCCTCTCGGCTCCCGCCGGCCCGCCCCCGGCCGACTTCGGTGCCTCGGGTCTCTACGCCACCCAGTCCTACGACGCGACGAACATCTTCCTCGCGGCGCTGGACGACGGTGCGTCGTCGGCCGAGGAGATCAACGACTTCATCGGCAGCTACTCCGGCGACGGCGTCAGCGGTCCGATCGAGTTCGACGAGAACGGCGACATCACCGAGTCGAAGATCTACGCCTACTTCGTCAAGGACGGCGAGCTGGACGTTGAGAACCCCCAGGCGATCTCCTGATCGTTCGGATCTGAACGACTGAACAACGGTTGCGGCCGGAGGGGAACACCCCTCCGGCCGCGAACCGGTCAGATCGACGGAGGAGAACTCCTTGGACCTCGGTGCGCTGTTCGGCAGCTTCGACAACTTCCTCAGCTTCACCATCGGTGGGCTGGTGTTCGGCTCCATCTATGCGCTGGTCGCGCTGGGCTACACGATGGTCTACGGCGTCCTGCAGCTGATCAACTTCGCTCACTCCGAAGTGTTCATGTACGGCACCTTCGCCGTGGCCTGGACGTTCATCCTCCTGCACGGCACCGACTCCGCGACGTGGAGCCTGGGCCGTGCTGTACCAGTCCTCCTGGTGGCGCTGGTGGCTGCCATGGTGCTCTCGGCGCTCATCGCGCTCCTCCTCGAACGGGTGGCCTATCGGCCCTTGATCAAGAAGGGCGCTCCCAAGCTCATCGCGCTGATCTCAGCGATCGGCGCCTCGTTCGCCCTGGCCGAGGCGATGGGCCTGCGCGACCGGTTCGCCGGCTGGCTGGGGCTCGACGGCAAGCTCGAGGCCTACGTCGCGCCCGGCAAGGCGCGTGACGTCTTCTCCAACCCGATCAACATCCAGCCCAAGGACCTCTTCTCGATCGGCGGGTACGGCGTCAGCGACGTCGACCTCGTCATCGTCGTCACCGCGCTGCTGATGATGATCGCGCTGGACCAGCTCGTCCGGCGTACCAAGTTCGGCCGTGGCATCCGTGCCACCGCCCAGGACCCGGAGTCCGCCGCCCTCATGGGCGTGAACTCGACCCGGGTCGTGCAGATCACCTTCCTCATCGGCGGCCTCATGGCCGGTGCCGCCGCCACCATGTACATGATGAAGATCGGCTCCACGAGGCAGAACGCCGGCTTCATCCTCGGTGTCAAGGCGTTCACCGCCGCCGTCATGGGCGGCATCGGCAACCTGCGTGGCGCCCTCCTCGGCGGCCTGGTGCTGGGCGTCATGGAGAACTGGGGCGCCGCGGTGTTCGGCTCCGAGTGGCGCGACGTGGTCGCGTTCGTCCTCCTGGTCCTGATCCTCCTGGTGCGACCGTCCGGCCTCCTCGGCGAGTCCCTCGGAAAGGCGCGTGCATGATGGCCGGCCAGAAGTCGGGCCAGAAGGCGGGCCAGAAGTCGGGCCAGAAGTCGGGCCAGAAGTCGGGCCAGCGTCGCGGTCTGGGGATCGCTCAGCGCTGGGACGGCGTCGTCGACCGGTACAACGCCCAGCCGAAGATCGCGAAGATCCTCTTCGTCACGTTCGTCGTGGTGGTCGTCTACGCGCTGCCGCTGCTGCGGCCGCCGGTCCTCACGACCAACAGCATCGACTTCGGTGGCGTGATGTTCCGCGTCATCGCGTTCGCCCTCGTGGCGCTCGGCCTCAACATCGTGATCGGGTACGCCGGGCTGCTCGACCTCGGGTACGTCGGGTTCTACGCCTGCGGTGCTTACACCACGGCCGTGCTCACGACGTACCACTGGCACTGGCCGTTCTTCCTGGCGCTGCCGGTGGCGATCGCGGTCACCATGCTGACGGGCGTGATCCTCGGAGCCCCGACCCTCCGGGTCCGTGGCGACTACCTCGCGATCGTGACGCTGGGCTTCGGAGAGATCATCCGGATCACCGTCACCAACGTGGAGTGGCTCGGTGCCGCGGCCGGCATCAAGGACATCGCGCACCCCAACACCATCGGTCCGGCCGCCAAGCCACCGTTCGACCCGGGCGGGCTGTTCGCGATTCCGCGCATCCAGTGGGACGGCTGGACGCCGCTCCTCGACCACGAGCACCCCACTCACTTCCTGGTCTTCGGCGCGATCGACGCCGTGCCCTACTACTGGCTCGTTCTGACGGTCCTGATCCTCGTGCTGATCGGCGACCGGCTGATCAAGGCGAGCCGGGTCGGCCGCGCCTGGGAGGCCACGCGCGAGGACGAGGACGCCGCCGAGCTCATGGGCGTGCCGACGTTCAAGTACAAGCTGATGGCGTTCGCCCTCGGTGCGGCGATCGGTGGCCTCTCCGGGTCGTTCTACGCCAGCAGCCAGAGCGGCTACATCAACCCCTTGAGCTTCCCGTTGCTGCTGTCGATGCTCTTCGTCGCCGCGGTGATCGTCGGTGGCTCCGGCAACCGCTGGGGTGCGATCGCCGGTGGTGCTCTCGTGGCCTACCTGCCCGAGCGGTTCCGCGACTTCGCCGACTACCGGCTGCTGTTCTTCGGACTGGCGCTGACCACCTTGGCGATCTGGCGGCCCGAGGGCCTGCTCCCGCCGCGGCGGGCACGCCGCGCGAAGCAGGCGGAGGCCGAGATCGAAGCCCTCCAGGACGGCGAGCTGGAAGGTGCCCGCGATGTCTGAGACCACGACCGAGACGACCAAGCCCGACACGGGGCGGGCGCTGCTCGAGGTCGATGACGCGACCCTGCGCTTCGGGGGTCTCACCGCGCTGGACCATGTCTCCTTCGACATCAAGGAGGGGGAGATCCTCGGTCTGATCGGGCCCAACGGTGCCGGCAAGACGACGTGCTTCAACGCCATGACCGGCGTGTACCAGCTCACCTCGGGGCAGGTGCGCCTCGAGGGCAAGCCGCTGGCGAAGCTGAAGCGGAACAGGATCACCAGGCTCGGTCTCGCCCGGACGTTCCAGAACATCCGTCTCTTCAAGGCGATGACGGTGCTGGAGAACGTCATGGTGGGTGCGGATGCGCACAGCAAGGTGAGCTTCTTCGAGGCCCTCTTCCGGCTGCCTCGGCACCGGCGAACCGAGCAGGCGTCGTTGGCGCGGGCCAAGGAGCTGCTCGACCTGGTCGGCATCAGAGCCCGGCACGACGAGCTCGCCTCGAACCTTTCCTACGGCGACCAGCGTCGGCTCGAGATCGCCCGCGCGATGGCCACGAACCCGAAGCTGCTCTGCCTCGACGAGCCCGCCGCCGGCTTCAACCCCGCCGAGAAGCAGCGGCTGATGGAGCTGATCCGCAAGGTCCGGGACCAGGGCATCACCGTGCTGCTGATCGAGCACGACATGCGGCTGGTCATGGGAGTCACCGACCGGATCGTCGTTCTCGAGTTCGGCCGCAAGATCGCCGAAGGCGTCCCTGCGGAGATCCGCGACAATCCTGCCGTGATCGCGGCCTACCTGGGAGTGGAGGAGGACGACGACGATGTCGATGCTTCTTGAGGTCGAGGGACTGTGCGTCAACTACGGCCACATCGAGGCGATCCGCAACATCTCGTTCGCTGTGGAGGAGGGGACGATCACCACGTTGATCGGCGCCAACGGCGCCGGCAAGACGACGACGATGAAGACACTGTCCGGCCTGCGCAAGGTGCGGGAGGGCAAGATCACGTTCGCCGGCAAGGACATCACCAACGCCGCGCCGTACGAGCGCGTGAAGATGGGTCTGAGCCAGTCGCCCGAGGGCCGTGGCATCTTCCCGGGCATGACCGTGCGGGAGAACCTCGACATGGGTGGTTTCGTCCGCAAGGACAAGGCCGGCCTGGCCCAGGACCTCGACCGGGTCATGGGCCTCTTCCCGCGCCTCCAGGAACGGATCGGGCAGGTTGCCGGAACGATGTCCGGCGGTGAGCAGCAGATGCTGGCCATGGGCCGCGCGCTCATGGCCCGCCCTCGCCTGGTCCTGCTCGACGAGCCCTCCATGGGCCTGGCGCCCAAGCTGATCCAGCAGATCTTCAACATCATCACCGAGATCAACCAGCAGGGGACCACCGTGCTGCTGGTCGAGCAGAACGCCGCTCAGGCGCTCAAGCGCGCCGACACCGCCCACGTCCTGGAGACGGGTGAGATCGTCCGCTCGGGCACCGGCGCCGAGCTCGCCAAGGACGACTCCGTCAAGGCGGCGTACCTCGGCGGCGACATCTGAGCGACCCGCCGGACTGGCGCCGACCGATCAGAGGACCTTCGAGAGGAACGCCTGCGTCCGCTCGTGCTGCGGGTGGGCGAGCACCTCGGTGGGGTCGCCCTCCTCGACGATGACGCCACCGTCCATGAAGACGAGCTTGTCGCCGACCTCGCGGGCGAAGCCCATCTCGTGGGTGACGACCATCATCGTCATGCCCTCGGAGGCGAGGTCCTTCATGATGTCGAGGACGTCCCCGACCAGCTCGGGGTCGAGTGCCGAGGTCGGCTCGTCGAACAGCATCATGTCGGGGTCCATCGAGAGCGCGCGGGCGATCGCGACCCGCTGTTGCTGGCCGCCGGAGAGGTGGGCCGGGTAGGCGTCCTCCTTCTCGGCCAGTCCGACCTTGAGCAGGTTCTTCCGGGCGATCTCGATCGCCTCCTCCTTGCCCCGCTTCTTGGCTCGCTGCTGCGCGATCGTGAGGTTGCGCAGCACCGTCATGTGCGGGAAGAGGTTGAAGGACTGGAAGACCATGCCGATCCGGGTGCGTACGTCGTCGAGGTCGGTCTCCGGGTCGGTGATGTCGATGCCCTCGACCACGATCGTGCCGGAGGTCGGCTCCTCCAGTCGGTTGACGCAGCGCAACAGGGTGGACTTGCCCGAGCCCGACGGCCCGATCACGCAGACCACCTCGCCCTGGTCGACGAAGAAGTCGATGCCCTTGAGCACCTCGTTGTCGCCGAAGTACTTGTGCAGGTCACGGACCTCGATCGCGCGTCCCTCGGATGTGCCAGTCATCAGCGGGCCCTCTGCTGCTTCTTCTCCAGGTACGCCACCAGCCGGGTCAGCGGCAGCGTGATGATCAGGTACAGGATCGCCGCCTGCATCAGGCTCGTGGATGTGCCGGCCGTGTCGCCCGAGCTCTGCAGGTCCCGCGCCAACGTCGTGAGCTCCCGTTGGTCCGCTGCGAAGCCCAGCACGAAGAGCAGGGACGTGTCCTTGATCAACAGCACGAACTCGTTCGTGAGCGGCGGGATGACGATGCGGAAGGCTTGGGGGATGGTGATCGAGAACATCGTCCAAGCGCCGCTCATCCCGAGCGAGCGGGCGGCCTCACCCTGACCCTTCGGCACCGCCTGGATGCCCGCTCGGATCGTCTCGGCCATGTACGCGCCGGCGACGATGACCAGGCCCAGGACCCCGGCGCCGACCGTCCCGCCGGGCGGGGTCCAGCCGAACGCGATCGGCACGCCGAAGCCCGTGAAGAGGATGACGATCAGCGCCGGGAGCCCGCGGAAGAACTCGATGTAGACGGTCGCGAGCCAGCGGTAGGGGGCCACGGGCGACAGCTTCATCAGCGCCAGGAGCAGGGCGAGCGCGAGTCCGAGGACGAACGCCAGCGCCGTGTAGATGACCGTGTTCTTCACCCCGGTGGCGATGAACTCGGGCCAGGTCCCCCAGTCCCCCTTGAACGGGTTGCCGAACCCACCCGACGCGAAGAAGTACGTCTTGACGTTGCCCCAGTCGACCAGGGACCCCAGGAGGACGACCCCCGCGACCAGGACCAGGTAGAGCCCGGTCTGGGTGAAGGTCGCCTTCTGCCGGCGGGTGAGAGTGGCCACGGTCAGTTGGTGGAGAAGTACTTGTTGTAGATGTCGTCGTAGGTGCCGTCATCGCGCAGCGTCTTGAGGGCGTCGTTGACCTCGGTGACGAGCTCGGTGTTGCCCTGCTTGATGGCGAAGCCGTACTGCTCGTCCGTGGAGTACTTCTCCACCACCTCGAACTTGCCGTCTTGCGTGTGGTCGAGGTTGACGGGGAGGTCCTGGAGCAGCGCGTCGACCTGGCCGGCCTTGATCGCGGAGTACATCTCGGCGTCGCTGGGGAAGGAGACGATTTCGGCGCCGGTCGCGTTGTCCTCGGCGTACTGCTTGCCGGTGGTGCCCTGCTGGACACCGACCTTCTTGCCGTCGAGGTCGCCGATGCTGGCGATGTCGGAGCCGGCCGGCACGAGGAGCGACTGCTCGGAGTCGTAGTAGCCGTCGGAGAAGTCGAGGTTCTTCTCACGGTCCGCGGTGATCGTCATGGCGCTGGCGACCAGGTCGCACGCACCGGAGTTGAGCGTGAGACCGCTCTGCAGGCCGTCGAACGACTGGTCCTTGACGGCGAGCTTCAGCTTGAGGCTGTCGGCGATCGCCTGGACGACGTCGATGTCGAACCCGGCGAAGCCTGAAGGGGCGGTCTTGTCGAAGTCCTCGAACGGCGGGTAGGGGACGTCCGAGCAGACGGTCAGGGTGCCGTCCTTGACGAGGTCGGCACCCCCCTTGGTGCTTCCTCCGCTGTCCCCGCCGCACGCGGCGACGGACAGGGCGAGGACGGACAGGACGGCAGTGATGAGGGCAGGACGCTTCAGCATGGCGTCACCCTAATGGGTGTGCGCGAGGCGATGCGGTCAGACCCAGGGATGTATCGCGGCGACCAACAACGGGGCCACGACCAGGGCAGGCAGCAGGTCGGCCACCGGCACCTGGCGGATGCGCAGGAGGCGCAGTGCGATGCCCACCAGGAGGAGACCACCGGTCGCCGCGAGCGCCGCCACCTGGGCGTCCGAGAGCACGTCTCCGAGGAAGAGTCCGACGACCGTCAGACCGCCTTGGATGACGATGACCGTCAGCGCACTTGCAGCCACACCCCACCCGAACGACGAGGCGAAGGCGAGCGCGGCGAAGCCGTCGAGGACCGACTTCAGGTACAGCTGGTCCGCACCCCGGCCGAGGCCGTCGCTGAGCGAGCCGAGGACGGTGAGCGGTCCGGTGCAGAACAGCAGCGACGCCGCCACGAACCCCTCGATGAACCGACGGCGTTCGTCCGAGTCACCGGACCGCGTGAGGCGGGACTGGAGCCACCCGCCCCAGGACTCGACCCGGGCCTCGAGCCGCAGGAGCGATCCCACGATCCCGCCGACCAGCAGCGACCCGAGGACGATGAGCATCGGCGCGCTCGAGCCGACCGCGGCGACGAGGGCCGGGTCGGTGACCGAGAACGCCGAGAGGATCGCGATGAGGAGGGTCGTGAGCCCGAGCGCGTCGGTGACCACGTCGCGGGTCCGCTCGGGGAGCCGATGCCCGACGACGACGCCGATCCCGGAGCCCACGAGCACGGTCGCCACGTTGACGACGGTGCCGGTTCCTGCGATCACGGGGCTCCTGTGACAGATCGGTTGGGGTCAGCGTAGTCTCGCCGCTAGTCGTCGCGCCGGGGGGCAGACTGCGACCGATCGTGGAGGGATTCCGAGGTGCGTCCTTCGATCACCTTGCGTACGGCCGAGATGGCCGATGCACCGGCTCTGGTCGAGCTCTGGGCCGACCACCTGCGCCGCGGCGAGGCCCACGACCAGCTGCACGACGTTGTCGCCGTGCTGGAACGCGCGGACGGAGATCCGAACGAGCGCATCGTCATCGCCGAGTACGACGGCCAGGTCGCCGGCGGCGTGCACCTGCGCGCCACCACGGTGAGCAGCCTCAACCTCGAGCCCGTCGTCCAGGCGCTGTCTCCGGCCGTGCTGTCCCAGCACCGCCGGCACGGCATCGGCCGGATGCTCATGGAGGCGGCGGTCGTGTTCGCGGAGGAGCGCGGGGTCGGCTACGTCGCGACCGCCGTGGCCGCCGGTTCGCGCGACGCCAACCGGTTCATGGCCCGACTGGCCCTCAGCCCCGCCGCGATGCTCCGGATCGGGCCGACCGCCCTGTTCCGGGCGCGCATCGACGCCACCCGCAAGAGCGCCCGCCCGTCGCCGCGGCAGCTCACCCAGGTCGTCGCGGTCAGGCGCAGCATGCGACGTCGGGCCGAGCAGACCAGCGCCTGAGCCGGTCACTCAGCCGACGGAGACTGGGGCACCAGCGCGCACGTGATGCGCGAGGTGCACACGCGCTTGCCGGCCTCGTCGGTGATGACCACCTCGTAGGTCGCCATGGTGCGGCCCAGGTGCACCGGCGTGGCCACGCCGGTGACGACTCCCGAGCGCGCCGCGCGGTGGTGGGTGGCGTTGATGTCCACACCGACCGCGAGGCGATCGGGGTGCCCGTGGAGCGCTGCGCCGGTCGATCCGAGGCTTTCCGCGAGCACCACGGAGGCGCCGCCGTGGAGCAGGCCGTACGGCTGCGTGTTGCCCTCGACCGGCATCGTGCCGACCACCCGCTCGGGCGACCACTCGACGAGCTCGATGCCCATCCGCTCGTTGAGCGCGCCCATCTTCGAGGCCCAGTCGGCTCCGAATTCCTCCACCGATCCTGACGTTGGCTGCTGGTCCGTCATGGAGCCAACCTAGCGACCTGCGGGGGCCGTCGGCCTGTCACCGACCCCGGCTAGAGTCGCGGCGTGCCCGACACCGACACCGCCCCGGGGCGGCTGCTCCTGCTCGACGGCCACTCCCTGGCCTACCGCGCCTTCTTCGCGCTCCCGGTGGAGAACTTCTCCACCACCACGGGCCAGCACACCAACGCCGTCTACGGCTTCACCTCGATGCTCATCAACGTCCTGCGTGACGAGCAGCCCACCCACATCGCCGTGGCCTTCGACAAGTCCCGGCAGACCTTCCGGCTCGAGGAGTACGCCGAGTACAAGGCCGGCCGCAACAAGACGCCGACCGAGTTCTCCTCCCAGCTCCCACTGATCCAGGAGGTGCTGGACGCGCTGCGGATCACCTACCTGCTCAAGGACGGGTACGAGGCCGACGACATCATCGCCACCCTGGCCACCCAGGCCAACGCGGCGGGCCTCGAGGTCCTCATCCTCACCGGAGACCGCGACTCGCTCCAGCTCGTCAACGACGCGACCACGGTGCTCTACCCGATGCGCGGGGTCTCCGAGCTGGCTCGGATGACGCCGGAGGCCGTCGAGGCGAAGTACGGCGTCCCGCCGGCCCGCTACCCCGAGCTGGCCGCTCTCGTGGGCGAGACCTCCGACAACCTGCCCGGCGTGCCCGGGGTCGGCCAGGGCTACGCCGCCAAGTGGATCAACACCTACGACGGTCTGGACGGGGTGATCGCGCGCGCCGACGAGATCACCGGCAAGAAGGGCGAGGCCCTGCGCGAGCACCTCGGCGACGTCATCCGCAACCGCCGCCTCAACGCGCTCGTGTGCGACCTGGACCTCGAGGCAGGGCCCGCCGACCTGGTCATCCAGCCCTGGGACCGCCACGAGGTGCACACGCTGTTCGACGGGCTGGAGTTCCGGGTGCTGCGGGACCGGCTCTTCGAGACCCTGGAGTCCGAGGAGGAGATCGACGACTCCGGTTTCGCCCTCGACGGCGCCCGCCTCGGAGCGGGCGAGGTCGAGCCGTGGTTGACCGCTCACACCAAGGACGCGCGCACCGGCCTGAGCGTCCAGGGGGAGTGGCGCGCCGGCTCGGGCGAGGTGTGGTCGCTGGCGTTGGCCGCCGACGACGGCGCCGCCGCGTGGATCGACGCCGCCGAGGTGACGCCCGAGGACGACGCCGCGCTCCAGACCTGGCTCGGTGACACCTCGCGGGTCAAGGTCATGCACGACGCCAAGGGCCCCATGCTGGCGCTGGCAGCACGCGGGTGGGCGCTGCGGGGGCTGGTCTCCGACACCGCTCTGGCGGCCTACCTCGTGCGGCCCGACCAGCGCAGCTACGACCTCGCCGACCTGACGCTGCGCTACCTCAAGCGGGAGCTGAAGCAGGAGTCCGCCGACGCCGGCCAGCTCACGTTCGACGCGATGGACGACACGGGCGAGGAGACGGCGATGCTGCGAGCCCGGGCGGTGCTCGACCTCGCGGCCTCCCTCGACGAGTCGATCGAGGAGCATGGCGGCACCCGGCTCCTGGCGGAGATGGAGCTGCCCCTGGTCGACCTGCTCGCCCTGATGGAGCAGACCGGCATCGCGGTGGACGTCGACCACCTCGAGGACCTCGAGCGGCACTTCGCCGCCGAGGTGAAGGCGGCCGCCGAGGACGCGTACGCCGTCATCGGCAAGGAGATCAACCTCGGGTCGCCCAAGCAGCTGCAGGTCGTGCTCTTCGACGAGCTCGCGATGCCGAAGACCAAGAAGACCAAGACCGGGTGGACCACCGACGCGGACGCGCTGCAGTCGCTCTACGAGAAGACCGAGCACCCGTTCCTCACCGCCCTGCTGCG
The DNA here is from genome assembly GCA_963784545.1 of uncultured Actinomycetota bacterium. Classification (GTDB taxonomy): domain Bacteria; phylum Actinomycetota; class Actinomycetes; order Propionibacteriales; family Nocardioidaceae; genus Nocardioides. The sequence goes on along the minus strand of CAWARQ010000004.1, from coordinate 69,876 downwards.
GCACCGGGACGTCAGCCGGCTGCGGCAGACCATCGAGGGGCTGCTCAAGACGGTCGCGAGCGACGGCCGCATCCACACGACGTTCAACCAGACGATCGCCGCCACCGGTCGACTCTCCAGCACCGACCCGAACCTCCAGAACATCCCGATCCGGACCGAGGAGGGGCGGCGGATCCGTGAGTCGTTCGTGGTTGGCCCGGGGTTCGAGTGCCTGATGACCGCTGACTACAGCCAGATCGAGATGCGGATCATGGCCCACCTGTCGGAGGACCAGCTGCTCATCGAGGCGTTCCGGTCCGGACACGACTTCCACTCGATCACCGCCTCCCGGGTCTTCGGTGTGGAGCCGGGCGCCGTGAACGTCGAGATGCGCGCCAAGATCAAGGCGATGAACTACGGCCTCGCCTACGGCCTGTCGGCCTTCGGCCTCGGTCAGCAGCTGCGGATCGACCCGGGGGAGGCCCGGGGTCTCATGGACGACTACTTCGAGACCTTCGGCGGCGTCCGCGACTACCTCGGCGGCATCGTCGACGAGGCCCGGCGCACCGGCTACACCGAGACGATCTGGGGCCGACGCCGCTACCTGCCCGACCTGACCTCGGACAACCGCCAGCGGCGGGAGATGGCCGAGCGCATGGCGCTGAACGCCCCGATCCAGGGCTCGGCCGCCGACCTGATCAAGGTGGCGATGCTCAACGTTCAGGCCGCGATCGAGGAGGCCGGACTGGCCTCGCGGATGCTGCTGCAGGTCCACGACGAGCTCGTCTTCGAGATCGCCGAGGGGGAGCGGGAGGCGATGGACTCACTCGTCCGGAAGCAGATGGCCGCGGCCGCCGACCTCACCGTCCCGCTGGACGTCTCTGTCGGTACCGGCGCCACGTGGCACGAGGCGGCGCACTAGCGCCGTCTCGCGTCGAACAGAGTGCGGCGCACTAGCGCCGCCTCGCGTCGAACAGAGTGCGGCGCACTAGCGCCGCCTCGCGTCGAACAGAGTGCGGCGCACTAGCGCCGCCTCGCGTCGAACAGGACGCCGCGCACGAGGAGGAAGCCGAGCAGCCCCGTATCGACGGCGGCCACCCGCGCGACCAGCTCGCCGGCGGTCGAGGCGGTGGAGCCGGCGGCCACCACGGCCATCAGGCCGAGCCACAGGGCGAGGCTGCCGCGGTGGTGCGGCCGCGAGATCGCGGCGTAGATGAGCAGCTGCAGTGCCGACAGGACGGTGCCCAGGAGGGCGAAGACCCACAGGTGGTCCCGGACGCCCGCGAAGTCGGGGCCGCCGACGAAGCCGAGGGTGAAGTCGGGCAGCACCAGGCACCCTGCGACGCCCAGCGCTCCGAGCCCGGCGATCACGCCGATGCCGCGAAGGAGGGCGCGACGCCGCTGGCCCGAGGCCATGGACGGGAAGGCGAGCACCACGACGAACTGCGGCAGGAACAGCATGGCCTTGGCCAGGATCAGCCCGGCGGCGTACAGGCCGCTGTCGTGCCGGTCCAGCACCTGGCGCGCGACGACGATGTCGAGGTTCGAGAGGGCGAAGAAGGCGAGCAGCGACTGCGAGCTGCGTATGGTCTCGCCGACGATCTCCCGGTTCGGCCGCCCGAGCGCCGGCCTTGGCGCGTCGTCGCGGAGCGCCCACCATCCGACCACCATGGGGGCGAACGCACCGACCGCCACCCCGAGGACCGCCGCGAACTCGGTCGGCACCCAGAACAGGAGGGAGCCGCCGAGCAGGAGCCGGGGTGCGCCGGCCGCCGTGTAGAGCAGGGCCAGCGGGGCCCAGCGGCGCTCGCCCTGCAGCACCCCGGCCTGCCCGCCCATGATCGTCATCGGGACCGCGGTCACTGCCACCAGGACCGGGAGCCGCAGGTCGTCGAGCCGGAGCAGGCGGTCGATGCCGGGAGCGAGGGCGAGCAGGGCGAGCCCGAGCCCGCATGCCGTGAGGGTCGAGGTGCGCAGCACCTCGGCTGCGATCCGGGGCTGGTCCTCCGGGGTCTGCGAGACCCGGCGCGCGGCGGTCGCCTGGAGCGCGAGCGAGGCGACGCTGAGGACCATCAGCAGGCTCATGACCGCCGCGAACCCGCCGTACGCCGAGGGGCCGAGCCGGCGCGCGGCGAGCATCGTGTAGGCGTACGTCGCGACGTTCATCCCGACCACCGCGACGGCGATCCCGGCTCCGCCCTTGAGGTTCGCCGGACCCCGAGCGCTACTGGTCCCCGGGCGGCGTGAAGTCACGCGCAGAGCGTAGGCGGTGGCTAGTCCACCGACCTGCTGGCGTCGACGTCGGCGCCAAAAGGCCACGGTCCGAGCGTGAGCGGGATATGCTCCGGCGACCCCGTGGAGGCGTGGGTCCGCGGTTGGGAGGCCGTGTCTGGTTCGGGAGGTCAGTTCGTCATGCGCAACACCCTCATCACCGGAGCGCTGCTCACGGCAGCCGCTCTGGTCACGGTCCTGATCGGGTCGTGGTTCGACCTCGACGTGGACCAGATCGCTCTCCTGGGGGTGACCTCCGGCGCTGTCGTCGTCCTGGCGTCCCCGGTCGGACAGCTCGGCCGCAGCCTGGGAGGCTTCGTCCTCGGGATCATCCTGTGCCTCATCGGCTTCATCGTGCGCGCCGCGCTGCTGCCCGACACCTCGGGCGGGCGGGCCGTGTACACCATGATCGTCGTCGTCCTCTGCGTCCTCGCCGCCCTGGCGACCCGCCAGCGCCTGGCGTTGTGGACGCTCCTGCTGGGTGCCGCGAGCTTCGCCGGCGCTTTCGAGGCGGCGTACACCGCGGCGCCGCCGCAGGTCGCCACGACCTCGATCAGCACCCTGACCACCCTCGCGCTGTGTGCGGCCATGGGCTTCCTGGCCGCTTCGCTCGCCGCTCCGCGGCCCGAGAGCCAGCTCGTCCCCCCGCCCCCGCCGGCGCCTCAGGCCCCTCAGTCCGACGACCAGATCATGGAGAACGCACAGTGATGACGAGTCGTCAGACTTGGGCTGCCGGCGCCGCGCTCGCGGTCGGGACCCTGTTCCTCGTCCCCGGCGCGGAGGCCGCGGACGGAAGTGGTGCGGACAGCGAGGTCCAGGTCGCCAACACCGAGACCCTGCAGGTCTACGTCACCCCCGACGGCGACGTCCAGAGCCAGCGGGTCTACGAGCAGCTCGCACTGACCGGCAACGGCCCGGTCACCTTCAAGAACCCCATCGGCACCGACGGCCTGCGCAACCTCGACGGGTTCGGCGGTCTGTCCGTCGCCGACGGCAGCCAGACGGTCGACACGACCGTGGACGGCACCAAGCGCCTGCGCTCGGTGAGCGAGTACAAGGGCGCGCTGCCCCTGGAGATCTCGATCAAGTACGTCCTCGACGGCAAGGAGATCGACCCCAGCGACGTCGTGGGCGCCGACGGGGAGCTCGAGGTCACCTACACGGTCAAGAACGCCACCGCGAAGCAGGAGAGCATCAGCTACCCGGACGGCAAGGGCGGGACCATCACCGAGACCGTGGAGGTCCCGGTGCCGATCGTCGGGCAGATGGAGGCCGAGCTGCCGCCGTCGTTCACGGAGGTGTCCTCCCCGCAGGCGAACCTCGCCGGCGATGGCGAGGGTGGCACGAAGGCCGCCTTCACGATGACGCTGTTCCCGCCCCTGGGCTCGGACACGATGACGTTCAGCTACCAGGCGCACGTCTCCGACGCCGTCGTCCCCCCGACCTCGGTGACTGCTCTCCCGGTCAACCCGCTGGAGAGCCCCACCTTCAAGACCGCCGGCGACAGCTACAAGAGCGGCGCCGACTCGGGCCTGCAGCTCGCCAACGGTGCCACCCTCATCAACGACAACCTGCTGCGGCTCCGCGACGGCGCCGGCGAGCTCGTCGCCGGCCTCATCCAGCTGCACGACGGCTCGCAGCAGCTCTCCGGCGGGCTCGACCAGCTCGACGGCGGGGTCGGCGAGCTGAGCGCGGGTGCCCGGCAGCTGGCCGACGGCCAGCGGAGCCTCGCCACCGGCCTCACCAAGCTCTACGACGGTGTCGACGGGCTCCCGGCCAACGTCAAGGGCGCGCTGAAGAAGAACCAGGACTACCTCAAGCTGCTGGGTGCGCTGACCGGCATCGCCGATGGTGTGGGCCACCTCAGCGACCCCGCGACCAAGAAGTCGCTGCTCGGCGGCATGAACGCCATCCAGGAGGGCCTGGACTACCCCGGCACCGACGACTGCATCTCGGCTGCCACCGGCGGGGACCCCGTGCACTGCGGGGTGGTGGACGCCCTCGACCTGCTCATCCGGCTCATGCCGACGCTGGCGGTGAACCAGGTGGAGACCGTCAAGACCCAGCTGAACTCGCTGTGGTCGGCCAACGCGTGCGTCGGGCCTCTGACCGTCGCGATGACGGGGCTGACCGGCGAGTGCGCGGACGTCGCCAAGGCCTACGACACCCTCTACGCACCCTCGACCGGTTCGCTGGTCAGCGGTGGTGTCGAGGCCAAGTTCGGCGCGGTCTCCGCTTCCTTGCAGAAGGTCGTCGACAGCCTGCAGGAGAAGCTGCTGGCACCGGGCGCGGGTCTCGACCAGCTGCGCGCGGGTCTGTCGAACCCGTCGGCCGGTGACTGCTCGAAGGCCCTCGGCACAGCCACCACGGCTGACGACTGCGGCGTCCGCGAAGGGTCTCTCTACCTGCGCGACACCGGCATCCCGCTGCTGGTCGACGGCATCGCGGCCAACGTCCGCACCCAGCTCCTCGCGGGCATCGGCGTGCCGACGAAGGGTTGCGACCCGAAGAAGACGCTGCGCTGCGGCGCCGAGGCGTTGGCCGACGGGGGCGACACCCTCGTCGCCGGCGTCGACAAGCTGGTCGCGGGCGTGACGCTGCTCGATGACGGCGGTCACCAGCTGTCCGACGGCCTGGGCCAGGCCCGGGACGGTGCACCCAAGCTCGAGGACGGCGCCAACCGCCTCTCGAAGGAGGGTGTGGTCAAGCTGATCAAGGCAGGCAAGGGCACCACCCAGCAGTACGGCAAGATGTACGCCACGATCGAGGCGGGCGCGAAGCGCGGCGAGCAGGAGAAGATGCTGTACGGCGCTCCTTCGGGCGCGGAGGGCTTCACGGCGTACAGCTACCAGCTGCTCGGCGACGACGGCACCGGCTCGCGCAACCTGCAGCGGGGGCTAGGAGCCCTCGGGCTCCTCGGCCTCAGCTTCGGCGGGATCGCGCTACGGCGTCGACTGTTCTGATCGGGGTCTTCGGGGCCGCCAGTCGGCCCCGAAGATCGCCGTGCCCGGGGTGAGCCGGCCGCGCAGCTGCGACCACCCGCCCCAGACCCGGTCGTGGCCCTCGGGCCACTCCGGCTCGCGCAGGTCGGTGAGCACGAAGTCGTGGGCGAAGAGCACCGCCACCCAGTCGCCGAGCGTCCGGTGGTGCTCGACGTAGCTGACCGCTCCGACCTCGTCCGCGATCTCGACGTACGGGCGGCGGTCCCAGTACGACTGGGTCGCCGTGAGGCCCGGTTCGCCCGGGTCGTCGGGGAAGCTCCACCGGGTGGGGTGCGTGATCGAGAAGGCGTACCGGCCGCCCGGTCGGAGGACCCGTGCCGTCTCGGCGACCGCGTCGTCGAGGTCGCCGATGAACTGCAGCGCCCCGAACGAGCAGAAGACGACGTCGAAGGTGTCGTCGGGGAAGGGGAGCGCGGTCGCGGTCCCTTGGACCGCAGGGACGCGGACCCCGGTCTCCTCGTCGATCCGTCGACTGTGTTGCAGCTGCCGCAGGGACAGGTCCAGCCCGAACGCGCGACCACCCTGCTCGCGCACCCAGCGAGAGCACTGCCCGGCACCTGACCCCACTTCGAGCACGGCCTTGCCGGCCACCGGCCCCAGCACGCCCGCCTCGGCCTCGGTGAGGCCCTCGGGCCCCCAGACGAAGCCGACGTCACCGAGGAACGCTCCGTGCGTCGCCTGGTACTCGTCGGCGTAGCGGTCCCAGTCGGGGCCGTTGGCGGCCCGAGACTCCTGTTCGCTGACCGCCCGGCGCTCGACGCGCACCGACTGCGGCTGGTGGTGCTCCACGGCTCCGAGCCTACGGCTCAGGCGTGATTTCTGGCTCTGTCGGAGGTTCCGTATCCCGCAGCTCCACCGCAGTCGCCACTTCTGGGCCATCCTGAGAGGAAAGTGCCGTTGAAGATAATGACGACGGTCGGATCGGCTCGGGAGCCGCTTCACGAAGGGCCGGAGGAGAAGCGGACCACGCCTTCAGGTGCTGAACGACATCTCCGTAGAAGACATCTGTCAGCTCCAGCACGGAGTCGATGAACGAACCTCTTCCGGTCCCGCGTTTGGAGCCCGCCGGCGCAGCCATGACCACTCGAAAGCCGCGCAGCTCCTTCTTCGGATCGGCAATGAGAATTTCCGGGGTTCTGCCGAACGGCGCCCAGGAGTTCTGCGGAGCCAGCGCCGCGAGCGTTCGCCATGAACGCCTCGATCCGCGCATGAGCGGGGGTGGACTTCAGCTGCCGAAGAAGCCAATTCACTCGGGTCTTGGGGCGTCCCTCCTTCGGTGCATCCACATCGACATGGCATGAGATCTGGCCTGCTCGGAGGTCGGCGGTCACGGTGATCGGTCCCACCGTGTCGGGAATCCTGATCGACCCGCTCAGCACTCCCTGGTGTACGAGGCTGTTGACCAACGCCTGTCGGCGCAGACGAGGTTCGGCCGTCTCCTTGCGGGTGAGTACGTGGCTCACCTCGGTTCCCAAACGGCGGCCGAGTCGAAGGGCGGAGAAGCGTAGGAGAGCGTCGAAGCGACCGGCTACATCATCGAGTCCCCCATCGTTGGCACGAAGGGTTCCAGACTTGACGGCCTCGCGGACGGACACCCAGGTCGCGCCCATGTCCTCCATCTCCAACGCCCCCGATTTCAGGGTGCTCGAGGTAACGGATCAGCTCGCCGAGGATCCATGCCTGTTCGGGGTCGGAGACCCCGCGATGTTCCTTCTGCATGACCGCTGTGGAGAGCAGATAGGTCCAGGGCCAATGATGGATCGCCACTTTCTTGACCTTGCGGCCGTCGACCTTCGTCGGGTGTTCGCCGGCAGCAGCCGGGATTTCATTGCTGATCGTGATGACGGCGTTGAAGCCATGCTCCCGCGCAACATCGAGGTAGTTCTCCAGTTGCGTCGCATCCAGGGTGTTCTTGCCCGTCTTCACCTCTACCAGAGCAGTCCAGGATCGGGATCCGCGGGTGACTCGGATCAGACCATCCGGAAACAGCCGCTGTTCGCCTAGAAGAAACGGCACTTCGATGTATGTCTCGACCGAGCCGCCGGGCGCACCGAGTGGCGAAAGCAGCGATCGGCTGAACTCTTTGACGACTCCCATGACCGCAAGGAGTGCTGACGTGGCTCGACGTTCCTTCTCCTGGTCGCCGTTCAACCCGGAGGTAGGAATCAGGCGCGCTTGGTGCCAGTTCTCCTCGGTCATGCGGACCCCCTTGAAACCTTCATGGAGATGGAAGGCTAGACCTGACGTCGCCGCTTCGGGGCGGATCGCCTCGATGTCGTCCCGAAAATCCGATTTGCAACACGAGCAGCCGATTCGCCGGGACTAGCGTGTCCGGATGTCCGTCTGCCTGGCCTGGCTCGGTGACCCCGCGCAGGCCCATGCCGTCATCGCGTCGCCTGGACCGTGGACCGAGGTGATCGAGTCGGGTTCCGGCCTGCTGGTCCTCGAGACCGACGAGACGCTGTCGCGGGTCTACCACGAGATCAAGTGGTTGCTGCCGGACGACTGCCCGCTCCTGGTCGCCCCGCTGGCGGAGCGGCCGAAGGCGAGGGGCGTGACGGAGGGGACCGTGTCCTGGCTGCGTGCTCGCCTGCCGCTGCCCGACCGCGACTAGCGTGCTGCCCGTGGACTTCGCCGGGTTGCGCCCCCTCGCCGGCGGATGGTCGGGGCAGACCTTCCTCGCCGAGGCGGGCGAGGAGCGCAGCGTGGTCCGCATCTACGCCCGACCCGGGCCGCGTGGAGACGCGGCGGCCGAGGTCGATGCCGCCCTGCTGCGCCTCGTCCGCGGCCTGGTGCCGGTGGCCGACGTGCTGGAGGTTCGCCGGCCGCAGGGGGAGGAGCCCGGCCTGCTCGTGACGTCGTACGTCGATGGCGTCCGTGGCGACGAGTTCCTGCCCACCCTCGACCGGGATCGGCGGGCGGCAGCGGGCTCGGTCCTCGGGGGGCTGCTCGCCGACCTGGCCGGCATGCCGTTCCTGAGTGCCGGCTGGTTCGCGGACGCCGACCTGACGGTGCGTCCGTTCGGCGACCTCGGGGTCCCCGACGGCCTGCCGGAGTTCCTCGACTCCCTCGAGCTGAGGGTCCCGCCGAACGAGCACAGGTCGCTGCGCGCGCGATGCGTGGACGCGGAGGCGCTCCTCGACTCGGTCGGTCGCGTCTGCCTGGTGCACTCCGACCTCAATCCCAAGAACCTGATCCTCGACCCCGCCGATGGCTCGGTGCGGGCCCTCCTCGACTGGGAGTACGCCCACGCCGGGCATCCGTTCACCGACCTCGGCAACCTGCTCCGGTTCGAGCGCGACCAGGCCTTCACCGACGCGGTCCTCGGGGCGTACGTCGACCGGCGCGGTGGGAGTCCCCGGGAGGCTCGGGCGATGGCCGCAGCGGCCGATCTGTGGGCGCTGCTGGACCTGGCGTCCCGGGCGGGGGACAACCCGGTGGCGGACCAGGCGCTGGCGAAGCTCCGCACGCTCGCCTGAGGCGAGGCTCGCGGTGGCCGAGCCACCCGCGTCGCGAGGGAGCTCGGTGGCCGGGGGCCCGCGCGCGGGGAGGGTGGATCGAGTCCGCGCCGGTTGGACGCACGACACGCCGACGGCGTACTCTTGATGACTGCGCCAGGAGTCTGCCCAGGTCACACAGGAGCGGACCCACGGCTCGCTATCACGGCCCGCTTCCTGCTCAGCCCTGCTGAGCGGTGGGGGCCAGATTCCATCGGTAGTGAAACGGGCTCCTGCTGCGTGCCCGACACCGATTTCTATCCACCCAAGGAATTCATCCTTCATGACGAGCAGCACCTACCTCGACCACGAGGTCGACGCCCCGCAGGTTGCGGTCAACGACATCGGCTCCGCCGAGGACTTCCTCGCCGCGATCGACGAGACCATCAAGTACTTCAACGACGGTGACATCGTGGATGGCACGATCGTCAAGGTCGACCGGGACGAGGTCCTGCTCGACATCGGTTACAAGACCGAGGGCGTCATCCCCTCGCGCGAGCTCTCGATCAAGCACGACGTCGACCCCAACGAGGTCGTCGAGGTCGGCGACAAGGTCGAGGCCCTGGTCCTCCAGAAGGAGGACAAGGAAGGCCGCCTGATCCTGTCCAAGAAGCGCGCCCAGTACGAGCGTGCCTGGGGCACCATCGAGCAGGTCAAGGAGGAGGACGGCGTCGTCGAGGGCACCGTCATCGAGGTCGTCAAGGGCGGCCTCATCCTCGACATCGGCCTCCGCGGCTTCCTTCCGGCCTCCCTCGTCGAGATGCGTCGTGTCCGCGACCTGCAGCCCTACGTCGGCCAGACCCTCGAGGCGAAGATCATCGAGCTGGACAAGAACCGCAACAACGTGGTCCTGTCCCGCCGTGCCTGGCTGGAGCAGACCCAGTCCGAGGTGCGCCACGGCTTCTTGACCCAGCTCCAGAAGGGCCAGATCCGCAAGGGTGTCGTCTCCTCGATCGTCAACTTCGGTGCGTTCGTCGACCTCGGCGGCGTCGACGGTCTCGTCCACGTCTCCGAGCTGTCCTGGAAGCACATCGACCACCCGTCGGAGGTCGTGAACGTCGGCGACGAGGTCACCGTCGAGGTGCTCGACGTCGACATGGACCGCGAGCGCGTCTCGCTGTCGCTCAAGGCGACCCAGGAGGACCCCTGGCAGCACTTCGCCCGGACCCACCAGATCGGTCAGATCGTGCCCGGCAAGGTCACCAAGCTGGTGCCGTTCGGCTCGTTCGTCCGCGTCGAGGAGGGCATCGAGGGCCTGGTGCACATCTCCGAGCTGGCCGAGCGCCACGTGGAGATCCCGGAGCAGGTCGTCCAGGTCAACGACGACGTCATGGTCAAGATCATCGACATCGACCTCGAGCGTCGCCGCATCTCGCTGTCCCTCAAGCAGGCCAACGAGACCGCGACCGCCACCGAGGTCGAGGACTTCGACCCGACGCTCTACGGCATGACCGCCTCGTACGACGACCAGGGCAACTACCTCTACCCGGAGGGCTTCGACGCCGAGACCGGCGAGTGGCTCGAGGGCTACGACGAGCAGCGCAAGGTCTGGGAGGACCAGTACGCCAAGGCGCACGCCCGCTGGGAGGCGCACGTCAAGCAGCAGGAGGAGGCCGCCAAGGCCGAGGTCGAGGCTGGCGAGGCCACGTCCTACTCCTCTTCCGCCGAGGACGAGACCACCCCCGAGGACACCGGGTCGCTGGCCTCCGACGAGGCCCTGCAGGCGCTTCGCGAGAAGCTCACCGGCAACAACTGATCCACGGTCACACCCGAAGGCCCCGGTCCGCGAGGACCGGGGCCTTCGGCATGTGTGCCCGCCGCCGACGGCGGGTGAGACAGTGGGCCCATGCGGGTAGGACTCACCGGCGGCGTCGCGTCGGGCAAGAGCACGGTGTCGGCGATCCTCGCCGAATTGGGCGCCGTCGTCATCGACGCCGACGCACTGGCCCGGGAGGTCGTGCAGGCCGGCACGCCCGGCTTCGAGCAGGTCGTCGCGGAGTTCGGCTCCGAGCTCGTTGGCCCGGACGGCCAGCTGGACCGTGCGGCGCTGGGCCGGTTCGTCTTCGCCGACGAGAACGCCCGCAAGCGGCTCGAGGCGATCGTGCACCCGCTCGTCTTCGAGCGGTACGCCGAGCTCGAGGGCAGCGCGCCTGACGGCGCGGTCGTCATCCACGACATCCCGCTCCTGGCCGAGTCGGGACGAGCCGGCGACTTCGACGCCGTCATCGTGGTCGACGCCCCGCGCGAGACCCAGGTCGCACGCATGACCCGTGACCGGGGCTGGACCCTGGAGGACGCCGAGTCGCGCATCGCGGCGCAGGCGAGCCGGGAGGACCGGCTCGCCATCGCGACGTACGTCATCGACAACACCGGCACCCTCGAGGACCTGCGTACCCAGGTCGAGGAGATCTACGCCGAGCTCACGTCCTCCGACTGAACCTGACGTCGCCGTTGGGCAGTTGTTCTGCTCGGTAGGTCGGGTCGTGCACGCGGTGGTGGTGATGGGAGCAGAGCAGGACGCCGTCCTTGAGGTCGGTGTAGCCGCCCTTGGCCCAGGGGATCCAGTGGTGGGCCTCGCACCAGGTGCCGGGGATGTCGCAGCCTTCGGCCCGGCACTCGCGGTCGCGGATCAACAGCGCTTTGCGTTGCGCGGCGGTGAAGAGTCGGGTGGACCTGCCGAGGTCGAGGACTTGGGAGTCGCTTCCGAGGACCGCAGGGATGAGGTGGGCGGTGCAGGCCAGCCTGCGGGCCTGGGCGGCGGAGATGTTCTCGTCCTGGCCGATCACGCCCGCGGTGGCCAGCCCTCGGGTGAGTGCTTGGTGGTCGATCGTGATGACCACGGTGGTGGCGTCGCCGCCGTGGATCGGGAGCCGGGCCGGGTCGACGGCTTCGAGGAACCGGACGAACGCCTTCCCGAGCCGCCGGGGATAGCACCGCAGTGGGTCGGGCGTGGTCGTGGTTTGGCGGGGGTTGGTGAACGCCTGCAAGTAGGTCAGGAGTCGGGTGGCTGCCAGGTCGGGCAGCAGCCCCGTGATCCGGGTGGTGCCGTCCCCGCAGCGGTGGAACGCGAGCCGGGTGGCACGGTGGGCCTTCTCCTCCAACCGGGCCAAGGCACGGGCCTCGGCGGCGTCGGCGATCTCGGGGGCGACCACCTCGACGATCCGGCGCCCGATCCGGGCCAGCTGCCGGGGACCGAACTCGGCACAATGCGAGATCAGCGTCTCCTCGGCGCGGAAAATGATCTCGGTCGGGATCTCGGCCGGCAGGTCGTCCAGCACCGTGGCGATCACCCTGGCCTGGGCCAGGTTCGCCGATCCCTCCCGCAACGCCGACCCCAGCGTCGCGTATCGACGGTCCAACGCGAGCGCCAGCCGCAGGTCCGCACGGGCATCCTCCCCGCGACACCGCGTGGCCCACTGCAACCAGCCCGCCAAGTCCCTGCCGGCAAAGTTCTCGGCGACGTCCTCGGCGTCGGCCATGATCCGCAACTGCAGCTCGGCCAGCTGGGACTGCACCCGAGCCAGCTCCGCCAACGCGGCCGCCTTGTCCGGCGTACGCATGAACGACGGATTCACTCCCGAGACCTCGGCCAGGGCCTCCCCGATGCGCGCCACCGCGAGGAACACCGGCGAGGTCGCCGGCGCCGGGGCATCGGTGCACGCGAGAGAGGAGGACTGCATGCCACCATTCTTTCGAACATGCTTTCGACGCGCCATGCCTGTGGACGCAAACCGGCCCGGGATTACCCACGTTCCGCAGATCGATGACCCTTGCCGGTCCGGCAGCGCGTGCCCTCCCAAGCGGGCTCGCGGAATGGTCGCACTCTGGCATCCTGCCAGCCGCCGCGAGGTAGCACGTCGTACCTTCGGCGCTGAGGCCGACGAGGTCCATGCCGCTGGGCGCGCCGCCCGGATCAAGGCACACCCCCAACCTCCCGCGAGGAGGGGCCGGCCCCCGGATACCGTGGCGCGGTGCCGTCCCACCGGGCTGAGACCCCGCCGCGCCGTGTGCCGCTCCTGGCCGTCCTCGTGGTGCTGGTGCTCGCGCTCGGCGGTGGCACGGCCTTCGCGCTGATCGGCCGGGGCGAGGCGCCCGTGCGGACTCCCCGCGCGACCGGGCAGACCCCGAGCGGGCCAGCGTCCCCGTCCCCGTCCCCGACACCCACCCAGGACCCGGACCAGCCCACGGGCTGGGGTCCCACCGTGGGGGAGCTGCAGGACGCACGCGACCTGGTGAGCACCTGGACGCCGTCCCAGCTCGCCGGCCAGGTCATCGTCGGCCGGTACGCCGGCTACGACCCCGCCGTCGTCGGCGACCTGGTGGCGCGCCTCCACCTCGCGGGCGTGTGCGTCACCTCCGACAACGTGACCGACGCCGAGCAGGTCCGGGCGACGACCCAGGCAGTGACCGATGCCGTGGCGGCCGACGGGCGGGACTTCCCCCCGGTCATCGGGGTCGACGAGGAGGGCGGCGTCGTCGAGCACCTGCGCGGCATCGCCACCGAGTTCCCGCCCTTCGCGGAGGCCGGCGTCGCGATCAGCAGCGACGGCAAGGCGGGGGAGCGGGTCGTCCACGAGGCGGCGTACGCGACCGGGCTGGAGCTGCGTTCGTTCGGCTTCACCTGGGTGTTCGCCCCCGACGCGGACGTCACCATCGGGGCCGCGGACGTGACGATCGGCAGCCGATCGCCCTCTCCGGACCCGGAGGTGGCCGCGCGCGCGGTGACGGCCGCGGTGGACGGGTACAACGACTCGGGCCTCGTCTCGACGCCGAAGCACTTCCCGGGCCACGGCGCGGTCACCGTCGACAGCCACGTCGCGGTCCCGGTCCGGACCGCCTCGATCGAGGAGGTGCGCAGCCATGACCTGCCGCCGTTCGTGGCGGCGGTCGCCGCGCACGCGCCGGCGCTGATGGTGGGGCACATCGACACCGAGGCGATCGCACCGGGAATTCCCGCGAGCATGGCGCCGGCGGCGTACGACTTCCTGCGCGACGACCTCGGCTTCCAAGGGGTGGCGATCACCGACTCGCTCGGGATGGGCGCCGTGGCCACGAGGGACCGGCCGGCGGTGACCGCGCTCAACGCCGGGGCTGACCTGCTGCTCATGCCTTCGGACACGGCGGCGACGCATGCCACGATCACCCGGGCGATCGGGGCCGGGGAGATCACCCGGGAGCGGATCGAGGACGCCGCGGCACGGGTGGTCGCGTTGCAGCTCTGGCAGCAGCGGGTCGCTGCCGAGGTGCCGGTGCCCGCAGACGTCACCGCCCGCGCCGAGAGCGCGGCGACGGCTCTCTCAGGCGCGGGCAGCTAGGACGGGGTCAGGCGGCCAGATCCGGGTCGCCCAGCAGGCGCAGACGCGTCAGCGCCTCGCGCTCGAGCTGGCGGACCCGCTCCGCGGAGATGCCGTGGCGGGCGCCGATGTCGGCCAGCTTGTGCTGGCGGCCGTCGACCAGGCCGTAGCGCGACCGGATGATGTCGGCCGAACGGTCGTCGAGCTGACCGACCAGAGCGTTGAGCCGGTCTCGCGCCTCGACGTCCAGGACGGTGAGGTCCGGGCCGGGCGAGCTCTCCTGGGCCATCAGGTCGCCGAGCGAGGTGTCGCCGTCCTCGTCCACCGGGGTGTCGAGGCTGACGTGCTCACGACCCCACGACAGCAGGTCGAGGACCCGGTCGATCCCCATGCCCAGCTCGGTGGCGATCTCCTCCGGATCCGGGTCGCGCCCGAGCTGGCGCTCGAGCGTGCGGCGGGCGCTGCCGACCTGGTTCAGCTCTTCGACGACGTGCACGGGCAGCCTGACCACGCGGGCCTGCTGGGCGATGCCTCGCGTGATGGCCTGCCGGACCCACCAGGTGGCGTACGTCGAGAACTTGTAGCCCTTGGTGTAGTCGAACTTCTCGACCGCCCGGATCAGCCCGGTGTTGCCCTCCTGGATCAGGTCCAGCATCGGCATGGCGGAGCGGCCGTACTTGCGGGCGATCGACACGACCAGCCGCAGGTTGGCGTTGATGAACTCGGTGACCGCCTGGCGGCCCTGCTCGGCCAGCCACTCGAGCTCGGCCTCGTTCGCCGACATCGGGGCGCCGCCCTTGCGCCGGCCGACGCGGCCGGTGTCGAGCAGGTGCTGGGCCAGCATGCCGGCCTCGATCGCCTTGGACAGCTCGACCTCGCGCGCGGCGTCGAGCAGGGGGTTGCGCGCGATCTCGTCGAGGTACAGGCCGACGCTGTCGCGGCCCTCGATCTCGCGGGTCGCGCCTCGGGTGGTGCCTCGGGTGGTCGTGGTGCTCATGCGCGGCGCCCCTTTCAAGCAGTGGGAGGAAGGACTGGGGGAAGCTGGGGTCCTCGCCTCATCTGTCCCAACGACCACGAGGTGGGATTGATTCCCGACTGGAATGCCCCGGTACCCGTGACGATCAGGCTGTTAACCCACTCGACGAACCAGCGCGGCCGGGAGTTGCATCCGGGCGGCAATCTCAGGGACTTCTCAGGGCCGGCGACCCCGACCGGCCGGTCCGGCGGCGGGCCTACGCTGGTGCGATGACGTCGATCGACCTCAACGCGGACCTGGGCGAGGAGGTCACCGACGACGCCGGCCTGCTCGCGGTGGTCACGTCCGCGAACGTCGCCTGCGGGTACCACGCCGGGACCCCCGCGATCATGCGAGCGGTCTGCGCCGAGGCCGTACGACGGGGGGTCGCCGTCGGCGCGCAGGTCTCGTACGACGATCGGGAGAACTTCGGCCGGGTGGAGCTCGACGTCGCTCCGGAGACCCTGCAGGGGCAGGTGGCCGACCAGGTGGGGACGCTGGACGCGATCGCCCGCGAGGAGGGGACCCGGGTGGTGTACCTGAAGCCGCACGGTGCGCTCTACCACCGGGTGGCCCGCGACCGCGAGCAGGCACGGGCGGTGCTCGCGGCGTCCGAGGGGCTCCCGGTGCTGGGCATGCCGGGCTCCCTGCTGCTCGAGCTGGCCCGGGCCGAGGGCCGACGGGTCGGGCAGGAGGGCTTCCCGGACCGCGGCTACACCGACGCCGGCGCGCTTCTCCCGCGTGACCGGCCGGGTGCGGTCCTGGCGGACAGCGAGGAGATCGCGAGGCGGGCGGTCGAGCTGGCCGACTCGGTGGACTCGCTCTGCGTCCACGGCGACACCCCCGGCGCGGTCGCGCACGCGCGCGCCGTCCGGGTCGCTCTGGAGGCCTCGGGGCGGCGCCTCGCGTCCCCCTGGCTCTCCACAGGCTGAGCCCAGATCTGTGCACTCGCGTGGTCGTTCTGTGGAGGGGGAGGGTCGGATCTGTGGAGGCGCCTGTGGGACTGAAGGAATGTGGGGGAAACCCTTGCGCCGCCCGGCTCCGACCGCATAGAACTCTCCTTACCAGCACGGCCTTCGGGTCGGGTTGGGGATCGAATCGCAGGAGCGAATCCATCCGGCGGGCTTGCCCGCCGCGTCGGCCCGGTGACGGGGACGACGGGAGTCGCGGAGGCGGATCGATCGACCGGAATGTCACCTTCCCGGTCAACCTGAGGGGCTCTCGATGCTCATACCATCAAGAGCCCCTCAACCTATTTCGCAGGAGTTGTCCCCATGCAGCTCACTCCGGTCGGCCCGGACGCCGTTCTGGTGACGTGCCCCGACGAGCAGTCTCCCGCCGACCTGGCCGCCTGGGCGCGCGAGCGCCGGCTCGCGCGTGAGGTCGTGCCCGGTGCCGACACGGTCCTGCTCGACGGGCTCGCCGACCGCGCTGCCCTGGCCGAGACCCTCCGCACCTGGACGCCTGGCGCCGCCGCACCGACACCGGACCTCGTGGAGGTGCCCGTCACCTACGACGGCGAGGACCTCGAGACGGTGGCGCGGCTCCTGGGCGAGCCGGTCGAGGCCGTCGTACGCCGGCACCAGGACACCGAGTGGACCTCGCGGTTCTGCGGGTTCGCCCCCGGCTTCGCCTACCTGGCCGGGTGGGACCTCCGGGTGCCGCGGCTGGCGACGCCGCGCACGAAGGTGCCCCCGGGGTCGGTCGCGCTGGCGGACGGCTGGTGCGGCGTCTACCCGGTCGCCTCGCCCGGCGGCTGGCAGCTGATCGGTCGCACCGACCTCCGCCTGTGGGACCCGACGAGCGAGCAGCCCGCCCTGCTCGCGCCCGGGACCCCCGTGCGGTTCGTGGCGGCCGCGTGATCGTCGTCCTCGACCCCGGCGTGCTGGCGACCGTGCAGGACGCCGGCCGGCACGGGTACGCGCACCTGGGCGTCCCCACCGCCGGCCCGCTGGACCTTCCGGCGGCCCGCCTCGCCAACCGGCTGGTCGGCAACCCCGAGGACGCCGCCGTCGTCGAGTCGTTGCTCGGTGGGCTCGCGCTCCGCCTCGATCAGGGGCGCTGGATCGCGGTCACGGGTGCACCGACCACGGTGCTGGTGAACGGCAGCCCCGTCGCGTGGGGCGAGGCCGTGTGGGCGCCGACCGACAGCGAGGTGCGGCTGGGGTCGGTCACGACCGGCATGCGCTGCTACCTGGCGGTGGGCGGGGGCATCGAGGTCGAGCCGGTGCTCGGCTCGCGCTCGACCGACACCCTGGCCTGGGTCGGCCCGCCCGCCCTCGGCGCGGGGTCCGAGCTGGCCCTCGGGCCGGCGTACGGGCGCCCGGCTGCCGTGGACGTCCCAGCCGGGCGACGGGCCGGCGCGTTGCGGGTCCATCCGGGACCGCAGGCGCACTGGTTCCCCGAGGACGTACGCCGGCGGCTCTTCACCACCGACTGGTCGGTGAGCGAGCAGTCCAACCGGGTCGGCCTGCGACTGCGAGGCGATCCGTTGGAGCGCGACGCGGCCGAGCTGGCGAGCCAGGGGATGGTCACGGGGGCGATCCAGGTGCCCGTGGACGGGCAACCGGTGGTGTTCCTGGCCGACCACCCGCCGACCGGCGGCTACCCGGTGATCGGCGTCGTCGAGGCCGACGATCTCTGGCAGTGCGCCCAGGTGCGGCCCGGCGAGACGTTGCGCCTCACTCCGGCGCCGGGTCGGCGGCCGGGGGAGTCCAGCGGCTGAGGTCCGGGTCGTCGAGCGGGAACGAGCGGACCGGGCCCGCGGGGGACTCCGCGGTCTCGAACCGCACGGTCACCACGCCGCGGCCCGACCCCCACACCCACCCGCGACCGAGCTCGGTGTGCACGACGTCGACGCCCGGCGCCCAGCCTGTGGTGCGGGCCGCCGACAGTGCAGCGCCCGCCTCCGGCAGCGATGCGGCCGCGTCCTCCTCGGCGCTGGGCTCCTCGCCGAAGAGCTCCTCCTGGATCCAGTCGGCCAGCCCGGAGACCCCGACCCCGAGCAGCCGGACCCCGCCGATCGTGTCGACCTCGGCGAGCAGGGCGCGGGCGAGGCGCGCGATCACCGGCCCCTGGTCGGTCGGGGAGGGGAGGGTGGTCGAGCGGTTGAGGGTCGTGAAGTCGTGCAGCCGCACCTTGATGGTCACGGTCCGCCCGGACAGTCCGGACGCGCGGAGGCGCTCGGCGACCTGGCCGGCCTGCCGGGTGAGCAGCCCTTCGAGCAGGCGGCGGTCGGTGAGGTCGGTGTCGTAGGTGCCCTCGACGCTCACCGACTTCGTCTCCCGCTCGGAGACCACCGGGCGGTCGTCCTCGGCGCGCGCGAGCGAGTAGAGCGTGGTGCCGTGGGCTCGCCCGACGAGCCGGGTCAGCTCGTCCTGGCTCACGGCCTCGAGGTCGGCGACGGTGTGGATGCCGGCGCGGCGCAGCCGCTCGGACGTCGCCGGGCCGACACCCGGGATGACGGTGACGTGCATCGGGCGCAGCAGGTCGCGCTCGGTGCCGGGCGCCACGACGACCAGGCCGTCGGGCTTCTCGAGGTCGCTGGCGACCTTGGCGATGAACTTCGAGGTGCCGATCCCGACGCTCGCGGTCAGCCCGCCGGTGACCTCGTGGACCCGCGCGCGCAGCTGCTCGGCGTACTCGGAGACGGCGCGGACCGAGAGGTCGGCGAGGTCGGGGGAGCGCTCCAGGTCGACGAACGCCTCGTCGAGGCTCAACGGCTCGACCAGCGGTGAGACGTCGCGCAGGACGCGCATGACGGCCTCGCTGCTCTCGCGGTAGGCATGGAAGCGGCCGGTGAGGAACGCCGCGTGCGGGCAGCGGCTGCGCGCCTCACGGGTCGACATGGCCGAGCGGACGCCGTACTTCCTGGCCTCGTACGACGCCGTGGCGACCACTCCGCGGCCGCCCACCCCGCCGACGACGACCGGCTTGCCGCGCAGGCTCGGCTTGTCCCGCTGCTCGACCGAGGCGAAGAAGGCGTCGAGGTCCAGGTGCAGGACCGACGCGCTGGACCGCATGCAGGCGACGCTAGCGCCCCTCGCTGACGAATGCGCCCACGCTCCGGGCCACTTGCGATCCACAGTCGGGACGAGTTCCGGGACTTCTCCACAGAACCGGTCGATCGGCCCCCCGAACCGTCGGCACCGGCGGGCAGCGTGCCGGACATGAAGAGCCTGCACCTGACGTGCCCCGAGGACCTGATCGCCGCCGCTCCCTCCCTGCTGGGGTTCCACCCGCACGACTCCGTGGTCCTGATCGCGGCCGGGCAGCCGTCGTTCCAGGCGCGGGTCGACCTGCCGCCCCTCGACGACGGCGAGGCCGGGCCTGCCGACGAGGTGGGAGAGGTGGTCAGCCTCCTCCTCGCGCCGGTCGAGCGGCACCGGGTCGCCGCGGTCGTCCTGCTCTACTTCTGCGCCGACCACGCGCGGGCGGTGTCGGTCCACGCCCCGCTCCAGCGGGCGCTCGGGCAGGCCGGGGTCCGGGTGCCGGAGGCCCTGCACGTCACCGGGACGCACTACGCGTCGCTGGTCGAGCCGGGCCCGCCGCGCTGGCACGCCTACGACGTGAGTGGCCACCCGCTGCTCGCGGAGGCGGTGTTCGAGGGCCGGCAGATCCAACCCGACCGTGCCTCGCTGGCCGCCGAGGTGTCGCGGGACACGACCGGAGCACGGGCGGTCGGCCTCGCATCCGTGCGCACGTCGTTCGCTCCGTCCCTCGCGGAGGCGGTGTGGGCCGCCGGCACCGTCGAGCGGCTGGTGGCCTCCGGCGACGTCCCCGACGATCCCACGGCGGCCCGCCTGATCGGAGGCCTGGCGCTGCCCGAGGTTCGGGACGCGCACTGGGTCGAGCGCAGCGGCTCGCTGGCGGCCGCCCACGCGCGGGTGTGGGCGGGGCTGCTGCGGCGCTGTCCCGACCGGTCGCTCGCGGCCGTGGCCTCCCTGACCGCCATGCTGCGCTTCCGCAGCGGGGACGGTGCACGCGCGTGGTGCGCGCTCGATCGGGCGCCGGACGCGGCCGGCCACTCGCTCGGCTCCCTCGTGATCGAGCTGCTCACCCACGGCATCTCCCCGGCGGAGGTGGATCGGTGCTGGTCGCAGACGCGGCGAGGCGCCTGAACGGGTGGGGCTGATTCCGGGTGATCGAGGCTAGGGTCACCGCATGGGCGAAGACGTCGAGTCCCAGGAGTTCAGCCGCGCCGACCGGACGGGGTACCGGGAGAAGGTCCGGCGCAACCTCGACGTGTTCGCGCGCATGCTGCGTGAGGACCAGTTCGACACCGACGACCCGATGACCGGGCTGGAGGTCGAGCTCAACCTCGTCGACGACCGGGGCGACCCGGCCCTGAAGAACGCCGAGGCGCTCGAGGCGATCGCCGACCCGGACTTCGTCACCGAGCTGGGGCAGTTCAACATCGAGATCAACGTCCCACCTGTCCGGCTGCGGGAGAAGGGCCTGGTCACCTTCGAGGAGACCCTGCGCGACAGCCTCAACAGCGCGGAGGCGAAGTCGGCCGAGGTAGGCGCCCACATGGTGATGATCGGCATCCTGCCGACGCTGGCCGAGGGCCACCTCAGCGTCGGGTCACTCAGCTCCAACCCGCGCTACAAGCTGTTGTCGGAGCAGATCATGGCCGCGCGGGGGGAGGACATCGCCATCTCGATCCTGGGGGACGAGCGCCTGGTCACCACCGCCGACTCGATCGTTCCCGAGGCGGCCTGCACCAGCACCCAGTTCCACGTCCAGACCTCGCCGAACGAGTTCGCGGCGTACTGGAACGCCTCGCAGGCGATGGCCGCCGTCCAGATCGCCTTGGGCGCCAACTCGCCGTACCTGCTCGGCAAGGAGCTGTGGCGTGAGACGCGGGTGCCGCTGTTCGAGCAGGCGACGGACACGCGGTCGGAGGAGCTGAAGGCCCAGGGCGTCCGCCCCCGCGTGTGGTTCGGGGAGCGTTGGATCACCTCGGTCTTCGACCTCTTCGAGGAGAACGTCCGCTACTTCCCGGCCCTCCTCCCGATCATCGACGACGAGGACCCCCTCGAGGTCCTCGAGGGCGGAGGCGCTCCCTCGCTGTCCGAGCTGCGCCTGCACAACGGCACGATCTACCGCTGGAACCGTCCTGTGTACGACGTCGTGGACGACGTCCCCCACCTGCGGGTCGAGAACCGCTGCCTCGGGGCCGGCCCCACCGTCGTCGACCTGGTCGCCAACGCCGCCTTCTACTTCGGGCTGGTGCGCGCGCTGGCGCTCAGCGAGCGGCCGCTGTGGTCGCAGATGTCGTTCAGCGCTGCGGAGGAGAACTTCCACACGGCCGCGCAGTACGGCATCGACACGCAGATCTACTGGCCCGGCGTCGGGCAGGTCCCGGTCACCGAGCTGGTGCTGCGACGCCTGCTGCCCATGGCGCACCAGGGACTGGAGGAGTGGGGCGTCTCGGCCGACCAGCGCGACCGGCTGCTCGGCGTCATCGAGCAGCGCTGCCTGCTCGGCACGAACGGCGCGGAGTGGTTCGTGGGTCGGATGCACGACCGAGCCGACCAGGACCGCTACGACGCGCTGCGCATGACGCTCGAGGAGTATCGGCAGAACATGCACACCAACGAGCCGGTGCATACCTGGGACTAGCGGTCCCGCACCCTCGCCCATGTCCGGCGTACGCCGGACAGCGGCTCCCACCAGCCCCGCTTCGTGACCACGGCCAGGCTGAGCGGCAGCCCGGCCTCGGCGAAGGACTGCGCCGCCGGGCCCAGCCACGCTGCGTCGACGTCGTGCAGGGCCAGCTCGCCTGGGCGGGTGATCCACAACGCCGGCAGCTGGCGGGTGCGCCGGTGGTGCGCGGTCAGCAGCGCCCCGAGGACGTCGCTGCGGTGCGCCGGGTCCTGGTGGCGCCGGTCCTCGGGCAGCAGGCTGGCCTGGCGCCGGTCCCCGAACCGGCACATGGCCGCCAGCACCGTGGCATGGGTCTGGCCGGGGACGCCGAGGTGGACCACCGCCGGGAAGCGATGGCGCTTCTCCTCCTGCACCAGGTCCACGACCGCGCGACGCCACCGAGCGGCGCGCAGGGCCTGCTCGGCGGCGGTGAGGGGCATGCGCCCACCCTGCCCCAGCCGGACCCGGGGCGGCGGAGCTCCTCCACAGGTGCCCGGGTCGTGGCGATCCACTAGCGTGGCGGGAACCCGGCCGGTTCACAGGCCGGGTCCGTGCGAGGTCAGGAGAGCTGATGGGGACCATCGTCGTGGGCTACGTGCCCAAGCCCGAGGGCGAGGCAGCGCTGGATCACGCCATCAGCGAGGCAAGGCTGCGCGGATCGAGCCTGGTGGTGGTCAACTCGCACCGGGGCGGTGACTCGCTCGACGCGGATGCGGTCGCCCGGACCGAGGCACAGCTCCAGAGCGTGGAGAAGAGGCTGACGGACGCCGGTGTGGAGTTCGAGCTCAAGCAGCTGGTCCGCGGCTTCGAGCCCGCCGAGGACCTGATCAAGGCCGCGGAGACCGCCCAGGCGGACCTCATCATCATCGGCCTGCGCCGACGTACGCCGGTGGGCAAGCTGATCCTGGGATCGAACGCCCAGCGGATCCTGCTCGACGCCCCCTGCCCGGTCCTCGCCGTCAAGTCCTGAGCTCGCATGGGCTTCCAGATGACCGGCGACCCCGCCGCCGACCGCGTGCTGGACGAGCACCCCTTCGCCCTGGTGGTGGGCATGATGCTCGATCAGCAGTACGGCATGGAGCACGCCTTTCGCGGCGGGTACAAGGTGTTGGGCCGCTTCGGGTCCCTCGACCCCGCAGCGATCGCGGCCGCCGACCCCGAGGAGTTCAAGGCGATGTCCAGCACGCCGCCGGCGATCCACCGGTTCCCTGGCTCGATGTCCGGACGGCTCCAGGAGCTCGCCGCGCTGGTCCAGGAGAAGTACGACGGCGACGTCACCCGGCTGTGGAACGAGGCGACCAGCGGGCAGGACCTGCTGAAGCGGGTCCAGGAGCTGCCGGGCTTCGGCAAGCAGAAGGCGCAGATCTTCGTGGCGCTGCTGGCCAAGCAGCTCGGCGTACGACCCCAGGGCTGGGAGCAGGCCGCGGGGGACTACGCCCTCGAGGGCTATCGCTCCGTGGCGGACGTGGTGGACGCCGACTCGCTCCAGAAGGTGCGCGACTTCAAGAAGCAGAAGAAGGCCGCCGCCCGGGCAGAGTCGAGCTGAGGGCTGCCCGCGTTCGGTCCGTCACCGGGGGCGTGGCAGAATGAACAACGCGGCTCTTGACGTTACCGGGCCTTGCCGCGCCCACAGCCCCCTGACGAGAGGTGTTCGTGTCCTCCCACGCGCGCAAGCAGGTCTCCGCGGCAGCCGCATCCCGCGCCTCGAAGACCAGCACGAAGTCCACTGCTGCCAAGAAGTCCCCTGCGAAGGCGGCAGCCAAGAAGACGGCAGCGAAGAAGGCGGCTCCGGCGACCACCAAGGCCGCGAAGAAGTCTCCCGTCGCCAAGTCGGCCGCGGCGAAGGCTCCGGCGAAGGCTCCCGCGGCGAAGACGACGTCGAAGGCCGCGCCCGCGAAGGAGGCTCCCGCGAAGGCGGCCCCCGCGAAGGCCGGTGCGGCGAAGGCGGCGAAGAAGACGCCCGCGAAGAAGACCGCCCCGAAGTCCTCGGCCAAGGCCGGCGCGACGCCGACCGTCGAGATCCCCGCCAACGCGATCCTGGTCGACGAGAAGGGCAACAAGATCCTGCCCGACGTCCCGGACGAGCAGTTCGAGGAGGACGTCAAGGCCGACCCCTCCATCAAGGAGGACGAGAAGAACGCCTCCTTCATCGTCTCCCAGAGCGACGAGACCGACGAGCCTGTCCAGCAGGTCATGGTCGCCGGCGCGACCGCCGACCCGGTCAAGGACTACCTCAAGCAGATCGGCAAGGTCCCGCTGCTCAACGCCGAGATGGAGGTCGAGCTCGCCAAGCGGATCGAGGCCGGTCTGTTCAGCGAGGAGAAGCTCGCCAAGGGCGGCAAGATCTCCGCGAAGCTGCTCGACGAGCTCGAGTGGATCGCCGAGGACGGCCGCCGGGCCAAGAACCACCTGCTCGAGGCGAACCTCCGGCTCGTCGTCTCGCTGGCCAAGCGCTACACCGGCCGCGGCATGCTCTTCCTGGACCTGATCCAGGAGGGCAACCTCGGCCTCATCCGCGCGGTCGAGAAGTTCGACTACACCAAGGGCTACAAGTTCTCGACGTACGCCACCTGGTGGATCCGGCAGGCGATCACCCGGGCGATGGCCGACCAGGCCCGCACCATCCGTATCCCCGTCCACATGGTCGAGGTGATCAACAAGCTCGCGCGCGTCCAGCGGCAGATGCTGCAGGACCTCGGTCGTGAGCCCACCCCGGAGGAGCTCGCCAAGGAGCTCGACATGACCCCGGAGAAGGTCATCGAGGTGCAGAAGTACGGTCGTGAGCCGATCTCCCTGCACACGCCCCTGGGTGAGGACGGCGACTCCGAGTTCGGCGACCTGATCGAGGACTCCGAGGCGATCGTCCCGGCCGACGCGGTCTCCTTCACGCTTCTCCAGGAGCAGCTGCACGCGGTGCTCGACACCCTGTCCGAGCGCGAGGCCGGCGTGGTCTCCATGCGCTTCGGCCTCACCGACGGCCAGCCGAAGACGCTGGACGAGATCGGCAAGGTGTACGGCGTCACGCGCGAGCGCATCCGCCAGATCGAGTCCAAGACGATGTCGAAGCTGCGCCACCCCAGCCGTTCGCAGGTCCTCCGCGACTACCTCGACTGACATTCGCGGAGCCGACGAACGTGCCCCGTTCACTCGAGTCGTCGTTGACCCTCGTCGACTGGCGCACGCGCGTCGCCGACCTCTATGCCGCCGTGCGGGCCGAGTCGGACCCCGCGGCGGGCCACCGGCTCTGGGTCGAGGGCCGAACCGAGCTGTTCGCGACGCATCCGCAGAGCCCGACTGCCGGCCAGCCCGAGCTACGTGAGACCGGGGTCGAGTACTGGCCCTACGACCCGGCCCTGCGCTTCGTCGTACCCCTGCTCGAGCCCTCGGACGACCAGCCCGACGAGCGTGACGTCGACGGCGGCGACGACGGGTCCGTGACCATGCAGCGCATCGGCCGGGTCGAGCTGCCCGCGCCCGTGGACGGCTCCCTGGACGTCTGGTGGCTGCACCAGTACGCCGGCGGGCTGTTCATCCCGCTCAAGGACGGCACCGCCGGCGACGGCAGCTACGGCGCCGGGCGCTACCTGCTCGACACCATCAAGGGCTCGTGGCTCGGTGGTGACGCTGACGGGATCGTCCTCGACCTCAACTTCGCCTACCACCCCTCCTGCCGCTACGACGACCGCTGGCGGTGCCCGCTCGCCCCGCTCGGCAACACCGTGACCTACCGCGTGGAGGCCGGCGAACGGATGTAGCTCAGTGCCAGGTGGTGGTCGGTGGCATGTCGAGCTGGGTGACCGAGAACGTCACGGTGAAGTCGAAGCTCGGCACCGCATTGTCCCCGGTGGTCAAGCACCCAGCGGCGATCGCGAGGTGGATGGGGGCGTCGAGGTTGGTGACGAGGTCGTTCATGACCACCTCATCGCCTCCGTCGACGGGTGCTCTCAGCACGGCGAACGCCACGGGGTCGTCGCTCCAGCCAGTGTCCGCCGGGGCCACGGCGACGTCCAGGGCCCCACACTTCGAGTGGTCGCCGGTGACCGTGAGATTGATGCCGCGCAGCATGGACGCCGCGGGAATCGTGTCGGAAGAGACGATGAGCGGAGTGTTCTCGCCGATGCTGCCGTCCTCCTTGAAGCTGCCGCTCCACGTCAGAATGCGGTCCGGGCCCGGGGTGCGATCCAGACCCCGGACCAGCGAGTTGGCTGGGATGGTGTCTGAGGAGACGACGAGGGGCGCATCGGTCGCACCGCTCCCGGCAAACGTGCCGTTCCACGTGACGACACGGTCGGGTCCCGTTCGAGTCTTCAAGCCGCCAGCGACGTCGTCAGCGGTCAGTGAGCCGTCCTTGACGTCGCGGCCGGCGAGGGTGCCGTCCTTGATGTCGACGCTGCGGATGGAGTCGTCGGCGATGTCACGGCTCCGATGAGGCCCGCAGCGCCCGCGCCGACGGTGGCCGAGCTGACAAGCAGTCGGCGAGGCCCGCGCCGATGGCGAGCCGAGAACGAGCAGGCATGTGGGGAGTCCTTGGGTGCGAGATGAGCGGGGTCAATCCTCACATGACGAAGCGGGAGCGTCCCAAGAACGGCAGGGACAGGCGTCAGTCCTTGGTACGCCGGACCCGTCGGCGCAGCTGGATGATCCGCAGCGATCCTGCGACGAGAGCGAGGAACAGCCCGGCGAGGGTCGCGATCAGCAGGCTGACCGCCAACGGGGCGTGACCGTTCCATCCCAGGAAGGTCACCTCGACGCTCTGGGTGTTCTGCAGGATGAAGATGATCAGCAGGAGCAGCACGAGGCCCAGCCCCGCGACCGAGAGCCAGGCTCCGCTGGTCCTGGAGCCCCGCAGCGGGTCGCTCGCCGTCTGGGCCGGCTCCTGGGCGGGGGCCGGGTCGGTGGCCGGGTCGGGGCCCGGGTTGTCGTCGGCCGTGTCGCTCATGCTCCCCAGCCTAGTCAGCGGCGTGCGCGCCGAACCACCCCGCAGGAGGGTGGTCGCGGTCTACCCGGCTGCGACCAACGCCACCGCGAGGCCGCTGAGCAGGAGTCCAGTCGCCTGGGCGCGGTGGATCTGCTCGCGCAGGACGGTCGCGGCCAGCAGCACCGTGAAGGCGGGGTAGAGCGAGGTGAGGACGGCCGCGACGGTGAGCAGGCCGCTGTGGGTGGCGAGCAGGAACAGCACGACGGCCGTCGTGGCGAGCACCCCGGCCACCAGCCCCCATGCCTCGGTGCGTTCGCTCGGCCGCCAGCGCTGCCCGAGCAGAGCCGCCGTCCCGGCGATCGACACGACGGCCGTGACCTGCGCCAAGGCCACCGGCCACAGGCCGGCGCCGTCGGGGACCTGCCCCATCGCGGCGAACAGCAGTCCGAAGCCGAGGCCGGCGAGGACGCCGTCCAGGAGACCGGCAGCGACCCCGTCCGCGTCCCGGCTGGGCTCGCGACTGACCAGCCAGATCGCCGGCAGCGCGAGGAGGACCCCGAGCCACACCAGGAGCGCCGGCCGCTCGCCGACGCCGATCGCCACGAGCACCGGGAGCACGGCGGCGCCGACCGCGCTGACCGGGGCGACCACACCCATCCGCCCGGCGGCGAACCCGCGGTAGAGGAACGCGCCGCCGGTGCCGCTGCCGACGCCGGCCAGCGCGCCCCAGAGGTGGTCGCCGACGGTCGGGTCGCCGGGCACGAGGAGGGCGACGAGGATGGCACCGGCCGCCGCGCCCACCTGGGCGACGAACGCGACCGGCCAGGCCGACGTACGGCGGGACACCAGGCCGCCGAGGAAGTCCGAGAGGCCGTACGCGACCGCGGACCCGAGGGCCAGCAGCACGGTCACGCGACGATCACCCCGACGAGCCAGGTGAGGGCTGCGAGCACCGCGGCGGCGAGCTCGATGAGGATCGAGAGGCCGACCGCTCGCATGGCCTGCTTGGTCGAGGGCCACGCCGCGGCGCCGCCGAGACGGGCCCGTTCGGCGAGGTAGATGCCGAGGACGAAGCCGATCAGCACCCCGACGACCGGGATCACGAAGAAGCCGATGAGTCCGACCAGGGCGCCGATCAGCTGGGTCCGGGCCGGGATGCCGGACCGCTTGAGATGGCGGCCGGGGACGGCGTACTTCACGACCGTGCCGAGCACCAGGAGGGCGAGCGCGAGACCCCCGAAGACCCAGGATCCGGTGGTCCCGCCGTCGATCGCCCACACCAGGACGGCCGCCGCGACGAGCGCCGTTCCCGGCAGGACGGGCAGCAGGACCCCGACGAGGCCGACGGCGATCACCAGGCTCAGCAGCACCTCGAGCGGACTCATGGGGGAACCTTCCCACGAGCCCGTTCGAGCGCCACCGCCTGCAGTAGCCGGAAATGCCAACGACCCCGGCCGAGGCCGGAGTCGTCGGTCAGGTCGTGCGGACGATCAGCCCTCGTCGTCCGGGGCGACGGCCGGGGTGGCGGCCAGTCGGTGGGTCTCGTCGGTCATGGTCGCGGCCACCTCGCGCAACGCGTCGCTGTGCTCGCGGGCGTGGTGGGCGCAGAACAGGAGCTCGCCGCCCGAGACGAGCTCGACGCGGAGGTAGGCCTGTGCACCGCACCGGTCACAGCGATCGGCGGCGGACAATTCGGAGGCAGCTGGAGCAACTGCTGTGGTCACGATGGCCTCTCTTCCGTCTCGGGTCTTCATCTGGGTGCTGCTGTCGATTCTTCACCGACTGTCTGGCCAACGTACTGGGGTTCACCAAGATTCCCCGGCCTTTTGTGTCGACCGCCACGTCCCCGGCCGGCTGCCGGGTCCGTCGATCCAATCACGGACCTGGGATCCCGCCCGATCGGGATTCCACTCCTTGGTTCGATCCTGCCGATGTCGAAACGCTAGACCCGCACGGGGGCCGCGAGCCTTCATCCGGCCCCCGCGTGTCGCGGGTAGGGTCGAAGGGCCCGCTGACAGACGTAGAAGACGGGCACGCGCGAGGAGGCTCCACCATCAGCGACAACACCTACAACGCCGCGCATCTGCTGGTCCTCGAGGGCCTGGAGGCGGTGCGCAAGCGACCGGGCATGTACATCGGCTCGACCGACACCCGTGGCCTCATGCACTGCCTGTGGGAGATCATCGACAACGGCGTGGACGAGGCGCTGGCCGGCGAGGCGCACCTGGTCGAGGTGACGCTCCACCCCGACGACAGCGTCGAGGTGTACGACGACGGGCGGGGCATCCCGACCGACAAGGAGCCGAAGACCGGCCTCCCGGGCGTCGAGGTCGTCGCCACCAAGCTGCACGCGGGTGGCAAGTTCGGCGGTGGTTCGTACGTCGCCACCGGTGGCCTGCACGGCGTCGGTCTCTCGGTGGTCAACGCGCTCAGTGCGCGGATGGACATCGACGTCGACCGCTCGCCCTCCGCGCAGGGGATCAGCTTCCGCCACGGCATCCCCGGCGTCTTCGCCGGCGACGGGCCGGATGCGCCGTTCACGGAGAAGTCCGGCCTCACCCGGAAGGGCAAGCGCGTCGGCAAGGGGAAGTCCGGCACCCGCATCCGGTTCTGGCCGGACCGCCGGATCTTCACCAAGGACGCACGGGTGGAGTTCGAGGGGCTGCTCGGCCGAGCCCGCCAGACGTCCTTCATCGTCCCGGGGCTCGAGCTGATCATCCGCGACCTGCGCGGAGATGACGCCCGACCGAGGAGAAGTTCCGGCACGACGGGGGCATCGCGGAGTTCGCGGAGTACCTCTCGCACGACGAGCCGGTCACCTCGGTGCTGCGCCTGCAGGGCGCCGACCGGTTCACCGAGACCGTGCCGCTGCTGGACGACCAGGGGCACATGACGCCCCAGGAGGTCGAGCGCGAGCTGACCGTCGACGTCGCCGTGCGATGGGGCACCGGGTACGACACCGAGCTGCGCTCCTACGTCAACGTCATCGCCACCCCCAAGGGCGGCACCCACGTGAGCGGCTTCGAGGCTGCGCTGACCAAGACCTTCAACGAGGCGATGCGCGCGACCAAGGCACTCAAGGTCAACGACGACGACGTGACGAAGGACGACGTCCTCGAGGGGATGACCGCCGTCGTGACGGTCCGGTTGGCCGAGCCGCAGTTCGAGGGTCAGACCAAGGAGATCCTGGGCACCCCGGCCGCGCGCAGCGTCGTACGCAAGGTGGTGGCGGCGGAGCTGAAGAAGTTCCTCACCTCGACCAAGCGCGCCGAGAAGGCCCAGGCGAAGCTGCTGATGGAGAAGGTCGCCGGTGCGGCCAAGACCCGGATCGCGGCCCGCCAGCACAAGGAGACGCAGCGGAGGAAGAACGCCCTGGAGTCCTCGGCGCTGCCCTCCAAGCTCGCCGACTGCCGCGCCGCCGACAACGACCGCACGGAGCTGTTCATCGTCGAGGGTGACTCCGCGCTGGGGACCGCCAAGCTCGCGCGCAACTCGGAGTTCCAGGCTCTGCTGCCGATCCGCGGGAAGATCCTCAACGTCCAGAAGGCCTCGGTCGGCGACATGCTCAAGAACACCGAGTGCGCCTCGATCATCCAGGTCGTCGGTGCCGGCTCGGGCCGCACCTTCGACCTCGACGCGCGACGGTACGGCCGGATCATCTTCATGGCCGACGCCGACTCCGACGGCTCGCACATCCGCTGCCTGCTGGCCACTCTGTTCTTCAAGTACATGCCCGACCTGATCACCGACGGGCGCGTCTTCACCGCCGTCCCGCCGCTGCACCGGATCGAGGTGTCCAACCCGAAGAAGGGGATGGACAAGTACATCTACACCTACTCCGACGCCGAGCTGCAGCGGAAGCTGGCCGAGCTGACGAAGAAGAACGTCCGGTGGAAGGACCCGGTCCAGCGGTACAAGGGCCTGGGCGAGATGGACGCCTCCCAGCTGGCCGAGACGACCATGGACCCGCGCCACCGCACCCTGCGCAAGCTCACCATCGACGACGCAGACTCCGCGGCGAACGTCTTCGAGCTGCTCATGGGCTCCGACGTCGCGCCCCGCAAGGAGTTCATCGTCCAGGGCGCGTACGAGGTCGACATGGAGTCGTTGGACGCGTGACCGCACGCCTCGAGCTGTCCGAGACCGTCGACGACTCGACCACCGACGAGCTGTGGCCCGTGTACGACGCGGTCTTCGGCGACCAACCCGACCGGGAGACCTGGGAGAGGGAGGTCTGGGACCGGCACGTCACCCGGCTGGGGTTCCGTCTGGCGCGAGCGTGGCTGGACGACGGACTCGTCGGGTTCGGGTACGGCTACACCGGCGAGCGTGGTCAGTGGTGGACCGACCAGGCGGCCACGGTTCTCGACCCGGCGGTCACTGAGGCCTGGCTGGGCGGCCACTTCGAGCTGGTCAGCATCGGGGTGATCGAGGAGGTCCGCGGCCGCGGTATCGGCCGTGGGCTGCTCGAAGCACTCACGGGTGACCTGCCGCACGATCGGCTCCTGCTCATGGCGACGGCGGACGCGGGCGACCCCGCTCGCCGGCTCTACGCGGCTGACGGGTGGACCGTCGTCGGGCCGGGTCTGACGGCCGACCAGGTGATCTTGGGCAAACGTCAGTAGGCAGGCTCAGGCCCGCCGGGTCAGCAGGCCCGTGTCGACGTCGTAGATGAAGCCGCCGACGGCGACGGTGTCGGGGATGAGCGGGTGCGCCGTGACCTTGCGGACGTCGTCCTGCAGGGCGAGGAGCTGGTCGTCGACCACGCCGAAGGACTGCCAGGAGGCGTCCTGGCCGGCCGACTCGCTGACCCGCGCCCGCAGCTCCTCCAGGGTCGAGGAGGCCATCGCGCAGCGGGTGTGGGGGACCACCAGGATCCGCTCCACGCCGAGCAGGTGGACCCCGAGGACCAGCGCCTCGAGCGCCTGCGGCGTCACGCGGCCGCCGGGGTTGCGGAAGATCTTGGCGTCACCGTGGGTCAGGCCGAGCATGCGCAGCGGGTCGATCCGGCTGTCCATGCAGGTGACGAGGGCGACACCCGCGCGGGCGATGCCGTCGAAGCCGGCCTGGTCGAAGTCCTCGGCGTACGCCGCGTTGGCGGCGAGGAGGTCGTCGAATCCTGAGTCGAAGTCAGCCATGGATCCGACGTTATCGCCCGTAGGCTGCGGCTCGTGCGGGTGTCTCGACGTGGTGTGCTGACCGGTCTGGGCCTCGGCACCGTCGGGGTCGTGGGTGCGGGCACCCTGGTCGAGCATGACGTCCTCCCCGGCCGCCCTCTGGCACACCGGTTGCTCGGGCTCAACGGCCCCGCCGGGCACGTCCCGGATGCCGAGCCCGGACCCCGGACCACCGGCACCCTGCCGAGTGACCATGTCGACACCGATCCCGGCTACGTCCTGCTGTACCCGCCAGGGAGCAA
This sequence comes from uncultured Actinomycetota bacterium, assembly GCA_963784545.1. Taxonomy (GTDB): domain Bacteria; phylum Actinomycetota; class Actinomycetes; order Propionibacteriales; family Nocardioidaceae; genus Nocardioides. Next base: position 37,830 of record CAWARQ010000004.1, on the reverse strand, counting down.
GCCGGGCGACCCGTTGCCGACCGTAGTCCTGCTGCACGGCGCCCACAGCAGCGCCGCTGGAAAGATCGACAGCATGGGTCTCGACCGGTTCCTGGCGGCTTCGGGTCGTCGGCTGGCACTCGCCGCGGTGGACGGCGGCGACCACTCCTACTGGCACGAGCGCAGTGACGGGCAGGATGCCGGCGCGATGGTGCTGGCGGACTTCCTGCCGTTCCTGGGCGACCGCGGTCTCGACCCGCAGGCTTTCTGGGGCTGGTCGATGGGCGGCTTCGGCGCCCTGGCGCTGGGAGCGACCGAGCGGGGCCGCGAGATGAGCGGGATCGTCGCGGTCAGCCCCGCCCTGTGGTCCGACTTCGCCGACGTGTCACCCGACGCCTTCGACACTCGGACGCAGTACGACGCCGGCATGCGGCTCGTGGCCGGGCGACGACCCGCCACCCGCGTCGACTGCGGCACGGGTGACCCGTTCTACCGCGACGACCAGGACGTCCTCGGCGGCCTCGACGTCGAGACCCACTGGTCGCCGGGCGCGCACGACACGGCGTACTGGACCCGGGTGGCCGGCAGCGAGCTAGCGTGGCTGGCCGACCGGATCGGCGCGGACTGAGCGGGTCTCCGCGCCCCGGAACAGCACCACCGCCAGCACCGCGGCGATGACCGCGCAGACAGCGGCCCCGAGGAACACGGTGTGCTCCTGGGCGATGCCGGCGACCCGCAGCAGGTCGTCGAACTCCTCGCACCGGCTGCGCCCGCCGCACACCTCACGTGGGGCCGGCAGGTCGGCCTGCTCGGCGTAGTAGCGACGCAGCCCGATCGTCGTGAGGGCCGAGATCCCGACCAGCATCCCGACCATCCGGGCGACCACCACGAACGCCGACGCCAGGCCGTGCACGTCGTCGTCGGTGCTGGCCAGCACCGCAGCGTTGACCGGGGCCAGCGCCAGCCCGAACCCGAGCCCGCCGAGCAGCAGCGGCACGTTCGCCGACGCCGAGGACAGGCTCTCGACACCCCACCGGCTCATCAGCCAGAAGGCGACCGCCGCGAGGGCCATGCCGGCGGCCGTGACCGCTCCGGTGGGCACCTGTCGGGTCAGGTAGCCGCCGACGACCGCGCCGACCGGCAGCGCGACGAGGAACCGGACGAGGACCAGCGCCGCCAGCAGCTGCGAGTCGCTGTAGACGGTCGTGCGGGCGAAGATCGGGATGTCGATGAGCGCGGCGATCAGCGCCGAGCCGACGAAGAAGCTGACGAGCATGGCCCCCCACGCCGGCGTACGACGCAACGAGCCGCGCGGCACCAGCGGACGCTCGGCCGAACGGAGGTGGAGGGCGAAGGCGATCGCGCCGGCGAGCGCCCCGAGGAGGTACCAGCGGCCTTGCGGCGAGAACACCTCGACCCTCGGGTCGGCCGTGGCGAAGGCGAGGATGACCCCCGCAAGAGCGACCGCCAGGAAGGCCGAGCCGACCAGGTCGGCCTCGCGCATGCTCGCGCCCCAGCCCCGCAGATCCACCAGGGGCCGGGTCGCCGTGAGCCAGCGCGCCAGCAGCGCGAACAGGGCGAGCAGAGCGACGAGACCTGCGGGAGTGAGCCAGCGCGAGTCACCGGCGACCGGGATGAAGATCTGGCCCCAGGTGACGTCGCGCATGATCGAGCCGGGCTCGAGGAAGGTGAGGCCACCGGCCCCCAGGAGGACCGGGATGAGCGCGAGCGAGATCCAGTCGGGTCCCGAGCCATCGGAGGACGGGCCGAGCCGGCGGAGGGCGCCGGCGAGCACGAGCCCCACGAGCAGGTTGATCGCGAAGATCGCCCGCCAGTCCGCCACAGCGAGCACCACCGCGCCGAAGAGCGGTCCCAGCACGCTGCCGAGCTCCTGGACCGCCGAGACGATGCCGAGCGGCACCCCGCGACGGTCCGCGGGGTAGAGGTCTGCGACCAGGGCCAGGGTCGCGGGCACGAGGCCGCCGCCGCCCACGCCCTGGAGGAAGCGCCCGCCCACCATGGTCGGCAGGTCGTAGGAGAGCGCGGTGACGAGGGACCCGACCGCGAAGAGCACGAGCGCGGCCACGAGGACCGGCACGCGGCCCCGGAGGTCGGCGATGCGCCCGATGAGCGGAAGCATCGCCACGTAGCCGAGCAGGAAGCCGGAGACGATCGGGGCGGCCCGTTGCAGCTGGTCGATCGGGATGCCGACGGCACCCATCATGTCGGGCAGCGCGAGCACGACGACGTACGTGTCGGCGGCCGCGAAGGCGACGGCGACCGCGGCCAGCGTCAGGACCAGCCGGGGCTGGCTCACGGCGCGGAGATGTCCTTGCTCGTGCCGTAGTCGTCGAAGGTGACCGTGTAGGTCATCGAGGATGAGCCGGGGTAGAAGACGCCGGTGAGGTCGGCCCGCCGGAGCCGGCCCTGGCCGTCGATGGCGTAGGCGACCGTGAAGTCGCCGGAGGCGCTCGGGATGACCTTCTGCATGGTGGTCGCCTCGACCCTGCCGCGGTAGGTGGTGAGGACCTCCTTGTTGTCCGCCCCGCCCCGCTCGGAGTCGCCCTTGGTGAGGCCGGTGGTCTCCGCGAGCACGGCCGAGAAGCCCTCGCCGGGGGTGAAGAGCGCGGCCGGGTCCGGGGCTCCGTACTCCCCAGGGTCGACGTCGGACCACCCGAGGGTGAGGGGGACCTTGGCGTAGACCTTGCCGTCGACCGCGATCACCGGCACGGAGAAGCTCGTGCCGCCGAGCGAGACCGTCAGCTCGCCGTCGAACGCCGGCGGGTGGACACCGGTGCCCTCGGCCGCCTTGACGCCGGTGACCCCGCTGGGGAGGTTGCCCGTCGTCAGCCTGAGCCGTACGCCCGTGGTCGCGTCCAGCCGGGTGCGGGCACCGTCGACCACCTGCTGCGGCGTCTTGCCGGAGGTGGCGGCTTCGTCGTCGCCCGAGCAACCCTGCACCGCGAGGCCGAGGGTGAGCAGGAGAGCCAGGACGGCCGTCGTACGACGCATGGAGATCACTGTTCCACAGCGCCCTCGACCCGCAGGGCGACCGGTCCTGCGCAGGCCGCGATCGGCTGGGAGCCCGGGATGCCCGAGCCGTCCCGTTTGCCGGTGGCCGGAGGCAGGTCGATCGGGGAGCCGCTGGCGGCGGCGGCGCGGGCAGGCGCCGGGCCGGCCCAGCCGAACACCAGGGTGTCCTCGCCCCTGAGGAACCGGTGGCAGCGGACGCCGCCGGTCGCCCGGCCCTTGCTCGGGTACTCCGAGAACGGCGTCACCTTGACCGAGCCGGGCTCGGTGCCGGGCAGGGCGGTGGCGGAGCCGGAAGCGGTCACGACCTCGGCATCGCCCGGGCCGAACGCCGTGAAGAACACCACCGAGTCGTCCGCGCCGAGCTTGATGCCGGCCATGCCGCCACCGGAGCGACCCTGCGGGCGGACCAGCGAGGCCGAGAAGTGCAGGAGCTGCCCCGCCGAGGAGATGAAGCACAGCGTCTCCTCGCCCGTGACGAGCTCGCTGACACCGACGACCTCGTCGTCGTCCTTGAGGGAGACGACCTCCCACTCGTCGCGGCTCAGGACCTCGGGGTTGACCCGCTTGACGACTCCCTGGCGCGTGCCGAGCGCGAGGCCGGGGCCCGCGCCGGTGAGCGAGGTCAGCGCGAGCGGCCGCTCGCCGGTCTCGAGGGAGAGCATCTCGCTGACCGGCAGGCCGCCCTGCAGGTTCGGCTCGTTGGCGCCTCCGGGCAGTGCGGGCAGGTCCAGCACGCCGAGGCGCAGGCAGCGCCCGCGGCTGGTGAGCAGACCGATCTCCCCGCGCGCCGTGGCTCGAACGGCGGAGACGATGACGTCGTGGTTGGCCCGGCCGCCGCCGGTGCCGGGCGGCTCGGCCGAGGAGGTGCGTGCCAGGAGGCCGCTGCTGGAGAGGTAGGCGAAGCAGGGGTCGTCGGCCACCTCGAGCGGGGTCGTAGTCGAGGTCACGGCGGTGCCGGCCGACTCCAGCAGGACCGTGCGCCGCGGCGTGCCGTACGTCTTCGCAACGTCGGCCAGCTCGTCGGAGACGACCTGCCGGAGCATGCCCTCGTCGGCGAGGATCGCGTCCAGCTCCTCGATCTCGCGCCGCAGCGTCTCCTGCTCCTTCTCCAGCTCGATCCGGCTGAACTTGGTCAACCGGCGCAGCTGCATCTCCAGGATGTAGTCCGCCTGTGCCTGGCTGAGGTCGAAGACGGAGATCAGGCGCTCCCGGGCGGTACCGGCGTCCTCGGAGGTGCGGATCACCTGGATCACCTCGTCGATGTCCAAGAGCGCGACCAGCAGGCCGTCGACCAGGTGCAGCCGCTCGGCCTTCTTGTTCCGGCGGAACTGCGAGCGGCGGCGTACGACCTCGTAGCGGTGGGCGAGGAAGACCTCGAGCAGCTCCTTGAGGGAGAGCGTCCGGGGCTGTCCCTCGACGAGGGCCACGGCGTTGATGCCGAAGGAGTCCTCCATCGGCGTGAGCCGGTAGAGCTGCTCCAGGAGCGCCTCGGGGTGGAAGGCGTTCTTGACCTCGATCACCAGCCGCAGGCCGTGGTCCCGGTCGGTGAGGTCCTTGATGTCGCTGATGCCCTGCAGCTTCTTGGACTGCACCAGCGTCTTGATCCGGTCCATGACCTTCTCGGTGCCGACGCCGTACGGCAGCTCGGTCACGACGATGCCCTTGCGCCGGCCGAGGGTCTCGATCCGGGCGGTGGCCCGCATGCGGAACACTCCGCGTCCGGTCTCGTACGCGTCCCGGATGCCGTCGAGGCCGACGATCTTGCCGCCGGTGGGCAGGTCCGGGCCCGGGATGAACCGCATCAGCCCGTCGAGCTTGGTCTCGGGGTGCTTGATCAGGTGCCGCAGGGCCTGGACGACCTCGACGAGGTTGTGCGGCGCGATGTTGGTCGCCATGCCCACCGCGATGCCCGTCGTGCCGTTGACCAGCAGGTTGGGGATGGCGGACGGCAGGACGACCGGCTCGGTCTCGCGGCTGTCGTAGTTGGGCTTGAAGTCGACGGTGTCCTCGTCGATGGAGGCCGTCATCGAGACGGCCGGGGAGTCCATCCGGCACTCGGTGTACCGCATCGCCGCCGGGGAGTCGTCCGGAGACCCGAAGTTTCCGTGGCCGTCGATCATCGGCAGCCGCATCGACCACGGCTGCGCCAGCCGGACCAGCGCGTCGTAGATCGCGCCGTCGCCGTGCGGGTGGAGCCGACCCATGACCTCGCCGACGACGCGGGCGCTCTTGACGTGGCCGCGGTCGGGGCGCAGGCCCATGTCGTTCATCGTGTAGAGGATCCGGCGCTGCACCGGCTTGAGCCCGTCGCGCGCATCCGGGAGGGCTCGGGAGTAGATGACCGAGTAGGCGTACTCCAGGTAGGACGACTCCATCTCCTGCTTGATGTCGGTGTCGAGGATGTGTTCCTCGAAGTCAGCCGGGGGTGGGGTCTTCGCCATGCGGTCATTCTCCCCGGTGCGTCCGACGGGGTGACGTCACCCACGCCGCGAAGGGTGCGAACGCTGCCGAATTACGTGCGATTGTTGGGCCATGACGTCCGAGCCGACCCCCGACGTGTCAGGGGTTCCCGGAGCCGCGGTGCCCCCACCGCCCCGGCACTGGGAGGCCGACGTCCTGCTGCGCGACGGGCGGACGGCCCATCTGCGACCGATGCGGCCCGACGACGACGACCGGCTGGTCGACTTCTACTCCCGGGTGAGCGAGGAGTCGAAGTACTACCGCTTCTTCTCCCCGATGCCCACGCTCTCGGCGAAGGACGTCCGCCGCTTCACGAACGTCGACTACGTGCACCGGGTCGCCTTCGTCATGGTGCTCGGGGGCCAGATGATCGCCGTCGGCCGGTACGACGCCGCCGAGGGCTCCACCGAGGCCGAGGTCGCGTTCCTCGTCGAGGACCGGCACCAGGGCCGCGGGATCGCCCAGCTGCTGCTGGAGCACCTCGCGCAGGCGGGTCGCGAGCGCGGGATGGAGAAGTTCACCGCCGAGGTGCTCCCGGACAACGCCAAGATGATCTCCACCTTCCGCGACGCCGGTTACCAGGTGGTCAGCGGCTACGAGGACGGCGTGCTGGTGCTCGAGTTCGCCATCGACCCGACCGACACCTCGGTCGGGGTCATGTCCAGCCGCGAGCACCGCGCCGAGGCGGCCTCGATCGAACGGTTCTTCAACCCCCGGTCGATCGCGGTGGTCGGCGCGAGCCGTCGTCAGGACACGATCGGGCAGCTGCTCGTGCGCAACCTCGTCATGGGCAACTACACCGGCAGCGTGTACGCCGTGAACCCGTCGGCGAAGTCGGTGTCCGGGCTCGCGACGTACGCGTCGGTCTCCGAGATCCCCGACGACGTGGACATCGCCATCGTGGCGGTGCCGGCGGAAGCGGTCCCCGAGGTGGTGCTCGACTGCGCGAACAAGAACGTCCACGGGATGGTGGTGATCTCCTCGGGCTTCGCCGAGACCGGCGAGGAAGGCCGGTCACGCCAGCGACGGCTGGTCGGCCTGGCTCGGTCGTACGGATTGCGGCTGATCGGTCCCAACGCCCTGGGCATCATCAACACCGACCCCGAGTGGTCGCTGAACGCCTCGCTGTCGCCGCTGCTGCCGGACAGCGGTCGTGCCGGGTTCTTCTGTCAGTCCGGGGCGCTCGGCTCCGCGATCCTGGAGCGGGTCCACAACCGCGGTCTCGGGCTCTCCACCTTCGTCAGCGCCGGCAACCGGGCCGACGTCTCCGGCAACGACCTGCTCCAGTACTGGGAGGAGGACGACGCGACCGAGGTCATCATGATGTACCTCGAGTCGATCGGTAATCCGCGCAAGTTCTCCCGGATCGCCCGTCGCGTCTCGCTCCGCAAGCCGATCATCGCCGTCCGCTCGGGTCGCACCACCCAAGGCGTCCCGATGGGTCACGCGGTCCGCCAGATCGCGGCACCGAAGGAAGCCGTGGACGCGATGTTCCGGCAGGCCGGGGTGATCCAGGTGGACACGCTGGAGGACATGTTCGACGTCGCGCAGCTGCTCGCGCACCAGCCGCTGCCGCGCGGCCGACGGGTCGCCATCGTCGGCAACTCGGACGCGCTCGGGCTGCTGGCCGCGGACGCCGCCGCCGACGTGGGGCTGGTGGTCAACCGCTCCGACTCGCTCGGCGCCGAGGCGACCGCGGAGGACTTCGAGGACGCACTCGACGCCGCGATCGACGACCCCGGCGTCGACGCCGTGATCGCGGTCTACATCCCGCCGATCAACGTCTCCGGCGAGGAGGTGGCCAACGTGCTGGCGGCCGTGGGTGAGCAGTCCGACAAGCCGCTGGTGTCGTCATTCCTCGGCGCCGAGGGTGTCCCGCAGCTGCTCCGGGTCCCCGACGTGGCCGGCACCGCCGCCGGGCGCGGCTCCGTCCCGTCGTACACCGCGGTCGAGGCGGCCGTGCGTGCGCTGGCGCGCGTCGTCGGGTACGCCGTGTGGCTGCGCTCGCCGGACGGCCCGCCGGTGGACCTCAGCGACGTCGACCTCGCGACCGCGCGGGGCGTGGTGACGCAGGCGCTGGCCGGGGTCGAGGAGGGTGGCGAGGGCCGCGAGCTCTCGCTGGAGGAGGTCGAGCGGCTGCTCGGCGCCTACGGCATCCAGGTCTGGGCGGAGAAGCCCGTGACGAGTGAGGCGGAGGCGCAGGCAGCCGCCGAGGAGCTCGGCTGGGACGTCGTGCTCAAGGCCACCGCGGAGCACCTGCGCGAGCGTCCCGACCTGGCGCACGTGTGGCGCAACATCGACACCTCGGAGGAGATGACCGACGCCTGGAAGTCCCTCTCGGCACTGATCACCGCGCCGGAGCGAGCGGGGTTCGTGGTGCAGAAGAACGCTCCGCCCGGCGTACCCGTCGCCGTGCGCAGCATGGAGGACCCCCTCTTCGGACCGGTGGTGTCCTTCGGCATCAGCGGGCCGCTCACCGAGCTGCTCGGTGACAAGTCCTACCGGATCCCGCCGATCGGGACCCGGGACGCGGCCGCGATGGTCCGGGAGATCCGCAGCTCGCCGATGCTCTTCGGCTACCGAGGCTCGGAGGCCGTCGACGTCGCGTTGGTCGAGGACCTGGTGCTTCGCGTGGCGCAGCTGCAGCACGACCTTCCGCAGGTCTCCTCGCTGGGCCTTTCCCTGGTGCTAGCGGGTGCCGAGCACCTCTCGGTGCTGCGGGCGGAGGCTCGCGTCGACCCGGTGACCGTGTCCCGCTCGGACTGGTTCGTCCGCAAGCTGGCCGAGGACCCCGAGCAGACGATCCCGGGTTGACCGGCCCGGAGAGTCCATTGGCGGGGTGGTGTCGGACCTGCGAGGATCGCTCGCCGTGACCCAGTCGGAGTTCGCACGAGCGACCTTGCGGTTGCGCGACCTCGATCCTCGGGTCCGCCGGATCTTCCTCGGGTTCGGCTTCTCCGCCCTCGGCAGCGGTCTCACCATGCCGTTCCTGTTCGTCTACCTCGCCGAGGTCCGCGGCTTCCCGACCCCCACGGTCGGCCTGGTCTTCGCCTGGATGGGTCTCGTCGGGCTGTGCCTGTCCCCGATCGGGGGATCGCTGATCGACAAGTTCGGACCGCGCCCGGTGATGCTCTCGGGCTTGGTGGTCGAGGCGTCGTCGGTGGTCGCGCTCGGTCACGTCGAGCACGTCTGGCAGGGATTCGCGCTGGCCACGGTGATGGTGGCCGGCACGATCGGCCTGTGGCCGGCCTCCACCGCCATGCTCACGCGACTCGTGCCGCTGGAGGCCCGTGAGCGGGTGTACGGCGTCAACTTCATGCTCCTCAACGCCGGCCTCGGTGTCGGCGGGCTCGTCTCCGCGCTGATCGTCGACGTGACGTCGGTGGCGTCCTTCCAGGTCCTCTACCTGATCGACGGGCTGAGCTACCTGGTCTACCTGGCGGTGCTCATCAGCCTCCCGCGCGGCACCGGCGCCCAGCCGTCGTCCGCGGACCTCGAGGCGCACGAGGAGCCGCCGTCGTGGCGCGTCGTGCTGCGCGACCGCACGCTCCTGCGCGTGGTGCTCACCTCCACGCTCGCCGTGACGTTCGGCTATGCCCAGATGGAGGCCGGCTTCGCGGCGTACACCGTCACCGTCGCCGACGTGCCTGCGCGCGCCTTGGGCCTGGCGTACGGCGCCAACACGGCGGCCATCGTGATCGGACAGCTGTTCGCGCTCCGGCTGATCCGGGGCCGCCGGCGCAGCATGATGCTCGCGCTGTGCGCGTTCATCTGGTCGGTGAGCTGGCTGATCATCGCCTCCTCGGACCTCACCAGTGGGGCGTTCTCGATCGGCGTCGTCGTCGTGGGGCTCGGCCTGTTCGGTCTCGGCGAGACGCTGTGGGCGCCGGTCGCGCCGGCCATCGTCAACGACCTGGCGCGCGAGGACATGCGGGGCCGCTACAACGCCCTCTCGGGGATGACCTGGACGGTCAGCTCGATCATCGGCCCGCTCGTGGCCGGCATGCTCATCGGCCACGACCTGGCGTTCGTGTGGGTGGCGTGCGTCGCCGGCGGCACGGGACTGGCGGCGGTGCTCTTCGCCGAGCTGCGGTTCCACCTCACCGATGCCCAGGACGGGCTCGGTCAGTCCCCGTCGCCGTTGGCCTCCCCGGCTGCGTGACAGACTGCGCGCATGCCCCGCAGGCCCGCTCTCTCCACCGACACCGATCGCGGCGCCTCGCTGCGCCGCGCGATCGAGCGGACCGGTTACTACCCCGAGGTCGTGAGCGACTCGGTGTTCGGCGCGGTCGCCAGTGAGGACGTCGTCGACTACTACGTGCACCACGAGCCCACGTTCGACCGGGACGAGGTCCGCCGCCACCTGACGGTCGCCGTGCTGACGCCGTCGCGGCTGGTGATCGCCCACACCGACGAGAACGGCGGCGACGACCTGCTGCCGCAGCCGTACACCTCGACGTCGACCGAGGCGATCGTGCTGCGCTCGGTGCGGTCGGTGGTCGTCACGCGCATGGTCACCAACCCGGCCACCGGCCCCTCGAAGCCCGCCGAAGCGGTGCTGACCGTCGGTTGGGGCGGCGTGAGCCGGGTCGACCTCGAGCCCGCCACCTGCGGTGACCCCGAGTGCGACGGCGACCACGGCTACACCGGCGTGCTCGCCTCCGACGACTTCACGATCCGGGCCTCGACCGCGGCCGACGGCGCCGGCGCCGTCGAGCGCCTGCTCTCGTTCGCCGGTTCGCTCTCGTCGCTGACCCAGTCACCCACGTGAAGCTCACCCCGCCGGACACCGACTTCGTCGCACCTCGGTACGGCGACCGGTCCCTCGGTGACGTCGTGCCCGCGGTGGCCGCGGCGTTGGGGTCCCCGCTCGCCACGACACCGACGGGGATCGACCTGCCCGACGCCTCGGCGTACGTGGTCTTCCTCGTGGACGGTCTCGGGGCCGAGCTGCTCTCCCGGCACGAGTCCTCGGCGCCGTTCCTGACCGAGCAGATGAACGGCACCTCGGCCGCCACGGCGGGCGTGCCGTCGACCACTGCCACCTCGTTGACCTCCCTGGGCACCGGTCTGCCGCCGGGAGCCCACGGCCTGGTCGGCTACACGTCCCGGATCCCCGGCACCGACCGCCTGCTGAACGCGCTGATGTGGGACAACGAGGTCGACCCGCGGGAGTGGCAGCCGTCGCCGACCGCCTTCGGCACCCTGAGCTCCGCGGGCCTGCCCGTGACCGTGGTGAACAAGCGGGAGTTCCGGGGGAGCGGCCTGACCGAGGCCGGCTCGCGAGGAGCGACCTTCGTCGGCGCCGACCGGGTGGGGGAGCGGATCGTGGCCGTCGCCGAGGCCGCCGCCGTCTCGCCCTCGCTGACCTACTGCTACGACGGCGACCTCGACTGGACCGGTCACCGCTTCGGGGTGGACTCCCACGAGTGGCGCGAGCAGCTGTCGATGATCGACTACGAGGCCGAGCGCCTGCGCGAGGCGTTGCCGGCCTCGGCCCGGCTGGTCGTCGTGGCCGACCACGGCATGGTCGACAGCCCCGAGTCCGCCCGCGTCGACATCGAGGCCCAGCCCGAGCTCCGGGACGGGGTGATGCTCGTCGGCGGCGAGGCCCGTTTCCGGCACCTGTACTGCACCCGCGGCGCAGTGCCGTCCGTGGTCGAGACCTGGTCGTCGGTGCTGGGGGATCGGGCCGTCGTGCTCTCGCGCGAGGACGCCATCGCGCGCGGCTGGTTCGGCGAGGTGTCCGCGCCCGTGCACCCGCGGCTCGGCGACGTCGTCGTCGCCGCGACGGGGGACACGACCATCCTCGACCCGGTCGGCTTCCCCTACGAGCACAAGATGGTCGGCTTCCACGGCTCGCTCACGCCGGACGAGATGCTGATCCCGCTGATCGTCTGCTGAGGCGGCCCCGGGGCCGCCCCAGGGCCTCAGCTCAGCCGAGCGACATCCGGGGCTCGCCGTTGACGAGCCCGGTGCCGGAGATCCGACACGTCCCGCCGCGCGGCGTACCGGCGTTGTAGGCCTGGCGGACGCAGCTGCGGGTCGCCAGCTGCGCCCAGTAGTTCGGGTGCAGCGACTCCTGGATGTAGTACGGACTGTTGGCGCAGCAGGTCGAGACGGTGCGGATCTGGTTGATCCACTCGGTGTTGTCGACCGCGCCGGGCGAGGTCCAACCGGCGATGCCCTTCTCCTCGTAGAGCCCGACCGTGTTCTCGCACAGCCGGCGGCCGTTGAACGCGGAGGCCAGGTCGAGCACCTTGCCGTTGGCGAGGCCGGAGTCGGTGAGGGCACCCTTCACGGCGTTGTTGATCGTCGGCAGGGCGGTGCTGTTGGCCCAGTCGGCGTCGGCGTTCCAGAAGCCGCACCCGCCGGTGCTCTGCCGGGTGTAGCCGCTCTGGCTGTACCGGAAGCCCGAGCTGTTCGGGATGGGCGACGGGTAGGTCTGGACCAGGAGCGACCAGGCGGTGTCGGCGTACCCGGCGTTGCGCATCGCGGTGCGGATGTTCTGGAACGCGCCGGCGATGCGGGCGCGGACGCTGGCGACGTTGGCGGAGGTGAAGTTCGCGGTCACCGAGGAGTCGTCGTTGCAGTAGTCCTTGGCCCAGCTGGGGGAGTACAGGAAGTCCTCGACGCAGGTGGTGACGACCGAGCCGAAGTTGAAGTCGTTGCCGCCGATCGAGACGACGACCATCTTCACGTGGTGGCTGCCGGCGAAGCCCTGCAGCATCTTCGCCTGGCCCTGGTTCCCGGCTCCGTCGTCGTAGAAGTCCAGGCCCGGCTTGAAGTAGGAGCCGTTGCTCGTGCTGGTGGTCGCCCCGGAGCAGGCCAGGTCGAGCCCGTTCACGCCGCCGCCGATGTACGCCTCAGCCGACCTCGACCGGTGGCACCGGTTGATCTGCTCTCCCGTCCCGCTCGCGTTGTCGTAGTACGCCGTGGGGCCGAGCGCGTCCGCGCGGCTGCTCGAGTCGTTGCTGCTGCCGGCCCAGCGGCCGGCCTCCCCGGAGATGTAGGAGTCGCCGAGCGTCACCACCCACGGCGTGCCGCTGCCGGGTCCGTCGGCCTGCGCCGGAGCCGTGGGGGTCAGGGCGACCAGCAGCCCGGCGACCAAGGTGGTGAGCGTGAGGAGGATCTTCGGACGGCGCATGCGGGCTCCTGGGACGGCGAGTGGAACGTCGCGACGCTACTGAGCGGCAGTCGCGATGCGTAACGATCCGGATGCGTCAGGTTCGTGCACTGCAATCAGATGCACGGGAAGGGCGGTCGCCGGTCCTTGCTCAGCCGAAGGGGAGCGGGTCCGGCGCGAGCGAGACCGCCCGGGCCCGGGCGGCCGTCATGCGGCGTCGGTAGTGCTGACGGCAGAGCACCTCGTACGCGACGTCCGGCGGCGGGCCGTCCTTGGTGTCGACGTCGCCGACGACGATCACCTCGCCCTCGATCACCATGGCGCCGTTCTCGGTGCGGGCGTTGTGGATGGCCCGCCGTCCGCACCAGCACAGCGCCTCGACCTGGAGGACGTGCGTCCGGTCGGCCAGCTCGACCAGCCGGCGACTGCCGGCGAAGAGCTCGGTGCGGAAGTCGGTGAGGATGCCGAAGCAGAAGACGTCGAGCTGCAGCTCGTCGACCACCTTGGCCAGCTCGTCGATCTGCGCGGGGGTGTAGAACTGCGCCTCGTCACAGATGAGGTAGTCGATCCGGGCGCCGGCCGTGAGGCTGTCGACGACGTACCGCCAGAAGTTGAACGTGCCGTCGACCTCGATCGCGTCGTGCTCCAGCCCGAGCCGACTGGAGAGCGTCGCGGTGCCCGCCCGGTCGTGGGCGGTGAAGAGGCGGCCCTCGCGGCCGCGAGCCGCGTGGTTGTGGTTGGTCTGCAGGGCGAGCGTGGACTTCCCGGAGTCCATCGTGCCCGTGAAGAATTGCAGCTCAGCCATGTCGCGGCTGATCCTGTCACAGCCGGCGGGTGCCGGCTCGTCCGGCTCGACGCGCCGGGGTCGTCCAGCAGCGGTCCTCCTAGGCTGGGCACCGTGCCGATCGACTCCCCGCTGATCTCGACCACCGCGCTCGACGGGCTGCTGGGGCAGGTGACCGTGCTGGACGTCCGCTACCGCACCGGCGGCCCGCCCGGACGCGAGCAGTACGCCTCCGGGCACGTCCCCGGCGCCGTGTACGTCGACCTGGACCGTGACCTGGCCGGTGCGCCGGGCCGACACGGCCGGCACCCGTTGCCGAGGGCTGTCGACTTCGGCGCAGCGATGCGCGCGGCCGGCGTCCGTCACGACCGCCCCGTCGTCGTGTACGACGACTGGGCGGGGCACGCCGCCGCCCGCGCGTGGTGGCTGCTGCGGCACCACGGCCACGACGACGTCCGTGTGCTCGACGGTGGCTGGTCGGGCTGGAAGGCCGCCGGTGGTGCCGTCGAGACCGGCGTGACACTGCCGGCCGTGGGCGACTTCGAGGCCGGCCCGGGTCGCCTGGCGACGGTGGAGGCCGCGACCGTCCTGGACGTCCCGGTGCTCGTCGACGCCCGGGCACCCGAGCGCTACCGCGGCGAGGTGGAGCCGATCGACCCGGTCGCCGGCCACGTCCCCGGCGCGGTCAACGTGCCGACCTCGACCAACCTGCGGGCCGACGGCCGCTTCCGGCCCTCCGAGGAGCTGCGCGCGCTCTACGCGGCTGCCGGGGTGACCGGCGAGGAGCCGGTGGCGGCGTACTGCGGCTCCGGCGTCACCGCGTGCCACGACGTCCTGGCCATGGCGGTCGCCGGCATCGACGCGGCCCTGTACCCAGGATCGTGGAGCGAGTGGGTGGCCGACGACTCGCGGCCGGTGGAGCGAGGCTGACTACGCGGCGACCTACCAGTGCACGCCGCGGAAGACCTTGGCGAGCATGATCTGCTCGGACTCGCGGGTGCCGCCGGAGACCTGCTGACCCTTGGCGGCGGCCGAGTCCGGGAACACGTGGTAGGCCATGTTCAGCACCCGGAAGGCGGTCTTCGGCGCCAGGGTGTGGGCGATCGCGCCGGCGTTGCCGAGCATGGTGTTGATCTCGTGCGGCCGCTCGACCATCGCCTTGATCACCAGGTCGGCCGCCTGCGCGGGGCTGATCGTGGGGAACTTGTCGTAGATCTTGGTCGGCGCGATCATCGGCGTCCGCACCAGCGGCATGTGGATGCCGGTGAACGTGATGCCGTCACCGACCAGCTCCGAGGCGACCACGTTGCTCCAGGAGTCCAGCGCCGACTTCGAGGCGACGTACGCCGAGAAGCGCGGCGGGTTGGTCTGCACGCCGATGGAGGAGATGTTCACGACGTGCCCGCGCTTCTGCTCCCGCATCTTCGGCAGCAGCCCCATGACGAGCCGGATCGCGCCGAAGTAGTTGAGCTGCATGGTGCGCTCGAAGTCGTGGAACCGGTCATGGGACAGCTTGAGCGACCGGCGGATCGACCGGCCGGCGTTGTTGACGACGTAGTCGATCGACGGCAGCTCGCTCATCAGCTGCTCGCACAGGGCGTCGATCGCCTCGAGGTCGGAGAGGTCGCACGGGAAGACGTACGCCGTCCCGCCGCGCTGCTCGATCGCCGCCTTGGTGGCCTCGAGCTTGTCCTTGCCGCGGGCCACCAGGACCGGGACGCCCCCGGCCTGTGCGACCTTGAGGGCCGTCACCTGCCCGATGCCCGACGAGGCGCCGGTGATCACGACGTACTTGCCGGTGAGCGCGGCTCGGGCGGCCGGGTCGCGGCCGGTGCTGCGGTCGAGGTTCTCCTCCCAGTAGCCCCACAGCGTCCGGGCGTACGACTCGAGGTCCGGTACCGAGATGCCCGAGCCGGCGAGCGCCTTCTCGGTGCGGCGGGAGTCGAAGGTGGCGGTGAAGCTGGTGTGGGCGAGCACCTCGGCCGGGACGCCGAGCCGGCCCAGGGTCTGGTCGAGCAGGACCTGGGCGGGCTTGGACTTGATCGCGGCGTTGAGGATCGACAGCGGCCGCAGCTGACGGGGGACGAGGGCCAGCGGCCCTGCCGTGGTGACCGAGCGGTCGATCGGGGTCGCGAACTGTGGGGCACCGGCGGCCGCGCAGAAGATGTTGATCATGTCGACGACCGGCTGCGGCTCCGGGTTGACGAGGTGGAACGCCTCGCCGTCGTGACCCGGCAGGTGCGCCAGGTGGTCCATGGCCTTGGCCACGTAGTCGACCGGCACCACGTTGGTGTCGCCGAGGTCGGCGCCCATGAGGGGCAGCCAGGCGGGCAGCCGGTCGCGCAGCGCCTTCATCAGCGGGAAGAAGTAGTAGGGCCCGTCGACCTTGTCCATGGCGCCGGTCTGGCTGTCGCCCACGACGATCGCGGGGCGGTAGACCCGCCACGGCACCGTGCTCTCCTCGCGCACGAGCTTCTCGGACTCGAACTTCGTCCGGTGGTACGGCGAGGGGAGGTGCTGTCCCTCGTCGAACATCGACTCGTCGAAGGTGCCGTGGTGCTCGCCGGCCGCCGCCACGGAGGAGACCTGGTGGAAGCAACCGACCTGCAGGACGTCGGCGAGCGCGAGCGCGTTGCGGGTCCCCTCGACGTTCATCGCCTCGTTGGTGGCGTCGTCGGCGGTCATGTCGTAGATGGCGGCGAGGTGGAAGAAGTGGTCGATCGACTGCCCGGGCTCGCCGGAGTGCTGGGCGATCCACGCGGGGTCCACGCCGAGCCGGTCCTCCTCGAGGGTGCCGACGACCGGGACGACCCGGTCGGTGCCCCACTGGGTGATCATCCGCTGCACGCGCGAGAGCGAGCCCTCGCGCACGAGCACGAAGATCTCGCCCTCGCGGTGGTCGAGCAGCTCCTGGACCAGGAACCGGCCGATGAACCCGGTGGCGCCCGTGACGAAGTAGGACATGGCCGGAGACTACCGCTGAGTAGCCCTCGCGGACATGGCCTCGATCACGCCTAGGCGCTCTCGGACACTCGAGATTCAGTCCTTGCCGCTGCCGAACATGATCTCGTCCCAGCTCGGGACCGACGAGCGGCCCTTGCGCTTGGGCCGGCTCGTCGCCTCCTCGGCCGCCGGGGGGTCCTCGGCCGGTTCCGAGGCCTCCGAGGCCTCGTCGGGGCCCTCCGCGACCGGTGACTGCTCGGTGGTGGGGGTGTCGTCGTCCAGGTAGGCCTCGACCGGTGTCTCGGAACCCAGCGTGGAGCGCTCGAGGGCCGAGTGCCGGTCGTCCTCGCTCACCAGGGCGACGGCGTCGTCGCCCAGCGGCAGCTCGTCGGTGTCGGTGACGGCGGTGAGCCGGCGGGCGCGCACCTCGGTCAGGTCGTCGCCGGGTTCCGGGGCCGACCCTTCCTCGCTCAGCTCGCCGACCAACCAGCGGGCGTCGTCGTTGTCGAGGACGACGTAGTTGCCGGGGGCGTCGAAGGTGAAGTGCGCGGAGCCGCTGCGCGTGGTGGTCTCGAAGTCGGCGATGAGCGTCCATCGCCCGTCCTCGCGCCGGGCGGCGTCCCACTCGACGCTCTCCGGGTCGACGTTCTCCGAGCGCAGGTGTCCGGTCACGGCGTCGCCCAGCGTCCGTGCGCCCTGGGCCGACGGGCCGGTACGGCGCACGGAGGACCGCTGGGCGCGGTCGGCCATGTGCTGGCGCTCGGCGAGCACCGGTGCGGCGTACGGCATGATCGCCTCGACCGTGGTCTGCGCCGCCGAGGCCACCGCCTCGGGCGTCTCGCCGGCACGGATGCGGGCCTGGATGTCTCGGGGGCGGAGCGTGGCGTCCATCTTCATCTCCAACTGGCCGAACCGGGTCGCATCGCCGCGAAGCGCGGCGCGGAGCTTGTCGTCGATGTCGAGGGTGAACTCGACGCCCTTGTCGCTGACCAGGAGCAGCCGCTTGCCGTCCTCACTCACGTTCATGAGCGTGAGGTGCGTCATCGGTTGCTTCTCTCTCGGTCGACTCCGCCTTCCGTCCTGGGGGCCGCGGGGTCAGATGTCAGGTTGGGTGCGAGCCTACGCCAGCGACGACCGACAGACCGCTAGCCTGAGCGGCCGTGTCCTCACCCACCCTGGTCGTCCTCGACCTGCTGGGGATCTTCGTCTTCGCACTCTCCGGCGGGCTGGCTGCGGTGCGCAAGGAGCTCGACATCTTCGGGGTGCTGGTGCTGGCCGGGACCACCGGTCTCGGCGGCGGCTTCCTGCGCGACGTGCTCATCGGCGCGACCCCGCCGGCCGCGCTGGCGGACTGGCGGTACCTGCTGGTCCCCGTGGGTGCGGGACTGCTCGCCTTCGGCTTCCACCCGGTCCTGGGCCGCATGGAGCGGAACATCAACGTCCTCGACGCCTGTGGCCTCGCGCTGTTCTGCGTCGCCGGGGCGCTCAAGGCGATCGGCTTCGGGCTCGGGCCCGTCCCCGCCGCCCTCCTGGGCATGGTGACCGCCATCGGTGGCGGCATCCTCCGGGACCTTCTCGTGGGGCGGGTGCCGCTGGTCTTCAGCGGCGAGCTCTACGCCACCCCTGCGCTCGCCGGGGCCGCGATCGCGATCGGTCTGGACCGGCTGGACCAGCCGTTCGTCGTCAGCGCCTGGGCCGGTGGCCTCGTCTGCCTGGTCTGGCGGCTGCTGGCCCTGCGCCGCGACTGGCGGGCGCCGAAGCCACGTGGCCCGGCGAACGTCTGAGGCTCAGCGACCGAGGACGCGCCGCAGGTAGGCGTTGTCGAAGACCCGGTCAGGATCGAGCCGTCGACGCAGGTCGAGGAAGTCGTCGAACCGTTCGTAGGCCGGCGCCAGGTCGTCCACCATCCGCGTGTGCACCTTGCCCCAGTGCGGCCGGCCGCCGTGCTCGCGCAGGATCCGCTCGACGGCCAGGAAGTAGGGCACGTGGTCGTCGGCCTTCGGCACGTGGAAGGCCAGGTAGAGCACGTCCTGCCCGTACGCCGTGGACAGCGCCACGTCGTCGGCCGGCGCGCAGCGGATCTCGACCGGGAACGAGATGCGCCAGGCCGAGGCGTCGATCGCGGCCCGGACCTCCCTCAGGGCGGTGAGACCGTGCGCGCGGGGGACGGCGTACTCCATCTCCTTGAAGACGACGCGCCGCGGCGACGTGAAGACCTTGTGCGCCAGGTCGGAGTAGCGGCGCTCGGAGAGCGCCTGGCCGGCCACGCCGTTGAGGGTCGGGACGACGGCGGGAGCCAGCGACCCGACCCGGGTGAGGGCGCCGAACACCGCGTTCGACAAGAGCTCGTCCTCGACCCACGCGGCGAAGCGGGGCGGCGGCTCGGCCGCCGACAGCGGGGCGTCGAGCCGGTCGTTGGTCTTCACCATGCAGTGGTCGGTGTGCGGGAACCAGTAGGCGTCGACGTGGTGGTGCCCGGCGGTCAGGTCGTCGTAGGACGCGAGGAGGTCCGGCCACGTCATCGGCCGTTCGTGCGCCTCGAGCAGGAACATCGGCTCGACGTGGAAGGTGACGTCGACCAGGACACCGAGCGCTCCGAGGCCGACCCGGCCCAGCGCGAAGACCTCGGGGTTCTGCTCGTGGTCGCAGTGCAGGACCTCGCCGGTCCCGGTGACCAGGGTGAACCCGGCCAGCTGCGCCGCCAGCCCGGACGCCGTGCCGCCGGTGCCGTGCGTGCCCGTCGACACGGCCCCGGCCAGAGTCTGCTCGTCGATGTCGCCCATGTTGTGCAGGGAGAGGCCCTGCCGAGCGAGCTCGGAGTTGAGGGTCTCGAGCCGGGTGCCGGCCCTTGCGGTCACGGTCATGGCCTCGTGGTCGATCGCGGTGATCCCGGCGAGCCCCTGGGGGAGCAGCATCGTGTGCTCGGGTGCGGCGATCGCGGTGAAGGAGTGCCCGGAGCCGGGCATCTTGGCCGTGGTGCCGGCCTCGCGGGCGGCCAGCACGGCGGCGACGACGTCCTCCGTCGACCGGGGCGCGTACACCTCGCGCGGGGCGGCGGTGGCGAGCCCGGACCAGTTGCTCCACTTCACCGGGCGAGCCTATCCGCGGCCGCGGGGCAGCAGCTGCGCGGCGGCGATGCCCAGGAGCCCGGCCGCCAGGGACACCAGGTAGGCGGTCGAGGCACCCGAGGCGTCGACGACCGCGCCGCCGATCGCCGCGCCCGGAGCCACCCCGGCCACGATGCCGGTCTGCACGAACGCCAGGCCCTCGGTCAGCCGAGCGGGTGGCACTCGTTGCTGGGTCAACGACATCGTGGCGATGAGGGTCGGGGCGATCGCGAACCCGGCCACGAACAGCACCAGCGCCATCACCGGGACGGATCCGACGAAGGTGAGCGGCGCCATGGTCAGGGTGATCAGCGCGGTGCCCCAGCGCAGTCGCTCGGCCGGCCCGCGCCGCCACGTGACCGCCCCACTGGCCAGCCCCGCGAGGAGGCTGCCGAAGGCCCAGACCGCCAGGAGCGGTCCTGCATAAGCCCGGCTGCCCTGCTCCTGCGAGAACGCGACCGTGACCACCTCGGCATTGCCGAGCTGCGCACCGAGGGCGAGGCTGACCACCGTCAGAGGAGCCACCGTGCGCCACGGCATCCGTGGGCGCTCGGCTCCGGGCTCTGACCGTGGGGAGACCGGTGGCTCGGTCGCGTGCTGGGCGGCGAGGAACCACGTGCCGAGGCAGGACAGCGCGATCGCGGTGCCGAGCCCGGCCACCGGGTGGACCGTGGTGGCGAGGACGGTGACGAGGATCGGCCCGATCATGAACACGATCTCGTCAGCCACCGCCTCCAGGGCGAAGGCGGTCTGCAGCGACCGCGGCTGGCCCGCCAGCGCGTACGACCAGCGCGCTCGCACGCACGAGCCGACGGGAGGCAGCGAGAGTCCGGCGACGACGGCGAAGAGGTAGGTCGTCACCCGGGGCCAGTCCTCCTGCACCGAGACGCACAGCAGCGACAGTCCGAGCCCGAACGACGTGACCGCCGGGACGGCCACCCGCGCCTGCCCCAGCCGGTCGATCAGCCTGCCCATCGGGATGGCGACCACGGCAGCCGCGACCAGCTGCACGCCCGAGACCGACCCGGCGACGCCGTAGGACCCCGTTGCCTGGGAGACCAGCAGGACGATCCCGACCCCGAGCATCGAGATCGGCATGCGCGCGACGATGCCGGTGGCGCTGAACAGCGCCGTGCCGGGACGGCTGAGGATCCCACGGTAGGAGGCGAGCATCGGACGGTGAGCGTACGGCCGGAGGGCGTCGGGGACCCACTCCATAAACTCAGGACGTGGCTCCTGACGTCTCGCCCTACGACGCCCTCCTCCTCGTCTCCTTCGGGGGACCGGAGAAGCCGGAGGACGTGGTGCCGTTCCTCGAGAACGTCACCCGCGGCCGGGGCATCCCCCGCGAGCGGCTCGAGGAGGTCGGGGAGCACTACTTCCTCTTCGGTGGCCGCTCGCCCATCAACGACCAGAACCGCGCGTTCCTCGACGCGATGCGGGCCGACCTCGCCGCCGCCGGCATCGACCTGCCGGTCTACTGGGGCAACCGGAACTGGGACCCCTACCTCACCGAGACGGTCGCCCGGATGCGGGCTGACGGCATCACGCGGGCCGCGTGCTTCGTGACCAGCGCCTACTCGTCGTACTCCTCGTGCCGGCAGTACCGCGAGAACCTCTTCGACGCGCTCGCTGCCCAGACAGACGGGGACGAGGCGGACGGGGGGCCGGTGCTCGACAAGCTGCGCCACTACTTCAACCACCCGGGCTTCGTGGAGGCCAACGTCGACGCGACCCTGGCAGCGCTCGCGGACCTGCCCTCGGACGTGCGTGCCGAGGCACACCTGGTCTTCGTCACCCACTCCATCCCGACCGGAATGAACGACTCCAGCGGCCCCCACGGCGGCGCGTACGCCGCCCAGCACCGCAGCGTCATGACCGAGGTCGCGCGGCGGGTGAGGGACGAGACCGGCCGACCGCACACCCACGAGCTGGTCTTCTGCTCGCGGTCCGGTCCGCCGTCGATGCCGTGGCTGGAGCCGGACGTCAACGACTACCTCGACCGGCACCGGCCGCCGGCTGCCGTGCTCATCCCCGTCGGCTTCGTCAGCGACCACATGGAGGTCATCTACGACCTCGACACCGAGGCGATGGCGACCGCGGAGAAGCTGGGCATCCCGTGCGTCCGCGCCGCGACGGCCGGGCTCGACCCCCGGTTCGTCGCACTGCCCCGGCAGCTGCTGGTCGAGCGCGCGGCAGCCGAGCGAGGCGCGGAGCCCGAGCGGCCGGCGGTCGGATCGATCCCCGCCCTGTGGGACCGGTGCGCCCGGAACTGCTGCCCCAACCCCCGCGGCGACCGGCCGGCACTGTGCGGAGCGTGACTGCGCCGGACCCTCGCGCGCTGCTCGACCTCTCGCTGCGCGCCGCGCGGGCGGGAGGCGCCCACGCAGCAGCGGCCCGGAGCGAGGGCGTCGAGGTGGCGGCCACCAAGTCGAGCGATGTGGACATCGTCACCGCCGCCGACCGGGAGACCGAGCGGCTGGTCCGGGAGCTGCTGCTGGGCGAGCGCCCCGACGACGCGATCCTGGGGGAGGAGGGGTCCTCGGTCGAGGGTTCCACGGGCGTGCGCTGGATCGTGGACCCGATCGACGGGACCGTCAACTACCTCTACGGACTCGGGCACTACGCCGTGTCGATCGCGGCCGAGGTCGACGGGCAGGTGGTCGCCGGGGTCGTCCTGGACGTCGCCGAGGACGAGGCGTACGCCGGCGTACGACTGCCCGACGGCGCGGTCGAGTCGACCCTGGACGGTCGCCCGATCGGCGTACGTGGACCGGCGCCGATGGCGCAGCGGCTCATCGCCACCGGCTTCGGCTACGAGCCGGAGCGTCGTGCCCTCCAGGGGCGCGCGGTGGCCAACCTCCTGCCGCAGGTCCGCGACATCCGGCGGTTCGGGTCGTGCGCCCTGGACCTGTGCGCGGTGGCCGCCGGAGCGGCTCGACGGCTACCTCGAGGAGGGCGTGAACCTGTGGGACCACGCCGCCGGGTGCCTGGTCGCCGAGGGTGCGGGCGCCCGCTGGGAGCTGGCCGCCGGGGCGGGCGGTGGGCCGCTCCTGGTGTGTGCTCCAGCACACGGGTTCGACGACCTGCGCGCGGCCGCCTCCGACGCTGGATTCCTCGCCCGATCCGGGGAATAGGCGCAGCCTGCGCACTGTTGGCCGATCGACGTTTGATACCGGTGTGCATAGTGGCGGTGCCATGGTGCACAATCTGGCGCCTGATCAGGCGTCGAGCAGATGTCACGGACGACGACAGCAGTGCCAAGCAGCAGGGGAGGGCAGGACCGAGGATGGCGACCGATTACGACGCCCCGCGCAAGAACGACGACGAGCAGTCCGAAGAGTCGATCGAGGAGCTCAAGGCACGTCGGCACGACAAGAACTCCGGCAAGGTCGACGAGGACGAGGCGGAGGCCGCCGAGGCCTTCGAGCTGCCCGGCGCCGACCTCTCCCACGAGGAGCTGGCCGTCGAGGTCAAGCCGAAGCAGGAGGACGAGTTCACCTGCATGAGCTGCTTCCTGGTGCACCACCGCTCGCAGCTGGTGGACACCAAGAAGATGATCTGCAAGGACTGCGCCTAGTCCTCCCACGACGTTCTTCGTCTCCCCCGCTTCGCTCCTCCGCGAACAACGCGGCGGGGACCCCGACCCTCGGGGGAGATGACGAGAGAAGGGACCGAGCGAGGCTCGGTCCCTTCTCTGCGTTCGGGAGTCAGCTCCGGCTGAGCAGCTTCCCGTCGGTGTCCTTGCGCAGCGGCGGGGGCAGGTCGCCGGTGGACTTCGCGTAGTACCCGGCGGCGCGGCGCTGGGCCAGCATCCGGGCGAGACCGACGAAGGTGCCGGAGATCGCAGCCCAGGTGACCGCCTCCCACAGGTTCACGTCCGGGTCGGCGGGGTTCTCCGGAGGGTTCTTCCCGGTCGCGGCCTTCCACGTGGAGTCGAGGCCCTTCTTCGCCAGCGCCGCAGCGCCCAGGGCGGAGGCCAGGGAGAGCACGGTCCACACCTTCGAGCTGTCTTTCGCCATGGTCGGAGCCTACCGACCGTCGTGAGCGTCGGCGACCAGGGCGGTGACGGCCGCCGCCAGCTCGGCGGGGTGCCGGGTGGAGAGCAGCCAGTACGGCGCCGGGTCGTCCGGATCCTCGATCGGCACCTTCACCGCGCGCTTGAGGTAGGGCCGCAGGAGCAGCCACGCGCGTGCGTCGGCGTCCACCCCGCGCACCCGGACGGTCTCACCCGGATCGAGTGCCACCGCCGGCCCGAGGAACCGTCCCTCGATCCGGGCCCGCGCCGCGAAGAGCTCTCCGCCGCTCACCCGGATGCGCGCGGACCCGTAGCCCAGCATCAGTCCCGCCAGGCCGGCCAGCGCGATCCCGGTCAGCACCCAGGCCAGCGCGGTCGGCAGCGACACGATCATCGCCAGCCACAGGCTCGCCACGAGCATCACGCCCTGCACCCACCAGCGCAGCGGCACGTGCAGCCGCTCGTCGTACGCCGGGGTGCCCACGGCGAGCATCGTAGGCAGTCGGTCCGCGGGTAGATTCACCGGCGTGATCATCCCGGTGCAGCGACTCGACCCCGACCTGCCGTTGCCGACCTACGCCCATCCCGGCGACGCCGGCGCCGACCTGCACGCCGCAGTTGACGTCGAGCTGATGCCCGGCGAGCGGGCCCTGGTGCCGACCGGGATCTCGATGGCGCTGCCCGAGGGGTTCGCGGCGTTCGTCCACCCGCGGTCGGGCCTGGCCGCCAAGCACGGCCTGTCCGTCGTGAACACGCCGGGCACCATCGACGAGGGCTACCGAGGCGAGATCAAGGTGATGCTGATCAACCACGACCTGGTGGCGCCCATCCGCCTCTCCCGCGGCGACCGGATCGCGCAGCTCGTGATCCAGCGGGTCGAGCGCGCCGAGTTCCTGGAGCACGACGCCCTGCCGGACTCCGCCCGGGGTGCCGGGGGATACGGTTCGACCGGAGGCTTCACGGGAGTCTCCGACCCGTCGTAGAGGAGATGCTGAGATGTTCCGCCGCAAGAAGTCGGAGGAGACCGCCGAGGGCCAGGTGACCCCCGTGGAGGAGTCGCCTGACGCCGAGCCGTCGACCACCGAGGGCGGGGCCGGGGGTCCCTGGGACTCCGCCGCGGCGCCCGAGGACGGCCGCGGCCGGGTCGACCTGGGCTCGCTGCGCCTCGCGCCGCAACCCGGGGTCGAGCTGCGCATCCAGGTCAACGACAGCACGCAGGAGGTTCAGTCGGTGCTGCTGGCCGCTCCCGACGGCGGTCTCGAGCTGCGGGCGTTCGCCGCCCCCCGGCACGGCGACCTGTGGTCGGAGGTGCGGCCGCAGCTCACCGACGACATCCAGCGGCGCGGTGGCACGGTGCAGGAGCAGGACGGCACGTTCGGCCCTGAGCTGGTGTGCCGACTCGCGACCCAGGACCCCGAGGGCCGGCAGGTGCAGCAGGACTCCCGGATCGTCGGGATCAACGGCGACCGCTGGTTCCTGCGCGCCACCTTCCTGGGCGCTCCGGCTCGCGGCGCCGCCGAGCAGTGGGACGCCCTGCTGAGCGACGTCGTCGTCCACCGGGGCGAGGGCGCGATGCCGCCCGGGGACGCCCTGCCGGTGCGGCTGCCCGAGGAGATCCGCAACCAGAACCCCTCGGCCTAGACTCGCCGCGTGTCCGAGAAGAGCCGTCTGCGCAGGACGATCAGCACCTGGGCCAGCACCTCGGAGGCCCACGCGCGTGATCTGCGCAGTCAGCACGCCCGCGCCGGGCTCTCGATCGCCGAGGCACCGGACCGGGACTTCGTGGAGCTCCAAGGCCAGCTCCGGACCGTGACGCTGCGCCCCCGCGGCGGGGTGCCCGCCCTCGAGGCGGACCTGTACGACGGCACGGCGGTCCTCACGCTCGTGTGGCTCGGTCGGCGGCAGATCGCCGGCATCGATCCGGGCCGAGAGATCCGGGTCAGCGGCCGGATCGGGCGCCACGAGGGCACTCGCGTGCTGTACAACCCGCGATACGAACTGCTGCCGTGACCGACGACTCCACCGCCCCGACCCACCAGCCCACCGCCGCGACCGTCGAGGAGGTCGTCCGCGGCCAGCTCGCGAAGGCCCTCGGGGGTCGGCGAGGCATGTTCGAGGCGGCGATCCCCACGCTCATCTTCACGATCGTCTACCTCACGACGAAGGAGCTGCGGCTCGCGCTGCCCGCCTCGATCGTGGTCGCGGTCGTGCTGCTGGTAGTCCGGCTCGTGCAGCGCTCGACGGTCCAGTTCGTGCTCAACGCGATGTTCGGCATCGGTCTGGGCTGGCTCTTCGTCTACCTCGCCGCTCGCGGCGGCGGGGACCAGGCTGACCAGGCCCTCGCCTACTTCCTGCCCGGTCTGCTCTACAACACCTTCTACTCCGTGCTGATCGCGCTCACGTGCGTGATCGGCTGGCCGCTCATCGGGTTCATGATCGGCAGCGTGACCGGCGACCCGACCGCGTGGCACGAGGACAAGGCCGTGGTGCGGCTCTGCACCCGGCTCACCTGGGTCCTGGCCGTTCCCTGCATCATCCGGGTGCTGGTCCAGGGGCCGATCTGGCTCTCGGCGCACGGCGGCTCGCTCGACACGGACACGGCGATCGCCGCGCTCGGCACGCTCAAGATCATCATGGGCTGGCCGCTCCAGCTGGCCACCCTGGCGGGGATGGTCTGGCTGCTGGCCCGCAACTCGACGCCGCTCGAGCCGCGGCCCGCCGAGTAGAGCGCCTAGCCGTCGACGCTGCCGTGCAGCCCGGGGGAGAGCAGCCGCTCGAGCTCGGCCTCGGACTCGGCGCCGACCACGAACAGCAGCTCGTCGCCGGACTCGATCGGCTGCTCGGGCTCCGGGGTGTAGACCTGCCCGTCGCGCAGGATCGTCACCAGGCTGCAGTTCTCCGGGAACGGGATGAGCCCGGCCGGCTTCCCGATGAACGGCGAGTCCTCCGGCAGCGTGAGCTCCACGAGGTTGGCGTTGCCCTGGCGGAACGTGAAGAGCCGGACGACGTCACCGATGGTGACCGCCTCCTCGACCAGGGCGGACATGATCCGCGGGGTCGAGACGTTGACGTCGACGCCCCAGGCCTCGGTGAACAGCCACTCGTTGTTGGGGTGGTTGACCCGGCCGACCGTGCGCGGCACGCCGAACTCCGTCTTGGCCAGGAGGGAGGTCACGAGGTTGGCCTTGTCGTCGCCGGTCGCGGCGATGACGACGTCGCACTGGTCCAGGCGCGCCTCCTCCAGCGAGGACAGCTCACAGGAGTCGGCCAGCAGCCACTCGGCCTCCGGCACCCGCTCGGGTCGGATCGAGCCGGGCGCCTTGTCGATGAGCAGCACGGCGTGGCCGTTGGTGATCAGCTCGCGCGCGATGGAGCGACCGACGGCTCCGGCACCCGCGATGGCGACTCTCATTCAGCGCTCCTCCGGTCCCTCGGTGATGACCTTGTACACGTGGGCGGCGTTCTCCTCGCGCATCACCAGGTGGATCAGGTCGCCTTCCTGGATCACGCTCTCGCGGGTCGGCAGCGTGCCCTCCCCGAGCCGGTCGATCCAGGCGATCCGCGCCTTCGCCTGCTCCTGGAAGTGGATGGTCCGTTGGCCCACCCAGTGCTGCGGGACCGGCACCTGGTCGACGCGGATCGTGCCCGAGGGGTCGCGGAAGTCCGGCTCGGCGCCCGCCGGCAGGATCCGGCGCAGGACCTGGTCCGCGGTCCACTTCACCGTGGCGACGGTGGTGATGCCCAGCCGCTGGTAGACCTCGGCCCGGCCGGGGTCGTAGATCCGGGCGACCACCTGGTCGATGCCGAAGGTCTCCCGCGCCACGCGGGCCGCGATGATGTTGGAGTTGTCCCCGCTGGAGACCGCGGCGAAGGCGTCCGCCCGACGGATGCCGGCCTTCTCCAGGACCTCCTGGTCGAACCCGTAGCCGGTGACCTTGTCGCCGTTGAACGACGGGCCCAGACGCCGGAAGGAGTCCGGCTCGCTGTCGATCACCGAGACGGTGTGGTTGCGCTCCTCGAGGCTGCGCGCCAACGTGGAGCCGACCCGGCCGCACCCCATGATCACAACATGCACGTGGAAACCGTAGTCGATACGTCGTGCGGAGGTGTCTGGGTCTAGCCTTTCCCGTCGTGGGTGTTGGCGACGTCTCCAAGCGGATCCTGCTCGGGCGCAAGCTTCGGAGCTCGCAGCTGGGCGAGACGCTGCTGCCCAAGAAGATCGCGCTCCCGGTGTTCGCCAGCGACGCGTTGTCGTCGGTTGCGTACGCCCCGGACGAGGTCTTCATCATGCTGTCGCTCGCCGGTGCCTCGGCTTACGTCTGGTCGTGGAAGATCGGCATCGCGGTCGCCGTCGTCATGCTCACGGTGGTGACGTCGTACCGGCAGAACGTGCACGCCTACCCGTCCGGGGGCGGGGACTACGAGGTGGCGACGGTCAACCTCGGCCGGACCGCCGGCGTGACGGTGGCCAGCGCCCTGCTGGTCGACTACGTCCTCACGGTGGCGGTGTCGATCTCCTCCGGCGTGCAGAACGCCGCTGCCGCCATCCCACTCTTCCTCGACCACGAAGCGTCGGTCGCGATCGTCCTGGTGCTGCTGCTCGCGGCCATGAACCTCCGTGGCGTCCGGGAGAGCGGGACGTTCTTCGCGATCCCGACGTACGGCTTCATCATCGGCGTGCTCGGCATGGCGGCGTTCGGCGTCTACCAGTACATCACCGGCTCCCTCGGGCAGGTCGAGAGCGCCGCGTGGCGCGTCGAGCCGGCCCCCGGCTACCACGACGGGGAGATCACGCAGTTCGCGATGATCTTCCTGCTGGCGCGAGCGTTCTCCTCCGGGTGTGCCGCGCTCACCGGTGTCGAGGCGATCAGCAACGGTGTCCCCGCCTTCCGGAAGCCGAAGAGCAAGAACGCTGCGACGACGCTGCTGCTCCTCGGTGGGATCGCCGTGACCATGCTGATGAGCATCATCCTGCTGGCCCGCGAGATGGGCCTGCGCTACGTGGACCCGCACGACATCGAGCGGCTGCGCGACGGGAGCGGGCAGGCGCTCCCCGAGGGCTTCGACCAGCACCCGGTCATGGCCCAGCTCGCCCGCGCGGTCTTCGCGGACTTCCCGCCGGGCTTCTACTTCGTCGTGGCCACGACCGGCATCATCCTGGTGCTGGCGGCCAACACGGCGTTCAACGGCTTCCCGGTGCTCGGCTCGATCCTGGCCCGCGACGGGTTCGCCCCGCGCTCTCTCAGCTCGCGCGGCGACCGGCTCGCCTACAGCAACGGCATCCTGTTCCTGGCCGTCATGGCGATCATCCTGATCAAGGCCTTCGATGCGCAGACCACCAAGCTGATCCAGCTCTACATCGTCGGCGTCTTCGTGTCCTTCAACCTCAGCCAGCTCGGGATGATCCGGCACTGGACCCGCCACCTGAAGACCGAGAAGGACCCGGCCGTACGCCGGCGGATGTACCGCTCGCGCGCCATCAACACCTTCGGCCTCGGCATGACGGCCGTGGTGTTCGTGGTGGTCCTGATGACCAAGTTCCTGGCAGGCGCGTGGATCGCGATCCTGGCGATGATCGTGTTCTTCCTCATCATGCAGGGCATCAACCGGCACTACCGCAACGTCGCCGAGGAGCTCGCGGCGGACGAGGAGGACAAGGTCCTGCCGACGCGGGTGCACGCGATCGTCCTGGTCTCCAAGCTGCACAAGCCGACCCTGCGCGCGCTGGCCTTCGCCAAGGCTTCGCGGCCCAACATCCTCGAGGCGGTCTACGTCAGCCTCGACACCGCGGACACCACCAAGCTGCTGGCCGAGTGGGACCGCCGCGCCTTCGGGATGCCGCTGAAGGTGCTGCACTCGCCGTACCGCGAGATCGTCCGCCCCATCGTGGAGTACGCCAACGAGATCCGACAGGCCAATCCGCGGGGGGTCGTCGCGGTCTACATCCCCGAGTACGTCGTGGGACGGTGGTGGGAGCAGTTCCTGCACAACCAGACCGCGCTCCGGCTCAAGGGTCGGTTGCTGTTCTCACCGGGCGTGATGGTCATCTCCGTTCCGTACCAGCTGCACTCCTCGCTGGACCGGCGCCGCCGGGCGATCGGCCAGGACGCACGCGTGCGGGCCGGCGACCTCCGCCGCGGCAAGGTCACTGATTCCGGCTCCGACTCGCGTCAAGTTCCGCGGTGAGCGGGCGGCCGAAGCAGCCGCGTGGCGCCTCGCGGGTCGGGGAGCTGGTCGAGGGCGTCGTCGGGCCGGTCGCCCACGGAGGGCACTGCGTGCTGCGGCCCGACGACGGACCGGTGGTCTTCACCCGGCACGCGCTGCCGGGGGAGCGCGTGGTCGTCCGGATCACCGAGGGCACGGACGGTGACAGCTTCTGGCGCGGGGACGCCGTCGAGGTGCTCGAGGCCTCACCGGACCGCGTCGTGGCTCCGTGCCCGGTGTCCGGCCCGGACGGCTGCGGCGGCTGCGACTTCCAGCACGTGGCCCTGCCAGCCCAGCGCGACCTCAAGGCCGCCGTCGTGGAGGAGCAGCTGCGCCGACTGGCCGGACTGGACCTGGAGGTCCGCGTGGAGGCCGTCCCCGGGGACGACCACGGCTTGCGGTGGCGAACCCGCCAGCGCTACGCCCGGCTGCCCGACGGGCGGCGCGCCATGCGCAAGCACCGGTCGCACGACCTCGTGCCCGTCGACGACTGCCTGATCGCCGCGCCCGGAGGTCCGTCGACGACGGTGCGCGGTCGTAGGTTCTCGGTGGCTGAGGACGGTTTCTGGCAGGTGCACCCGGGCGCCCCCGAAGCCCTGGTCTCCGCCGTGCTGGAGGCGCTGGCGCCACAGCCGGGGGAGTCCGTCCTCGACCTGTACGCCGGGGTGGGGCTGTTCGCCGCGTTCGTCGCCGACGCTGCGGGCTCGACGCGGATCGTGGCCGTCGAGGGTGATCGTGAGGCGTGCGAGCACGCCCGCCGCAACCTGGGCGAGGAGGCCGAGGTCGCGACCGGGCGCGTGGACCACGTCCTGCGCTCGTCGTACGACGAACCGTTCGACCTAGTCGTCCTCGACCCGCCCCGCATCGGTGCGAAGCGGCGAGTGGTGGAGCAGATCGCGGCGCGGGCCCCGCGCGCGGTCGCCTACGTCGCCTGTGACCCGGCCGCTCTCGCGCGGGACGTCGCGATCTTCGCCGAGCACGGTTACCGCCTGACGTCGCTGCGCGCCTTCGACCTCTTCCCGATGACTTCCCACGTGGAGTGCGTTGCGCACCTTGTGAAGAGCGACCCTGGCCTGCGGTGATGTGATCGGGCTCGTCAGCACGAGCCTCGAGAGCGGGCCGTCGGGCTCACTTTGGGCTCACTTTGGCAATCCTGGAGCAGTCTTCCACAATCCTTTAAACTCTTATAGTATTGTGCGCATGAGAGCAGTCAGCGTCGCACAGGCCGCGGAGCGGCTGGGCGTCAGCGTGCCCCGGATCCACCAGCGCATCGCGGACGGCTCGCTGGTTGCCGAGCGGATCGGGTCCCAGTGGGTGGTCGACGAGCGTTCCCTCCTGCATGTCCAGGAGCGCAGCAAAGCGGGCCGCCCGTATTCGGCGCGTTCCGCATGGGCGGTCATCGCGGCGTCCGAGGACGACCGTGACCGGGTGGGTGTCAGCGGGCCTGCGGTGTCGGCGCGGGCGCGGATGCAGTTGAAGCGTGTGCTCGAGCCGGCTGCGGAGCCCGTCGCCGATGAGGAAGTAGTCAGGCAACTTGTGGTGTCGCTCCGGTCGGTGTTCCGAAACCGGGCCCAGCGTCGACTGCTTCGTGCGGCGTCGGCCGATCTCGTCGATCTCAGGGCGGATGACCGCTGGGCCATGCTCGTCGACCTGGGGGCGAGCGGCATCGCCTCGCCCGACGTTGAGGGATACCTCGGCGAATCGAATGTGGAGGGGGTCGTGAGGGATTACCTGTTGGTCGAGGCTGACAGGGATGCGAACGTCGTACTGCACGTCCTCCCAGATGCGCAGTACCCGTATCCGGACTCACGTCTTCGGCTCGCGGCGGACCTCGCCGAACATCGCGGGCC
This sequence comes from uncultured Actinomycetota bacterium, assembly GCA_963784545.1. GTDB lineage: Bacteria > Actinomycetota > Actinomycetes > Propionibacteriales > Nocardioidaceae > Nocardioides. The sequence goes on along the minus strand of CAWARQ010000004.1, from coordinate 6,326 downwards.
GAGGGAGGAGGCCAGGGCAGCCGAGCTGCTGCACGAGCTGGCCATCGAGTGGAAGGCAGGCGAGCGATGATCGTCCTGCCACCCATGCCGGCCGAGCAGACCGCATCGTGGATCGGGCTCCTCGACCTCCACGAGCGGCTCGCCGAGGGCTGGGCGCTGATCGGCGGCCAGCTCGTCCACTTGCACTGCGCTGAGCGGGGGCAGTTCCCGGTGCGACCGACGAACGACGCCGACACAGTCATCGACGTACGGGCCGACCCAACGATGCTGGCCACCTTTACCGAGACGCTGACCGACCTCGGGTTCAGATCAGCAGGCATCTCGGCGGAGGGTCTCCAGCATCGCTGGGTTCGTGGCGACGCCTCGATCGACGTACTCCTGCCGGACGGGATCGGCGAGCGCGCGAGCACGCGTTCCGGTGTCACCGGCAGCCCGACACTGCCGACGGCAGGTGGGACTCAAGCGCTGCAGCGCAGCGAGACCGTCCGGGTGTCGGTCGCGGGTCGCGAAGGATCCGTACGCCGGCCCAACCTCGTCGGCGCACTGGTCGGTAAGGCGGCAGCGCTCAGCAACGCGGGCGACCCTGGCCTCGGTCGGCACAGGCGCGACTTCGTCGTCCTTGCTGGGTTGCTCACAGCCCGCGACTTCTGGAACCAAGAGCTCACGAACAAGGACCGCAAGCGGCTGCGCGCCATGGTCACCGCGGTCGGGAAGGACCGGGCGCTGCTGATCGAGATCCCGGACGCCCAGATCTCGCTCGATCGGCTCATCACGGCGGGGGAGTTGTAGTCATGCCGGAGGACTTCGTTGTCGAGTTGCAGCGAAGATTGATGAGCCGCCAGCGGGGCAAGTTGGCGAGATCGGTCGACCGGTGACTGGTCGTCAAAGTAGGGGCCCTCACCCTTACGCCACCCGACAGCCGGCGGCAGATCGTCCGGATAGGGCTCCGTCACCGGTGCACGTCACCGGGCGGGTCTTGTGGGACGCCCGGATGCCGGCAGGCGGGCTGGCCAGCGGCTGTCCCGCTGGAGGTTCGCAATACGGGGCGTCCGGACATGGCGGAGTCGGCGATGTCCTTGGCGCTGCGTCTCCTTGGTGCGGCACTGCTCCTAGGGTCTCGACAGCGGTTGAGCGTGGCGTGCGTTATGCGCCGATTGCCCGCTTGGGTCCGTGGGGGTCTCGCGAAGCCCTGCGCTGAGCGTCGCGGCCACCGCAGATCCCGTGATTGCCATTGCGCACAGCAACACTGCGGACCGGCCGTCGAGGTACTCGACAACGCTTCCAGTCGATAGCGGCGCCAATGCGGCGGCCGAGGTGGCGGCAAAAATGATCACGCTGGTGACTCGGCCCAGGAGGTGGTCTGGGGTGGTTGCGGCAAGATGCCCAAAGAGGGCGGCGTTTGCTGCGGGGGCGAAGAACAGGCCAAGGGCCAGCGGCAGCACCATGGCAAGCCGACCGGTGAGTATGGCGGTGGCGACCATGCAGACCACCAGGATCCAGGCGACGACTATGACGATTTGGCGCAGTGACAGCCGCTTGATCAGAGCGGGTGCCGCGAACGCGCCAAGGAGACCACCTAACGCCGCGACGCCCTGGGCCAGTCCGATGGTGCTTGCGGCGAGGCCCTCTTGGCGCAGCACGACGGTCGCGGCGAACAATGCGCCCAGCAGTCCGAAGTTGAGCGGCGCGGCCACCATCACGACCGCACGGAGGAATCGACTCTGCCACACGTGGGCCAGTCCTTCTCTTACCTGCGCGGCGACAGACGACGCTGCTGGCGCCTCGGGTTGCGCATCGATGGGTCCGCGGATCGCCGCGATTGCGCAGAACGAGACCGCGTAGGTGATCAGGTCGAAAAGGAACGGCACCGCGCGACCTACGCCGTAGAGCAGTCCCCCCAATGGTGGGCCGGCCAAGGAGGCAGCGTATTGCCGGGCCTCATTCTGCGCGAAAGCTTGGCTCAGCTGGGGCTTCGGCACGAGTCGGGGGATCGATGCGGCCTCGGCGGGTTGGAAGATGATGTCGAAGGCGCCAAGGCCGATCACCAGGATCAGGATCAGCGGGAACGAAACGAATTTGAGCGCGATAGCGGCGATGAGGATGGTCAGGAGAGTCACCCGCGCCGCGTCGCTGATCAACATCACTCGTCGCCGGTTCCAGCGATCGGCCAGGGCCCCACCCGGCAACCGGAGAACCAACCGCGAGACTGCGGCCGCAGTGCCTGCGACGCCCGCATCGGCGGCTGAGCCGGTCACTGACAAGACCAGCAGCGGAATCGCGAGCCACGTGGCGCTGCCGCCGAGGTCGGACAGCGTCTGACTGGACCACAGGAGCGTGAAGTCACGGTTGCGCCAGAGGCTGCGGGGCTCGTCGTCGAGGTCAATATCGGTGCCGCTCCCAACCGATGGGTTCATCGATAGTCCGTCGGAGGTTCAAAGGGGTGCAGCAGTGTCAGCAGTTCGACCGGGTGCGCATCCGCCGGCCGGCGGGCGGGATCGAGCCTGTCATGAAAACGCATGACCAGTTCGAAGAGTGCGTCGCGCAGCTCGGCCGCCTCCGATTGGTTTACCCAGCACACGGAGTCGTTTTGGGACAGAACCGCCCGCCAAGGCTCGGGATATGCCGCGCGGTTGCGCCGGGCCACGGCGTGGCGCTCAACCTGGCGGCTCAGCGCCGCGGCGAGCAGTGCTTGACCGGCGAGATCCTCCTCGAGGTCTGCGGGTTCATGGCTGATCGAGAAGCCGAGCTGGCGCATACGCCATGGACGCGACCTACCGCGGCCGCCGCCCGCTTCCTCCACCAGGCCGTACTTCGCGAGCTGGCGAAGGTGAAAGGAGCACGTTGTCGGACTCTCGTCGATGCGCTCCCCAGCCTCGGTGGCCGTGAGCGGTCCGTAGAACGTGAGCACCTCAATCAGCGCGAGCCGAACAGGATGGGAGAGTGCGCGCATCACCTGGGGATCACTTAGCTGCGTCGGCGCGACGCCTCTGTGCTCTTCGGGGTCCGGTTCAGCTGGAGTGGAGTTCGCTAGCGTTCCGTCGCCATTCATCTCTCGATAGTAATCTCTCGAGAGATGCCTTGCAAGTAAAGCCGGAGCGCTGTTCCGGCCCGGGCGGTTGGCGATGCCAATAGGTTTGACGGCACGGCCGGGCAGGGTAGTCGCGCGGGTCGCAGCCGGAGCGGGGTGATTCCGATGGCGGATGGCCTAGCGGTGACGCCAGGCATCGATCTCGAATCCTCTGCGATACTGACCTCGGTGCCGCCGATGATGCGACGGCGTCCCGGACGAGATGCGCCGTACCCGGTCAGCCAAGACGACGCTTTCCCGAAGGGGTCGCGTCGTGAGTCAGTTCGTTCAAATCGTCGGGTCGCTACTTGTCTTGGCAGGTTTCGCGCTGTCACAGCGCGGAGTTCTGGACCAGAAGTCATTGCGCTATCTGATATTGAATCTCGTTGGTTCAGCCGTCCTGACCGTCGAGGCCGTCCTGGAGCAGCAGTGGGGCTTTCTGCTGCTCGAAGGAGTCTGGGCGATCGTCTCAGCCGTCAGCCTGGTCGGCGTGCTGCGCGCCAGGAATCCAACCAGCCTGTCCCGCTGATCGATCGCCATTCGACGACGTCAGGTCGGGCGCCGGGCAATGAGCTGCTCAACCAGAATGTCGCCGTGCCCCGCATGCCGGGCGAGTTCCTGCACCATGTGACCAAGGATGAACCGGAGGCTCACGTCGCCGGAATGCCAGGCGTAAGTCTGGTCCAGGTCGCGCCCGGCCGCGATCTCGCGCGAGCGCGCGCAGGCGTCGACGTACGCCGCCTGGACCGTCTCTACCGCATCTTCCTCAACGAGCTGGAAGCTGTCGTCAACCTCGTCGGGCAGTCCCAGCTCCGCCCGCGGCACCCCGGCCACTCGATGGTGGAACCAGACCCGCTCCACGAATGTGGCGTGTTTGACGAGCCCCAAGGGCGTCGTCAGTGAAGGCACCAGTCGGGCCCGCGCCTCGTCCTCCGATAGAGGATCGAGCAGGCTCGCGATCTCGTCGCGCTGGCGGTCGACCATGCCCTCCAGCAGGGTTCGCTCATCGGCAAGCAGTATGTCCATATTGCGACCCTAGAGGGCTACCAGATCACGTGCCGGTGGGCTTCGCCATGAATCCGCAGCTTGACCTCACCGCGTGACGATCGGCACGCGGAGCGTGCCACAAGACGATCTGCACACGGGAGAGTTCCAACTTCCGAGGCTCGCGCCGGACGTCCCACAAGCAGGTCCTCAGGGAGCGGTCTGTCGGTGCGCGGCCGTATGTTCAGGGTCGGATCGAGGCGGGCATCGGCTAGCGAGGAGTTGCTGTGAAGATCGACGAGAAGATCGCCCTCATCACGGGTGCTGGTGCGGGCCTTGGCCGCGAATTGGCACAGGGGTTCGCTCGAGCCGGAGCGCACGTCCTGATCTCTGACATCGATGCTGGTGCAGCGGAAAACGTGGCCGCCTTGGTGCGCGCCGAGGGCCGACACGCCTGGCCCGTGCTGGGCGACCTATGCGACGACGAACAGGTCGAGGCGCTCGTGGCCAGGGCTGAGAAGCTAGGGGGGCCTCACATCCTCGTGAATAACGCAGGCGGCTGGGGCACCGGAGACCACCAGTTCCCGCTCTCGCCACGCGCAGAATGGAACGCAGTCCTGGACCTCAATCTGCGCGCACCGATGCTGCTTACCCAGCTCTGTCTCGAGCCGATGCGGCGCGCCGGCGGTGGAGTCGTGATCAACATCGCCTCCAGCGGCGGTATCGGATACGCCGCCTATGGCTCACCGGAGTACGGCGCCTCCAAGGCCGCCCTGATCCGACTGACCGCATGCCTCGCAGGGCTGCCCGACACCAATGGCGTCCGAGCAGCTTGCGTTGTCCCGGACTGGATCGGCCTGGCTCGCGCTCACGAGCAGACCGCGGCGATGACCGCAGAGGAACAGTCAGCCACCCCGCCCCTGATCCCACCCGCGGATGTCGTCGACGCTGTTCTTGACCTCGTCCGTGATGACACCCGATCCGGCAGCGTCGTCGAGTTGTGGGGCGGCGAGCAACCTCATCTTCTGCCCGCAACCCAGAGAGGCGTTCGCTAGTCCCGTCGGCCGAACGTCGTACGGCGCCCGCACGCCGCGTGGATCCCGTCATCGCCGAGCTCCTCGTCGTCACCGACTGCGGATCGGCACGCGGAGCGTGCCACAGGGGGATCCCCTGCGGGACGGTGCCGCTCCAGCCGTCCCCGCCGCCAACTGCGCCGCTGAAGGTTCCTCAAACGGGACGACAGAACGGCGGCGGCGCTCGGCCGAAAACGCACGAACGTAACCGATGAGCGTGCGTGCGGGTGATTGAGTGCCCATATGTCAGTGAACAACGAGAGACTGCGCGAGGTCGATGTCATCGCGAGCAAAGCGCGCCGGCTGGGCGACTCTCAGGCAGAGATCCAGGCAGCGATTGTGGTCGGCTCGTACGCCTACGGGCGGCCTCGGATGGATAGCGACATCGACATCGTCCTGGCCTCGGCGGACCGAAGTCGATGGGTATCGGAAGACGCCTGGGTTGCCCAACTACTTGACGAACCGTTCCGACTCCTCCGTGAGCAAGACTGGGGCCCACTGCGTGAGCGGCGCTTCCAGACCGCATCTGGTTTTGAGGTCGAGTTCGGCTTAGTGACTCCCGAGTGGTTCGCAACCCCAGTCGACCCCGGAACAGCGAAGGTGCTGACCGACGGGTGTCTGCTTCTCACAGACAGGGATGGCCTGGCGCGCGATGCGTTGCGTTGGCTCTCGCTACCGGCGAGAGACTGGTCGAGTGCCAGAGAGACTGGGTCGGGGGAAGCGTTGGAACGGTAGATCGCGGCGTGCCGATCCCCGTCTGGCACGCTCCGCGTGCCAATCGGCTCGCGGAGCGATCCAGATAAGAGATGTCCGCCAGTCCCGCGCGGAACGCTGCATGAGCGGCGGTTCGATGGTGGGCCGACCTAGTCTCCGTGAATGGACCTACCCATCCTTGAGTTCGACGACGGCACCGGTCTTCTTGCGCCTAAGCCGCCTGCGTCGGTTCGCAGGCTGCCTGCTCAGGCCGTGCTCTGCTTCTTTCCAGATGTGATCCGCGCCTGGGCGCGGGACGGTCGGCTGCGCGAAGTTGGTGCCTTCAGCGAAGAGGTTGGCGGGCGAGAGATTTACGTCCACGGCGACGGCGATCAATCGGTGGCTGTCTTCCATCCCGGCATGGGGGGTCCGCTCGCGAGTCACTGTCTGGAGCAAGGTATTGCCGCGGGCATCGAGACTGTTCTAGTAGTCGGTGGCGCGGGTTCGCT
>CAWARQ010000003.1:0-227901 GCA_963784545.1 uncultured Actinomycetota bacterium | reverse complement strand
CCGACGGGTGTCTGCTTCTCACAGACAGGGATGGCCTGGCGCGCGATGCGTTGCGTTGGCTCTCGCTACCGGCGAGAGACTGGTCGAGTGCCAGAGAGACTGGGTCGGGGGAAGCGTTGGAACGGTAGATCGCGGCGTGCCGATCCCCGTCTGGCACGCTCCGCGTGCCAATCGGCTCGCGGAGCGATCCAGATAAGAGATGTCCGCCAGTCCCGCGCGGAACGCTGCATGAGCGGCGGTTCGATGGTGGGCCGACCTAGTCTCCGTGAATGGACCTACCCATCCTTGAGTTCGACGACGGCACCGGTCTTCTTGCGCCTAAGCCGCCTGCGTCGGTTCGCAGGCTGCCTGCTCAGGCCGTGCTCTGCTTCTTTCCAGATGTGATCCGCGCCTGGGCGCGGGACGGTCGGCTGCGCGAAGTTGGTGCCTTCAGCGAAGAGGTTGGCGGGCGAGAGATTTACGTCCACGGCGACGGCGATCAATCGGTGGCTGTCTTCCATCCCGGCATGGGGGGTCCGCTCGCGAGTCACTGTCTGGAGCAAGGTATTGCCGCGGGCATCGAGACTGTTCTAGTAGTCGGTGGCGCGGGTTCGCTCATCCCGGACTTCCTGAGAGATGACGTTCTCGTTGTCCAATCAGCCGTGCGCGACGAGGGCACGTCCTATCACTACTTGCCACCGTCGCGTGAGGTCTTACTCGACCCGGTCATCGCTAGCCATCTCGTCGCCGCGCTCGCTGCTTCTGGCATCCCGCACCGCCTCGGCAAGACGTGGACGACAGACGCCGACTTTCGGGAGACGCCCCAGAGGATCGCCTCGCGACGCGATGAGGGCTGCGTGACCGTCGAGATGGAGGCGGCCTCGCTCGCCGCCGTGTGTTCGCATCGCGGAGTGAGGTACGGGCAGATGCTCTACTCAGGCGACGCGTTGCATGAGGACGCCTGGCAGGGCCGCGACTGGTCGACCTCGGGACGTCGAGGCCAACTACTAGAGCTCGCGCTACGCGTTGCGGTCGAGCTGAGCAGTTCGTAGGTAGGACGCCCGACCCTCGGCAGATCCGGGCGTTTCGTACGAGGAAACCCTGCTGGGCAAGCACTCATGACTCACGGCGTGGATAGGGTGCTCGGCCGGAGGTAGACCATGCCGGATGAGATCGCGATCGCCGCGCTAGTCAGGGACGGGAGCTTGCTCTTGGCTCACCGACACCCCGCGCGGCGCTGGTACCCGGATTGCTGGGACCTGGTTGGGGGCCACGTTGAACGCGGTGAGAGTCCTACCGACGCGGTTCTGCGGGAGTGCCGCGAGGAGATTGCGGTCGAAGTCTCGGAGCTATGGCCGGTGGAGGTCAGGATCGACGATCCGAGTCTTCACGCTCACGCGTTCCTGGTGACCCGATGGATCGGGGAGCCGATGAACGCAGCGCCGGAAGAACACGACGCCCTCAACTGGTTCAGCTCCGACCAGATTGTCGATTTAAGACTTGCTCATCCCAGCTACGCAAGTTGGTTCCCACACCTAATTGCGGACTCTCGGGTATCTCCCTGATCTAGGTCCGCATGCCCATCGGCTCGCGAAGCGTGCCAGTGACCGATCGGCTCGCGGTTGGTCCCTGGTGGTGGTCGCGTGGATAAGACTGGCGCGATGACGGCGCAAGCGATCATCAGACCCGCGGTGGCAAGCGACCTAGAGCAGTTGCTGCGACTAGGAGACAAGCGGCGTCGTCAGTACGCGGAGTACCAGCCAGTCTTCTGGCGCCCAGCAGTTGATGCAGTCGAGCAGCAACGGCCCTACTTGGCCGGCCTGATCGAGGACGACGCCGCCATCACCGTCGTGGCGGTCACTAAGGAAACCATCGCCGGCTTCGCTGTTGGCACATTCACCGCCGCGCCCTCGGTCTACGCCCCTGGCGGTCCGACCTGCGTCGTCGACGACTTCGTCGTCGAGTTCCCCGAACAGTGGCTCACGATCGGAGTTGAGCTGCTGGGTGCACTTCGGCGCACTGCGCTGGAGCGAGGCGCGGCACAGGTCGTTGTGGTCTGTGGGCACCTCGATGACGCCAAGCGGACCGCGCTTGAGCAGAGCGGGCTCAGCATCGCCTCCGAATGGTGGGTCGCTCCGCTCGATGTCACCTGAGCGGAGAACAGGTTCTCCAGTAGCCGATCCGGTAGCGGGATACGCCAAACGGATTGGCCAGGTGTCGGGTTGGCACGGACTCGATGACCGTAGAGCCTGGAGGGCGCTGGCACGCAGACTCAGTCGGGTTGCTCGAGACACAATTCGAGTGCGTTGAGACGGTCGCTCCAGAACGTTATATAGGTGTCGGCCCAGTCCATCAGGTCCCGGAGGGGCGCGGGGTTGAGCGAGTGGATCCGTTCGCGTCCGAGGCGTTCTGATCGGACGAGGTCTGCGTCTTCGAGCAGGGTCAGGTGCTTGGCGACGGCTTGTCGGGTGATCGGCAGGCTTCGGCACAGGTCGTTGAGGTTCTGCTCGCCATGATCCCTGAGCAGGTCCAGGAGCTGGCGCCGATGCGGATCGGCCACCGCTCGATACACGGACGTGCTCACCCTTGAACTTTAGGGCAACCATATGGTTGCCTGTCAATGATCGGCAGATCTTGGGGAGGTGACGTACGTGCACGGCAGGATCTCGTCCGGCGAGGCGGGCTACGCCCTGGTCTTTACTCGCGAGCTGGAGGCGTCCATCGGCCGGGTGTGGACGATGCTGACCGACCGTGCGGCGCGCGCCGACTGGTTGTTCGACGGCACGATCGAACCGCGCGTGGGCGGCCTGGTGGATCTGCACGACAGTCATCACGACATCGCCGGACGGGTCACTGAGTGGGAGCCGCCCCACCTGTTGGCTCTGACCTGGAGCAGCCCCGACGCCCCGGAGGGCGAGGTGCGGTTCGAGCTGAGCAGTACCGCCGAGGGTCGCTGCCAACTGCGGGTAGTGCACACGACCGGCGCCGATGCTCAGCCGCGGAGCCTGGCAGCGGGCTGGCACGCGATGCTGGAGCGTCTCCTCGTCGTTCTCGGGCTCATACCGGCGGGCAGTGGTCCTGGCTTCGAGCAGCTCGTGCGGGAATATCGCTACGTCCCGATCGATGGGTCCGCCACCTCGTGACCAATATCGACAGCGCCCGGCTGACTGGTCGTCGTGCCGCGGTGTTCGGTGTCGGCGTGGTGGCGCTGGAGTTCGCGGCTGCCGTCGCGACCCTGGTCGTGACGACGCTGCTTCCTGTCGTCACGCGCGACCTGGGTGCCGGGGACCAGCTCGCGGTCCTGCTCAGCGGCTCCACCGTTGGGCTGTTCACCGCCGTGGCCGTGGCGCCCTGGCTCCTCGGCCGCATCGGCAGCCGTCCCTTTCTCGCGGTCGGGCTTGCACTGACACTCACGGGCGTCGCATGGACGGCTACGGCAGGTGATGCGTGGGCGTTCGCCGGTGGCCGGTTCGTCACCGGCTTCGCTGCCGGACTGCTCGCCGTCTTCGGCGTGTCTGCTGCCATCCAGCACCTCGAGGAGCGCATCCGGCTGCGCGTGATCGCCGCCTCCACCGCGATGTGGATCATCCCTGGCCTCGTCGGTCCCACCGCAGCCGCCGCGCTCGAGCATCTTGTGGGGTGGCGCTGGACCATCCTGTTGCCGATTCCTCTCGTACTGTTGGGCCGCCTCCTGGTGATCCGTGCCGCCCCGCAGTCCTCGGGAACCGTGACGCAGCCAAACCGCCCCATCAGGCGCACGCTGCTCATCCCTGTGGGGGTAGCGGGATTCGTGGCGCTCACCGAGGCGCAGCTTTGGCTACTGGCTCTCTTACCACTCACTTTGGCCGGCGTCGGGTTCGCTGCCCTGATGCCTGCCGGCACCCTACGGCTCCGGCCAGGCGCCCCCGCCGCGATGGCGTCCCTCACCCTCTTCGGTGTCGGCTACTTTGGAGCCACCAGTCTGCTCACTCTCGCACTCACCGACGTCCTCGGGGCATCCCTAGCCCAGGCGGGCTGGGCGCTCGGCGCGGCGCCCGTGGCGTGGGCGTTGACCACTCTGGCGATCCCCCGTCTCCGCGACCGTGGGATCGCCCCCAGCCCGGCAGCAGGACTCACCTTGACCACGGTCGGAGTCGTCGTGGCGGGAACCCTTCTCCTCAACAACGCCACGTACCCCCTCGCGCTCATCACCTGGACCGCAGTCGGGGCAGGAGTAGGCGCCGCGTACCCGACCCTCTATCTGCGGGCCACCACCCCAGACGCCGCCACCGACGCCCACACCTTGGCGTCGGCCGTAATCACGACCGAGACCTTCGGCGGCCTCGTCGGCAGCACCGTAGGGGGCGCCGGCATCTCCGCTTCCCTGAGCTCAGGCTTCGCCGCGCCCACCACGTTCGGACTCGCCTACTTCGGGTTCGCCGCCGCGCTTGGTCTAGGCGTCTTTGCAGCCGTTCGGAGCGACCCATCCCCATGAATCACCCCGCGTACGCCGCCAGACACTCAAGGAGTCAGCATCAGGACCGCGTCAAAGAGCGATGCATAAGGCAAGTCGAACGGTCGCTCTCAACCGTCCACCTTGCCCGAGAGCCGGACTGGCCACTCCCGCAAGCGGATCCGCATTCGGAAAGCTAGGCGTTGGCGACGCGACCGCATGGTTCGTCTTATGGGACGCACACCGTGGAGCACTCGTCACAGCACTTTACGAGGCGTGTGGCGCCTCAATCTTGTGCATCCAGGATCAGCGCCAGACTTCGCGCCGATCCATCAGACAGGGCCAGGATCTCAGATCTGTCTGCGACTGTGCCCGCAGGCAGGAGCGCGCCAACTCAACCGCTCGATTCGCCTTGTCCGCGATCGCCGCCTGATCGAAGGTTCCTCCGTGGACAATCTTCCTGCGGTCGTCACTCGGAGGAGATGATCGGCGACCTCGCCGTCCGAGCCCTCGAAGCGGCGCCTGCGCTCGCGCCAGCGCCGCCCGCGCCCGTTGACGTACGTCGTTGGGCGTTCGCGAACGACATCGTCGTCTCCGGCCGCGGCCGAATCCCGTCGGCGGTGATGGATCGGTACCTCGAGGCCCGCGCTCGGGGGAGATCTGAAGATGCTGTCGTTTGCGACTGTCGGCGCCCGATGACCGGAGGGCTCGGATTGGGCTCGGTTTGATTCGCAACCTCCCGCAAAGGCGTTCTGCCGATGTCAAGGCGAAACAGCGACATCGCCGCAGGTCAGCGGCCAGTTTGGTCCGATGTGGGCGGCCAGTCGCAAAGGATCGCACTCACGCTCAGGCCCATCGACCTGTTCTCGATGACGCACCACGTCGAGTGCGTGGCGCTGCTGGAGAGATCCGACTCTGACCTGCCGCCGATCGGTGGGCGCTGAGGACGCCGTCCCCGAACCCTGCAACCGCAGTTCAGGGGCCGGGACGGGCGCGATCAGCGCAGGTCGGACAGCATGGTGTGGGCGAGGCCGGCCGGTTGCGGGATGGTGGCGCAGCTGACCTGGATGATCGCGTCCTGCGTCGTGGGGACCCCTGGGCTGTAGGCCACGGCGCCCATCGTGGTGTCGTTGATGTAGCCGACCGAGACCTGGAGCGGCGAGTTGTCCGTCGCCCAGTAGGCCCAGGCGCCGATGATGGACTGTCCGGTCGGGCAGTCGCCCTCCACGACGAAGTCGTTGGTGTTGGCGGGCACGTTGGCAGCGACGTTCTGGTAGAAGCTGAAGTCGGCCATCCCCTTGCCCGCCGGCCCGGGCTGACCGGGCGCACCCGGCGCACCCGGCGCACCGGGCTCACCAGCGGGGCCCTGGGCGCCGCGGAGCCGGGCCTTGGTCGCGGCCGAGATGTCGTGGCCGCGCAGCGTCTGGTTCTTGATGTCCCTCGAGGTGACGGTGCCGTTCTCGATGTCGTGGCCGGTGATCAGACCGGCTGCGGTCGCGCCTCCTGCCACGGACAGGATCACGGTGGCACTGCAGAGGGCGATGGTGGGCAGGTGTCGATGGAGGTTCATGTCGCGGAGCATGTCAGTGTCAAGGCTCTTCTGTCTGGTCGTTGCACTTTCTGCCCTGGTTCGGGTGCGTCACGGACTCGCGCGAGCCGGATCCGCAGAGACAGCCGCGGAGACAGCCGCGGCACGATCCGCGACTCGTTCCCCCGCCCTGACCGCGCAGGTCTCGCCTCGCCCTGGAACAGAACCCCTCTCGTCGCTGGTGGGGTCGGGTTCGGCCGGCAACCGCTGGGTCGATGTCCTGCCAGTGGTCACGGAACGGTCTCGGCCGGGTTGCGATCCAGCCTCGGCCGCTTGTCCTCGGCGGGGTCCGGTGGTTGCGTGCAGGACATGCGCACTCTCGGGACCACCCTCATCGCCGTCGCCCTTCTCGGGCTCACCGCCAACACTCCGGCGAGCGCCGCCTCGCCGTGGACGCCGTACCGCAGCGAGGACTTCACGGTGCCGGCGGGAAGCGCCTGCAGCTTCGAGGTCGCGGCCCGCGTCGTGGCCGACCAGGAGCGGTACCGCACCACCTCGACCTATCCGGACGGCTCCCCGCGCGTCCAGGAGTTCACCGGCATCCTGAAGTACGAGTACACGAACACGGCCACCGGCGAGTCCGTCGTGCGGAACCTCACCGGCCGCGGCGACGTGGAGTACTTCCCGGACGGCGGGTTCACCCTCACCGACGTCGGCGGCCACTTCGGCGCCGTGCTCCACCCGGGCGACGACCCCGGTCCCGGGATCTACGTCGTCGGGGGCAAGGGCTGGGCCGTCCACATCGACGGCACCACCGGCCACCGCACCCTGACCCCCGGCCGCGGCACCATCGAGAACCTCTGCGACACGCTGGCCTGACCCCACGATGGCTCCGGGCGGCACAATGCCGACATGAGCCTCTCTCGCCTCGGTGTCGTCCTGCCGCCGACCGGTCCGTGGGCCGCCCAGGCTGCCGAGTACCGCTGGGCCGAGGACGTCGGGTACGACGTCGCCTACACCTACGACCACCTGACCCACTTCACGGTGCCGGGGGAGTACCTGGCCGAGGGCTTCGCCTCGCTCAGCGCGGCCGCGGCGATCACGGAACGGATCGAGGTCGGGACCCTGGTCGCCTCGGCGACCCTGCGTTCCCCGGTGGCGCTGGCGCGGCTCGCGGCCACGATCGACGACATCTCCGGCGGCCGGCTGGTGCTCGGCGTCGGAGCGGGGTCGCCGAGGTGCGCCCGCGTCGACCGGGACGAGCAGCCGACCCCGCGCGAGATGTTCGAGCGCTACCGGGACGTGGTGCTCGGCTACCAGGCAGTCATGGGCGGCGCGGACGAGTGGCGTGGCCACACCCGTTCCTTCGCCGGGGTGGAGACCAGGGCGCTGCCCGACCCGGACGGCCGCCCGCCGTTCCTGCTGCTGGCCGCGCACGGTCCGAAGGCGCTGAGGCTGGCTGCCGAGCACGGCGACGGGTGGAACACCTACGGCGGCCCGGGCTCGACGACCCTGGAGCCCGACGTCTTCTGGGGCGAGATCGGCACCCAGGTGGGGCGGTTCGAGGCCGCCTGCGCAGACGTGGGTCGCGACCCCGCGTCGGTGCGCCGCTCGCTGCTCCTGGGCTTCGGGACCGTGCTGCCGGCGGTCAGCCTCCCGGCGTACGTCGAGAGCGCGGAGCGCGCGGCGGAGCTGGGGTTCGACGAGCTGGTGGTCTACGGCCCTCACTCGTCCGGGGGTGAACGGTTCGTGACCGACCCGGCCGTGCACGAGCAGGCGGTCGCCAGGATCCGCGGATGATCGAGATCCTCAACCCGGCGCGGGTCGCGCGCGCCCGGGAGTCCGGTGCCCTGGTCGGCCACATCCTCCGCACCTTGAAGGAGCGGGTGATCGTCGGCACCAACCTGCTCGAGATCGACGACTGGGCGCGCTCGATGATCCTCGACGCAGGTGCCACGTCCTGCTACGTCGACTACGAGCCGTCGTTCGGACGCGGCCCCTTCGGTCACTACATCTGCACCTCGGTCAACGACGCCGTGCTGCACGGGCTGCCGCACGACCGGAGCCTGGCCGAGGGGGACCTGCTCACGCTGGACCTGGCGGTCATCCTCGGCGACGTCGCCGCCGACTCGGCGGTCAGCTTCCTCGTGGGGGAGTCCCGCCCGCCCGAGAGCGTCGCACTGATCGACACGACCGAGCGGGCCCTGGCGACCGCGATCGACATCGCCGGGCCGGGGGTGCGGTTGGGCGACCTCTCGCACGCGATCGGCACGGTGCTCACCGAGGCGGGCTACTCGGTCAACACGCAGTTCGGCGGGCACGGCATCGGCTCGACGATGCACCAGGACCCGCACGTGTCGAACGCCGGCCGGCCGGGCCGCGGGTTCGCCCTGCGTCCGGGCCTGCTGCTCGCCCTCGAGCCGTGGGTGATGGCCGACACCGACGAGCTGGTCACCGACGAGGACGGGTGGACGCTGCGCAGCGCCACCGGCTGCCGGACGGCTCACAGCGAGCACACCATCGCCGTGACCGAGGACGGCGTCGAGGTGCTCACCCGGCCGCGGGACTGAGCGGGGTTAGGTTGGTCGCATGGCCAGCTACGCGGTGAACCCGGCCGCGGTCACCCGCTGCCAGGAGCTGATCGCGGCGAAGCAGTACGTCCTCGACAGCGACTGGGGCGAGGTCCAGCCGAGCGCGGACGACCAGAACGGCTACCTCGAGCGGCACCCCTGGGAGGAGTACGCCGCGTGGCACCTCGGGCTGACCGAGGGCGCCAACGACGAGACCAAGGCGCGCTACGCGTTCGTCTGCGGCGACTTCCGGCGTGTGCACCGGACCGCCCTCATCGCCTGCGTCTACCGGGCGTCGGAGTGGCGACACAAGGAGATCGAGCTGGCCGCGCACGAGCTGCTCCAAGAGCTGGACCGGCGGGCTGGCATCGGGTGACCTGTGATATCTTGATATCAAGATAAATCCGCTCGACCCTCCCTACCGCCCCGCCGCGCGTGGGCGGCAAGATGGGTGCGGACGAGAGTTCTCGACGTACGAGGAGACGTGATGGCCAGCAAGGACAGCTTCGGCGCCCAGGGCACGCTGAGCGTGGGGGACCAGGACTACGAGATCTTCCGGCTCGACGCCGTCGAGGACGGCGACGTCCGGGGCCTGCCGTTCAGCCTCAAGGTGTTGCTGGAGAACCTGCTGCGCACCGAGGACGGCGAGAACATCACTTCAGCCCACATCCGGGCGATCGCCCGGTGGGACGCGGACGCCGAGCCCGACCAGGAGATCCAGTTCACGCCGGCGCGCGTGATCATGCAGGACTTCACCGGCGTCCCGTGCGTCGTGGACCTGGCCACCATGCGCGAGGCGATGGCCGACCTCGGGGGAGACCCGACCAAGATCAACCCGCTCGCCCCGGCCGAGATGGTCATCGACCACTCCGTCATCGCCGACGTCTTCGGCACCCCGGACGCCTTCGAGCGCAACGTCGAGATCGAGTACGAGCGCAACCGGGAGCGCTACCAGTTCCTGCGCTGGGGTCAGGGCGCCTTCGACGACTTCAAGGTCGTCCCGCCGGGCACCGGCATCGTCCACCAGGTCAACATCGAGCACCTGGCGCGGGTCGTCATGGTCCGCGACGGCCAGGCCTACCCCGACACCTGCGTCGGCACCGACTCCCACACCACCATGGTCAACGGCATCGGCGTGGTCGGCTGGGGCGTCGGCGGCATCGAGGCCGAGGCGGCCATGCTCGGCCAGCCGGTGAGCATGCTCATCCCGAGGGTCGTCGGCTTCAAGCTGTCCGGCGACCTCCCCGAGGGCGCGACCGCCACCGACCTCGTGCTGACGATCACCGAGATGCTGCGCGAGCACGGCGTGGTCGGGAAGTTCGTGGAGTTCTACGGCCCCGGCGTCTCGGTGCTGCCGCTGGCCAACCGCGCCACGATCGGCAACATGAGCCCCGAGTTCGGGTCCACGATCGCGGTCTTCCCCATCGACGAGGAGACGATCAAGTACCTCGAGCTCACCGGCCGCCCCCAGGAGCAGCTGGACCTGGTGGAGGCCTATGCCAAGGAGCAGGGTCTCTGGCACGACCCCGCGGCCCAGGAATACACGGAGCCGCGCTTCTCCGAGCGGCTCGAGCTCGACCTCGCCACGGTCGTCCCGTCGCTGGCCGGTCCCAAGCGCCCGCAGGACCGCGTGCCGGTGACCGACGCCCAGGAGGCCTTCCGGACGGCACTGTCCGACTTCGTGGACGACGGAGAGCCCGAGGGTGGTTCCGACAAGTCCGGGGTGCCGGCCCAGGAGAAGCCCGAGGGGATCGAGTCCAAGGTCGACGAGCAGTCCGACGAGTCCTTCCCGTCCAGCGACGCCCCGGCCCACTCGGAGGGCGGCAACGGCGCCGGCCGGCCCGACGACTGGCACGGAGCCGGGGGCCAGACGGCCGGACGACCGACCAAGAAGGTCACGATCACCGTCGGCGGCGAGGAGTGCGAGATCGACCACGGCGCCGTCGCGATCGCCGCGATCACCTCCTGCACCAACACCTCCAACCCCAGCGTGATGATCGGCGCGGCGCTGCTGGCCAAGAACGCCGTCGAGAAGGGGCTGGACCGCAAGCCGTGGGTGAAGACCTCGCTCGCGCCGGGTTCCAAGGTGGTCTCGGACTACTACGAGAAGGCCGAGCTGACGCCGTACCTCGACAAGCTCGGCTTCAACCTCGTCGGCTACGGCTGCACCACGTGCATCGGCAACTCCGGCCCGCTGATCCCCGAGGTCAGCGACGCGGTCAACGAGCACGACCTGGCCGTCGTCTCGGTGCTGTCCGGCAACCGCAACTTCGAGGGCCGGATCAACCCCGACGTGAAGATGAACTACCTCGCGTCCCCGCCGCTGGTCGTCGCCTACGCGCTGGCCGGCTCGATGGACGTCGACCTGTTCGAGGACCCGCTCGGTCAGGACCAGGACGGCAACGACGTCTTCCTCAAGGACATCTGGCCCAGCGCCAAGGAGGTCGAGGACGTCATCGCGACGGCGATCACATCCGACATGTTCACCAGCGACTACTCAGACGTCTTCGCCGGGGACGAGCGCTGGCAGTCGCTGCCGACCCCCGAGGGCAAGACCTTCGAGTGGGACGAGGACTCCACCTACGTCCGCAAGCCTCCGTACTTCGACGGGATGCCGGACGACCCGGCCCCGGTCGAGGACATCGAGGGCGCCCGGGTCCTGCTGAAGCTCGGCGACTCGGTGACCACCGACCACATCAGCCCGGCCGGCGCGATCAAGAAGGACAGCCCCGCCGGGACGTACCTCGCCGAGCACGGCGTGGAGCAGCGGGACTTCAACTCCTACGGCTCGCGCCGCGGCAACCACGAGGTGATGATCCGCGGCACCTTCGCGAACATCCGCCTGCGCAACCAGCTCGCTCCCGGCACCGAGGGTGGTTTCACCCGCGACTTCACCCGGGACGGCGAGGTCGCGAGCGTGTACGACGCGAGCGTCAACTACCAGGAGGCGGGCACCCCGCTGGTCGTGCTCGCGGGCAAGGAGTACGGCTCCGGGTCCTCGCGTGACTGGGCCGCCAAGGGCACCGCGCTGCTGGGCGTGAAGGCGGTGATCGCGGAGTCCTACGAGCGGATCCACCGGTCCAACCTCATCGGCATGGGTGTCCTGCCCCTGCAGTTCCCGGGCGGCAAGTCGGCCGACGACATGGGGCTCACCGGCGAGGAGACGATCAGCATCTCCGGTGTCACCGAGCTCAACGAGGGCAGCATCCCGCGCACGGTGACGGTGAAGATCGAGGCCGACGGCCGCGAGGACGAGTTCGAGGCCACCGTCCGGATCGACACCCCCGGCGAGGCGAGCTACTACCGCAACGGCGGGATCATGCAGTACGTCCTGCGCAACCTGCTGCGGAGCTGAGCCCGGTGCGGACCCGGACGCTGCAGGTGCACACCGGCGACCGTGAGGTCGTCGTCGACCTGACGGGTGACTGCTCGGACTTCGTGTCCGGGGCCGGCGACGGCCTGCTGCACGTCTTCGTCCCGCACGCCACGGCCGGCGTCGCGATCCTCGAGACGGGTGCCGGCTCGGACGACGACCTGCTGGCGGCCCTCGCGGACCTGCTGCCGGCCGACGACCGGTGGCGGCACCGCCACGGGTCACCCGGGCACGGCCGTTCGCACGTGATGCCGGCGCTGATCCCGCCGTACGCCACGGTGCCGGTCGAGGCCGGGCGGCTGGCGCTCGGAACGTGGCAGAGCATCTGCCTGGTCGACCTCAACGTCGACAACCCCGACCGGAAGGTCAGGCTGGACTTCGTGGAGGGTTAGCGCCCACCTGCACAGGTGGAGGCGTGGTGAAGACTGAGCGCCGTGTCCCTCGCCAAGCGGCTCGTGCCCGCATTCGTCGTCATCTTGTTGCTCGTGCTCGCGGTCGGGTGGCTGCTCACCCATCCCTGGCGAGGCGTCGACGGTGTCGACAACGACCTGGCGCTGTGGCTGGAGGACCACCGGACCCCGCTGGGCAACCACCTCACGGAGGCGGGGGCCTTCGTGGGCTCGACGTACGTGTTCCTGGTCGGCTCGGTCCTCCTGACCGGGTTGCTGGCCTGGCGGGCGGGCAGGCGGCCGGCGGTCTTCGCCTTCTCGGCCACGGCGGGAGTCCTGGTGATGTACCTGGCGGCCACCCAGACCATCAGCCGCGACCGGCCGCCGGTGCACATCCTCGACCCGGGGTTGGTGCCCGACCACAGCTTCCCGTCGGGTCACACGCTCTTCGCGGCGGGCATGTACGGCGCCCTCGTGGTGCTGCTGTGGCACCGGCACCGATGGGCGGCCTGCCTGCTCGCGCTGCTGCCGCTGGTCGTGGCCGCGAGCCGACTCTACGAGGGCGCCCACCACCTGACCGACGTCCTCACGAGCCTGGTCGCGGCCACCGCCTGGCTCGTCGTCCTCACCCGGGTCCTCGTGGACGGCCGGTCCACGGCCCGATCGGTCAGAAGCTGAACTCTGCCTGGAACAGGCTCCGGCCGTCGGGCAGCGAGAAGCGGTCGATCAGCACCTTCGCCTCGATCTCGAGCCCGCTCGCGGTCACGACGGGGACGGTGACCTGCTGCCCGAGGAGCGGGCTCCGGCCGTTGACCACGTGCCGGGTGAACCCTGCGACGTGCGCCTGCTGGTAGCGGCGCGGGATCAGGACCAGCAGGCGCTGCCCCACGAGCTCCGCCCGGGTGTAGCCGAGCGACTCGAGCGCGCGGTCGCTCGCCGCCACGATCCGGTTCGTGTCGTCCGCAGCCACCACGGCCACCGGTGAGTCGTCGACCCGCGCGGGGTCCCAGCCCACCGCGGGCGGCGCGGGGATCACCTCGCGCGGTGAGGGTGGGGACCAGGGCGTCGGTGGCTCTCCCGTCACCTGTCGCGCGACCTCGCCGCACAGCCACTCACGCATCTCCCGGATCTCCGGCTGGGTCGGCAACCCGAGGAACTCGCCGAAGTCGGCGAACGTGGTGGCGCGCTGGAGCATCCGGTTGAGCTGGTCGAAGCCGGCCACGGCAGCGCGCGGCACCTCCAGCGTCATCCGGTCACGGCTCACCAGCGGGTCGACGGCGCCGAGCATGATCGCGGACGGGTCGTCCCCGAGGTCCGGTGCGGGGATCTGCTCCGCGCAGGTGCTGAGGACGCTGCTGGCCACCGCGTGGGCGGCCACCGCCCCCTCGGGGTCGTCGCCGAGATCGATGAGCATGAGCTCGCGCAGCAGCGCCGCTGCCGCCTCCTGCCACGCGGCGTGCATGAGCAGCGGGACGTTCCGCAGCTCGATCCCGATCGTGTCGTGCCCGTGCCCCTCGCGGACCATGACCCCGCCGCCCTCGTGCGCGTGGTCCCGGGAGACCTCGCACCACACGACCTTGCCGTCGCCCTCGACCTCGGCGCCCCAGCGGTCGACCAGCTCGGCCACGAGGCGCAGGCCCCGGCCGGTCACCGCCACGCCCTCCTGGCCGACCGAGCGTGGCAGGTGGGGACTGCCGTCGAAGACCTCGACCCGCACCCACGTCGGCAGGGCCCGCACCCGCAGCCGGATCCCGGATCCCGCATGCAGCACGGCGTTGGTGACGAGCTCGCTCACGGCGACCATGAGGTCGTCGACGAGCTCCTCGTGCGCCTCGAGGTCGACGAGGGTCTGCTCGACCGCGCGCCGGACCGCCCGCCGCGCCTCCCCGACGCTCGAGGGGAGCGCAGGAAGGGGCTGGTCGACCACCACGTCCCCGGTCACGGACGTCATTGTGCCGAGCGGGGGCCCCCACGTCACGTGAGGGGACCGGGAGCCGCCGACGGCGTACGGCAGACTCCACCGCGTGAGCCTTCACGTGCGCGACGAGACGGAGTACGACGTCGCGGCCGTCGCAGCGACGATCTCGGCCGCGTTCGGTGACCATGACGTCGCTCCGCTCTGGGCCGACGTCCGGGCCGAGGGGCTGGTGCACGCGAGCCTCGTCGCCGAGCTCGACGGCGAGGTCGTGGGGCACGTGGGGGTGTCCGCGGCGTGGCTGGACGCTCGCGAGCGGCTCGTGGACATCTGGATGCTCTCGCCGTTGGCGGTGCTGCCGGACCATCAGGGCGGGGGGACCGGAACTGCCCTGCTCGCGGCCGCCGTCGACCGAGCACGGACGACGCCCGGTGTCCCCATGCTGGTCCTCGAGGGCTCGCCCCACTACTACGGTGCTCGCGGCTTCGAGCGGGCCGCCGACCACCGGCTCTACCCGCCGTCGGCCCGCACCCCGGACCGGGCGTTCCAAGTGGTCCTGCTCGACGCCCACGAGCCGTGGATGACCGGCCAGTGCGTCTACCGCGACGTGTGGTGGCGCCACGACAGCGCCGGACTGCGCGGCGCGCGGCTGGGCCGGCTCGAGCAAGCGCTCGGCGTCGCGGACCCCCGCCCGCGATGAGCGGGGAGATCGCCGCCCTCCTCGTCATCGGCGTCGCGGTCCTCGTCGGGTCGGTGGTGCAGGGGCTCGTGGGTCTCGGTGTCGGCCTGGTGAGCGCGCCGGTCGTCACGCTGCTCGCGCCGAGCCTCATGCCCGGGACCCTGTTGTGGATGGGCCTGCTCACCCCGGCCCTCACGCTGCTGGTCGACCGAGGCGACATCGACTGGCCCGGCATGAGCTGGGGCATCCCGGCCAGGATCCCGGGCACCGTCCTCGGGGTGCTCCTCGTCGGCTGGTTCAGCCACCGCGAGCTCGGGATCGCGGTCGGCGTGATGGTGCTGGTCAGCGTGCTCGTCACCTGGCGGGCGGTGCGGGTGCCGATCAACCGGGTCACCCTGGTGACCGCGGGCTTCATCTCCGGGGTCGGGGCGACCGCGACCTCGATCGGCGGCCCGCCCATCGCGGTGCTCTACCAGCACCAGCCGGCCCGCCAGATTCGCAACACCCTCGCCGTCTACTTCGCGCTCGGAGCGATCATCAGCCTCGTCGCCCTCGCCCTCACGGGAGACCTGACCTGGCACCAGACCGCGGTCGCCGCCATGCTCGCCCCCGGCGTGCCGCTGGGCCTGTGGCTCTCGCGGGTCCTGCGCCGCAGGCTCGACCTGGAAAGCATCCGGACCGGCGTCCTGGTGGTGTGCGCGGCCTCGGCGCTGCTGCTGCTGGCCCGCTCCCTGATTTGTTAGAACAGGTGTTCGAATCCGGTCTACACTGCCGCCATGCCCACCTACGTCGCTCCGCCCGGCTGGCCCCGCGAGGTGCGGCCGCCGGACGCGCCCGGGTGGGAGGAGAGTGCCGCGGCGTGGCTCCTCGACCTGTGTCCGCCGGACTACCGGCGATTCCCGGGGCTGCGGCGACACGTCGTGGTGCTGGCGCGCTTCGCCTTCTGGTACGTCGAGGCGCAGGAGGCGGCGATCCGGCGCGGGCTCAGCGAGGTCAGGTCCGACCTCGTGCAGGTGGCCGATCTGGACGTCGTCGAGGCCGCGGTGCAGACCTTCGGCCTCGAGCAGGCCCGGCTGGCCGGCGTACGTCGGGGAGTGGTCCTGGTCGAGGAGGCGCTGCGCGGACGCCGCTACGTGGCCCGCCTGTAGGCCCCGCCGTATCTTGGGCGGCATGACCCGGTTCTCGAGCGTCGTCCTGGTCGACCGGCGCGGCTGGGTCCTGCTCCAGGAGCGCGACGAGCACCCGGAGATCGACCCGGAGTGCTGGGGCTACTGCGGCGGACACCTCGAGGAGGGTGAGGGCTTCGAGACCGGCGCGTACCGCGAGCTGGCCGAGGAGACCGGCCTGGTGCTCGACGGCGGGCTCCGGCTCTTCGGGGAGTTCACCGTCTTCCACGAGCACAGCCGCACGGTGGACCCCTACCGGCTGTTCGTCATGGCCACCGAGCTCACCGACGACGACCTGCAGTGCTTCGAGGGCCGTCAGATCCTCTTCGTCGACCCCACCACGATCGGCGACCTCCCCCTGACCCGCGCGGCCGCCCAGTCGCTGCCGGTGCTGCTGGCCTCCGAGACGTACGAGGAGCTGTGCCGATGAGGATCCTCCCGGTCCCCGCCCACGGAACCGAGGACGTCCTCGTCGTGCCCGAGGGCCGCGACGAGGGTGCCGTCCTCACCGGCACCGCCGACGGCAGCATCTGGCGGATCCGGCACGACGGCGCCCGTATCGACCTGCTCGCCCGGACCGGCGGACGGCCGCTGGGCCTGGAGTACGTCGACGGCCGGGTGCTGGTCTGCGACGCGCACCTCGGTCTGCTCTGGCTCGACCCCGCGACGGGCGGTCTCGAGCCGATCACCGACTCCGTCGATGGCCGGCCGATGAGGTTCTGCAACAACGCCGCGGTCACCGAGGACGGGTCGATCTGGTTCACCGACAGCTCGCTGCACTACGGGATCGAGGAGTGGCGCAAGGACTTCATCCGAGCCACCCGCACGGGACGGTTCCTGCGGCTGCGCCCCGGGGGCGAGCCGGAGGTGCTCCTCGACGGACTCTCCTTCGCCAACGGTGTCGCGCGATCGCGGTCCGGCGATTTCCTGGCGGTCGCCGAGACCCGGGACCGGACCGTCGTGCGGTGGTGGCAGGACGGCCGCCGGGACCACCTCGTCCCCGACCTGCCCGGCTACCCCGACAACATCGCCGAGGGCAGCGACGGCCTCATCTGGGTCACGCTCGCGTCGCCGCCCGATCCGCTGGCCGACCTGCTGGACCGGACGCCGTCCTGGGCGCGCCGGGCGGTGAGCCGGGTCCCGGAGGCCCTCCAGCCGGAGGTCCGTCGCAGCGTGCGGGTCCAGGCGTACGACGACGAAGGGACCCTGGTGCACGACCTCGACCGGCCGGCCGACGCCTTCCACATGGTCACCGGCGTCCGGGAGCACGACGGCCGGGTGTGGCTCGGGAGCCTGGACGAGGCCGCCGTCGCCTACGTCGACCTGTGACCGGTTGACTACACTCGATCGAACGCCGACCTGCGGGTCGGACCCGCACGACTCAGCACGGAGAGGGTGGTCATGGGACTGCTGGAGGAGCTGACGGGACCGCAGGACCTGCGCGACCTCTCCGCCGAGCAGCTGACCGCGCTGGCCGCCGAGATCCGCGACTTCCTGGTCGCCACGTGCGCCCGCACCGGCGGTCACCTGGGCCCCAACCTCGGCGTCGTCGAGCTGACGCTGGCGCTGCACCGGGTGTTCGACTCGCCGCGCGACCGGATCGTCTTCGACACCGGCCACCAGTCCTACGTCCACAAGATCGTCACCGGTCGCGCCGGCGGTTTCGAGCGGCTCCGCCAGGAGGGCGGCCTCAGCGGCTACCCGAGCCGGGCCGAGTCCGACCACGACGTCGTCGAGAACTCCCATGCCTCCACCGCCCTGTCGTACGCCGACGGGCTGGCCAAGGCGTACCGCATCCGCGGCGAGGACCGCCACGTCGTGGCCGTCATCGGTGACGGCGCCCTCACCGGAGGCATGGCCTGGGAGGCCCTCAACAACATCGCGGTGGCGCAGAACAGCCGCCTGGTCATCGTCGTCAACGACAACGGCCGCTCCTACACGCCGACCGTCGGCGGTCTCACCACCGCGCTGACGACGCTGCGGACCAACCCGCGGTACGAGCAGGTCCTCGACCAGGTCAAGCGCCGGCTGACCGCCGTCAAGGGCGTCGGACCGGCGGTCTACGACGTCCTGCACGCGATGAAGAAGGGCATGAAGGACGCCCTCGCGCCCCAAGGGCTCTTCGAGGACCTCGGCCTCAAGTACGTCGGTCCGGTCGACGGCCACGACCGCGAGGCGATGGAGCACGCGCTGGCCCAGGCGAAGCGGTTCAACGGCCCGGTGATCGTGCATGCGCTCACCCGCAAGGGCTTCGGCTACGACGCGGCGGAGAAGCACGAGGCCGACCAGTACCACCAGGTGACGCCGTTCGACTCCGAGACCGGCGAGCCGCTCCCGAAGGGCCGGATCTGGACCGACTTCTTCACCGAGGAGATCGTCGCGCTCGGCGAGGAGCGCCCCGACATCGTCGCCCTGACCGCGGCGATGCTCCAGCCGGTCGGGCTCGACGCCTTCCAGGCGAGGTTCCCCGACCGCACGTTCGACGTCGGGATCGCCGAGCAGCACGCCGTCACCTCCGCCGCGGGACTGGCGCTCGGAGGTCTGCACCCCGTGGTGGCGATCTACGCCACCTTCCTCAACCGCGCCTTCGACCAGGTGCTCATGGACGTCGCCCTGCACCGGTGCGGGGTCACCTTCGTGCTCGACCGCGCCGGCGTCACCGGCGACGACGGCGCCTCGCACAACGGCATGTGGGACATGTCGATCCTCCAGGTCGTGCCCGGCCTCCGCCTGGGCGCACCCCGCGACGGCACCCGTGTCCGCGAGCTGTTGCGGGAGGCCGTCGTGGTCGACGACGCCCCCACGGTGCTGCGGCTGCCGAAGGGTCCGCCGCCGCCCGACCTCGAGGCGGTCGATCACGTCGGCGGCGCCGACGTGCTGCTCCGCAACGGGCGGCGCGAGGTCCTGATCGTCGGAGTCGGCTCGATGGCCACGACGGCGTACGACGTCGGTCAGCGGCTGGTCGCCCAGGGCATCGGCGTGACCGTGGTCGACCCGCGCTGGGTCAAGCCGGTCGACCCGGCCCTCCTGGACCTGGCGCGCGACCACTCGCTCGTGGTGCACGTCGAGGACAACGGCATCGTCGGCGGCTGTGGCGCCGTCCTGCTCCAGACGCTCAACGAGGCCGGCATCTCCACACCGGTCCGCCTGCACGGCATCCCGCAGGAGTTCCTCGACCACGCCAAGCGTGACGTGATCCTGGAGCGGATCGGACTGGACGCGCAGACCCTCGCGCGCGGGATCGTGGAGGACGTAACGGCACTGGCGGACGGTCGTTTGCTGGTTGATGCCGAGCAGACCCCCTGACAGTTCTGGAGCCGGTCCTCGGGCCGGTCGGCTGGTCGCGGTCCTCACGCTGCTCCTGACGTTCCTGCTCACCGGCTGCGACGACCCCACCTCTTCGCGCGGGGACATGGCAGCCCAGCCGATGACCGGGGGCCAGCCGCTGCCGCGCGGGGTGGACGTCGCCCGCGCCCTGGACCGGCTGCTGACCCAGCGTGCCGACGCCGTCATGCTGGGGCGACCCGAGCTGCTCATGGGCCGGCTGGTCGCCAGCCGGTCCTTCCGGCGCACCCAGCAGACCTGGTACGAGAACCTGCGCCAGCTGCCGATCCAGCGGCTGGGCTTCGAGCTCCAGCCCGCCACCCTGGTCCGGAACGGACGCGACTACACCGCGACCGTCACGTCGCGGCTGCAGCTCCGGGGGTTCGACGCTCGGCCGGTCACGACCGAGCGTCGGCTGCGGTTCGTCCGCGAGCACGGTCACTTCCTCCTCGCCTCGGTCCGGGACCGGCTGTGGGAGCGCAGCCACGACGTCCGCCTCGAGCCGTGGGAGACCGAGGCGGTGACGGTTCGTGAGAACGGAAGCGTGCTGGGTGTCTTCGACGCCGGCGCCGCGGCGCACGCCGAGGACGTGATGGACTCGGTGACCCGAGGGCTCGCCCAGGTGAGCCCGCTGATCCCGCTGGACTGGTCGCACCGCGTCGTCGTCTACGCCCTGTCCGACCCCGGCTTCCTCGCCTCCCAGCCGCAGCCTGCGGGGCCGGTGGACGCCCTGACCTTCTCCGTCGACGACCGGCCGGGAGGGTCGATCGCCTCGACCCGATTCGTCCTCAGCCCGCAGCTCGTGACCGAGCCGGGGGCCGCCCGGGACCGGCTGGTGCGCCACGAGCTCACCCACGTCGCGCTCGCTGACCGCGACGACCGGTTGCCGGCGTGGCTGTCCGAGGGCCTGGCCGAGTGGATCTCCGTCCAGGCCCTCCCGCCGGGGTCCCGGACCGTCCCCGCGGCCGCCCTCGACGCCGCGCGCCGCGGCGTGGACCACCTGCCGGACGCCAGCACCTTCCACGTCCCCGACGCGGCAGCCAACTACGGCCTCTCCTGGTACGCCTGCGAGTACCTCGTCCAGCAGGGCGGCGACGCCCTCCTCTGGCGGCTGGTGCACGACCTGGCGGGGGCCGACGACCAGGACGCGCGGTTGCGGAGGGACGCCGGGGTGAGTGCTGACCAGCTCGCCCGCCGGGCCGGGAAGCTCATGGTCTCGACGTACGACGGAGGCCCGCAGGGAACCAGCGCCACGGAATGACCTGCGGCCCCCCTCCGTTGGGCCTGCGTACGCAGAGGCTGATCGGAAAACGGCTCGTGGAAGGATGACCGGCGTGGCTGGACTGGTGCACATCGTCGACGACCTCCCGGACGAGGCGACCGGTCTGCCGATGATCCTGGCGCTCGACGGGTTCCTCGACGCAGGGAACGCGACCGCGCGCGCCGTCCAGCACCTGCTCGACCACGGCTCGGGGCCGGTGGTCGCGACCTTCGACGTCGACGCCCTCCACGACTACCGGGCGCGGCGCCCGCCCATGTCCTTCGTGCACGACCACTACGAGGGTTACGAGGCACCTCGGCTGGTCGTCCGACTCATGCACGACGCCGCCGGTCACCGCTACCTGCTGCTCAGCGGCCCCGAGCCCGACCACCGCTGGGAGGCGTTCTGCTCGGCGGTCCGTGAGGTCGTCGAGCGGTTCGACGTCTCGGCCGTGCTCTCGCTGGGGGCGGTGCCGATGGCCGTGCCCCACACACGCCCGATCGCGGTGACGCCGCACGCCAACCGGCCCGAGCTGCTGGACGGGCACAGCCCCTGGCGGGGCGAGCTCCGCATCCCCTCCAGCGCGCAGTCACTGCTCGAGGTGCGCCTGGGGGAGTGGGGCCACGACGCGTTCGGGTACGTCGTCCACATCCCGCACTACCTCGCCCAGCTCGACTACCCGCGGGGCACGCTCACCCTCTTGGGGCGGGCCGCCGGTGCCCTCGGTCTCTCCCTGGACGTCACGGGCGTGGAGGCGGAGGCCGCTGACCGGGACGCCGAGATCGAGCGCTACCTCGCCAACAACGCCGAGGTCAGCGACGTGGTGGGCGCCCTGGAGAACCAGTACGACGCCTTCGACCGCGGCCAGGAGGACAGCCTGCTGGCCGAGGGCCAGCCGCTGCCCACGGCCGAGGAGCTGGGGGAGCAGTTCCAGCAGTTCCTCTCCGAGCTCGAAGACCCCGACCAGTCCTGACCACCCGCTGAACGGAGCGCCGTGCCCGCATCCGCCGCCGAGCTCGTCGACCTGCTGTCGCTCGAGACCCTCGACACCGATCTCTACCGGGGCACCCAGCCCGAGACCGAGCGCCAACGCGTGTTCGGCGGCCAGGTCGCCGCCCAGGCGCTGGTCGCCGGGACGATGACCGTGGACCCCGCCTACCGGCCACACAGCCTGCACTCGTACTTCCTGCGGCCCGGCGACACCAAGGTGCCGATCATCTACGACGTGGAGCGGCTCCGGGACGGACGCTCGTTCGCCACGCGCCGGGTCGTGGCCCGCCAGCACGGGCGGCCGATCTACTTCCAGACCGCCAACTTCCAGCGCGAGGAGCAGGGCCTCGAGCACCAGGACGTCATGCCCGACGTGCCCGGGCCCGAGGGGGGCCTCAGCATGGTGGAGCTCATGCGGCGGTCCGGCGGCCCGGACGCCGACGCGCTGGCCAAGGAGTGGGGCGCCCTCGAGGCGAGGTACGTCGGCCACAGCCAGCACGGCCTGGACGACGACCCTCGTCGTCCCGCCCGTGCGCAGATGTGGATGAGGGTGCAGCCCGACCTCGGTGACGACCCGCTGATCCACCTGGCCGCGTTCACCTACGCCAGCGACATGAGCCTGCTCGGCGTCTCGCTGGCCGCGCAGGAGACCCGGCCGACCGAGGTCCAGATGGCGTCGTTGGACCACACCGTCTGGTTCCACCGCCCGTTCCGGGCCGACGAGTGGTGGCTCTACGAGCAGTGGTCACCCTCGGCCCAGGGCGGCCGCGGGCTCGCCCTCGGTGAGGTCTACGCGCCCGGGGGCACCCTGGTGGCCACCGTGGCCCAGGAGGGGCTGATCCGGGTCCCCGCCTAGCTGGCGGAGAAGTGGATCCGCACCGGCGTGCTGCTCACGTTGGGGACGCGCTCGTTGAACGTCGACGTGCTGGGCGTCCAGGTGCCGACGTCGGTCAGCCCGTCGCCGTCCCAGTCGCCGGTGATCGGCAGGTCGCCGGCCGTGCCGAAGTGCACCTGGGCCGTCCAGGCCAGGCCCTGGGCGCCCACCAGGCGCATCGTGAACGTCGAGGTCGCCCGGTCGTAGGTGCCCAGGTCCGTCCGGCCGTCGCCGTCCCAGTCGCCGGTGACCGGCAGGTCGGTGGGCAGGCCGAACTTCACCCGGGTGATGGAGCCGTCGGCGGCGCGGAGCAGCCAGACCGGCTTCGTCGCCCGGCGTACGCCGAGGTCGGTGGTGCCGTCCCCGTCCCAGTCGCCGGTGACGGGCAGGTCCTTGACCCCGCCGAAGACCACGGCGGTCAGGCCGGCGGGGGTCTTGAGAGTGAACGTGCGGGTGCTCGGCGTGCGCACCCCGGGGTTGGACAGCCCGTCGCCGTCCCAGTCGCCGACGATCGGCTGGTCGGTGGCGACTCCGAGCTGGATCCGCTTGGGGGTGGTGCCGGGTCGGGCGATCTCGAAGGTGCTCGGCGCGGCCCGGCGGTAGATCCCCACCTCGGCGGCCGGACCGGCCACGAAGTTGCCGGCGATCGGCGCGTCCGTGAGGCAGTTGTTGGAGGTCCACGTCTGACCCATGACGAAGGCCCGGTGGTCGAAGTAGGGCCAGACGACCAGTCCGTCGGCGCGCTCCTCGAAGTGGAGGTGCGGGCCGGTGGAGTTCCCGGTGGAGCCGACGTTGCCGATGATGTCGCCCTGCTGGACCACTTGGCCCACCGTCACCGACACGACCGACAGGTGGCCGTAGATGGTCTGCTCGCCGTGGCCGTGGTCGATCCGGATCCAGTGGCCGTAGCCGGTGGTGCCGTTCCTCTCCGCGACCGACACCGTTCCGGACGCGGCGGCCGCGACCGGGGCGCCGTAGTCGTCGGTGCGGTTCCAGTCGATGGCTCGGTAGCTGGGGCTGTGGCCGCTGCGGGAGCTGCCGTTCCACGCCTGCCCGCACGGGAAGGGCATCTGGAAGGCCGTCGCGGGCTCGGTGGTGCTGCTCCGCGGGGAGTCGATGGTGCCCGCGCGGGCCAGCCCGTCACGCGGGGAGGTGTATCCGTGGCCCGGGTCGATCCGGTCGTCGGCGCCGGCGTACGTCGCGGGGGAGAGCGTGGAGCCGACCAGGATCCCGACCAGCGTGGCGGGGACGAGGGCCAGGGGTGTGATCCGGCGACGGAGCATGCGGGGGTGACCTTCCAGGCGGGGGTGCGTGACCTCGTGGTTCACACGAACCACTTCCGTCACTCGACGCTCAACCGTAACGACCGCTCGGCGTGTCTGTCCTGGAACTACAACCATGTAGTTGATAATGCTTCGATTTCGAGCCCTCGCCCGGGATCGGTCAGGACGGCGTCACGCTGGCCCAGCGCTCGACGATGGCCTGCAGGTCCTCCAGGCCGAGGGGCTTGGCCAGGAAGTCGTCCATCCCGGCGGCCCGGCAGCGTTGCTCCTCGTTGCCCATCGCGCCGGCGGTGAGGGCGACGATGGGCACGCGCGGGCCGTCCTCCTCGAGGCGACGGATCTCGGCCGTCGCCTCGTAGCCGTCCATCTCCGGCATCCGGCAGTCCATGAGCACGACGTCGAAGCGAGTGCGCTCGAGCGCTGCCAGGGCCTCGAAGCCGTTCGCCGCGACCTCCGTGCTGTAACCGAGGTGGTCGAGCATGCCGGTGGCGACCATCTGGTTGGTCGCGGAGTCGTCGACCACCAGGATGTGCCCCCGCGACCCGGAGGCGACGCGCGCCGGGGCCGGCGCCGTGGTCGAGGACTGGAGTCGCGTCGACATCGCGCGGGTGATCGCCGAGCGAAGCCGCCCGAGGTGCACGGGCTTGGTCAGGCTCTCGGCGATCCCCGCGTGGCTGACCTCCTCGGCGCCGACGTCGGTGGTCGAGGTCAGCAGCAGCAGCGCCGGCGAGACGTGCCGCAGACGGCCGATCCGGCGCGCCAGCTCGAGTCCGTCCATCTCCGGCATGGCCTGGTCGAGCACGGCCAGGGAGAAGGGGTTGCCGGACTTCTGGGCGGCCAGCAGCCGGTCGAGGCCCTCCTGTCCCGTGCTCACGGACTCCGCGTCGACGCCCCACGCCTCCAGCTGCTCGCTCAGCACCAGCCGGTTGGTGGCGTTGTCGTCGACGATGAGCACGCGGACGCCGGCCAGGCCGTGCATCGGGATCTTCGCGCTGGCGGGGTCCTGGGCCCTGGCCAGCGGCACGGTGAACCAGAACCGCGAGCCGCTGCCCGGCGTGGAGTCGACGCCGATCTCGCCACCCATGGCCGTGACGAGCTGGCGACAGATGGCCAGGCCGAGGCCGGTGCCGCCGTAGCGCCGGGTCGTGGAGGAGTCGGCCTGGGTGAAGGCGTTGAAGAGCGTCGGAACGACCTCGGGCTTGATCCCGATGCCGGTGTCGGAGATCTCGAACCGCGCGACGACGCCGGTGTCGGTCGTGGTCTCGAGGTCGACGCGCACGACGACCTCGCCCTCCTCGGTGAACTTCACGGCGTTGGCGGTGAGGTTGAGGATCACCTGCCGCAGTCGCGCGGGGTCGCCGCGCAGCACCTTGGGGAGCGCGGGAGAGCAGAACGCGAGCAGCTCCAGCCCGCGTCGGTGGGCCGTGTCGGCGACGAGCTCGGCCGCTTCCTCGACGACCTGCACCAGCTCGAAGTCGGTCTCCTCCAGCTCGAGCCGGCCCGCCTCGATCTTGGAGAAGTCGAGCAGGTCGTTGAGCAGGGACAGCAGGGACTCGCCCGCATTCCGCACACCTTCGGCGTACTGCTGCTGCCGGTCGTCGAGGTCGGTGCGCAGCATCAGCCCGGTGAGGCCGATGACACCGTTGAGCGGCGTGCGGATCTCGTGGCTCATCGTCGCCAGGAACGTCGACTTGGCCTGCGAGGCGCGCAGGGCCTCGTCCCGGGCGTCCGCTGCGGCGGCCAGGGCCTCCCGCTCGGACCGGAGCAGCCGCGACGTGCGCAGGATCGCGAGCCCACCGAGCATCGTCATGCCGACCGCCAACGGCCACGGCGCGACCTCGTTGCCGACAGTGACGTCGTACACGACGAGAGCGGGAGGGACGAGCATCGGCACGATCGCGATGCCGATGCGCGTGGCCGTGGCCTCCACCTCGCGGTCCTCGGCGCGCAGGTCCCGGGTGAGGGGGTCGGTCTGCGCCCGGTTGCGGAACCCGCAGGCCATGAGGACGGCCCCGACGAGGTAGCCGCAGTTCTCCCAGGACTCGTTGAAGGGCGTGAGGTCGAGCATCACGAAGCCGAGGTCGGCGGCGAGCCAGAGGGCGATGCCGATGCCGAACCAGTAGTCCAGCGCCTGCCGGGCGCGGCGGTTCGTCACGATGCGGATCACCAGGGCGATGAGGATCGCGTCGAAGACCGGATAGCTGGACCAGACGACCTGCGCCGACGGGGTCAGCTGGGAGTTGCCGGCGATGGTGTCGACGCTGAAGTCCCAGAGGACCAGCACCGAGACGGTGAGGATCGTGAGCGCGTCGATGACGGTGTTCACGTCCAGCCGACCGCGCCGCTGCGACCGGGCCAGGATCAGCCAGAGAGCGCCGGCGTACAGGACGTACGACGCCAGCCAGCCCGCGTCGGCGAAGGAGACGTCGGTGTAGGGATCGTCGAAGACCCACCCGTACCAGACGGTGTCGCCCACGACAGTGGCGGTGAGTCCCATCGCGACGAGGGCGTAGGGGAGCCGGCGTTCACGACGGGCGCGCGAGGACCCGATCCAGGCGGCCACGGCGGCCGCCGCCTCGGCCCCGACGAAGGACCAGACGAAGAGGAAGTGGTTGACCCCGGGTGAGGACGTCGGTGTCCGCCAGAACTGGAGCACGCAGCACACAGTGACGAAGACGACAGCGACAGCGAGGAGTCGGTTCCGCCGCACGTCCGTCGTCCCAGGAGTCGCCACGCGTGCGGTCATCGGTCCCATCCCCTGTCCTGCGGATGCCCCACATTGTGCGGGCTCCGGACCCGCTTCGCAGCGCTTTGGCTGCGAGTCTCACGCGGGGGTGGCGCGGCCGACCAGGTGCGGGGAGCCGTCCCGGGGGCTGGTGAGCGCGAAGGCAAGGTCGTCCTGCGCCGCGTCGAGCCCGAACGCGACGGTTCCGGGCAGGAAGATCGGCTTCTTGAACGCCACCTCGACGGTCACCGTGTCCGGCAGGCGGTTCTCGATCGCGGCCACGCAGCGAGCCAGGCTCCACATGCCGTGGGCGATCTGTCGCGGGAATCCCAACGCCTTGGCGGTGATCGGGTAGAGGTGGATCGGGTTGCGGTCACCGGACACCGCGCCGTAACGGCGTCCCAGGTCCTCCGCAAGCCGCCACTGCGTCGTCCCGGGCGGGATCCGGTCGAACCTGAGCCCGGGCGAGGCGTCCTCGTGCGGCTTGCCCCGGCGCAGGTAGGTCGAGGTCGACTCCCAGACCGTCTCGTCACCGACGCGAGCCTCGGTGACGAAGTCGACGACGCTCCCCTTGGCGTGGTCGCGCGGGCCCACGGCCCGGACCGCCAGGTCGAGCGTCTCGCCCACGCGCAGGGGCCGGTGGCTGGTGATGACGTTGTCGACGTGCACCGAGCCGATCGCGGGGAACGGGTACGCCGGACTGGTGAGGATCGCCATGTGCAGCGGGAACGCGAGCATGTGCGGGAACGGCAGGGGGATCGTGTCCTTGGCCGGGAACTGGCACACCCGGGAGTACGCCGCCACCGCGTCCGCGTCGATCACCGCGGTCCGTGTCTCGACGACCGAGGCCAGGTCGGCGTCCGGGTCCTTGCGCACGCCCGGGAGCTGGTTGAGCACCGGGATCGACGGCAGCGCCGCCTTGAGCACCGGGGGCAGGTCCATGGTCACGCTCCGAGCATCATCTGGCCGCAGACCCGCACCACGTTGCCGTTGACGGCGGTGGAGGCCGGGTCGGCGTACCAGGCGATCGTCTCGGCCACGTCGACCGGGAGACCGCCCTGGGACATGGCGTTGAGGCGTTGGCCGACCTCGCGCGTCGCGAACGGCACGGCCGCGGTCATCTGCGTGATGATGAAGCCCGGCGCGACCGCGTTGATCGTGATGCCGTTCGTCAGCTCGCCGGCCAGGCTGTCGACCAGGCCGATGACGCCGGCCTTGGAGGCGGCGTAGTTGGTCTGGCCCACGTTGCCGGCGATGCCGGCGATCGAGGCGACGCCGATGATCCGGCCGTTGTCGTGGATCAGGCCCTGGTCGAGCAGCTCGCGGGTGATCCGCTCGGGCGCGACCAGGTTGACCGCGAGGACCGACTGCCAGCGGTCCTCGTCCATGTTGGCGAGCTTCTTGTCGCGGGTGATGCCGGCGTTGTGGACGACGACGTCGACGCCGCCGTGCTCGTTGCCGAGGTGCTGGGCGATCCGCTGCGGCGCGTCCGGGGCGGTGATGTCCAGGGTGAGGTGGTCGCCACCCAGCTCCTTCATCAGCGTCTGGAGCTCGCTGGCCGCCTGGGGCACGTCCAGGCCGACCACGGTCGCGCCGTCGCGGTGGAGGACCCGGGCGATCTGCTCGCCGATGCCTCGGCTGGCGCCGGTGACGAGCGCGACCTTGCCGGTCAGCGGGTGGAGCAGGTCGGCGACCGGTTCGGCCTTCGTGGTGCTCGTGCCGACGCGCACGACCTGGCCGGAGACGTAGGCGGACTTGGGGGACAGCAGGAACCCGAGGGTCGAGGAGACGGCGGCCTCGGCGCCTTCGGCGACGTACACGAGCTGCGAGGTCCCGCCCCGGCCGATCTCCTTGCCGAGCGAGCGGGTGAACCCCTCGAGCGCGCGCTGGGCCACGCGCTCCGAGCCCTTGGTCTGCTCCGGCGGGGTGCCGAGGACGATCGCCCGCGGACATGTGGCGAGGCTGCGCATGAGCGGCTGGAAGAACTCCTCCAGGGCCACCAGGTCGCCCGGCTCGGTGATCCCGGTGGCGTCGAAGACCAGGCCCTGGAACTTCTCGCCCTCGGGGGGCACGCCCGCGGAGACGGTCGAGGCGATGCCGAGCGCGTCCAGCAGGGTCGGCAGCGACTCGGCGAGCCGACCACGGCCGCCGACGACGACCGTGCCGTCGACCAACGGGTCGCCGGCGTGATAGCGCTTGAGCTTGGTCGGGTTGGGCAAGCCGAGGTTCTTGACCAGCAGCTTGCCGAGGGGAGAGTCGGTGAATCCTTGGTAGCGATCGCTCATGGCTTTATGTAACTCCCTGTGTAACTCGGAGTCCACAATTCGTGATGTGGGCTACAGAGCCTTTAGTTAACGCGCGAGTGGGGCAAGGATATGACCATGAACCCTCAGACTCGTCGCGTGGCCGTACTCGGCGGTAACCGCCTTCCGTTCGCCCGATCCAACGGTGCCTACTCCGATGCCTCCAACCAGGAGATGCTCACCGCCGCGATCGACGGTCTCGTCGCTCGCTTCGGCCTGGAGGGGGAGACGGTCGGTGAGGTCGTCGCCGGTGCCGTGCTCAAGCACGCCCGCGACTTCAACCTCACCCGCGAGGCCGTGCTCGGCTCGAAGCTCGCGCCCGAGACGCCCGCCACCGACATCCAGCAGGCCTGCGGCACCGGCCTCCAGGCGACCATCCAGGTCGCGAACAAGATCGCCCTGGGCCAGATCGAGTCCGGCATCGCCGGCGGCACCGACACCACCTCGGACGCCCCCGTGGCGATCAGCGACAAGCTGCGCAAGAAGCTGATGAAGGTCAACGCCGCCCGGGACACCGCCGGCAAGCTCAAGGCGTTGGGCAACATCCGCCCCGGCGACATCGGGCTGGAGATCCCTCAGAACGGCGAGCCGCGCACCAAGCTCTCGATGGGCGAGCACGCGGCGCTGACCGCGCTCGAGTGGCGCATCACCCGCGAGGAGCAGGACGAGCTGGCTGCGGCGTCGCACCAGCACCTCGCCGCGGCGTACGAGGCGGGCTTCCTCGACGACCAGGTCACGCCGTTCCGCGGCCTGGACCGGGACTCCAACCTGCGCGCCGACTCGACTGCGGAGAAGCTCTCGAAGCTCAAGCCGGTCTTCGGCAAGGGCGAGGCCGCGACCATGACCGCCGGCAACTCGACGCCGCTGACCGACGGTGCCTCCGTGGTGCTGCTCGGCTCGGAGGAGTGGGCGAAGGAGCACGGCCTCGAGCCGCTGGCCTTCGTCGTCGACCACGAGACGGCCGCCGTCGACTACGTGCACGGACGCGAAGGTCTGCTGATGGCTCCGGCGTACGCCGTCCCGCGGATGCTGGCGCGTGCCGGCTTGTCGCTGCAGGACTTCGACTACTACGAGATCCACGAGGCGTTCGCCTCGCAGGTGCTCTCGACGCTCAAGGCGTGGGAGGACCCGGTGTTCTGCAAGGAGCGCCTGGGCCTGGACGCCCCCCTGGGCGCGATCGACCGCTCGAAGCTCAACGTTCACGGCTCGTCGCTGGCGGCCGGCCACCCGTTCGCCGCGACCGGTGGCCGGATCGTCAACGTGGCCGCGAAGCTGTTGGCTCAGAAGGCCAAGGACGGGCAGAGCGGGCGCGCGCTGATCTCGGTCTGTGCGGCCGGCGGCCAGGGCGTCGTCGCGATCCTCGAGCGCTGACCCGGCAGAAATTGCGCTGACCCGGCAGAAAATTTCTGCCGGGTCAGCGCAATTCTCACGTCTTGGCCCTCACGTCTTGGCGAGGGCCAGGACGTAGGCGACCAGGTAGTCGCGCACCTGGTCACCGGTGATCTCCGAGGCCGTCGGGGCGCCGGAGGCGGACTCGCCCACCAGCAGGCCGACGCGCGCGAGCTGGAGCGCCCCCAGCCCACTGGCGTAGAAGAGGTTCGCCAGCAGGGTGGGGTCCTCGACGTCGAAGACGCCTTCCTCGTTGCCCTGGGCGAGAACCCCCGACAGCACGCTCAGGCAGCCCGACATCGCGCGGCCCAGGCGCAGGACCGCGGTCTCGGACATCTCCTTGAGCAGGTCCTCGCCGGTGGAGCGCATGAGGGTCTGCGCGCAGTCGGCGAACGGCGGGTGCTCGAGCCCGAAGTCGACGAACGCCTTGGTGATCTCCTGGAGCCGAGCGGACGGCCCCTCGGCGTTCTCCGCCGCCTCGACCAGTCGCCCGCGCAGGTCCTCCAGGTAGCTGACCACCGCGAGGGCGAACAGCTCCTCCTTGCCGGTGAAGTGCCGGTAGACGATCGCCCGGTTGACCCCGACGGCCGCTGCGACGTGCTCGATCTGCGTGTCACGCACTCCTCGACTCGCGAACAGCTCACGCGTCGCCGCCACGATCTCCGCCTCCCGGCGTCGGCGTCGTTCCGCCGCGGCCACCCGGCGTCCGTCTGTCATGCGTGCAGGGTAATGCAACTCCGAGTTACAGCACGTGTGACGCGGGCGGGTCAGCGGGCCAGGGCCAGGACCGTGCTGATGGTGTCGGCCTCGTCCGCCGTCTTGTCGTCGCGGTAGCGCAGCACGCGGGCGAATCGGAGGGCGACGCCGCCGGGATAGCGGGTCGAACGCTGCAGGCCGTCGAAGGCGATCTCGACGACTTGGACCGGGTGGACCTTGACGACGTAGCCGTCGGTGGGACCGTCGGCCAGCTCGGTGAACCGCTCGGTCTGCCAGGCGAGCATCTCGTCGGTCATGCCCTTGAAGGTCTTCCCGAGCATGACGAAGCCGTGCCCGTCGTCGGCGCGGGCGCCGAGGTGGATGTTGGAGAGCCAGCCCTTGCGGCGGCCGGAGCCCCACTCGACGGCGAGAACGACGAGGTCGAGGGTGTGGACGGGCTTCACCTTGACCCAGGCGCTGCCTCGCCGACCAGCGGCGTACGGCGCCGAGGGGTCCTTGATCACCACACCCTCGTGGCCGTCGCGGACCGCGGCCTCGGCGAAGGCCTCGGCCTCCTCGGACGAGGAGGTGACGAGGCGGGGGACGCGGTGCTCGGCCGGGACGAGCGACTCGAGGGCGGCCACGCGGGCGGTGCCGGGGGAGTCGAGCAGGTCCTGCCCGTCGAGGTGGAGCAGGTCGAAGAAGAACGGCGTGACCGACGACGTCCACCCCTCGGCCAACCACTGGGCGCCGCCCTGGGCGGTGCGTGACGCCGTCTCCTGGAACGGCCGCGGGCGGCCGTCCTCGGCGACGGACAGTGCTTCGCCGTCGAGCACGAACCGGTCGGACGGGAACGTCCTCACCAGCTCGGCCACCTCGGGCAGCCGCTCGGTGATGTCGTCGAGCGAACGGGTGGCGATGACGACCTCGTCGCCCAGCCGGTGCACCTGGATCCGGATGCCGTCGAGCTTGACGTCGACCGACACCTCGCCCGGCCCGGCCTTCGCCACGCCCGCCGCCACGTCCGGCGCGCTGGAGGCGAGCATCGGCAGGACCGGCCGACCGACCTCGAGACCGATCTCGGCCAGCGCCGAGGCGCCGCCGGTCACGGCCGCCACCGCGATGGGGACGGTGCCACCGGCCAGCATGGCCGCCCGGCGTACGTCGGCCAGGGGCAGGTCGCAGGCCTGCGCGAGCGCCTCCTGGACCAGCGCGTCCGAGGCTCCCTGCCGCAGGTTGCCGGTGATCGCGCCCCGGAGCCACGCCTGCTCGTCGGCGGTCGCGCGGGAGAGCAGGGCGGCCAGGGCAGCCTTGCGTGCGGTCTGCGACCCGGAGCCGGAGAGCTCCGACAGGCGGGTGAACTCGGCGTCCACCTCGGTCACGTCGAGCGTGGGCGAGGAGGCGGCCGACGGGACCGAGCGGACCCCCTGGAACCCGATGCCGGTGCGCCGCTGCAGCAGCGCCCCGCCGAGGTACGCCGTCACGATCGGCAGCTCCTCGGACGCGGCCGCCGCCAGCCGCTCGGAGAGCAGGGCGACCTTCTCCTTGCGCGAGCGCGTGGCGGCCACGGAGGAGGAGGTGGCGACGATGTCGGCGAGCAGCACCCCCTCATCCTGCCGGTCGGCGCCGACACTCCGTTCCCCTGCAAGGATGGAGCCATGACCCGGCTGTACGTCCCGCACTTCAACGAGATGCCGGAGGAGGACGTCCGCGCGTTCGTCGCCGCGGTCGGCGTCGCGCAGGTGGTGACCGTGGCGGAGGACGGTACGCCGGACGCCACCCTGCTCCCGGTCCTCTGGGACGGCGACCGGCTGGTCGGGCACTTCGCGCGGGCCAACCGACACTGGCAGCGGATCGCTGACGGATCGGTGGCCCTCGCGATGGTCACCGGGCCGGACGCCTACGTGAGCCCGGGCTGGTACGCGACGAAGCGCGAGCACGGCCGCGTCGTCCCCACCTGGAACTACTCCGCCGTGCACCTGCGCGGCACCGCGAGCATCCACACCGACGCCGAGTTCCTGCGCGACGTCGTCACCCGGTTGACCGAGGCCCACGAGGCCACCCGCGAGGAGCCCTGGGCCGTGACCGACGCGCCCGAGGACTACTTCACCAAGCAGCTGCGCGCGATCATCGGGCTGGAGATCCGGGTCGAGGAGGTCGAGGCGAAGGCGAAGCTGAGCCAGAACCGCTCCGACGCGGACCGCTCCGGCGTCGCCACCGGGCTGCGCGAGCAGGGACGCGACCCCGACGGGCTGGTGACGCCGTGAGGGACCGGTTCGACGGCCGGATCGCCGGTCTCGGCACGACGTCGGGGCTGCGGGCCGTCGTGGGTCACTGGTCCGACGGCCCGTGGGGCTCGTTCGCGGACGTCATGGTCGAGACCGTCGAGGGCCACCGGGTGCTGCTCGCGCCGGACGACCGCGTCGCCGAGTTCGTCGCCGCGACGTACTCCTTCGACGAGACCCGGATCGAGCCGGTCACCGTGACGGAGACCGGCGACCGCTGGCAGGTGGGGACGCCGAGCCTGAGCCTCGTCTTCACGCTGGGGTCACGGACGCCGCTCGGCCGGCTGCTCCGGACCGTCCCGCCGACCGTCGCCACGAGTCCCGCCTGGTGCGCGGTCACCGACCCGGTCGCCCGCGTGCTCATGCGCGGCGTACGGACCAGGGGGAGTGCCGGCCACGGCCGTCGCGAGTGGTACGGCGCCACCGACGTACGCCGGATCATCGGCGCGACCGGGTCCTGGGAAGGGGCGGACCTGGGTCAGCTCGCCCCGGTGGACCCGCCATGCCGCTTCGGCTTCTCCTCGACTCCGCGGAGACCGTCGGTCACCCGGGTCGTGACCACCGTCGAATGGTCGGAGGAACCTCGAGGAGAGAGCTAGCGGCGACCGGCCAGGTCGGCGAGGTGCTCGGTCGCCTCGCGCAGGTCGTCCTCGAGGACCAGCAGTGCCGCGTCGGCGGAGCCGAAGTCCCCGGCGCGCAGGGCCTTGCCGACCTCGGCGCACTGGCGGGCCACGAGGACCGCGCCCACGTTCGCTGCGGCTCCGGCGAGCTCGTGCGCGGCGGCGCGGGCGACCACGGCGTCCTCCTGGGCGACGGCCTGGCTCATGGTGGTGACGAGGTCCTGGCCGCGGGCGCCGAACTTCGAGAACAGCCGCTTCATCAGGGCTCCGTCCGGCCCGCCGAGGACCCGCAGCTCGGCCAGGCGCTTGGCGTCGATGGGTGACGAGGCGTCCTCCTCGACGTGCTCGGAGCCCACGGACTCGGCGGGCGGCGCGAGCGCCCAGCGGGAGAGCGCGTTCTCCAGGTCCGCCGTCGTCACCGGCTTGAGGACGAAGTCGTCCATGCCGGCCGCCATCGCCAGGTCGCGGTCCTCGTCCATCGCGGCCGCGGTCATCGCGATCACCGGCGTCCGACGGTCCTGCCCCTCCCGGGCCCGCAGCGCGAGCGTCGCCTCGAACCCGTCCATCTCCGGCATCTGGCAGTCCATCAGCACCGCCACGTAGTCGGAGCGTCGCTCCATCGCGGTCAGCACTTCGTGGCCGTTGGCCGCGACGTCGGCGCGAAAGCCGAGCTTCTCCAGGATCCCGACAGCGACCATCTGGTTGACCCCGTTGTCCTCCGCGACGAGCACCCGGCCGCGCGAGGCCGGGGGCGGCTTGGGCTGTCCCGGCGTGAGGGACAGGACCCGCGGTGGGCCGGACCAAGCGGGGCCCGTCTCCGTGGTCGTGAGCAACCGCACCAGCGTCCGGTGCAGCCATTGCGACCGGACCGGTTTGGGGAGCGTCACCGCGATCCCGGCTCGCCTCGCCTCCTCGGTGGGCAGGTCGGCGGCGGAGGTCAGCAGGACCATCTGCACCTGGCTGCTCACCTGGGTGCGGATCCGCCGGGCCAGCTCCATCCCGTCCATCTCGGGCATGAACATGTCGAGGAGCACGACCGTGTATCCGTCGCCGGCACGCTGGGCCTCCTCGAGGGCCGCGAGCGCCTCGCGGCCACCGGCGACCGCCTGGTGCCGAGCCCCCCAGGCGTCCAGCAGCTCGCTGAGGACGACCCGGTTGGTCCGGTTGTCGTCGACGACCAGGACGCGGGCCCGGCCCAGGACGCTGTCGTCGAGCTCCTCGGTCTCGGGCTCCGGCGACAGCGGGAGCGTCAGGGTGAACGAGAAGGTGCTGCCCTGGCCCAGCTCGCTGTCCAGGGTGAGCTCTCCGCCCATCGCGTCGACGAGCCGCCGGCAGATGGCCAGCCCCAGCCCCGTGCCGCCGTACCGTCGCGTCGTCGAGGCGTCGGCCTGCGCGAAGGAGCCGAAGATCCGGCTGCGGTTGTCCTCCGAGACCCCGATCCCGGTGTCGCTGACCGAGAACCGCAGGTGGGCCTCGTCCTCGTCGAGGCGCTCGAGCTGGGCGCTCACGACCACTTCGCCCTCGTCGGTGAACTTCACGGCGTTCGAGAGCAGGTTGAGCAGCACCTGGCGGAGCCGGGACGGGTCGCCGAGCAGCGGCGGGATCGTGGCCGGCACGCGGGTGACGAGCTCGACACCCTTGGCCTGGGCGGGCTGCGCCATCAGCCCGGCGGTCTCCTCGATCAGCTGGTCGAGCTCGAAGTCGGTGACCTCCAGCTCGAGGCGGCCGGCCTCGATCTTGGAGAAGTCGAGGATGTCGTTGAGGATCGACAGCAGGGACTCGCCCGCGCTCCGTACGCCGGAGGCGAACTGCCGCTGTCGCTCGGTCAGGTCGGTGTCGAGCAGCAGCCCGGTGAGACCGATGACGCCGTTCATCGGCGTCCGGATCTCGTGGCTCATGGTCGCCAGGAACTCCGACTTCACCCGCGCGGCCGACACGGCCTCGTCCCGAGCGTGGGACAGCTCGGCCTTCGCCTCCCGGAAGCCGCGGGTCGCCAACCACAGCAGGGCGATCCCGAGCAGGCCGACCAGCACGAGCAGGACTGCGGGTAACAACGGGAGGGCCGGTACGGCGGGGCCACGGACGCGACCAGCCACCGGTTGGCGTTCTCCGATCCCGCCGGAACGGGTGCGAACGCGACCCGTGACTCGCCGATCGTGCTCAATCCAGAGGTGTAGCCGGGGACGGTCACCCGGTCGCCACCGGAGGAGATGCCGAGCGCCGCCGGGACGTCGCCGCGCTGCACCGTCCGCCCGGTCGTGGCGTCGAGAATGGCCATGCTGAGACCGTTCGGCGGTGCGAGCCGATCGATGAAGCTGGTGAGAGTGACCTCGAAATGCACGACCACGCGCTCTCCGCCGTCGAGGCGGACGGGTGTCGCCACCGAGATGACGCGGTCGCCGGTGCTGGCGAGGTACGGCTTGGTGTTGACCGCCTCGCCGATCGGGAGGGAGAGCGCAGGCTCCACGTAGGGCGCTCGGGTGGCGTCGGACAGGTTCCCGGGGGTGACGTACGTCCCGTCGGAGACGCGGGCCAGCTCGCGGCCGTCGGCGGCCACGACGCCGGCCGTCGTGATGGAGTTCGGGAACAGGTTGGCGAGGTAGACGAGGGTGCTGTTCACCTGCTCGCGTGCACGCCGCTGCTCGGCGCCGTCAGCGAGGAGGCCGGAGAATCCGGGTCCCTGGGTCAGGAGGAGGGCGGCAGAGCGGTTGGAGCCGAAGTAGCGACTCAGCCCCTCTGCCTCCCGGTCGGCGGAGGCGGACAAGATCCGGTCCTGGACCGCGCGTGCCTTGACCTGCTGCAGGCTGGTGAGCAGCAGTCCGAGCACCGCCGCGGACACCAGGACGATCCCCACGACCAGCGCAGGGA
Organism: uncultured Actinomycetota bacterium; assembly: GCA_963784545.1. Lineage (GTDB taxonomy): Bacteria > Actinomycetota > Actinomycetes > Propionibacteriales > Nocardioidaceae > Nocardioides. Next base: position 191,252 of record CAWARQ010000003.1, on the reverse strand, counting down.
TCCGGAACCGTTGTGCTCGGCTGACGCGGGCCACACCGCGATGGTAGGAACCCGAGGGCGCGAACGTGCGGATATCGCCCGGGAACGCGTCCACGACTTGGTCAGCCGCCGACGAGGGTGCGGACCTCGTAGAGCTCCGGGAAGAAGGTCAGGTCCAGGGCCCGACGCAGGAAGTCGACCCCGCTGGAGCCCCCCGTTCCGCTCTTGAACCCGATCGTCCGTTGCACCACCTGGAGGTGCCGGAAGCGCCACTCCTGGAAGTTGTCCTCGAGGTCGACCAGCTCCTCACAGGTCTCGTAGACACCCCAGTGCTTCTCCGGCTCGGCGTAGACGTCGGCGAACAACCGCACGAGGCCGGGGTTGGACCGGTGCTTGAGCGTCCAGTCGCGTTCGAGGAGCTCCTCGGGGACCGGGTAGCCGGAACGGCCCAGGTGGCCGAGGAACTCGTCGTACAGCGATCGCTCGCCCAGGAGCGTCTGCAGCTCGGCCTGGGCGACCGGGTCGTGGCCGAAGACCCGCACCATCTCGGCGTCCTTGTTGCCGAGCAGGAACTCGACCTCGCGGTACTGCGCGGACTGGAATCCCGAGGACGTCGCGAGGAACGGCCGGATCTCGGCGTACTCGCTCGGTGTCAGCGTCGCGAGGACCGACCACTGGCCGGTGAGCGTGTGCTGGATGTGCTTGACCCTGGCGAGGCGCTTGAGCGCGGGGGCGAGGTCGTCCGCGGCCAGGAGGGAGCGGGCCGAGCGCAGCTCGTGGACCATCAGCTTGAGCCAGAGCTCGGAGGTCTGGTGCTGGATGATGAACAGCAGCTCGTCGTGCTGCGGGGGGTCGCTGAGGGGCTGCTGGGCCGACAGCAACGTGTCCAGGTGCAGGTAGTCGCCGTAGGACATCTGGTTCGAGAAGTCCGTGGTGATCGTGGGCTCGAGGGCGCGGCCGTCAGGGCTGGAGGTCACGAGACCAATCTAGTGCGGACCGATGTGGGGGAGTGGCGACGGACGTCCCTGGTCAGGACTACATTTCGGCTTGTGACCTCTCCCGCGCCGTGGGCGCCGGGCAGCTCGACTCGCGTCTGGCGCCCCGACTGGCCGGCGCCGGTCGAGCAGATCATGCTGCAGACGCGCCACGGGCGAGGAGACCCGACGTACAAGATCGACCTCCAGGGCCGGCACTGGCGCGCGCTCGGTACGCCTGAGGGGCCGGCGACCCTCGTCGTGCACGCGCGTCCGGCTCAGGGCGAGGTCTACGCGGCCGCCTGGGGCAAGGGCAAGGACTGGGCCCTCGAGCAGGTCCCGGCGATGCTCGGCGCGGAGGACGACGTCAGCGGGTTCGACCCGCGGGAGCCGGTGCTGCAGGAGCTCTGGCGGCACAACGCGGACCACCGCATCGGCCGCACCGGCCTGGTGATGGAGTCGCTGGTCCCCGCGATCATCGAGCAGAAGGTGACCGGCCAGGAGGCCTTCGCCTCCTTCCGCAGCCTGGTGCAGCGCTTCGGCAACTCCGCGCCCGGGCCGGGTCACGACCTCAAGCTCCAGCTCCAGCCGACGGCCGAGACGTTGCGGGCGGTCCCGTCCTGGGAGTGGCTGAAGCTGGGCATCGACCCGGCGCGCTCCCGGGCCGTGGTGATCGCTGCTCGCAACGCCGCCGCGATCGAGCGCACCCTGCGCCTCGCCCCACCCGACGTGGAGCGCGCGCTCTGCTCCCAGCCCGGGATCGGCGAGTGGACGGCCGCCGAGGTGCGGCAGCGGGCGTTCGGCGACCCGGACGCCGTGTCGTTCGGCGACTACCACGTGGCCAAGGAGATCGGCTGGACCCTGCGGGGGGAGCCGATGACCGACGACGAGCTGCGGGAGTTCCTCGAGCCCTGGCGACCGCACCGCGGCCGGGTCCAGCTGCTGGTCGCGCTCGGCGGCCGGCACCGGCCCCGGCGCGGCCCGCGCATGTCGCCGCGCACCCACCTGCCCGTCGACCGCGTGCGCCCACCGGCGCCGCGCCGCGTGGGCTGATGGTCGACCTCACCACCGTCGCGACGCTCGACGTCGCCTCGGCGGAGCGGCTCTTCGCCGACACCCCCGCCGAGGCGCTCGTCGACGGCGTACGAGCGCTCGACGACGACGCCCTCTGGGCCCTCCTCGACCGCGAGGAGATCCGGCCGGTCGCGGTCACCGGAATCCTCGCCCGGCTGCACGAGTACGCCGTCCCGGCCATGCTCCAACGGGTCGAGGGCCGGGTGCGCCTCGTCCTGGACCGGCGCGGCACGGTGCTGGAGACCCATGTGCTCGCCTGCTCCGGCGGCGAGCTGCGGCTCACCGCCGACGCCGAACTGGTCGAGGTGACCTTGCGGACCAGCGTCGTACGATTCGTCCGGCTGGTCAGCGGCGAGCGCAACGCCGGGCTGGAGTATCTCTCCGGCCACCTCGACATCGACGGCGACGCCGACCTCGCCCTGGCTGTGGGCGGGATGTTCCGGGTGCCAGGGTCGGACGCGGTCGCGGTGGACCCGACGGCGCTCGATCCGGTGGCGGTCGCGAACGCCTTGGCGGAGGTCGACAGCCGGCACCTGAAGAAGGTGATGGCCTCGGGCTTCCGCCCGGTGGTGCTGGGCGAGATCTTCCGCCGGCTGCCCGAGTTCGTGAACCAAGCCAAGGCCGCGACCACGCATCTCGACGTCGCCTTCCGGCTGCTGGGCAACCCGACCGGTGAGGTGGAGCGGTACCACGTGAGCATCGACGCCGGCGCCGCCACCGTGAGCCCGGGAGAAGAGGGTCAGCGCCGCGACGCGACGATCAGCTGCCAGGGCCACGACTTCCTGCGACTCGCCACTGGTCACCTCAACCCGGTCGCCGGGGTGCTCAAGGGCACCCTCAAGGTGAAGGGTGACAAGGCGAAGGCCCTGCAGCTCAGCTCTCTGATCGACTTCCCGAAGGCCGGCTAGAGGAGAGGACGCAGCGGGTTCAGCACCATCTCGGTGAACCGCCGGTACACGTCCCGTGCCTCCCACTCCGCCAGGGTCAGCTCCCAGCAGTTGGACTGGTCGACGGTGAAGATCTCCTCCATCGCGTGGGCCAACCCCTCGTCGATCACCTCGACGTTGATCTCGTAGTTGCCCTGCAGGCTGAGCCGGTCGATGTTCGCCGTCCCGACGGTCACCCACGTGCCGTCGACGGTCGCGGTCTTCGCGTGCACCATCGCGTCCCGGAACCGCAGGATCCGTACGCCGTCGCGCAGCAGCTGCGAGTAGTAGCCGCGAGAGATCCAGTCGGCCACGACGTGGTTGGACTTGGCCGGCACCAGCAGGCGGACGTCGACCCCGCGCAGGGCCGCCGTCCGGAGCGCGTCCACGAAGTCCTGGTCGGGCAGGAAGTAGGCCTGGGTCAGCCACACGTTCTTCGAGGCGCGGTTGATCGCCTCCATGTACATCCCGCGGATCGGGAACATCCACAGTCGCGGCACGTTGCGGTGCACCCGCATCGTCGGCTCCCACTCCGACGCGGTCTCCAGCAGCAGCGGTCGTTCCGAGCGGCCGATCCGCTTGCGCCGGTTGAGGTTCCAGAAGTCCGCGAAGGCTCGCTTGAGGTCCCACACGACCGGTCCGGTGACGCGGACGTGGGTGTCGCGCCACTCCGTCGCGTACGCCGACCCGATGTTGTAGCCACCCATGAACCCGACCGCGTCGTCGACCACCAGCAGCTTGCGGTGGTCACGTCCGTAGCGGCGCAGGTCGAAGATGCGGATGCCGGCCGTCCAGACCGGATACCGCAGGACCTTCATCGTCGCCGGGAACCTCTTGAACCGCGGGGACACGACCAGGTTCGCGAACCCGTCATAGATGCAGCTCACCTCGACCCCCCGCTCCGAGGCCTCGATGAGGGCGCGCTTGAACCGCTCGCCCATCTCGTCCCCCTTCCAGATGTAGGTCTCGAAGAGGATCTGCCGCTGCGCCCCCTCGATGGCCTCGAGCATGTCGTCGTACAGGTCCTGGCCGAAGGTGTACGTCGTCACCTCGCTGTCGCCGACCGAGACGGTGCGCGGCGGCGTGGTCGGGAACGGCTTCGGCTTCTTCCCGCGGCGCCGGTAGGAGTCGACCAGCGACATCGTGATCGCGAGGACGAGCTGCACCCCGACGACGGTCAGCAGCGTGCGCCGCAGCAAGCGGAACACCCGCCCGCTCGTCGGCTCGCGTCGCCTCAGTCCTGCCACGGCGCCAATCTAGCCAGAGGACCGACGACAGTCGGTGTCAGTGCCGGGGCAGCCTGTCGGCGCCCCCGGTTAGGCTCGCAGCATGCGACCAGTGACCGACCTCGAGCGCCGCGTGGCGCCGTTCCAGGTCGTCTCCGACTACTCGCCGTCGGGTGACCAGCCGGCGGCGATCGAGGAGATCACCAAGCGGATCAGGGGCGGCGAGCAGGACATCGTGCTGCTGGGCGCGACCGGCACCGGCAAGACCGCCACGGTGGCGTGGGTGGCCGAGCAGGTGCAGCGACCGATGCTGGTGATGCAGCCGAACAAGACACTGGCGGCGCAGTTCGCCAACGAGCTGCGACAGCTGTTCCCGGACAACGCGATCGAGTACTTCGTCTCCTACTACGACTACTACCAGCCCGAGGCGTACGTCCCCCAGACCGACACCTACATCGAGAAGGACTCCTCGATCAACGAGGAGGTCGAGCGACTCCGCCACAGCGCGACCAACAGCCTGCTCACGCGCCGCGACGTCATCGTGGTCAGCACCGTGTCCTGCATCTACGGTCTGGGCACTCCGCAGGAGTACGTCGACCGGATGGTGCGCCTGAAGGTCGGCGAGGAGCGCGACCGCGACCAGCTGCTGCGTCAGCTCGTCAACATCCAGTACACCCGCAACGACCTGTCCTTCACCCGCGGCACCTTCCGCGTGCGCGGTGACACCCTCGAGGTCTTCCCGGTCTACGAGGAGCTCGCGATCCGGGTGGAGTTCTTCGGTGACGAGATCGAGCGGCTGATGACGCTGCACCCGGTCACCGGTGAGGTCGTCACCGAGGACGCGGAGCTGCACGTCTTCCCGGCCACCCACTACGTCGCCGGCCCCGAGCGCATGGAGCGCGCCATCGCCGGCATCGAGCACGAGCTGGAGGACCGGCTCGCGGAGTTCGAGCGGCAGGGCAAGCTCCTGGAGGCGCAGCGCCTCCGCATGCGCACGACGTACGACATCGAGATGATGCGGCAGGTCGGGTCCTGCTCCGGCATCGAGAACTACTCGATGCACATCGACGGCCGCTCGCCCGGCAGCGCGCCCAACTGTCTCCTCGACTACTTCCCGGAGGACTTCGTCCTCGTCGTCGACGAGTCGCACGTCGCGGTGCCCCAGATCGGCGGCATGTACGAGGGCGACATGTCGCGCAAGCGCAACCTCGTCGACCACGGCTTCCGGCTGCCGAGCGCGATGGACAACCGGCCGCTGCGGTGGGAGGAGTTCCTCGACCGGATCGGCCAGACGATCTACCTGAGCGCGACGCCGGGCAACTACGAGCTCGACAAGGTGACCACGAACGGTCGACCGGACGTGGTCGAGCAGATCATCCGCCCGACCGGCCTGATCGACCCCGAGGTCGTGGTGAAGCCGACGAAGGGCCAGATCGACGACCTCATCTCCGAGATCAACACCCGGGTGGAGAAGAACGAGCGCGTCCTGGTCACGACCCTGACGAAGAAGATGTCGGAGGACCTCACCGACTACCTGCTCGACGCCGGCGTCCGCACCCGCTACCTCCACTCCGAGGTGGACACGCTCAAGCGGATCGAGCTGCTGCGCGACCTCCGGCTGGGGGAGTACGACGTGCTGGTCGGCATCAACCTCCTCCGCGAGGGTCTCGACCTGCCCGAGGTTTCGCTCGTGGCGATCCTGGACGCCGACAAGGAGGGCTTCCTCCGCTCCGACAAGTCGCTGATCCAGACGATCGGCCGTGCAGCGCGCAACGTGTCCGGACAGGTGCACATGTACGCCGACAAGATCACGCCCTCCATGGAGTCGGCGATCGACGAGACCAACCGGCGGCGCGAGAAGCAGGTCGCCTACAACACGGCGAACGGCATCGACCCGACGCCGCTGCGCAAGAAGATCGCCGACATCACCGAGATGCTGGCCCGCGAGGACGAGTCGACCCAGGAGCTGCTGCAGAGCTGGCAGCAGGTCGACGGGAAGAACAAGAAGTCCCCGGTCCCCGGGCTCTCCCGGCTGCGCGAGACAACGCCCGACCTCGCCGGCCTGCCCAGCACCGAGCTGGCCGAGCTGATCCAGCAGCTGAGCGACCAGATGAAGGCCGCGGCCGCCGAGCTCCAGTTCGAGGTCGCCGCCCGGCTCCGCGACGAGATCTCCGACCTCAAGAAGGAGCTCCGCCAGATGGTCGAAGCAACTCGGTGACGTCCGGCACGCACGCTCGCGGCGTTCTCCTCGACTCGACGGCCCTCCGGCCGCCTTCGCTCGTCGGCCTTGCGATCGCACGCCCCGGACGCCCCCGAGAACTTGAGGTGCATGGTGGGCGACGAGTCTGAGGTCGCCCCTGACGGACGGTACGTCGTCATCGACGGCCGCCGCTGGCGGGCCACGGACCCGGACATCCCGGAGGAGCGCCGCGCCGAGCTGCAGAAGCTGCTGATGGCGTGGCGCCGCGACGTGCGCCGGACCAAGGGCACCGACGAGGAGCAGCAGTCACGCGCCGGGGTCCACGCGGCGAAGGTGGCGCTCGGCGAGCGGGGCGAGCCGTGGTGGGAGCAGGACGACGAGGCCCGCCGGCGCCGGTGGGAGACGGCCGTGCCGGAGCCCGGTGGAGCATCTGACTAGGGTCGGGGCATGACCACCATCGACCTCGGCCGCCCGGAGCAGGGCGACGTCATCGACCTGATCCTCGACGACCACCGGCGCTTCGAGGCGCTGCTGCGCGACCTGCGCGACTCGACCGCCGACCGGGACGCCGTCCGCCGAGCCTTCGCGGCCCTGCACGTCGCGCATGCCGAGGCGGAGGAGAAGTACGTCTACCCCAAGCTGCACCGCAAGGGTGCGGTCGGCAAGGACGAGGCCGAGCACGGCAAGCACGAGCACGCCGAGGGCAACGAGGCCCTGCTCGCGGTCCTCGAGCTCAAGGGCACCGACACCGACGCGTTCGACGACGCCGTCGAGGAGCTCGCCAAGCTGGTCAACCACCACCTCACCGAGGAGGAGCTGACCATCCTCAACCCGGCGCGCGAGGAGGTCGGCGAACAGGTGCGGGCCGAGCTCGGCGACCAGTTCCTCACCGAGCGGAACCAGCAGCTCGACGACGACTGCGGCCGGCTCGAGAACGTCCACCGGCTCGTGGCCGAGGCCAAGGCCAAGGGCCTCATCGACCAGGACGACGAGGACGACGACGAGGACGACGACGAGGACTAGAGCGGACGCACGGTCAGCGACTGGCTGAGCGTCCCCACCGGTCCGTGCACGTCGTGGATGACGCTCGCGGTGAGGCCCAGTCCGGTCGGCCCGAACGACACACGGGTGTCGAAGCCGACCCACTCACCGCGCGGCTCGGTGAAGAAGTGAGCCGTCAGGTCGACGTTCGGGAAGGCCACCGACCGGGGGTCCTCGCGCACGGTCATCCCGTTGGCGATGTCGAGGACTCCGACGTACGTCGCCAGCTCGCTGACCTCCTCTCCCGCCAGCAGGGGGGTGAGCGGCCGCACCCAGAAGCGCGCCCGCCCCGGCTCGACCTGGTCGCGGCGCAGCTCGACGGAGGCGATGAACCCGCCCGGCCACACGCTGGTGGGGTCCCAGACCGTCAGCTCCTCCGGCGGCGGGAGCGGGTCGAACGGTGTGCCGCCGATGTCGGCGGTCTCACCCGGCCGCAGCAGCCAGGCGCGGAGCCGGACGATCGGTCGACCGTCATGGGTGAGCGTGGCCTCGACCAGCTCGATGGTCCGGCCGGGGCGGACCACCTGCACGCCGATCTCCACCTCGCCGACCGGCACAGTCCCCAGCAGGTCGTAGGACAGCCGGCCGAGCAGGAGCCGGTCCTCGCGTCGGCGCTCGTGGTCTCGCAGCACCTCGTGCCCGAGGAGACCCAGAGCTGGTGCGATGTGCTGCTCCTCGACCCGCCACGCGCCGCTGACCTCCTGGGTCGCGCGGAACCGGCCGTCGCCGAGCCGTTCGAAGTAGGGCATCAGGCCATGGGGGATCCGAGGGAGGTCATGGCGCCATCGTAAGGACGGGCGCGGGTCGGGTTCCCAAGCGTCGACGGAGCCGCAAGGATCAGACCGTGACCTCTGTCGCCCCCGTCGAGACCGACCTGCTGATCATCGGCGCCGGACCCACCGGCCTCTATGCCGCCTACTACGCCGGCTTCCGCGGTCTGGACGTCGCCGTGGTCGACTCGCTGCCCGAGCTGGGCGGTCAGATCACCGCGATGTACCCCGAGAAGGCGATCCTCGACGTGGCCGGGTTCCCCAGCGTCAAGGGACGCGACCTCGTCGAGGGCCTGGTCGAGCAGGCGGCGACCGCCGACCCGACGTACCTGCTCGACCGCACCGCCACCTCGCTCCAACGGGACGACGACTCGGTGACCATCACTCTCGACGACGGCACCACCGTGCGCGCCGGGGCGGTCCTCATCACCGCCGGCATCGGCAAGTTCAGCCCGCGGCCGCTCCCGGCCGGTGACGGGTGGTTGGGACGTGGGATGGAGTTCTTCGTCCCCTCGTTCGCCCCGTACGCCGGCAAGGACGTCGTGATCGTCGGCGGCGGCGACTCCGCCTTCGACTGGGCCCTGCACCTGCAGCCGGTGGCCTCGTCGGTGACGCTCGTGCACCGCCGGGACGCGTTCCGGGCCCATCAGCGCACCGTCGAGCAGGTCCGGGCCTCCGACGTGGCGATCGTGACGAAGGCCCAGGTGACCGGGCTCTTCGGGGAGGAGCACCTCAGCGAGGTGGAGATCGCCGTCGACGGCCAGGAGCCCGAGCGGCGGCCCGCCCAGGCCCTGGTGGCCGCGCTCGGCTTCATCGCCGACCTCGGGCCGCTGCAGACCTGGGGGATCGAGGTGGAGAAGCGGCACGTCGTCGTCGACTCGGCGATGCGCACCAGCCTGCCGCGCGTCTTCGCCGCCGGCGACATCACGGAGTACCCCGGCAAGGTCCGGCTCATCGCCGTCGGCTTCGGCGAGGCCGCCACCGCGGTGAACAACGCCGCGGTCGCCATCGACCCGACCGCCCACGTCTTCCCCGGGCACTCCAGCGAAGGCTGAGCAGGTCGCCGAGGGCCGCCCCGGGTGACTTGACGCTCGTCACACTCGCTCCTCCTCGTGCACCGGTCCGACTACGCTGGGCGCAGGTGTTCCCCGTACGCGGGACACGTCCTGTGTTGGTGCGGCCACTCCTCCGGCCCGTGTCGAAGCCATTCCGGAAGCGAGGTCGAGGGCGCAGTGGTCGGTCTGCGGGTCGCGCTCCTGTCCTATCGGAGCAAGCCGCACTGCGGCGGCCAGGGCGTCTACATCCGTCATCTCAGCCGCGAGCTCGTGGCGCTGGGGCACGAGGTCGAGGTGTTCTCCGGTCAGCCCTACCCCGAGCTCGACGAGGGCGTGCGGCTGACCAAGGTGCCGAGCCTCGACCTCTACCGCGAGCCGGACCCCTTCCGGGTCCCGGGGCTGCGGGAGTTCCGCGACCTGGTGGACGTCGAGGAGTTCCTCACGATGTGCACCGCCGGGTTCCCCGAGCCGAAGACGTTCAGCAAGCGCGTGCTGAAGGTCCTGGCGAACCGGGCCGGCGAGTTCGACATCGCCCACGACAACCAGGTGCTCGGCACCGGCATGCTCGGCATCGAGAAGCTCGGGCTCCCGCTCATCACGACGATCCACCACCCGATCACCTTCGACCGGCGCATCGACCTCCAGGCGGCCGGCACGTGGCGGCAGCGGCTGACACTGCGTCGCTGGTACGGCTTCCTGCGGATGCAGGGAAAGGTCGCCCGCCGTGCGCGCAGGATCCTCACCCCGTCGCAGGCCTCCAAGCGGGACGTCAACCGCGACTTCGGTGTGCCCATGGACCGGATGCAGGTGATCCTGCTCGGCGTCGACGAGAAGTTCGTCCCGCCGACCAGGCCGAGGGTGCCGGGGCGGATCATGGCGATGGCGAGCGCCGACGCCCCGATGAAGGGCATCGCCACGCTGCTCGAGGCCTTCGCCAAGCTGCGCGTCGAGCGCGACCTCGAGCTGGTGCTCGTGAGCAAGCCACAGCCGGGCGGTCGCACCGAGCAGCTCATCGACTCCCTCGGCATCGTCGAGCACGTGCGCTTCGTGCACGACCTCACCGACGAGGAGCTGGTCGACCTCATGGGATCGGCCCAGCTCGCGTGCGTGCCGTCGCTCTACGAGGGTTTCAGCCTCCCGACCGCCGAGCTCATGGCCTGCGGCACGCCGCTGGTCGTCTCGGATGCCGGGGCGATCCCCGAGGTCGTCGGCGCCGACGGCGAGTGCGCCGACCTGGTCCCGCCGGGGGACGTCGGCGCGTTCGAGGACGCGATCGCCGCACTGCTCGACGACGACGAGCGTCGTGAGCGCATGGGCCGGGCCGGCCGTGAGCGGGTGCTCGAGCACTTCAGCTGGCGCGCGGTCGCCCAGGCCGTCGCGGCGGCGTACGAGGAAGTGATCCACGAACACCAGAGGGAGACTGCCGTTGCTGACCGTTGACTTCGACCGGCTGGGCCTCCAACCCGGCGACCGGGTGCTCGACCTGGGCTGCGGCGCCGGACGGCACGCGTTCGAGATGTACCGACGTGGCGCCGACGTCGTCGCGTTCGACCAGGACGCCGACGAGCTCGCCGGCGTGCGGGAGCTCTTCGCGGCCATGAAGGAGGCCGGCGAGGTGCCCGAGGGCGCCGAGGCCGACATCAAGGAGGGCGACGCCCTCGCCCTGCCGTTCGCGGACGGTGAGTTCGACCGCGTGGTCGCCGCCGAGATCCTCGAGCACGTCCCCGCGGACATCCAGGCGCTCGAGGAGCTGGTCCGGGTCACCCGACCCGGTGGCACCGTCGCGCTCAGCGTGCCGCGGTGGTTCCCGGAGATCGTGAACTGGAAGCTTTCCGAGGACTACCACAACACCCCCGGCGGCCACATCCGGATCTACACCCGCGAGGAGCTGGTCGCCAAGGCCACGAACGCCGGCCTCGAGCACGTCGGCCACGGCTACGCGCACGGCCTGCACGCGCCGTACTGGTGGATCAAGTGCGCCGTCGGGGTGAACAACGACGACCACCCCCTCGCGAAGGCGTACCACAAGCTGCTGGTGTGGGAGATCATGAAGCAGCCCAAGGCCCTCCAGTACGCCGGCAAGGTGCTCGACCCGCTGATCGGCAAGTCGCTGGTGCTCTACTTCACCAAGCCCCATGCCGGCTGAGGTCCCGAGCCTCCACGGCGTGCTGACCGCGGCCGAGATCGCCGCCACCGGTCGGTCGATCGTCGACGTCCAGGAGCCGTCGGGCGCGATCCCGTGGAGCGCCGGCGAGCACACCGACGTGTGGAACCACCTCGAGTCCGCCATGGGCCTGACCGCCGTCGGCGAGACGGAGGCCGCGACCCTGGCGTTCGAGTGGGCCCGGAGCGTCCAGCGCTCCGACGGCTCGGTGCCGATGAAGATCGTCCAGGGCGAGATCGAGGACGCCAGTGGCGAGACCAACATGTCGTCGTACCTCGCGGTCGCCGTGTGGCACCACTGGCTGGTGCACCGCGAGCTCGCGTTCGTGCGCCGCTACTGGCCGCACGTTCGAGCGGGGCTGAATTACGCTGTCGACCTGCAGCTGCCGTTCGGCGGCATCGCCTGGTCGCAGGAGTGGGACGAGCACGGCCCCGCCAGGGTCAACGAGGAGGCACTGGTCGCCGGCTCGTCGTCGATCTACCACTCGCTGCTCGCGGGTTGCTCGCTCGCCGAGCTCCTCGGTGACCCCCAGCCGGAGTGGGAGCTGGCCGGCGGCCGGCTCGGCCATGCGCTGCGCGAGCACCGAGACCTGTTCCTGGACAAGTCGGAGTTCTCGATGGACTGGTACTACCCGGTCCTCGGCGGCGCCGTCCGCGGCGAGGCGGCCCGCGAGCTGATCGCGGAGCGCTGGGACACCTTCGTCGAGCCCGGGCTCGGCATCCGCTGCGTCTCCAGGAACCCCTGGGTGACCGGCGCCGAGACCTGCGAGCTGGTGCTGGCGCTCGACGCGATCGGTGACCGCGAGCGGGCGATCACGCTGCTCACGGACATGCAGCACCTGAGGCGCGACAACGGGTCGTACTGGACCGGCTTCGTTTTCCCCGAGAACGTCAACTGGCCGGGGGAGCAGACGACGTACACCGCGGCCGCCGTGATCCTCGCCGTCGACGCCCTCACGCTCACCACGCCGGGCGCCACGATCATGCGCGGCACGACGCTCGTCCCGGACTTCGCCGAGATCGGGCTCGAGTGCGGCTGCTCCTCAGACGCCGTGGAGCGTCCCGGGCGACCCTGACACCCGACGCAGCGCGCGCATCGACCCCTGGACGCCGATCTCCTCGAGCTCGCCGCTCTCGAGCGCGCGCAGGTAGATCTCGTACGGCGGCCGCCCCCCGTCGGCCGGGTCCGGGAAGACGTCGTGGATCAGCAGCAAGCCGCCCGGGGCGACCCACGGCGCCCAACCCTCGAAGTCCTCGTGCGCCGGCTTCTCGCCGTGACCGCCGTCGATGAACAGCAGGGCGAGCGGCGTCCGCCAGTGGCGGGCGACGGTGGTCGACCGGCCGACGAGGGCGACGACGTGGTCCTCGAGGTCCGCCTGCGCGATCGCGCGGCGGAAGAACGGAAGCGTGTCCATCCGGCCGGTGTCGTCCACGACCTCCGGGTCGTGGTGCTCCCAGCCCGCCTGGTTCTCCTCACTGCCGCGGTGGTGGTCCAGCGCGAAGACCACGCTGTCGACCTGGCGGGCTGCGTCGCCGAGGTAGAGCGCGGACTTGCCGCAGTAGGAGCCGACCTCCAGCCCGGGACCGCTCCGGAGGGCGCTCAGGGCCTGCTCGTGCAGGAAAGCCCCTTCGTCCTCCGGCATGAACCCCTTGGTCTCCCGGATCAGCGGCATGAGGTCGTCGAGCACGTCGCCCAGCCTAGGTGGGTGCGCCGGTCCGCCGTCCGGCCGAGACGCGCTCGCGGCGCCAGGTGTTCCAGTGCCAGTGGACGTAGCGGTCGATCGCCCGCACCACGTGCGCCGACCGGATCGACGGGAAGACGTCGAAGGCGTGCTGGGCGCCCGGCAGCTCGGCGTACACCACCGTGCGCTTGGACCGCTCCTTCAGCAGCTCGACGAACAGTCGTGCCTGCTCGACCGGCACGAGCGTGTCGTGTGTGCCGTGGATGACGAAGAAGTCCGGAGCCTCGGCGTCGACGCGCAGCAGGGGTGACCCGGCCTCGAACACCTCCGGCTGCTCCGACCAGCGCTTCTTCACCACCTTGCGGGCGAGGAAGGTGTCGCGCATGAGCTCGGACCTCCGCATGCCGGTCGAGGCGGCGAAGTCGTAGACGCCGTAGTGCGGCAGGGCCGCCTGCACGCTGGTGTCGGCGTCCTCGAAGCCTGGCTGGTACGCCGGGTCCCCGGGCGTGAGGGCAGCCAGGGTGGCGAGGTGTCCGCCGGCCGAGCCGCCGGTGATGACCAGGTAGTCGGGGTCACCGCCGTACTCCGCGACGTGCTCCTTGACCCAGGCGATCGCCCGCTTGACGTCGATGATCTGCGCCGGGAAGGGGTCGCGCGGAGCAAGCCGGTAGTTGATCGCGACGCAGACCCAGCCCTTGGCGGCGAGGTACCGCATCAGCGGGATCCCCTGGTGGTCCTTGGTCCCCATGGTCCATCCGCCGCCGTGCACCTGGAGCAGCACGGGCGCCTTCTCCACCCGGGCCTCCCGGTCGGCGGGCAGGTAGACGTCGAGCAGGCCGCGCTTGCCGTACGGCGCGTACTCGACGTCGCGGTGCACGGTCACAGCGTCGCTGCCGTGGCGGAACGGGTTGACCAACGACCGCCAGGGGATCGCCAGATCTGCCGGCGAAGGTGCCTCGTCCAGCTGCTCGACGTAGTCGACACCCAGGCCCTCGGCGAGTGCGTCCTCGACCTGCTTCCCGGCACGGCGGCCTCCCTGGACCAGCGTGAGGAGACCGGCCAGGTTGGCCGCCGCCAGCGCCCGGGACAGCCGTGTCGAGCGGCCGCGGGCCACCGAGACGGCCGAGTCGGCCGCCGTCAGCGCGAGCAGGTGCGGTGCGAGCTCGCCCGTGAACCAGCCGGGGAGGAACCCCAGCGCGCCCCCGCGGTAGCCCGCCGAGGGCCGCAGCGCGTTGGCGGTGAGCGCCGTCGTCACGAGCTGTCGACGCAGGAATCCCACGGCGCCTGGAACCTCAGCTCTCCAGGGACGCGTCGAGCGTGATGTCCGAGACGCCGGCCAGAGCCTTGCTGACCGGGCAGCTGGCCTTGGCCTCCTCGGCGGCCTTCTTGAAGCCCTCCTCGTCGAGGCCGTCGACCTCGCCGCGGACGGTGAGCTTGATGGCGGCGATCTGGAACCCGCCGCGCTCCTTGTCCTCACCCAGCGAGACGTCGGCGGTGACGTCGAGCGACTGCGGCGTGCCACCGGCGTTGCCGATCAGGGCCGAGAGCTGCATCGCGTAGCAGGAGGAGTGCGCCGCGGCGACGAGCTCCTCAGGGCTGGTGGTGCCGTCGGCGTCCTCGGCCGCCCGCTTGGGGAAGGACACGTCGAAGGTTCCGACCTTCGAGCTGCTGAGCTCCACCTGGCCGGAGCCGTCCTGGAGTCCGCCGTTCCATGCGGTGCGTGCGGTGCGAGTGGGCATGTGTCGAGCCTTTCGTCGAGAAGTGCGGTCTCGCAGAACCTAGCCCGCCCCCGGTTGTCCGCTGGTTGGCCGATGATGGAGGCGTGCCGCTGCATGCCCTCGAGCTGATCCCCGACGAGGCCGGGACCGCGGCCGTGCGCGCCGACTGGCAGCGGCTCCACGACGCCGGGCTGCCCTCGCAGCTCGACCACCGCGGCGTCACCAATGCTCCGCACGTCACCGTGGTCTCGGCGCCCGTGCTGCCCGAGGCGGCGATCGACGTGGCCGCGGCCCGGCTGGGCTCGCTGCTGCCGATCCGAGGCCGCGCGGCCGGCCTGCTGCTGCTCGGCGGGGACAGGCTCACGGTCGCTCGCGCGCTCGACCTCGACGACGACGTCGTACGCCGGGCGCTCGCCGTACGCGTGCAGGTGCCGGACCGCTCCCACGTCGGCTGGCTCCCGCACGTCACGCTGGCCCGTCGCCTCGACCGGTCCGACGCCCAGCGGGCGATCGACCTGCTCGGGCACGAGGACGTCACCCTCACCTTCACCGAGCTGCGCCGCTGGGACCCGGACCTCGGCGCCGTCACCCGGATCGCGGGGGACGGATTCAGCTGATCCGGGAGCGGGGGTCGGTGCTCAGCGGAACCAGCCGTGCCGTCCCGCGATCGCCACGGCCTCGAGCTGGGACTTCACCTCCAGCTTGGTGAGGATGGAGCGCACGTGCGAGCGGACCGTCGCCTCGGAGAGCACGAACGTGGCGGCGATGCGGCCCACCGACTCACCTTCCACCAGGGCCTCGAGGACGCTCTGCTCCCGGGCGCTGAGGCGATCAAGCATCGCCTGCCGAGCGTCGTCGTGGCTCTGCTCCCGACGGTGGACGGCGATCAGCTCCTCGCGTCGCCCCGGAGGCAGGACGGAGCCCCCGGAGACCGCCGTCACGATGTGCTCGGCCAGCGTGGCTGCCGGCAGCGCCTTCGACAGGACGCCCCAGGCGCCGAGGACGAGGCAGTGGCCCAGCCTGGCCTCGTCCCGAGTGCCCGACATGACCAGGATCGGGTGGCCGTCCTCGAGCAGTGGAGCGATCAGCTCCTCGCCCGGGAACGTGGTGCCGCCGAGCTCGAGGTCGAGATCGAGGATCACCAGGTCGGCTCTCGCAGCCCGCGCCTGTTGCTGCACCGCCTCCGCCGACGACAGGTCCGGCTGCACGACGGACACCCCGTGCGTCGCGAGCACCATCGCGAGGCTGTCCACCAACAGGGTGTGGTCGTCGACCACGAGGACCCGGACCTCCGCGGTCACCCGAGCCGCCCGGCTCGGACCAGGGGGATGCGGACGACGAACTCGGCCCCGGCGTGGACGTTGCGCAGCATGAGGTCTCCGCCCTGCTCGCGCATGAGCTCACGGGAGATGTGCAGACCGAGCCCGGCTCCCGGCCGGCTGCTGGCTCGGACGCCGGGGTCGAAGATCACTGGTTGGGCGTCACGAGGGATCCCTGGGCCGTTGTCCCGGACGTAGACGCTGAGGAAGTCGTCGCCGTCCTCGACCTGGCAGTGCACGGACACGCTGTGGCCACCACCGTGGATGTGGGCGTTGACGAGGAGGTTCTGGAGCACGGTGGCGAAGTCGCCGGGAATCCCCCAGACGTGCAGACGGCAGGGGTCGAACTCGACCTCGAGGCCCGTGGGTCGCCGCGAGTCGACGATGCCCTCGATCACCTCGTCCACCGCGAAGGCGACCGGGGATCCCTCGCCGCCCCGGCGGGTGAACAGGTGCTCGAGGTGGTCGATCTCGCCCAGCCCGGCCCGCAGCAGGCGCGAGCGGCTCGACTCCAGGTCGACCTCGGCGAGCTCGAGGCTCTCCATGGCGGCCCGGATCGCGGCGAGCGAGTTGAGGGCGTCGTGGCGGAGCGCCGAGCCGCGCGCGGACTCCTCGGTGAGGTCCAGGCGCGTGTCGGCGAGCAGGGTGGCTCGGGCAGCCGCCTCCTGCCGGGAGATCGCGCTCGCCTCGTCGATCTCGTGCATCGCGCGACCGGCGG
Source organism: uncultured Actinomycetota bacterium (assembly GCA_963784545.1). GTDB lineage: Bacteria > Actinomycetota > Actinomycetes > Propionibacteriales > Nocardioidaceae > Nocardioides. The sequence goes on along the minus strand of CAWARQ010000003.1, from coordinate 174,407 downwards.
CCGTGATCGCGGCCACCATGACGACGGTTGCTGAGGCCAGGACCAGGGCCGGGGTCCCGGCGTACCCCACGACTCGCATGGCCGAGATCAGCGCGGCGACCCAGACGAAGCCGAGGGCCTCCCGCCCTCCGGGTGGCCAGGGGCGCCTCGCCAGGGAGACGGCCGAGGTGGCCCACGCCAGGGTGCCGAGGATGTTCGTGACCAGGGCCCAGGTCCACGGCGTCGGCATCCGCTCGGCTCCCACGGCCGACTGCGCGAGCTCGACGGCCACGGCGGTCACCAGGCCGCCGACCGCGAGCACGGGGGCGACCACCATGAGCATCTGCCGGGGTGGACGGACGAGTCGGCCGCGTCGGTCGACGTAGATCATGAGCAGGCCGAGGAGGAGCAGGCTCTCGACCAGTCGCACCGACGGCTCGACGTACGACGGCGATCCCGTCAGCATCGTGGCCACGACGCTGCTCGGCAGCAGGACCGCTCCGACGAGCAGGAGGGCGACTCCGAGGACCGCTCCGTCCCGGTCTCCGGTGAGGTCGTGCAGGCTCAGCCGCAGCGCCCCAGCCAGCATGCAGAGGCTGGCGCCAACGACCCGGATGATCGCGGTGAGCGTGGTGAGCGCACCTGGGCGCGAGAACTCGACGGTCGCTGCCGTGGCCAGGACGACCACCAGGGTGAGGGCCGCGGCCGCGAGCAGTCCGCCGATGAGCGACGACCGCGTCGCGGAGCGAGCAGCGTCCGACATCGCGTGTCGAGACATGCCGAACGTCGTGCTCACCCCCCTCCGATCACGCCGTTTCCAGGGGCAGTCGCTCTGTCAACGACCGCCCCCCGTAAAGGTGGCCCTGTCCACCCGGCCCTGTCAATCCCTCTCTGTCATGACGCCGCCCGCGCGCCTCAGCGCAGGCGTGCGGCGAAGAACTCCAGGACAGCGTCGACGGGTTGCTGGGACCGGTGCTCGGTGAGGGTCGAGTGTCCGCGCCCCTCGAGCTCGACAGCCAGGAAGTCCGGTCCGAGCTCCTCGGTGAGCGTGGTGAATCGGGTGCCGACCAGCGGGTCGGAGCGGTAGCGGAGGCCCAGCACCTGGCAGTGCGCAGCGCGCTCCTTGACGACCGCCAGGTCGGCGGGGGAGAGGTTGAGGTCCGCGGCTCGCTTCTCGCCGGGCACGAACGGCACGGAGGGCTGGGCCACCACCGGTGCGGCCACCGAGTCGTCGACCATCATCGCCAGGGCGAAGCCGCCGGTGAAGCACATGCCGAGTGCTCCGACGCCGGGCCAGACACTGGGCCCCGAGCCCTTCCGGTACGTCGGGTGCGTCGTGTCCTTCCCGTTCACGGGGGCGGTGTGCCACCCGCGGGTCCAGGTGCTCAAGGAGGAATCGGGTGGCGCCATGGGGGCGAGCATGGCAGGTTCGAGGCTCGTGACCGGGCCCATGCACGAGAACGAGATCGCGATCCCACCCGCCCTCGTCCGCGCGCTGCTGCAGGCGCAGTTCCCCGAGCACGCCGACCTTCCGCTGGTGGCCCTTCCGCCGATCGGCACCGACAACCGGTTGTTCCGGCTGGGGGACGAGCTCGTCGTCCGGATGCCCCGCATCGACTGGGCGGCGGAGTCCGCCGCGTTCGAGGCGCGTTGGCTGCCTCGGATCGCGCCCCACCTCTCGCTGCCGATCCCGGTGCCCGTCGGGCTGGGGGAGCCGGGCGAGGGCTACCCGTGGTCTTTCACGATCGTCCCGTGGATCCCGGGCGAGAACCCGCGACCGGACGGCGGCAACCTCGAGCCCGAGGAGTGGGCGGTCACCCTCGGCCGCTTCGTCCGGTCGCTGCGTGACGTGCCACCGCTCGACGCGCCGGTCAAGACCGAGGGCCGGGGCGCCCCGCTCCCGCTCCTCGACGCCTGGGTCCGGGAGTGGACGGCCAGGGCCGCGCAGGAGCTCGGGATCGAGGCGGACGCGGTGCTCGCGGTCTGGGCGGACGCGCTGGCCGCACCCGGCTGGGAGGGGGAGCCGACCTGGCTGCACGGCGACCTGCACGAGGGCAACCTCCTGGCGCGAGACGGACACCTCGCCGCGGTCATCGACTGGGGTGCGGCCGGCCGGGGCGATCCGGCGGCCGAGCTCAACGCGATGTGGGGCTACCTGCCGGTCGGCGTCGAGCGGCTCTACTTCGAGGAGACCGGGCTGGACGAGGCGGCCTGGCGCCGAGCCCGTGGCTACGCGCTGGCCCCGAACATCAGCGGGGCGGTGTACTACCGTCGGACCGCACCACCTCTGGCGGAGTCGAGCCTGCGTTCGGTGCAGCGGCTCGTCGACTCGCTGGAGTAGGGACGCCGTACCCCGGTCGAAGCCATTGGATACTCGATGGCCACGCTCGACGACGCCTGGCAAGGTGGGCCGCATGGCCTCTCGAGCATCCAACTTCTGCATCGACGCGCACGATCCCTACGCCCAGACCATGTGGTGGGCCCAGGTCCTCGAGGACTTCGTGGTCGACGACTCCTGGAACATGCAGCCCGGTGAGGAGGAGTGCGGACTCTCCGGCCCCGACGACCGGTACCTGCTCTTCCTCAAGGTGCCCGAGCCCAAGACGGTGAAGAACCGCATGCACCTCTGCCTGCGACCCACCGACCGGTCCCGGGACGAGGAGATCGAGCGGATCGTGGGACTCGGCGCCGCGCTGGTCAACGACCTGCGCGACGGCGACAAGGGTTGGGCGGTGCTCGCTGACCCGGAGGGCAACGAGTTCTGCGTGCTCACGCAGTACCAGCCGTCGGAGAAGTAGCAGTGGCGGTCGACCCCAAGGCCACGCTCATCACCTACCTGCAGGAGGGCCGCGACTCCTTGGTCTGGAAGCTGGACGGTCTTTCCGAGTACGACGTCCGCCGGCCGATGACGCCGACCGGCACCAGCCTGCTCGGTCTGGTGAAGCACTGCGCGTGGGTCGAGTCCGGCTACTTCGGGGAGACCTTCGGGCGGCCGTTCCCCGAGCCTCCGCCGTGGGACGACGACGAGAACGCCGATCCGCACGACGACCTGTACGCCCTCCCCACCGAGTCGCGCCAGGACATCCTCGACCTCTACGCGCGGGTGCAGGCCTGGGCGGCTGAGACCATCGACTCGCTCGACCTCGACGCCGAGGGTCACGTCACGTGGTGGAAAGACCGCAACCCCGTCACGCTCCACTGGATCCTCGTGCACTGTGCCGCCGAGCTCCATCACCACGCGGGCCACGCAGACATCCTGCGCGAGATGATCGACGGGGCGACGGGCTACCTGCCCGAGCACTCCAACCATCCCGACGACGGATACGACTGGACGGCGTACGTCGCTCGGGTGCAGGCGGCTGCCGACACCTCGTCTGCCGGGTCCATGAGGACAGACTAGGGAATTCTCCCGATGTGCTGAGGTACCTCATTCCCTCAGGTTGGAGTCGTGCACGACGAACCTGAGGAGGCACGACCGTGACGTCCTATCCCTGTCAGCGCGAACCCGAGCTGTTCTTCGCGCCCCGGCCGCAGGCGCTCGAGCTGGCCAAGCAGCTGTGTCAGGGGTGCCCCGTCCAGGGGTGGTGCCTCGCCGGTGCACTCGACCGCGCTGAGTCCTGGGGGGTCTGGGGCGGCGAGATCGTCGTCGATGGAACCGTGGTCGCCAGCAAACGAGGACCTGGGCGTCCGCGCAAGCACGCCGCCGCCTAGACCCTGCCCATGACCACGGCCCCGCGGACGGATCCGCGGGGCCGTGATCAGGTGGCGCCGGCCTAGCCGGCCGGGACGCCCAGGACCTCGACCTCGGTCAGGTCGGTGTACTGGCAGCCCGAGTAGGCACCATCGGGGCAGTTGTTCGAGAAGTCCGGGGTCTGGTTGCCCAGGATCGTGAACTTCACGAACTGCACGCCGGTGGCACCGGCCGACGGGGTGACCGAGTTGATCTGACCACGGTCGTCGGCGGTGAAGGTGCCGGTGGCGGCCTCGGTCCAGCTGCCGTCCGAACCGTCCGGCGAGGTCTCGATCTTGTAGTCACCGGTCGAGGCCGAGCCGCCGTCGCCACAGGTGGCGGACGGGTCGATGCCGAAGTGGTCGATGTCGACCGCCTCGGGCAGCTGGATCGTGATGTGCTTGGGCACGAACACGTCGGTGAGGTCGCCGTCGTCGTTGCCCGTCGTCGAGCCCCATCCGCTGGCCTGGCTCAGGTCGATCGCACCCTCGGGACCGCATTCGGGCGAGTAGTCCGGCCCGTTGAAGTCGGCCACGCTGGCGCCACCGGACGCGGCGGCCCAGTCACGATCCACAGCGAAGTTCTGGTGCCCCCCACCGTTGGTGACGTTCACGTCGGTGGTGATCGGCACGTAGCCGGCACCGTTGATGGTGAGCTTGCTGTAGTGACCCACCGGCACCGGGCCGAGGCTGTAGTCGCCGTTGGCGTCGGTCACGGCCGTCGGGTTGGTGACGGAGTCGGCGCCCTGGAAGGCCAGGGTCACCGGCACGCCCGCCACCGGGTCGTGCGTCACCGAGTCGGTCACCGTGCCGGTGATCGTGCCGGTGGCGTCGGACGCCGGCGGGGTGTCGAACGACGCGCCCGGAGCGGCATCCTCACCGCCGATGGAACCGGCGTAGTAGCCCATGCCGCGGTGGGCGAAGACCTGCCAGATGGCGTCGTGGTTCGCGCCGCCGTACACGTCCGTGTCAGCCATGAGGATCGCGTTGCGCTCGTCCAGCATCGACGGGTCGTACGGCGAGAGCTCCATCGCCCGGGTGACCAGGGACATGGTCTTCTGGTACCCGATCTGCTTGCGGAGGTCCCACAGGGTCTCGGCCCAGATCTCGCCGTCGGCGTGGACCTCGGGTGAGCCGATCACCTTGCCGTAGTCGGCGTAGGTGTAACCGCCCGTGTGGTCGGTCGAGCCGCCCGTGCAGTCCTCGGAGGGGTCCCCGACGGCACAGTCGATCGGCTGGGTGCGCACCAGCGACTGCCCGAGACCGTCGGCGCCGTTGCCGAGCCACAGGTCGGCACCCGGACCGTCGGTGCGGATGCCCTGGCGGACCAGGTACGACGTGGCGTAGAAGTCGCTCCACGCCTCACCCATCGCGCCGGCCTGGACCGGGCCGAGAGAGCTCTCGCCGGTCGGGCTGATCACGAGGCGGTTGGACAGGCCGTGGGTGTACTCGTGGTACACCGTGTCGGACTCGTCGCCGGTGTTGTTCGCCGGGAACGGGTCGCCGTCCTCGGAGTACGGCGTGCCGGGCTGGTGCTGGAGGTACATCTGCATCGTCGGCGCGTGGCCGTCCGGCGGGGTGTCCATGTTGGCGTTGTCCAGGTGCTGCCCGTCGGGCAGGCCGGCGTCAGGTCCAGTGCCGGTGTTGGCGCCGTCCAGGGTGTTGGTGTTGACCGCGTCGCCGGCCTTGCCCTGGCCCGAGTGGTTCGTCGCCTGGAAGTTGCCGGCGTCCTCGGTGAAGCCGATCGGACCCCGCTCGAGGTAGTCGTGCCAGTTGTTGACGAAGAAGAAGACCTGCGTGGTGTTCTGCTCGCGGTTGGTCCGCCACGAGTAGGGCTCGTCGGGGTCCCAGGTGCAGGGGTAGGGGTTGCCGCAGTAGTCCATGCCCGCCACGTCGAAGGGCTTGATCCGGTAGTTCCAGCGGTGACCCTTCTTCGGGCCGACCTCTTCCCGCCGCTGCGGCCTGCTGTCGTCGTTGGTGTCCGAGTAGGCGTGCGCGTTGTTCCCCTTGAGCTTCGTCGCGGTCTTGCTCAGCCATCCGCGAGCGGAGAAGTTGAAGCTCTTGGGGGCCTCGTCGGCGAAGCCGACGAACGCCAGGCCGGTGGCCGGCTTCGCCTTCCGGGCGACCGCGGGCGCCTCGGAGCTCTCGTTCTGGCCCAGCGGGCGACGGAACAGCAGCTTGCCGGTGGCAGCGTCCTGCACGGTCAGCGCCGGCTGGTCCGCCGACATCGTGATGGTCTGCCAGGCGTGGTACAGGTGACCACGGGAGAAGAAGGTGACCCGCTCGGCGGTGTCGTTCGCGCCCGGCGCGGTCCGGCTCTCGCCGCCGGCCCGACGAGAGGCCGAGATGGCCGCGCCGGAGCTGGTGATCGCCTGGGGAGCGGCTGCGGACCTGGTGAGGAGCGAGCTCGGGACCGGCGCTCCGCCGATCATCAACAGACGGCCGTCCTCGGTCACCGCGGCCTGGAGGCCGTAGCCGAAGAGGACCCCGTACCCCGGGAACTTCTCCTTCCAGGAGAGGTGGTGGGTGCCGTGGATGTCGGTGTAGTCGTCCCGGAAGTGGAAGTAGTTCAGGTCCCGGCTCCGCAGGCCGAGCGCCTGGGCGTTCTTCGCGACGTAGTTCAGCGCGACCGTCTGCGGGGACTTGCCGGACGGCTTGGTCAGGTAGCCGTCGAGCTTGCCCATCAAGCGAGGCGTACCGGTGCCGGGGTCGATGTCGAGCAAGGCGCCGTCGACGCCGGTGGCGATGCGACTGGTGGCGGCCCGGTCGGCCGCCTTGGACTGGGCCTTGCGGTCACGGGCGACGGCGGCCGAACCACCAGCGTTCCGAGAGTCGTAGTAGCCGCGAGCCTCGGACTGACCGGAGGTGCGCGCCTCTGAGCGGTGCGACGTGGCTGTCGGTGCGGACGCCGCGGTGGATGACACGCCGGTCAAGGCGGTCGCTCCAGCGACGAGCGCAGCGGTGAGAGCCACCGTCGAGCGCCGGTGCTTGATGCTGAGCAAGGAAATTCCTCCCGATGACGGATGCCCACGAGCGTGAGCCCCGTCACTGTAAGCCGCGGCCGCCGTTTCGACGCAAGAGGGGAGGTGGGTAGCGGTGACGTGTCCCTCGCTCGGCCCGGTCAGACTCCGATGCGCCGCAGCAGGTGGCCGAGGTCTGGGTCGGCCCCGCGGAACTGCCGGTAGGCCTCGGTCGACTCGATCGAGCCGCCGCGACCGAGCAGGCGCTCGCGGAATCGCTGTCCGTTCTCCCGCGTGAGCCCGCCGTTGTCCCGGAACCACGCCACGGTGTCGGCGTCGAAGATCTCCGACCACAGGTAGGAGTAGTAGCGCGCCGAGTAGCCGGCGCCGAAGGCGTGCGAGAAGTACGTCGACCGGTAGCGCGGCGGGACCAGTGCGAGGTCCACGCCACCGCGGGCCAGCGCCTCGGCCTCGAACGCCTCGACGCCGTCCGCATCGCTCGGCAGGAGGTCAGGCGGAGCCTGGTACCACGCCTGGTCGAGGATCATGGCGGACAGCAGCTCGGCGTACTTGAACGCCTCCTTGTTGCCGCCGCGCAGGGTCTCGACCCACTCGGCCGGCATCGGCTCGCCGGTCTCGTGGTGGCGGGCGTAGCGGTCGATCAGCTCGTAGGCCCAGATCTCGTTGACCTGGCTGGGGAACTCCACGAAGTCGCGCGAGACGCTCGTGCCCGAGCGCGAGGGGTAGCGGACCTTCGAGAGCAGGCCGTGCAGGTCGTGACCGAACTCGTGGAAGAGGGTGATGACGTTGTCCCACGACAGCAGGCTCGGGGCGCCGCTCACCGGCGGGTTGAAGTTGCAGGTGTTGGAGACGACGGGGGACTGTCCGAGCAGCTCGTTCTGGTCGACGATCGCCGTCATCCAGGCGCCGCCCTGCTTCGTGCTGCGCGTGTACGGGTCGAGCACGGCCGCGCCGAGCACCGTCCCGTCCGCCTCGCGCACCTCGTACACGCGCGCCTCGGCGGTGTAGCCGACGAGGTCCTCGCGGCGGTGGAAGGTGAGGCCGTAGAGCTCGCCCGCGGCGGCGAAGACGCCGTCCTCGAGGACGCGGTCGAACTCCAGGTAGGGACGCAGGGCGGCCCCGTCGAGCGACTTCTGCTCGGCGCTGATCAGCTCGGCGAGATAGGTGACGTCCCAGGGCTCGAGGGTCGCGCCGGGCTCGGTCTGCTCCAGCCGCTGCTGCCAGCCCTCCGCCTGGACGCGCATGAGGTCGTAGGTCGCGGGCCCGAGCCGGCTGAGGATGTCGTTGACCGCCTCGGTGCTGCCGGCGCATCCGTCCTCGGCGGCGTACGCCGCGTGGTGCGCGAAGCCGAGCAGCCGTGCGCGCTCGCCGCTGACGCGCACGATGTCGAGCAGGACATCCCGGGTGTCGTGCTCGCCGCCGACGCCGCGCGCCAGCGAGGCCTCGAACACGCGCTGCCGGGTGGGCCGGTGGTGCAGGACCGAGACCGGCGGCTGCTGGGTGGTGTTGGTGATCTCGACGAGCCAACCCTCGAGCCCGGCGGCGCGCGCCGCCTCGGCCGCGCCCGCCTTGTCGCCGTCGCTGAGCCCGTCGAGATGCGTCTCGTCGGTGACGTGGACGGCCGCCGCGTTGCGTCCGGCGGTGAGCAGCGTGTCGAAGCTGGTGGAGAGCGTCGCCAGCCGCCCGTTGAGCTCACGGAGCCGGGCCTGCGCCGCGTCGTCGAGGTGGATGCCCCCACGCTCGTACTCCCGCAGCCTCTCGCTCCAGGCAGAACTCGTCCTGCTCGTCGAGCTCGACCTCGCCGGACTTGCGACGGACGTCGAGCTCGGACAGCCGGTCGTAGAGGCGCCGGTCCAGCAGGATCGCGTCGGTGTGGGCCGCCAGCTTCGGGGCCATGTCGGCCTCGATGGCGTCCCGCTCGGGGTTGGTGTCCGCGGCCTTCGACACGAAGAACGCGCTGAGCGCGCGGGTCAGGGTGGCACCCGTTCGCTCCCAGGCGTGCAGGACGTTCTCGACCGTCGCCGGCTCGGTGTTCGTGGCGACCGCGTCCAGCTCCTCGAGCTGCTCGGCCATCCCGACCTCGATCGCCTCGCGGAAGTCCGCGTCGCTCAGGTGGGCGAAGTCCGGGAGCTCGTAGGGCAGCGTGGAGGGCGAGAGCAGCGAGTTGGCCATGCGTCCGATCCAACCATCCGTACGGTCTGCGGGTCCGGCAGGTCGTCGAGGGCTTGTACGGCCAGCCCGATGAGCGAGCGCGCCGTGACCCGGTGGGCACCTCACCGTTGACCTTCTGTGCAAGCTTCCGTTCCGGTCAAGATCGCAGTCGCGGTGGCGGCGCTCATCGCCCTCGCCGTGGCCGGCCTCGCGGCTGCCTGGGCCCTTCACCCAGCGTGGAATCAATGCGCAAGCCAGGTCGACGGTCGGCTAGTCGAGCACAGCTGTGACGAGGCGCCTCGCTGACCACCCAGTCACGCGGCACAGCGTGCGCTGGACCCGCCGGCCGCCATCGCTCAGGCGGCGAGGGTGAGCTGGACCTCGTGCATCCGAAACGTCAGTTCGGCGGGTGACGGCTCGCCGATCTCGGGTGACCGCAGCCGTCGCGTGCCGGTGTGGTCCACCAGGTAGAACGCGCCGTGCGGATCACGCCAGACGTAGATGCCTGGGAAGGGTTGCTCCACCTGCCAGCGACCGTGGGTCTTGATCCGGTGGTGGCTCACGGTCATCGGCCCGTAGTTGCCCACCGCTGACTCGCCGCCCTGGTCGTAGGGAACGGTGTGGTCGACCTGCATCCGTCGGGACGTGCAGGTGGCGAAGGGGAACGTGTCGGCCGGCGTCATCAGATGCACGGCCTGTCTATGTCGGTCGGGTATCTCGTAGGCATCGACCGGCGACTGGGCCGAGAGATCGATGACCGGCTGGACGATGACTCGAGCGGAGGGCCCGAGCACCCGACGGATCCAGGACTCGGTCACCGGGCCGTGGCCCTCGACGCGGGTGATGCCGCCGGCCGGCACTCCGTCGGAGAGGACGGTGCTCGGTCCGGAGTAGGCGTGGACGAAGAGCTGGACCCGAGGCAGCAGGTCGGGGAGAGGAGTGGTCACGTCGGAGCCGGGGTTCGCCATCAGGAGCACGGCGCGGACCCGGCGTTCGTCCGCGTCTGCCTCCGGCATGGTCGTGGTCAATTCACCCGCGAGCGCGGTGACCGCCGCGTCGATCTGCTCGATCGTCGCGAGGTCCGCACGGATCAGGAACGACCCCATGCCGTGCGCCTCGCCGCGCAGCCGCTTGGCGAAGGTGGCCTGGGAGGCTCGCACCTCGTGCTCGCGCGCGAGCGCGGGTGCGGCAGCGGCGATCGCACCGGTGACCAGATGCTCGAACCGGGACCAGGTGATCCGCCCGTCTGCGGACTCGGCGACCTGGCTGTCGACGTACGCGGCCTCCGCGACGGACAGCTCCCGGCACGCCTTCGTCACGTGGCGGGCATAGGAGGCTCGGACCTCGCCGGCCTGGACGCGAGCCCAGAGCTCCGGGAAGCGGTGGTGCAGGTCCTGTGCGTCCGCGATCAGCCGCCCCGCGGCGTACGGCGAGCGGCCGATGCGGGCACCGAGCTCGGCAGCGGCGAACTCCGTCACCGGCGCGACGCCCGGCCCGCCGAGCTGCTTGGCGCGCTCCCGACCGGGCCGATCGGCCTCGTGCGGATCGAGGCGGTCGGGGTGGTGGAGCACGGCCCACTGGTACGCCGCGCGGAGCAGCCCGACCTCGGCCCGGCGGGCCGTCTCGGCGCACTCGTCAGCGAGCTGGAGGACGTCGTCCTCCGTCATCGCGTCCAGTTCCGAGCTCCCGAGCATGCGTCAATTCAAGCAGCCACCACTGACAGTTTTGGCTGGTCAGAGCGGTTTCCCGGGCAGCCGAACCCGAGCGGCGCAGCGTCCGCGCTCGGCCAGATCCTGATCAGTCCTCGGCCACCGGAGCAGAGGCCGTCGACGACGCCTGCCTGGAGAGGCCCAGCTGCCACACGGCGCCGACCACCCAGGCGATTCCGGCAAGCAGGGTCAGGTACAGGCCGATGGCGGCGAGGCCGCTCATGTCGATGAGGGCCACGAGCGCCACCAGCGCTGCCAGCACGACGAGGGTGATCTCGGGCCATCTGCCCGCCGTGGGCTCCTTGCCCGTGAGGCCCGAGGTCAGCGCGAGGATGATGCCTCCTGCGACGGCAAGGATCAGCGTGATGACACCGTCCCCGTCCATGCCGCTGACCGAGAGGCCGAACAACGAGGCCCAGGGGAGGAAGGCCGCAAGAGCGACCACGAGGATGGCCGCCGCCGAGATTCGCTGGGGCGTCGTCAGTCGTCCAAGGTTCATGGGCCGAGCCTAGGGGGCACCATGCGTCCCCACCGACAAGTCACCAGATCCGGGTGGACACTCTCGTGGAGGCGAGGAGGCCACCGCCGCCGTCGCGGCTCTGACGGCTGGGAGGTCCTGGTCGGCGGACGCGGGGAGGCGGCTCAGGCCAGGTCGACGCCGGGCGCGACGCGGGCCGCTGGGTCGGTGAGCTCGAAGAACTCCCGCGGCTCGAAGTGGAACATCCCCGCGATGACGTTGGACGGGAACGTCGAGCAGCGGGTGTTGTAGGCGCGGACGTTGCCGTTGTAGAAGCGCCGCGCCGCCGCGATCCGGTCCTCGGTGTTGGTGAGCTCGGCCTGCAGCTGCAGGAAGTTCGCGCTCGCCTTGAGGTCCGGGTACGCCTCGGACCGCGCCATCACCGTCGCCAGCGCGCGCCCGACCTGTTCCTCGTAGCCCTCGCGGGCCTTCGGGTCCTCGCTCTTGTGCGCCTGTGCCTGCTCGCGGGCCTGGGCGAGCGCCTCGAGGACCGACCGCTCGTGCTCGGCGTACCCCTTGACCGTCGCGACGAGATTGGGGATCAGCTCGTGCCGGCGGGTCAGCTCGACGTCGGTCTGACCCCAGGACTCCTCCACCAGGGTGCGCTGCCGGACGAACCGGTTGTACATGACCATGAGGGAGAGGCCGAGCAGCAGGAGGAGGCCGACGACGACCAGGACGACGACCATCATGGCTTCACCTCGCCGTACTCCTGCCAGACGAACGCCGGCACCTGGTCGACGATCCCGTCGAGGTACTGCAGCCGCGGCTCGATCTCCTCGACCTTCGGCGAGCCCGTCTCCACGTTGAGGATCCAGCGCCGGTCGACGCGGAACTGCGCCTTCGGCCGTTGCAGGAGGTACTCCATCATCCGTGGGTGCAGGACGTCGGAGGCGAACTTCCGCTCCTCGCTGGTCACGGTGAAGGCTCGGTTGAAGTCCTCGGACTCCAGCTCGATGTCCTTGTTCGTGAGCCGGCCGATCATCCGGCCGAAGACGCCCTCCGGAGTGACGGTGAGCGACGGGAACGGACGGTTCCCCAGCTGTCCGACCATGTCGAGGCCGACGACGCCGAAGTTGTGCGAGACCTCGCGGGTCGTCGTGTGGCCTTCGCTGTCGGTGCTCGTCTCGGTGGTGTGGTAGACGTAGTCGAAGGCGATGAACGGGCGACCGTCGTACTGGCCGGAGAGCACGTTCCCGGCCCTCCGGTTGTGGCCCAGCCCGAACGGCGACCCGTCGAAGACCTCGGTCCACTGGTCGTCGCGCTCGACGTAGGTCCAGCCGCGCTGGCCGGCCAGCATCCCGAAGGCCTCGCGGCGCTTCTTGGCCTGGATGACGCCGACCACGATCAGCACGATGACGAGTGCGATGAACGCACCGATGAAGACGACGATGATTCCCCCGGACATGCCGGGGAGTCTAGGGGCGCAGCCACGCGGGTGTGGAGATCGCCACGGGGTTCGAGGCTCCTTCGTGGGAGAGTCTGCGCGATCACGCCGCCGAGCACCCGACCGGCACCAGGTCGTGCACTGGCCCGAGACGTTCCAGGGCTTCCCGCCTAGCCCGCGAGCCCGTGCTCGTGGGCGAAGACCACGATCTGCACGCGGTCACGAAGCCCGAGCTTGCGCAGGATCGAGCCGACGTGCGTCTTCACGGTCGACTCGCTGGCGAACACCAGAGCGGCGATCTCGGCGTTCGACAGCCCGCGCGCGACCGCCGAGAAGACCTCGGCCTCCTTGTCGGTCAGCGTGGAGAAGGTCTCCGGGATCGTCGTGCTGCGCGTGAACTGCCCCGACATCAACGTGCTCAGGTCGTCCGGCGCGAGCACCGCGTTGCCGGCGTGCACGGTGCGGATCGCGTCCGCCAGCTGCCGCGGGGTCGTGTCCTTGAGCAGGAACCCGCTCGCGCCGTGCCGGATGGCGGTGGCGGCCCGGTCGTCGAGGTTGAACGTCGTCAGGACGATCACCCGCAGGGGAGCGGTCCGCCCGGCGGCCCGCTCGGGCGCGAAGATCCGCCGCGTCGCCTCGACGCCGTCCAGGTCCGGCATCCGGATGTCCATGAGGACGACGTCCGGCTCGAGCTCGTCGGCCAGGCGCAGTGCCTCGTGGCCGTCGCCCGCGGAGCCGACGACCTCCATGCCGTCCTGGGCGTCGACGATCACCTTGACGCCCTCGCGGAACAGCTCCTGGTCGTCGACGAGCAGCACCCGGATGGGATCGGTCACGGGTTCGGCCGTCTCTCGGCCACCGACCGGACCGGCACCCAGGCGGTGGTGGTGAAGGTGGCGCCGGTCGGCTCGTCACGACGGCGTACGTCGAGCCGCCCGCCCACGGACTCCAGCCGACGGCGCATGCCGTCCAGGCCCTGACCGGCGTCGGCCGACTCGCCGTCGGCGACGACGTTGCGGACCTCCATCCGGAGCTCTCCCTCCCAGCTGCCGTCGGGCCAGTGCCGCTCGACGAAGACCGGCTCGTCGCGCGAGCCGTGCCGGATCGCGTTGGTCAGCATCTCCTGGAGCACACGGTAGGCGACCACCTCGAGCTCGGGCGCCAGCGGCTGCGGTGTCCCCACCTCGCTCGAGACGACCTCGTGGCCGCTGGAGCGTACGCCGGCGATCAGCTCGTCCAGGCCACCCTGCGGCGCGTCCTCCTTGCCGGCCACGAGCACCGCCCGCACGTCCCTGAGCGAGGTGCGCGCCGACCCGGCGATCGTCGCCAGGGTGGTCTTGAGTCGCTCGGGCTCCTCGAGGTACTGCGCCGACTCCGCCTGCGCGAGGATCACCGCCAGAGAGTGACCGACGACGTCGTGGACGTCGCGCGCGAACCGCGCCTGGTCCTCCCGCAGCCGGGCGATCTCACGCAGCTGCTCGCTCTCGCGCTGGGCCGCCTCGGCGTCCTCCTCGGCGGCGACCTGGGAGGCCCGGGACTCCTCGGTGCGGGCGAGGGAGCGGAGCAGCAGCCCGAGAAGCCAGGGCACGACGAGGCAGGCGAACCCGGCGAACCCAGCGACCACCAGGTACGACGAGCTGGCGTCGTAGATGCTGTGCAGGAGCTGGGGAGTGCCGAAGGAGCTGAGGATGTGGATGTAGGTGTCGAACCGGGTCCCGAGGAGGGCGCAGAGGGCGGCGGCCGGGATCGAGGCTCCGCTCACCGCGACGACGACCGGGCTGCCCCAGCGGGCGCAGCCGAAGGCGACCACGGCGACGGACGCCTGGGTGAGCATGAGCGGGAGGGAGTTGCCGAGCTGGAAGGCGCAGGTGACCCACACGATCGCCAGCGCGACCCCCGGAGCCTTGCGGCTGAGCAGCGCGGCGGCGGCGAACGCCAGGACGACGACGTACACCCAGAGGTCGCGTGAGGTGTAGGTCCCGACCTCGGGGCTCTCCAGCAGGCCGATCACCACGATCGCCAGGGCGACGGTCGCCTCGGGCCACCACGCGCCCACCTTGTCCCTCATGCCCGGACCTTCATGCACTGAATCGAACCACGTCCGGCCGCGCCCGCCGGGCATCCAGGACGTCACCGATCAGCAGGTCGAGGAGGTCGGGATAGGCCAGGCCGGCGGCCGCGAACATCCGTGGGACCTGCGACTCGGCCGTGAACCCGGGCATGGTGTTCACCTCGTTGAGGACCCACCCGGTGTCGGTGAGGAAGAAGTCGACGCGGGCGAGCCCGCGACAGCCCAGCGCCTCGAAGACCGCCACGGCGGCGCGCTCGAGCTCACGGGCCGGCCAGGCGGCCAGGTCGGCCGGGACCTCGAAGCGCGCGCCGCCGCCGTACTTGGTCTCGGTGTCGAACAGGCCGTCGCCCAGGATCTCCAGCGACGGGCTGACCAGGTGACTGCCGTCGGGGCGCCGTACGACCGCGACGTCGATCTCGCGGCCGACGACGAGGTCCTCGACCAGGACGCGGCCGTCGAGGGCGAACGCCGTCCGCAGGGCGCCGTCGAGCTCGGCGGCTCGGGTCACCAGCGTCACGCCGTGGCTGGAGCCGGCGGCGACCGGCTTCACGACGACCGGGTGGCTCCACCGGTACGCCGCGGCGGTGGCCCGCGTCAGCAGGACCCCCGGGGCCGTCCGGACGCCGACCGCCTCGGCCACCAGCTTGGTCGCCCACTTGTCCATGGCCAGGGCGCCCGCGCCGACACCGGAGCCCACGTAGGGCAGCCGAGCCAGGTCGCAGAGCGCAGCGAGCGTGCCGTCCTCGCCGTGCGGCCCGTGGACCGCGGGAACCACGACGTCGCAGCCGCGGAGGGCGAAGAGCGCGCCGTTGAGCCCGATCGGCCGGTCGCCCCGGTCCCGCCACTCGCCCCGGCGATCGATCGTGAGGCGAACGAGGTCGTAGCGGCCGTCCAGAGCCGCGGCGACCGACGCCGCCGAGGCGAGGGAGACCTCGTGCTCGCAGTTGGCGCCGCCGCCGATCACGGCGACGGTGGTCCGGCTCATGCCGCGCTCCCCGTCGGCTGACGGCGCACCCGGGCCCCGATGCCGGTGACGATCTCGTGCTCGATGGTGCCGGCCCAGGCCGCCCACTCCTTCGTGGTCGGCTCGCCCCGACCGCCCGGCCCGATGATGGTGGCGAGGTCGCCGGCGGCCGCGAGGCCGTCCCCGACGTCCACGACCGTCTGGTCCATCGAGATGCGCCCGACCACCGGCACCCGGCGACCACGCAGCTGGACCTGGGCCAGGCCGCTGGTGGCGCGGGGGAGCCCGTCGGCGTACCCGATCCCGAGCAGCGCGAGCGTCGTCGCGCGGTCGGTGACGTGGCTGTGTCCGTAGCCGACGGTCGTGCCGGCGCGGACCCGCCGGACGCTCACCACCGGTGCGGTCAGCGTCATGGCGGGGCGGAGGTCCGTGGTGCCCGAGGGGTCGATGCCGACGAGTCCGGCACCGATGCGACTGAGGTTGTGGTGGCTGAGGGGGTCGGTCAGCGTGGCGGCGGTGGCTGCCAGGTGTCGCAGAGGTGGTCGGAGGCCGACCGCGCGTGCCTGCTGGACCGCCCAGGCGAACCGCGTCCGAGCCGTCGTGTTGTCCGGGTCGGCCGGGTCGTCGGCGCACCCGAGGTGGCCCATGACTCCGACCACCCGGAGCTGGCCGGCCTGCTCGGCGCGGCGGGCCGCCCGGCACAGGGACGCCCACTCCTGAGGCGCGGCGCCGTCGCGGGCCATGCCGGTGTCGAGGTGGAGGTGGATGCGGGCGCCGAGGCCGGCGCGGAGGACGGCAGCGAGGTGGTCGCGGCTGGGTACGCCGAGGTCGACGCGGTCGGCGATGGCGAGCCCGAAGTCGGCGTCGACGGCGTTGAGCCACGAAAGGACGGGCGCGTGCAGCCCGCGGGCCCGCAGGTCGGCGGCCTCCTCGATGCTGGTCACGCCGAGCCAGGAGGCGCCGGCGCCCAACGCGGCCCGGGCCACGTCGGCGGCGCCGTGACCGAAGCCGTCGGCCTTGACCACCGCCATGAGCGCGCCGGGTGTGCGCGCCTTGATGGTGCGGACGTTGTCAGCCACGGCCGAGAGGTCGATGGCGGCCAGGGGGCCACTCATGCCGCACGCGCCTGTCGGTCGACGGAACCGTAGAGCGCGGCCGCGGCGCCGGTCATGAGGGCCCAGTACCGGTCGCCGAAGCTCCAGTGCCACCACTCCGTCGGGTAGTTGACCAGGCCCTGGTTCCCGAGCACCCGCGCGAGCAGCTGCCGGTGTGCCCGGGCGTCGGCGCCGATCCCGTCCGCGGCGAACCAGCAACGGCCGTCGCTCTCCTCCGGTGTCGCGTCGATCTGCGTCCCCAGGTCGAGGGGTTCGCCGCACACGTCCACGAGCGTGAGGTCGACCGCCGCGCCCGCCACGTGCGGCGCGACGGCCAGCGGGCTGACGAAGCGGCTCGTCAGACGGGCGATCTCTTGCTCGTCCGAGTCCGGGTGGGCGGTGCGGACCTGGGCCTCGTACGTGTCCAGGATCCGCTGCTGGTCGACCGGCGAGCGGTGGCCCTCGACGACGAGGAGGCCGATGCCGGCGGGCAGGTGGGCGGCCGCGTTGCGGAGGCGGGTGGCCAGGCTGCGTCGTACGAGGGCTCGCGTGGGCGAGATCGCCTCGGGCAGCCGGACCAGGGGTTCGCCGGTGTCGCGGACCGGCACCGCGTGGACCCTCGGGTCCGAGAGCAGGATCGTCATGGTCCGAGGCTCGGCCAGCGGAGGGCGCCGCGTCCTCAGCCTGAGGTGCCGGGAGGATGGCCGGAGGTACCGAGGTGGCTGGCACCTCGGTGGCGGATCACCAGCCCCGCTCGCGCCACTCCTCGAGGTGCGGACGCTCGTGACCGAGCAGCCCGTCGTCGCCGTGCCCGGGGTGGAGGACCACGTCGTCGGGCAGTGCGCCGAAGATCTTGGTCGAGACCTCGTCGATGAGCTGCTCGAAGGCCTCGTCGTCGCCGAAGGTCGCGCCGACACCGCCGGGGAACAGCGAGTCGCCGGTGAAGAGGTGCCGCTTGCCGTCGCCCCCGTCGTAGTAGAGGCAGATCGAGCCGGGGGTGTGCCCGGCGACCGCGATCACCGACAGCGTGCACGCGCCGAAGCTCACTGAGTCGCCGTCGCCGACCTCGCGGTCGATGGGGCAGCCGGTCTGCTCGGTGATGTCGTCCGCGTCCGGCGCCCCGGCGACGGTCGTCGCGCCGGTCTCGCGGACCAGCTCGTGCAGGGCGCGGTGGTGGTCCCAGTGCTGGTGCGTCGTGACGATCGCCGTGAGACCGCCGTCGCCGATCAGCTCCCGGAGGGTGTCCGGCTCGGCGGCGGCGTCGACGAGGACCTGCTCGTCGGTCTCGGTGCACCGCAGCAGGTAGCAGTTGTTCGACATCTTCGGGTCCACCGCGACCTTCGAGACCTCGAGGCAGTCGACGAGGAACGTCTGGGAGCCATCGCCGGGCGTCACCTTGCCGTCGTACGTCGTGCTCACGTCACCACTCCCCGATCTCGGGCACGTCGCCGCTCAGGCGGTCCTGGCCTCCGCGACCGCTGAGCCACCAGCCGAGGTCGCCGCCCGTGCCTAAGATCTCTTGGCCGCCGCCCGCGACGTCCCACGACCGGTCGAGGTCGGTGGCGAGCACCGTGAAGCCCTCGTCCCGGTCCGCCAGGCGGGCCGCCATGACAGGGATGAACGCGGCGCAGAAGTCGCCGGGCCAGTCGGCCGCGGTGTAGGCGAGGCCCAGGTCGGCGTGGTGGATCTCGACCTCGGTACGGCGACGGGCCGGGATGGAGGAGACCTTGAGGCGCATCCCCCCGGGCACCCGCTCGATCTCGCCCGCCCAGCCGTCCTCGGACAGGTGCGCGACCGCGTCGGCGAACAGCCCGGCGCTGGCGAGGAGGCGGTCCCGCAGCTGACCCGGTGGGAGTGCGGCGACCTCCTCGATGTCGGCGTCCCGGGCCTCGTTCGAGGCGTACATCGGGGTGGGCTCTCCGAGGGTGACGCCGTGCACAGCCCCGCCGAGACCCTCGGCGTTGAGCGCGAGGTGCGCCACGACGTGCGCCCGCGTCCAGCCCGGCAGCAGCGACCGCTCGGCGTACTGCTCGTCGGTCATGCCGTCCACGGTCCGGATCAGCCGGTTCGTGGCATCGGCCAGCGCGGTGACCACGGTGGCGGTCTTGTCGTCCATGGACCCATCATGTCCCACTCACCCGACCGGGCGAGGGCCTCGGACGGCCCGCAGAACCTGTCACCGCCGCGTGAGAGTGTTGGTGCGTGGCCGACCAGCTGATCATCCGGGGTGCGCGGGAGCACAACCTGAAGGACGTCTCGATCGACCTTCCGCGCGATTCGCTCATCGTCTTCACGGGCCTGTCGGGGTCCGGGAAGTCGAGCCTGGCGTTCGACACGATCTTCGCCGAGGGGCAACGTCGCTACGTCGAGTCCCTGTCGGCGTACGCGCGGCAATTCCTCGGGCAGATGGACAAGCCGGACGTCGACTTCATCGAGGGGCTGTCGCCGGCGGTCTCGATCGACCAGAAGTCCACGTCGAAGAACCCCCGTTCCACGGTCGGCACCATCACCGAGGTCTACGACTACCTCCGGCTGCTCTACGCGCGGATCGGCCACCCGCACTGCCCGGTCTGCGGCTCGCCGATCGAGCGGCAGACCCCCCAGCAGATCGTCGACCGCGTGCTGGCGCTGGAGGAAGGGGCGCGCTTCCAGGTGCTGGCTCCGGTGATCCGGGGCCGCAAGGGGGAGTACCTCGAGCTGTTCCGCCAGCTGCAGACGCAGGGCTTCTCCCGGGCCAGGGTCGACGGTGAGACCCACCAGCTCGACGACCCACCCAAGCTGGACAAGCAGAAGAAGCACACGATCGAGGTCGTGGTCGACCGGCTCGCGGTCAAGGAGTCGAGCAAGCGCCGGCTGACCGACTCGGTCGAGACCGCGCTCAACCTCGCCGGCGGTCTCGTGCTCTTCGACTTCGTCGACGCTCCGCCGAATCTGGGGCGTGCGAAGAACCCGGAGCGCGAGCTGCGGTTCTCCGAGAAGATGTCGTGCCCCAACGATCACTCGATCGACACCGACGAGCTCGAGCCGCGGTCGTTCTCCTTCAACTCCCCGTTCGGTGCCTGCCCGCAGTGCCACGGCCTCGGCACCCGGATGGAGGTCGACCCCGAGCTGGTCGTCCCCGACCCGACCGCAACCCTGGGCGAGGGCGCGATCCAGCCGTGGAGCCAGGCGCACGTCGCCGACTACTTCTCCCGGCTGATGGAGGCGCTGGGGTCGGAGCTCGGCTTCGACCTCGACACCCCGTGGGAGGACATCTCGGCGAAGGGGCAGAAGTCCCTGCTGTTCGGTCACCCGAGCAAGGTGCACGTGGTCACGCGCAACCGCTACGGCCGCGAGCGTTCCTACTTCGCGCAGTTCGAGGGTGTGCAGTCCTACGTCGAGCGTCGCCACCGCGAGGCGGAGTCCGACACCAGCCGCGAGCGGTTCGAGGGCTTCATGCGCGAGGTGCCGTGCCCGGCCTGCCAGGGCTCGCGGCTCAAGCCCGTGTCGATGGCGGTGACGCTGGGCGGCCAGAGCATCGCGGCGGTGTGCCACCTGCCGATCAACGAGACCGCGGAGTTCCTGCGCGGCCTCGACCTGACCCCGCGCGAGCGGCAGATCGGCGAGCGGGTGCTCAAGGAGATCCTCGAGCGGCTCAACTTCCTGCTGGACGTCGGTCTCGACTACCTCTCGCTGGACCGGCCCTCGGGCTCCTTGTCCGGCGGCGAGGCCCAGCGGATCCGGCTCGCGACCCAGATCGGCGCCGGCCTGGTCGGGGTCCTCTACGTCCTCGACGAGCCGTCGATCGGCCTCCACCAGCGCGACAACCAGCGCCTGATCGAGACGTTGGTGCGGCTCAAGGACCTCGGCAACACCCTGATCGTGGTCGAGCACGACGAGGACACCATCCGCACCGCCGACTGGGTCGTCGACATCGGCCCCGGCGCCGGCGAGCACGGCGGCCAGGTGGTCCACTCCGGCACGGTGGAGGGGCTGTACAACCACCCCGACTCGATGACCGGTCAGTACCTCTCCGGACGCCGCGAGATCGCCCTCCCCGCCGTACGCCGCCCACGCACGAAGGGCCGCGAGCTCGTCGTCCACGGCGCGCGCGAGCACAACCTGCAGGACCTCGACGTCCACTTCCCGCTCGGCGTCTTCTGCGCGGTCACCGGTGTCTCCGGGTCCGGCAAGTCGACCCTGGTCAACGGCATCCTGTACACCGCGCTGGCCAAGCAGATCTACAACGCCCGGGCGGTGCCGGGGCGGCACCAGAAGATCACCGGCCTCGAGCACGTGGACAAGGTGATCCACGTCGACCAGTCGCCGATCGGGCGCACCCCGCGGTCCAACCCGGCGACGTACACCGGCGTCTTCGACCACGTGCGCAAGCTGTTCGCCTCGACCCCCGAGGCGAAGATGCGCGGTTACCTCCAGGGCCGCTTCTCGTTCAACGTCAAGGGCGGCCGCTGCGAGGCGTGCTCCGGTGACGGCACGATCAAGATCGAGATGAACTTCCTGCCGGACGTCTACGTGCCGTGCGAGGTCTGCCACGGCGCCCGGTACAACCGCGAGACGCTCGAGGTGCACTACAAGGGCAAGACCATCGCCGAGGTGCTGGACATGCCGATCGAGGAGGCCGCGGACTTCTTCGCCGCCGTCCCGCCGATCGCCCGGCACATGAAGACGCTGGTCGAGGTCGGGCTCGGGTACGTCCGGCTCGGCCAGCCGGCCACCACGCTGTCCGGCGGCGAGGCGCAACGCGTCAAGCTGGCCAGCGAGCTGCAGAAGCGGTCCACCGGCCGCACCGTCTACGTCCTGGACGAGCCGACGACCGGTCTGCACTTCGAGGACATCCGCAAGCTGCTCGGCGTCCTGCACAGCCTGGTCGACAAGGGCAACA
The DNA here is from genome assembly GCA_963784545.1 of uncultured Actinomycetota bacterium. Taxonomy (GTDB): domain Bacteria; phylum Actinomycetota; class Actinomycetes; order Propionibacteriales; family Nocardioidaceae; genus Nocardioides. The sequence continues at coordinate 152,943 of CAWARQ010000003.1, read as the reverse complement.
CCGTCCTGGTGATCGAGCACAACCTCGACGTGATCAAGACCGCCGACTGGCTGATCGACATGGGTCCGCAAGGCGGCTCCCGGGGCGGGCTGGTGGTGGCCGAGGGCACGCCCGAGCAGGTGGCGGACTGCGCCGAGAGCTTCACCGGCCAGTTCCTCAAGCCGATCCTCTCCGGACGGGCGGTCGCGGCGGCCAAGCCGCGCAAGGCGACCCAGACGGCGTCGGCGACGAAGAAGACCACCCCGGCCAAGAAGGCTGCAGCCAAGAAGACGGCGGCGAAGAAGACGGCGGCGAAGAAGACGGCGGCCAAGAAGACGGCGGCCAAGCGCACCACGAGGAAGAAGGCGTGATCCGCTCTTAGGGTCGTCTCATCCGCGAGGCCTAGTCTCGCGTCCTACGACCCCAGCCGACCGAAACGGAGCCCGCCATGACCGACCGCGCCCTCACCCGACGCCACGCTCTCGCCGGTGCTGCCGGAGTCGGCCTCGGCGTCCCCCTGCTCGCGGCCTGTGGCGGCGGCAGCTCGACGGACGGCGGCTCGGGCGGCTCGGGCGACGGCGGGTCGGGCGGATCCTCCACCCTCGGAGCGACCAGCGGCGTCGCCGTCGGGAGTGGGACGATCTACGCCGACCAGAACGTCGTGGTCACCCAGCCGAGCGAGGGCGACTTCAAGTGCTTCGGCGCCACCTGCACCCACCAGGGCTGCCAGGTCAGCGCCGTCACCGAGACCATCGACTGCGGCTGCCACGGCAGCAAGTTCTCGATCGAGGACGGCTCGGTCGTCCAGGGCCCGGCCACCGCGCCGCTGTCGGAGAAGAAGATCGACGTCAAGGGCGGCGAGATCACCCTGGCCTGAGTCCTCGGTGTCGGCCCCCGCCCGTAGGGTTGGGAGCGTGACCAATCCGGCCTCCTACCGCCCGAAGGCGGGGGAGATCCCGACCCAACCGGGGGTCTACCGGTTCCGCGATCCCCGCGGCCGGGTGATCTACGTCGGCAAGGCGAAGAGCCTGCGCGCCCGGCTGTCGTCGTACTTCCAGGACATCGGGAACCTGCACCCTCGGACCGCCTCGATGGTCACGTCGGCGGCGAGTGTCGAGTGGACGGTCGTGAAGACCGAGGTCGAGGCGCTGCAGCTCGAGTACTCCTGGATCAAGGAGTTCGACCCGCGCTTCAACGTGAAGTACCGCGACGACAAGTCCTACCCCTGGTTGGCCGTGACGATCGGTGACGAGTTCCCGCGGGTGATGGTCGGACGCGGCGCGAAGAAGCGCGGCTCCCGCTACTTCGGGCCCTACTCCCACGCCTGGGCGATCCGCGAGACCGTCGACCAGCTGCTGCGGGTCTTCCCGATGCGCAGCTGCACCAACGGAGTCTTCAAGCGGTCCGGGCAGATCGGCCGCCCCTGCCTGCTGGGGTACATCGGCAAGTGCAGCGCCCCCTGCGTCGGCCAGATCAGCGCCGAGGACCATCGCGCCATCGTCGACGACTTCTGCGACTTCATGGCCGGGAGGACGGCCGGGTTCATCAAGCGGATCAAGACCGAGATGTACGCCGCCTCCGCGGCGGAGGAGTTCGAGCGCGCAGCCCGGCTCCGCGACGACCTGGCCGCGATCGAGAAGGCCCTGCAGAAGCAGGCGGTCGTGTTCGGTGACGGCACCGACGCCGACGTCATCGCTCTCGCCGAGGACCCGCTCGAGGTCGCCGTCCAGATCTTCTACGTCCGCGGCGGTCGCATCCGCGGCCAGCGCGGCTGGGTGGCCGACCGGATGGACGAGAGCGACACCGCCGAGCTGGTCGAGGACTTCCTGCTCCAGCTGTACGCCGGAGCGAGCCAGGACGAGATCCCGCGCGAGATCCTGGTGCCCGCCGTCCCGCCGGACGCCGAGACGTTCGAGACGCTGCTGTCCGACGTGCGCGGGAGCCGGGTCCGGATCCGCGTGCCTCAGCGCGGGGACAAGAAGAAGCTCCAGGAGACCGTCGCGCAGAACGCCGGCCAGTCGCTGGCGCTGCACAAGACCAAGCGCGCGAGCGACCTCACCACCCGCAACCGCGCGCTCGAGGCGATCCAGCAGAGCCTCGGGCTCGAGGAGGTGCCGCTGCGGATCGAGTGCTACGACGTCTCCAACCTGCAGGGCACCGAGGTGGTCGCGAGCATGGTCGTGTTCGAGGACGGCCTGCCGCGCAAGAGCGAGTACCGACGCTTCGTGATCCGCGGCGTCGAGGGCCAGAACGACGTCGCGTCGATGCACGAGGTGATCACCCGCCGGTTCCGTCGGCTCCAGGACGAGCAGGCGAGCTCCGAGACCCGTATCGAGGAGAGCGGTCCGATGCTGGTCGACCCGGAGACGGGGAGGCCGCGGAAGTTCGCGTACGCCCCGGGTCTGGTGGTCGTCGACGGTGGCCCGCCGCAGGTGGCCGCGGCCGAGGCGGCGCTGCACGAGCTCGGCATCGACGACATCCCGGTGTGCGGCCTGGCCAAACGCCTGGAGGAGGTGTGGCTACCGGGGCAGGAGGACCCGGTGATCTTCCCACGCACGTCCGAGGGCCTCTACCTGCTCCAGCGGGTCCGGGACGAGGCTCACCGGTTCGCGATCACCCACCACCGCAACCGGCGCTCGAAGTCGATGGTCGAGTCGCTGCTCGACGACGTTCCCGGTCTGGGCGAGGTCCGCCGCAAGACCCTGCTCAAGCACTTCGGGTCGCTGAAGAAGCTGCGAGCGGCGACGGCGGAGGAGATCGCGCAGGCTCCGGGCATCGGCCCGCAGACCGCAGCGGCCATCAAAGATGCGTTGACCGCCCAGGAGGGCAAGACTGGAGCCACCACCGCCCCCGTGATCAACACGGCGACCGGCGAGATCCTGGAGGACTGATGACGACGGACCCGCAGACCGCCGACCCACGGGCCGCGGAGCTCGTGGTCGTCACGGGCATGACCGGCGCCGGGCGCAGCACGGCCGCGAAGGAGCTGGAGGACCTCGGCTACTACGTGATCGACAACCTGCCCCCGACGCTGCTGCGCGACGTCGTGCGCCTGGTCGACGAGAGCCGCGGAGTGGAGCAGCCGATCGCCGTGGTGGTCGACGTACGCTCCGGCTCGTTCTTCGAGTCGCTCCGCGCCAACCTCGCCCAGGGGGCGACCGGTCGGAAGGCCACCCTGCTGTTCCTCGACGCCACCGACGACGTCCTCGTACGCCGGCAGGAGGCGGTCCGGCGTCCGCACCCGCTCCAGGGGTCGGGCCGGCTGCTCGACGGGCTCACCCGGGAGCGCCAGGTGCTCGGCGACCTGCGCGCCGAGGCCGACCTGGTCATCGACACGACCGCGCTGAACGTGCACCAGCTGACCGAACGGATCGCAGAGTCCTTCGGCACGCGCGGCACCACCCGGCTGAAGGTCGTGGTGGTGAGCTTCGGGTTCAAGTACGGCATCCCGATCGACGCCGACTACCTCGCCGACATGCGCTTCCTCCCCAACCCGCACTGGGTGCCCGAGCTGCGTCCGCTGAGCGGGCGCGACCAACAGGTGGCCGAGTACGTCCTCGGCCAGCCTGGTGCCAAGAAGTTCATGGACGACTACATCCGGGTCCTCACCGACGTGGCCGACGGCTACCTGCGCGAGGGCAAGCGGTTCATGCGCGTCGCCATCGGCTGCACCGGCGGCAAGCACCGCAGCGTGGCCATGGCGGAGGCCATCGCGGTGCGCTTGTCCGAGCAGGGGTACGACACCCGGGCGATGCATCGGGACCTCGGGCGGGAGTGATGGACCGCCCCGAGCTCCGGGTCGTGGCGCTCGGCGGAGGCCACGGGCTGCATGCCTCCCTGCGTGCGCTGCGCCGCGTGGTGGCCGCGCCGACGGCAGTCGTCACCGTCGCCGACAACGGCGGTTCGTCCGGTCGACTGCGCGAGGAGTTCGGCGTCCTGCCGCCGGGGGACCTGCGGATGGCGCTCGCGGCGTTGTGCGCCGACGACGAGTGGGGTCAGACCTGGGAGCAGGTCGTCCAGCACCGACTCACCGGGCGCGGCTCCCTCGGCGGCCACCCGATCGGCAACCTGCTGTACCTCGGCCTCTGGGAGCTGATGGACGACCCCGTCCTCACCCTCGACTGGCTCGGCCGACTGCTCCAGGTCCAGGGGCGGGTGCTGCCGATGGCGCTGACGCCGATGGACATCGAGGCGGAGGTCGACCACGGGGGGAAGGTCGAGCGCGTGCGAGGTCAGGTCGCGGTCGCGACCACGCTCGGCCGGATCCGCTCGGTCACCCTCGACCCGCTCGACCCGAAGCCCTGCCCGGAGACGCTCGACGCGGTCGGGTCGGCGGACTGGATCGTCCTGGGCCCGGGGTCGTGGTTCACCTCGGTCATCCCGCACCTGCTGGTGCCGTCGCTGCGTCGCGCCCTCGTCGAGAGTCCGGCTCGGGTGCTCGTCACCCTCAACCTCGACGCCCAGCCCGGCGAGACGAGCGGCTTCGGCCCCGAGGACCACCTCGCTGTCCTCGCCGAGCACGCACCCGATCTGGGCATCGACGTCGTCCTCGCCGACGAGACGGCCGCGGGTCCGTCGTTGGCCGCCGCCGTGGCCGGCCTGGGGGCGCGACTGCACGCGGCGCCGATCGCCGAGCCGGGTGTCGACGGCCGGCACGACCCGACGCGGCTCGCGGCGGCGTACGAGGAGATCTTCGGCAGCTGATCGGCGCTTCCGCCCAGCCCTGGGGGTTGTTGACGTGCGTGGCAGGATCGCCCCATGGCGATGACGGCTCAGGTCAAGGCTGAATTGGCCAACACCCAGATCACGAAGACCTGCTGTCGCAAGGCGGAAGTCTCCTCGATGCTGAGGTTCGCCGGGGGGCTCCACCTCGTCAGCGGCAAGATCGTCGTCGAGGCCGAGCTCGACACCGGCGCGGCCGCCCGGCGTCTCCGCAAGGACATCGCCGAGGTCTACGGCCACGACTCGGACGTCGTCCTGGTGCAGGGCAACGGAATCCGCAAGGGCAGCCGCTACCTGGTCCGGATCTCCAAGGACGGCGAGTCCCTGGCGCGCCAGACCGGCCTCGTCGACCAGCGAGGTCGGCCCGTGCGCGGCCTGCCGCCGGCCGTCGTCTCCGGCGGCGGATGTGACGCGGTCGCCGCCTGGCGCGGCGCCTTCCTGGCCCACGGATCGCTGACGGAGCCGGGCCGCTCGTCCTCCCTCGAGGTGACCTGCCCCGGCCCCGAGGCCGCCCTGGCGCTCGTCGGTGTCGCCCGCCGCCTCGGCGGGATCTCGGCGAAGGCGCGCGAGGTCCGAGGCGTCGACCGGGTGGTCATCCGGGACGGCGACGCGATCGGCGCCCTGCTCACGCGACTCGGCGCCCACGAGTCCCTGATGGCGTGGGAGGAGCGCCGGATGCGCCGCGAGGTGAGAGCGACCGCCAACCGTCTCGCGAACTTCGACGACGCGAACCTGCGCCGTTCCGCCCGGGCCGCGGTCGCCGCGGGCGCGCGGGTCGACCGAGCGCTGGAGATCCTCGCCGACGAGGTCCCCGACCACCTGCGCCAGGCCGGCAACCTGCGGCTCGAGCACAAGCAGGCATCGCTGGAGGAGCTCGGTCAGCTGCACGAGCCACCCCTGACCAAGGACGCGATCGCCGGCCGGATCCGCAGGCTCCTGGCGATGGCGGACAAGCGCGCCCAGGAGCTCGGCATCCCCGACACCGAGGCGTCTCTGACGCCCGAGATGCTGGCCGACGACTAGACCGTCCTGGTTACTCGCACGTACGCCGGACGCAGGCTCCGGCCGCCTCTCCAGCCCACGATAGGGTCGAATCTCCACCGCTGCTCAACCCTTTGCTAGGAGCATTCTGTGACCGTGCGTGTAGGCATCAACGGCTTCGGCCGGATCGGCCGCAACTTCTTCCGCGCCGTACGCGCCCTCAACGAATCTGGGGGAGCCGACATCGAGATCGTCGGCGTCAACGACCTCACCGACAACGCCTCCCTGGCCCACCTGCTCAAGTTCGACTCCATCCTCGGGCGGCTGGACGCGGAGGTGAGCTCGACCGACACCGCGATCGTGGTCGGCGCGCAGGAGATCGCCGTGTCCGCCGAGCGCGACCCCGGCGCCCTCCACTGGGGCGACCTCGGGGTTGACGTCGTCGTGGAGTCCACCGGGTTCTTCACCGACGCGACCAAGGCCAAGGCGCACGTCGACGCCGGCGCCAAGAAGGTCATCATCTCGGCGCCCGCCTCGAACGAGGACATCACCATCGTGATGGGCGTGAACCACGAGCTGTACGACCCGGCCGCGCACACGGTCATCTCCAACGCCTCGTGCACCACCAACTGCCTGGCGCCGATGGCGAAGGCGCTCAACGACGGCCTCGGCATCAACAAGGGCCTGATGACCACGATCCACGCCTACACCGCCGACCAGAACCTCCAGGACAACATCCACAAGGACCCCCGTCGCGCCCGCGCCGCCGCCCTCAACCTGGTCCCGACCTCGACCGGCGCCGCGAAGGCGATCGGTCTGGTCCTGCCGGAGCTCAAGGGCAAGCTCGACGGCTACGCCATGCGCGTGCCGGTCCCGACCGGATCTGCCACCGACCTGACGTTCGAGGCGTCGCGCGAGACCTCGGTCGAGGAAGTGAACGAGATCGTCAAGGCCGCAGCCGACGGCAAGTTCCTGCGGTACTCCACCGACCCGATCGTCTCCACCGACATCGTCACCGACCCGGCGTCGTGCATCTTCGACGCGCCGCTGACCAAGGTCCTCGGCAACCAGGTGAAGGTGCTCGGGTGGTACGACAACGAGTGGGGCTACTCCAACCGCCTGGCCGACCTGATCACCTACGTCGGAACCTCCCTTTGATGGCAGGGCTCTGACGTGTCGGACATCGAAGCGCTGGGCGACCTGAGGGGCAAGCGGGTCCTCGTCCGGTCGGACCTCAATGTCCCGCTCGACAGCCCCGAGAGCGGGCAGAGCCGGATCACCGACGACGGCCGGATCCGCGCCTCCGTGCCCACGATCACCCGGCTGGCCGAGGCGGGTGCGCGCGTGATCGTCATGGCGCACCTCGGGCGTCCCGACGGCTCGCCCGACCCGAGGTACTCGCTGAAGCCGGTCGCCGACCGCCTCGGCGAGCTGCTCGGGAAGGACGTCGCCTTCGCGACCGACACCGTGGGGGAATCCGCCTCCGCGGTCGTCGACGGTCTCGGTGAGGGGGAGGTCGCGGTCCTGGAGAACGTCCGGTTCAACGAGGGCGAGACCAGCAAGCAGGACGAGGTCCGCGGTTCGTTCGCCGACCAGCTGGCCGGCCTCGGCGACGCGTTCGTCTCCGACGGGTTCGGGGTCGTGCACCGCAAGCAGGCCAGCGTCTACGACGTGGCCCTCCGGCTGCCGTCCGCGATGGGCGGCCTGGTGAAAGCCGAGATCGACGTTCTGCGTCGCCTCACCGTCGAGCCTGAGCGGCCCTACGTCGTCGTGCTCGGCGGCTCGAAGGTCTCCGACAAGCTCGGCGTCATCGACAACCTGCTGGGCAAGGCCGACCGGCTGCTGATCGGCGGCGGGATGGTCTTCACCTTCCTCAAGGCCCAAGGGCACGAGGTCGGCAAGAGCCTGCTCGAGGAGGACCAGCTCGACACCTGTCGGGAGTACCTCCAGCGAGCCTCGGACTCCGGGGTGGAGATCGTGCTGCCGACCGACGTCGTGGTCGACACGGCGTTCCCCTCCGACGACCGCGAGCCGTCGCCGCAGGTGGTGGCCGCCGACGCGATCCCGGCCGACAGCCTGGGCCTCGACATCGGGCCCGACTCCGCTGGGGCCTTCGCCGCCGCGATCTCCGCGGCGAGGACGGTCTTCTGGAACGGCCCCATGGGAGTCTTCGAGACCCCCGCGTTCGCCGACGGCACCCGGGCGGTCGCCCGGGCGCTGACCGAAGTCACCACCGCCGGTGGTCTCTCGGTGGTGGGTGGCGGAGACTCCGCGGCCGCCGTACGCGGACTGGGCTTCGACGAGGAAGCGTTCGGTCATATCTCCACCGGCGGCGGGGCGAGCCTCGAGTACCTCGAGGGCAAGGAACTCCCCGGCGTCGCCGTGCTCCAACGACAGGAACATCAATGACTCGCACCCCCCTGATCGCGGGCAACTGGAAGATGAACCTCAACCACCAGGAAGCGGTGGTGCTCGTCCAGAAGCTCGCGTGGACGCTCGCGGACAAGAAGCACGACTACTCCGCGGTCGAGGTCGTCGTCTGCCCGCCGTACACCGACCTGCGCTCCGTGCAGACCCTGGTGGACGGTGATCACCTGTCGATCCAGTACGCCGGCCAGGACGTCTCGGCGCACGACGACGGCGCCTACACCGGCGAGATCTCCGCGGCGATGCTCGCCAAGCTCGGCTGCTCCTACGTCGTCGTGGGTCACTCCGAGCGCCGGCAGTACCACGCCGAGACCGACGAGGTAGTGAACGCGAAGGCGAAGCAGGCACACGCCGCGAAGATGACGCCGATCGTGTGCGTCGGCGAGGGCCTCGAGGTCCGCAAGTCCGGCGAGCACGTCGCCTACACGCTGGCCCAGGTCGACGGATCGTTGTCCGGGTTCACGGCGAAGCAGGTCGCCGGGCTCGTGATCGCCTACGAGCCCGTCTGGGCGATCGGGACCGGCGAGGTGGCCACCCCGGACGACGCGCAGGAGGTCTGTGCCGCCATCCGGGAGCGGATCCGCGAGGTGCACGGCGACGACGCCGCGGACGGCGTACGGATCCTGTACGGCGGCTCGGTCAAGGCCGGCAACGTCGCCGGGATCATGGACAAGAACGACGTCGACGGGGCGCTGGTCGGGGGAGCGAGCCTCACCGTCGACGAGTTCGGCGGCATCTGCCGGTTCTACGACATGCCGCTGCTCTAGCCCGCTCGTGACCAGTGCCGCCACCAGTGCCGATTCCTCGGCCTTGTTGACGTAGGATTCCCGCCGTGACTCTCCTCTTCACCATCTTGCTCGTGATCGCGAGCCTGCTGCTCATCCTGCTCGTGCTGCTGCACAAGGGACGTGGTGGCGGCCTGTCCGACATGTTCGGTGGCGGTGTGTCCAGCTCCCTGGGTGGGTCCTCGGTGGCCGAGCGGAACCTGGACCGGATCACCATCGGGATCGGTGTGATCTGGTTCGCCTGCATCATCGCCCTCGGTCTCTTGATGGCCTACAAGAAGTAAGGACGAGGAGGAATCATGGCTGGAGGAGGAAACGCCATCCGCGGCTCGCGCGTCGGTGCCGGTCCGATGGGCGAGGCCGAGCGCGGCGAGTCCGCGCCGCGCCAGACCGTCACGTACTTCTGCTCCCACGGGCACCGCTCCGTGGTGGCCTTCGCGGTCGAGGCCGCGATCCCCGACGAGTGGGACTGCCCCAAGTGCGGCCTCCCGGCGAGCCTGGACGCGGAGAACCCGCCCCCGCCGCCCAAGATCGAGCCGTACAAGACCCACCTGGCCTACGTGAAGGAGCGTCGCTCCGACGCCGAGGCCAAGGACATCCTCGACGAGGCCCTCATCACCCTCCGCGCCAAGCGCAAGGCCGGCGAGATCATCTTCTAGGCGAGAAGTGCCCGCTCAGCTCAATCGGGAGGCGGCGGCCGAGTCGAGGTACCAAGTCTGGTTCTCACACGTCAGGCCGCGGGCGGGGGTCTCGTCGACCGATCCGTGGTCGGCCAGCGCACGAGCCACCGCGTCGGCCTTCTCCTCACCGGAGACCAGGAACCACTGCTGGCCGGTCTGAAGGTTGAGCGCCTCGAAGGTCAGGCTGACGCGCTCGGGCGGGGGCTTGGGGGAGTCCAGCTCGGCGACCGCGATCGCGTCGGTCACGTGCAGCGAGTCGTGGCCCGGGAACAGGGACGCGACGTGACCGTCGGGACCGAGGCCGAACATCGCGATCGTGAAGCCGCCGGTGCCCTCGGAGCGCAGCGTGCGCGGCGTACGCCGCGGCTGCGTCCTGGGCGGTCGCGACGTCGTCGGTCGAGGGGATCTCGTGCACGAGCGCACCGGGGAGCGAGTCCAGCATGGCCGTACGCGCCTGGACGGCGTTGCGGTCGGAGGAGTCGCGGGCGACGAAGCGCTCGTCGCCGAACCAGAGCTGCACGCGGCTCCAGTCGACGTCCGACTCGGCTGCCAGGGCAGCGATCGCCTCGTGCACCGCGACGGCGATCGTCCCGCCGGTGAGGGCGATCTCGTGCACCGGCCCCGACGGAGGGGTGCCCACGACGTCGAGGAAGTCCGTGGCCACAGCCGCGGCGAGCGCAGTCGAGTCGTCGAAGACGCGAATCTCACGGCTCACGGCTTGACCGTCTTCAGCAGCCGTTTCGCGGTGGCGGCGTACACGTCGTCGGCGTCCCCCCAGCGCAGCTCCTCGGCCAGGAGCTCGGGCATCTCGCGACGCTTGAGCGCCACCGGCCGGTCGGGTTGGCCGGGGATGCTGAACGTCGCCAGCTTGCCGTCCTCGCGTGAGATCGCGATGTCGCCGTCGGCGGTCTCGAGAGCGACCCGGGTGATGCCGGGGCCGTCGGAGCTCGAGCGCGTCGCCGGGACCCGCAGCCGGTCGCTCAGCCACGCGAGCAGCAGGTCCGCGCTCGGGCTGATCCGCTCGGCGCCGACCTGGATCCCGGTCACCTTCGCCGGCGTCTGGTCCAGGGCCGCGGCGAGCAGGGCGCGCCACGGGGTGATCCGGGTCCAGGCCAGGTCGGTGTTGCCCGGGGAGTACGCCGCGCACTGGCGTCGCATCGCGGCGACCTTGCCGCGCTTCACGAACGCGCTGTCGGTGATCCGGCGCTGGGCGAGGCGACCGAGCGGGTCGTCGGCGGGGTCGTCCGGGTGGTCGGCCGGCCACCAGACGGCGACGGGGGAGTCCGGCAGCAGCAGCGGCAGGACGACCGAGTCGGCGTGCTTCACGACCTTGCCCGTGAGCCGGATCAGTGCGGTCTCGCCGGTCCAGCCGTCCCCGACGCTGACCTGTGCGTGCACGTGCCCGGCGCCGCGGCCGTCGCCCAGGATCACGCCCAGCACGCGAGCCGGGTGCTCGTGCGAGGCGCGCTGCGCCGCGGCCATGGCGTCCTCGGCGTCCTCCTCGTCGACCACGACGATGAGGGTCATCACCATGCCCATGGCCGGTGACCCGGCCTGGATCCGGAGCCGGACCAGCTCGGCGGCGATCTCGGCGCTGTTGGTGTCGGTGAGCTCGATCATGGTCGTCTCCAGGTCCGGCCGTCGCGGGCCATCATCGCGTCGGCCGACGGCGGCCCCCACGTGCCGGCGGGGTAGTTCTCCGGCTTGCCCTTCTTCGCCCAGTACTCCAGCACCGGGTCGAGGATCTTCCAGGAGAGCTCGACCTCCTCGTGCCGCGGGAAGAGCGGCGGGTCGCCGAGCAGCACGTCGAGGATGAGTCGTTCGTACGCCTCCGGGGAGGACTCCGTGAACGAGCCGCCGTACGCGAAGTCCATGTTCACGTCGCGGATCTCCAGGGCGGTGCCGGGCACCTTGGCCCCGAACCGGACCGTCATGCCCTCGTCGGGCTGGACGCGGACGACGAGCGCGTTGTGGGTGAGCTCCTCGGTCGCCGAGGACGTGAACGGCAGGTGGGGTGCGCGCTTGAACACGACCGCCACCTCGGTCACCCGGCGGCCGAGCCGCTTGCCGTGCCGCAGGTAGAACGGCACCCCGGCCCAGCGCCGCGTGTCGACGCCGACCTTGATGGCGGCGTACGTCTCGGTGGTGGACCGCTTGGCGATCCCCTCCTCGTCGAGGAACCCCTGGACCTCGACCCCGCCGGACCAGCCTTCGACGTACTGACCGCGGGCGGTGGTCAGGTCGAGGCGGGGCGGCAGCGTGACGGCGGCCAGCACCTTCTGCTTCTCGATGCGCAGCGACTTGGCGTCGAAGTCGACCGGCTCCTCCATGGCGATGAGCGACATCAGCTGGAGGAGGTGGTTCTGGATCACGTCACGCGCGGCGCCGACGCCGTCGTAGTAGCCGGCCCGGCCACCGATGCCGATGTCCTCGGCCATGGTGATCTGGACGTGGTCGACGTAGTTGCTGTTCCAGATCGGCTCGAACATCTGGTTGGCGAACCGCATCGCCAGGATGTTCTGCACCGTCTCCTTGCCGAGGTAGTGGTCGATCCGGAAGACCGAGTCGGGCGGGAAGACCTTGCTCAGCGACTCGTTCAGCTCCTGGGCTGACTTGAGGTCGTGGCCGAACGGCTTCTCGATGACCACTCGCCGCCACGGGTGCGGGCCGTCCTCGTGGGCGCCGCCCGGGTGTGCCATCCCGTGCTCCTCGAGCTGCTGGACGACGTTGCCGAAGAACTTCGGCGGGATCGAGAGGTAGAAGGCGTGGTTGCCCCCGGTGCCCCGGACCCGGTCGAGCTCCTCGATGGTGCGCCGCAGCTGGTCGAAGGCGAGATCGTCGTCGAAGTCGCCCGGCACGAACCGGAAGCCCTCCGCCAGCTGCTTCCAGACCTCCTCGCGGAACTCCGTGCGCGCGTGCTCACGGACCGCGTCGTGCACGATCTGGGCGAAGTCCTGGTGGGCCCAGTCCCGACGGGCGAAGCCGACGAGGCTGAAGCCGGGCGGGAGCAGGCCGCGGTTGGCGAGGTCGTAGATCGCCGGCATGACCTTCTTGCGGGAGAGGTCACCGGTGACGCCGAAGATCACCAGGCCGCAGGGGCCGGCGATCCGGGGGAGTCGTCGGTCCTGAGGATCCCGGAGCGGGTTCTCGTGCGGGTGGTCGGTCATCTCACGCCCGATGCTGTCGGTAGTACCCGATCAACGACCGGGTCGAGGGGTCCTGCTCTCCTGTCACGGCGGGGTCGCCGCCGACGGCCGGGACCAGCTCCTGCGCGAGCTGTTTGCCGAGCTCGACTCCCCACTGGTCGAAGCTGTCGATGCCCCAGACCACGCCCTGCACGAAGGTCAGGTGCTCGTAGAGCGCGATCAGCTGTCCGAGGACCGAGGGAGTGAGGGCCGGAGCCATGATCGACGTGGTCGGCCGGTTGCCCGGGAAGGTCCGCGCCGGCACGAGGGCCTCCTCGACCCCCTCGCTCCGCACCTCGTCCGGCGACTTCCCGAACGCCAGGGCCTTGGTCTGGGCGAAGAAGTTCGCCAGCAACAGCTCGTGGACGTCCTGGCTCTCGCCGTCATGGGTGTCCGCGAGCGGGTACGCCGGGGTCGCGAAGGCGAGGAAGTCGGCCGGGATCACCCGGGTGCCCTGGTGGATGAGCTGGTAGAAGGCGTGCTGCCCGTTGGTGCCCGGCTCGCCCCAGAACACCTCGCCGGTGTCGGTGGCGACCGGGGTGCCGTCCCAGCGAACGCGCTTGCCGTTGGACTCCATCGTCAGCTGTTGGAGGTATGCCGGGAACCGGTGCAGCAGCTGCGAATAGGGCAGGACGGCGTGGGTCTGGGCGCCGAGGAAGTTGGTGTACCAGACGTTGAGCAGACCCATCAGCAGAGGCACGTTGTGCCCCGGGGCCGTCGTACGGAAGTGCTCGTCCATCGTGTGGAAGCCGGCCAGCAGCTCCGCGAACCGCTCGGGTCCGATGGCGACGACGAGCGAGGTGCCGATCGCGGAGTCCACCGAGTAGCGACCGCCGACCCAGTCCCAGAAACCGAAGGCGTTGGCCGGATCGATCCCGAACTCCTCGACCTTGTCGAGCGCGGTCGAGACGGCGACGAAGTGCCTGGCCACGGCGTCGTCCCGGTCCGCCTCGGGCAGGCTGTCGAGCAGCCAGGACCGGCACAGCCGGGCGTTGGTGAGCGTCTCCAGCGTGCCGAACGTCTTGCTCGAGACGATGAAGAGCGTCGACTCGGGGTCCAGGCCCGCCAGCTTCTGCCCGCAGTCGGTGGGGTCGATGTTGGAGATGAACCGGCACTCCAGACCCTCCTGGCGGTACGGCGCCAGGGCCTCGTACGCCATCACCGGGCCGAGGTCGGAGCCGCCGATGCCGATGTTGACGACCGTCCGGATCCGCTGACCGGTCACTCCGGTCCACTCGCCGGAGCGCACCCTGCGCGCGAAGTCGTAGACGCGCCCGAGCACCTCGTGCACCTCGGTCACCACGTCGTGACCGTCGACGGTGGCGGTCGCGCCGTCCGGCTGCCGCAGAGCGGTGTGCAGGACGGCCCGGTCCTCGGTGACGTTGATGTGCCGGCCGGCGAACATGTCGTCGCGACGCGTCCTCACCCCGACCTCGTCGGCCAGCTCCAGCAGCGCCTCGAGGACGTCACCGGTGACGAGGTTCTTCGACAGGTCGACGTGCAGGTCACCCGCGGTGTGGGTGGCCCACGTCGTCCGTTCGGGGTCCTGGTCGAACCACCCGCGCAGGTCCGGCTCGAAGTCCGCCGCCAGCGCGGTCAGTCGCGCCCATGCGGCCGTGCTCGTGCAGTCGACCGGCGCGTCGGTCACGAGCGGGCGGCCTCGAGGCTGGCGCCGATGGTCTCCATGAGCTCGTTCCACGCTCCGAGGAACTTGTCGACGCCCTCCTGCTCGAGGGTGGCGATCACGTCGTCGTACTCGATCCCGACCTCGGCGAGCGCGGCCATGTGCGCGGCGGCCTCGTCGTAGTGCGGACGGACCTGGTCGCCGCGGATCTCGCTGTGGTCGCGAACCGCGTCGAGGGTCTTCTCGGGCATGGTGTTCACGGTGTTCTCCACGACCAGGTCGTCGACGTACATCGTGTCCTTGTAGTCGGGGTTCTTCACGCCGGTGGAGGCCCACAGCGGGCGCTGGCGGTTGGCGCCGGCGGCCTCCAGCCGCTCCCAACGCTCGCCGGTGAAGAACTCCTCGTACGCCTTGAACGCGAGCCGGGCGTTCGCGATGCCGGCCTTGCCCTTGAGCTCGTCGGCGCCTGGCGTGCCGGAGGCGTCGAGCCGCTTGTCGATCTCGGTGTCGACCCGGGAGACGAAGAACGACGCGACCGAGTGGATCTGGGAGAGGTCGTGGCCGGCCTCCTGGGCACGCTCGAGGCCGTCGAGGTAGGCGTCCATCACGTCCTGGTACCGCTGGAGACCGAAGATCAGCGTGACGTTGACGCTGATGCCCTCACCGAGCACGTCGCGGATGGCGGGCGCACCCTCGGTGGTCGCGGGGATCTTGATGAAGAGGTTCGGCCGGTCCACCTCGGCCCACAGCTCCTTGGCCGAGGCGATGGTCTTCTCGGTGTCGAAGGCGAGGTCGGGCGCCACCTCGATCGAGACGCGGCCGTCGAGGCCGTTCGTGGCGTCGTACGTCGGCCGCAGGACGTCGCACGCGTCGCGGACGTCGGTCGTGGTGATGGTGAAGACGGTCTTGTCCACGTCGGCACCGTCGGCCGCGAGCTCGCGCACCTGGTCGTCGTAGCGCTCGCCGTCGGCCAGCGCCGCCTGGAAGATCGACGGGTTGGTGGTCACACCGACCACCGAGTCGTTCTTCACCATCTCGGCGAGGTTGCCGGTCTCGATCCGCTCCCGGGAGAGGTCGTCGAGCCAGATGGAGACTCCCGCTTCGGAGAGCTTCTGCAGGTTGTCCGTCATGTTCTGCTCCTCAGGTGGTCCGGGGTGGTCAGTGGCTGGCGACGCGGATGCTGTCCTGAGCGGCGTCCGCGACCGCCTGGGCGGTGATGCCGAACTCGCGGTAGATCCGCTCGTAGTCGGCAGAGGCGCCGTAGTGCTCGATGGAGACGATCCGGCCGTGGTCGCCCACGAAGTCGCGCCAGCCGAGCCCGATGCCGGCCTCGACGGAGACGCGCGCCTTGACGGTCGGCGGGATCACGGTCTCGCGGTAGGAGGCGTCCTGGGCGTTGAACCACTCCACGCACGGCATCGAGACGACGCGCGCCCGGACGCCCTGCTCGGCCAGCATCGCCCTCGCCTCGACGGCGAGCTGGACCTCGGACCCGGTGCCGATGAGCACCACGTCGGGCAGGCCCGGGCCGTCGGCGTCCTGGAGGACGTAGCCGCCGCGGTGGACGTTGCTCGTGTCGGAGAAGCCCTCCTCGCCTCGGGGGAAGGTCGGGACGTTCTGCCGCGTCAGCACCAGGCCGGACGGCCGGTCGTTGTGCTCCATGATCGTGCGCCAGACCTCGGTGGTCTCGTTGGCGTCGGCGGGCCGCACGACGTCGAGGCCGGGGATCGCCCGGAGGGCCGCGAGGTGCTCGATCGGCTGGTGGGTGGGTCCGTCCTCGCCCAGGCCGATGGAGTCGTGCGTCCAGACGTAGGTCACGGGCAGCTGCATGAGCGACGCCAGCCGCACGGAGGGGCGCATGTAGTCCGAGAACGTGAGGAACGTGCCGCCGAAGACGCGGGTGCCGCCGTGCACGGCGATGCCGTTCATGATCGCGCCCATGGCGTGCTCGCGGATCCCGAAGTGCAGGACGCGGCCGGCCAGCGGGTCGGCCTTCCACTTCTTCGTCGCCCGGTCGCCGGGCAGGAAGGACGGAGCGCCCTCGATGGTGGTGTTGTTGGAGCCGGCGAGGTCCGCCGACCCGCCCCAGAGCTCGGGCACGGTGGCCGCGATCGCCTGGATCACGGTGCCGGAGGCCTTCCGGGTGGCGACGCCTTGAGGATCGGCGTCGAACGTCGGGAGCTTCGCGTCCCAGCCCTCGGGCAGCGTGCGGGTCTGGAGCCGCTCGTAGAGCGCCGGGTCGGCGGACGGCTTCTTCGCCCACGCGTCGTACGTCTCCTGCCACTCGGCCTGGGCGGCCATGCCGCGCTCGACGGCCTTGCGGGTGTGCTCGATCACGGCCCGGGGGACCTCGAAGGTGAGGTCGGGGTCGAAGCCGAGGATCTTCTTGGTGGCGGCGACCTCGTCCTCGCCCAGCGCCGAGCCGTGGGCCTCGCCGGTGTTCTGGGCGTTGGGTGCCGGCCACGCGATGATGGTGTGCAGGACGATGAAGCTGGGCCGGTCGGTGACCGCCCGCGCCTTCTCGAGCGCGTCGTGCAACCCCTGGACGTCCTCGACGTACTTGGTGCCGCCGTTGGTCCAGTCGACGTGCTGGACGTGCCAGCCGTACGCCTCGTAGCGCGCACCGACGTCCTCGCTGAGAGCGATGTCGGTGTTGTCCTCGATGGAGATCCGGTTGTCGTCGTAGATGACGGTCAGGTTGCCGAGCTGCTGCACGCCGGCGAGGGCCGAGGCCTCGGCGCTCACGCCCTCCTCGATGTCGCCGTCGGAGCACATCGCGTAGATCTGGTGGTCGAAGGGGGAGTCGCCCAGGGCGGCGTTCGGGTCGAGCAGGCCGTGCTCGCGGCGGGCCGCCATCGCCATGCCGACCGCGTTGCCGATCCCCTGGCCCAGGGGGCCGGTGGTGGTCTCGACGCCGGCGGTGTGGCCGAACTCGGGGTGCCCCGGGGTCTTGCTGCCCCAGGTACGCAGCGCCTCGATGTCTTCCAGCTCCAGGCCCCAGCCGCCGAGGAACAGCTGCAGGTAGAGCGTCAGGCTCGAGTGTCCGCAGGAGAGGACGAAGCGGTCCCGCCCGGGCCAGTGCGGATCGGCCGGGTTGTGCCGCATGACCTTCTGGAAGAGGAGGTAGGCCGCCGGTGCGAGGCTCATCGCAGTGCCCGGGTGGCCGTTGCCGACCTTCTGGACCGCGTCCATCGCGAGCACGCGGACGGTGTCCACTGCCTTGTCGTCGAGCTCGGTCCAGTCCAGCTTGGTCACTCGTCTGCCCCTCGGGTCGTGTCGACATCTCGGCCACTGCCGAGCCTACCCACGTGTGCAGATAGACTCCCACCGGCTCAGTGATCCGGCCTCACCCGTCCGGACACCCCATTCGATCCGAGGTTCCTTCTGTGACGTACGTCGGCCACCAGGCCTCCGCGGCCGTCGTCGGCGAGCGCTCGCGCGCCACCGCCAAGGACGTCGTCGCGGCGTACGTCGGACTGATGAAGCCGCGGGTGATCGAGCTGCTGTTGCTCACCACCGTCCCGGTGATGTTCTTCGCCGCCGGTGGCATCCCGCCGCTGGGTCTGGTGGCGGCCACGGTGGTCGGCGGCACCCTCTCCTCCGGCTCCGCGTCGGCGCTCAACTGCGTGTACGACCGCGACATCGACGAGCAGATGCGCCGCACCCGCCGTCGGGCGCTCCCGCGGCACCTCGTCTCGCCGGTCAACGCGCTGGTCTTCGGCGTGGTCCTCGGGATCCTGGCGACGGTCGTCCTCGCGCTCTGGGTCAACTGGCTCTCCGCCGGCCTGGCGCTGGCCGCCGAGGCGTTCTACCTGGTCGTCTACACGATGCTGCTCAAGCGTCGGACGACCCAGAACATCGTGTGGGGCGGCCTCGCCGGCTGCTTCCCGGCCCTCATCGGCTGGACCGCGGTGACCGGGTCGCTGGCCTGGCCGCCGGTCGTGCTGTTCCTGGTCGTCTTCTTCTGGACGCCGCCGCACACGTGGGCGCTGGCGCTGCGCTACCGCGAGGACTACGCCGGGGTCGACGTGCCGATGCTGCCCGCCGTCGCTCCCGCCGAGACCGTCGGCCGGCAGATCGTGGGCTACTCGTGGGCCATGGTCGCGACCTCCCTGCTGCTCTGGCCGGTGGCGAACACCGGCTGGTTCTACCCCGTGGCCGCCGCCGTGCTGGGGGCGTTCTTCCTGGTCGAGGCGCACCGGCTCTGGACCCGGACCCGCGGCACCGAGAACCTCACCCTCATCTCCCCGATGCGGCTCTTCCACTCCAGCAACCTCTACCTGTCGCTGCTGTTCGTCGCGGTCGCGCTGGACCCGCTGATCACCCGCTGAGGCTGCTCGAAGGTCCGCTGAAAAAAGATGGGCTGGGGTGGCAACCTCATCGGCCACCTCCACGTCTATCCCTGTGACGGCGGCCTGGTTCGGCAAAACGGGGGTCGGACCAAGGCCGTCGTTCCATCTGCGGCCCTGACGGAGTGGCCGCCGGCTCGACTTCTCACAGTGCGGTCGGGCCGGCGGCCCGCTCACGTACGGCGAGCACCGTCCAGGCGAGCGCGGCTGCGATCAGCGCGGCGCCGAGCACGTGGAAGCCGACGATGAGGACCGGCAGCCCGGTGAAGTACTGCACGAACCCGATCAGGCCCTGGCTCAGCTCGATGCCGAGCAACCACGACGCGGCCCGGCCCGCACCGGCCGGTGCCACCAGGACCAGCGCGACCGTCAGCCCCACGAGCAGGAACACCAGGTCGGCGTGCACCTGGCTGAGCTGCAGCGGGTCCAGGCCGTTGCGCGGGACGTCGCGGTCGCCGGCGTGCGGTCCGGAGCCGGTGACCACGGTGCCGACGTAGAGGACGGCGAGGCCGGTCGCCGCGACGAGGCTGGCCAACAGCGTGCACCGGTCGCGCACAGCGACACCCACCGGGTGTTCGACCCGCCACAGGAACAGCACGGACACGGCGATGATCGCCAGTGAGCAGAGCAGGTGCAGCGAGACGACCCAGGGGTTGAGGTGGGTCAGGACCGTGATGCCGCCGATGACGATCTGCGCGGGGATCCCCGCAGCCATGACCAGCGCCAGGGTGCGCAGCTCGCGCCGTCCGGTCTGCCAGGCCACGCCGAGCGTGAGCACGGCCACCACGACCAGGGCGACGGTCAGAGTCCGGTTGCCGAACTCGATCGCCTGGTGGATCGACAATGCGCCATGGGGAGTGAAGGAGCGGTCGGTGCACCGCGGCCAGGTGGGGCAGCCGAGACCGGACCCGGTCAGGCGCACGGCGCCGCCGGTGACGACGATGACGATGTTGGCGACCAGGGACGCCCAGCCGAACGTCCGGATCCGCGGCGACAGGTCCGGAACCCTCACTCCCACCGGAACGTCCTCGCGGTGAGGAGGGTCCCCAGCAGGCCCCAGCCGAGCAGGACGAGCAGGCCGGTGCCGTCGACGCCGGCGTCGATGAGGGCGTACCGCATCGACTCGCCCAGGGCGCCGGACGGCAGCCAGCGCGCCACGTCGCCGAAGCCGCCGTACGACGAGGCGGGGATCACCACGGCGCCGCCGGCGAGGAGCAGCAGGTACACCAGGTTCGCCGCGGCCAGCGTGGCCTCGGCGCGCAGCACCCCGGCGACGAAGAGGCCGAGCGCCGCGAACGCGAAGGTGCCGAGGACGAAGGTCGCGACGGCACCGAGGACCGAGACCGACGGGGACCAGCCGAGGGCGAGCCCGACGCCGCCGACGACGACCACCTGGAGCACCTCGACCAGCAGCAGCGCCAGCACCTTGCCGAGCAGCAGCCCGGAGCGGGGCAACGGCGAGGCGCCGAGGCGCTTGAGCACGCCGTACCGCCGCTCGAAGCCGGTCTGGATCGCCAGCGAGGTGAACGCCGTGGACATGACCGCGAGGGCCAGCACACCCGGGGTGAAGACATCGACGGCCGGGTGGGAGAGGTCGAGGTTGAGGTGGCCGGCGGACTTCACCGTGCCGACCAGCACGATCACCGGGATCACGACGGCGAGCAGCAGCTGCTCCCCGTTGCGGAGCAGCAGCCGCGTCTCCATCGCCGCCTGGGTGCGGACCATCCGCGCCAGCGGAGCGGCGCCCGGAGCGGGGGAGAAGGTGCTCATCGGCTGCCCTCGGTCAGCGCGAGGAAGACGTCCTCGAGGTCCCGGGCCCCGCCCTCGGTCAGCTCGTCGGGCGTGCCGGAGGTGACCAGCCGGCCGTGGTCGATGATGTGGATCTCGTCGGCCAGCTTCTCGGCCTCGTCCATCTGGTGCGTGGTGAGGACGACGGTGACGCCGTCGGTGCGCAGCTCGCGCAGGAGGTCCCAGGTGGTCCGCCGAGCCCGCGGGTCGAGACCGGCGGTCGGCTCGTCGACGAAGACCAGCTCCGGTCGCCCCACGACGGCCATCGCCAGGCCGAGGCGCTGCTGCTGGCCCCCCGAGAGCCGTCGGTACGGCGTACGTCCGCACTCGCCGAGGCCGAGGCGCTCGACCAGCATGGGCACGTCCAGCGGGTTCGCGTGCAGGGCGGCGATGTGCCGCAGCATCTCCTCGGCCCGGACGCCGGACCAGGCGCCGCCGGACTGGAGCATCACGCCGATCCGCGGGAGCAGGTCGGCCCGTCGGGTCTGCGGGTCGAGCCCGAGGACCCGGACCGTGCCGCCCTGCGGACGCCGGTAGCCCTCGCAGGTCTCCAGGGTGGTGGTCTTGCCGGCACCGTTCGGCCCGAGCACCGCGGTGATCGTGCCGCTCCGGACCGCGAGGGAGAGCCCGTCGACCGCTGTCTTGGTGCCGTAGCGCATCACCAGGCCGTCGACCACGACCGCGCGGTCGGCAGGTTCAGCGGAGCCGGGCACCCGGCAATCCTAGGTTCGGGCTCAGGCCTCCACGATGTCGGGCTCGTCGCCGTCGTTCGCCAGGTGGTCGAAGACGCTCGGCGGCTCCCGCCAGATGTTGGCGTCCGCACCGGCCCGGATGGCCCGCCACACGCGCTCCGGAGTGCACGGCAGGTCGATGTGGCGGACACCGAGGTGGGAGAGCGCGTCGACGACGGCGTTCTGCACCGCCGGGGTCGAACCGATCGTCGCGGACTCGCCGATGCCCTTGGCGCCGAGCGGGTTGTGGGGGGACGGGGTCTCGGTGTTGCTGGCCTCCAGCGCGATCGTGTCGGCGGCGGTCGGCATCGTGTACGCCGCGAAGGTCCCGGTCAGCGGCGTCCCGTCGTCGTCGTAGACCATCTCCTCCCACAGGGCCTGGCTGATGCCCTGGACCGCACCGCCGTGCTGCTGGCCGCGCACGATGAGGGGGTTCAGCACGGTGCCGCAGTCGTCGACGGCGACGTGTCGCAGCGGCACCACGCGTCCGGTGTCGGTGTCGACCTCGACCACCGACACGTGCGCGCCGAACGGGAACGTCGCGGCCGGGCAGCGTGAACTCCGTGTCGACGCCGAGCCCGCCCTCGTGCTCGTGGGCGTAGGCCGCCACCTCGGTCCAGTCGAGGCTGGAGTCGGGCACGCCGGCGACGCCGAAGGTGCCGCCCTCGAGCGTCACGTCGTCGGGGGCCGCCTCGAGCATGCGGGCCGCGATCTCGATCGCCTTCTCCCGCAGCTCGTCGGCCGCCTTGGCGACCGCGCTGCCGCCGATCTGCAGCGAGCGGGAGCCGCCGGTGCCGCCGCCGGTCTTGACGAGGGCGGTGTCGGACTGGCGGTAGGTGATCTTGTCCAGCGGGATGCCGAGCTTGTCGGAGGCGATCATCGAGAACGACGTGGCGTGGCCCTGTCCGTGCGCCGAGGTGCCGGACATGACGACCGCCGAGCCGTCGGGCTGGACCTGCACCGAGCCGAGCTCGGAGCCGCCGAACCCGGTGATCTCGACGTACGTCGCGATACCGATGCCGAGCTGCTTCGGGTCGTGGTTGGCGCGGCGCTCCTGCTGCTCCTTCCGGAGCTGGTCGACCCCGGCGATCTCGAGCGCCTGCTCCAGCGGCAGCAGGTAGTCGCCCGAGTCGTAGGTCATGCCCGTGAGCGTCGAGTAGGGGAACGCGTCCTTGGGGATCAGGTTGCGCCGTCGGAGCTCCTCCGGCGCGAGGCCGAGCTCCGCCGCCGCGACGTCCATGACCCGCTCCAGCGCGGCTGCCGCCTCGGGGCGGCCGGCGCCCCGGAACGCACCGACCGGAGAGGTGTTGGTCATGACGCCGACGGCGTCGAAGCGCAGCTTCGGGACGGCGTACGGACCGGTCGCCATGAGGTAGGACGGCCCGACGGCCAGGGCGCCGCCGAACCCGGCGTACGCCCCGCACTCGCCGATGACTCGCAGCCGGAGGCCGGTGATCCGCGCGTCCTGGTCGAACCCGACCTCGGCGTACTGCACCTGGCCACGGCCGTGCATCGACAGCATCGCCTCGCTGCGGGTCTCCGACCAGACGACCGGCCGGCCGAGCCGTTGAGCGGCAAGGAGGACGGCGGCGTGCTCGGTCGTGGAGCCGGCCTTGCCGCCGAAGGCCCCACCGACGTGCGGGGCGATGACGCGGAGCTCGTCCTTCTCCACCCCGGCGGTCTCGGCGAGGAGGTCGCGCGCCATGTGGGGATGCTGGGTGGAGATCCAAACGGTCAGCGGCTCGGCGGTCGGGTCCACCAGGATCGCGTGACCCTCGATAGGAGCGGTGGCGATCCGCTGGTTGACCATGCGCACGCGGGTGACGTGGGCGGCGCCCTCGAGGACGTCCTCGCCCTTCTTGTCGGCGCGCTGGGTCGCGACGTTGCTGCCGATCTCCTCGAACTGCAGCGGAGCGTCGTCGGCGAGTGCCGCCTCCACGTCGCTCACCGCGGGGAGGTCGTCGTAGTCGACGTCGACCAGCTCGGCCGCGTCCATGGCCTGCGCACGGGTCTCGGCGACGACGAGGGCGACGGGGTCGCCGACGTAGCGGACCTTCTCGACCGCCAAGGCGGCCCGGCCGGCCTTCTCGTTCACGTCCGCGAAGCTCTTGAGCGGCTCGGTCCCGAGGTGCTCGCTGGTGAACACGCCGATGACGCCGGGCGCGGACTCGGCCTCCCCGGTGTCGATCGCGGTGATCCTCGCGTGGGCGAACGGGCTGCGCACGAAGATCGCGTGCGTCTTCCCCTCCACTTCGATGTTGTCGACGAAGGTGCCGTGTCCCCTGATGAGCTCGGGGTCCTCGACGCGGCGTACTTCGGTACCGAGGATGGATCCGGTCTGAGTCACGCCTGCAGCCTAGGACGCCCGTCCAGCACCCCGGCAGAGCCTCCGCAAGGGGCCTCGGCGCGGGGTTAGGTGAGCCTTCCTTGAAGCGGCCCACCCATTAACGGCACAATGATGTTGTGGAATTCAGTGGGGACCGGTCGACCAGGGAGCGCGTGGCCCGCGCGATCCTGGTCAAGGGACCCTCCACGGCGGCCGAGCTGGCCGACGAGCTCGACCTGACGGCCGCCGCCGTACGCCGCCACCTGGACCACCTCCTCGGGGACGGCACGCTCGAGGCGCGCGACCAGCGGGTCTACGGGCAGCGCGGTCGCGGTCGCCCCGCCAAGGTGTTCGCCCTGACCGAGGCCGGGCGGGACGCGTTCGACCAGGCGTACGACGACCTGGCGACCGAGGCGCTGCGGTTCCTGTCCGAGACGGCGGGGGAGGAGGCCGTGGTCGAGTTCGCGCGACGACGGATGTCCTTCATCGAGCGCGACTACCACGCGATCACCGCCGAGCAGCCGGAGCTCACTCCGGCCGAGGCGCTGGCCAAGGTGTTCACCGCGGAGGGCTATGCCGCCGGGGTCCGGGACCTCCCCATGGGCCAGCAGCTGTGCCAGCAGCACTGCCCCGTGGCCCACGTGGCCGCGGAGTTCCCGCAGCTGTGCGAGGCCGAGACCGAGGCCATTGCGAACGTCCTCGGCACCCATGTCCAACGCTTGGCGACGATCGCCCACGGCGACGGCGTCTGCACCACCTGCATCCCGACTTCCGACCAGAAGGAGAAGGCATGACCTCCATTGAGGAACTCAACCCGGAGCTCAAGGGCATCGGTCGCTACGAGTTCGGCTGGTCCGACCGCGACGACGCCGGCTCGATCGCCAAGCGCGGTCTCAGCGAGGAGGTCGTCCGCGACATCTCCGCCAAGAAGAGCGAGCCGCAGTGGATGCTCGACCTGCGGCTGAAGGGCCTCAAGCTCTTCCACCGCAAGCCCATGCCGACCTGGGGCTCGGACCTGAGCGCGATCGACTTCGACAACATCAAGTACTTCGTCCGGTCCAGCGAGAAGCAGGCCGCCACGTGGGAGGACCTCCCCGAGGACATCAAGAACACCTACGACAAGCTCGGCATCCCCGAGGCCGAGAAGCAGCGTCTCGTCTCGGGTGTCGCGGCGCAGTACGAGTCGGAGGTCGTCTACCACTCGATCCGCGAGGACCTCGAGGAGCAGGGTGTGCTCTTCCTCGACACCGACACCGCGCTGCGGGAGCAGCCCGAGCTCTTCCAGGAGTACTTCGGCACCGTCATCCCCGTCGGTGACAACAAGTTCGCGGCGCTCAACACCTCGGTCTGGTCCGGTGGCTCGTTCATCTACGTCCCCAAGGGCGTCCACGTGGACATCCCGTTGCAGGCCTACTTCCGGATCAACACCGAGAACATGGGTCAGTTCGAGCGGACGCTGATCATCGTCGACGAGGACGCCTACGTGCACTACGTCGAAGGCTGCACCGCGCCGATCTACAGCTCGGACTCGCTGCACTCCGCGGTCGTCGAGATCATCGTGAAGAAGGGCGGCCGCTGCCGCTACACGACCATCCAGAACTGGTCGAACAACGTCTACAACCTCGTGACCAAGCGCGCCACCTGCGAGGCCGGCGCGACCATGGAGTGGGTCGACGGCAACATCGGCTCCAAGGTGACGATGAAGTACCCCGCCATCTACCTCATGGGCGAGCACGCCAAGGGCGAGACGCTCTCGATCGCGTTCGCCGGTGAGGGCCAGCACCAGGACGCCGGCGCCAAGATGGTGCACGCGGCGCCGAACACCTCCAGCTCCATCCTGAGCAAGTCGGTGGCGCGAGGCGGCGGCCGTACGTCGTACCGCGGACTGGTCCAGGTCAACGAGGGCGCTCACGGCTCGAAGTCCAACGTGCTGTGCGACGCGCTGCTCGTCGACCAGATCAGCCGCTCGGACACCTACCCGTACGTCGACATCCGCGAGGACGACGTGTCCATGGGCCACGAGGCCAGCGTCTCCAAGGTGAGCGAGGACCAGCTCTTCTACCTCATGTCACGCGGGATGGAGCAGGACGAGGCCATGGCGATGATCGTGCGCGGATTCGTCGAGCCGATCGCCAAGGAGCTGCCGATGGAGTACGCCCTCGAGCTCAACCGCCTGATCGAGCTGCAAATGGAGGGCGCTGTCGGCTGACCCAGCCGGACAGACCACCACCCACTCACGTAGAAAGCACCTGCTTTGACCCTGACTGATTCCGTGCGCGACTCCCTCGAGATGGAGCGCGTCGACAGCCACCTGCACCCGGAGGGGTCGTTCGACGTGGAGGCCCACGCCGTGCCGACCGGCCGGGAGGAGGTCTGGCGCTTCACCCCGCTCAAGCGGCTCCGCGGCCTCCAGGCCGACGCCGAGTTCATGCCGAGCGCCACCCGGTGTGAGTGGAACACCCCCGAGGGTGTGCGCGTCGAGGGTGTGGACGCCGAGGCCGAGCCGTGGATGCGGGGCCTGAGCGGCCTCGTCCCCAACACCCGCTTCACGGCGCGCGTCCTGGCCGAGGTCCCGTCCTCGCTGCTGATCGACGTCCCGGCCGACACCGAGGTCGCCGAGCCGATCGTCGTCCGGCTGCACGGAGAGGACGTCGAGGTCACCGAAGCCGGTCACATGGCTCTGCGCTTCGGCGCGCACAGCCGCGCGACCGTCGTCCTCAGCCACACCGGCAGCTCGTCGATGGCGCAAGTGGTCGAGATCCAGGTCGGGGACGGCGCCGACGTGACCGTCGTGTCGATCCAGGACTGGGACGACGACGCCGTCCACCTCTCCCACCACGAGGCGAAGGTCGGCCGCGACGCGACGTACAAGCACGCGGCCATCTCCTTCGGTGGTGACGTCGTCCGGATGGACACCAACGTGTCGTACGCCGGCCCCGGCGGGTCCGCCGAGCTGCTCGGCCTCTACTTCGCCGACGCCGGCCAGCACATCGAGCACAGGCTCTTCGCCGACCACACCGCCCCGCGGACCAAGAGCCACGTGTCCTACAAGGGTGCGCTGCAGGGCGAGCGGGCACACACCGTCTGGGTCGGCAACGTCCTGATCCGCAAGGTGGCCGAGGGCATCGAGACCTTCGAGGAGAACCGCAACCTGATCCTCACCGACGGCTGCCAGGCCGACTCGATCCCGAACCTGGAGATCGAGACGGGTGAGATCGAGGGCGCCGGACACGCGTCGGCGACCGGGCGCTTCGACGACAACCAGCTCTTCTACCTGCGCTCGCGCGGCATCGAGGAGAAGGAGGCCCGCCGACTCGTCGTGCACGGGTTCTTCAACGACCTGATCCGCAAGATCGGCGTGCCCGCGATCGAGGAGCAGCTGGTCGTCACCGTCGAGGCCGAGCTGTCCAAGAACGTCAGCGGGGTCCTCTCATGACCTACGAACGAGCCTGTGCCCTGGACGACGTGTCGCCCGACGAGGCCCTCGCGGTCACGATCGGCCAGTACGAGGTCGCGGTCGCGCGGGACCACGACGAGGTCTTCGCCGTGGAGAACATCTGCTCGCACGCCGCGGTCGCGCTCTCGGAGGGCGAGGTCGCCGACTGCACCGTCGAGTGCTGGCTGCACGGCTCCCGCTTCGACCTCCGCACCGGCAAGCCCACCGGCCTGCCCGCCACCGAACCCATCGCCACCTTCCCCGTAGAGACCCGGGACGTCGACGGCAGTCTCGAGGTCTACGTCGACGTCACCACCACCCTGAACGGAGTCACCCCCCAATGAGCAAGCTGGAGATCAACGACCTGCACGTCTCGGTCGACACCGAGGACGGCCCCAAGGAGATCCTCAAGGGCGTCACCCTCACCATCGGCTCGGGCGAGGTGCACGCGATCATGGGCCCGAACGGCTCGGGCAAGTCGACCCTGGCCTACTCGATCGCCGGTCACCCGAAGTACACCATCACCTCGGGCACCGTGACGCTGGACGGCCAGGACGTGCTGTCGATGTCGGTCGACGAGCGGGCGCGCGCCGGGCTGTTCCTGGCGATGCAGTATCCCGTCGAGGTGCCGGGCGTGACCGTCGCCAACTTCCTGCGGACGGCGAAGACCGCCATCGACGGCGAGGCGCCGAAGCTGCGGACCTGGATCAAGGACGTCAACGCGGCGATGGAGCAGGCCGGCCTCGACGCCGCCTTCAGCCAGCGGAACGTCAACGAAGGCTTCTCCGGCGGCGAGAAGAAGCGCCACGAGATCGCCCAGCTCGAGCTGCTCGACCCCAAGGTCGCCGTGCTCGACGAGACCGACTCCGGTCTGGACATCGACGCGCTCAAGGTCGTCTCCGAGGGGGTCAACCGGTTCGCCGAGGACAAGGACAAGGGCGTCCTGCTGATCACGCACTACACCCGGATCCTGCGCTACATCACGCCGGACTTCGTGCACGTCTTCGTCGACGGAAAGATCGCCGAGCAGGGCGGCCCGGAGCTGGCCGACCAGCTCGAGGCCGAGGGCTACGAGAAGTACACGAAGGCCTCGGTCTGACCATGTCCAGCACCCAGCCTGCGCTGTCCGGCCTGCTGCCCGACCTCGAGGTGGTCCGCAAGGACTTCCCGATCCTGTCGCGCATGCTGCCCGGCTCCGACGGACAGGGGCACCCGCTGGTCTACCTCGACTCGGCCAACACCTCGCAGAAGCCGCAGGTGGTCATCGACGCGATGGTCGACCACCTCGAGCGGCACAACGCCAACATCGCCCGCGCCATGCACGTGCTCGGCGCCGAGTCGACCGAGGCGTACGAGTCCGCGCGGGACAAGGTGGCGGCCTTCCTCAACGCGCCCTCGCGCAACGAGGTCGTCTTCACCAAGAACGCCACCGAGGCGCTCAACCTGTTGG
Source organism: uncultured Actinomycetota bacterium (assembly GCA_963784545.1). Taxonomy (GTDB): domain Bacteria; phylum Actinomycetota; class Actinomycetes; order Propionibacteriales; family Nocardioidaceae; genus Nocardioides. The sequence continues at coordinate 124,480 of CAWARQ010000003.1, read as the reverse complement.
CCCGCACGATCGACCTCGGGCCCGGCGACAACGTCGTGATCACCGAGATGGAGCACCACTCCAACATCGTGTCCTGGCAGCTCGCCTGCGAGCGCTCGGGTGCGGAGCTGCGCTGGTTCGGGCTGACCGAGGACGGCCACCTCGACCTGTCGGACGCCGACCGGCTGATCGACGAGCACACCAAGGTCGTGGCCTACACCTGGGTCTCCAACATGCTCGGCACGATCAACCCCGTCGCCGACCTCGCCGCCCGCGCCCGCGCCGTCGGCGCCGTCTCGGTGGTCGACGCCTCCCAGGCGGCTCCGCAGCTGCCGGTCGACGTCCGGGCCGCCGGCTGCGACTTCCTGGTCTTCACCGGCCACAAGGTGGTCGGGCCGACCGGGATCGGCGTGCTGTGGGGCCGTGAGGACCTGCTCAACGAGCTGCCGCCGTTCCACGGCGGTGGCGAGATGATCGAGACGGTCACCATGGAGAGGTCGACGTACGCACCCGCGCCGCACCGCTTCGAGGCCGGCACCCCGCCGATCGTCGAGGCCGTCGGTCTCGGCGCCGCCGTGGACTACCTGCAAGGTCTCGGTCTCGACGCGATCCACGAGCACGAGAAGGCGATCACCGGCTATGCGCTCGAGGGTCTGGCGACCGTCCCGGGGTTGAAGGTCCTGGGTCCGCTGGACGTCGAGGTGCGCGGGGGAGCGGTCTCCTTCGAGCTGGCGGGCGTGCACCCGCACGACGTCGCCACCGTGCTCGACACCCGCGGCATCGCCGTCCGCGCCGGCCACCACTGCGCCAAGCCTGCACACGCCCGCTTCGGCGTCCAGAGCTCGACCCGCATGTCGTCGTACCTCTACACGACGCCGGCCGAGATCGACGCGCTGATCGAGGGACTGCACTACACCCGCGACTACTTCAAGGTGGGGTGATCTCATGAGTAGTGAGCTGGACAACCTGTACCAGGAGATCATCCTGGACCACTACAAGAGCCCTCATCACGCGGGCTTGCGCGAGCCCTACGAGGCCGAGGTCCACCACGTCAACCCCACCTGCGGTGACGAGGTGACCCTCCGCGTCCATCTCGAGGGCGAGCCAGGTGCGGAGGTCGTCTCCGACGTGTCGTACGACGCGATCGGCTGCTCGATCTCGCAGGCCGCCGCCTCCGTGATGACCGACCTCGTCATCGGCAGACCGGTGGCCGAGGCGCTGGAGATCCACGAGACGTTCCTGACCCTCATGCAGGGCAAGGGCCAGGTCGAGCCGGACGAGGACGTGCTGGAGGACGGGATCGCCTTCGCCGGTGTGGCGAAGTTCCCTGCCCGAGTGAAGTGCGCTCTGCTGGGCTGGATGGCCTGGAAGGACGCGACCGCCACGATCATGGAGGAGACCAATGCCTGACACTGTTGACCACGGGAGCGACCTGCCCGAGGTACCGGAGGCGACCACCGGTGCCGCCGGGACCGCGACGGTCACCGCCGAGGACGTCACCGAGGCGATGAAGGATGTCGTCGACCCCGAGCTCGGGATCAACGTCGTCGACCTCGGCCTGGTCTACGGCGTGCACCTCGACGACGAGCACAACGCCGTCCTGGACATGACCCTCACCTCGGCCGCCTGCCCCCTGACCGACGTCATCACCGACCAGACAAACTCCGCGCTGGAGGGCCTGGTCAACGACGTGGCGATCAACTGGGTCTGGATGCCGCCCTGGGGACCGGACAAGATCACCGACGACGGCCGCGAGATGTTGCGCGCCCTCGGGTTCAACGTCTGAGACCGAGGAGTGAGGTGGAGGTACGCCGAGCGCAGCGAGGTGTGCCGGAGCCGAGCCCCGCAGGGTCTCAGACAATTCAAAGGGGTCTCAGTGACTGAAGACGGCGAGATCGAGTCCTTCTGGGCGTTGGCACGCCGCCACGCGCGGATGGAGTCGCTGCCCGGGTACCTCCCCTCCAACATGGGTGAGCTGCTCGCCCCGCCCGCGTGGTCCTTCGGCGGCACCCCCGAGCTGGCCGACGAGCTCCTGGAGCTGGTGCTGGCCGGGTCCAAGACCGCGGCCGCCAGCGCCTTGTGGGAGTTCGAGGCGGAGGACGAGCCGCTGCCTGAGATCGGGACGCTCTCGATCGTGCTCGACGGAGCCGGCCACCCGCACGCACTGCTGCGCACTTCGGACGTGCGCATCGTCCCGTTCGGCGAGGTGGACGAGGAGCACGCCTCCCTCGAGGGCGAGGGCGACCGCAGCCTGGCCCACTGGCGCCAGGCCCACCGGCACTACCTGACCCCCGGCCACGACGACACGATGCCGGTCGTGCTGGAGCGGTTCGAGCTGCTCTACTCCGCCTGACCGATGACATCACCTCGTGGTGCCCGCGCGACGTCGCGTGGCAGCGGGCCGAGGACTTCGCCCGGCACGGCGCCACCCTGACCTGACGCGCTACGACTGGCGGCGGCGCGGACGAGCCCGGCGAGCAGGCCGACGTCGGCGGCGGTCTCGGGGTGCCACTGGACCCCGACGCAGAACCGACTCCCCGGCTGCTCCATCGCCTCGAGCGTCCCGTCGGCGGCGTGCGCCGACGCGACGTACCCCGGGTGGCTGTCCACCGATTGGTGGTGGTGGCAGTTGACCGAGAGCCGGTCGCCCACGAGGGCGGCCACCCGGGTGCCGCTCTCCGTCGCCACCTCGACCGCGCCGAACTCGTCACCGCCGGGGCTGTGCCGGTCGTCACCCACCAGGTCGGGAAGGTGCTGGACGAGCCCGCCGCCGGCGTGCACCGCCATCACCTGCATCCCACGACAGACGCCGAGGACCGGCAGGCCGGCCGCCTCCGCCGCGTCGAGCAGGGCGCGTTCCCACGCGTCCCGGTCCGGGCGCCACCCGGCGGTGCGGGGGTCGGGCTCCGCACCGTACGACGCGGGGTCGAGGTCTGCTCCGCCGCTGATCACCAGGGCGTCGAGCCGGGCCACCACCGTCTCGGCCGCCCCGACCTGGCCGACCGGCGGGAGCAGGACGGGGACTCCACCGGTGGCCTCGACAGCGTCGGCGTACTGCGCGGGCAGGACGTCGGCGCGCTGGTGCCAGACCCCCCAGGCCGCGTCCTCGCGGTAGGTGGTCAGCCCGATCAACGGCGCGGTCATCGTCGGGTCGTCAGAGGGGAGTGACGTAGGCCCCGGAGATGCCGCCGTCGACGAGGAACGTGCTCGCGGTCATGAACGACGAGTCGTCCGAGGCGAGGAACAGCACGGCCGAAGCCATCTCGGAAGGCTCCCCGAAGCGGCCCATCGGCACGTGCACGAGACGCCGCGCGGCACGCTCCGCGTCCTTGGCGAAGAGCTCCTTGAGCAGCGGGGTGTTCACCGGACCGGGGCAGAGCGCGTTGACCCGCACCCCCTCGCGGGCGAACTGCACGCCCAGCTCGCGAGTCATCGACAGGACGCCGCCCTTCGAGGCGGAGTAGGAGATCTGCGACGTCGCCGCTCCCATGACGGCCACGAACGAGGCGGTGTTGATGATCGAGCCGCGCTTCTGCTCGAGCATGTAGGGCAGTGCCGCCTTGCAGCACAGGTAGACCGAGGTCAGGTTGACCTCCTGCACCTTGCGCCACGCCTCCAGGTCCGTGTCGAGGATCGAGTCGTCCTCCGGCGGGCTGATGCCGGCGTTGTTGAACGCGATGTCGACCGAGCCGTAGGTGTCCTTCGCGGTCTGGAAGAGCGCGTCGACCTCCTCCTTGGAGGTCACGTCGACGTGGACGTACGTCGCGACCGACTCGCCACCGAGCTGCCCGACCAGCTCGTGCCCGCGCTGGTCGTCGATGTCACCGATGACGACCTTGGCGCCCTCCTCGACGAAGCGCTGCACGGTCGCCAGGCCGATGCCCGAGCACCCGCCGGTGATGACCGCGACCCGGTCCTGGATCCGTCCTGCCACTTTCCCTGCCTTTCGTTGGTCTCGCGCCGAGACCTAGTGAGCGATGAAGACGTTCTTCTCCTCGGTGAACGCCATCGGCGCGTCCGGCCCGAGCTCGCGGCCGAGACCGCTCTGCTTGTAGCCGCCGAACGGCGTCCAGTAGCGGACCGAGGCGTGGGAGTTCACGCTGAGGTTTCCGGCCTCGACGGCGCGGGCGACCCGCAGCCCCCGGCCGAGGTCGCTGGTGAAGATCGACCCGGAGAGCCCGTACTCGGTGTCGTTCGCCTTCGCGACCGCATCCGCCTCGTCGTCGAACGGCATGACCGCGACCACGGGTCCGAAGACCTCCTCGCGCCAGATCGGGGCCGACGGGTCGTCGGCCGTGACCACGGTCGGCGGCACCCAGAACCCCTCACCCCCGGGCGTGGAGCCCGCGAACGCGATGTCGACACCGTCGAGGTAGCCCTGCACGGTCGCCTTCTGCTGGCGCGAGATGAGCGGCCCCATCTCGCTCGCCTCGTCCGAGGGGTCCAGGACCCGCAGCGCCGTCACGGCCGGCTCGAGGTGGGAGAGGAACTCGTCGTACGCCGACCGCTCGACCAGGATGCGCGAGCGGGCGCAGCAGTCCTGGCCGGCGTTGTCGAAGACGGCGTACGGCGCGCTGGCCGCTGCGGCGGCGACGTCGGCGTCCGCGAAGACGATGTTGGCGCTCTTGCCGCCGAGCTCGAGGGTCACGCGCTTCACCTGCTCGGCGCAGCCGGCCATGATCCGCTTGCCCACCGCAGTGGAGCCGGTGAAGCACACCTTGCGGACGAGGGGGTGGGTGACGAACCGCTCGCCGACCACGCTGCCCTTGCCGGGGATGACGTTGAGGACGTGCTCGGGCAGGCCGGCCTCGAGCGCCAGCTCGCCGATCCGGATCGCCGTGAGGGGGGTGAGCTCGGCCGGCTTGAGCACGACGGTGTTGCCGGCGGCGAGTGCCGGAGCGAACCCCCAGCCGGCGATCGGCATCGGGAAGTTCCAGGGGACGATGATGCCGACCACGCCCAGCGGCTCGTGGAAGGTGACGTCCGTGCCGCCGGCGACCGGGATCTGTCGGCCGAAGAGGCGCTCGGGCGCGCCGGCGTAGTAGTTGAGGCAGTCGCGGACGTTGCCCGCCTCCCAGCGCGCGTTGCCCCAGGTGTGGCCGGCGTTGCGCACCTCGAGCTCTGCCAGCTCCTCGACGTGGTCGTCCACGACGGCAGCGAATCGGCGGAGCAGGGCGGCCCGTTCACCGGGCGCGACGGCGCGCCAGGACGCGAACGACTCGTGCGCGCGCTCGATGACCGCGTCGGTCTCGGCCTCGTCGGCCAGCGGGACGTCGGTGACCGGTTGGGCGGTCGCGGGGTTGACGACGGTGAAGGTGTCGGTCATCGGGTGGTCCTAGAGCCTCTCGAATCCGCGTCGGAGCTCCCAGTCGGTGACGGCCGCGTTGTAGGCCGCGAGCTCGACGTCGGCCATGTTGACGTAGTGGTCGACGACCTCGTCGCCCAGGGCGGAACGAGCGACGTCGGAGGCCGCGAAGACCTCGCGGGCGGCCGCCATCGTCTTGGGTACCTCGGGCGCATCCGAGGTGTAGGCGTTGCCGACGAGCTCATCCTCCAGCGGCAGCTCGTTCTCGATGCCGTGCAGGCCGCCGGCGATCATCGCGGCGAGCGCGAGGTAGGGGTTGGCGTCGGCGCCGGGAAGGCGGTTCTCCATCCGCGCTCCCGCGCCCTGGCCGACCAGACGGACGGCGCAGGTCCGGTTGTCGTGGCCCCACGCGATGGCGGTCGGAGCGAAAGACCCGTGCGCGAACCGCTTGTAGGAGTTGATGTTCGGTCCGTAGAACAGTGTGAAGTCGCGGGCCGTTGCCAGGACACCGGCGACGAAGTGGTCGTACAGCGCGGTCCGGCCGCTCGCCTGGTCGTCCCAGAAGACCAGCTCACCGTCCTTGCCGCGCAGCGACAGGTGGATGTGGCACGAGCTTCCTTCGCGCTGGTCGTACTTCGCCATGAAGGTGATCGACTTGCCCTGCTGGGCGGCGATCTCCTTGGCGGCGTTCTTGTAGACGACGTGGTTGTCGGCGGTCGTCATCGCGTCCGCGTAGAGGAACCCGATCTCGTGCTGGCCGAAGTTGCACTCGCCCTTGGCGCCCTCGACGTCCAGCCCGGCGTCGTACATGTGGTTGCGGATCGCCCGCAGCAGCGGCTCGACCCGCGTCGTGCCGAGGACGGAGTAGTCGACGTTGTACTGGTTGACCGGCGTCATCTCGCGGTAGCCGCTCAGCGCCGCCTGCTCGTAGGTCGTGTCGAAGGCGATGAACTCGAGCTCGGTGCCGGCGTACGCCGCCCACCCGTGCGCGTCGAGTCGGTCCAGCTGGGCCTGGAGGATGGTGCGCGGTGACTGCACGACGGGGGAGTGCTCGCCCTCGCCGTCGGGGGGCCAGACCAGGTCGCACTGCACCATCGCGGTGGCCGGCAGGTGGGTGAGCCGCCGGATCGTCCGCTCGTCCAGGACGAACTCCATGTCGCCGTACCCGCGCTCCCAGGACGAGATCGCGTACCCGTCGACGGTGTTCATGTCGACGTCGACGGCGAGCAGGTAGTTGCAGCCCTCGGTCCCGTGACCGACGACGTTGTTGACGAAGTAGTGGCCGTGGAGGCGCTTGCCCTGCAGGCGGCCCTGCATGTCGGTGAACGCGACGATGACTGTGTCGATCTCGCCGTCGCCGATGAGGCCGACGAGGCCGTCCATCGAGAGGTGCCGGTCGTTGCGGAGCTCGGTGTCGGTCGCCACGGGCGTTCCTATCCCACGAGACCGCGCAGCAGCGCGGACGTGTCGTCGCAGTGTTCGGCCATGACCCGGCGGGCCCGGTCGCTGTTGCCCGACAGGACGGCACGCACCAGCGCAGCGTGCTGTCGGTCGGAGTGCGCGATGTTGGTCTGCAGGACGGGGATCGCCAGCAGCATCTCGTGCAGGGTCGCCTGCACCGAGGTGACCGCCTCGATCACCCGCGGCGAGTCGGTCAGCGCCGCGACGGTGAGGTGGAAACGGGAGTCGGCCTGCCGGTGCTCGGCCGGCTTGCTGGCCGTCGACACCTCTGCGAGGGCCTGCTGGAGCTCTGAACGACGGTCGTCGCCGAGCTCCCTGGTCGCCGCGAGCTCGGCGGCGCCGGGCTCCACGATGGCCCTGAAGTCGAGGGCGTCCAGCCACTCGCGACGGCGCTCGGGCGAGATGCGCGCCGCCGCGCGCGCCGACGGCGTCCGGGGCTTCAAGGTGACGACGGTGCCGCCTCCGTGGCCGCGTCTGGTCTGGACCAGTCCGGCCTCGCGCAGGGCGGCCACGGCCTCACGCAAGGTGGCCCGCGAGACCGCGAGCATCCTGGCCAGCTCCCGCTCCGACGGCAGGGTCGAGCCGCGGGGGTAGACGCCCAGCCTGATGGCCGTGCCGAGCTGCTCGACGCACGCCTCGAAGGCGTGGTGCCCCCGGACCGGCCGCAGCACCACCTCGGGGAGGCTCGGGTGCGGGGCGACGGTCACGGGTCCCACCTTGGGAGCCGACGATCGTGGTGTCAATGCACAAAGGTCTGATTTCAGACCAGATTCCATCGGGCTATGGACAGCCGGTTCCGGGCGGGTCTAGCGTCCGGCTCACATTCGCACGAGCCCCCTGGAAGGTGCCCATGTCTGACAAAGCGGACCAGCCGCAGCTCTCGGCCGACGAAGAACATCTCGCCCGGCTCGGCTACAAGCAGGAGCTCAGCCGGTCCTGGTCATCCTTCTCGAACTTCGCCATCTCGTTCTCGATCATCTCCATCCTTGCCGGGTGCTTCACCACGTTCGGGCAGGCGTGGAACAACGGCGGACCTGTCGCCATCTCGTGGGGCTGGCCGATCATCTCGGCGTTCATCCTGGTCATCGGCTTCACGCTGAGCGAGCTGGTCTCGGCGTACCCCACCTCGGGCGGGATCTACTGGTGGGCCGCCAAGATGGGCGGTCCTGCCGCTGGGTTCTTCACCGGCTGGCTCAACCTGATCGGTCTCCTCGCGGTCACCGCCTCGGTGGCCTACGGCGCTGCCACCTTCTTCGACCTGACCGTGAGCACGATCAGCAGCGGCTACGCGGACTCCTACTCGCTCACCCGGGTCTTCCTGATCTTCATCGTGATCATGGTCCTCGCCGCCCTGGCCAACATCTTCAGCGGTCACCTGCTGGCGATCGTGAACAACATCTCGGTGTGGTGGCACGTCGCCGGAGCCGCGATCGTGATCCTGGTGCTCGTCATCGTCCCCGACCACCACCAGAGCGCGAGCTTCGTCTTCACCGAGCGGATCAACAACTCAGGCTTCAGCAGTGGCTTCTACTGGTTCCTCGTGCTCCCGCTCGGCTTCCTGCTGACGCAGTACACGATCACCGGCTTCGACGCCTCGGCCCACCTCTCCGAGGAGACGCAGGGCGCGGCCGAAGGCGCCGCCAAGGGCATCTGGCGCTCGATCTTCTACTCCGCCGTCGGTGGCTACCTGTTGCTGCTCGCGTTCCTGTTCGCCGTCCAGGACCCGAAGGGCGTCAGTGAGGGCTTCGGGGCGGTGGACGTGATCTTCGGCCAGGCGCTTCCCCAGGGCTGGCACTTCCTCATCCTGTTGATCTCCACCGCGGGCCAGCTCTTCTGCACGACTGCCTGCCTCACCAGCGCCTCGCGCATGACCTTCGCCTTCAGCCGCGACGGCGCCATCCCCGGCTCCGCCTGGCTCTCCCGGGTCAACACCACCACGCGCGTCCCGGCCAATGCCGTCATGTTCGTCGGCGTCATCGGCGTGCTCATCACGCTGCCGGCGCTCAAGAGCATCGGTGGCGTGCCGATCGCCTTCTACGCCGTCGTCTCGGTGGCGGTCATCGGGCTCTACCTCGCCTTCCTGATCCCGATCTACCTGCGCTGGCGGATGGGGGACTCGTTCGAGCCCGGGTCCTGGACCAACGGGTCCAAGTACAAGTGGATGAACCCGCTGGCCGTCCTCGAGATCGCTGTCATCTCGGTGTACTTCATCCTCCCGTTCACCCCCGCGGGAGTTCCCTTCAACAGCGACTTCACGTGGGCGAGCGTCAACTACGCGCCGATCCTCACGCTCGGGACCCTGCTGGTCCTCGCCGTGTGGTGGAACCTGTCGGCGAAGAAGTGGTTCACCGGGCCCAAGCACACCATCGACACGGCCGTCACCGGGGCCTTCGGCGACTGACCCGGTGGAGTCGTCCCTGGACCGCCTCGCCTGCCTGGCGGGGCGGTCCTGGCGTGCCGAGGACCTTCCCGGCGGGTTGACCAACCGCAACATCCATGTCGTCACCACCGACGACGGGGTGCCGCTCGACGTCGTCGTCCGGTGCACGCAGAGCGACGCCGCTCTTCTGGGGATCGACCGGGACGCCGAGCACGCCAACACGGCGGCGGCCGCCGAGGCGGGTGTCGGTGCGCCCGTGCACGAGTACCGGCCCGAGCTGGGGATGCTCGTCGTCGGGTTCCTGAGCGCCCGCACGCTGGTCGACGACGACTTCGGTGACCCCGGCGTGCTCGGCCGCGCCGCGGACGCGTGCCGCCGGCTGCACGCCGGACCGGCCTTCACCGGGATCTTCGACATGGCGGCCCGCCAGGCGTCGTACCTCGCGTCCGTGCGCGAGCACGGCTTCGCCCTACCGCCGACGTACGACGACCACGCGGACGCCTGGCGTGAGGTGGCTTCGGTCCTGGCGCGCACGGCACCGCCGCCCGTGCCGTGCAACAACGACCTGCTCGCCGCCAACTTCCTCGACGACGGTGAGCGGGTCTGGCTGATCGACTACGAGTACTCCGGCATGGGCGATGCGGCCTTCGAGCTCGGCAACACGACCACCGAGTGCGAGTTCACGTCGGACCAGGTCGAGGCGTGGGTGGAGGCGTACGCCGGTGAGCGGACCAGCCGCGCGCTCGTGGCCCGGGTGCGGCTGCAGGCGCTGGCCGCCCAGTACGGCTGGTCGCTGTGGGGGTTCATCCAAGCAGCCACCAGCCCGATGGACTTCGACTTCCACGCCTGGGGGATGCACCGGTTCGCCAAGGCCGAGGAGACCTTCCGAGGCCCCGCGTTGGGCCGGCTGCTCTCGGAGGTCGCGGATGGCTGACCTTCCGAGCCGCGCCAGGGTCGTCGTCGTGGGTGGCGGCGTCATCGGCACGTCGATCGCCTACCACCTGACGAAGCTCGGCTGGAGCGACGTCCTGCTGCTGGAGCAGGGGACCCTGTCGTGCGGAACCACGTGGCACGCGGCCGGCCTGGTCGGGCCGCTGCGCGCCTCGGAGAACGGCACCCGGCTGGTGCAGTACTCCGCGGAGCTCTACGCCGGGCTCGAGGCGGAGACAGGTCTCGCCACCGGCTACCGCAACGTCGGCGGCGTGATCGTCGCGCGCACCGAGGACCGCCTGGTGCAGCTGCGCCGTACGGCGGCCAACGCGGTCGCCTACGACATGCCCTGCGAGCTGATCACTCCCGAACGCGCGCTCGAGCTGTGGCCGGCGATGCGGGTCGACGACCTGCTCGGCGCGATCTGGCTGCCCGGCGACGGCAAGGTCAACCCCGCCGACCTGACCCAGTCGCTGGCTCGTGGCGCGCGCCTGGGCGGCGCCCGCATCGCCGAGCGGGTCCGCGTCACCGGCTTCACCGTGGAGGACGGCCGGGTCACCGGTGTCCGGACCGACCAGGCCGGGGACGAGCAGGTCGTCGAGGCGGAGGTCGTCGTCAATGCCGCCGGCCAGTGGGCCAAGGCGCTCGGCGACCTGGTCGGCGTGACGGTGCCGCTGCACTCGGCCGAGCACTTCTACGTCGTCACCGAGCCGGTCCCCGGTGTCCACCCGGACCTGCCGATCATGCGCGACCCGGACGGCTGGACCTACTTCAAGGAGGAGACCGGCGGCCTGGTGGTCGGCGGCTTCGAGCCCGAGGCCAAGCCCTGGCGCTCCCCGGACGACCTGCCCCACCCCTTCGAGTTCCAGCTCCTGGACGAGGACTGGGAGCACTTCTCGGTGCTGATGGACGAGGCACTCGTCCGCGTCCCGGCGCTGGCCGAGACCGGGATCCGGAAGTTCTACAACGGGCCCGAGTCGTTCACGCCGGACAACCAGTTCCTGCTGGGCGAGGCGCCCGAGCTGCACGGCTTCTTCGTCGCCGCCGGCTTCAACTCGGTCGGCATCGCGTCGGCCGGTGGCGCGGGCCGTGCCCTCGCGGAGTGGATCGTCGCCGGTGAGCCGCAGGAGGACCTGGTCGGGGTCGACGTACGCCGCTTCGCGCCGTTCCACGCCGACAACGGCTGGCTGCGGTCCCGCGTCTCGGAGGTGCTGGGCCTGCACTACGCCGTCCCGTGGCCCAACCGCGAGCTCGAGTCCGGCCGCTCACAGCGGACCTCGCCGCTGCACGACCGGCTGGGGGCGTCCGGCGCGATCTTCGGCAGCCGGATGGGCTGGGAACGGCCGAACGTCTTCGGCCCCTCTGGTGCCGACCTCGGGTACTCCTGGGGCAAGCCCCTGTGGCTGCCGTGGTCCGCTGCGGAGCAGCGCGCGACCAGGTCGGCCGTGGCGGTCTTCGACCAGACGTCCTTCTCGAAGTACGTGGTGGCGGGTCCGGGCTCGCTCGAGGCCCTGCAGTGGATCTGCGCCAACGACGTCGACGTCCCGGTGGACGGGTGCGTCTACACGCCGTTCCTCAACCAGCGCGGGACCTACGAGGCCGACCTCACGGTCACCCGGACCGGGCCGGAGGAGTTCCTGCTCGTCTCCAGCTCCGCGACCACGGTGCGCGACCTGGACTGGCTGCGCCGGCACGGTGCCGTCGCCCGGGACGTGACGGAGGAGCACAGCGTCCTGGGGGTGATGGGGCCGCGCTCCCGGGACCTGCTCGAGCGGCTTTGCGCCACCGACCTCTCCGAGGAAGGCTTCCCGTTCGCGACCAGTCGAGTCGTCGAGCTGGCCGGTCACCGGGTCCGCGCCACGCGGATGACGTACGTCGGCGAGCTCGGCTGGGAGCTGATGGTCCCGGTGGAGCACACGGCTGGGGTCCACGGGGCGCTGATGGACGCAGGACAGGACCTCGGTCTCGTCGACGCCGGCTACTACGCGATCGAGTCCCTGCGGCTGGAGAAGGGCTACCGCGCCTTCGGCCGGGAGCTGACTCCGGACCTCACGCCCGTCGAGGCGGGACTGGTCTTCGCCACGGCGCTGTCGGGCAGCAAGGACTTCCTCGGCCGCACCGCCCTCGAGCGACACCGGGAGGAGCTCGCTGCGGGCGGACCGCGCCGGCGCGTCGTGTCCTTCGTGGTCGACTCGCCCGAGCCGATGCTCTGGGGCGGTGAGCTGCTGCTGGCCGGGGCCAGTCCCGTCGGACAGGTCACCAGCGCTGCCTGGGGCGAGACCGTGGGTGCCTGCGTGGGGCTGGCGTTGCTGCGCTCCGAGGGTCCGGTGACCGCGGACGCGCTGGCGGCTCTGACTGACGTGACCGTCGACGTCGCGGGGGAGCGGCACCCGGCCCGGCTCTCCCTCAAGGCACCGCTCTGACACGCTGGTCCCATGTCGGTCGTGCTGGTCCCCGTCGCGCGCTGGCCGCGTTGGGTGGCCAACTTCGGTGACCGCCACGGGGGAGCGACCCTCGACGTCTCCGACGGCGCCCTGAGGGGGCGGGCCGAGGACGGCTCACGCTTCACGGCGTGGCTCCCCTTCGCGACCGCCTACGTCGGCGAAGCGGACGCCTTCGTCGACGCGGCCTCGCCTCCGGCGGACTGGGGCGTCCTCCTGGTCCGCAAGGGCGGGTTCGGGATCGCCCGGATGCGCGGGGGCGAGATGGTCGAGCACAAGATCGGCCAGCGGCACGTCCAGGGGCGGACCAAGGCCGGTGGGCAGAGCCAGCAGCGGTTCGCCCGCCGCCGGGACAACCAGGCACGGCAGGCGTACGAGGCCGCAGCCGGACACGCCGCCCGGTTGCTGACCGGCGTACCTCTCCTGGTCGTCGGCGGTGACCACGCCGCCGTGGACGCCGTCCTGCCGGAGGCCGGACTCGATCGGGTGCCGGTCGTCGAGCCCTGGCTGCCGGTCCCCGACCCCAAGCGCGCGATCCTCGACCAGGCCGTGCTCGACGCGTCCTCGATCCGGGTCGAGGTGATCAACGCCTGACGAGCATCCGTGACGACGATCGGACCCGCTTCCCCGGCCCGCCACGACGGTGACGCTCGGCGCCTGGTTGCGCTACCGGAGCCGAGACATCGACTAGCGTCCGACTCATGTGGGAGCCGGAGCCCGACTGGCATCCGCTGCCCGGCGGCATGGGCACCTCGACCGTGGGCGTCTGGCGGACCGCGCTCGGGGAGCAGGCCGTCGTCATCAAGCGCCTCGCGGCGCCCGGCCCGCACGACCCCGCGGAGCTCTCCGAGCCCCACCACGTCGCTTATTGGCGGCGCGAGGCCGACGTCCTCAGCACCGGGATCGCGCTGCGGACCGACGGGCTGCGCGCCATCGCGGCGGCCGTCGAGGAGGATCCCGAGGGCATCACGATCACCCGGGAGTGGATCGAGGACGCCGCGGTGTCCGGGTTGTTCGTCGCGCACGCGCTCGGACGGTTCGCCGGCAGCATCCTGCCGCGACCGCGCTTCCTCACGCGCAACCTCTTCGCCGACCGGATCAAGCGGGTCGAGCTGCGCGGTGGCTGGCCGACCCTGGCCCGCACGACGGTCGCGGACGTCGCCGACCACCTGTGGCGCCGCCGTGCCTCGATGGTCGCGCGGGTCGAGGCGCTGCCGGAGGTGCCGACGTACGGCGATCCCGCTCCGGCCAACCTCCCCGGTCGGCTCGGCGACGACCTCGTCGCCATCGACTGGGCGACCCTGGGCCACGGTCCGGTCGGGCTCGACCTCGGCCTGTACTCGTTGAGCTCGCGGGAGGAGTTCGAGCCGCTGCTGGACGCCTACCTGCTCGGGCTCCCCGCGGGCCTCGCCGACTCCGACGACGTCGTCACCGGGGCGCGCATCGTCGCCGTCTACACCGCACTCAGCCGTGCCGAGTGGGCGCTGGCGCGGGTCGCAGGCGGCGAGGGCGCGCTGGCCAGCAAGTACCGCCACCCGGCAGTCGCCCCGCACCTGCGCACGCTGCAGCGGCAGTTCGACCAGATCGAGGCCTTGATCGAGGAGTAAGGCGTGCTACTCCACCGTCGCCGGGCTGAAGGTGTCGCAGGCCTGCAGATCACCCTGCTGGTAGCCGGTCATGAACCACTTCACCCGGGCATCCGACGACCCGTGCGTCCACTGCTCGGGGTTGACCCTGCCCTGGGTGGTCTGCTGGATCTTGTCGTCGCCGACCGACTTCGCGGCCTCGATCGCCTGCTGGATGTCGGTGTCGCTGAGGTCCTGGATGAGGGCCTGGCCGGAGGCGTCGCTGGTCGAGGTGGCGTTCTTGGTCCACATGCCGGCGTAGCAGTCGGCCTGCAGCTCGAGCCGCACCGAGTCGGAGTTCGGACCCTTCTGGGTCTTCACCTGGCCCATGGTGCCGAGGAGGTTCTGGATGTGGTGCCCGAACTCGTGGGCGGTCACGTAGGGCTCGACGAAGTCGCCGGCCGGACCGCCCAGCTGCTGCTGCAGGACGTCCTGGAAGAAGGTCGTGTCCAGGTAGATGGTCTCGTCGACGGGGCAGTAGAACGGTCCGACGTCCGAGGTGGCGGCCCCGCAGCCGGTCTGCGTCTGGCCGGTGAAGGTGTCCAGGGACGCCTCGGGGTGGAACGTCGCGTCGGACTGGTCCGGCAGCGCCTTGCTCCAGTAGCTGACCAGGGAGTTCTCGACCGCCACCCGGGCGCAGTCCGCGGAGTTGTTGGCGTCCTCGCCGGTCTTGCAGTTGTCGTAGCGGCCACTGTCCGCACCGGCCATGCGGCTGGTGCTGAGGCTGTTGTTCGGCAGGGACGGACCGCCGCTGGTGCCGAGCCCGGTGCACTGGGTGAGCACGACGAAAAGAATGATGATGAGCAGGCCGCCGAGGCCGCCGCCGGCCTTGGTGCCGCCCGGGATCGGGATGCGCATCCCCCCACCACCCATGCCGCCGCCCGTGCCGCCGCCGCCGCCGCTCCTGCCCGAGTCCCGAACACGGCTTCGATCGAGTCGGGCCTTGGGGTTGAAGCGCATGTGCGACTGCCTTCCTGGTCCTGGACTGACTGGTCGGGCGCCGCTGGGCTGCGGAGGTCGCCTGCCGAATACACTAGTCAACCTCATGATCACCGCCCAGCACCTCGAGGTCCGAGCCGGTGCGCGACTCCTGATGGACGGTGTCAGCTTCCGGGTCGCCCCGGGGGACAAAGTCGGTCTGGTCGGCCGCAACGGCGCGGGCAAGACGACCCTCACCAAGATCCTCGCCGGCGAGGCCCTGCCCGCGGCGGGTCAGGTGCAGCGCACCGGAAGCGTCGGCTACCTGCCGCAGGACCCGCGCTCGGGCGACCCCGACCAGCTCTCCCGCGAGCGGATCCTCTCCGCCCGTGGTCTCGACGACGTCGTACGTCGGCTCCGGGACGCCGAGACCGAGATGGGCAGCGACGACCCGGACGTCCGCGAGCGGGCGATGCGTCGCTACACCCGGGCCGACACCGACCTGCACGCCGGCGGCGGCTACGCCGCGGAGGCGGAAGCGGCGCAGATCGCCAGCAGCCTCGGGATCGAGCCACGCATCCTCGAACAGCCGCTGCGCACCCTGTCCGGCGGACAGCGGCGCCGGGTGGAGCTGGCCCGCATCCTCTTCTCCGGCGCCGAGACGCTGCTGCTCGACGAGCCCACCAACCACCTCGATGCCGACTCGATCGTGTGGCTGCGAGGTTTCCTCAAGTCGCACAAGGGTGGGCTGATCGTGATCAGCCACGACACGGGACTGCTCGAGGCCACGGTCACCAAGGTGCTGCACCTGGACGCCAACCGGGCCGAGATCGACGTCTACAACATGGGCTGGAGGGACTACCTCCAGCAGCGGGAGACCGACGAGAAGCGGCGCAAGCGCGAGCGCGCCAACGCCGAGAACAAGGCCAAGCTGCTCACCGACCAGGCCAACAAGATGCGCGCGAAGGCCACCAAGGCGCAGGCCGCGCAGTCGATGCTCAAGCGCGCCGAGAAGCTCATGTCGGGCGTCGAGGCCGAGCGTCGGTCGGACCGGGTCGCGCGGATCGCCTTCCCGAAACCTGCCGCATGCGGCAAGACGCCGGTGACCGCCGAGGAGCTGTCGAAGTCCTACGGCTCCCTCGAGGTGTTCACCGACGTGGACCTGGCGATCGACCGCGGCTCGCGGGTGGTCATCCTCGGGCTCAACGGCGCCGGCAAGACCACCCTGCTGCGGATCCTGGCCGGCGTCGACCAGCCGGACACCGGCCGGGTGGTCCCCGGTCACGGGCTCAAGCTCGGCTACTACGCGCAGGAGCACGAGACGCTCGACACCAGCCGCACGGTCCTGGAGAACCTCCAGAGCTCCGCCCCGCAGCTGACCGACACCGAGGCCCGCTCGGTCCTCGGCTCCTTCCTGTTCTCCGGCGACGATGCGCACAAGCCGGCGCGCGTGCTCTCCGGCGGCGAGAAGACCCGGTTGGCGCTCGCGGCGCTCGTCGTCTCCAGCGCGAACGTCCTGCTGCTGGACGAGCCGACGAACAACCTCGACCCCGCCTCCCGTGAGGAGGTGCTGGCCGCGATCCGTTCCTACGAGGGCGCGATCGTGCTGGTCACCCACGACGAGGGGGCGGTCCGTGCCCTCGAGCCCGACCGGGTCCTGCTGCTCCCCGACGGCGACGAGGACCTTTGGAGCGACGACTACGCCGACCTGGTGTCCCTGGCCTGACAGCAGGCCTCCCTAGACTGCCGGGGTGAACCCCGAATCCCTGTCAGCCGCGGGCCTACGCCTCGACGTGGAGGGTCCGGTGGCGACCATCACGCTGGACCGGCCCGACGTACGCAACGCGCAGACGCCGGCGACGTGGGAGGCGTTGGCGGGCATCGGCGACTCGATGCCGGAGGAGGTCCGGGTCGTCGTCGTGACGGGGGAGGGCGAGACCTTCTCGGCCGGGCTCGACCGGTCGATGCTCGATCTGGAGAACGCCGGGGCGGGCTCGGTGCTCGGTCTGCTCCGGCTGAGCGACGAGGAGATGTCGGCCCAGATCGAGCAGTGGCAGCGCGGCTTCGCCTTCTTGCGCGACCCTCGGTGGATCTCGATCGCGGCGGTGCGCGGATACGCCATCGGGGCCGGCTTCCAGCTGGCGCTCTCCTGCGACCTCCGCGTGGTCGCCGACGACGCCCAGTTCTGCATGAAGGAGTCCGCGCTGGGCCTCGTCCCCGACCTCACGGGAACAAAACCACTGGTCGAGGCGGTTGGGTACCCCAGAGCGCTCGAGATCTGCGTGACCGCCCGGATGGTGGGTGCCCGCGAAGCCGCCGACATCGGACTGGCCACCGCGGTCGTCCCCGCCGACCAGCTCCAGGCGACCACGGCCGACCTCGTCGCGGCGCTCACCGCGCCGATGGACGGCGTGGCTCGGGAGACCAAGGCTTTGCTGCAGGACGCGCACGACCGCGAGCTGGACGACCAGCGGCGGCTCGAGCGGGAAGCGCAGGTCCGCCGGTTCCGGGAGCTCGCCCGGATGCTGGGTCACAGCTAGGAAGCAGGGAGAGCGACATGTCGATGGCAGGTGGAATGGGCCCGGCGTGGCGCCACATGCGCACCGACCGGAGCGCGGTCTCCGAGACCTTGACCAAGGGGACCGTCCGGCGGGTCGTGGCGTACGCCGCGCCGCACCGCACGTTCATTGCGCTCTTCCTCGCCTTCACCGTCGTCGACGCCGGGCTCGTCATCGTCACTCCTCTCCTGGTCAAGAAGATCGTGGACGACGGCATCGCGACCGGCGACGGCGCCCTCGTGACCCAGCTGGCGGTGGCGATCGCCGCGGTCGCCGTCCTCGACGCGGCCTTGTCGGTCGTCATCGGCTACACGTCGTCCCGCATCGGCGAAAGCCTCATCTTCGACCTGCGCAGTCAGGTGTTCGCCCACGTGCAGCGTCAGTCGTTGGCCTTCTTCACCCGCACCCAGACCGGTGCCCTGGTCTCGCGGCTCAACAACGACGTCATCGGCGCCCAGCGGGCGTTCACCTCGACCCTGTCGGGGGTGGTCTCCAACGCGATCTCGGTCGTGGTCGTCGGGATAGCGATGCTGTTCCTGAGCTGGCAGATCACGCTGCTGTGCCTGGTGCTCTTCCCGGTCCTCTTCCTGTCCTCCCGCTGGGTCGGCTCCCGGTTGGCCGGGCTCACCCGCCAGCAGATGGACGGCAACGCCGACCTGGGCAACGCGATGACCGAGCGCTTCAACGTCGGCGGCGCCATGCTGCTCAAGCTGTTCGGTCGCCGCGAGGAGGAGGATTCCGCGTTCGCCGGCAAGGCCGGCGTCGTCCGCGACCTCGGCGTGCGCATCGCCCTGACCCAGCGCTTCTTCATCGCCGCCATGCTCCTGGTCCCGGCGTTGGCCACCGCGCTCGTGTACGGCGTCGGCGGCAACCTGGTCATCTCCGGGGTGCTCAGCGTCGGCACCCTGATCGCCCTCGGCACGCTGCTGGTCCGGCTCCTCGGCCCGCTCCAGGGCCTGTCCAACGTCCGGATCGACGTGATGACCGCGTTGGTGAGCTTCGAGCGCGTCTTCGAGGTGCTCGACCTGCCCTCCTCGATCCAGGAGAAGCCGGGGGCCGACGTGCTCCCCGACGGCGCGGCCGAGCTGGAGTTCGACCGCGTCTCCTTCACCTACCCGCGGGCCGACGAGATCTCCCTGGCCTCCCTCGAGAAGGTCGCGCGGACCGAGAGCCGCGACTCCGGCGAGGTCCTCCACGAGGTGTCCTTCCGGGCCGCTCCTGGCGAGATGATCGCGCTGGTCGGGCCCTCGGGCGCAGGCAAGACCACGGTCACGCACCTCGTCGCCCGCCTGTACGACGCCACGTCAGGCGTCGTGCGCGTGGGAGGCCAGGACGTCAAGGACGTCACCCTCCAGTCGCTGGAGGACGTCGTCGGGTACGTCACCCAGGACGCCCACATGTTCCACGACACGATCCGGGCCAACCTGCTCTACGCCGCCCCCGGCGCGACCGAGGAGGAGATCTGGGCCGCGCTGACGGCGGCTCGGATCGCCGACCTCGTCCGGTCCCTCCCCGACCGCCTCGACACCGTCGTCGGTGACCGCGGCTACCGGCTGTCCGGCGGCGAGCGGCAGCGCCTGGCGATCGCCCGGCTGCTGCTCAAGGCGCCGTCGATCGTCGTCCTCGACGAGGCGACCGCGCACCTGGACAGCGAGTCCGAGGTCGCGGTCCAGCGTGCGCTCGACGCCGCCCTGTCGGGCCGCACCTCGCTCGTCATCGCGCACCGGCTCTCGACGGTGCGCAACGCCGACCAGATCCTCGTGCTGGAGGCGGGCCGGATCGTCCAGCGCGGCACGCACGCCTCGCTGCTCGCCGAAGGAGGCCTGTACGCCGACCTCTACCGCACCCAGTTCCTCGACGACGAGTCGACCGTGGTCGGCTGAGCGTCGCGGGTTAGGCTCCGACCATGGACCTGGAGATCCGGGATCGGGTGTTCATCGTCACCGGCGGGGCTCGCGGTCTTGGTCGCGCCACGGCCGACGTCCTCGTCGCCGAGGGCGCGAAGGTGGTGCTGTCCGGGCGGTCGCAGGAGGCTCTCGACTCGGCGGTGGCCGAGCTCGGTGAGGACTCCGCCTTCGGGGTCGCGTCCGACAACGCCGACCCGAGCACGCCCGACCGGCTGGTGAGCGCCGCTCGGGACACCTTCGGTGGCCTGGACGGTGCGCTGATCTCGGTCGGCGGCCCGCCCAAGGGAGCGGCGCTGGACACGACCGACGAGCAGTGGACGGGCGCCTTCGAGTCGGTGTTCCTCGGCGCGGTGCGCCTGGCCACGACGATCGGACGGGAGCTGCCGCACGGCGGTTCGCTGGCGCTGGTGCTCTCCTCGAGCGTCCGCGCGCCCCTGGCGGAGATGGCGATCTCGAACGGCCTGCGGCCGGGCCTGGCCATGGTGGCCAAGCAGCTGGCCGACGAGCTCGGGCCGTCCGGCGTACGCGTCAACGGCCTGCTGCCGGGCCGGGTGGCCACCGAGCGGGTGGCCGAGCTGGACGCGGCCAGTGACGACCCGGTCGCCGCGCGGGCCGCCGCGATCGCCTCGATCCCGCTGGGGCGCTACGGGGAGCCGGAGGAGTTCGGCCGCGCGGCCGCCTTCCTGCTCTCGCCCGCGGCGTCGTTCCTCTCGGGTGTGATGCTGCCGGTCGACGGCGGCATGCTGCGCGCTCTCTGAGCTCCACCCGCCGGCCTGCGGTCGGCGTCCGGGCGACGCTTCCGGCCCGTCGACATGCGCCACTCGTCGACCACGAGGTAGCCGAACCCGCCCAGGGCCAGCAGGCCGAAGAACCACCACTGGAGCCCGTAGAAGAAGTGGGGGCCGTTGCCGAGGTCCGGCAGCTCGGCCGGCTCGAGCCGCGTGCTCGGCGCGGGGTCCTCGCTCACGAGGTCGACGAAGCCGCCGTAGACCTGCGCGTCGATGGCACGGCCGATCGCCTGGCTGTTGATCGCCCGGGTGGAGCGGTCGACCACGGTCGTGCTGTCGCCGGTGGCGTCGACGCGGACCCGGCCGACCACGGTGACCGTGCCGGAGGGAGGAGCCGGGGCGTCCGCGGAGTCGAGCCCGCGGTTGTCGGTGGCGAGCCACCCGCGGTCCACCAGGAGCGTGTCGCCCTGGGGCGTCCGGAGCGGTACGACGACGTCCACCCCCGACGCGCCCTCGCGCGTCCGGTACCGGACGATGACCGTGTCCTCGGGCTCGTACGTCCCGGTCGCCTCCACCCGGCGGTACTCCTGGGACTCGCTCACCGGACGGGTGCTCAGGACGTCGTCGACGGGGGTGACGGCTGCCCGTTCGTTGCGTTCGATGACGGCGTTCTCGGCCTTGCGGTCCGCGAGCCGGTGGAACTGCCACTGGCCCAGGAGCCACGCGGCCCAGGCGCAGAGCACGACCGCGATCGCGAACAGGACCCACCGTCGGCTGACCAGAAAGCCCAGCGACCGCACGTTGTCAGGCTAGCCGCCTATCCTGGGGAGCATGACGAGGCCTCTGCAGGACCGCTATGGCCGGGTGGCGAGCGATCTACGCGTCTCCCTGACCGACCGCTGCAACCTGCGGTGCAACTACTGCATGCCCGCGGAGGGCCTGGACTGGCTGCCCACCGACGAGGTGCTGAGCGACGACGAGGTGATCCGGCTGATCCGGATCGGCGTCGAGGACCTCGGCATCCGTGAGGTGCGGTTCACCGGCGGGGAGCCGCTCGTGCGCCGCGGGTTGGTGGACCTGGTCCGCCGGACCCGCGAGCTCTCGGCCGACCTCCAGATCAGCATGACCAGCAACGCACTGGGGCTGGCCCGCACCGCGCACGCCCTGGCCGAGGC
Source organism: uncultured Actinomycetota bacterium (assembly GCA_963784545.1). GTDB lineage: Bacteria > Actinomycetota > Actinomycetes > Propionibacteriales > Nocardioidaceae > Nocardioides. Next base: position 103,073 of record CAWARQ010000003.1, on the reverse strand, counting down.
CGGACTGGACCGGGTGAACGTCAGCCTCGACACCATCCGCGCCGAGACCTTCCACACCATCACGCGACGCGACCGGCTGCACGACGTGATCGCCGGCGTCGAGGCCGCGAAGGACGCCGGCCTGACGCCGGTGAAGATCAACGCCGTCCTGCTGCGCGGCGTCAACGACGACCACGCCTCGGAGCTGCTGGGCTGGTGCGTCGAGCGGGGCTACGAGCTGCGGTTCATCGAGCAGATGCCCTTGGACGCCCAGCACGACTGGTCGCGCGCAGAGATGATCACCGCCGAGGAGATCTTCGAGCGGCTGGGACGGGACTTCACCCTCACGCCGGCGAGCGAGCCGCGGGGGAGCGCTCCGGCCGAGCTCTTCCAGGTCGACGGCGGGCCGTCCACCGTGGGCGTCATCGCCTCGGTGACCCGGCCGTTCTGCGGCGACTGCGACCGCGTCCGGCTCACCGCCGACGGGCAGATCCGCAACTGTCTCTTCGCGCGCGAGGAGTCCGACCTCCGGGCGCCCATGCGGGCGGGGGCGACCGACCAGGAGCTCGCCGACCGCTGGCTCATCGCCATGCTCGGCAAGCTGCCCGGCCACGGCATCAACGACGTCACGTTCCTCCAGCCCGACCGCCCGATGTCGGCGATCGGCGGCTAGGCGCCCGCGTCCACCGGTTCGGTCTCGCGCAGGAACCCGCGGGCACTCAGGAACTCCCCCAGGGCCTCCCGATGGTCCGGGCACGCCAGCCACACCTTGCGCCGGTCCGGGGTGTGCAGCTTCGGGTTGTTCCAGCGCAGCTCGAAGGCGGCGGGAGCCGCGCAGCCCCTGGCCGAGCAGGTCAGCGGGTCGCTCACGGACGCAGTGCCTTCCGTCGGGGGTCGGGGGACCAGGGACAAATGGGGGACGCCCGCCGACCACGGGGGAAGTCGGCGGGCGTCCTGTCGGCGAACTGGGACGGGGGAGACCCAGCTCGCTGCGCCGATTGTGGCACGCGGTCGAACGAAGTCAAAAGCTGTCCTAGTCCACGTGCTCATCGGTTTGCTGACCGGGCGGCAGCTCTGGCCTACGGATCCCGTGGTCGACCAGCGCGAAGCCGTCGGATTTCGTCGTGGAGGCATTGGCCATGACCACCGCGACGTACGGCAGGAGCAGGGCTCCGGCGATCAGCGCCCACCTCAGCCAGCCCGCTCCCACGAGGATCGCCCCGACGAAGCACACGGTGCGGATGCCCATCGAGAACAGGTAGCGACGCTGCCGACGGGCCACGTCTGCGTTCGCGCTCGTCGAGGCGGTGGTGATGCGTACCGCTGCGTCGCGCTCCTGTGCCCGGGCCATGCTTCGATCGTACGTCGCTAGCCTGAGGGGACCTCGGGAGTCGGTCCCGTCCGCGCACCCCCTGCCAGGAGGCACCCCGTGTCCAACCGCACCTACCGCGTCACCGAGATCGTCGGGACCTCGCCCGATGGCATCGACCAGGCCGTCCGCAACGGCGTCGACCGGGCCGGCCAGACGCTGCGTCACCTCGACTGGTTCGAGGTGCTCGGCGTGCGCGGCCAGGTCAAGGACGGCCACGTCGAGCACTTCCAGGTGACGATGAAGGTCGGCTTCCGGCTCGAGGACGAGTAGCCGAGCCGTCCCTTCTCGGAGCCCGACGTGTGCGCGCGGCGGGTTTCGGTTACGCACGGGTAGTCAGTAGCGTCGAGCACCGTGAGCCATGCCCCTGCCGACCAGTCTCGATCAGTCCTGGTGACGGGCGGCAACCGAGGCATCGGCCGTGCCATCGCCGAGGCCTTCGTGGCTGCCGGCGACAAGGTCGCGGTCACCAGTCGCAGCGGCGGGGCGCCCGAGGGCTGCCTCGACCTCATCTGTGACATCACGATCCCCGAGCAGGTCGACGCTGCCTTCGCCGAGGCCGAGGCGGCGCACGGTCCGGTCGAGGTGCTGATCGCGAACGCCGGCATCACCGCTGACACGCTGGTGCTGCGGATGAGCGAGGACGACTGGGCGTCGGTGCTCGAGACCAACCTCACCGGCTCGTTCCGGCTCGCCAAGCGCGCCGCGAAGAGCATGCTGCGGCTGCGTCGGGGCCGCATGGTCTTCATTTCCTCGGTCGTCGGGCTGCTCGGCTCGGCCGGTCAGGTCAACTACGCCGCCTCCAAGGCCGGCCTGGTGGGCATGGCCCGGTCGCTGGCCCGCGAGCTCGGCTCCCGATCGATCACCGCGAACGTCGTGGCGCCGGGATTCGTCGACACCGACATGACCGCCGTGCTCACCGACGACCAGAAGGCGGCGATCAAGGCGCAGGTCCCGCTCGGGCGCTACGGCAGCCCGGAGGAGATCGCGCAGACCGTGCTGTGGCTGACCGGCGACGGCGGTGCGTACGTGACCGGGGCCGTGATCCCGGTCGACGGCGGACTCGGAATGGGCCACTGAAAGGGCTGACTGATGGGAATTCTCGACGGCAAGCGCATCCTGGTCGCCGGCGTCACGATGGACTCCTCCATCGGCTTCGCGGTGGCCAAGGTCGCCCAGGAACAGGGCGCCACGGTGCTGATCTCCAACTTCGGGCGGGCGCTCGGCATCACCCGGCGGATCGCGAAGCGGCTGCCGACCGAGCCGCCGGTGCTCGATCTCGACGTCACCGACCAGAGCCATCTCGACGGGCTCGAGGCCGCGGTGCGCGAGCACGTCGACGGGCTGGACGGCGTCGTCCACTCGATCGCCTTCGGCAATCCCGAGACGCTCCTCGGCGGCAAGTTCCTGGAGGGTCCGTGGGACGACGTGGCCCAGGCGCTGCAGGTCTCGGCTTACAGCCTGAAGTCACTGGCCGTCGCCACCCGGCCGCTGCTGTCCTCGGGCTCGTCCATCGTCGGTCTCACCTTCGACGCGACCATCGCGTGGCCGGCGTACGACTGGATGGGCGTGGCCAAGGCCGGCCTGGAGTCGACCTCCCGCTACCTCGCCCGGGACCTGGGCCCGGACGGCATCCGCTGCAACCTGGTCTCCGCCGGCCCGCTGCGCACGTTGGCGGCCAGGGCGATCCCCGGGTTCTCGGACCTGGAGGACCTCTGGGGCACCCGCGCCCCGCTCGGCTGGGACAACACCGACCAGGAGCCGACCGCACGTGCGGTCTGTGCCCTCCTCAGCGACTTCTTCCCCGCCACCACCGGCGAGATCGTCCACGTCGACGGCGGCTTCCACGCGATGGGCGCCTGACCGGGTCTCCCGGGTTGGCGGTCCGCAGGGGCTCCCGCGCCGGTTCGCTAGCCTGCGGGGCGTGACGTCCCTGGTCGAGCTGCGCGTCCTGGAGGGTCCCAACCTCTACTTCCCGAGGGCGGCCATCAAGCTGACCCTCGACGTCGAAGGGCTCACCGGTGCGAGCACGCAGACCGCCAAGCGGTTCGCCCGACGCATCGGGCTGCCCAGCGCCAGGCCGGGGGAGCCGGGCTCGGGGTTCCGGCAGCGATTCGTGCTCCGGGGCGTCGCCCGGCTGGTCCGCGCGATCGCCCAGGAGGCCGGCACGCAACGGCTCGCCGTCCGGGTCCGGCCCAGCCACGAGCACAGCCGGATCGTCGTGGTGTACCCCTGGCGCCGGCGGACCCGGGGGGAGGCTCTCGGCCGGGCGGTCGCGACGGTGCTGGACGCCGTCGGCGAGGGCGCGGACCTGGAGCAGGCCGTCGAGCGGGCCGCCCGCGCGGTGCGGGACAGCGAACCCGGCCCGGCGCCGAGCACGATCACCCCGCGCATCCCGGTCGTCGCGGTGACCGGCACCAACGGCAAGACCACCACGAGCCGGATCATCGCCCACATCGCCCGCACCGACGGTCGGGTGACCGGCTGGTCGAGCACCGACGGCATCTACGTCGACGGCGAGCTGGTCGAGCCCGGTGACTACTCGGGGCCGAGCGGTGCCCTCCGTGTCCTGGCCGACGAGCGGGTGGAGTTCGCCGTCACCGAGACCGCTCGTGGCGGGATCCTGCTCAAGGGCATCGGTCTCACCCGCAACGACGTCTCGGTGGTCACCAACGTGAGCGCCGACCACCTCGGCCTGCACGGCATCGACACCGTCGACCAGCTGGCCGAGGTCAAGGGAGTCGTCCCGCGGATCACCCGGAAGGACGGCTGGGCCGTGCTCAACGGCGACGACCCGCGTGTCTTCGCCATGCGTACGACGCTGCGCGCCAAGCCGTGGGTGTTCTCCCGGGACCCGGACTCCCCGGCCATTCGCGAGGTCCTCAGCCACGGTGGCCGCGCCACGACCGTCATCGACGGGTGGCTCTCGGTGCTGACCGCGCAGGGTGACGCGGACCCGCTGGTCGAGCTGACTGACATCCCGATGACGCTGGCCGGCCTGTCCCGCTTCAACGTCGAGAACGCGCTCGCCGCCGCCAGCGCCGCCCTCGGAGCCGGCATCGGTCGCCCCGCGGTGATCGAGGGTCTCCGCACCTTCCTGCCCGACCCCGAGCACAACCCCGGCCGGATGAACTTCTTCTCCCTCGGCGACCTCACCCTCGTCCTCGACCTCGCGCACAACGAGGCCGGGCTCGAGGCGCTGCTGGAGATCATGGAGGGCGTACGCCGACCCGGAGCGCGCCTGCTGCTCGGCCTGGGAGCGGTCGGGGACCGGACCGACGACCTGATCGAGCGGCTCGGCGAGATCGGCGGCATGGGCAGCGACGTCGTCGCGATCGGTCACAAGCAGCACTACCTGCGCGGCCGGACGCTCGAGGAGCTCGACGGTCTGCTGCGTTCGGGACTGGAGCGGGTGGGCATGTCCGAGGTGCGAACCTACGGCACCGAGCTGGAGAGCCTCCAGGCGCTGGTAGGTGAGGCCGAGCCCGGCGACGTCCTCGGGCTCATGTGCCACGCCGAGCGCCAGGAGTGCTACGACTGGATCGCGGCCGAGGGCGGGACGGCCGACTCCCCGGCGACACTGGCGGAGAAGGTCCTCCGGGCTCAGGCGGGCCGCAGCGGCTCGAGCAACCGATGAGGCCGCCGAAGAGCGCGTGAGACGGGGTCGTCCCGGAGGGTCGGGTCGGCTCCGGGCCCGGGGGAGAGGACGACGTCCCCCGGCCCCGGTTGCTCGCCGCAGGTCTCGCAGCGTGCGTCGCCGCCGAGCCGGCCGCAGTCGAGGTGCGTGTAGAACCGCCGCGGGCCGGCCGAGGGTGCGGTCCTGCGCTCGCCCCACTGCAGGAGCGCGTAGAGGGCCGGCCACAGGTCGAGCGCCGCGTCGGTGAGCTCGTACTCCTGGTGACCGGTCCCCGTGCGCCGGAGGAGCCCGTGGCCCACGAGGCTGTCGAGCCGGTCGGCGAGGACGCCGCGTGAGACGTCCAGGTGGGCGAGCAGGTCGCTGAACCGGCGTACGCCGAGGAAGCAGTCGCGCAGGATCAGCAGGGTCCAACGCTCGCCGACCAGCTCGAGCGCGCGCGCCAGCGAGCAGTCCTGTCGGCGGTAGCCGGTGCCTAACGGCATGGTGGTCCTCCCCGTGTCCGGAATACCTCGCCCCCCACTATAGTTCGATCACCAGACCAAAGGGGAGGAGCCGGGATGTCGGGCCACGGGCGCACGCTCACGTTGACCGCTGCGGGCACGTTCGTCACGCTCGCGGCGTTCACGCTGCCCCTGGTCACGGTGAACGAGACCGCCGCCGGCCTCGGTGCCGGTGTCTCGGGTCGCACCTGGATCCTCAGCTCGATGAGCATCGGATTGGGCGCGCTGCTGCTCACGGCAGGCCGGCTGGCCGACGACTTCGGCCGCCGCCGGGCCTTCGTCGCGGGCGCGCTGCTGACGGCGATCGGCGCGGGACTCGGGGCCGTCGCGCCGGGCGTGGTGTGGTTCGTCCTGGCCCGCATCGTCCAGGGCGCCGGCGGGGCCGCGTTGACCGCGGCCAGCCTCGGGATCATCGGTCACACCTTCACCAGCGCCCGTGAGCGGGGTCGGGCCACGGCCGTCTGGGGAGCGTCCCTCGGCGCGGGCATCGCCGCCGGACCCCTGGTCTCCGCCGGACTCACGCGCTGGCACTCCTGGCGGGACGCGTACGTCGCCCTCGGCGTCGCCTGCCTCGCGCTCGCATGGGCCGGCCGCGCCCTGCCCGAGTCGTCCTCCGGGAACCGGGCCCGACCAGACGTCCCCGGGACCCTGACCCTGGTGCTCGGCCTGTCGGCCCTCCTGGCAGGCCTGACCGAGGGCCGGGAGGGCTGGACGTCCCCGTCGGTGCTTCTCCTGCTGGTCGCAGGCGCCGGATTGCTCCTGGCGTTCGTCGTGGTAGAGCTCCGCGTGACCGAGCCGATGCTCGATCTCCGCCTGTTCCGGCGGCCGGCCTTCGCGGCGGTCACGATCGCCGCGCTGGTGACCGGCGCCGGTGTCATCGCCCAGATGTCCTACCTCTCCGGCTTCGCCGGCCGCGCGCTGGGCATCTCGTCCTGGACCGCTGCCCTGCTCTTCCTGGCGTGGTCGGGCACCAGCGTCGTGGTCTCCCTCGCCGCCCGCTCGCTCCCGGAGACGGTCACGGGTCGGGTCCGGCTGGGCGGCTCCCTGCTCGTCATCGCGGTGGGCCTGCTGCTCGTCACCCGGGTGAGCACCACGACCACCGCCGGCGGGCTGGTGCTCGGCCTCCTCGCCGCCGGGGTCGGCAGCGGCGTCCTCAACACCGCCCTCGGTCGCGAGTCCGTGGCCAGCGTCCCGTACGGCCAGGCGGGCCTGGGCAGCGGCGCCAACAACACGGCCCGGTACCTGGGCTCGGCACTCGGGGTCACGGTGGTCTCGGTCGTCGCCGTGCCGGCCGGTGCCAGCACCGCGGCCGACCTCGTGTCCGGGTGGAACCACGCAGCGCTCACCACGACCGTCGTCACGGTGCTCGGCGCGCTCGCCGTCCTGCTCGTCGGCGAGCGACCTCAGGCCTCCGACGAAGTCGGGGAGTAGTCCGGGTCCGCGGCGGGAGCCTCGGGGGAGGCGCCGGCGCCGGCCTGGGCGTACGGCGACCAGTTCTCCAGCTCCGACATCACCGCGGGGTGCTTGTCGACGCAGACCACCAGCAGGTCGCCCTTGTTGGCGCGGCTCATCGCGTGGCGGACGGCGTCGATCTCGTCCAGGACGACCTCCACCTGCTTGCAGCGGGAGCCGGCCTCCATCGCCCGGCGTACGCCCTCGGTCACGAGGCTCGAGGTGTCGCCGCGCTGACGACCGCGGAGGGCCTCGTCCTCCCGGACGACGACCACGTCGAAGTGCTGGGCCGCCACTTCGCCGAGCTCGCGCATGTCCTCGTCCCGCCGGTCGCCGGCGGTGGCGATGATGCCGATCCGGGACGGGCGGGCCAGGTCGTGCGAGGAGTCGAGGGAGTCACCGACCCGGTCGACGAAGTCACCCAGGGCGCGCATGCCGGGTGCGTTGTGGCAGTAGTCGACGATGACGTTCACGCCGTTGACCTCGACCTCGTTGAGGCGGCCCGGCGAGAGGTAGTAGTTGGTCGAGAAGGTGCGCAGGCCCTGGCGGATGTCGTGCAGGGGAGCGCCGGCCGCGAACGCCGCGGCGGCGGCCGCAAGACTGTTCTGCACGTTCATCCGGGCCCGTCCGCCGAACGTCGCCGGCAGCAGGTGGGTCCAGGCCAGCTGCATCTCGCGGCGGCCGTGCTTCACCACGATCATCTCGCCGCGCTCGGACGGGTTGAGCACGAGCGCCTTGCCGCCGCGACGGCAGTGCGCCTCGATCAGCTCCCGCGAGTCGGAGCCGGGCTCCTCCATGGAGAACCACACGACCTCGCCGCTGCACTTGCGGCGCATCTCGCGCACCAGCGGGTCGTCGGCGTTGAGCACGGCGGCCCCGGTCCGCGGGACGGCCTCGACGACCACCGCCTTGACGTCGGCGAGCTGCTCGACGGTGTCGATGCCGCGCAGACCGAGGTGGTCGGGCTGGACGTTGAGGACGACGGCGACGTCGTTGCGCTCGTACCCGAGTCCCTCGCGCAGGATGCCGCCGCGGGCGACCTCGAAGACGGCGAAGTCGACGCGGGGGTTCTGGAGCACCATCCGGGCCGAGCGCGGGCCGGAGGCGTCGGCACGGATCAGCAGCCGCTCGTCGATGACGACGCCGTCGGTGGAGGTCATGCCGACCTTGCGACCCATGCCCTTGAAGATGTGGGAGATCATCCGGGACGTCGTGGTCTTGCCGTTGGTGCCGGTCACGGCGACGATCGGGATCCGCGCGGTCGCGCCGGGCGGGAAGAGCATGTCGATCACCGGCTTGGCGATGAACTGCGGCTCCCCGATCGTCGGGTGCGTGTGCATGCGGAAGCCCGGGGCGGCGTTGACCTCGCAGATCGCGCCCCCCGTCTCGCGGACCGGCTCGGTGATGTCCGGGCAGATGAAGTCGATGCCGGCGATGTCCAGCCCGATCATCCGGGCGGCCTCCTCGGCGATCTCGACGTTCTCCGGGTGCGCCTCGAAGGTGCGGTCGATCGAGATGCCGCCGGTGGACATGTTGCCGGTGAGCGCGAGCTTCACCATCTCGCCGGCCTCCGGGACCGAGTCGAGGGTGTGCCCCTGGCCCGCCAGCACCTCCTCGGCGGCGGCGTCGACCTTGATCCGGGTCAGCACCTTCTCGTGACCCACACCGCGGCGCGGGTCGGCATTGGTGAGCTCGACCAGGTCGGCGACCGTCGAGGTCCCGTCTCCGACCACGTGGGCCGGCACGCGCTCGGCGATGGCCACCATGCGCCCGTCGATGATGAGGCAGCGGTAGTCCTTGCCGGTGACGAAGCTCTCGACGATCACGACCCCACGCCGGGACTGCTCCTCGGCGATCGGCCAGGCCTCCCGGACGTCCTCCTCCGACTGCAGGTCCAGGCAGACGCCGCGGCCGTGGTTGCCATCCAGCGGCTTGACGACGACCGGGAAGCCGATCCGCTTGGCCGCGGCCACCGCTCCGTCGGCCGAGCGGACCGACTCCTGCTTGGGCACGGGCAGTCCCGCGGCACCGAGGAGCTTGGTGGTGAGGTCCTTGTCGGAGGCGATGTCGACGGCGATCGAGCTGGTGGCCGAGGTCATCGTCGCCCGGATCCGCTTGCCGTGGACGCCCTGGCCGAGCTGGACGAGGGAGTGCTGGTTGAGCCGCATCCACGGGATGTCCCGGGAGACCGCCTCGTCCACGAGAGCCTGGGTCGAGGGCCCGAAGGCGGATCGCTCGGCCTGCCGGATGAACCGCTCGAGCTGCTCCTCCCAGTCGAAGTCGGGGTCGGCCTCGACGAGGTGGTTGACCAGCGTCACGGCCAAGCGGCCGGCGGCAAGGCCCACACCCTCGTCGACGTACCCGTAGACGAGGTTGTAGACGCCCTTCCTCCCCTTGACCTGCCGCGTCTTCCCGCGCCGGATGTCGTGGCCGACCACCTGCTGCAGGGCGAGCGCGCAGTGCTCGGCGACGTGGCCCAGCCAGGTGCCCTCCTCGAGCCGCTCGACGAACCCGCCGCGGCGGCCGCGGGAGCAGGAGTGCTCGCGGAGGCCGGGCAGCATCTGGAGCAGGTGCTCGGTGAACCCGGGGAGCTGGTTGGTCGGGAAGCTCTCGAGCACCCCGAGGTCGACCACCAGGTGGATCGCCTTGTCGTAGGACCAGACGTTCGCGCCGCGGTAGACGCGCGTCTCCAGGATGGCCAGGTCGGGCGTGGGTCGTTCGGTCACTGCTCCACCTCTCGGGTCTGCCCGGGCCGGGCCGTCTCCTTCTTCCGGGCCATGCGTCGCCGCAGCGCCTGCGGCGACGCGTCCGCGGCGGCGATGTCCCGGGCCATCTGACGCATGTCGCGCTGGGCCTCGGCGAGCTCGGCGGCGTCCTCGGCGTCGACCAGCGTGGCCTGCGGGACGAGCCGGCGACGCGTCAGGTTGTACGCCGACCCGGCCGGCAGCACGTGCAGGGTGACGCCGCTGGCCAGCAGGGGCGAGCTGCGCTTGGCCTCGTAGGCGTTGGTGACGATGTGCTTCGGGTCGAAGATCGTGACGGCTCCCCGACCGGCCACGCGGAGGACCTCATCACCGTCCTCCTCCGTCACGATCGCGCCGGTGTCCTCGTCCACGCCGATGCCGAGCAGCTGCGGCGACTGGGAGACGATCATCAGCAGACGCCCGTAGCGGTTGCGCTGATCGAAGTGCTGGTCGATCACCACCGAGCCCACCAGGCCCAGCCCGGCGGCGACCTGGGTCATCCGCTGCTTGGGGGTCGTCCCGGGGCCACCGAAGGCGACCATGTGCGAGGACTGGATGCTCGCGCCCGCCGAGGTCCCGGCCACGACGGTTCCTCGGGCGTGCGCGGCGACGATCGCGTCGCCGACGGGCGTGCCGCAGATGATCGAGGAGAGCTTGAGCTGGTTGCCGCCGGTCATGAAGACGCCCGTCGCGTCCTCCAGGGCTGCGACCAGGGCGGGGTCGTGCGCCTCCGCCCGGCTCTCCGGACGCACTGGCACGATCGTGCCGGCGCCGAGCCGGGTGAACACCGCGTCGTACACCTCCTGCACCTCGGCACCGAGCGAGGAGGCCGTCGGGATCACCGCGATCCTGGCCTGCGAACCTCCCGCGGCTCCGACGAACTCCTTGAGCAGCGTGCGACGCTTCAATTTGTCCTCGGCGCCGCCGATGATCATCAGAGGTCCGGTAGGCATGACAGGGAGGCTATCGGCTGCCTGACGGCGCCGGTGGCGAGGTGAGAAGCGAAGGGAGGTCCGTTGGATGCGGTTGACGGTGATGCGCCACGCGAAGGCGGAGCAGTCGGCACCCAGCGACTTCGAGCGGCCCCTGGCCGAGCGTGGTCGCGCCGACGCCGCGGCTGCCGGCGCGTGGCTCGCGGACCGGGGCTGGGTGCCCGACCACGCGCTGGTCTCGGCCGCCCTGCGCACCCGGGAGACGTTCGCGTGCGTCGCCGAGGGCGGCGGTTTCGCCCTGGAGCCGGACGTGGACCGGTCGCTCTACGCAGCCGCCCCCGAGAGCGTGCTGGACCTGATCCGGCTCGCGCCGACCGGGGTCGAGAGTCTCCTGGTGATCGGCCACAACCCGACGATGGCCTCGCTCGCCCAGCTGCTGCACGACGGCACGGGCGAGGAGTCAGCCATCACCGAGATGTCGGGCGACTTCCCGACCAGCGCACTCGCGCTCCTGGAGCACGCCGGGGCGTGGGCCGACCTGGGCTGGGCCACGTGCTCCCTGGCCGCCTTCCACGTGGGGCGCGGCGAGTAGTCGTCCGGCTCAGGGGAGCGGCGGGGCGGGGGTCACGAAGCCCGCGGCGGCGTCCGCGGCCTCGATCTCCTCGCGACTGATCCCGAGCAGGTACATGATCGTGTCGAGGTACGGCGTGTTCACCGCCGTGTCCGCGGCCTCGCGCAGCGCCTGCTTGGCGTTGTAGGCGATGCCCAGACCGGCCGCGTTGAGCATGTCGATGTCGTTCGCACCGTCGCCGATCGCGACCACGGCCGCCTCGGGCACCCCCACGTCCTTCGCGAACTGCCGCAGTGCCTCCGCCTTGCCCGCGCGGTCGACGACCGGACCGACCAGCCGACCCGTCAGCCTGCCGTCGACGATCTCGAGCTCGTTGGCCCGCGAGTAGTGGATGCCGAGGTCGGCGGCCAGCCGGTCGGTGATCTGGGAGAAGCCGCCGGAGACGAGGGCGAACCGGTAGCCGAGCCGGCGCAGCACCCGGACGAGCGTGCGGGCGCCCGGGTTGAGCACGAGGGCGTCGTACACCTCCTCCAGTGCGCGCTCCGGGATCCCCTCCAGGAGGGCCACCCGGGAGCGGAGCGCCTGCTCGAAGTCCAGCTCGCCGGCCATGGCCGCGTCGGTGACCCGCGCGACCTCCTCCTCCTGCCCGGCGTGGGCGGCGAGCATCTCGATCACCTCGCCCTGGATCAGGGTGGAGTCCACGTCCAGCACCACGAGCCGCATGCTGCGGCGCAGCAGGTCGGCCGGCTGGACCGCGATGTCGATCCCGCGGGACACGGCCTCCTCGGTCAGCAGCGCCCGCAGGCGGTCGGGGTCGGTGCCGGAGACGTGCAGGTCGATCGCGGTGACCGGGTAGCGCGCCATGCGCTCGATCCGGTCGATGTTGGCGCCGCTGTCGGCGATCCGTCCGGCGATGGCCGCGAACGCGGACGCTCGCAGCGGCGTGCCGATGACCGTGACGTGCGAGCGTCCGTCCCGGCGGGCCTTGTTGTCGCCGACCCCCCGGTCGACCTCGATGTTGAGGTCGAGGCTCTTGCCGACGGCGATCACCTGCTCGCGCAGGCGCTTCCAGTCCCGGGGCGCGGAGACGAGGACGCCGAGGATCAGTCGGCGGCGCAGGACGATCTGCTCGATGTCGAGGACCTCGACACCGGCGGCCGCCAGCTCGGCGAACACCGCCGAGGTGACGCCCGGCCGGTCCTTGCCGACCAGCGTGATCAGCAGGGTCTTCGGCGGGTCCTCCGGGTGCTCGTTCATGGCGCGACCGAGGGTAGTCCTCGGGCCGCCTCGATCAGGGCGACGGCCACACCTCGGGCGAGCAGGCGGCGACCAGCCCGCGCCGGGCCGCCGAGTCCAGCGGCCGCAGGGCGTCGGCCCGCGCCGCCATCTCGTACGCCGACACGGCCGCACCGTCGTCGGTGGCCGCGAGCCGGACGATGGCGAGACAGCGGGCCGACCGGACCGCGAGCTCCGCGCACCGCGTGGGCACCCCCGCCGGTGGCTGGACGTCGAGGGGCCGCCCGAGCGCCAGCACCTCGTCGGCGACCTCGGGGCGCCACTTCGCGACCTCGAGCTCGGCGAGGCGGTGCGAGGTCTCCAGCACCTGCCGCCGCAGTCCGCGGTCCGCCTCACCGAGGTCGGGGACTTGTCGGCGTACGGCCACGAACCGGTCCCATCGGACGTAGCCCTCGTGGATCTCGCCCGGCACGAGGCCGACGTCGGAGTCGCTGACCAGCGCCTCGCCGGAGGCCTGGGCAGCGAGGTTGAACTCCGGCGGACCGCCCAGTCCGAGGGGGTCACCGGGGGCGGGGAGCGCGAGGCCCACAGCGGTGGCACCGCTGGAACGGAGGTCCGCTGCGAGGTCGAGGTTGACCGGCACGCCGTCCAGGAGGTCGTCGGTCGGGATGAGTCCACGCAGCCAGCCGGTCAGCCACCAGGCCGTCTCGGCGCACAGCGGCAGGGGAGTCGACACATCGGCGGACTGTACCCAGCCCGTCGTGGCGAGCCGGGCGCCCACGTCGCCTAGGGTTGCGGCATGGCCGCAGTCCTCGAGTTCGCCGGTGTCACGGTGCGCCGGGGACAGGCCGTCCTGCTCGACGAGATCAGCTGGCGGGTCGAGGAGGGCGAGCGCTGGGTGGTCCTCGGGCCGAACGGTGCCGGCAAGACGACGCTCATCCAGGTGGCCGCCGCGCAGATCCATCCGACCGCGGGTGTCGCCGGGATCCTCGAGGAGGTGCTCGGGACCGTCGACGTGTTCGAGCTCCGGCCTCGGATCGGCCTCACCAGCGCGGCCCTGGCCGAGCGCATCCCGCGCGGCGAGCGGGTGCGGGACGTGGTCGTCTCCGCGTCGTACGGCGTCCTGGGCCGGTGGCGCGAGGACTACGACGAGATGGACCACGACCGCGCGGCCGAGCTGCTGGTCGAGGTGGGCGCCTCGCACCTCGCGGACCGCACCTTCGGGACGCTGTCGGAGGGCGAGCGGAAGCGGGTCCAGATCGCCCGTTCCCTGATGACCGACCCCGAGCTGCTGCTGCTCGACGAGCCGGCCGCCGGGCTGGACCTCGGTGGGCGCGAGGACCTCGTGAGCACCCTGAGCGTGCTCGCGGCAGATCCCGCGTCCCCGACCACGGTCCTGGTGTCGCACCACGTCGAGGAGATCCCGCCCGGCTTCACCCACGCCCTGCTGCTCCGAGGCGGCCGCGTCGTGGCGGCCGGCCCGATCGCGGACGTGGTGACCGAGCGGAACCTGTCGGAGGCTTTCGGGATGCCGCTGGTGCTCACGCACACGGCCGGTCGGTACGCCGCTCGTCGCCGCTCGCGTCGGCACGCGCAGACGGGCACCTGAGGACGCGCCTTCGGTTCGTCATGGCGGGATAGGGTCGGGTCATGGACTGGTTGCGTGATCACGGTGTCGAGGCGTGGCTCGCGGTGGCGATCCTCTTCGGCCTGGCCGAGATGCTCAGCCTGGACCTCGTCCTCGCCATGCTCGCGGCAGGGGCGGTGGCCGGAGTGCTGACTGCGGCGCTCGGGGCTCCGTTCCTGCTCCAGTTCCTGGTCGCCGGCGGCGCCAGCGTGGCGATGCTCGCGCTCGTGCGACCCAGCCTGGTCAAGCGCCTGCACTCCGGACCCGAGCTCAACCTCGGCCACGGCAAGCTGGTCGGCACCCAGGGGCTCGTCACCGAGACCGTCACCAGCCTCACTCCGGGACGGATCCGCCTCTCCGGCGAGATCTGGACCGCGCAGCCGTACGACGAGACCTTGACCATCGAACCGGGGGAAACGGTCGAGGTTCTCCAGATCAAGGGCGCGACCGCGTTCGTCCACCCGGTGCCACGGCTCGAGCCGTAGGCCCGACCCCCTGTCGTTCGAGAGAGGAACCGGAGATGCCCGTCTTCTACGCAGTGCTGGCGCTGCTGTTCGTCTTCATCGTGGTGATGCTCGCCAAGACGGTGAAGATCGTCCCGCAGGCCCGCGCGGCCATCGTCGAGCGGTTCGGCAAGTACAAGCAGACCCTTCCGGCCGGCTTGAACATCGTCGTCCCGTTCGTGGACAAGCTGCGCTACCTCATCGACCTGCGCGAGCAGGTCGTGAGCTTCCCGCCCCAGCCCGTGATCACCGAGGACAACCTCGTGGTCTCCATCGACACCGTCATCTACTTCCAGGTCACCGACCCGGTCGCGGCGACGTACGAGATCGCGAACTACATCCAGGCGATCGAGCAGCTCACCATGACCACCCTCCGCAACATCGTCGGCGGCATGGACCTCGAGGAGACCCTCACCAGCCGAGACTCGATCAACTCCGGCCTGCGGGGCGTCCTCGACGAGGCCACCGGCAAGTGGGGGATCCGGGTCAACCGCGTCGAGCTCAAGGGCATCGACCCGCCGCCCTCCATCAAGGACTCGATGGAGAAGCAGATGCGGGCCGATCGCGAGAAGCGTGCCGTCATCCTCACCGCGGAGGGTCAGCGGCAGGCCGCGATCCTCACCGCGGAGGGCTCCAAGCAGTCGCAGATCCTCAACGCCGAGGGTGACCGTGAGTCGCAGATCCTGCGCGCGCAGGCCGACCGGGAGGCCTCGATCCTGCGAGCCCAGGGAGAGGGGCAGGCCATCCAGACGGTGTTCCAGGCGATCCACGACGGACAGCCGGACCAGTCGCTGCTGGCCTACCAGTACCTCCAGATGATGCCGAAGATCGCCGAGGGGGACGCCAACAAGGTGTGGATCGTGCCCTCGGAGATCACCAAGGCGCTGGAAGGGCTCGGCTCCTCCATCCACGAGGTCGCGGGCATCCCGATGAAGACGAGCGGCGTCAAGACGCGCGTCGACATGGGTCCGGCCGAGCCGCAGGCCCCCGCGATCGGGGACGACAAGGCGCTGTCGCAGGCGCAGGCCAGCGTGGAGGCGGCCATCGCCGAGGCCGCGGACGCCGCCAACCCGGGCGCGAGCAGCCGCCGCGACCGGGAGAGCGGCGACCCCGACCTGGGCGGCACCGATCTCGGCGACGCACCGCCGCCGAGTGGACCGGCGTCACCGGAGGCCCCGCCCGAGTGATCTGATATCTCAGGTGAGCCTGGGAGAAGCACTGGCGATCCTGCTGGCCGGAGTCGCGGCCGGGACGATCAACACGGTGGTGGGGTCGGGAACGCTGATCACGTTCCCGACCCTCCTCGCCTTCGGCGTACCCCCGGTCACGGCGAACGTGTCGAACACCGTCGGTCTCGTGCCGGGCTCGTTGTCCGGTGCCGTCGGCTACCGGGCCGAGCTGTCCGGCCAGGGACGCCGGCTCCGCGTGCTCGGGGTGGCCTCGCTGGCCGGGGGCGCGCTCGGTGCGGGCCTGCTGCTGTGGCTCCCCTCGGCGGCCTTCGACGCCATCGTGCCGGTCCTCATCGGCCTGGGAGTCGCGCTGGTCGTCGTCGGACCGGCCATCTCCCGCCGGGTCGCGGCGCGAGCGGCTGCCCGAGGCGGGATCGCGGAGCACGGCGTGTGGTGGGTGTGGCCGGCAGTGTTCGTCGCCGGTGCGTACGGCGGCTACTTCGGAGCTGCCCAGGGCGTCCTGCTGATGGCCATCCTCGGCATCGGGGTCGCGGACACCCTGCAGCGGCACAACGCCACCAAGAACGTGCTGGCCCTGATCGTCAACGGCGTCGCCGCGGTCGTGTTCATCATCGTCGCCGACGTCGACTGGCGGATCGCCGGCCTGATCGCGGCCGGCTCGGTGGTCGGCGGTCAGCTCGGCGCCACCGTCGGACGCCGCCTGCCGCCGGTCGCGCTGCGCGCGGTCATCGTCGTCGTCGGCGTGGTCGCGATCGTCACGTTCCTGCTCTGAGGCTCATTCCACGTGGGCGATGGCGTCCAGCACCTTCATGCGTGAGGCCCGGACGGCCGGCACGATCGAGGCGAGCACCCCGACGACCACCGCCAGCACGAGGAAGGTGACCAGCTGCCCGATCGGCATGGCCAGCCGGGTGATGTCCTTCGAGAGCGACTGGCGCAGGAGGATGCCGACCAGCAGACCGATCCCGAGACCGAGCACGGCGCCGAGCAGTGCGATGACGACGGACTCGAGACCGATCATGATCCGCAGCCGACGCCGGCTCATGCCGACCGCCCGGAGCAGCCCGATCTCCCGGGTCCGCTCGATCACGCTGAGACCCAGCGTGTTCACGATGCCGAAGACAGCGATGACGATCGCCAGCGCCAGCAGGCCGTAGATGATGTAGAGCAGCTGGTTGATCTGCCCCTTCGCCGCGTCGGCGAACTCGCGCTTGTCCTGCACCGCGACGATCGGGAAGGTCTTGGCCGCCTTCTTCAGGCCCGCCGACACCTGCGCCAGGTCCGCCCCCGGCGCCGCGTCGATGCTGAGCGAGAAGTCGGTCCGCGCGACGCCGCTGTCGGTGAGGACGCTCATCGGCACGGTGTAGCCGCCGGTCACGGGGGAGTCGTCGAAGATCCCCGACACCGTCACCGTCGCGACGTGGTCGCCCGGGAAGCTCAGCCGCACCTGGTCGCCGAGGGAGAGGTGGTCGTCCTTCGCGGTGCTCTGCGAGACGAGCAGGTCGTCGCCCGACACGGCTTGCGAGCCGCTGATCATGGTGAGCTGGTAGATGTCGTCGAACGAGTCGTCGACTCCGGTGATGAACTCGTCCTTCCCCTTGATCTTCACCGGGGTGAACTGCTGTCGCGAGACGGTCTCGACACCCGGCACCCGCTCCATGTCGTCGCCCAGGGCGGTGGGGAAGGGGATGAAGTTGGACGACTGCACGAGGAAGTCGGCCGTGAACTGCTCGTCCACGAGGTCGTCGAAGGTCTTGCTCAGCGAGGCGGCCATCACGCCGACCGCCGAGACGACGGCCAGGCCGATCATCAGGGCGGAGGCGGTGGCCCCGGTGCGCCGCGGGTTGCGCAGCGCGTTCTCGCCGGCGAGCCGGCCCGAGGTGCCGAAGGCGGCCGCGAAGGCGGTCCGGAAGAGGCGGAGCACCGGCTTGCCGACCACCGGGGCCAGCGCTGCAGTCGTCAGCACCCAGATGACCGAGCCGACGCCGATCCAGAGCGCGTCGTTGCCGGGCGCCCCCACCGCGCCGTACACGGCGACGGCCGTGCCGAGCGCGAAGACGACGCCGCCGATCCACGCACGACGGCGCAGTGAGCTCTCTTGGACGATCAGGTCGTCGCGCATGGCCGCGACCGGCTCCACCCGCGCGGCCCGCCGGGCCGGGAAGTACGCCGAGAGCATCGTCACGAGCAGGCCGACGACGTAACCCGCCACGACGGTCGACACCGACAGGGTCAGCACGTTGCCGGCCACGTCCAGGCCGAGACTGCTGAACAGCGACGCGAGCGCGCGGGAGAGCGCGAGGCCCAGGGCGAGCCCCACCGTCGAGCCGATCAGCCCCATGAGCAGCGCCTCGAGCAGCACCGACCGGGTGACCTGCTTGCGTGAGGCGCCGAGCGCCCGGAGGAGAGCCAGCTCGCGCACCCGCTGGGCGACGAGGATCGAGAAGGTGTTGGCGATGATGAAGCCACCGACGAGGATCGCGATGACGGCGAAGACGGTGAGGAACGTCGAGATGACGCCGAGGAACTGGTTGACCTGGTTCTGGGAGTCCTTGACCACCTTGTCGCCCGTGACGGCCTCCATGCCCTTCGGCAGGACCGACGTCGCGGCCGCGACCAGCTGAGCCTGGGTGACTCCGTCGGCGGCCGTGAGGGTCGCGTTCGTGAACTGGTCGGCGCCGTCCAGGTAGAGCTGTTGCGCGCCCTCGGTGCTGAACAGCATGAGGATCGCGCCCGCCGTACCTCCGCCGTTGAACTCGGCGATGCCGGCGAGCTTCACCTCGCGGATCGGGTCGTCGGTCGGGACGATGATCTTGACCGTGTCGCCGACGTGGTAGCCACCGCGCTCGGCCGCGCCGGAGTCGAGGGTGATCTCGTCCGGCGCTGTCGGCCAGTGGCCGCTCTGCAGGGTCATGATCGGGTCGCCCAGGAGGTTGCGACTGCCGGTGTGGCTCGCCGGGATGGTCGGCGCGCCCTGGCCCCCCACGGCCTGGCCGTCGTGGTCGAGCAGCGTGGTGGCGAAACCGGTGACCTGGCCCTGCGCGTCGGCCACCTCAGGAAGAGCGTTGAGCTTGTCGATGTCGGCGGGCGTGAGCTGGCCGGAGGTGACCGGCTGGCTGGAGGAGAACGCCTGCTGGCCCGTCGGCTGGACGACGGCGTCCGGCGTGGATCCCTTGATGATGTTGTCGAACGTCGATCCGAGGCCCTGGCTGAAGGTCATCACTCCCGAGAGGAAGCCGATCCCGAGGACGACTGCCAGGGTGCTCATGAGCAGCCGGACCTTGCGCGCCAGCAAGGTGCGCCAGGTGAGCTTCCACATGGGTCAGTGGCCCTTCATCGCGCGGTCCTGCAGCGCGGTCATCCGCGCCAGGATCGTGTCGCGCTCGGGGTCGGCCAGCTCGTCGACGATCCGGCCGTCGGCGAGGAAGATCACCCGATCCGTGTACGACGCCGCGACCGGGTCGTGCGTCACCATCACCACGGTCTGACCGAACTCGTCGACCGAGCGGCGCAGGAAACCGAGCACCTCGGCGCTGCTGGCGGAGTCGAGGTTGCCGGTCGGCTCGTCCGCGAACACGATCGCGGGGCGGCTCACCAGTGCGCGGGCGCAGGCCACCCGCTGCTGCTGACCCCCGGACATCTCGGTCGGTCGGTGGCTGAGTCGGTCACGGAGCCCGATGGCGTCGACCACCTGGTCGAACCACGCCTTGTCGGGCTTGCGTCCTGCCAGGGTCAGCGGCAGGAGGATGTTCTCCTCCGCGGTCAGGGTCGGGACCAGGTTGAAGGCCTGGAAGACGAAGCCGATGCGCTCGCGCCGGAGTGTGGTGAGGCCCTTGTCCTTGAGCCCGCGCAGCTGCGTGCCGTCGACGGAGACCTCACCGCTGGTCGGGCTGTCGAGAGCCGCGAGGCAGTGCATGAGGGTCGACTTGCCCGAGCCGGACGGACCCATGACGGCGGTGTACTCGCCGCGCCGGATCTCCAGGTCGACGCCGTCCAGGGCGCGCACCTCGGCGTCACCCTTGCCGTAGATCTTCACGAGCGCCTCGGCGGTGGCGGCCGTGCCGGCGGGCTCGTTCTCAGTCACGATGGTCACGGACCCATCTTGACCGCTGGAGGTGGTCGCGACCATCGGGTATCTCCCCGAGTCGACCCTGCGTCGGCTCTTCCCGGTCACCCACCGGGCTGGAGTCGGGAGGGCGGGTGGCTCAGCGCGCGACGTACGCCGCGTGCCACCGCTCCAGCTCGTCGTAGGCACGCTCCCGCGCGGTGCTCGCCGAGAGGAACACGTCGTGGATGGCCGAGGGCACCGCGACGTAGGTGACGTGCCGGCCGACCGCGGGAGACCACCGGCGGATCTGCTCCACGTCCAGGACGATGTCGTGGGTGCCGATCGACTCGTCCTCCGGTCCGGTGGGGGAGAGCTGGGTCGCGTCGGAGGACAGCACCAGCACCGGGCCCTGGACGTCCAGCCCGGCATGCAACCGGTCGTGGCCGGCCCGGATCGCCGCCAGCCAACCGAGGTAGACGGGGAACGAGCCCTCGGGCTTGAGCTCGAGGTCGAAGTCCCACTCACCCTCGAGGTCGCGGTGCAGCCGGCGGGTGTAGTAGCCCTCCACCTTCCGCTTGAGCTCCGCCCGCGGCCGGCGCCCGGCGAGCCGCTTGATCGCCACGGTGCCGGGGCCGCGCATGAACGCCGGACCCTGCAGGTCGAACCAGGGCGAGTTCAGTGCCATGCCGGCCAGCGGGTAGCCCCGCTCCGAGGCCCACAGCGGCGTGACCAGCCCGCCCGTGGAGTGGGCGGTGACGACCACCCGCTCGTGGCCGTCGCGGACGGTGATCCGGTGCCACGACGCGTCGAGGTCCGCGTCGTACTCGTGCAGGTCGTCGACGTAGTGCGCGGTCTGGTGCGGCAGCCGGGAGCGGCCGCACTTGCGGAGGTCGAGGGCGTAGAAGTCGTAGCCCCGGTCCACCCACCAGTCGGCCAGCCCGGTCTGGAAGAAGTAGTCCGAGAAACCATGGACGTGCAGCACGGCGCCGACGGCCGTCCCGGGCGCCCGCCGGCGCACCAGCGTGGCGACCACCGGCCCCTCCGCATCGGGAGGGAACCGGATGGTCTCGGCCTCGTAGGGCTCGCCCAGGACGTCCGTGCCGGCGCGATCGGTCAACGCAGGTCGAACCGATCGTTGTCCATGACCTTGGCCCAGGCCGCCACGAAGTCGCGGACGAGCTTCTCCTGGGCGTCGTCGCTCGCGTAGACCTCCGCGATCGCCCGGAGCTGGGAGTTGGCGCCGAAGACGAGGTCGACGGCCGTCGCGGTCCGCACCACCTCACCGGAGCTGTCGCGGCCCTCGTACACGTTCTCCTCACCCTGCGACGCCTTCCACTCCACGCCCATGTCCAGCAGCGCGGTGAAGAAGTCGTTGGTCAGGGCACCGGGCCGCTCGGTGAAGACGCCGTACGACGTCCCGCCGTGGTTGGCGCCGATCGACCGGAGGCCGGCGACCAGCACGGTCATCTCGGGCGCGGTGAGCCTGAGCAGGTTGGCGCGGTCCAGCAGCAGCTTCTCCGGCTGCAGCTTCTCGCCCGGCTGGAGGTAGTTGCGGAACCCGTCGGCCCGCGGCTCGAGCACCGCGAAGGAGTCGACGTCGGTCTGGTCCTGGCTGGCATCTCCCCGGCCGGGGGAGAAGGGGACCTCGACCGTCACTCCGGCAGCGGCCGCTGCCTGCTCGACGCCGACGTTGCCCGCGAGCACGACCACGTCGGCGAAGCTGACGCCGGTGTCGGCCGCGATCCCCTCGAGCTTGTCGACGGCCGGGAGCACGTCGCTGTTCGAGGTCCAGCTGCGCTGGGGCTCCAGCCGCAGACGGCCGCCGTTCGCGCCTCCGCGCTTGTCGGTGTCGCGGTAGGTCGCCGCGGCTGCCCACGCCACCGACACGAGCTCGGGCGTGCTCAGACCGGACTCTGCGACCGCCCGCTTCACGGCAGCGATGTCGTCGGCGCCCGGGACCGTCGCCGGTGCGGGCACGGGGTCCTGCCACAGCTGAGGCTCGGGCACCCACGGGCCGAGCATCCGGGAGACCGGACCCATGTCGCGGTGCAGCAGCTTGTACCAGGCCTTGGCGAACGCGTCGGCGAACTGCTCAGGGTGCTCGTGGAAGCGCCGGGAGATCTCGCCGTAGACCGGGTCCTCGCGCAGCGCGAGGTCGGTCGTCAGCATGGTCGGCTTGCGCTTGGGGGAGTCCTCGGTCGGGCCGGGGATGGTCGCCTCGGCGTCCTTGGCCTCCCACTGCCAGGCGCCGGCCGGGCTCTTGGTGAGCTCCCACTCGTGGGCGAAGAGGTTGTCGAAGAAGTAGTTGCTCCACCTCGTCGGCGTCTGGGTCCAGGTCACCTCCAGGCCGCTGGTGATCGCGTCCTTGCCCTTGCCCGAGCCGTGGCCGCTCTTCCAGCCCAGGCCCTGGTCCTCCAGCGAGGTGCCCTCGGGCTCGGGACCGATGAGGTCGGGGTTGCCGGCGCCGTGGGTCTTGCCGAAGGAGTGACCTCCGGCGATCAGGGCGACCGTCTCCTCGTCGTTCATCGCCATGCGGGCGAAGGTCTCGCGGATGTCGTGGGCGGCCTTCCGCGGGTCCGGCTCACCGTTGGGACCCTCGGGGTTCACGTAGATGAGACCCATCTGCACGGCACCGACACCGGGGGACAGGTCGCGCTCGCCGCTGTAGCGCTCGTCGCCGAGCCAGGTGTCCTCCGGTCCCCAGAAGATCTCCTCCGGCTCCCAGATGTCCTCGCGACCGAAGGCGAACCCGAAGGTCTGGAAGCCCATGTCCTCCAGCGCCACGTTGCCGGCCAGCACCAGCAGGTCGGCCCACGAGACGGACCGCCCGTACTTCTTCTTGACCGGCCACAGGAGCCGACGAGCCTTGTCCAGGTTGGCGTTGTCCGGCCAGCTGTTGAGCGGCGCGAACCGCTGGCTGCCGTCGCCGGCGCCGCCGCGTCCGTCCTCGATCCGGTAGGTGCCGGCGGCGTGCCAGCTCAGCCGGATGAAGAGGCCGCCGTAGTGGCCGAAGTCCGCGGGCCACCAGTCCTGGGAGTCGGTGAGCACCGTCGCCACGTCTCGCTTGAGCTGGTCGACGTCCACGCCGGAGAACGCCTCGGTGTAGTCGAAGTCGGCGCCCAGCGGGTTGCCGGCGGGGGAGTGCTGGTGGAGCACCGAGAGGTCGAGCTGGTTGGGCCACCAGTCGCGGTTGGTCCGGGGGTTGGGCGTGGCCGGCGTCGGCGAGTCGATGGCCGGGTTCTCGCTCTCGCTGCCGTGCTGGCCCTGGTCGTCCTGCTCGGTGGTCGTCTCGCTCATGGGGTTCCTTCCGCTCCTGGGTGGTCGTTCGTGGTCGTGCAGGTGGGGCAGAGGCCCCACCAGGTCACCTCGGCCTCGTCGATGGCATAGCCCTCGGCGGCCGGTTGCGCCGGCAGGTCGAGGCAGGGGGCCTCGCCGGTGGCGCAGGGGATGTCCGACACCTGTCCGCACAGCCGGCAGACGAGGTGGTGGTGGTTGTCCCCGGACTCCAGCTCGTAGCGAGCCACCGACCCGCGCGGCTGGATCCGCCGCACCAGGCCGAGCTCGCTGAGCGTGTTGAGGACGTCGTACACCGCCTGGGCCGAGACGTCGCCGCCGGCGTTCACCGCAGCGATGACCTGGTCGGCCCGGAGGTGCCGGTCCCGCTCGAGGACGTCCAGGACCGCGAGCCGGGGCCGGGTGACCCGGAGACCTCGGGAGCGCAGCTGCTGCTGGACGTCGGACATCGGCGCCAGCCTGTCGGGCTTTCTGGAACAAATCAAGATTGCTCGTACAAGTCGCGGATCACGTCCTCGATCGCCGGCTCCTGGAGGGAGAGGTCCGCGACGTCGTACGCCGAGGCGACGGCGGCGACGACGGGTGCCGCGCTCGCCTCGGCAGGGAACCTCAGCCACTGGCGCGGCCCGTCCACCCGCACCGTCTCGGCGCCCGCGACCACGATCGGCTCGCGCTCGTCGAGCAGGTCGACCACGAGCGTCCGCTGCGACCCGCCCGAGCGGTGGAGGTCGACGAGCGAGCCGTCGAAGACCGCGGTGCCGTGGTCGATCACGATGACCCGGTCGCACAGCGCCTCGATGTCCTGGAGGTCATGCGTGGTGAGGATCAGCGTGGTGCCGCGCTCGGCGTTGAGGGTGCGGAGGAACTCCCGCAGCCGGCCCTTGCTGATCACGTCCAGGCCGATCGTCGGCTCGTCCAGGAAGAGGATCTCCGGGTCGTGCAGCAGAGCGGCCGTGATCTCGCCGCGCATCCGCTGCCCGAGGCTGAGCTGCCGCACGGGGGTGTCCAGCAGGTCGCCCAGACCGAGCAGCTCGACGTACTGCGACAGGTTCGTCTCGAAGCGCACGAGCTCGACGCGGTAGATCTTCTGCAGCAGCTCGAACGAGTCGCGCAGCGGCAGGTCCCACCACAGGGTGCTGCGCTGGCCGAAGACGACGCCGATCCGACGGGCGAGCGTGGTCCGCTCCCGCTGCGGCTCGAGGCCGGCCACCCGGAGGTGCCCGGTCGTGGGGGTGAGGATGCCGGTGAGCATCTTGATGGTCGTGGACTTCCCGGCGCCGTTGGGCCCGATGTAGCCCACCATCTCGCCGGCGCGGACGCTGAACGACAGGTCGGACACGGCGTGCACCGTCTCGGACCGCCGACGCAGCCGGCCGGCCTTCCGGCGCACGACGAAGGTGCGGCCCAGGCCGCTGACCTCGATCTGTGGTCCTTCGGTCGGCACTGTCGGAAGGGTCATCATCAGCTCCCGGTGGAGGTGTAGGCGCGGACCCCGGTCCGCCAGACGGTCAGGGCGAGGACGATCAGCACCGCGCCGACCGGCAGCGGCAGCAACGCGAACCAGGTCGGTGCACCGAACGGATCGCTGCGGTCGAGGAGGTAGAGGCACGAGTACCAGTTGGCGAAGGCGATCGGGAACACGAAGGTCAACGACTTCACGATCTCGGTGGGGAAGATCGTGAGGGGGTACTGCGTCATCGTGTTGCCGCCGTAGGTGAAGGCGTTGGCCACCTCGGAGGCGTCGTGGGTCCAGAACTGCACGCACGAGACGCCCACGAACAGGGAGAAGAAGATCGCCACCGCGCCGGCGATCATCAGCACGGCGACTCCCACCTTCGGCACCGACCAGTCCACGTGCCACGCGCCGTACGCGAAGACGACCGACGTCTGGGCGATGCGGCCCAGCCGCCGCAGGGCGAAGCGGTCCGCGCACACCTGGGTCAGCAGCGGCACCGGCCGCACCAGCATGGCGTCCAGGGTGCCGCTCCGGATGTGCTGCCCGATCAGCTCGACGCTGCCGATGAGCATGTCCGCGATCCCGATGCCGATGCCTGACGCGCCGTACAGCAGCGCGACCTGCCACAGCTCGAACCCACCGAGGCGGTCGATGACGTGGAACATCAAGCCGATCGCCACGAAGTCGAGGAACGTGAGCAGGAAGCTCGAGGCCGTCATGATCGCGAACGACGTGCGGTAGGCCAACGAGGCGCGGACCCACAGACGGGCGATCCGGACATAGTCCGAGAGGAAGGTGTCACCCACCCTGGACCACCACCTTGCGGGTGGCAGCGGTCAGCAGTGCCTGGCACGCGATCAGGAGCAGCGCTACCCACAGGACCTGGAGCCCCAGCGCCGCGAGGATCTCGGTCCCGACGTCCTTGCCCAGCCAGATGTCCGCCGGGGTCTGGAGGTACGACGCCCACGGCAGCGCAAGGGCGATCGAGCGGAGCGGCTCGGGGAAGAGGACCAGGGGCAGGGCCATGCCGGAGAAGAAGATGGCGAAGACACCGGAGAGCATCTTGACCCCGGCCTGGTCCAGCAGCCAGAACGCCGACCCGGCCACCAGGAACCGAAGGGCGAAGCTGGTGAGGACGGCCAGCACCATGCTGGCCAGGAAGCCCACGGCCGCCTCGGGTGTCCCGGGCAGGGCGATGTGGAACAGCGCGAGGCCCAGCAGGGTCGGTGCCAGTCCTCTGGTGAGGAAGTGGAAGGTCGCGCGACCCAGGTCGCCGGCGAGGTACCAGCCGACGAGGTTCACCGGCCGGTAGAGGTCGACGGCGACGTCGCCGGTGCGGATCCGCTCGGCGAGGTCGTCGGTGGTGCCGCCGCCCCAGAGGGCCACCGTCATCAGGAGCGCCTGACCGATCCACACGTAGGTGACGGCGTCGTTGCCGTCGTACCCGCCGGCGTGCGGACGCGCGGCCCACAGGGCCAGGTACGCGTAGGAGTAGATGACGCCGAAGACGGAGTTGGTGAAGATCCCTGCCAGCGTCGCGGCACGATAGGTGGAGTACCTGCGAAAGGCGCGCGCAGCCACGGCCACGTGCAGCATGAGGACCTCCGAGCGAACCGGCGACCGCTCATCATGCACCACACGGACCCCACCACGTGACGTAGGCCACGTGGGCCACATCACTAGTCATAATTGACTAGATCTCGAGTAACCCATCCGTGCCACCGTCGTTGAGCAGAGCACATGGCACCGGCGGAGGGCTGGCGGCCAACGATTGGGAGGACGACCAGAGAGATGCGCACCACGCATACCAAGAAGACCGTGGCGATGTCCGGCGCGGTGTTGCTCGCGCTGATGGGGGCCACCAGCCCCGCGGACGCCAGCGCCCCTCACCAGGGGCAGGGCCACCACGCGAAGCCGAGCAAGGCCAAGAAGACCCACCAGTCTCAGCAGGGACACGGCAGCCACGAGACGAGCCACGGCAACTCCGGCTCGCACGGCAACAGCGTCGGCTCGCACGGCAACTCCGGCTCGCACGGCAACAGCGCCGGCTCGCACGGCACTCCGGCTCGCACGGCAACAGCGCCGGCTCGCACGGCAACAGCGGCTCGCACGGCAGCTCCGGCAACGGTGGCGGCTCCCACGGCGCCCAGGGCGGCGACCCGGCCGGCAACAACGGCACCGTCAAGGTCGACGACGACCCGTGGTTGGGCCCCAACGGACACGGCGGCTCCAACCCCGGCAACGGTGTGGGCAACGACCCGCACCTCGGATGTGACTTCCAGGTCGAGTGGTACGGCTTCGACCAGGGCGACGACATCATCTCGACGGTGACCTTCGAGATGCAGTCCCCGACCAAGGACGTCGTCCTCGGCGGCTACACCCCGACCCAGGTGTTCGTCGGTGAGGACGCTGCGGGCGGCGGCACCGACCTCGACGGCAAGCAGAGCTACCACCTGAGCTTCGACGGAGCCCCGCACCCCAAGCACGGCTATCACGTCAAGCTGACGATCAACACGCCCGGCTCCATCGGCTCCGACACCAAGCACAAGGTCTTCTGGGTCGAGGGCTGTGGGGACACCACGCCGGAGACCCCGGGCACGCCCGAGACCCCGGGCACGCCTGAGACCCCGCCCGAGGTCAAGGGCGAGCAGGGCCACGGCCCGCACAGCCACGGCCCGCACAGCCACCACCCCGGCCAGGTCGAGGTGAAGGGCGAGCAGGCCACGGTGACCAAGGGCGCTCCGGCCGCCGTGCCGACCACGGTGGAGTCCGGTCTCGTGCCGGCCGCCTCGGCCACGGCCACCGGCACCGGCTCGCACCAGGGTCCGCTCATGGCAGGCCTCCTCGGCCTCTGCCTCCTGGGCGTCGGTCTGCTGACCCGTCGGGCCCGCGGCTGACCAGTCTGACGATCCACGGGAGGTGCGTCGCCACAGGGCGGCGCACCTCCCGTGCTCCGGGGTCTTGAGTCCGCGTGGAACGAATCTGGATCGAACGTTGGACCAAGGCTCACAGTCCGCGGATGTCCGCGGCGTTGAATGAAAAACGGGGTCGCCTCTGCGCGGCCGAACCGGAGGTCGACCGACCTCTGGTGTGAACCACCCAAGGAAAAAATTTCGGGGGGACAGTTGAAGACGAAGTTCCATGCGAAGCGCACGTTCGGTGCCCTGTTCGCACTCTGCATCGCACTGCTGGGGATGGCGTTGCTCGCCTCGCCAGCCAGTGCCCACCAGCCCTCGTACAGACGCGACCTGCGCCGGCATGACGGCCACCGGCACCGAGTTACGAGTCCGCGGTCACCAACACTCTGGCGTCACCGATCGACGGCGGCAGCCCCGACTACGAAGGACTTTCGGCACCGACGGCACTCTCTCGGTGCCGGTGCCGCAAGACGGCCAGATCCACCACTGGGCGGCCGACGTCCACACACCTCCAACGGCCGTACACGCTGCACCAGTCCGGTGATGCGGGGCCCTGCGGCCAGTCGCAGCCGCCGACGGAGACCGTGCACAAGACCGATGACCGGTCGAGCTGCGAGAACGGCGTCGAGCACCGTGAGTGGGACGAGGTCACGACCTACGCCTGGGACGGCCAGGCGTGGGAGCCCACCACCACGATCCAGCACGACACCGGCTGGGTGCACGTCCGCGACCTGACGGCCGCCGAGAAGGCCGAGCTGAACTGCGTCAAGCCGCCTCAGCCGCCGGCGGAGACCCGAGAGGTCGCGCACAGCAAGGAGAGCTGCATCCTGGGCGGCGTCCACACCTGGACCAACGTCTTCACCACCGAGTACGTGTGGGACGAGGCGTCCTTCTCGTGGGTGCCCGGCCAGGAGACCGGTCCGGTCCGCACGGACGACGTGTTCACGCCCTACTCCAACGCGCAGCTCAAGGACTGCGCCGAGGTGAAGGGCTCGCAGGGTCACCTCAACCACCATCACCCGACTGGTCACCCGAGCACGCACCCCAGCACGCACCCCAGCGCGCACACCCCCACGGTGGTCCCGGCTCAGGTCGCGGTGCCCACTGAGGTGGAGTCCGGTCTGGCCGGCTCGAGCGGCCAGTCGACCGCCCAGTCGAGCGTCCCGGCCGTGACGGCCGCGCCTGCGGGTGGCGGCGGCGTCGATCGGGGCCTGGCGGTGGCGGGATTCGGTCTGTTGACCCTCCTTGCCGCGGCAGTGGCCCGCAAGAACGCTCTCTGAGGAGAGCTCACGGGAACGGCTCGAGCCGTTCCGATGAGGACGACTGGCCCCGAGTCGGTAGATTGAGTGGCATGGCCCCCAGCAGCAGACAAGCCCAGTCCTGGGCCTTGACGGCGCTGGGGGCCGTTGCCATTGCCTTCGCCCTCGTGCTGTGGCTGACCCAGGCCCAGGGTGAGGACGTCGCAGCGCCTGCCAGCAGCCGCCCGGACCCGACCCCTACCGAGACTCAGCCGCCGCGACCCACGACGGTGCGGGCGCAGGTGATCGAGAAGGCTCGGCCCGTGCGGACGACGCCGGGGTCGCCGAGCCGGGTGATCATCCCCGTCCAGCAGATCAACGTGCCGGTGATCCCGATCGAGGCCCCGGGCGGAGTCCTGGTGCCCCCCTCCAACCCTCAGGAGCTGGGCTGGTGGGCGCAGGGCGCCGAGCCTGGATCCATGAAGGGCTCTGCGTTGATCACCGGTCACACGGTGCACACGGGCGGGGGCGCCCTGGACAACTTGAGCGACCTCCGGGTCGGCAACAAGGTCTTCGTCCTCACCGATCACGGCCGCGTCACCTACCGTGTGGTCCACGTCGTCGACTTCACCAAGGGCCGTCTCGCGGACGAGGCTCAGCGACTCTTCAGCCAGGAGGCCCGCGGACGACTGGTCCTCATCACCTGCTCGGACTGGAACGGTGTGCAGTACCTCTCCAACACCGTCGTCACCGCGATCCCCGTCTAGCGCCCTCGCGGCAGCGTCGTGTTTGACGCACATCTTGCTGCCTTCGACCTCGTTGCCATGCTTCAGTTGGCCTGCGGATCATTTCCGTCACAGCTGCGCTGAGAGGAACGTGCCATGACGGACAGCGGCGGGGGCACCGTCCCGTCCTCCGAGCGCGCCCGCGCCAGCAGCTGGGGCGGCCCCGAGGCGTGGGCTGAGCTGCGTCGCATCGCCGAGGAGGCCAGGCTCCGATCAGGCTTCCACGTCAGCCTCATCGAGGTGCTGCGCGGCGACGGTTTTCTCGAGGAGGTGGCCTTCGCGGGGCGGTCGGATGAGCAAGCCGACATGGGCGAGAGCTTCTCGCTCGGCACCGTGCTTCGGGTGCTCCAGGAGGGCACTCGCTACGGGTCGTTGGTCTTCATGGCCGAGGAGGACATGGATCCTGTGCTGCAGGAGCTGGTCCGCGGCTACGGCTATGTGCCGACCGTGCCTGACTCGGACGACCCCGAGAGGTGGCGGGCCCTGGACATGCTGGTGGCTCCGCTCGTGGACGGCTCCGGCAACCTCCGTGCGCTGCTCCACCTCGACGAGCCCGTCAGCGGGCGCCGGCCGCCGCCCGCCGAGCTCCAGGAGATTGCCGACCGACTCGACCTGTTGCTCCAGGCGGCAGTCTCCACGGTCGATCGTGAGGAGCTCACCCGGCATGCCAGGCTCGACGAGACCGCACGCAGCGTCGTCCGTGCGGCGTCCCGGGGGTTCAGTGTGCGCGATCTCCTGGCCCACGTGCACCTCGAGCTCGCAGCCGGGTTTCGGTCTCGGGCGTTGGCCCTGCTGCTCCACGACAAATCGGACGAGCTCGGGGGGACGCCGGTCTCTGCCGCAGCGCTTCCCGAGGCCATGCTCCCCGCGGTCGAGGCTGCGGCTCGCCGCGCGTGGGAGTCCCGCACGGTGATCATCGCGGAGCCGGGCCACGTGTGGGGCGATGACCAGTTGGACCGGGACCATCGCAGCGACCTCACCGACCACCTTCTCGCCCACGACGTCGGTGAGCTGCTACTCGTCCCGGTGGGCGCCGGTCCGGAGTCGATGGGCGTGCTCGTGGTGGTGCGCGACGGCCGGGCCGACCGGTGGACCGAGAGTGAGAGCGCGGCCGCTCTGGGGGTCGGTCACGATCTCGGGCGGGCTCTGCTGAGCACGCGGGCCCATGAGCGCGAGCAGCACCTGATCCAGGAGCTGCAACGGGTCGTCAGTGCTCGGCGCGAGAGCGAGGAGCTGCTCCGTGACACCGTGCGCAAGCAGACCGAAGCGGTCGAGCGCCTGGAGGCCCTCGATGTCCAGCGCAGAACTTTCATCGCCACCGCCAGCCACGAGCTGCGCACCCCGGTCGCCAGCATTCTCGGCTACACCGAGATGCTCGCCGACGGCGAATGCGGGGACCTCACGCCCGTGCAGCACGACTTCGTCATCCGGGTCGTCCGTAACGGACGCCGCCTGCAGCACCTCATCGACGATCTTCTGAATCTGGAGAAGACCAATTCCCGCGAACTGATCCGGGACGAGGTCGACGCGCGGGAGCTCACCGAGCAGGTCTGGGACCAGCTCCAGGTTCACCTCGCCGGACGAGACCTCACCACCACCACCGAAGTTCCGGCTGACCTTCCCAAGCTGTCCGGTGACCTGGTGCAACTCGAACGCGCCCTCCTGAACGTGCTCGTGAACGCGGTCAAGTACACACCGGATGGGGGAGTCGTCCACCTCTCCGTCCAGTCCGGGCCGTCAGGAGTCACTTTCGCGGTCAGTGACACAGGGCTCGGGATCGCCGAGAGCGAACAGAAGGCTGTGTTCGAACCTTTCTTCCGCAGCCATGTCGCGCACAACACCGCGATTCCAGGTTCCGGCATCGGCCTCGCCGTCGTGCACCGCATCGTCGAGGCCCATGGGGGCCAGGTCGCACTGAGCTCTACCTTGGGTGAGGGCACGACGGTGAGCGTCACCCTGCCGGTACCGGCCCCCGACTCACCAGGACGGCCGACCGTCTCGTAGCGGAGCCCTCTGTGGCCGGGCGGCGCGGTCGAGGGCATGCAAAGGGCCGGCCCGGAGACCCGATCCGGACCGGCCCTTCGCCGGAGTCAGCGCCACGGGAGGTGACGCTGGCGTCTTGTCAGCGGGTGTCGCCGAAGTTGAGGACTCCGACCACGCGACCCTGGGGGTCGACGCGGAAGGCGACACCTGCGCGGGTGGCACGCTGCTTCATGATGATGGCGCGGTGGTCGGGGGAGTGCATCCAGAGGTTGACCGACATCCGGGGGGTCAGGCCCGTGCCGCGGATGAGGCATTCGCCGGTCCAGGAGAACTTGCACTTGTTGATGACGGTCATCTGGTTGCGGTGCACCAGGTTGCCCGTGTCGACGATCCGCGAGTCCCAGCTCTCCGACATGCCGTCGACGCAGGTCTGGAAGTACTTGACGGCCGGGAGGTGGTGGCGCTCGCGAACCCGGTTGATCTTCAGGAGCACGCGGTCCTCGAACTCGTTCATCGCGGTCAGCGGGTCGAGGCTCGAGTTGTGCGTGGGCTTCCAGAGCTTGGCCTCGGCGGACGGAGCCGCCAGCACCAGCAGCAGGCCGGTGATGAGGGCGGTCAGGGCTGCGGCGATCAGGGACTGCATACGGCGAGAGTTCGTGTACATATCGGGTCACCTTCAAGTTTCTTGCTAGACGGGTCTAGTTCCACTGGAACTGAGCAATATTCTTGAGGAAACCGTGAGGTTTCAGATATCCCGCAGAAGGACCAACTTCAGTAGTACGAACGGACTAGGTCGTCATGACCCCCCGGAGGCTGGGGGAGCGCCGACCGACCGAGCCCGGATCCGCCGAACCTCACCCTGGGAAGGTCGCGTTCGAGCGTCGCGGGGTGAGCATGACGAAGGGCCGACTGCGTCGGTCAACGCGGCCGGCCCTGCGTGGTGTCGGGGAGAAACTCTCAAGAAGAGATCAATCTGCGTGCTGGTAGGTCCCGTGGAGGACAGCGCGCCCGACGGTCTTGAACGCGAGGTTGAAGCTCAGCACTGCGTTGCTGGCCGAGTCGTCGATCCCGAGTGTGGACTCGCCGACGGCGTGCACGACGAAGAAGTAGCGGTGCGGCTGGTCGTTCGGTGGCGGCGCCGCTCCCATGAACCCCACCTCGCCGCCGTCGTTGCGAAGCATGAAGGCCTCCCCGGGCAGGTCGGACCCGGGGGCGCCCGCACCGGCCTCCAGCGACGTGCAGTCGGCCGGAAGGTCCACGACCGACCAGTGCCAGAAGCCGGACGGTGTCGGGGCGTCGGGGTCGAAGCACGTGACGCAGTAGGACTGGGTGCCTTCGGGGGCGCCCTCCCAGGCCAGCTGGGGCGACGTGTTCCCGCCGTCGGCCACCTGGTCGTCCTTGAGCGGCTCACCGTCCGTGACGTCCTCCGAGGTCACCGTGAACGACGGCCTCGGGGGCAGCAGGTCGTAGGGGTTGGGGCTGACGGGTCGTTCGATCGTCTTGTCCAGATCCATGCTCCCGAGGCTAGCCCGGCGGCCGATGCGGTGAGAATGGTCTGCGTGCCCGAGTTCCCGCCGTACCCCGTCGGCCTGCGCCTCGAGGGGCGCCGCGTCGTGGTGGTCGGCGGCGGGCAGGTGGCGCAGCGGCGGATCCCGGCCCTCCTGGCGGCCGGGGCTCGGGTGCTCCTGGTCTCGCCGCAGGTGACCCCGGCCATCGAGGGACTCCTGGGCGAGATCGAGTGGCTGGACCGGGGGTTCGAGCCGACCGACCTCGACGGCGCGTGGTACGCCCTCGCGGCCACGGACGTCGCCGCGGTGAACGAGCAGGTGCTGGTCGCGGCAGAGGAGCGCCGGGTGTTCTGCGTCCGCAGCGACGACGCCCGCCAGGCCTCGGCGTGGACGCCGGCGAGCGGTCGGCACGGTGGCCTCACGGTGGCGGTCCTCGGCAACCGTGAACCCCAGCGGTCCGCGGCCGTGCGGGACGACATCCTGCGTGCCCTGCAGGACGGCCAGATCGACGCCGACGACGAGCTCGACCGCAGCCCCGGAGTCGTCCTGGTGGGCGGCGGGCCCGGCGATCCCGACCTGGTGACCGTGGCGGCCCGTCAAGCACTCGCGAGCGCGGACGTCGTGGTCGCGGACCGGCTGGCCCCGCGCGAGCTGCTCGCCGGCCTGGGCTCGCACGTGGAGCTGGTCGACGTCGCCAAGCTGCCCCGCGGGCGGGCTGCGGCCCAGGACGCGATCAACCAGGTGCTGGTCGACCGGGCGCGCGAGGGCAAGCGCGTGGTGCGGTTCAAGGGCGGCGACTCCTTCGTCTTCGGCCGGGGGTTCGAGGAGCTGCTGGCCTGCCAGGCGGCGGGAGTCCCGGTCACCGTGATCCCGGGCCTCTCCTCCCCGATCGCGGTCCCCGGCCTGGCCGGCATCCCGGTGACCCACCGAGGCGTCGCCCACGACTTCACGGTCGTCAGCGGTCATCTCCCACCGGGTCATCCCGACTCCCTGGTGAGCTGGGAGGCGCTGGCCGGGCTGCGCGGCACGCTCGTCCTCATGATGGCCGTGGAGAACGCCGGCGCCATCGCCGACGCCCTGCTCGCCGGTGGCCGGGACGCGGGCACGCCGGTGGCGGTGATCGTCGAGGGGTCGATGCCCACCGAACGACGGGTGTTCACCGACCTCGGTGGCCTCGGGACGGCAGCCGCCGACGTCCGGCCACCGGCGATCATCGTGATCGGCGACGTGGTGGGCCTCGTCCGTGACGCCGCACCCGGACGGCCGATGGACGCCTGATGGCCGAGCTGATCGAGATCGCGGACGCGCTCGACCCGCGGCTGGCCGACTACCGGGACCTGCGGGACGTGACCCTTCGCAAGCACCTCGAGGCCGAGCACGGGCTCTTCCTCGCCGAGGGTGAGAAGGTGGTCCGCCGCGCGGTCGCCGCGGGCTATCCCGTCCGGTCCTTCCTCATGGCACCGCGGTGGCTCGAGGGGCTGGCGCCGGAGCTGGAGTCGACCGACGCTCCTTGCTACGTCGTCCCCGAACCGATGGCGGAGGAGGTCACGGGCTTCCACGTGCACCGCGGCGCGCTCGCGTCACTGGAGCGGACGCCGCTCCCCGGGCTGGACGAGGTGCTGAGCGGGTCCAGGTCGATCCTGGTGCTGGAGGACATCGTGGACCACACCAATGTCGGCGCCATCTTCCGCTCCGGTGCGGCCCTCGGCTTCGACGCGGTCCTGCTGGCGCCCCGGTGCGCCGACCCCCTGTACCGACGCTCGATCAAGGTCGCGATGGGCACGGTCTTCGCACTTCCGTGGACGCGCCTGGAGTCGTGGTCGGACGCGCTGGAGACGTTGGCCGCGCGCGGATTCACGACCGTCGCCCTGACGCTGGCCGACGACGCCGAGCCGATCACGGAGGCGGTCGCCGGGGTGGAGCGCCTCGCCCTGGTGCTGGGCTCGGAGGGCCACGGCCTGTCCGAGCACTGGCAGCGCGCCGCCCATCGCCGCGCCATCATCCCGATGCGACCGGGGGTGGACTCGCTGAACGTGGCCGCCGCGACCGCGGTGGCCTGCTACGTGGCTGCCTCGCGCTCGTAGACCAGCTCCAAGCCGTCCTCCTCGTCCCACTGCTCGCCGACGCGGGCGAAGCTGTAGCCCGCGAGGAGCGCGAGCGAGGGTGCGTTGTCCGGCGAGATGCTGGCCCGGACCGTACGCACGGTGGGATCAGCGTCAGCCCGGGCGAGCATGGCCTCCAGCGCGGCGCGGGCATGGCCGCGACGCCGGTGCGCCGGGTCGACGGCGTACCCGACCTCCACCATGCCGACGCCGTCCGGCGCCGCGTGGAACCCGGCCTTGCCGACGCAGACCTCGGCCGCGTCGTCCCAGAGAACGCCAGTGATCCAGGGCAGGTCCTGAGGGGACTCGTCCGCCTGCTGCGCCCGCATCCGCCAGGTCCCGATCGCCTCGGCGCCGACGAGCCACTCGCTCAACGGCACCGGGCTGGTCAGCCGGGCCCGCTCCAGGTCGCCGTCGGCGAGGGCGTGCAGGGTGAGGCGGTCGAGCTGGACGATGCTGACGGTCATGGCGTGTCGGCCGGCCAGGTCAGCGGGTAGCTCTCGGCAGCCTTCTCCTGTTCCTTGGCGAGGCGCTTGCGGGCCTTGGTCGCCAGGCGGTCGCCGAACACGCGCCCCTCCGTGTGATCGGTCTCGTGCTGGAGGCAACGCGCCAACAGGCCGTCCCCCTCGAAGTGGACCGGCTGGCCGTCGAGGCCGAGGCCGTCGCAGGCCGCGCGGTCAGGACGCGGGCACTCCACGTACGCGCCGGGGTAGGACAAGCAGCCCTCGTCGCCGTCGTCGAGGTGCCGGTCCTCACCCTCGGGCAGTGTCACGGCCGGGTTCGCCACCACTCCGACGGTCCGCCGGCCGGACTCGTCGGGGCAGTCGAAGCAGAACACCGCCAGGTCGACCCCGATCTGGCAGGCGGCCAGGCCGACGCCGTCGGCGGCGTACATCGTGGCGACCATGTCGGCCACGAGCGCGCGCAGCTCCGGCCCGAACTCGGTCACTCGCGCCTGGCGGCGGTGCATGACGGGCGTGCCCCACCGGGTGATGGGCCGGACGGTCCCGCCCTCGGGCAGGGCGCCGTAGGGCGCGTGGGGAGCGGGTTCCGTGGAGGCAGCCATGCGCCGACCCTAATGAGTGGGGGAGGTGTGACCGAGCGCACCTTGCCGAGAAAGTGTAACTCTGAGTTACATTGGCAGCATGTCCTTTGCCCGGAACCTCACTCCCTCGGCCCTGCGACCGGGTGGCAAGCACGGTCTGTCCAAGTCGGAGTCCCGCGACCCGATCGGTCTGGCGGTGGCCGCACTCAACCGGGTGGCGCAGAGCGACCTGATCGATCGGATCGGGTTGCGCAAGCAGGCCGAGCAGGCCGTCTACACCGCCACGCGCAACGGCTTCAAGACCGCCACGAGCGCCGGTCGCGCCTTCGCCAAGGCGGGCAAGCGGGGTGGCAGCGGCACCCGGCCGACCCCGGTCGCACCCCCGAAGGGCACCTTCGACCTGACCCCCACCGAGGACGAGCAGATGCTCGTCGACGTCGTGACCGAGTTCGCCGAGGAGGTGCTGCGACCCGCGGCGACCGAGGCCGACGAGGCCTGCGCCGCACCGGAGGACCTGCTCAAGGCCAGCCTCGAGATCGGCCTCCCGATCCTCGGCGTGCCCGAGGCGCTCGGCGGCATC
The DNA here is from genome assembly GCA_963784545.1 of uncultured Actinomycetota bacterium. Classification (GTDB taxonomy): domain Bacteria; phylum Actinomycetota; class Actinomycetes; order Propionibacteriales; family Nocardioidaceae; genus Nocardioides. The sequence goes on along the minus strand of CAWARQ010000003.1, from coordinate 66,376 downwards.
TCGGAGGAGCGCTCCGCGATGGCCGGTGCGCTCGTCGCCGAGGCGCTCGCCAAGGGTGACCTCGGCCTGGCGGTCGCCACCCTGGCTCCGGGCGCCGTGGCCACAGCCCTCGGTCTCTGGGGCGACGACGAGCAGCAGTCCACCTACCTGCCCGCCTTCACCGGCGACGACGTGCCCGCGGCGGCGCTCTGCCTGACCGAGCCCACCGTCCTCTTCGACGTGCTCGAACCCTCCACCACCGCCCGACGCGAGGGCGACGTCTTCGTCCTCGACGGTGTGAAGGCGATGGTGCCCCGTGGCGCCGACGCCGAGCTGTTCGTCGTCGGCGCGGAGCTCGAGGGCCACCCGGCGCTGTTCCTCGTCGAGGCCGGCGCCGACGGTCTCACCGTCGAGGCCGACCCCTCCATGGGAGTGCGCGCAGCCTCCCTGTCGACCCTGACCCTGACGGGCGTTCGGGTCGGCGGCAACGCCGTGCTCGGCGAGACCGACGGGACGACGTACGCCGAGTGCGTGCGGCTCTCCCGCGTCGCGTGGTGCGCCTTGGCGATCGGCACGGCACAGGCGGTGCTCGACTACGTGACCCCGTACGTCAAGGAGCGCGAGGCCTTCGGGGAGCCGATCGCGCACCGCCAGTCCGTGGCGTTCATGGTGGCCAACATCGCGATCGAGCTGCAGGGCATGCGACTGTTGACTTACAAGGCCGCCTCGCGCGCCGCTGCCGGCAAGGACTTCCGCCGCGAGGCCGCGCTGGCGCGCAAGCAGTGCGCCGACAAGGGCATGCAGATCGGCCTCGACGGCGTCCAGCTGCTCGGTGGCCACGGCTTCGTCAAGGAGCACCCGGTCGAACGGTGGTACCGCGACCTGCGGGCCATCGGGGTCATGGAAGGAACCGTGTTGATCTGATGTCACCCCAGGCTGTTCTTCGCTCCCCCCGCTTCGCTCCTTCCGCTCACAACACCCAGGGGACCCCGACATGATCCACCTCGACGATCCGAAGAAGTTCCGCCCGCTGCGCGACCAGGCGCACCAGGTGGCGATGAACATGCTGCGCCCGATCTCCCGCAAGTACGACCGCGCCGAGCACGAGTACCCCAAGGAGCTCGACATGCTCGCGGCGATGATCGACGGGCTCTCGGAGTCCGGCGCGTCCTCGGGCGCCGGTGCCTCCGGGGTACGGCGGAGCGAGGACGACACCGACAAGGGCGTGAAGAACGGCACCAACCTCGCCTCGGTCATGTCGATCGCCGAGATGTGCTGGGGCGATGTCGGGCTGCTGCTGTCGATGCCCCGCCAGGGGCTCGGCAACTCCGCGATCGCGTCGGTCGCGAACGACGAGCAGCTGAAGCGCTTCGAAGGTGTGTGGGCCGCCATGGCGATCACCGAGCCCGGGGTGGGGTCGGACTCGGCCAACATCAAGACCACCGCCGTCCTGGACGGTGACGAGTACGTCCTCAACGGCGAGAAGATCTACGTCACCTCCGGCGAGCGGGCGGACGCCGTCGTCGTGTGGGCGACCCTGGACCGCGACCTCGGCCGGGCCGCGATCAAGTCGTTCGTGGTGCCCAAGGGCACCCCCGGCATGCGGGTGGACCGGCTCGAGCACAAGCTCGGCATCAAGGCCTCGGACACCGCAACCATCATCTTCGAGGACTGCCGGGTCCCGAAGGACAACCTGCTCGGCTCGCCGGAGGTCGACACCGGATCGTCGGGGCAGGGCTTCGCCGGCGCGATGGCGACCTTCGACAACACCCGGCCGCTGGTCGCCGCCATGGCCGTCGGCTGCGCCAAGGCGGCTCTCGACCTCACCCGTGACCTGCTGGCCGACGCCGGCGTCGAGGTCGACTACGACCGACCGGCCCAGACCCAGTCGTCCGCCGCGGCGAAGTTCCTCCAGCTCGAGGCCGACTGGGAGGCCGCGCACCTGCTGATGCTGCAGGCGGCGTGGATGGCGGACAACCGACAGCCCAACAGCCTCGAGGCGTCCATGGCGAAGGCCAAGGCCGGGCGGATGGGATCCGACGTGACCCTGTCCTGCGTCGAGCTGGCCGGCGCCGTCGGCTACTCCGAGGAGCAGCTGCTGGAGAAGTGGGCCCGCGACTCCAAGATCCTCGACATCTTCGAGGGCACCCAGCAGATCCAGCAGCTGATCGTCGCCCGCCGGGTCCTGGGCCTGTCCAGCGCCGAGCTGAAGTAGCTCGCCCGAGCGTCAGGAGACGCTGCGGAAGGGGTCGTGCTCGGCGAGGATCTTGTCCACCCTTGCCTGGTCGAGGCGGGCGTACACGGACTGGTTCTCCTGGGCGTCGCGCACGCACTTGGCGAGGGTGAACGACGAGGTGGTCAAGTACATGACGCCGAGCCCGAGGAAGGCGCGGATCCACGGGTCCACCGGCAGGTAGAGGACCGCGAAGATCATGGTCAGCAGAGCCACGCCGAAGGAGATGGCGGCCTGCGCGAAGAAGGCGTTGGTGTTCTTGGCGGAGTTGGGAGTGCTCATGTGGACAAGCCTCGTCGGTCCGGCCCCGGCGCGGACCCGTCGTCGTACCTGAGTGTCCCTGAGTACCGGCACTCAACCGGCGACACCTGACGACGGCGTCCGCAGCCGTCCAGCGACACCTGACCAAAATGGCGGGGCCGCTGAGGTGATTTGGTCCGCGGTTCGGATAAGGTTGGTCGTGGAGGGTGGGACTTCCACGCATCGGGCTTCGCCCGGTGCGAGGGGTGTCTGAGGCCCTGTTCCCGAGACGGGACCCTGAACAGACGGCCGCGCGACGCCGGAGTGTCGCGCGGCCGTCGCTCAATTCAGCGCGGTCTGCGGCCCAGTCAGCAGCCCGGTCAGCGCGTGGACCGAGCGGTCCTGCCCTTGACGATGCCCACGAACGCCTGGACGTCCTCGCCGTCGCGCCGGACGAGCCAGGCGAGGCCGACCTGCGTCGGGTCGAGGTCGGTCACGGGACGGGTCACGACGTCCTTGCGGCGGAAGAGCCGGGCGACGGAGGCGGGGAGGATGACGATCCCGGTGCCGGCGGCGACGGTCTCGACGGCCTCCGCCTCGCTCATCGGCGGCCAGGTCAGCTGCTCGGCGTCCGGGGTCCACCCGCTCGCGTGGGGTCGGACCAGCTGCTCGTCGGCCAGGTCGGCGGTCGAGACCTCCTCGGCCGCGGCGATGAAGTGGTCGCGGTGCGCCACCGCCACGGGCACCTCCTCGTAGAGAGCGACCAGGTGCAGGCCCTCGCGCCCGACCGGGAGCCGGACCAGGCACATGTCGACCTCGCCGTCCCGGACCGTCCGCTCCTGCTCGGACTCCGTGACCTGGACCAGCTCGAGCGGCTCGCGTCGGCGCTCGCCCCACGCCCGCGCCCACTTGTCCGGGGTCGCGCCGGTGACGTAGCCCAGGCGCATCAGCGGAGCTCGATCCCGCGCTCGGCCTGCGCCTCGCGCAGCCGGTCGACCGCCATCGGACCGACGCCGTGCAGGGCGCTCAAGCGCTCCGCGGTCCAGTCGTCGAGCTGCTCCAGGCTGGTGATGCCTCGCGTCGTGAGGGCGCGCGTGGCGGGTGCGCCGATGGTGCGGGGGAGCGGCGTCCCGGTCGGCCGGGGCGGTCGTGCGCGCGGCGACTCACCCCGCCGGCGGGCCTCCTCGTCGACGAGGGCCTCGCCCCGCGGCGACAGTCGGTAGCCGATCGCGAGCGACTCGGTCAGTCCCTTCTCCTTGAGCTTCCTGACGTCGGTCTTCCACGGCTGGGTCTCGCGACCCAGCTGCGCGGCCAGCTCCGGCGCCCGGACGCCAGGGTGCCGGTCGATCAGGTCCAGCGTCTGGCGGGTCCACGGCCCGCTCGTCGCGGACCGGTCCAGGCGGTCCAGCCAGGCGATCAGCTCGTCGACCTCCTCCGCGGAGGGAACCTGCGCCCGCAGGTCCGCGCGCGGGTCGCCGCCGGCGTACGACAGGGTGATGCGCCAGATCGGCTGGTCCCGCTTGTCCTCCCGGGCGTCCAGCGCCTTTCGCAGCGCCACGACCGTGCCCAGGCCCGATCGGGTGGCGTCGTCCTTCGTCAGGGCGGAGGCCGCGACCTTCTCCACCTGAGTGACCTCGATGACCCCCACCGCCGTGCGCATCCGGGTCCCGACCTTGACCCGGGGACGGTCCCAGCGACGGAACGCCAGGTCCAGCGCGCCGGCCTTGATCTGGGCCAGCTCGGCCGGGCGGATCATCATGGGAGTCAGCCTAGGGCGGCCGCTGCAGGCTGCGTGCAACACGAAGGCTCCGGACCGCTGCGAGCAGCGACTCCGGAGCCGATGAGTGTCCGAGGGGGGACTTGAACCCCCACGCCCTAATACGGGCACTAGCACCTCAAGCTAGCGCGTCTGCCAATTCCGCCACCCGGACGAGTGCGGAGGGAACGTTAGCAAACGCCGACCCCGATTCCCGCATCGGGGCAGAGCCCGGAACGGGTGTCAGGATGGGGGGATGGACACCGCCCAGACCAGCCCGTCCGCCGCCGACGAGGTCGTCGGGATCTGCCAGGACCTCATCGGCATCGACACCTCCAACTACGGTGACGACAGCGGCCCGGGGGAGCGGAAGGCTGCGGAGTACGTCGCCGCGATGCTCGACGAGGTCGGCATCGAGAGCACCCTGGTCGAGGGCACGCCAGGACGGACCAGCCTCCTGGCCCACTGGGGCGGCGGCGGCTCGTCCGACCAAGGGGCCCTGCTGCTGCACGGCCACCTCGACGTCGTACCGGCCGAGGCCTCGGACTGGCAGGTCGACCCGTTCGCCGCCGAGATCAAGGACGGCTACCTCTGGGGCCGTGGTGCGGTCGACATGAAGGACTTCGACGCGATCCTCCTCGCCGTCGTACGCGAGCGTGCCCGCTCGGGCCGGGTGCCGGAGCGACCGATCGTCCTGGCGTTCACGGCCGACGAGGAGGCAGGCGGCCACCACGGAGCCCAGGAGCTCGTGGAGCAGGAGACCGACCAGCTGGCCCACTGCACCGAGGCCGTCGGCGAGGTCGGCGGCTTCAGCACGACCGTCCGCGGCCAGCGCATCTACCTGATCGAGGCCGCCGAGAAAGGCATGGCCTGGATGCGGCTCAAGGCCCACGGGACGGCCGGGCACGGCTCGATGATCAACCGCGACAACCCCGTCTCCCGGCTCGCCGGCGCCGTCGCCCGGATCGGCACGCACGAGTGGCCGGTCCGGCTGACGCCGGCGATGGAGGTGCTGCTCGCCTCGGTCGCCGAGCTCGTCGGGACCGAGGCGACCCCGGAGAACGCCGAGTCGCTGATCGAGGAGTTCGGCGGCGCGGCCCGGATGCTCGGAGCGGTCATCCGCAACACCGCGAACCCGACGATGCTCCGGGCCGGCTACAAGACCAACGTCATCCCCACCGACGCCGTCGGCGTCGTCGACGGGCGCTTCCTGCCCGGGTTCGAGGACGAGTTCTTCGACACCATCGCCGAGCTCGTCGGCGAGGGGATCGAGATCGAGTACGAGAGCAAGCAGCAGGCCTGGGAGACGCCGTACGAGGGTCGGCTGGTCGACTCCATGACCCGGAGCCTCCTGGCCGAGGACCCGGACGCCCTGGTGGCGCCCTTCCTGATGTCGGGCGGCACCGACGCGAAGCACTTCCGGTCCCTCGGCATGGCGTCGTACGGGTTCGCGCCTCTGCGGCTGCCCGAGGACCTCGACTTCACCGCACTGTTCCACGGTGTCGACGAGCGGGTGCCGACCTCGGCGCTGGAGTTCGGGACCCGGGTCTTCGACCGCTTCCTGGACGAGATCTAGCCCCGACTACGCGGTCAGCCGCTGCCGGATGATCTTCCGTCGCAGGATCACCCGGCGGGTGCCGTCGGCGGAGATCCGGACCCGGTCGAGCTCCCAGCCGCCGTGCTCGGCGCGCTCGACCAGCAGCTTGGTGACGATGTTGCGGGAGAGCTCGCGGGGGATCGTCAGCCTCTCGAACTCCCACTCGACGCCCCGGCGCAGCGGGCGGAGGGTGGCAGCGGTCGGCATGGCTCTCAGTATGCCGAGACGTCGTCGAGGGCGGCCCGGATCTCGTCGGGCAGGACGAGCTCCTCGACGCCGAGGATCCCCTTGAGCTGACCAGCGGTGCGGGGGCCGATGATCGGCGCCGTCACGCCGGGGTGGTCGCGGACCCACACGAGGGCGACCTCCAGCGGGCTCCAGTCGAGGCCCTCGGCGGCGCGTGCGACGGCCTCGACGACCCCGCGACTGTGCTGGTCGAGGTAGCGCGCGACGAACCCGGAGAACTCCGAGGAGGCGCCTCGGGAGTCCGAGGGCGTCCCGGTGCGGTACTTGCCGGTGAGGACGCCCCGGCCCAGGGGCGACCACGGGAGCACCCCGAGTCCCAGTGCCTCGGCGGCGGGGAGGATCTCGTCCTCGACGGCGCGGTTGAGCAGGGAGTACTCGACCTGCGTCGAGGCGAGCGGGACCCGGCCGGGCACCGCACGTTGCCAGGTGGCCGCCTGGGCGGTCTGCCAGCCGGAGTAGTTGGAGATGCCGACGTACGACGTGCGGCCGGTCGACACCGCGGTGTCCAGCGCCGCGAGCGTCTCCTCGAGCGGGGTGTCGTCGGCCCAGACGTGCACCTGCCACAGGTCGACGTGATCGGTCCCGAGCCGGGCCAGCGACTCGTCCAGCGTGCGCAGGAGGGTGCCGCGCGAGGTGTCCGTGACGCGCTCACCGGTGCGGCGGGAGATGCCGGCCTTGGTCGCCAGCACCACCTGGTCCCGCCGTACGACGTCGTCGAGCAGCTCGCCGATCAGCGACTCGCTCGCGCCGTCCGTGTAGCCCGCCGCGGTGTCGATCAGGGTGCCGCCGGCGTCGACGAACGAGATCAGCTGCTCGCGCGCCTCGTGCTCGTCGGTGTCCCGTCCCCAGGTCATGGTGCCCAGACCGAGCCGGGACACCTTCAGCCCGGTTCGACCCACGGACCGCTTCTGCATGGGGCAAACGTAGCCCGCGGCGAGGCGGCGGTCCGGGCACGGCTCGCCGACCGGGTGGAGCGTGTCGGGGCGACCTCTGCCACACTCCGAGGTCGTGGACTACTTCCAGGCGATCGTGCTCGGCATCGTCGAGGGGCTCACCGAGTTCCTCCCCGTCTCCAGCACCGGCCACCTGACCATCGCCGAGAAGGTCCTCGGCCTCCAGGTCGACGACCCGTCGGTCACGGCCTACACCGCCGTCATCCAGATGGGCGCGATCGCCGCGGTCATCGTGTACTTCGCCCGGGACATCTGGGGCATCGCCAGCGCGTGGGTCGCCGGGCTGGTCAAGCCCGAGCACCGCGGCCGCATCGAGCACCGGATGGGCTGGTACGTCATCGTCGGGACGATCCCGGTCGGTGTCGCCGGCCTGCTGCTCAAGGACGTCATCACCGGCCCGCTGCGGTCCCTGTGGGTGGTCGCTCTGGCGCTGATCCTGTGGAGCGGGGCCATGTGGTTCGCCGAGCGCATGGCCGACCAGGGTCGCAGCGAGAAGGACCTGTCGATGCGCGACGCGATCGTCGTCGGCCTCGTGCAGATCGTCTCGCTGGTGCCCGGCGTCTCCCGCAGCGGAGCCACCATCTCCACCGGTCTGGTCCTCGGGCTGGACCGGGTGGCGGCGACCCGGCTCAGCTTCTTCCTGTCGATCCCCGCCTTGCTGGGCGCCGGGCTGTTCGAGCTCAAGGACGTCCACGGCATCGGCATCGGGCCGGCAGTGGTCGGCACCGTCGTGGCCTTCCTCGTCGCCTACGCCTCGATCGCCTGGCTGCTGCGGTTCGTCTCGCACCACTCGATCGCGTGGTTCGTCCCCTACCGGGTCGTGCTCGGCCTGCTGCTGGTCGGCCTGCTCGCGCAGGGTGTCATCACCGCCACGTGACCTCGACGCACAGTTGCTCGGCTCGGACCTAGAGCCAGCCGGACCTCTTGAAGAACCGCCACAGCACCAGGGCGGAGAGGATCATCAGCCCGATGGCCATCGGATAGCCGAAGACCCAGTGCAGCTCCGGCATGTGGGTGAAGTTCATGCCGTAGATGCCGGCGATGAGCGTCGGCACCAGGACCAGCCCCGCACCGGCGGAGATGCGTCGCATGTCGTCGTTCTGCTGGAGGCTGATCTGTGCGAGATGCGCCTCGAAGGCCGACGACAGCAGCAGGTCGAGCGAGTCGACGGTCTCCGCCACCCGGGAGAGGTGGTCGGCCACGTCCCGGAAGTACGGCGCTGACTCGGGGTCGACCCCGCGCACCGCGCTGCCGGAGAAGCGGCTCAGCGGCTCACGCAGCGGGAGGACGGCCCGCCGCATCTCGGCGAGCTCGCGCTTGAGGACGTAGATGCGGGCGGAGTCACTCGTGCGCTCGTCGGAGAACACCGACGTCTCGACCTCGTCCACGTCCTGGACCAGCTCGGCCGCGACCTCCTCGTAGTCGTCGACCGCCTGGTCGCACACGGCGTACAGCACGGCCGACGGTCCGTGCGCGAGCACCTGCGTCTGCTCCTCGAGCCGGTGCCGGGCCGAGCTGAGGGCTCCTCCGTCGCCGTGCCGCACCGTCACGACGAAGTCGTCGGCGGCGAAGATGTTGATCTCGCCGGTCTCGACCGCGTCGTCCGCGTCGACGTACCAGAGGGTCTTCACCACGAGGAAGAGCGAGTCGTCGTACCGCTCGAGCTTCGGCCGCTGGTGCGCGTGGAAGGCGTCCTCGACCGCGAGGGGGTGCAGGCCGAACGCCTCGGCCACCTCACGCATCTCCGCCTCGCTCGGGTCGTGCAGCCCCATCCAGACGAAGTCGCCGGGGGAGATGCTCGAGCGCATCGCGGCGAGGTCGGCGATGTCACAGTCCTGGGGGACGCGGACGCCCTTGCGGTAGAGGGCGTTGTCGACGATCACGGCTCGAGGCTAGTCCTCGGCGCGGTGCGCTCCGTCGATTTCCCGGCCGGGTCCCCGGCTATCGTCGGGCCATGGCCACCGTCCTGCTCGTCCGGCACGCGCGCTCGACCGCGAACGCCAGCGGGCTGCTGACCGGCCGTCAGCGCGGAGTGCACCTCGACGACGTCGGGCGCCAGCAGGCCGAGGCCACCGCCGCGCGGCTCGCGGCCGTGCCGCTCGCGCGGATCGTCTCCAGCCCGATGGAGCGCACGCGGGAGACCGCCAAGGCCATCGCCCGGGCGCAGTCCGGCGATGTTCCGGTCGGCACCGACAAGGGCATCACCGAGTGCGACTACGGCGAGTGGCAGGGCCAGGCGCTGAAGGACCTGATGAAGCACAAGCTCTTCAAGGTCGTCCGCAGCCAGCCGTCGGCGGTCGTGTTCCCCGGGGGCGAGGCGCTGGCGGCGATGTCGGCCCGCGCCAGCCAGACCATCCGGCGGCTCGACGCGGAGGTGACCGCGGCCCACGGGGCGGACGCGGTCTGGGTCGCGGTCAGCCACGGCGACCCGATCAAGGCGATCCTCGCCGACGCCCTGGGGCTTCACCTCGACCAGTTCCAGCGGCTGCACGTCGACCCGGCCTCGGTGTCGATCGTGCGCTACACCGAGGAGTCGGCGTACGTCCTGGCGACGAACTCGGGGGCCGGGGACCTGTCCTGGTTGGCGCCGAGCAAGCGCAAGGTCAGCCGCTCGCACGCCCCGGTGGTCGGCGGCGGCGCCGGTCCTGGGACCGCTTCCTAGCCTGTCCTAGGCTGCTGACATGCCTGTCGTCCACGCCTTCGACCCGCCCGAGCGCTTCGTCGCCGGAACCGTCGGCCAACCCGGAGAGCGCACCTTCTTCCTGCAGGCGCGCGAGGGCACCCGAGTGGTCTCCGTGTCGCTGGAGAAGCAGCAGGTGCAGGCGCTGGCCCAGCGGATCGACGAGCTGCTGGACGAGGTGCTGGCCAGCCACGAGGCGACCGGCGTCGTCCCCGCCATCGCGCCCCTGGACAGCGACGACACCGAGCCGCTCGAGCAGCCGATCACCGAGGAGTTCCGCGCCGGCACCATGACGCTGTCCTGGGACCCCCGCGACGAGCGCGTGGTGATCGAGGTCTTCCCCTACTCCGAGGCCGCGGTGGTGGCGCCCGACCAGGTCGAGGAGGACTTCGAGGAGCCGGAGCCCGACGAGCTGCTGCTGGTCCGGCTGACCGCCGCGGCCGCGCGGGCCTTCGTCAGCCGTTCCGAGCGGGTGGTCGAGGCGGGCCGCCCGACGTGCCCGTTCTGCAGCGAGCCGATGGACCCCGACGGCCACCTCTGCGTGCGCGCGAACGGTTTCAAGCGGCGCGACCCGTGACGTGCGTGTGACGGCAGCGGAGCTGGAGGCGCTCGCAGCGGGCGAGCTCACGACGCAGGGCCGGATCATGCCTGCCTCCAACGCGACCTTCCTCGCGGAGGTCGACGGAGTGAAGGCGGTCTACAAGCCCATCCGGGGGGAGCGGCCGCTCTGGGACTTCCCCGACGGCACGCTGGCCTACCGCGAGCGCGGCGCCTTCCTCGTCTCGGAGGCGACGGGGTGGGACATCGTCCCGCCCACGATCCTGCGCGACGGCCCGTACGGCGAGGGCATGGTGCAGACCTGGCGCGACCCCGACCCGGACGACGCGGCCGTGACCCTCGTCCCGGCCGGTGAGGTGCCGTCGGACTGGTGCCACGTGTTCGACGGCTTCGACGCCCAGGACCGCGAGATCTCGCTCATCCACGAGGACTCCGACGAGCTGCGTCGGATGGCGGTCTTCGACGTCCTGGTCAACAACGCCGACCGCAAGGGCGGGCACGTGCTGGAGATGGCAGGAGGTCACCGGCACGGCGTCGACCACGGGGTCACGTTCCACGTCGAGCCGAAGCTGCGCACGGTCCTCTGGGGGTGGGCGGGCACGCCGCTCCGGGCCGAGGAGGTGGACGGCGTACGCCGGGTGCTGGTCGCGCTCGAGGGCGACCTGCGCGAGGAGCTGGAGTACCTGCTCACCGGCCTGGAGATCGACGCCCTCGCGCGCCGGGCCGAGCGGCTGCTGGCCCGCGGCCGGCTGCCGGAGCCGCGTGGTGACTGGCCAGCCATCCCGTGGCCTCCCTTCTGAGCCGGTCGAGGCCTCCGTCTAGGCTCCGGTCATGCGTTCCTGGTCCGCGCCCGAGGTGCCCTCTCTCGAGGTCGTGGCACCGCCGGTCCGCCTCCACGACACGGCCACCGGCGACCTGCTGACCAGCGCCCCCGAGGGCTCGGCGCGGCTCTACGTCTGCGGCATCACGCCGTACGACGCCACCCACATGGGACACGCCGCGACCTACCTCGCCTTCGACCTGTTGCAGCGCGCCTGGCGCAATGCCGGGCACGCGGTGGAGTTCGTGCAGAACGTGACCGACGTCGACGACCCGCTGCTGGAGCGGGCGAACAAGGTCGGCACCGACTGGGTCGAGCTCGCCGAGCGGGAGACCGAGCTGTTCCGGCAGGACATGGCGGCGCTGCGGGTGCTGCCGCCGGACCACTACGTGGGAGCGGTCGAGTCGATCCCGCTGGTGATCAGGCTCATCCAGCGTCTGGAGGAGACCGGCGCGATCTACCGGGTCGACGACGACCTCTACTTCAGCGTCCATGCCGACCCATCCTTCGGCGAGGTCTCCGGCCTGTCGGAGGAGGAGATGCGCCCGGTGTTCGGCGAGCGGGGCGGCGACCCGGACCGGCAGGGCAAGCGCGACCCGCTGGACTGCGTCGTGTGGCTCGGCGAGCGGCCCGGCGAGCCGAGCTGGCCCTCGCCGTGGGGCCCGGGCCGTCCGGGGTGGCACATCGAGTGCACCGCGATCGCCCGCGAGCACCTCGGCGCCGAGTTCGACGTCCAGGGAGGCGGCAGCGACCTGGTGTTCCCCCACCACGAGATGTGTGCGGCCGAGGCCCAGGTGGCCGGTGGCCGGTTCGCCAAGATCTACTCCCACGCGGGGATGGTCGGCTACGACGGCGAGAAGATGTCGAAGTCACGCGGCAACCTCGTCTTCGTCTCCGCCCTGCGCAACTCCGACGTCGACCCGATGGCCATCCGGCTCACCCTGCTGCGCCACCACTACCGGTCGGACTGGGAGTGGACCGACGAGCAGCTCTGGGACGCCGTCGACACGTTGGCCGTCTGGCGGAAGGCCCTGACCCTCGGGGCCGGTGCTCCCGCCGCGCCGGTGGTCGAGACGGTGCTCGGCGCCCTGGCCGAGGACCTCGATGCGCCTGCCGCGGTCGCCGCGATCCAGTCCTGGGTCGACGCGACCTTGGGCGTCGACGGGCTGGCGGAGACCTCGGACAACGATGCGGCAACGATGATCCGCGCGGTCGCCGACGCGGCTCTGGGGCTGTCACTCTGAACGTGTGAAGGTCCCCTTGCGCTGAGCCACAGACCGGCCCCACGAACTGGTCGCGCGATTCTGGCACTTGGAGGGGGTTGCAACAGCCTCCCAGTGCAGGTTTCCCCGCCCAGCCGGGGAAACCTGCGACCCCTCAGCCCTCGTCGCCGCGGCGCTTGAGGTAGCGCTCGAACTCCCGGGCGATCGCCTCGCCGGTGGCCTCGGGGAGGTCGGTGGTGTCCCGGGCCTCCTCGAGCGCGCGGACGTAGTCGCTGATCTCCTCGTCCTCCTCGGCCAGCTCGTCGACGCCGCGCTCCCAGGCGCGGGCGTCCTCGGGCAGGTCGCCGAGCGGGATGCTGGTCTCGAGCAGGTCCTCGAGCTGACCCAGCAGCGCCAGGGTCGCCTTGGGGCACGGCGGCTGGGCGACGTAGTGCGGCACGGCCGCCCAGTACGACACGGTCGGGATGTCCCGCAGGCCGCAGAGGTCGTGGAAGGCGCCGAGGATCCCGGTCGGTCCCTCGTAGGTCGACTCCTCGAGCTTCAGCCGGTCCACGAGGTCGGGCTCGGAGGCCGACCCGGTGACCGGGATCGGGCGAGTGTGGGGAGTGTCCGCGAGGAGCGCTCCCAGCGTCACGACCACCTCGCCGCCGAGCTCGTCGCAGACGTCGAGCAGCTCGGCGCAGAACCCGCGCCAGCGCATGTTCGGCTCGATGCCGCGGATGAGGATGACGTCGCGGTCGAGGTCCGGCGGGGAGGCCAGGAGGATCTCGGTCGTCGGCCAGACCAGGTGACGGTGGCCGAGCTCGTCGCTCTTGACCACCGGGCGGTTGACCTGGAAGTCGTAGTAGTCCTCAGGATCGATCGCTCCGACGACCCGCGGCCGCCAGTGATCGATCAGGTGGTCGACCACTCCGGTCGCGGCCTCGGCCGCGTCGTTCCAGCCCTCGAACGCGGCGATGACGATCGGATCGACGAGGTCGACGTCGTCGTTGATCTCCAGCACGCTGCCAACCCTAGGCCCGCGAGCAACGTCACACACGGAAGGGCGTACGGCGATTGGGAGGCGGGTACCGGTGGGTGCCACCATGCGAAATCGGCGTCCGGCTCGTGGACGCCCTCCCTAGGGTTGAGCCTGGAAGGAGCCCGATGCCTGTACGCCCCGACGCGACCGAGCAGCTCACCGAGCTGCTGCGCGAACGCGTCCTCGTGCTCGACGGTGCGATGGGCACGCTCATCCAGTCCCACCAGCTCGGCGAGGACGACTACCGCGGAACTGTGCTCGCGGACCACGACCACGACCTCAAGGGCGACTCCGACCTCCTCTCGCTGACCCAGCCGGAGATCATCAAGGAGATCCACCGGGCCTACCTCGAGGCCGGTGCGGACATCGTCTGCACCAACACGTTCACCGCCTCCAGCATCAGCCAGGCCGACTACGGGCTGGCCGACCGGTGCTACGAGCTCAACCGGGCCGCGGCGAGCCTGGCCCGCGAGGAGGCCGACGCGGCCAGCACGCCCGAGCGTCCCCGGTTCGTGGCCGGCTCGCTGGGTCCCACCAACAAGACTGCCTCGATCAGCCCGGACGTCAACGACCCCGGCGCACGGAACGTCAGCTTCGACGAGCTCGTCGAGTCCTACCTCGAGGAGGCCACGGGTCTCGTCGACGGGGGAGCGGACCTCCTGCTCGTCGAGACGATCTTCGACACGCTCAACGCCAAGGCCGCGATCTTCGCCCTCGAGCGTCTCTTCGACGAGCGCGGGCGCCGCTGGCCGGTGGTCATCTCCGGGACCATCACCGACGCCAGCGGTCGCACCCTGTCCGGCCAGACCACCGAGGCGTTCTGGAACTCCGTCAAGCACGTGCAGCCGCTGGCCGTGGGGCTCAACTGCGCGCTGGGCGCGGAGGAGCTGCGACCGTACGTCGCGGAGCTGTCCCGGATCGCCGACTGCTTCATCAGCGCCCACCCGAACGCCGGCCTGCCGAACGAGTTCGGCGAGTACGACCAGACGGCCGACCAGATGGCGGCGATCCTGGGCGAGTTCGGCCAGTCGGGCCTGGTCAACATCCTGGGTGGCTGCTGCGGCACGACTCCCGAGCACATCTCCGCCATCGCCGAGGCTGCTGCGGAGGTCACCCCGCGCCCGGTGCCTACTCCTGACTCGGCGCTGCGACTGTCGGGGCTGGAGCCGTTCACCGTCACCGCCGAGAGCCTGTTCGTCAACGTCGGCGAACGGACCAACATCACCGGCTCGGCGCGGTTCCGGAAGCTGATCAAGGACGGCGACTACGACGCCGCCCTGGCCGTGGCCGCCCAGCAGGTCGAGGCCGGCGCCCAGGTCATCGATGTCAACATGGACGAGGGGATGATCGACGGCGTCGCCGCGATGGACCGCTTCCTCAAGCTGATCGCCGCCGAGCCGGACATCAGCCGCGTGCCGATCATGGTCGACTCCTCGAAGTGGGAGGTGATCGAGGCCGGGCTCAAGTGCGTGCAGGGCAAGGCGATCGTCAACTCCATCTCCATGAAGGAGGGCGAGGACGCCTTCCGGGAGCACGCCCGGCTCTGCCGTCGGTACGGCGCCGCGGCGGTCGTCATGGCCTTCGACGAGGACGGCCAGGCCGACTCGCTCGAGCGCCGCCAGCAGATCTGCGAGCGCGCCTACCGGATCCTGGTGGACGAGGAGGGGTTCCCGCCCGAGGACATCATCTTCGACCCGAACGTCTTCGCCGTCGCGACCGGCATCGAAGAGCACGCGTCGTACGGGCGGGACTTCATCGAGGCCACCCGGTGGATCAAGCAGAACCTTCCCGGCGCCCTGGTCTCGGGCGGCATCTCCAACGTCTCCTTCTCCTTCCGCGGCAACAACCCGGTCCGCGAGGCGATCCACGCGGTCTTCCTGTTCCACGCGATCGAGGCCGGGCTGGACATGGGCATCGTCAACGCCGGCGCCCTCGTGGTGTACGACGAGGTCGAACCCGAGCTGCGCGAGCGGATCGAGGACGTCGTCCTCAACCGGCGCCCGGATGCGGGGGAGCGGCTGCTCGAGATCGCCGAGACCTACAACCGGGAGCCGGCCGACGAGGTGGTGACCGAGGAGGAGTGGCGCAGCCTGCCGCTGCGCGAGCGGATCTCCCACGCCCTGGTCAAGGGTCTCGACGCCCACATCGAGTCCGATACCGAGGACCTGCGGGCGGAGGTCACCGGGTCCGGCGGTCGCACGATCGAGGTGATCGAGGGTCCGCTCATGGACGGCATGAACGTCGTCGGCGACCTCTTCGGCTCCGGCAAGATGTTCCTGCCACAGGTCGTGAAGTCGGCGCGGGTCATGAAGAAGGCCGTGGCCTACCTGATCCCCTACATCGAGGACGAGAAGTCGAAGGACCCCGCGATCGCCCGGCAGCGCGACACCGCCGGCACGGTCGTCATGGCCACGGTCAAGGGCGACGTCCACGACATCGGCAAGAACATCGTCGGCGTCGTGCTGCAGTGCAACAACTACGAGGTGATCGACCTCGGCGTCATGGTCCCGGCCCAGAAGATCCTGGACACCGCTCGCGAGGTCGAGGCTGACGCGATCGGGTTGTCCGGTCTCATCACCCCGAGCCTCGACGAGATGGTGACGCTCGCCTCGGAGATGCAGCGCCAGGGGTTCACGGTGCCGCTGCTCATCGGTGGCGCGACCACGTCCCGGGCGCACACGGCGGTCAAGATCGACAAGCAGTACGACGGCCCGGTGGTGTGGGTCAAGGACGCCTCCCGGTCGGTGCCGATCGTGTCCGCGCTCCTCAACGAGGGGCGACGTGCCACTCTGCTGGAGGACCTCCAAGCCGACTACGACTCCCTGCGCACACGCCACGCGGCCAAGACCGACCGCCCCCGGATCACGCTCGAGGAGGCGCGGGCCAACGCCAGCCCGATCGACTGGAGCGGCTACCGCCCGCCGCGCCCGCACCTGCTGCTCCAGCAGGACCGCAACGTCTCGCCGATCATCGGCCGCCGAGGGGAGACCCAGCACATCCGGGTCTTCCACGACTACGACCTGAGCGAGCTGCGCCGCTACATCGACTGGCAGCCCTTCTTCAACGCCTGGGAGATGAAGGGGTCCTTCCCCGACATCCTCAACAGTCCGACGACCGGCCCCGAGGCGCGCAAGCTGTACGACGACGCGCAGGCGATGCTGGACCGCGTCGCCGACGGACGCTGGCTGACCGCGCACGGCGTCATCGGTCTCTGGCCCGCCAACAGCGTCGGCGACGACCTCGAGCTGTACCTCACCGAGGACCGCGACACCCCGCACGCGGTCGTGCACCAGCTGCGCCAGCAGGGCGCCCACCGCGAGGGTGTGCCGAACCGGTGCCTCTCGGACTTCGTCGCGCCGAAGAGCACCGGGATCCACGACTACCTGGGCGGCTTCGCGGTCACGGCCGGGCTCGGCGCCCAGGAACGGATCGCGGAGTTCAAGGCGTCCCTCGACGACTACGAGGCGATCATGCTCGAGGCGCTGGCCGACCGGCTGGCCGAGGCGTTCGCGGAGCGGATCCACCAGCGCGTCCGCAAGGAGCTCTGGGGCTACGCCCCCGACGAGCACCTCGACAACGTGGGCCTGATCAAGGAGCAGTACGCCGGGATCCGGCCCGCGCCCGGGTACCCGGCCTGCCCCGACCACACCGAGAAGCTGACCCTCTGGGAGCTGCTGGAGGTCCAGAAGCACACCGGCATGGAGCTGACGGAGTCGATGGCCATGTGGCCCGGGGCCTCGGTGTCGGGCTGGTACTTCTCGCACCCGGAGTCGCAGTACTTCGTCGTCGGGCGGCTGGGCCGCGACCAGGTCGCCGACTACGCCGAGCGCAAGGGCTGGGCCCTCGCCGAGGCGGAGCGCTGGCTGTCACCGAACCTCGGCTACGACCCGGATGACTGAGCCCGCACCGGAGACCTGGCCACGGGCAGTGCTGTGGGACCTCGACGGCACCCTGGTCGAGACGGAGCCCGCCTGGATGCGGGCGGAGCACGCCCTGGCTGAGAGGTACGGCGGCGAGTGGACCGATGCTGACGCGCTCCGCCTGGTCGGCCACGACCTGCGTGACTCCGCCCGGTACATCCGCGAGCGCATGGGGCTGGAGCTCGAACCGGAGGCGATCGTGGAGGAGCTGCTCGACGCGGTGGTCGCGAGCCTGTCCGACGAGGTGCCGTGGCGTCCCGGTGCCCTCGAGCTGCTCGGCGAGCTTGAGCGTGCGGGTGTCCGCTGTGGCCTGGTGACCATGTCGTACCAGCGGTTCGTGCAGCCGATCCTCGACGCCCTGCCCGTCGGTGACTTCGAGGTCGTGGTGACCGGTGACCGGGTGGAGCACGGCAAGCCGCACCCGGAGCCGTACCTCACCGCGCTGGCGGCGCTCGGGCTCGCGGCGGAGGACGTCCTCGTCCTCGAGGACTCCGACACCGGCACCAGGTCCGCGGAGGAGGCCGGCTGCGCGGTGCTCGTGCTGCCCTCGCAGGTCTCGGTGGGTGCAGGTCCCCGGCGACACGTGGCCGCAGGGTTCGACGGCTGGGACCTCGCGGCCCTCCGCCGGCTCGCCCCGGTCCGCGGTACCCCGCTGGACCGACCGGTCTAGTCGTCGTTAAGGTCGACGGATCGTTCGGGTGCTCGGCCCGGACGAACGACGATCGAGGTGACACGTGCAGCAATTCGGCAAGCGCCCGGTGCGGGCAGGTCTGATCGGACTTCTGGGGGTGCTGCTGGTCCTCACCGGCTGCGCCAAGAGTGACCGCAGCGGGGACTCCGGCTCAGGGGGCGGCACGTTCGTCTTCGCCGGCTCGGCAGAGCCGGTCACCCTCGATCCGTTCTTCGCCTCCGACGGCGAGTCGTTCCGGGTCGCCCGGCAGATCTTCGAGGGTCTCGTCGGGACCAAGCCCGGCACCGCCGACCCGGCGCCGCTGCTGGCGAAGTCGTGGGAGGTCTCCGAGGACGGCCTCACCTACACCTTCGACCTGCGCGACGACGTCACCTTCCAGGACAGCACGAAGTTCAACGCCGACGCCGTCTGCTGGAACTTCGACCGCTGGTACAACATGCCGGAGTCCGCGCAGACCGACGACCTGACCTACTACTACGGCGCACTGTTCCGTGGCTTCGCCACCGGCACCCGGGCCAAGGAGGCGATCTACGACTCCTGCAGCGCCTCCGACGACACCACCGCGACGATCAAGCTCAAGTCGCCCTTCGCCGGCTTCGTCTCGGCGATGTCGCTACCTGCGTTCTCCATGCAGAGCCCGACCGCGCAGGAGAAGTACCAGGACGACGGCGCCGACCAGCCGCGGACCAGCGACTACTCCCAGGGCCACCCCGTCGGGACCGGACCGTTCGAGTTCAGCTCGTGGGAGCACGGCAAGCAGATCACCCTCGTGCCCTACGACGGCTACTGGGGCGAGAAGCCGCACATCAGCAAGGCCGTCGTCGTCGCGATCGACGACCCGAAGGCTCGTGCCGACGCACTGACCAACGGCGAGATCGACGGCTTCGACCTCGTCGGGCCGGCCGACCTCAAGCCGCTGCAGGAAGCCGGCATGCAGATCGAGAACCGCGAGCCGTTCAACGTTCTGTACCTGGGCATGAACCAGGCCCAGAAGCCGCTGGACGACATCCGGGTCCGCCAGGCCATCGCCTACGCGCTGAACAAGGACGAGATCGCCAGCGCCTCGATGCCGGAGGGCACCCAGACCGCGATCGAGTTCGTGCCTCCGTCGGTCAACGGCCACACCGAGGACGTCAAGCAGTACGACTACGACCCGGCGAAGGCCGAGAGCCTGCTCAAGGCCGCCGGGGCGGACGGCGCGACGATCGAGTTCAACTACCCGACCGGCGTCAGCCGGCCCTACATGCCGCAGCCGGCCGACACGTTCAACGTGATCCGCTCGGAGCTGCAGAAGGTGGGCCTGAAGATCAAGCCGGTCGCGGACCAGTGGGACCCGGACTACCTGGAGAAGATCCAGGGGACCGACAAGCACGGTCTGCACCTCCTCGGCTGGACCGGTGACTACAACGACACCGACAACTTCCTCGGCGTCTTCTTCGGGGCCAAGAGCATGGAGTGGGGCTTCACCAACCAGAAGCTGTTCGACGACCTCAAGGCCGCCCGCCAGATCCCGACCGTCGAGGAGCAGACCCCGGCGTACGAGGCGATCAACAAGGAGGTCATGGAGTACCTCCCGGGCGTCCCGCTGGCCCACCCCGTGCCGTCCCTGGCCTTCGCCCCCAACGTGCAGGGCTACGAGCCCAGCCCGGTGCAGGACGAGGTCTGGAACACGATCACGCTCGACAACTGATCGCCGCAGGAGACGAGGGAGGAGATGCTGCGATTCGTCCTGCGCAGGCTGGCGCTCATGGTGCCGGTGCTCGTGGGACTGTCGATCCTCCTCTTCGCGTGGGTCCGGGCGCTTCCGGGCGACCCGGCCCGCGCGCTCCTCGGTGAGCGGGCGACGCCTGAGAGCATCGACCGGATCAACCAGGCGTACGGCTTCAACGAGCCGCTGATCACCCAGTACTTGACCTACGTGAAGGCCCTGCTGCACGGCGACCTGGGGCGCTCGATCGAGACCGGGCGCCCGGTGCTGTCCAGCTTCCTCGAGCGTTTCCCGGCCACCCTGGAGCTGGGGCTCGCGGCCCTCGTGTTCGCCGTCCTCGTCGGGGTGCCGCTCGGCTACCTGGCGGCGCGTCACCAGGGCCGACCCCTCGACACCACGGTCGTGTCCGGGTCGCTGCTGGGCGTCGTGACCCCGGTGTTCTTCCTGGCGATCCTGCTCAAGCTGGTCTTCGCCGACAAGCTGCACTGGCTGCCGACGGCGACGCGGCAGAACCCCCGGATCGACGCCACGCACCTCACGGACTTCTACGTCCTCGACGGCCTGCTGACGCGCGAGTGGGATGCCGCGTGGGACGCGATGCTCCACCTGATCCTGCCCGCCCTGGCGTTGGGCACGATCCCGCTGGCGATCATCGTCCGAATCACCCGGGCCTCGGTCGCGGAGGTGCTCAACGAGGACTACGTGCGTACGGCGGAGGCCAAGGGCCTGTCACAGCGCACGATCTCGCGACGGCACGTGCTGCGCAACGCCCTGCTCCCGGTGGTCACCACGATCGGTCTGCAGGCGGGCCTGCTGTTCTCGGGTGCGGTCCTCACCGAGACGGTCTTCTCGTTCAACGGCATCGGGCAGTACCTCTTCGAGGCCATCGGCCATCGTGACTACCCGGTCCTGCAGGGCTTCATCCTGTTCATCGCCATCGTCTACTCGCTGATCAACCTCGTCGTCGACGTGCTCTACGGCGTCATCGACCCGCGCGTGAGAGCGAGGGCGTGATGAGCATCGCGACCCCTGCGCTGGGAGCCACCGAGACCTCGGGCGGCGGCGGCCGGCTCATCCGGTCGGCGTTCCGCCGGCTCCGGCGCAACCCCACCGCGATCGCCGGGGCGCTCATCGTGGTGGCCTTCGTGCTGGTCGCGGTGCTGGCGCCCCTGCTCACCTCCTTCCAGCCCGGGTCCGCGCAGTGGTCGGGGCGGGTGACTCCCTCGAGCGTGCCCGGGCCGTCGTCCGACCACTGGCTCGGACTCGACCGCTTCGGCTCCGACCTGTGGACGCAGATGGTGTACGGCGCCCGTCAGTCGCTGCTGTACGGCGTCGTGTCCACAGCGCTGGGCCTCAGCGCCGGCACCACGCTCGGTGCGCTCGCGGGAGGCTTCGGCGCCGTCGGCGGTCGCGTGGGGGGTTGGGTCGACACCGTGATCATGCGGTTCGTCGACGTGATGTTGTCGATCCCGAGCCTGCTGCTGGCCGTGAGCATCGCCGCCGTCCTCGGGCAGAACAAGTACTCGGTGATGATCGCGATCGGTGTCGCGCAGGTGCCGATCTTCGCGCGGCTGCTGCGGGGCTCGATGCTCTCGCAGGGCAAGGCCGACTACGTGCTGGCCGCCGAGGCCCTGGGCATCAAGAAGCGAAACATCGTCCTGGGCCACGTGCTGCCCAACAGCGTCGGTCCGACCATCGTCCAGGCGACCCTCAACCTCGCGACCGCGATCATCGAGGTCGCGGCCCTGTCCTACCTCGGACTGGGTGAGTCCGATCCGGCCGTGGCCGAGTGGGGCCGCATGCTCGTGGCCGCCCAGGACCGGTTCGACGTCGCCCCCCAGCTCGCGATCCTGCCCGGCGCAGCGATCGCCGTGACGGCGTTGGGCTTCACCCTGTTCGGCGAGGCCCTGCGCGAGGCCCTCGACCCGCGGACGAGGAAGTGACCATGAGTCGAGACCCGCGCTCCGGCGGCGCCAGCGCCGAGCCGCTCCTGTCCGTCCGCGACCTGGCGGTGACGTTCGCCCTGCGAGGCCAGGAGCCCGTCCACGCCGTCGACGAGGTGTCCTTCGACATCCGTCCCGGCCAGCACGTCGGCCTGGTGGGGGAGTCCGGCAGCGGGAAGTCCGTGACGTCCCTGGCGATCATGGGCCTGCTCCCCAAGCGCGGGGTGCGGGTCAGCGGCGAGGTGCGGTACGACGGCCGCGACCTGCTCGGCCTCGGCTCGTCGGCCATGTCGAAGCTGCGCGGGGCCGAGATCGCGATGGTCTTCCAGGACCCGATGTCCTCGCTCAACCCCGTCGTCCCCATCGGCACCCAGGTGGTGGAGGTGATCCGGCGGCACGAGGACGCCGACAAGGCCGAGGCTCGGGACCGCGCCGAGGAGCTGCTGCGGAAGGTCGGCATCCCCGACCCGGGCCGTCGGCTCAAGGAGTACCCCCACCAGCTCAGCGGCGGGATGCGGCAGCGCGTGCTCATCGCCATCGCCCTGGCCTGCCAGCCGCGGTTGCTGATCGCCGACGAGCCCACGACGGCGCTGGACGTGACCATCCAGGCGCAGGTCTTGGAGGTGCTCAAGGACCTCGTGGCCGACACAGACGCGGCCCTGCTGATGATCACCCACGACCTGGGCGTCGTGGCCGGCCTCTGCGACGAGGTCAACGTCATGTACTCCGGGCGCATCGTCGAGTCGGCGGGCCGAGACCTCCTCTTCAGCGAGCCGCGCCACCCCTACACCGGCGGTCTGCTCGCGAGCATCCCGCGGCTCGACTCCCCGCGCGGGGAGCCGCTGCACCCGATCCCGGGCTCGCCGACCCAGACCCTGCCGTGGAGCCAGGGGTGCGCGTTCGCCCCGCGCTGTGGCAACCGGGTCGACGAGTGCGAGCAGCACGCGCCGGCGCTGGAACCGGTGGGTCACCGGGACCTGCGTTGCTTCAACCCGTTGTCCGGACCTGAGGAGGTCAGCCGATGAGTGACTCCTCGCGTCCCCTGGTGCAGGTCGAGGACCTCAAGGTGCACTTCCCGATCCGCGACGGTCTGCTGTTCGACCGGCAGGTCGGAGCTGTCCGCGCCGTCGACGGGGTCGACCTGAGCATCGCGAGTGGCCAGACCCTCGGCCTGGTGGGGGAGTCCGGGTGCGGCAAGTCGACCCTCGGCCGCGCGCTGCTGCGCCTCACCCCCATCACGTCGGGCTCCGTGACCTTCGACGGCATCGACGTCTCCGGGCTCACGGGCGAACGGCTTCGCAAGGCCCGCCAGGACATGCAGATGGTGTTCCAGGACCCGTTGTCCAGCCTCAACCCGCGCCAGTCCGTCGAGGCGATCCTCACCGAGCCGCTGCGCGCCCACGGCATCGCCTACGACCGCCGGACCAGGGTCAAGGAGCTGTTGGACCAGGTGGGTCTGCCCGCGAGCGCGGCCCAGAAGTACCCGCACGAGTTCTCCGGCGGCCAGCGGCAGCGCATCGGCATCGCCCGGGCGATCGCGCTCGAGCCGAAGTTCGTCATCGCCGACGAGCCGGTGTCCGCCCTCGACGTCTCGATCCAGGCCCAGGTGCTCAACCTCCTGGAGGAGATCCAGGAGCAGCTCGGGCTGACCTACCTGGTGATCGCGCACGACCTGGCCGTCGTCCGGCACGTCTCCGACGAGGTCGCCGTCATGTACCTCGGCCGCGTCGTCGAGCAGGCCTCGTCCGACGACCTGTACGCCGAGCCGCTGCACCCGTACACCCGGGCACTGATGTCGGCGGTTCCGATCCCGGACCCGCGGGCGGAGGCGGGCCGCGAACGGATCCTGCTCCAGGGCGACCTGCCCTCGCCGGCCGACCCGCCCTCCGGGTGCCGGTTCCACACCCGTTGCCCGTTCCGTCAGGAGTCCCGGTGCGACACCGAGGTGCCGGAGCTGCGGGAGATCGAGCCGGGTCACACCGTGGCGTGCCACTTCGCCGAGGAGATCCGCTCCGGGAGCATCCGAGCCCACACGGTGGACCCGGACGCGACCGACGCCTTTGTCGGCTGAAACGCCCCCTCGGTCGTAGTACCACCGGACAATGGCCCTCTGCACGTAGGTGGCCCGAGGATCCTGGTGGCTCGGGGCTCGACGGCCCCGAGGTTGAGGGAGAGCACATGATCGTCCGACGACGGCCCGCAGCGATGCTCGGGCTCGGCCTGAGCCTGGCCGTGCTCGCGGTGACCCCCTCCGCCAGCGCGGAGGAGGACGGGCCCGCCAAGGACGATCGCGCCAGCGTCCGGACCGCACCGACGAAGGACACCGACCCCTGTTCCGAACAGAGCACCACCCGGTTGAGGGTGGAGAGCGAGGATGACGGCGTCCTGCGGGCGACCGGAACGGTGTGGACCACGGGCACGGCGCGCTGGGACTGGCGCTTCAAGCACAACGCCGACCTGTCCGCACGCGGGGCCGCGCGTGCTCATCAAGGCGGCGGTCGCCGCGTCTTCCACGTCACGCGCAAGATGGTCAACCTGATGGGGCCCGACCACTTCGTCTTCCGGGCGAAGAACGGCACCAACGGCGAGGTCTGCCGCGTCGACGTCTTCTACTGAGTCGGCGAAGAAGCGCGGAGTTCCCTAGGGTTCGGCGCGTGCGGTTCCTCCGAAGCCCGGTCGTCCAGTTCCTGCTGCTGGGCCTGCTGACCATGGTGATCATCGCCATCGGCACCGACTACCTGGCCGGTCGCTCAGCAGAGAGGGAGGCGCTCTCGGAGTCCCGGCGGACGAACGCGGTGCTCGCCCGGTCCGTCGCGCAGCCCTATGTGTCCGAAGGGCTGCAGCAGTCCAGCCCCGGCGACATCGACCGCTTCCAACGCAAGATCCTCGACCGGCTCGTGAGCGGAGACGTGGTCCGGGTGAACTTCTGGAGCGCCGACGGACGGATCGTCTACTCCTCGAGCAACCTGAAGACCGGACAGACCTATCCGCTGGGCGCCGCCCGCACCCGCGTGCTGGCCACGGGCGGCACCGACGTCCTGGCCTCCGACCCGGCGGCTCCGGAGAACGTCGGTGTCTCCGGAAACCGCGACCTCGTGCAGATCTTCACGCGCTTCCGCGCGCCCAACGGCAAGCTCCTGCTGTTCGAGGGCTACTACTCGCTCCGGCAGATCGAGGACCGTCGGGTGGCGATCTACTCGGCCTTCCGCTGGATCAGCGTCGGCGGGCTGATGCTGCTGCTGGTCCTCGTCACGCCGCTGCTCCTGGTGCTCAGCCGACAGCTCAGTCGCGGCGCGGAGGAACGCGCCCGGCTCCTGGACCGGGCGCTGGACGCCTCCGACGCCGAGCGCCGGCGCATCGCACGCGACCTGCACGACAGCGTCGTCCAGGACCTCGCGGGCACGGCGTTCTCGGTCTCTGCCCTCGCGCGGGACCCCGCCACGCCTTCGGGCGCCCGCTCCCGACTGACCGACCTCGGCGCCTCGTTGCGGCAGTCGCTGCGTTCCCTCCGGTCGTTGCTCGCCGAGATCCACCCGCCGGAGCTCAGCGCAGAGCGGCTCGGCTCGGCCCTGGAGGACCTCGTGGCGCCCGCGGCCAACGCGGGCGTGCAGGCGATCGTCAGCGTCGAGGGCGCCGAGAACGCCGGTGACGCCTCGGTCGCCCTGGTCTGGCGGGTGGCCCAGGAGGCGGTGCGGAACGCCCTGCGCCACGCCCAGGCGACCACCGTCGAGGTGCGGGTTCGTGGTCAGGGCGACCGGCTGACCCTCCGGGTCGTCGACGACGGTCTCGGGTTCGACCCGTCGACGCCGGCGGCGCCGGACAGCTTCGGTCTGCGCGGGCTGCGTTCCCTCGTGGCGGAGGCGGGGGGCACCCTGGACGTAACATCCAACCCGTCCCGAGGTACGACGGTCCTGCTGGAGGTGTCCACGTGAGTGAGCCGATCCGCGTCGCGCTCGTCGACGACCACGCGATGATCCGCGCGGGTCTCCAGCAGCTGATCGAGGGAACCGACGACATCGAGGTGGTCGGCACCGCCGCCGACGGGGCGGGTGCGCTCGAGGTGGTGCGCGAGCACCGGCCCGACGTGGTCCTCATGGACCTCCAGATGCCCGGGGTCGACGGCGTCAGCGCGACCCGGGCGATCATGGCCGAGGGGGAGGGGACCGACGTCCTGGTGCTCACGTCGTACTCCGACGGGGAGCGGATCGTGGCCGCCCTCGAGGCCGGGGCCGTCGGCTACCTGCTCAAGGACGCGGAACCCGAGGACGTGCTGCAGGGCATCCGGGCCGTGAGCCGCGGGGAGTCGCCGATCCACCCCAAGGCCGCTCGTCAGCTGCTGGGCATCCGGATGGGTGGGCCGCCGGTGCAGCTCACGACCCGGGAGACCGAGGTCCTCCGGCTGGTCAAGGCCGGGCTGGCGAACAAGCAGATCGCCCGCCGGCTCAACATCTCCGAGCGGACGGTGAAGGCCCACCTCACGTCGGCGTTCTCCCGGATCGGCGTCCAGGACCGCACGCAGGCAGCCCTGTGGGTCGAGCGCCACGGTCTCTGACGCGTCGAGCCGGAGGGACGGAGCCCGCGGACAGCAGAGCTAGTCCACGTCCTCCGCGGCGAGCGGCACGTCGACGAGGGCCGGCTCCTCCGGCTGCGGAAGGGGCGGCAGCGTCCCGCCCTGGGCCGGACACAGTGCGTGGTGGGCGCACCAGTCACAGAGTCGGGAGGGGTTGGGCCGGAAGTCGCCGGTCTCCTGCGCGCGTCGGATGGCCGCCCAGATGGCCTCGACCTTGCGCTCGGTGGCTCGCAGGTCGGCCTCGTCCGGGACGTAGCGCATGACCTCGCCGTTGCCGAGGTAGATCAGCTGGAGCATCGCCGGCACCACCCCGCGCATCCGCCAGAGGACCAGCGCGTAGAACTTCATCTGGAACAACGCCTTGCCCTCGAAGAACTCGCTGGGGGAGCGTCCGGACTTGTAGTCCACGACGCGCATGGCGCCGTCGGGGGCCACGTCGAGGCGGTCGATGAAACCGCGGAGCAGGAGCTTGGACTCCAGCAGCGTCTCGACGTAGAACTCCCGCTCGGCGGGCTCGAGGCGGCGCGGGTCCTCCAAGGTGAAGTACTGGTCGAGCGAGCGGCGGCACGAGGCCAGCCACTCGGCGAGGTCCGGCCCCTCGGCGCCGAACATCTCGGCGAGGGCCGGCTCGGCCTCGATCAGGTCGGCCCATGCGGGCGTCAGCAGGTCGAGGGCCTGGGTCGGGGTGCGCTGGGCCGCCGGCAGGTCGAAGAGGTCCTCGAGCACCTTGTGGACGAGGGTGCCGCGCACCGCGTCGAGCGACACCGGCTCCGGGAGGTGGTCGATCGTCCGGAAGCGGTAGAGGAGGGGACAGTTCATGAAGTCGCCGGCCCGCGAGGGCGACAGCGCACCCAGGACCTCGACACCGTCCACGGCGCGGGAGAACGCCTCCGCAGGGGAGGCGGCGGCCGTCGGCGTACCCATGCCAGCGACCCTAGGCCACCCCACCGACACCATCCGGCCGGGTCGACTGCGCTCGGCCGGACGGTTCGGGGGTCGGATAGGTTCGGGGGGTGTCCGACGATCATCCTGCGCCCGCCGAGCGGCCCCAGCGGCCACCCGGGACTTTCAAGGTCGGCACCATCGACGGCAGCGACATCCTGGTCACGTCCAGCTGGTTCCTCGTCGCCGGCCTGATCGCGGTGATCATGTCCCCGCGGGTGGAGGAGGTCCAGCCCGGGCTGGGCGCGTTCAAGTACGTCGCCGGGCTCGCGTTCGCCGTCGTCCTCTACCTCTCGGTGCTCCTGCACGAGGTCTCGCACGCCGTCGTCGCGAAGCGCTTCGGCTTCCCCGTCCGCTCCATCACGCTGCACTTCCTCGGCGGCATGACCGCCATCGACGGGGAGGCACGGCGCCCACGTGAGGAGTTCTGGATCGCGGTGGTGGGTCCGCTGACCTCGATCGCCGTGGGTCTGGCCGCCGTGGGCCTCTGGTTCGTCACGCCCGAGGGTCTGCTCCGCATGGCGGTCGAGGGCCTGGCCGGCGCCAACCTCATCGTCGGCGTGCTCAACCTCGTGCCGGGCCTGCCCCTCGACGGCGGCCGCGTCCTCAAGGCCGGTGTCTGGAGGCTCACCGGCAACCGGCTGCGGGGCGTCGTGGCGGCGGCCTGGGGTGGGCGCGTGACGGCGCTGCTCGTCGTGTTGTGGCCGGTCGCGGCGCGGGAGGTGTTCGGCACCCCACCGACGGTCATCGACTTCGTGCTCGCCTTCATCATCGGGCTGTTCCTCTGGAACGGCGCGACCGCGGAGCTCGTCTCGGCCAGGTTCCGCAGCCGGCTGCCCAACCTGGTCGCGCGCGACCTGGCACGTCGTACGTTGTCGGTCCCGGACGACCTCCCGCTGGCCGAGGCGATCCGCCGCGCCCAGGAGGCCGGTGCCGGCGGGATCGTGACCGTGACGACCGACGGCCGACCGGTCGGCGTGGTGAACGAGGCCGCTCTGATGGCGACACCGGAGGACCGGCGACCGTGGGTCGCGGTCTCCACGGTCGCCCGCTCGGTCGACGACGGCCTCACCCTGCCGGCGACGATCCACGGCGAGGACCTGGTCCGCGCGATCGGCCGGACCCCGGCCTCGGAGTACGTGCTGGTGGAGGAGGACGGCCACATCTACGGTGTCCTCGCCACCACGGACGTCGACCGAGCCTTCCGTCAGGTCTGAGACCACCGACTCCTAGGGTTCTCCCATGAGCAGTGCTGAGCCCGGCGATCCCGACGTCTCTCCCTCGGCCTGGTCCGGTGTGCACCGCGGTCCGCTCCGGCCCGGCGAATGGGTGCGGCTGGTCGACAGCAAGGGCAGGAAGCACAACATCTGCCTCGAGGCGGGGAAGCGTTTCTTCTCCAACCGCGGGCACTTCGACCACGACGAGCTGATCGGGCGGGAGGAGGGGTTCTCCGTCCAGTCCTCGGCCGGCGGTGAGTACCTCGTGTTCCGGCCGCTGCTCTCGGAGTTCGTGGTGTCCATGCCGCGGGGCGCGGCCGTGGTCTACCCGAAGGACGCGGCCCAGATCATCGCGATGGCCGACATCTTCCCCGGCGCGCACGTGGTGGAGGCCGGCGTCGGCTCCGGCGCACTCACCTGCTCGCTCCTGCGTGCCGTCGGCACCCACGGCCGCGTGCTGTCATTCGAGCGACGGGAGGAGTTCGCAGAGGTGGCCCGGCGCAACGTGACGCAGTTCTTCGGCGGCAAGGATGGGCAGGGTCACCCTGCCTGGGAGCTCCAGCTCGGCGACCTGGCGGACTCGCTGCCGGCCTCCGGCGCCCGGGTCGACCGGCTCGTCCTCGACATGCTCGCGCCGTGGGAGTGTCTCGAGGCGGCGGCCGGTGCGCTCCGCCCCGGGGGCATCGTCTGTGCCTACGTGGCCACGACCACGCAGCTCTCCCGCTTCGTCGAGACGGCGCGCGCGCACGGCGGCTTCACCGAGCCGCAGGCCTGGGAGTCGCTGGTCCGCGACTGGCACGTGGAGGGCCTGGCCGTACGACCGGGCCACAAGATGATCGGACACACCGCCTTCCTGGTCACGGCTCGCCGGATGGCGCCGGGGGAGCGGGCGCCGATGAAGAAGCGGCGTCCCGCTCCGGGTGCGTACGGGCCCGACTACTCCGGTCCGCGACCCGGTGGGTCGACTGCGTCCGAAATGTGACCAACACCGGTGGAAGTACGCGTGCGTCCTCGCCGCTGCCGGGTAGGGTCGAAAGCGAGGAGGTGGGCACCATGACGTCAGGGTCCGCGGACCGCACACCGGAGGAGCTCGTCGACCAGGTGAGGTTCCTGGAGGCCGAGGTCGTCGACCTGCGCCGCCGTCTGGGGGACGCCCCCGGCCACTCCCGTGGCCTCGAGCTGCGTCTGGCCGACACGCAGCGCTCGCTCTCGGCCGTCACCGCCCAGAACGAGCGGCTGGCCCAGACCCTGCGTGAGGCGCGCGACCAGATCACCAAGCTCAAGGAGGAGGTCGACCGCCTGGCGCAGCCGCCGGCCGGCTTCGGCACCTTCATCGCCCGCAACGAGGACGACTCGATCGACGTCTTCACCGGCGGGCGCAAGCTGCGCGTCAACGCGAGCCCGAACGTCGACCTCGACGACCTGGTCAAGGGTCAGGAGGTCATGCTCAACGAGGCGCTGAACGTCGTCGCCGCGCTCGAGTTCGAGCAGGTCGGCGACGTCGTGATGTTCAAGGAGCTGCTGGCCGACAACGAGCGGGCCCTGGTCATCGCCAACGCCGACGAGGAGCGCGTGGTCCGCCTGGCCGAGCCGCTGCGAGCGACCGCCCTGCGCGCCGGAGACTCGCTCCTGCTGGACGGTCGCGCCAACTACGCCTACGAGCGGGTGCCCAAGTCCGAGGTCGAGGAGCTGGTCCTCGAAGAGGTCCCCGACATCGAGTACAGCGCCATCGGCGGCCTGATCTCGCAGATCGACCAGATCCGCGACGCCGTCGAGCTGCCCTACCTGCACCCGGAGCTGTTCAAGGAGCACAAGCTCAAGCCGCCCAAGGGCGTGCTGCTGTACGGGCCTCCGGGCTGCGGCAAGACCCTCATCGCCAAGGCGGTCGCGAACTCCTTGGCCAAGAAGGTCGCCGACAAGACGGGCGCCTCGGGGAAGTCGTACTTCCTCAACATCAAGGGCCCCGAGCTGCTGAACAAGTACGTCGGCGAGACCGAGCGCCACATCCGGCTGGTCTTCCAGCGGGCCCGCGAGAAGGCCTCGCACGGCACCCCCGTCATCGTGTTCTTCGACGAGATGGACTCCCTGTTCCGCACGCGCGGCTCCGGGGTGTCCTCCGACGTCGAGAACACCATCGTCCCGCAGCTGTTGAGCGAGATCGACGGTGTGGAGCTGCTGGAGAACGTGCTCGTGATCGGCGCCTCCAACCGCGAGGACATGATCGACCCTGCGATCCTGCGGCCGGGCCGCCTGGACGTGAAGATCAAGATCGAGCGGCCGGACGCCGAGTCGGCGCGGGACATCTTCAGCAAGTACCTCACCGCCGACCTGCCGCTGCACGGCGACGACCTGCGGGAGTTCGGGGGCGACCGCGACGCGTGCGTCGCCGCGATGATCCAGGCCACGGTCGAGCGCATGTACACCGAGACCGAGGACAACCGGTTCCTCGAGGTGACCTACGCCAACGGTGACAAGGAGGTCCTGTACTTCAAGGACTTCAACTCCGGCGCCATGATCCAGAACATCGTCGACCGGGCGAAGAAGATGGCGATCAAGGACTTCCTCGACTCCGACCAGCACGGCCTGCGCGTCAGCCACATGCTCCAGGCGTGCGTCGACGAGTTCAAGGAGAACGAGGACCTCCCCAACACCACCAACCCCGACGACTGGGCCCGCATCTCCGGCAAGAAGGGCGAGCGGATCGTGTTCATCCGCACGCTCATCACCGGCAAGCAGGGCACCGAGCCGGGACGCTCGATCGACACGGTGGCCAACACCGGTCAGTACCTCTGACCGATGCCGATCGCGCAGCTGTTCATCGCCGTCCTCGTCATCGGTGCGCTGGTCCTGCTCGTACGTTGGTCCAGCCGCCGCTGACGCAGGCGCCGACTCCGCGGCGTACGCCGAGGGTGCATGGCGTGCGCTACCCCGCTAGGGGTGAGTCCGCCGATGGCTGCGTGGCCCTAGTCTTGACGTCCACCTACCTGAGAAGGATTCATCATGCTTTGGACCATCCTCGTCATCGTCGTCGTTGTTCTGCTCGTCCTGTTCCTGACCGGTCGCATGCGCGGCCGCTGATCCCAGCCGCTGGCCGACCCGTACGCTCGGCCTCATGAGTCGTACGGGATTGCCCCCTCGGCACGCCTCCCTCCGGGCCTCGCTGCGCTCGTGTCCTCAGGAGGCGGCCTCGTGAGCGTCTCGGGATTGCCCCCTCGGCACGCCTCCCTCCGGGCCTCGCTGCGCTCGTGTCCTCAGGAGGCGGCCTCGTGAGCGTCTCGGGATTGCCCCCTCGGCACGCCTCCCTCCGGGCCTCGCTGCGCTCGTGTCCTCAGGAGGCGGCCTCGTGAGCGTTCGGCGGGTCATGGGGACCGAGATCGAGTACGGGATCTCGGTGCAGGGCCAACCTCTGGCCAACCCGATGGTCGCGTCGTCGCAGGTGGTGAACGCCTATGCCACCGCGACGGTGCGGGCCCGGCGGGCGCGCTGGGACTTCGAGGAGGAGTCGCCGCTGCGTGACGCCCGTGGCTTCGACATGTCACGGCAGATCGCGGACCCGACGCAGCTGACCGACGAGGACCTCGGCCTGGCCAACGTCATCCTCACCAACGGCGCGCGGCTCTACGTCGATCACGCGCACCCCGAGTACTCCACTCCCGAGGTGACCAACCCCCTCGACGCGGTGCTCTGGGACAAGGCCGGCGAGCTGGTCATGCTCGACGCGGCGAGGCGGGCCGCGATGGCGCCCGGCGCCCAGCCGATCAACCTGTACAAGAACAACACCGACAACAAGGGCGTCTCCTACGGCGCCCACGAGAACTACCTGATGCCGCGGAGCACTCCGTTCGGGGACATCGTCCGGCACCTGACTCCGTTCTTCGTCTCCCGGCAGGTGGTCTGCGGCGCCGGCCGGGTCGGCCTGGGCCAGGACGGCCGCGACCATGGGTTCCAGCTGAGCCAGCGAGCCGACTTCTTCGAGGTCGAGGTGGGCCTGGAGACCACGCTCAAGCGTCCGATCATCAACACCCGGGACGAGCCGCACGCCGACCCGGAGAAGTACCGCCGGCTGCACGTGATCATCGGCGACGCCAACTTGTCCGAGATCTCGACGTACCTGAAGGTCGGGACCACCGCACTGGTGCTCGCCATGATCGAGGACCGCTTCATCACCGCCGACCTGACGATCGACGGCTCGGTCGCCGCGCTGCGCGCCGTCTCTCACGACCCGACGCTGCGCCAGCTGATCCGGCTGACCGACGGGCGGCAGCTGACAGCGCTCGAGCTGCAACGTGAGTACTTCGACCTGGCCAGCCGGTACGTCGAGGAGCGGATCGGCGACTCCGCGGACGCCCAGACCCTCGACGTGCTGGAGCGCTGGGGCTCGGTGCTGGACCGGCTCTCCGTCGACCCGATGCAGTGCGCCGACGAGCTGGACTGGGTGGCCAAGCTGGCCCTGCTCGAGCAGTACCGCACGCGAGACGGGCTCGAGTGGAGCAACGCGAAGCTCCAGCTGATCGACCTGCAGTACAGCGACATCCGACCGGAGAAGGGTCTCTACCACCGGCTGGTCTCCCTCGGCCGGATGAAGCGCCTGCTGGCGGACGCCTCGGTCGAGGCGGCGATGCACGACCCGCCGACCGACACCCGCGCCTACTTCCGCGGCCGCTGCCTGGAGAAGTACGCCGACGACGTCGCGGCCGCCTCCTGGGACTCCGTCATCTTCGACCTGCCCGGCCGCGAGTCGCTCCAGCGGATCCCCACCTTGGATCCCCTGCGTGGCAGCCGGGAGAGCGTCGGCGACCTGATCGACCGGTGCGCCACCGCCGAGCAGCTGTTCGCTGCCCTCACCCGGTGACCTGACGCGCGGAACAGCGGGCTTGTTCTTCGGCTCGCTCGGCTAGGGTCGACGTATGGCCCAGGAGCAGAAGCAACCTCGCCGGTCCAACGAGGCCGACGAGGCCACCCAGGACGTCGTCGAGAGTGATGTCTCCCCAGAGGTCGCCGAGCGCAAGGAGTCGCTCGACGACGACGTGGACGCGATCCTCGACGAGATCGACGACGTGCTCGAGACGAACGCCGAGGACTTCGTGAAGTCGTTCATCCAGAAGGGCGGGCAGTAGTGCCCCAGTCGTCTGGTTGGCCGTCCTCCTCGGGAGACGCACGTCTGTCCCCGGCCTACCTGCAGCCCGGAACGTCCTCCTTCAGCGAGTTCCTCGCCGCCGCCGCGCCTGACCTGCTGCCGTCCCGCCGCGCAGTGCCGCAGGGCAACGCCGGCGACCTCGCTCCGCACGCGACCACCATCGTGGCGGCGACGTTCCCCGGGGGAGTCGTCATGGCCGGTGACCGCCGCGCCACGATGGGCAACATCATCGCCCAGCGCGACATCCAGAAGGTCTTCCCGGCCGACGAGTTCTCCGCGGTGGGCATCGCCGGCACCGCCGGGCTCGCCGTCGAGCTGGTCCGCCTGTTCCAGGTCGAGCTCGAGCACTACGAGAAGATCGAGGGCACCACGCTGACGATCGACGGCAAGGCGAACCGTCTGGCGGCGCTCATCCGCAACAACCTCGGCCTGGCCATGCAGGGCCTCGCGGTCGTCCCGCTGTTCGCCGGCTACGACCTGACCCAGGGGCAGGGCCGGATCTTCTCCTACGACGTCACCGGCGGGCGCTACGAGGAGACGGCCTTCCACTCCGTCGGATCGGGCTCGTTGTTCGCGCGCGGCTCGCTGAAGAAGCTCTACCGCGACGACCTCTCCGCCGAGGAGTGCGTCACCGCCGTCATCCAGGCGCTGTACGACGCCGCGGACGACGACTCCGCCACCGGCGGCCCGGACCTCACTCGCCGGATCTTCCCGGTCGTCCACATCATCACCGCCGAGGGCGGCGTCCGGATGCCGGAGGGCGAGGTCGCCGAGATCGCCGACCGCATGCTGGCCGGACGGATGCAGCGGCCCGACGGCCCGGCTGCGGCCCTGAACTGAGGAGCGACGAGTCGATGAGTATGCCGTTCTACGTCTCGCCCGAGCAGCTGATGAAGGACCGGGCCGACTTCGCGCGCAAGGGCATCGCCCGGGGCCGCTCGGTGGCCGTGGTCCAGTACGCCGACGGCGTGCTGTTCGTGGCCGAGAACCCCTCCCAGGCGCTGCACAAGGTCTCCGAGATCTACGACCGCATCGCCTTCGCGGCGGTCGGGCGCTACAACGAGTTCGAGAACCTCCGGATCGCCGGGGTCCGGCTGGCCGACATGCGCGGCTACGCCTACGACCGGCGGGACGTGACGGGCCGCGGACTGGCCAACGCCTACGCCCAGACCCTCGGCACGATCTTCTCCTCCGGCGGCGAGAAGCCCTACGAGGTGGAGATCTTCGTCGCGGAGGTGGGCGACCGCGCCGCCGACGACCAGATCTTCCGACTGACCTACGAGGGTCGCGTCGCGGACGAGCAGGGCTTCGCCGTCATGGGCGGGGAGGCCGAGACCGTCAGCGAGCAGCTCGGGTCGACGTACGCCGAGGGCGCCACCCTGGCCGAGGCGCTCCGCACCGCCGTGTCCGCGCTCGGGCGCTCGGAGTCCGGCGACCGGGCCATCCCGGCGACCGACCTCGAGGTCGCGGTGCTCGACCGCACCCGCCCGCAGCCCAGGAAGTTCGCCCGGATCCGGCCCGACGCCCTGCAGCAGATGCTGGGCGACCGCGGCCCCACCACCTCGGACCAGGTGCGGCCCGAGGACGGTCGCCCCGAGGCCGCGCCGACCGCGTCGGCGACCGACGACCCGGCCGACCCGACCGACACCGTCTCCGGTGACGTGGCACCGCTGGAGGACCCGGTCACCGGGGAGCCGGCCCCGCCGACCCCCGGCGAGCCGGAGCCGGAGCAGCCCTCCACGCCACCTGAGACGCCGTAGGCTCGAGACCGTGGACCGGCGCATCTTCGGGATCGAGAACGAGTACGGCGTGACGTGCACGTTCCACGGCCAGCGCCGGCTCAGCCCCGACGAGGTCGCGCGCTACCTGTTCCGCAAGGTCGTCAGCTGGGGGCGCAGCAGCAACGTCTTCCTCCGCAACGGCGCGCGGCTGTACCTCGACGTCGGCAGCCACCCGGAGTACGCCACGCCCGAGTGCGACGACATCATCGAGCTGGTCACCCACGACAAGGCAGGGGAGCGGGTCCTCGAGGGGCTCCTGCTGGACGCCGAGCGCCGCCTGCACGACGAGGGCATCGCGGGCGACATCTACCTGTTCAAGAACAACACCGACTCCGCCGGCAACTCCTACGGCTGCCACGAGAATTACCTGGTCGGGCGTGCGGGGGAGTTCAGCCGGCTCGCCGACATCCTCATCCCGTTCCTCGTGACCCGGCAGATCATCGTCGGAGCGGGCAAGATCACCCAGACCGCCCGCGGGGCCAGCTACTCGGTCAGCCAGCGGGCCGAGCACATCTGGGAGGGCGTGAGCAGCGCGACGACGCGGTCGCGGCCGATCATCAACACCCGCGACGAACCGCACGCGGACGCCGAGAAGTACCGCCGGCTGCACGTCATCGTCGGCGACTCGAACATGAGCGAGACCACGACCATGCTCAAGGTGGCCAGCTGCGACCTGGTGCTGCGCATGATCGAGGAGGGCGTGGTCATGCGTGACCTGACGCTCGAGAACCCGATCCGGGCGATCCGGGAGATCTCGCACGACGTCACCGGCCGCCGCAAGGTCCGGCTGGCCAACGGCCGTGAGGCGAGCGCCCTGGACATCCAGGGGGAGTACCTCGCACGGGTCCGCAGCTTCGTGGACCGGCGCGAGCTGAGCTCGCCGGTGATCGACCGGACGTTGGAGCTGTGGGAGCGCTCTCTCAAGGCGATCGCCGGCGACGACCTCGGCCTGATCGACCGGGAGATCGACTGGGTGATCAAGTGGAAGCTGATCGACCGGTACCGCGCCAAGCACGGCCTGCCCATGGGCCACCCGCGGATCGCCCAGCTCGACCTGGCCTACCACGACATCCACCGGGGCCGAGGGCTGTACTACCTGCTCGAGCGCCGCGGCGCCGTCGAGCGGGTCACCAGCGACCTGCGGGTCTTCGAGGCCAAGCAGGTCCCACCGCAGACGACCCGGGCCAAGCTGCGCGGGGAGTTCATCCGGAAGGCCCAGGAGCGGCGCCGGGACTTCACGGTCGACTGGGTGCACCTCAAGCTCAACGACCAGGCGCAGCGCACGGTCCTGTGCAAGGACCCCTTCCGGCACACCGACGAGCGCGTCCAGCGGCTGATCGACGGCATGTGAGTCGCCCGCGGGGTCCCGGGGATCTCCGGCTATGGTTGCGGCTGCCCGTTCCAGATCTTCTGAGGTGACCTGTGCTCCCGTCGTTCCGCCGTGCCTTCGTCCTGCCCCTGGCCCTCGCGCTGGGTCTCTCCCTGACCGCCTGCGGCAGCGACACAGGGGACGACAGCTCGACGGGCAAGGGGCTGGACTCGGTCCAGGTCTCCGGCGACTTCGGCAAGGAGCCGAAGGTCACCTGGGGCGGCCAGATGAGCGTCGACACCACCTCCAGCAAGGTGCTGATCAAGGGTGACGGTGCCGAGGTGCAGGACGGCGACGAGATCGACGCCCACCTCTGGATCGGCAACGGCTTCTCCCAGGAGAAGGCGTACAGCAGCTTCGACGCCGCGCCGCAGACGCTCACGGTCGACTCCAAGAACCTGAGCGAGGTGTTCCTCGAGGCGCTGCAGGGTCACACCATCGGGTCGCGGGTCGAGGTCGCCGCGCCGGCCAAGTCCGCGTTCGGCAGCCAGGGCAACCCTCAGCTGGGGATCGGCAACCAGGACAGCGTCCTGGTCGTCGTCGACATCATCGGCGAGCACGAGGACCCCAAGCCCAAGGACGTCTCGTCCTCGAAGCTCCCCTCCGTCGTGGAGAAGAAGGGCGTCCCGGTCGGCTTCGACTTCAAGGGCGTCGACAAGCCGGCCGCCGACGGCGAGCTGCTGCGGTCGGTCCTCACCGAGGGCGACGGCCCGACCGTCACGACCGACATGACCGTGACCGCCGACTACCTCGGTGAGGTGTACGGCGCCAAGAAGCCGTTCGACGAGAGCTACTCGAAGAAGCCGGTGCCGTTCTCGCTCACGCAGGTCGTGCAGGGCTGGACCTACGGGCTGAGCGGCCTCAAGGTCGGCAGCCGGGTGCTGCTCCAGATCCCGCCCGACCTCGGGTACGGCGACCAGGGGCAATCGGGCATCCCCGCCGGCAGCACGCTCTACTTCGTCATCGACATCCGCAAGGCCGAGTAGGGCAGCCGGTAGGTTCGGATCATGGCGGCAGCACGCACCGAGCGGTTGATGAAGCTGCTCATCATGCTGCTGGTCCAGCGCCGCCACATCGGCAAGGACCGCATCCGGGAGCTGTTGTACCCGGGGCAGACCGACGAGGCCTTCAACCGGATGTTTGAGCGCGACAAGGACGACCTGCGCGCGCTCGGCGTCCCGGTCGACGTCAGCTCGACCGACGCGTTCTTCGAGGACGAGATCGGCTACCGGATCCGGCCCGACGACCTGCAGCTGCCCGACATCGACTTGAACGCCGACGAGGCGGCCGTGATCGGCCTGGCCACGAAGGTCTGGGAGCACGCCCGTCTGGCCGAGGCGACCTCCGAGGCGATGACCAAGCTGCTCGCGACCGGTGCCGAGGTCGACCTCGCGGCGCTCGACCTCGTCTCGCCCCGGTTGAGCGCCGACGAGCCCGCCTTCGACGTGCTGTGGGAGTCCGCGCTGGACCGCACGGAGGTCGAGTTCGAGTACGGCCGCCCCGGTGACCAGCCGCGCACGCGGCACCTCCAGCCGTGGGGCATCGTGCGTTACTCCGGGCGCTGGTACGTCGTCGGGTACGACACCGACCGGTCCGACGAGCGGGTCTTCCGACTGTCCCGCATCACCGGCGAGCCGCGGCGCACCGGGAAGCCCGGCGGCTTCGAGGTGCCGCAGGGGATCGACCTGGGCGCGGTGGCGCGCCGGCTGGACCAGCCCTCGGTGCAGGAGCCGGCCGTCGTGCTGGCCCGCAAGGGCAGCGGCTACGGACTGCGCCGGGTCGCCTCGAGCATCGAGACCGGCGTGGAGGGGCCCGACGGGTCGCGCGAGTGGGACCGCCTGCACCTGACCCACGCCGGGCCGGAGAGCGCGGGGGACCTGCTCGCGTACGGCGAGGACGTGTACGTCGAGTCGCCCGAGGCGCTGCGCGACGAGGTCATCGCCCGGGTCGAGTCCTACCTCGAAGCGATCCAGGCGGCCTCGTGAACGCGATCCGATGGCGCTCTCGGCGCGCCTCGTTCCGGGCCTCGCTGTGCTCCT
This sequence comes from uncultured Actinomycetota bacterium, assembly GCA_963784545.1. GTDB lineage: Bacteria > Actinomycetota > Actinomycetes > Propionibacteriales > Nocardioidaceae > Nocardioides. The sequence continues at coordinate 27,753 of CAWARQ010000003.1, read as the reverse complement.
CCCTGGGCTCCTCGCTGGGCTCGTGTCCTCGCGAGGCGGCCTCGTGAGCGCGAAGGACCAGGTGGCTCGGCTGCTCAAGCTGGTCCCCTGGCTGCACGGTCGTGACGGAGTCCGCATCGAGGAGGCGGCTGCCGCGCTCGGGGTGAGCTCCCGCGCAGGTGGTCAAGGACCTCAAGGTGCTGCTCATGGTCGGCCTGCCCGGTGGCTACCCCGACGACCTCATCGACGTCGACCTGGACGCGATCGAGCGGCCCGAGGGCGACGGGGTCATCCGGGTCTCCAACGCCGACTACCTGGCCCGGCCCATGCGACTCTCCGCCACCGAGGCCACCGCCGTCATGGTGGCGCTCCTGGCCCTGCGCGCCGGGGCGGACGACCAGACGCGCGAGATCGTCGACCGGACCCTGGGCAAGCTCCAGGAGGCCGCGACCGGCGCGGTCGTCGCGCCGATCGACCCCGGCACCGACGACGGCGCCGACGAGGAGGCGCTCCGCGACCGACTCGAGCAGGCGGTCGCGGATGGCCGCCAGGTCCGGATCGTCTACTGGGTGCCCGCCCGCGACGAGGAGACCGAGCGGGTCGTGGACCCGCGGGGCGTCGTACGCATGCAGGGTGCCCGTTACCTCGACGCGTGGTGCCACAGCGCCGAGGCCGAGCGGCTTTTCCGCCTCGACCGGATCGTCGAGGCCGAGGTCCTCCCGGACCCGGTGCGGACGAGCGCCGCGCCCCGGGACCTCTCCGAGGGGCTGTTCGCCAGCGGGGACGACTCCGTCCACGTCACGCTCCGCCTGCAGCAGCCCGCCTGGTGGATGGTGGAGTACTACCAGGTGCAGGAGACGCGCCCGCAGGACGACGGCAGCCTGGAGGTCGACCTCCTGGTCGCCGACGAGCGCTGGCTGCGCCGGCTCCTGCTGCGCCTGATGCCGCATGCCCAGGTGGTCGCGCCGGACCGATGGGCCAACGCGGTCACCGCCGACGCACGGGGCGTTCTCAGTCTCTATCCGGACGACGGCGTACGATAGTCGTCGCAGCACCCGACACGAGTGAGGACTCCGATGTACCCAATGATCGGCATGCCCCAGGGCGCCGAGTGGCTGGTGATCCTGGCGATCGTCATCCTCGTCTTCGGCGCTGCCAAGCTGCCCGACCTGGCGCGCGGCACCGGCCAGGCACTGCGCATCTTCAAGGCGGAGACCAAGGGCCTCAAGGACGACGACGACACGCCGGCCGACAGCACCCAGCCCCCGGCGCAGCTGCCGCCGGTCACCGACCAGGCGGCGCCGCAGGACCAGCTGGGCGAGCGTCACCCTGACGACAACCGCGCCTGACCCGGCGCTCCAGGCACCAGGTCCGGACCGTCGGTGATCTCTGCGCTCTTCTCCCTCTTCCGGGGGAGGCCCGTCCACCCGGTCGGGGCCGACGGGCGGATGGCGCTCTCGGACCACCTGCGTGAGCTGCGCGCCCGCATCCTGCGCGTCGCCTTCGTCATGCTCGCGGTCCTGATCGCGTCGCTGTTCTTCTTCGACCACCTCTACGACCTCGTGTACGGGCCCTACCGCGAGGCGGCCCGGCACCTGCCCGCGGACAAGACGATCGCCACCACCAACGGTGCCGGCGGCGGTCTCATGCTCTACCTGAAGCTGTGCGGCTTCGCGGCCCTGATCGGGACGGCGCCGTACTGGCTCTACCAGATCTGGGCGTTCATCCTGCCGGGCCTGCACGACAACGAGAAGCGGTGGTCGCGGATCTTCGTCGCGATCGCCGGGCCGCTCTTCGTCGCGGGCGCCATGCTGGGCTACCTCACGCTGCCCAAGGGCCTGGAGATCCTCATCGGGTTCAACCCCCCGGGCATCACCAACCTGCTGGAGTTCAGCAGCTACCTCACCTTCCTCACACGAACGGTCCTGGTCTTCGGCCTGTCCTTCGAGATCCCGGTCTTCATCGTCCTGCTCAACCTCGCCGGCATCCTCAAGGGCCGGACACTGGGCGCCTACCGCCCCTGGATCATCGTCGGCATCTTCGTGTTCGCCGCCGCTGCGACGCCGTCGACCGACCCGTTCACGATGACCCTGATGGCCCTGCCAATGGTCTTCCTCACCCTGGTCTCCGAAGTGATCGCCCGGCTCCACGACCGCCGGGTCGCCGGCCGCAAGCCCGGCGCCGGGCTCTCACCGGACGAGGCGTCGCCGCTGTGACCGGCGCACCTGCACCCCTGGACCCGGTCGACCCCTTCGACCTCCCGGAGTGGCTCGGCGAGGAGGAGGTCACCTGGACGCCTGCCAGCGGCGTACGGCGACAGCAGCGCGTCGCCGGCACGCTCACGGGCGAGGGCACCGAGGAGCTCGCCTGCGACCTGCTCGCGGCGGACGCGGCCTACCCGATCGCGTCGGTCGTGGAGACCGACCGCGTGGCGGCCCACCGGGCCTGGCACCAGGGTCAGCTGCACCTGGGTCTCCAGGCGACGCGGCTGGTGCTCCTCGTGCCGGGCCACGAGTTCACCGCGGACCTCGCGCTCACCGCCATCGGGCGGCTCGCGCGCTCGGTCGGAGCCGACCCGCGGCGCTACCTGGTGACCCTGCGGCTCTCGGCGGCGGACGTGACGGCCCCGGGGGAGGGCTCGCACTAGGCTCTGCTCGTGCCGCGCGAGATCGCTCTCCTCACCAACCCGACGTCCGGCAAGGGCAAGGGTGGACGCTTCCGCGACGCCGCGCTCGGCCGGTTGCGGGACGCCGGCATGCAGGTGCGCAGCCTGCAGGGCGAGGGTCCGGAGGAGGCGCTCGAGCTGGCGCGCGACGCGGTCGCGAGCGGCATCGACGCGCTCGTCGTGTGCGGCGGGGACGGCATGGCGCACCTCGGCGTCCAGGCCACCGCCCGGACCCAGGTGCCGCTCGGGATGATCCCCGCCGGCACCGGCAACGACGTCGCCCGCTACTTCGACCTGCCACGCAAGGACCCCGTCGCCGCGGCCGACCGGGTGATCGGCGGCCAGCAGCGGGTGATCGACCTGGCGCAGTGCGGGGACAAGTACTTCGTCACCGTCCTCGCGGCCGGTTTCGACGCGGTCGTCAACGAGCGAGCCAACCGCATGACCTGGCCCAAGGGACAGATGCGCTACAACCTGGCGACGCTCGCCGAGCTGCGCGTCTTCGAGCCGCTCGAGTACGTCCTCGACATCGACGGCACCGAGCACCGGCTGGACGCCATGCTCGTCGCCGTCGGCAATGGGCCCTCCTTCGGCGGGGGACTCCGGATCACCGAGGGCGCCGTCCTCGACGACGGCCTGCTGGACGTCGTCATCATCAAGCCGATGAGCAAGCCGGGGCTGATCCGCACCTATCCCAAGCTGTTCAAGGGCACCCACACGAGCCACCCCCAGTACGAGCACCACCTCGCGCGCACGGTGACCGTTGCCGCGCCGGGCATCGTGTCCTACGCCGACGGCGAGCGCTTCGGGCCGTTGCCGCTGACCGTCTCCTGCGCGCCGGGAGCGCTGACCGTCCTTGTCTAGCCAGTCCCAGGAGCCGGGCGGCACGCCCGCCGAGCGCTACGCGGCTGCCCGCCGGCGTACGCGTCATCCCGTCTTCGCGGAGTTCACCGCGCACTTCGCGTTCCCCCTCGACGACTTCCAGGAGCGCTCCTGCCACGAGATCGAGGAGGGCCGGGGCGTCCTGGTCGCGGCCCCGACCGGGTCGGGCAAGACCGTCGTCGGGGAGTTCGCCTGCCACCTGGCGCTGGCGCAGGGCCGCAAGTGCTTCTACACGGCCCCGATCAAGGCGCTGTCGAACCAGAAGTACGCCGACCTGGTCGCCCGTTACGGCGCCGACAAGGTCGGGCTGCTCACCGGTGACACCTCGATCAACGGTGAGGCTCCTCTGGTGGTCATGACCACCGAGGTGTTGCGCAACATGCTCTACGCCGGCTCCCGCACCCTGGAGGGGCTGGGCTTCGTGGTCATGGACGAGGTGCACTACCTCGCCGACCGTGACCGGGGAGCCGTGTGGGAGGAAGTGATCATCCACCTGCCGGAGTCGGTGTCGCTGGTCTGCCTCTCGGCGACGGTGAGCAACGCCGAGGAGTTCGGCGAGTGGCTGGGCACGGTCCGCGGTGAGCTGAGCACGATCGTCGAGGAACGACGGCCGGTGCCGCTCTACCAGCACGTCATGGTCGGCAAGCGGATGCACGACCTCTTCGCCTCCTCCGACGTCGACGCGGCAGCCGGCTTCGTGAAGGAGGGCGCGCCGGTCAACGAGCAGCTGATGCGGATCGCCCGGGACGACTGGGCGAGCTCGCGCCTCATGCGCGACCGCCGGTCGCCGCGCAAGGGTCGGCGCGGCTCGTCGAAGAACCCTCGCCAGGTCGGGAACGGCCGTCGGGTCTGGATGCCCAGTCGGGTCGACGTCCTGGACCGCCTGGACCGCGAGGGGTTGCTCCCGGCCATCGTCTTCGTCTTCAGCCGGGTCGGGTGCGACGCGGCCGTCGCCCAGTGCCTGGAGGCCAACCTCCGGCTCACGACGCCGGACGAGCGGGACGAGATCTACGAGCTGGTCGAGGCCTCCTGCCGGCACCTGCCGGTCGAGGACCGCGCCGTCCTCGGCTACGAGAACTTCCTCGACGGCCTCACGCGCGGCGTCGCCGCCCACCACGCCGGACTGCTCCCGGTGTTCAAGGAGGTGGTGGAGAAGCTCTTCGTCCGCGGCCTGGTCAAAGCCGTGTTCGCCACCGAGACGCTCGCCCTGGGCATCAACATGCCGGCCCGCACGGTGGTCATCGAGAAGCTGTCGAAGTGGAACGGCGAGACGCACGCCGATCTCTCGCCGGGGGAGTACACCCAGCTCACCGGCCGGGCGGGTCGTCGCGGCCTCGACGTCGAGGGGCACGCGGTCGTGCTGTGGCAGCAGGGCATGAACCCCAAGGAGCTGGCCGGCCTCGCCTCGACCCGTACCTATCCGCTGCGCTCCTCCTTCCGGCCGTCGTACAACATGGCGGTCAACCTGGTGCACCAGTTCGGCCGCACCACGGCCCGGGAGCTCCTCGAGCAGTCGTTCGCGCAGTTCCAGGCGGACAAGTCGGTCGTCGGGCTCGCCCGCCAGCTGCAGAAGGCGAGCGAGGCGCTCGACGGGTACGCCGAGTCGGCCGCCTGCGACCTCGGCGACTTCATGGAGTACGCCGGGATGCGGCGCAGGATCAGCGACCTCGAGAAGGGGCAGTCCAAGTCACGACGTGCCGACCGCCGCTCGGAGGTCGTCGCGAGCCTGCACGCGCTGCGGGCGGGCGACGTCATCGACGTCCCGTCGGGGAAGTTCTCCGGCCTGGCCGTCGTCCTGGACCCGGGGGACCACACCGACGAACCGCGGCCCTACGTCCTCACGATCGAGCGGCAGGCGCGTCGCCTGGCCATGATCGACTTCCCGACACCGGTCGCTTCGCTCGGGAAGGTCCGGGTCCCGAAGGGATTCAACGGCCGCAACCCGCAGCAGCGACGGGACCTGGCCTCAGCGTTGCGCTCCGCCAGGATCCGGCCGGTGACCGAGCGGGCACGGGACCGCAAGCCCGGAGCCGGCGACGACCCGGAGATCGCGAACCTGCGCGCGCGGATGCGGGAGCATCCGTGCCACCAGTGTCCGGACCGGGAGGACCACGCCCGGTGGGCGGAGCGGTGGTTCAAGCTCGACCGGGACACCCACACCCTGCGGCGCCGGATCGAGCAGCGCACCAACTCCGTGGCTCGCGACTTCGACCGGGTGTGCGAGGTGCTGACGGCGCTCGACTACCTCGACGGCGACCAGGTGACCGAACGTGGACGCCACCTGCGCCGGATCTACTCCGAGCTGGACCTGCTCGCCTCCGAGTGTCTGCGCGAGGGACTCTGGGACGACCTCACGCCCAGCGAGCTGGCCTCGGTCCTGTCGCTGCTGGTCTTCGAGGCGCGCCGACCCGACGATGCGACGTCGCCGCGCGTCCCCGGCGGACGCGTCCGGGACGTGACGGGCGAGATGGTCCGACTCTGGGGTGATCTGTCCAGGCTGGAGCAGGAGCACCGGCTCGACTTCCTGCGACCACCGGACCTCGGGTTCGCCTGGGCGGCGTATCGCTGGGCGGAGGGCGACGACCTGGACGAGCTGCTCGACGTGACCGACCTGGCGGCCGGTGACTTCGTCCGCTGGATCAAGCAGCTGCTCGACCTCTGCGGCCAGGTCGCTGACGCCGCCGGGCCAGGGCCCGTCCGGGACCATGCGCGCGAGGCGGTCCGGCTGCTGCGTCGCGGCGTGGTCGACTACGCCGCGACCCCGGAGGACTAGCCGGCCCGGGTGAGGGCGTCGGCGATCGGCACGTCCCCGCCGACGAGGCTCCACTGCCGGCCGATGGTCCGGTCGTCGTCGAGCACCGCGGCGATCACGGCCGCCACGTCCGCGCGCGGGATCTCCCCCCGGTCGACGTCCGGCCCGAGGGCGACGAGCCCCGTGCCCACGTCGTCGGTGAGCCCACCCGGGCGCAGGATCGTCCAGTCGAGGCCGCTGGCGCGCACGGCTTCGTCGGCGTCGCGCTTCGCCTCGACGTACGCGCGCCACACCTCGTCGGTGTCTTCCGGCAGCGGGTCGTCGACGCCGATGGCCGAGACCTGGACGAACCGCGTGATCCCGGCAGCGTGAGCACCGCTGATCGACTTGAGCGAGCCCTCGAGGTCGACGCTGCGCTTGCGCTCGATGCTTCCGTCAGGCCCTCCGCCCGCGGCGAAGACGACCGCGTCGCACCCGGCGAAGGCGCTCGCGAACGCCGTGGCGTCGGCCTGCTCGATGTTGAGCAGGCGGGCGTGCGCCCCGAGCTCCTCGACGGCGGCGCGCTGGGCGTCGCTGCGCACCAGGGCGACCGGCTGCCGGCCGTTCTCGAGCAGGAGGGGGTGGAGGAGGCGGGCGATCTGTCCATGGCCTCCGACGACGGCTACCTGGTTGCTCATCCCTCCACCGTACGGACGGCTGGGTGGCCTCAGCCGGCGAGGGTCTCGGTGAGGCGCCGGACCGGCCCGTCGAGGTTGAACTCCTCGGCCAGCGCCGCCAGCATCTCCGGGTCCTGGGGCTCGCGGGGGAGCGTCAGGTCGGGTTCGCCGAGGTCGAGGTCGCACGCGACCGCGACCACCTGCGGCGCGACGGCGAGGTAGTCGCGCGCGTCCGCGATCTTCCGCCTCGGCCCGGGGGCCAGGTCGCTGTCGGGGTCGTCGACCGCGTCGAGCAGCCGCTCGATGTCGCCGAACTTGTGCAGCAGCGACGACGCGGTCTTCTCCCCGACCCCGGCCACCCCGGGCAGCCCGTCGGACGCATCGCCGCGCAGAGTGGCGAAGTCGGCGTACTGGGTGGCGTCGACGTCGTACTTGCTGCGGACGACGTCGCCGGTCACTCGCTCGTGCTTGCTCACGCCCCGGGCGATGTAGAGCACCCGGACCTCCCGGTCGTCGTCGACGAGCTGGAAGAGGTCGCGGTCACCGGTGACGATCTCGGTCGGGACCGTGGCCCGGGTCGCCAGTGTGCCGATCACGTCGTCCGCCTCGTAGCCGTCGGCGCCGACGATGGCGATGCCGAAGGCGTCCAGGACCGCTCGGATCACCGGGATCTGCTGCTCCAGCGGGTCGGGCACCTCCTCGATGTCCGGACGGCCCGACGGTGTCACCGCGACCACCCGGTGTCCCTTGTACGACGGGATCAGCTCGACCCGCCAGGCCGGACGCCAGTCGTTGTCCCAGCAGCAGGCCAGCTGGGTCGGGCGATACTCGTCGACCATCCGACTGATGAAGTCCAGGAGGCCGCGGACGGCGTTCACGGGGGTGCCGTTCTCCGCCTTGATCTCGGGAACGCCGTAGAACGCACGGAAGTACATCGAGGCGGTGTCCAGCAGCATCAGGCGGTCTCTCACGGCGCGATCCTGCCATGCCGGGAGAGCGTGTCCCGCTACGCTGCGCGAATGGCTGGGGAGACCGACGACATCGACCGCACCGTCCTGCGGTTGCTCGCCGCGGACGGTCGCATGTCGTTCACCGACCTCGGCAAGGCCGCCGGTCTCTCCACCTCCGCGGCCCACCAGCGGGTGCGACGGCTCGAGGAGCGCGGCCTCATCACCGGATACGGCGCCAGCGTCAACCACGACGGGCTCGGGCTGCCGCTGACCGCGTTCATCTCCATCCGCCCGATCGACGCCAGCGCTCCCGACGACTATCCCGAACGGCTCGCGCCGATCACCGAGATCGAGTCGTGCTGGTCGGTCGCCGGCGACATGAGCTACATCCTCAAGGTCCGGGTGGGCACACCTGTCGACCTCGAGGACCTGCTGGCGCGCATCCGGGCCGCCGCCAACGTCTCGACCAACACCACGATCGTGCTCTCGACCCCCTTCGAGAGCCGTCCCGTCACCGACTGAGCTCCGGGCTGCCGCGGCAGGGCCGTCAGTAGGCCTGCAGGGCCGCCGTACGACGCGATGCTTCGGCGACCTCGGCCGCCTTGAGCGCGGCCTCGTCGAGCCGGCCGTGCTGCTCCCACCACGCCTGGCCTTCGGCCGGCAGGGTGTGGATCGGGTCGTAGTACTCGTAGGTCCGCGAGAGCGCCTCGGGGTCCCACTGGGGTCCTGTCTCGATCGAGGTGCGGTAATTCTTCGTCCAGTACGAGATGCCTCGCTCGACGTCGTAGTCGGCGAGCTGGTGCACCCAGCGCTTGCCGACGAACGGCACGTCGCACACGATCCGCGGCGTCGCGAAGCCGGGCAGGTAGCCCATGATGTGGTGCTGCAGCCTCTGCGCGTCGGCAACGGAGACCCGCCAGTGCTCGGAGTACGGGATCATGTCGCACATGTAGAAGTAGTACGGCATGATCTGCGCGTCATCGAGCAGCCGGAAGCACAGGTCCAGCAGCGCGCGGGGATCGGCGTTGACACCGTTGAGCAGCACGCCCTGGTTGCGCACGTCGCGCAGGCCGGCGTCCAGCATCGCCCGGGTCGCCTGGGCGACCATCGGCGTCACGGAGTTCGCGTGGTTGGTGTGGGTGTGCATCGCCAGGGAGACGCCGCGCGCGCGGGCGATCCCGGCCACCCGAGCGACGCCCTCGACGACGTCGGGCTGCAGCCAGTGCTGCGGCAGGCCGATGAGTGCCTTCGTGGCCAGCCGGATGTCGCGGATGTTCTCGATCTCGAGCAGGTCGGTCAGGAACGCCTCCAGCCGCGGCCAGGGCATGTTCGCGACGTCGCCGCCGGAGACGACCACGTCGCGCACCTGCGGCGTACGGCGGAGGTAGTCGAGCATGTCGCCGAGCCGGTCGTTGGGCTTGCCGGCGAACTTCAGCTTGTCGATGACCGCGGTGGAGTTGCCGACGAGGTCCATGCGGGTGCAGTGCCCGCAGTACTGCGGGCAGGTCGGCAGCAGCTCGGCCAGCACCTTGGTGGGGTAGCGGTGGGTGAGCCCCTCGGTGGCCCACATGTCGTGCTCGTGCAGGGAGTCTCGCGTGGCGTGCGGGTGCGAGGGCCAGTCGGTCCGGCGGTCACTCAGCACCGGGATCATGTAGTGCCGGATCGGGTCGGCGTAGAACGCCTCGGTCAGCGACCCGGGTCCCGCGGGGGAGAAGGTCGGCACCATCGTGTTCAACATCTGCGGCGGCACCAGCATGGACATGGTCGCCCGCTCGGCCTGGTCGCGCTCCAGGTCGGCGTAGAACCGCTCGTCCAGCAGGTCGCCCATGAGCTCACGCAGCTGCTTGAGGTTCTTGACGCAGTGGGCCCGCTGCCACTGCACCGAAGCCCAGTCCTCTTCCGCGACGTCCTTCCAGCCCGGGAACCGCGTCCAGTCGGGCTCGACCAGCTCGACGCGCTGGTAGGGGTAGGGCTGGCCGCTCTCGAGGGTGATGGCGGTCTCGATGCTCATGAGACCAGGGTAAGCATCATTCTTCCTGCCTGTCGAATGACTCGCCGCAAGATCTTTCGTTAGAGTGCCTCTGTGCGCACAGATATCGCTAGCGACCCGACCGGGCTGCACCGTGTGCTGGACGACCGGGTCGTCCTCCCGCAGGCGGCCGACCGCCTGGACACCTCCCCGGACCTCTGGCCCGACGAGGTACGGATCCGGGTCGAGCGACTCAACCTCGACGCCGCGTCGTTCCGTCAGCTCGAGGGCAAGCACGGCGGGGATGCCGAGGCGATCCGCGAGGAGGTCCTCGACATCGTCCGCACCCGCGGCAAGATGCAGAATCCCGAGACCGGTTCCGGCGGCATGCTCGTCGGAACGGTCGAGGCGGTGGGGGAGTCCTCGCCGCTGGGACTCTCGGTCGGCGACCGCGTCGCGACCCTGGTGAGCCTCACCCTGACCCCCTTGGTGATCGAGGACGGCCTCCAGCGCTGGGACGGCTCGAGCGAGCAGGTCCCCTGCGACGGCTACGCCATCCTGTTCGGCCGTTCCATCGCAGCCCGGATCCCCGACGACCTCCCGGCCGAGCTCAGCCTCTCGGTCATGGACGTCTGCGGCGCTCCGGCCCTGACCGAGCGGGTGGTCGGCTCGTACGCCCGGTCGGCCGGCGGGCCGACCGTGGTCGTGATCGGCGGAGCGGGCAAGTCGGGCTCGCTCAGCCTCGCGGCTGCGCGCCGCGCAGGGGCCACCCGGGTCATCGGCGTCGTCCCGCATGCGCAGGAGGCCGCGATGCTGGACGCGGCCGGCCTGGCCGACGCCGTCGTCACCGCGGACGCGCGCGACCCGATCGCGCTGCGAGACTCGGTCCTCGCCGCCGGCGGGCCCGCCGACGTCACCGTGGTCTGCGTCGACGTCCCCGGCTGCGAGGGCGGGGCCATCCTCAGCACCGCCGAGGGCGGCACCGTCATCTTCTTCTCGATGGCCACCTCCTTCTCGGCCGCGGCCCTCGGCGCCGAGGGCCTGGCCGCCGACGTCACGATGCTCGTGGGCAACGGATACGTCCCCGGTCACGCCGAGCTCGCGATGCAGATCCTGCGCGAGACGGCTGGCTGCCGCGCGATCTTCGAGGCGCGGGTCTGATGGCGCGGCCGAAGAAGCTGGGCCTCGACCCGGCCGACGTACGACGGGCGCGCAGCCTCGCGCGCAAGGCCGGTCGGCCCGTGGTGCAGATCGCGAAACGGCACACCACCGTGTCCGTCGAGCGGGCCACCCTGCGCCTGGCCGGCCTGTCCGGGGCCGATCCCGACGGGACCCCCTGGGTCAACCGCCTCGTCGACGCCGTCCGGGCCGACACCGGCCTCGAGCACGGCGTCGCCCTTCCCGTCTGGCACGCGCTGGCCACCGGTCAGGCCGACGACCTGCAGCAGCTGGCCGAGCGGGCCGGGTCCGGGGACCTCCGCTTCGAGCTGCCGGAGGGACGGGCCGAGACCAAGGCTCGCTCCGCCGCCAGCCGGCAGGTGGGCGCCGGCATCAAGCAGATCGACCGTCGCCGGATCGAGCGCGAGCGGATGGTCGCGAAGGTCGGCGATGCCCCGCGCCAGCCCTGGATCTACCTGATCGTCGCCACCGGCGACATCTACGAGGACATCCCGCAGGCCCAGGCGGCTGCCCGGGCCGGCGCCGACGTCATCGCGGTGATCCGTTCGACCGGCCAGAGCCTGCTGGACTTCGTGCCCGAGGGCGCGACCCGCGAGGGCTTCGCCGGCACCTACGCCACCCAGGAGAACTTCCGGCTCATGCGGGCCGCCCTGGACGAGACGTCGAAGGAGCTCGGCCGCTACGTCCGGCTGACCAACTACGCCTCCGGGCTGTGCATGCCGGAGATCGCCGCACTGGCCGGGCTCGAACGGCTCGACATGATGCTCAACGACTCGATGTACGGGATCCTCTTCCGCGACATCAACCCGATCCGGACCTTCGTGGACCAGCGGTTCAGCCGGCAGATCCACGCCCGCGCCGGGATCATCATCAACACCGGCGAGGACAACTACCTCACCACCGCCGACGCGGTCGAGGCGGCGCACACCGTCACCACGAGCCAGCTGCTCAACGAGTACTTCGCCAAGGAGGCCGGCCTCGAGGACTGGCAGCTCGGCCTGGGCCACGCGTTCGAGATCGACCCCGACGTCCCGGAGTCGTTCCGGCTCGAGCTGGCGCACGCCCTGCTCGCGCGGGAGCTGTTCCCGAACGCCCCGCTGAAGTGGATGCCGCCGACCCGGCACATGACCGGCGACGTGTTCCGCGGCTACCTGCTCGACGGCTTCTTCAACCTGGTCGGCGCCCTCACCGGCCAGGGGATCCTCCTGGTCGGGATGATGACCGAGGCCGTCGTGACCCCCTGGCTCTCCGACCGTGACCTGGCCCTGCAGAACGTCCGCTACGTCATGGACGCCGCCGGCGGGCTGCACGAGGACTTCGTCCCCACGCCCGGGGGGTTCATCCAGAAGCGCGCCCACTCGGTGCTCGAGGAGTCGATGGGCCTGCTCCAAGACATCATCGACCACCCAGGGGTGGGCCTCCTCGAGGCGATCGCCGACGGCACCTTCGGGCTGATGAAACGCCCGGCCGACGGCGGCAGGGGCCTCGACGGCGTGGCCGAGAAGTCGAGGACGTACTTCAACCCGGCCTCCGAGATCCTGGAGGAGAAGCCATGACCGCGAGCTGCCCGGGTGCCTGCCCTGCCCGACCTTCCGGGGTTTCGAGACGCCGCTTCGCGGCTCCTCAATCACCGCGGCGGGGGGCGTGAAATGACCGGGCCTATCCGCCCGTACGGCGACACCACCGGCGACGGGATGGTGCAGCTGTCCTTCACGCTGCCCATGGAACACAGCAAGATGGCCGACGGAGCTGCGCTGCAGCTGGCGAACAAGATGGGCATGGACCCGGCGCTCGTCGTCCACAGCAAGCCCGTCGGCGACGGCTTCTCGTTCTTCGTCGTCTATGGCCGGGTCAACCACCTCGTCGACCCCAGCACCGTCGAGGTGGTCGAGCGGGACTTCCCCCTGCTGACGCCGAAGGAGGCCAACGCAGCGATCAAGCGCTCGCTCCGCCGGCGCCTCGTCGTGGTCGGCGCGTGCATCGGCACCGACGCCCACACGGTCGGCATCGACGCGATCCTCAACATCAAGGGGTTCGCCGGGGAGAAGGGCCTGGAGTACTACCGCGAGCTCAAGGTGGTCAACCTCGGCGCCCAGGTGTCCGTGCCACACCTGGTGGACCGGGCCCTCGCCGAGAAGGCGGACGCCGTCCTCGTCTCCCAGGTCGTCACCCAGCGTGACGCCCACCTGCTCAACACCCGCGAGATGTCCGCCGCGTTCCGGGAGGCCTACCCCGAGAAGAAGCGCCCCCTGCTCGTCGTCGGCGGGCCGCGCTTCGACGAGGCGATGGCCGGCGACCTCGGGGTGGACCGTGTGTTCGCCCGGGGCACGACGCCGGGCGAGGTCGCCTCGTTCCTGGTCCACCGGCTGGCAGGATGAGCCGGATGACAGCCGAGGTCGGGACCACGGTGGTCCATCGCCGCTACGTGCCGTACTCCCATGCCCACTACGCCGGCAACCTCGTCGACGGTGCTTACAGCCTGGGTCTGTTCGGCGACGTCGCCACCGAGATGTGCATCCGAACCGATGGCGACGAGGGCCTGTTCGCGTCGTACTCCGATGTGCAGTTCCGGGCGCCGGTCCGGGCCGGCGACGTCCTGGAGATCACCGCCGAGCTGGTGAAGGTCGGCACCCGGTCACGGGTCATGGAGTTCAAGGTCCGCGTGGTCGCCCGGGGGGCGGCCACCGAGGCTGATCCGGGGGCCGCACGGATGCTCGACGAGCCGGTCCTCGCGACGACCGCGACCGGTACTGTCGTGGTCCCGCCGCCCGCCGACTAGACGACACGCCGTCCCGAGCAAAATTTCGCGGCGAGTTCACCGCGCGGACGCCGCCTCTGACCTGGGAAGACGCGCAACCCTGCAGGTCAGCCGCCGGTTGACAACGGCGCGTGTCGGATTCACCCTGTGTGCTCGTGGCTGGAACGAGCCCGGCTTCGCTAGACAACACTTCGGATCTGGAACCTGTGAGTTCGGCGCTGGAGTTGGACCGAGGAACGCCGGGCCGTTCCAGGCCCACCGGCTGAGGGCGGTCGGTCGGTCGACCTCCGAACCGATTGTCCTGGACCGATATTCTGGAGCCGTGCTCCCGCGGACCGGCCTCGCGGCGTTGGCCGGAGTCCTGCTGGCAGCCGCCTACGCCCCCTTCGACGTCCCGTGGGTGATCCCCGTCGCCGTCGCGGCGTACGTCGGCTGCGTCGCCACCCTGCGACCCGGGCGGGCGTGGATCCCGGGCCTGGCGTTCGGCCTCGGCTTCCAGCTCGCCCTGCTGTGGTGGATGCGCGTGATCGGCACCGACGCCTGGGTGGGGCTGGCCGGCATCGAGGCGCTGTTCTACGGGGCGCTCGGCGCGTTGGTCCCGCTGCTCCGGCGTTGGCCCGGCTGGCCGGTGTGGGTGGCGATCGCCTGGATGACCGCCGACTCGCTGCGCATGGGGTGGCCGTTCAGCGGGATGCCGTGGGGGCGCCTGTCGTACGGCGTCGCCGACCATCCCTGGGCGGAGACGCTGCCCTACCTGGGCTTCAGCGGGCTCGACCTGCTGCTGGCGCTGGTGGGGACGAGCCTCGCCGCACTGGTCCTGGAGCGTGCCCACCGGCGACGCTGGGCCGTGGTGGCCGCCACCGTCCTCGTGGTGTCCTTCGTCCCGGCACTCGTGCCGTACGACGTCACGACGTCCGGGCAGCGCACCGTCGCGGTCGTGCAGGGCAACGTGCCGGGGGACGGCACCGACGTGCTGGTCGACGTCGCCCAGCTGACTCGCAACCACCTCGAGGCGACCGAGGACCTCGCCTCCGACGTCGACGACGGGCGCGTGCCGAGACCCGACTTCGTGGTGTGGCCGGAGAACTCCACCGCCACGGACCCGTTCAGCGACGTCCTGATCGGCGGGATGCTCGACAGCGCCGCCCGGCGGATCGACGTCCCGCTCCTCGCCGGCGTGATGGCGGACTCCGGCGCCCACGGGGTGCTCAACCAGGGCATCGTCTGGGACCCCGGAACCGGCCCCGGTGACCGCTACACCAAGCACCACCCGGTGCCGTTCGGGGAGTACGTCCCCTGGCGGTCGGTGTTCGCCGGCAACCTGGCCCGGATCCAGAAGGTTCAGCGAGACATGCTGGCCGGCACGAGACAGACGCCCCTGAGGATCGCCGACACCCGGGTCGCCGACGCGATCTGCTTCGACGTCGCCTACGACGACAGCCTGCACGACCAGGTCGTGCGCGGCGGTCAGCTGATCGTGGTGCAGACCAGCAATGCGTCCTTCGTCTACACCCACCAGGTCGACCAGCAGTTCCAGATCTCGCGCCTGCGGGCGATGGAGGCCGGGCGGGACCTGGTCGTGGCCTCCACCAACGGCGTCACCGGCGTCATCCGCTCCGACGGCTCGGTGGTCGCCCAGGCACCGCTGCGTCGGTCCGACGTGCTGGTCGAGCGGGTGTTCCTCTCCGACCACCTCACCCCTGGCCTACGGATCGACGGGTGGGTGGGCTGGGCGGTGTGGCCGTTGGTGGGCCTCCTGCTGGTGCTGGGAGCGCTCGCGTATCGTCGCCATGACCCCGTGGTACCGGCAGCCGCGACGGGGGAGGAGGAGGCCTCGTGATGAGTCCGATGCGCGTCCTCATGGTCGTGCCGACCTACGACGAGGTCGACAACCTCGAGCCGATCGTCCGGCGGCTGCGTGCCGCGGTGCCGGAGGCCGAGCTCCTCGTCGTCGACGACAGCTCTCCGGACGGCACGGGTGAGCTCGCGGAGCGGCTGGCCGCCGAGGACGACCACGTGCACGTCGTGCACCGGACGGCCAAGGGCGGTCTCGGGGCGGCGTACCGCGTGGGCTTCGCGTGGGCGCTGGCGCGCGACTACGACCTCATCGGCGAGATGGACGCGGACGGGTCGCACCAGCCCGAGCAGCTGCCGGCCCTGCTCGCGGCGATCGAGGCGGGGGCGGACCTCGCCCTCGGCTCGCGCTACGTCCCGGGCGGTTCGGTGGTCAACTGGCCGGTGCACCGACTCGCCCTGTCCCGGGGCGGCAACCTCTACGTGCGGACCCTGCTCGGCATCGACGTGCGCGACGCCACGTCGGGGTACCGGCTCTACCGCCGCGAGGCGCTCGCCAAGCTCGACCTCGACTCGGTGCGCTCGACCGGCTACGTCTTCCAGACCGACCTGGTCGCGAGGGTGCTCAACGCCGGACTGGTCGTGCACGAGGTGCCGATCGAGTTCGTCGAGCGGGTGCGCGGGGAGTCGAAGATGAGCGGCGCGGTCGCGTGGGAGTCCCTGTGGCGGATCACCCGGTGGGGTCTGCGTGAGCGGTCCGCGCAGGTACGCCGTCGCGTCGGAGGTGCGCGGTGAGGCGCGGCTGGCGCCTGGCGCTCTTCGTGCTCTTCATCGGCGTGCCGTTGCTGGAGATCTACGTCCTCATCCAGGTCGGTCAGGTGATCGGTCCGTGGTGGACGATCCTGCTGCTGGTCCTCGACTCGATCCTCGGGACCTGGCTGATCAAGCGGGAGGGCTCGCGCGCCTGGCAGGCACTGCGCCAGGCGCTGCAGACGGGACGGATGCCCGGCAAGCAGCTCGCCGACGGAGCGCTGATCCTGATCGGCGGCACCCTCATGCTCAGCCCCGGCTTCGTCACCGACGTGCTGGGCATCGTGCTGATCCTGCCGCTGACCCGTCCGGCCGCGCGCCGGGCGCTGTCCACGGTCATCGGGCGGCGCCTGCTCGCCGGGACCTTCACGGCGGATGCACGACGCCCCGGAACCGGGACCCCGGGAAATGGCTCCAGGGGTGGTCCGGTGATCCGGGGCGAGGTGGTCGACGAGGACTGAGAGCCTCGTCCTACTTCTGGGGCAGGTCAGCCTGCCTTGCGCTTGCGGGTGGAGGCGCGGTGCAGGTGCGCCGGCCCGATCTCACCGCCGCGCAGCAGCTCCAGGCGCTCCTTGAGGATCTCCTCGAGCTCCTTGACGGATCGACGCTCGAGCAGCATGTCCCAGTGGGTGCGGACCGGCTTCTCGGCCTTCACCTCGGGCTTGAGGCCGCTCACGTTCATCCCCTGGTCACCGCACTTGGGGCACTCCCAGGTGGCCGGGACCTCGGCCTCCATCGACATCGTGATCTCGAACACGTGACCCTGGCCGCAACGGAAGCCGACCTGCTGGCGCGCGGCGAACTCGATGCCGCGCTCGTCCTCGAAGCTCTGGCCACCAAGGCGGGCGCCGCGCAAAGTACGCTCAGCCATGACTGGCACCTCCTGACAACATTGATTTTCCCCCGGATATGGATGAGGCGATCTCGCCCGTCCACGATCTATGACGCCGATCGCGGCGCACGGGTTGCGCCGTCATGTGGTTCAACGAACGATCGTGCCTCAAGATTCCATCAGGTCCGAGGGGTGACGCGGCTCACCCTGGCGGGTCAACCGTTCCTCACACCGCCTGCGGCACGGCGTTCCCAGCCTCCCGGATCCCGCGCTCGGGGTCCAGTCGGAGGAGGAAGCCGGCCCCGAGCACGAAGAACACGATCAGCGCGAGGATGGCCGGGCGGTAGGAGCCGGTGAGCTGGAAGACCAGCCCGAACAGGAACGTGCCGAACCACGAGGTCCCGCGCTCGCAGGCGTTGTAGAGCGCGAAGTACTCGCCTTCCCGACCGCGGGGGATGAGGAGGCTGAAGAACGATCGGCTGAGCGCCTGGGTGCCTCCCAGCACGATGCCGATGGCCACCGCGACGAGGTAGAACAGCGGCGCGTTGCCCGCGGGCAGCAGCATGGCCACCACCACGATGCCCATCCAGGCGAACGTCCCCCACAGGATCGAGTGGTAGCCGCCGAAACGTCGGGCCAGCCGACCGAACAGCAGCGCCCCGCCGAAGGCGACGAACTGGATCACCAGGATCGTCGCGATCAGCACGGTCTTGCCGAAGCCGAGCTGCTTCTCGCCGTACGTGGAAGCCGCGTAGATCACGGTCTGGATGCCGTCGTTGTAGAAGAGGTAGGCGAGCAGGAAGGTCAGCGTCATCGGGTAGGCCCGGAGCTCCCGCAGCGTCGTCCACAGCTGCCCGAAGCTGCGCTGGAACACCGAGCCCGACTTCGCCACGAGGTTCACGGGCGGGCGGTTGCGCAGCCGCAGCAGCGGGATGAGGGTGAACCCTGCCCACCACAGCGCCGCGCTGAGCAGCGAGAGCCGCACCGCCAGCTCCTCGGACAGCCCGACCGCGTCGTGACCCAGGTAGACACCGAGGTTCACCGCGAGCAGCAGCCCGCCGCCGAGGTAGCCGAAGGCCCAGCCGCGCGAGGACACCTCGTCCCGCTCGTGCTCGCTGGAGATGTCGCACAGGATCGCCGAGTAGGCCACCAGGGAGCACCCGGCCAGCACGCTCGAGACCACCACCGCGACCGCCCCCAGCTGCCACTGGTCGCCCTGGAGGAAGAACAGCAGCGCGGCGAAGAAGGACCCGGCGAAGGCGAAGCCGGCCATGTTCCACTTCTTGCGGCTGGACCGGTCCACGAAAGCGCCGACGATCGGCAGCACGAAGGCGCTGAAGATGGTGGCGAAGCTGGTGAGGTAGAACGGCAACGAGCCGACCGAGACGTCGAGCCCGAGCAGGGAGACCGTCTTGTTGCAGGGATCCACGTCGCCGCAGCCGGCCGCCCGACCGGCGACCGTGATCATGTACGGCGCGAACAGCACCGTGAGGATGGTCGTGTAGTACGCCGAGTTCGCCCAGTCGTACCAGTACCAGGCCTTCTGCTCGCGCCTGAGGCTGTCCCTCAGCGGTGCGAGGTCGGCGATGGGAGGGGGCCGGTCGTGCTGGCTCATGGCTGCCATTCCCCTCGGTCGAGAAGCACCTGCTTGAGCAGGTCGGTCCGGTCGGTGATGAGCCCGTCGACCCCGAGGTCGAGCAAGGAGTGCATCTGGGCTGGATCGTCGACCGTCCAGACGTGCACGTGCAACCCCCGGGCGTGGGCGCGCCCGATCAACCGGGGCGTGGCCAGCACCAGACGGCCGCGCCGCTGCGGGATCTGCAGCGCGACCGGCGCCTTCGGAGGGACGCCCACGAGGAACGCGGCGACCTCGGCGGGATGGGCCGAGGTCGCGACACGTCCGCGGGTGAGCCGGCGGAAGGCGTGCAGCCGGCGTCGTTCGAAGGAGCCGACGAGGACCCGGTCCCAGGCCTCCCGGGCGGCGACGAACCCGGCCAGCGCGGCGGCCGCGCCGTCGGACTTCAGGTCGATGTTGAACCGGGCTTCGGGGAAGGCCTCGAACAGGTCGGCGAGGGTGGGGACCGGCTCCCGTCCACCCACCCGGAAC
Organism: uncultured Actinomycetota bacterium; assembly: GCA_963784545.1. Taxonomy (GTDB): domain Bacteria; phylum Actinomycetota; class Actinomycetes; order Propionibacteriales; family Nocardioidaceae; genus Nocardioides. The sequence continues at coordinate 8,420 of CAWARQ010000003.1, read as the reverse complement.
CGTCCGATCTCCTCCGCGGAGAGCGCGAGCAGCTCGCCGGTGCCGTCGGTCACCCGGTCCAGCACGCGGTCGTGGAAGGCCAGCAGCACGCCGTCCCTGGTCACGTGGACGTCGGTCTCGAGGTAGCGGTAGCCGAGGGCGACGGCGTGCCGGAAGGCGGCCATCGTGTTCTCCAGCCCAGGGAGCTCCGGATGCGTCGCCCCGCCGCGGTGGGCGAACGCGATCGGCCCCCGCGGCTCGTCCAGGTAGGCGAAGCCGGTTCGCGGCCGCGGGGCGGTCATGGCGGCAGTATCCCCGCTCGGACTTCGATCGCGCGGCACCGGCGCGCGATCGTTCCGGCTCGACCGGCGGGGGAGTAGCGTCGGCGCATGGCCAGCAATCTCTGCCCACGTTGTGAGTCCGAGCTGGAGCGCCGGGACGCCGGCGCCGGGTCGGTGTCGGTGTGCCCCGAGGGCCACGGAGTGTTCCTGGACCGGATCGAGCTCGGGAACCTCGTGGAGTCCGAGACCGACTGGCACCGCAACGACAGCCACCACACCCAGCCGTTGCCGCGCATCACCGCTGACATGACCGCGCCCCCGGCCGGACGGGTGCCCGCCCGGGCCTGGGTCGAGACGTTGTTCCGGGCCTAGCCCCGCCCGCGCAGCCTGTCGGTGGTCGAGTGCGGCCGAAGGTCGTGCATCGAGACGCTCAGACGTCCTGGAAGGTCTCGATGGTGGCGCCGAGCAGGTTGAGCCGATCGGCCAGGCCCTCGTAGCCGCGGTGGATGACGTAGGTCGAGCGCAGGACCGACGTGCCCTTCGCCGCGAGCATCGCCAGGAGGATGACCACGGCCGGACGCAGCGCCGGCGGGCAGACGATCTCGGTGCCGGACCAGTGCGTGGGCCCCTCGATCATCACGCGGTGGGGGTCGAGCAACCGGACGTCCGCACCGAGCTTGGTGAGCTCGGCGAGGTAGATCGCGCGGTTCTCGTAGACCCAGTCGTGGATGAGGGTCTGGCCGGTCGCCGCTGCGGCGATGAGGGCGAAGAACGGCAGGTTGTCGATGTTGAGCCCCGGGAACGGCATCGGGTGGATCTTGTCCAGCGGCGCGTGCAGCACGCTGTGGTGGGTCGTGAGGTCGACGAGCCGGGTCCAGCCGTTGCGGGCGACGTACTCCTCGGAGCGGGTGTACTGGAAGCCCATCTCCTCCAGCAGCGCCATCTCGATCTCGAGGAATTCGATCGGCACCCGCGTGAGCGTGATCTCCGAGTCGGTGACGATGGCGGCCGCCAGCAGGGACATGGCCTCGATCGGGTCCTCGCTGGGCGCGTAGTCGACGTCGACGTCGATCCGCTCGAGACCCGTGACCGTGAGCGTCGTGGTGCCGAGACCCTCGATGGTCACGCCGAGCGCCTGCAGGTAGCAGCAGAGGTCCTGGACCATGTAGTTGGACGAGGCGTTGCGGATGACGGTGGTGCCGGGGTGCAGCGCTGCGGCCATCAAGGCGTTCTCCGTCACCGTGTCGCCGCGCTCGGTCAGCACGATCGGTCGCCCCGGGGTGACCGACGGGTTGACCTGTGCGTGGTAGCTGCCGTCGGTGGCCTTCACCTGCAGGCCGAAGGGCCGCAGGGCGGCCATGTGCGGCTCGACGGTGCGGGTGCCGAGGTTGCAGCCGCCGGCGTAGGGGAGGTCGAACTGCTCGGCGCGGTGCAGCAGCGGACCGAGGAACATGATCACCGAGCGCGTACGCCGGGCGGCGCTCTCGTCGATGTTGTCCAGCGCCAGCTCCTCCGGCGGGACGATCTCGAGGTCGTCGCCAGGCAGCCACGTGGTCCGCACGCCCAGGCTGTTGAGCACCTCGACGAGCCGGTTGACCTCCTCGATCCGGGCAACCCGGCGCAGCGTCGTACGACCGCGGTTGAGCAGGCTGGCACACAACAGGGCGACCCCGGCGTTCTTCGAGGTCTTGATCTCGATGCTGCCCTGGAGCGTCGTGGGGCCGGTGACCCGCAGGTGCGTGGGTCCGCTGCCGAGGGTGACGATGGGGGAGTCGAGCGCCTCGCTGATCCGGGTGAGCATCTCCATGGAGACGTTCTGCTGCCCCTTCTCGATCCGGGTCACCGCGCTCTGGCTGGTGCCCAGCAGCTCTGCGAGCTGCACCTGGGTGAGCCCACGGTGCTGTCGGGCGTCCCGGATGAGCGAGCCGACTCGGCCGAGGTAGTCCTGGGTCATGGCGCCAAGATATCTCACATATGAGATAACGCAATCCACCCCGAGGGGGGACATGGCCGACAGGATCGGGGAGTGCTGATCATCGCCGTGGTCCTGGCCGCTCTCGCCTCAGTCTTGCACGTCTACATCTGGTGGCTCGAGTCCTACGCCTGGACCGGTGCGGCCCGGAAGGTGTTCGGGACGACGGCGGAGCAGGCCGCGCACACGCGCGAGCTGGCCTTCAACCAGGGCTACTACAACCTGTTCCTGGCCATCTCGGGGATCGTCGGCGCCGTGCTCCTGCTGAGGGACCACGACGACGAGGTGGGGACGACCCTGGTGGTGGTCGCACTCGGGTCGATGCTGAGCGCGGCGCTGGTGCTGCTGCTGTCCTCACCCGACAAGCGGCAGGCGGCAGTCAACCAGGGTCTGCTCCCGCTCCTGGGGCTGCTGGCGTTGCTCGGCGCTCGGGTCTGAGGCGTCGAGCAACGTCAGCGGATCGTGGCGAGCCGTGGGGCGGACCCGGGCATACCGGCCGGCTCGCACCCGCACTCGGCGTCGCAGGCGAGGAAGGTGTGCGCCGCGTGACCGCAGCGCAGACAGGGCAGGTCGTGCGACACGTGCGCGGCATTTGGTTGAACGGTGTCCCACATGTCCTCGACGGTAGGACCACGGCCGGTGACTTGTGAGCGGAACGGCGGTGTTGGGGCACCAGGCACCCCAGTTCGGCTCATTCGTCCTAGGGGCTGGTAGTCACACCGAGCCATGCCGGGCCGTCGACTGGTTGAATCGAGCCAGACTTCCGGAAGGACATCCATGACACAGGCCGACGAGCACGCACTGATCAAGGTCCAGGGCGCGCGGGTGAACAACCTGCGAGGGGTGGACGTCGAGCTGCCCAAGCGCCGCCTCACCGTCTTCACCGGGGTGTCGGGCTCCGGCAAGAGCTCGTTGGTCTTCGACACCATCGCGGCGGAGTCGCAACGGCTGATCAACGAGACCTACAGCGCGTTCGTCCAAGGATTCATGCCCAGCCTCGCTCGGCCCGAGGTGGACCTGCTCGAGGGCCTGACGACCGCGATCATCGTGGACCAGGAGCGCATGGGCGCCAATCCGCGCTCCACGGTCGGCACTGCGACCGACGCCAACGCCATGCTGAGGATCCTGTTCAGCCGGCTCGGCGACCCGTACGTGGGTCCGCCGACGGCGTTCTCCTTCAACGTCCCGACCCGCAGGGCCAGCGGGGTGATGACCACCGAGAAGGGCGGCCGCGTCGAGCGGCGCGTGGCCCGCCAGGAGGTCTACCTCGGCGGGATGTGCCCCCGGTGCGAGGGCATGGGCCAGGTCAACGACATCGACCTGACGGCCCTGTACGACGAGGAGAAGGCGTTGTCGGAGGGGGCGCTCCTGGTCCCCGGCTACTCGATGGACGGCTGGTACGGCCGTCTCTTCGAGGGCATGAAGCTGCCGATGGACAAGCCGATCAAGTCCTTCACGAAGAAGCAGCTGGAGACGATGCTCTGGTCGGAGCCGACCAAGATCAAGGTCGAGGGCGTCAACCTCACCTTCGAGGGCGTGATCCCGAAGATCCAGAAGTCCATGCTGAGCAAGGACCCTGAGGCGATGCAGCCGCACGTACGCCGATTCGTGGAGCGCGCGGTCACCTTCCAGACCTGCCCCGACTGCGAGGGGACGCGGCTGACGCCCGAGGCGCGGGCCTCGAAGATCAACGGCTCGTCGATCGCCGACCTCTGCGCGATGCAGATCAGCGACCTCGCCGCCTGGGCCCGGGACCTGGAGGAGCCGTCGGTCGCACCGTTGCTCAAGGGGCTCCAGCACCTGCTCGACTCGTTCTCGGACATCGGACTGGGCTATCTCTCGCTGGACCGGCCGGCGGGCACCCTCTCCGGGGGAGAGGCCCAACGCACGAAGATGATCCGCCACCTCGGGTCCGCGCTCACCGATGTCACCTACGTGTTCGACGAGCCGACGATCGGCCTGCACCCGCACGACATCGAGAACATGAACCAGCTGCTGCTCCAGCTGCGCGACAAGGGCAACACGGTCCTCGTGGTCGAGCACAAGCCGGAGACCATCGCCATCGCCGACCACGTCGTCGACCTCGGGCCGGGCGCCGGTTCGGCCGGTGGGACCATCTGCTTCCAGGGCGACCTGGCCGGCCTGAGGAAGAGCGACACCATCACCGGCCGGCACCTCGACGACCGGGCGTCGCTGAAGGCCGAGGTGCGAGAGCCGAGCGGCGCGCTGGAGATCCGTGGCGCCTCCACGCACAACCTCCGCGGCGTCGACGTCGACGTGCCGCTCGGCGTGCTCACGGTCGTCACCGGGGTCGCGGGGTCCGGCAAGACCTCGCTGATCCACGGCTCGCTGGCCGGCCGGGACGGCGTCGTCGTCGTCGACCAGGGAGCGATCAAGGGCTCGCGCCGCAGCAACCCGGCGACGTACACCGGCGCCCTCGAGCCGATCCGGAAGGCCTTCGCCAAGGCGAACGACGTCAAGGCGTCGCTGTTCAGCGCCAACTCCGAGGGCGCGTGCGAGACGTGCAACGGCGCCGGCGTGATCGTCACCGAGCTGGGAGTCATGGCGACGGTGGAGTCACCCTGCGAGGAGTGTGAGGGCCGCCGCTTCAAGGCCGCGGTGCTCGAGCACACGCTCGGCGGCAAGGACATCGCCGAGGTCCACGAGATGTCCGTGGACGAGGCGGCCGAGCTGTTCTCCGACACCGCAGCGGCGATCCCGGCCGCCGTGAGGATCCTGCAGCGCCTGCAGGACGTGGGGTTGGGTTATGTCACCCTGGGCCAACCGCTCACGACCCTCTCGGGAGGGGAGCGGCAGCGGCTCAAGCTGGCCGCGCAGATGGCCGAGAAGGCCTCGGTCTACATCCTCGACGAGCCCACCACCGGTCTGCACCTGGCCGACGTGGAGAAGCTGCTGGGATTGCTGGACCGGTTGGTCGACGGCGGTCGTTCGGTCATCGTCATCGAGCACCACCAGGCCGTCATGGCCCACGCGGACCGGCTCATCGACCTCGGCCCCGGCGCCGGCCACGAAGGCGGCCGCGTGGTCTTCGAGGGCTCGCCCGCGGAGCTCGTCGGGCTGTCGAGGACGAAGCAGACGCTGACGGGACAGCACCTGAAGGCGTACGTCGGCGCGTAGCCCTAGCTCCGCCAGCCGGCTCGCCGTCGGCGCAGCTCCTCCTGGGAGATGTCGGGTGCAGCGACCTCAGGCAGCGCCTCGTGCTGGCGAGCCCGGACTGCCAGCTTGATCTGCTGGAGGTTGTTGCGCAGCAGGTCGGACACGACCTCGTCCATGCGCGGGTCGTCGAGCATGGCGATCAGCACCCGCAGGGTCGTCTCGGTGACCTCGCCGACCACGGCGTCGTACCCCGGGATCCGGCCGATCAGCTTCACGTTCGGGTCCTGACGAACCTTCTCCGTCACCAGGCGCTTGAGCTCGTCGTGGTTCTCGATCAGGGCGTCGGAGATGTTGCGGGTGTAGTGGCCGGTCTGGATCACGTCCGCCACCTCGTCGAGCACCATGATCGTGATCGGACGCTTGACGACGCCGACCAGCCGGTCGCGGAGGCGGTTGATCCGCGTGATGACCCACGGCGTCCGCAGTCCCATCCGGACGATGCCGGCGGTGAGCAGCGCCGAGACGACTCCCAGCAGGATCAGCACACCGATGATCAGCAGCACCAGCTGCCAGAGGTTGAGGCCACCGAGCCAGTCACCGAGGTCGGACATGGCGGTCATCATGCCGGGTCGGAGTGCCCAGGTGAGCGCAGGTGTCAACGGACCGGATGACGGCTTCGAGCGTGACGTTGCCCCCGGACCGAGGCCGGGGGCAACGACTCAGGGTGTCCTGACTACTTCTTGGCGGCTGCCGGGAGGGGCAGCGGGTTGCCTGCACTGTCCGTGACGACCTTGAGGACGCCACAGGTGACGGGGTCGGTCGCCTCAGCGGGAAGCGTGGGGTCGAGCTCGCTCTTGCCCGCGGAGAAGTCGTACCGGCCGTTGCCGTTGTAGTCGATCCCGTGGATGACGAGGACGGCGTTCCCGTGCCGGATGCCGCGAGCGACCCGCTTGCTGACCTTGATCCCACTGCGGTTGTAGTGGATCTTGCCGCGGGGTGCGGTCGGGTAGCGGTCGACGGCCAGCGTGCTCTTGGGCGAGGTGTCGCCCGAGGTGGTCAACGAGACGCGAACCGGGCCGTACTTGGGCAGCCCCTCGGCGGTGTTGAGGCGGTGGTCGCCGTTGGTGTCCTGGGCGACGGTCGGGCACTCGTGCGCAGCCTTCCCTCCGAAGTGGATGTGCTCCGCGTGCGGCACGCCCTTGAGCAGGTGCCGCGCGTTGAGGTCGACCTCCAGCCGGCGGCCCTGGAGCACGGCGTCTCCGGTACCGGTGACACCGCTGTTGTTCAGGGCGTGCAGCCGGGCGTGCGAGACGGGCCCGGAGGCGCCGGCCTGCTGGCTGCTGGCGCCCTGGGCGCCCATCATCGATCCGGCCACGAGTGCGGCTGAGGCCACGAGCGTGGTTCCGATCGCCAGATTCTTCTTCCAAGACAGATGCATGGTGATTTCTCCGTTTCCACTGCGAGGCAGCGGTGTGAGTTGGGACACCATGAGTTCGGACACCCGGGCCAAGCGGATGGGTGGATCGCACAACTGTCCACCCCTCGAGACGGCTGGCTCGGGAAGGTGGCCGCGAACGTGCACTCGGGAGCTCCTCGGCGACCCTGGCGAGCACCAGGAACGTGGTCCCTAGGGTGGTCAGGTGGCGGAGGAGAAGGCACAGACCCAGACCCACGACCTCACGTTCACCGACGGGGAGGTGCGGAAGCGTTATGTCACCTGGGAGCGGGGCGAGGCGGACCGGGAGTGGGCCTGCCTGACCCTGTTGGCCGAGCACGCCCCGGGCACCGCGCCGCGACCGCTCCGCCGCTCGACCGAGGACGGCGCACCGGTGGTCGTGATGGAGCGGCTGCCCGGTGAGCCGATGGACGGCACGCCGTTGACCTCGGCGCAGACGGCGTCGCTGGGCGCGGCGCTGCGCCGCATGTACGACGTCCCGCTGGCCGCGGTCCTGGCGGCGGGCGTGACCGAGCGGGCGTACGGGCCGACCGTCCTGGCGGGCGAGATGACGACGTGGCTGAGCGACGACTACGACCTGGAGCAGTGCCAGGAGCCCGTTCTCGTCCGAGAGACGGTCGACGCGGCACTGGCCTGGCTCGCCGACCCGTCGCGGTTGCCGGAGCCGCATCTACAGGCGATCGGGATCGCCGACCTCAACCCGGCCAATGTTCTGTGGGACGGATCCTCAGCGAGGTTGGTCGACTTCGAGGACGGTGGACTCACGGATCCGGCCTACGAGCTCGCTGACCACGTCGAGCACCTGGGCGGCCGGTTGACCGGCACCTACGACGCCGACGCACTCGTGGACGCCGTCGGCCTCACCGACGAGCAGCGACATCGGATGGCGGCGTACCAGCCGCTGTGGGCGACGTTCTGGCTGGCGATGCTCCTGCCGGGGAACGGCGGCTTCCGGCGCAACCCGCCGGGAACGACGGAGAACCAGGCCCGGCATCTGCAGGAGCTGCTCGGTCGGGGCCGGCCCCGCTCCGGAGTGTGGAGATATGTCCGATAAGCGACAGCGTCACAGTCTCCGAAGTGGTCCGGGACGCGCTCGTAGGGGAGTGGCTGAGCCGTCAGTGGCGGGAGGTTGCTGGGCAGTGGGGGACGGTCCAGCGGGCGCAGGATGTGAAGCGGATCGATGGTGCGCTGGGGTGGCTGCAGTACACGGCGAAGCATGCGGATCGGGGTCCGCGGAACTATCAACGGCTCGGGTGTCCGCCGGGGTGGGTGTCGATGCCGCAGGTCTGGTCCAGGGGCGGGGAGTGGCCCACGGTGGAGCCTCTGTCGATGTTCCTGACGCGTCCGCAGTTCGTCCGGTTCCGGCGGCTGGCGAAGCGTCGGGTCATGGCTGAACGTCGCTCCGATCTACGGCGGGCTGAGAAGTTCGGGGATGCTGAGCAGGTCGCTCGGGCTCGTCGGTCGCTGGCGTACCTCGATCGGTCGCTGCGGTGCCACGATCGCGGGCTGTCGGCGGTGCGTGGGGTGTCGCACTGGTGCCCTCAGGACGTGGTTATGTCGCTCGCGCTGGCTGCTGGTTGGGACGGGCAGATGACCGACTGATGTGCACGCTCAG
>CAWARQ010000002.1:0-1033800 GCA_963784545.1 uncultured Actinomycetota bacterium | reverse complement strand
TTCGGAACGCTTCCGACGGAACAGTCCCATGGAGGGGATGCTAGGCGAATCATCATGGCTCCGCGTCCAACTATCGGATCCCAAAGAGGTACAGGGAGTAAGGGGCGTCACCACCAGCACGGGTCCGTTTCGGGTCACTCCCCGGTGAGGTGTCCATCTCGCCCCCGGGGGGATCCCCCATCCGCCGCACGCACAATCCCGGCAGGGTACCAAGTCTTGGCCGGGCGGAGCAGAGCCGACACCCTGGTGGCTGCTGGCAGAACCGTGGCCGTCTCTGCGAAGGCCCGAGGAGCCCGCGCAGCGGGGGTTCTCAGGGTACGAGGACTCTCGTACGCTGCAACCGTGGTTCCCGGGTGTCCAGCGCATCAGGGATGGAGCGCTCTGCCGCCGCCGCTCGCAGACCTCCCTGACGGCAACTTGCGTCGGCGACCCGTCGTCGTTGTCACCATCCCGGCCGACCGAACGGGGCCGTGGATCGACGTCGAGGAGGTCGCTCGCGGAGTCGGGGGACCTTGCCGAGGTCTTCCTGATGCCGACGGGTCCGTTCACGTGGGCGTTCTCGAACCGTTATCGGCGGAGGGCACCCGAGGTCTACGGCGGCGCCGGTCGGGTCTACCCCGTCGGGCACGCCTGGGTCTTCCCGACCTGACCGAAGTCACCCCTTCGGTTCGCCTTCGACTCCAACGACGGCGAGCGTGCGACTCACGCGGCTCGTCTCCGACACCGCGCTTCGTATGGCCGCGGCCGCGGGCCTGCAATCGCTGCCTTCGCGAGCAGTCATCGAAGGTCACCGGCGTCGTGAAGATGGACCGTCGCCCCGGGAGGGGCTTTGGTCGACGTCGGGAACATGTTCCCGGCGTCGATCGCCGAGGAGCTGACCCGTCGAGGACGTTCCGATCGACCGCCCGTGACCGTCGGGCAACAGATCGAAGGGTGGTAACGACCGCGAGACGAACGGGTAGATGTCAGCAAGAGCCTTCGTTACTCGGCAGTGACGCCTCTCGCGGGATACTCCGTCGGCGGACCTCGTCCTCACAAAGGTCGCAACGGTGCGCAACGGCAAGGCCGAGCTGGTCCTCTACCCCAAGACCACGACGCCGGCCTGACGGTTGCCGTTCCCCGCGCAGCCGTCACCGACGAACCCGTTCGACGACCTTCGCACGCTCATGACGGTGGGTGAGGTCATTCCCGCACGCGTGCCTCCGTGGGACCGCAGTGGGCGCTCGTCCTGAGTGACGTCGACGACGACGAGCCCATCGTCTCCCGCTCCCGCGCTTCTGGCCGGTGGCCCGCCTGGCTCGTCGAAGAGGCCGACGAGCCCGAGGTCGAGGACCCAGAGCCACCCGCTCCACCGATCCCCCATGCCGTCGCCGGCACCCGAAGCTTCGGTCCAGAGCCGGCAGCACCGGGTCCCGGTCGCTCGAGCCCACGCTCCGGCCGAGCCCTGCGCTCCTTGACAGGAACCGCCCTCGGCAAAGCCCGTCAGCAGTCTCAAGCCCGCCGGGAAAGCCCGAGCCGACGGAGTCGACCAGGGCCCTGCTGCTCAAGATCGACGGTCTCACCGCGGACGTCCGCGGTCTTGAGCGCGAGCAGGACAACCTCCGCGCCCAACTCCTCGCCGGCGACGACGAACGGAAGCAACTCCGATATCTGCTCGATCAGGCTGAGCGCGGTGCGAACAGGGCCGAGAACGACTTGAGGCCGACGCGCTCCGGCTCCGTAAGGCCGGGAACGCGAAGAGAGCGCCCGGAACTGGTGAGGGTCCCCAGTTCGCCGACCCGAGCAGGGTTCCGCTACCTAGTGCTCACCCAGTGGGCCACGCGAACGCTGCCCAGCGAACAAGCGGATCGCCGGCCGCTTCCCGAATACATCATTGGCAGCGATTTCTCGAGTCCCTCGACAAGCTCGAAGGGATCAAGGACGAGAAGGTCGCTGACGTCGTCTTCGAGATCGTCACCGGCCTGGCCCCCCGCATCCCGGCCGTGAGGTGCACCACTTGCGGACGGGGACGGGCGGGGACGATCCCGTCCGCATCCGAGAGGACGGCGCCGTTGCGTGGCGTGCCAGCCTCCAGGTGAACACGCCCTCGGCCCGCCGCATCCACTACTGGGTTCTTCCCAACGGTCAGATCGAGCTCGCCCGCGTCGCCACGCACGACGACTTCGATGGCTGACATTCGCATCAACAAAGTCGGGCCCTCTCACTACGCTGAACACGTGTCAACGGACGACCCGCAACCGCCTCCTCCCTCATCGACGCCCTGGTTGACGTCGGGGCACGTTCCGCCGCCACCAACAGCCCTGGCGCCGACGCCGCCGCGGCTCCCGGGACTGGCTTGGGAGCGCAACGGCAGGTGTCCGCAGCACATCCGGCGCCACCTGTCTTTGCTGGCGCGTACCCCACGAGCCTCAACAAGTCCCTCGGCGTCGCCTACCTGCTGTGGCTCTTCCTGGGCTGGATGGGCGCTCACCACTTCTACTTGGGGAAGATCGGGCGCGGGGTCGGGTACCTCCTGACGTTCGCTTGGTTCACAATCGGCTGGTGGGTCGACCTATTCACACTTCCAGCGCAGGTCAAGCGCCTGAACTTCGAGCGCCAAATGGGCGTGCGATGACGTTGACGCCAGGACGAGGGGGGCTTCCGGTGGCCGGTAAGAAGTGGGATTACTACAAGGTCGCCCGCGGCACGCAGCTGACAGGGTCGAGGAAGTCCAATGGCCCCTTTCGGGGACTGGTCCACGGCGCCAAGGGCGTCGCAAAGCATGCCGAGTTCTTCAAGGTGGAGAAGAAGAGTTCGTTCCTTGGAACGTTGATGACGTTCGCTGGCAAATGTGCGGCAGCCGTTCTCGTTGTGGGGACCGTCGTCGCGCTCGCATCACTATTGGTCGCGGCAATCGCCGACGGCGTTTCAGCAGGTTTGGCGCAGGTTGCAGAGGCGATCTCGACTGCAAGTTCGTTCCTGGTCATCGGAGCGAGCGTCGCGGCGGCGCTCGCCGTCCTCGTCTGCTTCGTAAAGATCGCACGGGCAGTCAGCCGCGGCCGCACGCGAGCCAGGAACGATCCGCACGAGCTGAAGGGCGGCGATTGACTGGTGATGAGGCCGCGCGGCGGGAGTCGCACCACGTGCAGGCGGACTACGAACGCAGCCAGCGTTCCCCGCCGCGCACCCGGCCCATCGTCATGCAACCGGCCGATTGGTATCCCGATCCGTCGAACTCGTCACAGATCCGTTACTGGAACGGGGTCGCTTGGACCGACCACGTCCAGCTGACGCACGCTGCGGCAACGCCCCCGGCTGCTGGTTTCCCGACGCGTCAAACACCAACCGCCTTCGGTATTGGGACGGGACGAGTATGGACGGCCCACGTCGCGCCAAAGAACTCGAGCCCTGTGACAGCATCGGGAACTGCGTCGCACCGGCCCCCAGAACGTCGAGTTGAGATGAGCAGCAGCGAATGGCAGGACGCCGTTCGAGCATGGATGGCCGCCGGTGCCGTCGAGCAAGAGCTTTGGCGTCGGATTTCCAACGCGGAGATTAGAGATGGTGACCAGCGAACGTTGGAAGCCCAGCGTCGCATGGTAAGGATTCACCGGTAGCCAGGGCGCGCAGCAGATCCGTCTGATGCTCGAGGCCAACCCAGGGTTACTTCACGAACTGGCGGTCTCGGACCTCCTGACGGTGCTTCTCAGGAGCGTCGTCCCGTTGGATCAGAGCGCCCGTGTCGGGATCGGTCCCGCCAACGAGGGGAAGACACATGGTCCGAGCGGGCAGGATTGACGCCACTATGACCCGTCCAGGCGGGTTCGCTGCTGGATGACAGCCGGTGGGCGGACCACGACACGCCCGAATACACCCGGACCAAATGGGTATGGCGATGACCGCTTAGCGGCGGACGTTTGTCACCTGATGATCGGATACCTATCGGATCACCGGCTCCCGACTAGAAACCTGCTGGAGAGGGGTAGTCCGTGCCTGACTGCGGCCGCCCAGAGACAGTCAATAGGTCTGCTTCGACCACGATCTGCCCGTTCGGCGGAACGAGTTCCGGGTAGGCCACGCCACCGCCGATGATCTGATCGCCGGCGTTCTTGCACACGATGCCGATGCGGACGTCCTGCAGGGGGTCCGAACTGGGATTCGTCGGCGAAGTCGCGCCGCCGCATGGCTAGTGATGCTGGAGGCCTCGATGGGCTCGAGCCTGAGGTCGGACTCTTGGAAGGTGCCGTTGTCCTCCACCAAGAGGGTGGGTTCGACGGATGCGACCTTGGCTCGAGGCGATCCCCAGGTCCGCCCACACCTGGAGGGCAACCGTTTGACCCTCGTAAGCGAAGGACGCCACCTGGGACTCAATCGTGATGATGGAGCCATGTCGTAAATTCGCGGACACAGTAACCGTCTGTCCCCGTGGTCTGAGAGGTTCTTGACCAGACCATCGCAGCCGCGTTCTGATCCGACTGTGACGTCGCACCCCTCTGACACAGTTCGGCACATGGCAGGCGGCATGGACAGGCGACCGAGGTTCGGCACCATGGCCGACCGCGTCGCTGCCTCCCGAGGAACCACCGACACTGACCAAGTCGTGGAGCCGCCCAGCATCCGCCACTGCTTCGTCACCGACCACCACGGTCAGCTCTCTGGCCTCTGCTCGAGTGGCGCCGGCGGCCCGATGGATGGCACGGGCGAGTCGTGCGCCCAGTGCTCGAGGTTGACGGTTGGATGATTGGATGAGGAGTGGCTGCCCGCTGGGCTGCTAGATCCGACTTAGGGCCGCGTAGCCGCGAAAGTTGTGTCAGCATTCCGACATGCGAATCTTGACGCTCGTCTTGCTGTTTGCTCTCGCGGCGTGTGGTGGCGGAAACGAGGCCAAAGATCGGCCGACGCCAAGTCAGTCCACGGCCGCAACGACGTCTGCCCCGCGGAGCCCGAGGGGGAGACGACCGACTGCAAGCTATCGGCAACCAAGTTTGCTGATCGCGCCAGCGATCACGCAATCAACTTCGCGACTACTGCGCCAGCCTTCGGCGAGAAGGAGAGGCTAGGCGACCTAGACGACTTGCTGAGCGAGATTTCGGTGCTCTGCTCAGGTGGGCTCACTCAGAAGGCCAGACGTGTCATGGTGCCTCTGACGACCCCACTTCGAGGTCTCTCTCTGTGCCCTCGACCCGGATCCTGCTTTCGGCGGCTGCAGGAAGCCGCAGAACGACAAGGTCCACAAAATCGGCGAGCGGGCAGCGCAGCTCGTCGGGCAGCTCCGTGCAGCAATCAAGGAGTGATACCTACCGGAAGGCCGCACGAGCGGCGGCGACACGCTCAACGTGGTCGCGCCGGAAGTAGCGCCTCCCTGACTCGCTGCTGTGGTGGGGGAGCCGGCCCTCGCGTGCGAGCTCCCGAACCCATGAGGAAGCGACGCCCAGAAGTGCGGCGACAATGGAAGTGCTCAGCCAGACCTCACCATCCTGTGGTGGGCCAAGCTTCTCCTCACGGATGGCCCGCGCTTCGGCGCGACGCCGCTTACGCTCGTCCCACTCGACCTTGAACGCCTCAACGTTCAATAGTTCAAGCGATGGCACGGCGCGGTTGCGGACCTCGCGTTGCGTGATCTTGCCGGCAGCCACGGCTCTGTTGATGACCGTCCTTGGAGCAGCCCACCAACTCGGCCGCGCCGGTCTCACTGATCCTCCCCTCCCGGTCCTTCGCGTACTCCTGGACGGACTGTGCCGAAAGCCAGACGTAGCGACTGCGACGAGTGACTTCGAGGTCACCGCGCCGGATGTGATGCCGCACAGTCGACTCAGACAGCCCGAGGATCTCGCACCGTCAGCGATGTCAGCCAGTGCTCAGCCGGTTCGGGTCGAGCGCTAGGTCGGGGCTCCGACGACGTGGAGCGAGTAGGCCGACGCTTCCTCGCCTTCGGCTGCTTCGATGCGGTCCACCACTTCTTGAATTCCTCGAGGCTGGCGGCGTCGATCGTCGGACGGTTGCCGTGGTGAGGGCGGGTCCTGATGCGACCGGTGCGGGTGTGCCAGTCGATCGTGGGGACGGGGCATCCGACGGTCTCGACGGCCTGGTCCCACGAGACCCACTCGTCCACCGGCATTAGCTCTTCCGTGCCAACTTCGTCTTGGACTTCATTTGTCGGGGCTTCTCGACCTCACTCCAAACCATCACAATCTCCGAGCCCGGAATGGTCAGCTCACGGTCATGCCACTCGCGTGTACGGGCCACACCAGATGACCCAAGGTCGACACGATGACGGTCCTTCCAAGTGGATATCGGGCACCCCCGCGTCATCATCCACGCTATGGCCGGCCAAGTAGCCGGTGACGGTTCGCCCATCTCGGAGTTCGAGCGACAGAACGCTGCGGATGTCTCCCAGGGCGTTTGTCCACAGCGGGGTTTCCGGAAGGTACCTAGAGTGATCTCCGTCGGAATGCTGTCGAACCTCTCGCCGGGTGTAACCGGTTACTGCCGCCAAACCACACGCGATGCCGACGAACGCAGCGAAGGTCCAGGCAACATTCGGGAGCCGCTCCCGAATCACCGCCTCCGAGAGGCTCGCCGGGTCGACCAGGTCACTGAGGTGCGGGGCAACGCTGATGTATCCGAGGGCGGTCACGCCGGAGGCGAGGGCGCTAGCGCCCACTACTTCGAACAGTTCGCCGAGACCAGTCCTTGGTGTCCGAGGGCGTCCTTGAATTCGCCAGTAGATCCATCCCGGCAGGAGCAGCAGCGCGATCGCTACCGCGGCTGGCCGAGCAAGCATGCCTCCGCCTACTCCTCGGCCTCCTCGGGTTCAGCCGGCTTCGGGACCGGGTTCGGCTCGGGGGGAGTGGAACGCCACCGGTGTCCCTTGTTCCCGAACTTTTCGTTGTCGCTCTGCTTGTCGTCGCTCACGGCTTGAGGTTACCTGCGAGCAGTAGGAGCCAGTTGGACCTTCGCCAAGATTCGCCTGGCTAAAGGGCTGACTTGCAGGTCTAAACGGCACTACCGTCTGGGACCGTGACTGTTGCAGTGGTGGTTAAAGTTTTCGACGGAATCGTCCTCGCAGCTGACTCGGCGACCACCTTTTTGGGTGCCGACCCGGGTGACCCGACTCAGGTGTACAACAACGCCGACAAGATCTTCCATCTGCACCGGAAACTCCCAATGGCGGCGATGACCTGGGGGCTGGGCAGCATTGGCTCCGCCAGTATCTCGACCTTGTCCAAGGACTTGCGTCGCAGACTGATGGGCCAGGATCCGGACCACATGGACTGGGACATTACTGGTAATACCCATACCGTCAGAGATATCGCTGATCGAGTGGTCGAGATGTTCTATGACGACCTTTTCTTCACTGAGTATCCGGACCCGGCAAATCCTCCACCGAGTGCGTTGGGATTACGGTCTGGATACTCCTCAGACGAGAAGCAGGCGGAGGCGTGGATGGTGACCATTGAGTCGTCCGCCTCTCGTCCTACGCCTGTCCAGGTTGTGACGCGGCCGACTAAGGATGGCTCTCGTTCGCTCAGCCCGAGGCCACCGAGAGATTGTTCTATGGCATGGACTCAGGGCTGTACCGCCAGGTCAAGGAGGCGCTTGATCCGTCTGAGTGGTCGAAGGTGGAGCCCCTGCTCGAGCGTGCTTGGCGCTCTCCAGTCATCCCGTCCATGCCCTTTCCGGACGCGATCGCGCTGGCGAAGTTCTTGGTCCAGGTGACGGCCCAATACAGCCACTTCCTCTTCGGCCCGGATACAGTTGGCGGCATGGTGAAGATCGCCGGTATCAATCGGCACGAAGGTTTCCGCTGGGTCAACCGGAAGCACTACTACCCGGCGGAGCTCAACCCGTGGGGATCTGGCCATGATGAGTGAGAACTCTGGTCGCCGTCGTACGACCGGCCCCGTTCAGGACCGCCCGGCGGCACCGTCAACCGATGTGCGTCGCTCAGGAGGAATGATCGGCCGCATGACTGATCCGTACCGAGGGTCGAGTCGGGAAAACTCCAAGGGAGAGGCCGCGCAGCCGCGCCCCTCGTCCTCCCGCTAGTTCCCACGCCGCCGATGTTTGAGCGTGCGTCGGAGATGGCTGTCGGATAGGAGATCCGATCGCCCTACGCAGATGGCGACTTCATCGTTCGGTGGGGGATTCTCGAGCTCGAGCGGAAGGGTGACCTCGCCGACCGCCGAGGCGGTTGAGCGATTCGCTGAATCGCTCGTCGCCAGCCCTCATGCCCTCAAAATCAGGACAAGCGGGGTTGTTGTCTCCTACCCGGGGAGGAGTCGGGCACGGTGACCACCGGTCTGACTACCAACGTTCCCGGATCGCCTACCGCGGCGTGGGACTCATAGCGGGAGTAGGGGCGCGGTTCGCGCCACCCGTCTGGGCAAACCCCGACCGTCCGAGGGCACGCTGTCCGCGCGCCGCCCGTTTGGGCAGACGCACAGACATCTCCGATGGCAGCATTGCTCCAATCAAGCAAGTAGGGGCGAGCTAGGGGGCCGCACGGTCGTAGGAGATTGAAAGTGGAACCTGTGGTGCTCCCTCTCAGGCACCGACACGGGCGACTCCAAGTTGAAGATGGCGTTCAACACCGAACGGCGCGTCGCCTTGTTGGGCCCGCACCCGATGGCCTGGTCGAGGAGACGGCCGAAGACTGTGGGGCGAGCATTCTGGCGCGGATTCCTCAACCTTCCTCGATCTATGGCTCGCGGCGGTGGAGACCGTCACTCGACTGGAGGAGGAAGAGGCTCAGCGCCTCCGGCAGCTCAAAGAGGACTCACTGAGGCGCGAGCTGCGAACGAAAGAGGAAGCGCTCCGACAGCTGGACGCCGAGGCCGGGCGTTTGCGGGGCATCGAAGAAACCCGCCAGCTGAATAGAGCCCGAAGACGCACCGCCGCAGCCCGACTCGCATCGCCCACCTATACAACATCACATCCGTCGCGAACCTGACGAGCATCGCGACGCGAGGCATTCTCTGCCATCAAGACGCGGCCAAAGTGGCCCACGACGACATGTCTGACCATGGAGTCCAGGGCCGTCGCGAAACCTCCACGGGTACGCAAGTCTCTACTTCAATCCCCGCAACGCGATGCTCTACCGCCTGCACAAGTACGAGAAGCGTGACGTGGTCGTCCTCAGGGTCTCGGCAGCAGTGCTCGACCTGCCGGACGTACTGATCTCAGACGGGAACGCTGCCGCGAAACGATCCCGTTGTTGGCCGACATCCGAGGGACTGACCCGCATCGATCTCGATGTCATCTACGCCCACTCCTGGAGAACCGCCGAGGGGGAAGTTGACGAGGAGGCGAAGCGACTCATGCACGCAGAGGTTCTCGTCCCCCGATCGATCCCACCTCGGTACGTGCAGGGCGTGCTTGCTCCCACATGGCCGATCCTTCTAGCAGCCCAACGAGCTGCTCCTCAATGGCTCGCCGGCGTTGACCCCACCTTGTTCTTCGACGACTAGCTGAAGTTCGCTGACCCCCTTTACCCGTCGGGCGTCGGGAAGCGGGACGGCCAATAGACTGCGGACGGCCAACCATCCGCCAGAAGGCGGTACCAAGGGACGTGCACATGACAGTCATGAGACGCCGAGTCAACGGCAAGACGATCCTGCAGTCCCGCATGCAAACCATCACGAACACCGTCAACTGCGTGGGCGTGATGGGCAAAGGCGTGGCACTGAAGTTCAAGAACGCGCACCCAACGAACTACGTGGACTACCAACAACGCTGCCGGCGCAACCAGTTGCGCCCCGGCGAGCCGTACGTCTTCCCAGCCGACTTAAAACGGGACAAGCCGACCTCGAACTCGTGCTCAACTTCCCGACCAAAGACCACTGGCGCAACCCGTCCCGCCTCGAGTGGGTGGATCACGGACTGCAGATCTTGGCAGCGGAGTACAGCGGGTGGGGGATCACGAGTCTGGCCTTACCACCCCTCGGCTGCGGCAACGGGGGCCTGAACTGGTCGGAAGTCTGGCCACTAATCGAGCGACATCTTTCCCCTCTGCCGATCGACATCGAGGTCTGGGTGCCCGACGCCGAGGAATCGGACGAGGTCGAGGAACCTCAGTTGGACCTGTTCCTCGACTGAGCAAGTCTTGCTTCCGGTCGTCTGAAGACAGGTCCCAAGACGATCGGATAACGAATCCGATCACTCGGCACGCCAGCTCCATAGTGCTCGTTATGGCAGTGGCGTCAGCCCAGGGCGGCACGAACTGACTGTAGACAGGGTGTACGGCGCGGAGTCGTCGCAGAGATTGCACCTCACCGAAGCCCACTCGTCGGCACGGCTTTGGCTCCCGCGACCGCCATGCCAGCCTCCGAAGCTCATGATGAGCGCTCACCCTGTGCGTCCGGTGCCGTTGATGGCTTGCCAAGTCGGCGGCACGTCGGTGCCTCGACGCTGTCGCTACTCGCTCTTTGGGGGTATGGATCAGACCGCTAGCTCCAGAGGGGCCGACGGAGATAACGAGACTCGGCAGACGTTGAACTCACCGATTCATCCCGACGGTCACTGACGTCGATTACGATCACACGGGAACACGAGAACGCACGCGCAACCAGGACGATCTGTCGGCGGACCGCTAGCCACCAGGGGGTGTCTCGATGGCCACAGGCTCCGGCTCCTCAGGTGGACGAGGCCGGTCGCGCAGCGGTGGTTCCGGCTCCTCGAAGGGCGCGGGAGGCTCTGGGTCCGGCGCGGGTTCCGGTTCTAGCCAGCGCTCCGGTAGCGGCGGATCCTCCTCGGCCAGCGGGTGTCAAATTCGCGCATGTGGAGCCAGCCAGCCACCGCCAGACAGATCGCTGCGCTGAAAGCCAACGGCAACTTCGATGGCAACTACTACAGCAAGGGCCGTGCTGGGCAGACAATCGGCGAATCGGTGCGCTCAACTGCCGGGGCGTCGGGATCCGCGTTCTCTACGCCGCAGCAGCGGTCTTCACCCTCGGCGGCGCTCGGGCTCAACGAACTCGCTCGGATCGCCGAGGTAATCGGCAACATGCTTCCCGAACCCGCAAGACCTGAATCGGCTTCACCTCGGGTGGTTGTGGCCGACGTCGTTGAGGAGGCGGAGATAGGTAGAGAAAGCCGGCGCCCGCGAGGCAACTACGCCGACCCAGGAGGTGTACTGTCTCTCGAATTCATTGAGGCCCTCGAGTCGCGACACCTGGACGACTACCGCGCGGAGCACATCTACGGTTCCGGTGACGGTCTGCGCCAAGAGACTGGAAAATGGGCCAAAGTCAAGCTTCAAGTCGCGAAGAGAATTGCCGAAGGTCACGCTGAACTGGTGTCGGTTCTGCGCGAGGCCCCAGCCGGCGTCGCACCTGTACCGGAGGCTGGGGCGACCGCGCTCCTCACGCACGCGGTTTCCGCGGACCTCGAGGAGCGCCATCTCTGGAACTTCCTGAACGAGCACGTCTACGGATCCGCTTCCGCGCTGCGGAAAGAGATCCTCTCCTGGCTCGAGAACCGCATCGCAATCGCCTCGACGAACGCTCAAGGACTGATCGAGCTGGCCCACGCCCAGAACGCGATGCGACCGAAGAGCCCCGAGCCCGAAGTCAGTCCGCCTGCACCGCTCGAGTCTGCGATTCCAGCGCGCCCCTCGCTTGCGTCGAAGCCGCTCGGCGGGCATGAGGGAGGTCACGTTCTGAGCGGGAATGTCACGAGCATCAACGCTTATGGCGCTCACATAGCGTTGGCAGGAGGGGTACGGGGCTGGCTTCACGTTTCTAAGTTGCGCGTTCTTAACGGCGGGGCACGTGTCGAGAATGTCGCGGACCACATTCGCGTCGGCCAGCAGGTCCGGGTAAGAGACATCGGCCGGAGCCAGCGTGGCCAGATCCTCTTAGAACTGGCTTCTCCTGCGACCTCAGAAGCTTCGAGAGCGCTGGCGACGGACGGGCCAGATTCCACATCTGAAGCCGTTCGCCCGGTAAAGCGTCGTCGCTTCTTCCGCCGACGCATGCCTCCCGCCGAAGAGAAATAGGTCTGTTAAGGCCCTTAGCTGCACGGGCGTCTCCCTCCCCGTCGGCTTCATGCTGTATGCAGAGGCCGCATGGGCGTCCGCAACGGCGAGACCAGTGCTCGCTCAGTCAGCGGTGGCGAGCGGCTCTCCGCGATTCAGGTACGTCAGTGCGACGTCATGCTGCTGATCGGAGATGGCACCAGCCTCCCACGCCGCGGAAACGGCTTCCTGAAGCAGTCGCGTCATGTCCTCATCGAGGGAAGACGCAAACAACTTTCCTGTCGAGTCGAGTCCGAGAACCTGGGTCGCCGCCGCCTCAACGAGGAACTCGGCGGCCTCCAGTGGTCCCATCGCTGCCTCCTGCAGGCGCGCAAGGGCCGCCGTCACCGATAGCCCGACGACGAGTTCATGGTCTTCACGAAGCGAGTTCGGCATCAAGTCCTCAACGAGCAATCGGGCCCCGGGTCGCGCGCGGAGCGTCTTGAAGTGATCGTGACACAGGCGTGCGATCAAACGGTGCTGAATGGACCACTCTCTCCGTCAGCCCTACGTGAGAGCGAGAAACCTGCAGGTCTCGGGATGACAATCCGCCCACCCGCTCCTGGCGCTGTCTTTGTCAGAGAGGTGGGACTCTGACTTGATGAGCGATTCCAAGATGCCCACGACCACCGTGTTCTTGTTGTCTGCGGCAACCTCCGGGCCTATCGGATCGTCGCCAGCAACGACGTCACGACCGCACGTCCGCATTACTCCGCTGTGTGCTAGATCGGGTTGTCAAACATCTCGAGCGGAACTACAAGTGACCGGTGGTGGCGCACGAGCGACCGGATAGCGAATCCGGTCGCCGACAGTTTGGGCCCGTCGCTCCGCGCCCTGTACGCCGGCGCGTTCCTTTGGTCGATTCGAGGCGATCGAACAACTTGGAGTCCGCCTTTCGACCGATGGCAAGACAAAGTTGGCAGATTCTTCGCACTATGTCAGCATGACTTCTGATCTGAGTCCGTCTGAGTGGCGAACCCGAGCCGCCCGCCAGATTGCCGACGAGCTGCGCGGCAGGCCGCCCGGACGCGGGTTCGCCAAGGTGTCGTCGCTGCTCCACGCGTTCTCCTCCCCTCGAGTCCACACCGACATCGGTGACCTGCTGGAGGCATTGGAAGGCGAAGGTCTTCAACTGCTTTCGCCGCGCGAACACATATCGCGGCGCGATGCTGTCGAAGTGGTCTTGGAGGGCGGCGAGACTGAGACGCTCCTGGCTGGCTCCTCTGGTGAGGCATCCGTGCGACTCACCCGGTGGCAGCAGGGAGCGGAGCCGATCTGGGAAGCGGGCAGCCAGTGGAGAGAATCGGGCCTCGCAGAGGGGGAACTGCTGTGGTTCGACGTGGACCCGAGCGGGATCGACCCGAGCGAGGAGTCAGTCGGCCGGCTCCTGGACTTGCTCCAGCCCTACTGTCCAGAGTTGAAGACGGTGATGGTCAGGGATCTTCTGACCGCTGATCCCCACCCCAAAGCAGAGACTTACGGTGACGAACGACTTGGCGTTCGGACAGTGTCGATACCGGCGCTGATCGCCCGCGAGGTTCCCGACGAGGATGACCAGTACGACGGCGTCGACGAGCAGCTGCTGACCCAGATGGTCGAACTGCTCGTCGGACCCGGGTGGATGGTGACCTGCTGGCACCCTGGCCGCATCCTGGTGGGGGGTGGCAAGGACAAGGTCTCACCTGGTCTGTTGCGCGCTCCTTTCGTCGCCCACGTGGCTCATCGCTGGCTCAACGACCCTGTTGAGGAAGGGAGACCGGGGAGCTTCAAAGATTCCAGTGACTTGGCGACCTACTTCGCTCGATCGCTTGTCGCGACCTACGGGGCATCGCTTCGAATGTTGCAGCGCTGGATCTCCGATTGGGAGGGGGAATTCTTCCAATCCCTGGGGGGGATCGAGGGCGAACAGTCGCGAGAAGGCAAGGACCCTCGGGATCTGTTGAGAGGAGCCGCGCGGGAAATCAGCAGCTTCCTTTCGCTGGTCGGCGAATTCTCCCGAAATGTCAACGCTCTGCAACTTGCACGGGAAGAGATGCCCAACAAGACCTGGTTCGTCACGCCCTCGGGTCCTGCTCAAGTCAAACGTGAAGAAGACGCCAGCTCCGGGCAGGCGCACCGTCTTGGTGACTCAGTCACTGCAGCCAGCCACAAACTGGAGCTGCTCTTGGATGAAATTCGGGCAGACATGGATCTGCTGATGATTCACAGCCAGGCGCAGCAACAAGAGTCAGCTGAACGACTTCAGGGGTACTTGGGCAAGATCACCGGCCTGATCCTCGTGCCGACGTTCGTGGCCGGGCTGTATGGCGCCAACACGGCGCTTCCCGGCGGGGGCAGCTGGATGGGCTTCGAAATCATGATCCTGCTGATGGTCGCCTCAGCCGGAATTTCCTACTTCTTCATCCGTCGCATCGTCAGTTGACGGCCCCATCAGTTGAAAGGAGTTGCGTGTCATGCGCGCGAGCGACTGGGTCGACCTACTGAACAAGCGCGGCGTCGACCAGCGTCTTGTGGACCTGGTGCGGGAAATCGCTGAGTTCAGAGCCCTCGAGCCGCCCACGATGGAGACGAAACAGCTGCTTCTGGCGGTGGAGCCGGACGGCTACGCAGCTGGACGGGTCGGCACATCCGTCCTGTCTTTGTTCTTCGACCACGATGAGGCTCGGAAGATCGCAGATCGGCAGGGCCTGTCCTTCGGCCAGCGAAGCGCCGCAACTGGGATCGTCCGGATCTCGGCTGAGGACGCGGATGACCCCTCACGTCGCATGCTCGCGGTCGATCTGTTCAACCAGGCCCTTGAGCGCGCCGCTCAACGCGGCTCATGGAACCGGGGTCTTCCGGATGCGCGCAGGGGACAAGGAGATATCTGTCCGATCCACCATGTCCAGAGATCGCTCACGGGGGCGTGTGAGATGTGCGAGTAGGAACCGCGACGCATGCCCGAGGGGCTAGTCCACCCCGGCCGGTAGGCGCGTTGCTCGTGAACTTCCCGCAGTTGTCCTGAGCCGCCAGGCGACCAGCGCCAGGTCCAGCGCCGTACGCCGGCGCCGATCACTGAGGTCGAGGCCGCCGAGGCAGCGGGAGATCTGGTCGAGGCGGGAGTAGAGGGTCTGGCGGCGTACGCCGAGGGCGGCGGCTGCGGCGGTCTTGGAGAGGCCGGCCTCGAGGTAGGCGTCGAGGGTCTGGACGAGATCAGAGCCGGCGTGGGCGTCGCGGTCGAGGAGCGGGCCGAGCTGTTCGGCGACGAAGCGTTCGAGCTCGGCGTCGCCGACGACGGAGGAGAGGACGTGGTAGACGCCGAGGTCGTGGGTGAGCAGCACCCGGGAGCCGAGGCCGAGGGAGTCGCCGAGGTCGGCGGCCTCGAGGGTGACGGGGACGGCGCGGGCCAGGCCGGCGAGGTCGTCGACGACGCCGGCGGAGGTGACGTGCAGGACGTGGCCGCCGACGGTGGCGGCGAGCTCGGCGTCCAGGGCGTCGACCAGGTCGTGGAGGGAGGAGCGGAGCGACGTGTGCACCGACGACCGGACGCTGGCGACGACCAGCAGGCTGCGGCCGACCGGGGCGACCAGCGCGCGGCCGAGCCGCTGGCGCACCACCTCCCGCACCGCCGTCGCGCCGTTCGCGCCCGGCGTGTGGGTGGTGAGCCGCACGACCAGGGCCAGCGCGCGCTCGGCCGGGGAGGGCGAGATCCCGGCCACGTGGGCGGCCGAGGTGATCTCCGAGGAGGACAGCGTCCCGGCCGCGAGCCCGGTGAGCAGCTCGTCCGCCGGCCGAGCCGAGAGAGACAGCGTCGCCGGCCGGCTCGGAGAGCAGCAGCGGGTGCACGTGCTCGGTGACGTCGATGAACGGCACCACCCCGTGCAGCGCGACCAGCGGGAAGCCGGTCTCGCGGGCCGCCTCCACCATCGTGAGCGGGAGGCTGGTGAAGGTGCGGCCCAGCTCCATCATCAGCGCCGCGACCCCGCGCTGGGCCAGCGAGCGGACGTAGTCGGCCCGCGCCTGCGGCGAGGAGCCGACCAGACCGAGCCCGGTCGTCATCAGCACCTCACCGCCCTTGAGCAGCGGCGCGATGTCGTAGATCTCCGAGGTGTGCACCCAGCGCACCGGGCGGGCGTCGAGCGCCGTACCGGCCACGACCTCCGGGCGCGCCGCCGCCATGATCGGCAGCGCGAGCAGGTCGGCGACGGTGAAGGGCATGGCGCGAGCATGGCGGACGAAGTGTCCGCATGTCAGTAGTCAGATTTGACGGTCTGTCCCTGTCGGAGACGCCAGGATGTGAGGTGCACTACATCCACTGACCCCAAGCCCCCGGAGGTCGCGCCATGCGCTTCTCATCCCGCCCCCTTGCCGTCTCGGTCGTCCTCGGGTTCGCCGCCGCCACGCTTGCCGCGTGCGGCGGGACGACCGGGAACGAGACCGACAAGTCGTCCGGCTCCAACGCCGACGCCCCGCTCGTGTACGGCGTCTTCGCCACGCCCCTGGAGGAGCCGTGGGACGGCGCCATCCACACGGCGCTGACCGCCGCGGCCGACGACGGCGACATCCAGTACAAGCACGTCGACAACGTCGCCACCAGCGACAAGATGGAGCGCGCGCTGCGCGACATCGCCGAGAACGAGCACCCCGACGCGATCGTCGGTGACGCCTTCGCCGCCGAGGACGCCGTACGCGCGGTCGCCAAGGACTACCCCGACATCGTCTTCGCGTTCGGCTCGGGCGAGGGTCCGCAGGAGCCGAACCTCAGCGTCTTCGACAACTGGATGCAGGACCCGGCCTACCTCGCGGGCATGCTCGCCGGCGGGCTGACCAAGACCAACACCATCGGCGTGGTCGGCGCCATGCCGATCCCCGAGGTCAACCGGATCGTCAACGGCTTCATCGAGGGCGTCCAGGCGGAGAACCCCGACGCCACCGTGAAGGTGTCGTTCATCAACTCCTTCTTCGACCCGGCCGCCGCCAAGCAGGCCGCCAGCGCCCAGATCGACGCGAACGCCGACGTCCTCTTCGCCGAGCGCGACGGCGTCATCGCCGCCGCCCACGACGCCGGCATCCCCTCGATCGGGATGATGGTCGACCAGAGCGACGAGGCCCCGGACAGCGTCGTCACCTCCCTGCTGTGGGACATGCGCCCCACCATCGACGCGATCGTCAAGCAGACCGAGGGCGGCCCGGAGGCGGTCGACCTGGGTGAGTACTCCTTCATGAAGAACGGCGGCTCCAACATCGCCGACGTCAACACCGACATCACCGGCGGCGTGCCGCAGGACCTGATGGACAAGGTGATGGCCAAGAAGCAGGAGATCGAGAGCGGCGACTTCGAGGTGAAGGTCGACGAGGCCGCGCCCAAGGGCTCTGTCACGGCGAAGTAATGGCCGCTGCTTCGGTTCTCCTCGAGCTGGACGGGATCACCAAGCGGTTCGGTGACCTCGTGGCGAACGAGGACGTGGGCCTCACGGTGGGACCCGGCGAGGTCGTGGCGATGCTCGGCGAGAACGGCGCCGGCAAGTCCACCCTGATGAAGGTCGTCTACGGCCTGCTGCGCCCCGACGCCGGCACCGTCCGGATGGACGGGCGGACGCTGGAGCTGGGGTCCCCGCGCGACGCGATGCGCGCCGGGATCGGCATGGTCACCCAGGAGTTCTCCCTGGTCGACACGATGACGGTCGCGGAGAACTGCGCGCTGTCCTCGATCGGCTGGGGTCGGGTCGACCGGAGCGAGCTGCGGACCCGGCTCGAGGCGGCGATGGAGCGCATCGGCGTCCACCTCGACCCGGACCGGCTGGCCGGCAGCCTCTCGATCGGCGAGCGGCAGCGCGTCGAGATCGTCAAGGCGCTCGTCCACGACTGCCGGGTGCTGATCCTCGACGAGCCCACGGCGGTGCTGACCCCGCAGGACATCCGGGCGCTGTTCGCCACGATCCGCCGGCTCCAGGAGTCGGGCATGGGGGTGCTCCTGGTCTCCCACAAGCTCAAGGAGGTCGCGGAGATCTCCGACCGGGTCGTCGTACTGCGGCGAGGCCGGCTGGTGGGGGAGCGTCGTACGTCGGACGTCACGCCGACCGAGCTGGCCAACCTGATGATGGGCGTCGCGGAGGTCACGGACGCCGAGGCGGCGGCCGCCGTCGGCCTCGGCGTCACCGAGACCGCAGCGGGCGGAGCGACCACCGGTGAGCGGGTGCTCGGGATCCGCGACCTCGTCGTCGTCCGCGACGGCCGGCGGACGCTCGACGGCCTCACGCTCGACGTGGCCGAAGGGGAGATCGTCGGCGTCGCCGGCATCAGCGGCAACGGCCAGACCGAGCTGGTCGACGCCCTGTGCGGCCGCCGGCCCGTCACCGAGGGGGCGATCGAGGTCGCCGGCCGGGACATCACCGCGCTGCCGGTGGCCGACCGGCTCGCCGCCGGCCTTGGGCGGCTCACCGAGGACCGCCGCGGCAGCGTCGTCGCCCACCTCACCGTGGAGCAGAACCTCGTCCTGGAGGACCTCGGCTCCTTCACCCGGCGCGGGCTGCTGGACCGGGCCGCCGTACGCCGGCACGCGGAGGCGATGATCGACCGGTTCGAGATCAAGGCGACCCCGACCACGCCGGTGGGGACCCTCTCGGGCGGCAACATCCAGAAGGTCCTCCTGGCCCGGACCCTCCACCGCGCGCCGCGGGCCCTCGTGGCCGCGCAGCCCACCCGCGGCCTCGACGTCGGCGCCTACCGCTACGTGCACCAGCAGCTCACCGAGCTGCGCGCCGCCGGCGCCGGCGTCCTGCTGATCTCCGAGGACCTCGACGAGCTCCGGGCGCTGTCCGACCGGATCGTCGTGCTCCTCGGCGGCCGGCTGGTCGGCGAGGTGTCGGCCGCCGACGCGACCAACGACCGGCTCGGGCTCCTGATGACGGGTCAGGCGGTCGCATGATCCGCTTCGTCCTCCGCGGCCGCGAACCCCGCTGGATCGCCCCCGCCGCCGCCCTGGCAGCCGTGGTCGCCACCCTGGCGCTCACCGCGCTGCCCATCCGCCTGGCCGGCGCCAACCCGCCGGCGGCGTTCGAGCGCTACCTGGTCCGCCCGCTCTCCAGCCAGGGCGGGATCCAGGAGGTGCTGCTGGCCGCGACGCCCCTGCTGTTCACCGGCATCGCGGTCGCGATCGCCTTCCGGGCCGGCTACTGGAACATCGGGGCGGAGGGGCAGTTCCTCGCCGGCGCGGTCGCGGTCACCGCGGTCGGCATCAACTTCACCGGCCTCCCCGCCGTGGTCGCCCTCCCGCTCGGCGTGGTCGCGGGCGCCGTCGGCGGCGCGCTCTGGGCGCTGGTCCCGGCCTGGCTGAAGCGCACCCGCGGGATCGACGAGGTCGTGACCACCCTGCTGCTCAACCCCGTCGCCCTGCTCGTCGTCCAGGGCCTGCTCAACGGTCCGTGGCGCAACTCCGAGACCGGGTTCACCGACAGCGACCGGCTCGGCTCCGGCTTCGACCTGCCCGAGCTGTGGTCCGGCAGCCGGGCCCACTGGGGCCTGGTGATCGGGCTCGCGCTGATCGCGGCGACCTGGTTCGTCCTGGCCCGCAGCTCGCTCGGGCTGCGGATCGCCGCCTGCGGCCAGGCGCCGGAGACCGCGGAGTTCAGCGGCATCCCGGTACGCCGCCTGCAGTTCCGGGTCGCCCTCGTCTCGGGCGCGATGGCCGGCCTCGGTGGAGCGGTGCAGGTGATGGCCGTCCAGCACCAGCTGGTCCAGGGCATCAGCGACAACTACGGCTACACCGGCGTCATCGTCGCCACCCTCGGCGGACTGGCCGCGCTCGGCGTCCTGCTCGTCGCGCTGTTGCTCGGCGACATCTCCGTCGGCGCGCAGAACGTCTCGCTGGCCCTGCAGGTCCCGACCCAGCTCGGCGCGGTCTTCGCGTCGCTCCTCCTGCTCATGGTGCTGGCTGCGTTCAGCCTCCGGCGCTACCGGATCGCGTGGGGGAGGCGGCGTACGTGAACGTCCTCGCGCTGCTCACCGCGGCCCTCCTCATCGCCACGCCCCTCGTCTGGGCGGCGGTCGGCGAGCTGATCATCGAGCGCACCGGCATCCTCGACCTCGGCATCGAGGGCACCATGGTGCTCGGCGCGTTCGTCGGCTTCGTCGTCGCGCACGCGACCGGGTCGCCGTGGCTCGGGCTGCTCGCCGCGGCCGTGGCCGGCGTCGTGGCCGGGCTGCTGCTCGGGTTCTTCGTGGTCACCCTCGGGCTCAACCAGCACGTCTCCGGCCTCGGTCTCACCCTGCTGCTGATCGCGGCGTGCGAGTTCGCCTTCCGGGTCGCGTACGGCGACGGGGAGCGCCCGCAGCTCGCGCACCAGTTCCACGTGTGGTTCAAGGGCACCTCGATCCTCCAGCAGCACTGGATGACGTACGTCGCCTTCCTCGTGCTCGCGCCCCTCGCCTGGTGGCTGCTGCGCGCGACCGGCCTCGGTCTGCGGCTGCACGCGGTGGGGGAGA
Organism: uncultured Actinomycetota bacterium; assembly: GCA_963784545.1. Lineage (GTDB taxonomy): Bacteria > Actinomycetota > Actinomycetes > Propionibacteriales > Nocardioidaceae > Nocardioides. The sequence continues at coordinate 1,013,342 of CAWARQ010000002.1, read as the reverse complement.
GCTTCGAGGCCGCCGACGTCGCCGGCATCAACGTCAACGGCGTCCGCTACCTGGCGCTGGCCGTCGGCTCTGCCCTGATGGCGGTTGGCGGGTCGTTCCTCACCCTCGCCATCCTCGGCAGCTACACCCTCGACATCGTCAACGGCCGCGGGTGGGTGTGCATCGCGCTGGTGATCTTCGCGCAGTGGCGGGTCTGGCCGGCCGTCGGCGGGGCGCTGCTGTTCGCCCTCACGGACGCGCTCCAGCTGCAGCTCGCGATCACCTCCGCGTTCTCCAGCGTGCCGCGCGAGGTCATGCTCGCGCTGCCGTACCTCGCCGTCATCCTCGCGCTCGCCGTCCTCGGCAAGTCGGTCCACTACCCCGCCTCGTACTTGAAGGCTCACCGCCGCGGCTAGCCGCGGCACTCCCGTCCAGGAAGGACTACTGCCATGCCGATGTCAGACGAAGAGCTGCTCGCCGTCGCCATCCAGGAGGCCCGTGTGGGCCTCGGCGAGGGCGGCATCCCGATCGGCGCCGCGCTCGCCCACGACGGCGTGCTGCTGGGGACGGGCCACAACAAACGCGTCCAGCTCGGCTCGCCCACCCGCCACGGCGAGACCGACTGCCTGGAGAACATCGGCCGCCTCCCCGCCTCGACGTACGCCGCATCCACGATGGCCACCACCCTGTCGCCGTGCGACATGTGCACCGGCGCGATCCTGCTCTACGGCATCCCGCGGGTGGTCGTGGGCGAGAACCAGACCTTCATGGGTGCCGAGGACCTGCTCCGGTCCCGTGGGGTCGAGGTGGTCGTGGTCGACTCCGAGGAGTGCATCGCGATGATGCGCGACTTCATCGCCGCACAGCCCGAGCTGTGGAACGAGGACATCGGCGTCTGAGGTCAGCCGGTCACCGGCGCGTGGGCCTGCACCGGGGCGCCAGCGAGCAGCCACCGCTGCACCGGGCTCCGCGTCGGCGGCGGCAGCCCCCACCTGACCGGCTGAGATGTGATTTCACAGTTGCGCGCTCGCCCTCTTGACTATTCGAACAGGTGTTCGATAAAGTCAACTCACGATGACCGCACTTCTCGACCTTCACCCGGACGCTGGGCACCCGGCGGTCGCTGGGGTGCGCGAGATTCACGAGCTGCTGGACTCCCTCGACGTGACGGCACCGCTGGAAGCCAGCGACTACACCGCAGCCGTGACGGAGTGGGATCGAGCGGCTCGGCGGATCGAGGCGGTCAAGCTGCAACTGGTGGCTGCCGCCCATCGCGCTCAGTCAGCGACGCTGACAGGCATGTCGGGTACGGCGGCGTGGCTGGCGAAGCACACCACCTCGGAGCACGCCACGGCGGCGCGCACCACCAAGCTGGCCGCCGAGCTCTACGACCAGACAGCCGCTCCGACTGCGACCGCAGCCGCCTTCGCTCGTGGTGACATCTCCGGTGAACACGCGCGGGTGATCACCGACGCCAAGGCGAAGCTGCCAACGTCCCTGTCGATCGGGGACGTCGTCGCGGTCGAGGACGCGCTGGTTGAGAAGGCGCGTCAGGTCGATCCCGCATCCCTGCGCAAGGCCGCCCGACGTGCCCTGGCCGTCGTGGAGGTCGATGCTGCCAAGGTCGACGCCCACCAGGACGCGGTCCTGCGGGACGAGGAGGCAGCCGCCCGCGCCAAGACAAGACTTTCCCTGCACGACAGCCACGACGGCACCGTGAGTGGGCACTTCACGGTCCCGGCGCTCGCCGGGCACATCCTCGAGCGCGTCCTGGACGCCATGACCGCTCCCCGACGCGGCCGCCTCGGAGCGAGCGAGGCACAGGCCGGCCCGCAGGGGCTTCGCAAGGACTGGGCGCACGAAAGGGGGGTGGCGTTCGTCGAGCTGCTGGAGCACCTGCCCACCGATCACCTGCACAGCAACGTGGCGGCCACCGTGGTCGTCACCCTCGACCTCGAGGGACTCCTCGGCGGCCTGCGGGCAGCTGGGTGCAACACCGGCGAGGACATCACCGCCGGCGACGCGCGTCGACTGGCCTGCAGCGCTGGTCTGGTCCCCACGGTCCTGGATGGTGCCTCGGTGCCGCTCGACCTAGGTCGCACTCGTCGGCTGTTCTCCAACGGCCAGCGGGTGGCGCTCGGGATGCGCCACTCGTCCTGCGTGGCCGAGGGGTGCGAGCGGCCCTTCGCCTGGTGCGAGCTCCACCACCGAGATCCTTGGCACCGCGGCGGCCGCACGGACCTCGCCCACGCCGATCCGCTCTGCTCCTTCCACCACCATCGCATCCACGATCCCGGCTACGACCACACGCGGTTGCCCGACGGCAGCGTCCGTTTCAACCGACGGACATGACGGATGGGTTGAGGCAGCCGTGCAGCCTGACCAGCGGTATGATTCTGGTATGACCACCAAGATCGCCGTCAGCCTGCCGGACGAGCTGGTCGAGGCCGCCCGCTCTGCTGTGCAGGACGGGCGAGCGCCTTCGGTGTCGGCGTACGTCGCCGACGCCATGGCCGACAAGGTTCGTCGGTCCTCCTTGGGTGAGCTCCTCGATGAGCTCGACCGTTTGCACGGTCCGGTCAGCGAGGACGTGATGGACGTGGTGGATCGCGAGCTGGCCGCCGTCGCCGAGCGATGACCGATCTCTCGCTCGACGCGGGCGCGCTGATCGCGCTGGAGCGCGGCGATCCCAAGGTGCGCGGTCACCTGCGTCGCGCATTCGAGAGCCGGGCTCGGATCCATGTCGTGCCCGAGGTGGTGGCGCAGTCGTGGCGTGGTGGTCCCCGTCAAGCGGTGGTCGCTCAGCTGCTGGCAGCCGATGAGGTCGAGATCCCGGCGTACGACGGCGCCACGGCTCGCGCGGTTGGCCACCTCTGCGGCGTCTCGGGGCACTCCGACGTGGTGGATGTCCACGTCGTGCTGCACGCCCGTGTCCACCGGCAGGTGGTGCTGACCTCTGATCCGGACGACCTGCGCGCGATCGACCCTGATGTGGTGACGATCGCAGTGTGAGCGCGAGTGCCGTCGGCGACATCGGGGCCTTCGTCCCCAACCTGGCGCTGGTCCGCGTCTGAGGTCAGCCGGTCACCGGCGCGTTGGCCTGCACCGGCTTGGGCTTGGGTGCGGCCGGGGACTGCTCGCCCTTGACCTCGATCGGGCCGCCGCAGGTGGTGGACGCCAGGACGGCGACCTCCTGACCGCCGACCTCGACCCTCAGCCCCTGGACGGTGACCTTGTCGCCACTGCTCACCTGGTGGTTCAGCGTGATGGTGGCGACGGGTGCCAGCTCCTCCGGCAGCAGCGACGTCTCGGGTGCCACCTTGCCGGCCAGCACGGGCTGCTCCGCTCCGAGGACCTCGACGTCGCTCAACGTCACGGTGCCGGTCTGGCCGGTGCACTCGGTCAGGAGCGTCCCGACCTTGGCGAGGCTGAGGATGTCGGCGTCGAGGAGCGCGTTGCAGAAGGCGCTCGCGTCCTCGGCGGTCGGGAGGTCGACGACGGTGCCGATCCCTCCGGGGATCTGGTCGATGGCGTCGTTGAGCGGGTCGATCGCCTGGTCCGCGTCACCAGCCTGGTCGAAGACCTGACAGGCAGCCGTCAGCTGCGCGATCCCATCCTTGAGCTCCTGCGGGAGGTCAGCGGCAGCCGCCCCCAGGGTCAGGTCGGTGATCTTCGCGGTGGCGTGGTCGTTGTCCGCGGTCACCGTGAGCACGCCACCGGCCGCGAGCGGGCCGAGCTGGTCGGGGAGTGCGCCGCCGCCCGACCTCGGGCCCTCGGGATACTTCGCCTCCGGCTGGCCCGGCGACCCGCCGAGGGAGGCTCCGTAGGCGCTCGAGCTCGCCTGGTGGGTGCCGCTGGCGCTCGAAACACCCAACGCCATGGTGGCGGCCGTCACCAGGGCCAGTGCGGTGATGCCTGCCTTGACTCGCAGCTTCATGTTCTCTCCTCCGGTGGTGTTCACAGTCGTGCCCGTCAGTTGTCGTCGATCAGCACCAAGGTGCCGAGCGGCACCTCGGTCAGGTGTCCAAGTGCCTCGGCGGGGACGCGGATGCAGCCGTGGCTGACGGCGTTGCCGAAGACGGCTGCGTCCGGCCATCCGTGCAGGGCCACCGTCCCGGGGCCCCCGCCGTAGGTGTCCAAGGTGTCGCTGTGCGTGCCGAGCGGCAGGATCACCGGCGAGTACGACGCGTTGTCGTCCACGATCGAGCCGAGGAGGAACGTGCGGCCGGTGGGGGTCGGCGTCCCCGACGCACCCACGGCGACGGACCAGGAGCCCACCGGGCGGCCGTCCTTGAAGAGCTCCAGCTCGCGCGAGCCCAGGTGCACCCGAATGAGGTACGGCGTGTGCGCCCGCTCGACCTTGTCGGCCTCGAGCCACCCGACGGACCCGTTGGGCCGCGACGGCAGGAGCACCTTCAGCCATCCGTCGCGACGATCCACCACCGGGAGCCAGGTGTCGCCGAGCTGCTTCGGCGTGACCTTGGCGAAGGGACGCCGCGCCGGCTCGGCGAAGACCGGGGCTGTGCGTCTGGGGTGCACCACGTCGCCCTGGGTCGTTCCCTGCGGCTCGCCGTCCCTGGGTGCGCGGCGGATGGTGGCCTTGGTGGTCGAGGCGACGAGCTTGTTGAGATTCACCTTGACGTGGGCGGGAAGCCTCCCGGCGTGCGTGCCGCGGTCATCTGCCCCGCAGCCGGAGGCCAGGAACACCGCCGACAAGGCGAGTGTCAGGACGAGAAGGGGCGTGACCCGGCCGCTGACGACGGTGTTGAAGATGCGTCTGTCCGGCACGAGGGCCCTCCTCCCTGTCACCTGTCCAACGAGCCACGTCACGGGGAGTCATGTGCTGTGACGCGCGTCTCAGTGGCTGACGGCGCTGAGCCGACGGGGTGAGGCGTCCGTCAGGCGGCACGAGGCAGGATGGGGGAGATGACCTCGACGCTGGAGCGCCCCGACGAGATGGTTCAGGCGAGCGACGACACGCTCACCCACGGCCTCACACCCGAGCAGGTCGAGCAGCTCGGGCAGGAGCTGGAGGCGATCCGGCAGGACGTGCTCGACAGCCGGGGCGAGGTCGATGCGGCGTACATCCGGCGGGTGATCAAGGTCCAGCGGAGCCTGGAGCTGGCGGGCCGGGTCCTGCTGCTGGGCAGCCGCAACAAGAAGGCGCGTGTGCTGGGCACCGCTGCGCTGGCGACGGCGAAGATCCTCGACAACATGGAGATCGGGCACAACGTCCTGCACGGGCAGTGGGACTGGATGCGGGACCCGAAGATCCACTCCACGACGTGGAACTGGGACCACGCGTCCCCGCCGGAGCAGTGGAAGCGGGCGCACAACCAGGTGCACCACCGGTACACGAACATCCTCGGCTGGGACAACGACCTCGGCTACGGGATCATGCGGGTCGACGAGGGCCAGGAGTGGAAGCCGCGCTACCTGGTGCAGCCGGTGTGGAACTTCGTCACCGCGTGCATCTTCGAGTGGGGCATCGCGATGTACGACCTCGACCTGGGGGAGCACCTGCGGGAGAAGCGCGACATGTCCCCGGAGAAGAAGGTCGAGGCCAAGCAGACGCTGCGCAAGGCCGGCCAGCAGGTCCTCAAGGACTACGTCGCCTGGCCGCTGCTGTCAGGCCGCGCGTGGAGGTCGACGCTGGCGGCCAACGCGACCGCCAACCTGACCCGAAACCTGTGGAGCCACTCGATCATCATGTGCGGCCACTTCCCCGAGGGCGTCTCCGTCTTCGAGCTCGAGGAGCTCGACGAGGACGAGACCCGAGGCCAGTGGTACGTCCGCCAGATGCTGGGCTCGGCCAACATCAGCGGCCCGCCGGCCCTCCACCTGATGAGCGGCCACCTGTCCCACCAGATCGAGCACCACATCTTCCCCGACCTGCCGAGCCGGCGGTACTCCGAGATCGCCCCGCGGGTGAAGGGACTGTTCGAGAAGTACGGCCTCGCCTACAACGAGCGCCCGCTGGTCCCGCAGGTCGCCAGCGCCTGGCACCGCGTCGTCCGGCTGTCGCTGCCCAACGACTGGCTCGCCGAGACCAACCGCCGCAACTGGCGCTCCCAGCTGAAGAAGCTGCGCCCCGCCTGACCGGCGCGCGTTCGGCGCCGACGACGCGGCGCTGACGTCGTACGCTGTGGTCCGTGCGCGGAGCCCCGCTCCATCTCGCGAGCGAACCCGGCGAGCCGTCCGACCATGTCGCGCGGCTCGGTGTTGCTCTCATGCAGGCACGCGACCTCGACGACGTCGCCCGGCGGCTGCTGTCCGGCCTGGCGGAGCTCCCGGGGGTGGCGAGGGTCGGTCTGGCGCTGAGCGAAGGCGCCGGCCGGCGACTGCGGTTCACGACCACCGACACGGTCACCGACGAGGACGTGACGTGGTGCCACATCGACGCGTACGAGGACGTGCCGCTGACCACCGTCGTACGGACCGGTGACGCGATCATCGCCGGCCGGTCCGGGATGGACCGCCGGTACCAGGAGTTCGTGGCCGGACAGCCCGACGAGGTCCAGGGGTTCGCGGTCGTGCCGCTGCCCAGCCCGGGCTCGCCGATCGGCGGGCTCATCGTCTTCCTCGAGCACGCCTGGCAGCCGCGCGGAAGCGGTCGACGGCTGCTCGACTCGGTGGCCCGGCACGCCGCGGACGCCGTACGCCGGGTGCGCGGGCAAGGGTCGGGGCAGGTGGCGGACGCCTTCGCCGGCGCGGCCGACGTCGCCGAACGCGCCGCGCGCCTCGTGCTGCCCGACGACCCGCGGTCGGTCGGGCGGGCGAGACGGTTCCTGCGCGACTTCTTCGCCACCGCGGTGGTCCCGGCCGACATCTTCGACACCGCCGAGCTGTGCCTGTCCGAGCTGGCCACCAACGCCCTGCTGCACTCGGACGGCACCTTCGAGCTCCGCGTCACCTTCGACGACCGGCTCCTGACCGTCGCCGTACGCGACCGCGGCCAGCGCGAGCCGGCGACGGTCAACGAGGCGACGTCGGTCGACGACGACCTCCTGGTCGTGTTCGGCCGCGGCCTCCAGCTCGTCGAGGCCCTGGTCGACCGGTGGGGCTCCGAGCGCGACGGGCTGGGCTTCATCGTGTGGTTCGTCCTCGACCTCGAGTCCGCCTCGTCGGAGGCCGTCGGCTGACGTCCCAGCCGCGTGGCAGGCTCGCGGCATGGAGGTCATCCCGGCCCTCGTGCCCCCCGACCCGGCCATCGTCTTCTGCGGCATGGCCGGTGCCGAGAGCCACAAGCACCGCGACCACTACTACGCCTCACCCGGCAACAACTTCTGGGAGTGCCTGCACTCCTCCGGCCTGACCCCGCAGCGGCTCCGGCCCGAGGAGGACCACCGGATCACCGAGCACGGCCTGGGGCTGACCGACCTCGTCGGGCACTGGGACCACGAGACGAACAAGGGATGGGTCGAGATCGACCGGCTCGTCGCCGACGTCGAGCGGTGGCGTCCGCAGTGGCTCGCGTTCACGGCCAAGGGCACCGCGGCGTACGCCGCCCGGGCGCTCGGGCACCGCAAGCCCGGCCTCGGGGTGGCCGACTGGGACATCGCCGGCACGCAGGTGTTCGTCCTGCCGGGCACGAGCGGGGCCAACCGACGACGCGACTACGACGGCCGACCCGACCGCCTCTCGTGGTGGCAGGAGCTGGCGCAGCTGAGCGCGCCCGACCGCTGAGGCTCAGACGGTGCGACGTGCGGCGAGCACCGCGACGTCGTCGTCGCGGGAGGGGTCGGACACGGCGTCGACCAGCGCCGGGAGCGCACGCGTCAGGCTCTTCCCCGCCGAGCCGGGCCAGGGCCTGCACCAGCCGCGCCTGGCCGTCCGTGATGTCCTCGCGCCGCCGCTCGATCAGCCCGTCGGTGAAGGCGACGACCGTGTCGCCGGCCGCGAACGGCACCACGACCCGGTCGCGGGGGAAGCCGCCCACGCCCAGCGGAGCGCCCTCGGCGAACGGGAGCTGGGTGACCTCGCCGTCGGGGTGCAGGAGCAGCGGCGGCGGGTGCCCCGCGTTGCCCACCAGCAGCTGGCCGCGCCGGGGGTCGGCCACGGCGTACAGCAGCGTCACCAGCTGTTCGGAGTCGAAGTGCGCGTACATCTGGTCCAGCCGGGTGAGCACGACGGCGGGGTCCGGGTCGAGGACGGCGTACGCACGGACGGCGGCGCGGGTCTGGGCCATCGCGGCGGCCGCCTCGACCCCGCGGCCCATGACGTCCCCGACGAACAGGACCAGGCGATCCCCGTCGAGCTCCAGCACGTCGTAGAAGTCCCCGCCGACCTCGGTCCGGCCCGACGGGCTGTAGAGGTGTGCGATCTCCCAGCCGGCCGAGGCGTGCAGCGTCTGCGGGAGCACGGCCTCCTGGAGCTGCACCGACGCCGCCATCGTCTGGCTGTGCAGGTCGGAGTTGTCGATCGACACCGCGGCGCGCTTGGCCACGGCCTCCGCGAGCTCGAGGTCGTCCTCGGTGAAGTGCCGCCCGGACTCCGCCGTCACCCAGGTGAGGACGCCCAGCACGCGCCCGCGGGCGACGAGCGGGACGATGATGACGCTGCGTGAGCTGCAGCGCGCGGGTGATCTCGAGCTGCGCGTCGTCGACGGCGCTGGCCACCAGCAGCTCGTCGGTGAGCTCCGGGATCAGCTCGCTGCGTCCCGTGCGCATGACGTTCCAGGGGCCTTGCGGTGCGCCCGGGTCGGCGGGGTAGCGGTCGGCCAGGTCCTGCGCCAGCCGCACCTTGGCCGGGTCCACGTGCGCCACCGCGAGCCTGCGGAGCTTCCCGTCGTCGACCAGGTCGATCGCGCTCCAGTCGGCGAACGTCGGCACCGCGAGGCGGGCGACGTTGGCCAGGGTCGTCTCGTAGTCCAGGCTGCTCAGCTCGTCGGCTGTTCTCGCGAGGAAGGCGAGCTTGGCGCTCTGCCGGGCGGCCTCCTGCTTGGCGGCGATCCGGTCCAGGCTCTGCGCGCAGGTGTCGGCGAGGATGTCGAGGAACTCGATCTCGGCGTGGTCGAGCTCCCGCTCCTCGGTGAACGAGAGCACGATCGTGCCGAGCGTCGCGTTGCCGCTGCGCAGCGGCAGGACGACGGCCGAGTGGATGCCGCGGTCCTTGACGTCGGGGTACCGCTCGACGAACTCCTCGCCCGAGACGATGAACCGCACCCCGTGCCTGATGCCGTCGGCGGACGGCACCTTGGCGGTGAGGGGGAAGTTGCTCCACACCTCGGGGTCGTCGGGTCGCCCGCCGTTGATCGCGACCAGCCGCGCCGACTCCCCGTCCGGGTTGACCAGTGTCATGGTCGACACCGTGGCCCCGACCGCGGCGGCGCCGTGGTTCACCACCGTCTGCGAGACCTCCTCGACGGTCTCCGCCCCCACGAGCGCGCTGGTGACCCGCGCGAGGCGGGTCAACCGGTCGGAGAGCGGTGCTCTCGGTGTGGGTTCGGGCGGCATGGCGCGCACAGTGTCGCAGCACCGGGGCGGCGTCCTCAGGCGTTTGGCGACGCCGTCACCCGTTCGGGTCGAGCTGGACCAGACGTCTCCGGCGCGGACGCTCTTGCGTCCGCTGTGCCTGCGGAGGAACCTGACCCCCATGCAGCCGCCGGACCGTGGGAGCGAGCACACGGAGCAGGTGATGTCCGACCTGATCCGCGGGTCGTGGCGCTCGCTCGCCGCCCGCGCGATGGCCGAGCTCCGGCTCGCCGACGCTCTCGCCGAGCCAGGTACGGCGGAGCAGGTCGCGCCGCGGGTCGGAGCCCATGCCCCGACGCTCGACCGCCTTCTGCGGACCCTCGCCGCCCTGGAGCTCGTCACCCACCGCGACGGCGTCTACACACTGACGGCCGCCGGGCAGCGACTGCGCAGCGACGTACCCGGCTCCGACTGGGGCGGGATCATGATGATGGCGGCCCCGTGGACCCTGGCGACCTGGAGCGAGCTGCCCGAGTCGGTGCGGACCGGGCAGCCGGCCTTCGAGCGGGCCAACGGCCAGCCGTTCTGGGAGTACCTGCGCACGCACGAGGACGCGCGGACGTACTTCGACGCCGCGATGGCCCGGGGGAGCCGCGACCGGGACCCCGTGGCGCTGCTCGTCTCCGAGGTGGAGTCGTCCGGCGCCACGACGGTCGTGGACGTCGGCGGCGGCACCGGCCGGCTGTTGTCCCAGGTGGTCGCGGGGGTCCCCACGGCGCGCGGGATCCTCGCCGACCAGGAGACGACGATCGGCGGGGCGGGCGCGGTCTTCGAGGAGCACGGTGTGAGCGACCGGTGCGAGGCGGTGGTCTGCGACTTCTTCGCGGGCGTGCCGACCGGGGACGCCTACCTGCTCAGCAACATCCTCCACGACTGGGACGACGACCGCTGCCGGGAGATCCTGAGCCGGATCCGCGAGGCCGCGGCGCCGGGCGCCAGGGTCGTGGTGGTGGAGACCGTCGTGCCGGACGAGTCCGACGGCGTCCTCCCGGAGACCGCGCCGCTGCACCTGCTCGACCTGGCCATGTTGCTGAACTTCGGGGCGCGCGAGCGCACCCTGGCCGAGTACACCGCGCTGCTCGAGGCGACCGGGTTCGACGACGTACGCCTCGTCAGCCAGACCGGGCGGAGCCTGGTCGTCGCCCGCGCGCAGTGACCTAGACGCCCTGACTCGCGAGCTCGGCGCGCAACGCCTCCGGGTCCTCGACGGTCATCGTCGCGCCCGGGTGCTTGAGGACGCCGACCCAGTCGATCGCCTTGACCGGCTCGTGGAAGCACACGCAGAGGCCCGGGCCCGGGTTGGTGGCGAAGGTGACTCCGCGGTCGGAGAACGAGAGGTGCGCGGGGCCGGCGGACTTGACGAAGGAGTAGCCCTCGGTGATCTGCGTGTCCTTGATGTTCGTCAGGGGAGTGTCGAGGGTCCACGGGCCGAAGCGGACGCGGAGACGGGAGTCGGCCACCTCGACGTACGCCGTGCGCGGGGTGACGCCGAAGGGCAGGGCGGCGAGGCGGTAGGAGGAGTCGAAGGCGAACCTGTGGACGGTCATGTCACGAGCGTACGGTCGGACCATGGACGCGAAGGACTTGCTGGTCGACCAGCTCACCCGGATCCACGACCTGTACGACGGCCTCGTCACCGACATCGACGCCGCGACGCTCGACGCGCGACCCGGCGGCGGCAACTCGATGTCGTGGCTGCTCTGGCACCTGGCCCGGGTCCAGGACGACCACCTCGCCGGGATCACCGGCGACGACCAGGTGTGGGACGACTGGAGGGAGCGGTTCGCCCTGCCGTTCGAGGCCGGCGACACCGGCTACGGCCACGACAGCGACCAGGTGGACGCGGTGCGGATCGACGACCCGGCGCTGCTCGCGGGGTACCACGCGCAGGTGCACCAGGCGACGCTGGCCTACCTCGACCGGGTCGACGGCGACGAGCTCGACCGCGTCGTCGACCAGCGCTGGGACCCGCCCGTGACGGCCGGCGTACGCCTGGCCAGCGTGATCGGCGACTGTCTGCAGCACCTCGGCCAGGCGGCGTACGCGCGAGGGATCGGCGAAGGGCTCAGCTGACCAGGCGGCGCAGCGCCAGCTTGGCGAGCGGAGCGTAAGGCGCGACCAGCACGCCGGGCGCGTGGATGCGGACCCAGGCGCGGGACCCGTCGTCCGTGGCCTCGACGCCGTGGTCCATCACCAGGCCGAGCAGGCCCAGGCCGACCCGCCACGACCAGTGACGGCGCTCGGGATCGACCGAGCGGATCCACACCGGCACCCAGGTCGGCCAGGGGCCGTGGACGGTGCCGTGCTCTCCGGTCTGCAGCGGGCTGGTGAGGGCGGCGCGGCGGATCTGCGGCGCCCACTCGGGCCACCGCGCGGGCGAGGAGTAACGCTCCCAGACCTCCTCCGGAGGGGTGGGACCCGAGGCTTCCAGCAGCACACTCATGCCCACCACTCTGTCAAGGTGGAGGTCATGGCGATCCGCGAGGGCTCGAACGTGGGCACCGGGATCACCCGCGGCGGAAGTGGCGACGACCCGGCGTACGTCATCGAACAGGAGGGCGGGACCACCGTCCTCGAGCTCAGCAGTGAGGTGGACCACGCATGAAGATCGAACGCGAAGTGACGACGAGCGCGCCCCCCGACCGGGTGTTCGCCTACCTCAGCGACTTCACCAACACGACCGAGTGGGACCCCGGCACCGTGAAGACGGTCCGGACCTCGGGTGACGGTGGCGTCGGGACGACCTACGCCAACACCTCGAAGTTCATGGGCCGCGAGACGGAGCTGACCTACGAGGTCATCGAGTACTCCGCGCCCACGCGGATCGTGCTGCACGGCACGAACAAGACCGTCGACGCCACCGACTCCATCACCGTCGGGGCCCACGGCGGTGGGACGAAGGTGACCTATGTCGCCGACTTCGCCTTCAGCGGCGTCGCGAAGTTCCTCGCCCCGCTCTTCGCGCCGGCGCTCAAGAAGCTCGGGGACGACGCGAAGAAGGGCATGGACGAGGCTCTCGCCAAGCTCTGACCCCGGTGCGGGTCCGGACGCGGCGCCCTGCACTGGTGCGGGGGTTTCGAGGCTCGGTCGCTGGCGCGGCCTCGCACCTCAACCACCGGACCCGCCCTGGAGTGGTGCCTCAACCACCGGGCGGTGGTTGAGGAGCGAGCGGAGCGAGCGTCTCGAAACCCCGGAACCCTGGGCTGGGCCCCTCCGGCCCTGGTCAGCCCCAGATGGCGTGCGCCCACTCGGGGTGGTCGATGAACGGGTTCCGGTTGTGCTGCCAGGTGTTGTAGATCTTGTCGTTGCGCGTCATCTCGGCTGAGGACACCGGGTCGGCGTCGCTCCAGGCGAGCAGGATCGAGAGCTTGCCGATGTACGGCGCCGAGGTGCCGATCGTGTTGCTCAGCTCGAGGTTCGGGTAGCCGTCGCCGCCCTCGTACCGGATCGCCATGTAGAAGAGCATCCGGGCGACGTCGCCCTTGACCGAGTCCCGCGGTTCGAACGAGTCGCCGTCGGAGAAGCAGTCGTTGCACTGGCTGACGGCGGTGCCGCCGAGGTCGAAGTCCTTGTTGCCGCGGGTGGAGTTCACGGTGACGTCCTCGGGACGCAGGTGCTGCAGGTCCGTGCCCGGGCCGGGCGAGGTGTCGAAGCCGCCGCGCGACTGCGCCCAGACGTGCTCGCGGTTCCAGTCGTCCGGGTCGCCGCCGTTGAGCGACTTCGCGATCGACCGGCCCGAGTAGAACTCGATGATGTTGTTCGGGTTGCTCGGGTCGGCGTCGGTGTCCTGGAGCGCCGTCCACACCTGCGTGTAGGTGAGCGTGGTCGTGTTGGCGCTGATGATCGAGTGGAGGGAGCTCCGCAGGGCTGTGCCGGTCTTGCCCATCGCCGAGGCGTAGTACGTCGAGTCGTACGGTCCGCTGCCGCCTCCACCGCCGGAGCCGGAGGACAGCGCGAACGCCGAGGTGCTGGTCATCCCCGGGTGGGAGAAGTAGGCGCCGAGCAGACCCGTGACGTCGAGCTGTTTGCCCATGAGGCTCGGGTTGGACTTCAGCCCCCACTGCGCGCGGAATGCCGAGGGGATCTGCACGTAGAGCATCTGCGACGTGCTGGTCTGGCCGGCGGTGTCGGCGATCGCCAGCGCGTAGTCGTTCGGGAACCCCGAGGTGACCACGGTGCTGGTCGCGGTCGGCTGCCCGACGACGTACCCCCGCACCGTCTGGCTCGACCCGTTCTGCTGGCCGATCGCCTGGCTGACGGTCAGCGGAGTCGCGGCGTGCGCGGAGGGTGTGAGCGTCGGGGCCGGCGCGACCGTCAGGCCGAGGGTGAGGAGGAGGGCGGTCATCAGGCCGAGGACGAGTGCCCGGCCCGTCCCGAGAAGGCGTGTCATGCCGGGCAGCCTGCCGCAGCCGCGTCTCCCCGGGAATCCTCACAAACGTGCGTTGCGCAGGTGTGCGGCAATCTTGTCCACAGGGCGCGGAGCTCGAGGGGTGAGCGGCGCCCGGGCCGGGAAGGCTCCACACATGAGAGACGCAGGGACGACCCGCACCCATCCTGGGATCACTCAGTGCCTGGGGGAGATCGCGCTCAACCCACCGCTGACGCGTGCGCAGCGTGAGGACCTGGAGTGGTGTTCAGGTCGCGGAGCGCATCTCGAGGGCATCGGCTGGGAGTTCTGCGCCCGTGGCTGCTGCCTCCGGGTGGCCGAGGCGACGGACCGCGAGACGGCTGCCCGCGCCCTGCAGGAGGTGGTCGACGCGGCCGCCGGATCGGGGCACCGGTGCACCGGCCTGCTCGTCGTACGCCGAGGCGACGGGGAGCTGTTCACGCTCCGGGTCACCCGCGGCCGGGTCTACGTCAAGCTGCTGGGGGCCGCCTCGAGCGGCGAGCCGAGGCTGGCGACCGTGACTCCGCTGCGCACGCGGCGCGGTGACCAGCGGGTCCGGCTCTAGGGGCCGCTGGCAGGATCGAGGCATGGGACTGCTGGGTGACCTGGCCGACACCGCGTTGGACCGCACCATCGCTCCGGGCTACCTGCGGACCGGGCTGGCCGTCCGCCGCCGCCTGCCCGGCTGGCCGGCCGACCCGGAACCGGGATCGATGGCCGGCAAGGTCGCTCTGGTGACCGGCGCGAGCTCGGGCCTCGGTATCGCCACCGTCGAGGGGCTGGCCCGGCTGGGCGCCGAGGTGCATCTTGTGGTCCGCGACGTCGACAAGGGCGAGCAGGTCGCGGCCGACCTGCGCCGGCGCATCCCGAACGCACAGCTGGACGTGCGGCGCTGCGACCTCGCCGACCTCGACGACGTACGCCGGTTCGCGGCCGAGCAGGACCTCGACCGGGTCGACGTCCTGGTGCACAACGCCGGCGTGATGCCGCCCGAGCGCACGGAGTCGGCGCAGGGGCACGAGCTGAGCATGGCCGTGCACGTGCTGGGGCCGGTGCTGATGACCGATCTGCTGCGCCCGCAGCTCGCGCGCTCGGACTCGGCGCGCGTGGTCCTGGTGACCTCCGGCGGCATGTATGCCCAGAAGCTGCGCGACGACGACCCCGAGTACCTCGACGGCGACTACTCGCCGACGACCGCCTATGCCCGGAGCAAGCGCGTCCAGGTCGACCTGCTGCCGCTGCTGGCCGAGCGGTGGTCCGGTGACCTGACCGTCCACGCCACCCACCCCGGCTGGGCCGACACCCCGGGCGTCGTGGAGTCGCTGCCCCGCTTCCACCGGATCACCGGCTCCCTGCTCCGCACGGCCGCGGAGGGCGCCGACACCACGGTCTGGCTGGCCGCGACCGAGCCGGCGCCCGAGTCGGGGCACCTGTGGCACGACCGGCGCACGCGGCCCACGGTCCTCCTCCCGGGCAGCCGAGCGAGCCGGGACAGCGTCCGGTCGGTCTACGACTGGGTGCTCGCCCAGGCGGACCTGGCCTGAGGCGGCGGTAGCCTCCGGGCATGTCCCCGTCCGTCAAGTATCCAGAGGCGGACCTGCTCGAGGGGCTTCGATCGGCTGCCGAGCACTGCGGTGCGCCGCTCACCGTCAAGCAGTACGACGGTTTCCGGCGCGCCCATGAGCCCGGCCTGGCGTCGGGGATCTGGGTGATCCGGCACTTCGGCACGTGGCGCGAGGCGTGCGAGCGGGCCGGCGTCGCGGCGAACACCACCCGCTCCACGTCCAGCCGCTGGACCGAGGCGGAGCTGCTTCGGGCCGTCGCCGACTACCTCGCCGAGCCCGGCACCACCGGCTCGTACGCCGGCTACCAGGACTGGGCGCGGAGCACCGAGGGGGCGCCCAGCGGTGCGCTCCTGCGCTCGCGCTTCGGCACCTGGGCCGAGGCCAAGCGACGGCTGTCGCCGGGCTCCGCACCCGGGCGCTGAGGGAGCGGTCGAGGGCGGTCAGGGACGACTTCGCGCAAATTGCCTCCGCGCGCCTTGAAGTTTCCTTAACCTGATCGAGCGCATCCCTCCACAAAGGACTGAACTTCATGAGCAAGAAGCCGGACTCCCGTCACGGGGGTGCTTCGTCGTTCACCGTCTCTGCCTGGCCCCTGGGCCGGAAAGTCGCGCTGGCGCTGGCGATCCCGCTGCTGCTCGCGGCGACGCTGGGTGGTCTGCGCGTCCAGTCCGACCTCAGTGACGCCGCCAACCTGTCGACCAGCGCCAAGCAGGTCACCGTCGCGAAGCCGGCCATCGACTACCTCGTCCAGGCCGAGAAGGCGATGGTCGCCGCCCACGTGAACTCGGTGGACAGCGGCGAGTACACCTCCGCGGTCGACGGCGCCCGCGCAGCCGCCAAGGACCTGGAGAAGACCGCGAGCTCCGCCGAGCTGAACGACGCCCAGGCCGCCCAGGTGCGGGCGATCCTCAGCCTCAGCCAGGCCCTCCGGGCGCGGGGCGAGCCGCTCAGCACCGGCACCCTGCAGGCCCAGGTGCGCCAGCTCCAGTCCGGTGTCACCCTGCTCGTCACCCAGCTGGTCAACGCCCAGAAGAACCCCGACCCCCGCCTCGAGCTGCTTGCGCAGGCCCTGTCCGGGCGGTTCTCGCTCTCCATGGAGCAGGCCCTGTCGGCCACCGCGCGCAAGGGCGACACCGGCAACCTCGAGCTCTTCTCCGAGCTCGGTGCCGAAGCCTCGGCCATCGACCGGCTCGCCAGCTCCCTCGGCGACACCGAGGCGTCGGTGACCCGCCTGCGGACCGGCAACGCCACACGCACCACCACGGTGCGCACCGGCGGCAACTACCTCGGCGGCCTCTCGGCGTACGAGGACTACGACACGTTGACCGACAGCCTGCTCAAGGGTGTCGACGACACGCTGGCCAGCTCCGCCAGCACCGCCCGCACCCAGGCCCTCAGTGGTCTCGGCGTGACCCTGGCCCTGCTGCTGCTCGCCATCGCTCTGGCGGCCCTGATCTCGCGGATGATCCTCGCGCCGATCACCCGGGTCCGCGAGGGTGCGCTCGAGGTCGCCAACCGGGCGCTGCCCGAGGAGGTCGCGCGGATCCGTGCCGGCCACCAGCCAGGTGCCCTGGTCCCGATCGACGTGCACACCACCGAGGAGATCGGCCAGCTGGCGCGCGCGGTCGACGACCTGCACCGGCAAGCCGTGACCCTGGCCTCCGCCGAGGCCGAGGTCCGCGGCCAGGTCGGTGAGATGTTCGTGACGCTGTCGCGCCGCAACACCACCCTGGTCAACCAGCAGCTGTCCCTCATCGAGTCGCTGGAGCGGGACGAGCAGGACCCGAAGCGGCTCGAGAGCCTGTTCCGGCTCGACCACCTCGCAGCCCGCATGCGCCGTACGGGTGACTCGCTGCTGATCCTCGCCGACGCCCCCAGTCGCGGAGCCGGCGTCGAGGGCCTCAGCGTCGGTGACGCCATGCGCGCCGCGACCGCGGGCGTGCAGGACTACCAGCGTGTGCAGCTGGGCACGTCCAGCGACGTGCTGATCTCCCCGTCGGCGGCGTCCGACATCGTCCACATCCTCACCGAGCTCGTGGACAACGCCCTCAACTTCTCCCCGCCGACCGCGCAGGTCTCGATCAGCGCCGTCAACTCCCGCGACAGCGTCCGGATCGAGATCGTGGACCAGGGCATCGGCATCACGCCCGACGAGCTGGAGAGCTTCAACTCCGACCTGCACTCCGGTGGCGAGGTCAGCCTGGAGACCGCCCGTCGCATGGGTCTCTTCGTGGTCTCCCGGCTCGCGCAGCGGCACGGCGTCCAGGCCCGGCTCGAGGTCAACGGCTACTCCGGCACCACGGCCGTCGTCGTGCTGCCCTCGATGGTCCTGCCCGAGATCGCCGCCACCCTGCCCGAGCTGCCCGAGGCACCCGCGCAGGAGCTGCCCGCCGCCGAGCCGGAGTGGTCCTACGAGGACGAGGCCGAGCAGCACGTACCGGAGCCGGTCGCCGAGGTCGACGAGTCCGACGACCTCGCCGACGAGCCCGTCGAGCCCGTCGAGGAGCCGACCTACGAGCCCGTCGAGGAGCCGGTCGCCGAGCTGGACGAGGAGCCCGCGCAGGACGCCGAGCCCGAGGCGCCCGCCGCGAGTGCGCCGACCGTGACGCCGCTGCCCCGGCGTACGCCGATCGAGATGCCCAACATCGTCACCCGGCCCCAAGGCGCGTTCGGCATCGTGCCGCCGCCCGCCGACGACGAGGACGCGCTCGGGGTCGAGCAGCTCCAGAACCGCATCAACGCCGCGCTGGGCCTGCCGATCCGCATGCCCGGCACCGCGCCGGTCATCTCCCCGGACCCCACTCCGCTCGCAGAGCTGGAGACGCCGACCGGTCCGGTCACCAAGCGTCCGGGTCTCCCCAGCCTGCCCTCGCGCCGGCAGATGCTGGCCGAGGCCGCTGAGCGGGAAGCCGCCGAGGAGGCCGCCGCCGAGGAGGCAGCCGAGCAGCTCACCGTCGAGCCCGAGGCCGCTGAGGAGTCGCAGCCCGACTGGTGGTCGGCCAACCTCGGCTCCGGGCCGGTGACGCCGGTGGCCGCGGACACCGCCCCGAACGGGCTGCCCAGCCGGGTGCCTGCGGAGTCCTTCCGCGCCGCCGACTTCACCACCGAGCTGCCCGAGACGGAGCCGGACGCGCTCCTGGCCGAGGAGTCCCTCGCCGAGGAGCCGAGGTACGACGCGCCGACCCCTGCCGAGTCGTCCTGGGAGACCGCAGCCTTCGAGGAGCCGGCTGCCGAGACCGAGTGGGACGAGCAGGCAACCGAGGCCTACGCCGGGCCCTCCGTCGAGGAGGCCTTCGAGGCGGAGCCGGAGCCGGTGTCGACCCCGATCTTCGACCTCGACGAGGCGGACTCCCCGATCTTCCGCGAGCTGCGCTCGGCCTGGCTGAGCCCGGACGACTCGGCCGCCTGGACCGACAACGAGGTGGAGGCCGGCTGGGAGCGCGCCGAGTCCGTCGCCGAGGTCGCCCCGACCGAGGTCCCCACCCTCAACGGACTCCCGGTGCGTCAGCCCGGGGCCCGACTCGTGCCTGGCGGACTCACCGAGCAGGCGGTCTCGATCGTCCGCGATCCCGAGGCCATCCGGGCGCGACTGGCCGCCCACGCGGCCGGCGTACGCCGTGCCCGTGACGACATCAACCACCCAGCCGAAGCCGCAACGGAAGCAGGTCCCGCATGAGCCAGATGAACAACCACGTCCTCAACGGCGTCGAGGCCGGTGCCGACGCCGACGGCCGGTCCCTGGACTGGCTGGTGACCCGGTTCGTCGACGAGACGCCCGATGCTGCGCACGCCATCCTCGTCTCCGCCGACGGCCTGTTGATGGCCGCCTCGGAGAGCATCCCGGAGGAACGGGCCGAGCAGGTGGCCGCGGTCTCCTCCGGTCTGGCCAGCCTCGCGGTCGGCGCCGCCCGCCTGTTCGAGGGTGGCCAGGTGCTCCAGACCGTCGTGGAGATGGAGCACGGCTACCTCATGCTGATGGCGGTCGGCGACGGATCGAACCTCGCCGTCCTGACCCAGGACAACGCCGACATCGGCCAGGTCGGCTACGAGATGGCCCTCCTGGTCGACCGCGTCGGGCGAGTCGTGCAAGCGCAGGCCCGGGTGGTGTGACCCGATGACCGACCCGATCGAGCCGATCGAGCCCGCGCCGAGGTTCGTCCGTCCGTACACGCTGACGGGCGGCCGCACCGAGGCGGTGATCGACCTGCCCTTCGAGGCCACCCTGGTCCTGATCCCTCAGGTCGTGGACCGGACGGCGCCCAACCCGGAGTCGCAGCGGATCCTCGGGGTCTGCGACAGCAGGTCGGTCGCCGAGGTCTCGGCCCTGATGAAGATGCCGATCGGCGTCACCCGGGTCCTCCTGGGCGACCTGGTCCAGCAGGGCTTCATCAAGGTCCAGTCGACCATCACCGAGAACACCACCACTGACGAACGCATCGACCTGATCGAAAGGACCCTCCGTGGACTTCGCAGCTACTGACCGGGGCCCCAGTGCCGGGAAGAGGGCGGCCGCCTCCACGAAGATCGTCGTCGCCGGCGGCTTCGGGGTCGGCAAGACGACCCTCGTGGGCTCGGTCTCCGAGATCATGCCCCTCCGCACCGAGGCGCTCGTGACCAACGAGTCCGAGGGTGTCGACGACCTGGCCGCCGTGCCGGGCAAGTCGACGACCACGGTCGCGATGGACTTCGGCCGCCTCACCCTGGCCGAGGACCTCGTCCTCTACCTGTTCGGCACGCCGGGCCAGCGCCGCTTCTGGTTCATGTGGGACGACCTCTGCCGCGGTGCCATCGGCGCGATCGTCATGGTCGACACCAACCGGCTCGACGAGTCGTTCTCGCCCCTGGACTACTTCGAGTCCAAGAAGATCCCGTTCATCGTGGCCGTCAACCAGTTCCAGGACACCCAGGTGTTCGACCTGGACGACATCCGCACCGCCCTGGCCATCCGGTCGGAGGTGCCGATGATCCGGATCGACGCGCGGGACCGGGACTCGGCGAAGCACGCCCTCCTCCGCGTGACCGAGTACGCCCTCGAGCGCCTGCGCGCCGCCCAGCCCGTGAAGGTGAACTGAACCCATGAGCAAGCTGAGGCTCCTCTCGGGGCTGGCGCTGGTCGCAGCCCTCGCCGGCTGCTCCGCCAACGCCGAGCAGGGAACGCCGTCGACCGCGCCGGCGCTGATCAAGAGCGGCGTCCTCACGGTGTGCACCGACATGCCGTACGCGCCGTTCGAGTCCAAGCGCGGGGGCAAGCCGGTCGGGTTCGACATCGACCTGGTCAACGCCGTGGCGCTCAAGCTCGCGCTCACACCCGTGATCGTCGACACCGACTTCGACTCGATCGCGAACGGTGACGCGCTGGACTCCGGCACGTGCGACATGGAGATCTCGGCCATGACGATCACCGGCGAGCGGGCGCGCGTGCTGGACTTCTCCAGCCCGTACTTCAACGCCTCCCAGGCGATGGTGGTCTCCTCGGACTCCGGCATCACCTCGCTCGACCAGCTCGCCGGCAAGAAGATCGGCGTGCAGTCCGGCACGACCGGTGAGGTGTACGTGACCGACAACGCCCCGGCCTCCGCCGACGTCGTCCCGTTCGAGGACTCCGCCGCCATGGACCGGGCCATCTCCTCCGGCCAGGTCGCCGCCGCGGTCTACGACAACACCGTCGTGGGTGACGTGGTCGGCAAGCACCCGGGCCTCGAGGTCGCCGCGGAGTTCGACACCGGCGAGCAGTACGGCATGGCGGTGAAGAAGAACAGCAACGTCCCGCTGCTCGAAGCCATCAACAGCGTCATCGCCGACCTCAAGTCCACCAAGGACTACGACAAGATCTACCGACGCTGGTTCGGCGACGCGAAGGCCAACTGACCCGGTGGTGGGTTGCGCCGTGGTCGGTGGTTGAGCAGCGAGCGGAGCGAGCGTCTCGAAACCCCGGCACTGTGGGCGGGGCCCTGCGCGGGTGCGGGGGTTTCGAGGCTCGGTCGCTGGCGCGACCTCGCACCTCAACCACCGGAGAGAGCGCACCTCAACCACCGGTCGGGGGGTTTCGAGACTCGGTCGCTGGCGCGACCTCGCACCTCAACCAGGGAATTCGGGTTACTCGGAGGTGGGCCGCCAGCGGCGGTGCCGGGTCCCGGTCTCGCCCTCGCGGATGAGCTGGAGGCGCGGCTTCGGCCCGTCGCTGCGACCGGTCTGCGGGGCGCGCGCTCCGGCCCGCCAGGGCAGCGGCCAGGTGGCGCCCGGGCCGTCGTAGCCCTGGTCCAGTGCGGCGTGCAGGGTCCAGCTCGGGTCGTACAGGTGCACCCGGCCGAGCGCGGCCAGGTCGGCGCGGCCGGCCATGAGGATGGAGTTCACGTCGTCGTAGGAGGAGATGACCCCGACGGCGATCGTGGGGATGCCGAGCCGGTTGCGGATCGCGTCGGCGTACGGCGTCTGGTACGACCGGCCGAACGCCGGCCGCTCCTCGCTGGTCACCTGACCGGTGGACACGTCGATCGCGGCGGCACCCGCGTCGGCGAACGCCTGGGCCACGGCCAGGGCGTCCTCGAGGGTCTGGCCGTCCTCGACCCAGTCGGTCGCGGAGATCCGTACCGTCATCGGCCGCTCGTCCGGCCACACCTCGCGGATCGCGTGCCAGACCTCGAGCGGGAACCGGAGCCGGGCCGCCACGTCCCCGCCGTACTGGTCGGTGCGGCGGTTGGTCACCGGGGAGAGGAAGCCGGACAACAGGTACCCGTGGGCGCAGTGCAGCTCCAGCAGGTCGAAGCCCGCCTCGGCGGCCCGTCGGGCCGAGTCGACGAACTCCTGCTTGATCGCGTCGAGGTCGTCGAGGGTCAGCTCGCGCGGGACCTGGCTGGCCGCCGAGTAGGGGATCGGTGAGGCGGCGACCGCCTCCCAGTTGCCCTCGTCGAGCGGGTCGTCGATGCCCTCCCACATCAGCTTGGTCGAGCCCTTGCCGCCGGAGTGGCCGAGCTGGACGCCGATCTTCGCGGCGGTCTGGCCGTGCACGAAGTCGACGACGCGCGCCCACGACTCGCGCTGCTCGTCGGTCCACAGGCCGGTGCAACCGGGGGTGATCCGGCCGGTGGGGGAGACGCAGACCATCTCGGTCATGACGAGGCCGGCACCGCCGAGCGCCTTGCCGCCGAGGTGGACGAGGTGGAAGTCGCCGGGCAGGCCGTCGGTCGCGACGTACTGGTCCATCGGGGAGACGATCACCCGGTTGGCGAGCTCGAGCCCGCCCAGGTGGTACGGCTGGAACATCGGGGGCGTCTCGGAGTCGCCGAACCACTGCTGGCAGCGGGCGATGAACTCCGGGTCGCGCACGCGCAGGTTGTCGTAGGTGACCCGGCGCGACCGGGTCATGATGTTGAAGGCGAACTGGATCGGCTCCTGGTGGAGGTACTGCTCGAGGTTCTCGAACCACTCCAGGCTGGCCTGCGCCGCGCGCTGGGTGGAGAGCACGACGGCCTTGCGCTCGGTCTCGTACGTCGCCAGGGCAGCCTCGACCGAGTCCTCCTCGTGCAGGCAGGCCGCGAGCGCGAGGGCGTCCTCCATCGCCAGCTTGGTGCCCGAGCCGATGGAGAAGTGGGCGGTGTGGGCGGCGTCGCCGAGGATCACGACGTGGCCGCCCCCAGGAGCCTGCAGAGTCCAGCGCTCGTTGCGGATCGTGGTGAACGAGATCCACTTGGAGTTGTTGGCCATCACCTCGTGGCCGTCGAGGATGTCGGCGAACAGCTCCTTGACCCGCGCGATGGACTCCTCGTCGGACTCGCCGGGCCCGAAGGTGCGGCCGGCGAGGTCGCCGAACGCCCGCTCCCACACGGCGCTGGTCATCTCGACGATGAACGTCGAGCCCGTCGCGTCGAACGGGTAGCCGTGGATCTGCATGACGCCGTGCGGGGTCTCCCGGACGTAGAACTTGAAGGCGTCGAAGACCTTGTCGGTGCCGAGCCACATGTACCGGCAGTCCCGCACGTCCAGGCTCGGACCGAAGGTGTCGGCGTACCGGCTCCGCACCGCGGAGTTGAGGCCGTCGGCGGCGATCACCAGGTCGTGGGTCGAGCTGAGCTCCTCGACGTCCGGCGCCTCGGTCGTGAAGTTCAGGGTGACGCCCAGCGTCCGGCACCGCTCCTGGAGGATCTCCAGCAGCCGGCGCCGGGACATGGCGGCGAAACCGTGACCGCCGGAGGTGATCACCTCGTCGCGGTAGTGCACGTCGATGTCGTCCCAGACGGCGAACTCCTCTGCCATCTGCCGGTAGATCTCCGGGTCGGCGTGCTCGATGCCGCCGAGCGTCTCGTCGGAGAAGACCACGCCGAAGCCGAACGTGTCGTCCGCGGCGTTGCGCTCCCAGACGGTGATCTCGTGCGCAGCGCCGCGCAGCCGGGCGAGCTGCTGCGCCAGGGCGGCGAAGTAGAGCCCGCCCGGGCCGCCTCCGATGACCGCGATCCGCATGTCGGGAAACATAGCGCGTTCTTGACGAGCGTTGTCAAGGCGCAATACGTTGAGGTCATGGGTGACGCCGACGACCTGGCCGGGATCCCGCACGTCGAAGGTGGGGTCAACCGGCCCCTCGTCCGGCGACTGGGGGAGCTCGGCCTCCTGCGCGGACTGTTCGGCGGCGAGCCCGGCTCGCCCCCGACCGGTGCGGCCGCCCGCCAGCTCTGCCAGCTGCGCGAGGACCTCGCGCGCGTGCACACCGAGGCGGAGACCGCCCTCGCGCTCCAAGGCCTCGGCTCCTACCCGATCCTCCAGTCCGGCACCGACGAGCAGCGCGAGCGTTGGCTGCCCGGCGTGATCAGCGGCGAGGTGATCGCGGGCTTCGCGCTCAGCGAGGCCAACGCCGGCTCCGACGCCGCCGCGCTCGAGCTCGAGGCCCGGCCCGACGGCGACGGGTGGCGCCTGCACGGCGAGAAGACCTGGATCTCCAACGCTCCCGAGGCCGACGTCTACTCCGTCTTCGCCCGGACCGGTGGACCCGGGTCGCGCGGCGTCAGCGCGTTCGCCGTCGCCGGTGACGCCGAGGGCCTGTCCGGCGAGGCGCTCCACATGGTCGCGCCGCACGCCTTGGGCACCCTCCGGTTCGACGGGGTCGCCGTCTCCCGCGCCGACCTGCTCGGCGAGGAGGGTGAGGGCTTCAAGGTCGCCATGCGCACCCTCGACCTCTTCCGCCCCAGCGTGGGCGCGTTCGCGGTCGGCATGGCCCAGGCCGCGCTGGACGCCAGCCTGGCCTGGTCGCAGCAGCGGGAGATCTACGGCGGGAAGCTGATCGACCAGCAGTCGGTCCAGCACACGCTCGCCGAGATGGCGACCCGGATCGAGGCCGGACGCCTGCTGGTCCGAGCCGCCGCCACGGCGTACGACGAGGGGCGCGGCAGCACCAAGGCCGCTGCGATGGCCAAGCTGTTCGCGACCGAGACCGCCCAGTGGGTGGTCGACCAGGCCGTGCAGCTGCACGGGGCTCGCGGCCTGCAACAGGGCCACCTGCTCGAGCGGCTCTATCGTGAGGTGCGGGCGCCGCGGATCTACGAGGGGGCGTCCGAGGTGCAGCGCACGATCATCGCCCGCGAGCTCGTGAAGGAAGCCCAGAAATGAGTACCGAGTGACCCGCTATAGAGCCAGCGCAGGCATCACCGAGAACTGGGAGCACTTCGACTTCTCCGTGACCGACGGCGTCGCGACCCTGACGCTCAACCGGCCCGAGAAGATGAACCCGCTGACGTTCGAGTCGTACGCCGACCTGCGCGACCTGCTCGCCGAGCTGCCGCACCGCGGCGACACCAAGGTCCTGGTGATCCGCGGTCAGGGCAAGGGGTTCTGCGGCGGCGGTGACGTCAACGAGATCATCGGCGAGCTGATCCAGATGGACGCCCGCGACCTCATGGGCTTCACGAAGATGACCGGTGAGGCGATCCGCGCGATGCGCGAGTGCCCGGTCCCGATCATCGCCGGGATCCAGGGCATCGCGGCCGGTGCCGGCTCGGTCGTGGCGATCGCCTCCGACTTCCGGATCTGCACCACCGAGGCCCGCTTCGCGTTCCTCTTCACCAAGGTGGGGCTGTCCGGCGGCGACATGGGGGCGGCGTACCTGCTGCCCCGGCTGGTCGGCTACGGCCGGGCCACCGAGCTGCTCATGCTCGGCGACACGATCGATGCCGAGACCGCGGACCGGTACGGCCTCGTCACCCAGCTCGTGCAACCCGACGAGCTGGATGGCGCGGTCGACGCGCTGGCCCGGCGTCTGGCCGACGGCCCGACGCTCGGCTACTCGCAGACCAAGTCGCTGATCACCCGGGAGCTGGACATGCCGCTCGGGCCGGCGATGGAGCTCGACGCCATGACCCAGGCGCTGCTCATGACCACCCATGACCACGCGGAGTTCCACGCCGCGTTCAACGCCAAGCGCAAGCCTGAGTGGAAAGGCCGCTGATGCACGACTTTCTGGATGTCGACGACCTGCTCACCGACGAGGACCGCGCGATCCGCGACACCGTCGCGGAGTTCGCCGCCAAGGAGCTCGCCCCGCACGTCGCGGGTTGGTACGAGGACGGCACCCTGCCCGACGACCTCGGTCCGAAGCTCGGCGCCCTCGGCCTGCTCGGGATGCACCTGGAGGGCTACGGCTGCGCGGGCATGAGCGCGACGGCGTACGGCATCGCATGCCGCGAGCTCGAGGCCATCGACTCGGGCCTGCGGTCGTTCGTGTCGGTGCAGGGATCGCTGGCGATGTACGCGATCCACCGCTGGGGGACCGAGGAGCAGAAGGAGACCTGGCTGCCCTCGATGGCGACCGGGGAGAAGCTCGGCTGCTTCGGCCTCACCGAGCCGGACGCCGGCTCCGACCCTGGATCGATGAAGACCCGCGCCAAGCTGGACGGCGACGAGTGGGTGCTCAACGGCTCGAAGATGTGGATCACCAACGGCACTCTCGCCGCCGTCGCGGTTGTGTGGGCCCAGACCGAGGACGGGATTCGCGGGTTCGTCGTCCCGACGGACACCCCCGGGTTCTCCGCGCACAAGATCGGCCGCAAGCTGTCGCTGCGCGCCTCGGTCACCGCCGAGCTGACCCTCGACAACGTGCGGTTGCCGGCCGACGCCGTCTTCCCCGACGTCCGGGGCCTCAAGGGTCCGTTGTCCTGCCTCAACGAGGCGCGGTACGGGATCGTGTGGGGCGCGGTCGGCGCCGCCCGCGCCTGCCTGGAGGAGTCGCTGGCCTACACGATGGAGCGTGAGCAGTTCGGCGAGCCGATCGCCGCGCGCCAGCTGACCCAGCGCAAGCTCGCGCTCATGACGGTCGCGGTCAACAACGCCTCGTTGGTCGCCGTACGACTCGGGCAGCTCAAGGACGCCGGCACCCTCACGCCGGCCCAGGTCTCCTACGGCAAGTACGCCAACGTCCGCGCCGCCCTCGACGTCGCCCGGGAGGCACGTACGACGCTCGGCGGTGCCGGAATCACCCTCGACCACGGCGTCATGCGGCACATGAACAACCTCGAGACGGTGATGACCTACGAGGGGACCGAGGAGATGCACCTGCTCTCCATCGGTTCCGAGCTCACCGGAATCCCAGCCTTCCGATGAGGAGACCCCGATGAGCCAGATGCGCACCGTCGAGCCGACCGGACGGGTGGCCATGGTCACCGGCGCGTCACAAGGGATCGGCGCCGAGTGCGCCCGCGCGCTGTCGGAGGCCGGGCACCGGGTCGCGCTGGTCGCCCGCAACGAGTTCACGCTGCGCCGGGTCGCCGACTCGCTCGCGGGTGAGTCGATGACCCTCGCGACCGACGTGCTGGACCCGGCCGCCCTCGACGCGGCCTTCGAGGCGGTCGAGGACGCGTGGGGACCGGTCGAGATCCTCGTGGTCAACGCGGGCGCCGCGATGTCCGACCCGCTGGTGCGCACCAGCGACGAGGACTGGCAGCGGATGCTCGACCTCAACCTCACCGCGCCGTTCCGCTGCCTGCGCCGGGCGCTCCCGTCGATGACCGAGGCCGGCTTCGGCCGCGTCGTGGTCGTGGCCTCGGTCGCCGGCAAGATCGGCGGCGCCCGCATCGCGGCGTACACCGCGTCCAAGCACGGCGTCCTCGGCCTGGTCCGCTCCGCGGCCATGGAGGTCGCGATCACCGGCGTCACGGTCAACGCCGTCTGCCCCGGCTACGTCGACACCCCGATGACCGACGAGTCGGTCGCCAACATCGCCTCCGGCACGGGCCGCTCCGAGGACGACGCCCGGGCCATCCTCGAGAAGTCCCAGCCGATCGGCCGCCTCATCACCGTCCAGGAGGTCGCGAGCACGGTGATGCTGTGCGTCGACAACGGCGGAATCAACGGCCAGGGCCTCAACGTCGACGGCGGGACGGTCCAGTCGTGAGGCGGGTCAACCCCTCGTCGCTCGCCCGCCCCAGCGGCTTCTCGCACGCCGTCGTCGGCTCGGGCACCACGGTCTTCCTGGCCGGCCAGACCGGCATGCGGCCCGACGGCTCGATCGTCCCTGGCGGTGTGGTCGCGCAGTTCGAGCAGGCGCTGAGCAACCTGCTGACCGCGCTGGCCGAGGCCGGTGGCCGGCCCGAGCAGCTGGCCAGCGTCACGATCTACATCGCCGACATGGACGACTACCGCGCCCACGCTCGCGAGATCGGCCAGGTCTGGAAGCGACTGGCCGGCACCGACTACCCCGCGATGGCCGGCATCGGCATCGACCGGCTCTGGGACCTCGAGGCGGTCGTCGAGCTCCAGGGGTTCGCGGTCATCGACTGACCAGCGCCTCAGCGTGCTCCCCGGCCGGGGCACGCAGGGCCGCGTCCGCACGCGCGAACCGCTCGTGCGCCGCAGCACTCGGCCAGTCGTCGGGCAGCACGCTGGTCGGCAGCCCCGGGTCGAGGTAGGGGAGTCGGCGCCACTCGGTGAGCATCGGGACGTACGTCGCGAACGCCTCGGCCGGGTCGGCGGTCTCGGTCGTGCCGAGGTCGGCGAGGAAGGACCGGTAGGCGGCTGCGATCTCGTCGAGGTCCCACCACTCCGCGACCCGCGAGGTCTCGCTGCCGACGCCGAGGTAGTCGCCGCGGAAGAACCCCGTGTACGCCGCCAGGCCGGCGCGGTCGAGGACGGCCAGCGTCTCGTCGTACAGATCGGCGGGGGCGACCCAGACGCCGGCGGCGGCGTTGCCGAAGCCCAGGCGGGTCAGGTGGGAGCGCAGCGCGTGCCGCTTGTCCCGCTCCGACTCGGGCACCGAGAACATCACGATCAGCCACTCCGGAGCGCTCGTGGGCTCGGGCCGCCAGATCCGGCGGTCGCCCTCCTCGAGGGCGGCGAGCGTCTCCGCGGAGAGCCGGTAGCCGGCGCTGTCGTCGCGGCGCTCCGGCTCCAGCACGCCGCGCTTCTTCAGCCGGGAGATCGAGGAACGGGTCGCGGCCGCGTCCACGTCCAGTGCCTCGAGCATGGCGATGACCGAGGACACCGAGAGCCAATTGCCGCGCTCACGGGCGTACAGCGCGAACACGGTGAGGATGAGGCCGCGCGGGGAGGAGGCCACCCTCACTCCGCGTGGCGCAGGCGGAACCGCTGGAGCTTGCCGGTCGCCGTCCGGGGCAGCTCGTCGACGAACTCGATGGCGCGCGGGTACTTGTACGGCGCGATCCGCTCCTTGACGAAGGCCTGGAGCTCGGTGACCCCGGGCTGCTCGCCCGTGGCGACGACGTAGGCCTTCACCAACATGCCGCGGGCCTCGTCCGGGACCCCGACCACGGCGCACTCCGCCACCGCCGGGTGCGCCAGCAGCGCCTCCTCGACCTCGGGCGCGGCGATGTTGTAGCCCGAGCTGATGATCATGTCGTCGCTGCGCGCCTGGTACCAGAAGTAGCCGTCGTCGTCCCGGACGAACGTGTCGCCGGTGACGTTCCACCCGTGCTGGACGTAGACGCGCTGGCGGTCGTCGGAGAGGTAGCGGCAGCCGGTCGGTCCCTTGACCGCGAGCCGGCCGGGCACGCCCGTCGGCGCCTCGTTGCCGTCGACGTCCAGGACGGTGGCGCGGTAGCCGGGGACCGCCTTGCCGGTCGACCCGGGTCGGATGTCGTCCCCGGCGGCGCTGATGAAGATGTGCAGCATCTCGGTGGCGCCGATGCCGTCGATGATCTCGACGCCGGTCGCGTCGCGGAAGGCCTCCCAGGTGGCCCGGGGGAGGTGCTCTCCGGCGGAGACGGCCTTGCGCAGGTGCTTGGGTGCCTTGTCGGCGGCGAGCATCGCCTTGTACGCCGTGGGCGCGGTGAAGCAGATCGTCACGCCGTGGGCATCCATCTGCTCGCTCAGCTCGACCGGGGTCGCCTTCTCGATCAGCAAGGTGCTCGCCCCGGTGTGCAGCGGGAACAGCAGCACCCCGCCGAGCCCGAACGTGAACGCGTACGGCGGCGTGCCGGTGAAGACGTCGTCGGGGCTCGGCTGCAGCACGTGCCGGCTGAACGTGTCGCAGATGGCGAGCACGTCACGGTGGAAGTGCATGGTCGCCTTGGGCCGGCCGGTCGTGCCGGAGGTGAAGGCCAGCAGCGCGACGTCGTCGGCGGCGGTCGCCACGTCGTCGTACGCCGGGTCGAGGGGGTCGATCCGGTCGCGCCACGCGTCGTCGCCGTACTCGACCACGGGGATGCCCAGGTGCCCGACCGCGTCGGCGAACCGGTGGTCGACGAGCGCGGCGTCCAGCGCGGCGATCTCGTGGATGGTGCTCAGCTCGCCGGCGCGGAGCAGGGGCATCGTCGTGACGACGACGAGCCCGGCCTTGAGCGCGCCGAACCACGCCGCGGACAGCCACTGGTTGTTGGGTCCGCGCAGCAGCAGCCGGTTGCCCGGGACCAGACCGAGGTCGTCGGTCAGGAGGTGGGCGATCCGGTTCGCGGCGGCCAGCAGGTCGGCGTACGACCAGGTGTCCTGGCCCGGCTGGTGCAGGCACGGCCGGTCCGCCCCGTGGCGGGCGATGACGTCGTCGAGCAGGGCGGTCGCGCAGTTGAGCCGGTCGGGGTACTGCAGGTCCGGCAGGTCGAAGCTCAGCTCCGGCCACTGCTCGGCCGGCGGCAGGTGGTCGCGAGCGAAGGTGTCGACGTGCGCCGACGGCGAAAGCTGCACGTCCGCACGCTATGACTCATGCGTTACGAGCGTCAAGGAAGCGCTATACAGGTGAGTCCGCTCGGCGGCTAACCGCGGCCGCTGGAGGAGCGGGCGCGGCGGGAGACCGAGTCGATCGCCACGGCGATCAGCAGGACGGCGCCGGTCACCATGTAGCGGACGTCGGAGTCGACGCCGACCAGGTTGAGGCCGTTCTGGATCGCCTGCAGCACCAGGATGCCGAGCAGCGCCGAGAACGCCGACCCGCGCCCGCCGAAGAGACTGGTGCCGCCGATGACCGCTGCCGCGATGGCGGTCAGGTTGGTGTCGGTGGTGCCGGTCGCCTGGGAGACGCTGGTCTGGAGACCGGCGCCGAGCAGGCCGCCGACGGCCGCCAGCACCGAGGTCAGCGCGAACACCGAGAAGTAGACCCGGTCGACCTTGATGCCGGAGCGGCGGGCCGCCTCGACGTTCCCGCCGACGGCGTACACGTGCCGGCCCCAGGTGGTGCGCTTGAGCGCGAAGTGCATGGCCAGCACCAGCAGCACGAAGAACACCCACAGGTAGGTGAACCCGCGGTCGATGTCGACGTAGTAGGTCAGGAAGCCGAGACCGGCTGCCAGCGCCGCGGCCTTGGCGGCGACGATCGGCCACCAGGGCGTGCTGAGACCGGCGGCCCTGCGGGCGCGAGCGTTCCACAGCTGCGCTCCCAGGTAGGCGAGCACGGCGACCAGGACGAGCACGTACGACGCGACGTCACCCACGAACCGGGTGCGGGCGAAGTCGACCAGGAACGAGTCGAAGTGCAGGTTGATCGTGCCCGTGTCGCCCAGGACGTAGAGGAGCAGGCCCTGGAAGCCGAGCAGCCCGGCGAGGGAGAACACGAACGACGGCACGCCGATGCGTGTGTAGAGGAAGGCGTACACCGCTCCGATCACCAGGCCGACGAGCAGCGCCGCGAGGATGCCGACGAGCTCGGAGTGGCCGTGCTTCACCGTCTGGACCGCCATCACGGCGGCGGCCACGCCGCTCACCGAGCCGACCGAGAGGTCGATCTCGCCGAGCAGCAGCACGAGCACGATGCCGAGCGAGATCACGCCGATGGGCGCGGCGAACTGCGTGATCGAGACCAGGTTGCGCGAGGAGAGGAAGACCGGCTCCTTGATGTAGAAGCCGATGCTGATGACGACCAGGCCGATGATCACCGGCAGGTTGCCCAGGTCGCCCGAGCGGAGCCGGTTGAGCTGGAGGCGGAGGTAGCCGCTGATTCCCTGGCTCTGGATGAGCCGCTCGTCGAGCAGGTCGGCCGCGGCCAAGGTGGTGTCGGGCTGCGAGGCCGCCTCGACGGGGTCGGTGGCGTCACTCATGTGGCGTCTCCTTCGTGGTGGCCTTGCGGCCCGCGCGGGCGGCGACGACGTTGTCGGAGGCGCCGGTGATCGCCGCGACCAGCTCCTCGGTGGTGGCCTCCTCGACGCGGAACTCAGCGGCGTTGCGGCCCAGTCGCAGCACGACGATCCGGTCGGCAACCGCTTGTACGTCGGCCATGTTGTGACTGATCAGCACGACCCCGAGTCCCTGCTCGCGCAGCCGCTCGATCAGGTTGAGCACCTCCGCGGTCTGGGCGACGCCCAGGGCGGCGGTCGGCTCGTCGAGCATGACCACCTTGGGTGCGCCCACGAGGCTGCGGGCGATGGCCACCGTCTGGCGCTGGCCACCCGAGAGGGACGCGATCGGGATCCGGACCGAGGGGATCTTGGCCGACAGCGTACGCAGCAGGCGCCAGGCCTCCTTCTCCATCTCGACCTCGTCGAGCACCGAGACCCGGTTGCGCTCCTGACCGAGGAACAGGTTGGCGACGACGTCGAGGTTGTCGCAGAGCGCGAGGTCCTGGAAGACCGTGGCGATGCCGAGGCGCTGGGCCTCGGCCGGCCCGCCGACGGAGACCTTGCGGCCTGCGAAGGTCACCGACCCCTCGTCGGGTTGGTAGACGCCCGAGATGATCTTGACCAGCGTCGACTTCCCGGCACCGTTGTCGCCGACGAGCGCGACCACCTCTCCGGGCCGGACGTCGAGGCTGACCTCGGTCAGCGCCTGCACGGCGCCGAAGCGTTTCGTGATGCCGGCCAGGGAGAGGACGGGCGTCCCCTCCCCGGCCGGTGCCACAGGGTGGGCGGTCGACATCAGGAGATGCCAGCCGCCTTGCAGGCGTCGGCGTAGTCGCTCGTGCAGATGTCGTCCGTGGAGTAGAACTCGTCCTTCACCACGGTGTCGGCGACGTTGTCCTTGGTCACGACGATCGGGTCGAAGATGTAGGACGGCACGCCGTTGTAGTCCGTCTGGTCGACCCCGGTGTCGGAGGCTCCGCTGACGTCCTCGCCGTTGGCCAGCTTGACCGCGATCTCCGCGGCGGTGTTGGCCTCGATCGGGATCGGCTTGTAGATCGTCATCGTCTGCTCGCCCGAGATGATGCGCTGGATGGCGGCGAGCTCGGCGTCCTGGCCCGTCAGCGGCGGCAGGTCGTCAGCGTTGAAGCTGGTCCCGGTCAGAGCGGCGACGACGCCACCGGCCTGGCCGTCGTTGGCGGCGTAGACGCCCTGGATGTCGGACGCCTTGTACTTGCTCATCAGGTCCGTGACGTGGCTCTGCGCGTTCTCCGGGCTCCAGTCCGGGTTGTCGTACTCGTCGAGGATCTTGACGTTGCTGGAGTCGAGGACGCTGTGGGCGCCCGCCTTGAACTGCGCGGCGTTCGGGTCGGTCGGCGCACCGTTGAGCATGAAGATGTTGCCCTTGTCGCCCATCGCGTCGACGAGGGCCTGCGCCTGCATCTTGCCGACCGTCTCGTTGTCGAAGGACATGTAGTAGTCCGCACCGTCGATGAACCGGTCGTAGGCGATGACCGGGATGTCCGCGCCCTGCGCGGAGGACACCATGCCACCGGCACCGGCGCCGTTGACCGGGTCGAGCACGATGACGCTCGCGCCCTGGTTGATCGCGGTGTCGACCTGCTGGCTCTGCTTCTGCTCGTCCTGGTCGGCGTTGTAGTAGGCCACGTCGCAGCTGGAGCAGAGCTCCTTGACCTTCGCCTCGAAGAGGGGCTTGTCGAAGGTCTCGTAACGGGTGGTCTTGGACTCGGGCAGCAGCAGGGCGATGGTCTTGCCGCCGTCGGAGCCGCCGGACCCTCCGTCGCCGCCGTTCGTGGCGTCGTTCGCGCCGCAGGCGGCCAGGCCGGAGAGGCCCAGGACGAGCGCCGCCGCGGTCGCGGCGGAGCGGATCACAGGGTGGGACATGTGGTTTCTCCTCGAAGCTCGCAGCCGAGCCGGCCGCATGGATGCTTCCCAGGAGTGTGCTGAGTCACAGAGCGCGAGTCAAGAGTTTGTCGTCAAGAGTTGAACACAAAATGGCAAAAGCGTGCGGAGAGAGAAAGTTTGTGTTCATGCTTGACGACAACCGGCGGGGTCTGCACAGTGGTCCGCATGCCCAGCCCCCCGGGGTCGACCGCAGCCCTGCGGACGGCCAACCAGCAACGCGTGCTGGACGCGCTGCGCGGCCGGGGCGGCACGGAGCAGACGGACGCGACCCAGGCGGACCTGGCTCGGACCACCGGGCTCGCCCCGGCCACCGTCTCCAGCATCGTCCGTGAGCTGGCCGAGGCCGGGCTGGTCGACGCCGAGCCCGGGTCGGGGCGACGCGGCGGCTCGATCCGCCTCTCGGTGACCGCCGGCCTGGTCGCGGGCATCGACTTCGGCCACAGCCACGTCGCCGTGGCGCTCGGCGACGTGCGCGGGCAGATCCTGGCCGAGGTTCGTGACCGGCTGCCGCCCCACCATGAGTACGTCGACGGGCTGACCGCCGCCGAGTCGCTGCTCGGGCAGCTGCTGAGCGACCGGGGGCTCGATCGCGGCGACCTGCGCACGGTGGGCGTCGGTCTCCCGGCGCCGATCACCGACGGCGTGGTCCGCGCGTCGGCGATCCTGCCCGGGTGGGTCGGCGTGACCGCCAGTGGCGTCGTGGCGGAACGCTTCGGCGTCGAGAGCCACGTCGAGAACGACTCCAACCTCGGCGCCCTGGCCGAGCACCGGCTGGGGGTCGCCCGCGGCCACCGGAACTCCGTCTTCGTGAAGATCTCCTCCGGTGTGGGTGCCGGGATCGTCGTCAACGACGAGCTCTTCCACGGCAGCGACGGCACCGCCGGTGAGGTCGGGCACCTGACTCTCGACGACCAGGGCCCCATGTGCCGCTGCGGCAGTCGCGGCTGCCTGGAGGCGTACGTGTCGACCGGCGCGGTCTCGGCGATGCTCGCCGGCCAGCTGCCGGACGCCCGCATCGACGAGATCGTCGCCGCAGCCCAGGACGGGAACGTGGCCGCGCTGCGGGCGATCGAGGACGCCGGGCTCCACCTCGGCTGGGGACTGGCGAGCGTCGTCAACCTGCTGAACCCCGGGCTGGTCGTCGTCGGCGGCGAGATGGCCCGGGCCGGCGACCTCCTGCTCGAGGCGACGCGGGTCGGGTTGCGCCGGCACGCACTCGACGCCGTGGCCGCGACACCGGTCGCCGTCAGCGAGCTCGGCGAGCGGGCCTCCATGGTCGGCGCCGTCATCCTCGCCGCCGACCGTACCCAGCTGCTCGTGTGAGCCGTCTCGAGGTTCGGGTAACGGTAGGAGGGAGGCGCTACCGGTGCCGTATTCGCTACCGGGAGCGCACATTTCCTACCGTTACCCGAATTTCACGCGGCCCTCAGCGGAGGGCGGCGGCGTAGACCTCGAGGGTCTGGTTCGCGATGGAGGTCCAGGAGAAGGCGTCCTCGGCGCGGGCCCGGCCGGCGCGACCCATGGCCGCGGCGCGGTCGGGGTCGGCCAGCACCTCGTGCAGCGCCGCGGCGAAGTCGGCGACGTACCGGTCCGGGTCCAGCGGCGTGCCGGTCCCGTCACTCGCCTGCTCGATCGGCACCAGGAGCCCGGTCTCGCCGTGCACCACCACCTCGGGGATGCCGCCGGTCGCAGTCGCGACGACGGCCGCCTCACAGGCCATCGCCTCCAGGTTGACGATGCCCAGCGGCTCGTAGATCGACGGACAGGCGAAGACCGTCGCGGCGGTCAGGAGCGCGACCACGTCGGGCCGGGGGAGCATCTCCCGGATCCACACGACGCCGGTCCGGTCCCGCGCCAGCCCCTCGGCCAGCGACGACACCTCCGCCTCGATCTCCGGGGTGTCCGGCGCCCCCGCGCACAGGACGATCTGCACCTCCGGCGGCAGGGCGGCGCAGGCGCGCAGGAACAGCGGCAACCCCTTCTGCCGGGTGATCCGGCCGACGAAGACGACGCTGGGTCGATCCGGGTCGACGCCGAGCTCGCGCACCCGGTCGGGGTCGTGGCGTGGTGACCACTCGGTGGTGTCGATGCCGTTGTGCACGACATGGACCCGTGCCGGGTCGATCTCCGGGTAGCAGCGCAGGACGTCCTCGCCCATCGCCGCCGAGACGGCGATCACCGCGTCCGCGGCCAGGTACGACGTGCGCTCGACCCAGGAGCTGACGGCGTACCCGCCGCCCAGCTGCTCGGCCTTCCACGGCCGCAACGGCTCCAGCGAGTGGGCCGAGACCACGTGCGGGACGTCGTGCAGCAGGCCGGCCAGGTGACCGGCCAGGTTGGCGTACCAGGTGTGCGAGTGGACCAGGTCCGCCCCGGCGCAGTCGGCGGCGATCGCGAGGTCCACGCCGAGGGTCCGCAGCGCGGCGTTGGCGCCGGTGAGCTCGGCCAGGTCGGCGTACGACGTGGTGCCGGCCTCCGACCGCTCCGCACCGAACGCGTGCACCCGCACGTCGCACCGCTCTGGGCCGAGTCCGCGCAGCGCCCGCACCAGCTCGGCGACGTGGACCCCAGCGCCGCCGTAGACCTCCGGCGGATACTCCTTGCTCAGGACGTCCACGCGCATGCCGCGGACGCTACCGTGTGGACGCATGACCGCGGACCACCGGAAGAACGTCCTCGCGATCGTCCTCGCCGGCGGTGAGGGCAAGCGGCTGATGCCCCTGACCGCCGACCGGGCCAAACCCGCGGTCCCGTTCGCCGGCATCTACCGGCTGATCGACTTCGCGCTCTCCAACGTGGTCAACAGCGGCTACCTCAAGGTCGTCGTGCTGACCCAGTACAAGTCGCACAGCCTGGACCGGCACGTCACCCAGACCTGGCGGATGTCGACGATGCTCGGCAACCACGTGACCCCGGTGCCTGCGCAGCAGCGGGTCGGCAAGCACTGGTACCTCGGCAGCGCCGACGCGATCTTCCAGAGCCTCAACCTGGTGCGCGACGAGAAGCCGGACATCATCGTCGTGGTCGGCGCCGACCATGTGTACCGGATGGACTTCAGCCAGATGGTCACGCAGCACGTCGAGTCCGGCGCGTCCTGCACGGTCGCGGCGATCCGGCAGCCGATCGGTCTCGCCGACCAGTTCGGCGTCATCGACGTCCGCCCCGACGACCCGCGGCAGATCCGGGAGTTCCTGGAGAAGCCGAAGGAGGTCGACGGCCTGCCGGACAGCCCCGGTGAGGTGCTCGCGTCGATGGGCAACTACGTGTTCAGCGCCGACGCCCTGGTCGAGGCGGTGACCCGGGACGCGGCCGAGGTGAGCAGCGCGCACGACATGGGCGGCGACATCGTGCCCGCGTTCGTACGCCGGAACGACGCCGCGGTCTAC
Source organism: uncultured Actinomycetota bacterium (assembly GCA_963784545.1). Taxonomy (GTDB): domain Bacteria; phylum Actinomycetota; class Actinomycetes; order Propionibacteriales; family Nocardioidaceae; genus Nocardioides. The sequence continues at coordinate 976,151 of CAWARQ010000002.1, read as the reverse complement.
GACTTCAAGGACAACGAGGTGCCGGGGGCGACCGACCGCGACCGCGGCTACTGGCGCGACGTCGGGACGCTGGGCTCCTACTACGCCGCCCACATGGACATCGTCAGCCCGCTGCCGGTGTTCAACCTCTACAACCAGCAGTGGCCGATCTACACCTCCTACGGCCCGCAGCCGCCGGTCAAGGTCGTCCAGGGCGAGGGGAACACCCCGCCGTCGGTGAGCGACGCGGTCCTGTCGCCGGGCGTCGTCGTGAGCGGCGGCACGGTGCTGCGGTCGGTGCTCTCGCCCACGGCGTACGTCGAGGCGGGAGGCGAGGTCTCGGACTCCGTGCTGCTCCACGGCGTACGCGTCGGGCCGGGCGCGGTCGTGCGCAACGCCATCGTGGACAAGAACGTCGTCGTGCCGGCGGGGGAGACCCTCGGCGTGGACCCGGACCTGGACCGGGCCCGCGGGTTCGTCGTCGAGGACGGCCTCACCGTGCTCGGCAAGGAGCAGGCCTTCCCGCCGTCCGCCGTGGACCCGATCATGGAACCCGACGCGTGAGGTGACCGTCCTAGTGAGCATGACCCGTCTTCTCGGATTGATCGCTGCCCTGCTGCTGACCGTGAGTGGGTGTGGGTCCGACCCGGGCTCCGCCCAGGACCCGGCCGACGACACCTCCGGGTCGGAGGCGCCCCCCGAGTTCAGCTACGTCGTCGTGGCGCTCGTCTCGGGGTCGGCGGCCCACGGCCCCACGAAGGGCACCCGGACCGCCTTCCTGGCCGACGAGGCGGCGCTGGAGCGGTTCGCCGACCAGTTCCAGGGGCCGCTGCCGGCGGCGCTGAAGAGCCGGGGCGGCCGCGCGCTGGGGAACCTCCGGCCCGGTGACGCCCTCACCGCGACCGTCGTGGACGTCGGCTGCGAGCCGCCGACGAAGCTGACGGTCGACCAGGCCGGCGGCACGGTCAAGATCGCCGCTGTCCCGGTGGACTCCAACATCCAGTGCCTGGTGCCGGTCACGACGGTGGCTCTGGTCTCGATGCCCGAGGCGTACGCGCGGGGACTCGATCAGGGCTTCGACGACGAGTAACGGAAGACGATCGCGTCCCCGACGGAGCGCAGCGACCCGTCGGAGGGATGGTTCTGCACCTTGATCGACCCGGCGCGGCTCGGCGCGACCATGGTGGTCGACCCTCCACCGTCGAGGTTGAGCGCGTCCTCGGCGCCCAGGCTCTTCATCATCCGGGCCAGCTGGACCAGCGTGTACCCGTCCGAGCTCTCGGTCCGGCCGTCGACGACGAGCAGCAGGATCTCACCGGTGTCGCGGTCGATCCCGACCGCGGTGCGCGGGTGCAGGATCGAGTCGTCGGTGGCGCGGACCCTGCCCTTCCGGAGCAGGATCGTCTCGCCGCCGATGGCGAAGTCCGGGTGACCCGGGAGCGACCAGCTGACCTGTGCCCGGCTGCCGACCGTGAGCTGCGCGAGCTGCGCCGCGCCGTTCCCGCGACCCACGAGGAGGGTGCCGGTGACGGGATATCCCTGGGTGACGCCGGGACGGTTGGCGACGACCCGGCCGTGGTCGACGAGGACGGTGCGCAGGTCCTTCCGCTGCCCGTCGGTGATCGAGTAGCCGCGGGAGTCGCCCCAGTGGCGCGTGTAGATCCCGATCGACCCGGCGCGGACCCGCGGGGAGTTGTAGTTGGTGATCTGGATCTGGGGGTACTCCGCGATCGAGGCCTGGAGCCGCAGCGGCGAGATGTGGGCCGTGCCGTCGGTGGTGATGAAGAACGTGTTGAACCACGTCTCCCGAGCCCCGTGCATGAACCCGCGACGCCGGTCGACGCCGACCCCGAGCGGTGCACCGGTGTCGTAGATGTCGAAGAACCCGCCGTTGACCCCGCCCAGCCCGTGGGCCCGGGCGACCAGCGTCGGCACCGGGGCGCGCTGCGGCACGGTCCGCATCTCGCCGTACTGCACGCTGACGCCTGCCACGCTCGGGTCGGCGCGGAGCAGGAACAGCCTCGCGCGGCCCCGCCCGTCGGTGCGGGTCCACTTGCGGAAGTTGATGCCGGGCGCCACCTTCCACTGCCGGTCGTGGGTGATCCGCGGCTTCACCCGCGAGAAGCGGCTGTACTCCGGGGCGATGGCGCCGGGCTCGCCGTCGGAGGTCTGCCGCGGCTGGCCGTGCCGGTCCGGTGCGGTCCTGTTGGCCGGCCCGACCGACGTCCGCTCCTGGCCACTGAGCGTGCCCCGCTCGGCCCGGTGCGGCACGGTGAGACCCAGCACCAGGGCAGCGAGCAGCGTCAGCAGGACCAACCCGAGCCGCAGACGCATGAGCTCCAGGCTAGGCGCGGACCGCGGCCCTGCTGGGGAGGCGGAGGCCGTGTTGTCGCCGTACGCTGCCGCAGGTGTCCGACCAGCCGTTCGTCGCCAACACCTTCCTCGAGGGCGACAACGCCGACGTCATGCCCACGCTCCCGACGGAGTCCTTCGACCTGATCTACGCCGACCCGCCGTACAACACGGGCAACGCGTTCGCCTGGAGCGACCGGTACGGCGGCCACGACGACTGGGTCGCGTTCATGCGGCCGCGGCTGCAGGAGGCCCACCGGCTGCTCGCGCCGACCGGGGCGCTGTGGCTGAGCATCGACGACCACGAGATGGCGCACCTGTGGCTGCTGCTGGCCGAGGTCTTCGGCGAGGAGAACCTGCTGGCCCAGCTCGTCGTCAGCCTCAACCCCAAGGGTCGCCAGCTGGGTGGCGGGTTCGCGACCACGCACGAGTACCTGCTGGTCGCTGCGAAGGACGCCGGCCGGTGCGTGCTGGACGCCTCCAGCCCCGACACCGTCGACCCGGCCGACTTCCCCCTGACCGACGACGAGGGCCGCGCCTACCGCCATCTGCCGCTGCGCAACACCAACAAGAAGTTCAACCCCGCGACCGCGCCGACCCTGCACTATCCGCTGTGGGGTGACCCGACGTCCGGCCGGGTCGCGGTCGAGCCGTTCGCAGGAGCCGTCGAGGTGTGGCCGGTGTTCGGTGACGGGGCCCCGGCGGTCTGGCGCTGGTCGCCGGCGAAGGTGGCCGCCCAGCCGGGCGACGTCGTCTGCCGGTCGGTCCGCGGCCGCGCAGGTGATCGGGTCGACGTGTTCCAGCGGGACTGGCTGCACCGCGAGACCGCCGACGGCCAGGTCCAGCGGCGCAAGAAGCTGCGGACCGTGTGGACCAGCGCGGAGGTCGGTTCCACCGACACCGCGATCGCCGAGCTCAAGACGCTGCTGGGCCACGTCTTCGACAACCCGAAGCCGACCGGGCTGCTGCTGCGGATCCTCGGCACCATGCCGGCGGACGTCCGGGTGCTCGACTTCTTCGCAGGTTCCGGCACGACCGGTCACGCCGTCGTCCTCGCGAACACGGCCGACGGGGGACGGCGTACCTGCGTCTCGATCAACGCGCCAGAGCCGACCCGCTCGGACTCCCGCGCCGCGCTCGCGGGCTACCGGACCGTCTCAGAGATCACCCGAGCCCGGTTACGCGCCGTGGGCCCGCTGCTTGAATGACCTCATGACCGCACGCGTGGCGTTGGTGACCGGGGGCTCGAGCGGGATCGGCGAGGCCACGGCGAGGCGGTTGAAGGCCGCCGGCTTCGAGGTGTACGCCGTCGCGCGTCGGGTCGACCTGATGCAGCCGCTCACCGAGGCCGGCGTCCACGTCTTCGGCATGGACCTCACCGACGACGCCTCGATGGTGGCGGGGATCGAGCGGATCGTCGCGGAGCAGGGCCGTCTCGACGTCCTGGTCAACAACGCCGGTTACGGCTCGTACGGCGCGGTCGAGGACGTCCCCATCGACGAGGCGCGGCGCCAGTTCGAGGTCAACGTCTTCGGGCTCGCGCGGCTGACCCAGCTGGTGCTGCCGCACATGCGCCGCGACGGGTCCGACCCGCTCGCCCGACGCGGCCGGATCGTGAACATCTCCAGCATCGGCGGGAAGTTCTACGAGCCACTGGGCGCCTGGTACCACGCCACGAAGTTCGCGGTGGAGGGCTTCAGCGACTCCCTGCGGATCGAGCTGGCGCCGCACGGCATCGACGTCATCATCATCGAGCCCGGCCCGATCCGGACCGAGTGGAACGAGATCTCCCGGCAGTCGCTGCAGGAGACCTCCGCCGGCGGGGCGTACGAGGAGCAGGCCACGCGGGTGTCGCGGGTGCTGGCGCGCGCCGAGCGTCCCCTGATCTCCAGCGGCCCGGACACCGTGGCGAAGAAGATCGTCAGCGCCGTCCTGGCCACCACCCCGCGTGCGCGCTACCCCGTCGGCAAGGGTGCGGGCACGATCGTGCGTGCCCGCAAGCTGTTGCCGGATGCGGCGTTCGACTACATCGTCAAGTCGATGTACCTCACCCGACGGAGCTAGGAGTTCTCGTGGTCACACCGATCGACCCCACCTCGGTGGGCTTCCTGCTCGCGGAGAACCGCAACATGCCGATGCACGTCGGCGGCCTCCAGCTGTTCAAGAAGCCGGAGGGGGCGGGCCGCAACTACGTGCGCGAGATGTTCGAGGCGATGCGGGACGTCGAGGAGATCGCGCCGCTGTTCCTCAAGCACCCCCACCGGTCGGCCAAGACCGCGGGGCAGCTGGTGTGGCGTCCCGACGAGCAGTTCGACATCGAGCACCACCTCAGGCACTCCGCCCTCCCCAAGCCGGGGCGGGTCCGTGAGCTGCTGGAGCTGTGCTCACGGCTGCACTCGACCCGCCTGGCGTGGGAGCGCCCGTTGTGGGAGGCGCACGTCATCGAGGGGCTGCGGGACGGCCGGGTCGCGATGTACACCAAGACCCACCACGCCCTCGTGGACGGGGTGTCCGCGATGCGGCTGGTGGCGAGCGTGCTCGACACCGACCCCGACCGACGGGACATGCCGGCGCCGTGGGGCAAGATGCCCGACCGGTCCAAGGTCACGAAGTCCCAGACCTCCGCCGAGAGCTCGCTGGCGGAGGTGCCGATCCATGCGCTGCGCGCCGCTTTCGGGATCACGGCCGAGGCCGCGGGTCTCCCTGCCGCGCTGATCAAGACGATCACGAAGGGGATCAAGAACGAGACCTCCGCTCTCTCGCTGCACGCGCCGCGCACGATCCTCAACCAGCCGATCACCGGCTCGCGGCGGTTCGCTGCGCAGGACTGGCCGATGGAACGCCTGCGCGCGATCGGCAAGGCCACCGGGACGACCATCAACGACGTGGTCATCGCGATGTGCTCGGGCGCCCTGCGCAGCTACCTCATCGGGCTCGACGAGCTGCCCGAGCAGAGCCTGGTGGCGATGGTGCCGGTCGGCCTCAAGGCCAAGGAGTCTCAGCTCGCCAGCGGGGACGGCGGCAACGCGGTCGGCGCGATCATGGTGCGGATGGGCACCGAGCTCCACGACCCGGCGGACCGGCTGCAGTCGGTCCATCGGTCGATGATCGACGGCAAGGAAGCGCTGTCCTCGATGACGCCGATGCAGATCCTCGCCATGAGCGCGGTCGGCCAGGCACCGGCGATCCTCTCGCCGATGCTGCGGATGCAGGGCATCGTGCGCCCGCCGTACAACGTGATCATCAGCAACGTGCCGGGTCCGAAGTCGACGCACTACTGGAACGGCGCCGAGCTCCTCGGGGTCTACCCGCTCTCCATCCCGATCAACGGCATGGCCCTGAACATCACCTGCACGTCGTACGACGGGCTCATGTGCTTCGGCCTCACGGGTTGTCGGCGGACCGTCCCGCACCTGCAGCGGCTGCTCGGCTTCCTCGACGACGAGGTCAAGGCGCTGGAGAAGGCCGCAGGGATCTAGGGCGGGATCTGACCCATGTCGCTCCTGGTCGACTCGGCGCGACGCGGCCTGGCGCCGCGGGCCAGGCTGGCCCGGCTGCGGTCGAAGCGGTTCCACATCGCGCAGTGTGCGATCGCGGCCGGGGTCGCCTGGCTCGTGGCCTCCGACGGGTTGGGCCACACCTCGCCCTTCTTCGCCCCGATCGCGGCGGTGGTCTGCCTCGGTACGTCGTTCGGCCAGCGTCTGCGTCGTGTGGTCGAGGTGGCCTTCGGGGTCGCGATCGGCGTCTTCGTCGGGGATGCCCTGGTGGCGTGGATCGGCAGCGGCTGGTGGCAGCTGATGCTGATCGTGGCGCTGGCGATGACGCTCGCCTTCCTGCTCGACGGAGGTCAGCTCTTCGTCACCCAGGCGGCCGTCCAGTCGATCGTCGTGAGCACCCTGATCCCGGACCCGAACGCTGCCTTCACCCGCTGGAGCGATGCGTTGATCGGCGGTGCGGTGGCGCTCGTGGCTGCCACCGTCGTCCCGGCCGCGCCGCTCCGCCGCCCGCGCGAGCAGGCGGCGGTCGTCGTCCGCAAGGTGGAGGCGCTGCTGCGCGCGTCGGCCGACGTCATGGAGGACGGTGACTCCGCGCCCGCCCAGTCACTGCTGGCGGACGCGCGGTCGACCGACAACCTCATCCGCGAGCTGCAGGCGGCCGCGGACGAAGGCCTCGCGGTCGTCGCCTCCTCGCCGTTCCGGGTGCGCCACAAGGGTGGCGTACGGATGGTGGCCGACCTCGTCGAGCCCCTCGACCGCGCGCTCCGCTCCACCCGGGTGCTGGTCCGGCAGTGCGCGGTCGCGGCGTACCACCGCCGCCCGGTCCCCCCGGCGTACGCCGTCCTCGCGCGCGAGCTGGCCGACGCCGTCGAGGAGGTCGCCGTCGAGCTGGCCGCGGACCGCATGGCCAGCGCCGCGCGCGAGGCCCTGCTGCGGGTGGGCGCCGCCACCGGTCAGGTGGAGCGCAGCCAGGTCCTTGCCGCGGAGGTGATCCTCGCCCAGCTGCGCGCCATCGTCGCCGACTTCCTGCTGCTCACCGGCATGGACCCGCTCGCTGCCACCGACGCGCTACCGGCTCCGCCGTCCTGAGCGTAGGACCGTCCCGGGGCGCCGTCAGAGCTGCGGCGCACGCGGAGAGGCCTCGCGGCCGTACCAGACGCCATACCCGATGAGTCCCGGGAGAATGATCATGTTCCCGATCCAGGTGATGGCCGCTCCGGCCGCAACACCTAAAGCGGAGCCGTGATCCTCAGGCCCCAGCATGCCGTTCGTCGTGTGGGGCCACGAGACCACCATGATGATTCCGCCGATGACGCTCACGGCGACGCCGCTCCAGAGGTGGGCGCGCAACAGGCTGCGTGCCTCTTTCGTCTCCTTGTCCATCCGCGCAGGCTAAAGGGCGGCGGGGAGCGATGACCGTGGGCCACTTGTCGTCCACAGGGCTTGTCCGAGCGTGGTGGGTCGAACGGGTGTTCGATAAAATCGGGGCATGAGCACGCTCGCTACCGCCGCACCGCCGGCCCTGGATCCCCGGACACCGGGCCACCCGGTGCTGGTCGCGGTCGCGCAGCTGGGCGAGGTGCTGGCGTCGGTGGCGGGAGTGAACCCGTCGTTCATGCGTACGCCGGAGAAGGCGGCGGCGCTGGCGGAGCTGTCCCGGATCGAGTCGCAGGTCGCGGAGCTGCGGTTGCGGATCGAGGCCGACGCTGCGGACGTGGCCGAGGGCTTCGCCGGCCGCGACGTCGCGGGCTGGATGCAGTGGGCGACCCGGTGCCGCGGGGAGGACGCGCGGGCGGACCTGCGGCTCGCGCTGGCGTTGGACCGCCGGTATGCGACGTTGGGGGCGGCGCTGCGGGAAGGGTCGGCGAACCTGGCCCAGGCCCGGGTGGTCGCGAAGACCCTGGACGAGCTGCCCGCGGAGATCCCCACCGAGGTCGATGGCCCGGGCCGAGGAGACCCTGGTCGGCCACTGTGCGGAGTTCGGGCCACGGCAGCTGGCCCAGATCGGTCGCCGGATCGTCGAGGTGGTGGCCCCTCAGATCGCCGACGAAGTCGAGGCCCGGGCGTTGGCCCGGCTGGAAGCACAGGCCCACCGCGCCACCAGACTCTCCTTCCACCGGGTCGGGGACGGCACCACCCGGATCATCGGGCTGTTGCCCGACCTGGCCGCCACCCGGCTGGTCACCTACCTGGAGGCGTTCACCAACCCCCGCCGCCAGGGGAGCGGACCCGACCGGCGGCCCTACCCGCGGCGGCTGGGGAAGGCGTTCGTCCGGTTCCTCGAGGCCGTCGACCCCGCACGCCTCCCGGTCCATGGTGGCGACGCCACCACCGTGGTCATCACCATCGACCACCACGCCCTCACCGAAGAGCTCGCCACCGCCGGCGTGATCGGGGCGGAGGAGAAGATCACCGCCGCCCAAGCCCGCCGGCTGGCGTGCAACGCCCACCTGGTCCCCGCCGTCCTCGGCCCGGAACGATCGGGCTCCCAGGTCCTCGACCTCGGACGCACCACCAGACTCTTCAGCGCCGCCCAACGCAAAGCACTCCTGGTCCGCGACCGCGAGTGCCGAGCCGAAGGGTGTGACATCCCCGGCACCTGGACCGAAGCCCACCACTGGATCCCCTGGACCCACGACGGCAGGTCCGACCTGACCAACGCCGTCCTGCTGTGCTCACACCACCACCACCGCGCCCACGACCCCACCTACGACGCGACACGCCTGACCAACGGCGACGTCCGATTCAGCCGCCGGACCTGAGCCGCTCCAGCCAGAGGTCGGCCGTGCCGTCGAACGGGGAAACGGCCGCCTTCATCCGGGCCTCGATGTCCTGGCACGTGGCCAACGCGCGCTGGACGATCTCGTCCGGGTAACCGCCCCGCCGCTCGGCGAACTCGTCCTCGTCGTCGATCCACACCCGGCCGGTCCAACCGCTGACCACGTCGAGGTCCAGGTCCACCGAACGCACGACCTCGCCCTCCCAGACGGGCGGCGTGGCGACGTCGACGTACGTGTTCACCGGGCCGCCGCGGGCGTGGAAGGCGGCCAGCCAGCCCTCGCCGCTGGAGGGGACCAGGCCGACCTGGTCGTACGGCGCGACATAGTCCGCACCGGGACGTGTGAAGCGTGAGCCCTGCGGGAAGCCGATCCAGTCGCCGTGCTCGTCGGCCCCGAGATAGGTGCCGACATAGACCCAGTGGGGGAGGTCCGGCCACTTCGACATCTCGCAGCGGACAGGGGTGCCGGCCGCGAACCTCATGTGGCCAGTCAAGCAGCGCACGTCAGCGCGTGGGCGGCACGACCCTCTTGTGCCCGTACGCGACGACGTCCTGGTACTTCGAGCCGGCGAGCTTCGCGGCGTGGTGGATCACGTGGGCGTCGAGTCCGACGAGCACGCGAGCGCGACCGCCGAGCATGCCCTTCCAGATGATCGAGGCGGCCTTCTCCGGGCTCATCCGGGCCAGCTTCTTCTCGAAGAGGTTGTCGATGGCCTCGGCGTCCTGGCTGGCGGTCTTGCGACCGTGGCGGGAGATGCCGGTCTTGATGCCGCCGGGGTGGACGCAGGTGACGGTGACGGAGTGACCGTTCACGAGCATCTCCTCGCGCAGCGCCTCGGTGAAGCCGCGGACGGCGTACTTCGTGGCGTTGTACGCCGACTGGCCGGGCATCGAGATCAGCCCGAAGAGCGAGGACAGGTTGACGACGGCGCCGTCGCCGGAGGCGATCAGGTGCGGAAGGAACTCCTTGGTGCCGTGGACGACGCCCATGAAGTTGACGCCGACGATCCAGTCGAAGTCCTCGTAGGTCATCTCCTCGAAGTCGCCGGTGACGGTGACGCCGGCGTTGTTGACCACGACGTTGACCTGGCCGAACTGCTCGGCGACCGCCTCGGCCCAGAGAGCCATGGCGGCACGGTCGGCGACGTCGACGACGTCGGAGCGCACCTCGGCCCCGATCTGCTTGACCAGGTCGACGGTCTCGGCGAGCCCCTCGGCGTCCCAGTCGGAGAGCGCGAGCTTGGCGCCGGCCTCGGCGGCCTGGATGGCGAGGGCGCGGCCGATGCCGGAGCCGGCTCCGGTGATGACGACGACCTTGTCGCGAAGGGTGTTCATGAGGTGACCTCCTGGGGTGTGACGTAGGAGTCCGCGTCGAAGCTGGAGAGCCTGCGGCGGAACGCGACCGTGGTGTGCGGCCAGGTGATGGTGTTGCGGCCGTGCTCGTCGAGGTACCAGGAGTTGCATCCGCCGGTCACCCAGATGGTGTGCTTCATGGCGCGCTGGAGCGACTGGTTCCACTGGTCGTGCGCCTGCTCGGTCGGCTCGAGGGCCCCGTGGCCGCGCTCGCGCATCGTCTTGATCGCGCCGCGGACGTAGCCGATCTGCGACTCGATGATCTGGACCATCGAGGAGTGGCCGAGCCCGGTGTTGGGGCCGACGATCATGAAGAAGTTCGGGAAGCCCGGGATCGTGGTGCCGCGGTGGGCGCGCATCCCGGTCTCGGCCCAGTGGTCGGCGAGGGTGACGCCCTCGCGGCCGGTGATGTGGTGGGCGATCGGCTGGTCGGTGGTGAAGAAGCCGGTGCACACGACGATCGCGTCGACCGGGTGCTCCTCGCCGTCCGCGGTGACCACGGCGTGTCCGCTGATCTTGGCGATCGGGTCGGTCACGAGGTCGACGTTGTCGCTGGCGACCGCGGGGTAGTAGTCGTTCGACTTCAGCACCCGCTTGCACCCGGGCTCGAAGGTCGGCGTCAGCCTGGCCCGCAGGTCCGGGTCCTTGACCGCGCGAGCCAAGTGCGTGAGCGCGAGCTTCTTGAGGGGGAGCACGTTGAGCTTCGGCCGGACGAACACGGGAGCGCTCGACTCCATGCTCATCCACACGCCGGCCCGGTAGAGCCGCTGGACGCCGGGGACGTACTTCATGGCCAGCCGCTCGATGCCGAGGTAGGTCCGGTCCGTCTTGGGGATGACGTACGGCGCGGTGCGCTGGTAGAGGTCGAGGTGGCCGACGATCTTCTGGAGCTCCGGGACGACCTGGATGGCCGAGGCGCCGGTGCCGATGACGGCCACGCGCTTGCCGGTCAGGTCGACCGAGTGGTCCCAGCGCGCCGAGTGGAACAGGTCGCCCTGGAAGTCGTGGATTCCCTCGATGTCGGGCAGCTTCGGCTCGGACAGCCCGCCCGCTCCGCTGATGAGGGTGGTCGCCCGCACGGTGCCGGCCGTGGTCTCGACGACCCACTCCTGCGCCTCGGCGTCCCAGGTGGCGTGCTCGACGGAGGTGTCGAAGACGAACTGGTCCAGCACGCCGGACTCCTCGGCGACCCGCTGCATGTACGCCAGGATCTCCGGCTGCGGGGAGTAGGAGCGCGACCAGGAGTGGTTGGGCGCGAAGGAGAACGAGTAGAGCTGGCTCGGGACGTCGCACGCGGCGCCGGGGTAGGTGTTGTCCCGCCAGGTGCCGCCGACGTCGGAGCCGCGCTCGACCACGAGGAAGTCGGTCTCGCCGTCCTCGGTCAGCTGGATCGCCGCGCACAGGCCGGCGAAGCCGGCGCCGATGATCAGGTGGTCGACCCGCTCTGCCAGTTCCCTCGGGGGAGGATTCATGCCGCCACGGTATTGGCGTTATTGAACAAGTGTCAATAAGGTGTTCCCGTGACGAGCGCCATAGCCAGGTCGGGGCGGGCGGCGGGCCGTACCCGCCTCAGCGCCGAGCAGCGACGCGAGCAGCTGCTCGAGCTCGGCGTCGGCCTGCTGGCGGACCGGTCGCTCGACGAGCTGACCATCGACGTCCTCGCCGAGGAGGCCGGCATCTCGCGCGGGCTGCTCTACCACTACTTCGGCGACAAGCACGCGTTCCGCGAGGCCGTCGTACGCCGCGCGGTCGAGGACCTGGTCGAGCAGACGGCGCCGCCCGCCACCGGCGACCCGCTCACCCGACTGCTGGCGTCCCTGACGGCGTACGTCGACTACGTCGAGGCCAATCGGGAGGGCTACCGCTCGATCGTTCAGGCTGCCGCGAGCGGGCAGGAGGAGCTGCGCCGGCTCTACGAGCAGGCGCGCGGGGCGCTCACCGACCGGATCTTCGTCGAGGACGCCCAGGGGGAGCTGATCAGCGACACCCCGGCCACCCGGCTGATGGTCCGCGGCTGGGCCGCCTTGACCGAGGAGCTCGTCCTCGCGTGGCTCGACGAACCGGAGGTGATGAGCCGCGAGGAGCTGGTGCAGGCGCTGACCGCCTCGCTGCCCCTGCTGGTGGACGCGGTCTGACCGCACCCAACCGATGGGGGCTTGCCACCGTTCTTCTAGGCGGCAACAGTCTCAGGGGATGGGGGATCGCGTGAGCACGAGGGACGAGTTCAGCGAGTACGTCGCCGCGCGGCGGCCGCTGCTCTACCGGACCGCGTACGTGTTGTGCGGCGATGCCCACCGGGCGGAGGACCTGGTGCAGACGGTGCTGACCAAGCTCTACGTGCACTGGCCGCGGGTCAGGCGGGCCGACTCGGTGGACGGCTACGTCCGCGCGATGCTGGTCAACGCAGACATCGACGCCAAGCGGCGTCCGTGGCGGCGTGAGCGCTCCGGGCTCGAGGGCTTCGACCACCCCGCCTCGGCCCACGAGCCCGACGGCGTCCTGGACCTCCGGGCGGCCCTCCGGGGGTTGGCGTCGGGCCAGCGCCAGGTCGTCGTGCTCCGGCACCTGTGGGGACTCTCCGTCGACGAGACCGCCGCCGAGCTCGGGATCTCCCCGGGCACCGTCAAGAGCCAGACGTCCGACGCCCTGCGTCGGCTGCGTGAGGTGCTGGCGGTCTCCACCCACGAAGGACAGTCATGAACGATCTCGACCGCCTCCCCGACCTCATTCCGGTCCCGCCTGCGGGCGTGGCCGACGACGTCGCCCGCGGCGATCGCGCGCTGCGACGGCGCCGGCTGCTCACCGGCGTCGGATCGGCCGCAGCTGTGGCCGTGATCGCGGGCGGCCTCGCGTGGGCAGGCGGTGATCACGCTCCGAGAGCGCAGGATCCGCCGTACGCCGGCACGTCGACGCCGCCCGCTCCGTCCGCGAGCACCTCGCCCAGCCAGGCGCCGAAGGCCGTCAAGCACCGGAAGTCCCCGGACCCCATGAAGGCGTTCCAGCAGCAGGTCAAGCACTCCACCGAGACGATCGGCGTCTGGCGCGACGTGCTGGACGAGCACCTGTCGGCGTACGGGACCTTGCAGAAGTACGACGGCGTCGGCTTCTCCGGCTCCGGAGCCGACTTCGGGACGAAGCTCGACTGGAACGACGGCGGGCTGCTGCAGTTCATGATCGGGCCGCATTGGAACGCGATCCAGGGCGTCCCCGGTGCTCCCGTGCCGCCGCTCGAGCCTCGGACCTACCGAGGGATGGAGGCACGGGTCGGTCAGGCGGACGGCGTGCTGGTCGTGTCGCTCAAGCACGATGACGGGACGATCGTGACGCTGCTCGCGGCCACGTCGTTCGGAAACAACGGGTCCACCACGGACACCCTCGGGTTGACCGTGGCTGACCTGCTGGAGGCTGCTGCCGACCCGCGCCTCTCCAACCCGCCGGGGGAGTAACCGCCAACGCATCACGCTCAATGCAATTGGGTTGCAGCCTCCGCTCGGGGAGAATGGCCAGCGCCGTGGACATCACCTACCCAGCCGACCTGCCGGTCAGCGCCCGCCGGGGCGACATCGCTGCCGCCATCCGCGACCACCAGGTGGTGATCGTGGCCGGCGAGACGGGGTCCGGGAAGACGACCCAGCTGCCGAAGATCTGCCTCGAGCTGGGGCGTGGGCGCAAGCAGCTGATCGGCCACACCCAGCCGCGCCGGATCGCGGCGCGGTCCGTCGCCGAGCGGATCGCCGGCGAGCTGGGCACGGAGCTGGGCGACCTCGTCGGCTACCAGGTGCGGTTCACGCAACAGACGTCGAAGGCCAGTCGTCTCAAGGTGATGACCGACGGCATCCTGCTGGCCGAGCTCCAGCGTGATCGGAGCTTGAACAAGTACGACACGATCATCATCGACGAGGCGCACGAGCGCAGCCTCAACATCGACTTCCTGCTCGGGTACCTCAAGCGGCTGCTGCCGCAACGGCCCGACCTCAAGCTGATCATCACCTCCGCCACGATCGACGTGGAGCGGTTCGCGGCGCACTTCGACGCCCCGGTGGTCGAGGTCTCGGGCCGCACCTACCCCGTCGAGGTCCGGTACCGCCCGCTGCTCGAGCTGCCGGAGGACGACGAGGAGGGCGAACCCGTCCAACGCGACCAGACCGAGGCCATCGTGGCGGCGGTCGAGGAGCTGAGGCACGACGGCGGGGGCGACGTCCTGGTCTTCCTCCCCGGCGAGCGGGAGATCCGTGACACCGCCGAGGCGCTCTCCGGGCTGGACCGCACCGAGGTCGTCCCGCTGTTCAGCCGGCTGTCGGCGTCCGAGCAGCACCGTGTCTTCTCCTCCCACCCCTCGACGGTCCGGCGGATCGTCCTGGCCACGAACGTCGCCGAGACCTCGCTGACCGTCCCGGGGATCCGGTACGTCGTGGACACCGGCCTGGCGCGCATCTCCCGGTACTCGCCCCGGACGAAGGTGCAGCGGCTGCCGATCGAGGCGATCAGCCAGGCGTCGGCCAACCAGCGCGCCGGTCGGTGCGGCCGCGTTGCCGACGGCATCTGCATCCGGCTGTACTCGCAGGAGGACTTCGAGTCCCGCCCCGAGTTCACCGAGCCGGAGATCCTGCGCACCAACCTCGCCAGCGTCATCCTCCAGATGGCCTCGCTCCGGCTGGGCGACCTCGGTCGGTTCCCGTTCGTCGAGCCACCGGACAGACGGCACGTGCAGGCGGGGGAGCAGCTGCTCGAGGAGCTGCACGCCTTCGACGACAAGGGTCGGCTCACGAAGACCGGCCGGCGGCTCGCGCGGCTCCCGATCGACCCGCGCCTGGGGCGGATGATCCTGGCCGCCGAGCAACACGGTTGTCTGCGCGACGTCGTCGTCATCTGCGCAGCCCTGTCGCTCCAGGACCCCCGCGAGCGGCCGGCCGAGCAGCAGGCGCAGGCCGACCAGTCACACGCCAGGTTCAAGCACGAGAAAAGCGACCTCCTCACCTGGCTCAACCTGTGGCGCTACCTCAAGGAGCAGCAGCGCGAGCTCTCCGGCAGCGCCTTCCGGCGGATGTGCAAGCGGGAGTTCCTCAACTACCTGCGGGTGCGGGAGTGGCAGGACTACGAGTCCCAGCTCCGCCAGGTCTGCAAGGAGCTCAAGCTCGATCTCGGCACCGCCTCCCACGAGGCTCTGTACGACGAGGACGGCATCCACCAAGCGCTGTTGACCGGACTGCTCTCGCACGTCGGGGCCCTGGTCGAGCGGACGGAGAAGCAGGATCGACGGGGCGAGCGGCGCCCCCAGCGGGAGTACTACGGCGCCCGCAACACCAAGTTCGCGATCTTCCCCGGCAGCGTGCTGCACCGACGCAACCCGGACTTCATCATGGCCGGCGAGCTCGTCGAGACCTCTCGTCTCTGGGCCCGCAACAACGCCTCGATCAAGCCCGAGTGGGCCGAGCGCGCGGGTGCGCACCTGGTCAAGCGCAGCTACTCCGAGCCGCACTGGTCGAAGAAGCGTGGCGCCGTGATGGCCCAGGAGAAGGTGACGCTGTACGGCGTACCGCTGGTCGCCGACCGTCCGGTCAACTACGGCGCCATCGACCCCGAGCTCTCCCGCGAGCTCTTCATCCGGCACGCCCTGGTGTACGGCGAGTGGAGCAGCCGGCACCGGTTCCTCGAGCACAACCGTCGGCTCCTCGAGGAGGCCGAGGAGCTGGAGCACCGGGCGCGGCGGCGCGACCTGGTGGTGGACGAGCACACGCTGTTCGAGTTCTACGACCAGCGGGTCGGAGCCGAGGCGGTCGGCGGCGTCCACTTCGACCAGTGGTGGAAGCAGAAACGGCGGAGCGAGCCCGACCTGCTGACCTTCGACCCGGCCATGCTCGTCCTCGACAACGCCCAGGAGGTCACGGCGGCCGACTACCCGCAGCAGTGGGTCGCCTCCGAAGGCCTGACCTTCCCGATCAGCTACCACTTCGAGCCGGGCGCGGACGACGACGGACTCACGATCGACGTGCCCGTCGCGACCCTCAACCGCGTGGAGGACGACGACTTCTCCTGGAACGTCCCCGGGCTGCGCGAAGAGCTGGTGACCACCCTGATCCGCGGTCTGCCCAAGCACCTGCGGGTGAACTTCGTGCCCGCACCCAACACGGCGCGCGCGTTCCTCGACGCCGTGCCACCGGGGCGCGAGTCCCTGACCGAGGCGTTGTCTCGCTACCTCCGCTCGACCACGGGGGTCGTCGTGCCAGAGGAGTCGTGGCCCACCGACTCGCTCCCCGAACACCTGCGCCCGACCTTCCGGGTGCTCGACCCCCAGGGCCAGGAGCAGGCCCGAGGCAAGGACCTCCAACAGCTGAAGGCGCCGTTGCGCGCCTCGTTGGCCGAGGCGATCGCCGACGTCGCCGGCGACGCGGGGCGGACCGCGACCGGCCAACGGTCCTGGACGTTCGGCGAGATCGAGGAGTCCTTCGTCCAGCGCCGAGCCGGGCACGAGGTCCAGGGGCACCCCGCCCTCGTGGACGAGGGGGACACCGTCGGGCTCGGCGTCTTGGGCTCACCGAGCGAGGCCGCGGCCCGCCACCGGGACGGTGTCGCGCGACTGGTCCTGCTCGCGCTTGCGCCGGTCGGGCGACTGGTCGAGGACCTGAGCAACGCCGAGAAGCTCGGTCTCGCCGGGTCGCCGTACGCCGGGGTGGCCGAGCTGCTCGAGGACTGCCGGCGCGCGCTGGTGCTGGCCGAGGTGGACGCCCGCCCCGAGGTGCGCACCGCCCCCGCCTTCGAGGAGCTGCGTGCCGCCGCGGGCGACGACCTCGACCGACGGGTGCGCGACCTGCTGCGCGAGGTGCTCGACGTGCTGGAGCGCTGGCGGGCCGCCGACAAGGCACTGCGCGGCCGGGCGGAGATGATCACGCTGCCCTCGATGACCGACATGCGCGACCAGCTCGCGCGGCTGGTGGCGCCCGGCTTCATCGGCGACGCCGGGCCACGGCAGCTGCGCCGCTACCCGACGTACCTCCGGGCCCTCCTGCAACGACGGGAGCGGCTGGAGGAGCAGGTCAACCGCGACCGTCAGCTGCTGGCGCAGGTCGCCGACGTGCAGGAGCTGTACCTCCACCAGGTGGCGGCGCTGCCCGAGGGCCAGCCGCCGGGACGGGAGCTGCGCGAGGTGCGCTGGATGCTCGAGGAGTACCGCGTCTCGCTGTGGGCCAGCCAGCTCGGCACCCCGACGCCGGTCAGCGACCAGCGCATCCGCAAGGCGCTCGCCGCGGCCTCTACGCTGGCGAGGTGACGCGTCCCCACCATCGCCCGGTGACGCCGGGCGACGGGTTCTTCGAGGAGCAGGTCGGCGGACCCGACCCGGCGGAGGTCTCCGCCGCGGCCGAGCTGGCCGCGCAGGTGCTGGTCCGTGGGGCGCGGGCCGACGGCGACCAGGCCGTGGCCGAACGGGTGCTGCACCTCGCCGACTCCGAGGGGCTCGAGACCCTGGCCGACCTCTGGTCCGGGGCCGCTGCCGACTCTCTCGCGGGTTGCCTCTGGCGGCTCTACCTGCTGCGCACCTGGGTCCACACCGACCCGATCGAGGCGGCCCGACAGTTCGACGCCGGACGATCCCGCGCGGCCGTGGCCGGGGTGATCGCCGGGGTCGCCGAGCCGCCCGGGCCCGAGGACCTCAAGGTCATGGCGGACCACGTCCTGCGCGGCATCGTCCAGGGCGACTTCGCCGACGTGCTCTTCCGGGCCTCGGCGTTCGCGCGGGTGATCGCTGCCGGTCGTGCCGCGACGGAGGAGACCAGCGCCGACTCGGCCTCCCGGATGCAGCACCTGGCCGACGATCTCGAGTCCGCGGCGCGCCAGGAGTTGTCGAGCGGACTGGCTTGAGCTCCCCGTATAGTCGGTGAGCGTGCCGGGCCGCGGCAGCCCCGGGTCCCAATATCAGCCGCTTCGAGCGGCCTTGCGCCGTGAGGCGCTCCCGGCCCGGCACACCCACTGACTCACGCAGCCCGCGGCCCTCAGCCGGTGCTCGACGCGCGCGAATCCGTTGCAGACGCGCCGGTAGGGTGCTGGTCATGGTCGGGGCGGGGGGACGTGCGCGTCTCGTGACGGCGGGGCTGCTGCTCGGCTGCCTTGCCGTCGCCGGCTGCAGCGGCGATCCCGCCCCGCCGACGCCGACCAAGTCCCAGACCCGCACCCAGGAGCCGACGACCCTCACGTTCGGCGTCTGGGGCTCGCAGGACCAGACCGAGCCGTTCAAGCCGGTGGTCGACACCTTCGACTCGCTCAGCGACGGCCCGGACGTCGCGTTGCGCCGGTACGCCAGTCACGACGACCTGATCCAAGGGGTCCAGGAGGGCGGCACCAGCGCGCCGGACGTGTTCATGATCCAGCGGCGGGACCTCGCCCAGCTGGTCGAACGCGGGAGGGTCCGGCCGGTCGACGAGCCGCTGGTCCAGCGGGGCATGGACTTCGGCGACGACTACTCGCGCGACGCGATCCTGGCCCTGAGCGCGGACAACCACCTCATGTGCATGCCGTACGGCATCTCTCCGATGGTCATCTTCTACAACACCGAGCTGATCGACTTCGCGAAGCTGGCGCTGCGCGGCAAGCCGGTCCCGAACGAGGACCAGACCACCTGGGGACTGCAGGCCATGCAGGTGGCGGCGAAGCAGGCGGCCCGGAAGGGGCACGGCACCAAGGGCGTCTACGTCGAGCCCTCGATCGCCTCGCTCGCGCCGTTCATCTTCTCCGGCGGCGGCGACGTCTACAACGACCCGACCAACCCGACGTCCCTCGCCTTCTCGGAGTCCGCCAGCCAGGCGGCGCTCGAGCCGACCCTCGAGCTGCTGCGCAACCCGCACCTCACGCTGAGCGACAAGCAGCTGAAGAAGCGCACGCCGCTGGAGTGGTTCGAGCGCGGCAAGCTCGGCATGATCGAGGGCTTTCGCGACCTGGTGCCGCAGCTGCGGCAGGTCTACGGGCTGGACTTCGACGTCATCCAGATGCCGTCCCTGGGCGCCCAGCGCACCGTGGGTGACATCACCGGCCTGTGCATCCGCCGCGACACGGTCGATCCGGTCGCTGCGGCCGACTTCGTCTTCCATGCGGTGTCCGACGAGCAGGTGAGCCGGGTCGCCCGAGTCGGCTACCTCGTCCCGGCCAACCTCACGATCGCGAACTCCGAGGACTTCCTGCAGCCCAACCGGCTGCCGCACCACGCGCAGGTCTTCAACACCGCTGCTCGCACCATCGTCGTGCCACCTCTCGTCCCGGACTTCAACGCGCTCGAGTCGGCCGTGCACCGGAGCCTGGTCGAGATGCTCACGATCCCGGTGATCGAGGACCTCGGAGAGCTCACGGCGAAGATCGACCAGGAGTCCGCGACCGTCCTGGCGCCGGACACGGCCGAGTCGCCGACGGACAGCGCGTCACCGACCGGCTGAACCCGGTCGGTCAGTCGGACTCGGACTGGGGCTCGGGCGGCGGCGCGAGAGCAGGCTCGGGTGCGGGCTCGGGCGCAGCCTCGGCGTCGGCGATCGCCGCGACCAGGATCGGTCCGACCTGCTCGACCTGCCACTCCCGCGCGCCGAGCGCCCGAAGAGCGGCGGCGACGTCCTCGGCCGACCCGGACGCCGGGGGCGACCACAGGACCCGGCGCAGGGTGTCGGGGGTGAGCAGGTTCTCCGCCGGCACCTGGACCTTCTCCGACAGCTCGGCCAGCTCGGCCCGGGCCTGGCTGAGCCGCCGGGCGGCGGTGGGGTTCTTCTCCACCCACGCCCGCGGCGGCGGAGGAGCGTCCCCGCGCGGGACGCGCTGCGGCAGCTGGGAGTCCGGGAGGCCGGCGGCCTCGGTCAGGGCTTCGACCCACTGGGGGGCGTACCTCTTGGCGCCCCGGCCGTGGAAGCCCTTCGTGCTCAGCAGCGCCCGGCGGTCGGTGGGCGCGGCCATGGCCGCCGCGACGATGGCGGAGTCGGGCAGGATCCGGCCCGGGGTCACGTCGCGCTCGGTGGCGATCTCGTCGCGCAGGTGCCACAGGGCACGAACCAGTGCCAGGCCCCGACGTCCGCGCACGCGGTGCATGCCGGACGTACGCCGCCACGGGTCGACCCGCTCGGTCACCTCGAACCCGCGCAACGCCTCGAACTCCTGCGTGGCCCACGCGTCCTTCCCCGCGGCCACGAGCTGCTCGGCCAGCGCGGCGCGGAGCTCGATCAGCATCTCGACGTCGAGGGCGGCGTACAGGAGCCAGGGTTCGGGGAGCGGCCGGGTCGACCAGTCGACGGCGGAGTGCTCCTTGGCCAGCGAGAATCCGAGGACGGTCTCGACCAGGGTGGCGAGCCCGACCCGGGGGTAGCCCAGCAGGCGCCCGGCGAGCTCGGTGTCGAAGAGGCGGTCGGGGCGCAGGCCGACCTCGGCCAGGCACGGGAGGTCCTGGGTGGCGGCGTGCAAGATCCACTCGGTCCCGGCCAGCGCGTCGGCCAGCGGGCCGAGCGACGAGAGCGGGATCGGGTCGACGAGGTGCGTGCCCGAGCCCTCCCGACGCAGCTGGATCAGGTAGGCGCGGTTGGAGTAGCGGTAGCCCGAGGCGCGCTCAGCGTCGATCGCGACCGGACCCGACCCTGCGGCGATGGCCGCCGCCGACTCCACCAGCGCCTCGTCGGTCTCGACGACCGTGGGCAGACCGTCGCGCAGCTCCATCCGGGGAGTCGGCGGAGTCTCCTCCCCGGGCTGCTCGTTCTCCTGCGTCACCGGGTCCGACACTACGGCGTGCCGCGCTGTCCGCGACGGGTCGGCATCGCGGTCACGCCCTCGGGCACCGGCATCAGGCCGGCGGTGCTGTAGAGGAGCTCCCCCCAGGCCTCGACGTGCGCGGCGATGTGCTCGGGCGGACCGAGCGGGGTCCAGGAGGCGCGGACCTCGATCTGGGCACTGCCGTCCTCGTCGGCCATGCTGCCGAACGACTCGGTGGCCACGCGGGTCACCGTGCCCGAGACGGCGGTGTAGGACGCCCCGTGCGCGTCGAGCGCCTCGGTCAGCCAGCTCCAGCCGACCTCGGCGAGGAGCGGGTCGGTGATCATCTCGACCTCGATCTCGGCGCGGGCGTAGGCCACGCAGCGGAAGGTCCCCTCCCACGCGTCGTTGCCTGCCGGGTCGTGCAGCAGGATGATCCGGCCGGTGCCGATCTCGACGCCGTCGATGGTCACGTCGGCGGAGAGGGCCGAGGAGTACGGCGCGATCCGCTGCGGCGCGGGCATCTCCTCGCAGAACACCTCGGGGCGCAGCTTGGCCGCGCCCATGGCCGCCACCGCCGCCGCGAACTCGGGCGGGTGGGCGGACGCACCGGCTCCCGGGTGCGTCTCCTGGCCGACCACCATGGACCCCACAGTAGGTCGGCGCCTGTGCGCAGATGTGCGAACACGCCGTCCGGGTGTCACGCTTTGCCCATGGTCGATGCTTCGGGCTCCGCGTTCCTCCTGGCCGCACGCGGCGAGGCGGTCCCGCACACCCCCGTGTGGTTCATGCGCCAGGCCGGCCGTTCGCTGCCCGAGTACCGCAAGCTGCGCGAGGGCATCGCCATGCTCGACTCCTGCATGACGCCCGAGCTCATCACCGAGATCACGCTTCAGCCCGTCCGCCGGTACGACGTCGACGCGGCGATCTTCTTCTCCGACATCGTCCTGCCCCTCAAGGCGGTCGGTGTCGACCTGGACATCAAGCCCGGGGTCGGGCCGGTCGTCGCCGCGCCGGTGGAGACCCTGGCCGACGTCGACGCGATCCCGGACCTGACCCCTGAGCACGTCCCCTTCATCACCGAGGCCGTGACGCAGCTGGTCGCCGAGCTCGGCCCGGTCCCGCTGATCGGCTTCGCCGGCGCGCCGTTCACCGTGGCCAGCTACCTCGTCGAGGGCGGTCCCTCCAAGGACCATGCGAAGACGAAGGCGATGATGTTCGGCGCCCCGGACGTGTGGCAGGCGCTGATGACCAAGATCGCCGGCATCTCGGCGGCCTTCCTGGAGGTCCAGGTCCGCGCCGGCGCCAGTGCCGTGCAGCTGTTCGACTCCTGGGCCGGGGCGCTGTCACCGGAGGACTACGAGCGCTACGTGATGCCGCACAGCTCCGCCGTCCTGACCCGGACCGGCGCGCTCGGCGTGCCCCGCATCCACTTCGGCGTCGGTACCGCCAGCCTGCTCCCGCTGATGGCGGAGGCCGGTGCGGACATCGTGGGCGTCGACTGGCGTACGCCGCTGTCCACCGCCATCGGCCAGGTCGGTGACCGCGCGGTGCAGGGCAACCTCGACCCCACCCTGGTGTTCGCGCCGACCGACGTCATGACCGAGCGCGCGGCCGCCATCGTCGCGGCTGGTCGCTCGGCCAAGGGTCACATCTTCAACCTCGGCCACGGCGTCCTGCCCAGCACCGACCCGGATCAGCTCAAGCGGTTGTGCGACTTCGTGCACGACCAGCCGGTCGGCTGAGCTCCGGCGCTACTCCGCAGCCGCGGGCTCCGCGGCAGGACGGATCCGTGGGCGCAACCGTCGCACCAGCAGCAGTGCCGGGTAGGCGAGCAGCGCGAGCAGGACGAGGAACGGCAGCAACCGCCCGAGCAGGAGCGCGAGTCCGCCGGCGAAGAACTGCAGCGCACCCCATCCGTCGTCGAGACCGGCGAGGAAACCGGCACTCTTCGGCTCGGGCTGGTTCGTGCGCGTCGGCGTGCGCTCCATGAGCACCGTGATGGTGCTCATCGACGTCTGGTCCCTCAGGTAGGCCTGGGTCGACTTGAGGGAGTCGAGGTCCGCCTGGCGCTGGGACAGCTGGGCCTCGATCGAGATGATGGTGCGGATGCTCGTGGCCCGCGCGAGCAGTGCCTCGACCCGGCGCAGGCTCTCCTCCTGGGCCCGGATCCGGACGGCGTTGTCGATCACCTGCGTCGTGACGTCCTCGGACTGGCGGCTCGAGCTCTGCAGGGTGCCGACCTTCTCCAGGGCGTCCATGGCGTCGGTGAACTCGGCCGCCGGCACGCGGATGACCAGCCTGCTGCGCTCGATCGCGCCCCGCTGGTCGGTCTGGGTGCGTTCGTCGTCGACCGTGCCCCGGTGCTCGGCGAGGATCTGCTGGACGTCGAACCCGATCGCCCCGACGTCCCGGCTGCGCAGGGACACGACTCCGGTGGAGATGATCGCCGGCTCGGTGAGTGGGTCGCTGTTGCGGGCGTCGGCCGGGGCCGCGTCCGCCTTCGTGCCCACACTGTCGCCGTCCGCCGAGCCGAACATGCGCTCCGAGCCGGCTCCGCCCGCTGCGCTGCCCGGGTCGGGAGCGTCCGGAGCCTGCGCCACGCCGGGCGGAGCCGACATCGCGTCACCGCCGGAGCCGCTGGAGGAGCAGCCGACGAGCGCCAGCAGCCCGAGGCTGGCGAGGATCAGGGGAAGTCCGCGACGAACGCGGCGCGAGCGGGTGTCCATGAGGCTCAGACGGAGCCGACCCGATGCCGGTTCCCTCCGACCTGACAGGCTGGTGGCATGAGCACGATCGTCATCGGCGGCGGGCTGGCCGGACTGACGGCCGGGTGGCTGCTCGCCGAAGGTGGCGAGGACGTGCTGGTGCTCGAGGGCTCGTCCCGGGTCGGCGGCAAGCTGCGCCTGGCCGAGGTCGCCGGCGTCCCGGCCGACGTCGGTGCCGAGGCGATGCTCAACCGGCGCCCGGAGGGGGTCGAGCTGGCCCGCGCGCTCGGGCTGCCCGTCGAGCACCCGGCCCGGTCGGGCTCCGGCCTCGTGGTCGGTGGTCGCGTGGTGCCGCTCCCGCGGACCCTCATGGGCGTCCCGTTCGACGTGGAGTCGCTGCGCGGGGTGGTCCCGGACCTCGAGCGGGTCGCGGCCGAGCGGGATCTGCCGCCCAGCGAGCTCGGCTCCGACCGTGCGGTCGGCGAGCTGTTGGCGGAGCGGTTCGGCGACGACCTCGTCGACCTCCTCGTCGAGCCGCTGCTCGGCGGCGTGTACGCCGGCCGGTCCCGCGAGCTCTCCCTCCGAGCCACCACCCCGCAGCTCGCCGCGCTCGCCGACCGCGGCTCCCTCCTCGCCGCAGCCGCGGCCCTCCCCGCCAACGACGCTCCCGTCTTCGCCGGCGTCACCGGCGGGATGGGCCGCCTGCCGGAGGCGCTCGCCGCGCGGGTACCTCACCGCACGGACGCCGTCGTGCGGGAGCTGAAGGCCTCCGGCGCCGGTTGGGAGCTCACCCTCGGGTCCACCCGCGCGCCCGAGTCGCTGCGGACCGACCGCGTCGTCCTCGCGGTGCCGGCCGCCCCGGCCGCCCGGCTCCTGGACGGGGTCGCGCCGGTCGCGGCCGGGCACCTCGCCGCCATCGAGTCGGCCTCCATGGCGGTCGTCACGCACGCGTTCCGGTCCGACGAGCTCGGCGCCTTCGCCGAGGTCGACGTGACCGGGTTCCTCGTGCCACCCCGGGAGGGTCGGGCGATCAAGGCCTCGACGTACTCCTTCGCCAAGTGGGGCTGGGTGCGTGCCGCGGGTGACGGACTGCTCCTGCTGCGCACCAGCACCGGACGGCACGGCGAGGAGCGCACTCTCCAGGTCGACGACGACACGTTGGTCGCGGCGTCCCTGCGCGAGCTCGCGGCGCTCGCGGGCCTCACGGCCCGTCCCGTCGCCAGTCACGTGCAACGGTGGGGTGGCGGGCTCCCGCAGTACGCCGTCGGCCACCTCGACCGGGTCGCGGCCATCCGCGCCGACCTCCCGCCCGGGCTCACCGTCTGCGGCTCGGCGTACGACGGTGTGGGCATCCCGGCCGTGATCGCCGGCGCCCGGCGCGCGACAATGGAGCCATGAGCAGTACTGGATCGAGCAAGGCGTCCAAGACCCGGGAGCTGAACGACACCATCCGCTACACGATGTGGTCGGTGTTCCGGCTCGCCCGGCCGCTCGGTGAGGACGCCGACCGGGACGCCGAGGCGGCCGAGGTCGCCGAGCTGTTCGCGAAGCTGGGCGCCGACGACGTCGTGGTCCGAGGGACCTACGACGTCGCCGGGCTGCGTGCGGACGCCGACGTCATGGTCTGGTGGCACGCCACGGACAGCCAGCAGCTGCAGGACGCCTACCACCGGCTCCGCCGCACGACCTTCGGGGCCCGGCTGGAGCCGGTCTGGTCACAGATGGCGCTGCACCGGCCGGCGGAGTTCAACAAGTCGCACATCCCCGCGTTCCTGGCCGACGAGGAGGCCCGGGCGCACATCTGCGTCTACCCCTTCGTGCGCTCCTACGAGTGGTATCTCCTCGAGGACGCCGAGCGACGTCGGATGCTGGCCGAGCACGGCCAGATGGCCCGGGACTACAAGGACGTGCGGGCCAACACGGTGGCGTCGTTCGCTCTCGGTGACTACGAGTGGATCCTCGCCTTCGAGGCCGACGAGCTGTACCGGATCGTCGACCTCATGCGCCACCTGCGGGCCTCGGACGCGCGGCGGCACGTGCGCGAGGAGGTGCCGTTCTACACCGGCGCGCGCGCCGAGATCACCGACCTCGTCGCGCGACTGCCGTAGGTCTCAGGCGGGCGACTCGTCCAGCTTGAGGCTGATCGAGTTGATGCAGTACCGGTCGCCGGTCGGGGTGCCGTAGCCGTCGGGGAAGACGTGCCCGAGGTGCGAGCCGCAGTTGGCGCAGCGCACCTCGACGCGCTTCATCCCGTGGGTGGTGTCCTCGATGTACTCGATCGTGTCGCTGCCATCGTTCTTGAGCAGGGGTTGGTAGAAGGACGGCCATCCGCAGCCGGAGTGGAACTTGGTGTCGGACTCGAACAGCGCGGCGTCGCACGCCTTGCAGTGGTAGACGCCCTTGGTCTCGGTGTCGGTGTACTTGCCCGTGAAGGCTCGCTCGGTGCCGGCCTTGCGCAGGACGGCGTACTCGTCGGGCGAGAGCTCCTCGCGCCACTGCTCGTCGGTCTTGTCCACGTTGTATCCCACGCCCCCAGCCTAGGTGGGAGTCTCAAGTCACACCCCTAGGTGTGTTGACCTGGTGAGTAAACACCTGTTCACTCAGGAAGCATGTCCGGCACCCTCTCGTGGGATCGCGTCCGCTCCGCGGGCTCGAAGCTGACCACGCCTCTGCATCCCGACGACTACCTGCGCCTGCTCAACCCGCTGTGGACGTCACGCGAGCTCCGCGGTCGGATCGAGGAGGTCGTCCCCGAGACGGAGGACGCGGCCACGCTGGTGATCCGGCCGGGTTGGGGCTGGCGGTTCGACCACCAGCCGGGGCAGTACGTCGGTATCGGCATCCAGGTCGCCGGGAAGTGGCAGTGGCGGTCGTACTCGATCAGCTCCGTCCCGAAGCGCAAGGGCAGGACGATCGCGATCACCGTCCGGGCCATGCCCGAGGGGCTGTTGTCCTCGCACCTGGTCAACGGTCTGGAGCCGGGGACGATCGTCCGGCTGGCCTCGCCGAAGGGCGACTTCGTGCTGCCCGACCCGCCGCCGGAGAAGATGCTGTTCCTCGTCGGCGGCAGCGGGATCACCCCGGTGATCGCGATGCTCCGCACGCTCGACCGCCGCGGCACGATGCCCGACGTCGTCCTGCACTACTCCTCGCCGACCGCCGACCGGATGATCTTCCGCGAGGAGCTGGCCGGGCTTGCGGACAAGCACGAGCACTTCTCCTTCCAGGAGCTGCACACCGAGACCGACGGCATGCTGGAGCTCGCGGACCTGGAGCAGATCTGCCCGGACTGGACCGAGCGCGAGACCTTCGCCTGCGGACCGGGTCCGATGCTCGAGGCCGTCACCGAGCACTACGAGGAGCACGACCTGGAGGACCAGCTGCATCTCGAGCGGTTCTCGCTCGAGCTCGGCGGCGAAGGCGGTGAGGGAGGGACGATCACGTTCCAGAACTCCTCCAAGACCGCCGAGGCCGACGGCGCCACGACGGTGCTGGAGGCGGGCGAGGAGGCCGGCATCGGCATGCCGTACGGCTGCCGGATGGGCATCTGCCACACCTGCACCGTCACCAAGATCTCCGGCCGGGTGCGCGACCTGCGCAACGGTGACGAGTACGACCAGCCCAACGAACAGATCCAGACCTGCGTCACCGCCGTCGTCGGCGAGTGCACGCTCGACATCTAGGAGAGTCATGGCGATCAGCGACGTCAAGGAGTACACCCACCTCACCGAGGAGGAGGTGGAACAGCTCGGGCGCGAGCTCGACGCGATCCGCGCCGAGATCGAGGAGTCCCGCGGGGCTGACGACGCGGCGTACATCAACCGCCTGATCAAGGTGCAGCGCTACCTGGCCGTCGCCGGTCGGCTCACGCTCATGCTCGGCACGCAGAGCAAGCAGACCCGCGTGCCGGCCGCGGTCACCGGCGCCACCCTCCTCGGTCTCCACAAGATCCTCGAGAACATGGAGATCGGCCACAACGTCATGCACGGCCAGTGGGACTGGATGAACGACCCGGAGATCCACTCCTCCACGTGGGAGTGGGACACCGCCCAGCCGGCCGAGCAGTGGAAGCACAGCCACAACTACGTCCACCACCAGTTCACGAACGTCCTCGGCCACGACAACGACATCGGATACGGCGTCCTCCGGATGGCTCGCGAGCAGCGCTGGCACCCGCACTACCTCGGCCAGCCGGTCTTCAACGCGTTGCTGGCCTCGCTGTTCCAGTGGGGCGTCGCCCTCCACGACCTCGACATCGAGCGGATCCGCAAGGGCGAGAAGGACCCGAAGGAGATGAAGCGGCAGCTCAAGCAGATCTTCAAGAAGGGCCGCAACCAGGTCATCAAGGACTACCTCGTCTACCCGGCGCTCTCCGGGAAGCAGTGGAAGACCACCCTCAAGGCCAACGTCTCCGCGAACCTGATGCGCAACCTGTGGTCCTACCTGATCATCTTCTGCGGCCACTTCCCCGACGGAGCGCTCCACTTCACCGAGGAGGAGCTCGAGGACGAGACCCGCGCGGAGTGGTACCTGCGGCAGATGCTCGGCTCGGCCAACTTCGAGGGCGGCCCGCTGCTGCACATCATGTCCGGCAACCTCGGCTTCCAGATCGAGCACCACCTCTTCCCCGACTTGCCGAGCAACAGGTACGCCGAGATCTCCGAGCGCGTGAAGGAGCTCTGCGCGAAGTACGACCTTCCGTACACGATCGGTCCGCTGCACCAGCAGTACGGCCAGGTGCTGCGCACGATCATGAAGCTCTCGCTGCCCAACGGCATGACCTCCGAGCAGGACAAGTACGAGGTCACGGGCCCCGTGGCCGACCGCGGGCGGAAGTCCGACGCCGAGCGCCAGCCTCGCCGCCGCGAGCTCGGCGGCTGGTCGCGCAGCCCGCGTGAGCGGGACAAGGAGGACGCGTGACGCTCACCGAGGTCTCACGGATCCACGACCGGGCGTGGGTGACCCAGTGCGCCCTATCCCGGATCTGCGGCGGCTGCGCGATGTCGCTGGGGCGGCCGATCTTCTTCGTCGGGACGGCGGAGGAGGTCGGGCGCAACGCCTTCCACCTCCCGCCGATGCACCGGGCGTGCGCAGACGAGCTGCTGCAGGCTCCGGGCGCTGACCCTGACTGGCAGCTGGTGACCACCGCCGGCTTCGAGTTCGTTCGGCCCGGGAGGGACGAGCTCGAGGACCAGCCGACCTTCCAGCCCAACTCCCTGCTGCCTTAGTCGGCCACCGTCCCCGGCCGCGGCTAGGGTCGCGACATGGACGGGACCGGGACGAAGGACGACCCCTGGCAGCTGACCACGGCGCCGGGCAGCTCGTCGTACGAGATGTACCGCGACGACGAGGCCGGGCTGCTCGTGTGCCAGGTCGGGTCGACCCGGCTGACCTACCTGGCCGGCGCGGTCGAGGACCTGCACGCCTGGCTGCAGGAGCAGGGCGACTGGGTGCCGCTCGGGGCGGCCGACGAGAAGAAGGACCCCGCCGCCGGCACGGTCGAGGCCTTCGGGCGCTCGGAGGACAACCCGGTGGGTGGGTGGTACGGCCAGCGCAACGGTTATCGCGGCCGCTTCGGGATGTACCTCCCGCCGTTGCTGGAGGCGCTGGGCCTCGTCGAGCTCGAGCACCACCCCCGCAACAACCGGGTGCGGGCGATCTGAGGTCCTGAACGATGGCGAAGGCGACCGCCGCAATGGTGCAGGCGGGAGACCGCGAGGTGCGTGTCTCCAGTCCTGACCGCCTGATCTACGAAGCGACCGACACCACGCCCGAGGTCACCAAGCTGATGGTGGCCGAGTACTTCGCGAGCGTCGAGGACGGCCTGATGCGCGCCCTGCGCGACCGGCCGACTGCCTTGGAGCGCTGGACCTCCGGGGTACGGCCGGGGATGAAGCTGGCGACAGGCCCGTTCGACAAGGACGCCGACGCGTTCTACCAGAAGCGGGTGCCCAAGGGCGCGCCCGACTACCTGGAGTCGGTCGAGATCACCTTCCCCTCGGGCCGCAAGGCCGACGAGATCTGCCCGACCGAGATCGCGGTGCCGGTCTGGTGCGCCCACATGGGCACGTTGACCTTCCACCCGTGGCCCGTACGCCGCACCGACGTCGACCGGCCGGACGAGCTGCGCATCGACCTGGATCCTCAGCCGGGGACGACGTTCGCCGACGCCGTGCGCGTCGCCGGGGTGGCGCGGGAGCTGTTCTCGGAGCTGGGCGTGACGGCGTACGCCAAGACCAGCGGCAACCGCGGGATCCACGTGTTCGTGCGGATCGAGCCGCGGTGGGAGTTCGGCGACGTCCGGCACGCCGCGATCGGGTTCGGGCAGGAGCTGGCCCGGCGCGACGACGGCGTCACCTACGCCTGGTGGAAGGAGGAGCGGGGAGAGCGGATCTTCGTCGACTTCAACCAGAACTGCCGCGATCGCACGATCGCGTCGGCTTACAGCCTCCGACCGATCCCCGGCGCCCCGGTCTCGA
The DNA here is from genome assembly GCA_963784545.1 of uncultured Actinomycetota bacterium. GTDB lineage: Bacteria > Actinomycetota > Actinomycetes > Propionibacteriales > Nocardioidaceae > Nocardioides. Next base: position 946,297 of record CAWARQ010000002.1, on the reverse strand, counting down.
CGCCGGTGACGTGGGAGGAGCTCGCCGAGCTGACCGACCCGTCCGCGTTCAACCTCTTCACGGTGCCGGACCGCGTGGCCGACGGGGATCCGTGGGCCGGCATCGACGACGTGGCGCACGATCTCGCGCCGATCCTCGACCTCTGGGACGGCGTGGAGCAGTCCTACCCGCCGGACCACCCCAAGATGCCTGGGGAGCCGCCGCGGGTGCAGCCGAGCAAGAAGGTCGCCGAGCACTGGGACGCCGAGGGCAACCGGATCGAGTGAGCCTCAGCCGCAGGACGGCGTGAAGGTGCCCTTCGTCAGCGACGGGCCGCTCAGGACGCCGGGTGACTGGTTGATCGGGAAGCCGCGCTGCCAGTCCGAGAGCAGGGTGGTGTTCGCCATCTCGCGGTCGTGGTCGCCGATCAGGCTCACCCGGAGGGTCATGGGCACGCCGGTGGTGATCGCGCGCTTCTCCAGGGTGCCCACGGGGGCGCTGTTGCGGAACCAGGTGACGTGGTCCTTCATCAGCTCGACCCCCACCATCGGGGTGCTTCTCTCGAGGTTGCCGAAGTCCACGGTGCGGGTCCACTGGTTGGTGCCCCGGATCGCCCCGATGGTGCCGGTGCTCCGGCCCTGCCGGATCTCGGCGATGGTGATGTTGTGGGCGCCGCAGTCGTAGTCGGCAGCGTTCTCGGGGACGAGCTCAGCGCGCACCAGGTAGTGCCGGCCGGCGGTACGCGTGACCGTCCGGAGCTTGAGCTCCCACCGGCCGTAGCTCTGGTCGTTGCCGTGCAGGGTGGTGGCCGTCGTCCCACGGTTGCCGCTGCCGTAGCGGTCGGTGCGTCCGCTCCACACGCCCAGCTGGCCGCTGCGCTTGGCGACCCGGCCGGTGCCGGCCAGGTACTCCGTCCACCGGCCCCGCGGGCGCGAACCACGCCAGGGCGGCGACGTGAGGGACTCACCCGAGGTCCAGTCGAAGTCGAAGATCGGGTAGCCCCACCTCCAGCGCAGCGCGGCGGTCTGACGCGAAGCGGTACGAGCCGTCGTCGTCGTTCGCTCGGAGGTGGCGGCCGCGACCGTGCGGTCCGAGACGGCCGGCCTCGCGGTCCTGGTCAAGGCGCCGGACGCCTGCACGTCGACGTACGTCGGGAACGACGGGTACCAGCCGATCTGGTCGCCGTCCTCCGTCCAGTCCTCCTCGCGCACCCGGTAGACCACCGTTCCGGGCGTGTCCTCGGTGACCGGGAACGTTCCCTTCCCCTTGGCGCCCACGGTGGTGGTGCCCAGGTCGGTCCACGTGGTCGGGTCCTCCCGGCGCTGCAGGGTCAGCGTCCGTCCCCTGATCACGGGTGCGCCGCTGGTGGTGGTGTCGGCCACGATGGTGAACGGCTGTCCGGCCGCCACGGGGCCGTTGGTCTGCAGGACGACGTCCTGAAGCTTCGGGAAGAGGTCGAGCTTCTCGGTGGCGTACTTGCCGGACTTCACGCGGAAGCCGATGTCGATCATGTCGGGGGCCGGGTACTGGAACGAGAACGTGCCGTCGGCGTTCGTCTGCGCCGAGAACCCCTGGACGTCGATCCAGCTGTCCCCGGGGCGGTTCAGGAAGCGCTGCATGGTGATGGTGCGGACGCCCTGGTGCGGCAGCCGGCCGCTCCAGGTGAGGGACTGCCCGCTGACGAACTTCGTGGGTGAGACCGAGAGGGACCCGAGGCTCATCGCGCGCGCGGGGTGGGTCTGCGGCGTCGAGCCGGTGGCGGGTGAGCCGGGCGCCACCAGGGCACCGGTGAGGGCCAGCGCTGCGAGGGCTGCCAGCGAGGTGGTTCGGTGGAGCACCACGAGAATCTCCAGTGACAGATGGGGCGGAAGCGGTCTGCAGACGACGGTAACTTCCCTCGGGCCGTCGCGCGCGAGGTTCGACCAGTTTGGTCGGGCCGGTGGACACACGAACGGCCCGCCCGGCAGTGCCGGGCGAGCCGCTCATGCTCCTGGCCGGTCTCGGGAAAGTCCGGCCAGGCCCCCGATGAGAAGCCGGTGAGGGCTCCCCGACCGAGCAACCAGCGGTCGACTGCTGGACGGGCCGCCCCCCAACCCGTCCAGCTCGATGACCTCGAGCTGTCCGATTGCCGTCACCGTAGGGGCACCCCGGCTCCCCGCGGCATCCTCCGATCGGACAGAAAGCGACTACCCGACGGGTCAGCGCGACCCTCCGGCCGACGAAGGTCAGACCCCGGTGATGCCCTCGCCCTCGCCGGCCTGGTCGTCGAACGACTCGTGCTCGAGCAGGTGCAGGACGGGGACGCCGAGCTTCCGCCGGGCCTGGGAGGTCCAGTCGAGGTGGAAGAACTCCGCCACCACGTGCGGCCGGGTCAGGATGATCGCCTCGGCCGCCTGGACCTCGCCCACCTTGGCGGTGAGCGCGTCGACCGGCGGCTGCGTGATGACCTGGCCCTGGGCCATCGCCCCGGAGGCGCGGAGGGCCGCCAGCGTCAGGTCCAGCTCGTGCCGGGACCTCTCCTCGGCGTCGCGCCGGATCGCCTCGAGGTCGGTGTCGTCCATGACCATCGCGGGGGAGGCGATCACCTCGCCGGCCGCCAGGGAGCCCATGGACGCCTCGATCCGCGCCGCGGCGTCCTCCAGCGGGAGGAGCACGTGGTAGACGACGGGGTCCACCGCGCTCTCGTGCAGCGAGTGGACCCGAGCCGCGTCGGCCGGGGTCAGCGCCTGCTCCACGAGCAGGACCACGTCGTACGTCGTTCGACCATTCTCGGTCATGACCCACCTCCGATGCCCAGGATGCTACCCAGGTCGTAGGAGACCGGCTCCTCGAGCTGCTCGTACCCGCACGACTCAGGGTCGCGGTCGGGCCGCCAGCGCTTGAACTGGGCGGTGTGCCGGAAGCGTCTGCCCTCCATGTGGTCGTACTTCACCTCCAGCACCCGCTCGGGGCGCAACGGGGTGAACGAGAGGTCCTTGCCCTGGCTCCACCGGCTCTGGGTTCCGGGGACGCGGTCGGGGTTGGCGGTGAGGAGCTCGTTCCACCTGCCCCAGGGGTGGTGCTCGATGTCCACCTTCAGCGGTTGCAGCTCCTCGATCAGCTCGGCCCGCCGCTTCTCGGTGAAGCTCGCGCTCACGCCGACGTGCTGGAGCTCGCCCCCGGGTCCCGCGGGGTCGTAGAGGCCGAGGAGGAGGCTGCCGAGCAGCGGGCGCTCCGGCGTACTGGTCTTGTGCTCGCGATACCCGGCGACCACCACGTCGGCCGTGCGTTCGTGCTTGATCTTGAGCATGGTGCGGGCGTTCTCCTCGTACGTCGCCCCGAGCGGCTTGGCGATCACGCCGTCGAGGCCGGCGCCCTCGAACTGCTCGAACCAGGTCTCGGCCTCGTCCGGGTCGGTCGTGGTGCGGGTGAGGTAGCAGGGGCCGTCCAGTCCCATCAACGCCTTCTCCATCCGCTCTCGACGCTGTTCGAACGGGACGCGCGTCATGTCGTCGTCGCCGAGCGCCAGGAGGTCGAACGCGACGAAGCCGGCGGGCGTCTCCTCCGCCAGCTTGCGCACCCGGCTGTCGGCGGGGTGGATGCGCTCCTGGAGCACCTCGAACTGCAGGCGGCTGCCGACCGCGACGAAGAGCTCGCCGTCGAGGACGCAGCGGGCGGGCAGCTGGCGCCGTACGGCCTCCACGACCTCGGGGAAGTACCGCGTCAGCGGCTTGGTGTTGCGGCTGGTCAGCTCGACCTCGTCTCCGTCCTTGAAGATCAGGCAGCGGAAGCCGTCCCACTTCGGCTCGAAGCTGTGGCCCCCGGTGCGCGGCACCCCCCTGACCGGTTTGGCCAGCATCGGACGGACGGGTGGCATCACAGGCAGGTCCACACCGCTGACGTTAGTCTGACCCCGCATCTTCGGCCGTAGCGTCATACGGTTCGGGCGCTATCGCGCCCGTTTCGTATGACGTCCGCCGTGGATCGTTCCCCGGTTGGTCTGCCGGGCTGAGATGCTGCCTCGCCGGGCGGGCCCTAACCTTGGGCACCTATCCCCGGTTGGTCTGCCGGCAGGGCCCGCCTGACTTTGAATCAGGACTAGCGACGTAGGTTCGACTCCTACCCGGGGAGCAGAGCAGCTCTGGACCGCACGGCGTGCGGAGCGGTCAGAGGGAGAGCGACCCTGACCTTCGTCCCGCTCCCCTGCTCGGACCAGACCTCGATCTCCCCACCGTGCCGTTGCACGATCGACGAAGCGATGGCGAGCCCGAGACCCGTGCCCTGGATCGCCTGCCGCTGGGCCGTCGAGGACCGGAAGAAGCGGGTGAACAGGTGCTCCTGCTCCTCGACCGGGATCCCGATGCCGGTGTCCGCGACCTCGAGGATCGCTCGGTCGGCATCCCTGAGGAGGCCGCAGCAGATCGAGCCACCGTCCTCGGTGAACTTCAACGCGTTGCTCATGAGATTGAACAGGACCCGCTCCAGGTACCCGACGTCGCCGTTGATGAGGACAGGCTCGGGAGGGGTCACGTAGGTGACCTCGAGCCGGCGTTCGCTGACGACGGGACGAAGAGCGTCCTCGATGCGTCGCACCACGACGCCGAGATCCACCGGCTTCAGGTCCAGGTCGAACTCGCCGGACTCCAGTCGGGCCACGGCGAGGAGGTTCTCCGCGAGGGACGTCAGGCGATCCGCGTTGCGCTGCACGGTCCGCAGCATCCCGGTGTAGGTGGGAGCGACGTCGTCGGGCCCGGCGTCGAGCAGCAGCTCGACGTAACCCTTGATGCTGGTGATCGGCGTCCGCAGCTCGTGACTCACGGTCGCCACGAACTCGTCCTTCGCCCGGTCCAGCTCTTGTAGCCGCCGCACTGCGTCCGCTTCCTTCTCCAGGCCCGCCACCAAGAGGGCACGGCTTCTCTGCAGCTCGGCAGTGCGTTCCTCCACCCGGTGCTCGAGGTGGTCGGCCAGCGCCTGGTTCTCCAGCAGGGTCAGGATCTGTCGCACCACCAGCAGCACCATGAGGGCGGAGCGGATCCACGAGACGTACACGTCGGTCTGCCCGGTTCGCACCAGCTCGATGACCGAGGTGAGCAGCGCCACGGACACGGCGCCGTAGGGGAGCAGGTTGCCCAGTGGCCGGCTGGCCACGTCCTGGTCCTCGTCCTCGGCTTCCTCGCGTTCTGGCCAGAGCGCCGCCACGAGCAGCAGCATGAAGCCGGCGAACCAACCGATGTCGATGACGTTTCCCGAGCTGTACGCACCGATCGTGGTCAGGTAGGTGAACCCCGAGTCGGAGATGGCGAAGGCCAGCAGGCCGGTGCCGACGAGGAGCAGGGACGGCGGCAGCCCTCGGTGCAGGTGGCGCGCGCGCAACCAGGTGTAGAGGACGAGCGTGATGACGATGACGTCGCCGATGGGGTACGCCAGGGAGATGAGCTGGACGAAGAAGGAGTCCACGCCGGACCGGAACACCGGGCCCAGCACCAGGATCCAGCTGCACAGCAGCATGGAGGCCGCCACCATGAGGCCGTCGAGGAGGGTACGCACCCGTCCGGCCAGACCAGGAGCGGCGAGCGGCAGCGAGAGCAGGGCTGCCGCTGCCAAGGGGGGCAGACCCAGATAGCCCACGTCGGCCAGCGAGGGGAACGGGACCTCTTCGCCCCGCACGGACTCGTAGTAGGTCCACACCCACTGTCCGGCTGACCAGGACATGGCCGCTGCGCCCAGCAACCACCAGAAGCGCGCGGTGGGGCCGTGGTGCCGACGCGCGCAGAGCCACGCTCCGGCGCCGGCCAGCAGGGCGGCGCCGGCGAGACCGAAATTGGAGATCTGTTGGCCCGCCGAGCTGTCTCCGAGCACCAGCATGCTCACGACCCACACCACGGAACCCACCAGCACGACCACGACCGGCGCAGGGAGCCCCGGGAGAGCCGCGCGTCGTGAGTTCACAAGGTCTGATGGTGGAGCGTCGGCGGCAGCAAATCTGGCAATTCGGTCAAAATGACACGTACGGGCTGCTGATAATGGTCGATGCGGGGATTCACCGACCCGGTGAGTCGCCGACGCGAAGCACAGGGGCCGCCCCTGCCCCGACACGTGTGAGGAGACCATCCCGATGAGCTCGTCCCTGGCCCACGAGGTACGGCAGCCTCAGGAGCTGCCCGTCCACTGGCCGGCCGGGCTCCACCCCAGCATCCTCAGCGCGCTGGATCTACCCACGCCGTTCCTGGCCACCGACCTGCGGTTGCTCTCGGATCGACTGCGTTGCTTCGCCACCGCGCTGCCCCGGATCCAGCCGTTCTATGCGGTGAAGTGCAACTCGGCTCCGGAGGTGCTGAACGCCGCTGCCGAGCACGGCGCCGGATTCGAGGTCGCGTCCCTCGGTGAGCTGCACCTGCTCCAAGACCTCGGTGTCGACCCCGCCGGCGCCCTCTACAGCAACACGATCAAGCCGGCCACACACATTGTCGGTGCAGCGGAGGCCGGCCTCTGGCGCTTCGCTGCCGACTCGGAGGACGAGCTTCGAAAGATCGCCCGCTGCGCCCCGGGCAGTGCCGTCTACATCCGGGTGCGCGTCGATGACAGCGGCAGCGTCTTCCCGCTGTCGCGCAAGTTCGGCGCTGAGTCGCAGGACGCTCGCGCCCTGCTCGTCACGGCCCGTGAGCTCGGGCTCGAACCCTACGGGCTCACCTTCCACGTCGGGTCGCAGTGCATGGCGACGTCGGCGTGGGTGCAAGCGATCGCTTCCATGGGCCGCTTGATGCGTCAGCTGACCTCCGACGGGATCAAGATCACCATGCTCAACATCGGTGGCGGCTTCCCGGCTCGTTACTACGACCCGGTGCCCTCCATCGACGAGATCGGCGAGGTCGTCAACCGCGCGCTCGACGAGCTGCTGCCTTACCAACCCGAGCTCATCGCCGCGGAGCCCGGTCGACACATCGTCGCGGAGACCGCTGTGATGGTCGCCAGCGTCCTCGGTCGGGAGCAGCGTGCGGGGGAGGACTGGCTCTACCTCGACGTCGGGGCGTACCACGGCCTCATCGAGACCCATCAGAGCGTGGGTCAATGGCGCTTCCCCCTGTGGACCTCTCGGGAGGACCACGCGGTCGTGGCACACGTGCCGTTCACGGTCACCGGGCCCACGTGCGACAGTGCCGACACCATGTTCTACGGGGCCCCGCTCCCGGCCACGATGGCGGAGGGTGATCGACTGTTCATCGCCTCCACCGGCGCCTACACACTCAGCTACGCCTCGCACTTCAACGGCTTCCCGCCGCCCCGCCCGATCTTCTTCGGCAGCTAGATGGATCCGCAGGCAGCACGGCGTCGCTTGATCCGGCTGATGGGTGCCGGGATCGTCGACTCGCTCTGCCTGTCGGTCGCCTGGACCGTCCTGATGTTGCAAGTGGTCGCGTCGTACGGCCTTGCGGCGGCCGGGACCTGCAGTGCGGCGATGCTGATCGGGGTGGCGCTGTCGGCGCCGTTCGCGGGATGGATGGCCTCGCAGCTCACGGGGCGGCAGCTGCTCCGCGTGGCCGCGGCGGCCGAGGGCACGCTCCGGGTCAGCGTCTTCCTCCTGCTCTTCACGGACGCTCCGGTGTGGCTGCTGGCTCTGTGCATCTCGACCATGAACGTCACGGCCTGGACGGGGTATGCGGGCATGCGGGCCGAGGTCGCTGCGGTCAGCACCGGCGCCACGGCTCTCACGTGGTACGGCACCATGGTCGCCTCCGTCGAGGCGGTGGGCGTCGCCGTCGCCGCCTTCCTTCCGGCCCACGACGGAATCTCGTCGGATGCCGTGCTGCTGGCTGTGATGGGCGTCTATGTGCTCGCCCTCCTGCCGACGGTGATCGTCGCCGGAGGCTCGACCATCGCGCCGAGCGGTCGGCGGCCGCGGAGAGCGACGGTGCGTCGCGTGACGATCTCGGCACCCACCCTGGGTGGCACCCTCCTGATGTTCCTCGCTTCCGCGCCCACCCTGATGGCGGTGGCACTCGCTGCCGAGCTGCACGGGCGGGAGGCGGTGGCGCCGGCCGCCATCGCCTTCACTCTCGGGTCGTTGGCCGCCCCGGTCCTCGCCCGACGTGTGCCGGCGCACCGGACGGACAACCCCGCACTGTGGGTCATGTGTGCGTTCGGGATGGTGGTGGGTTGGGTCCTGGCGCCCGTCAGCATCGCGTTGATGTGCGTGGCCCAGCTGGCGTCCGGACTGTTCATGACCACCCTCGAAGGGTTGCTCGACACGTCCGCGGCCCGCCGACAGCCGGCACAAGTCACCGGCGCTCTCGCCCGGGCCACGGCTGCTCGGGCCCTGGGTTCAGCTGCCGGGACGGCGCTCCTGCCGTTCCTCGTCGTAGGCGTGGGGCTCCCAGCGACCACCGCGACGATCAGCGTCCTCCTGTTGGCCGCCCTGGTCCTGGCGGTGCCCCGTCTGGCCGCCCGCGGCCCTTCGCACGCGGACGCGGACGCGGACGCGGAGGAGACTCGCGTGCCCAGCGGACAGCCGCTGGGCTTACCGACCCACACCGGGTGACGCTGCAGCACTGACGGTCCGCGCGATCAGCCGGCGCCGGGGGACGGTGCGGTCAGCCTCGCGTCTGCGGTGCCGACCAGGTGTCGAGCCGGTAGCCCTCCGAGCCGGCGACGTCGAGGTAGGGGTAGTCGTCGCTCGTCGGCCACCACCGGGTGGCCGCCTTGAACGAGACCGTGGTCGGGTCGCCCAGGCAGGACCTCGGTACGACGATGACGAAGACGTCGTCGGCGAAGTCGACGCGGGCATGGACGGCGCAGTCACCGGCTCCCGACCACGTGACGTGGTCTTTCCCGTCGGTGGGCCGGAACACCGTCACCCTCTGTTTCGTGCCTTCGTCGGTGAGGTAGCGCGCCTCGGCCTCCCAGTAGCCCCCGTCGTGCACGTTGAGCCGGGCCATCCTGAGCCGCACTCGAACCGTCCGCTCGCCGTGGTCGAGGACCGCGCGACGCAGGTCGGGCTTGCCCCAGTCCGGGTTGCCCGGGTATGGGTCGGCGCCGGAGGTGCGGGTGTCGTGCCAGAAGTCGCTCCTCGCGTCGTGGACGCTCGCCAGCTCCGCCTGAGCGGGCGCGGCCACCAGGAGCGAGGCCGCGACGGCCAGTGTCAGCGAGCGGGTGCGCAGCCGAGCTGAGTCGAGCATGGGTCCAGGGTAGGGAGAGGAGGGGCGGAGCGACAGAGGTGGAGCACGCCGACTCCTAGACTCCGCGCATCCCGAGGAGCAGGAGGTCGACCGATGGAGCCCAGGGACTGGTTCGCTGCCGCAACAGATGGCTTCCGCGAGATCCTCGCCCGAGTCAGCTCGGAGCACCTGGCCAACCCCGGCCTGGGGGACTGGGACGTCCGGGCACTGCTCGGTCACACCACCCGCGCCTTCCTGACGGTCGAGGCCTATCTGGCGGCCAACCGGCGGGGCCAACCGGCGGACCAGCCGGCGCTCGGACGTCCGGCGGACTACTTCCGGGCAGCCTCGGCGGCGCTGGCCGACCCGGACCAGGTGGGTCGGCGAGGGCGTGAGGCGGGCCAGGCCCTCGGTCCGGACCCGCTCGCGACCGCGGCAGGGATCGCGGACCGGGTGAGTGCGCTCGTGGATGCCACGCCTGATGGTGCGACGGTGTTGACCCCGGTCGGGAGGATGCGCCTGGTCGACTACCTGCCCGCTCGCGCGTTCGAGCTGACTGTCCACGGGATCGACCTAGCTCGGGCGACCGGTCAGCCGGTGCCAGAGGCCTTGCTCGAGTGCGCCCCGGAGGCCGTCCGGCTGGCCGTGCAGATCGCCCCGGGGGACCAGCGACTGGAGATCCTGCTCGCCCTCACGGGCCGCGGTGCGCTCCCGTCGGGCTACTCGGTGCTGTGACCGGCCGTGGCACAGTGACCGCATGATCTTCATCTGCGTCCGATTCCCGGTGAAGCCCGAGCACGCCGAGGACTGGATCGAGCTGACTCGGGACTTCACCGAGGCCACGCGCGCCGAGGAGGGCAACCTCTTCTTCGACTGGTCGCGAGGGGTGCAGGACCCGAACGAGTACGTCCTCGTCGAGGGCTTCAAGGACGACGCTGCCGAGGCGCACGTGAGCTCCGACCACTTCAAGCAGGCGCAGGCCGACCTGCCGCAGTACCTGAGCGAGACCCCACGCATCCGCAACATGCAGATCGAGGGCGATCACTGGGACCGGCTCGGGGAGTTCGAGGTCAGCTGAGCTGGTAGACCGCGACCTGGTCCTCCGAGTCGCTGGTGAACGGAGTGCGCCGGAAGTCCTCCCACCGGACCTCGAGCTGCATCCCGGCCAGCCGGGCCATGAGGTCGCACTCCGCGGGCCAGAGGTAGCGGAAGTTGCTGGAGCCGTAGCGGACCGTCCCGTCCGGCTGCTTGGAGTAGTGGTGCGACGTGCCCTGCTGGGTCACGAGGTCGTACGTGTCGAGGCCCGTGTGGCGATCACCGACGTGGAACGGCGCCGCGAGCTGGCCCGGTGGCAGCCGACGGATCGGTGGGATCCACAGCTCGAGCAGGAAGCGCCCGCCCGGCCGCAGGTGTCGGGCGGCGTTGGCGAACACGGCCGCCTGCTCGTCCTGGGTGCGGACGTTGCCGAGGGAGTTCCAGGCGACGAAGACGAGTGAGTAGGGGCCGGGCCTCGGCGCGTCCGCGACTGCCATGTCGCCGACGGTGACCGGCAGGTCGGGCGCCTTGCGGTGGAGCGCGTCGGTCATCGGCTGGGAGAGCTCGATGCCGCACACGTCCAGGCCGCGCTCGGCCAGTGGGAGCGCCACCCGGCCGGTGCCGATCGCGAGCTCCAGCACCGGTCCGCCCTCGGCCAGCTCCGCCAGCAGGTCCACGGCCGGGTCCAGCACCTCGGGCGCGAACATGAAGGCCGACGCCTCGTCGTAGCGCAGGGCGGACTCCTGGTCCCAGAGATCAGAGCTCGACATGCGGCCACCCTCGTCGAGCCGGTCGTGCCTGTCGACGGGTTATCGCGCGACTACGGTGGCGCACATGACGGATCTGACTGTGATCGTCCTGGCCGCCGGCGGCGGCACCCGGATGAGGTCGAAGACCATGAAGGTGCTGCACGAGATCGGCGGACGGTCGATGATCGGCCACGTCCTGTCGGCCGTCGCGGCGGTCGAGCCGACCCGAGTGGTCGCCGTCGTCGGCCACCAGCGCGAGCAGGTCGGGCCGCACATCGAGGCCCTGCTGCCGGGCGTGGTCCTGGCGGTCCAGGAGACGCAGGAGGGGACGGGGCACGCCGTACGCATCGCCATGGAGGCGGTCGGTACGGCGAGCGGGACGGTGCTCGTCGCCGCCGGGGACACGCCGCTGCTGCAGGGCGAGACGCTCAAGGCGTTCGCCGAGGACCACCGCAGCGGCGGCCGGGCGGTGAGCATCCTGTCGGGGGTCGTGCCGGACCCCCACGGCTACGGCCGGATCGTCCGCGACGAGACCGGCGAGGTGGTCGGGATCGTCGAGGAGAAGGACGCGACCAACGACCAGCGCGGGATCGACGAGATCAACAGCGGCATCCTCGCCTTCGACGCGGAGTTCCTCGCTGCCGCACTGCCGCGGGTCGGCAACGACAACGCGAAGGGCGAGTACTACCTGACCGACACGGTCGGCCTGGCCCGCGCGGACGGCCTCCCGGTCGGCGCCTTCCCGATCGAGGACTGGTTGCAGACCGAGGGCGCGAACGACCGTGCTCAGCTGGCCGAGCTCGGCAAGGAGCTCAACCGTCGCCTCGTCACCCGGTGGATGCGGGACGGTGTCACGGTGATGGACCCCGCCACCACCTGGATCGAGTCCGACGTCGTGCTGGCCCCCGACGTCACGATCCTTCCCGGGACGCAGCTCCTCGGTGCGACCGTCGTCGCCGAGGACGCGGTGATCGGCCCGGACACCACGCTCAAGGACTGCGAGGTCGGCGCTGGGGCCCGCGTCGTACGGGCGCACGGCGAGCTCGCGGTCATCGGCGCGGGCGCGAACGTCGGCCCGTTCTCCTACCTGCGCCCCGGAACCGAGCTCGGGCCCGACGGGAAGATCGGTGCGTTCGTCGAGACCAAGAACGCCCGGATCGGCCAGGGCTCCAAGGTGCCGCACCTCTCCTACGTCGGTGACGCCGAGATCGGCGAGGGCACCAACATCGGCGCCGGCACGATCTTCGCCAACTACGACGGGTCCACCAAGCACCGCACCACTGTCGGCGACGGCGTGAAGACCGGCTCCAACAACACGTTCGTCGCGCCGGTCAGCATCGGTGACGGGGCGATGACCGGTGGTGGGACCGTCGTCCGGGAGGACGTGCCACCGGGTGCGCTCGCGGTGAGCGCCGGCCCCCAGCGGACCATCGAGGGTCATGTCGCGCGCAAGCGCGAGTCACAGGAGCCTCAGGCTTAACCCGACGTGGACGAGGTTTCGCAGGTGGGTCACACTTGTCGCAGGCAAGTCCCGGCGATCCTCGTAGGAGCGGCACCGACGTGACCGGAATGAAGCGGACCACCGAGAAGAACCTCATGGTCTTCAGCGGCCGGGCGCACCCTGGGCTCTCCGAGGAAGTGGCCGCTCTCCTGGACTGCGGCCTGGTGCCCACGCAGGCCTACGAGTTCGCGAACTCCGAGATCTACGTGCGGTACGAGGAGTCCGTCCGTGGCTGCGACGCGTTCGTGATCCAGAGCCACACGGCGCCGATCAACGAGTGGATCATGGAGCACCTGATCATGGTCGACGCGCTCAAGCGCGCCTCCGCGAAGCGGATCACCGTGGTCATGCCGTTCTACGGCTACGCCCGCCAGGACAAGAAGCACCGCGGCCGCGAGCCGATCTCGGCCCGGCTGATGGCCGACCTGTTCAAGACCGCCGGCGCGGACCGACTCATCACCGTCGACCTGCACGCCGACCAGATCCAGGGGTTCTTCGACGGCCCCGTCGACCACCTGATGGCGCTGCCGATCCTCGCCGACTACGTCAAGGAGAAGTACGGCGACCAGCCGCTCGCCGTCGTCTCGCCGGACGCGGGACGGATCAAGGTCGCGGAGCGCTGGTCGGCCAAGCTCGGCGGCGTCCCGCTGGCCTTCATCCACAAGAGCCGCAACATCGATCGGCCGAACGAGACCGTGGCCAACCGGGTCGTGGGCCAGGTCGAGGACCGGATCTGCGTGATCGTCGACGACATGATCGACACCGCCGGCACCATCACCCAGGCGGCCGATGCGCTCATGGCCGAGGGTGCCGCCGGGGTGGTCATCGCCGCCACGCACGCGCTGCTCTCCGACCCGGCGGTCGACCGGTTGAAGAACAGCTCCGCCACGGAGGTCGTGGTGACCAACACGCTGCCGCTCACCGACGACCATGAGTTCGACAAGCTCACGTGCCTGTCGATCGCGCCGCTGCTCGCGCGGGCGATCCGCGAGGTGTTCGAGGACGGGTCCGTCACGTCGATGTTCGACGGCCACGCCTGAGGAGTGAGGCGGAGCCGAGACGGAGTCTCGGTGGAGCCGAGCCCCGCAGGGCGCGGCAAATCTGGCACGGCCACGCCTGAGGAGTGAGGCGGAGCCGAGACGGAGTCTCGGTGGAGCCGAGCCCCGCAGGGCGCGGCAAATCTGGCACGGCCACACCTGAGGAGTGAGGCGAAGCCGAGACGGAGTCTCGGCGAGCTAGGGCACCATCCAGCCGAGCACCGGCGTCGACTGCAGCGCCACGATCACGCACATCACCGCCAGCAGGGCCAGGCTCCAGCCGATGACCTTGCGGAAGATGTCGCCCTCCCGCCCGGCCAGTCCGACGGCCGCCGCGGCGATCGCGAGGTTCTGTGGGCTCACCATCTTGCCGAGGACGCCGCCGGAGGAGTTGGCGGCAGCCATCAGCGTGGGGTCGAGACCCGCCTGGGCGGCGGTCTGCACCTGCAGGGCACCGAACAGCGCGTTGGCCGAGGTGTCCGAGCCGGTGACCGCGACGCCGATCCAACCCAGGATCGGCGAGAGCAGCGCGAACGCGCCGCCGGCGCCGGCCAGCCAGGCGCCCAGCGACGTGGTCTGCCCGGACTGGTTCATGACGTACGCCAGCCCGAGGACCGCCATGACCGTGACGATCGCCGAACGCAGCTCGACGTACGTGCGGGCGTAGGTGCGTGCCATCGTCGCCGGGGGCACCTTGAGGATCGCCGCGGTGACGAGGCCGGCGATGATCATCAGGGTCCCGGCCGCGGGCAGCCAGTTGAAGGTGAACATCGTGCTCGACACGGGGTCACCGCCGGAGCTGAACACGTGCAGGCCCGGCCAGTTGAAGGCGTACGTGAAGGGCTTCTCCGCGAGGAACTCCTTGACCGCCGTGATGTTGGCGAGCGAGAAGAGCACGATGATCACGGCGTACGGCGCGTAGGCCCGCGCCACCTCGGCGCGATTGTCGCCGGCGGCCGGGGTGGCGTCCGGGCTCTCGGTGCGTCGCAGGCGCAGCAGCAGCACCACGGCCGCCGCCGAGACCAGCGCGGCGACGATGTCGGCCAGCGGCACGGAGAGGTAGTTGGCCGCCGCGAACTGGGCGATCCCGAAGGCCAGGCCGCACACCAGGGCGGGCAGCCAGGCCTCGCGCACACCGCGTCGTCCGTCGACGATGAAGACGAGGATGAGCGGCACGATGAGGGCCAGGATCGGCGTCTGTCGTCCCACCATCGACCCCAGGGTGTCGACGTCGAGGCCGGGGCGGTCGCTGGCCCCCGAGGCGACGGTGCTCAGCGTGACGATCGGCGTGGCCAGGGCACCGAAGGCCACCGGTGCGGTGTTGGCGACCAGGGCCACCGTCGCCGCCTTGAGCGGCTCGAAGCCCATGGCCATGAGCATGACGACCGTGATCGCCACCGGCGTCCCGAACCCGGCCAGCGCTTCGAGCAGTGCGCCGAAGCAGAAGGCGATGATGATCGCCTGGACCCGTTGGTCCGCGCTGACCGCCTCGAAGGACCGCCGGAGCACGTCGAAGTGGCCCGTCGCGACGGTCAGGTTGTAGACCCAGATCGCGTTGATGACGATCCAGAGGATCGGGAAGAACCCGAACGAGGCGCCCTCGGTCGCGGAGAGCAGGGCCTGCCCGACGGGCATCTCGAAGAGGAGAACGGCGACGGCGAGCGCGACGCCGAGGGACACCAGGCCGGAGACCCAGGCCCGGATGCGGAGCCCGCCCAGGAGCACGAAGAGTGCGAGCAGGGGGATGGCCCCGCACAGGGCACTGAGGGCGAGCGAGCCGCCGACGGGGGCGAGGGTCTGGTGGAACATGTCTTCTCCCGAGAGGTGCGTCGACGCTACGAGCTGAAACTCACGCGTCGGACGCTAGGCCCGGTCGCCGTCCCTGGCAACGGGCCGTCCGGGAACGACCGGCTAGCGGCTGCGCACCAGGTCGTCGTACCGGTCCTCCCACGACCGGCGCAGGACTGTCGGCAGGTCGCCCTCGAGGGCGCGGGCGAAGACCTCGACCGCCGGGTCGGGCAGCCAGATGGCGGGGAACGCGTCCCCGACCGCCGCAGCGAACGCCTGACCGCGCTGAGCGAGGGTCGGGGCCACGGCGAGGTACGCCTCGACGTACGGGTAGGTGAGGTCCGGCCGCTCCAGGTCCCACAGGCCGCTCGCCGTCGACTCGAAGACCCGGTTGCTCACGTCGGGCTCGAGGAGCCGCTGCCAGGCGGCCGCCTTCGCCTGCTCGGTCGGCATCGCCGCCAGTGCCTTGGCCGCACCGAGGACTCCGGTGATGGTGCCGTCGCCGATCCGCTCGTCGTCGATGGCCTGGACGTCCAGGGCACCGAGCCGGGACAGGCGCACGAGGGCGAGCCAGCGCAAGGTGGGGTCGACCGTGAGACCGGTGTGTGTCTGGCGGTCGAGCAGCCAGCGCTGGAGCAGGGTGGCGTCGGGCGTGGTCGAAGCCAAGCCACGGGTCAGCGCGATCGCGATGTCCGGTGCCGGGTCGGAGGCCAGCCCCGTCTCGCAGGCCGCGGCGACCTGGGCCAACGCCTCACCGGCCGCCTCGGGCCGCACGCGCAGGGGCATCAGGCCGCTGAGCGTCCAACGGATCATCAGCGTCGTGATGACCGGGTCCACCTCGCGCGCCAGGTGCCTGGTGAGCAGGCCGAGGAACGACTCGAGGGTGAGGTCCCCGGAGTCCACGCGGTCGAGGGCGGTGCTCCACACCATCGCCCGCGCGACCGGGTCGGGGATCGAGACGAGGTCGCGCTCCAGGCACTCCCACGACTCGTCGTCCAGCCGCAGCCGCGCGTAGGTCTCGCCGGCGGAGTTGGGCAGGCAGACGGCCGCGCCGGGCAGGACGACGTCCTCGTCGGCCAGGTCGACGAGGAGCCGCTGCGTCTCGGTCATGCCGTCGTCGTACAGGCTCACCGTGAAGCGGTGCGGTCGCGTGCCGTCGCGGTGCAGGCGGAAGCCGTCGTCCTCCCGGCTCACCGTGAGGGTGTCGAACCCGGTGGTGCGCAGCCACAGCTCCGCCCATCGGCGCACGTCGCGGTCCGAGGCCGCGTCGAGGGCGGCCACGAAGTCGTCGAGGGTGGCGTTGCCGAACGCGTGTCCGGTGAGGAAGCCGTTGAGCCCGGCGACGAAGTCCTCGTCGCCCAACCAGGTCGCGAGCTGGCGGATCAGCGACCCGCCCTTCGCGTAGGAGAGGGAGTCGAAGTTGCCGGCCGCCGCGTCCACGTCCGGCACGTCCTCGGCGTACGGCGCGACCGGGTGCGTGGACCGGCGCTGGTCGGCGAGGTAGGCGTCGGGCTTGTCGTCGACGCAGAAGTCACCGAAAGCACCGGTGTAGCCGGCCGCCCGCTCGCCGGCCCAGTAGCCGAGGAAGTCGGCCAGCGACTCCTGGAGCCAGGTGTCCTCCCACCACACCATCGTCACGAGGTCGCCGAACCACAGGTGGGACAGCTCGTGGCAGATCGTCATCGCCCGGCGGCGTACCTCCTTCGGGGTCGGCTCGCCCGGGGTGAGGAACTCGTCGCGATAGGTGATGCAGCCCGGAGTCTCCAGCGCGCCCCAGTTGTGGCCCGGTGTCATCAGCTGGTCGCAGGAGTCGAAGGCGTAGGGGGCCGCGAAGATCGAGGTGAAGAAGTCGAACGCGCTCTCGGTGGTCCGCCGGAGCTCAGGCAGGTCACGGTCGAGCGCGTCGGACATGGAACGCCGGGCGTGCCAGCCGAACGGCAGGCCCTGGTGCTCCCACGTGCGGGACTCCCAGGGGCCGGCGGAGACGACGAACATCGCGACCGGGATGGGGGGAGTGGTGGCGAAGCGCCACTGTCCCGGCGCGACCTGCTCGCCGCGGCCGTTGGCCAGCACCGTCCACTCCGAGGGGGCGGTGACGCGCACGGTGACCGGCGCCTTGAGGTCGTTCTGGTCGAAGCAGGGGAAGACCCGTTGCGCCACGTCCATCCCGAGCAGCGCGGAGACGTAGGTCTCGCCGTCGGCCGGGTCGGTGAAGGTGTGCATGCCGTCGCCGTCGGTGACGTACGGGACGCGCGCGCTGACCTCGATCTCGTTGCGCTCGATCAGGTCGGACAGACCCAGCCGGCTCCCGTCGTACGACGTCGCCGGCAGGCCGTCGAGCAGCACCTCCTGGCCGGCGGTGAGCTCGAGGAAGGTCGACGCCCCGGGCCGGCTGCACGTGAACGCGATCCTGGCCGTGACCACGAACTGCGCGCGATCGGTGAGGTCGAAGTGCAGGTCGTAGCTCACGTCGCTCAGCAGGGCTGCGCGCTCCCGAGCCTCGTCAAGGGTCAAGGACACGGGGCGGACCCTAGTCCCGGCAGCCGTGGATTCGCCATGCGGATAGCCGCCCGCTTAGAATCCGTCAGTTGCCTCGGCGAGGGAATCCCAGGAAAGAGCGGGAGTCCGTGATCGACAGGGCCGGCCCAGGATCACCGGGAGCCGCGCTGTCGCGCGGCTCTTCTCATGTCCGGCTCGCGCCGCTGGCCCCCTGATCCAGAACGTCTCAGAATCGATTGTTGGAGGAAGCAGACATGGCCGCCGAGAAGATCAGCGCAGAGAAGCGCACCGAGTTCGGCAAGGGTGCCGCACGTCGCATCCGTCGCGCCGACAAGATCCCTGCCGTCATCTACGGTCACGGTGAGGACCCGATCCACATCACCCTGCCCGGTCACGAGACGATGCTCGCGCTCAAGCACGGCGGCTCCAACGCCCTGCTCGACCTCGACATCGACGGCGACAGCCAGCTCGCGCTGACCAAGCAGGTGCAGATCGACCCGATCCGCCGCCACCTCGAGCACATCGACTTCGTCGCCGTGCGTCGCGGCGAGAAGGTCACCGTCGACGTCCGCATCCACGTGGTCGGCCAGGCCGGCCCGGACACCCTGGTCGTCACCGAGAACACCACGATCTCGCTCGAGGCCGAGGCCACCCACATCCCCGAGTCCATCGAGGTCTCGATCGAGGGCGCTCAGGTGGGCACGCTCATCCACGCCAGCGACCTGGAGATCCCGTCCGGCTCGACGCTGCTGACCGACCCGGAGACGCTGATCGTCAACGTGACCCAGCAGATGTCCGAGGAGGCCCTGGAGGCCGAGCTGGAGGAGGCCGAGGCCGAGGCCGGCATCGAGCGTGAGGAGTCCGACGAGGACGAGGCTGCTGCCGAGGGTGAGGGCTCTGCTGAGGGCGAGGGCTCCGATGAGGCTCCGGCCGAGGGCTCGTCCGACGAGTGAGGTGACCTCCGAGGTCACCGAGGTCTGGCTGGTCGTCGGCCTGGGCAACCCCGGGCCGACGTACGCCGGGCACCGGCACAACATCGGCTACCTGGTGGCCGACGAGCTGGCGACCCGCCTGGGCTCGGGATTCCGCGCCCACAAGGCGGCCCGCGCCGAGGTCGTCGAGGGTCGCCTAGGTGTGCCGGGCTCGCCCGGACCCCGAGTGGTCCTCGGGCGCGGCCGCGGGTACATGAACGAGTCCGGTGGGTCGGTCAAGGCGCTCGCCACCTTCTACAAGGTGCCGCCCGAGCGGATCGTCATGATCCACGACGAGCTCGACCTCCCCTTCGACACGATGCGGGTCAAGCTCGGCGGCGGCGACAACGGCCACAACGGCCTGCGCTCGACCCGCGCCTCGCTCGGGACCGGTGACTTCTACCGAGTCCGGGTCGGCATCGGCCGTCCGCCGGGGCGCCAGGACCCCGCGGAGTTCGTCCTCTCGAACTACACCTCATCCGAGCGCAAGGTCCTGCCGTTCGTGATCGATCGCGCCGCCGATGCCGTGGAGTCGCTCCTCACCGAGGGGCTCGAGAAGACCCAGCAGCAGTTCAACTCCTGAGGGGCGACCCCCGCGGGCGGTGGATGCTTGGCATTTCCCATGTTGAGTGGCGAACTGTTCACTTCGCTCGGTCGATCCGCCGTGTTGAGTGATCAGATCCCAGGTTTACATGGGAAATGCCCGACCCCTGGCCTCCGTGAGAGGCTGACGCCGTGACGCAGATGGACGACCACGCCTTCTCCGCCTGGGCCGCCGAGCAGGCCGGTGCCCGACTTCTCGAGGTCCGCGGTCAGGGGCTCGAGGGCCGCGAGCTCAAGGACGCCGGTGACGCCGCCGCGCAGGAGGTGCTGGCGACGCTGCTGGCCGAGCACCGGCCCGGCGACGCCGTCCTCAGCGAGGAGGCGCGGGACGACAAGTCACGCGTCGACGCCGACCGGGTGTGGATCATCGACCCGCTCGACGGCACCCGGGAGTTCTCCGAGCCCCCGCGCGAGGACTGGGCCGTGCACGTAGCGCTGTGGGAGCGCAACGCCGAGGCGCAGGACGGCCTCACCGCGGGCGCCGTGGCGCAGCCGGCCCTAGGGGAGACCTTCCACACCGGTACGCCGCCCACGGTGGCCGAGCGCACGGCCGACCGCCTGCGGATCGCTGTGTCCCGGACCCGCCCGCCGGCGTTCGTCCAGGCCCTGGCCGAGGAGACCGACGCCGAGCTGGTGCCCATGGGCTCGGCCGGGGTCAAGGTGATGAGCGTCGTCCGCAACCTCGCCGACGCCTACGTCCACGCCGGCGGGCAGTACCAGTGGGACAACGCCGCGCCGGTCGTCGTGGCCCGGGCGGCCGGGCTGCACTGTTCGCGCGTCGACGGGTCGCCGCTGGTCTACAACGAGGCCGACACCTCCCTGCCCGACCTCCTGGTCTGTCGCCCGGAGTTCGCCGACCAGATCCTCGAGTTCGTCCAGCGGCACGGGACGGACTGACGAGACACCGGCACGACACCCACCGGCCCGGCACACTGGACCGGTGGAGGGCGCACCGGAGGTCCTGGAGCACGACGCTCCGCGTCCGGTGCCGCGCTGGGTCTGGATCGGACTGGTGGCCGTGCTGCTGGTCGGCGCCGCCGGCTGGGCGGTCGACGAGCACCGCCGCGGGCGCGAGGACACGGCCCTGGCCGACTGCCGAGCGCAGCTGCTCACGGCGGACCGGGCCGCCAGCGCCCGGCTCGGTCGGGTCGCGGACTACCTGCGGCCATCGCTGGCGAGCCTGCCGCCCGACCTGGCCTATCGCCTGGCGGACCCCATGCGGTCCCCGGCGCGGATCGCCCTGCCGCAGGTCCAGAAGGCCGCGGAGACCTGCCGCAGCGTCGCCGTCTGGGTCTGGCACGAGCCGAGCCGCACGCGCCGCGACGCGACGGTGGCCTACGCCGACCAGCTGCTGGCCCGGCTGCGCCTGATCGCCGCCCAGGGTGGTGCCTACTTCGACTCCGACGAGCAGCTGGACCGGCTCCGGGCCGGCGCCGACCTGTCGTAGCCACCGCCTAGACTGGAGTCCGCACCCCCTCCCACGCCGGTAGGGGGTTGTTCGGCGTGTGCGTGGAGGAGCGTCAATGTCTGTGAGCGGGTCGTTGCGGAGCTTGGCCGACGTCGTGCTGGACGACCCCGGCCTCCGGGACGTCCTCGCCCGCGCCGACGCGGGCGACCTGCCCGCCGCGGAGCTGACGGGCCCGCCCGCCCTCCGACCGTTCGCCGTCGCCGGGCTGGCCCGCTCGGGCAAGCCGGTCCTCGTGGTCACGCCCACCTCCCGCGAGGCCGAGGACCTCACCGCGGAGCTGGCGGGGTTCCTCGACGCCGACGCCATCGCCTACTACCCGTCCTGGGAGACGCTGCCGCACGAGCGGCTGAGCCCGCGCAGCGACACCGTCGGACGCCGCCTCGGGGTGCTGCGTCGGCTGGTCCACCCCGACGACACCGTCGGCACCGGGCCGATCCAGGTGGTCGTGGCGCCGGTGCGGTCCGTCCTGCAGCCGCAGGTGAAGGGGCTCGGCGACCTGGTCCCCGTCGTGCTCGAGCCGGGAAGCACGGCCGAGCTCGACGCCGTGGTCGAGGCCCTGTCCGCCGCGGCGTACTCCCGCGTCGACCTGGTGGAGAAGCGCGGCGAGTTCGCGGTCCGTGGCGGCATCCTCGACGTCTTCCCGCCCACCGAGGAGCACCCGTTGCGGGTGGAGTTCTGGGGCGACGACGTCGAGGAGATCCGGTCCTTCTCCGTGGCCGACCAGCGGACCCTCGAGCCGGTCGAGCGTCTGTGGGCGCCGCCGTGCCGCGAGCTCCTCCTGACCGAGGACGTACGGCGACGAGCGGCCGAGCTCGGCCGCCGGCACCCGCAGCTGCTCGAGCTGACCGACCAGCTCGCGGCCGGCATCGCGGTGGAGGGCATGGAGTCGCTCGCCCCGGCGCTCGTCGACGACATGGAGCTGCTGCTCGACCTGATGCCGACCGACACCCGGGTCCTGGTGGTCGATCCCGAGCGTGTCCGGGCCCGCGCGCACGACCTGGTCGCGACCAGCGAGGAGTTCCTCGGCGCCAGCTGGGCGGCCGCCGCCGGGGGCGGGCAGGCTCCGATCGACCTCGGCGCCGCGTCGTACCGCGCCCTCGCCGACGTCCGCGGCCGCGGGCTCGAGCGCGGCCTGTCCTGGTGGGGCCTCTCACCGTTCGGCCTCGACGACGCCCTCTCGGAGCAGGGCGAGGTGTCCCAGGGGCTCACGGGCATCGAGCCCTACCGCGGGGACGTCGAGGCGGCGATCAAGGACATCACCGCGTGGCTGGCCGAGGGCTACCGCGTCGCGGTCGTGCAGCCGGGGCACGGCCCGGCCGAGCGCACCGTCGAGGTGCTGGCCGAGCACGACGTGGCCGCCCGGCTCCAGACCCCGGTCCAGAGCTGGGACGAGGGCGTCGTCCTGGTCACCGAGGGCCCGCTCGAGCACGGTCTGGTCGACGCCGCGAGGCGTGCGGTCATCCTCACCGGTGACGACCTGTCCGGCCAGAAGGCCTCGACCCGCGACATGCGGAAGATGCCGGCGCGGCGCAAGAAGCAGATCGACCCGCTCGAGCTGAGCGCCGGCGACTACGTCGTCCACGAGCAGCACGGAGTGGGCCGGTTCGTCGAGATGAAGCAGCGCGTGGTGCAGGGCGCGACCCGGGAGTACCTCGTCCTCGAGTACGGCTCGAGCAAGCGGGGGGCACCCCCTGACCGGCTCTACGTGCCAGCCGACTCGCTCGACCAGGTCACCCGCTACGTCGGCGGTGAGCAGCCCAGCCTCGACCGGCTCGGCGGCGGGGACTGGACCAAGCGCAAGAACCGCGCCCGTCGCGCCGTCCGGGAGATCGCGGCCGAGCTGATCAAGCTGTACGCCGCCCGGCAGGCCACGCAGGGCTACGCGTTCGGCCCGGACACCCCGTGGCAGCGCGAGCTCGAGGACGCCTTCGCGTTCACCGAGACGCCCGACCAGCTGACCACGGTGGACGAGGTGAAGGCCGACATGCGCCGCACCGTCCCGATGGACCGGTTGGTGTGCGGCGACGTCGGCTACGGCAAGACCGAGATCGCGGTGCGGGCGGCCTTCAAGGCGGTGCAGGAGGGCAAGCAGGTGGCGGTCCTGGTGCCGACGACGCTGCTGGTGACCCAGCACCTCTCGACCTTCGCCGAGCGGATGGGCGCCTTCCCGGTCACCATCAAGGCGCTCTCGCGCTTCCAGACCGACACCGAGGCGCGCGCGGTGATCGCGGGCCTGGCCGACGGCTCCATCGACATCGTCATCGGCACCCACCGGCTGCTCAACCCCGACATCCGGACCAAGGACCTCGGGCTGATCATCGTCGACGAGGAGCAGCGGTTCGGCGTCGAGCACAAGGAGCAGCTCAAGCGGATGCGTACGGCGGTCGACGTCCTGTCGATGTCCGCGACGCCGATCCCGCGCACCTTGGAGATGGCGATCACCGGCATCCGCGAGATGTCCACGATCACCACGCCGCCGGAGGAGCGGCACCCCGTGCTGACCTACGTCGGCGGGTACGACGACCGGCAGGTCGCGGCCGCCATCCGGCGCGAGCTGCTGCGCGACGGCCAGGTGTTCTTCATCCACAACCGCGTGCAGTCGATCGAGAAGGCTGCACAGCGGCTGGGTGAGCTGGTTCCGGAGGCCCGGATCGCCACCGCGCACGGCCAGATGGGGGAGCACCAGCTCGAGCAGGTGATGCTCGACTTCTGGGAGAAGCGCTTCGACGTGCTCGTCTGCACCACGATCGTCGAGTCCGGCCTCGACGTCTCCAACGCCAACACGATGATCATCGAGCGAGCCGACACCCTCGGTCTCTCGCAGCTGCACCAGCTCCGCGGCCGGGTCGGTCGCAGCCGCGAGCGGGCCTACGCCTACTTCCTCTACCCCCAGGAGAAGCCGATCACCGAGACCGCGCACGAGCGGCTCGCGACGCTGGCCCAGCACTCCGACCTCGGCGGTGGCATGGCGATCGCGATGAAGGACCTCGAGATCCGCGGCGCCGGCAACCTGCTCGGCGGGGAGCAGTCCGGCCACATCGCCGACGTCGGCTTCGACCTCTACGTCCGGCTGGTGGGGGAGGCGGTCAACGAGTTCAAGGGCGAGGACGAGGCTGGCAACGCCGGGCTCCGCGAGGTGCGGATCGAGCTGCCCGTGAACGCCCACCTGCCGCACGAGTACATCCCGAGCGAGCGGCTGCGGCTGGAGATGTACAAGCGGCTGGCCGAGGTGCGCGCCGACGACGACGTCGACCTGCTGCGCGAGGAGATGGTGGACCGCTACGGCCAGCCGCCGACCGACGTGGAGGCGCTCCTGCTCGTGGCGCGGTTCCGGGCCCGGGCCCGGCAGGCCGGGATCGGCGAGGTGACGATCGCCGGGCGCAACGTCCGGTTCGCCCCGGTCGACCTGCCGGAGTCGCGCGTCGTACGGCTGCAGCGGCTCTATCCCAAGAGCCTGGTCAAGGCCCCGGTCTCGACGGTGCTCGTGCCACGGCCCGGGACGCCGGGGGCGACCGGGCGTCCGCTCGAGGGGATCGCTTTGCTTGAATGGGCGCGGACGGTCATCGACTCGGTGCTCGATCCGCAGGAGTGACGATGAGAAGGAGTGGTCCGGTGCGGGTTTCGTCGTGGCGGGGGTCCCGGGTCGGCGCGATGCTGGTGGCCGGCCTGCTGCTCAGCAGCTGTGGTGCTCTGCACCCGGGCGCGGCGGCGGTCGTCGGTGACAAGACCATCTCCATGTCGAAGGTCGACCAGGTGTCCGGCGAGTACTGCCACGCAGTCGCCAAGCAGCTGCAGGGCGACGCCCAGATCGTGCCGCTCAACTTCTTCCGCGGCGGCGTGGCCGGCTCCCTCGCGCTCCGCTCGGTCGCCGCGCAGCTCGCCGCAAAGTACGGCGTGCAGCCCGAGTCGGTCTACGACCACAAGATCACCGACCTCCAGAAGGCCACGGTCAACGTGCCCGAGGAGTATCGCGACGCGGTGATCGAGGTCGAGTCCACCTCGGCGTACGTCGAGGGCGTCCAGGCCGCCATCGGCTCCGCCGAGCACCCGGACCTCGGCTACATCGAGGCGCAGAAGGCCGGTCAGACGATCTTCGAGGACTGGATCTCCCAGCACGACGTCACCTTCGACCCCTCGCTCGGCGTCGCCCTGCAGAAGGGCACCATCGCCCGCGTCGACGACTCGCTGTCCTACCCCGTCGGGGCTGCCGCCAAGAGCGGCGCAGCCGGCAACCCGGACCATGCGTACGCCTCGGCTCTGCCGAGCACCCACCGGTGCGGCTGAACCGATGACCGCGCCCTCGGGGCCCCTCGTCACCTTCCACGAGGTGATGAGGCGGCTGCGAGCCGAGTGTCCGTGGAAGGCGAGCCAGACCCACCGGTCCCTGGCGCGGTACCTGTTGGAGGAGACCTACGAGACGCTCGAGGCGCTCGACACGGGTGACCCCGCGGCGCTGCGCGAGGAGCTCGGTGACCTGCTGCTGCAGGTCTACTTCCACGCAGTGATCGCGGAGGAGCAGGGGGACTTCACCCTCGACGACGTCGCGCGGGACATCACCGAGAAGATGTACCGCCGCAACCCCCACGTCTTCGGCGACGCCTCGAGCCAGGACCTCGACCCGGCGGCCGTCAACGAGCTCTGGGAGTCGGTCAAGGCCACCGAGAAGGACCGCGGCTCCCTGGTCGCGGGCATCCCGAGCACCCTCCCGGCCCTCCTGTACGCCGACAAGGTGCTCGACCGGCGCACCCGGGCCGGCGCACCGGAGCCCGTGCCCGGCGACGAAGCCGGCGATGACCTGGGCGACCGCCTGCTCGCACTCGTGGTGGAGGCCCGCGCCGACGGGATCGACCCGGAGCAGGCCCTGCGCGACTCGGTCCGGCGGCTGCTCGAGCTATCTCCGTCCGAGTGTGTAGCGCACGGCGACCTCGAGCCGGATTGATCCGTCGTCGTCGCGCCAGGCCTCGAAGGTCCGCGCCAGGGCGTCGTCGAACTCCGCTCGCCGTTCGTCCGGCACGTCGAGCCACAGCGCCC
Source organism: uncultured Actinomycetota bacterium (assembly GCA_963784545.1). Classification (GTDB taxonomy): domain Bacteria; phylum Actinomycetota; class Actinomycetes; order Propionibacteriales; family Nocardioidaceae; genus Nocardioides. The sequence goes on along the minus strand of CAWARQ010000002.1, from coordinate 920,505 downwards.
GCGCGGCGGTTCCCGAGGCCCAGCGCTCGAAGGTCGCCGCGTCCGGCAGGGCAACCGTGATGCTGTGCCGGACGGTCTCGACGTCGCTCAGCCCGGCGTCGGTGAAGAGCCTGGCCACCGACTCGTCGCTGTCCCACGGCGGGTCGGCGTCGAAGACCCGCGACCGCCCTTCGGGAGTCGCGGAGTACTGGCGGGCCACCTCGGCGAGGTCCTGCCAGCGGTCCGTCCACGGGGCGAAGGTGGTGATCCCGACCTGGCCACCGGGCCGCAGCGCCGCCCGCCAAGCGCGCAGCACCTCGACCGGGTCGGGCAGGAAGAACAGGACGAGCGAGGCAGCCACGACGTCGTACGGCGGGTCGGGCAGCTCGCTCGCGTCCGCCTGCACCACTCGCACGTGCGGGAGCTCGGCGACGGTCTCGGTCAGCAGCCGCACCATCTCGCTGGACTGGTCGACGGCGTCGACACGGCCGTCCGGGCCGACCGCCTCCGCCAACGGGAGCGTGAGCGCCCCGCGGCCGCTCCCGACGTCGGCCACCGTCGCACCGGGCCGGACGTCGAGCTGCTCGAGCAGCCCGGCCGCGATCGGGCCGAAGTAGGGCACGCCCGCCTGGTCGTACAGCGGCGCCACAGAGTCGAACAGGGCGCGGTACCGGGCCCGCACGTCATCGGTCACAGGGTCAGTATGGGCCCGGTCGGGGCGCCGATACGCTGGCCTCGTGGCCATCATTTCTGGAGTCGGCGCCCGCGAGGTCCTGGACTCGCGCGGCAATCCCACGATCGAGGTCGAGGTCCTGCTCGACGACGGTTCGTACGCCCGCGCCATGGTGCCGTCGGGGGCCTCGACCGGCGCCTTCGAGGCGGTGGAGCTCCGCGACGGGGGCGACCGCTACCTCGGCAAGGGGGTGTCGAAGGCGGTCGAGGGAGTCATCTCCACGATCGGCCCGGCGATCACCGGCCTCGTCGCCGACGACCAGCGGCTGGTCGACCAGACGATGCTCGCCCTGGACGGCACGCCCAACAAGGCGAAGCTCGGCGCCAACGCGATCCTCGGCGTCTCGCTGGCCGTGGCGCGCGCCGCCGCAGGGTCGGCCGACCTGCCCCTCTACCGCTACATCGGTGGCCCCAACGCCCACCTGCTGCCGGTGCCGATGATGAACATCCTCAACGGCGGCGCGCACGCCGACTCGAACGTCGACGTCCAGGAGTTCATGATCGCGCCGATCGGTGCGCCGACCTTCCGCGAGGCGCTGCGCAGCGGAGCCGAGGTCTACCACGCGCTGAAGGCGGTGCTGAAGAAGAAGGGTCTCTCGACCGGCCTCGGTGACGAGGGCGGCTTCGCGCCGAACCTCGACAGCAACCGCGCCGCCCTCGACCTGATCGCGGAGGCCGTCGACGCGGCCGGGCTCACGCTCGGCAAGGACATCGCGCTGGCGATGGACGTGGCCGCCAGCGAGTTCTTCACCGACGGCTCCTACCGCTTCGAGGGGGCCGAGAAGTCGGCCGAGGAGATGTCGGCCTACTACGCCGACCTCGTGGCGTCGTACCCCATCGTCTCCATCGAGGACCCCCTCGACGAGGACGACTGGGACGGCTGGAAGGCCATCACCGACCAGCTCGGCGCCCGGACCCAGCTGGTGGGCGACGACCTCTTCGTCACCAACGTCGAGCGACTGCAGCGCGGCATCGACGGCGGGCAGGGCAACGCCCTGCTGGTCAAGGTCAACCAGATCGGCTCGCTGACCGAGACGCTCGACGCCGTCGACCTGGCGCACCGCAACAGCCTGCGCTGCATGATGAGCCACCGCTCGGGCGAGACCGAGGACACCACCATCGCCGACCTCGCCGTCGCGACGAACTGCGGCCAGATCAAGACCGGCGCTCCGGCCCGGTCCGACCGCGTGGCCAAGTACAACCAGCTGTTGCGGATCGAGGAGGAGCTCGGCGACGCGGCGCGCTACGCCGGGGCGGGCGCGTTCCCGCGCTTTGGCGACTCCGGCAACTAACGTAAGGCCGGTGAGCGGACGGCCGGGCGGACGAGGGATCTCTCGACCCTCGGCGACCCGCCGGCCGGGACAGCGGACACCCGCGTCGCGCGCCCAGTCCCGGGCTCGCGTGAGCGCTGACACCGGCTCGACGCCTGCGGTGGCCGCAGCGGACGGCGTACGACGGCCGCGTCTGACCGGTCGGGCGGCCGTGCTGCTGCTGGTGCTCTCGGTGCTGGCGGTCTCCTACGCCTCGTCGCTGCGCGCCTACCTGCAGCAGAAGGACGAGATCGACCAGGCGAAGACCGAGATCGCGCAGCGGTCCGCGGACATCCAGTCACTGGAACGGGAGAAGCAGCGCTGGCAGGACCCGGCCTACGTGCAGGCGCAGGCCCGGGAGCGGTTCGGCTACCTGATGCCGGGGGAGAAGTCGTACGTCGTCCTCGACAAGGACGGCAAGCCGATCGAGAGCCAGGCGAGCCTCGGTGACCCCCAGCAGGTGCTGCACAAGGAGACCAAGGCCTGGTGGAGCAGGGAGTGGGAGTCGGTCCGGCTGGCCGGCAACCCCTCCGCTGCTCGTTGACCGGCCACGATTGAATGGCCCTGTGACCGCTTTCGAGACCGACGAGGACGCGATCGAGGCGCAGCTGGGCCGCCGCCCGCGGGGGATCCACGCGATCGGCCACCGCTGTCCGTGTTCGCTCCCGGACGTCGTCACGACGGAGCCGCGCCTGCCGGACGGCACGCCGTTCCCCACGACGTACTACCTGACCTGCCCTCGGGCAGCCGGCCGGATCGGCACCCTGGAGGCCTCGGGTCTCATGCGCGAGATGCAGGACCGGCTGGGCGAGGACGCCGACCTGGCCGCGTCGTACCTCGCCGCGCACGAGGCCTACCTCCGCGACCGCGAGGCGCTGGGCCGGGTCGAGGAGATCGAGGGCGTCTCCGCCGGTGGCATGCCGGATCGGGTCAAGTGCCTGCACGTCCTGGCCGCGCACAGCCTCGTCGCCGGCCCGGGGGTCAACCCGCTGGGCGACGAGGTGCTCGAGGCCCTGGGTGAGTGGTGGGCCACTGGGCCCTGCGTGCGGCCCGAGACCGGTGGCTGACGTGCGAGTCCAGGGTTCCGGGGTTTCGAGACGGCGCTGCCCGCCTCCTCAACCACCGGTCGAGCGGGGGGCACCGGTGGTTGAGGTGCGAGCGGAGGTCGTGCGCGGTACCGGTGGGGCACCGGTGGTTGAGGTGCGAGCGGAGCGAGCCTCGAAACCCCCGCACCTGCGCAGGGCGGTGACCCGTGGCTGACACCGTCGCCGCGATCGACTGCGGCACGAACTCGATCAAGATCCTCATCGGCGCCCTGCCCGAGATCGCGGTCCGCGACTCACGCGTGGTCCGGCTCGGCCAAGGAGTGGACCGGACCGGCTCGCTCGCCCCCGAGGCGCTGGAGCGGACCTTCGCGGCGATCGAGGAGTTCGCCGAGCTGATCGAGCAGCACGACGTCAGCCGCATCCGCTTCTGCGCGACGTCTGCCTCGCGGGACGCCGACAACGCGTCTGTCTTCGTCGAAGGGGTCCAGTCCAGGCTCGGCGTCACGCCCGAGGTGCTCACCGGTGCCGAGGAGGCGGCGCTCGTGTACGCCGGCGCGACCCGCGGCATCGACCTGCCCGGACCGGTGCTCGTCGTGGACATCGGCGGCGGCTCGTCGGAGCTGGTGCTCGGCTCCGGTCGCCCGGAGCACTCCGTCTCGATGGACATCGGGTCGGTGCGGCTGCACGAGCGGCACCTGCACAGCGACCCGCCGACCGGATCGGAGATCGAGGCCTGCCTCGCCGACATCGACGCGGCCCTGCTCGACAGCGGGGTCCCGGTGCACCAGACCCGGACGGCGATCGGGACGTCGGGAACCATCAAGACGGTGGCCGCCGGGCTGCTCGACCTGCCGTCGTACGACCGGGACGCGATCGACGGTGCCGTGCTCTCGACCGCCGACACCACGGCGTACGTCGAGCGGCTGCTCGCCATGACCGTCGCCGAGCGCAAGGAGCTGCCGTACCTGCATCCTGGTCGCGCGGACGTGATCGGCGCGGGGGCGCTCATCTGGCTGCGCATCCTGGCCGCGGCCGGAGTGTCGGAGTACCACGTCTCGGAGGCCGACATCCTGCACGGCATCGCCTGGTCGATGCTGGAGGACTGAAGGTGCCTGAGCCGCTGCCGCACCCGGGCACCGGGGACCTGTTCGACTCGCCCGTCACGCCCGGCACGGGCTGGCCGGACGACCCGGCCGACGCACGGACCCCGGTGGCGCGGACTTCGGCCCAGGTCCGAAGACTGGCAGCCGGGGCAGACCTGGCCGAGCTCGACGCGCGGATCTCCGTCTGCTCGGCCTGCCCACGGCTGGTGCGCTGGCGGGAACGGGTGGCGCTCGAGAAGCGGGCGTCGTTCGCCGACCAGCCGTACTGGGGTCGTCCCGCGCCGGGTTGGGGCGACGAGGCACCCTCGCTGCTGATCGTCGGCCTCGCACCGGCGGCCAACGGCGCCAACCGGACCGGTCGGGTCTTCACCGGCGACTCCAGCGGTGACTGGCTGTTCGCCAGCCTGCACCGCACCGGCTGGGCGACTCAGGCGGCGTCGACGTACGCCGGGGACGGTCAGCGGCTGCTCGGCGCCCGGATGGTCGCCACGGTGCGCTGCGCCCCGCCGGAGAACAAGCCGACGATCCGGGAGCGCGACACGTGCGCCCCCTGGCTGACGCACGAGCTGAGCCTCCTCTGGCCGAGCGTGCGGGCGGTCGTGGCGCTGGGAGGGTACGGCTGGGCTGCCACCCTTCGCGGGGTCGGCGACCTCGGGATCGAGCTGCCGAAGCCGCGCCCGAAGTTCGCCCACCTGGCCGAGGTGACTCTGGACGGGCGCACGCTCCTCGGCTGCTACCACCCCAGCCAGCACAACACCTTCACCGGCCGGCTGACCCCGGGCATGCTGGACGAGGTCTTCACACGCGCACACGCGCTGACACAATGACGAGGTGACGACCCTTCACGCGATCACCGTCCTCGGTCACGACCGCCCCGGCATCATCGCCGAGACGACCGATCGGCTGGCGGCTCTCGGGCTGAACCTCGAGGACTCCACCATGACGCTGCTACGCGGTCACTTCGCGATGATGCTGGTCGCCAAGGGCGACGTCTCGGCCGCGGACCTGGAGAACGCCCTCTGGGAGCTCACGCAGGACGGTCGGCTCGACGTCACGGTGCGTGAGGTGCCGGAGCAGGCGACGCCAGACGGACCGGAGCGGGGCGCCGACTGGGTCCTGACCGTCCACGGCGGCGACCGCCCGGGCATCGTGTCCGGTGTCGTCTCAAAGGTCGCGGAGGTCGGCGGCAACATCGTCGAGCTCGCCACCCGCCTCTCCGGCGACCTGTACCTCCTCGTCGCCGAGATCCAGATGCCGGCCGGGGCGGACACGGACGCGCTGGCGGCGACGATCGCGGAGACCGCGGCCGAGCTGGGGGTCGAGGCGTCGCTGCGTCCGGTCGACACCGACGAATTGTAGTCACCCCACGACGTTCTCCGGCTCCTCCGCTGCGCTCCTCCGCCGGACAACGCCGCGGGGACCCCGACCTTCGAGAGGCTGTGTTGAATCACAGATTGATCGCGTGGACCGAGGACGAGCTCGAGACCGACGGCGACGTCCTCACGGTCGTCTCGGCCCCCGACCTCGTGCTCTCCTCGCGTGGCGCCGACGTGGACCCGACCAGTGACGACGTCGTCCAGCTCGCGGCCGACCTGGTCGCCACGATGCGCGTCTCGCCCGGCTGCGTCGGCCTGGCCGCGCCGCAGGTGGGCGTCGGCGTACGGGTCTTCTGCGTCGACGTCTCCGCTCACCCCAAGGCTCGGACGACGCACGGGACCTTCGTCCTGTGCAACGCCGAGGTGGTCGAGGCGTCCCGCAACGAGAAGGCGCGTGAGGGTTGCATGAGCGTGCCCGACCTCACCGGCGACGTGAAGCGTGCGACCCGGCTCGTCGTACGCGGCCGGCTGCCGGCCACCGGCGAGGAGGTCGTGGTCGCGACCGACGCCTACGAGGCCCGCGCCCTCCAGCACGAGATCGACCACTGCGAAGGACTGCTCTTCCTCGACCGGGTCGCGGGCGCGCACGCGATCCACCAGCGCAGGACGTACTTATAGCCTCAGCGCAACCGAGGGGGACGTCATACGCTCTGCTGCCTATAACCGGCGAACCGTATGACGTCCGCCCCGGATGGAGCCCCGGTATCCCAACCGGCAGAGGAAGTCGCCTTAAAAGCGATTCAGTGTGGGTTCGACCCCCACCCGGGGCACCTCGGTGCAGCGCAGCCCGACCGACCCTCGAAGGAATCCCATGCTCCCTCACCAGCTCCAGCTCGCCGATCGCGTCGCATTGGTGACCGGGGCGAGTGCTGCCGACGGCATCGGCTTCGCGACCGCCCGTCTGCTGGGCGAGCTCGGCGCACGGGTCGCGGTCGCCGGGACCACCGACCGGGCCCACGACCGTGCGGAGGAGCTCAACCGGGACGGCGTGACGGCGCTCGGTGTGGTGGGCGACCTGACCGTGGAGGAGAGCGCCAGTGAGGTGCTCGCCCGGGTGGGGCGCGAGCTCGGCGAGCCGTCGATCCTGGTCAACAACGCCGGCATGACCAGCCTCGGCTCCCCGGGCATGGAGGCGGAGTCCGGCACCGTGAGCGACATGTCCTACGAGGCCTGGCGCAAGTCCCTGACCCGCAATCTGGACACCGCGTTCCTGGTCACCCGTGCGGCGCTCCCGGGCATGGTCCGGGGCGGGTGGGGTCGCATCGTCATGGTGACGTCGGTGACCGGACCCGTGATGGCGATGCGCGGGGAGGCGGCGTACGCCGCGGCGAAGGCCGGCATGGTCGGTCTGGCCCGGTCGTTGTCCGTCGACTACGCCTCGGCGGGCGTGACCGCCAACGCGGTCGCTCCGGGCTGGATCGAGACCGGCAGCCAGACCGCGGACGAGGCCACCCAGGCGCGCCGCACCCCGGCCGGACGCAGCGGTACGCCCGAGGAGGTGGCTGCCGTGATCGGCTTCCTCTGCACGCCGGGTGCGGCGTACGTCACCGGGCAGTGCCTCACTGTCGATGGCGGCAACGCGGTCGCTGAGGAGCGCGCCTGAGACCGGGTGAAGAGTTCCTCCCAGGCGGAACAGGCGACGCACGTCGTTCGTTGACTCAACATCACCCCTAGACTGGGTGGACGGACCGTCGTCACGGAGACGACAGCCCCCGGCCTCCAAGGAGGAGACCAACCATGCAGAGCAACAACCCGATCTTCCGTAACTCCAAGGAGTTCAACGGACAGGCGAACGCGTACGGCAACCAGACCTACGCGGGCAACGGCAGCTCCTACCAGGGCTATGGCCAGACCCCGTCGTACGGCGGCGGCACGACGGCGCCTGACTACTCGCCGACGCACACCGAGGCCGGCGAGGCGATGACCATCGACTCCGTCGTCCAGCGCACGGCTCTCACCCTGTTCGTCGTGCTTGCGGCGGCTGCGGTCACCTGGCTCATGACCGGCGACATCACGCAGTCCAACGCGTCCTCGCTGTACGGCGCCATGGCGATCGGCTCGCTCGGCGCCTTCGCCCTGTCGATGGTCAACTCGTTCAAGCGGGTCATCAGCCCGGCGCTGGTCCTCGCCTTCGCCGCCCTCGAGGGCGTCGCGCTCGGCGCGTTCAGCAAGTTCATCGACAGCTCAACGTCGTGCAGCACGCCGGCAACGGCGACCACATCGTCGTCCAGGCCGTGGTCGGCACCTTCGCCGCCTTCGGCGGGACGCTCGCGGCGTACAAGTTCTTCGACATCAAGGTCGGTCAGAAGTTCCGCACGTTCGTGATCGCTGCGGTCTTCGGCATGGTCGGGCTGAGCGTGCTGGAGATGGTCCTCGGACTGTTCCACTCCCAGCTGGGCCTGTTCGGCTTCGGCGGCCTGGGCCTGCTGTTCTCGGTCATCGGCCTGGTGCTCGGTGTCTTCATGCTGATCCTCGACTTCGACTTCGTCGAGCGCGGCATCGCCGCCGGCCTGCCCGAGCGGGAGTCCTGGCGCGCGGCCTTCGGTCTGACCGTCAGCCTCGTCTGGATCTACACCAACCTGTTGCGGATCCTCGCCATCCTCAACTCGGACTGACCCAGCACCACCCGCACGCTGACCCGGCAGAACCGTTCTGCCGGGTCAGCGTCATTTCTGCCGGGTCAGCGATCAGTCCTCGGAGGCTTCGGGGGCCTCGGGGTCGGAGTCGCTGCGCCGGCGACGGTGCCGCAGCTCCACCCACAGCCCGCGTACGCCGCGGCGCGAGCCGCCCACCTCGGCGCCGCCGAGCTCGGTGCCGGGCGCGTTGACCGCCCGGACGGCGGCAGCGGCCACCGGCAGGATCCGGTCGCCGCGACCACGCGACGGCGTCTCCTCGTCCTCGGGTCCCAGCCCGATCGCGGCCAGGCAGGTCGGCGACAGCACCGAGGCCAGGGCGCGGTAGCCGTCGGCGGAGGGGTGGAACCGGTCCGGCCCGAAGAGGACCGCGGGTGCGGCGTCGAACTCCGGCCCCAGGATCGAGCCGAGCGAGACCGTCCGGCCCCCCGCCTCGACGACGCCGATGGTCTGGGCGGCCGCCAGCCGGCGCGACCAGGCACGGGCCACCTGCTTGAGCGGCGGCATGATCGGCTTGACCGTGCCCAGGTCCGGGCAGGTGCCGACGACCACCTGGGAGCCCGCGTCGAGCAGCCGGTGCACCGCCTCGACCAGGTGCCGGACCGACGCGGCCGGCAGCACACGGTGGGTCACGTCGTTGGCGCCGACGAGGATGACCGTGAGGTGGGGCCCTGTCGGCAGGGCCCGGTCGACCTGCCCGGCGAGGTCGGCCGACTGGGCGCCGACCTTGGCGAAGGCTCGCAGGTGGACACGCCGGTCCCCGTCGCGGGCCATGGCGCTCGCGAGGTGGGCGCCGGGGGTGTCCTCGACGCGATCGACGCCGTACCCGGCCGCCGAGGAGTCCCCGAGCAGCGCAACCTTGACCGCGGGGCCGGGGCGCCCGCGTCCGTACCAGCCGGTCGAGTCCGGCGGCGGCCCGTCGCCCGCGTCGCCGATGGTCCGGCGGGCCAGCTTCGCCTCGGCCGAGAGGACGCCGTACAGGGCTCCGCCCAACACGGACACGCCGCCCCCGCCGAACGCGGCGGCAGCGGCGAGCTTGCGCGCTGCTGCGGCCTTCCCCACCTCGCCAGCCTACGAGGATCGCGGAATCGGCTCGGCCCCGGCCCACGTCCTAGATTGACCCCATGCAGTACGTCGAGTCGCTCCTGGACCTGATCGGCAACACCCCGCTCGTGCGGCTCCACCGCACCCTCGACCTGCCGGACTCGGCCGAGGGAGGGGGGCCGCTGGTGCTGGCGAAGGTCGAGTACCTCAACCCGGGCGGCTCGGTGAAGGACCGGATCGCCACCCGGATGATCGACGCCGCGGAGGCCTCGGGCGAGCTCCAGCCGGGCGGCACCATCGTCGAGCCCACCTCCGGAAACACCGGTGTGGGCCTGGCGATGGTCGCGCAGCAGCGCGGCTACCAGTGCGTCTTCGTCTGCCCCGACAAGGTCAGCGAGGACAAGCGCAACGTCCTCAAGGCGTACGGCGCCGAGGTGGTCGTGTGCCCGACCGCGGTCGCTCCGGAGCACCCCGACTCCTACTACAACGTCAGTGACCGGCTCTCCAAGCAGCCGGGCGCCTGGAAGCCGGACCAGTACTCCAACCCGAACAACCCGCGCTCGCACTACGAGATGACCGGCCCGGAGATCTGGGCGCAGACCGAGGGCCGGATCACGCACTTCGTCACCGGCATGGGCACCGGCGGCACGATCAGCGGCGTGGGGCGCTACCTCAAGGAGCAGAACCCGGACCTCCAGGTGGTCGGCGCCGACCCCGCCGGCTCGGTCTACTCGGGCGGCACCGGCCGCCCGTACCTCGTCGAAGGGGTCGGCGAGGACTTCTGGCCCGACACCTACGACCGCGGCGTCGCCGACCGGGTCATCGAGGTCTCCGACGCCGACTCGTTCGCGTTCACCCGCCGCCTGGCCCGCGAGGAGGCGATGCTGGTCGGCGGCTCCTCCGGCATGGCGGCGTACGCCGCGCGTCGGCTCGCCCACGAGCTGCACGAGCAGGGGCAGCACGACGCGGTCATCGTGGTCCTGCTGCCGGACTCCGGCCGCGGCTACCTGACCAAGATCTTCAACGACGACTGGCTGGCCCAGTACGGCTTCCCCGTCGAGGGCGCCACCCACGCGCAGACCGTCGGCGAGGTGCTGCGCGGCAAGTCGGGCCGCCTTCCCGACCTGGTGCACACGCACCCCAACGAGACCATCGCCGAGGCGGTCGCGATCCTCCAGGAGTACGGCGTCTCTCAGATGCCGGTCGTACGGGCGGAGCCGCCGATCGTGGCCGCGGAGGTGGCCGGCTCGGTCTCCGAGCGCAGCCTGCTCGACGCCCTCTTCGCCGGCGCAGCCAGGCTCACCGACCCGGTGGAGGACCACATGTCCGACCCGCTGCCGACCGTCGGCGCCACCGAAGCTGCCCGCGACGCCGTCGCGATGCTCGAGGGCGCCGACGCCGTGCTCGTGCACGAGGACGGCAAGCCGGTCGGCGTCCTCACCCGCCAGGACCTGCTGGCCTTCCTCGCCGGCGCCTGATTTCCGTCGCGTGTGCCTGAGCACGCGCTATGGCGCGTGCTCAGGCACACGCCGCGGCTCATGAGGGGGGGTGCAGGAGCCCGGCCAGCTCCTCGACGCCGTCGGGCAGCCGGGTGCCGGGCCGCGCCCAGGACGCGTTGGCGTCGACCACAGCGACCGGTACGCCGGCGGGCAGGACGCCCGAGGCCATGAGCTCGTCGGCCTGCGCCTGCGAGCCCTCGCGGTCGTAGCCGCACGGGCCCACGACGATCACGTCGGGAGCAGCCTGGTGCACGGCCTCCCACGGCACTCGCCGGGACTTCTGGCCGGGGGTGCCGAGCAGCGGCTCCCCACCCGCCATCGAGATCATCTCCGGGACCCAGTGGCCGGGCGCGAACGGCGGGTCGGTCCACTCCAGGAACATCACCCGAGGCCGGGGCAGGTCCGCGGTCCGGCGTACGACGGCCTCGAGCCGTTGCCGCTGCTCGTCAAGGAGCGCCGTGGCCTCGTCCAGCCGGCCGGTCGCCCGGCCCAGGGTCAGGAACGACTCGAGCACCTCGGAGACCGTGTGCGGGTCGATGGTCAGCACCTCAGCCGTGCAGCCCAGGTGCGCGAGCGCGTCGTCGACCACGGAGACGTCGACCGCGCAGACCGCGCACAGGTCCTGGGTCACCACGAGGTCGGCGTCCAGACCGGCGAGCGCCCCCTCGTCGAGGTGGTACAGGTCCTCGCCGCGCTGCATGGCGGCCACGACCCAGGCGTCGATCTCCGACGCGCTCAGGCCCTCGGGCATCGCCGACGTCGACACGATCCGCCGGTCCCGCGCCTCCGGCGGGTAGTCGCACTCGAAGGTCACGCCGACCACGTCGTCCCCCGCGCCGAGGGCGAAGAGGATCTCGGTCGTGGACGGGAGGAGGGAGACGATGCGCACGCCCGCAGCGTATGCGGGACCAACGGCCCGTCCCCGAGGGCGCTCCACCGTGTAGTAATGAGGCATGACCGACAAGATCCGCGTCTACCTGCTCGACGACCACGACGTCGTTCGCGAGGGGCTGCGGTTCCTGCTGGAGAGCACCGACGACATCGAGGTCGTGGGTGACAGCGCATCCGCGGTGGACGCCACCGCCCGGATCCCGAGCCTGCGACCGCACGTGGCGATCCTGGACGCCCGCCTGCCCGACGGGTCCGGGATCGAGGTCTGCCGAGCCGTCCGCGCCGTCGACCCGTCCATCCAGGCGCTCATCCTGACGTCGTACGACGACGACGAGGCGCTGTTCGCGGCGATCATGGCCGGCGCCTCGGGCTACGTGCTGAAGGAGATTCGCAGCGCCGACCTCGTCCAGGCGGTTCGGCAGGTGGCGGGAGGCCAGTCGTTGATCGACCCCTCGCTCATCGCCAAGGTGCTGGAGCGGGTCCGCAGCGGTCCGACGGTCGCGCCCGAGCTGGCCGACCTGACCGAGCAGGAGCTCGCCATCCTCGCCCTCATCGCCGAGGGCCTGACCAACCGGCAGATCGGCGAGCGGATGTTCCTGGCGGAGAAGACGGTGAAGAACTACGTCTCGGCCATCCTCGCCAAGCTCGGTCTCGAGCGGCGCACCCAGGCGGCCGTCCTGGCCTCCAAGCTGCTCGGCTAGACCGGAGGGGACCTTGGTCCCCCACAGTGGTGACGTCTGCTTCTGCCGCACCCCTCTCCGAACGGCGACGCTGGAAGTGCAAGGAACCGGAGCCGAACGGCCCCGGGGAGCACCGAGACGAGGAGGCCGTCATGGCCGTCACCCACCACCACACAGACATCGAGACCACCCTCTCGGGTGTCGACAGCGGCGAGCACACCACCTGGTTCGACCGGGCCCTGGGGGCCTTGCGGATCGCCTACGGCGTCACCTTCCTGTGGGCGTTCCTGGACAAGGCCTTTGCCCTCGGCTTCCACACCGGGTACGACGAGGCGGGCCACCTCGATCGCTTCGGCCCCGCCGCGTGGATCAACGGCGGCAGCCCCACGGAAGGCTTCCTCAGCTTCGCGGTCCCCGCGAACAACCCGTTCCACGGCTTCTACACCGGCCTCGCCGGGCAGGCCTGGGTCGACTGGCTGTTCATGGCCGGTCTGCTGGGCATCGGCGTCACGCTGCTCACGGGAGTAGGCATGCGGATCGGCACCGCCGCCGGCGCACTGATGTTCGCGTTCATGTACACGGCGTCGTTGCCGCTGGAGAACAACCCGATCGTGGACGACCACCTGATCGGCCTCGTCGTCATGGCGGTCCTGGCGCTCGGCGCGGCCGGCATGACCTGGGGCTTCGGTCGGACGTGGAGCCGCTCCGAGCTCGTGCAGCAGCACCCCGTGCTCCGCTGACCGACCTCATTGACCGACTGACCCGCTCGTCCCCCGAGCGGGTCAGTCGTCTGTGCGAGCCTCGAGAGGTACGCGCCAGGTGAGGGTGGTGCCCCGAGGAGACGCGGGTCCGAGCGTGAGCTCGCCGCCGAGCTGCGTCGCCCGGACCCGGAGGTTGCGCAGCCCGCTCTCCTGTCGATCCGGGTCCAGTCCTCGCCCGTCGTCGGTGACCACGAGCGTCACCTCACGAGCGTCGGCACGGACATCCACGACCACCCGGTCGGCGTGCGCGTGCCGCGCCGCGTTGGACAGCGCCTCGCGCAGCACCGGCAGCAGCTGGTCGCGCACGTCGCTCGGCACCGACCGTGTCGACTGGACCGTCGGTGGTGACCTCGGGTGCGAAGCCGAGCAACCGCTCGTACTCACTGGACCAGGTCACGGACCTCGCCGCGCAGGGATCCGCTGCCGCGCTGTTGGAGCTCGAAGATGGTGCCGCGGATGGCCCTGATGGTCCCATCGATCTCGTCCACCGCCCCCTCCAGCTTCTCGGCGCCGCTTGGGTCGGCCGTCATCGCGATCCCCTGCAGGCGCAGCCCGGTGGCGAAGAGCCGCTGGATGACGACGTCGTGCAGGTCGCGCGCGATCCGTTCCCGGTCCGACACGCAGAGCCAGCTGCTCACGGTCGGCCACGGCCTGCGGCCCGGTCGAGAGCGAGCGCCGCCTGGTCGGCGTACGAGGCGAGCAGGTGACGATCCTCGCGCGCGCGGTCCTGGTGCAGCGGGTCGAAGCCGACCGCGAGGAACGACGCCTCGGCCAGGTGTGCGCGCAGGGGGATGGCCACCACCACCAGTCCGTGGAGAGACAGCTCTTGGAGTTCCCGGTCCTGGGGGTCGAGCCGTTCCGCCATCGCCTCCCAGGCCTCGCCGACCAGCTCCTGGTCGACCCGGTCGAAGACGGCGACCGTGGGCTCGGCCGCCGCGTACGGCCCCACGGCGGCGAACCGGGCACCGGACACCGACCGGGCTGTCTCGGTGAGCCCCCTGAGAGCTGCCTCCAGCCGGATCGGCGGCTGGAGGGCGTCGGACAGCTCGGCGGAGGCCTCGAGCCACCGACGGCGGCGCTCGCTCAAGCCGTAGGCCCGTGCGTTGTCGATGACGAATCCCGCGGCTTGGGCGAGGGCGGTGACGAGCCACTGGTCCTCGTCGGTGAAGCCGCCGGGCTTCTCGCAGAGGTAGAGGTTGCCGAACGCCGTGCCGCGGATCCGGACCGGGACGCCGAGGAACGTGGTCATCGGCGGATGGTTCGCCGGAAAGCCGACCGAGGACGGATGCTCGCTCGAGGTCGTGGAGCCGGAGTGGGTCGGGGTGCTCGATCAGCTCGCCCAGGAGGCCGCGGCCGCGAGGCAGGTCACCGATCCGGGCGCGGGTCGCCGCGTCCACGCCCACGGTCACGAACTCCACCAGGTCGCGATGCGGTCCGATCACGCCGAGAGCGCCGTACTTCGCACCCGTGAGCTCCGTGGCCGCTGCGACGATGCGCTCGAGGACGCTCGGCAGGTCGAGGTCCGAGGCGATGGCCGTGACCGCCTCGAGCAGCGTGCGCGCCGGCTGCGGGAGGGCGGAGAAGGGTGCCACGAACGTCAGTCTGACGGAGGGCCGCTCAGATCGCACGGAACACGGGTGTCTCTCGCATCGGATCCCATCCGGTGCCGAGCTTGCGGCCGCTCAGCTCCTGCCAGGGCAGTCGGAGGAACAGGTTGCGGCTTCCGCTGGCCCAGGGGGTGGGCTCCCAGACCTGCCGAATGTGCTTCAGCTCCTCGGGCTCGGTCACCGCTTCGATCCGCCCGCGGGCGACGACGCTCCAACCGCGCCGGTACTCGTAGTCGAAGTGGTCGACCTCGAAGGCGACCAGCTCGTCGCGGCCTTGGGTCCCGAGCATGCTGTACGGCGAGGTCTTGATCATGACAGCGCTGTCCACGACCGAGTAGTTGACCGGGACGATGTGCGGTCCGTTCGCCGTCGAGAACGCGACCCGGCCGGCGACGCCGGCCCGGAGGAGTGCCTCGCACTCGGACCAGCTGAGCTCTCGCGAGTCGGACATGGGACCTCCGGAAGGTGCAGGGGTGGGTGTCTTCAGCGTGCCTCCGCTCCGCCGTGCGGCTCAGGGCCGAAGGTCCCGAAGGGGTGCCCGTTGAGCCCTGACCCCTCGATCTCCCGGGCGGGACTGTGGAGTCAGCGGAGACACCGCCATCCTCGAAGGAGACGACCATGACCACGACCAGTGCACACGACCGTCGGACAGTCGACCCGCCACCCCCGGCCGGGACGATCGTGGTCGGCTTCGACGGATCCGACTCCTCGCTCCAGGCCCTCGCGTGGGCCGCTGAGCAGGCCGCCGCCCAGCGGCTCCACCTCACGCTCGCCCATGCCGTGCTGCCGCCCGACGCGGTCTGGCTGGACCCCGCCTCGTTGAGGACCCAGAACGCCCAGGTCGGAATCGATCTGGCCCGCGCTCGAGAGGTTGCCGGAGGCTACGTCGAGGACGCACACGTGCACGAGTGCGTACGCGTCGGCGACCCGCGTGACCTGCTGCGCGAGCTCGCCCAGGACGCCGCCGAGCTGGTCATCGGTTCTCGTGGCCGCGGTCCGGTGCGCAGCCTGCTGCTCGGTTCGGTCGGGCGTGTCCATGAGTCGGCACGCCGGCTGTCCGGTGGTGATCCACCGGGGCAGCAGCCTCGGCCCCGTCCACACGGGTGTCGTGGCCGGCGTCGACGGGCAGAGCGGTCGCGCTCGGTCTTGAGGTTCGCCTTCCAGCAGGCGGAGCTGCGCGGCCTGCCGCTGACGGTTCTGCACTGCGTGTGGGACGCCCAGGCCGCCGCCGTCGGCCCGGCCCTGCTGGCCGGCGGGGCGGCCGCGGTGTTCGTCGCGGAGACGGAGCAGACCGTCGAGTCGGCCCGCTTGCTGGTCGCCGAGACGATCGCGGGCTTCTGCCAGGACTATCCCCGAGGTGCCGGTTCGCATCGAGCTGGCGCAGGGCCTGGCCGCCGACGCCCTGGTCCGGCTCGGCGACCGAGCCGACCTGCTCGTCGTCGGCAGCCACCACGGCGGCGTCGCCGCCTCGATCCTGCTCGGGTCGGTCTCCACCGACGTCGTCGAGCACGCGCACTGCCCCGTGGCGGTCGTCCCCGTCGACTGATCCGGGCGCGCCGGCTTGTAGCGTGTCGGGGATGGCCGGGGCGTGGGTACGACAGCGCGCGGCGTGGGCGGCGGTGGCTGCCCTCGTGGTGGCCTCGCTCACCGCCTGCAGCGACGGCACGGCGACCGCGTCGCGCCCGGCCCCGACCCACGTGGCGCCTTCGGCGCCGCCGACGCCGCACCCCGTCTCGTGGACCTGGAGTCCGCGCGCGCCTCGCTCGTTCGTCCCGCAGGGGCTCGCCCGCGTGGGCGACCGGCTCTACGTGACCGGTTACCGGTGGACCGACACCCCGGGGGAGCAGCACTGCCAGGTGCTGGTGCTGCGCACGACCGACGGCTCGCGGGTCAGCCTCACCAGGGAGATCCGCGACACCGAGGCCCCGTGGCCCACGTCGGAAGGACCGGTGTGCCACCACGGCGGCG
Organism: uncultured Actinomycetota bacterium; assembly: GCA_963784545.1. Lineage (GTDB taxonomy): Bacteria > Actinomycetota > Actinomycetes > Propionibacteriales > Nocardioidaceae > Nocardioides. The sequence goes on along the minus strand of CAWARQ010000002.1, from coordinate 903,876 downwards.
GGGCGGCGTACACCTCGGAGGGTCTCTGGATCGCCGGGTCGGGCCGGCTCTGGCTCGTCGACCCCGACGACCCTGGGCACGTACGACGCAGCTGGGCCGTCGACCCGGACATCCGTGCCTCCACGGTCGCCGCGTTCGAGGGGCGGCTGTGGGTGGGGAAGTACAACGTCCACGGCCGCGGCCGCCTGGCCGACGTCGCGCTCGAGAACCTGCTCGCGCCGGGGGTGACCACCCTCGCCGGGTTCGCCGGCCCAGGCATCGCGCAGGCGCGCGTGGGACCCGCCCCCAACTTCGTGCAGGGCATCGCGATCGACGGCCGGGGGCGGCGCTGGCTGAGCCGCTCGAGCAGCCGTTGCGGCGACCTGGTCCGGCCGCACGGCGGGCTTCGGCGCCTGATCCCCGGCGCCGAAGGGCTGATCCTGGTCGGCCGGAGCCACGCCTGGGTGCTGAGCGAGTCCGGGTCGCACCACTACCAGAGCCTGGGTGGCCGTCCGGACATCGCGACCCTGTCGTACGTCGACCTGAACGAGCTGACCGAGGGCCGGTGCTTCCGTGCCTGAGTCGCCGCCGGACCGCGTGCTGGACCTGTTCGCCGTCCCCGACGACCTGCACCACCTCGCGGGCGACTCGTACCTGGCCGGCGACCTGGTGCTCAGCCCGGGGCGCGACGTGGGAGTGACGGCCTGGTTGTCCCCGGTGCTGGCCCGGCTGGCGGTGGCGCTGGAGGAGGACCGCGCGACGCCGCTCCGGCTGGCCCTGCCGATCCCCGCCCGCGACGGCAGCTGGGTGGTCGACGGGTGGGCCGCCACCCGGTTCGAGCCAGGGCTCGAGCCGTGCGAGGACCTCGAGGTGACCCGTCGCGCGGGTCGGCTCCTGCACGCCCGGCTGGACGAGCGGGTCCGGGTGCCCGACCCCTCCCTGGCGGCGCGGACGGACCGGTGGGCGGACGCCGAGCGGATGGCGTTCGGTGAGCAGGAGCCGGCCGGGGACCCGGCGGCGGTGGCGTGGGCGGAGCAGGCATTGGCCGACTGCCCGCCCGACCACGCCCGACGGCAGCTCGTCCACGCCGACCTGGCCGGCAACGTGCTGCGCGACCCCTCGGGCTCGGCGTTCGTCGTCGACGTCAGCCCGGCCTGGCGGTCGGTGGGCTGGGCCGAGGCGGTGTGCGTGCTCGACTCGGTGCTGTGGGGCGGTGCCGACCCCACTGCCCTCGCCTCCGTGGCGCGGGACGACCTGCGCCGGGCGATCGCCTTCCGCGTGCTCTCGGACCGCCCGGCCGACCTCCCGGCGTACGCCGCGGCGCTCGAACCGCTGCTCAGGGGGCCTTCGCAGGACTAGCCTTGGCCCATGGCGCTGCTGGAGCGCGACGAGCAGGTGCAGGCGGTGCGGGGGTACCTGGCCGAGGCCGCCGCGGGTCACGGACGGCTGGTCTACGTGGCCGGCGAGGCCGGAATCGGCAAGACGACGTTCCTCGAGCACGTCGCGGCGGCGGCTCGCGAGCAGCGCACCGCGGTCGTGGCGACCGGCTGGTGCGACGGTGCGGGTACGCCGGCCCCGCTCGGCCCGCTCGTCGACATGCTGCCCGAGCTCCCCGACGGCCTCTGGCCGGACGGCGCCTCACGGCAGGACGTCTTCGCGCGCCTGCTCGCCGAGCTGCGCGGCGCGCGAACGCCGTACCTGCTCCTCGTCGAGGACGCGCACTGGGCCGACGACGCGACCTTGGACCTGTTGCGCCACGTCGCCCGCCGCGTCCACGGCTGCCGGGCCCTGGTCCTGGTGAGCTACCGGCCCGAGGAGACCGCGAGCGGCGACGGGCTGCGGCGGGTCCTCGGCGACACGGCGTCCGCGGCCGGGACGCGACGGATCGACCTGTCACCCCTGAGCCGGTCGGCGGTCGCGACCCTCAGCGCCGACCACCCGGACGCGGACCTCGACGAGCTGGTGGCCACGACGGGCGGCAACCCGTTCTTCGTCACCGAGGCGCTCTCCGCCGGCACCGGCGAGGTCCCGGCGACGGTCCGGGATGCGGTGCTGGCCCGGGTCTCGCGCTTGGACCCCGCGGCCCAACGCGCCTTGGAGCTCGTCGCCCTGGCCGGCACCCGCGCGGACGCGTCGCTGCTGGACTCCCTGCTCGACCTCGCCGTGCTGGACGAGCCCCTCGAGCGGGGGCTGCTGCGCCGGGTCGGTCACGAGGTGGTGTTCCGCCACGAGCTGGCCCGGCAGGCGGTCGTCTCCGAGGTGCCGCCGGGCCGCGCGGTGCACGTCCACCGCCGGCTCCTGTCCGCGCTGGAGTCCCAGGGCGCCGACCCGGCAGCCCTCGCCCACCACGCCGAGGCCGCCCTGGACTCCGCGGCGGTCGTCCGGCACGCGTCCGCCGCGGCCGCCCGGGCCGCCGAGCTCGGGGCGCACCGGGAGGCTGCCCGGCAGTATCGCCGGGCTCTCGACCACGCCGAGCCTGAGCTGCTCGACGAGCTGGATCGCGCGGACCTGCTCTGGGCGCTGGGCTACGAGCTCTACCTGACCAGCGACCTGGAGGACGCCGTGGCCGCGGTGGACGAGGCTCGGGCCATCTGGGAGTCCGCCGGCGACGACGTACGGGTGGGCGACGCGTGGCGGTGCGGGTCGCGGCTCCATTGGTTCGCGGGGCAGTTCGACGCGGCGGCGTACGGCGCGGGACAGGCCGTGCGGCTGCTCGACGGCTCCGCCACGCTCGAGGAGGCGCTCGCCCTGAGCAACGTCGCCCAGCTGCGGATGCTCTCCAGCGACCTGACGGGCACGCGGGAGTGGGGCCGCCGGACCCTCGACCTGGCTGGGACCCTGCCGTCCGACCCGGCGGCCGATGCGGTCCGCGTCCACGCGCTCAACAACCTCGGCACGGTCGAGATCGTCGCCGGCGACCTGGACGAGGGCCGCCAGATGTTGGAGGAGTCGCTCGTGGTCGCGCGGGACCGGGACCTGCACGAGCACGCGGCGCGCGCCTACTGCAACCTCTCCTCGACCGCGGTCGTCCAGCGTCGGTACGCCGAGGCGGACCGTTACCTCGAGGAGGGGATCGAGTACTGCTCGGACCGGGACCTCGACGCGTGGACCTACTACCTGTTCGCACTCCGATCGCGGATGCGCCTGGACCGGGGCGACTCCGAGGGTGCGCGGGCGGACGCGGAGCGGGTGCTGGGCCGCGACCTGACGTCGGTCGGCAACCTCGAGCCGGTGCTCGTGCTCGCCCAGCTGGCGGCCCGCAACGGTGACCCGGCGTGCGCCGACCTCCTCGCGCGCGCGGGCCTCCTGGCCGACGACATGCAGGAGGCGCAGCGGGTCGCCCCGACGTTCAACGCCCGGGGCGAGGCCGCGTGGATCGCCGGGGAGGAGCAGCCGGACCTGGCCGCCGCCTCGTGGGAGGCGGTACGCACCACGGACTGTCGGTGGAGTCGCGGCATGGTGGCGACGTGGTTGCCCGACGACGTCGTCGTCGAGGAGGAGCTCGCTCCGCCGTACGCCGCCGAGCGGGACGGCCGGTGGCACGACGCCGCGGCGCTGTGGGCCGAGCTCGGCTGCCCGTTCGAGCAGGCGCTCGCCCTGGCCCGCAGCGGCGAGCCGGACGCGCTGCGTGAGGCCGTCGTCCTCTTCGACCGGCTCGGCACGCCTGCCGCGGCCGCGCGCGCTCGGACGCTCTTGCGCGAGTCCGGCGCCACGGTGCCGCGGCAGACCGCGACGAGCCGCCACCCGGACGGCCTGACGCCGCGGGAGCAGGAGGTCCTCGCCCTGCTCCGCGAGGGCCTCTCGGACGCCGCGATCGCCGAGCGGCTGGTGATCTCGCGGCGTACGGCGGAGCACCACGTGGCTGCCGTGCTGAGCAAGCTCGGGGCTCGTCGCGGCGAGCTCGTCGCCACACCTGGGTAGTGCCTCGTTCACAGATGGGTAGTCGCTCCCCATGTGGGCGAGGGCCGGTGGGTCCGAGCATCGGAGGTGTTCACACCACTTCGAGAGGAAACCTCATGCCGCTCTACATGGATGTCCACAACCTCGGTGACGGCGTCACCATGGACGACGTCGCCAAGGCGCACCAGGCCGACCTGGCCACCCAGGACCCGCACGGCGTCAACTACCTGCGCTACTGGGTCGACGAGTCGAAGGGGCAGATCTTCTGCCTCGTCGAGGCCCCCGACGCCGAGGCCGCCAACACGGTGCACCGCGAGGCGCACGGTCTGGTCGCCGATCAGATCTTCCAGGTCCAGGAAGGCGCCTGAGGAGACCGGCTCAGCCCTCGACTGCAGCCTCGAGCCGCTCCAGCTCCTCGCCGGAGTAGACCGCGATGCGCTGCAGCGAGGGCACCGAGTCGCGGCAGCCGGTGTAGCCGATGTTGAACTGGCCGTCGTACGAGACGGCGGTGATGTTGAGCGCCTGGCCGTTGAAGAGCAGCGAGATCGGGTAGATCTGCAGCAGCCGTGACCCGTCCAGGTACCTCGCCTCGGCCGGGCCCGGCACGTTGGAGATGACGACGTTGGACGCCGGCGCCCCGTGGCCGCCGAAGCCGAGGACCGCCTGCCCGATGAAGGGCAGCATGAGGATCGAGGTGTAGGTGTCCATCGCGACCCCGCCCACCTCCGGCACCCGCTCCTTGCCCAGCCGGGTCGAGTCCCGGACGGCGTGCAGCCGCTCGACGGGGTCGTCGGTGTCGGTGCCGAGCGAGGCGTAGAGGAACGTGATCGCGTTGCCGACCCCAGGCGTGTCGCCCGGACGTACCGACACCGGGACGTTGGCCGTCAGGCTCGGGTCGGGCAGCGCGTCGTGCTCGATCAGGTACTTCCGCAGCGCCCCGCCGCACACGGCCAGGAACACGTCGTTGAGCGAGGCGTCGGCCGCGCTCGCGATCGTCTTGAGCCGATCGATCGCGTACTGCTGCGTCGCGAACCGTCGCGGCGCGTGGATCCGTCCGTTGAAGATCGTCTTGGGCGACCGGAACGGGATCGCCCGGCCCTCGTCGGACAACCCGGACACCGACTCGGCGTACGTCCGCGCCAGGGAGCCGGCCACCGCGGCGCCGCTCCTGGCGACGGTCCCGGCGCGGCTGGTGAGCGAGTCGAGGAGGCTGATCTGCTCGCGCTCGACCTCCGCCGGGGTCTCCTCGCGCGGCGGCAGCCCGGACTGGTCACCGCGGGTGCCGACCGCCCACGGCGGCAGCATGTCGCGCGTCTCCGGGTCGACCGAGAGCATCCGGCGCATCAGCCGGACGCCGCCGACGCCGTCGATCTGCGAGTGGTGCACCTTGAAGTACAGCGACCACTTGTCCTCCTCCAGCCCCTCGATCACGTGGCACTCCCACAGCGGGTAGCGACGGTCCATCTGGGTCGAGTGGAGGCGCGAGACGAGGATGCCGAGCTCGCGCTGGGAGCCCGGCTGGGGGAGCGCGGAGTGGCGCAGGTGGTAGTCGAGGTCGATCCGGTCGTCCGCCAGCTCCTGCCACGACGGTGCGGGCAGCGCCTTGTAGAGATAGTTGTACGGCGGCGCGAAGGTGCGGCAGTCCCGCCACCTGGCGACCAGGTCGGCCACGAAGTCCGGCCGGTCCTCGGGCACCTGGAAGGTCGCGAGCATGCCGACCTGCATCGGCGTACGCGGTCGCTCGGCCAGCAGCCACGCGGCATCGTTGACCTTGATCAGGGAGCGGCTCATGCGTCCAACATTCGCATCATCTCCGCTGCCATGTGCTCGATCACCAGGGCCAGCGCGGACTGCGGGCGAACCATCACGTCGAATCGTTCGATGAGCCCGTCGGCGTTCCACTCGATCATGTCGACGCCGTGGACCTCACGCCCGTCGAGCTCGGTGGTGAACTCCAGGACCGCGCCGGACTCGCTGCGCCACTCGCGGTGGTAGGTGAACGCGTCCGTGCCGAGCACCCGCATCGCGGCGGTGAGGTAGCCGACCACCGCGTCCCGGCCCTCCGCCGGGCGGAACAGTGCGGGGGAGCGGAAGACCGCGTCCTCGGCGACCAGGTCGGGCAGCGAGCCCTCGTCCCGGGCGAGGAGGACGGCGTGCCAGCGGGCGAGGGCCGCATCGGTGGTCATGTCCGCATCCTCCCGTTGCGCGCCGGTGGATGGCTAGGAATGACTACGCCCGGATGTCGAACGACCGGGGGCCTGCCACACGCGAGGAACAGTTGATCCACGAGACGGGCAACGAAGAGATACAACCATCAACAACCCCGATTTCGTGTCGGAGGATTCCACTCGCAAGGTTCGGGGGCAACGGGCTCCCGATCAGTCTGAAAAGGAATCCTGGATATGAACAAGACGATCAAGGGCTCTCTCGCCGGCGCTGCCGGCGTCGCCCTCCTCATGGGTGGTTTCGGCTCGTACGCGATGTGGAGCGACAGCGAGCACTCGGCTCCAGCGGCGTGCACGTCCGGCAGCTGGACGTCGACACCGAGCGACCGGCTCTTCGACGACCCAGACACAACGCCACGACTGGAGCCGCGACCGACCTGATGGTTCCCGGCGACACCGTCACCCGGACCCAGGCCTTCACCTTCACGGGCTGACGGCAACAACCTCAAGGGCACCTCACGCTGGTCCCCCGAGGCGCATCGTGCACCAACACCTTCTCCGCGGACGCTAACCTGACCGTCGACGTCGTCGCCACCGGCCTCGACGCGGCCCCTCACGAAGCGCCGGCGGCTCGCACTTCGCGTTCGACGACCCTTCGGCACCGCCAACGCTCGAACACGACCGTCACCTACACGCTTCCGCGAGCATCACGGTCCGGCACCAGCGTCCAGAACAAGTCGGCCACGCACCCCGGCCTCACCTTCACCATCGAGCGGGCCTAGCGCCTGATCGAGCCGCAACCGAGCTGACTGATGAACTCCAGGATCCCGTTTCGTCGCCGCCGTGGTCGGCGCCCTCCTCATCGGGGGCGCCACCACGGGGGGGACGCTTGCGTCCTGGAAGGACCCAGCAAGCTCGGCGTGCTCACCTCGGTCACCGCGGGACAGCTCGACTTCGATCGCTCACCCGTGAGCGACAGCATCGACCGTCACGGTGGGCGGTCCGGCAGTGGACCGGCACCGTCACAGTCACCGACGCTCGGCCGGCAAGAATCTCGCGAGGCGAATCACGGCGACTCGCTGCAGCACCAACGCTGCGCTCACCACCGGCCTCTACACCGTGAACGCTCGGTGGTACCTGCACGAACACCGCCTTCACCACCCCCTTCACCGGGAGCTTGGGCGGACAGTTCCAGGTACTGCGTCCGGGCGCAGGCTCTCAATGCCGTCGGCGCCAATCCGGCACGTTGACGCTGTCCCTCGCGGGCCAGCAGACACGGCGTGGCGACCGGCTGGTCCCTCACGACAGACGGTTCCGATCACGATCACCGTTCAACGTGCAGTCCCGGCAGCGCCCACCATGCGCTGCAACCCCGGTCGCCAGAACAACGAACGACTCGAGTTCATCGTGGAGCAACGTCACAGGTGCGACCAACTACACCGTCTTCGTCTGCCGCTACCAACGCGGACGCGAGCTACGACCCCTAGTTGGAATGCCGACGAACAGCGACCGACCTACACCGTCAGACTGGCTTCACCAATGGCGTCGCCACGGTTCTACCGAGTCAAGGTCACGACACCGCGTGCGGCACGTCGGCCTTCAGCAACACGATCAAGGTCACCCGTAACGAGCAACGGCTCGGACAACTTCGATTGCATCGGGGTGACACCATGAGCGCCGCACGGAAGTTCCTCGGCCAAGCGCTCAGCTTCGCCCTCCTAGGGCTGGTGATCGCGGGCGGACTCGCCCTCATCATCGTCCCCAAGGCGACCGGCGCCCGGCCGCTGACCATCCTCAGCGGCTCGATGACCGGCACCTACGACGTCGGCGACGTCGTCGTCGTGAAGCCGGTGAAGACTGCCGACCTGAAGATCGGCGACGTCATCACCTTCCAGCCGTTCACGGACGACCCGCAGCTGACGACCCACCGGATCGTGGGGATGAGCTTCGGCATCACGGGCGAGAGTTCGTCACCCAGGGCGACGCGAACAAAACCCCTGACCTCACGCCGATCTCGGCCGACCAGGTCCGGGGCGAGGTCTGGTACTCGGTGCCGAAGGTCGGGTACCTCTCGGTCTGGGTCGCGGGCCACCTCATGCGGACGGTGACCGACCTCGTCGGCATCGGACTGCTGCTCTACGGCGGCGTGTTCCTCGCCGGCGGGCTGCGCGAGCGCCGCCGCAAGACCACCGAGGACAAGCACCGACGAAGAGACCACCACCACCAACGAGCTCGAGGAGGCCACGGTATGAACATCCGACGCCTCACGCTCGCCGCCTTCGCGGCCCTCATCGCCCTCGCGATGCTGGTGCTCGTGCTGGGCTCACCGTCCCAGGCGGACCCGAAGAAGCTCCTGGTCGCCAACAGCGCCAGCGGGCCGTACCAGAGCAACCTGGCGCACCCGCTGTTCGACGGGAAGGGACCCTTCGTCCCCCTTGACGAGTCGACGAGCTCCTTCTGGGTCAAGAACAACACCAAGCAGATCGCCCGGCTCACCGTCGCCGTCGTCAACCGGGGCGGCACCAACGAGTTCGAGCAGGCTCTCTCCTTCAACGTCGACATCCAGGGCACCCAGTCCTCCGGCATGGTGACCGACCCGAGCAACCCCAGCTGCCAGCTGGTCACGACCGGACCCAACATCGGGCCCGGCGCGACGCAGAAGGTCGACGTCGGCCTCGCGGTCGCCGACCTCCAGCAGCAGGTCGGCCAGAGCCAGGCCGCCAGCCTCGACTTCGTCGTCACCCTCAGCCAGGTCGGCCCCAAGGGCCAGGTACAGGTGTGTGGTGCGCAGGCCACGGCCCAGCCGATCGAGGTCAAGGGCGAGCAGGCCACCGCCGGCGCCGGCCAGCAGGGTCAGTGCGCCAAGAACATCGTCGTCACCGTCGCCGGCAAGCCGACGTGCGTCCCGACCGCGGTCGACGCGGGCGTCTCGTACGACGAGCCACGCAGCCCTGCCGAGGTCGCCGGTCTGGCGCTCCTCCTGCTGGGCGGCGGAGCCGGGCTCGTCGTCTGGGGCAACCGCCGCAGGCGGGACGAGTCCGCCGGGGCCTGAGTCACCGCCCTGCGTCGGTGCGGGGGTTTCGAGACGGCGCTGCGCGCCTCCTCAGCCACCGGGCGGGCTGCGGGGGTTTCGAGATGGCGCTGCGCGCCTCCTAACCACCGAGCACAGGCGCGGGAGTTCCCACCGGTGGTTGAGGAGCGAGCGGAGCGAGCGTCTCGAAACCCCGGAACTTCGGGCAGGGCCCTTTGCGGAGCCGGGCTAGCGTGGAAGACGTGACGTCTTCACCCACCACTGCTCCCTCGGCTGCTCCCATCCTTGACACCCTCGGAGAGCTGCGCGCCTCCGGTCACGAGCTGAAGTCCCTGCGCACCGAGATCCGCGACAACCTCCTGACCAAGCTCCGCGCCGGCGAGGACCCGTGGCCCGGGCTGCACGGCTTCGACGACACCGTCATCCCCCAGGTCGAGCGCGCCCTGCTCGCCGGCCACGACATCGTGCTGCTCGGCGAGCGCGGCCAGGGCAAGACCCGGCTGCTCCGCTCCCTGGTCGGCCTGATGGACGAGTGGACGCCGGTCATCTCCGGCTCCGAGCTGGGCGAGCACCCCTACGACCCGATCACCGTGACAAGCATCCAGGCGGTGGCGTCGTACGGCGACGACCTCCGCATCGCCTGGCGGCACCGCGACGAGCGGTACTCCGAGAAGCTCGCCACCCCGGACACCTCCGTCGCGGACCTGATCGGCGACGTCGACCCGATGAAGGTCGCCGAAGGTCGGCACCTCGGCGACCCCGAGACCATCCACTTCGGCCTCATCCCGCGCAGCCACCGAGGCATCGTCGCGATCAACGAGCTGCCCGACCTCGCCGAGCGGATCCAGGTCGCGATGCTCAACGTGATGGAGGAGCGGGACATCCAGATCCGCGGCTACGTCCTGCGGCTGCCGCTCGACGTCCTCGTCGTGGCCAGCGCCAACCCCGAGGACTACACCAACCGCGGCCGGATCATCACCCCGCTCAAGGACCGCTTCGGCGCCGAGATCCGCACCCACTACCCGACCGAGCTCGAGGACGAGCTCGCCGTGATCCACCAGGAGGCCGACCTGGTCGCTGAGGTGCCGGCGTACCTCCTGGAGATCCTGGCCCGCTTCACCCGCAACCTGCGCGAGTCCAGCTCGGTCGACCAGCGCTCGGGCGTCAGCGCGCGCTTCGCGATCGCCGGCGCCGAGACGATAGCGGCCGCCGCGCTGCGCCGTGCCTCGGTCTGCGGCGAGGACGAGGCGGTCGCCCGGGTCGTCGACCTCGAGACTGCGGTCGACGTGCTCGGCGGGAAGATCGAGTTCGAGACCGGCGAGGAGGGCCGCGAGCACGAGGTGCTCACCCACCTCCTGCGCACCGCGACCGCCGAGGTCGTCCGCAGCCGGTTCCGCGGGCTCGACTTCGCGCTCCTGGTGGATGCGATCGAGAGCGGCCGGATGATCACCACCGGCGACCGGGTCACCGCGATCGACTTCCTCTCCGGGCTGCCGGTGCTCGGTGAGTCCGAGTTGTACGACGACGTGTGCGACCGCCTCGATGCCGCCAACGACGGCGAGCGGGCCGGCGCCATCGAGCTCGCGCTCGAAGGGCTCTACCTGGCCCGCAAGATCGGCAAGGACACCACGATCGGTCGGGGCGGCTCGGAGACCGTCTACGGATGATTCAGCTGCGCGCGGCCCAGCCTGCCGACGCCGAGGGCATCGTGTCGCTCGGTCGGGTCGTGGTGCCCCACACCTACGGGCCGATCGACCCGTTGCTCGCCGAGCGGCAGCTCGAGCAGTGGTGGTCGCCCGAGGCGGTCGCGGACTCCCTGGACCGCCTGCCGCACTGGGTGTGCGCCGACGGGGACCGGATCGTCGCCGTCGCCAACCTGGGCGAGGACCAGGGACGTCCAGTCGTCTGGAAGCTGTACGTCAACCCGGAGCAGCACGGGGCCGGCCTCGGGTCCGCCCTGCTGCGCGAGGTCGAGGCCCACGTCGAGGGCCCCACCCTGTGGCTGGAGTACGTCGGCGGCAACACCGCCGCTGCCGCGTTCTACGAGCGTCGTGGCTTCGTGGAGGACAGCCGCACGCCCTTCGCGGACTTCCCGGACATCGACTGGGTCTGGATGCGCAAGACGTTGAGGAGCACGGGATGAGCCGCTACACGAGGTACGACGGCGGCGACCCGCTCGCGCCGCCGGTCGACCTCGCCGAGGCGCTGGACGCCATCGGCGAGGACGTGATGGCCGGCTACAGCCCGGAGCGGGCGATGCGGGAGTTCCTGCGCCGCGGCGGCGAGTCGCAGAACGGTCTGGACGACCTCGCCCGCCGGGTCGCCCAGCGCCGCCGCGAGCTGCTGCAGCGGCACAACCTCGACGGCACGATGCAACAGGTCCGCGAGCTGCTAGACACAGCCGTCCTCGAGGAGCGCAAGCAGCTGGCCCGCGACATCGACCTCGACGACTCCGACCGCGCCTTCCGCGAGCTGCAGATGGACAACCTCCCGAGCAGCACCGCGGCGGCGGTGGCCGAGCTGTCGGCGTACGACTGGCAGAGCCGGGAGGCTCGCGAGGCGTACGAGGAGATCAAGGACCTGCTCGGTCGGGAGCTGCTCGACCAGCGCTTCGCCGGCATGAAGCAGGCGCTCGAGAACGCCACCGACGAGGACCGCCAGGCCGTCAACGAGATGCTCGAGGACCTCAACGGCCTGCTGGAGAAGCACGCCCGCGGGGCGGACACCGACGAGGACTTCGCCGACTTCATGGGGAAGCACGGCGACTTCTTCCCGGAGAACCCGCAGAACATCGACGAGCTGCTCGACGCCCTGGCCGCCCGCTCGGCGGCCGCCCAGCGGATGCTCAACTCGATGACGCCCGAGCAGCGCGAGGAGCTCATGCAGCTCTCGGCCCAGGCGTTCGGCTCACCGCAGCTGATGGAGCAGCTGGCGCGGATGGACGCCAACCTCCAGTCGCTGCGGCCGGGGGAGGACTGGGGCGGGTCGGAGCGGTTCGAGGGGCAGAGCGGTCTCGGACTCGGCGACGGCACCGGCGTGCTGCAGGACCTCGCCGACCTCGACGACCTCTCCGACCAGCTCTCCCAGTCGCATCCGCACGCCCGGATGGACGACGTCGACCTGGACAAGCTCGCGCGCCAGCTCGGCGACGAGGCCGCCGTGGACGCGCGGACCCTCCAGCAGCTGGAACAGGCGCTGCGCGACTCCGGGTACCTCAAGAAGAGCTCCGACGGCCAGCTCAAGCTGAGCCCCAAGGCGATGCGCCAGCTCGGCAAGGCGCTGCTGCGCGACGTGGCCAACCGCATGTCCGGCCGGCAAGGGCAGCGCGACCTCCGGGCGGCGGGGGCGGCCGGTGAGCTGTCCGGCGCCACCCGCGAGTGGGCGTTCGGCGACACCGAGCCGTGGGACATCCCGCGCACCATCGTCAACGGCGTACGACGACGGGCGGCCGACCCGTCCGGCCCACGGCTGTCGATGGAGGACATCGAGGTGGCCGAGACCGAGGCACGCACGCAGGCCGCGGTCGCGCTGCTGGTCGACACGTCGTACTCGATGATCATGGACGGCCGGTGGGTGCCGATGAAGCGGACGGCGCTGGCGCTGCACACGCTGATCAAGTCCCGCTTCCGCGGCGACCACCTGCAGCTGATCGGCTTCGGCCGGCACGCCCGCTCGATGGAGATCGAAGAGCTGACCGCGCTGGGGGACTACCCCGACAAGGGCACGAACCTGCACCACGCCCTGCTGTTGGCCAACCGGCACTTCCGCAAGCACCCCAACGCCCAGCCGGTGCTGCTGATCGTCACCGACGGTGAGCCGACCGCGCACCTCGAGCCGGACGGCGAGCTCTTCTTCACCTACCCGCCGCACCCGTTGACCATCGCCTACGCCGTGCGCGAGCTCGACAACGCCGGCCGGCTCGGTGCGCAGACGACCTTCTTCCGGCTCGGCGACGACCCGGGTCTCGCCCGCTTCATCGAGTCGATGGCCAAGCGGGTCGAGGGACGCGTGGTCGCGCCCGAGCTCGACGACCTCGGGGCCGCGGTCGTGGGCTCGTACCTGGGTTCCCGCAGTCCGGGCTCGTCGTTCCGCGACCACCTCTCCGACTGGTACGGCGGCGGTCGCGGCTTCTGGGTCGGCTGATCCGTACGTCGCGTGTGCCTGAGACCGCTCCATAGGGCGGTCTCAGGCACACGAGGCGAGATAACGTCGGCGCGATGAGCATCCAACGACCCGAGCCCGCCTTCGTGAACGACGAAGTGACGATGCTGCGTGAGTTCCTCGACCACTACCGCGCCACGATCCGGCTCCAGGCGTCCGGCCTGACCGAGGAGCAGCTGGCCCAGACCCACGGTCCCAGCGATCTCACGCTCGGCGGGATGCTCAAGCACCTGGCCGGCGTCGAGGACTACTGGTTCACCTACTGCCTCGCCGGCAGCGAGGTGATCGAGCCGTGGAAGAGCGTCGACTGGGAGGCCGACGAGGACTGGGACTGGCACAGCGCCGCCGAGGACAGCCACGCCGAGCTCGACGCCCTCCTCGTGGCAGCGATCGCCCGGAGCGAGGAGCAGCTGGAGGCCGCCCTCCGACGCGGCGGGCTCGACCAGCCGCTCAGCCGTGAGCGGAAGTCCGGTCAGACGCCGACCCTGCGCTGGCTGCTCATCCACATGGTCGAGGAGTACGCCCGGCACGCCGGCCACGGCGACCTGATCCGCGAGTCGATCGACGGCTCGAAGGACGTCTGAGCCCGGGTTCGCTCAGCTGATCGCGAACCCGGGGAGGCTCTCCTCCATGATCTGCCGGAACGGCGCCTCGGCCTCGAGCTGCGACATCATGCCGATGCCGCCGAGCCAGGTGCGGTGGATCAGCAGGTACGACGGCGGCAGGTTGAGCTTCACCGCGACCGTGTAGCTCGGCGACCTGGGGTCGTTGATCCGCTGGAACTGCTCACGCATCCACGCCCGGGTGAACCGGAAGGTCGGCTGACGCGCCGGCTCCACGAACGGCCCGAGGTAGTCCAGCACCAGCTGCGGGTCGATCTTGATGCCCGGCTTGATGAAGCCCTCCTGGCGCAGCCCCTCGGCCAGCGAGTCCGGGTCGTCCTCCAGCGCGATCCGGATCAGCCGGCCCATCGCCGACGGCAGGCCGCGCTCGGGCAGGCGGGCGACGGCACCGAAGTCGAGCACGCCGAGCCGGCCCGGTGAGCCGTCGGCGTTCGGCATCGGCCGGAAGTTCCCGGGGTGCGGGTCCGCGTGCAGCATCCCGGTGCGCGCCGGCCCGGAGAAGAGGAAGCGTACGAACAGGTCGGCGTAGTGGTCCCGCTCCTCCTGGGTGCCCTCGGCGATCACTTTCGCCAACGAGTACGGCGACTCGAGCCACTCGGTGATCAACACCTTGGGCCCGGACGCCACGACGTCGGGCACGTAGAACGACTCGTCGCCGTCGAACGCCGCGGCGAACGCGTGCTGCGCCTCGGCCTCGAGGCCGTAGTCGAGCTCCTCGGCCGCCCGCTCCTGCAGCTCGGCGATCAGCGGGGCGATGTCGATGCCCGGGAAGACAGGGGCGACACCGCGGGCGACCCTCGCCAGCTGGCGCAGGTCGCCGAGCAGGGCGTCGCCCGCGCCGGGGTACTGCACCTTCACCGCCACCTCGCGGCCATCGGACCACGTGCCGCGGTGGACCTGCCCGATCGAGGCGCTGGCGGTCGGGGCGCCGTCGAGCCAGGTGAGCTGGGACTTCCAATCAGCCCCGAGCTCGGCGGCGAGCTGGTCACGCACGGTCTGGGTCGGCATCGGGGGAGCGGCGTCCTGCAGCTGCGTGAGCTGCTCGCGGTACGGCGCGGCGATCTCCTCGGGCAGGGCCGCCTCGAGCACCGACAGGGCCTGGCCGAACTTCATCGCCCCGCCCTTGAGCGTCCCGAGCGTGCGGAACAGCTGCTCCGCGGTCCGCTGCTGGATGTCGGTCAGTACCGCGTCGGCCGGAGCGCCACCGATCCGCTTGCCGAACCCGACGGCCTGCCGCCCGGCGTACCCCAGCGGCAGCGCCGCCAACCGGGCCGCCCGGGCCGCGGCCTTCCGTGGGAGCTCGGTCATGTCGCCATTGTCCCTGACGAGGCGAAATGCTGGTTCTCTAGGGTGAGCCGGTGGATCCCTCCCTGCACCTGCTGGCGCTGCTGGTGCTGGCGGCGGGACTCGCGGGCTTCGTCGACGCAGTGGTCGGCGGAGGCGGGCTGATCCAGCTGCCGGCGCTGCTGCTGTGGCTGCCGGGAGCCGCCCCGGTCCAGATCCTGGCCACCAACAAGCTGGCCTCGATCTGCGGCACCACCGTCAGCAGCGCGACGTACTACCGGCGGGTGCGGCCGGACCCGCGGACGTTCCTTCCGCTGATGGCGCTGGCGTTCATCGGGTCGTTCGTCGGCGCCCTGGTGGCGCGACGCATCCCGGCGTCGGCGTTCGACCCGATCGTGCTCGTGGTGCTGGTGGTCGTGGGCGCGTACGTGCTGGTGAAGCCCTCGCTGGGCGAGAGCACCGCGCTGCGGTTCGCCGGACATCGGCACACCGTCGCCGCGATGGGGACCGGCCTGGCCGTCGGCTTCTACGACGGCGCGCTCGGGCCGGGGACGGGCAGCTTCTTCGTGTTCACCCTCGTCGGGCTGCTCGGCTACAACTTCCTCGAGGCCAGTGCGAAGGCCCGCCTGGCCAACTGGGCGACCAACCTGGCCGCGCTCTGCGTGTTCGTGCCGATCGGTGCCGTGGTCTGGCACGTCGGCCTGCTCATGGGCGCCGCGAACCTGCTCGGCGGCTGGATCGGTGCCCGCACCGCCGTACGCCGGGGCAGCCGCTTCGTCCGCGTCTTCTTCCTCCTCATCGTCGCCGCCTTCGTCGTCCGCATCGGTGGCGGGGTACTGGGGGTCTGGTGAGGGGTGGCACTTTCACCGGTGCACCGGTGCACCGGTGAAACCGGCGCCCCCCGTGTGCTTGGCTCGAGCCATGCACCAGGTGAAGGCAGTCGTGGCCCGAGGCAAGGGCGAACCAGTCAGCATCGAGACGATCAACGTCCCGGACCCCGGTCCGGGAGAGGCGCTGGTGCAGGTCCAGGCCTGCGGGGTCTGCCACACGGACCTGCACTACCGGGAGGGCGGGATCAACGACGAGTTCCCGTTCCTCCTCGGGCACGAGGCGGCGGGGGTGATCGAGTCGGTCGGGGAGGGCGTGACCGAGGTGGCGCCCGGCGACTTCGTGGTCCTCAACTGGCGCGCAGTCTGCGGCCACTGCCGGGCGTGCGACCGCGGCGAGCCGTGGTACTGCTTCGCCACCCGCAACGCCACTCAGAAGATGACGCTGGAGGACGGCACCGAGCTGAGCCCGGCGCTCGGCATCGGCGCCTTCGCCGAGAAGACGCTGGTCGCCGCCGGTCAGTGCACCAAGGTCGACCCCGAGGCCCGCGCGGCCGCCGTGGGTCTGCTCGGCTGTGGCGTCATGGCCGGGCTCGGAGCGGCGATCAACACCGGCGCCGTCACGCGCGGCCAGACGGTCGCGGTCATCGGGTGCGGTGGCGTCGGCGCGGCCGCGATCGCCGGCTCGGCCCTGGCCGGCGCCCGGACGATCATCGCGGTCGACATCGACGACCGGAAGCTCGAGACCGCCAAGAAGCTGGGTGCCACCCACACGGTCAACAGCAAGGACGAGGACCCGGTCGAGGCGATCCGGCGCCTCACCCCGCCGCCGGACGGCACCGGCCACGAGGGCGGCGCGGACGTCGTCATCGACGCGGTCGGCCGGCCCGAGACCTGGAAGCAGGCGTTCTACGCCCGCGACCTCGCCGGCACCGTCGTCCTGGTCGGCGTACCCACACCGGACATGAAGGTCCCCGACATCCCGCTCATCGACGTCTTCGGCCGCGGTGGCGCGCTGAAGTCCAGCTGGTACGGCGACTGCCTGCCGAGCCGCGACTTCCCGATGCTGGTCGACCTCTACCGCCAGGGCCGGCTGGACCTGGACGCGTTCGTGACCGAGGAGATCGGCCTGGACGACGTCGAGGCGGCGTTCGAGCGCATGCACGCCAGCCAAGAAGATGGGCAGAGCGTGCTCCGGTCCGTGGTGATCCTCTGATGGCGCTCCGACTCGACCACGCCGAGATCTCCGGCACCTTCTCCCTCGACGGCGAGACCCACGACGTCGACAACAACCTGTGGGTCGTGGGCGACGACGAGGAGTGCCTCGTCATCGACGCGCCGCACGACGCCGACGCGATCCTCGAGGTCATCGGCGGGCGGACCGTGAAGGCGATCGTCCTCACCCATGCCCACGACGACCACTCGCGCGTCGCGCCCGAGCTGCGGGAGCGGGTCAACGAGGGGTCGGGTGCGCCGATCCTCCTGCACCCGGCCGACAAGCCGCTGTGGGAGCTGACGCACCCCGACTACCTCTGGGACGTCGACCTGGAGGACGGGATGACCTTCAAGGTCGCCGGGTCGTCGCTGAAGGTGCTGCACACGCCCGGCCACGCGCCCGGCGCGGTCTGCCTCTACTCCCACGACCTCGGCTGCGTCTTCACCGGCGACACGCTCTTCGAGGGCGGCCCCGGCGCCACCGGCCGGTCGTACTCCGACGAGGACCAGATCAAGGACTCGATCCGCTCGGTCCTGTTCCGGCTGCCCGACGACACCGTCGTCCACACCGGCCACGGCCCGGACACCACCATCGGCGCCGAGCGCGAGAACCTCTAGTGCCGCTCGGGGATCGGCGCGACCCGGTCGGCAAGTAGGGGGAGCGAGGGGTCCCAGCGGGTGCCGTCGGCGGCGTCCTTGCGGCGCCGGGCGATCGCCGACAACGCCTCGAGCACCACGCGGTTGGCCAGCGCCGCGGTGATGTCCGCGTGGTCGTACGCCGGAGCCACCTCCACCACGTCGACACCGACGATCGGGAGGTCGAGGCAGAGCCGCCGTACGGCGTCCAGGAGCTCGCGCGCGGTCAGGCCGCCTGGTTCCGGAGTGCCGGTGCCCGGCGCGTGGCCGGGGTCGCAGACGTCGATGTCGACCGACAGGAACACGCCGTCGCACTCGTCGACGGCGATCTCGCCGGCCTCGGTGAGGCAGGTCGCGAGCCCCCGATGGCCGATCTCGGTCATCTCGTAGGACCGCATCGACTGCCCGGCCATCCAGTCCAGGGTGGGCGGCTCGGGCCAGTAGCCGCGGAGCCCGAGCTGGAGGAACCGGTCGCCGCGCACCGCGCCGGACTCGATCAGGCGCCGCATCGGCTGCCCGTGGCCCCACAGGGACCCGAACTCCACGTCGCCGGTGTCGGCATGCGCGTCGAAGTGAACGAGGCTGACCCGGCCGTGGCCGAGCACGTCGGCGACGCCCGAGGCATCGGCGTAGGTGACGGAGTGGTCGCCGCCGAGCACCACAGGGATCGCCCCCGACGCGGTGATCGTGCGGACCGCCTCCCGGATCTGGCCGAGCGAGCGCTCGATCTCGCCGGCGTACACCTCGACATCGCCGACGTCGACGATCCGCAGGTCCTGCAGGGCGTCGGTGCGCAGCGCCAGGCTGGGGCGGCTGCCGTCGTGCGGCAGGTAGTCGGTGCCGCGGATCGCCTGCGGGCCGAACCGGGCGCCCGGGCGGTGCGAGGTCCCGCCGTCGAACGGCGCCCCGAGGACGACCACGTCCGCGTCCGCGTACGACGTGGGGTCATCCAGGTCGGCGGAGTCCACGCCGAGGAAGGTGAAGTCCGGTCCGAAGAGGTTGCCGATTCGCGTCACGGGTGCAGCCTGCCACGATGGACGGCGTGAATGGACCTGTCGCTGCAGCCGCCGCGCTGCTCGCTCTCGGGCTGGCCGCGACGGCGTGCGAGGGTCCGGACGCGGCACCGACCGGACGGTCGCCCGAGAGTCCCGCCGCGTCCACCGCGACCGCGCCGCCACCCACCCCGGCCGAACGGCTCGGGCTCGAGACCGGCTGGGGCCCGACCGAGGTCGAGCTCGATCGGGCTGCGCGCCAGGTCGCGCGGATGCCGCTGCGCGAGCTGGCCGGCCGCGTGATCGTGGCGTCGTACGCCGGCACCGCTGCGCCGGTGCGGCTGGTCAGGAGCCTCCACCTCGCCGGTGTGGTCGCGTTCGCCGACAACATCGTCGACTCCGACCAGATCAGCCGGGTCAACCACACCCTGGCCCGCCAGGTCGGTCGGCCCCTGGTGATCTCCGTCGACCAGGAGGGCGGTCTGGTCGAGCGGGTCGGCGGCGCGCGGTTCCCGGCGTTCATGGCGGCCGGTGCGGCCGACGACGAGGACCTGACCGAGCGGTCCTACCGAGCGATGGGCGCCCGGCTCGCGGCGCTCGGGTTCACCCTCGACTTCGCCCCGGACGCGGACGTGACCGACGGGCCTGCCGACCCGACCATCGGCTCCCGCGCGGCCGGCGACGACCCGACGCTCGTGGCCCGCCAGGCGATCGCGGCCGCCCACGGCCTCGACGCCGGCGGCGTGATCCCCGTGCTCAAGCACTTCCCCGGCCACGGGTCCGTGCCGGCCAACTCCCACCTCACGCTGCCGGTACAGACGCGCAGCCTGGGTGCGCTGGCGTCGCACGACCTCGTCCCGTTCGCCGACGGCGCCGCCGCGGGGCTGCCCGTCGTCATGGTCGGCCACATCGCGGTGCAGGACGTGAACCCGCACGTCCCCGCGAGCCTCTCCCGCCCCCTCGTCGACGGGGTGCTGCGCGACCAGGCAGGGTTCCAGGGGGTCGTCGTCACCGACTCGCTCCAGATGAAGGGCGTCCAGGTGCGCGGCGCCCTGCCGCCGGTCGTGCGGTCGCTGCGGGCCGGGGCCGACCTCATGCTCATGCCGCCGAGCCCGGCCGCGGCGGTCGACCCAGATCGTGCACGCCGTCCAGCACGGAGACCTCGAACGTTCGCGGCTGCGCCAGGCGGCGGCGCGCACCTTGGCGCTGCTGATGCACCGAGAGGCGACCGCACCGCGTCCCGAGGCGCCGTCGCGCGCCGCGGCCGAGGCCAACGTCGCGTCCCGCCGGCTGTCGGCGGCGGCGATCACCTCCGTCGCCGGGCCTTGTCGCGGACCGCTGGTCACCGGCGAGGTGGCGCCGCTCGGTGACCCCACCGCCGTCGCCAACTTCCGGGTCGCCGCGGCGGCGGCCGGTCTGCCGCTCGGCAGCGTGCGGCACGTCAAGCCGCCGAAGCCGAAGCGACACCACGCCTCGAAGAAGAAGTACCAGCGACGGCTCGACCACTGGCGCAGCACTCCGCCGAAGCTGGTGATCCACGGGACCCCGCTTCGGATCCTCGGCCCGAGCACGACCGTCGTCGGGCAGGTCCCGGGCCCGATCGTGGTGACGACCGGGACGCCGTACGCGTTGTCGCAGACCAGCGCCGCGGTCCGGCTGGCCGTCTGGGGCGACGCTCCGGGCCCGATGGCGGCCCTGGTCGCGGTGCTCCAGGGCAAGGCCGAGGCCACCGGGCGGCTCCCGGTCGAGGTCAGCGGGGTGCGCCAGGGCTGCTGAGGCCCTGCGCGGGTGCAGGGGTTTCGAGGCTCGTCGCTGCGCTCCTCGCACCTCAACCACCGGCGGGGAGAGCCGGTGGTCGAGGAGCGAGCGTCTCGAAACCCCGGAACCGTGGGCAGGGCCTCAGAAGGGGGCGACGAGGTACGCCGCACCGCGGTCAGCGACCCGGGTGAGCACGAGCGTCGCCTCCTCCGACCCCGAGAGGTCCAGCCGCTTGCGGAGCGCAGCGGGGTCGATGCTGACCCCTCGCTTCTTGATCGTCAGGATGCCGATGCTGCGCTCCCGCAGGGCGGCGCGCAGCTGCTTCTCCCGGTAGGGCAGCTCCTCGAGCACCCGGTACGACCGGGCGAAAGGCGTGTGGAACGACGCGTCGCTGGTGACGTAGGCGATCTGGTCGTCCAGCAGGCCGCCGTCCACACCCGCGGCGACGGCCGTGACGAGCCCGGCCCGGATGACCGCGCCGTCCGGTTCGTAGAGGAAGGGTCCGACCTCCCGGACGCTCGCGCCGGGGTCGTCCTCATCGGTGAGCGTCGCCAGCCCTCCGGTCCCGATCACGGTCGCGCGCCGGCGTGTGGTGGCCAGTCGCCCGGACCACAGGGCTGCCTCCTTGACCTCCCCGTGCACCGACACCCACTCGCCCTCGACGCCGTCGGGGATGAGGGAGTGGGGGATGCCGGGCGCGACCTTGAGGCAGGCGTCCCGCTCCAGCAGCGCGGACACGAACGACCACGGGGGAGTCCAGCCCTCGACGTCGAACGTGCGACCGCGGGCGGATCGCCGTCCGGGGTCGGCGAAGACTGCGTCGAACGGCGAGTGGTCCACGGTCGTCGCATCGGCCACGGCGACCGCTCCCCCGAGCCCCGCGGCGGCCAGGTTGGCGCGCGCCATCTCGACCCGCACCTCGTCGAGGTCCACCCCGGCCGTCGTGAGCCCGGCGCCCGCGAACGCGATCAGGTCACCCCCGATGCCGCACCCGAGGTCGAGCACCGTCCCCACCTGGGCGGCGGCGAACCGGGCGGCCCGGTGCTGCGAGACGGCGATCCGGGTCGCCTGCTCGAGCCCGTCGCGGGTGAAGTAGAGGTCGCGTGCGAGGTCGCCGAACTTCTCCCGGCCGCGCTGGCGCAGCTCCACGACCGACAGTGCCGCGGCCACGCGGTCGGCGGCGGCGTACTCTCGCAGCCGCGTCTGCAGGGCCAGCTCGCCGCCGGCCGGAGGGTGGGACACAGCCTCGGACGCACGGGCCAGCAGGACCTGACCTTCCTCGGTCAGGAGCCAGCGGAAAGTGCCCAGATCCATCGGGCCAGTCTCGCCCCACCCCCTTCTGGCACTCAGTTGGGGAGAGTGCTAACGTCGGTTTTGGCACTCTCCTCGGGAGTGTGCCAGCGCTTGCGAGTGAGGCGACCCCCGCGACGGCGTACTCCCCGCAGGCGAAAACGTCCGGGAGCCGGACACCACCGGCTCCCGAAGTTGGTGCCAACAGAAGCGATGAAGAAAGTAGAGGTCGATCGATCGTGTCGATCAACATCAAGCCCCTCGAGGACCGCATCGTCGTCAAGCCGCTCGACGCCGAGCAGACCACGGCCTCCGGCCTGGTCATCCCCGACACCGCCAAGGAGAAGCCCCAGGAGGGCGAGGTCCTGGCCATCGGTCCGGGTCGCATCGACGACAACGGCAACCGCGTCCCGCTCGACGTGAACGTCGGCGACAAGGTGATCTACAGCAAGTACGGCGGCACCGAGGTGAAGTACTCCGGCGAGGACTACCTCATCCTGAGCGCCCGCGACGTGCTCGCGGTGGTGGGCTGACCCGATGCCGAAGATCCTGGAGTTCGATGAGAACGCCCGGCGCGCGCTCGAGCGCGGCGTCAACGCTCTCGCCGACACCGTCAAGGTGACGCTCGGCCCCAAGGGCCGCTACGTCGTCCTGGACAAGAAGTGGGGTGCCCCGACCATCACCAACGACGGCGTGACCGTCGCGCGTGAGGTCGAGCTCGACGACCCGTTCGAGAACCTCGGCGCCCAGCTCGCCAAGGAGGTCGCCACCAAGACCAACGACGTCGCCGGTGACGGTACGACGACGGCGACGGTCCTGGCCCAGGCGATGGTGCACGAGGGCCTGAAGGCGGTCGCTGCCGGCGTCAACCCGATGTCGCTCAAGCGCGGCATGGACGCCGCTGCCGAGGCGGTCGGCGACGCGCTGCGCGAGGCCGCCCGTGAGGTGGACTCCAAGGAGGACATGGCCTCCGTGGCCACGATCTCCAGCCGGGACGCCCTCATCGGTGACCTGCTCGCCCAGTCCTTCGACAAGGTCGGCAAGGACGGCGTGATCACGGTCGAGGAGTCCAACACCATGGGCACCGAGCTCGAGTTCACCGAGGGCATGCAGTTCGACAAGGGCTACATCTCGCAGTACTTCGTCACCGACGCCGAGCGCATGGAAGCCGTCCTGGACGACCCCTACATCCTGCTGCACCAGGGGAAGATCTCGGCGATCGCCGACCTGCTCCCGCTGCTGGAGAAGGTCATCCAGTCCGGCAAGCCGCTCTTCATCCTCGCCGAGGACGTCGACGGTGAGGCACTGTCGACGCTGGTGGTCAACAAGATCCGTGGCACCTTCACCGCAGTCGCGGTCAAGAGCCCGGCCTTCGGAGACCGCCGCAAGGCGATGATGCAGGACATCGCGACCCTGACCGGCGGTCAGGTCGTGGCCCCCGAGGTCGGTCTGAAGCTCGACCAGGTCGGTCTGGACGTCCTCGGCACCGCGCGCCGCGTGGTCGTCACCAAGGACGACACCACGATCGTCGACGGCGGCGGCGACTCGGCTGAGGTCGAGGGTCGGGTCAACCAGATCAAGGCGGAGATCGAGAACACCGACTCCGACTGGGACCGCGAGAAGCTGCAGGAGCGCCTGGCCAAGCTGGCCGGAGGCGTCTGCGTGATCAAGGTCGGCGCCGCCACCGAGGTGGAGCTCAAGGAGAAGAAGCACCGGATCGAGGACGCCGTCTCCGCGACGCGCGCCGCGATCGAGGAGGGCATCGTCCCCGGCGGTGGCTCGGCCCTGGTGCACGCCGTCTCGGTGCTCGACGACGACCTCGGCCTCAGCGGCGACGAGGCGTTCGGCGTACGGATCGTTCGGCGTGCCGCCGACGCCCCGCTGCGCTGGATCGCTGAGAACGGTGGGGAGAACGGTCACGTCATCGTGAGCAAGGTCCGCGAGAACGGCGTCGGGACCGGCTACAACGCCGCGACCGGCGAGTACGGCGACCTGGTCGCCCAGGGTGTCCTGGACCCGGTCAAGGTGACCCGGTCCGCGCTGGTCAACGCCACCTCCATCGCGGGCATGCTGCTCACGACGGAGACGCTCATCGTCGACAAGCCCGAGGACGAGGAGCCCGCCGCGGCCGGTCACGGCCACGGTCACGGCCACTAGTCGAGGAGTGAGCCGCAGGTAGGGCGAGCGAAGCGAGTCCTGCTGGAGGCGAGCCCCGCAGAGCTGGTGGCAGATGTGTACGGCCACTGAGACCTCGCTGATCGAGGAGATCCACGCTGACCCGGCAGAAATTTTCTGCCGGGTCAGCGGCATTTCAGGAGATCTTGTCCGCTCGTGACACGCTGAGCAGCGATGTCCAGGACCGAGCGCGCCCCCGCCGAGCCCAAGGTCGCGCTGCCGGCCGGGTTCGCGTTGCTGGTCCCCGCCATCCTGGCGGCCATGGCGATGCTCGGACCCTTCAGCATCGACACCCCGTTCCCGGCCTTCCGCCAGATGGCGACCGACCTCGACGTCACCAGCGCACAGATGCAGCTGGTGATCTCGGCGTACATGATCTCGTTCGGGCTGATGAGCCCCTTCTGGGGCCCGCTCTCGGACGCGGTCGGACGCCGGCCGGTGATGATCGGCGGCGTCGCGGCGTACGCCGTCGCCTCGATCGGCTGCGCGCTGGCCCCGTCCCTGCCGGTCCTGCTGGCGTTCCGGGTGCTCCAAGGACTGATGGTCGGCGGCGGCGCGATCGTGAGCCGCACGATCATCCGTGACGTCTTCGAGGGCCCCCAGGCGCAACGGCTGATGAGCCGGGTGATGCTGATCTTCAGCATCGCGCCCGCGATCGCCCCGATCATCGGCGGTCTGCTGCTCCAGCTGGGGCCGTGGGAGCTGCTCTTCTGGTTCATGGCCTGCTTCGGCGCCGTCCTCGTGGTCGTCGTGGCGGTCGCGCTGCCGGAGACCCACCCCGTCGAGCGGCGCATCCCGTTCAACCTGCGCTCCCTGGCCGCGAGCCTGGCCGGGGTCAGCAAGCACGCCGAGTTCCACCGCGTCGCCTGGGCGGCCTCACTGTGCTTCGCCGCGCAGTTCCTCTACATCAGCTCGGCGCCGTTCTTCGTGATCGACCTGCTGGGCAGGGGAGAGCTCGACTTCTGGATGCTGTTCGTGCCGATGATCGGCGGGTTCATGCTCGGCGCGCAGATCAGCAGCTGGGCGGCCGGCCGGATCGACAGCAAGCTGCTGGTGACCGGCGCGATGCTGTTCAGCGTCCTCGGCGCCGCGATCAACCTCGTCCTGGCCCTGGTGTTCGGGCCCTCGCTCCCCGCCGTCGTGATCGGCCCCGCCCTCATCGCCGTCGGCACCGGCACGTTCTATCCCTCGACCCAGCTGATCCTGCTCGACCTGTTCCCGCTCGGGCGGGGTGCCGCCGTCTCCATGTTCACCTTCTTCACGCTGCTGCTCAACGGCCTGCTGGCCGCCGCCCTCACGCCCCTGGTGACGGGCTCGGTGGCGCAGCTCGCCTCGGCGGCGCTCGCGCTGGCGGCCGGGGGACTCCTCATGTGGATGCTGCACCTGCGGGCGTCAAGACAACCGATGACCTGACCTGCGCGTCTACTGGACATGAGCGGTTGGTGGGGCGTGGTGCTGGCGCTGATGACGACCGTCCCGACGACCCCGCTGCCCGAGCCGGCGGAGCACTCGTCGGCCGCCCTGGTGTTCTCCGGCAAGCCCAGGATCGCGTACGTCGACGGCCACCTGCTGCGGCTGCGCGACGGCTCGACCGTCCAGCTGCCCCAGCGGTGGGGCGTCACCGGGATCGCGTCGTACGACGGGGGCTACCTCGTCTCCGACGACCGCACGTTCGAGGGCACGGTGGGCATGGCTCGGCTGGACGCGCAGGGGAAGGTGCTCGACCAGTGGGCGGGGACCGGTCCACCCGAGGTCAGCCGCGGCGGACGGGTCGGGTGGGTGAGCCTGACCGTCTCCGAGACGGGCCGTACCGGGCCGACGCTCCTCCACGCCGACTCCGTCGGCGGCGGCGCCGAGGTGACCCAGGAGATCGATCGCACCCGCGTACCGTTCCTCACGGGTTGGTTCCGTGGCCGGTTGGTCTACAAGACCTGGGGACAGGGCTCCTCCTTTCTCACCGACCTCGTGAGCCCGCCAGAGCCGGTCCCGCTCGCCGAGGACCTCGGCAACCCGAGTCCGACCGGTCGGCTCTTCGCCCGGTCCACCGGAGACGGCCTCGAGCTCCGTCAGTACGACGGCCAGCTGATCGACGTCGTCCGGGACGATCACCTGACCCGCACGCAGCTCAGCTCGGTCGGGTGGGAGGACGACCGGCACGTGCTCGCGACGTACGTCCGCGGGGGCCGCATGTGCGTGGTGCGGATCGATGACCGCGGACTGATCACTCGCGCCACCGGCTGGCGGCCCACGACGACGGCCGGGTTCGCGTTCTTGGCCGACTAGGTACTTGCCAAGATGGAAAGTTGTCGTCATACTTTCCATTATGGAAAGTCAAGACCTCGCGTCTCAGCAGCGGCTCGCTGCTTCGCTCTCCCTCCCGGTCGGGTTCGCCCCGGTGCTCGCCGTCGGCATGGCCGCCCACCTGGCCACGGCAGCGGTCGGGATCGAACGGCAGACCGTCGCCGGCCTCGGTCTGGTGGCCGTCGGTCTCGTGCTCTTCGGGCTGGCTGCGGCCTGGGTGCTGCGGAGGTTCCGGGCCGCCAACGGGGCGACCGTCGGCGGCCTCACCAGTCGCGCCGTCCTGGGAACCTCTCACCTGTCGTCGGCCGTGTACGCGGCGTCCTTCGCGGCGGCGACGTGGGCCGCCTTTGCGCAGCGGTGGTGGCTGGTGACCCTGTGCGCCCTGGTCGGGGGAGCGGCGTACGTCGCCTGTGCCCTGGCGTGGTGGCGCAGCTACCAGCGCGACCCGGCGACCCACGCCCGCGGCGAGTCGCCCTTCGTGCTCGGGCTCCTGGCCCTCGCGGCCCTCGTCGGGGCGGTCGTCCTTGCGCTGAGCTCCTGATGCCGGCCGAGCTCGACCCCCACATCCACCCGCCGGCCCGGCTGCAGCTCGTGACGATGCTGACGGCCGTGACCGAGGTGGAGTTCGTGACCCTGCGCGAGGCGCTCGAGGTCAGCGACTCGGTTTTGTCCAAGCACGTCTCCGCGCTCGCGGAGGTCGACTACGTCCGCAGCCGCAAGGGCACGCGTGACGGACGGCGTACGACGTGGATCGCTCTGACGGCAACGGGTAGACGAGCCCTGCAGAACCACGCCGCCGCGCTCCGGGCCCTGCTCGAAGGGGTCGACGGAGCCCCCTAGAATGGCTTGATGGAGGTACCCGAGAAGTTCGCGGCCCTGGGGCTCACCTACGACGACGTCCTGCTGCTGCCCGGGCACTCCGACCTCACGCCGGCCGAGATCGACACCACCACGCGCCTGACGCGGGAGATCAGCCTCAAGGTGCCCTTGGTCAGCGCCGCGATGGACACCGTGACGGAGTCGCGGATGGCGATCGCGATGGCCCGCCAAGGTGGCCTCGGCGTGCTGCACCGCAACCTCTCGATCGCTGACCAGGCCTACCAGGTCGACCTGGTCAAGCGGACCCAGACCGGGATCATCTCCAACCCGGTCACGATCGGCCCCGACGCGACGCTGGAGGAGCTCGACCGGATCTGCGGCGAGTACCGCGTCTCCGGCCTGCCCGTGGTCGACGTCGACAACCACCTCATCGGCATCTGCACCAACCGCGACCTGCGCTTCACGCCGGTCGCGGAGTGGGCCACGACGAAGGTCGACGAGGTGATGACGCCGATGCCGCTGGTCACGGGACCGGTCGGCATCAGCCGCGACGAGGCCACCGTCCTGCTGCGCAAGCACAAGCGCGAGCGGCTCCCCCTGGTGGACGACGAGGGTCGGCTCGGCGGGCTCATCACGGTCAAGGACTTCGTGAAGTCCGAGCAGTTCCCCCAGGCCTCCAAGGACGGCGACGGCCGGCTGATGGTGGGCGCGGCGATCGGCTACTTCGGCGACGCGTGGGATCGCGCAACCACGCTGATCGAGGCCGGTGTCGACGTGCTGGTCGCCGACACGGCCCACGGCAACGTCCGGATGCTGCTCGACATGGTCTCCCGCCTGAAGTCCGACCCGGCCACGCAGCACGTCCAGGTGATCGGCGGCAACGTCGCGACCCGCGAAGGCGCTCAGGCCTTCGTCGACGCCGGCGCCGACGCCGTGAAGGTCGGTGTCGGCCCCGGCTCCATCTGTACGACGCGCGTCGTCACCGGCGTCGGCGTACCCCAGATCACCGCCGTCCACGAGGCCAGCCTCGCGACGAAGCCGGCCGGGGTCCCGCTGATCGCCGACGGCGGCATGAAGCACTCCGGTGAGATCGCCAAGGCCATCGTGGCCGGTGCGGACGCCGTCATGGTGGGCTCGCTGCTGGCCGGCTGCGAGGAGTCGCCCGGCGACCTGGTCTTCGTCAACGGCAAGCAGTTCAAGTCCTACCGCGGCATGGGCTCGCTCGCCGCGATGTCGAGCCGCGGCAAGAAGTCCTACTCGAAGGACCGCTACTTCCAGGCCGAGGTCAGCAGCGACGACGAGATCGTCCCGGAGGGCATCGAGGGTCAGGTCGCCTACCGCGGCCCGCTCGCCGCGGTCGCGCACCAGCTCGTCGGCGGCCTCAACCAGTCGATGTTCTACATCGGCGCCCGGACCATCTCGGAGCTGCAGGAGAAGGGCCGGTTCGTCCGGATCACCTCCGCCTCGCTCAAGGAGAGCCACCCGCACGGCGTCCAGATGACCGTCGAGGCACCCAACTACTCCGGTCGCTGAGCGTCCCCTGGGGGCCAGGCCCTGCGCGGGTGCGGGGGTTTCGAGGCTTCGTCGCTGGCGCTCCTCGCACCTCGACCACCGGTGGGCACTTCGACCCCGGCGGCCGGTGGTTGAGGAGCGAGCGAAGCGAGCGTCTCGAAACCCCGGAGCCGTGGGCAGCGCCTCGACTCAGGTCGCGGGGATCGCGCGCAGCTTGGTGAGGCGGGCGCCTACCTGGCGCTTGGTCCCGTCGGCCGGCCGGACGGTGGTGCGTCCAGCGCTGGTGGCCTCGAGCAGCACGCGGCCGTCCGAGCGCGGGGCCAGGCTCGGCGAGGTGAGCTCGTCGGCTCGACCGAGGTCCCGCAGCGGCGTCCAGCCCGTGCGTGACCGGTGCCTGACGACGACCTGGCCGTTCATGGTCACGGCGCCGACCCAGGTGCGGTGCTGCTCGTCCAGCGTGACGGCCGGCGACGAGTACGGCGACCACGAGCCCGGCACGACCCGGTGATCAGAGACGTCCGAGGCGCCCGGGCGGATCCGGAAGAGGTGGAGCTCCCCGTGGTCGGTCACGGCGTGCAGCCAGAGGCCGCCGTCGTGACCGGTGTTGAGGGCCGGGGTCGACGTCTGCGACCACGTGGCGCCCGGGACGGTGACGAACTTGTGCCAGGCCCGACCGGTGGGCGTCGTGCTGCGCAGCTGCAGCAGGCCATCGGTCGTGACCGCCGCCAGCCAGGTCCGGTCCTGGGCGTCGACCGCGGCACTGACGGCCGTGTGAGTGGACCAGGATCGGGGTGCGCCCATGCGGAGCGGGCGGGCCCAGTCCTGCTGGTTGCGGCGGACCTGGACCAGGTCGCCGGCGGCGGTGACGGTGAGGAGCCGCACCCCGCGGCGCCCGTCAGGCACGAGCGCGGGGGAGGAGGTCGAGGCAGCGCTGGTCCGCTCGACGGGCTGCAGTCGGGTCCAGCCGCCGCGCAGCGTGCTGTGGGCCGTGCTGATCCGCCCGTCCCGGCCGACCGCGGCCAGCCACACGAGCCCGTCGTCGTCGACCGTGGTGGTCGGCGCCGCGAGGGGGGACCAGGCGCCCTTGGCGCCGAGCGTGCTGGGTCGGGCACCGGCCTCGCGTCGTACGAGGTCGCCGGCGGCGGTGACCTGGAACGTCCAGGACCGTCCCGCCTCGTCCGAGGCGGTGGCAGGGGCGCGGGTCGAGCCGCGCATCGGCGCGGGCGCGACGTCGGCGACGTGGATGTAGCGGAAGTCCGAGACCGGGACGGTGCGGGTGCTGTAGATGCCCGGGCCGGCGTGGTTGTACTCCTCGATGGTGACGGTGTCGCCGTCGACCGCGCTGACCCAGGCGACGTGGCCGACACGGCCGTCGTCGGTCTGGGCGACGGCGCCGATGGCCGGCACGTCGTCGACGAGGTAGCCGAGGGCGCGGGCGTTCTCGTCCCAGTCCTGGGCGTTGCCCCAGTGGCCGCCGTCCATGTGGTTGTCGAAGTCCGTGACGCCGTTGGTCTCCTGCAGCCGCCAGGCGACGAAGCTGGTGCAGTTGCGGAGGGCGAAGCCCCACTGGTCGCCGTAGCTGCCGTTGATGAACCAGATGTTCTTCGCGCACACCCGGGGAGGGGGCGGAGTCGACGGGACCGTCGGGTCAGGGGCAGCCGCGTTGCCCGGCTTGCCGTGGGCCGGGGTCGCCGGGTGCTGGCCGGGGCTGCCGGGCTTGCCGGCCTGTTCCGGTGTCTTCGGCTCCGGCGGCGGGGGAGGCAGGGGCACCAACGGGCACTGCCCCTGGCCCGCCCAGGGGTAGTCGTCGCCGTCCGCGAAGGACGGGGTGGCAGCACCCACGGCAAGGCACGTCGAGGCAGCCGCGACCAGCGCGAGCGACCCCACGAGCTGCCGGAGGCGCGTGCTCCAACAAGGGGAACGCACGGCTTCTCCGATCAGATGTTTCTGTCTGTCCCAAGAATCCCAAAGACCACACGAGTGCGCAGAAGAACGCAGGAATTCGTTGAGCGGTCAATCGGAGCATGATGGGAGCATGAGCGACCTCGGCTACTACCTCGGCGTCCACCCGCTCGGAGCGTTGGCGACGATGATCGCCACCGTCCTCCTCTACTTCGCCTTCGGGTGGATCCTGCGCTCGCGCGGCCAACGGCTCTTCGCGAGTCCGTCCAGCTTCGACCTGGCCGTCGTCACGGTGCTTGGCGCGATCGTCGGCCGGGCCACGATGGGCCGCAACCCGACGCTGGCCGGGGCGGTCGTCGCCCTCGGCACCCTGCTCGTCTGCGAGCAGCTGGCGGGGAAGGTGCGGCGCGCGATCAGCCAGGAGTCCCGGACGCACCGCGCGGTGGCGATCATGGTGGCCGGGGAGACCGACGAGTCCCTGCTCGCGCAGTTCCACGTCGACGACGCCTCGCTGTGGAGCGCACTGAGGGCCGCGGGCATCTCGGCGCCCCAGGACGTCGGGCTGGTCGTGCTGGAGTCGAACGGGCAGTTCTCCGTCCTCCGCTCGGACGGCCCCATCCACGAGTCCGCGCTGATCGGGGTCCGCGACGCCGACGCGGTCCACCGGCGGCTCGTCGCCTCCGGCCTGGCCGCTGCCGGCGACGCCTAGGCCTCAGCTGCGGAAGGACACCTCGGGGTGGTCGCTCCGGCCGAGCGTCGCGTACCCGCGCCGCAGGTCGAGGACGTGGTGCTCGGTGTCGTGGAGCTGGTGGCGGATCAGCCACTCGACGCTGACGTCCTGCCGGTACTCGCCCCGCAGGAGGGCGGCTCGCTGCTCCTCGGAGAGCCCCGGGACGACCTCGGCCGTCGCGCGCCGACAGCCGGCCAGGTCCGCGGGCGGCTCGATCGGGTCGCGCCCGGCCGTGGCGCACACCCGCTCGAACATCCATTGCGCGACCTCGACGCAGTGCTCGACGTACTCCCGAGCCGACCAGGTCTCCGCAGCCGGCCGCCGCTCGGCGTCGG
The DNA here is from genome assembly GCA_963784545.1 of uncultured Actinomycetota bacterium. Taxonomy (GTDB): domain Bacteria; phylum Actinomycetota; class Actinomycetes; order Propionibacteriales; family Nocardioidaceae; genus Nocardioides. The sequence continues at coordinate 872,241 of CAWARQ010000002.1, read as the reverse complement.
GGTGGTCGAGCAGCCGCTCGAGGTCGGCGTACGCCGCGTCGAGCCGGGCGGCCTCGTCCACGCCGTCGGTCAGGTCGCGCGCGTCGAAGCCGCACTCGTCGCAGAGCTCGGCCATGCGGCCGTCGATGTCGTGCCAGGTGTAGGTCACGCTGCCACTGTAGAAGTCGCCGCCGATAGCCTGAGGTCATGAGCGAGATCGAGATCGGCCGCGCCAAGCGGGCCCGGCGCGCGTACTCCTTCGACGACATCGCGATCGTGCCGTCCCGGCGTACGCGTGATCCCGAGGAGGTCAGCACCGCCTGGCAGATCGACGCCTACCGGTTCGACCTGCCGATCGTCGCGGCGCCGATGGACTCGGTGATGAGCCCGGCGACCGCCATCGCGCTCGGGCAGTACGGCGGTCTGGGGGTGCTCAACCTCGAAGGCCTCTGGACCCGGTACGACGACCCGACCGAGCTGCTCGCCGAGGTCGCCGACCTCGAGGGCGCCGACGCCACCCGGCGGCTGCAGGAGATCTACGCCGCCCCCGTCGACCCCGACCTGATCAAGGTACGGCTCGGCCAGATCCGTGAGGCCGGCGTGACGGTGGCGGGGTCGCTCTCCCCGCAGCGGACCAAGGAGTTCGCCAAGACCGTGGTCGACGCCGGCGTCGACATGTTCGTCATCCGCGGCACGACCGTGAGCGCGGAGCACGTCTCCAGCCAGTCCGAGCCGCTCAACCTCAAGGAGTTCATCTACGAGCTCGACGTCCCGGTGATCGTCGGCGGCTGCGCGACCTACCAGGCCGCCCTCCACCTCATGCGGACCGGGGCCGCGGGGGTCCTCGTCGGGTTCGGCGGGGGAGCGGCGCACACGACGCGGAGCGTCCTCGGGGTCGCGGTCCCGATGGCTTCCGCCGTCGCCGACGTCGCCGCGGCGCGACGCGACTACCTCGACGAGTCCGGCGGCCGCTACGTCCACGTGATCGCGGACGGCTCGATCGGCCGCTCCGGCGACCTGGCCAAGGCGATCGCCTGCGGCGCGGACGCCGTGATGGTCGGCTCGCCCTTCGCGCGGGCGACCGACGCCCCGGGGCACGGCTTCCACTGGGGCGGCGAGGCCACGCACCCCGCGTTGCCGCGCGGCCAGCGCGTGCAGCTCGAGACCGTCGGCACCCTCGAGGAGATCCTCTTCGGGCCCTCGCGGGTCGCCGACGGCACCATGAACCTCGTCGGCGCCCTGCGTCGTGCCATGGCCACCACCGGGTACACCGAGCTCAAGGAGTTCCAGCGGATCGAGGTCGTCGTCGGCTGAGCACGCCCCACGGCGCTGCCGGGAGCCGCCTGAGAGACTGGCGGCATGACCCGTGCGCTCAGCCCGGAACATCGCGACCACGCCCTGGCGTCGCTGGCCGCGACGACGGCCGAGCAGCCACTCGACGTCCTCGTCGTCGGAGCCGGGGTGGTCGGCGCGGGCGCGGCGCTGGACGCGGTCACCCGCGGACTCACCGTCGGGCTGGTCGAGCAGCGTGACCTGGCCAGCGGCACCTCGAGCCGCAGCAGCAAGCTCGTGCACGGAGGCCTGCGCTACCTGGAGATGTTCGACTTCGCCCTCGTCAAGGAGGCGCTGGAGGAGCGCGGCCTGCTGCTGACCCGGCTCGCCCCGCACCTGGTGCGGCCGGTGCCGTTCCTCTATCCCCTGCACAAGGCCTGGGAGCGGCCCTACGTCGGCGCGGGCGTCGCGCTGTACGACGCGATGGCGATGACCGGCAAGTACGACATGGGCGTGCCCAAGCACAAGCACGTCTTCCGCAAGCAGCTCGCGCGGATGGCGCCCGACATCCGCACCGAGGACCTGCACGGCGCGATCCGCTACTACGACTGCCAGGTCGACGACGCCCGACTGGTGATGACGCTGGCCCGGACCGCCGCGAGCCATGGCGCCCAGGTCGCGACCCGGACCAAGGTGACCGGCTTCCTCCTCGACGGCGACAAGGTCGTCGGAGCCCAGGTCAGGGACCTCGAGGCGGGCGTCGACCTGGAGATCCACGCGCGCGCCGTGGTCAACGCGGCCGGGGTCTGGACCGACCAGCTGCAGGCGCTCCTCGGGAGCGGCTCTGCCCCTTTCTGGGCCCTCGACGTCGACGCCAGCAAGGGGATCCACCTGGTGGTGCCACGCGACCGGATCCGCTCCGAGGCGGGGTTCATCACCAAGACCGAGAAGTCGGTGCTGTTCGTGATCCCGTGGGGCAGCCACTGGATCATCGGCACCACCGACACCCCGTGGGACCTCGACCTCGCCCACCCGGCTGCGTCCAGGCGCGACATCGACTACCTCCTCGGTCACGTCAACAGGCTGCTGCGGGTCCCGCTCGACCACGACGACGTCGAGGGCTGCTACGCCGGGCTCCGCCCGCTGCTCAAGCCCGTACGCCGCGCGGAGGACGAGGGCACCACCAAGCTGTCCCGGGAGCACACCGTGGCCAGCCCGATGCCCGGCCTGGTGCTGATCGCCGGCGGCAAGCTCACGACGTACCGCGTCATGGCGGAGGACGCGATCGATGCGGCCGCCGCGAACCTCGGCCGGGTCGCGCCCTCGCACACCGACCGCGTGCTGCTCGACGGGGCGGCCGGCTTCGAGGTCCGCACCAACCAGCGGGTCGCGCTCTCGCGGGACTCCGGACTCGACCTCGCCGCGATCGACCACCTCCTGGGGCGCTACGGCGGGCTGATCGACGAGATCCTGAGCCTCGTCACAGAGCGGCCGGAGCTCGGCGAGCGGCTGGCCGGCACCGGCGAGTACCTCGCCGCGGAGGTCGTCTACGCCGTCACCCACGAGGGCGCGCGGCACCTCGACGACGTGCTGGCCCGCCGGACGCGGATCTCCATCGAGACCTTCGACCGGGGGATCGCCTCCGCCCGGCCGGCGGCCGAGCTCATGGCGCCGCTGCTCGGCTGGACGGCCGGCCAGACCGACGACGAGGTGGACCACTACCTGCGCCGGGTCGAGGCCGAGCGGCAGTCCCAGGAGATGCCGACCGACCAGGAGGCGGACGAGGCGCGGGTGCGTGCGCCGGACATCGTCTGATGCTCTTTACATCTGACCGGGTTGTGTCCAGCGTCTCAGTCGCTAGTGCCTGAGACCCGGGTCACTTAGCCTCGGCTCATGAGTGCCTCGCCCTCGCACGAGCCATCCAGTGGTGGCCCGCTCCTCCACGGACCAGCCGACCCCGAGCACGACCCCACGGCGGCGTACGTCCTGGAGCCCGAGGACGCCGCCGTGCTCACGCGGCGGGTCCGGGCCACCGGGAGCACCGTCGAGGTCCGCTCGCCGCTGGGCAACGCCCCGCTCGCCCACATCCCGCAGTCCACCCCGGCCGACCTGGACGACGCGTTCGCGCGGGCCCGGCGCGCCCAGGCTGTGTGGTCGCGCACGTCGCTCGACGAGCGCTCCCGGATCCTGCTCCGGCTGCACGACCTCGTGCTCGACCGGCAGGACGAGATCATGGACCTCATCTGCCTGGAGTCCGGGAAGGCCCGCAAGCATGCGTTCGACGAGCCGATCCACATCGCGCTGACCGCCCGGTACTACGCCCGGACCGCGCACCAGCACCTCGACAGCAGCCGCCGGCTCGGCGTCGTTCCCGGCCTCACGCGGGTCGAGGTCACCCGGACGCCGAAGGGTGTCGTCGGCATCATCTCGCCGTGGAACTACCCCTTCACGATGGCGCTGTGCGACGGGATCCCGGCGCTGCTCGCCGGCAACGCGGTGGTGATCAAGCCGGACGCCCAGACGATGCTCACCGCCCTCCTCGCCGCCCAGCTGCTCGCCGAGGCGGGCTTCCCCGAAGACCTCTGGCAGGTCGTCGCCGGGCCGGGCTCCGAGGTCGGACCGGGGATCATCGCCCGCGCCGACTACGTCTGCTTCACCGGCTCGACCGCCACCGGCAAGCAGGTCGCCGCCGGGTGCGCCGACCGGCTGATCGGCTGCTCGCTCGAGCTCGGCGGGAAGAACCCGCTGCTGGTCCTGCGCGACGCCTCGGTCGAGCGAGCCGCCGAAGGTGCCGTACGAGCCAGCTTCTCCAACGCCGGCCAGCTCTGCGTCTCGACCGAGCGGCTCTTCGTGGCCGACCAGGTGTACGACCGCTTCGTCGAGCGGCTCGTCGCCCGCACCCAGGCCATGAGCCTCGGCGCCAGCCTCGACTGGGGCCTCGACATGGGCTCGCTGATCAGCCAGCAGCAGCTGGAGGTCGTCGAAGCGCATGTGCAGGACGCCGTCGACAAGGGCGCGCGCGTCCTCACCGGCGGCCGGGCCCGGCCCGACCTCGGGCCGTTCGTCTACGAGCCGACCATCCTCGAGGGCGTCTCGCCGGAGATGACCTGCTTCGGCCAGGAGACCTTCGGCCCGGTGATCTCGCTCTACCGGTTCTCCGACGAGGCCGACGCGATCGCCCGCGCCAACGACGGCGAGTACGGCCTCAACGCCTCGATCTGGAGCCAGGACGGCGCCCGCGCCCGCGCCATCGCCCGGCTGATCAAGTGCGGCACCGTCAACATCAACGAGGCGTTCGGCGCCACCTTCGCCAGCATCGACTCCCCGATGGGTGGCATGCGGCAGTCCGGGCTCGGGCGCCGCCAGGGCAGCGAGGGGATCCTGCGCTACACCGAGGCGCAGTCGGTCGCCACCCAGCGGCTGATCCGGTTCGCTCCCATGCTCGGCATGAGCGACGAGACCTACGCCAAGGTGATGACCGCCCAGCTGCGCCTCCTGAACAAGATCGGCCGCGCGTGAGACTCACCCCACGGACGTTCCTCGCCTCCCCCGCCCCGCTCCTCCGGCGAACAACGCCGCGGGGACCCCGAGAGAACCACCCACTACGACGTCCTGATCGTCGGGTCCGGCTTCGGCGGGTCCGTCGCGGCGCTGCGGCTGACCGAGAAGGGCTACAAGGTCGGCGTGCTCGAGGCGGGCGCTCGGTTCGCCGACGACGACTTCGCCGACACCAGCTGGGACCTCAAGCGGTTCCTCTTCCAGCCCGAGGTCGGCTGCTACGGCATCCAGCGCATCGACATGGTCAAGGACTGCGTGATCCTCGCCGGCGCGGGTGTCGGCGGCGGCTCGCTGGTCTACGCCAACACGCTGTACGAGCCGCTCGAGGCGTTCTACCGCGACCCGAGCTGGTCCCACATCACCGACTGGCGCAGCGAGCTGGCGCCGTACTACGACCAGGCCAAGCGGATGCTCGGCGTGCAGGAGTACCCCAAGTTCACGCCCGCGGACCGGGTGATGAAGGAGGTGGCCGAGGAGATGGGGGTGGCCGACACCTTCCACCAGACCCCAGTGGGTGTCTTCTTCGGCGGGCCTCCGGGAGAGAGCGAGCAGGCCGAGGGCGAGCAGGTGGCCGACCCGTACTTCGGTGGCGCGGGCCCGGCCCGGCGCAGCTGCATCCACTGCGGGGAGTGCATGACGGGGTGCCGCCACGACGCCAAGAACACCCTGGTGAAGAACTACCTCTACCTCGCCGAGCAGAACGGCGCCGAGGTGCACCCGCTCACGACCGTGACCCGGATCCGGCCGCGCGCCGAGGGCGGGTACGACGTCGACGCCCGGTGGACCAAGGCCAAGCTGTCGCGGCGTACCGCGGTGAAGTCCTTCACCGCCGACCACGTGATCATGGCCGCCGCCGCGCTCGGCACGCAGAAGCTGCTGCACCGGCTCAAGGCCGAGGGCGACCTCCCGAACCTCTCCGACCGCCTCGGCATGCTGACCCGGACCAACTCCGAGTCCCTCCTCGGCGCGATCGGCCCGCGGGACAGCGACATCGACTACACCGAGGGCGTCGCGATCACCTCGTCCTTCCACCCCGACGAGCACACCCACATCGAGCCGGTCCGCTACGGGAAGGGCTCCAACGCGATGTCGCTCATGCAGACCGTCCTGACCGACGGCGACGGCGACGGCCCGCGCTGGAAGCGGTGGATCAAGGAGTCGCTGGCGGAGGCGCGGAACCTCACCGACCTGTACGACCTCAAGCACTGGTCGGAGCGCACGGTCATCGCGCTGGTCATGCAGACCATCGACAACTCGATCACGACCTTCCCGGTCCGGACGCGGCTGGGCTGGCGGCTGTCGTCGCGCCAGGGCCACGGCGTCCCGAACCCGACCTGGATCCCGGTGGCCAACGAGGCCGTACGCCGGATGGCGCGACGGATGGGCGGCACCGCCGGTGGCACGGTCGGCGAGCAGTTCGACAAGCCCCTCACCGCCCACTTCATCGGCGGCTGCACGATCGGGTCGTCGGAGTCCGAGGGAGTGGTCGACCCCTACCACCGGGTCTTCGGTCACCCCGGCCTGCACATCGTCGACGGTTCGACCATCTCGGCGAACCTCGGCGTGAACCCGTCCCTCACGATCACTGCGCAGGCCGAGCGGGCCATGGCGCTGTGGCCGAACAAGGGTGAGGCTGACGCCCGGCCGGCCCTCGGCTCGGCGTACGAGCGGGTAGGCCCGGTCGTGCCGGCTGCGCCGGTGGTGCCCGACTCGGCCCCGGGCGCGCTGCGGCTGCCGATCGTGGGAGTGTCCTGACATGACCACCGTGATGGAGTCCTCGTGCCTGGTCGCGGTGCCGTTCGGTGAGGCGATGGAGCGCTTCATCCCGATCCCGTTGCCGGACATCTTCGACCGCCGCCACCTGGCTCTCCCGCCGATCAAGCGGGTCGACGCCCCGCCGGGCCGGTTCGAGCAGGTGGGGCAGTCCCGCACCATCCACCTGGCCGACGGCGGCAGCATGGTGGAGACGCTCACCGTCGTGAGCGCGCCGGCGGAGTACGGCTACCGGATCGGCGAGGTCTCGGGGCCGCTCAAGCCGCTGGCGAAGGAGATCCGGGGGCTGTGGACCTTTGTGGCGGAGGGGGAGTCGACCAGGATCACCTGGCGCTGGGAGGTCGAGCCTGCCGTTCTGGGACGGCCGCTCATGCCGCTGTTCGCGCGCATGTGGCGCGGGTACGCCGAGAAGGCGCTCCAGCGGCTCTCCGAGCTGATCTGAGCCGTCACGAATTCGTGACCTGAAACTCGTCTCGACGCCGTAACCAGCCTCGACGCCCCTCGTTGGTCCGGACGAGACCCGGTGCTTGCTCCCTCCCTCAGGCCGGGTCGCGGACCGTCTACGCACCTCGCGTGGGTGGACGCTCAGGGCCCGGTCACCCTCCCTCCCCGACCGGGCCCTGACTCATGTCCGGGGTCGGCACGGTGGTCGAGGAGCGAGCGCGCACGGTGGTTGAGGAGCGAGCGGAGCGAGCGTCTCGAAACCCCGCAAGCGTGGGCAGGGCAGCACCCACCCGGCGTACCCGCCTCGATAGGCTGCGGCCATGGAAGACCACGACCTCGTCCTGGTGGTCGACTTCGGCGCCCAGTACGCCCAGCTGATCGCCCGGCGGGTGCGCGAGGCGCGGGTCTACTCCGAGATCGTGCCGCACACCATGCCGATCGCCGAGATGCTCGAGCGGAACCCGTCCGCGATCATCCTGTCCGGCGGTCCGTCGAGCGTGTACGCCGACGGCGCACCCGGTATCGACGAGGCTGTCTTCCACAGCGAGGTCCCCGTCTTCGGCATGTGCTACGGCTTCCAGCTGATGGCCCAGGGTCTCGGCGGCGAGGTGGCCCCGACCGGTGCGCGCGAGTACGGCCGGACCGGCGTCCACGTCTCCGAGGGCGGCACGCTGCTCGCCGAGCTGCCCGAGGAGCACACCGTCTGGATGTCGCACGGCGACTCGGTCACGGCCGCGCCCGCCGGCTTCGACGTCCTCGCCGCCACCAAGGGCACCCCGGTCGCCGCCTTCGAGAGCCTCGAGCGGCGGATGGCTGGGGTGCAGTGGCACCCGGAGGTCATGCACACCGAGCACGGCCAGAGCGTCCTCGAGCACTTCCTGCACGACATCGCCGGCTGCCGGCAGACCTGGACGATGCTCAACATCGTCGAGGACCAGGTCGAGCTGATCCGCCGACAGGTCGGCGACGGCCGGGCCATCTGCGCGCTGTCCGGCGGCGTCGACTCCGCCGTGGCCGCCGCGATCGTCCAGCGCGCGATCGGCGATCGCCTGACCTGCGTGTACGTCGACCACGGGATGATGCGCGAGGGCGAGACCGAGCAGGTGCGCCGCGACTTCGAGGAGGTCTTCGACGTCCTCGACGTGGTCGACGCCTCCGACCAGTTCCTCGGTGCGCTCGACGGGATCTCCGACCCGGAGGAGAAGCGGAAGATCATCGGCCGCGAGTTCATCCGGACCTTCGAGGCGGCCGAGGCGCGTGTGTTCGCGGGCGCGGACACCGGCGAGACGGCGTACCTGGTCCAGGGCACGCTCTACCCCGACGTCGTGGAGTCCGGCGGCGGCGCCGGCACCTCGAACATCAAGTCCCACCACAACGTTGGCGGCCTCCCCGACGACCTGAACTTCGAGCTCGTCGAGCCGCTGCGCACCCTGTTCAAGGACGAGGTCCGCGCGGTCGGTGAGCAGCTCGGCCTCCCGGCCCGGATGGTGTGGCGGCAGCCGTTCCCCGGCCCGGGCCTGGGCATCCGGATCATCGGCGAGGTCACCCGCGAACGGCTCGACATCGTCCGCCGCGCCGACGCCATCGCCCGCGAGGAGCTGACCCTGGCCGGTCTGGACCGCGACATCTGGCAGATGCCGGTCGTGCTCTTGGCCGACGTCCGCTCGGTCGGCGTCCAGGGCGACGGCCGGACGTACGGCCACCCGATCGTGCTTCGTCCGGTCACCTCCGAGGACGCGATGACCGCCGACTGGGGCCGCCTGCCCTACGACCTGCTCGAGAAGGTCTCTACCCGCATCACCAACGAGGTGCCCGAGGTCAACCGGGTCGTCCTGGACGTCACGTCCAAGCCGCCCGGAACCATCGAGTGGGAGTGAGACGCCCATCCCTTCGGCCAGACACCGGCGCTGAGCCCGCGGAGCTCTAGGCCCCCTACCCCCCGCGCGTGCTGTACTGCGCAGGTGCCGTCCTCGCTGGTCTTTCGCGTCGTCCTCAGCGACCAGGTCGACGACGCTGCGCGAGTCGCTCTCCGGCAGCTCTGGGCCGAGGCCTTCGGTGACCGGTTCGACGACCACGACGCCGACCACGCTTACGGCGGGGTGCACGTCCTCGCGACCGCCGACGGCGAGCTCGTGGGCCACGCGAGCGCGGTGCCCCGCCGGATCCGGACCGGGGACGACTGGTGGGACGTCGGGTACGTCGAGGCGGTGGCGACCCGGCCGACGGCCCAACGCTCCGGCGTCGGGGCCGCGGTCATGCGGCTGCTGCACGAGGAGATCGACGTGCGCTGGCCGATCGCGTTCCTGTCGACCGGCCGCGCTCGGGACTTCTACCTCCGGCTCGGCTGGGAGGTCTGGCAGGGCCCGACGGCGGTGCTGACCGACGCCGGCGAGGTCGCCACCGACGAGGAGCACGGCGGGATCCTCGTCCGGCGTACCGGCTCGTCCGCGGGCCTCGACCTCGATCTGTCGCTCACGTGCGAGGACCGACCCGGCGACGCTTGGTAGCTCGCCCCGGTAGTTTGCGCAGATGCGCGCCTTCCACCACGTCGACCTGTGGGTCGACGACGTCGACCGGGCCGAGAACGAGTGGGGCTGGCTCTTCGGCGCTTGCGGCTGGCTTCGCGAGGAGGGAATGCGTTCGTGGCTGCACCCCGACGGGACCTACCTGTTCATGGAGCACTCGCGGGACCAGCACGCCGAGCACGACCGGCTCCGCCCGGGGATCAACCACCTCGCGCTGACCTGCGAGTCCCGCGAGGACCTCGACCGGATCCGACACGAGTGCAGCGGGCACGGATGGAGCGAGCTGTTCGCCGACCGGTACCCGCGCGCCGGCGGCGAGGGTCACGTGGCCCTGTACCTCGAGAACTCGGAGGCGTTCGAGGTCGAGGTCGTGGTCGACTCATCGGGTGAGTGACCAGGTGCGCACGGTCGTCGAGGCCCTGCCGGAGATGCAGGAGCTCACCTCGCGGTGCTGGAGCCCGGACGGCTTCCGGCATCCGGGACAGCTCTCCTGGTCGGTGGGGTACGCCCTGCCCGACGACCTCGGTCACGGGCCGGTGCGGCTGTGGCACGTCGGCGGCGAGGTCGCGGCGTACGCCTGGCTGGAGTCGCCGACCTGGGCCGAGGTGTGCGTCGACCCGTCGTACGCCGACCTCGTGCCGGAGCTGTCCGCGTGGCTGGCGGAGGCCGGTACCGGCGAGCTCACGACCATGATCGGCGAGAACGAGACCTGGCTGTTGAAGGGCCTCACCGCGGCCGGGTGGACGCTCACGTACGAGGCGCCGTGGATGACCCAACACGCGCTGGACCTGGTGGACCTGCCCCCCGTGCCGTCGGTGCCCGGCTACTCGTTCCGCGCGGTCCGGCCCGAGGAGACGGCGGCGCGGGCGGCCTGCCACCGGGGCGCGTGGGAGGGATCGAAGGTCACCGAGGCGGCGTACCGCCGACTGATGACCATCCCGCCCTACCGCCCTGAGCTCGACTGGGTCGCTCACATCGGGTCGGTGGAGCACGAGGGCGAGATGGTCGCCTCGGCGCTCCTGTGGTGGGACGAGACGACCGGCGGCGTCCTCGTGGAGCCGGTCGGCACCCGTCCGGAGCACGCCGGGCGGGGTCTGGCGTCCGCGGTCAGCCTGGCGGCCCTCACGGCCGCGCGTGACCTGGGGGCGACCCGCGGGCTGGTGATCCCCCGTGGCGACGACGGCTATCCGGGCCCCGGTCGCGTCTACCGTTCGATCGGCTTCCGGCCGGGCCCGCGGACGGTGCGACTGGCGCTCCCCGCCGCCAGGTAGGCCGCCGGACCACGTTGTGCCGACGCCCGACGGCTCCCCTATCCTGGGCCACCATGGATCTGGACGCCCTCACCACCCAGGTCGACGACCTCCTCCGGAACGCCGACCGTGCGCTCGCGCGCGACTACCCGGGCGAACGACCGACGCGGCAGCCGATCCACACCGTCTACGTCCCGGCCGACCGCTACGACGCCGACACCGTCGGGCGGTGGGGGCGCGAGGCCGAGACCGCCGTCCTCACGCACGCCGAGATCTTTCTCGACGTCATCGGCGGCGACGAGGACCTGCTCGAGCGCGTCCTGGAGAAGCTCGCGCGCGAGCCCATCGAGGACCTGCGGATCGACTTCGAGGACGGCTACGGCCCCCGCGGCGACGACGAGGAGGACGCGGCGGCAACCGCGGCCGGTGAGGCGCTTCGCGAGTCGATGAAGCGCGGCGAGTCCAGCCCGTTCGCGGGCATCCGGTTCAAGTCTCTCGACCCGCGCACCCGGCACCGCGGCCTTCGTACGCTGCACCTCTTCCTCGAGGCCCTGGGCGAGATTCCCGAGGGCTTCGCCGTCACGCTGCCCAAGGTCACCTCCGTCGACCAGGTGGACGCGATGGTCAAGGTCGCGAAGGCGATGGAACGTGAGGTCGGCGGGCGCCTGCTCTTCGAGCTGCAGATCGAGACGCCGCAGTCGATCCTCGGCGCCGACGGCACCGCCCTGGTCGCCAGGATGATCCACGCCTCCCGCAACCGCTGCCTCGGCCTGCACTACGGCACCTACGACTACAGCGCGTTCTGCGCCGTCCCGGCCAGCCAGCAGAGCCTCGAGCACCCGGTCGCCGACCACGCCAAGGCGGTCATGCAGGCGGCCGCCGCCGGCACCGGCGTACGCCTGTCCGACGGCTCCACGAACGTCCTCCCGGTGGGCGACAAGACCCAGATGCGGGACGGGTGGGTCAACCACGCCCGGCTCGTCCGGAGGGCGCTGGACCGCGGCTTCTACCAGGGCTGGGACCTGCACCCCGCTCAGCTGGCCAGCCGGTACGCCGCGACGTACGAGTTCTTCGTCGACGGGTTCCGCGACAGCGTCGACCGGCTGAAGAAGTACGTGGAGAACACCGGCTCGGCCGTCCTCGACGAGCCGGCGACCGCCAGGGCGATGGCCGACTTCTGCCTGCGCGGCATGGACTGTGGCGCCTTCACGGCCGAGGAGGTCAGCAGGCACAGTGGGCTCGATGCCGATACGTTGGCCGAGCTCGCCCTCCGCCCGATCGCGGAGTAACAGACCACTCGCAGGGGAGACGTCCGTGGGGATCAAGCTCGGCCCGAACCAGTACGGCAAGGCGGAGAACCGCGTCGTGCGGATCTACCGCGACAGCGACCGGCACGAGATCCGCGACCTCAACGTCTCCACCAGCCTGCGTGGCGACTTCGCGGCCGCCCACACCGACGGCGACCAGGGCCAGGTGCTGCCGACCGACACCCAGAAGAACACCGCCTTCGCCTACGCGAAGAAGCACGGAGTCTCGAGCCCCGAGGACTACGCGCTGGCGCTGGGCCGGCGGCTCCTGGAGGCCTGCCCGGCGGCGGCCGGCTGCCACGTGACCGTGGAGGAGTACGCGTGGGAACGGATCGAGGTCGGAGGTGACGCGCATGACCACTCCTTCGTCCGGCGCGGCACCGAGACCCGCACGGTCGAGGTCGACCTCACCCGCGAAGGCGAGCCACGCGTCGTCGGCGGCCTCAGCGACCTGGTGGTGCTGAAGTCCACCGGCTCGGAGTTCAAGGGCTTCCTCAAGGACGAGTACACGACGCTGCCCGAGGCCGACGACCGGATCCTGGCGACCTCGCTCACCGCCCGCTGGGCCTTCACCGACGCCACCGACCGCGCGTGGGACGACACCTACGCGAGCGTCCGCGCGGCGATCCTCGCCGCCTTCGCCACGACGTACTCCAGAGCCCTCCAGGAGTCGCTCTACGCGATGGGCGCCGCGGTCCTGGAGGCGCATCCCCACCTCACCTCCATCAGCTTCGCGGCGCCGAACAAGCACCACTTCCTCGTCGACCTCGAGCCGTTCGGGCTCGACAACCCCGGCGAGGTGTTCGTCGCCGCCGACCGCCCCTACGGGCTGATCGAGGCCACGATCGAGCGGACTGCACCGGACGAGCGGGGCGCCTGATGACGCTCGAGGAGTTCAACGCCCTGCCCGAGCAGGAGGCGACCGAGCGACTGCGAACCTGCCTCGACGTGCAGCGGTGGATCGACCAGGTCCTGGCCGGCCGGCCCTACGGCGACGACGACGCGCTGCTGTCCGTCGCCCGCAACGCCGCCGTGGAGATGACCGACGACGAGCTCGAGGCCGCCCTGTCCCGGCACCCGCGGATCGGTGAGAAGGCCGGGGCCGGCCACGACGCGGCGTTCTCCTCGCGTGAGCAGGCCGGTGTCGAGGCCTCCGACGCCGAGCGGCTGGTCGAGGCCAACCGCGCCTACGAGGCCCGCTTCGACCGGGTCTTCCTGATCCGTGCGGCCGGTCGCAGCAGCGGCGAGATCCTCGCGGAGTGCGAGCGCCGGCTCGGCAACGACGACGAGGCCGAGCGCGCGGAGACGATCGAGCAGCTGACGCAGATCGCGTTGCTGCGACTGGAGCAGGTGATCTGAATGGCCTCGCTGTCCACCCACGTCCTCGACACCTCGCAGGGTCGCCCCGCTGCCGGAGTCCGGATCTCGCTGGAGTCCGCCGTGGGTGAGCGCCTGGGGGAGGGCACGACCGATGCCGACGGCCGCATCAGCCCGCTCGGGCCGGAGACGCTGAAGCCGGGGGAGTACGTCGTCCGCTTCGACACCGGCGGCTACCTGGGCGCCGACGCCTTCTACCCCGAGGTGGTCGTGCACTTCGTGGCGCAGGGCGACCAGCACTACCACGTGCCGCTGCTGCTGAACCCGTTCGGCTACTCCACCTACCGTGGCAGCTGAGACCTGGGACTTCGTCCTCGCCGCCGACCGCGCCGTCGTCGGGCGTGAGGAGCGGCCGGTCCGGGTCGGCATCAAGGACGGCCGGGTCGCGACCCTGGACGCCGACGGCGCTCCCGACGTCACCCTCGCGCCCGACGAGGTGCTGCTGCCGGGCCTGGTCGACACCCACGTCCACGTCAACGAGCCGGGCCGCACCGACTGGGAGGGCTACGCCTCCGCCACCCGCGCCGCGGCCGCCGGCGGCGTCACCACGCTGCTGGACATGCCGCTCAACTCGATCCCGCCCACCACCACGGTCGAGAACCTCCGGACCAAGCAGGATGTCGCCCGCGACCAGGTCTGGGTCGACACCGGCTTCTGGGGCGGCGCGGTCCCGGGCAACGCCGGCGACCTGGCGGCGCTGCACGAGGCCGGTGTCTTCGGCTTCAAGTGCTTCTTGCTGCCCAGCGGGGTCGATGAGTTCCCGCCGCTGGACGCGGACGGCCTGGCCGAGGCGATGGGGGTCCTGGCGCCACTCGGCGGGCTGCTGATCGCCCACGCCGAGGACGAGCACGAGATCCGCGAACCGGCCGGGCCGGCGTACGACGACTTCCTGGCCTCCCGGCCCCCGGCAGCCGAGCAGCGGGCGATCGACCTCGTCATCGACACCGCCCGGCGTACCGGTGCCCGTGCCCACGTCGTCCACCTCGCGAGCGGCGATGCGCTCCCGGCGATCCGGACCGCGCGGGCCGCCGGCGTCCGGCTCACGATCGAGACGTGCCCGCACTACCTGACCTTCACGGCCGAGGAGATCCCGGACGGGCACACCGAGTTCAAGTGCTGCCCGCCGATCCGCGACGACGCCAACCGGGCGGAGCTCTGGCAGGCGCTGGCCGACGGCGACATCGACCTCGTCGTCTCCGACCACTCGCCGTGCACCGCCGACCTCAAGGTGCCGGACTTCCGCGAGGCGTGGGGCGGGATCGCCTCCGTGCAGCTCTCCCTGCCCGCGGTCTGGACCGGCGCGAGAGAGCGTGGCCACTCGCTGGTCGACGTCGTGAGGTGGATGGCCACCGGCCCCGCCGACCTCGTCGGGCTCACGGACCGCGGTCGGATCGCAGTGGGTGCCACCGCCGACTTCGCGGTCCTTGCGCCCGAGGAGTCGTTCGTCGTCGACCCGGCGCAGCTCTGGCACAAGAACCCCGTGACGGCGTACGCCGGACGTACCCTGCTCGGCGCCGTCCGCCAGACCTGGCTGCACGGCCAGCCGCTGGACCTGACCGGCCCGCCCCGGGGCCGCCTGATCGAGCGGCCGGCCTGAGTCGAGGCCCTGCGTGGGTGCGGGGGTTTCGAGACGGCGCTGCGCGCCTCCTCAACCACCGGTGTCCGGGTACGGGCGTCGTCGGTGGTTGAGGAGCGAGCGGAGCGAGCGTCTCGAAACCCCGGTGGTCGGCGTGGGTCGGTGGTTGAGGAGCGAGCGGAGCGAGCGTCTCGAAACCCCGGAACCAGGGGCAGGGCCTCAGCCACGGCACACGCGATCGTGACAGTCTGAGCCCGTGACCTACTACGTCCCGACCGGCGGCTTGCCCGGCCAGGAGCAGCTGACCACCGACCGCGCGGTCTTCACCGAGGCGTACGCCGTCCTGCCGCGCGGCACCATGCGCGACATCGTCACCAGCCAGCTGCCGCACTGGGAGCAGACCCGGCTGTGGGTGATCGCGCGGCCGCTCACCGGCTTCGCCGAGACCTTCAGCCACTACATCGTCGAGGTGCGGCCCGGCGGCGGTAGCGACCGCCCCGAGGAGGACCCGGAGGCCGAGGGCGTGCTGTTCGTCGTCGGCGGCTCGCTGGCCCTGGTGCTCGACGGTGAGCCGCACGACCTCGAGCCCGGCGGCTACGCGTTCGTCCCGCCGGGATCCGCCTGGACGCTGCGCAACAGCGGCGCCGAGCCGGCGACGTTCCACTGGATCCGCAAGCGCTACCAGCGCGTCGACGGCGTCGAGGTCCCCCATGCCTTCGTGACCAACGAGCACGACGTCGAACCGCAGCCGATGCCCGACACGGACGCCTGGAGCACGACCCGCTTCGTCGACCCGCTCGACGTCCGCCACGACCTGCACGTGAACATCGTGAGCTTCGCCCCCGGCGGCTCGATCCCGTTCCCGGAGACGCACGTGATGGAGCACGGGCTCTACGTGCTCGAGGGCAAGGCGGTCTACCTGCTCAACAAGGACTGGGTCGAGGTGGAGGCCGGCGACTACATGTGGCTGCGCGCCTTCTGCCCCCAGGCCTGCTACGCCGGCGGCCCCGGACCGTTCCGCTACCTGCTCTACAAGGACGTCAACCGGCACGCCCGACTCCACCTCTGATTTCGCCGCGTGTGCCTGAGCACGCGCCATGGCGCGTGCTCAGGCACACGCGGCGATGAATCTGACCTAGAATCCCGAGGGGTCGTCGTTCGCATGGATAACCGGCGGCTCGCCCGAGTCCGCAACCATGCCCAGACTGCTCGCTGACCGCTCGTGACGACGGCGAGTGAGAGGAGTGGGCGTGACCGAGATCCAGTCCCAGGCGGGAGTGACCGTCAACGGGCGGACGCTTCCTCTGGACGGCGTCCGGGTGCACACCAGTGCGCTCGACTTCCTGCGCGACCTCGGGCTCACCGGCGTGAAGGAGGGCTGCGCGGAGGGGGAGTGCGGCGCCTGCTCGGTGCTGGTCAACCGCCCGGCATCGGCCGGGGGCGGCGATGGCTCGCAGTGGACCGCCCTCAACTCCTGCCTCGTCCAGGCCGCCTCGCTCGACGGTCAGGAGGTCGTCACCGCCGAGGGCCTCGGCAGCCCCGGTGACCTCCACCCCTGCCAGCAGGGGATGGCCGACCTCGGCGGCTCGCAGTGCGGGTACTGCACCCCGGGCTTCGTCTGCTCGATGGCCGCGGAGTTCTACCGCGCCGATCGCAGCCCGGGCGAGGAAAGTCACGAGCACGGCTCCAACGGCTTCGACCTGCACGCGCTGTCGGGCAACCTGTGCCGCTGCACCGGCTATCGCCCGATCAAGGACGCCGCCTTCGGGCTCGGGACGCCGGAGGACGGCGACCCGCTGGCGGGCCGGCTCGCCGAGCCGGCGCCCGAGCCGGCCGCCACGCTCCTCGACTCCGACGCGGGCACCTTCGCCCGGCCTGGCACGCTGGACGAGGCCCTCGCCCTGCTCGGTCGCCACGAGGACGCCGTCGTCGTCGCCGGCAGCACCGACCTCGGCGTCGAGGTCAACCTGCGCGGCGTACGGCCCCCGCTCCTGGTCGCGATCGACCGCCTGCCCGAGCTGCGTGAGGTCACGGTCGGCGAGGACTCGATCACTCTCGGAGCGGCGTTGACCCTCAGCGAGATCGAGCGGGCGATCGCGGGTCGGGTGCCGCTGCTGGACGAGGTCTGGCCGCAGTTCGCCTCCCGGCTCATCCGCAACGGCGCCACGCTGGGCGGCAACCTCGGCACCGCCTCGCCGATCGGGGACACCCCGCCGGCTCTCCTGGCGCTCGAAGCCGTGCTGGTGCTCGCCGGGCCCCAGGGTGAGCGAGAGGTGCCGCTGGCCGACTACTTCACCGGCTACCGCGCCAGCGTGCGCGCCGCGGACGAGCTGATCAAGGCCGTCCGGGTCCCGCTGCCGCTCAGTGAGCTGACCGCGTTCCACAAGATCGCCAAGCGCCGCTTCGACGACATCTCCAGCGTGGCCGTGGGGTTCGCCCTCGACGTGGTCGACGGTGAGGTGCGCAAGGCTCGGATCGGCCTGGGCGGTGTCGCCGCCACCCCGATCCGCGCCCTCGACACCGAGGCTGCGCTCGAAGGGCGCCCGTGGACCGAGGAGACGGTCGAGGAGGCCGCGCAGGTGCTGGCCGGTGAGGGCACCCCGATCGACGACCAGCGGGCGAGCGCGGCGTACCGGAGCGCGATGCTCGGCAACGCCCTCCGCAAGCTGTACGCCGAGAGGAGCCTCCGATGACCACCCTGTCCCAGCGCCCTGAGGGCGCAGTCGTCGGCGAGCAGATGTCCCACGAGTCCGCCGACCTGCACGTCACCGGGCACGCCCTCTACACCGACGACCTCGTCGCCCGGACCCGCGACTGCCTGCACGCCCACCCGGTCCCGTCCCCGCACGCCCACGCGAGAGTGACCGGCCTCCGGGTCGACGCGGCGTACGACGTCCCGGGCGTCGTCCGGGTGCTCACCGCCGACGACGTCCCCGGGGTCAACGACGCGGGCACCAAGCACGACGAGCCGCTGTTCCCCTCCGAGGTCATGTTCGTCGGGCACGCAGTGTGCTGGGTGCTCGCCGAGTCGCTCGAAGCGGCCCGGCTGGGCGCCGCGGCGGTCGAGGTGGACTACGAGCCGCTGCCCTCGATCATCAGCGTGCGCGAGGCGATCGCGGCCGGCTCCTTCCAGGGCGGCCAGCCGACCGTCGAGCGTGGCGACATCGACGCGGCGTTCGCCAGCGCCACCCACGTGTTCTCCGGTGAGACCGAGATGGCCGGCCAGGAGCACTTCTACCTCGAGACCCACGCCTCGCTGGCGCAGATCGACGAGGGCGGTCAGGTCTTCGTGCAGTCCTCGACCCAGCACCCCACCGAGACCCAGGAGATCGTCGCCCACGTGCTGGGCCTCGACAGCCACGCGGTGACGGTGCAGTGCCTACGGATGGGCGGCGGGTTCGGCGGCAAGGAGATGCAGCCGCACGGGTTCGCGGCCGTCGCGGCACTGGGCTCGACGTTGACCGGGCGACCGGTCCGGCTGCGGTTGTCGCGCAACCAGGACATGACGATGACCGGCAAGCGGCACGGCTTCCACGCCCAGTGGCGGGTCGGGTTCGACGACGACGGCCGGTTGGTGGCGCTCGACGCGACGTTGACCTCGGACGGCGGCTGGAGCCTCGACCTCTCCGAGCCTGTCCTGGCGCGGGCCCTGTGCCACGTCGACAACGCCTACTGGATCCCGCACGTGCGCGTGCACGGCCGGATCGCGCAGACCCACAAGACCTCCCAGACCGCGTTCCGCGGCTTCGGCGGACCGCAGGGGATGCTCGTGATCGAGGACATCCTCGGCCGCGTCGCCCCGGTGCTCGGCCTCGACGCCGCCGACCTCCGGCGCCGCAACTTCTACGCCGAGGGGCAGGACACGCCCTACGGCCAGCCGGTCCGGCACGCCGACCGCGCCGGAGTCGCCTGGGACCAGGTCCTGGAGAGCGCCGAGGTCGCCCGACGGCGTACGGAGATCGCGGACTGGAACGCCGAGCACCCGCACGCCAAACGGGCGCTCGCGGTGACGCCGGTGAAGTTCGGCATCTCGTTCAACTTCACCGCCTTCAACCAGGCCGGCGCGCTCGTGCACGTCTACAAGGACGGCTCCGTGCTGATCAACCACGGTGGCACCGAGATGGGGCAGGGGCTGCACACCAAGATGCTCCAGGTCGCCGCGACCGCCCTGGGTGTGCCGCTGGACCGGGTACGAATGTCCCCGACGCGCACCGACAAGGTGCCGAACACCTCCGCCACCGCCGCGAGCTCCGGTGCCGACCTCAACGGTGGGGCGGTCAAGGACGCCTGCGACCAGATCAAGGCCCGCCTCGAGGAGGTACGCGCCGGGCGCGACCTCTCCTGGAAGGAGCTGGTCAGCGAGGCCTACTTCAGCCGCGTGCAGCTCTGGGCGGCCGGCTACTACCGCACCGAGGGCCTCCACTGGGACTCCACCGTCATGCGCGGGCACCCGTTCAAGTACTTCGCGTACGGCGTGTGCGCGGCCGAGGTCGAGGTCGACGGGTTCACCGGCGCTTACACCACCCGCCGCGTCGACATCGTGCACGACGTCGGTGACTCGCTCTCCCCGTTGGTCGACCTCGGCCAGATCGAGGGCGGGTTCGTCCAGGGCGCCGGTTGGCTGACCCTGGAGGACCTGCGCTGGGACGAGTCCGACACCGAGCGACGCGGCCGGCTGACCACGCAGGCGGCCTCGACGTACAAGCTCCCCAGCTTCTCCGAGCTGCCCGAGGTCTTCAACGTGGCCACGCTCGAGCACGCCCACGAGGACGGCGTCGTGTACGGGTCGAAGGCGGTCGGCGAGCCACCGCTGATGCTGGCTTTCGCCGTGCGCGAGGCGCTGCGCGAGGCCGCGGCGGCGTTCGGCCCGGAAGGGACCAGCGTCGACCTGGCGTCGCCCGCGACACCCGAGGCGGTCTTCTGGGCGATCCAACGTGCCCGGTCCGGCCGCGAGTCAGGCCTCGAGGTCGGCGGGGTCGGCGTCGAGCCCGACCAGCCGGACCAGGACGCACCGGAGCTCCACCCGCGCTCGGAGGAGCAGGCCGAGAAGTCACCGGTGGACGCCTCATGAGCTGGTCTGGATTGCCCATTCGGCGCACCTCCCTCCGGGCCTCGCTCCGCTCGTGTCCTCGGGAGGTGGCCTCATGAGCTGGTCTGGATTGCCCATTCGGCGCACCTCCCTCCGGGCCTGGCTCCGCTCGTGTCCTCGGGAGGTGGCCTCATGAGCTGGTCTCAGGCCGTGGCCCGGCTCCGCGAGCGGCGCGAGCCCGGCGTCCTGGTCACCGTGACCGCCACGCGTGGGCACGCACCGCGCGAGGCCGGGGCGAAGATGGTCGTCGCGGCCACCGAGCAGTGGGGATCCATCGGCGGCGGGAACCTCGAGGAGACCGCCCTCGACCAGGCCCGGACGATGCTCTCCGACGGCATGTCGGAGCCGTCGATCCGGGAGTTCAACCTCAGCGACAAGGCCCGCACCGAGCACGGCCGCCAGTGCTGCGGGGGAGAGGTCACGGTGCTGTTCGAGCCCCTCCCGGTAGTGCCGGCCGTGGCGATCTTCGGCCTCGGCCACGTCGGGCTCGAGCTCGCCCGGATCCTTGCGCGCCACGACCTGGACCTGCACCTCGTCGACTCCCGGGCCGACCGCGTCTCCGACGCCGCGTTGTCCCCGCTGGCCGACGCCGTGGCTGTCGTGCACGCGCAGCACGCCCCGCTGCCCGAGGTCGCGCTCGGCACGCTGCCCGCCGGCTGCACGGTGCTGATCCTCACCCACGACCACGCCGAGGACTTCGCGCTCTGCGACACCGTCCTGCGCTCGGGCCACCTGGGTCACGTCGGGCTGATCGGCTCGGCGGCGAAGTGGTCGCGGTTCCGCCAGGGCCTGCTGACCGAGGGGCACGGCGAGGAGCGGATCGCCCGCATCCAGTCGCCGATCGGCCAAGCCTCGGACGGCCAGCCGTCGCTCGCCGGCAAGCAGCCCGCGATGATCGCGCTCGCCGTGGCGACCGAGATCTTGCGCAAGGTCGACACGCGGGTGGCTCCGTGACGATCTTCCTGGCCCGGGCCTTCGACACCCCCGAGGACCCGTTCCGCGGCGGCACGCTGCGCGCGGAGGAGTCCGTGGCGTTGCGCGTGGTCGACGGCATCATCACCGATCGCGGATCCCTCGCCGGCGTCCTGACCCGCGCCGAAGGCGACGAGGTGGTCGACCTCCGCGACGGCCTGCTGCTGCCCGGCCTGATCGACACCCACGTCCACTACCCGCAGGTCCGGGCGATCGGCGCGCTCGGAATGCCCCTGCTCGAGTGGCTCGCGACGTGCGCCCTGCCGGAGGAGCAGAAGCTCGCCGACGAGAGCTACGCCCAGGCCGTCGCGGCGGAGTTCTGCTTCGGCCTGCTCTCCGCCGGCACCACGACCGCCTTGGTCTTCGGCTCGCACTTCGCCACCGCGGTCGACGCGCTGTTCACCGAGTCGGACCGCGTCGGGCTGCGCGTGACCAGCGGTCTGGTGGTCAGCGACCGGCTGTTGCCTGACTCGCTGCTCACCACGGCCGAGCGCGCCTACGGGGAGTCGATCGCGCTGGCCGAGCGCTGGCACGGCGTACGACGCAACCGGTATGCCGTCACGCCCCGCTTCTCGCTCTCCGCCTCCGAGCCTATCCTCGAGGCGTGCGCCGAGGTGCTGGACGACGTCCCGACGGCGCTCTTCACCTCCCACGTGAACGAGAACCTCTCCGAGGTCGCCACCGTCGCTCGTCTCTTCCCCGAGACGAGCGGGTACGTCGACACCTACGACCGGGCCGGCCTGCTCGGCCCGCGCAGCGTGCTGGCCCACAATGTCCATGCCTCCGAGGTCGAGCTCAAGGTGCTGGCCGAACGGGACACCGCGATCGCGCACTGCCCGACCAGCAACGCGGCGCTGGGCAGCGGGCTCTTCCCGCTCGCCGCGCACGTGGACGCGGGGGTGCGGGTCGCGCTGGGCTCCGACGTCGGTGCCGGGACCGGCTTCTCGCTGCTCAAGGAGGGTCTGCAGGCCTACTTCATGCAGCGGCTGCTTGCCGACGAGGGCGTGGCCCTCACCCCCGCGCACCTGCTGTGGATGGCGACGGCCGCCGGCGCCTCGGCCCTCGGGCTGGGCCACCAGGTCGGTGACTTCTCCCTCGGCAAGGAGTTCGACGCCGTCCTCATCCGCCCGCGGCTCGGTGACCCGCTGGACGTGTGCCTGCGCAACACCGGCTCGCCCGAGGAGGCCCTGGGGCGGGTGTTCGCCCTCGGCACCGTGAGCGACGTCGCCGGTGTCTGGATCGGCGGCAGCCAGGTGACGGGCGCGATCCGTTCGCCCCGCCCGCCCCTGGCCCGCTGACCTGGCAGAAATGGCGCTGACCTGGCAGAAATGGCGCTGACCCGGAGAACATTTCTGCCGGGTCAGCGTTCAGACAGGGAGTGGTTCGTCCGAGTGGGCGAGCTCTCGCAGATCGTCGTCGTCGCCGCCGCGATCGAGCTTGCTCGGCCACCAGATGCGGTGTCCGAGGTCGAGGTTGAGCGCGGTGACCAGGACCGACCGGACGATCATCGTGTCGAGCATGACGCCGAGCGCGACGGCGGCGCCGATCTCGGCCAGGAAGACCAGCGGGATCGAGCCGAGCACCGCGAACGTGGCGGCGAGCACCATCCCGGCCGACGTGATGACGCCGCCGGTCGACCGACAGGGCGACCAGGGACCCGGCGCGGGTGCCCCTGGTCGCCGTCTCCTCCCGGACCCTGGTCATCAAGAAGATGTTGTAGTCGATACCCAGGGCGACCAGGAACACGAACACGAACAGTGGGAACGACGCTCCGCGTCAGGATCCCGTCCCCGTGGTCGATCACCTTGCGAAGACGTAGTGGAACAGCAACGTCGAGATGCCGAGCGCCGCGCCGAAGGACAGGATCACGGTCCCCATGAGCAGCAGCGGCGCCACCAGCGCCCTGAGCAGACCACCAGGATCAGCATCACGACACGAGCACCAACGGGATGATCACCTTGTTGTCCCGGTATGGACGCCTTCTCGGTGTCGACGTAGATCGCCGACCTGCCGCCGACCATGCGTCTGCCGCCGGCGACCCGTGGACTGCGTCCCGAGCCGCGACCGACGATGTCGACGGCGCCTGGCCGGCGACGTCGCCCGGCATGGTCGCGCTGATGAAGGCGACGCCGTCCTTGACCACGGCGGACTCGGCTGACCCAGTCCGTCGAGCGCCCGAGGCCGCCTGGCCAGTGATCCTGGTCGGCCTTCTCGCCCGTTGGCGGCGACCACCATGGGCGGGTTGGAGTTGTCCACGAGGCCGTGCGCCATCGAGGACCTTCTGACCCTTGATCGAGTCGAACTCCTTCGTGTACTGGTCCTCGGAGTTGAGGCCGTGGGCGTCCAGCTTGAACAGCCCCATGCAGGCGATCAGCAGGACGACCGACGTGCCGACCCACACGGTGCGCGGGCGTACGGCGATCCGCCGCCCGACCTTGGCCCAGAAGCCGGACGCGGTCGGCTCCGGGCTGCCGAAGCCGGGGCGGGCGGGCCAGAAGATCCAGCGGCCGACGATCACCAGCAGGGCGGGCAGCAGCATGACCATCACCAGGAATGTCACCGCCACGCCGATGGCGTTGACCGGACCGAGGCCGGCGGTGGAGTTCAGCTCGGCGATGCCCAGGCAGAGCATGCCGACCGCGACCGTCGCGGCGCTGGCGAGCAGCGCAGGCGCGGCGCGGTGGAGCGCGAACGTCATCGCCTCGTGGCGGTTCTCGTGGCGCCGCAGCTCTTCGCGGTAGCGGGCCACGAGCAGGAGCAGGCGTAGTCGGTGCCGGCGCCGATCACGAGCACCGCCCAGGATCGCTCTGGCTCTGCCCGTTGACCGTGAGTCCGGCGTGCTTGGCGAGCAAGTAGACCACGCCGCTCGGAGCGGTATCAGTGCGACCACGACGCTGAAGATCGGGAGGACCCAGAGGTACGGCGCTGCGGTAGGTGATGCAGCAGCAGCACGATGACGACGAGCAGGGTGATGCCGATCAGGGTCGCCGTCGATGCCCTTGAACGCCTCTGCCGAGTCGGCTGCTTGGCCGCCGTACCCCGCGAGGTGCACCTGGCCACCGTCGAGGGTGGCGATCTCGCGGATCCTGTCCGCGGCGGCGGGAATGGCGTTCCAGCCGTTCTGGCCGAAGTTGAACGTGAGGTAGAGGTAAGCGACCTCGCCGTCCTCGGACACGAGGGACGGGACAGGAGTGCCTCGGGGGGCCGTGGCCGCGGCGTTGGGCGAGAGGACGCCCTTGTCGGTGACGCCCTTGATCTGGGCGATCTCGGCGGCATCGTCGTCCATCGTCGCCAAGTCGGCGCGAGTGAGCCCTCCATACGGCTGTAGACGATGATCGTCGGGATCTCGTTCGGGTCCATGATGGCGAGAGCTTCGTCGAGCACCTTCGTCGACTCGGCGGAGCAGGGCAGCCAGGAGGACGCCTCGTTGTTCTGGACGTCGGTGAGCTTCTGGGCGAAGTGGCTGCCGACCATGAAGGCGAGGATCCAGAACGCGACGAGGACGATCCACTTGGTGACGCGGCCGGTGAGCTTGCCGGCGATCTGACGATGCATGCGGACACTCCATCAGAGACAGATGACAGTTCGGTATCGGGTTTAGCCCTGATACGACCAGGGGGAGATCCCTGATTCATCGGTCCTGACGAACCGGACCAGACCGGTGTGACCACCCCAGCCCTCGGGGGCTCCTCAGCCGTAGAGCCGGTCCAGCACGTCGGAGTACTTGGTGTTGACCACGCGCCGCTTCAGCTTGAGCGTCGGAGTGAGCTCCTCGGACTCCGCCGTCCACTCGACCGGGAGCAGCTCGAAGGCCTTGACCTGCTCGGGCCGGGAGAGCCGCTCGTTCGCGGCGTCCACCGCCTGCTGCGCCATCGCCCGGATCTCCGGCTTCTCCGCCAGGTCGGCCAGGTCGGTGAACTCCACGCCGAGCTTCTGGGCCACCAGCGGGGCGATCTCCGCGTCCAGGGTGAGGATCGCGACGACGTACGGGCGGGCGTCGCCGACGGCCATCGCATGGCCGATGATCGGGGACTCCTTGAGGTAGTTCTCGATGTTCGACGGCGCGATGTTCTTGCCCGCAGAGGTGATGATCAGCTCCTTCTTGCGGTCCACCACCGAGAAGAAGCCGTCGTCGTCGAGCGTGCCGATGTCGCCGGTGTGCACCCAGCCGTCCTCGTCGATGAGTGCACGGGTCGCCTCGTCCTGCCGGTGGTAGCCGGGAGTGACGACGGGGCCGCGGACCAGGATCTCTCTGTCCTCGCCGAGCCTGACCTCCATGCCCGGCGTCGCCCGGCCGACGGTGCCGAGCCGGAACCCGCCCGGTCCGTTCGCGGTCACCGCCCCGCAGGTCTCGGTCATGCCGTACACGTCGAAGACCGTGAGGCCGAGGCCGGCCATGAACCGCGCGACCTCGATCGGCATCGGGGCAGCAGCGGAGCCCGCCCACCGGACCTGGTCGAGGCCGAGAAGCAGCTTGAGAAAGCCCAGGATGGCCTCGTCGGCCCGGCGATAGGCCGCCTCGATCTCCGGCGTCATCACGCCGCCGACCTCCTGAGCAGAGACCCAGGCGAGACCCGCGGCCATGGAGTCCTCGACGAGCTTGACGTTGTCGGGGTCCGGGTCGGCGGCGAGCTTCGCGGAGAGACCGGTCTTGATCTTCTCCCAGACTCGTGGCACTCCGAAGAATGCCGACGGGTGCACCTGGCCGAGCGCGCCGAGCAGCTCGGCGGGGTCGCCGATGGCGTACTGGTGGCTGCCGACCAGCTGCGGCCCGTAGAGGCCGAGCACGCGCTCGGCGATGTGGGCCAGCGGGAGGTAGCTGACCTGCCGCTGCGGCTCGTCGCCGAGCCCGGCGGCCTCGAGGGTCGAGACCGCCTCGTAGAGCACGTTGTGGTGGGTGAGGACGACGCCCTTGGGGTTCCCGGTCGTGCCGGAGGTGTAGAGGATCGTCGCCGGGGCGTCCGGGTCCAGCTGCTGGTGCCGCTCCAAGAGCTCGCCGGGCTGCGTGGCCCGCCGGGCCCGTCCGCGCTCGAGCAGGTCGGCCCAGCTCACGTGGTCGGACTGGTCCCCGGATGGGGGATCGATCAGCACGACCGTGAGGTCGTCGGCCGTCGAGATCGCACGGCTCCACCGGGCGAGGTGGCCGGGGTTCTCCAGGATCGCCACCCGCGGCGAGGACTCGCCGGCGATGAACGCGACCTGCTCGGCCGAGAGCGTGTTGTAGATCGACATCGGGACCGCCGCCGCGTGCACGCCGGCCATGTCGGCCAGGAAGTGCTCGACCCGGTTGGTCGCCATGATCGCCACCGTGTCGCCCACGCCCACGCCGAGGTCGATCAGGCCGGCGGCCGCGTCCAGCGCGGCCTCGCGGGTCTCGGTCCAGGTCAGCGTCCGCCAGGACTCACCCTCGGGCGCCCCGTGCCGGTCGGAGTACGCCGGCTCGTCGGCGTGCACGGACACGGTGTCGGCCAGCGCGTCGATCAGTGTGCGTCCCGCGACCTCGTTCTCGATCCTCGTGCGCTCGCTGGTCACGTCGGTCATCGCGGGGCTCCTCGGGGTGGCGGGATCGGGTCAGTCTCGTCGCGCGCCGGAGGCGCCGCAAGAAGTCAGAGGCCCAGGGAGCGACCGATGATCTCCTTCTGGATCTCGGTCGTGCCGCCGTAGATGGTCTGCACGCGGCTGTTCACGTAGGCCCGGGCGATCGGGTACTCCATCATGTAGCCGTAGCCGCCGTGCAGCTGCACGCCCTGGTCGACCAGCTTCTTCTGCAGCTCGGTGCTCCACCACTTCGCCATCGAGGCCGTCGCGGTGTCCAGCTCGCCTCGGACGTGCTTGGCGATGCAGTCGTCGATGAAGACCCGGGCGATGTGCGCCTCGGTCGCCATCTCGGCGAGGACGAAGCGGTTGTGCTGGAAAGAGCCGATCGGCTTGCCGAACGCCGTCCGATCCTTGGCGTAGCGCAGCGACTCGTCGAAGGCGAGCTCGCACGCCGATACCGCCGAGACTGCGATCGACAGGCGTTCCTGGGACAGGTTGGTCATCAGGTACAGGAAGCCCGCGCCCTCCTCGCCCAGCAGGTTCTCCTTGGGCACCTTGACGTCGGCGAAGAAGAGCTCCGCGGTGTCCTGGGCGTGCTGGCCGACCTTCTCCAGGTTCCGGCCGCGCTCGAACCCCTCCATCCCGCGCTCGACCATGAGCAGCGAGATGCCCTGGTGTCCTGCCTCCGGGTCCGTCCGGGCGACCACGATCACCAGGTCGGCCAGGATGCCGTTGGAGATGAACGTCTTCTGGCCGTTCAGCACGTAGTGGTCGCCCGCGTCGACCGCGGTCGTCCGGATCCCCTGCAGGTCGGAGCCGGCACCCGGCTCGGTCATGGCGATCGCGGCGATCTGCTCGCCGGAGCACAAGCCCGGGAACCAGCGCTCTCGCTGCTCCTCGTTCGTGCTCGCGACCAGGTAGGGGACGATCATGTCGTTGAAGAGCGGGAACGCCGCGCCGTAGACCCCGCGGCGGGTCATCTCCTCGCCGATGACGACGTTGTAGCGGAAGTCGTCGGTGCCTCCGCCGCCGTGCTCCTCGGGGAGCTGGAGGGCGAGGAGGCCTTGGGCGCCGGCCTTCTTCCACACCTCTCGGTCGCAGATGCCGTCGGCCTCCCACTGC
The DNA here is from genome assembly GCA_963784545.1 of uncultured Actinomycetota bacterium. Lineage (GTDB taxonomy): Bacteria > Actinomycetota > Actinomycetes > Propionibacteriales > Nocardioidaceae > Nocardioides. The sequence continues at coordinate 844,459 of CAWARQ010000002.1, read as the reverse complement.
TCGTGGAAGGGGACGACCTCCTGGTCCAGGAAGGTGCCCACCGCTGCGCGGAAGGACTCGTGCTCGGGCTCGAAGATCGCTCGGGTGCTCACCGGAGCAACGATGACAGTGTCACTGTCAGGGTTCAAGGTCCCCGCGCGAGGATTCTGACAGCGATACTGTTCCAGTCATGGGTACGACGGCTACGGAGGACGACCTCCTCACGATCGACGAGCTCTCGAGCGCGACGGGCCTCACCGTCCGCACCACGCGGTACTACTCGACCCTCGGTCTCATCCCGCCGCCGATCCGCCGCGGGCGGGTCGCCTACTACGACCGCGTCCACAAGGCCCGCCTCGATCTCGTCCGCGCGCTCCAGGATCACGGCTTCACGCTGCAGGCGATCGGCCACTACCTGCAGAAGGTGCCGGCCGATGCCGGGGTCGAGGAGCTGGCGCTCCAGCGGGCGATGATGACGTCCTGGACCACGACACCGCCGGAGCCTCTGAGCCGTCGCGAGCTCGACCAGCGCGCCGGCCGCCGGCTGAGCGACGAGGAGATCGAGCGGCTGGTGCGCCTCACGTCGATCTCGCGCGACGGCGACCGGTTCCTGGCCTCACCCTCGCTGCGGGTCGGGATGGAGCTCCTGGAGCTCGACATCCCCGCCGACAGCCTCGACCTGGCCACGGCCACGATCCGGAGCAACGTGGAGAGCCTGGTGGAGGAGCTGAGCGACATCCTCCGGACCCGGGTGCTCGAGCCGTTCCGGCGCGAACCGCACTCGCCCGAGGACGCCGAGCGCATGCAGCAGACCGTCGACCGGCTGCGCCAGCTCACTCTCGAGGCGGTCGTGGCGACCTTCCAGCAGGCCGCCAACGACGTGATCGTCCGGTCGCTGGCCGACCGGGACTAGAGCATCTCCTTGAGCTGACCGATGGTCGCGACGGGGTCGTCGCTGGCCGGGTTCACCTGCAGGTTGGTCACGCCGGCGGCCCTGAACGCCTCGACCCTCTCCTTGACGTACGACGCCGGCCCGACGAGGTTCCCGGCCTCCAGCCACTCCAGCGGCACCTTGGCCTCGGCGTCGCGCTTGTGCCCGTCGAGGTAGAGGTCCTGGATCTCCTTGGCCTCCTGCTCGTAGCCGTAGCGGCACGCCAGCTCGTTGTAGAAGTTCTTGCCCCGGGCGCCCATGCCGCCGACGTACAGGGCGTAGAGCGGACGGGCGAAGTCCAGCAGCGCCTTGGTCTCGGGCCCCTCGCCGATCGCGAGCATGCCGCCGGCGCACACCTCGAGCGGGGCGAGGTCCGCCTGGCGGTTCGCCGTGCCGGTCGCCAGCGGCTCTCCCCAGACGTCGTGGGCCTTCTCCGGGTGGAAGAGGAACGGGAGCCAGCCGTCGGCGTACTCCGCGGCTCCCTCCACGCTCTTGGGCCCGAGGGCGGCGATGTAGATCGGGACCGCCTTGCGCTCGGGCTTGTTGAGGAGCTTGAGCGGCTTGCCGAGCCCGCCCGGGAGCGGGAGCTGGTAGAGACCGTCGCTGGTCACCCGCTCGCCACGCAGGCCGCGCCGGATGATGTCGATGATCTCCTTCGTCCGCGCGACCGGCTTGTCGTACTTGACGCCGTGGAAGCCCTCGATCACCTGGGGCCCGGAGGCGCCGAGCCCGAGGATCGCGCGGCCGCCGGAGACGTTGTCCAGCCCGGCGGCGGTCTGAAGCAGCGCGCCTGGGGTGCGGGAGTAGATGTTGAGGATCGCGGCGCCGATCTCCACCGTCTCGGTCTTCGCCGCGAGGTAGCCCATGAGGGTCGGCGCGTCGAAGCCGTAGGGCTCGGCGACCCAGACGGTGTCGAGGCCCGCCGCCTCCAGCCCCGCGACCTGGTCCGCGGTCTCGCGCGGGTTGCCGGCGTACATCAGGGGCATCGAGAGCTTCATCCAACGATCGTGACAGAACCACTGTCACGATCGCAACGTGAGGTCGCTCGAGCTCCGGGGCGGCCGTTCCAGGAAACCCGGAGGCTGGCCGATGACGGCCAGGCGCATCGAGCCCCAGAAGGTGCCGAGAGGGAGCGACCCGCGCGGGCCCGCGCTCTTCCGACGGTCCGGCGCGACGGGCCCGGGGCTCCACCCAATGAGGCTCTGACCTGCGACAAAGCGCCGTAACCCCTTCGTCCCAGGAACAACTTGGTAACGGCTGCTACCCAGTTCCTCCACAACTAGACCACTTTGGTTCTGGGGGCCTCCAGTCGGCCCTAGCGTCACCTCTGTAGAGCCGTCGGCGCCGTTCGGTGCCATCTAGAGGGGGACTTCCCATGACTTTGTTCCGTACGGTGCGCCAGTTGTTCCTGGCGCTCGCCGTGGTGCTCACCGGTGTGGTGCTCGTTGCCGCGCCGGCATCAGCACACGTCGGCAACATCCACGCTTCGGGGTCCTGCGTGGACTCACAGACCGCATCGGTGACCTACACCGTTGGTTGGTCCAATGGCACCGCCACAGGCAAGCTCTACCAACGGTCGGGCCTTTACGGTCAGACCGGCAACGCTGGCTCGAGCACCGCGGGGTGGACCTTCGTGAAGAACGTGTCCGGCGCCGCCGGCACCGAGACCTTCACCCTCAACCACGCCAAGTCGACGTTCAGCGGCACCAACGCGGCGAACGGCCCGTGGTGGTCGTCCAAGGTGGTGTTCTCCGACAACTACGGCGTGGCGGCTGACACCCGCGTCGAGGGCTTCGACTGGTCCAACTGTTCGAGGGACGCGTCGTTCACCAAGAGCATCAGCCAGCCGACCTGCAACACCGGCGCGGTGCTGACCTACTCCGGCTCGAACGTCACCTTCACCGGTCCGGCGTCCGGCCTCACCGGTCCCAAGACAGCTGCCCAGGCCACCGTGACCGCTCTTCCTGTGGCCGGTCACCAGTGGACCGACGGTGGCTCCACTGCCCGCACCGTCAACAACGCCGCCCTCGCCGGCCCCCTGGGCGCGGACCACGACAGCTGTGCTGCGAAGGACGCAGCCGCGGGTGTCAATGTGATCGACCCGGTGTGCGGCTCGGCCGGCAGCGCGGTCGTCAACGGTGTGCAGCACGCGACGCTGACCAGCAACGGCGGAGTGCTCGCCCAGGGTGTCGGACCTCACACCGCCACGTTCACCGCGGACCCGAACCACCGGTTCGCGGACGGCAGCAAGACCAAGACAGTGACCTACACCATCGCCGGACCGATCGACCCCGACAGCGACCAGTGCGCCGGGCAGGACGCCGCAGCCAACGTCTCGGTGACCGATCCGACCTGCAACTCGGCCGGTGCCGCTCAGGTCACGGGTCTGAGCTTTGCGACGCTGACCAGCAACGGCGGGGTGCTCGACCAGACCGTGGGGCCGCACACTGCGACCTTCACCTCGGCTGCCAACCACCGGTTCCCCGGCGGTTCCAAGACCAAGGACGTGCCCTACACGATCGCGGGTCCCATCAGCGCCGACAGCGACGAGTGCGCCGTCAAGGACTCAGCCGCTGGGGTCGACGTCACTGACCCGACCTGCAACTCGGCCGGTACCGCGACGGTCACGGGTCTGAGCTTTGCGACGCTGACCAGCAACGGCGGGGTGCTGGACCAGACCGTGGGGCCGCACACTGCGACCTTCACCTCGGCTGTCAACCACCGGTTCCCCGGCGGTTCCAAGACCAAGGACGTGCCCTACACGATCGCGGGTCCCATCAGCGCCGACAGCGACGAGTGCGCGGTCAAGAACGCGGCGGCTGGCGTCTCGGTCTCCGAGCCCGGGCTGCAACTCGGCCGGCGTCGCGTCGGTCACGGGTCTCAGTCTTCGCGACGCTGACCAGCAACGGTGGGGTGCTCGACCAGAGCGTCGGCTCGCACACCGCGACGTTCACCGCGGCGACGAACCACCGGTTCGCCGATGGCTCGAAGACCATGGACGCGCCGTACACCATTGCGGGTCCGACCGACCCTGACAGCGACCAGTGCGCGGTCAAGAACGCGGCGGCTGACGTCGTGGTCACCGACCCCGGCTGTGACTCGGCCGGCACCGCTGCGGTCTCCGGTCTGAGCTTCGCGACGCTGACCAGCAACCTCGGTCTGCTCGACCAGAGCGTCGGCTCGCACACCGCGACGTTCACGGCGCTCGCCGAACCACCGGTTCCCCGGCGGGTCCAAGACCAAGGACGTGCCGTACACCATCGCCGGTCCGATCGACGCCGACAGCGACCAGTGCGCGCTCAAGGACGCCGCGGCTGACGTCGTGGTCACCGACCCGGGCTGTGACTCGGCCGGGACCGCTGCGGTCTCCGGACTCAGCTTCGCGACGCTGACCAGCAACGGTGGGGTGCTCGACCAGACGGTGGGCGACCACACGGCCACGTTCACCGCGGTCGTGAACCACCGGTTCCCGGGCGGCCTGAAGACCAAGGACGTGCCCTACACGATCGAAGCGCTCGATGACCAGGAGTACTTCGACCAGTGCGCTCCCGACCAGCCGGCGCCCGAGGAGCGGGTGGTTCACCAGAGCGAGCAGTCCTGCAAGCTCGGTGGCGTCCACAGCTGGGACGACGTGTACACCACGCCGTCTGTGTGGAACCTGGTCACTCGGGAGTGGGAGCTCGGTGACGAGACCGGCCCCGTGACCGAGAACGACACCTTCACCGCCTACACCGCGCAGGAGCTCGTGGACCTGGGCTGTGTCGAGGTGGAGGGCGAGCAGGGGCACCATGGCCACCACGGCAACCACAACCCGGGCACGCCCGAGGTGAAGGGTGAGCAGGCCACCGTCCCGACCCAGGTCGAGGCCGGTCTGGGCACGCTGCCCGCCAGCCCGACGCAGGGCAGCTCGGGCGGGAGCCCGCTGTGGCTGCTGATGATCGGTGCCGGGCTCGGCCTGGTCGTCGTCGGCCGCCGCCGCAGGAACAGCCTCTGATCCAGAAGAGCTGACGGGGCGGCCACCACGGCAACGTGGTGGCCGCCCCTCTGCGCGCCCGGAGGGCTCAGCGGGCCAGGTCGGCGACGACCTCCGCGCCCGGCAGCTCGGCGAGCAGTCGGCCGGGGACGAGCAGCTTGGACCGGCGTACGCCGGAGCCGATGAGGGCGACCTCGATGTCGTGGACCCGTCCGTCGAGCAGCAGCCGCCAGCTGGACGGGAGACCGATCGGGTTGATGCCGCCGTACTCCATCCCCGACTCCTCGACCGCTCGGTCCTGGGAGAGGAACGAGGCCTTGCGCACGTCCAGGAGGCGCTTGACCCGGTCGTTGACGTCCGCGCGGGTGTCTGCCCGGACGACGCACGCCGCGACCCGCTCCTCGCCGTTGCGCCTGCCGCCGACCACGACGCAGTTCGCGCTGGCGGTGACGGGCAGGTCGTAGGCCGCGTTGAGCGCGGCGGTGTCGGCCAGGGCCGGATCGATCTCGACCACCCCGACCTCGTCCCGGTGCGGCCAGCTCGCGAGGGCCTCACGGACCACGTCGGGGATCAGGTCGGGTCGGTCGTCGACGGGCTGCCCCCGCAGGGCGCCCAGGCTGATCTGCGTCATGCCGGCGAGGCTAGGCGATGGTGCCGGGACGGGGGAGGGGACCCGACTCGCTCAGACGCGCGGGTCCCAGCCACCGGCGCGGAGACGACGGCGGTCCCGGATCGCGAGCGCGATCATGCCCACGGCTCCGCCGGCGATCCAGGGCACCGGCAGGAGGAACCTGAGGTCGCGCGAGCTGATGTCGGTGAACTGCACGATCGCCCACAGGGCGAGGAAGCAGGCGAAGACCAGGCCCATGACCAGGTGTCCGATGCTGACCGGGTGCCGCCCGCTCGGGCGGGGGGCGTCGGTCTCGGGGGAGAGGTCGGTACTCATGTCGATCAGTCCTTCGTGCCGTAGTCGTTGAGGGCGTACTCAGCGGGGGTGATGATGTCGATCTCCCCGAGGTGGATCTCGGCATGGATCTCGAGCTGCCCGGCCTCGTCCTGGACGTCGCGCTCGCCGGTGACGTTCAGCCCGAGGTTGCCGTCCCGTTGGTTGAAGACGACTGCCTCGCCCGGCCCGTCGATGACGGCCTCCGCGGCGACGTCGAGCTCGTCCGGGACGACGATCACCAGCTGGGCGGCGCCACCGGTGACGTGGATCTGCCGGCCGTCGAGGCGGGCGGGGTCGCTGACCTGCGACAGGTCGAGCAGCAGGGTCCCCCCGCCGATCCGGTAGCGGTCCTGGACCATCGAGGCCGAGGTCGGTACGTGCCGGGTCACGTCGGTGAAACGGTCGGCGGCCGTCGCGCCGGCGGTCCCGACGAGGGCCACGAAGCCGAGGAAGATCAGTCCGCCGGCCCGACCCCAGAAGGCGCCGAGCAGGAGGCCGGCCGCGATGATCGCCAGCGCGGTGGCCGGGTAGGTGCTCGGGGGCAGGTCGGCCCCGGCGATGTCGATCATGCTGAGGCTGCCGAGGACGACCGCGATCGTCGCGAGCGCCCACCAGAACAGGATCGGCCCGCGGCGGCGCGGGTCGGTCGGCCGCCGGGGGTACGACGCGGCGCGAGGTTCCCCGTACGGCGGCTGCCCGCCGCCTCCGGCGTACGTCTCGGCCGTCGGGGCCGTGGTGGTCGTCGTCGCCTGGTCGTCCCCGACCCAGCCGGTCATCGAGCTCCCGTACGCCGTGCTGCCGGACCAGGCGGGCTCCGGCTTGCCCGGGCGCGGCGACTCGTCCTGGTCAGCCCCTCGGCGCTCACGCAGCAGGAGGAACACCAGGGCGCCACCGGCGACCACCACCAGCGGCCAGAGGGAGGCGTCGTTGAACGTCGCGCCCGTGAGGCAGACCAGGGCGATGACACCGGCCACGATCAGCAGCACCTTGCGGGTGTCGTCGCGGGTGCCGATCACCGCGCGGCCGGTGTACTCCTCGGGCACGAAGAGCCACAGGGCGAGGTAGAGCACCAGGCCGGCGCCACCGAAGAGTGCGAGGACCACGAGGAGCACGCGCACGAGCAGCGGATCGACGTCGAGGTGCCGGGCGAGACCGCCGGCCACGCCGCCGATCTTGCGGTTCGGCCACACCGTACGGCGCAGGCGGCTGAGGTCGGTGATGTCGTCGCGGGAGACCCGCGGCCGGTCGTCGTGACCGTCGTGGGGGTCCCCGTGAGGAGCTGCGCCCTCCGGGGCGTCCGTGGGGGAGCTGGGTGTCGTCGTCATGTCCTCAACCGTCGCGGATCGGCGACCCGACCACCATCGGGATCGCCCCTGATCGAACCCGGGTCTCCCCGGCCGCAGACCTGGCCCGGACTCAGGGTCCGCTCAGGGCTGCACCTCATGGTTGACCCGCCCCGAGCGTGTCACGATTGCTGCACGATGAGCGCACACCCCGCCCCCGTGGAGCACGAGTTCCGCCGGGCCTACCGCGACACGACCTCGCCGATGATCGGCGGGGTCGCCGCCGGCGTCGCGCGCCATCTCGCGCTCGACCCGCTCTGGGTCCGGGTGGGGTTCGTCGTCCTGGCCGCCATGGGCGGGTTCGGCATCGCCCTGTACGCCGGTCTCTGGCTGTTCCTCCCCGCCGCCCCGCCCCTCGACAGCGACCTGCCACCCGGGCTGGCCGCCGCGACCCGTCGGGGCATGCGTCCCGGTGGCCGCTCCCGGTGGGTGGACCTCGGCCCGGTGGTCGCGCTCGGAGCGGTGGCACTCGGCGTGGTGTTCGTGGTCCAGGCCCTCTTCGGCGGCGGTGCGTGGCTCTGGCCGTTGGTGGTCGGGGGAGCCGGGCTGATCCTGCTGTGGCGCCAGGCCGACGCCTCCCAGCGGGACCAGTGGCTCGACGCGGGCGGTCGCCTGAGCATCCGGCGCGTCGTGTTCGGCCGCGGCGGCTTCCCGGCGTACCTGCGGGTCTTCGGCGGCATCACGCTGCTGGTGCTGGCCCTGGTGCTGTTCGCCGTCCTGAGCGGCCGTGGCGGCCCGCTCGGCCAGGGCGTCATGGTGGGTCTGCTGGCGCTCGTCGGACTCGGCCTCGTCATCAGTCCCTGGGTGCGCTCGCTGATCGAGGATCTCGCGGCGGAGCGCGGCGAGCGGGTCCGCACCGAGGAGCGCGCCGACATGGCCGCCCACCTGCACGACTCCGTGCTCCAGACCCTTGCGCTGATCCAGAAGAACGCCGGGGACTCCGCCGCGGTCGCCCAGCTCGCCCGGAGCCAGGAGCGCGACCTGCGGTCCTGGCTGTACGCCGGTGAGCGGGCCGACGAGACCACCGTGGCCCGGGCCCTGCGCCGGATGGCCGCCGAGATCGAGGACGCCCGCGGCGTCAGCGTCGACGTGGTCACCGTGGGCGACACCGAGCTGAACGAGGAGCTGCGGCCGATCGTGGCCGCGGCCGGCGAGGCGGTGACGAACGCCGCCAAGCACGCGGGCGTCCCGCGCGTCGACGTGTACGCCGAGATCGGCGACCAGCAGACCGAGGTGTTCGTCCGGGACCGCGGGGCCGGCTTCGACACGGCGGTCGAGGCCCCGGCCGAACGGCTCGGCATCCGTCACTCCATCATCGACCGCATGGTCCGCCACGGCGGAAGGGCCGACATCCGCTCGACCCCAGGGGAGGGCACCGAGGTGCGCCTGTCACTGTCCAAGAATTCGTAGAGCCAAGAAGGAGTCCTCATGACTGCGCCCGTCTCGGTGGTGCTCGTCGACGACCACGCGATGTTCCGCTCCGGAGTGCGCGGGGAGCTGGCAGCAGCCCCCGACCGGGTGACGATCGTCGGCGAGGGTCAGGACGTGGACTCGGCCGTCGCCGCGATCGAGCAGGCCCGGCCGGCCGTGGTCCTGCTCGACGTCCACCTGCCCGGTGGCGGTGGCGCCGAGGTCATGCGCCGTGCCAAGTCACCGGACACGCGCTACCTGGCGCTTTCCGTGTCCGACGCCGCCGAGGACGTCATCGGCACCATCCGTGGGGGCGCGCGCGGGTACGTGACCAAGACCATCACCGGGGAGGAGCTGGTCGACGCGATCACGCGGGTCTCCGAGGGGGACGCGGTGTTCAGCCCGCGGCTGGCCGGTTTCGTCCTGGACGCCTTCGCGGGCTCGATCGCGGTCGCGGACGTCGACGAGGACCTCGACCGGCTGAGCGAGCGCGAACGCGAGGTCATGCGGCTGATCGCACGCGGCTACGCGTACAAGGAGGTCGCCAAGGAGCTCTTCATCTCGGTGAAGACCGTCGAGACCCACATGAGCAACGTGCTGCGCAAGCTCCAGCTGTCGTCCCGGCACGAGCTGTCCCGGTGGGCCAGCGACCGCCGGCTGCTCTGATCAGTCGTCGTCGCGGGACAGCAGCCGGGGCAGCACCACCAGGAGGCCACCGGCCATCAGGAGGCTGATCACGCCCACGACGACGCCGGTGGTCGTCGACAGGACCACGCTGAAGATCAAGGTGAGCATCCCCGACACCAGCAGGGCCAGGCACAGCATCGCCACTCGGAGGCACTTGTGCGCGGTGACGACGACCCGCTCCTTGATGTCCTCACCGGTCAGGCGCCGGTGCACCGCGACGGGGGCGACGACGGACAGGACGGTGAAGCCCGCGAGGGCGACGAGCGCCAGGTAGAGCCCCTTCTGGAAGTCGCTCAGGTGGCCGAAGCTGGGCTGCTGGAACGGCAGGGTGAGCAGGAAGCCGGCGGTCAGCTGGGCGCCGGTCTGCATGACGCGGAGCTCCTGGAGCTGGTCCTGCCACTTCCGGTTGAGCTTCTCGGTACGCGATTCCTCGGCCATGACGGAAACCTAGTGCCCGCGAGTCCGGCCCGGCTTCACCCGGTCGGCCTCTCGTGGTGTCGGATCGGCCAACTAGGCTCGGCCCCGAGATGAGCACACTGCCCGGCCTGAACATCGATGAGCCCCAGGAGTCGGCCCCGCGACGACTGCCGACGGCCGAGGAGCTCCTCGAGGGCCTCAACGAGCCGCAGCGGGCCGCCGTCGTGCACCAGGGCGCGCCGCTGCTCGTCGTCGCCGGAGCCGGCTCGGGCAAGACCCGGGTGCTCACCCGCCGGATCGCCTGGCTGGTGGCCGAGCGGAAGGCCCACCCGGGCTCGATCCTGGCGATCACGTTCACCAACAAGGCCGCCGCCGAGATGAAGGAGCGGGTCGAGGCGCTCGTCGGCCGGCGGGCGCGGATCATGTGGGTCTCGACGTTCCACTCCGCCTGCGTGCGGATCCTCCGCAAGGAGGTCGCCCACCTGGGGATGAAGTCCAATTTCTCCATCTACGACGCGGCCGACTCCAAGCGCCTGATGACGCTGGTGCTGGGCGACCTCGACCTCGACCCGCGCCGCTACCAGGTGGGTCCGGTGCTGCACTGGATGTCGGACCAGAAGAACGAGCTGCGCGACCCCGAGGACGTCACGAAGGACGCGCGCAACTCCTTCGAGGAGGCGTACGCCGCGGCGTACACGACCTACCAGCGCCGCCTGCGCGAGGCCAACGCGTTCGACTTCGACGACCTCATCATGAGCACCGTCCACCTGTTCGAGACGCACCCCGACATCCGGGAGAGCTACCGGCGGCGGTTCCGGCACGTGCTGGTCGACGAGTACCAGGACACCAACCACGCCCAGTACGCGCTCATCCACCAGCTGTGCGGCGGGTCCTTCGAGCTGACCGAGGACGACGGCGTCTCTGGTGCCGTCGCCGGTGCTGTTTCTGGGCCCGTCTCTGGACCCAGCGAGCTCATGGTCGTCGGCGACGCGGACCAGTCGATCTACGCGTTCCGTGGCGCCAACATCCGCAACATCCTCGACTTCGAGCAGGACTTCCCCGACGCCACCTCGATCCTGCTCGAGCAGAACTACCGCTCCACGCAGAACATCCTCGACGCCGCGAACGCCGTCATCGGCAACAACACCGGCCGCTCGCCCAAGCGGCTGTGGTCCGACGCCGGGGTCGGCACCCCGATCATCGGCTACGTCGCGGACGACCAGCACGACGAGGCGCGCTTCGTCAGCCGGGAGATCGACGAGCTCGGTGACTCCTCGGGCGTCCGCGCCGGGGACGTCGCGGTCTTCTACCGGACCAACGCCCAGTCGCGGGTGTTCGAGGAGGTGTTCATCCGCACCGGACAGCCCTACCGCGTCGTCGGCGGAGTGCGCTTCTACGAGCGGCGCGAGGTTCGCGACGCCCTCGGCTACCTCCGGATGCTGGTCAACCCGGAGGACGAGATCTCGCTGCGGCGTGTCCTCAACACCCCCAAGCGCGGTATCGGCGACCGCGCGGTCGAGTGCGTGCAGAACCTCGCGTTCCGCGACCAGATCACCTTCTGGGAGGCACTGCGCCGGGCCAAGGACGCCCCCGGCCTGGCGACCCGGTCGCTCAAGGCGATCGAGGGCTTCGTCGGCCTGGTCGAGGAGCTCCAGTCGATGGTGGACGCCGACGAGCGTGCCGACGTGGTCCTCGAGACCGTCCTCGACCGCACCGGCTACCTCGCCGAGCTCGAGGCCTCCGACGACCCGCAGGACGCCACCCGGGTGGAGAACCTCGCCGAGCTCGTCGCCGTCGCGCGCGAGTTCGCCGACGACCCCGTCGCGGGGCCGTCAGCCGACCCCGAGCTGGTCGAGGCGGGCCTGGTGTCGGCGACGCTCGGCGACTTCCTGGAGCGGGTCGCCCTGGTCGCCGACAGCGACCAGATCCCGGACGCCCCCGACGGGGAGGCCGATGACGACCCGGGCATGGTCACGCTGATGACCCTGCACACCGCGAAGGGCCTGGAGTTCCCGGTCGTCTTCCTCACCGGTCTGGAGGAAGGCGTCTTCCCGCACTCGCGCTCGCTGGGTGACCGGCCCGAGCTGGAGGAGGAGCGTCGGCTGGCCTACGTCGGCCTGACCCGGGCCCAGCAGCGGCTCTACGTCTCCCGAGCGGTCGTGCGCTCCGCCTGGGGCGCGCCGGCGCACAACCCGGCCAGCCGCTTCCTGTCCGAGCTGCCGGTCGACCTCGTCGAGTGGCGGCGTACCGCGGACGACATGGCGTCCTGGCGCCGCCCCGACCTGGGGTCGGGCTCTCGGCTGGGGCTGCCGACGGCGGCCGGGCGCCGCAACTTCTCCAGCGCCGCGCTGCGGGTCGACGCGGCGTCGAAGGCCAAGCAGGAGCGGGAGGTCCCCTCGCTGGCGCCGGGGGACCGGGTCACCCACGACTCGTTCGGGCTCGGCACCGTCGTCGCGCTCGAGGGCGTGGCGGAGAAGGCCGTCGCCTCGATCGACTTCGGCTCCGAGGGCGTCAAGCGCCTGCTCCTGCGCTACGCCCCGGTGGAGAAGCTCTGAGCGAGTCGCTCAGGGAAGGTCGACGCCGTGCAGCTCGAGCGCGGGGTACGGGTCGACGGGGTCACCGCCGCCGGGGCGGACCTCGACGTGCAGGTGGGAGCCGGTCACGTGCCCGGTCGAGCCGATGTAGCCGATCAGCTGGCCCGGGCGGACCGTGTCGCCGACCGAGACGTTGAACTCGTTCTGGTGGCAGTACCAGAGCTCGGTGCCGTCCGGCAGCGTCTCGACGGTCTTGTTGCCGTACGACCCGTCGTACGACGCCGACGTGACCACGCCGCCGGTGATCGCGTAGATCGGGTCGCCGGTGTTGCCGTTGAAGTCCAGACCCGTGTGGTAACCGGACCAGAGGCCGTACTCGCCGAACCGGGCGGTCAGGACGATCGGGTCGGTCGGCGCCACCCACAGGTTGAGCGCCATCTTCTTCGACTGCTGCTCGACCTGGGAGGCGAACTTCGCCAGCTGCGCGTTGCGCTGCCGGGTCTGCTGCTCGGCCGCGGCCACGAGGTCCTGGTCGGCGCTGTCGGAGAGGGCGTCGCGCCGGGAGTCCCGGGAGATCCCCGTCCGGTTCGACAACAGGTCGCTGCTCGAGGCCGCGGTGCTGCCACTGAGGGCGTTGGCCTGGAGGACGCCGCGGTCGTGGCTGACCAGCTCCGTCGGCGCCTGCAGTGCCCCACCCATGGCGATCACCAGCGCGGCGACTCCGCCGAGCGCGGGTAGTGAGGGAAGAGCGCGGAAGAGCTTGCCGCGCGAGCCGGAGTGCCGGGACGCCGCGCGCTTGCCGGCCACGGGCTTGGCGGCGCGCGCCACCTTCTCGGGCTTCGCCGCGATCCGACGACCGGGTGCCGCCGAGGTGGGACGAGTCGTCTGCGGGGTCACCGGGATTGCGTTGCGCGAGGCGCGACGCGGAGCCCTGCTAGGGGCGCGGTGACTACCCATACGAGACGTGTCTCCTGGTTCCTCGGGGGCGGTAAGGGCGAAAAGCGAGACGATCCGAGACAGTAACGGAAAGGTCACGACGAGGGAAATCCCTCCGTCCACTGCGAGTCGACACTGCCACACCTCACACGTGTGAGGGGTCGGTTTCCCCCACCGACGTGACCAACGCCACGAGCGATACCCTGCGCTCATGAGTAGTCCCCGGATCCGTGTCGTCGTGGGCAAGCCCGGTCTCGACGGGCACGACCGGGGTGCGAAGATCGTGGCGCGCGCGCTGCGGGACGCCGGTCACGAGGTGATCTACACGGGTCTGCACCAGACCCCCGAGCAGATCGTGGAGACCGCGATCCAGGAGGACGCCGACCTGGTCGGCCTGTCCGTGTTGTCGGGTGCCCACATGACGCTCTTCAAGCGGCTGGTCGAGCTGCTCCGGGAGCGGGACGCCGCCGACATCGTCGTCTTCGGCGGCGGGATCATCCCGGAGGAGGACATCCCCGTCCTCGAGGCGGCCGGCGTCGCCAAGGTCTTCACCCCTGGCGCGACCACCACGGACATCACCGGCTGGGTCGCCGAGCACTTCGCGGAGTGACTACGGCCGGTCCCTCGGGCGGTCCCACGGGCCCGCCCCCGGTCGTCGTGACCCGCGACACAGGTCTAAGGTGCCGAGGGGCCGTCCAGTCGGTGGAGGCCCCGTCGCACTCGTCGAACGTGAAGGACTGGATCTGCTGTGGATCTGATGGAGTTTCAGGCGAAGGAGCTCTTCGCCAAGCACGGCGTCGCCGTGACCCTGGGCAAGACCGTGGAGACGGCTGCCGAGGCCCGGGCCGCTGCTGAGGAGATCGGTGGGGTCACCGTGATCAAGGCGCAGGTCAAGGCCGGAGGTCGAGGCAAGGCCGGCGGCGTGAAGATCGCCAAGACGCCGGAGGAGGCCGAGCAGTACGCCGAGCAGATCCTGGCGTTGACCATCAAGGACCTCCCGGTCAACCGCGTGCTCGTGGTGCCGGCGACCCCGCCGGTGGAGGAGTACTACTTCTCGTTCCTGCTCGACCGGTCGAACCGCTCCTACCTCTGCATCGCCTCCGTCGAGGGCGGCGTCGAGATCGAGGAGGTCGCGAAGACCAACCCCGACGCGGTCAAGAAGATCAGCATCGACCCGGGCGTCGGCGTCGACGACGACAAGGCCGCCGCGATCGTGGACGAGGCTGAGTTCCCCGCCGTGCTGCGGGACCAGGCGATCGCCCTGGTCAAGGCCCTGTGGCAGGTCTTCGTCGAGGAGGACGCCACCCTGGTGGAGGTCAACCCGCTGGCCCGGCTCGAGGGCGACAAGCTCGAGGCGCTCGACGGCAAGGTCAGCCTCGACGGCAACGCCGACTTCCGGCACGAGGACCACGCGCAGTTCGAGATCCGCGACGAGGAGGACCCGCTCGAGGCGAAGGCCAAGGACAAGGGCCTCAACTACGTCAAGCTCGACGGCCAGGTCGGCATCATCGGCAACGGCGCGGGCTTGGTCATGTCGACCCTCGACGTCGTGGCGTACGCCGGTGAGGAGCACGGCGGCGTGAAGCCGGCCAACTTCCTCGACATCGGTGGCGGCGCGAACGCCCAGGTGATGGCCGACGGCCTCGACGTGATCCTGGGCGACGAGCAGGTCAAGAGCGTCTTCGTGAACGTCTTCGGCGGCATCACCGCCTGTGACGAGGTCGCCAACGGCATCAAGGGCGCCCTGGAGATCCTCGGCGACGAGGCGACCAAGCCGCTCGTCGTACGTCTCGACGGCAACAACGTCGACGCGGGCCGGGCGATCCTCGACGAGCTGGACCACCCCCTGGTCACCCAGGTCGACACCATGGACGGCGCGGCCGACAAGGCCGCCGAGCTGGCGAACGGCTGAGGACGGAAGCGAACAGATGAGCATCTACCTGAACAAGGACTCCAAGATCATCGTCCAGGGCATGACGGGCGGGATGGGCTCCAAGCACACCACCCTGATGGTCGAGGCGGGCTCCAACATCGTCGGCGGCGTCAACGCCCGCAAGGCCGGCACCTCGGTCGAGCTCGGCGGCCAGGAGCTGCCCGTCTTCGGCAGCGTCGAGGAGGCGATGAAGGAGACCGGAGCCGACGTGTCGGTCGTCTTCGTGCCCCCGGCCTTCACGAAGGACGCCTGCCTCGAGGCGATCGACGCGGGCATCGGCCTGCTGGTCGTCATCACCGAGGGCGTGCCGGTGCAGGACAGCGCCGAGGTCTGGGCCTACCTGGACGGCAAGTCGACCCGGATGATCGGGCCGAACTGTCCCGGCATCATCACGCCCGAGGAGTCGCTGGCCGGCATCACGCCGCACACCATCGCGGGCAAGGGTCCGATCGGCCTGGTGTCGAAGTCCGGCACGCTGACCTACCAGATGATGTTCGAGCTGCGGGACTTCGGCTTCTCCACCGCGATCGGCATCGGTGGTGACCCGATCATCGGCACCACCCACATCGACGCGCTCGAGGCGTTCGAGAACGATCCCGACACCCAGGCGATCGTCATGATCGGTGAGATCGGTGGTGACGCGGAAGAGCGCGCAGCGGCCTACATCAAGGACCACGTGACCAAGCCGGTCGTCGGCTACGTCGCGGGCTTCACCGCTCCCGAGGGCAAGACGATGGGCCACGCCGGCGCCATCGTCTCCGGCTCCTCGGGCACGGCGCAGGCCAAGAAGGAGGCCCTCGAGGCGGTCGGCGTGAAGGTCGGCAAGACCCCCTCGGAGACCGCCCAGCTCATGCGGGAGATCCTGCAGAACAGCTGAACTGTCAGAAATTGCGCTGACCCGGCAGAACGGTTCTGCCGGGTCAGCGCGATTTCGGGCATCCGGCCGCGGTGTAGACGCACATCGCCGCAACCACAGTGCGGCTCGCCTTCGTCATCCCGTCAAGCACCCCGGAGACCTCCGCCTCCAGCTCCGGGCCGGCGCCGCCCTCGTTGGAGACCTGGTCGACCAGGACCGCTCGGCCGAGCCGGACGACCTGGATCACGACCAGACCGATGCCGGGAGCGTCGTGGTAGCGGAAGTGTCGGACCAACGCCCAGGACTCACCGCCGACCGCGGTACGCCGAAGTGTCTGGAGCCCGACGAACCCGGCGCCCGTCGGCTCGCGCGGGCAGGCGGCCCAGAAGGCGCGCAACCGACTGATCCAGTCGCTGGCGGCCGCGGCGTCGCGGAACGTGAGCAGGTGCCGGTCACGGAAGTCCTCGACGTTGCTCCACGACGCACCGAGGCCGTCCTTCGGGTTCGGCAGGTGCGAGCGGTCGTCGCAGAGCCGGAAGTCGTCCAGCGGCAGGGCTCGTGAGGGACCTTCCAGGCCGTATCCGGGTCCTTCGGCGTCCTCGTCGTCCCGGATAGCCCGCCGCCAGCGGGAAGTCCTCGGCGACGTCGGGTTCGTCGACCGGACAACCGCCCGGTGCGAAGGCGCAGAGCGACCGGACCAGCGGGCGCAGCCGCGCGCGGTGCTGCCGGATGCCCTGGCGGACGGTGTCGGGCAGGTACTCCCCGCCCATGCCTGTGACCAGCACGACGTTCCCGGTCCGGGACACCTCCCACCAGTCGGCGCCCGGCACGACCTGCCCGCCGTCGGCGTACGTGCGGAGGGCCAGGAAGCCCGAGCGGCCAGGGCGGACCGACAGCGACCAGGTGGTGGTGCCGTGGGTCTCGGTGGGGCAGCCCTGGACCCGGGTCAGGGCACGGTCGAGGTAGCCGGCTGCGGCGCGGTCGTCGGCGAAGAGCAGGAGGGCGTGCTGATCGGCGAACTCGGGGCCGGTCGCGGTGACCGACCGGGAATCGACGGCGTCCCGCTTCCCGAGCGCCTCCCGGCCGCACGCCTGCAGGCTCACGGGGGCATGGGATCGCTCGACGTCGCCGTCCGGGCGGGGCAGGCCGGCGGCGAGGGGCAGCCCGTCGGGGATGCGGTTGAGCCATCCGTCGTACCGGTCGGGGGTGAAGGCGAGCCGCACGGGTGCGCCCGGCTCGGGCTCGGTGCTCACCGAGGGCTGCGGGGGGCTCGGGTGGGGCGCGGTCGCCTCCGGCGCCGGCTCCGGCTCGGGCTCTGGGCCGCAGCCGACGAGGCCGAGGACGAGGGCCCCCACGACGAGGCTCGTGCGTCCAGGAGAAGTGTTCATGCCCCTGGGACGCACGTGGCCGCCGGGTTGGTTGCGACTCAGTCGCGGAGGGACGCGACCCGCTCCGCGGCCCGGCGTACGACGGCGACGAAGTCGTCCGCGGCCATCGTGTAGCCCGGGGCCGGGACGAAGCCGACCTGGGCGACCGCGTCGCCGACCCGGGCTACCCCCATGAGGATCGTGAACGACTGCTTCTTGTTGAGCTCGTTGGTGACCCGCCAGATCGCGAGGTCGCGGCCGCCGGAGGCCTGGTCGGCGAGCTTGGTGACGGTGGTGGCCAGGCTGTCGTCGCTGCACGAGGCCAGCTTCGAGCGGATCGTGTCGACGAGGCCGGGAGCGGACCGGACCCGGGCGACGGTCTCGGTGAGTCCGAAGACGTCGGGCGCCCCGGTGTCGGGCATGACGAAGGTCCGGGTGGCGGCGCCGTCGACGCCGTTGCCGGTGAAGGAGGTGGAGTCGCAGTTCGTGGCCGCGGCGTTGCCGGCGACGTCCTGAGCCTCGGTGCCGGTCCACGAGACCGTCACTCCGGAGATCGGGGGCAGGTCGATCACGTCCAGCATCGCCGGGCTGTCCGCGGCCGGGAGCGGCGGTGCGGTGTGCAGACGCGGAGCGCCAGCGCAGGCGTGGCCGCCGTACGGACCGGTGCAGGACCCGTTGATCGAGGCCGCGAGGAGCCGGGCCTGGAGGTCCGGCGTCGGGGCCGCGGCCTTCGCGGGGACCCGCGTGAACGTCGCCGAGACGAGCTCACCGCTGCGGGCGAGTCCGGCCGACCAGCTCTGCGGCGACTTCCCCCACTGCCAGAGCCCGATCAGCATCGCCTCGTCGCCGACCCCGGCGACGGTCCGGGTGGACGTCAGCTGGGTGGTCGGCTGGTCGCATCGCCCGAGCCACCCGGCGATCTGGTGGTAGGCCCGCCGGGCGCTGGCCGGCGACTTAGACCGCTGGAGCAGCTGGACCACCTGCCCGCCGTGGCCGTTCCGGAAGACGCGCGTCAGGGCGCCCTCGGGCCGCCGCCCGCCGAAGCTGCTCTGCTGGCACGGCATGAGGGCCTTGGCGTCCGGCCCGAGGCTGTCCTCGGTGGCCTGTGTCCACGACGCGTCACCGGGGAGCGGGAGGTACCCCGAGACCTGGCCGCTGGTGAGCAGGGCCGCCTCGGGCAGGGCCGTCGTCCGAGCCCGGGGGGTTCCCGGGCGGTCCTCCCCGGGCGCGGCGATCGGGGCGTCGGAGGAGGCGTTGGTGACCGCGAACCCGGAGCCGAAGAAGATCGCCAGCGCGCCGAGCGCCCCCGCGACGGTGTGCGCCCGCCGCCGGGAGGCTCCCTGACGCCGGATGATCGTGCTGCGGGGCCAGCGGGCCGCCGCGACCACGGGCCCCAGCGGCTCGAGCGTCGCCCGGATGCCGGTCGTCGGCACCTGACGGTGCAACGCGTACTTCGACGTCGCCAGCTGCAACGTGCGCTCGGCCTCCGCCTGGGGGAGCGCGACCTCGCGGGCGAGATCGGCCAGCGAGCTGACGGTGAGCACGTTGAGCAGCAGCACCCGTCGCTCGATCAGGCTGAGCCTCCCCAGGGCCTCGAGCGTCGCGGTCCCCTCGGGCCCCACGGTCTTGTCGCGACGCCAGAGCCGGCCGGTGTGCCGGCGTTGCGCCAGGCGCCAGCACAGGGGGCGTACGGCGTGCTCCGGGTCCTCGGTCCGCGACCACTTGCCCCAGTGGTGCCACGCCACGACGAAGCCGTGGCGGACCGCCGCGGTGGACGCCCGCAGGTCCCCGGTGAGGGCGTAGGTCTGCAGGAGCAGGCGCGAGCGCGCGTCCTTGTAGAACGCGTCGAAGTCGTCGCCCTCCGGAGTGCTCGCCATGACCGGTCAAGGCTACGCAATCGGCGCCGGTGCACCGAGTCGGGCCGCCACCTCGCCCCGAACCCGGCGTGGCAGACCCGGAACCACGCCACCCGTGGCGATGATGGGCAGGCGATGACTTCCTTGCTCACCGGCCGGCCCGCCACCTCACCCGGACGCCTCGGGATGCGTCCGGCCGACGACCCGCGGCACCGGCGGCCACTCGCCCTGACCGCCGCCCTGGGCGGTGCGGCAGCCGCCGGTTCGGTGCTGATCGTGTGCCTCGCGGTGGGCGTGACCGGATGGTTCGTCACCGACGCCGGGGTGCACGGCGCGCCGCGCGACGGGCTTCGCGCTGGGGCGCTGGCCTGGCTGCTCGCCCACGGCTCCGGGGTGCACGTGCCGGTCAGCTCCGGCGCGGTCGGGCCAGGAGTCGCGATCACGGCCGTCCCGCTCCTGCTCACGGTGATCTGCGGCTGGACGATGTGGCGGCTCGCCTCCCGGGTCGGCGACTCGGTCTCGGGTCACGGTCCGGACGCCGACGCCATCGCCGACGGCGCCCGCGACTGGACGGTCGCCCTGGCCACCGCCGCCTTCGCCGGTGGGTACGCAGCGGTGGTGCTCGTGACCACCCAGCTGGCCGGCACCGCCGCGACCGCGCCGAGCGGCGCCCGCGCGGTCTTCTGGACGCTCGTCCTGTCCCTGGTGGTCGCCGGCCCCGCGATCGCGGTCGGCTCCGGGCGGCTCGCGATCTGGGCGGCGTTCGTGCCCGGCGGCGTACGAGCCGCGGCCGCGACCGCGCGCTCGGTCCTGCTGGCCTTCCTGCTGACCTCGCTGGTGACCTTCGTGGCCGCGCTGGTGCTGGACCTCTCCACCGCCGCGAACGTGCTCTCGGAGCTGCACCTCTCGGGGGGCGAGACGGCGCTGTTCCTGGCCTTGAGCCTGCTCGTGCTGCCGAACGCCATGGGCTTCGCGGGGTCCTACCTGCTAGGGCCGGGCTTCATGGTCGGCACCCACACGCTCGTGACCCCGACCGCCGTGGTCCTCGGGCCGTTGCCGGTCTTCCCGCTGTTCGCCGCCCTCCCGGACGGTGGACCCACCCCGGGGTGGACCTCGTGGCTGATGGCGGTCCCGATCGTGGTCGCCGCGGTGGCCACCGCCTGGGCGCAGCGCAGCCGCCCCACGACGAGCTGGAGCGAGGCCGCGATCCGCGGCTGTGCCGGCGGGATCACGGCCGGGGTGGTCCTCGGCTTCCTGCTGGCCCGCACCGGGGGAGCGGTCGGGCCGGGGCGGATGGTCGACCTCGGGCCGTTCGCCTTCGACGCGCTCATCCATGCCGTGACGGCCTTCGGGCTCGGCGGCCTGGCGGGTGCCGTGGTCATGACCGCCTGGCAGCGGCGCCGCGCGACCTGAGAGAGTCTGCCCGTGCGGATCGTCGTCCTCGTCTCCGGCTCGGGCACCAACCTCCAGGCCCTCCTGGACGCCGCACCCGGCCACGAGTACGACGTGGTCGCCGTCGGCGCCGACCGGGACGGCATCGAGGGCCTGGCGCGCGCGGGCCGGGCCGGTGTGCCGACGTTCGTGCAGCGGCTCACGGACCATCCCGACCGCGAGGCCTGGGACGACGCCCTGCTCGCCGACGTGGCGTCGTACGAGCCGGACCTGGTCGTGCTGGCCGGGTTCATGAAGCTCGTGGCGCCCGGGTTCTTCGAGCGGTTCCCGACCGTCAACACCCACCCGGCGCTGTGCCCCAGCTTCCCGGGGATGCATGGCGCGCGGGACGCGCTGGAGTACGGCGTCAAGGTCACCGGCTGCACGCTCTTCTTCGTCGACGGCGGCGTCGACACCGGGCCGATCGTCGCGCAGGCCGCCGTGCCGGTCCTCGACGAGGACACGGAGGAGTCCCTCCACGAGCGGATCAAGACCGAGGAGCGCCGCATCCTCGTCGACTCCGTGGCGGCCATGGCTCGAGGCGGCTGGCGGATCGACGGCCGGACGGTGCGGCTACTAGGCTGAGGGCACACGACTGGCGCGGGTGGGGCACCACCGGGAAGTGACGCCGAGAGCATCGTCCGCCTGGGTGCTCTCCTCCCGAAGCATCAAGGAGCTGTCCGTGACCCGCATCCCCATCCGCCGAGCCCTCGTCTCCGTGTACGACAAGACCGGGCTGGAGGACCTCGCCCGGGCCCTGCACGACGCCGGCGTGGAGCTGGTCTCCACCGGCGGCTCGGCGTCGCTGATCGAGGGCCTCGGGCTGCCTGTCACCAAGGTCGAGGACCTGACGGGCTTCCCCGAGTGCCTGGACGGCCGGGTCAAGACCCTGCACCCCAAGGTGCACGCGGGGATCCTGGCCGACCGTCGACTCGACGCCCACGTGGCCCAGCTCGCCGACCTCGGCGTCGAGCCGTTCGACCTGGTGGTCTCCAACCTCTACCCGTTCCGCCAGACCGTCGCGTCCGGCGCTTCGTCCGACGAGTGCGTCGAACAGATCGACATCGGCGGGCCGTCGATGGTGCGCGCGGCGGCCAAGAACCACCCGTCGGTCGCCATCGTCACCTCGCCCGACCGGTACGCCGACGTCGTCACCGCGGTCGCCGACGGCGGCTTCACGCTCGAGCAGCGGCAGGCTCTGGCGGCCGAGGCGTTCGCGCACACCGCGGCGTACGACGTGGCGGTCGCCTCCTGGATGAGCGCGGTGCTGAGCCCGGACGAGTCGGGCTTCCCGGCCTTCGCGGGTGCCGCCTACACGAAGTCCGCCGTGCTCCGCTACGGCGAGAACCCTCACCAGGCCGCAGCGTTGTACGCCGACGGCACCGGCGGGCTCGCCGGCGCCGAGCAGCTGCACGGCAAGGAGATGTCGTACAACAACTACGTCGACACCGACGCGGCCCGCCGGGCGGCCCACGACTTCGACGAGCCGGCGGTGGCGATCATCAAGCACGCCAACCCGTGCGGCCTCGCGGTCGGTTCCGACGTCGCCGAGGCCCACCGGCGCGCGCACGCCTGCGACCCGGTGTCGGCGTTCGGCGGCGTGATCGCCGCCAACCGCCCGGTCACGGTCGAGATGGCCAAACAGGTCGCGGAGGTGTTCACGGAGGTGATCGTGGCGCCGGCGTACGACGAGGGCGCGGTCGAGATCCTCCAGGGGAAGAAGAACATCCGGATCCTGGTCTGCGCGCCGGACGAGCACCCCGACCCGATCGAGACGCGGACGATCAGCGGCGGCCTGCTCGTGCAGCAGGTCGACCACGTCGACGCCGACGGCGACGACTTCTCCACCTGGACCCTGGCGACGGGGGAGGCGGCGTCCGAGGAGACGCTGGCCGACCTCGCCTTCGCCTGGAAGGCCTGTCGTGCAGTGAAGTCGAACGCGATCCTGCTGGCCCAGGACGGGGCCTCGGTCGGGATCGGCATGGGCCAGGTCAACCGCGTCGACTCCTGCCGCCTCGCCGTCGAGCGCGCAGGGGAGCGGGCGTCCGGGTCGGTGGCCGCCTCCGACGCCTTCTTCCCCTTCGAGGACGGTCCGCAGATCCTCATCGACGCCGGCGTGCGAGCGATCGTCCAGCCCGGCGGCTCCGTCCGCGACGAGCTGACCGTCAAGGCCTGCCAGGACGCCGGCGTGACGATGTACTTCACCGGGACCCGTCACTTCTTCCACTGAGGAGGTGGGTGGCACTTTCACCGGTGCACCGGTGAAAGTGCCACCTCGCGGCGGAACATTCACCCGGGAGGTGTCACTTTCGGCTGCCCAGCCATCGGTCGGCCAATGGTATCTTGATGTCAAGATAAACATGGAGGTGTGAGAATGCTGATCCGTTGGTGGCGAGCGATGATGCCGCCGACCAAGCTGGAGCGGGACCTGGCGATCCAGTGCGTCCTGTCCGCGTTCGCGACCGGGTCGTTCCTCACTGGGACAGCGGTGTTCTTCACCAAGATCGTCGGGCTCACAGGCGCACAGGTCGGCCTCGGTCTCTCCATCGCCGCCGCCGTGACCGTGCTGCTCCAGCTGCCGCTGGCCCGGCTCGCCGACCGGTTCGGCGCGAAGCCCATGTGGGTGGTCGCCTCGGCCATCGAGGCGGCGCTCTACTTCATCTGGCCGCTGATCGGCTCGATGGTCACGTTCGTGGCCATGCTGTCGGTGCTGGCGGTGTTCGAGACGGCGGGTCGCAACGCACGCAACGTCTACCGGATCGCCGTCTTCACCCGCGAGGCCCGCGTCCGCGCGTTGGCGTACATGCGCGCCGCGCGCAACGTCGGCTACACCCTCGGCGCCGGTGCGGCCGGCGTCGCGCTCGGCCTGGGGACGTCGGCCGTCAAGGTCGTGCCGTTCCTCACCGGTGGCCTGCTCGTGCTCAACGCCCTGATGATCGCCACGCTGCTCCCGGCGCTGACCCGGAAGCTCCCCGTGTCCACCACCGACGAGACGGGCGAGGTCACGGTCGCACCGCCGGCCTGGCGCAACCGGGGTTTTGTCGTGCTCTCGGCCTGCAACGGCGTCCTCTCCTCCAACCAGGTCCTGCTCAACCTGGTCGTCCCTCTCTGGCTCGTCGAGCGCACCGACGCCCCGCCGGCGCTATTGGCCTGGCTCTTCGGCACCAACACCGTGCTGGCCGTCCTGCTCCAGGTGCGCGCCTCGCGGGTCGCGGACTCCATCGACGGCTCGCTGCGCGCGGTCCGCTGGTCGGGCTGGGCGTTCGTCGTCTCCTGCGCGATCCTCGCCGTCACCCACGACACCGTCGGCTGGGTCTCCATCGTCCTCATCTGGGTCGGGCACGTGACCATCACCGGCGCCGAGCTGTGGCAGTCCGCCGCCGACTGGGGTCTCACCTCCGAGCTCTCCGACCACCGGCGGCTGGGTGACTACCAGGGGGTCTGGGGCATCGGCTACCAGGTGGAGCCGATCATCTTCCCCGCGCTCTACACGTTCCTCGCGCTGCAGTGGGGTACGCCGGGCTGGCTGGTGATCGCCGCCATCGGGGTGGCCGCGGCCGCTCTGTCCCACCCCGCGGCGCGGGCCGCCGAGCGCTACCTCGTGCGCGTCGGCGCACCCGTCGGCGTCTAGGAAGACCCACTTCCTAGACTGGCCGCCGTGACGGCACAGAAGCTCGACGGCACGGCCACCCTGCACGCGATCATGGACGAGCTCGCGGTCCGGGTCGCGGCCCTGAAGGAGCGAGGAGTGACGCCCGGTCTGGCCACCGTCATGGTCGGCGACGACCCCGGCAACACGTGGTACGTCGGCGCGAAGCACAAGGACTGCGCGAAGATCGGCGTCGACTCGTTCCGCCACGACCTGCCCGGGGGCACCCCGCAGGCCGAGGTCGAGGCGCTGATCGACGACCTCAACGCCGACGACCGGGTCACCGGGTTCATCGTCCAGCAGCCGACCGGTCTCGACGAGTTCCGGCTGCTGTCCCGGGTGTCGCCGGACAAGGACATCGATGGTCTCCACCCGTTCAACCTCGGCAAGCTGGTGCTCGGCGAGCCAGGACCGCTGCCCTGCACGCCGGTCGGCTGCCTCGAGCTGCTGCGCCGCCACGGGGTGGAGATCAAGGGCGCCGAGGTGGTCGTGGTCGGCCGCGGGATCACCGTCGGCCGCCCGCTCGGACTCCTGCTGACCCGGCGGACGGAGAACGCCACCGTCACGCTCTGCCACACCGGAACACGGGACCTGGCCGCGCACACCCGCAACGCGGACATCGTCGTCGCCGCGGCCGGCGTCCCCGGTCTCATCACCGCCGACATGATCAAGCCGGGTGCCGCCCTGCTCGACGTCGGGGTGTCCCGGGTCGACGGGAAGGTGGCCGGCGACCTCGCCCCGGACGTCTGGGACGTCGCGGGCTGGGTGTCGCCCAACCCTGGTGGCGTCGGCCCGATGACGCGCGCGACCCTCCTCAGCAACCTGGTCGAGATCGCGGAGCAGCAAGCGGGCCCCGCGTGAGCGCCTCGCTGCGCTCGTGTCCTCCCGGGGTGGCCTCGTGAGCGAGGACCCGGGTCGCGTCGCGCCGCCGGAGGACGTCCCTCCGGTCTCGGCCGAGGTCCTCGGGGCGCCGGCGGCCGACGAGCCGCGCCGCTACCCCTCCACCATCGGGGGCGGGCTCTTCCTCCTCGTGCTGGCTGCGATGGTCACCGGCATCCTCATCGCCACGCAGGACTGGCGCTCGGGCGTACGCGTCGTCGCCGGCGCTCTCGCCTTCGCCGCCCTGGTCCGGCTGGTGCTGCCGCAGAAGGACGCCGGCATGCTCGCCGTCCGGCACCGGATGCTGGACGTGGTGATCCTCGCGGGCTCGTCGGCGGGGCTGGTGTTCCTCGCCTCGAGCATCCCCAACCAGCCGCTCTGAATTTGTCGCGGCGTGTGCCTGAGACCGGTCTATAGACCGGTCTCAGGCACACGCCGCGAGAAAAGGGTCAGATCAGGCCGAGCTCGGTGACCGCATCGCGCTCCTCGGCCAGCTCGGCCGTCGAGGCGTCGATCCGACCACGCGAGAAGTCGTCGATCTCCAGGCCCTGGACGATCTCCCAGTCGCCGTCCTTGGTGGTGACCGGGAAGGACGACACGAGACCCTCCGGGACGCCGTACGAGCCGTCGGAGACGACCGCCATCGACACCCAGTCGTCGGCGGCGGAGCCGAGCAGCCAGTCGCGCGCCGCGTCGACGGTCGCCGAGGCGGCCGAGGCCGCCGAGGACGAGCCCCGCGCCTCGATGATCGCCGCGCCGCGCTTGGCGACGGTCGGGATGAAGTCGTTCTCGATCCATGACGACGCAGCCTGGTCGCCTCCCAGGGATTCGAAGGCGTTGCGGCCGCCGACCTCGGCGTGGAACAGGTCGGGGTACTGCGTGGCCGAGTGGTTGCCCCAGATCGTCATCTTCTTGATCTCGGTGACCGCGGCGCCGGTCTTGGCGGCCAGCTGGGAGATCGCCCGGTTGTGGTCCAGGCGGGTCAGCGCGGAGAAGCGGTCGGAAGGGATGTCGGGGGCGTTCTTCAGTGCGATGAGCGCGTTGGTGTTGGCCGGGTTGCCGGTCACACCGATGCGTACGTCGTCCGCCGCGACCGAGTTGAGCGCCTTGCCCTGGGCGGTGAAGATCGCGCCGTTGGCCTCGAGCAGGTCGCCGCGCTCCATGCCGGGCCCGCGCGGGCGCGCACCGACGAGCAGCGCCAGGTTGACCCCGTCGAAGATCTTCTCGGGCTCGTGGCCGATCTCCACCCCGGCCAGGCCCGGGAACGCGCAGTCGTCGAGCTCCATGACGACGCCCTCGAGCGCCTTCAGGGCAGGCTCGATCTCCAGCAGGCGCAGCTCGATCGGGCGGTCGCCGAGCAGCGAGCCGCTGGCGAGACGGAAGAGCAGGCTGTAGCCGATCTGGCCGGCGGCGCCGGTGACGGCCACCTTGAGCGGAGTGGTCACGATGGTTCTCCTCAGGTGTCGAACAAGTCGCTGACGAAACTAGCAGCGGACGGAGCGGCCACGGCAGCCGGGCAGAGCAAGGAGGGGTGCGTCATGCTTGCCGCCATGCCGAGTCCCGGGAGCAGCACCGCGAGGTACGCCGCCACCCTGGCGGCCTCCCTGCTCCTCGTGGGGCTGCTCCTCACCGGGTGCGGCGCGGGCCCGACCCCCAGCCCGCCGAGCGGCATCGACGGACTGGTGATCCCCACCCCGGATCCGCGACCGGGCGACTTCACGACGCGGATCGACAATCCCTGGCTCCCGCTGCGCCCGGGCTCGAGCTCGACGTTCGCGGTGGGGGGGACCGGGAAGACGCGCACCATCACCGTCACCGACGACACCGAGACCGTCGACGGTGTCGGCACCGTGGTGGTCGACCGGGTGCTGGCGACCGGCCGCGGCCGGGAGCTGCAGCGGAGCGAGGCCTACTACGCCCAGGACCGGGCGGGGAACGTCTGGCTGTTCGGCGAGAGCGGCTCCCGGCGCTCGTGGACCGCGGGGGAGGGCGGCGCCCAGGCCGGTCTGGCGATGCCGGCGACCCCACGGCTCGGCGACGGCTGGCGCGGGGAGTACGCCGACGGCGTGGCCGAGGACGCGATCCGGGTGTACGCGATCCACCAGCAGCGGGAGGTGCCGGCCGGTGACTACCGGGACGTGCTCGTGCTCGACGTGACCAGCCCCCTGACCCCGGGGGTCCGCGTGCGTCTCTACTTCAGCCAGGGCAAGGGACTGATCTCGTCCGTGGCGTTCCCCGGAGCGAGCGAGGACCTCACTACTCCCTGATCTGGGTCCGCTCAGGGTCGCCGCCTTCGGGCCACGACGGCGCCGGGGTCTCGGGTGCCGGGGTGTGGGGTGCCGAGGTCTGCGGAGCCGGGGCCTGGGGCGCGGACGTCTGCGGGTGGTAGCCCTGCTGCTGCTGCCAGGTGGTGATCTGCTCGGGCGTCCAGCCCGCGGCCGCCAGCTGCTCCGGGGTCCACGGCTGGGCGTACGGGTCGTAGCTCGAGGTCGCCCCGGCCAGTCCGCGACGTGGTCGACCCGAGCCGACGACCGGCTCCTCGCCGTACCCGTAGATCGCCGGGTAGACGAGCCCGGCCACCGCGCCACCGAGGAGCGGCGCGAGGATGAACAGCCAGAGCTGGATGATCGAATCGGTGCCGGCGAACAGCGCCGGGCCGATCGACCGGGCCGGGTTGACCGAGGTGCCGTCGGCGCCCAACGAGGACATGTGGATCAGTGCGAGGGTGATCCCGATCGTCAGGGGCGCGAGCCCGGTGTTGGCGTTGTTGCGGGTGTCGGTGACGGCGATGATCACGAAGACGAAGATCGCGGTGAGCAGCACCTCGAGCAGGAACACCGACCACCACTCCCAGCCGCCCTGGCCGCCGAAGAAGTTCTGCCCGAAGCTCCCGGTCGTGTCGAAGTACGGGCCGCCCTGCTTGAGGCCGAACAGGACGCAGGCGGCGAGGATCCCGCCGCCGACCTGGGCGGCGACGTACGGCGGCACCTCGCGCCAGGAGATTCGTCCGCCCATGGCGAGGCCCACCGAGACGGCGGGGTTGAAGTGGCCGCCGGAGACGCGGCCGACGGCGTAGATCATCACCATCACCGACAGGCCGAAGGCCAGCGCGGTGATGAGCGGGTCGCCGCCCCACATGAGAGCGGTGCCGACGCCGAAGAAGACGAGCACGAAGGTGCCGAGCAGCTCGGCGACCAGTTTCTGGGTGGTGGTGGTTTCCATGGCCGAGTGTCCCCCAAGAATTTCGCAGAGAGGTGCAGTGCCCGGCCACTCGACCGGGCGGGGGAACTGTATCGGCTCACCCCGTTTGCCTGCCTGTTCCACCGCCGACTAGCGTCATCCGCGTGAGCAAGTCGAGCATCATCTACACCCTGACCGACGAGGCGCCGCTGCTGGCGACGTACTCCTTCCTCCCGATCATCGAGGCGTACGCCGGGCGCGCGGGCGTCTCCGTCGAGACCCGAGACATCTCGCTGGCCGGCCGGATCATCGCGCAGTTCCCGGAGCGGCTGACCGAGGAGCAGAAGATCGGGGACGCGCTCACCGAGCTCGGCGAGCTGGCCAAGACGCCGACCGCCAACATCATCAAGCTGCCCAACGTCTCCGCCTCCATGCCGCAGCTGAAGGCCGCGGTCAAGGAGCTCCAGGAGGCCGGGTACGACCTGCCGGACTACCCGGACAACCCGAGCAGCGACGAGGACAAGGACGTCCGCGCCCGCTACGACCGGGTCAAGGGCTCGGCGGTCAACCCGGTGCTGCGCGAGGGCAACTCCGACCGTCGTGCGCCTGAGGCGGTCAAGGCGTACGCCCGCAAGCACCCCCACTCGATGGGCGCCTGGTCGCCGGACTCGCGGACCAACGTCGCGACGATGGCGGACGACGACTTCCGCCACAACGAGAAGTCCGTGGTCATCCCCGCCGACGACACCCTCACGATCCAGCTGGTCAAGGAGGGCGGCGAGACCGAGGTCCTCAAGAGCGACGTGCAGGTGCTGGCCGGCGAGGTCGTCGACGGCACCGTCATGCGGGTCGCGTCGCTCGCGCAGTTCCTCAACGAGCAGATCACCCGCGCGGCAGCCGAGGACGTCCTCTTCTCGGTGCACCTCAAGGCCACGATGATGAAGGTCAGTGACCCGATCATCTTCGGTCACGTCGTCCAGGCCTTCTTCCCGGACGTCTTCGCGACGTACGGCGAGCAGCTCGCGGACGCCGGGCTCAACCCGGCCAACGGCCTCGGGTCGATCCTGTCCGGGCTCGACGCGCTGGAGAACGGTGCCGAGATCAGGGCCGCGTTCGACCGGGCGATCGCCGACGGACCGGACCTCGCCATGGTCGACTCCGACCGCGGCATCACCAACCTGCACGTCCCCAGCGACGTCATCGTCGACGCCTCGATGCCGGCGATGATCCGCACCAGCGGGCACATGTGGAACGCCTCCGGCGAGGAGCAGGACACCCTGGCCGTGATCCCCGACTCCTCCTACGCGGGCGTCTACCAGGCCGTCATCGACGACTGCCGCGAGCACGGCGCGTACGACCCCTCCACCATGGGCTCGGTGCCGAACGTCGGCCTCATGGCGCAGGCGGCCGAGGAGTACGGCAGCCACGACAAGACCTTCGAGGTCGGCGCCGCCGGCACCGTCCAGGTGGTCAACGGCGCGGGCGAGGTGCTGATCGAGCACGATGTCGAGCCCGGGGACATCTGGCGCGCCTGCCAGGCCAAGGACGTCCCGATCCAGGACTGGGTCAAGCTCGCGGTCACCCGCGCCCGGGCCACCGGCGACCCCGCCATCTTCTGGCTCGACGAGACCCGTGCCCACGACGCGAACCTGATCGAGAAGGTCACCACGTACCTCGAGGACCACGACACGGACGGCCTGGACATCTCGATCATGTCGCCGGTCGAGGCCACGAAGGTCTCCGTCGAGCGGATCCGCCAAGGCAAGAACACCATCTCGGTCACCGGCAACGTCCTGCGCGACTACAACACCGACCTGTTCCCCATCCTCGAGCTCGGCACCTCGGCGAAGATGCTCTCGGTGGTCCCGCTGATCGAGGGTGGTGGCCTGTTCGAGACCGGCGCCGGCGGCTCGGCGCCCAAGCACGTCCAGCAGCTGGTGAGGGAGAACTACCTGCGCTGGGACAGCCTGGGCGAGTTCCTGGCGCTGGCCGAGTCCTTCGAGAAGTACGCCGAGGTCACCGGCAACTCCGCCTCCGCCGTGCTGGGCTCCGCGCTCGGTCGCGCCACCGGGCGTTTCCTGGACGAGAACAAGTCGCCCGGGCGCAAGCTCGGCACCATCGACAACCGGGGCTCGCACTTCTACCTCGCCCTCTTCTGGGCCGAGGAGCTCGCCGCGCAGACCGACGACGCTGAGCTGGCCTCGGCGTTCTCCGACCTGGCCGCGCTGCTGCGCGAGCAGGAGTCGACCATCGCGGAGGAGCTGATCGCGGTCCAGGGCGAGCCGGTCGACATCGGCGGCTACTACCGGCCGGACCCGGACAAGACCGCGGCGGTCATGCGCCCCTCGAAGACCTTCAACGAGGCGCTCGCCTCCCTGTAGGAGGGGCGCGTCGGGGCCGGCCCGGCGCGCGTGTGCGCTGGGCGCATGTGCCGCTACTCCAGCGGCGAGGGTGTCGTCAGCCTTGGGTTGCGACCGTGGCGGACGTACTCGTCACCGGCCTGACCGGGTCCCAGACGTGGGACGGCTGAGGCCCCGGAGACGGTGCGGGGGTTTCGTGACGCTCGCTGCGCTCGCTCCTCAACCACCGGTGGCCCGGGTGGGACCGGGTCGGGTGGTGGGGCGTTTCGTGACGCTCGCCCCTGCCTTGGTGGTTGAGGTGCGAGGCCGCGAGCGGCCGAGCCTCGAAACCCCGGAACCGTGGGCAGGGCGGTGACTCCGAACACGCTCTGACCGTGGAATAGGTCGGCGGAGGCGGTTGCTGGACCATAGGTGCAGATGTCCGCCACCGAGACTCCCCTCGCCGAGCCCGCCGTACGCCCGCGGAGCTTCGCGCTCGCGGTGCTGGCCCTCGCGGTCGGCGGGTTCGCGATCGGCACCACCGAGTTCGTGACCATGGGTGTGCTCCCGCAGCTCGCGGACGGCATCGGAGTCTCGATCCCGGCCGCCGGGCACGTGATCTCGGCGTACGCCCTCGGCGTCGTCGTGGGGGCCCCCGTCATCGCGTACTTCGGCGCCAAGCTGCCGCGGCGGGCCCTCCTCCTCGGGCTGATGGTCGCCTACGCCCTGTTCAACGCCGTCAGCGCAATCGCGCCCGGCTACGGCTCGCTGGTGCTCGCGCGGTTCCTCGATGGGCTGCCGCACGGTGGCTACTTCGGCGTCTCCGCGCTCGTCGCGTCGAGCATGGTGACACCCGAGCGGCGTGGTCGGGCCATGGCGCTGGTCTTCATGGGCCTCCCGGTCGCCAACGTCGTCGGCGTCCCCGTCGCCACCTGGATCGGACAGAACCTCGGCTGGCGGGCGTCGTACTGGCTGGTCGCCGGTCTGGCCGTCCTGACCGTCGTGATGGTCACCGCCTTCGTGCCGAACTGTCCGGGCAACCCCGAGGCCACCGGGCGGCGCGAGCTCGCGGCGCTGCGGATGCCGCAGGTCTGGTTCGCGGTCGTGGCCGGCGCCGTCGGCTTCGGGGGCATGTTCTGCCTGTTCTCGTACGTCGCCCCCATGGCCACGCACGTCGGCGGGCTCGGCAGCGGTTCGGTCCCGCTCTTCCTCCTCACCCTCGGCGTCGGCATGGTCTTCGGCAACTGGGTCGCGGGTCGCCTGGTCGACTGGTCGCTCACCCGCTCCCTGCTCGGCGCCTCCCTGGCCCTGGCCGCGGCGCTCCTGCTCACCTGGGCGCTCCTGCCGGCCGGGTACGCCGCGCTGCCGGGGCTGTTCCTGGTCACGACGGTCGGATCGGTGCTGGCGCTCGGGATGATGGTGCGCCTGATCGACGCCTCCCAGCACGCCGAGACTCTCGGCGCCGCGTTGAGCCACGCCTCACTCAACATCGGCAACGCGCTCGGCGCCTGGCTGGGCGGCCTGACGATCGCGGCCGGCTACGGCTTCCGCTCCCCGCTCCTGGTCGGGGCGGTGCTGTCGGTCGCCGGGTTCGCGGTGCTGGGGTTCGGTTTCCGGACCGAGCGCCGCTCCGCCGTCAGTGCCGGCTGACCGGGGAGGAGCCCGGGCACCGACCGGCGGGTCCACGGCGTCCGGTACGCCCGGGTGACGCGCCTGCTCACCCACACGGCTCACGGGACCAGGTTGCCTCGACCCCAGGGTCGGTGCGCGGCCCCGGATTGAGAGGATGACGCCCATGTCCACGCCCGCGACCCCCCAGGCCCGCCCCCGGGTGCTGTCCGGGATCCAGCCGACCGCCGACTCCTTCCACTTCGGCAACTACCTCGGCGCCCTGCGGCAGTGGGTCGACCTGCAGACCGAGCACGACGCCTTCTACATGGTCGTGGACCAGCACGCGATCACCGTCGAGCAGGACCCGAAGCTGCTGCGCGCCCGCACCTTGCGCTCGGCCGCCCAGCTGATCGCCATGGGCATCGACCCGGAGCGCTCCGCGATCTTCGTCCAGTCGCACGTGCCGGAGCACTCGCAGCTCGCGTGGGTGATGCAGTGCCTGACGAGCTTCGGCGAGGCGCGGCGGATGACGCAGTTCAAGGACAAGAGCGCCAAGGGCGGGGAGGGTGCGGCCAGCGTCGGCCTGTTCACCTACCCGATCCTCCAGGCCGCCGACATCCTGCTGTACCGGCCGCACTTCGTCCCGGTCGGCGAGGACCAGCGCCAGCACCTCGAGCTCACCCGCGACCTCGCCGGACGCTTCAACCACCGCTACAAGAAGACCTTCCGCCTCCCCGAGCCGTACATCCTCAAGGAGACCGCGAAGATCACCGACCTGCAGCAGCCGACCGCGAAGATGTCGAAGTCGGCGTCCTCGCCCAACGGCATCATCGAGCTGCTCGACGACCCGTCGGTCAGCGCCAAGAAGATCCGCTCGGCGGTCACCGACTCCGGCGCCGAGGTCCGCTTCGACGCCGAGGAGAAGCCGGGAGTGAGCAACCTGTTGACCATCTACTCCGCGCTCACCGGACGCACCATCCCCGAGATCGAGGGGGAGTACGCCGGCCGCGGCTATGGCGACTTCAAGAAGGACCTCGCCGACGTGGTGGTCGACTTCGTCACGCCGTTCCGCGACCGGACGCTCGAGCTGGTCGGCGACGAGACGTACCTGCGAGGCGTCCTGGCCGACGGGGCGGCCCAAGCACGCGCGGTGGCCGGCGGCACCCTGCGCGACGTCTACGACCGGGTGGGCTTCGTGGCCCCCGGTGCCTGAGCGCACGGGCTCTCGCTAAGGTCGAAGACGTGCCGACGATCGGGGTCTCCGTGCCGATCCCGGAGCCCTGGGCCACCGAGCTCCAGGACTACCGGGTGGGCCTCGGCGACGCGACCGCCACCCAGGTCCCGACGCACATCACGCTGGTGCCGCCGACCGAGGTGGCCGGGGACGAGCTGCCGGTCATCGAGAAGCACCTCGCGGAGGCGTCCGCCGACGTCCCGGCGTTCGAGATCCTGCTGCGCGGGACCGGCACCTTCCGCCCGGTCTCCGAGGTCGTGTTCGTCATGCTCGCGAGCGGCATCTCCCAGTGCGAGCAGCTGGCTCTGCGACTGCGGAGCGGGCCCCTCGACCGGCCGTTGAACTTCCCGTACCACCCGCACGTCACCGTCGCCCACGACGTGGCTCCGGAGCTGCTGGACCGTGCGTTCACCGAGCTCGCCGACTTCTCGGCGTACTTCACCGTCGCAGCCTTCAGTCTCTATCGGCACGATCCGGGTACCGGGTGGCATCCGACCCGGGAGTTCCCCCTGCAATGAGACGGCGATGAGACTGCGATGAGCCTCAAGGACGACGTCACCGCCAAGATCGAGGAGGTCCGCCAGCGGCGGCCCTTCGTCGACCACCTGGTCCGGACCGTCGGGCACTACGGCTCCTCGCAGGGGAGCCTGCAAGCCGGAGCGGTCACCTACTTCGCGTTCCTGTCCTTCTTCCCGATCCTGGCGCTCGCCGTCTTCGTCGTCGGCCAGATCGCGCGGATCTACCCTGCCGCCAACCACCAGCTCGTGCAGGCCATCGACCAGGTGCTGCCCGGCATGGTCGGCTCCGGTCAGGGCCAGATCTCGCTGAGCAGCGTCCAGAGCTTCTCGGGGTGGGCCGGGCTCATCGGCCTCCTCGGCGTCATGTACTCCGGTCTCGGCTGGTTGTCGGCCATGCGGGAGTCGCTCGAGGTCGTCTTCGAGCTGCCCGCGAAGGAGCAACCGAACTTCATCATCGGCAAGCTCCGAGACCTCGTCACGCTGGCCGTGGTCGGGATCACGCTCCTGGTGGCTGTGGCGATCTCGGGGGCCGTCATCGGGTTCTCGGACAAGATCCTCGGCGCGGTCGGGCTCGGGACGTCGCTGAGCCCGCTGCTGCTCGTCCTCTCCGTGGTCATCGGCCTGGCCGCCAACACCTTGCTCTTCTTCGTGATGTTCAAGCTGCTCGTCGAGCCGCACGCGCCGAAGCGCTCGCTGTGGTCCGGTGCCCTGCTCGGCGCGGTCGGTTTCGAGGTGCTCAAGCAGCTCTCGGGCTACCTGATCGCCTCCACGAAGCAGCAGCCCGCCTTCCAGGCCTTCGGGATCGCGCTGATCCTCGTGGTCTGGATCAACTACTTCTCCCGCGTCGTCCTGTACGCCGCCTCCTGGGCGCACACCTCGCCGGAGTCCCGGGCGATGTCCGAACGGCTCGCCCTCGAGGCCGACCGGCAGGAGGAGTCGATGAAGGAGCTCACCCGCGTGCAGCTGCACGAGGGCCCGGTCGCCGACACCGGCCAGTCGTCCGCGAAGGCCGCCTTCGCCGGCGGGGCCGCGGCCATGCTCGGCTTCATCGCCGTCGTACGCCGCCGCAAGAAGTAGCGGCCGCTCGCGGCTTCCGGGGTTTCGGGACGGCGCTACACGCCTCCTCAACCACCGGTGGTCGAGGTGCGAGCGGAGCGAGCCTCGAAACCTTGCTCGATCTGGTTCGCGACGGAGTCCGCGCATTCCGCGCGTCCTCCTGCTCCTTCACTAGTGGCCGTGGCGGATGGCGGTGCGCAGGTCCTTGTTGAGCTGGGAGATCACGTCGAGCGGGATCTCCTTGGGGCAGGCGGCGGTGCACTCGCCGATGTTGGTGCAGCCGCCGAAGCCCTCGGCGTCGGCCTGGGCGGTCATCGCGACGACGCGGCTGTCCCGCTCGACCTGGCCCTGGGGCAGCTCGCCGAGGTGGGTGATCTTGGCGCCGACGAACAGCGACGCCGAGCCGTTCGGGCAGGCGGCGACACAAGCGCCGCAGCCGATGCAGGTGGCGACGTTGAACGCACGGACCGCCTTGTCGTGCTGGACCGGGACCGAGTTGGCCTCCGGCGCGGATCCGGTGTTGACCGAGATGTAGCCGCCGCTCTGGATGATCCGGTCGAGGGCCCGCCGGTCGACGACGAGGTCCTTGATCACCGGGAACGCCGAGGAGCGCCACGGCTCGATCGTGATCGTGTCGCCGTCGGTGAAGGACCGCATGTGCAGCTGGCAGGTCGTGGTGACCTCCGGCCCGTGCGCCTCGCCGTTGATCATCAGTGAGCAGGTGCCGCAGATGCCCTCGCGGCAGTCGGAGTCGAACGCGACCGGCTCCTCGCCCTCTTCGTTCAGCTGCTCGTTGAGGACGTCGAGCATCTCCAGGAACGACATGTCGGAGCTGATCTCGTCGACGTCGTACGTCTTCAGCTCGCCGGCGTCATCGGTGGACGCCTGCCGCCAGATCTTCAGAGTAAGTCTCACTTGTAGCTCCGCTGCTTCATCTCGACGTTGTCGTAGACCAGGTTCTCCTTGTGCAGGACCGGTTGCCCCATGTGGTCGGACCCGTCCTCACCGGCCCACTCCCACGCGGCGACGTACGCGTACTGGTCGTCGTGCCGCAGCGCCTCGCCGTCCTCGGTCTGGGACTCGGCGCGGAAGTGCCCGCCGCACGACTCGCGCCGGTTGAGCGCGTCGATGCACATGAGCTCACCGAGCTCGAGGAAGTCGGCGACGCGGCCGGCCTTCTCCAGGCTCTGGTTCATCGACTCGTTCGAGCCGAGCACCTTGACGTTGCGCCAGAACTCCTCACGCAGCCCGCGGATCAGGTCGATCGCCTTGCGGAGGCCGTCCTCGGTCCGCTCCATGCCGCAGTACTCCCACATGATGTTGCCGAGCTCGCGGTGGTAGGAGTCGACCGAGCGGGTGCCGTCGATCGAGAGCAGCTTGTCGATCCGCCCCTTCACCGACTCCTGGGCCTCGAGGACCGCTGGGTCGTCCTCGGCCACGCGGTCGAACGGCCCGTCGGCGAGGTAGTCGCGGATCGTGTTGGTGAGCACGAAGTAGCCGTCGGCCAGGCCCTGCATGAGCGCGGAGGCGCCGAGTCGGTTGGCGCCGTGGTCGGAGAAGTTGGCCTCGCCCGTGACGAACAGGCCGGGGATGGTCGACTGCAGGTCGTAGTCGACCCACAGCCCGCCCATGACGTAGTGCACCGCGGGATAGATGCGCATCGGCACCTCGTACGGGTTCTCGCCGGTGATCCGCTGGTACATGTCGAACAAGTTGCCGTACTTGTCCTTGATGGCCTCCGCGCCGAGGCGCCCGATCGCGTCGGAGAAGTCGAGGTACACACCCCGTCGTACGCCCTCCACCTCGGGCCCGACGCCGCGTCCTTCGTCGCACATGTTCTTCGCCTGCCGCGACGCGATGTCGCGCGGCACCAAGTTGCCGAAGGAGGGGTAGATCCGCTCCAGGTAGTAGTCGCGATCCCCCTCGGCGATCTCGCGCGGGTCCTTGGTGCAGTCGGCCTTGTTCTTGGGCACCCAGATGCGGCCGTCGTTGCGCAGCGACTCGCTCATCAAGGTGAGCTTCGACTGGTGCGCGCCGGAGACCGGGATGCAGGTGGGGTGGATCTGCGTGTAGCAGGGGTTGGCCATGTAGGCGCCCTTGCGGTGCGCCCGCCACGACGCGGTGACGTTGGAGCCCATCGCGTTGGTGGAGAGGAAGAAGACGTTGCCGTAGCCGCCGGAGGCGAGCACGACGACGTCGGCGAAGTAGGTCTCGATCTCGCCGGTCACGAGGTCGCGGACGATGATGCCGCGGGCCCGACCGTCGACCACGACCAGCTCGAGCATCTCGTGCCGGGAGTAGCAGCGGACCGTGCCGGCGGCGACCTGGCGCTCGAGGGCCTGGTAGGCGCCGATCAGCAGCTGCTGGCCGGTCTGGCCGCGGGCGTAGAAGGTGCGCGAGACCTGCACGCCGCCGAAGGAGCGGTTGTCGAGGAGGCCGCCGTAGTCGCGGGCGAACGGGACGCCCTGGGCGACGCACTGGTCGATGATGTTCCGGCTGACCTGGGCCAGGCGGTAGACGTTGGACTCCCGCGAGCGGTAGTCGCCACCCTTGATGGTGTCGTAGAAGAGGCGGTAGACGGAGTCGCCGTCCTCCTTGTAGTTCTTGGCCGCGTTGATGCCGCCCTGGGCGGCGATCGAGTGGGCGCGACGCGGGGAGTCCTGGTAGCAGAACGACTTCACGACGTACCCGGCCTCGCCGAGGGTCGCGGCGGCCGAGGCGCCGGCCAGGCCGGTCCCGACGACGATCACCGAGAGCCGCCGACGGTTGGCCGGGTTGGCGATCCGGGCCTCGAACTTGCGGCGGTCCCACTTCTCCGCCAGCGGCCCCTCCGGCGCCTTCGTGTCCTCGATCGGGTCGCCGAGGGCGTAGTAGCCGGCCGCGTCGTCGTACTCCTGCTCGGTGTCCGCGTGGTGGCTCGGGTTGCCGGTGAGCGTGGTGTCGGGCATGTCGGTCATCGGAGGGTCCTCACTTCGAGATGACGCCGAAGAGCGTGAACAGGGGGACCAGCGCGAACCCACCGGCGATGACGAGCGCGACGACCCAGCCTGCCTGCTTGGCCAGGCGACGGGCGCGCGAGGAATTGGTGAGGCCGAGGGTCTGCAGCGAGCTCCAGGTGCCGTGGTGCAGGTGCAGGCCCAGGGCGAGCATCGCCACGAGGTAGATGACGGTCAGCCACCACGTCGAGAACGAGTCGACCAGCAGGTCGTAGGGGTCGTTCGTGGCGCCCCCGGTCACGTTGACCTTGCCGACGGTGAAGTTCAGCAGGTGCCAGACCAGGAACAGCAGGATCGTGATCCCGCCCCAACGCATGGTGCGTGAGGAGAGCGAGGAGGAGCGGTTGCGCTTCACGGCGTACGACGTCGTGCGGGCGGCGCTCGACCTCCTCCAGAGGACCACCGCGCAACCGACGTGGACCACCAGCGCACCGATCAGCGCGAGCCGGTTGAGCCACAGGAACCCCCCGTAGGGCAGGACCGGGGTGCCGAGCTCACGCAGGTGGTGGGCGTAGTCGTCGAACGCGTCGTGCCCGGCGAACGCCTTGAGGTTGCCGTACATGTGGAACAGCACGAAGGCGATGAACAGGAGGCCGGAGACGGCCATCAGGAGCTTGAGCGCGATCGTCGAGGAGGAGCCCCGGGCGCCCTCGACCAGCGGTGTCTGTACGGGGGTTGCCACAACTCCGCACGTTACCCGCCCGCTCCGGCTCAGAAGAGCCGTCGAGAGTGTGAGATCCGACAACCCTGGCGCCGCTCAGCCGGGAAGCGTCACCCGCAGGACCGTCGCGTCGCCCTCACGCACGAGCTCGATCGTGCCGCCGTGCCGCTCCACGACGATCCGACGGGCGATGTCGAGTCCCAGGCCGGTGCCCTTGCCGACCTCCTTGGTGGTGAAGAAGGCGTCGAACGCACGGGCCGCCGCGATGTCGTCGAGGCCGGGGCCGGTGTCGGCGACCCCCACCACGATGCCGGCCCCGGCGGGCTGCACCGACAGCCGCAGCTGTCCGCCACCGTCCATCGCGTCCAGCGCGTTGTCGATCGCGTTGGTCCACACCTGGTTGAGCTCACCCGGGAATCCCTCGACCCGCGGCAGGTCGGGCGCGTAGTCGCGCACCACCTCGACGTCGTCGCTCAGCTTGTGCCCGAGCATGACCAAGGTCGACTCCAGCCCGTCGACGACGTCCAGCGGCTGTGCAGCGGCGCGGTCCATCTGGGTGTAGGAGCGCACCGAGGAGACGAGCTCGGAGATCCGCCCCGTCGCGTCGCGGACCTCGCCCAACAGGCCGGCGAGGGTGAGCGAGCCCGCGACCCAGGCGAGTCCCGGCGTGAGCGTCCCCCCGTCGAAGACCGTGCCGACCTCCTCGCACCAGTCCAGGTCCGCGCCCGCGGTGGCCAGCACCGGGGCCAACGCCCACGCGTCCTCCACCCGGTGGCTCTCGAGCCAGGCCCCGAGCTCCTCCTCCCGGTCGGCGGCAGCCAAGCCCGTCAGCCGGGTGGTGCCCTGCCCGAGCCGGCGACGCAGCTGTTCGAGCCGGAGGAACTGTTCGGCACTGATCTGCCCCTCGGCCAACGCGCCGAGCACCTCGAACAGCGAGCGTGCGCTGGTGTCAAGTGCCTCGACGCCGCGTACGGCGGCCGCGGCCGGGTTGTTGAGCTCGTGCGCGAGGCCGGCGGCCAGGGTGCCGAGGGTGACCAGCGAGTCGCGCTGGCGGGCGTTCGCCTCCACGCTGCGGGCCGTGCCGTAGACGCCGTTGACCAGGTGGATGGCGAAGGGGAACCAGTCGGCCATCAGGTCCCGCAGCTCGAAGCTCGGGACCCGCATGATCCGCGCCTCGGTCGAGCACCGGACGGTCGCCAGGTAGCCCGCACCGGTGTCCCAGGCCCGGAACCCGCCGACCCACCGCCCGGGCACGTCGAGGCGCCCGACCACGTTCTCCTCGCGGCCCACCTGCCGCACCAGGTCGCACGAACCGGAGAGCAGCACGTACCAGTTCTCGGCCGGCTCGCCCTGGTGGAACAGCACGTCGCCGGGGTCCAGGTGGACCTCCTCGGACACCTCCACCATCGCGCGCAGCTGTTCGTCGGTGACGCCTTCGAAGAGCGGCAGGGCGCGCGCGTCGTCGTACACGACTCAGACCGTCGTCAGGTAGCGGTGGACCAGGTGGACGGCCATGCCGCCCTCGCCGACGGCCGAGGCGACGCGTTTCATCGAGTCGAGCCGGACGTCGCCGGCGGCAAACACCCCGGGCATGCTCGTCTCGAGGGCGAACGGTGGTCGCTCGAGGGCCCAGCGTGCGTCGACCGCCTTGATCATCTCGGGGCCGGTGACGACGAAGCCGTGGGTGTCGCGGGCGACCTCGTCCCCGAGCCAGTCGGTCCGCGGGGCGGCGCCGATGAACACGAACAACCAGGCGGCCGACATCTCTTCGCGCACGTCGTCGTCGAGGCCGTGGAGGGTGAGCGACTCGAGGTGCTCCCCGCCGTGGACGGCGGCGACCTCGGTGCGCAGTCGCACCTCGATCGTCGGTGACGCCTCGATCCGGTCGACGAGGTACTGCGACATCGCGGCCGCCAACGACTCGCCGCGGACCAGGAGGGTCACCCGCTTCGCGTGGCGGGCGAGGTTGAGGGCGGCCTGCCCGGCGGAGTTGGCAGCGCCCACGAGATAGACCTCGTCGCCGGCGACCAGCCCGGCGTCGCTGGCCACCGCGCCGTAGTAGACACCGCGTCCGGTGAGCGCGTCGGCGCCTTCGGCCGGCAGCCGGCGGTAGGAGACGCCGGAGGCGACGATCACGGACCGGGCCTCGATCGCGGCGCCGTCGGAGAGGAGCACGGCTCGCACCGGGCCGCGTGCCTCGAACCCGACGACCTCACGGGCGAGCACCATCTCGGCGCCGAAGCGGGCGACCTGAGCGGTCGCCCGCCGGGTCAGGTCAGCCCCGCTGAGCCCTCGGGGGAAGCCCAGGTAGTTCTCGATCGCGGCGCTCAGGCCCGCCTGGCCGCCTGGCGCCTCGCGCTCGACGACCACCGTCCGCAGGCCCTCCGAGGCGGCGTACACCGCGGCCGCCAGGCCGGCCGGTCCGCCGCCGACGATGCAGACGTCGTACAGCGGCTGCGCCGCATGGGTGCTGAGCCCCAGGGCGTCCGCGAGCTCGGGGGCAGCCGGGGAGAGCAGGGGCTCGGCGTCGGGCAGCAGCACCAGGGGCAGCTGGTCGGGTCCGGCTCCGGCCAGGTCGGCCAGCCGCCTGCCCTCGTCGTCGGCCTCGACGTCGTACCAGCGGTAGGGCACGTGGTTGAGGGCGAGGAAGGTCTTCACCTCGTGGCTGCGCTCGGACCACCGGTGCCCGACGACCCGGATGTCCGTCGAGTGGTCGGGGTGCTCGCCCTGCCAGGCGTCCAGGAGGTCGTCGACGACGGGGTAGAGCCGCTCCTCGGGCGGGTCCCACGGCTTGAGCAGGTAGTGGTCGAGCCCCACGTCGTTGATGGCCTTGATCGCCACCTCGGTGTCGGCGTACGCCGTGAGCAGCAGGAACTTCGCCTCTGGCACGTGCTCGCGGGCCCGCTCGAGCAGCTCGATCCCGGTCATGCGCGGCATCCGCTGGTCGGTGACCACCATCGCCACGGGCTGGGCGCGGAGGGTCAGCTCGGCGAGCACTTCCAGGGCCTCGGCCCCGGACGTGGTCCGGACCAGCCGGTAGGTGCGGCCGTAGCGCGAGCGGAGGTCGCGGGTGATCGCCTCCGCCACGAGCTCGTCGTCGTCGACGGTGACGATGGTGGGACGCGGCACGGACGGAGCCTAGCCCCGACGTGACCTACACCACATCCACGTGGGCCGCGATTGAGGGAGAGTACGACGACGCGCGGCCACCCGATGTTCACATCGCCAAGGGCCTCGGCAAGACTGCAGCACGTCGCCACCATCAGTCGCACCACGGGACGAAGGAGTCCGATGAGCACCGGAGTGCACGGCCCCACACGGGCCAGCATCGAGGAGAAGACGTTACGGAACGACCGATGGTGGGCGCAGCCGCTGGCCACGTTCGTGGTGTTCAGCGCCTTCGTGGTCTACGCGACGATCCGGGCCTTCATGGGCTCGCACTACTTCGTCGAGCCGTACCTCTCACCGTTCTACTCACCCTGCCTGGGTGACTGCGTCTCCGGCTCCAGCGACTTCGGCCAGCCGTTCTCCTGGTGGCCGCTGAGCGCGGCGCTGATCGTGCTGATCTTCCCGCTCGGCTTCCGGATGAGCTGCTACTACTACCGCAAGGCCTACTACCGGGCGTTCTGGATGAGCCCGCCCGCCTGCGCGGTCGCGGAGCCGCACTCGGCGTACTCCGGCGAGACCCGGCTGCCGCTGATCCTCAACAACATCCACCGCTACTTCTGGTACGCAGCGGTCGTGGTCGGCCTCATCCTCACCTGGGACACGATCCTCGCGTTCGGCCCGATGCCCTCGGCCGGCGAGGAGGGCGGGGTCCACATGGGTCTCGGCACTCTGCTGATGCTGATCAACATCACCTTCATCTGGCTGTACACGCTCTCGTGCCACTCCTGCCGGCACGTGCTCGGTGGGCGTCTGCGGCACTTCTCCAAGCACCCGGTCCGCTACAAGCTGTGGACCGGCGTCAGCAAGCTGAACAACTCCCACGGCCGCTACGCC
The DNA here is from genome assembly GCA_963784545.1 of uncultured Actinomycetota bacterium. GTDB lineage: Bacteria > Actinomycetota > Actinomycetes > Propionibacteriales > Nocardioidaceae > Nocardioides. The sequence continues at coordinate 801,735 of CAWARQ010000002.1, read as the reverse complement.
TGGTACTCCCTCTTCTCCGTCGCGCTGGTCGACCTCTACGTCTGGCTCCTGGCGAACGGCACCATCACCGATCCGAGGATTTTCTAGATGTCACGGCACGAGATGACCGGCAACGAGATGTCCGGCGAGGCCGCCGGCGGCATGGAGCGGCACGAGTACGACGTCGTCGTGATCGGTGCCGGTGGCGCCGGTCTGCGGGCGGCGATCGCGGCCCACGAGGCGGGTGCCCGGACCGCGGTGGTCTGCAAGTCGCTGCTCGGCAAGGCGCACACGGTGATGGCCGAGGGTGGTGCGGCCGCGGCGTTGGGCAACCGCTGGCCGGAGGACAACTGGCAGGTCCACTTCCGCGACACCATGCGCGGCGGCAAGATGCTGAACAACTGGCGGATGGCCCAGGTGCACGCCCAGGAGGCCCCCGAGCGGGTGCTCGAGCTCGAGGACTGGGGCGCACTGTTCGACCGCACCGAGGACGGCCTGATCTCCCAGCGCGACTTCGGTGGCCACAAGTACGCCCGGCTCGCCCACGTCGGCGACCGCACCGGCCTGGAGCTGATCCGCACCCTGCAGCAGCGCACGGTCCAGCTCGGGATCGACGTGTTCATGGAGTGCACCGTCACCGAGCTGCTCAAGGAGGGCGACAAGGTCGCCGGCGCCTTCGGCTACTGGCGGGAGACCGGCCGGTTCATCACGTTCAGCGCGCCCAGCGTGATCCTGGCCACCGGCGGCATCGGCAAGTCGTTCAAGGTCACTTCCAACTCGTGGGAGTACACCGGCGACGGCCACGCGCTCGCCCTGCGGGCCGGCGCGAGCCTGATCAACATGGAGTTCGTCCAGTTCCACCCGACCGGCATGGTCTGGCCCCCGTCGGTGAAGGGCCTGCTGGTCACGGAATCGGTCCGCGGCGACGGCGGCATCCTGAAGAACTCCGAGGGCAAGCGGTTCATGTTCGACTACATCCCGGAGTTCTTCAAGGCGGAGACCGCCGACTCCGAGGAGGAGGCCGACGCCTGGTACGAGGACAAGACCAACAATCGTCGGCCACCGGAGCTGCTGCCCCGCGACGAGGTGGCACGTGCCATCAACTCCGAGATCAAGGCCGGCCGGGGCACTCCGCACGGTGGCATCTACCTGGACATCGCCTCCCGTCGTACGCCGGAGTTCATCCGCAAGCGGCTGCCCTCGATGTACCACCAGTTCAAGGAGCTGGCCGACGTCGACATCACCGCCGAGGCGATGGAGATCGGCCCCACGTGCCACTACGTGATGGGCGGTGTCGAGGTCGACCCCGACAGCCAGCAGAGCAGCGTCACCGGCCTGTACGCCGCCGGCGAGGTCTCCGGTGGCATGCACGGGTCCAACCGGCTCGGTGGCAACTCGCTCTCCGACCTCCTGGTCTTCGGCAAGCGCGCCGGGGAGGCTGCGGCGGCCCATGCGACGTCCGGGGACCGGCCGACGGTCAACGAGGACGACGTGAAGGCGGCGCAGGCGAGCGCGGTCGCGCCGTTCGAGGTCGAGGGCGGGGAGAACCCGTACACGATCCAGCACGACCTCCAGACGACGATGAACGACCTGGTCGGCATCATCCGGACCGCCTCGGAGCTGCAGAGCTCGTTGGAGGAGCTCGAGAAGTTCAAGGAGCGGGCCGAGCGCATGGTCGTGGAGGGCAACCGGCAGTACAACCCCGGTTGGCACCTCGCGATCGACCTGCGCAACATGCTGCTGGTCAGTGAGTGCATCGCGAAGGCGGCACTCACGCGCGAGGAGTCCCGCGGCGGTCACACTCGCGACGACTTCCCGAAGACCGACAACGAGAAGTGGGGACTCATCAACCTGGTCCTCACCCTCAACTCGGCCGGCGACGGCGTCGACATCGCCGAGAAGGACCTGCCGGTCATGCCAGAAGACCTCAAGGAGCTCTTCGACCCGGTGCCTGCGAAGACCGACGAGGAGGGGAAGTAGCCATGGGATACGACCTGAAGATGCGGATCTGGCGCGGCGACGACTCCAGCGGTGAGCTCAAGGACTTCACCGTCGAGGTCTCCGAGGGCGAGGTGGTGCTCGACGCACTGCACCGCGTGCAGGCCACCCAGGCCGGTGACTTGGCGATCCGGTGGAACTGCAAGGCCGGCAAGTGCGGCTCGTGCTCCGCGGAGATCAACGGCAGGCCGCGACTGCTCTGCATGACGCGCCTCTCGGACTTCGAGCCGACCGAGACGATCACCGTCACGCCGATGCGCACCTTCCCGGTGATCCGCGACCTCGTGACCGACGTGTCGTTCAACTACGAGAAGGCGAAGGAGCTCCCCTACGCCGACCTCGGCCCGCGCGACGAGGACGGCAAGCGGCGGATGATGCAGGTCGACGTCGAGCGGGGCCAGGAGTTCCGCAAGTGCATCGAGTGCTTCCTGTGCCAGGACGTCTGCCACGTCGTCCGGGACCACGAGGAGAACAAGCAGGCGTACGCCGGCCCGCGCTTCCTCATGCGCTACGCGGAGCTGGACATGCACCCGCTGGACCGCAACGACCGGCGCAAGCTGGCCCAGGAGCAGGCGGGTCTCGGCCTGTGCAACATCACCAAGTGCTGCACCGAGGTCTGCCCCGAGGGCATCAAGATCACCGACAACGCCCTCATCCCGATGAAGGAGCGCGTCGTCGACCGCAAGTACGACCCGCTGGTGTGGCTCGGCAACAAGATCGGCATCCGGAACAAGGACAACGACGGCCGCACCGAGGTCTGACTCCGCTCCGCAACGGCGTCGCCCACGGCGACCAGGGGTGCAGCTGAGCCCTCGTACTCATGCGCCGCATCTCGATCACCGCCACGATGAGGACATGGACACCACTTCTGATCTCCGTCGGCTCGTGCTCGGGCTGACCATCGGCTCCTTCTCGATCGCGGCCCTGCTCGGCGTCATCGCACTGCTCGGCGGCGGTGAATTCGGCGAGACCCAGGGCCGCGTCCTCGGCACGACCATCACCATCGGTGTCGCGTGCGTCGCGGTGCTGTGCTGCCTCGCTACCGGGGGGACGGCGTACTCCCGGCTCGGCGTCCTCGGCGGGTTCGCCGTGGTGTGGCCGACCGCCCAGTCCCTCATGCTCGTGTGGGGCTTCGAGCCCGACTGGGACGACGCCACCTTCTTCAAGATCTACGGGCTGGGCCTGGTGATCGCGTTCACCCTCGCGCAGTCCTGTCTCCTGCTCGCGACCGCAGGGTCGGTCGCCCGGGTGCGGATCCTGCTCTACGGCACGTTGACGGTGGCCGCGGCGCTGTGCGTGGTCGGCTGCGTCGAGATCCTGGCCGAGGACGGCTCGTGGTGGCGGGTCATGGGGGTGCTCGGCATCCTCGACGTCCTGGGCACCGTCGTCACGGTCGCCATGGCCAAGTTCGGTCGGGACCGTGCGCCGGCCGGTCGCGCTCCTGTCGGTGACGCCATCCTCATCCCGGTGGACGTGGCCGACGCCCTGCGCGCTCGCGCCGAGTCCGAGGGCCGCTCCGTCGAGGACGTCCTGCGCGACGCCGTCCTCGGTTCCGATCGCGGCCACGCACGCTGATCTCGCTCAGGTGGGCTCGTCGTGCTCGACCCGTTGCAGGTGGGTGCGAGCGACGCGCTGCCAGGTCTCGAGGTGGGTGACGTGCTCCGGCCGCGCGACCGTTCGTAGGTCTTCGACCATCTCGATCACCCGCCGGGGCACCTGCAGGCTCTCGCTGCCGTAGTGCAGGACCTCCTCGAACATCAGGGTGAGGAGGGCTCCGACCTCCTGGGGCCGGTGCACCAGCCGGACGGTCCCGTCCTGGCTGATGACCCGAGGAAGGTCGGCGCGCTGGACCATCGTCCGGGCGACCAGGTGCAGCTCGTCGAGGACCTGGATCGCGGTGGTGGGGTCGTTGAGGCCGGGCGAGAGCGCCCGCTCGGCGATGTCGACGAGCTTGCGGATCCCCAGCCCCGGGTCCTGGTTGTCGACGCGGTCCTGCTCAACCACGACCGCGGAGAACAACGAGCGGCGGTCGTGGTCGTCCAGCGGGTCGCACCCCCACAGCCGCACGGCCGGCTGCCCCCCGACGACGAACTGCCCGACCTGGGGCACCACCTCCACCACGCACGCGTGCTCGTGCGCCCACTCCACGAGCCGGGCGTGGTCGACCTCCACCACGTGTCCGTGGTGGCGCACCTCCACCGTGCTGCCGGGCTCGGCGGTCGGCGGCTGCCAGGAGGGCTCGTCGGCACGTACGGCGGTGGCGGCGTCCGTGTCCGGGAAGTAGCGCGTGACGACCTCCAGCGTGCTCTCACCCACGCGGGAGACGATCGAGCCGACCTGGATCTGCGAGGTGGTGTGGTGGATGAAGGCCAGGAACATGCCGACGCTGGCCAGCACGAGCAGGAAGCCCACCGTCACCGAGATCTGCGGGACGAAGCCGTCCCCGCCCTGCCCCCCCTCCCGTACCGACCGCAGGACCGTGAGGGCATAGGTGAAGGACGCCGTGAAGATGCCCAAGGTCGTCTGGGTGATCCGGTTGGCCAAGAAGTCACCGAGCACGCGCGGGGTGAACTGGCTGGAGGCAAGCTGGATCACCACCATCGTGATCGAGAAGACCAGACCGGTGACCGAGATCATCGCCCCGGCGATGGTGCTCAACATGGAGCGGGCGCCGCTCGCGCCCCCATGGAACAACAGGGGTAGGTCGTCGGCCGTCGCGTGGTCCAGACGAGGCAGGGCCACCCCCGCCAGCGTGGCGGTCACGACGATCATCAGCGGAAGCACCCAGAAGGGTCGCCAGAACCGGTCGCTGCGTGTCAGCGTGCGAGTCCGCGGGAGCGACGCGAGGTAGTCGATCTCCTGGGACGCCTGTCCTGGTTCCTCGCTCATCGCAGCCAGCCTAGGGGTCGGCGCCAGTGAGGGGCTCGTGGCACAGGAGATTCCTCACAGTCGGTGGCTGGGGCCGCGGGCGCGCTCCTAGAGTGCGCCCATGACCGACAGCAAGGTCGAGGGCGGCCTGGACGAGCCGACCGAGCTCGAGCCGGACCAGGGGTCGCTCGCGCTCGCAGACCCCGCGGACGCGACGGGCCGAGAGGCCTGGGAGGCGGCCGCGGCCGCGGTCCTGCGCAAGGCCCGCCGGATGGGCGACGGCGACCCGGACTCCGAGGTCTGGACGAAGCTCACCCGCAAGACCCTCGACGGCATCGCTGTCCCACCGCTGGGCCGACCCGACGACCTCGAGCACCTCGAGACCTCCGGTCGCCCGACCCGTACGACGCCCTGGGACGTCCGCGTCCGGAGCACCGGCGACGCCGAGCAGGCGGTCGCGGAGCTGGAGGCCGGGGCGACCAGCCTCTGGCTGGTGGCCGACGGCGTCGACATCGCCGCCGCGACCGAGGGGGTGCTCCTCGACGTCGCTCCCGTGGTGCTCGACCGTGCGTCCAGGGAACAGGCCGAGGCGCTGGTCGCCCGCGGCACGCTCCACCCGGACACCAACCTCGGAGCCACCGCCGACGACGACCTCGTCGCGTTCGCCGAGCTGGCCAGGTCGGCCGGCGTGCGCGCCGTCGTGGTCGACGGGACGACCGCCCACGAGCAGGGCGCCAGCGACGGGCAGGAGCTCGGCTGGATCCTGGCCCGCGGCGTCCAGGTGGTGCGAACCCTCGCCGCCGCCGGGGTCGAGGACCCCTTCGGCCTGGTCGAGCTCCGGGTCGCGGCGACCGACGAGCAGTTCCCCACGATCGCCAAGCTGCGCGCCCTGCGCCGGCTCTGGGACCGGGTCGCGGAGGCGAGCGGCGCGGACGACGCCCGCACCCGGATCCACGCAGTGACGAGCCGACCGATGACCAGCGCCTACGACGTGCACACCAACATGCTCCGTGGCACCATCGCCGCCTTCGCCGCCGGCGTCGGCGGCGCCGACGCGATCACGGTCGTCCCGTTCGACGAGCCGACCGGCGAGGTCTCCGAGCTCGGCCGGCGGATCGCCCGCAACACCCAGGCCCTGCTCATCGAGGAGTCACACGTCGCCGTGGTGGCCGACCCGGCCGGCGGCGCGTACGGCGTCGAGCGGCTGACCGACGAGATCGCCCGGGTCGCCTGGACCGAGCTCGGTCGGATCGAGAGCGACGGGATGGGCGCGTTCGACGCGCGGGTCGCCGAGGTGCGCGAGACCCGCGAGTCCGAGATCGCCACCCGGCGCCGGCCGATCACCGGCCTGACCGAGTTCCCCAACCCCGCCGACCCGACGCCCGCCGCCACCGCCACCTACCGCTACGGCCACGCGTTCGAGGCGTTCCGAGCCAATCCGGTCGAGCAGCGGGTCTTCCTCGCCACGCTCGGGCCGATCGCCGCGCACACGGCCCGCGCCACCTTCGCCACCAACCTCCTGGCGGCTGGCGGTATCGGCGTGACCGTCGCCGACGTAAGCGAGCACGACGGCCAGCCGGTGGTCTGCCTCGCCGGCACCGACCAGGCGTACGCCGAGGAGGGCGCAGCCGCGGTCGAGGCGCTCCGCGCTGGTGGCGCGACGTACGTCGTCCTCGCCGGCAAGCCGGGGGAGAGCACGGTGACCGATGTGGACGACTCGTGCGCGGTGGGTGTCGATGCGCTCGCGTTCCTGACGCGTGTCCGAGAGGAGCTCGGCCGATGAAGATCCCCGAGTCGTTCGCCGACGTCCCGCTCGAGGGCGCACCCTGGACACCTGAGGCGCCCGAAGGCGAGCCCTGGCACAGCCCCGAGGGCATCGACATCAAGCCGCTCTACACCGAGGCCGACCTCGACGGCCTGGACGCGCTGGACACCTGGCCCGGGCTCGCGCCGTTCCTGCGCGGCCCCTACCCGACGATGTACACCACCCAGCCGTGGACGATCCGGCAGTACGCCGGCTTCTCGACCGCGGAGGAGTCCAACGCCTTCTACCGCCGCAACCTCGCGGCCGGTCAGAAGGGGCTGAGCGTCGCCTTCGACCTGGCCACCCACCGCGGCTACGACTCCGACCACCCGCGGGTGCGCGGCGACGTCGGCATGGCCGGTGTCGCGATCGACTCGATCTACGACGCCCGCACGCTCTTCGAGGGCATCCCGCTGGACCAGATGTCGGTGAGCATGACGATGAACGGCGCGGTGCTGCCGGTCATGGCGCTCTACATCGCGGCGGCCGAGGAGCAGGGCGTGAAGCCCGAGCAGCTGGCCGGGACCATCCAGAACGACATCCTCAAGGAGTTCATGGTCCGCAACACCTACATCTACCCACCGGCGCCGAGCATGCGGATCGTCGGCGACATCTTCGGCTACACCGCCGAGCGCATGCCGCGGTTCAACTCGATCTCGATCTCCGGCTACCACATGCAGGAGGCCGGGGCGACCGCCGACCTCGAGCTCGCGTACACGCTGGCGGACGGCGTCGAGTACCTCCGCGCCGGCCTGGACGCCGGCCTGGACATCGACCGGTTCGCGCCGCGGCTGTCGTTCTTCTGGGCGATCGGCATGAACTTCTTCATGGAGGTCGCCAAGATGCGCGCCGCCCGGGCGCTCTGGGCCCGGCTGGTGAACGACTTCGACCCGACCAACCCCAAGTCGCGCAGCCTGCGCACCCACTGCCAGACCAGCGGCTGGAGCCTCACCGCGCAGGACGTGTTCAACAACGTCGGCCGTACCTGCCTCGAGGCGATGGCCGCCACCCAGGGCCACACGCAGAGCCTGCACACCAACGCCCTCGACGAGGCGATCGCGCTGCCGACCGACTTCAGTGCGCGGATCGCCCGCAACACGCAGCTCGTGCTCCAGCAGGAGAGCCGCACGACCGAGATCATCGACCCCTGGGCCGGCTCCTACTACGTCGAGCGGCTGACCCACGACCTCGCCGAACGCGCCTGGGCGCACATCCAGGAGGCCGAGCAGGTCGGTGGCATGGCCAAGGCGATCGAGCAGGGCATCCCGAAGATGCGGATCGAGGAGGCGGCGGCCCGTACTCAGGCCCGGATCGACTCCGGCGCCCAGAAGGTGATCGGCGTCAACACCTACCGCCTGCCCGCCGAGGGCTCCGCCAATTCCTTGGGCTTCGACGTCCTCCGGGTCGACAACGACGACGTCTACCGCCAGCAGATGGCCAAGCTCGAGCGGCTGCGCGCCGAGCGCGAGGACGACGACGTACGACGCACCCTCGACGCGATCACCAAGGCTGCCGAGGACGGCACCGGAAACCTCCTGGCCCTGGCCGTCGACGCGGCCCGGGCGAAGGCCACGGTCGGGGAGATCTCCGAGGCCATGGAGAAGGTGTGGGGGCGCCACCAGGCCGTGATCCGTACGATCTCCGGGGTGTACCGCGACGAGTCCGGGGCTGGCGACGGCGAAGGGGCCAGCCAGGTGGCCAAGGTGCTCGCTGCCACCGAGGAGTTCGAGGCCGAGGAGGGCCGCCGCCCACGCATCCTGGTGGCGAAGATGGGCCAGGACGGCCACGACCGCGGCCAGAAGGTGGTGGTCACCGCCTTCGCCGACCTCGGCTTCGACGTCGACGTGGGTCCGCTGTTCTCGACGCCGGAGGAGGTGGCGCAGCAGGCGATCGACTCCGACGTGCACATCGTCGGCGTCTCCAGCCTCGCCGCCGGCCACCTCGCGCTGCTGCCGGCGCTCAAGCAGGCGCTGGCCGACCAGGGCCGCCCGGACATCATGATCGTCATCGGCGGGGTCATCCCGCCCGACGACGTCGACACCCTGCTGGAGATGGGCGCGGCCGCGGTCTTCCCGCCCGGCACCGTCATCGCCGACTCGGCGCTGGACCTGTTGGCCAAGCTGCGGCAGCACTGACGATGCCGCGACCGACCGACGTCGCCGAGCTGGCTGCGGGCGTCCGCGAGGGCTCTCGGGCCGCGGTCTCCCGCGCCATCACGCTGGTCGAGTCCTCCCGGCCCGAGCACCGCGCCCAGGCCCGTGAGCTCCTCTCCGCGCTGACCCGGCAGAACGGTTCTGCCGGGTCAGCGGTGCGGGTGGGCATCTCGGGCGTCCCGGGCGTCGGCAAGTCGACGTTCATCGAGTCGCTCGGTCGGCTCCTGACCGGGCAGGGCCACCGGGTCGGCGTCCTGGCCGTCGACCCCTCCAGCGTCCGCACCGGTGGGTCGGTCCTCGGCGACAAGACCCGGATGGCCGAGCTGGCCGCCGACCCGAACGCCTACATCCGCCCGAGCCCGGCCGCCGGGACCCTCGGCGGCGTCGCCCGCGCGACGGTGCAGGCGATGCAGGTGCTGGAGGCGGCGGCGTACGACGTCGTGCTGGTCGAGACCGTCGGCGTCGGTCAGTCCGAGGTCACCGTCGCCGGCATGGTCGACACGTTCCTCTTCCTCACCCTCGCCCGCACCGGCGACCAGCTCCAGGGCATCAAGAAGGGCATCCTCGAGATCGCCGACGTCATCGCGGTCAACAAGGCCGACTCCGTCGGATCCGAGGGGGATCGCATGCAGGAGGCGCGGACGGCCGCGCGCGAGCTGGCCGGCGCGCTGCGCCTGGTCCACGGCAAGGGGGAGTGGGCCCCGTCCGTCGTCACCTGCTCCGGCCTCACCGGGGTCGGCGTCCCGGAGGTGTGGGACCAGGTGCTCGAGCACCGCGACCACCTCGGCGAGGAGGGCCTGCTCCGCAAGCGGGCCGAGCAGCAGCTGGACTTCACCTGGGCGCTGGTCCGCGACGAGCTCGCCGACCGGCTGCGGCACTCGCCCGGCGTCCGCGCCATCCGCGACGACGTACGCCGCCGGGTGCTTGCCGGCGAGCTGAGCGCCCCGGCCGCGGCCGACGAGCTGCTCTCCGCCTTCGACGAGCGAGCGACTCCCTAGTCCGGAATGGCTAGTCAGGACCATCCCTCGTAGCGATGTCGCTCATGGGGGGTGGCGGCGGACGATCGAGTCCACTCACACCTGACATGCTTGATGAACGGAGTACCCATGCGACGTCGCCTCCTCGCGACACCCCTGGCCGCGCTCTCGGTAGCGCTGCTCGCCACGGCCCTAGCCTCCCCCGCCGATGCGGGCCAGCCGCAGGACGAGGTCATCGGTGGCCTCGTCGGGCCCCTCTCGGTCGCCGTCGACGACGACGGCACCATCTACGTCTCCCAGAACTTCGCCGGCGTGCTGACGAAGCAGGCGCCGGGCGGGGACCCGCACACCGTGTTCACGGCCGCCCACGGAGGTGAGGTCGGCGCGGTCTCCGTGCAGGACCACGTGGTCACCTTCGGGACCACCACCGGCTCCCAAACCACCCACACCGGCCGCCTGTGGCAGAAGGCCGGAAATGCGCCGGCGGCCCTGCTGCTGAACACGACGAACTACGAGACGAGGCACAACCCCGACGGCGGCACGAAGTACGGCGTCTTCCGCATCTCCAAGGGCTGCCGGGACAAGGCCCCCAAGATGCTGGGGAAGTACTACGGCGAGGTCGACTCGCACCCCTACGGCAGCGCCATGGGTGACGGGGTCACCTACCTCGCTGACGCGGGCGGCAACGACATCCTCGCGATCACCGACGAGGGAGCCTCCACGGTCGCGGTCCTGCCGCCCACCCGGATCAAGATCACCCAGGACAAGCAGCAGGCGGCTGGTCTGCCTCGGTGCACCCGAGGGGCGATCTTCCGGGCCGAGCCGGTTCCGACCGACGTCGAGATCGGGCCGGACTCCAACCTGTACGTGACCTCGCTGCCCGGTGGCCCCGAGGACGGTTCGTTCGGCGCGAACGGCCGGGTCTACCGGGTCGTCCCGGCCACGGGTGCCGTCACGCGGCTGCCCGGCCCGGGGCTGGTCTCCCCGACCGGCATCGCGATCGCGCCCGACGGCACGGCGTACATCTCGATGCTCTTCGCCGGGCTCGTGATGAAGGTGCCGCTCGGCGGGTCGCCGTCGGTGTTCGCGAACGTGCCCTTCCCGGGCGACGTCGACTGGGCGGACGGCAAGCTGTACGTCGTCCGCAGCGACCTGACGAACGACGGCAGCTCGCCGCCGAACGGCGCGGTGCTGGCGTTCGACGCCCCTGTCGGTCCCTGACCTGACCGGGTCGCCACGCAATTGTCCGCGTGGCGACCCGGTCAACTAACCTGCTGGGGACATGTCCTCACAGCCCCGCTCCGATGCCTCAGCGCTGATCGAGTCCGTCGTCGACAAGTTCTCCGACGACCTGATCGACTTCCGGCGCGACCTGCACGCCCACCCCGAGCTCTCCTGGCACGAACGCCGGACCACCGACGTCGTCGCGGACCGGCTGGAGGCCCTCGGCCTCCGGGTCACCCGGCTCCCGGCGTCCGCGGCACAGGGCACCCGCAGCGGCACGGGGCTGATCGCGGACCTCGGGGACGAGGGCCCGTGCGTGGCGCTGCGCGCCGACCTGGACGCCCTCTCGGTCGAGGACTCCACTGACCTCCCGTGGGCCAGCCGCAGCCCGGGCATCGCCCACGCCTGCGGGCACGACGTCCACACCGCCGGGCTGGTCGGCGCGGCGACCGCCCTGGCCGAGGCGCACACCCAGGGTCTCCTGCCGGGTCGCGTGCGGTTCCTCTTCCAGCCGGCCGAGGAGATCATGCCCGGCGGCGCGCTGCACATGATCACCCAGGGCGCTCTCGACGGCGTCTCCCGCATCTTCATGCTGCACTGCGACCCGACGCTGGACGCCGGCACGGTCGGCGTCCGCAACGGCGCCCTCACCGGCGCCGCCGACGCGCTCGAGGTGCGTCTGACCGGCCGCGGCGGCCACACGTCCCGTCCGCACCTGACCGAGGACCTGACCTTCGCGCTCGGCAAGCTGATCACCGAGCTGCCCGCCGTCCTCTCGCGCCGGCTCGACCCGCGAGCCGGGGTGAGCGTGGTCTGGGGCCACGTGAGCGCCGGTGTCGCCCCCAACGTCATCCCCGGCTCCGGACGGGCCGCCGGCACGGTCCGGATGCTCGACCCGGTCGCGTGGGCCGAGGCGGAGGTGCTGATCCGGAAGGTGATCGACCAGCTCATGGCGCCGTACGGCATCGCGGCCGAGGTCGACTACCGCCGCGGCGTGCCGCCGGTCGTCAACGAGCCCGACTCCACCCGTCTGCTGGGCCAGGCCGTGGAGCGGGCGCTCGGCCACGACGCGGTGGTCAGCACCGCCCAGAGCCTCGGCGGCGAGGACTTCGCCTGGTACGGCGAGCAGGTGCGCGGCGCCATGGGTCGCCTCGGGACCCGTACCCCGGGAGGCCCGACGTTCGACCTGCACCAGGGCAACCTGGTGGTCGACGAGTCGGCCACCCCGATGGCCTCGCGGGTGCTCGCCGAGGCGGCGTCGGGGACCATCCAGAGCCTGATCTGAGGCTCACGCCCGTAAATGGCAAAAGTTGCCCAACCGGGCTTTGGTCACTGAGCGATAACAACCGGCCTCAATCGTGCTCTTAAGGCTGCTTTCAGGTGGCGCGGGCGTCTAAGGTGTCCCGTCAGTGCCCGACATGGGCCGACTCACAGCAACCGCAGGAGCAAACGTGAAGAGAACATCAAGGATCGTCGCCGTCGTGGCGCTGGCTGGACTGTCGGGGCTGTCGCTGGCCGCCTGCGGCGAGAAGGACGACACCGCGGGCAACGGGGGAAGCACTGGCTCGAGCAACCCGTCCGCGTCGTCGATCGACTTCAAGGCGTGCATGGTGTCCGACTCGGGCGGCTTCGACGACAAGTCGTTCAACCAGACCTCCCTCAAGGGCCTGACCGACGCGCAGGCGGACCTCGGTGTCCAGACCGCGAAGGTCGAGTCGGCCTCGGACGCTGACTACGTCGACAACATCAACTCGATGGTCAGCGAGGGCTGCAACGAGATCACCACCGTCGGCTTCCTGCTCGGGGACGCGACCGAGAAGGCCGCGAAGAAGAACCCCGACGTCGACTTCTCGATCGTCGACTTCGGCTACGCCAAGCCCACCGACAACCTCAAGGGCCTGAGCTTCGACACCGCGCAGCCGTCGTTCCTCGCCGGTTACGTGGCCGCGGGCTCCTCGCAGACCGGCAAGGTCGGCACCTTCGGTGGTCTCAACATCCCCACCGTGACCATCTTCATGAACGGCTTCCTCCAGGGTGTCGAGAAGTACAACGAGGACAACGGCACCGATGTCCAGGTCATCGGCTGGGACGGCAAGGACGGCTCGTTCACCAACGACTTCGAGGACCAGGCCAAGGGCCAGCAGGTCGGCGAGCAGATGATCCAGCAGGGCGCCGACGTGATCTTCCCGGTCGCCGGCCCCGCCGGTCTGGGTGGTCTGAACGCCGCCAAGCAGGCCAACGTCCACGCCATCTGGGTGGACACCGACGGCTGCGTCTCGGCCTCGGAGTACTGCGACATCCTCCTCACCTCGGTGATGAAGGGCATGGACGTCGCCGTGGAGCAGGCCATCAAGGACTCCGTCAACGACGAGTTCACCAGCGAGGCCTACAACGGCACGCTCGAGAACGGCGGCGTCGGCCTGGCCGACCTGTCGGCCGACGTCCCCTCCGATGTCGCGTCGAAGGTGGAGGAGCTGAAGCAGCAGATCATCGACGGAACCATCACCGTCACCCCGTGACGGTCTCGACCGCACGGTAGAAGCACGACGGCACGGGCCGGGACGATCACTCGTCCCGGCCCGTGTTTTCCGCCCCAGGGCGTCTGGCATATTGCAGGCAGCCCGGGGGTGCGACGCACGGCGGCCCGCGGAGCGGCCCTGGGGATGGGAAGGATGCGACCATGAGGCTCGAGATCAAGGGACTGACCAAGCGGTTCGGGACCTTCACCGCCAACGACAAGATCGATCTCGTGATCGAGCCGGGCGAGATCCACTGCCTGCTCGGTGAGAACGGCGCCGGCAAGTCCACGCTCATGAACATGCTCTACGGGCTCCTGGACCCCACCGAGGGCGAGATCGTCGTCGACGGCAAGCCGGTCGTCTTCAAGTCCCCGGGCGACGCCATGGCCGCCGGCATCGGCATGGTGCACCAGCACTTCATGCTCATCCCCGTCTTCACCGTCGCCGAGAACGTCATGCTCGGGCGCGAGCAGACCCGCGGCGGCGCGTTCCTCAACCGCCGCGCGGCCGCCACGCGGGTGCGTGAGCTCTCCGACCGTTACAAGCTCAAGGTCGATCCGGACGCCCTGATCGAGGACCTCCCCGTCGGCGTCCAGCAGCGGGTCGAGATCCTCAAGGCGTTGGCCAACGACGCCGAGGTGCTGATCCTCGACGAGCCGACCGCGGTCCTCACGCCGCAGGAGATCGACGAGCTGATGGAGATCATGCGTGCGCTCAAGGAGCGCGGCACCTCGATCATCTTCATCACCCACAAGCTGCGCGAGGTCAAGGCGATCGGCGACCGGATCAGCGTCATCCGCCGGGGCAAGGTCGTCGGCACCGCGCCGCCGTCCACCTCCGAGGGCGAGCTGGCCGAGATGATGGTCGGCCGCGAGGTCAAGCTGAGGGTCGACAAGGACGCCGCCGAGCCGGGCGACCCCGTCCTCGAGGCGCGCGGGCTGTCGGTGATCGACGCCCGCGGCGTCCCCGTCGTCAAGGACGTCTCGTTCGAGGCCAGGGCCGGGGAGGTGCTCGGCATCGCCGGGGTCCAGGGCAACGGGCAGACCGAGCTGATCAAGGCGATGATGGGGCTGATCAAGCCGTCGGCCGGCGAGGTCTGGCTCGACGGGCAGAACATCAGCAAGCACGGCCCGCGCGAGAGCCTCGAGGACGGCATCGGCTACATCCCCGAGGACCGCTCCCACGACGGGTACATCGCCTCGTTCTCCGTGCGCGAGAACCTCATCCTGGACATGTACCGTGACGACGCGTTCTCCTCCGGTCTCGCGCTCAAGCGCGACGGCATCGAGAAGAACGCCGACCACCGGATCGAGGAGTTCGACATCCGGACCGAGTCGCGGGAGTCCCCGGTCAGCTCGCTCTCGGGTGGCAACCAGCAGAAGGTGGTCGTGGCCCGGGAGTTCTCCCGCCCGCTCAAGGTGCTGATCGCCTCGCAGCCGACCCGCGGTGTGGACGTCGGGTCCATCGAGTTCATCCACAAGCGGATCATCGAGGAGCGCGACCGCGGCACCGCCGTGATCATCGTGTCCACCGAGCTCGACGAGATCTTCGCGCTGGCCGACCGGATCGCCGTCATGTACGACGGCCGGATCGTCGGCACGGTCAGCCCCGACATCGCCCGCGAGGACATCGGCCTGATGATGGCCGGCGCCCACGAGCCCGAGGAGGCCTCGGCATGAGCTCCGACGACCAGCCCACGCCGGAGGAGCAGCAGCCCGAGCAGCCGGCCGGCAAGCACGCCGGCCCGGTGACCGAGGAGAAGCGTGCCCCGGATGCCACTCCCGGGACGGCCACCGAGTCCGCGGAGGACCGTCCCGGCCCGCGCGGTGCGGACTGGCTGCCCGAGGTCACCACGACCGTCGTCTCGATCCTGCTGGCGCTGATCGTGGGCGCGATCCTGATCGCGCTCTCCGACGAGAAGGCGGTCAGCGCCCTCAGCTACGTCACCAGCTACCCGCAGGACTTCTTCTCCTACGCCGGCACGGCGATCGTCGACAGCTACTCGGCGCTCTTCCGGGGCGCCTTCGGCAGCGTCGACGCGCTGGGCATCGTGCTCGTCCGCTCGGCCCCGTTGATCCTCGCCGGTCTCGGCGTGACGCTGGCCTTCCGGGCCGGCCTGTTCAACATCGGCGCCCAGGGCCAGCTCGTGGTCGGCGCCCTCTTCGCGTCGTACGTCGGCTTCACCTACGACCTGCCCCCGGTGATCCACCTGATCGCCGCCATGCTCGCGGGCATCATCGGCGGCTCGATCTGGGGCGCGATCGCGGGCTACCTCAAGGCGAAGACGGGCGCCCACGAGGTGATCACGACGATCATGCTCAACTACCTCGCCACCCGGTTCCTGCTGGACTTCCTGCTCAGCCAGGAGGCCTTCCAGCGCCCCGGCAGCGACAACCAGCAGACGCCGGTGGTGCACGACAACGCCATGTACCCGAGCGTGGGCAACGTCCACCTCGGCGTCCTGGTCGCCTTCGCGGCGGCGATCGTCGTCTGGTGGCTGATCGAGCGGAGCACCTTCGGGTTCGAGCTGCGCGCCGTCGGCGCCAACCCGGACGCCGCGCGGACCGCCGGCATGAACGTCGAGCGCACCTACACCTACGCGATGCTCGGCGCCGGTCTGCTGGCGGGCCTCGCCGCCACCATGAACCTGCTCGGCAAGGGCGACCCGGTGAGCATGGGATCCGCAGGGTCCATCGGCTTCGACGCGATCACGGTCGCGCTGCTCGGCCGGGCCACACCGCTCGGCACGGTCCTCGCCGGGCTGCTGTTCGGCGCCCTGACCGTCGGCGGCCAGGCGATGCAGGCCTCGGCCGGCACGCCCAAGGAGCTCGGCGACGTGATCCAGGCGCTGATCGTGCTCTTCGTGGCCGCACCCGCGTTCGTGCGCGGTCTGGTCCGCATGCGGGCCCAGGGGTCCGACTCGGCGATGCTCGCGAAGGGCTGGGGTGGATGACTGTGACGACTCCCGGCACGACTGACTCCACGACGGAGGGAACGCGATGAGCGCCGTACTCGACCCGCAGACGGGCACCGACGTCACCCACGTGCGCTCGGCCGCGGACAAGCAGCGCCAGTGGAAGATGGTCGCGATGTTCGCGATCGTCGCGGCGCTCCTGTTGTACTTCTACCTCGACATCAACGACCCGTCGGTCAACTACCTGGTCAAGAACGACGTCGGCGAGGAGCCGCACCAGCTCAACGCCAAGACCGTCATCCTGGTCGCGCTGGTCCTCACCGTGATCGCGCTCGTGCTCGCCGCGATCAACAAGGTGCGCGGCGGCGCCGCCACGGTGGCCGCGGCGCTGGTCGTGGGCGTCGGCTTCCTGCTCGGCTTCCTGGTGTGGAACTACGCCGACCAGTCCGGCCCGATCGACTTCTCGATGGCCAACCCGCTGCCGGGCATGATCAAGTACGGCGTCCCGCTGGTGTTCGGCGCCCTCGCCGGCTGCATGTGTGAGCGCGCGGGCGTCATCAACATCGCCATCGAGGGCCAGTTCCTCGTCGGCGCCTTCGCCGCTGCCGTGGTGGCTTCGTGGGCCGGCGCGGCCGAGTGGGGCCTGCTGGGCGGCATCGCTGCCGGTGTGGCGCTGGCCGCGCTGCTGGCGTCGTTCGCGATGCGCTACCAGGTCAACCAGGTGGTCCTCGGTGTCGTGCTGATCGCCTTGGCCACCGGCCTGACCGACTTCCTGCTGAGCCAGATCCCGGACGACCCGGCGATCCGCGACCGGTTCAACAACCCGTCGACACTGGTGCCCCTGCCACAGTCGGACATCCCGATCCTCCCGGCGATCGCGGACAAGCTCAGCCAGATCCCGCTGATCGGGCCCACGTTCTTCCGGCAGACGCTGCTCGCCTACATCATGTACATCGCCGTGATCGTGGTGGCGGTGCTGATCTTCCAGACCAAGTGGGGCCTGCGGGTCCGCTCGGTGGGAGAGCACCCGATGGCCGCCGACACGGTCGGCCTCAAGGTCAACCGCCTGCGCTGGCAGGCCGTGCTGTTCGGCGGCGTGCTCGCCGGCCTGGGTGGCTCGTACTTCACCGTCGGCGCGAACGGTGCCTTCACCTCCAACATGGCGGCCGGCAACGGCTTCATCGCGCTGGCCGCGGTGATCATGGGGCGCTGGCATCCGATCTATGCGACCTTCGCGGCGCTGTTCTTCGGCTTGATGACGACGCTGTCGACGCAGCTGGCGCTGATCCACAAGATCCCGACCCAGTTCCTGATCGCGCTGCCCTACCTCGCGACGATCATCGCGGTCGCGGGCCTGGTCGGACGGGTGCGCCCGCCGGCGGCCGACGGCGAACCGTACGTGAAGTCGTGACCCCCGAGTGGGAGTCGCTCCGCGCGACCGCACATGAGGTGTCGGCGCGGGCCTACGCGCCGTACAGCAACTACCGCGTCGGTGCCGCCGCGTTGGTCGACGACGGTCGGACGGTCGTGGGCTGCAACGTCGAGAACGCCGGGTACGGCGTCACCCTCTGCGCGGAGTGCGGGCTCGTGTCCTCCCTGCACGCCGGCGGTGGCGGTCGGTTGACCCACTTCGTCTGCACCAACGGCGACGGCGACGTGATCATGCCCTGCGGTCGTTGCCGGCAGCTCCTGTTCGAGAACGGCGGCCCCGACCTCCTCGTGTGGACCGTCTCCGGCATCAAGACCATGGCCGAGGTGTTGCCCGACGCCTTCGGCCCCGGCGACCTAGCACTGGTGGCGGGCCAACCGGTGGTTGAGGAGCCGCGAAGCGGCGTCTCGAAACCCCGTACGACGAAAGGAAACCCATGGCTGAGGCCCACGACGCCATCGAGGTGATCATCGCCAAGCGCGACCACCACGAGCTGACCGACAGCCAGATCGACTGGGTCGTCGACGCCTACACGCGCGGGGTCGTCGACTCCGAGCAGATGGCCGCGCTCGCGATGGCGATCCTGCTCAACGGCATGACCCGCGCCGAGATCTCCCGCTGGACCAACGCGATGATCGCCAGCGGCGAGCGGATGGACTTCTCCTCCCTCTCCCGCCCGACCGCCGACAAGCACTCGACCGGGGGAGTGGGCGACAAGATCACGCTGCCGCTCGCCCCGCTCGTGGCGGCCTGCGGCGTCGCCGTACCCCAGCTCTCCGGCCGCGGCCTCGGCCACACCGGCGGAACCCTCGACAAGCTCGAGTCGATCCCCGGCTGGCGCGCCAACCTCTCGAACGACGAGATGATGGCCCAGCTCGAGTCGGTCGGCGCCGTCATCTGCGCCGCCGGCAAGGGCCTCGCCCCTGCCGACAAGAAGCTGTACGCGCTGCGCGACATCACCGGCACCGTCGAGGCCATCCCGCTCATCGCCTCCTCGATCATGAGCAAGAAGATCGCCGAGGGCACCGGTTCCCTCGTCCTCGACGTCAAGGTCGGCTCCGGCGCATTCATGAAGGACCTCGACCAGGCCCGCGAGCTCGCCCGCACGATGGTCGACCTCGGTACCGACGCCGGCGTCCACACCGTCGCCCTGCTCACCGACATGAGTACGCCGCTCGGCTACACCGCCGGCAACGCCATCGAGGTCCAGGAGTCCATCGACGTCCTCGCCGGCGGCGGCCCCGCCGACGTCGTCGAGCTCACCCTTGCCCTCGCCCGCGAGATGCTCGCCGGCGCCGGCCGTGACTGATGTCGACCCGGCAGAAGTTTTGGCTTCCGGCAAGGCCATGGACACCTGGAAAGCCATGATCCGCGCCCAGGACGGCGACCCCGACGCAGCAGCTGCCCACCGCCAAGCACTCGCACGTCGTCACCGCCCCATCGTCAGGCGTCCTCACCCGCCTCGACGCCATGGCCGTCGGCCTCGCCGCCTGGCGCCTCGGCGCCGGCCGCGCCCGCGCCGAGGACCCGGTCCAAGCGGGAGCAGGCGTCATCTGGCACGCACGCCCGGGCGACGAGATTACCGAGGGCTCACCTCTCTTCACTCTCCTCACCGACGACGACTCCCGCTTCGACCGGGCGCTTGCTTCACTTGACGGCGGCTTCGACATCGAGCCGAAGGCGGCATTCACGCCAGCCGATCTGCTGCTCGACCGCATCGGCTGACCAGCGTCATACGCGGCGGAAAGCGCCTGCGTTGACATCTGGACGACGATCCCGGTCCCCGGCTCGGGATACTCACGAGTCCTCTTCGAGCTAGCGCCCACAGATGTGCCCAGTCTCATCGAGGCACTCCCTGAGTCAGGAATGACGTTCGGCCGGTGGGGCCAAGTGCAGCTTTCTGAGGTCTCAGAGTCGGCCGCACCTGCCACGAGGCACTCGGAAGAACGAGAACATGGCGCTCAGCCAGCGGAGACGACGCGCCTGCGGCTCGTGACCTAGCTGCCCTGGTTTCCATCGTGCTGATCGGATAGGTAATCCGATCATCATGGGCATCTCGACCTGAGATGCTAACTGCGCGGTCATGTCGAAAGCGGTCGGGCGGGATCAGGATGCCGGCGGTTGCCGAGCCGGTTCAGGTGACGGCAAGCCGCGTGTTGTTGAGGTGGGCGAAGGACCGCTCCGCAGTGACCCGATGGATCGCGTCGATTCCGTCCCAGACGTCAACGAACCTGGTGGTTAGCGGAGAGAGGCCGAGTCGCAGACCATCGGGTGTACGGAAGTCTGGGATGACGTCTTCCTGCTCGATGAGCGCGCGGCATATGCGGTAGGCGTCGGGGTGGCTGAGCGTGACGTGGCTGCCGCGCAGTCGCTCGTCGGCAGGGCTCGCCAGGGAGAACCCGAGGTCGGCCAGCCGATCCTCGAAGAGCTCGATCAGGAAGCCGGTCAACGCTTGCCCCTTGGCACGGATCCTGTCGATCCCAGCCTCTTCGATGATCGCGAGGCTGGCCTCGACCGCGGAGGCGGCCAGGACGCTCGGCGTCCCGGTCAGGAATCGGCGGATGCCTGCGGTCGGCTGGTATGTCTGACCCATGGCGAACTGTTCGGCCTGGCTGAACCATCCCCAGATCGGCTGCCGGAGTTGGTCCTGGAGGCCTTTGCGGACGTAGAGAAACGCGGGTGCTCCGGGACCGCCGTTGAGGTATTTGTAGGTGCAGCCGACGGCAAGGTCCACGCCTGATGCGTCGAGCTCGACCGGGACGGCTCCCACGCTGTGCGAGAGGTCCCACACGACCAGCGCACCCGCCTCGCGGGCGAGACGGGTGATGCCCGCCAGGTCGGCAATGGCGCCGGACCGGAAGTCCACGTGGGACAGGGTCACCACCGCCGTGTTGTCGTCGAGGGCGGCCTCGAGGGCGTCTAGCGAGATCCCGTGAATGGGGTCGGAGGCGACCGTATGCACAGTCCTGCCCGTGGACCGTGCCAGTCCCTCGACCACGTAGCGGTCAGTGGGGAAATTCAGGTCATCGGTGACGATGACCCTTCGCTCGGGGGCCTGCTCGAGGGCCGCGCTGAGCAGCTTGTACAAGTTGACCGTGGTCGAGTCGGACAGCACCACCTGCCCCTGCTTGCATCCGAGGACCGTGCGGGCGAGTAGGTCGCCGACGCGCTCCGGGAGCTCGTTCCAGCCCTCGTTCCAGGAGCGGATTAGCCGCTCGCCCCACTCTTGGCGCACGACGCCAGCGACGTGGGTCTCCGTCGCGCGTGGCAGGGAGCCGAGGGAGTTTCCGTCGAGGTAGGTCACCGTTGAGTCGGCCACGCTGAAGCGTCGTCGGAACGGCGCAAGCGCATCAGCCCGGTCGAGCGCCTCGGCTCGGTCACGCATCGTCAAGGTGGATGGCCTTTCTGGATTCGCTGCCGTCACCACGCCGGAGGCGTGTTGACGTGGATGGTGACGCTGTCGTCGTCCGGGCACTCCCAGCGGTGCGGACTCTCGCTGCTGTGCCAGATGGAGTCTCCGGCCTCGAGATCGAAGTCCTCGCCGCCCACGAAGTAGCGGACACGACCGGACAGCACGTAAACGAACTCCTCTCCCGCGTGGGAAAAGTCGTTGAACCGGCCGTCGCCCCGTGCGGTGCGGTAGAGGGTCGCTTGCAGCGAGGTGCCGACTCTCGGGATCAGCGTCTCTGCGGGGGCCTTCAGGCCGCCGTTGGCCTCGGCCTGGAGCACGGGAGCCCGGCCATGACGCATCACCAGAGGTTTCGGACCCGTCTCGTTCGCCAGCAGGTCCACGATCTCGACTCCCCAGAAGGAGGCGATCCGTCGCAGGGTGTCGACAGTGACCCCGGTCTTGCCGCGCTCGAGACGGCTCAGGAACGACTCCGTGAGGTCCGTGCCGCGGGCCACGTCGGCCAACGACTGGTGCCGAGATTGCCGCAGCGCGCGCACACGTCGGCCCAGAGCGAGGTCGTCGTCCGTCATGAGGAAGAAGGTACCGGTCCTTGACTTCCATGCAAAGGATTTGCATCCTACGCAACATGACGAGGTTCGAAGGGCGAGTGGCCGTGGTGACCGGTGGTGGCTCCGGGATCGGTCGAGCCACCGCTCTGCGGCTCGCCGCGGAGGGTGCCAGGGTCTGGGTGCTCGATCATGACGAAGGCGCAGCGCAGACCGTCGCACGGTACGCGTCGGACCAGGCGCTGGACGTCCGGGCGGCGGGCGCAGACGTGGCAGACCGGGAGAGCGTGCGCGCTGCGGTGCAGGACGTCCTCAACCAGGGCGGCCAGGTCGACGTACTGGTCAACAACGCTGGCATCGCCCACTCAGACTCGGTGTGGGAGACGTCGTCGCACGACTGGGGGCGTGTCCTGGACGTCAACCTCACAGGCGTCTTCCACGGCATGGCCGAGGTGCTCCCCTCCATGACCGAGCGCGGGCACGGCGCCGTCGTCAACGTCTCCTCCGACGCTGGTCTGGTGGGTTGGGAGCGTCAGGCTGCCTACTGCGCGAGCAAGAGCGGAGTCCTGGGCCTGACGCGTGCCGGCGCCATGGACGCGGCGCCGTACGGCGTCCGGGTCAACGCCGTGTGTCCCGCGTTCACCCGGACCCCGCTCGTTGAGCAGTGGATCGAGTCCTCGGCGGATCCGGCCGCGGAGCGAGCCGCCGTGTCGGCCGAGCAGCCGTTGGGGCGCATGGCGGCGCCGGCGGAGATTGCCTCGGCGATCGCCTTCCTCGCCTCCGACGAGGCGGCGTTCATCACGGGCGTGGCGCTGCCCGTCGACGGGGGGGTGACGGCCCGATGAGCGAGCTCGCAGTGACTCCCGTGGGACGCCGACTCGCGGACCGGGTGGCGGTCGTGACGGGCGCCGCCCAGGGCATCGGTGCCGATGTCGCCGAGCTTTTCGCCGACGAGGGCGCTGCGGTGGCGTGCGTGGACCTGCAGGAGGAGCTGGTGCGAGCCCGAGCCGACGACCTCGGCAGGGGCGCCCTGTCTGTGTGCGCGGACGTCTCGGACGAGCGCTCGGTCGAGGCTTCCATGGAGGCGATCGTGGCGCGCTTTGGACGGATTGACGTCCTCGTCAACGTGGCGGGCATCGCTGGTCCTCAGCACAAGGCCGGGCAGACGCCGGTGGAGGAGTGGGACCGGACGCAGGACGTCAACCTCCGGGGCACGTTCCTGATGGTCAAGCACGCGCTTCCCCACCTGGAGCGCAGCCGAGGAGCCATCGTGAACTTCGCCTCCGCCCTGGCGCTGGTGGGATGGCCTGACGAGAGCGCCTACGGCCCGTCCAAGGCTGGCGTCGTGCAGTTCACCAAGGCGGTCGCCCTGGACTACGCGCCGGCGGTCCGGTCCAACTGCGTCTGCCCCGGGGCTGTCCGGACACCGATGATCACCAGCGTCCTGGACCCCGATTCGGACATCGAAGAAGCCCTGGCTGAATACGGGACGATCCATCCCCTGACCCGTCGTCTCGCCGAACCGCGCGAGATCGCCCACGCCGCGCTCTTCCTGGCTTCGGATGACGCCTCGTTCATCACCGGCGTCGCTCTCCCCGTCGACGGCGGATTCACGGCAGGCTGACACCGGCACCGACGAGGCATCGACCGAGCAATGAGGAGTGACGATCTGGTGGTCAAGTTCTACGACCTGAGCGACGGAACCCGGTTGGCGTACGACGACCAGGGATCTGGTCGACCAGTCGTGCTCATGCACGGCGTACTAGCCTCGCGACGCTTCTACGAGCGCAACGCGACCGCGCTGGCCGAGCACCATCGCGTGATCTCGCTGGACTTCAGGGGACACGGCGACTCCGACGTCAGTCAGGGCGGCAACACGATCCCGCGGTTCGCCGAGGACCTGGAGGAGCTGCTGGAGGGCCTGGGACTGCAGAACATCGTCCTTGTGGGTTGGTCCATGGGCAACTTCGTCGCCTGGGAATACCTCGACCGGTTCGCCGACCGCGGTCGCGTGAGCGCGCACGTCTGTGTCTCCCAGGGGCCCTCGGACCTGATCACGGCGGAGTGGCCGCATGGGTTCACCGATCCGGCCGGGCTGCGCGACCTCATCCGGTCCACCCAGACCGACTACAGGGGCGTCTGCGCGTACGTCGCCACGATCATGACCAAGGACCTCCCCAGCGACCAGGACCAGGCGTGGATGGTCGAGGAGCAGCTGAAGGCCCAGCCGAACACGGCCGGACTGATCCTCGCCGACCAAACTCAGCGGGACTATCGAGAGGTCATCCCGCGGCTGTCCGTGCCCACGCTGGCCGTTTGGGGCTCGGATGAGAAGTGCCTCCCCGTGGCTGCCGGTCACTGGCTGCGCGACAACGGGCGCAACGTCGAGCTGGTGGTCTTCGAGGACAGCGGCCACATGCCGATGTGGGAGGAGCCCGACCGCTTCAACTCCCTGGTCGGCGAGTGGCTCTCCGGGACCTCGGTCCGCTGAGCGACACGCGCGAGCCTCAGGCCTTGACTGGCATGCAAGGTGCTTGCATAGTGTGCAAGGTCACAAGGCTGCTGTTGTTGTTCTGATCGTCGTCACAGATCCGCCAGACGGACCTGCGCAGGCGGCAGGGCGGGCGGCCCCTCGGGTCCGGATCGACTCGCAGGTGCGAAGGCTTGCGAACCCATGGAGGAATGCAGATGACCAACCCCCGTCGTTTCAAGGCCGTCGTGGCCGCCGCCAGCGCCGCCCTGATGCTCCTGGCCGCTGGCTGCAACTCGTCCGGCTCGAAGAGTTCCTCGGACCAGGGCGGCGGGCTGTGCCCCGACGGCTCCATCCACATCGGAATCGCCAAGGCCAAGACCGGCGGGTTCGCCGGCTTCGACACCCCCGGTGGGAACGGCAGCCTGGTGGGCATCGACCAGGTCAACGCCAACGGCGGCGTCGACGGATGCAAGCTCAAGGTGGAGTGGAAGGACACCCAGTCCGACCCGGCCGTCGGGCAGCAGGTCACAACCTCCCTGATCGGCGACGGCGCACAGATCATCATCGCCCCGTCCGACTTCGACATCGGGGTTCCCTCGTCGTTGGCCGCCAAGGCGGCCAACGTCTTCACGATCAGCCCGGAGGCCTCCTCGACCGACTGGCCGAAGGCTGCCGGGCCGAACATGTTCGTCGAGGCGATCACTGAGAACGACCTGGGCGCCGGCCAGGCGGCCTTCGCCAACAGCAAGGGCTGGAAGACCGGCTACAGCGTCATCAACGACGCCTTCAACTTCTTCAAGACGACCGAAGCCGTCTTCGACAAAGACTACGACGGCAAGATCGTCAGCCGGGTCACGGTGGCTGACGACGCGAGCGACTACTCGGCGGTGATCTCGCGGATCCGGGCCCTCAACCCGCAGCCCGACTTCATCTACCTCGCCGACTACTACCCGCACGTCGGGACCTTCATCAAGCAGCTTAGGGACGCCGGCCTCGACCTCCCAGTGCTGGGCAACCCGACATACTCCTCGCCCGAGCTGGCCAAGGCCGTCGGGACCGACCGCATGACGAACGTCTTCTACGTCGGACAGAGCTTCTATGAAGGTGCCGGCGCGGCTCCTGAGGTGACAGACTTCATCAAGCGCTACCAGGACCGCTTTGGGGAGTTCCCGCCCAACGCCAACGCGATCGCCGGCTACGAGGGCGTCCTGCTACTGGTGAAGGCTCTGGAGGTAGCGAAGAGCACCAAGGCCGACGACCTGTCCGCGGCCATGTCCGGCCTCACCAACGTGAAGCTGCCGGGTGCCGAGGTCTTCAAGTTCGTCGACGGCTACACCGTCCGCAGCTCGACCGTCATCGGCTTCAACAACTCGGGTCAGGCGATCGAGGTACAGAAGATCGGCGAGCAGGGTTGACCGCTTCCCCGCTGGCGGTCGAGGGGCTCCGCAAGCGCTTCGGCGGAGTCGTCGCCCTCGACGACGCCTCACTGAGCCTCGGGCAAGGTGAGGTGCTCGGTCTGCTGGGCCCGAACGGGTCAGGCAAGACGACGCTGGTGAACTGCCTGTCGGGCGTGCTCGTCCCCGAGGACGGCTCGATCAAGCTTCACGGCAGCGAGATTTCGGAGTGGTCGCGCGCACGCCGGGCTCGCCACGGGATGGTCAGGACCTATCAGAGCCTGCGTCTGTTCGCGGAGATGAGCGTGGCGGAGAACATCTCGGTCGGGCTCTCTCCCCGGACCGGCTTGAGCCGAGCCGAGCGCCTCGAGCTCGTTCGGGAGAGCGTCCGGGCCCACGGGCTGGAGTCGGTGCGACGGGTCGCGGTCAAGAACCTCTCCTACGGGCAGCAGCGTCTCGTCGAGATCGCCCGAGCTCTTGTCGCCGACCCGAAGGTCCTGCTGCTGGACGAGCCAGCAGCCGGGCTGGGCGAGGGGGACACCGCCGAGCTGGCAGGGGCGATCTCGGCGGCCCGGGACCAGCGCGGCTGCGCCGTGGTGCTGATCGACCACGACGTCAGCTTCGTGGCTGGGGTGAGTGACCGGCTCGCGGTGCTCCACAAGGGACAGGTCGTACGCATCGGCCAACCCGCCGAGATCCAACGCGACCCGTTCGTGGCCCAGATCTACCTCGGAGACCCCGCCGAGGACCTGGGCGATGAAGGGGACGATCGATGAACGCCGACACCCGCCGGGAGGGACTCGAGTGATCACGCTCGACGCGGCCGTCACCGGGTACGGCAAGGTGCGCGTGCTTCGCGAGGTCTCCCTGACCCTCGCGGCGGGCGAGGTCGTGGCCGTCGTCGGCTCCAACGGCGCCGGCAAGACGACGTTGGCCAAGACCGTGGCCGGGCTCAACCCGCTGTGGTCCGGGTCCCTGACTTGGGAGGGGAAGGACATCTCCCGCTGGTCCGCCGACCGCCGAGCGGCGGAGGGCATCGTCCTGTGCCCCGAGGGCCGTCGGATCCTCGCGGGCCTCACAGTCGAGGAGAACCTGAAGCTGGGGGCCACTCCCTTGTCGGCGCGTCTCGGTCGCCGGGAGGCCCAGGAGGCCGCACGCGAGGAGATGCGGCGCGTCTACGACCGGTTTCCGGTCCTCGAGGAGAGACGCGGGCAAGGAGGTGGGACGCTCTCCGGCGGTCAGCAGCAGATGCTGGCCATCGGACGCGCCCTGATGGCGCGGCCGCGGGCGCTGATCCTCGACGAGCCGTCGCTGGGCCTCGCGCCGCGCATCGTCGCGGAGGTGTACGCCGCGTTGCGCAGCCTGCGAGAACAGGGGTTGGGGATGATCCTGATCGAGGAGGGCGCCTCGCGGGCCCTGGCGTTCGCCGACCGCGGGATCGTCATGCAAAACGGGCGCATCGTGACTGAAGGGTCGGCTGATGCCCTCGCCTCGGACCCCGCGCTGTTCTCGTCCTACCTGGGGATCGAGCAGGCATGAGGAGAGGCGATGGCTGACTTCCTGCAGCACTTCGTGGATGCCGTGAGTGCAGGCTCCACCTACGCCCTGTTAGGGCTCGGGCTCACGCTCGTCTTCAGCGTGATGAACCTGGTGAACTTCGCGTACGGCACCCTCATCGTTTACGGCGGCTATGCGATGGTCGTGAGCCTGGATGCCGGCGCTCCCTACGTGGTCGCCGTGCTGGTGGCCGTCGTGGTGGTCACCGTGCTGTCGTGGCTGATGGGTGTGGTGGCGTTCCGGCCGTTCCGGAACTCACCGCCCTCGACCCTCCTGCTCAGCTCTTTCGGGGTGGCGCTGACACTCCAGGCCATCGTGAGCTCGATCTTCGGCGACACAGCCCGCAACGTTGCCTCACCGAGCTGGTTCGGCCGCTCCTGGGACATCAACGGTGTGGTGGTCAACTGGCTGCAGATCATCTCGGTGGCGGTCACCGTCGTGCTGCTCATCGGGCTGACGGTCGTACTGCAGCGGACCACGCTGGGTTTGCACATTCGTGCCGCGGCGGAGGATGCCGACGTCGCGAGACTGCTCGGCGTCCGGGCAACCAGGGTCGTGAGCACGGTCTTCGTCATCAGCGGGGTGATCGCGGCCATCGTGGCGGTGCTCTGGCTGGCGAAGGTCGGGACCGTGTCGCCGCGCAGTGACCTCAACCCGACACTCAAGGCGTTCATCGTGGTCGTCATCGGTGGCCTCGGCACCGCCAGGGGGGCGGTCGTGGGTGGGCTGCTCCTCGGACTCTTCGAGAGCTTCCTGATCGCCTACGTCCCCGACTCGCTCACGAGCTACGAGACGACCGGAGTCTTCGTGATCCTGATGGTTCTCCTGCTGGTTCGCCCCCAAGGCGTGCTCGGTCGGCCCTTGGAGGTCTCGAAGTGAACCCGTCGGTGGTGAACGACAAGCGTCGGTCGCGCCCTATTGGTCTGCACATCGATCGCGACGTCGAGGGCCACGGAACTCTCCGCGCTCTGGGTGCGACCCTTTTGGTCCCCGTCCTACTCGGGCTCGTCGTCCTCGGGTGGACGAGGCTCGACGAGGGTTATGAGTTCCTCCTCCTGACCATGGGGGTCTACGCCGTCATGGCGGTCGGCTACCAGGTGTTCGTGGGAGCCACCGGCATCGTGTCCTTCGGCCATATCGCCTTCGCAGGCATCGGCGCGTACGTCGCTGGGATCCTGACCGTGCCCGTCCTCGTCAAGGCGCTGACGCTCCCTGATCTTCCGTCCTGGCTGGCGGGGACCGAGGTCGGCCTGGTGGTGTCGATGATCGCCGCCGCGTTTGTCTGCGCCATTCTTGCCTTCGTCACCGGCCTCGTCGTCCTGCGGCTCGACGGCATCGCAGCCGGTATCGCGACGCTCGCGATCCTGGTCATCACGAACGAGATCCTGCGCAACGCCGAGACCTTCACCAGGGGGACCCAGACCTTCTTCGGCGTACCCGCTCGCGCGAACGTCCTGTCGGTCTACGCCACCCTCACCGTGGCGGTCGGAGCTGCCCTGCTGTTCAAGCTGTCGGTCGCCGGCGTGCGGGCCCGCGCGGTCCGCGACGACCCGCTGGCCGCCGAGACGTCAGGGCTCAACGTCCTCCGGGCCCGTCTGGTCCCGTGGGTCGTCAGCGCGGCCATCACCGGCGCCGGCGGAGCGTTGTGGGCGCAGCTGCTCACGGCGTACTCGCCGAAGACCTTTTACATCTCAGCCGCTGTCCCGGTCATCGTCATGACGATCTTGGGTGGCGCCAACAGCGTCACGGGCGCTGTCGTCGGAGCCGTGACACTGACGTTCATCCAGGAGGTCCTGCGCCACGTCGAGTCCGGAAGCGTCTTCGGCGTCTCGGTGCCGAGCGTCCACGGGATCGCGCAGGCGGCGGTCGGCGTCGTCCTGATCCTGCTCCTGATCAAGAGGCCCACAGGTCTGATGGGTGGCTACGAGCCCGAGTTGTCCGGCCGGAAGGAGACACAGTCATGAGCGTCGCCGCACGTGGTGTTACGGGCCGGATCGCGCCCAAGGGTCTGGGTGTCACGCTTTCTCACGAGCACCTGCTGATCGACATGGCCGTTCGCTACTCACCGGGTGAGGCAGACGACATCTCCGGCGAGCCCCGGCTCGCGGATCGCTGGCGGCTGCTGCGGGACCCTGCGGCCTATCGGGCGAACCTTGGGACAACCGATCTCGCAGAGACGATCCAAGAGGTCGGCTACTTCCGGGACGCCGGCGGGTCAACCATCGTCGACCTCAGCCCGTACGGTCTGGCTGCCAACATCGAGCGACTTCCCGAGTTGGTTGCCGCCACCGGTATCAACGTGATTGCCGCGACCGGCCTGTATGTCGAGGGGTCTGAGCCGGAGTGGGCGAAGAACGCGAGCGTCGAAGCCTTGGCGGAGCGGTTCATTGCCGACCTCTCAGGCGAGAGTCCCGATGGGATCCCGCGAGGCGCCATCGGTGAGGTCGGCATCGAACTGGTCACCGAGCTCGAGATCCGCTCGGTCCGTGCGAGCGCCCGCGCGCAGGCTGCCACCGGTGCGCCGTGCTTCTGGCACGTCATGTCCGGCATCCTGCCGCAGACCCGTGACCAGGTGAAGGGCTTGGTGGACCTCTACGAGCAAGAGGGAGGAGATCCCACATCGCTGGTCCTGTGTCACCAGGATGCGTCAGGAGATGACGCTGGCTACCAGCGGAGCATGCTCGAGCGCGGGATCTGGTTCGCCATCGACAACTTTGGATTCGAGTCGGTCTTCGGCTTTGACGGTGGGTACATCCAGAACCCCACCGATTCTCAACGCATCGACACGGTCGCGCGCTTGATAGATGACGGATGGACGGGCCAGATCCTCCTTTCCCAGGACATCTGTTACCGGATGATGCGCCGGACGTGGGGCGGTTGGGGTTACGCGCACATCCTCGACACGCTGTCTCCCCGCTTCGCGGCTGCGGGCATCGACGACGGATTGCTGTCTCAACTGATGCGCGACAACCCCGCGAGGCTACTGAGCTACTAATCGCAATCAGCCGAAGCGTTGATGCGCTGGGTTGCCAAAGAAGCCGCTCGCCCGGACCTGCTGCTCGGGAGCTTGGAACATCGCGACCGGTCACCGGCACGGGGACGCCTCCCGCGATCGGATAACGAATCCGATCACCCGGTATCCAGTGTCCTAGTGCGATGCCGGGGGTGCCCATGGGGCTGAACTAGACATGTGAGCCCAGTCGTCAGATTCGCCGCAGCCGCCGAGCGAGGTAGGGCGCGGTGACGCTGCCGGTGCCCCCGGCAACCTCAGCCGGCGTACCGGTCGCGACGACGCGTCCACCCTCGGTGCCCCCACCCGGCCCGAGGTCGATGACCCAGTCGGCGGTGGCGATGGTGTCGAGGTCGTGCTCGACGACGACGACGGTGTTGCCGGCGTCGACCAGGCGGTGCAGCTGGCGCAGCAGCAGGGCGATGTCGGCGGGGTGGAGGCCGGAGGTGGGTTCGTCGAGCAGGTACAGCGCGTGGCCGCGGTGGGCCCGCTGGAGCTCGGTGGCGAGCTTGATCCGCTGGGCCTCGCCGCCGCTGAGCTCGGTCGCCGGCTGCCCCAGGCGCAGGTAGCCGAGGCCGACCTCGCGCAGGGTCTCGAGGCTGCGCGCGGCTGCCGGCACGTCGCTGAGGAACGTCGCGGCCTCGTCGACGGACAGGCCCAGGACCTCCGCGATGTTCTTGCCGCGGTAGGTGACCTCGAGCGTCTCGGCGTTGTAGCGCGCGCCGTGACAGGTCGGGCACGGCGCGTACGTGCCGGGCAGGAACATCAGCTCGACGGCGACGAAGCCCTCGCCCTGGCAGGTCTCGCAGCGACCTTCGACTACGTTGAAGGAGAAGCGGCCGGCGCCGTACCCGCGCCCCCGCGCCTCGTCCGTGGCGGCGTACAGCTTGCGGACCGCGTCGAACATGCCCGTGTACGTCGCGAGGTTGGACCGCGGCGTACGGCCGATCGGGCGCTGGTCGACCAGCACCAGGCGGTCGAACTGCTCGACGACGGCCGGGTCCTCGGCGAGCACCTGGCTGACCAGGGTCGACTTGCCGGAGCCGGACACCCCGGTGACCGCGGTCAGCACGCAGAGCGGGACGTCGACCGACAGGTCGTCGAGGTTGTGGCGGGTGACGCCGCGCAGCTCGAGCCAGCCCTGCGGCTCCCGTACGTCGTGCACCAGCCGCTCGGCGCGACCGAAGAGGTGGGCGCTGGTGACCGACTCGGCGACGTCCTCGAGACCCGCGACCGGTCCGCTGTAGAGCACCCGGCCGCCGGCCTCGCCTGCGCCCGGGTCCGATGTCGACGACCCAGTCCGCACGGCGTACGACGTCCATGTCGTGCTCCACGACGAACAGTGAGTTGCCCGACGCCTTGAGCCGGTCCAGGACGTCGAGCAGCGGCTTCGCGTCGGCGGGGTGCAGGCCGGCGGAGGGTTCGTCGAGGACGTAGACGACCCCGAAGAGGCCGGAGCGCAGCTGGGTGGCGATCCGTAGCCGTTGTGCCTCCCCGGGGGAGAGGGTAGTCGAGCTGCGGCCGAGGCTGAGGTAGCCGAGGCCGAGGTCGAGCAGCACCTCCACCCGCGCGACCAGGTCGCGGCAGATGCGGACTGCGACCTCGTTGGTCTCCTCGGGCAGCTCGGCGAAGGGCCGCAGCAGCGCGACGAGATCGGTGAACGCCAGCCGGTTGACCTCGGCGATGGACCGGCCCGCGAACGTCACCGCGAGCGCCTCCGGCTTCAGCCCGCTGCCGTGACAGTCAGGACACGGCGCGTCCTCGACGAACCGCAGCGCGCGCTCGCGCATCCGGTCGCTCTTGGAGTCGGACAGGACGTGCATCACGTGCTTGCGCCCGCTCCAGAACTTGCCGTAGTAGCCGTAGTCGATCCGGTCGCGCTCGGGCTTGATCAGGACCGACGGCTGCTCGTCGGTGAACAGCAGCCAGTCCCGGTCCTTCTTCTTCAGCCGCTTCCACGGCCGGTCGATGTCGATGCCCAGGCCCGTCACGATGCTGCGGAGGTTGGCGCCCTGCCACGCGCCGGGCCACGCCGCGATCGCGCCCTCCCGGATGCTCAGCGTCGGGTCGGGGACCAGCAGCTCCTCGGTGACGTCGTGGACGACCCCGAGGCCGTGGCAGCGAGGGCAGGCGCCGGCCACGGTGTTGGGGGAGAACGCCTCGGCCGCGAGGTGGTCGGCTCCCGCCGGGTAGTCGCCGGCTCGCGAGTAGAGCATCCGGAGCAGGTTGGACAGGGTCGTGATGGTGCCGACCGACGACCTGCTCGTGGCGGCTCCGCGCCGTTGCTGGAGCGCCACCGCCGGCGGCAGGCCGGTGATCTCCTCGACGTGCGGCGCCCCGACCTGTTGCAGCAGCCGCCGCGCGTACGGCGCCACCGACTCGAAGTAGCGACGCTGCGCCTCGGCGTACAGCGTGCCGAAGGCGAGCGAGGACTTGCCCGACCCGGAGACCCCCGTGAACGCCACCATCGCGTCGCGCGGGATCTCGACGTCGACGTTGCGCAGGTTGTGCTCGCGGGCGCCACGGACGCGGACGAAGTGGTCGGGAGCGTCGGGAGTCACGTTGCCCGGTACCCCGCATCGGCAGCCTCACCAGCCGGGTGCGCGAGGATGGCGACGTGGAGATCATGGACGCCCTGCTGCGTGCACAGGAGGCCGCCGCTCCCGAGGTGGGTCGTGGCAGGCCGGCT
Organism: uncultured Actinomycetota bacterium; assembly: GCA_963784545.1. Lineage (GTDB taxonomy): Bacteria > Actinomycetota > Actinomycetes > Propionibacteriales > Nocardioidaceae > Nocardioides. Next base: position 768,790 of record CAWARQ010000002.1, on the reverse strand, counting down.
GAGTACATCCCCGGCCTGGCGGCAGTGGATCCGCACCAGTTCGGCATGGCGATCGCCTCGTGCGACGGTCAGGTGTACGCCGTCGGTGACGCCGACGTGCCCTTCTCGATCCAGAGCATCAGCAAGGTCTTCACGCTCGCGTTGGTGGTCGCCGCCGAGGGTGAGAGCATCTGGAAGCGGGTGTCGCGTGAACCGTCGGGCAACCCGTTCAACTCCCTGCTCCAGCTCGACCAGGAGGCTGGGCGTCCTCGCAACCCGTTCATCAACGCTGGTGCGCTCGTCGTCACGGACCGGCTCCACGCGGTGACAAGAGACGCGTGTGCCGCCCTTCGCCACCTGATGCGCGGTGAGAGCGGCCGCGGTGACGTGAGCAGCGATCCCGAGGTGGCCCGTTCGGAGCTCGAGGTCGGCCACCGGACGACGGCGCTCGCTCACCTGCTTGCCAGCTATGGGAACTTGGAATGCCCCGTCGACCAGGTGATCGACCAGTACGTCGCGCAGTGCGCCATCTCGATGTCGTGTCGCGAGCTGGCGCTTGCTGGCCTGTTCCTTGCCCGCGACGGGGTGCTCTCGGACTCAACTCAACTGCTGAGTGCGCGGGAGGCGAAGCGGATCAACGCCGTCATGCTCACGTGCGGGACCTATGACTCGGCCGGCGAGTTCGCCTATCGAGTCGGACTGCCGGCCAAGAGCGGCGTCGGCGGAGGCATCCTGGCCGTGATTCCCGACCGGGGAGTGGCCTGCGTGTGGAGTCCCGCGCTGGGACCCTCTGGCATGTCGGCAGCCGGGCTGGCCGCGCTGGACGCGTTCACCACCTACTCCGACTGGACGGTCTTCTGAGCTACGGAGTGATCAGGAACTTCTGGCCCGTCGCCATCCGGGCGTACTGCCGCAGCACGTCGAGATCGAGAGCCTCGGTGAGGCCGATCTGGTTCGTGTAGGTGCTGGCGAACGTCGTGGTGAGCTCGTCGGCCACGCGGGTCCGAAGGCGCACGTGGTCCTCGGGAGCGAGCTTGCTGAGGAACGGCATGAGAAGCCAGCCGCCGACGCCCCAGGCGAAGCCGAAGCCGCGGCGCAGCTCGATCGGGCGGCGGTCGAGGGCGCCGTACACGTAGACCTGCTTCCACACGTCCGTGCCGTACCGGCTGTACGGCGCCTCGGGGTCGGTGAGGGCGGCCTCCATGGCGTTGAGGATCGTGCTGGCGAGGTCGCCGCCGCCGACGGCGTCGAACGCGAGGGTCGCTCCGGTCTCCTTGAGCGCGGCGACCAGGTCGCCGAAGAACGTGTCCCGGCTGGAGTCGACGACGTACGTCGCGCCCTGCTCGCGCAGGAGGTCGGCCTGCTCGGGCTTGCGGACGATGTTGACCAGGGGTACGCCGTCGGCCTGGCAGATGCGGTTGAGCATCTGGCCGAGGTTGGAGGCGGCCGCGGTGTGGACGATCGCGGAGTAGCCCTCGCGGCGCATCGTCTCGACGAAGCCGAGCGCGGTGAGCGGGTTGACGAAGGAGGACGCGCCTTGCTCGGCGGTGGCGCCGTCGGGGAGGGGGAGCGCCATCTGCACGGCAGTGAGCGCGTGGTCGGCGTACGTCCCGTCTCCGAGGAACGCGACCCTCTTGCCGACCAGTGCCTGCGCCTCGGGGGAGTCGCCGGCGGCGATCACCGTGCCGGCGCCCTCGTTGCCGACCGGCATCGACGTGCCGAGACGCGCCTGGAGGGCGGGCATGACCTTGGGGGAGACGGGTGCGGTGACGACCGGTTCGTCGTCTGTGCCGCTGGCCTCCGCGCGCTCGAGGTCGGCCATGGCCAGCATGAGCCCGAGGTCGGACGGGTTGATCGGCGCGGCCTTGACCTGGACGAGGAGCTGGCTGGAGCGAGGGTCGGGCAGGTCGGTCGGTTCGATGGACAGCCGGACCTGGCCGTCCCCGGACACGAGGCTGCGGAGCTGGCGGGTGCTGGTGGGCATGGGTTGAGTCTGTCAGTGCCCAGATATGGAGCGGACGCGAGGATTTGAACCTCGACCTCTTCCCTGGAAGGGAAGTGTGCTGCAACTACACCACGTCCGCGAGACCAGGTTCTTTCGAGCCTGACACGTGCTCAGTATGGACCACGCGCGAGGGCGACGTCCGGCAGGTCAGCCGTGGACGAGCGAGACGAGCTGGAAGGCAAGCACGACGGCGCCCAGAAGGCGGCGGAACGGGCTCGAGCCCCGGACGACCTCGTCCAGCGCCCACACGAGCAGAGCACCGTGGCGTACGCCGTCCACGGTCGCCGCATGGGTGGCCGACAGGTCGAACATGCCCACCACGACCGCGACCAGCCAGACGGCGATCGCCGGGTTCGGGAGCTGCGCCACCGCCAGACGTCCCTCCGAGTCGCGGAACCACCAGGAGGCGGAGGTCGGGCCAACGGAGGGGGCTTCGGTCGTCGCGGAGGGAGGCATGGTGACAGTGTCTCGTGCGGGGAGGAGTGGGGTGAGGTCGGCGTCCGTCTTCCGGGGTTTCGAGACGCTCGCTCCGCTCGCTCCTCAACCACCGGTCCCGCGGCCATTGACGCGGCCAACCACCGGCTGCGCGGCCATTGACGCGGGGTTGGATCGTTCATAGCGTGACGGCACCCCCACGCTCATGGTCACGATCTCGGGAGCCACCCATGCGTTCTGCCCGTCCCTTCGCCGTGCTCGCGGCCGCTGCCCTCACCTTCAGCGGGCTCGCCGTCAGCCAGGCCGCCGCCGCCGACGACTCCGGTCCGGCCCGGCCGGGTCACCAGGCACAGCGCGGCGGCTCCTTCGCCCAGCACGCGCTGCGGCCGGCCGACACCGACCGCACCTTCTACTTCGTCATGGGGGACCGGTTCGCCAACGGCGACACCTCCAACGACCGGGGCGGGCTGAGCGGTGACCGGCTCACCACGGGCTTCGACCCGACGTCGAAGGCGTTCTACAACGGCGGCGACCTGGCCGGGCTGCAGTCGAAGCTCGACTACATCAAGGGGATGGGCGCCGACTCGATCTGGCTCACGCCGATCTTCAAGAACAAGCCGGTCCAGCTCGAGGACGGCCCGTCGGCCGGCTACCACGGCTACTGGATCACCGACTTCACCCAGGTCGACCCGCACCTCGGCACCAACGCCGAGCTGCAGGACCTCGTCGACGCCGCGCACGGCAAGGGGATGAAGGTCTTCTTCGACATCATCACCAACCACACCGCCGACGTCATCGGGTACGAGGAGGGCGACCGCACGGCGTACGTCAGCAAGGACGCCTCGCCGTACAGGACCGCAGCGGGCGACCCTTTCGACGACCGCGACTACGCCGGCGGCTCGACCTTCCCGACCCTCTCGCCGACCACGTCGTTCCCCTACACGCCGGTGCTCGACTCCGGCGAGGAGAACCTCAAGAGGCCGGCCTGGCTCAACGACGTCACGATGTACCACAACCGTGGGAACACGACGTTCACCGGCGAGGACAGCCAGTACGGCGACTTCTTCGGGCTCGACGACCTCTTCACCGAGCGGCCCGAGGTCGTCACCGGCATGGAGGACATCTACCGGACCTGGATCGGCGACTTCGGCATCGACGGCTTCCGGATCGACACGATGAAGCACGTCAACGACGAGTTCTGGCAGCAGTTCGGGCCGGGCATCACCGACTACGCCCACAGCCACGGCAAGCCGGACTTCTTCATGTTCGGCGAGGTGGCGCTCGACGGCAGCGGGCCGGAGCAGAAGGCGTTCACGTCGCACTACTCCACCCACGACAAGATGCAGTCCGTGCTGGACTTCCCGTTCCAGGACGCCGCGCGCACGTACGTCTCGAGGCAGGGCTCGGCGAAGGCGCTGGCGAGCTTCTTCGAGAACGACGACTGGTACACCGACGCCGACTCCAACGCCTACCAGCTCCCGACCTTCCTCGGGAACCACGACATGGGCCGCTTCGGCTTCTTCCTCAAGAACGACGACCCGACGGCGACCGACCCCGAGCTGCTGCGGCGCGACACCCTGGCGCACCAGCTGATGTTCCTCTCCCGCGGCAACCCGATCGTCTACTACGGCGACGAGCAGGGCTTCACCGGCACCGGCGGCGACCAGCTCGCGCGCCAGTCGATGTTCGCCAGCCAGGTGCCGGAGTACCAGGACCCTGCGAGCAATGACCAGATCGGCACGGCTCGCACCCCGGCCCAGGACAACTTCGACCCGACGCACCCGCTCTACCAGCGCATCTCCCGGCTGGCCGCGCTGACCAAGGCCCACCCGGCGCTGCGCGACGGCGCCGAGCAGGTCCGGTACGCCGCCGACGGGCCCGGCATCTTCGCCGTCTCCCGCACCGGCGCGAAGCAGCAGAAGGAGTACGTCGTGGCGTTCAACAACGCCGCGACCTCTCAGCGGGCGGCCGTCCCGACGTACGTCTCGAAGCGGACGTTCACCCGGGTCTACGGTCCGGGCGACCGCAGGCTCCGCACCGATCGGGCTCGTCGGCTGCACGTCACGGTGCCGGCGTACTCCACGGTGGTCTACCGGCTGAACGGCCACATCCCGGCCTCCCCGGAGGCGCCGCACCTCCGGCTGCACGCGCCCGCGGCCAGCCCGGTCGCGCACAGCCGGATGCGGGTCGCGGCGACGGTGCGCACCACCTCGTTCGCCGAGGTCACCTTCCAGGCGAAGGTCGGCGCCGGGCCGTGGAAGAGCATCGGCACCGACGACTCGGCCCCCTACCGCGTCTTCCAGGACGTCTCCGACCTCGACACCGGTACGCCGGTCAGCTACCGCGCCGCCGTGCTCGACAACGCCGGCCACACGCGGGTCTCGAGCGTTCGGCAGACAGCTGTCCCGGCGCCGCTCCTGACGATCACCGCGCCCCGCGACGGGGGAACCGTCACCAGCATCGACCCGGTGACCGTGTCCGCCACCCCGGACCCGGAGCGATCGGACATGACGGTCACCTTCGAGCGGCGCGTCGGCGACGGCGCGTGGGCCGAGCTCGGGAGCGACTCGTCCTCGCCGGTCTACCAGGCCACCGACGACGTCTCCGACCTGCCGCTCGGCTCATCGGTCAGCTATCGGGCGACCCTGACGGAGCCCGGGCAGCCCGACGTCGTCTCTGAGGTGGTCACCGTGACCACGGCTGAGCCGACGCCGGCGCGCGACCATGTGACCCTCGTCGGCGATCTGCAGAGCGAGCTGGGCTGTGTCGCTGATTGGGACCCGGCCTGCCCCGACACGCGTCTGGCCTTCGACACCAGCGACGGCCAGTGGCACCGCACGTTCGCGCTGCCCGAGGGCAGCTGGCACTGGAAGATCGCGATCAACGACAGCTGGGACGAGAACTACGGCGCCGGCGGTGCGTCCAACGGCAGCGAGATGCTCCTCGACGTGCCGGCCGGCGGGGCGTCGTACGTCTTCACCTGGAACCAGGTGACGCACGTGCCGTCCGTGGCGCCGGCGCCATAGGCGCAGGTTCTGGTCAGCGCGTCCGGGAGGGGCGGAACGGCTCGAACGAGCCGAGCCAGGTCACCATCGAGCGGCTGAGCTCGGCGAGGGGCTTGGACTGGACGGGGGGCGGGGTCAGCATCAGATTTCTCCTTCTCGATATTTATTGGAACGATCCAACAACACCAGTGTGCAGGCCCGTGAGCCCTCAACCAAGCCGAAAGGGGCACATGTGAGGGCACACACATAAGAGTTTGGACACCAGTTGTGCTCGCACCTCACACCGGGGATGTTGCCGCTCCGCCGCCAGCGTGGAGTGGCGCGGTTTTTCCTGCGTCGGTTCGCCACCTGCTGCATGATGGATCAGAGTCCAGTCAGGAAGAGGTTGCGATGAATTGGGTTCGCAAGATCTTTGCCGGCACAGAGTCCGCGCCAGCATCTCGTCCTCCGGCTCCGGCCCCTCACGAGCCGATAACAACACACGCCGATGTGAGTGCCGGATGGAGGCCGACTCGCACTCAGGACTTTGGTCCGGAGACTCTGGCGGAAATGGTTGAGACGCTTGAAGTCGAGCCAAAACGCGAGTGGCTGGACGAGCAGATCGAGGTTGTGGGCGAAACCTACGCGGTTAAGGGCATCAAAAGGGTCTTTCGTGAGATCAACCGTCCCATACCGGGGAGCGGCGCGACGCTCGAGGACCTGGTCTGCGTCCTCGTCCCCGAGCCGTGGAACCCTCATGACGCCAACGCCGTTGCCGTACTGATTGGAAAGCACCACGTGGGCTACGTCCCTGCCGAACTTGCTCGCCATTACGCAGCCCCACTCGGTCGTCTTGCACAGGAGGGGCGGCTCGTGAGCGGCGAGGCTCGCGTATGGGCGAAGGCTGAAAGCTCGTCGATGATTCGTGCCCGCGTCACCATCTGCGTGCCAGAGGCAGGAGAACTCGGGTAGACCCAGACGCGGTCGTGCATCGCGTCCAGCAAGGATTGACCTGACGGGGTTGCCGAGGATGCGAAACGCTCGCTCCTCAACCGTAGGCGTGCCGTCGATCGCGTCGGCGCCCTGGGTTCTTGCTCCACGCGCTCTCGGTGCAAAGGTGAATCGAGATCACGCGTTGAGCCTTCAGTTCTTGTTATGGCCGAGGGAGCGCGCCTGCAGAACTTCCTTCCAGTAGGACTCGCGGTGCAGAACATGCTGGTCATCGGTCCGCATGGACCAGAATTCGAGCAGAGCAAACTTCATGTTCGCCCGAAAGTGTTCGTCGCCCTTTTCTTCGAGCAGTTCGATCAGACCGACGTTGCCTCCATGCAGCGTCTGGGCATAGCTACTCCACCTCTGCCAGATCCCGGTGTCACCGTAGGCGGATCCCACGTAGCGGGCGCCAGTGGTCTGGTCGTGGATGACGTATACGCCCTTCATGTGCTCGAGAGCGATGCGCCAGTCGGGGCGCTGCTGGGAGACGACCAACTGGATGTCTCCGAGCGAATGATTGATCTGGTCGTGCCCTGGGAACGGGTCACCGACGAACGCCTCCTCGAGGACGGACGACACCGTCATCTCGGCAAGGCACGATTCCATCGTGCGACGCCGCTGCCGTCCCTCAAGATGCATCCGGACGTAGAGGCGCCGGACGAACGGCCCCAGGAGGTCCTCGCGTGCGACCACGTCGTACGAATAGGTCCTCGGCTCTGGACGTCGAGCCGTGACCTCCCAGATGCCGCCAAAGAGCCAGAGAGACGCATCGTGACGGTCTTGCGCAAGCGAGAAGATGAACTGGCGGTTGAAGTCGTTCTTGTCCCCTCGCCAGGAGGTCCAGCGCTGCCACTCGGCAGGATCGTTCGCCAGGACATCAATGGGGTGGTTCTTCCCGTTGAACACGGCGCAGTGAACTTTCGCGGAGGCCGCATCAAAGTGGTTGGGCAGCAGAGACGCCAGCGGTATTGGCTGCATGCCGGGACCCTATGACGAGGCAGACACGAAGATCAGGTGCTCGACCGGGTCGGTGGGGTCGGTGACGTCTTGTCGCGCGAGGCCGACGCGCTCGGCGAGAGCGATCGACGAGGGATTGTTCGTCGCGACGCGGGCGACCAGCGGAAGATCCGGGTGCTCGGCAGCCGTCCAGGCGACGACGGCCTTGACCGCTTCGGTCGCGTAGCCGCGGCCCCACGCGTCGGGGTGGAACCGGTAGTAGAGGTTCAGGATGGGCCACTCGTCGATCGAGTGGTGGTGCGCGCCCGCGAAGCCGATGACGAGGGGCTCGTCAGCAACCTGCACGACGGCGTATCCGAAGTCGTGCTCGCTCCAGTGCGCCAGCCACTCGTCGAGTCGTTGCTGCGCCTGGTCGACGCTGGTCATCCGGCCGGACGGGAGGTGTCGGTAGGTCAGCGCGTTGCTGTGGATCTCGAAGACGCGATCGAGGTCTTTGGGGGTCGGGCGGCGGAGGGTGAGGCGGAGCGTGGTCAGCCAGGGGTCGCCGGTCATGTGGCTGGTCGATCAGATGCCGGTCGAGCCGTCGAGCGACTCCCGGACGATGTCGGCGTGGCCCGCGTGCCGGGCCGTCTCCGCGATCATGTGCAGCAACGTGTAGCGGAGGTTGCACTCGATGAGGTCGGGTCTGGCGCACGCGGCGTCGAGCTTCATCGACACCGCGATCTCGTTGGACTCCTCGATACGCGCGCGGTAGCGGGCCAGCCACTCCTCGACCGCATCGTTCTCGTCCACGACCAGGTCCGCGTCGAGGGGGTCGGGCAGGACCTCCGGCCACTCGTCGTCGGCCGAGCGGCCGGCCATGATGACCGCGAACCAACGCTCCTCCCACGTCGTCGCGTGCTTGAGGAGCGCCAGCAGGCAGAGCGAGCTAGCGGTCGGCGTACGCCGTGCCGCGACGTCGTCGACGTCCTCGACCTTGCGGATCAGGCCGATTCGCTGGGCGTCGAGGACGTTGATCAGCGCGGTGCGCTCGTCGATCGGGCTGGTCGCGACCTCGATGTGGCTCGGCACGGCTTCAGCCGAGGAGCAGGACGACCGTCTCGGCCACGCAGGCGGGCTTGGGTTCGTCCTCGATCTCGATGGTGTGGCCGAGGGTGAGCTGCTTTCCGGCCGGGACGTCGGTGACCTCGTTGACGGTCACCGTGTTGCGGACGCGCTTGCCGACGCGGACGGGGTTGGGGAAGCGGACCTTGTTGACGCCGTAGTTGAGCTTCGCGCCGGGCGTCTCCAGGGAGAACACCTGACTGCCGAGCAGGGGGATCAGGGAGAGGGTGAGGTACCCGTGGGCGATGGTGCCGCCGAACGGGCCAGTGGCCGCGCGTTCGACGTCCACGTGGATCCACTGGTGGTCACCGGTGGCCTCGGCGAACTGGTCGACCCGTTCCTGGTCGATCTCGAGCCAGTCGCTGGTGCCGAGGGTCTCGCCGACCGCGGAGGTGAGCTCGTCGAGGCTGGTGAAGGTGCGCATGACCCAAAGAATAGGGATGGAAGGATAGGAGAGTGACCACTCCCACTCGCGACCAGATCCTCAAGGCCCCCAAGGTCCTGCTGCACGACCACCTCGACGGTGGGCTGCGGCCGGCCACGATCGTCGAGCTGGCCGCCGAGATCGGGCACGAGCTGCCCGCGAACGACGCGGCGTCGCTGGGGGAGTGGTTCGAGACGTCGGCCAACTCGGGGTCGCTCGAGCGGTACCTCGAGACCTTCGACCACACCGTCGCGGTCATGCAGACCCACGACTCGCTGGCCCGGGTCGCGCGCGAGTGCGTGGAGGACCTGGTCGAGGACGGAGTCGTGTACGCCGAGGTGCGCTACGCCCCGGAGCAGCACGTGAGCGCGGGGCTGAGCCTCAACGAGGTGGTCGCCGCCGTGCAGCAGGGGTTCGAGGAGGGGATGGAGGCCGCGGACGGCCGGATCGTCGTCCGGCAGCTGCTCACCGCGATGCGCCACCAGGCCCGCTCGCGGGAGGTTGCCGAGCTGGCCGTCGTCTGGCGCGACCGGGGCGTGGCCGGGTTCGACATCGCGGGCGCGGAGGCCGGCTTCCCTCCGACCCGGCACCTGGACGCGTTCGAGTACCTGCAGCGCGAGAACTCCCACTTCACCATCCACGCTGGTGAGGCGTTCGGCCTGCCGAGCATCTGGGAGGCGATCCAGTGGTGTGGCGCCGACCGGCTCGGCCACGGCGTGCGGATCATCGACGACATCGACACGACCGGGGACGAGCCGAAGCTCGGCCGGCTCGCGTCGTACGTCCGCGACATGCGGATCCCGCTCGAGATGTGCCCGACCTCCAACCTGCAGACCGGCGCGGCCTCGTCGCTCGCCGAGCACCCGATCGGAGTGTTGACCCGGTTGCGCTTCCGGGTCACGGTCAACACCGACAACCGGCTCATGAGCGGCACGTCGATGACCCACGAGATGACCGGTCTGGTCGACACCTTCGGCTATACGATGGCCGACCTGCGGTGGTTCACGATCAACGCGATGAAGTCGGCGTTCCTGCCGTTCGACGAGCGGCTGGCGATCATCGACACCATCATCAAGCCGGAGTACGCCGCGCTCGGGGCCTAGATCGGCCGCCCTGCGGTGAGCATGAGCCGTTGGCGCTCGGGCACGACCGCCATCCAGGGGATCTGCCAGCCGCTGAGGGACAGCTCGCCGTCGACGAAGTGCGCGCGATCGCGGGCGGCGAGCACGCCGCGGCCGGGGTCGTAGAGGTCGAGCGCCTCGCCCTTGTGGCCGATCACCAGGACGACGTGGCGCGGCAGCCACCGGTCGCCGACGTAGATCGCGGCCGGGACGTCGGCGGCGAGCAGCCGGTCGAAGGCTTCGTTGCGGGCACTCCACCCCACGCGGGGGCGTACCGGCACCACGTCGTACTCGCACTTCGCGGTCCACTCGAGCTGACGAGCCAGCGCCCAGGGTGGCGTGCCGATCGCGCGCGGCCAGGGCAGCTGGAGGTGGCCGCGGACGTCGGCGAGCGACGTCGTACGCCGGTGCATCGCCAGCACTTCCTCGCGGAACCGCTTCGGCTCCTCGACCCGCGCCGCGTAGCCCTCGTCGAGCAGGGCCCGCGCCACGACCAGGCAGGTGGCGCCGCACGAGCGCTGGTCGGGCTGCTTGAAGCTGGCCAGCAGGTCACCCATGCGCGCCGACCCCGGCGTGGATCTCGGCGTACGCCTCGTCCGGCGTCATCGGGCGCGCACCCCGGGAGGTCGCGTGCGCCACGACCTTGCGCTGCCCGCGCATGAGCGCCCAACCTCGACGGACCAGCATCAGAGGCGGCTTGCGGTGCTCGCGCAGGTCGCGGGTCAGGCGCCGCCAGAAGGTGACGAGCGGGTGCTGGGTGACGCAGTACGCCGCGGCGAGCAACCCCTCCGCGGCGCACGCAGTGATGACCTCGGCGGCGAAGATCCCCTCCGTCACGAAGACGGTCGCGGGGCCCAGGTCGAGGTGCTGGGTGCCGGTACGGGAGCTGGTGGCGATGTCGTAGACGGGGACGTCGGCGACGCCGTCCGCGCAGAGCCGGCGGATCGCGGTGAGTGCGTCCTCGAGGTGCCAGGAGCCTGGGTGGTCCCAGTCGCTCAGGCCGGCGTTCGCGCCGTGCTCGATCAACGGGAGGGTCGGGTCGTCGCCGTCCTTGTAGAAGTCGTCGAGCCGCAGCACGGGAAGCCCGAGGCGTGCGGCGAGGCGGCTCTTGCCGGCTCCGCTCGGGCCGGCCAGGACGATCACCCGAGCGCGCACCGGCTCATTGTGCCCGTGGTCGTTGCCCTGCGCTGGTGCGGGGGTTTCGAGGCTCGTCGCTTCGCTCCTCGCACCTCAACCTCCGTGGTGCGGGGTGAAGGTGCCGAGCTGCGTGACGTCGAAGCCGTGCGGGTACCCGCGGACCTGGGGCAGGTCGCGCGCCCGGACGGGCTCCCTCCGCGGCGGCTGGCGGCGCAGCCAGGCCGCGCGCGCCCGCATCGCCGCGTGTACGCCGGCCCGCTCGGCCACGGTCGGGTGCGGGAGGTGGAACGCCTCGAGCAGCGGTCCGTCCATGAACGCGTAGGAGGACCGGATGACCGCTCTCGCCGGCGCGTGGTTGTTCGGCGGGAAGGTCGCCATGAGCCTGAGCGTCGCCCTTGCCACCTCGGCTGCCCGGGCGTCGTACCCGAAGTGCTGCGCTTCGTAGGCGTCCATGTGCGCGCCGAACTCCCACCACGTCGCCGGGATGTCCTTGATCCCCATGTGCCGGCCGAGCTCGCGGTAGTAGGTGGCGGTCGCGACTTTCTCGGTCTCGCTCAGTGGCCGCCAGCCGTAGGCGTCGAGCCAGCGGATCGGCGTCGTGACGAACGTGCAGAGGACGTAGCGGAGGTCGTCCTGGGAGATGTCGTACATCGCATGCATCTGGTTCATCCGGCGCAGCGCGGACCGCCCGGTGGTGGAGTCCAGGCCGTGCTCCGCGATCGCGTCAAGGATCAGCGCGGTGTCGTCGTACCGCTTCTGGGTGCGCTCGGTGAACTCGCCGGTCCCGTGCAGCAGCACCCCGATGCTCGGCACGGCGTACGTGCGGAACAGCGCGAAGCTCAGCGCCTGGGTGATGTCCCAGGGGAACTCGAGGGTGCTCGTGATCTCGGTGATCTCGGCGTAGTCCTTGTGCGGGTCGAGCTGCTCGGTCCGGCGCAGCCAGCGGTCCCGGTCGGGGTGCCTGTGGAGGCGACTGCGCATGATGACAGTGTTGCTGTCATCGTCGGGGTCGTCCAGTGGTCGGCTGGTGAACTGGTCGCGCGAGTCTGGCACTGGGTGGGCGTTGCAACACCCTCCCAGTGCCAGTTTCCCCGCCCAGGCGGGGAAACCTGCAGCGCTTCACACCCCGATCGGGTGCCAGACGGTCTTGGTCTCGAGCCAGTCGGTCATGCGGCTGAGGGACGGCTCGGCGGTCCAGTCCGGCTCGGCGTCGGGGGCGCGGCGGACGCGCTTGAGGTTCTCGGCCGCGGCCACCTCGAGCTCGGCGGCGGTGTCGGGCGAACCCGCGACACCGGTGAGGTCGAGGCCGTTGACGTCCATGTGCGAGGCCAGCCACGGCGCGGGCGCGTGCCAGTCACCGGTGAGCAGGTTGACGACGCCGCCCGGCAGGTCGGAGGTCGCCAGCACCTCGCTGAACGTGATCGCCGGCAGCGGCCGCTCGTAGGACGTCATGACCACGCACGTGTTGCCGGTGACGATCACCGGGGCGACCACCGAGACGAGGCCCAGGAGCGAGGACTGCTGCGGCGCCACGACGGCGACGACGCCGGTCGGCTCGGAGGAGGAGAGGTTGAAGTACGGCGCGGCGACCGGGTTGGCGGTGCCGGTGACCTGGGTGATCTTGTCCGACCACCCGGCGTACCAGACGAGCCGGTCGATCGAGGCGTCCAGCGCCTTCTCCGCCCGCGCGGCGGTCAGTCCCTCGCTCTGGCGCAACGCCTCGACGAACTGCGGCCGCCGGTCCTCCATGAGCTCCGCGATCCGGTAGAGCACCTGGCCGCGGTTGTACGCCGTCTTGCCGGACCAGCCGCCGAACGCCTTGCGCGCGGCGGCGACCGCGTCGCGGCCGTCCTTGCGGGAGGCCAGGGCGGCGTTGGCGACGAAGTTCCCCTTCGCGTCGTTGACCACGTAGGAGTGGCCGGACTCCGAGCGGGGGAACGCCCCGCCGATGAACAGCTTGTAGGTCTTGCGCACGTCGACTCTGCTCATGCCTCGGAGGCTCCCTTCCTCGGGGTCCCCGCGGAAACGCGACCAGAGGGAGCGTTTTCGTGGGGTGAGAGATATGCGGACAGACCGTGCAGGCCACCCTCGCGGCCGTAGCCGGACTCCTTGTAGCCGCCGAACGGCGAGGTCGGGTCGAACTTGTTGAACGTGTTGGCCCAGACCACGCCGGCGCGCAGCTGGTTGGCCATCCAGAGGATCCTCGAGCCCTTCTCGGTCCACACGCCGGCCGAGAGTCCGTACGGCGTGTTGTTGGCCTTCTCGACCGCCTCGGCGGGTGTCCGGAACGTCAGCACGGACAGCACGGGACCGAAGATCTCCTCGCGGGCGATCCGGTGAGCCTGGGAGACGCCGGTGAAGATCGTCGGCGGGAACCAGAAGCCGTGCTTGGGCAGCTCGCACTCGGGCGCCCAGCGACCCGCACCTTCGGCCTCGCCGATGTCGGAGAGCTCCTTGATCTTGGCGAGCTGCTCAGCGGAGTTGATCGCGCCGATGTCGGTGTTCTTGTCCAGCGGGTCGCCCAGGCGCAGCGTCGACATGCGGCGCTTGAGCTTGTCCAACAGCTCGTCCTGGATCGACTCCTGCACCAGCAGGCGCGAGCCGGCGCAGCAGACGTGACCCTGGTTGAAGAAGATGCCGTTGACGATGCCCTCGACCGCCTGGTCGAGCGCGGCGTCGTCGAAGACGATGTTGGCGGCCTTGCCGCCGAGCTCCAGGGTCACCTTCTTCTTCGAGCCCGCGACCGCCTTGGCGATCGCGCGGCCGACGTCGGTGGAGCCGGTGAACGCGACCTTGTCGACGTCCGGGTGGGACACCAGCGCGCGGCCGGTGTCGCCGGCGCCGGTGACGATGTTCACGACACCCGGCGGCAGGTCGGCCTGCTGGCAGATCTCGGCGAACAGCAGCGCCGTCAGCGGTGTGGTCTCGGCCGGCTTCAGCACGACGGTGTTGCCGCAGGCCAGGGCCGGCGCGATCTTCCACGCGAGCATGAGCAGCGGGAAGTTCCACGGGATGACCTGACCGGCGACGCCGAGGGGCGTGCTGCCGTAGCCGGAGTACTCCAGCTTGTCGGCCCAGCCGGCGTAGTAGAAGAAGTGCGCCGCGGCGATCGGGACGTCGACGTCGCGGGTCTCCTTGATCGGCTTGCCGTTGTCGATCGACTCCAGGACGGCGATCTCCCGCGCGCGCTCCTGGATGATCCGGGCGATGCGGAAGAGGTACTTGGCACGCTCGCTGCCGGGCAGCTTGCTCCACACGCGCGTGTATGCGCGGCGGGCGGCCTGCACGGCGAGGTCGATGTCGGCCTCGGACGCCTCGGCGATCTCCGCCAGCACCTCCTCGGTCGCGGGGCTGATCGTCTTGAAGCTCTTGCCCGACCCGTCGACGAACTCGCCGTTGATGAAGAGCCCGTACGACGACTTGATGTCGACGATGGATCGCGACTCGGGTGCGGGGGCGTACTCGAAGAAAGGTGCTGCCTGCTCGGGAACCTTGACCATGTCGTTGCCTGCCCGCCTCAGTCGAGAGTGAAGTAGTCGGGGCCGGAGTAACGGCCGGTGGTCATCTTGGTGCGCTGCATCAGCAGGTCGTTGAGCAACGTGGAGGCTCCGAAGCGGAACCAGTCCGGGTCGAGCCAGTCCTGGCCCGCCACCTCGTTCACCATCACGAGGTACTTGATCGCGTCCTTGCTGGCGCGGATGCCACCAGCCGGCTTCACGCCGACCATCTGGCCGGTGGCCTCGCGGAAGTCGCGGACCGCCTCCAGCATGATCATGGTGACCGGCAGGGTCGCGGCCGGCTGCACCTTGCCGGTGGAGGTCTTGATGAAGTGGGCGCCGGCCATCATCGCCAGCCACGAGACGCGACGTACGTTGTCGTAGGTCTGGAGCTCGCCGGTCTCGAAGATCACCTTCAGGTGAGCGCTGCCGCAGGCCTCCCGGACCGCGACGATCTCCTCGAACACGTCGAGGTAGCGACCGGACAGGAACGCGCCGCGGTCGATGACCATGTCGATCTCGTCAGCGCCGGCCTCGACGGCGTCCTGGGTGTCGGCCAGCTTGATGTCCATCGCGGCGCGACCGCTCGGGAACGCCGTGGCGACCGCGGCCACCTTCACGCCGCTCGCGCCGAGGGTCTCCTTGGCGACGCCGACCATGTCGGGGTACACGCACACCGCCGCCGTCGACGGGCAGCTCGGGTCGGCCGGGTCGGGGTGGATGGCCTTGCTGGCCAGCGCGCGCACCTTGCCGGGGGTGTCCTGGCCCTCGAGCGTGGTCAGGTCGACCATCCGGATCGCCAGGTCGATCGCGGCCGCCTTGGAGGTGGTCTTGATCGAGCGGGTACCGAGGCCGGCGGCTCGCGCTTCACAGCCGACCTGGTCGACACCCGGGAGGCCGTGGAGGAAGCGGCGCAGCGAGGAGTCCGTGGACGTCACGTCCGCGAACTGGCTCGACACCGTGGTGGAAGTCGCGCTCATCCGGCCCAGTCTAGTGTTGGAGGACCGATGCCCCTAACCCTCGAGAGCGAGCGATGGACGAGGCCGAGATCGAGAAGTTCCACCCCTCCAACAGCCGCGTGTTCGGCATCCTCGCGGTGCTCGTGGCCGCGGTGATCCCCGTGCTGTGGGCCGTCGACCGCGAGGCCGACATCCCCGGCTGGCTGGTGTGGGCGTCCCTGCTCTTCGGTGTGCTGGCGTTCGGTTCCATGCTCCGGCCGACCATGTGGATCACGCGGGAACGGTTGGTGATGCGCAACATGCTGGAGACGGTGTCGATCCCGCTCGCCGCGGTCGAGCAGGTCGCCGTACGACAGGTGACGGCCGTGCTGGCGGGCGAGAAGCGCTACGTCAGCCCCGCGGTCGGCAAGAGCTGGCGCCAGGCGCTGCGCAGCGGTCGCGCCGGGAAGGCCGACCCGACCCTGCTGGCGCCCGCGAATCCGCACGACATTCCGTACGCCGACTTCGTCCAGCAGCGGATCTACGAGCGGGCGAGCCAGGAGCGGGCACGTCTCGGGATCGCGAGCTCCTCCGACGAGCAGCTCGAGGCGGCCCGCGGGATCGACAGGACCCCGACGTGGCCGATGATCGGCGCGATCGCGGTCTGCGTCGTCGGGTTCGTCGTCGCGATCTTCTTCTAGCCCCCGCTCAGATCCCGGCGGCTTCCTTGATGTCGCCGCCCAGAGCGTCGAGTCGCCCGGCGGCGGAGATGCGGGCGGCCTCCACTCCGTCCTCCTGGCCCGCGTCGACGGGCACCACGACCTCGAGGTAGCACTTGATCTTCGGCTCGGTGCCGCTCGGCCGCACGATCACCCGGGCGCCCTCGGCGAGGTAGTAGCGCAGGCCGTCGGTCGGCGGGAGCGCGTCGGTGCCCTCGGAGAGGTCCTCGGCCCGCTCGACCTCCAGCCCGCCGAGCTGCGTCGGCGGGTCGGACCGGAGCTGCTCCATCGCCCGGTCGATGTCGCCGAGGTCGCTGACCCGCACCGACACCTGGTCGGTCGCGTGCAGGCCGTGCTCGCGGGCGATGTCGTCCAGGAGGTCGGCCAACGTACGGCCGTCGGCCTTCGCCTGGGCCGCGACCTCGCAGAGCAGCAAGAGCGCCGAGACGCCGTCCTTGTCCTTCACGTGCTCGGGATCGACGCAGTAGCCCAGCGCCTCCTCGTAGCCGAAGGCCAGCCCGTCGATCCGGCCGATCCACTTGAAGCCGGTGAGGGTCTCCTCGTACGGCTGGCCGGACGCCTTCGCGAGCTTGCCGAGCAGCGAGGAGCTGACGATCGAGCAGGCGTAGATGCCTTCCTTGCCGCGCGTCAGCAGGTGGGAGGCGAGCAGCGCGCCGACCTCGTCGCCGCGGAGCATCCGCCAGCCGTGCGGACCCTCGACGGCGGCGGCGCAGCGGTCGGCGTCCGGGTCGTTCGCGACGACCAGGTCCGCCTTGACCTCGGCGGCGAGCGCCATCGCCAGGTCCATCGCCCCGGCCTCCTCCGGGTTGGGGAAGGCGACGGTGGGGAAGTCGGGGTCGGGCTCCTCCTGCTGGGAGACCACGTGCGGCGCGTCGAACCCGGCGGTCTCGAGCACCTGGACCACGGACTCGCCGCCCACCCCGTGCAGCGGCGTGTAGACGGTGACGAGGTCGCGCGGCCCGTCGGCGGCGAGCTCGGCCACCGTGTCGAGGTAGGTGTCGACGATGGTGTTGTCGAGGACCTTGCCACCGGCGCCGCGGGGCAGGTCGCGGATGTCACCGACCGCCTCGATGTGGGTGGCGATGCCGGAGTCGGCCGGCGGCACGATCTGGCTGCCGTCACCGAGGTAGACCTTGTACCCGTTGTCCTCGGGCGGGTTGTGGCTCGCGGTGACCATGACGCCGGCGACAGCGCCGAGCTCGCGGATCGCGAACGCGAGCAGGGGGGTGGGCAGCGGCCGCGGCAGGAGCAGGGCCTTGAACCCGGCGCCCGTCATGATCTCGGCGGTGTCGCGGGCGAAGACGTCGGAGTTGTGGCGGGCGTCGTACCCGATCACGACGCTGCTGCCGCTGCCCGCGCCCTGCTCCTTCAGGTACGCCGCGAGGCCGGCCGCGGCCCGGGTGACGACGACGCGGTTCATCCGCATCGGTCCGGCGCCGAGGCGTCCGCGCAGGCCGGCGGTGCCGAACTCCAGCGTGCCGGAGAACCGCTCGGCCAGCTCGGACTCCGCACCGCTCTCGATCAGCCCCTCCAGCTCCGCGCGCGTCGTGTCGTCGGGGTCCTGCGCGGCCCACGCCCGGGCCCGCTCGATGAGGTCGCTCATGCGGGCACGCTATCGCCCGCCCGTGGGCGAGGCCCTGCCCTGCCGTCCGGGGTTTCGAGACGCTCGCTCCGCTCGCTCCTCAACCACCGGATCGGGACTGGGGCAGGGGCACGGGGGTCGGTGGTTGAGGAGGCGCGCAGCGCCGTCTCGAAACCCCCGCACCGGTGCAGGGCGGTGACTGGTTGGATCGGTGCGTGGAGTTCACCTTCGAGCACGCCTGGTCGGTCGCGGCGCCGGCGGATCGGGTCGCGGAGGTACTGGTCGACCTCGAGCACTACCCGGAGTGGTGGCCGCAGGTGGTGGCGGTGGCGAAGATCGACGACGACAACGCTCGGGTGCTGTGCCGCTCCCGGCTGCCGTACACGCTCGACCTCGTCCTGGGCGCCCGGGAGCGGGGGCCACAACGGCTCCGGGTGGAGATCGGTGGTGACTTGGCCGGGTGGTCGACGTTCCACCTCACTCCGACAGCCTCGGGCACCGAGATCGCCTACGAGCAGCAGGTGTCGGTGACCGGTCCGTGGCTCGGACGACTGGCGCGGCTGGGCGGGCCGGTCCTGCGGTGGAACCACGCGCAGATGATGGCCGGGTGCCGGGAGGGACTGGCCCGGCGTGCTCAGGCGTAGGGCTTGTCGTCCTCGCTGTAGCCGTCGCTGTCGGTGAACTTGCCGGCGTCGGCATCGAAGGTGCGCTCCGAGTTGTCGACCTCCGCGCCGTCGGGGCGGTTGTCGGGGTCGAGCCGTTCTTGGCGCTGGGAGTCGATCTCCTCGATCGTCTCCTCAGGGACGTTGTCCTTGTCGGGCAGACCGGCCGTGCCGCTCTCGCGCTCCTCCTCCGGCACGCCGTCCGCCTCGAGGTCGTAGGTGCCGCTCTTCTCGTCGAGCCGCTCGTCCGGTGAAAACTTGTCGTCGCCCATCGTGACACCGTGCCACGCGCGCGGCGGCCGGTAAACCCTGACTGGCCTCAGCCCAGCGCAGCGACGGCCGCGTCGTAGTCGGGCTCGTGTCCGATCGCGTCGGTGAGCTGGGTGTGCAGCACGGTGCGGTCGGTGTCGAGGACGACGACGGCACGCGCGAGGAGACCGCGCCACGCGCCGTCGGCCATCGCGACGCCGTAGTCCTCCCCGAAGGAGGACCGGAAGGCCGAGCCGACCTCGACGTCCTCGATGCCTTCGGCGCCGCAGAACCGTGCCTGGGCCAGGGGCAGGTCGACCGAGACGTTGACGACGGCGGTGTCGTCGAGGCCGGAGGCCAGCTCGTTGAACTTGCGGACGCTCGCCTGGCACACGCCGGTGTCGATGCTCGGGAAGATGTTGAGGACGACGCGCTTCCCCTGGGCGTCGGAGTCGGTGACGGGCTGGAACTTCAGTCCGACCAGCTCCCAGCCGGGGGCCTTCGAGCCGACCGCGGGGAGCTCGCCCGCGGTGCTGACGGTGTTGTCGCCGAGTCGAGTGGTAGCCATGGACGATTTCTATCGCACTACGGTGACCCTCATGTGCGCTGCCCCTCGCCCGACTCGAGCCGACAGCAAGCGGACCGACACGATCATCGACGTCCTGCGCGACGCGTTCGCGCCCTTGATGCGCAGCGACCCGGTGGCTTTTCGCGGCAAGTTCCGCAAGATGGCGGCCGATCCGCACGCCTTCTACCGCGGGACGGCGTGCCTGTTCGCGCACGACGTGACGTCCTCCGAGGATCCGTTCTCGACCGACGGCGCCGAACGGATCTGGATCCACGGAGACCTGCACGTGGAGAACTTCGGCACCTATCTCAACTCCCGCGGCCGGCTGATCTTCGACGTCAACGACTTCGACGAGGCCTACCTCGGGCACTTCACCTGGGACCTGCAGCGGTTCGTCGCCAGCCTGGCACTGACGGGGTGGCAGAAGGCGCTGCCCGAGGAGACGGTGCGGAGACTGATCGGTCGGTACGTGCGGTCCTACCTCGCGGAGGTCGACCACTACGCGAAGATCGAGACGGACGACGCCGACTACGATCAGCACGGAGCCATCACGCTCGACAACGCCGAGGGGCCGGTGCTCACGGCGCTGCTCACCGCCCGGACTCACCGGCGGGCCGAGCTGCTGGCCTCGATGACGGTGGTCAAGGACGGTCGGCGTCGGTTCGTCGAGGACGCGTCGGCGGCCCGGCTCTCGCGGGCCGCCCGCACACGCGTGGTGGAGGCGTTCCGTTCGTACCTGGACACGATCCCGGAGTCGAAGCGGTTCGACCACTCGCTCTTCTACGAGCTGCGGGACGTGTGCTCGAAGAGCGGGTTCGGGATCGGCAGCGCCGGACTGCCGGCGTACAACGTGCTGGTCGAGGGGTACACGCAGGCACTGGAGAACGACGTCGTGCTGTCGATGAAGCAGGCGAACGTGCCGGCGCTGAGCCGCTTCGTGGACTCGAAGCAGATCGAGGACTACTTCGAGCACGAGGGGCACCGGACCGTGGTGAGCCAGCGGGCGCTGCAGGTGCACACCGACCCGCTGCTCGGCTACACGAGCATCGGCGGGGTGGGGTTCGTGGTCGCGGAGGTGTCGCCGTACGAGGTGGACCTCGACTGGAGCGACCTCAACGAGCCCTCGGACATCCGGACCGTGGTCCACCAGCTCGGCCGTGCGACGGCGAAGATCCACTGCGCCTCGGACGAGGACAGCGAACAGGACCTCGTGGACTTCCAGGTGGAGGAGTCGATCCGTTCCTCGCTCGAGGGGAGGCGGCGCGAGCTCATCGAGTGGCTGACGGAGTTCGCCCTGTCGTACGCCGCGCGGGTGCGCAGCGACCACGCGCTGTTCGTGGAGGCGTTCCGGTCCGGGGCGATCGGGGTGAGGTCGACCTAGAGCCTGCCCACCAGCTCGCTGAGCAGACCGCCCATGCGGCTGGCGGCCGCCTTGCCCGCCTCGAGGACCTCGGCGTGGTCGAGCGGCTGGTCCGAGATGCCGGCGGCGAGGTTGGTGACCAGGCTGATGCCGAGGATCTCCATGCCTGCCTCGCGGGCGGCGATCGCCTCGAGCGTCGTGCTCATGCCGACGAGGGTGCCGCCGAGGATGCCGGCCATGCGCACCTCGGCCGGGGTCTCGTAGTGGGGGCCGGGGAACTGGACGTACACGCCCTCGTCCATGTCCGGCTCGATCGTCCGTACCAGGTCTCGCAGGCGGCGGCTGTAGAGGTCGGTGAGGTCGACGAAGGTGGCGCCGACGATCGGGCTCGTGCCGGTGAGGTTGATGTGGTCGCTGATCAGGACCGGTGTGCCCGGGGTCCACGTCTCCTTCAGGCCACCGCAGCCGTTGGTGAGCACGATCGTCCGGCAGCCGGCCCTCGCTGCGGTCCGGATCGGGTGGACGACCGCTGCGACGCCCTTGCCCTCGTAGTAGTGGGTGCGGGACAGGAACACCAGGAGGTTCTTGTCGCCCGCCTTGATGCTGCGGATCTTGCCGCTGTGGCCCACGACCGCCGCCTGCTGGAACCCGGGCAGGTCCGTCGTGTCGATCTCCTTCGTGGCCGCACCCAGCGCGTCCACCGCCGGCAGCCACCCCGACCCCAGCACCAGCGCGACGTCGTGGGTCTCGACTCCGGTCAGCTCGCGGAGCTTGTCCGCCGCCTCGCCTGCTGCCTCGTACGGGTCGGTCATTCGCGGGACTCTAGTGGGGGAGGGTGATTGGTGGCACTTTCACCGGTGCACCGGTGAAAGTGCCACCAACCTCAGTGCTCGATCGAGCGGCAGGGGCGGTGGCGGAGGGCGGAGACGTAGTCGTCGGGGGCGTCGGCGGCCTCGGCGGCGTCGGCGAGGACGCCGAGGTACGACGCGCTGGGGAGGCCGCCCTCGTAGGCGTCGAGGACGTAGGCCCAGGCGAGCAGCTCGCCGGTCATGGTGGAGACCCGCACCTTCACCTTGCGGTAGAGACCCTGGTCGGCGGCCTCCCAGCCGTCCAGCAGGGACTCGTCGCGGGAGGAGACGTCGTACAGCGCCACGAAGACCTGCTCGAGCGGGTCCTCGACGATGGTCGCCAGCGCGCCGTCCCAGCCGTGCTCCTCGCCGCCGAAGGTGAGGCGCCACCCGGTGAGCCAGCCGGTGGTCCGCAGGGGGGAGTGGGGACACCGCTCGCCCATCCGGAGGGGATCCAGGTTGGTCCCGTAGGCGGCGTACAGGGTCACGGTGATGAGGGTAGGGCAGCCGGCTCGCCCGAGGGTGGCGACGCGTGCGCGCGGCGCCACTCCACCGATGGTGGCGGCGCTGGCGCGCGCCACTCCACCGATGGTGGCGGCGCTGGCGCGCGCCACTCCACCGATGGTGGCGGCGCTGGCGCGCGCCACTAGGCTGGGAGCGTGAGTGACACGCACTTCGACACCCTCGTCCTCGGCGCCGGACCCGGCGGTTACGTCGCCGCGATCCGCGCGTCCCAGCTCGGCCAGAAGGTCGCAGTCGTGGAGAAGAAGTACTGGGGCGGCGTCTGCCTCAACGTCGGCTGCATCCCCTCCAAGGCGCTGCTGAGGAACGCCGAGCTCGCGCACACGCTCCAGCACGAGAAGCAGAAGTTCGGGATCGAGGGCGACGCGACCATGGCGTACGGCCCGACGCACAAGCGCAGCCGCGACGTGAGCGCCGGCATCGTCAAGGGCGTCCACTTCCTGATGAAGAAGAACAAGATCACCGAGATCGACGGCTGGGGCACCCTGACCGACCCGAAGAGCATCGACGTCGAGAACGACGGCGAGACCACCTCGTACACCTTCGACAACCTCATCCTCGCCACCGGCGCGACCGTCCGCACGGTCCCCGGCGTGGAGGTCAACGGCAAGAACATCGTCACCTACGAGGAGCAGATCCTCGATGACCAGCTGCCGAGCAGCATCGTCATCGGCGGCTCCGGCGCGATCGGCGTCGAGTTCGCCTACGTCATGGCCAACTTCGGCGTCGACGTGACGATCGTGGAGTTCCTCGACCGGATGGTGCCGACCGAGGACGCCGACATCTCCAAGGAGCTCGCCAAGCACTACAAGAAGCTCGGCGTGAAGGTCCTCACCTCCACCGCGGTCAAGGGCGTCGAGGACACCGGCGACGGAGTCAAGGTCACGGTCGCCCCGGCGAGCGGCGACGGGGAGCAGCAGGTGCTGGAGGCCGACAAGTTCCTGGCGGCGTTCGGCTTCGCGCCGCGGGTCGAGGGCTTCGGCCTCGACACGATCGGGGTGAAGGTGAGCGAGCGGGGCGCCATCGAGGTCGACGAGTACTGCCGCACCAACGTCGACAACGTGTACGCGATCGGCGACTGCACCGGGAAGCTCATGCTCGCCCACGTGGCCGAGGCGATGGGCATCGTGGCCTCCGAGACCATCAACGGCGCCGAGACCATGCCGGTCGAGTACGACTTCATCCCGCGCGCGACGTACTGCATGCCCCAGATCGCCTCCTTCGGCTACAGCGAGGAGCAGGCCAAGGAGAAGGGGTACGACGTCAAGACGGCCGCCTTCCCCTTCTCCGCCAACGGCAAGGCGATGGGTCTGGGCGAGGCGGTCGGCTTCGTCAAGGTGGTGGCGGACGCGCGGTACAACGAGATCCTCGGCGCCCACATGATCGGGCCCGACGTGACCGAGCTGCTGCCGGTCCTGACGCTTGCGCAGAAGTGGGACCTGACCGCGGACGAGGTCGGGCGCAACGTGTTCGCGCACCCGACCCTGACCGAGGCGGTCAAGGAGGCGGTCCACGGGATCGCCGGCCACATGATCAACCTATGATCACCCCACGAAATCCTGCCCTCCTCCGCTGCGCTCCCCCGGTCACGATTCCGCGGGGACCCCGATCCCAGGCGTGATGTCATGAATGATCGAGTCGTCATCATCGGGGGCGGACCCGGCGGCTACGAGGCAGCCCTGGTCGGCGCCCAGCTGGGCGCGGACGTCACGATCGTCGACACCGACGGGCTCGGTGGCTCGGCCGTCCTGACCGACTGCGTCCCCAGCAAGACGTTGATCGCGACGGCCGAGGTCATGTCGGAGATGCGGGACGCCGCGGAGCTGGGCGTGAACTTCCACGACCACGCCGGTGATGCCGCGACGTCGATCTCGGTCGACCTCGGCATGGTCAACACGCGCGTCAAGGCGCTCGCGGTCAGCCAGTCCGAGGACATCGCCCGTCGGGTCGAGCGCGAGGGAGTGCACGTCGTCCAGGGTCGCGGTCGCCTGGCCGGACCCGGCCGCGTCCAGGTCGACGGCGGCGAGACGCTCGAGGCGGACGCCGTCCTCGTCGCCACCGGCGCCACCCCCCGCGTGCTCGACTCAGCGCAGCCCGACGGGGAGCGGATCCTCACCTGGGAGCAGGTCTACGACCTCGACGAGGCGCCGGAGCACCTGATCGTGGTCGGGTCCGGCGTCACGGGTGCCGAGTTCGCCAGCGCCTACCTCTCCCTCGGCGTCGACGTCACCCTCGTCTCCAGCCGCGACCGCGTCCTGCCCGGCGAGGACGCGGACGCTGCCCGGGTGCTCGAGGAGGTCTCGACCAGACGCGGCATGAACGTCCTCAGCAGGTCGCGCATGGAGTCGGTCACCCGGGACGGGGACACCGTCACCGTCACGCTGACCGACGGGCGGACGGTCGAGGGCTCGCACTGCATCCTCGCCCTCGGCTCCATCCCCCACACCGCCGACCTCGGGCTGAAGGAGGCCGGCGTGGTCCTGGACGAGGGCGGCT
This sequence comes from uncultured Actinomycetota bacterium, assembly GCA_963784545.1. Classification (GTDB taxonomy): domain Bacteria; phylum Actinomycetota; class Actinomycetes; order Propionibacteriales; family Nocardioidaceae; genus Nocardioides. The sequence goes on along the minus strand of CAWARQ010000002.1, from coordinate 744,189 downwards.
TCGTCCAGGTCGACCGGGTCTCGCGGACCAGCGTCCGCGGCGTGTACGCCGCCGGCGACTGCACCGGCGTCCTCATGCTCGCCTCGGTGGCGGCCATGCAGGGCCGGATCGCGATGTGGCACCTGCTCGGCGACGCGGTCACCCCGCTGGACCTCAAGAAGGTCTCCTCGAACGTCTTCACCGCCCCCGAGATCGCCACCGTCGGCTGGTCGCAGCAGGCCGTCGAGGCCGGCGAGATCACTGCGGAGGTGGTGATGCTGCCGCTGGCCGGGAACCCGCGCGCCAAGATGCAGGGCGTCCGCGACGGCTTCGTGAAGCTCTTCTGCCGCCCCGGCACCGGCATCGTCGTGGGTGGCGTCGTCGTCGGCCCGCGTGCCAGTGAGCTGATCCACCCGGTCTCGATCGCGGTCGCAGAGTCACTGACCGCCGACCAGCTGGCGCAGGCGTTCACGGTCTACCCCTCGATGAGCGGCTCGATCGCCGAGGCCGCCCGGCGGTTGCACCGCATCTGACAACCGATCGGCCGCGCGCCGCGTCGTACTCGGGACCATGTCTCGGGAACGAAGGGAACTGTTGCTGTGGATGGCAGGATCAACGGCATGACTCGGGGGAGAGGAATCTGGGTCGGCGCGACCGCTCTCGCGATCGGGCTGGCCGGCAGCAGCCCGGCCCTGGCCGGCTCACCGATGACCAGCGACCGGAAGGAGGACCGGTCCGGTCACGCCCGGCAGGCCCCGGTGGACCTGGCGGTGCAGGGCCGTGGGTTCGGGCACGGCATCGGCCTCTCGCAGTACGGCGCCCTGGCGCGCGCGAACGCCGGCGACACCTGGAAGCAGATCCTCGGCTTCTACTACCCCGGCACCAGCCTCGGCGGCGCCAAGGGCAAGATCCGCGTGCTGCTCACCGGTGACACCTCCGCCGACGTCAGGGTGCGGGCTCGCTCGGGGCTGACAGTCCAGTCGCTGGGGGCCGACCGGACCTGGGGGCTGCCGGCGAAGGTCGACGGGCGCACGGTGAGCCAGTGGCGGATCACCCCCGACGGCCGCCGCAGCCAGATCTCGGCCAAGACCAGGAAGTGGCACGACTGGAGGAGCGCCAAGGGCGAGGCGCAGTTCGCCGCGGACGGCGACCCGATCACCCTGGTCATGCCCGACGGCGCTCACGCCTACCGCGGGGCGCTTCGCTCCACCGTCAGCGGCGACGGACGGGACACCGTCAACGTCGTCCCGCTCGAGTCGTACGTGAAGGGCGTCGTGCCGTCCGAGGTGCCGGCGCTGTGGCCGGGTGACGCGGTCGCCGCGCAGGCGGTCGCGGCCCGGACGTACGCCGTTCACGAGCGCGCGGACAACGCCTCGGACCCTTACGACCTCTGCGACACCGCGCACTGCCAGGTCTACGCCGGCGTCGCGGGGGAGCACCCTGCGGCGAACGACGACATCGGCCGGACCAAGGGACGGGTCGTGACCTATGGCGGCGCGCCCGCGTTCACGCAGTTCTCCGCCAGCAACGGCGGCTACAGCGTGGCTGGGCCGAACGCCTACTTGGTCGCCAAGGCCGATGCGAAGGACGCGTACCCGGAGTGGAGCACCACCGTCGACGGCGCGCAGCTCAGCGACCTACGTCCGGCGATCGGCGACTTCGAGTCCGCCGAGGTGACCGAGCGCGACGGTAACGGCGCGTACGGGGGCCGGGTCGTCTCGATGGTGATCCACGGCAGCCTCAGCGATGTCACGATCAGCGGCGACCAGTTCCGGAGCTTCTACGGCCTGAAGTCCTCGCTCTTCCGGCTGCCCTGACCGTCGGGGGGTAATCCCCGCGGTGTAGTTCACGCGAACCACTGGCACGTCCCCTCGCGCCATGATGCCCTGGGTCAGTCACTTCGGTCACAACTGCCCCGGGAGTCCCACCATGCGCCGCACCCTCGTTGCCGTCACGCTCGCCCTCGCCGCGAGCGCGGTCGGGGCGCCGGCACACGCCGGGAGCCGGGGCTGGAGCGTGCCGTCCTCCGCATCGATCACCATCAAGGGGCACGGCTACGGGCACGGGCACGGGATGTCGCAGTACGGCGCGCAGGGTGCGGCGAGGCAGGGGCTGACCGCCACGCAGATCGCGGAGTTCTACTACCCCGGAACCGAGTGGGCGAAGGCCAGGGGCCGGATCAGCGTGCTCATCAGCGCCGACACCACCGACGACCTGGTGGTGCTGGCCGAGGGCGGCCTCGTGCTGCGCTCAGCCGCCGGGCCCGAGGTGCTCCCTGACAAGGACGCGACTCGCTGGCGGTTCCTCGGCGGGAACGTCAGCTGGTACGACGGAACGTGGCACAAGTACACGGCCGTCGAAGGTGACGCCGGCTTCTCGGACAAGGGCGGAACCGTCTCGCTGGTGACGCCCGGCGGCGTGAAGGAGTACCGCGGCCAGGTCTGGTCACGGGTCGACCACGGCGACCGGGTCACCGTCAACAGGCTCGGCATGCGCTCCTACCTGCGCGGTGTCGTGCCGTTGGAGATGCCGGCGCTGTGGGAGCCGGCCGCGGTGCAGGCGCAGGCGATCGCGGCGCGGACGTACGCGGCGTACGAGCGGGCGCACTCGCGCTCGGCCGCCTACGACATCTGCGACACCTGGTCGTGCCAGGTCTACGGCGGGGTCGGGGCGGAGCACCCGGCGTCCGACGACGCGGTCGCCGCGACCCGGCGCAAGATCCTGACCTACGACGGCGAGCCCGCGTTCACGCAGTTCGCCTCCTCGAGCGGCGGCTGGACCTCGGCCGGCTCGATGCCGTACCTCCCGGCCAAGGCGGACCCGTACGACGACTTCGCGGGCAACCCCGTGCACGACTGGTCGGTCAAGGTCACCGACAAGACCCTCGAACGGGCGTGGCCGGCGATCGGCAGCCTGCGGCGGATCGTCGTCAACGGCCGCGACGGTCACGGCGACTGGGGTGGCCGGGTCGAGAGCATGACGCTGATCGGTGGTCGGAGCCGGGTGACGATGAGTGGCGACACGTTCCGCTCACGCCTCGGGCTGCGCTCGACCTGGGTGACCTTCACCGTCCGGGCCGGCTGAACCGTCCTACTCCACCACCAGGAGGAGGTCGCCACCGTCGACGGGGGCGGTGGCAGGGACGCAGACGCGGGCGACGACACCGGCGACCGGGGCGGTGATGGCGGCCTCCATCTTCAGCGCCTCGATCATGGCGACGACGTCACCGGCGGCCACCGCGTCGCCTTCCCGGACGCTGATCGTGACCGAGCCCTGGTAGGGCGCGGTGACCGTTCGCGGACGTCCCGCGAGCGAGTCCTTCGGTAACATGACGGTCACGGTAAACGGTTCGACGCGCCGAGGGGCCGCGCGGTCCAGATCTGTCCGTGGTCGTCGGGGATCATGGACAGGTCATGGGACGGATGAGGCAGAAGTGGCTGGGGTACGCCGCCCTTGCGGCCGGTGTCGCCGCCTCTGCACTCCTGGCCGGGGTCCCCGCCGTCGGCGCCACGGTGACCTGTGGCGGGCGCACCGCCACCATCGTCGGCACCGCCGGTGGCGACGTGCTCACCGGCACGAAGGGCCCCGACGTCATCGCGGCCCTCGGCGGCGACGACCGGATCGACGGCCGCGGCGGGGCGGACCTGATCTGCGCCGGCGACGGCGCCGACGTCGTGAGCGGCGGAGGCGGCGCCGACAAGATCTACGGCGGGCGGGACCGGTGGGGTCACGACGCCGCCGGCAGCTACCTGGTCGGTGACGTCCTCGACGGCGGCCCCGGCGACGACTGGCTCGACCCGACGTTCGACTCGCGCTCGGTCACCTACCGGCAGCGGCCGGACACGTTCACCTACGCCGACGCCGGGTCGGCGGTCGCGGTGGACCTGCGCGGCACCACGGCCAGCCCGCGGCTCGGGGTCGCGACCGGCGCCGGCACCGACACGCTGGTGCTCGCCCGGCGCATGCGGGTCCTCGGATCGGCCCACGCCGACCAGCTCACCGGCTCCGCCGGTTCCGACGAGATCGTCGGCGGCGCAGGCTCGGACGTGATCAGCGCCGGAGACGGCGACGACCTGGTCTTCCCGGACGAGGAGTCGGTCACGTCCGACGTCGGTGGCAACGACATCGTGCGACTCGGCCCCGGTCGGGACTTCGCCTCCTCCCTCGCCGGGCGGGACCAGATCAGTGGCGGTAGCGGGGCCGACCGCGTGGAGGCACTGAGCCCCGAGCCGACCTCGGTCCAGCTCGGCGGCGGCGACGACTACCTCGCACAGGTGCTGGTGCCCGGTCACGGGGCCAGCCTGAGCGGCGGGGACGGCCGGGACCTGCTCATGCTGTACGCCGGCGCCTACGCCCGCGAGTCACCGGTCCCACGCCCCGTGGTCGACGCGGCCGCCGGGACCGTCAGGACACCGGAGAGTGCTGCCACGCTCGCCGGGTTCGAGTCCTACCGCCTGGCCGACGCCGTTCCGTGGCGGTTCGTGGGCAGCAGCCGGGCCGAGACCCTCTGGGTGATCGACGGCGGCGGCCTCATCGCCGCGATGGGCGGCGGGAACGACCGGGTCACCGGCTCGCCGTACGACGACCGGATCAACGGCGGTCCCGGGCGCGACACGGCGAACGGTGGCGGCGGGGACGACACCTGCAGCAGCGTCGAGGCCGGCAGCTGCCGCTAGTCGCTGAACGCTGACAGCAGGCCCGGCGTCGCGAGCTCGGCGATCTGCTCGGCGCGCTCGCGCGGGACGTCCGGGAGGTGGATGGCCTGGGAGCCGCCGGCCATCGTGGCGGTGAGCGTCACGAGCCCGACCCGGCGCTGGAACCAGGTGGAGCGCAGGTTCCAGCCGATGATCGAGGGTGCTGCCACGACCGTCCGGGAGCGGGTGAGGCTGCCGTGCCGGGCGACGTACCGCCCCTCGCTGACGGCGTGGCCCAGGGTGGCGGCCCGGTCGGCGGCCAGCCCCACGGCCGCCAGGACCAGGAGCAGTCCGAGGGCCCTCGCCCACCAGGGCCCGAAGGCGAGCGCCACCGCCAGGAGGGTGGTCGGGGCCAGCGCCCGCGTGTAGCGGCGACGTGTGGCGCGCCGACCGTGGCGGGTCAGCTCGACGTGGACCGGCCCGGCGGCACCGACCAGCTCGGCTGCCACCTGCTCGGCCACCGCGCGGGGTGCCGGCGGCACCAGGCTGCTCTTGCCGCCGGTCTCCCGGCCGAGGCCGGTCACCACCGCGCTCACCCGTCGACCGCCGGCGATCCGCAGCCCTGCCGGCTCACCGAGCACGACGCCGGTGACCCGGTCGTCGTCCAGACTGGTCTCGCGGACGGTCAGCAACCCGCGGCGCACGTGCCAGGAGCCGTCGGGCAGCGTGTGGCTGAGCGTGTACCCGTAGTTCGTGACCAGGTAGCCGAGCACCGAGAGCAGGACGATCAGCACCAGGACGCCGACCACGAGTCCGACGACGGACGCGACGGAGCTGGAGACGAGGGACTCGGGGTCCAGCCGGTCCCACAGGCCGAGCTCCCCGGCTACCTGGCTCCCGAGACCGATCACGCCACCGGCGATCACCAGCCCGGACGACGTGAACGGCGCGAACCGCAGCCAGTCGGCCTCGAACCGGGTGACCACTCGTACGCCGTTCACCTGCGCCTGCTCCGGCGCCGACGGCGCGATCGAGCGCAGCAGCTCGGCACGCAGCTGCTGGGCGCGGGCCGCGGGCAGGCCGTCCAGCATCAGCGGCTGCTCGTCCCCCGTGCGGGCGCTGCTGCCGGTGCCGATCTTCAGCTGCGTGAGTCCGAGGAGCCGGTGGATCGGCGAGGCCGTCAGGTCGACGGTGCGGACGCGGTCGAGCGCGGTCGACACGACGTGCCGGTTGAGCAGCCCGTGCTGGAGCTGGACGCGGCCGTCGTGGATCCGGAACGTGGTCGTGAGGTAGCGCAGCAGGCCCAGGCCGATCGGGATCGCCACGCCGGCGGCCTGCCACCAGCTTCCGCCGCCTCCGCCGCCGGCCACGAAGATGCCGATCAGGACCGGGACGAACCGGATCAGCTCCCGGACCGGGTGGACCAGCAGCATGCGCGGGTCCAGTCGCTGCCACTGCGCCACGTCACCGCTGACCCCGACCACCGCATCGGGGCGATCCTCAGGTGGCATCGCCGGGGACCGCGTCCGCCCGCGTGGTCAGGGTTGCGGTCAGCTCGCGGGCGCCGGCCTTGTCGAGGCCGCTGATCTCGAGCGCGCCGGCCGCGGAAGCAGTGGTGATCGTGACCTTGGCCAGCCCGAAGAGCCGCGACAGCGCGCCCTCCTCGTAGTCGACTGTCTGGATCCGGGACATGGGAGCGACCCGCTGCTCCACGGCCCACCACCCCGTCTGCGTGTACACGGCGGTGTCGGTCACCTCCCAGCGGTGGACGGCGTACCGCCAGGCCGGCATCACCCCGGCGTACGCCGCGAGGACGAGGCCGATCGCGACCAGGACCCACCACGGCCAGTCGACCCAGTGCCAGACCAGGTCGGCGGCCAGGGCCAGCGCGAAGAGCAGCAGCCCCTCGACGACAGCGCCGATGGTCCACATCAGTCGTGCGCGCGGGCTCACGCGCTCCTTCGGTGCTCGGAACCCGCTCACGCCGTCAGCCTAGGGGCTGACCGTACGGCGGCCCGCACGGAGGACGAGCATGAGGACGCCGCCGGCCACGAGCGACCAGAAGGGCGCGCCGATGCCGAACACCGTGACCCCGGAGGCGGCGACCACGAGGGTGAGAGCAGCGGCCTCGCGGTGGTCCTCGTCGGCGAGGGCCGCCGTGGCGCTGGCCGCGAACGTACCGAGCAGGGCAACACCGGCCACCGCGCCGATGACGCCCGCCGGGGCCGCGACGGCCACGGTGGCCACGGCTGCCGCGAGCGCGCCGAGGACCAGGTAGGTCACCCCGGTGGTGCAGGCGGCGACCCAGCGGCGTGCGGGGTCGCGGTGCGCGACCGGGCCGGCCGCCAGGGCGGCCGAGATCGCGGCCAGGTTGACCGAGAAGCCGCCGAAGGGTGCGGTGGCAGCCGTGGCGACACCGGCGTACCCGAGCACGCCGCGCAGCGGTGCGGGATAGCCGAACGAGCGCAGCACGGCGACGCCGGGGATGTTCTGGCTCGTCATCGTCACCAGGTAGAGCGGCAGCCCGATCGCGACCAGGGCGGCGGCGTCCAGGGTCGGCGTCGTCCACGTCAGGTGGGGGACGAGGTCGGCGGCGACGACGTCCGCGAGGGAGCCGGTGGCCACCACCACGACGAGGGCGGCGGCGAACGCGCCGGGCACCGCCCAGCGCCGGGCCAGACGGAGCAGCAGCAACCAGGTGAGCACGACCGGCAGGACCGCGGCCGGGTCGTCAGCGACCGCCAGGAACGGCACCACGCAGAGCTGGAGCAGGATCCCGGCGAGCATGGCGTTGGCCAGGGAAGTGGGGATCCGCTGCACTGCTGCAGCGACAGGTCCGACCAGGGCCGTGAGCAGGTAGAGCACGCCCGCCAGCGCGAAGGCGCCGACCGCGCCGGCGTACCCGTGGTCGGGAAGGCTCGCCCCGGCGAGCAGGGCGGCCCCCGGTGTGGACCACGCCAGCGTGACCGGGGTACGGGTCCGCCAGGAGAAGGCGATCGAGCCCAGACCCATCGCCAGGCTCATGACGAGCAGGCCGGAGCCCGCCTCGACCGGCGAGGCGCCCACGGCCGCGAGCCCCGTGAGGACGACCGCGAAGGAGCTCGTGAAGCCGACGACCGCCGCGACCACGCCGGCGAGCACTGCTTGGCCGCTGACGTCGCCGGTCGACCGGCGGCGTCCCGGCTCGGGCGCGGTCAGGTCAGTCCTTCAGCTCGCAGATGACCGCACCGTTGGTGACGGTGGCGCCCACCTCGGCCTGGAGGCCGGTGACGGTGCCGGCCTTGTGCGCCTTCAGCGGCTGCTCCATCTTCATCGCCTCGATCACGACCACCGTGTCGCCCTCGGCGACCTCCTGGCCCTCGTCGACGACGACCTTGACGATCGTGCCCTGCATGGGGCTGGTGACGGAGTCGCCCGAGGCGGCGGCTCCACTCTTCTTGCCGCCCGCCCGCTTCGGCTTCCCCTTCGAACCGGCCTGACCCCCACCGGAGCCGACCAGGCCGCCGAGACCTCCGGGCAGCACGACCTCGATCCGGCGACCGTCCACCTCGACGGTGACGCGCTGCCGCTCGGCCTGCTCGTCGGCCTCGGCGGCGTCACCACCGTACGGCTCGATCTGGTTGTCGAAGTCGGTCTCGATCCACTGGGTGTAGACGGTGAACTCGCCCTCGCCCGCGGCGTTGGACGGCCCGACGTACGCCGGGTCGGAGACGACCGCGCGGTGGAACGGGATGACCGTGGGCATGCCGTCGACGACGAACTCGTCCAGCGCCCGCCGTGAGCGCTCGAGGGCCTGGGTGCGGTCGCGACCGGTGACGATCAGCTTGGCGATGAGGGAGTCGAACGAGCCGGGGATGGTCTCACCGTTCTCGTAGCCGCCGTCCAGCCGGACCCCCGGTCCGCTCGGCGGGCTCCACGCCGAGAGGGTGCCGGGTGCGGGCATGAAGTTGCGGCCGCCGTCCTCGGCGTTGATGCGGTACTCGATGGAGTGGCCGCGGATCTCGGGGTCGTCGTACCCCAGCTCCTCGCCGGCGGCGATCCGGAACATCTCGCGCACGAGGTCGAGACCGGTGACCTCCTCGGAGACGCAGTGCTCGACCTGGAGTCGGGTGTTGACCTCGAGGAAGGAGATCGTGCCGTCCTGGGCGACCAGGAACTCGCACGTTCCCGCGCCGTAGTAGCCGGCCTCGCGGAGGATCGCCTTGGACGACTCGTAGAGCCGAGCGACCTGGTCGTCGGAGAGGAACGGCGCGGGCGCCTCCTCGACCAGCTTCTGGTTGCGGCGCTGCAGCGAGCAGTCGCGGGTGGAGACGACCACGACGTTGCCGTGCTGGTCGGCCAGGCACTGGGTCTCCACGTGCCGCGGCTTGTCCAGGAACTTCTCCACCAGGCACTCGCCCCGGCCGAACGCGGTCACCGCCTCGCGTACGGCGGAGTCGTACGCATCGGGGATCTCCTCGATCGTGCGAGCCACCTTGAGGCCGCGGCCGCCGCCACCGAAGACGGCCTTGATCGCGACCGGCAGGCCGTTCTCCTCGGCGAACTTCACGACCTCGTCGGCGTCCGCGACGGGGTCCTTGGTGCCGGGTGCCAGCGGAGCGTTCGCCGCCTCGGCGATGTGCTTGGCCTTGGCCTTGTCGCCCAGGGCTTCGATGGCCTTCGGCGGGGGACCGATCCAGGTCAGCCCGGCGTCGATGACCGCCTGGGCGAAGTCAGCATTCTCGGCCAGGAAGCCGTAGCCGGGGTGGACCGAGTCGGCTCCGGCCTTCTTCGCGACCGCCACGATCTTCTCGATGTCGAGGTAGGACTCGCCGGGTGTGGCACCGCCGAGGCTGTGCGCCTCGTCCGCGAGCCGAACGAACAGTGCCTCGCGGTCGGGGTCGGCGTAGACCGCGACGCTCCCGAGGCCGGCGTCCTTGCAGGCCCGGATGACCCGGACGGCGATCTCGCCTCGGTTGGCGACCAGGACCTTCTGCAGCGGGCTCCGTTTGACCTCTTTGGCGTCAGACACGCACGGCAGCCTAGCGCCGTGGTCGGGCCTGTCCGAACACAGGTTTGCGCCGTAACCTCTGGGGGACCGGTCGTTCAACCCGTGTCCGTCTCGCACCCGAAGGGCTCATCCATGCTCGCTCGCTCACCCCGCCGAACCCTCACCGTGGGTGCCTCCGGGCTCCTCGCCCTCGCCGCCACGCTCGTGGTGGTGGCCGGCGGACACAATGCCGACGCCGCTACGCCCGACTCAGGCGCCGTCAGTGCTGACGGCCCACGCTCGGTCGGCTGGACCGGCGGCCCCTTCGTGGTGGCCAACGCCACCGGGACGGGGCTCGACGCGCCGGACTGCAGCGCCCCGGCGTCGTGCGACGACTACACCTTGGAGGTGGAGAGCCCGCAGGGCTACGGCCGGGACCACCAGCTGAAGATCAGTGTCGGCTGGGACAACACCGCCGCTGACTTCGACATCTACCTGCTCGACGAGCACGGCGACTCGGTGGCGAGCGCCGCGACCAGCGCCGACCCCGAGCAGATGATCGTGGCGCCGAAGCCGGGCACCTACACGGTCCGCGTGGTGCCGTTTGCACCCCTCGGTGAGAGCTACACGGCGAGGGCCTCCCTGGAGCAGCAGCCGCCCAACCCGCCGCCGGGCACGGCGACCCCGCCGGCGTTCCGCAACTACGCAGCCCCGAAGCGGCTGCCCGACGCCAACAACGCCGGTGAGCCGTCGATCGGGACCAACTTCCACTCCGGCGCGACGCTGTTCCAGTCCTACCTGTCGACGTACCGGGTGACGTTCGGCGAGCACCACCACGCCAAGTGGCGGAACGCCTCGGCCGATGCGTCCAAGGGCTGCCCGCAGGGCAGCACGGAGAGCCTGGACCCGATCCTGTTCACCGACCACGAGACCGGTCGGACCTTCGAGTCCCAGCTCACCGGGCAGGACTCCGCTACGTGTCTCACCGACGACGACGGCCGGACCTGGGCGCCGAGCCAGGGCGGCGGCGTCCCGAGCGGCGTCGACCACCAGAGCATCGGTGGCGGTCCGTACGCCGACGGCGGCTCGAGCCTGCCGACCACCGACTACCCGAACGCGGTCTACTACTGCAGCCAGGACATCGCGGCGGCGTTCTGCGCCACCTCCACCGACGGCGGCACGACCTTCGGCGCCGGCGTCCCGACCTACACCCTCAACGATTGCGGCGGCTTGCACGGGCACGTGAAGGTGGCTCCCGACGGCACGGCGTACCTGCCGAACAAGAGCTGTGGCGCCAACGCCGCGGTCTCGGTCTCGCGGGACAACGGCCAGTCCTGGAAGGTCTTCGGGGTCCCGTCCAGCAGCCCCGGTGACTCCGACCCGTCGGTCGGGATCGGCAGCGAGGGCCGGGTGTTCTTCGGGTACGTCGGGGCCGACGGCCGCCCGGGCGTCGCGGTGAGCACCAACCACGGCAAGAACTGGAAGCACGGGCAGCAGGTGGGCCGGGACTTCCACGTGAAGAACGCGGTCTTCCCGACGATGGTCGCCGGCGACAACGACCGCGCCGCCCTCGCCTACCTCGGCACCACGTCAGGCGGTGACTACCAGAACGCGAAGACCTTCAAGGGCGTGTGGCACCTCTACGTCTCGACCACCTACAACGGTGGCAAGCGCTGGGTGACCCGCGACGTGACCCCGCACGACCCCGTCCAGCGCGGGAGCCTGTGCACCGCGGGCACGACCTGTGGCAACGACCGCAACCTCCTCGACTTCATCGACGTGACGCTCGACAAGCACGGCCGGGTCGAGGTGGCGTACGCCGACGGGTGCATCGCGGAGTGCGTGACCAACCCGAAGAAGAACGGTCACGACGCCTACGCGACCATCGCCCGACAGTCCGGCGGACGCACGCTGTTCGCGAAGTTCGACTGATGAGGTCGTCGTTGCTCGCCGCCGCGTGCGCGGCGGTGCTGCTCGGTGGGGCGCTCACCTCGTGCGGCTCCGACGAGAAGAAGGAGTCCGCGTCGGAGCGCGAGGCGGAGCAGGAGCTCGGCAAGGCCGCCGACCAGAGCACCTGCCTCGCCGACGCGACGGCGGTGGACGAGCCGTACGCCGACGGGTTCCCCGACGCGTTCGTCTTCCCGCCCCAGACGACGGTCTACAACGTCGAGGACCGCGGGGAGGTCGGGGTCATCGTCACGGCGGTCTCGGCGACGCCGTTCAAGGACATCCTGGACTTCCTCAACCACGACGAGGTCGACGCCGGCTTCAAGATCACCTCGGGCGAGACCGAGGAGCACGACGCGGAGGCCAACTGGCGGACCGACGGCCAGACCGGCCGCTGGGGGATCCGGGAGTCGGCCAGCTGCGAGGGCGAGACGGTCATCCAGGTGCTGGCCAGTCCACCGACCGGCTGACCCTCGGCCGCTGCCGGATCAGGGTCGGAGGATCCGGCCCAGGGCCTGGAGGCCGGGCCGGGCCGCGCGCCACACGACCATGCCCAGCAGGAGGGACAGCGTCGTGGCCCAGAACGGGTGGTGGTCCTCCAGGTGCGGGTAGAGCTGCCAGTGCGTGAGGTAGATGAAGAGGCTCGCACCGGCCAGCCAGGTCACCGGCAGGACCAGCACGCGCGGCACGGGGAGGGTCGGGACGAACGCGAGGACCGCGATGCCGGCGACGATCAGCGCCTCGCGCTCGTCGTCCATGAAGAAGCCGGCGATGCCGGACAGGCCGAGTAGCGCGACCGCCAGCCGCTCACGGAACGCGGTGGCCCGGGCAGCGGCCCAGCCGAGCGTGAACAACCAGGCGATCACCGGGGTGGAGTAGCGCTCGGTCACACCGGCGGTGAGCCCGGCCTCGGCGAACCGGTAGCCGAGCAGCAGCACGGTCAGCGCGAGGGGGAGGAGGTACGGCGAGCGTCGTTCGAGCCGGTCCAGGGTGGGAACGGCCAGGAGGACGGTCGCGACCAGCGTGGTCCACACGATCGCCTCGAGGAACCAGAACTGCCAGTCGACGGTCCAGCCGTCGCTGCCGAACAGCCCGTTGAGGAACAGCGCCGTCGGCCACTGGTAGAACCCCCGGACCAGGACGACCCCGGCGATCCAGAGGCTGGCCGGGACCGCGATCTGCGCGACGGAGGCGAGGCCGTGCCGGAGACGCCGCCGCCGGTCGGTGTCGGTCACCTGGAAGCGGGCGAAGTTGAAGCCGGCGATCACCAGCAGCAGGTGCGCCCCACCCACGATCGTCAGCAGGTTGGCGTGCGTGCCGACGATCGCCACGATCGCGGCTGCGCGCATCACCACGGTGGTCTCGAGCCGGGCGAGGCGGCGCGGGCGAGCCTGCTCGGCCAGCGCGCGCAGCGTCCGGGTGTGCCAGTCCGCCGGCAGGACACCGAGTCGCTGGGAGAGGAGGGTGGCCAGCTCGACGTACGACAGCGAGTCGCCGCCGAGCTCGGTGAAGCTGCTGTCCACCGTGGCGTCGGGGCGACCGAGGACCACGGCGACGTCGTCGCGCAGCGACTCGGGCGTCACCGTGCCTGACCGGGTGCGCGGTCGGTCGAGGCGCCGGGCGTGCTCGACCAGCGCCACCCGGTCCGGCTTGCCGGACCCCGTCAGCGGCATCGACGCCAGCGTCGTGACGCGCACCGCGGAGACGGGAAGGCCACACGTCTGCAGGACCTGGGCGCGTACGCGGTCGGCGCTACGCCGTCGGGTCAGGAAGACGTGGAGGGTGCGGTCGTGCACGACGACCCGGCAGCCGTGCCCGGCAAGCCGTTCGATCCGGTCGAGGTCGAGGCGCAGGCCGAACAGCTTCGCGGTCCGGTCGCGTCGGCCGATCACCTCGTAGAGCCCGTCGACCTCGCGGGCCAGGTCGCCGGTGTGCAGCTCGACCAGCTCGGGCCCGCGGGCGAGGTCGGCCGCCGTGGCGGCGTACCCCATCATCACGTTGGGCCCGGTGTAGACGAGCTCGCCGGCCTCGTCGATCCGGAGGCTGCCGCCGACGACCGGGCGCCCGATCGCCTCGGGCCTCTTCCGGGCCAGGTCGGGTTCGAGGACCGCCATGCGGGCCGTCGCCTCGGTCTGGCCGTACATCACGAAGAGGTCGAAGCCGGTACGCCGACCCAGGTCCGCCCACGCGCGGACCCGCTCGGGGGCCATCCGTCCTCCGGCCTGGGTCACGTACCGCAAGGTGGCCGGGGCGCGGTCGGTGAACCCGGACCGCTCGAGCAGCTCGAACGTGTAGGGGACGCCCGCCAGCGACGTCGCTCCGGCCTTCCGGGCCAGCCGCCAGAAGCACTCGTCGACGACTGAGGCGTCGGTGAGGACGACGGTCGCGCCGGTCATCAGGTGGCTGTGCACCACGGACAGGCCGTAGCAGTAGTGCAGCGGGAGCGACGTGATCGCGCGGTCGCCCGGAGTGAGGTGGAGGGAGTCGGCGATCGCAGCCGCGTTGGCGACGAGATTGACTTCGGAGAGCCGGACCAGCTTGGGCGATCCGGTCGAGCCGGACGTGCTGAGCAGCAACGCCAGGTCGGGGTGCAGGTCGTGCGCCGTGCCCTCGCGGCGCTCGTCCCAGCCGCGCTCGGTGAGCAGGACGTCGGGGTCGTAGCGCTCGACGAGCTCGGTGTGGTCGCGGCCCGGGTCGACCAGCAGCACGACGTGGCCGGCGGTCAGCGCCGCGAGGTAGGACACGAGGGCGTCGAGGGTGTTGCGGCCCTCGACGAGGACCAGGCGGCGCGTGGACCCGAGCCGGTCGGCTGTCCGGGTGACCCGGTGGTGGAGGTCGAGATAGGTGAGCTGCTCGTCCGCGGTGCGCACGGCCGTCCGCTCGCCGTGGGCGGCGAGGTCGAGCACGCGGGGCAGCGTGCGGTCCGGCTGGAGCAGGGTCACCCGGGTACTGTATTAGGTAAGGCTTGCCTAAGCCAACGGGACGTCGGTCACATGGGCGGGGAACGCCACGACCGGCCCGGAGACGCCGACACCGACCTCGGACCCGACCTCGGGGGCGGCGAGCCCGTCGATCCGGGCGATCAGCGCGGGGCCGTCGGGGAGCAGCAGCAACCGGACCGAGGCGTCGTGGCCGTAGAAGTGCACCTGCTCGACGCGCGCGCCTCCGGCGTTCCTGGTGATGACGATCTGCTCCGGGCGCAGCAGCACGCGGGCGTCGCCGTCCGGCGCTGGACCGGCGAGCGGCGCGGAGCCGAAGGAGAACGTCGCGCGGCCGTCGTGCACCTTCGCCGGGACGACCGTCGCGCCGCCGACGAAGGCGCCGACCTCGGGGTCGACGGGGGCGCGGTACAGGTCGCGCGGCGCATCGGTCTGGATGACCCGACCGTGCCGCATCACGGCCACCTGGTCGGCCAGCGAGAGCGCCTCGTCCTGGTCGTGGGTGACGAGGACGGCGGTCGCCTCGGCGGCCCGGAGGGCCCGGACGACGGCCTGCCCGGTGCTCGCGCGGAGCGAGGCGTCCAGGGAGGAGAAGGGCTCGTCGAGCAGCACGAGCGAGGGCTTGGGCGCCAGGGCCCGGGCCAGCGCGACTCGCTGCTGCTGGCCGCCGGAGAGCTCGTGCGGGTGCCGCCTGGCGTACGACGGCTCGAGCTCGACCAGCTCGAGGAGCTCCTGCACCCGGGCGGCCGACGCCTTGCCGCGCGGGAGGCCGAAGCCGATGTTCGCCGCGACGCTCAGGTGCGGGAAGAGGGCGCCCTCCTGGGGCACGTAGCCGACGCGGCGGCGCTGCGGCGGGACGAACTTCCCGTCGCCGGCGACGAGGCGGTCGCTCAGGGTGATCGTGCCCTCGTCCGGGCGCAGGAAGCCGGCGATCAGCCGCAGCATCGTCGTCTTGCCGCAGCCGCTCGCGCCGAGCACGGCCGTGACGGACTCCTCCGGGACGATCAGGCTGACCCGGTCCACGGCGCGGACGTCGCCGAAGGACCGGCTGACGTCGGTGAAGGTCAGGCTGCTCATGTGGTCCCCATTGTCGCCCGGGCATCGCGACCGAGCACCACCGTGGCCGGGATCGAGATCAACACCATGAGGAGGGCGTACGGGGCGGCGGCGCCGTACTCGACCGAGGACTGCGCCGACCAGAATTGCGTGGCCAGCGTCGAGACGTCGATCGGCGCGAGCATGAGGGTCGCGGTCAGCTCGGTCGCGACGGCCAGGAACACCAGCGCGGCGCCGGCACCGATGCCCGGCGCGATCAGGGGCAGGGTCACCCTTCGGGCGGTCGCGATCGGGCCGGAGCCGAGGCTGTGGGCCACGTCGTCGAGCACCAGCGGCGCCTGCTCCAGCGCCGCGCGGACCGAGACCACGGCGCGGGGCAGGAACATGATCGCGTACGCCGCGACCAGCAGCGCGAAGGTCTGGTAGAGCGGCTGGACGACCCGGATCGAGACGGTGACGAGGGCCAGCGCCACCACGATCCCGGGCAGGGCGTTGCCGACGTAGGTGCTGCGCTCGACCATCGTGCTCGTGGCGTTGCGGTGCCGGACCGCCAGCCAGGCGACCGGGAGGGCGAGCACGACCACGATCGCGGCCGCGATCGCGCCGAGCCCGAGCGAGGTGAGGGCGGCGCCGGTGAGGTCGCCCACCGGGTACGCCGCGGACGCGCCGACCCGCAGCCAGTGGATGAGGCTCCAGGTGGGGACGCCGACGGCTGCCGCCACCACGAGGCCGACCGCGAGCAGGGCCGGGACGGTCCAGGGGCCGAGCCGGTGCCGCTCACCCGGTCGCGCCGCGCCCTGGGAGACGCGGGCGTAGCGACGCCGGCCGCGCAGCCGCAGCTCGAGGCTCAGCATGAGCACGCAGAACAGCACGAGCACGCCGGCGATCATGTTGGCCGCCGCGCTGTTGAACGACGAGCGGTACTGGTCGTAGATCGCGGTCGTGAACGTCGGGAAGCGGAGCATCTGGATCGCGCCGAACTCCGACAGCAGGTGGAGTCCGACCAGCAGCGCGCCGCCGTACATCGCCGGACGCAGCTGCGGGAGCACGACGCGACGGAAGGTGCGCCAGGGCGAGTGGTCGAGGCTGTACGCCGCCTCCTCCAGCGCCGGGTCCAGACCGCGCAGGGTGGCGACCACCGGCAGGTAGATGAGGGGGTAGTACGACAGCGTGACGATCAGCACCGCACCCGGTCCGCCCTGGACCGCGTGGGTGAGGCTGACCCAGCCGTAGCTGTTGACGAACGCCGGCACCGCCAGCGGCGCGACCAGGAGTCCGTGCCAGAGCGGGCGCAGTGGCAGGTCCGAGCGCTCGACGAGCCAGGCGCACCCGACGCCGAGGACCAGGCTGAGGGCGATCGCGCAGACGACCAGGCGCACGGTGTTCCACAGGAGCATGCCGACCCGGGGGCGCACGAGCAGGTCCCACGCCTCCTGCGGACCGGTGATGACGGTGTAGACCGCGACGAACCCCAGGGGGACCAGGGCCAGCGCGGCCACCAGGCCGCCCGCGATCAGCAGGAGGGGAGGCGTCGGACCAGCCGGGGGCGCGCTGGCGCTCCCGGGGGACCTGGTCGTCAGCGTCGCGCTCAGAGCAGGCCCGCGTCCTGCATCAGCTCGACGACGCGCTTGGAGTTGAGCGAGGCGATGTCGACGGTCGGAGGCTGCAACGAGTCGAACGGCTTCACGCCGTGGCCGAGGGAGACGTCGGGGTTGAGCGGGTACTCCAGTGCGTACGAGTCCGCCATCGCCTGCTGCCCTTCCTGGTCGGCGAGGAAGCGCACGAACTTCTGGGCGTCGGACTGGTGGTCGCTCGAGGCGAGCACGCCGGCACCGGAGGTGCTGACGAACGCACCGGGGTCCTGGTCGGCGAAGAAGTGCAGCGCCGAGTGGTCGCTGGCCTCGCCCGACTCGGCCTGGTCGCGGTACCAGTAGTAGTGGTAGATGATCCCGGCCTCGACCTCGCCGTCGTTGACCGCCTGCAGCACGACGTTGTTGCCGTCGTACGTCGTCCCGTTGGCCGCGAGGCCCTGCAGCCAGGCCTGGGTCTTGGCCTCGCCCTGGGTGGCGAGCACCGCGCTCACGATCGCCTGGAAGTCAGCGCCGGTGGGGGAGAAGGCGATGCGGCCCTTCCACTCGGGCTTCGCGAAGTCGAGGATCGAGCTCGGCAGGTCCGACTCGCTCAGCTGGTCGGTGTTGTAGACGGCGACCGTCGAGCGGCCGAGGAAGCCGATCCACCGGTGGTCGTCCGGCTGGTACTGCTCGGGGATCAGGCTCTGGGTGCTCTGGTCGATCGTGGTGAACAGGCCCTTGCTGTCCACCAGCGCCATGGCGGGGGAGTTCTCGGTGAGGAACACGTCGGCCGGCGACGCGTCCCCCTCCTGCACGATCTGGTTGGCCAGCTCCAGGTCGCTGCCGCTGCGCAGCTTGACGTCGATGCCCGTCTTCTTCTCGAAGATCGGCACGACCTTGTTCAGCAGCTCCTCGTGCTGGGCGTTGTAGACGGTGATCGAGGGGCCGTCGTCGCCACACGCCGCCAGCGCAGGCGTCACCAGGGCCAGGCAGGCGGTCAGGGCAAGCAGTCGGGCACGCACGGGGAAGGACCTCTCCAACGAGTCACTTAGGCTCGCCTAACCTTACCCGCGATCGGTCGCCTCCCCCAACGTGGCCCTCCCCACATGCGGCGGTGCTCGACGCCCTGCGTGTGTGCGGGGGTTTCGAGGCTCGGCCGCTGCGCGCCCTCGCACCTCAACCACCGGTGCCGGGATGCTCGTGCTCGGTGGTTGAGGAGCGAGCGGAGCGAGCGTCTCGAAACCCCGGAACCGTGGGCAGGGACTCGCGGGGGCTGGGGGGCCGTGCGCGACTCGCGAGCTTGGGCAGGTCGTCGTACCGCCCGTCGATCAGGGCGAGCCGCTTGCGACGACTCCAGCCCTGGACCCGCTTCTCGAAGAGGTAAGCGTCCTCGATCCGGTCGAAGTACGCGGACCAGACGATCGTGACGGGGCGGCGCCGTCGCAGCCTCGTGTACGTCGACCCGAGGCCCTCGGTGTGCTCCCACAGTCGGCGCCCGAGGTCCCAGGTGCTGCCGACGTACAGGCTCCCGTCCGCGCATTCGAGGATGTAGGCGTGCGGCATGGATACGGCCTACCGCCCATCGCAGCGTCCGCCCACCCGGACGGGAGCGCCTGTGGACAGGCCCTGCGCGGGTGCGGGGGTTTCGAGGCTCGGCCGCTGCGCGGCCTCGCACCTCAACCACCGGTGGTGGGTGACGCGGGGGTCGGTGGTTGAGGAACCACCGGTGGTGGGTGACGTAAGAGTCGGTGGTTGAGGAGCGAGCGGAGCGAGCGTCTCGAAACCCCGGAACCGTGGGCAGGGCCTAGACGCCGCTAGGCAGCTCCGCACCTCGACCACCGGTGGTGGGTGACGTAAGAGTCGGTGGTTGAGGAGCGAGCGGAGCGAGCGTCTCGAAACCCCGGACGGAGGGGCGGGCAGGGCGGTGTGGTTAACAATCGCTAACCTGACCGGCTAGCATGCGGGCATGACGTTCGAGCTGTCCCCGGAACACGAGCAGTTCCGCCGGGTCGTCCGCGACTTCGCGGAGAAGGAGATCGCGCCGCACATCGCGCAGTGGGACCGCGACCACCACTTCCCGGTCGACGTGGTCAAGAAGATGGGTGACCTCGGGCTGTTCGGGCTGACCGCCCCCGAGGCGTACGGCGGGGCGGACGGTGACTTCACCTCGCTCTGCCTGGCGATCGAGGAGATCGGTCGGGTCGACCAGTCGATGGGCATCACGCTCGAGGCGGCCGTCGGGCTCGGCATCAACCCGATCCTCACCTTCGGCACCGACGAGCAGAAGGAGCAGTGGCTGCCCGACCTCGTCGAGGGTCAGGCGCTCGCCGGCTTCGGGCTCACCGAGCCGGGGGCCGGCTCGGACGCCGGCGCCACCAAGACCAAGGCCGAGCTGATCGACGGCGAGTGGGTGGTCAACGGCGCGAAGCAGTTCATCACCAACTCCGGTTCCGACATCACCTCCTGCGTCACCGTCACCGCGCGCACCGGCAGCCGGGAGGACGGCCGGGCCGAGATCTCCACGATCATCGTGCCCGCGGACACGGCCGGGTTCACCGCGGAGCCGGCCTACGACAAGCTCGGCTGGCACGCCTCCGACACCCACCCCCTGTCGTTCGAGGACTGCCGGGTGCCCGAGGCCAACCTGCTCGGCGAGCGCGGCCGCGGCTTCGCGCAGTTCCTCGCCATCCTGGACGACGGCCGGGTCGCCATCGCGGCGCTGGCCGTCGGCTGCCTCCAGGCCTGCCTCGACCTGTCCCTGCAGTACGCGAACGAGCGGCAGACCTTCGGTGTCCCGATCGGCCGCAAGCAGGGTCTGGCGTTCCAGATCGCCGACCTCGAGGTGATGCTCCAGGCGTCGCGGGCCCTGACCTACCAGGCCGCCGCCCTCAAGGACTCCGGCGCGAGCGCGCAGGAGTTCAAGCACGCCGCGGCCATCGCGAAGCTCTACGCCACCGAGTCCGCCGTGACCGGAACCCGCATCGCCACGCAGGTGTTCGGCGGGTACGGCTTCATGGAGGAGTACCCGGTCGCGCGGTTCTACCGCGACGCCAAGGTCCTGGAGATCGGCGAGGGCACCAGCGAGGTGCAACGCATGCTGATCGCCCGCGGTCTGGGCCTGCCGGTCGAGTAGTCGCACAGACGGCAGATACCCTCACGACCGTGGGTACTCGCACGCGGCTGCTCGGCGAGTCCGGCAAGTTCGCCGTCGTGGGCATCGTCTCCACGATCGTCTCGGTCCTGACCTTCAACCTGCTGGCCCACGGCTACTGGTTCCTCGACGAGGCGCCGCTGCGCGACCACGTCATCACGGCGTACGTCGTCGCGAGCCTGGCCGGCATGGTGGTGAGCTACCGCGGCAGCCGCTCCTGGGTCTTCCGTCACCGCGAGCCCACCCACCCCGATGGGGGCCGAACGGCGTTCTTCGTGATCAACGTCGTCACGATGCTGCTGCCGATCGGCTGCCTCTGGTTCACCCGCGACGTCCTGGGGCTGGACGACCCGCTCTCGGACAACATCTCGGCCAACGTGGTCGGGCTGTTCCTCGGCTTTGTCGCGCGGTTCTTCCTGTTCCGGCGGTTCGTGTTCCGCGACCGGAGCGGGGACGAGGTGCCCGAGTTCTTCCGGTTGGCGGAGGGGTACCTGCACGTGGGGGCTAACGACCGAACCAGTGCAGGACCTGGTCCAGCAACGCAGCGAAGAACCAGAAGCGAAGAAACCGACCCACGAAACCAGTCGCCAGGAACAGGCTGAAGTTCACCCGCAGGACGCCTGCGAGGGCCGCGATCACGGCGTACGGCGGGAAACCGGCCGAGGCGGAGGCGAAGAGGATGAGCCCCGTGTAGGCCCTGCGACCCTCGGTCTGCGTGCGCCACTTGTCGAGGCTCACCTCGAACTTCGGCTGCTGCATCTTCCGGTGGATGTACGGGAGCCTCTCGGCGTGAGCTCCGGCGTAGTACCAGAGCGCCTTGCCGACCATCTGGCCGGCTGCGGCGATCAGCGCGACCAGGACGATGGGGTACTTCTGAGCGACACCCGCCACGAAGATCTCCACGTTGAGGATCGGCAGGAGCGCCGACGCGAACGAGAAGAAGAACGTCGCGATGAGGAGCTTCACTAGGACGGCTCCGGAGCGGGGTCCCGTCGGGCCGGCAGCGGGATGCCCAGGTCCATGAGCCACTTCAGCGACACGCATTTGAGGATCAGCAGGCAGGTGGCGATCGCCAGCCCCAGCCACATCCAGCCGGTGACGAGCAGGAGGACCGCGAAGAGCGCGGAGTTGGTGGCCTTGCCGGGCTTGGACCAGTTCCACAGCCAGATCCGGCGGTCCACCTCGTAGAAGTAGTTGGGGCTCCGGATCGGCCAGGCGAGGAAAGCGATCGAGAGGAAGTTGTCGATCACCATGAACTCGGCGAGGTAGACGAACACGGCCGGTGCGAGGTGCGGTTCCAGCCAGGCCAGGCCGACGTAGAACGACGCAGCGCAGAGACGGTCGCTGAAGATGTCGAGGACCGCGCCGATCCGGGTCTCGCAGTCGCGGATCCGCGC
The DNA here is from genome assembly GCA_963784545.1 of uncultured Actinomycetota bacterium. Taxonomy (GTDB): domain Bacteria; phylum Actinomycetota; class Actinomycetes; order Propionibacteriales; family Nocardioidaceae; genus Nocardioides. The sequence continues at coordinate 722,546 of CAWARQ010000002.1, read as the reverse complement.
GACGAACCCGTCGAGCATGTCCCCGCCCCAGTAGACGACGAGCGCCACCACGAGCAGCGTCTTGGACGACTCGTGCGCACCCCAGGCCGACAGCACGACCGCCGCGATGGTGCGGACGAAGGTGATGACGGTCGCGGACGTCCAGAGCCGCTCGGCGCCGGGATCGGCGAAGGTGTCCAGCTGCTTGCCGGATCCCAGGGCCCCCTTCACCATGGCGTCACGCTATCGGGACGTCGTCCAGAACTCGTGCCAGGCATGGCCGTGCCGTTGTACGAGCTCGCGCAGCAGCGGCAGGCTGACGCCGACCACCGTGTGGTGGTCGCCCTCGAGGCCGGTCACGTAGGCGCCGCCGAGGCCGTCGATGGTGAAGGCTCCGGCCACGTGCAGCGGCTCGCCGGTCGCGACGTACGCAGCGATCTCCTCGTCGTCGAGGTCGGCGAAGTGGACGGTGGTCGACGCGATCCCGGTCTCGACCCGGCCACCGGCGGGGTCGGCGAGGCAGTGGCCCGAGTGCAGCACGCCGGTGCGCCCGCGCATCGCCCGCCAGCGTTCGGTCGCCTCCTCGGGCGTGCCCGGCTTGCCCCACGCCTCGCCGTCCAGCTCCAGGACGGAGTCGCACCCGAGCACCAGCGCGCCCGTCGGCAGGTCGTCGCGGGCAGCCACGGCCGCGCACTTGAGCCGGGCGAGCTCGAGGGCCAGCTCGCCCGGCGGAGCGGTGACCTGGTCCTCGTCGACCCCCGAGACGATCACGATCGGCTCGACGCCCGCGGCGCGCAAGGTCGCCAGCCGAGCCGGGGAGGCGGAGGCGAGGACCAGCTTCACAGTCGCGCCAGGGCGGCACGCAACGGGTCGAGCCCGATCGAGCCGAGGTCGAGCGCTTGGCGGTGGAAGGTCTTGAGGTCGAAGTCCCTGCCCGACTGCCCGGCCCGGGACCGGGCGTCCTCCCGGGCCTGGAGCCAGATCCGCTCGCCGACCTTGTACGACGGCGCCTGCCCGGGCCAGCCCAGGTACCGCTTGACCTCGAAGTCGATGAACTCGTCGTCCATGAGGCAGTGCTGGCCCATGAACTCCCGCCCGAGCGCAGGGGTCCAGGTCTCACCGGGGTGGAAGCCGAACGGGTTGTCCTCGGGAATTCGCAGCTCCAGGTGCATGCCGATGTCGATGATCACCCGCGCGGCTCGGAACGACTGGGCGTCCAGCATGCCGAGGCGCGTCGGCGGGTCCTCGAGGTAGCCGAGCTCCTCCATCAGCCGCTCGGCGTACAGCGCCCAACCCTCGCCGTGGCCGCTGACCCAGCACATGAGGCGCTGCCAGCGGTTGAGGGTCTCGGTGCGGTACGCCGTCTGGGCGACCTGGAGGTGATGGCCGGGGACCCCCTCGTGGTAGACGGTCGTGACCTCGCGCCAGGGGGAGAAGTCGTCGATGCCGTCGGGCACCGACCACCACATGCGGCCCGGGCGCACGAAGTCCTCCGAGGGGCCGGTGTAGTAGATGCCACCGTCGTTGGTCGGCGCGATCATGCACTCGATCCGGCGGATCGGGTCGGGGATGTCGAAGTGGACCCCTGCCATCTCCTCGATCGTCCGGTCCGCCAGGTCCTGCATCCACTGGCGGAACTCCTCGCGGCCGTGGATGCGCGTGCTCGGGTCGCCGTCGAGGTGGGCCACCGCCTCGGCGACGTCGGCGCCCGGCTTGATCCGGTCGCTGGTCCGGTCCATGTCGTCGGCGAGCCGCTTCAGCTCGGTCCAGCCCCAGTCGTAGGTCTCCTCGAGGTCCACCACGGCGCCGAGGAACAGCCGTGAGGCGAGCGCGTAGTGCTCGCGGCCCACGGCTTCCTTCTCACGGCCGCGGGAGACCATCTCGGAGGTGAGGAACGCCCCGAAGTCGGCCATGGCGGCGGTCGCGGCGGTGGCGTGCTCCTCCATGCTCGTGCGCTGCGAGCCCTCGGCGTCGGTCCGGGCGACGAGCCCGGCGAAGAAGTCCCCGCCCTCGCCCACCTGGCCGGTCCAGCGACGGACCTGGTCGGCCACCTCGGCGTACTGCCGGGCCGCGGCGACGTTGCCCCGGGCGGCCTCCTCGAGCAACGTCGTCCGGTAGCCCGCCAAGGTCGCCGGGAAGGCGGCCATCCGGGCGTCGAGGTCCGCGCACGCCTGCTCACCCTCGGCGGACATGAGGTCGAAGACCTGACGTACGCCGTGCAGGCCGCTGGAGATGACGGAGAACTCCGAGCGCCAGTAACCGGCCTCGGCCATCTCGACCTCGAGTCCGAGCCGCTCGAGGAACGCCTCGCGGGCGACCTGCTCGCGCTCGTCGACGGGCTCCGCGGCCGTGGCGTCGGCCAGGGCGCGGGCGGTCAGCTCCTCGCGCGCGGCGAAGCCGTCGGGGGAGAGGTCGGGCAGCTGGTCGTCGTACCCGGGGATGCCGAGGTAGGTGGCCATGGTCGGGTCGAGGGCCGCGTGGTCCTCGACGTACTGCTCGCTGATGGCGTCGACTCGTCGTTCCGTCACGCCGCCGACCTTAGACCGTGTCCTCAGGAGAACGCGCCGGGAAATGCCTCGCGGTAGCTGCGGATCCCACCGGCGCTCTCGGCCGCCACGACCGCCCGGGCGATGGCCCGCGTGACCGTGGTCGCCGCGGCCGTCAGGAGTGCGTGGAAGGCCAGGGCATCAGGCGCGGGACGGGCTCCGGTGGCCAGGGTGAAGACGGTGTCGCCGTCGAACATCGTGTGCACGGGATCGATCGCACGGGCCAAGCCGTCGTGGCCGAGGCCGCTGACCTTCTGGCACTGCGCCTTGGTCAGCGTCGCGTCGGTCGCGACCACGGCGAGGGTGGTGGCCAGCTGCCCGGGCACCGGGGAGCGCTCCTGCGCGGCCGCCAGCTCGGCCGGGTCCGGCCGGCGCATCGTCGGCAGGTCGCCGGGCAGGCAGTGGCGCGCGGCCCAGAGCTCGCCGGTGGTCAGGTCGACGGTCGAGCCGGCCGAGTTGACGACGACGAGCGCGCCGACGGCCGTGCCGTCGGTCAGCCGGGTCGAGGCGCTGCCCACCCCGCCCTTGAGGCCGCCGGCCGTGGCGCCCGTGCCGGCGCCGACCGTCCCCTCGACGACCGAGGGCGCGGAGGCGTCGTACGCCGCGGCGCCGAGGTCGGCATCCGGGTGGTGGCCCCAGCTGCCGCCACGTCCCAGGTCGAAGATGACCGCGCCGGGCACGATCGGGACGACGTGGGCCGGGTCCTCGTCGGTCCGCCAGCCCCGGCGAGCCGCGAGCAGCCGCTGGACGACGCCGTCCGCGCTGGCGAGCCCGGGCGCCGAGCCGCCGGTGAGGACGATCGCGTCGACCCGGTCGACCACGTTGCGCGGGTCGAGCAGGTCGGTCTCGCGGGTGCCCGGGCCGCCGCCCCGCACGTCGACCCCGCCGACCGCGCCGCCCTCGGGCGCGACGACGACGGTGACGCCGGTGAGCCAGCCCCCGCCGATCCGTTCGGCCTGGCCGACCAGGACGCCCGGCACGTCGGTGATGGCGTTCACTCCGGGCCGTCCGGACCGGGTTCGTCGACGGTGATGTCGGCGACGGTCACGAGCCGTGGCCGCTGGTGCCGGCGGCCGTCGACCTTGCCCTTGGCCCACCACATCCGCAGGCCGCGGCCCTGCACCTCCAGCGTCGCGAGGTTGTTGTCGAACCACGGACCCTCGAGCATCTCCCAGTCCAGCGGAGCGTCCGGCACCTTCGCCGAGCGCGCGGCGAGGACCCCGACCGGCCGCGCGACGCCGTACGCCGCGATGGCGGTGGCGAACCGTGTGCGCGGCGAGAGGGGGTTGCGGATCGGCGAGCAGACGGCTTGGAGGAGCCGGCTGGAGACCGGACCGCCGCCGTCGGCCGGCTGGGCCTCGGCGACGTAGCTGTGGTGGACGTCGCCCCCGAGGAACGTGACGGTGCCGGGCGCCTCGCCGCGGCCGCCGCGGGCGACGTCCAGCACCATCCGGCAGACGCGTTGGAAGGAGTTCTGGAACGCCGCCCAGTGCTCGAGGTCGACGCCTTGGCGGAGCACCTCGCCGGGCTTGCGCCAGCGCTTGCCCCAGCCGCCACCGGCCAGTGCCTCGCCGAAGGCCTCGACGTAGTGCAGTCCGGGGGCCAGCAGGAAGGGCAGCGAGCTGCCGATCAGGAGGTGGTCGAAGCCGCCGAGCAGGTGCTCGTCGAACCACCTCATCTCGTCCTCGTCGAGCATCGCGCGGTCGTCCGGATCGAGCACCCGGGCCGCGCGCGAGTCGACGACGACGAGCCGGGCCTGGCTCCCGAAGTCGCGTGCGTAGGACCAGCGGTAGGTCTCGGGCTGCTGGTCGACCCGGTCGGCGAAGGCGTCCAGCAGCGCCCCGGCGTCGAACTCGTCGACGCCGTCGTGGGCGGTGATCTCCCGCCAGATCTCGTCCTCGGCCCGCTCGGCCGGGGACAGGTTGCCGACGTGCTGGTAGACCCAGTACGACGCGAGGCCGGCGACGATCCGGCCGTGCCACCACGACGTCGCCTCCATCTCGCGCTTCCACTCCAGCGAGGTGTTCCAGTCGTCGCGGATGTCGTGGTCGTCGAAGATCATCGCGCTCGGCAGGGTCGAGAGCAGCCAGCGGTTGACCGGGTCCGTCCACGCGAGCCGGTAGAGGTGGGCGTACTCCTCGTAGTCCTTGAGCTCGGTGCCCGGCTCCTCGTCGATGTCGCGGCGCGACTCGATGAAGATGTGCATCTCCGAGGTCGTCTCGTCGGCGTAGACCTGGTCGCCGAGGAAGAGCACGAGGTCCGGCCACCTCACGTCGTCGCCCTCGTCCGGGTCGTCGTCGTGGGACCGGTCGGTCACACCGGCCATCCGCAGCGCGTAGGCGCGCAGCGCGTCGACGCCGTGTGACTTGTTGCCGGCCTTGTCGTGGCTGACCGAGGTGCGGCACGACCCGAACGCCATCCGCAGCGGCTCGTCGTGGTCGAGCGTCGCGATCACCGGGTCGGGATAGACCGAGTCCGCGAGCGGCCACACCCGTTCCCCGTCGCAGTCGACGGTGTACGCCGTCCGCGTGCCCTTCTCCAGGCCCGTCACGTCCACCAGCGCGTAGTGGTGGCCGTGGACGTCGAACGTCCTCGCCTCGCCCCGGTGCTCACCCGCGGTCACCACGACCGTCCCCGGGTCCGCCGTCTCCACCCAGAGGGTCGCGGACGTCTCGTCGACGTACCGCAGCAGCGGCCCGAGCACCAGGTCAGTCATGGCGACACCCTAGGCCGCGACCGTAGGGTGCCCGCATGCCCGATCGGGAGGCCCTCACGGCGGAGCTGAGCGCGTCACTGGCGCCGTACGCCGACTCCGGAGAGCTGCCCGGCGGGGCGTACTGCGCGATGCGCCGGGGCGAGGTGCTGGTCGAGGTCTGTGCGGGCACGATCGACGGCACGCGGCCGTGGCAGCCCGACACGTTGGTGATGTGCTACTCGGTCGCCAAGCCGCTGGCCGCTCTCACCCTCCTGACGGTGCTGGCTGAGCACCACCTCGACCTCGACAGCCGGGTGGCGGAGGTGTGGCCGGAGTACGGCGCCGCCGGGAAGCAGGTGACGACGCTGAGACACCTGCTCCGCCACGCCGCCGGGCTCTACGCCTTCCCGCCCGAGGCCGCATCGATCGACCCGGGGGACACCGGCGCGCTCGTCGACCTGCTGGCTGCGGCGACGCCGCTGCACGAGCCCGGCACGGCCTTCGGCGAGCACGCGGCGACGTACGGCCACCTCCTCGGTGAGGTCGTACGCCGGGTGACCGGGCAGTCCCTCGAGTCACGGTGGGAGCGGATCGCCCGAGAGGCGGGCTGGGAGCTGCACCTCCGGGTGGCCGAGGCGGACGAGGACCGCGTGGCGACGGTCGTCCCGGTCGCGGACGACTGGCCCTCGCGCTACCTCGACGACCCGCGCTGGGCGCCGGCACTGGTGCGGCCCCCCGGCCTGGTCGACCCTGCCTTCCTCAACACGCGCACGTGGCGCACGACGCCGTTCGCCGCGATCAACCTGCACGCCAGCGCCCGCGGGCTCGCAGCGTTCCACGACGACCTGCTCCGCGCGGACGGGTTCACCGCGGCGCTGCTCGGGCCGAACCTGTTCCGCGAGTACACCGCGCCCCAGTCCGTCGGCCACGACCTGGTCCTCGACCAGGACGTGACCTGGGCGCTCGGTCACCAGCTCGAGGAGGACGAGATCGCGATGGGCGGGGCGGGTGGTTGCGCCGGCTGGTCGGACCTCCGGGGCTCGTACGGCAGCGGTTGGGTCACCCGCGGCCTCGGCAGCTGGGAGCCGCTCGACGCCGTCGACCCCCTCGTCCGGACCGCCCTCCGCCGCTGATTTCCTGTCGCGTGTGCCTGAGAACGCGCTATGCGCCGTTCTCAGGCACACGCCGCGGAAAACTGGGTCAGCGGGGGAGGCCAGAGGTGCGCCAGCCGTCGGCGCCGTGCCGGTGAGAGACGCGGTGGTTCCAGCGCGGGTGTGCCCAGGCAGAGCGGGGCTTGGACTTCTCTTCCGAGTCGCCGCCGAGTGCGGAGAACACCGCGACGATCGCCGCGACCTCCTCCGGGGTGGCGTCGGGGTTGATCACCTTGAGCAAAGGTGGCTGCGGTCGCTCTTCGGCGTTGCTGCCGTCTGTGGGCGCTGACACGTCAGCTCCTTCCTCCGCCGCTGCGTTCCCCCGGAAAGAGCTGACGGGTCAGCGTCGTCCCGCTGCTCGGGGGACGCTTCGCGTCCTGCCTCACAGCGGGATGTTCCCGTGCTTCTTGGGCGGCAGGCTCTCGCGCTTGGTGCGCAGGAGCCGGAGCGCCCGGACGACCTCGAGGCGTGTCTCGTGCGGCGCGATCACCGCATCGACGTAGCCGCGCTCGGCGGCGATGTAGGGGTTCGCGAGGGTGTCGTCGTACTCGGTGATGAGCTCGGCCCGTCGCTCGTCGGCGTCCTTGGCTTCCTTGAGCTCGTTGCGGTACAGGATGTTGACCGCGCCCTGGGCGCCCATGACGGCGATCTGCGCGGTCGGCCAGGCGACGTTGATGTCGGCGCCGAGGTGCTTGGAGCCCATGACGTCGTACGCGCCTCCGTAGGCCTTGCGCGTGATGACCGTGACGAGGGGGACCGTCGCTTCGGCGTAGGCGTAGATCAGCTTCGCGCCGCGGCGGATGATGCCGTTGTGCTCCTGGTCGACGCCGGGCAGGAAGCCGGGCACGTCCACGAACGTCAGCACCGGGATGTTGAAGGCGTCGCAGAACCGCACGAACCGGGCTGCCTTCTCCGAGGCGTCGATGTCGAGCGTGCCGGCGAACTGCATCGGCTGGTTGGCCACCACGCCGACGCTCTGGCCCTCGACCCGGCCGAAGCCGATGAGGATGTTCGGCGCGAACAGCTCCTGGACCTCGAGGAACTCCTCGTCGTCCACGACCGCCTGGATGACCTCGTGCATGTCGTAGGGCTGGTTGGCGCCGTCCGGGATGAGGCCGTCGAGCGCGTGGTCGAGGTCGGTGAAGTCCTCGACGGCCGCCTCGTCGTACGCCGGCGCCGGGTCGAGGTTGTTCTGCGGGAGGAAGGAGAGCAGCGCCTTGACGTACTCGATCGCGTCGTCCTCGTCCGAGCCCATGTAGTGGGCGTTGCCGGACTTGGTGTTGTGGGCGCGGGCGCCGCCGAGGTCCTCCATCGACACGTCCTCGCCGGTGACCGTCTTGATGACGTCCGGGCCGGTGATGAACATGTTCGAGGTTCCGTCGACCATCACCGTGAAGTCGGTGACGGCGGGGGAGTAGACGTGGCCGCCGGCGCAGGAGCCCATGATCATGCTGATCTGCGGGATGACGCCGCTGGCGTGGACGTTGCGGCGGAAGATCTCGCCGTAGAGGCCGAGCGAGACCACACCCTCCTGGATGCGCGCGCCGGCCCCTTCGTTGATCCCGATGATCGGGCAGCCGGTCTTCATCGCCAGGTCCATGACCTTGGTGATCTTCTCGCCGTACACCTCGCCGAGGGAGCCGCCGAAGACGGTGAAGTCCTGGGAGAACACGCACACCTGGCGGCCGTCGATGGTGCCGTAGCCGGTGACGACGCCGTCGCCGTAGGGTCGCTTCTTCTCCAGGCCGAAGGCCGTCGAGCGGTGCCGTGCCAGCTCGTCGAGCTCGACGAACGAGCCCTCGTCGAAGAGCAGCTCGATCCGCTCCCGCGCGGTCTTGCGGCCCTTGGCGTGCTGCTTCTCGACTGCCTTCGCCGAGCCGGCGTGGACGGCCTCGTCGAGCCGGCGGTCGAGGTCGGCCAGCTTGCCGGAGGTGGTGTGGATGTCGATCCCTGACGACTTGTCGGGGACCTCCGTGCCCTCGCTGGGTTCCTGGGGACTCGTCTGTGCACTCACGCGTGGCAATCTACTGCTCGTGCCTGCCGACCCTCGCGCCCGTCTCGACCAGACCGCGCTCCAGGCGGCGGCCGGGGCACCCTGGACGGTCCGGCTGTACGACGCCCTCGACTCGACCAACCAGGTCGCCGCCGGCGCCCCCGAACGCAACCTCGTGGTCGTCGCGGACCACCAGCAGGCCGGCCGCGGCCGCCTGGACCGGGTCTGGGTGACGCCCGACGGCGCGGCGCTGACCTTCACCGCCGTGGTCGACCCGAGCCTCGACGACCAGTGGTGGCCGCTGCTCCCGCTGGCCACCGGGCTGGCCGTGGCCCGGGCGACCGGTGCCGTGCTCAAGTGGCCGAACGACGTGCTGATCGAGGACCAGAAGGTCTGCGGGATCCTCATCGAGCGCATCCAGAGCCGGTCCGGTCCGCTGGCGCTGATCGGCGTCGGGATCAACGTCTCGCAGACCCGCGAGGAGCTGCCGGTCGAGACCGCGACGTCGCTGCTGCTCGCCGGGCGACCGACCGACCGGACCGCGCTGTTCCACGAGGTTCTCGCCGGGATCCGCGCGTACGTCGGAGTGCTGGCCGGATCCCCGCACTCGCTGGTCACCAGCTATCGGGCCAGCTGCTCGACGCTGGGCCAGACGGTGCGCGTCGAGCTGCCCAGCGGGCAGAGCCTCGTCGGTGAGGCCACGGACCTGGACCCCCACGGCCGGCTCATGGTCGACACCGGGATCGAGACCGGGGTCGTCTCCGTCGCCGCCGGCGACGTCGTTCACGTGAGGCCCGCCCAATCCGATCCAGAGGTGACATGATCGACGCGTGGCCATCTCCAGCAAGCTCCTGAACGAGGGTGAGCACGTCGTCGTCAGCACCCGCACGCACCCGAAGGTGCTGATCCTGCCGCTGCTGATCTTCCTGGTGCTCCTGGCGCTGGGCGTGTTCCTGAGCAACCTCGGCGACGGCGGGGCAGCCCACGTCATGCACCTGGTCGTGTGGGTGGTCATCGCGCTCGCCGTCCTCTGGCTGGCCGTGCGGCCGATCGTCACCTGGGCCACCACGACGTACACCTTCACCAACCGGCGCTTCCTCAAGCGGTCGGGGCTCGTGGCGAAGGAGGGCCGCACGATCCCGCTCAACCGGATCAGTGGCGTCGACTTCGAGATGAGCGTCATCGACCGGGTCTTCGGCTGCGGCACGCTCGTGGTCTCCGACGCGAGCACCGACGGACGGGTGGAGCTGGACGACATCCCGAAGGTCGAGGAGGTCCAGCTCAAGGTCGCCGAGGAGCTGCACCGGCTGGCCGAGCCGCGTCACGATGACGGCTCCTGAGCCGGCCCCGGCCGGCGGAGAGGAGCTCGACCCGCTCGAGGAGGCGATCCTCGGTGAGGGCCCGGTCTTCACCGCACTCCAGGTCGCGGCGGAGACCGGCCTGACCATTCCGCAGCTGCAGCGGCTGTGGCGCGCGCTGGGGTTCCCCGAGCACGGGCTGGAGGTCGCGTTCACCCGCGCCGACGCCGAGGCGGTCTCGGTGCTCAGCGACCTCTCCGAGTCAGGGGCGATCGACTTCGACATGGGCGTGATGCTCACGCGAGCGGTGGGGCAGACGATGGCCCGCCTCGCCGACTGGGAGGTGGCGACGTTCGTCCACCGGGTCGAGGAGCTGGAGCAGGGGCCGGAGGCCACGGGGTCCCGCACCGGCTCGGCGCTGCGGCTGATCGAGGAGGTCAACGGCCCCTTCGAGGACCTCCTCCAGTACGCCTGGCGACGGCACCTGGCCGCGGCCGTCGGGCGGATCAACGCCCTCGGCGCGGACGACGCCGACCTGCACACGACCCATGTCTCGGTCGGGTTCGCCGACATCGTCGGCTTCACCCGGCTCTCCAACGAGCTGTCGCGGGAGAAGATCGGTGACCTGGTCGAGCTCTTCGAGTCCCGCTGCGCCGATGTCATCGCCGGGCAGCGCGGCCGGGTGATCAAGAGCCTGGGTGACTCGGTGCTCTTCGTGAACCCCGACCCGGTGCTCGCCTACGACACCGCCGAGGGGATCGTCAGCGTGGTGGGGCGGGACCCGCGGATGCCCGACGTGCGCGTCGGGCTGGCCTCCGGCGCCGTGATCATGCGCCTCGGCGACGTGTTCGGGCCGCCGGTCAACCTCGCCTCACGGCTGACCGCGGTCGCGCGGCGCAACCGCATCATCATCGACCAGCAGACCGCGGACCTGCTGCCGACCGACCAGTTCGAGACCCGGCGGCTGCCGGCCCGCCCGGTCCGCGGGTTCGGGCTCGTCGAGCCCGTCGCCGTACGCCGCGCCTGAGCGCCCGCTCGGTAACAATCACGCCGTTTCCCCTCCGCCGCACCGTCGGACTCCTACATTCGGGTCGTGTTGAACGTGCAGGACGTCCGACTGGATCCGGGCAGCCGGAAGGTCTGGCGCGCCGAGCGGGAGATCCCGATGTCCCGCAAGGAGTTCGACCTGCTCTACGCCCTCATCGCGCGACCGGGCGAGATCGTCACCCGGGCCGAGCTCATGCGTGAGGTCTGGCAGACGAGCTTCTGGACCTCCTCGAAGACCATCGACGTCCATCTCGGCTGGGTCCGCAAGAAGCTCGGCGACGACCCCCGAACCCCCACGCTCATCACGACGATCCGCGGTCAGGGCCTGCGGTTCGAGCCCGGCCCGCCCGTCCGGCGCTGACCGGGCCGGCATCGCCTACGCTGGGCCCGTGACTGGGCCCGTGACCGACGCCCCCGTGCTCGCCGTCATCGGTGGCGGCCAGCTGGCCCGGATGATGGCCGAGCCCGCCGCCGCTCTGGGCATCCCCTTGCGGCTGCTGGCCGAGGCCGAGGGTGTCTCCGCGGCTCAGGTGATCCCGGACCAGCTCGTGGGCGACTACCGCGACCTCGACACGCTCCGGAAGGTCACCGACGGCGCGGCCGTGGTCACCTTCGACCACGAGCACGTGCCGACCGACCACCTGCGCGCCCTCGCCGAGGCCGGCGTCGCCTGCCGCCCGGGTCCGGACGCCCTCGTGCACGCGCAGGACAAGGCCGTGATGCGGCGTCGGCTCACCGAGCTGGGTGCCCCCGTGCCGCGGCACGCTGTCGTGCACCACCCCTCGGAGGTCGCGGAGTTCGGCTTTCCCTGCGTCCTCAAGACGACGCGGGGCGGGTACGACGGCAAGGGCGTGTGGTTCGTCGACGGACCGGACGACTGTGCCTCCGCCTTCGCAGCGGCCGCCGAGTCGGGCATCGACCTGCTGGCGGAAGACCGGGTGCCGTTCATCCGGGAGCTGTCGGCACTGGTCGCACGCTCCCCGAGCGGCCAGGCGGCGGCGTACCCGGTCGTCCAGACCACCCAGAAGGACGGTGTCTGTCACGAGGTGATCGCCCCGGCGCCCGACCTCGACCCGGCGCTGGCCACGCAGGCGCAGACCCTCGCCCTCCGGCTGGCCGGCGAGCTCGAAGTGACCGGGATCCTCGCGGTCGAGCTGTTCGAGACCCCTGAGGGGGGGATCCTGGTCAACGAGCTGGCGATGCGTCCGCACAACACCGGCCACTGGAGCCAGGACGGCGCCGTCACCTCGCAGTTCGAGAACCACCTGCGCGGCGTCCTCGACCTCCCGCTCGGGTCACCCGCTCCGCGAGAGCGCTGGACCGTGATGGTCAACATCCTCGGCGCCGACGAGCAAGATGGAGCCGCCTGTGCTCCCCTGTATCAGGGCTACCCGCACGCGTTGGCCCGCGACCCGCGGCTGCGCGTCCACCTCTACGGCAAGAGTCCGCGTCCGGGCCGCAAGGTCGGCCACGTCAACGCCTACGGCGACGACCTCGACGAGACGCTGGAGCGCGCGCGGCACGCCGCCGCCTGGTTCCGGGGAGACCTGGGGAACGAGAGTGAGTGACGATGACTGAGTCCACCGGCGGCCAGGCCCGCGTGGGGATCGTGATGGGGTCGGACTCCGACTGGCCGGTGATGGAGGCCGCCGCCGCCGCGCTGGACGAGTTCGGGGTCCCGTACCTCGCCGACGTCGTCTCGGCCCACCGGATGCCCGAGGAGATGCTGGAGTTCGGTCGTACGGCGGCCGACCGCGGGCTCCAGGTGGTCATCGCCGGAGCCGGCGGGGCCGCCCACCTGCCGGGCATGCTCGCCGCTGTCACGTCGCTGCCGGTGATCGGCGTCCCGGTGCCGCTCAAGCACCTCGACGGCCTCGACTCCTTGCTGTCGATCGTCCAGATGCCCGGGGGCGTGCCGGTCGCGACGGTCGGGGTCGGCAACGCCCGCAACGCCGGCCTCCTCGCCGTCCGCATCCTGGCCGCGTCCGACGAGGGGCTCCGGTCGCGGATGGACGAGTTCCGCGAGGGGCTCCGCGACCTGGCCCACTCCAAGGGCGATGCCGTCCGCCAGCACTCCGCCGGGCCGAAGCGGATCGGCTTCTAGGTCGCTCAGTCGCCCCTGACCCGGCCGCGCATGGCCTTGGTCCGGCCGCGGCGCTTCTTGGCGTCCAGGCGGCGCTGGCGTGAGCCCTTGGACGGCTTGGTCGGGACGCGCGGCAGGGGAGGGGGAGCCAGTGCCGCGCGGATGGCGGCCACCAGGCGCTCCCGGGCGGCGTTGCGGTTGCGCAGCTGGGATCGCCGCTCGGACGCGTCCACGGCGTACGGCGACCCGAGGGCCGCGACCGCCCGGGAGCGCTGGGTGTCGGTGAGGACGGACGAGCCGGCCGGGTCCCACTCGAGCTGCACCCGGCTGTCGGTGGTGTTGACGCCCTGGCCGCCCGGGCCGGAGGACCGGGAGAACCGTTCGACCAGCTCGGTCGCCGGGATCACCAGCCCGTCGGGCAGCCCGGGTCCCGGGGGGACGTGGAGGTCCTCAGGCACCTCGTCGCCGCCATTCGATGGCGGGGCAGGTGTCCATGACCATCGGCACGCCGGAGGCGACCGTCCTCGTGAACGCGGCGTGGTCGACGACGCCGAGCTGGAACCACACACCCTTCGCGCCGATCTCGACCGCCTCGTCCGCGAACTCTCCGGCGGCCTCGGAGCGCCGGAAGACGTCGACGACGTCGAGGGGGAAGGGCACGTCCTTCAGGGTCGCGTATCCCTGCTCGCCGAGGACCGTCGGGGCGCTCGGGTGGATGGGCACGATCCGTTTCCCACGCCGCTGGAGCAGGCTCGCGATGCCGTACGCCGTCCGCGTCGGGTCACCGGACAGACCGACGACCGCCCACGTGTCGTAGTCGAGGAACCGGTCGATCGTTTCGGCATCCATCCACGGGTCCATGACCTATCCTTACCGCTGGGTAGGCAGATTCATTCCCCGAATCCGGGGAGCCTTGAGGGAGGGAACGCGCTGACCCGTGCGTGCGGCGAGTTGTCGTGTGCGTCAAGTGATCATGCTCGGAGGGAGCATCCATTCATGAAGTTCAACACCCTGCCTCGTCGCGTCGCCGCGACCGGTGCAGTCACCGCCCTGACCGCCGGCGCGCTGGTCGGGCTGACCACCACGGCCGCGCACGCTGACTCGGTCAGCGTCGCCTACACCTGCCCGACCGCCCTCGGCGACCTGCCCGTGAGCCTGGTCACCGACATCCCGAACCTCGGCCTCGTCGCCGCCGGAGGACCCTACGCGGCCGGTTCCCCGGTTGCCGCCAACGCTGTGCCGGGCGGGGTGACCAACACCTTCACCATCCCGCAGGCCACGAAGGACGCTCTGGAGAGCGTCGGAACCTCGAACATCGACTTCACCAGCGTCGAGGGGACCTTCGGGAACACCACCGTCCCGGCCGACCTGCCCGACGTAGCCATCCCCGGCGACTTGAACGACAACGGGGACAGCCACGTGGTCGTTCGACGCGGACGCCACCAACCTGGCCTTCAACAACCCGGCCGCCGGCACGTACGACATCTTCGCCCCGGCGACGATCGACTTCACGGCCACGACGGAGGCATTCGGCCCGGTGCCGGTGACCTGCACCGCCGACTCGGCACCTGCGGGCTACGGTCATCCGGTCACCGTCGTCAAGAACGACTCGACCACGAAGGCCTCCAGCAACTCGCCGGTCAAGAAGGGTGCCAAGGCGGTCATCAAGGCCAAGGTCACGTCGCCGGTGACCCGCAAGCCCACCGGCAAGGTGACGTTCAAGGACGGCAAGAAGACCATCGGCACCGTCAAGCTCAAGAAGGGTGTCGCGACCCTGACGAAGACCCTTTCCAAGGGCAAGCACACCATCAAGGTGAGCTACCCCGGCGACGGCTACACCAACGCCTCCTCGGGCAAGACCACGGTCACCCAGAAGTAGCTCCACCGGCACTCCCCGAGTGTCACGACGAACGGTCGGCGTCCACCTGGGCGCCGGCCGTTCGGTCGTTCCGGCGCCGATCGTAGGATGCGCGCCATGAGCACAGAGTCGTTCGCTGGCCCGATGTTCGCGCTCTCCGAGGAGCACCAGGCGATCCGGGAGGCGGTCCGGGACATCTGCGACGCCAAGGTCGCGCCGTACGCCGCGGACGTCGACGAGAACGCCCGGTACCCGCGGGAAGCCGCCGAGGCGCTCCGGGCCGCGGACTTCCACGCACCGCACGTCCCCGAGGAGTACGGCGGCGCCGGTGCTGACGCGCTGGCCACCGTGATCGTGATCGAGGAGGTCGCGCGGGCGTGCGTGTCCTCGAGCCTCATCCCCGCGGTCAACAAGCTCGGGTCGCTGCCGGTGCAGATCGCCGGATCGGAAGAGCTGAAGAAGAAGTACCTGGGTGCGCTCGCCCGCGGCGAGGGCGGCTTCTCCTACTGCCTGTCCGAGCCGGACGCCGGTTCGGACGCCGGGGCCATGAAGACCAGGGCGGTCCGCGACGGCGACGACTGGGTGCTCGACGGCGTGAAGCGCTGGATCACCAACGCCGAGGAGTCGGAGTTCTACACCGTCATGGCCGTGACCGACGCGGAGAAGAAGACCCGGGGTGGCATCTCGGCCTTCGTGGTGGAGAAGTCCGACGAGGGGGTCTCCTTCGGCGCGCCGGAGAAGAAGCTCGGGATCAAGGGCAGCCCCACCAAGGAGGTCTACTTCGACCAGGTCCGGATCCCCGGAGACCGGATGATCGGCGAGGAGGGCACCGGCTTCGCCACGGCGATGCAGACCCTCGACCACACCCGCATCACGATCGCCGCCCAGGCCGTCGGCGTCGCCCAGGGCGCTCTCGACTACGCGCTCGGCTACGCCCAGGAGCGCCAGCAGTTCGGCAAGTCGATCAGCGAGTTCCAGGGGCTGCAGTTCCTGCTGGCCGACATGGGCATGAAGGTCGAGGCCGCGCGCCAGCTGACGTACGCCGCCGCCGGCCGATCCGAGCGCGGCGACCAGGACCTCACCTTCTTCGGCGCCGCGGCGAAGTGCTTCGCCTCCGACACCGCCATGGAGGTGACGACCAACGCGGTCCAGGTCCTCGGCGGGTACGGCTACACCCGCGACTACCCCGTGGAGCGGATGATGCGGGACGCCAAGATCACCCAGATCTACGAGGGCACCAACCAGGTGCAGCGGATCGTCATGGCCCGCCAGCTCCTCGCCGGGGTCCAGTCGCAGCTCTGAGCGGCGTCAAGCCTCAGGCGAGGGCGAGGAACAGCTTCTCCATCCGCTTCACGTCGACGCCGTCCGGCCCCTCGTCGCTCTCGGTCAAGCACTGCTGGAGGCCGGTGGCGACGATGGCGTACCCCGCGCGGGAGAGAGCCTTGTTCACGGCAGCGAGCTGGGTGAGCACCGACTCGCAGTCCGAGCCCTCCTCCATCATCCGGATCACGCTGGCCAGATGACCGTTCGCGCGCTTCATCCTGGTGATGATCGCCTTGATCTCGGTGGGTTCGAGCTCCATCAGTGGTCCTCCAAGCTGGTGAGGGCGGTCTTCAGTCTCTCCCGAGCTTCGGTGGCGACGGAGGCAAGGGCATCGCTGCCGTGAGAGTCGGCCAAGGACATCATCGCGTCCGGGTCGAACGCCTCGACCGTCGTGGTGGTGTCGTCGATCCCTCGGACGACGACGTTGCAGGGAAGCAGCGCCGCGATCGAGGGATCTGCTTGCAGGGCCTGGTGCGCGAGCTGCGGCCGGCAGGCCCCCAGGATGATCTGGGGCGCCACCTCGACGCCGAGCTTGGCCCTCAGCGTCGCCTGGAGGTCGATCTCGGTCAGGACGCCGAAGCCGGCCTCGGTCAAGCTCTCACGCACGGCCCGGACGGTCTCTTCGTACGGGCGCTGGAGCGTGGTGCGCAGCGTGTAGTCAGGCATCTGGGGGCTCCCTCTCGTGGGGCGATGGCGGGGGACGACCTCGACTGTACATCCCCCCGGGGGGATATGCTACGTTGGCGCGAAACCCCCCGTGGGGGCGACGCCCAAGCATGGAACACCACACGAGGAGTGAGACGAAGTGCGCGAGATCGCCATCGACGAGACCGCCGCGGCACTCGACCGCGGGACCGTCCTCATCGACGTACGCGAACCATCCGAGTTCCGCGAGGGCCACCTCCCCGGCGCGGTCAACATCCCGATGGGCCAGCTGCCCGGACGCCTGGACGAGCTCGACCGGAGTCAGGCCGTGCTGGTGGTGTGCGCCTCGGGCAACCGGAGCGGCGCCATGGTCGACGTCCTGACCGCGGCCGGCTACGACGCGACCAACGTCGCCGGGGGCACCACTGCTTGGTTGCGCGCCGGCCACCCGATCGAGAAATGAGGAGCGAGATGACCGACGCGGAAACACTGCCCGGGCTCAGCGTGCGGACCCTGGAGACCTCCTCTCTCGGTGACCGCAGCTACCTGGTCCACGACGGCCGGGTCGCGCTCGTCATCGATCCGCAGCGAGACATCGACCGGATGCTCGAGCTCCTGGAGGCTGAAGGCGTCCGGCTCACGCACGTCTTCGAGACCCACATCCACAACGACTACGTCACCGGGGGCCTGGCGCTCGCGCAGGCCACCGGGGCG
This sequence comes from uncultured Actinomycetota bacterium, assembly GCA_963784545.1. Taxonomy (GTDB): domain Bacteria; phylum Actinomycetota; class Actinomycetes; order Propionibacteriales; family Nocardioidaceae; genus Nocardioides. The sequence goes on along the minus strand of CAWARQ010000002.1, from coordinate 705,214 downwards.
GCGTACCTGGTCAACGGTGAGGACGAGGTGTCCTTCGACCGGACCCCGGTCGCCGACGGCGAGGTGGTCCGGGTCGGTGATCGGATGCAGGTGCGCGCCATCGCCACCCCCGGCCACACCTTCACCCACCTGTCCTACGCGTTGTCCGACCGAGACCAGCCGCTCGGGGTCTTCACCGGTGGCTCGCTGCTCTACGGCGCGACGGGTCGTCCCGACCTGCTCGGAGACGAGCACACCGACGCGTTGGTGCGTCACCAGCACGCGTCGGCTCACAAGCTCGCCTCCGAGCTGCCCGACGAGGCGGCGGTGTACCCCACGCACGGGTTCGGCTCCTTCTGCTCGGCGACCCAGTCGGATGCGACCTCGTCCACGATCGGTCAGGAGAAGAACGACAACCCCGTCCTGAGACAGGACGAGGAGACCTACGTCCGCGAGCTGCTCGACGGCCTGGGGGCGTGGCCGGCGTACTACGTCCACATGGCCCCGGCCAACGCCGCCGGGCCGACCGCTCCCGACCTGTCTCCCGTGGAGGAGGCCGACGCCGCACAGCTGCGCGACCGCATCGAGGCGGGGGAGTGGGTCGTCGACCTGCGGCACCGCCGCGCCTTCGCCGCCGGGCATGCGCCGGGCACGTTCAACTTCGGGATCGACGGGGCGTTCTCCACCTACCTCGGCTGGCTGATCGAGTGGGGGACTCCTGTGACCCTGCTCGGCGAGACCGCCGAGGACGTGGCCGACGCGCAGCGGGAGCTGGTCCGGATCGGCATCGACCGTCCGGCCGCCCAGGCGACCGGTGGGCCGCGCGAGTGGTCCGTCGGCGAGCCGGCCGGCTTCCCGACCGCGACGTTCTCCGACCTCGCGCAGGTGCGTCACCATCGCGAGGTCGTGATCCTCGACGTCCGGCGATCCGACGAGCACGAGAGTGCGGCGATCGCGGGAGCCGCGAACATCCCGATCCACGAGCTTCCCCGCCGCGTCAGCGAGGTGCCTGCGGGCGAGGTGTGGGTGCACTGTGCCAGCGGGTACCGCGCCGCGGTCGCCGCCTCGTTCCTGGCCGCCGCCGGGCGAGAGCTCGTGGCGATCGACGACACCTTCGAGAACGCCGAGAAGGCCGGCCTGCACCTGGTCGGTCCCGACGCGGGCGACGACGCCTGAGGTGACTTTCGTCCTCGCAGTCGCTGCCGGCGCACTGATCGGGCTCTCCTTGGGCGCGCTCGGCGGCGGCGGATCGATCCTGGCCGTCCCGGTGCTCGTCTACCTGCTGGGTCAGTCACCGGCGCAGGCGACCACCGGCTCGCTCGTCGTGGTCGCGGTGACCTCCCTCATCGCCGCGGTCGCCGCAGGTCGCGAAGGGCACGTGCTGCTCGGGCGCGGGGTCGCGTTCGGTGTGGTCGCGCTCGGGGGAGCGGCGCTGGGGGCGAAGGCCTCCGCGCACGTCTCCTCCGACGTGCTCATGGGCGCGTTCGCGGTGCTCATGCTCGCGGTCGGCGCCTCGATGGTCGTTCGGCAGCTGCGCCACCGACGGACCGGTGAAGAACCCGGTGCGGGCAGGGACGACCCGATCATCACCTTCAGCCCGAGGTTCTCCTGCCAGTGCCCCCGTGCCCTCAAGGTCCTGGTGACCGCGACCGCAGTGGGGCTCCTGACCGGCTTCCTCGGGGTCGGCGGCGGGTTCCTCGTCGTCCCAGCGCTGCTGCTGGCTCTCGGTCTCGCCATGGAGCAGGCCGCCGGCACGTCCTTGGTGGTCATCACCATCACCAGCCTCGGCGCGCTCGCCGTGCGCGCAGGCACCGGTGTCCACCCCGAGTGGACACCGGTGGCCGTCCTCACCGTCGCCTCCGCCGTCACGGCGGTCCTCGGGGCCCGCCTCGCGAGCCGGGTCGACACCGATCGACTCCAAGCAGCCTTCACGGTCTTGGTCCTCGGCGTCGCCGCCTACACCGCCGCGCAGGCCCTCCCCGCGCTCGTCTGACCTCCCGGCGTCCCGAACGACGCCTACCCCACCGAAGGAGAAACCACCGATGTGCCGAGCAACGAAGTGTCGTACGTGCGGCAAGACCACCTGGGCCGGGTGCGGCCAGCACGTCGCGCAGGTCAAGGCCCGGGTCCCCGCCGAACGCTGGTGCCCCGGTCATCCCGCCGAGGAGCGGGCCGGAGGATGGATCAGTCGGCTGTTCGGCCGCTGAGGCCGGCGGGCGCAGGCCGCCCGCGGGACCGTCGCGCCCGGACCACGTGCGTGGCGATCGCCGCGAGGACGAGCGCCGCGACGCCGACGAGAGCCAGGTGCCCGACGGTGCTGGTCAGGCTCTGCCAGCCGCTGCCGCCGAAGTAGCCCAGCAGGACACTCAGCACCCCCCAGCCCAGCGCGCTGGTGACGTTGGCGATCGCGAACTTGCGGTAGGCCATGCCGGACATCCCCGCGAGACCCGGGATCAGCACCCGCAGCGTGGCGGTGAAGCGGCCCACGAAGACGGCCTTCCCGCCGCGCTGCGACAGGTACGCCGACGCGCGCTCGATCCGCTCGGGCGGGAAGAAGCGCTGCGGCAGCCGGGCCAGCAGGGCAGGCCCCCAGCGCCGGCCCACCACGTACCCGACCGCGTCACCGAGGACCGCCCCCAGCACCCCCGCCACGATCACGAGGAGCACCGGCACGCGGCCCTGGCTGGCCACGACCCCGGCGACCACGAGAGCGGCCTCGCCGGGGAAGACGAAGCCGACGAACGCCGAGGACTCCAGGGCCGGCATCGAGAACGCGACCAGCAGCACCAGCCAGGCAGGCATGCCGAGGATCGCGTCCGCGACGCTGGAGATCATGACGACGACAGTAAGGGGCGGAGGCGAGTGCGACCCAGTGCGGCGACGAGCCGCAGCAGGACGCCCCGGGTCACGGCCAGGCCGAGGCCGGTGACGGTGGCCCCCAGAGCCAGGCCGGCCACCACGTCCAGCGGGTAGTGCGCCCCCACGTACACGCGGGCGAAGGCCATGGCGACCGCAGCGAGTGCGGCGACGATCCCGAGCCGGCGGTCGACCCACCACAGGCCGGCAGCGACCGAGCCGGCCATCACGGCGTGGTCGCTGGGGAAGGAGAAGTCGGTCGTGCGAGGCACCAGCACGAGCACGCCGCGCAGCACGTCGTAGGGCCGGCGTTCGGCGACCAGGTGGCCGACCGGTTGGTTCACCGCCACCGCCACCAGCACGCCGAGCGGCGCCCAGAGAGCGGTGGCCATGCGCGCGGGGTCGCCGTCCGTGCGGGCCAGCCACCAGCCCGCGAGCAGCAGCCCGGCGAACAGCACGACGCCGTACTCCGCCCACCACCGCATCGGTGTGTGCAGCCACCCGGTGGCTGCTGCCAGGTCGTTCACCTGCCGGAAGGACCACTGCTGGAGGTGCTGGAAGGTGGTCACGTCCGCACGCTAGGGGCGCCTTCCTGCCTCCCACCTGACTGCCCGGCGTTCAGGTTGTCGGCAGGAAGACTCCGGCACCCTCGCTGGTGAGGTCGCACGAGGCGACCACCAGGAGGCTGACGTGTTCGACCTGATCAACGGGATTCCCCTGCACCCACTCGTGGTCCATGCCGTGGTGGTGTTGCTTCCGTTGACGATCCTCGGGACCGTGGCGATCGCGGCCAAGCCTGCCTGGCGGTTGCGCTACGGCCACCTCGTCGTGGCGGTCGGGGTGGTGTCCCTGATCCTCATCCCGATCGCCACCTCCAGCGGCGAGGCGCTCGAGCGGCACGTGGGCGATCCCGGGGCGCATGCGGCCCTGGGCGACCAGCTGATCTGGTTCTCGATCCCTCTCGTGGCCCTCACGGCGGCGTTGTGGTGGTTGGAGCGACGCAAGGCGGCCGGTCGGCCCGCCGTGGGACCGACGGCTCTGCCGGCGGCCGTCGCAGTGCTCGCGGTGATCGCTGCCCTGGCGGCCGGGGTGCAGGTGTACCGGGTCGGGGACTCCGGGGCACGGGCCGCGTGGGCCGACAAGGTCTCCTCGTCCCAGTCGCACTGAGAGGATGGCCGTGTGCTGACCGTCGGCGTCTGCGAGGACCACGCACCCATCCGCAAGGTGCTGGTCCGTGGCCTGCGCCAGGCCGGCCACGAGGTGGTCGCGGCACACGACGGTCGTGAGGCGTTGACGCTCTTCGGTGCGGACCAACCCTTCGACGTCCTGATCATGGACATCGGGCTGCCGGACGCCGACGGCCGCGACGTGGTCCAGGCCCTGAAGTCAGCCGGGCAGCGCGCACCGGTGCTCTTCCTCACCGCCCTCGACGCGACCCACGAGATGCTGTCGGGCTTCGCTGCCGGGGCTGACGACTACGTGGTGAAGCCCTTCGAGCTGAAGGAGGTCCTCGCGCGCCTCGACGTGCTCTCGCGTCGGCGGAGCCCCGCCGACCCAGCCTCGACGGGGCTGGTCCTCGACCCGCTGTCGCACGCCGCGCGGACCGAGCACGGTCAGGTCCTGCTCACCCCCACGGAATTCCGGATGCTCGCGGCGATCACGTCCCGCCCCGGCGAGGTGGTGCGGCGGCGCTCGGTGGTCGCGGCTGCCTGGCCCGACGGGGCGGTGGTCAGCGAGAACACGGTCGACTCGTTCATGCGCAGGATCCGCAGCAAGCTCGAGCAGATCCAGTCCCCGACCGTGATCGAGACGGTCCGAGGGGTCGGCTTCACGACCGCCGAGCGCTCATGATCTCGCGGGCCCGGGATGTCGCGACCGTGCGACGGCAGCTCGTCCTGTCCACCGGTCTGCTGTCCGCGCTGGTCGCCGTGGCGCTGGTCGTGATCGTCCAGATCACCGTGGGCGGCACGGCCGACGACGCAGCACACCGCGTCCTCGACGACCGGGCCGGCGCGGTGGCCGCGGCGAGCGACGTCGCATCCAGGGGCGGACGCCTGCAAGTGCCGGACACGGTGGTGGCTCCGGGTGTCGCCGTGTACGACGCGCAGGGTCGTCTGGTGGCCGGCGCTGCTCCGGCCGCGCTCGCCGCGGAGTACGCCCGCTGGTCCACCGCGACTCGGGCCCAGTTCTCCGTGGTCGGCGACGAGACCTACGCGGTGTCGGCGCGGCCGTTCACGACGTCGTCCGGCGCCCGGGGCGTCACGGTGCTGGCCGAGCGGCTCGGCCCGTACGAAGGCGACGAGAACGACGCGCTGTGGGTCTCGGCCGTCGCGGGGGCGCTGATGATCCTTCTCGCGCTCGGGGTGGCCGAGTGGATCAGTCGCCGCGTGCTCGCACCGGTCCGGGAGATGGCGGACACGGCCGAGCAGTGGAGCGAGCACGACCTGGAGCGTCGCTTCGACCTGGGCGAGCCGACCGACGAGCTGCGGGCCCTCGGGCACACCCTGGACGGACTCCTGGCGAAGGTGGCCCGGGCGATCCGGGCCGAGCAGCGGCTGACCTCCGAGCTGGCCCACGAGCTCCGCAGCCCGCTGACCGCGATCGCCGGGACCGCCGAGCTCATCGCGATGCGCCCCGACCTCGACGACCAGCTCCGCGAGGACGTCGAGGACATCCGTGCGACCTGCCGGGAGATGTCCTCGACCGTGACCGTCCTGCTCGACCTGGCCCGCCGCCAGGCCCAGGACTCGGGCGAGAGCACGAGTGCGGCCGAGCTCGCGGACGCCCTGCGCGTACGGTTCGCGGACGCCGAGGACCTGCAGGTGGACCTCGATCCGGGCCTCGTCCTCGTGGACCGGCCGGCGGTGGTCCTGGGCGCGCTGGCTCCCGTGGTGGAGAACGCCTTGCGCGTCAGCGCGCACGTCGTCGTCTCGGCCCGCACGGCGGGGGAGCATGCCGAGCTCCTGGTCGTCGACCAGGGGCCGGGAGTGGCGGGGAGGGACCGGGACCGCATCTTCGACCCCGGCGTGAGCCAGGGCAGCTCCGGGTTGGGCCTTCCGCTGGCACGCCGGATCGCCCGCAGCGCCGGCGGCGACGTCACGCTCGAGGAACCCGGCCCCCGGGACTCCAGCCCCGAGGGTGCGACCTTCGTCGTGCGGCTGCCGAGGCGGATCTAGCGCACGCCCGGGTGGGCGTCAGGCCAGCGCGTCGACCAGCGCGTCGCAGAAGGCCGGCAGGTCGTCGGGGTTCCGGCTGGTGATGAGGTTGCCGTCGACGACCAGCTCCTCGTCGACCCACTCGGCCCCGGCGTTGCGCAGGTCGGTCTGGAGGCTCGGCCAGGAGGTGAGGCGACGCTCGCGGACGACATCGGCCTCCACGAGGGTCCAGGGCGCGTGGCAGATCGCGGCCACCGGCTTTCCGGAGGTGAAGAAGTCGCGGACGAAGGACACGGCGTCCTCGTCGAGCCGCAGTGCGTCCGGGTTGGCGACGCCACCGGGCAGCACGAGCGCGTCGTACGCGTCGACGTCGGCCTCGCTCACGACCTGGTCGACCTCGAAGGCGTCGGCCGCGTCGAGGTGGTTGAAGGCCTGGACCTTGCCGCTCTCGGTCGAGAGCAGCTTCGGCGTGGCGCCTGCCTTCTCGACTGCGGACCAGGGCTCGGTGAGCTCCACCTGCTCGATGCCCTCGGGGGCGACGAGGAAAGCGATGGTCTTGCCGGACAGATCAGACATGCGGGTCCACCTTTCGGGTCGAGGGTTCACCTTCGACCGTACGACGCGATCCCAGCGTTCCCACCACCCGGGTGGGCGAGTGTGATGCGGTCAGGTTGCGTGCAGGGCCGGGTCCGCACAGTGACCACATGACCACTTCGTCCCAGGCGCGCGCACACGCGGCCCACCGTCTGCTCAACAAGGTCCCCGAGGTCACCCTCTGGTTCTGGATCATCAAGATCCTCTGCACCACGGTGGGGGAGTCGTTCGCCGACTACATCAACGAGACCCTCGGCTTCGGGCTCCTCCCGACCGCCACCCTCTTCACCGTGATCTTCGCCGTCGTGCTGACCTGGCAGATGCGGTTGAGCCGCTACGTGCCGTTCGCGTACTGGCTGACCGTCGTGGTGGTGAGCGTCACCGGAACCCTCTACACCGACATCCTCACCGACCAGCTCGGCGTTCCCCTCTGGATCAGCACCACGGTCTTCTCGGTGCTGCTGGCCGGCGTCTTCGCCGTCTGGTACTCCCGGGAGCGCACGCTGTCGATCCACAGCATCGTCACCACGCCCCGCGAGGCGTTCTACTGGTTGGCGGTGCTGGTCACGTTCGCCCTCGGCACCGCCACCGGCGACTGGACGCTCGAGCTCACGGGTTGGAGCCCGGGGACGTCGGTCCTCCTGCCGCTGACTCTCATCGCCGTGGTGACCGTCTTGTGGCGCTACGGCGCCGACCCCGTGCTCAGCTTCTGGATCGCCTACATCCTCACCCGCCCGCTGGGTGCCAACATCGGCGACTGGTTGGCCAGCCCGAGGAGCGAGCAGGGCCTGGGCCTGGGCACGTTCGGCACGAGCGTCGTGTTCCTCGGCGCCATCCTGGCCACAGTGATCTACCTCGCGGTCTCCCGGGTGGACGTCATCCCACCGGGGGAGGAGATCGAGCTGGAGCACCAGCCCGGCGACCCGTTCCGGCGCCGTACGTCACTCATCGCGCTCGGCGCCGTGGCCCTGGGCACCGTGGGGCTGCTGGTCTGGGCCAACGCCCAGCCGCACCAGAACGCGCTGTCCGCCGAAGAAGGCAGTACCCCCAGCTGCTCAGGTCGGCCGTTGAACGGTTCGGCGGTCACCCGCGCGGCGGCCAAGGACTTCCCGGCCCAGGACCTGAGCCGGTTCCGCACCATCACCCAGGACACCCTGGGCCTGGTGCAGTCCGGTCAGCAGGGCCAGGCAGCTACGCGGATCACCGACCTGGAGACTGCCTGGGACGACGCGCAGGGGAGGTTGCAGCCGGCCGACTGCCAGGCGTGGGTCGCGATCGATCAGCAGATCGACCCGGTGCTGTCCGCCGTCCGGGCCTCGAGCCCGGACCCGGCGCAGGAGCAGCAGACGCTCCACCGGTTGCTGACCACGCTCGGCTGACTGCCAGGTCCGACTGCCAGGTCTGACCGCCAGTGGGTGTCGGTCAGGGGACGACGGGGTCCTCGATGCGGGTCTCGCACTCGGAGACCTTGACGTCGTCCGAGTCGTAGTGCGCGGTGTCGTCACCGCTCGAGCAGATCAGGGAGTCGTCGCCGGCGTCGCCGAAGAGCAGGTCGTTCCCGGGGCCGCCGCCGACTCGGTCCGTGCCGGGCCCGCCGTGGATCTCGTCGTTGCCGTCGACACCGACCAGCTCGTCGTTCCCGCCGTCGCCGTAGATCACGTCGTTCTCGATGCCCGTCCGCAGCCAGTCGTCACCGTCACCCCCGTGGACGGTGTCGGCCCCCTGGGCGCCGTTGACGAAGTCGTCGCCGGCCCCGCCCCAGACGACGTCGTCGCCCTGGTCGGTGAGCACCCAGAAGCGGACCCAGGAGGGCAGGGCCGAGCCGTCGATCCGATCGTTGCCCAGCCGCGGCCAGATCTGGACGAACATGCCGTCCTGGAACTCCGGGAGGATCGTGCAGGTGGCCTTGATGCCGCGCTTGGCGTGCTGCTTGGAGCAGTGGCGGGGCATGTACTTCGCCCCGTCCTTCCACGACTTCGTGGCCCGGTCGCGGAAGGTGATGGAGTCCGTGCCGCTCACCGTGACGGTGAGCTTGCTGTTCTGCTGACCGGCGACGAAGCGGGGACCCCATTCGGTGTCGACGATCATCGCCATGTTCTTCAGCGGCACCGGTGTCGGTCCGTCGCCCACGAGCTCGGTCGGCGGGGTGCTCGAGCCGCGGCTGCTGGCGCTGGTCGAGCTCGTCTGAGCGGCGCCGGCGGAGGCGGGGAGGGCGGGGAGGCCGGCCACGGCCGCCGCAAGGACGGCGGCCAGGACGGGAGCGTGCAGGCGCATGGCGGGTTCTCCAGAATCAAGTAAGTTCAGAGAACCTCAAGATATGTACGGCAAGACCCTCTTGTCTCGGGAATGAGTCAAGATCTGTTGTTCTCGGCCTGCGGCCCCAGACCTTCTCGATGTGCGAGCAGATCGCCGACTGGGGCTCCTGCGTCCTGGCGCCCCACGTCCGGCACCGGTCCGGTGCGGTCTCCGAGGTGCGGTCTCGCCTGGCGGACGCCCTGGGCCAGTCGCGTCGGGCATGATCGGCGCATGGCAGTGGATCCGGCGGTCGCCCAGCGGACGGCCGACCGGAGCGCGGCTGCGATGTGGGCCGGCGACCGGGCCAGCCAGGAGCTGGGCATGCGGATCGAGTCGATCGCTCCCGGCCGGGCGGTGCTGTCGATGGAGCTGCGCGCGGACATGGTCAACGGCCATGCCATCGGCCACGGCGGCTTCACGTTCACGCTGGCCGACAGTGCCTTCGCCTTCGCCTGCAACTCGTACAACCGCAGCACGGTGGCGGCCGGCGCGGAGATCAGGTTCCGCCGGCCGACGAGGCTCGGCGACCGGCTGGTCGCGACCGCGGTCGAGCGCGCGCGCGAGGGCCGCGACGGGGTGTACGACGTCTCGGTGACCGTCGGGGGCGAGGTGGTCGCGACGTTCGTCGGCCGGAGCAAGGAGATCGGCGGCACGCTGTACGAGGAGGGTCCATGAGCGCCACAGATCGAGGAAGTGTCCCGGCGTGCTCGCGCGCGGAGCTGGAGGCGCTGCAGCTCGCGCGTCTGCAGGACACCCTCGCCCGGGCGTACGAGCACGTGCCGCACTACCGGAAAGCCTTCGACGAGGCGGGCGTCTCCCCGGCGGACCTGACGACGCTGGGCGACCTGTCGCGGTTCCCGTTCACCACCAAGGCCGACCTGCGGGCGAACTACCCGTTCGGCATGTTCGCAGTGCCGCGCTCGGAGGTCTCGCGCGTGCACGCCTCGAGCGGCACCACAGGCAAGCCGACCGTGGTCGGCTACACCACGGCGGACCTCGAGACCTGGGCCGAGGTGATGGCCCGCTCGATCCGGACCGCAGGCGGCCGGCCCGGAGACCTCGTGCACGTCGCGTACGGGTACGGACTGTTCACCGGCGGCCTCGGAGCCCACTACGGCGCGGAGCGGCTCGGCTGCACCGTCGTGCCGGTCAGCGGTGGCATGACCGAGCGACAGGTCCAGCTGATCCTCGACTTCGAGCCGCGCGTGATCATGGTGACCCCGTCGTACTTCCTGGCGATCCTCGACGAGCTCGAGGCGCAGGGCGTCGACCCACGGTCGACGTCGCTCGAGGTCGGGATCTTCGGTGCCGAGCCGTGGACCGAGGAGATGCGCCGGGCGGTCGAGGAGCGGTCCGGCCTCCGGGCGGTCGACATCTACGGGCTCTCGGAGGTGATGGGGCCGGGGGTCAGCCAGGAGGCGGGGGAGACCCAGGACGGGCTGCACGTCTGGGAGGACCACTTCCTGCCCGAGATCGTCGACCCGGTGACGCTGGAGCCGCTGCCGGACGGCGAGGAGGGCGAGCTGGTGTTCACCTCGCTCACCAAGCAGGCGATGCCGGTGATCCGCTACCGCACCCGCGACCTCACGCACCTGGCGCCCGGGACGGCGTACCCCGCCTTCCGGCGGATGGCCAAGGTGACCGGCCGCACCGACGACATGATGATCGTGCGCGGGGTGAACGTCTTCCCGACCCAGATCGAGGAGCAGATCCTCACCGTCGAGGGCCTCACCCCGCACTACCTCTGCGTGCTGACCCGGCCCCGAAACCTGGATGAGCTCACCGTCCGGGTCGAGGCTGCGGGATCACCCGACCCGGCGCTCGGCCAGGCGCTCGCTCGCCGGATCAAGGACCGGATCGGGGTCACCGCCACCGTCGAGGTGCTCGAGCCGCACGCCCTCGAGCGGTCGCTCGGCAAGGCGAAGCGGATCAGCGACGAGCGGTAGGGCGCGCCACTTTCACCGGTGCACCGGTGAAAGTGCCACCACCGGGCCGATCATCCACCCGAGAAACGGCACTTTCGCCAGGGAGGCTTCGCGTGCGGTCAGCCCTTCGCGAACCCGGTCGGGGTGCACAGGCTCTTCGGGATGTCGGCGGTCCTGTCGTCCTTGATGAAGCCGAACATCTGCTTCGACCGGGTCACGTCCCAGTGCACGGCGAAGTCGGAGACCGGTACGCCGCAGGTGAGGCCGTTGCTGCCGTTGACCCGGGTCATGGCCCACGCCCACTTCGCCATGCTGATCGAGCTCGTGCCGTCGCTGACCGCGACCGCCTTGGGTGCGGCCATGTTGAGATTCCAGTACCGGACCGGGTTGATGAACGTCCATGGCGAGACGGCCTTCTTGCCGATCGCGGAGACGACCTCGCGCTGGTGCGCAGCGCGGTCGAGGTCGCCGTTCTGGAAGGCGTGTCGCGAGCGCGCGTAGCCGAGCGCGGTCGGGCCATTGGCCCCCTGGCAGCCCTTCTTGATGTTGATGTGGGCGAGCTTGTCGTTGACCGCCTGCTTCGGGCAGATGGTGATGCCGCCGACCGCGTCGACCAGGTCGACGAACCCGCCGAAGCCGATCTCGACGTAGTCGTCGATCCTGATGCCGGTGTCCTGCTCGATCGTCTTGACCAACAGCCTCGGACCGCCGTACGCGAACGCCGCATTGATCTTCGTGGTGCCGTGACCCGGGATCTCGACCAGCGAGTCGCGCGGGATCGACATCAGCAGGTTCGGGCCGGCGCCGGTGTGCAGCAGCATGATCGTGTCGGTGCGTTGACCGGAGGCGTTGCCGGTGCCGTACTCCTTGCGCTGCTCGGCGGTGAGGTCGCCCCGGGAGTCGCTGCCGACCATGAGGTACGTCGTCCCCGGCTGGTCGTCGGGACGGTTGCCGGCGGGGAACGCGTTGACCTTGTCGACCTTGCCCCACGCGATCAGCGGCACGACCACCAGGTAGGCGATCCACAGCACGACGAGGGCGAGGATCGCCTTGCCCCAGCCGAACCGCCGCCACCACGGGCGCCCGCCACGCTGGACCTTGGCCGGCGGTCGGGTCGGCGGTGCTCCCGAGGCTCGTCGCGGTGAGGAGCCACCCTGGCCGCGCTCGGCCCGGGACGCGGCCGGCATGACCCGGGTCGAGTCGGCGCTGTCGTCGCCCCGCGGTCGACCGGAGCCCGCGCGCGGTTGCTGGGGGATGACCTGCGTCTCGTCGCCGGCCGGCCCGCCCTTCTCGCCGTAGAGCCAGCGGTACTCCGGCGACCCCTCCTCGGGGCCACCCCGGCCGGATGCGGGTGCTCCCCTGTCGGGGCCACCCCGGCCGGATGCGGGTGCTCCCCTGTCGGGGCCACCCCGGCCGGATGCGGGTGCTCCCCTGTCGGGGCCACCCGAGGGACGATCTGCCATGGCGGAGAAACTACCGTGCGCACATGAGTGATGAGTCCGCGCCGCGGCCGCCGGCGTACTCCCGCGTGTCGCTGGCGACCGTGGCGAGCACGGTCCAGGCCAACCTGCTGGGCAACATCCACGGTGGCGAGATCATGAAGCTGGCCGACTCGACCGCGGGAGCGGTCGCGTACCGCCACTGCCACGGCCCGGCGGTGACCGCGGCCATGGACGAGATGGCGTTCCTCGCGCCCGTGCACGTCGGCGACATCGTCCGCACCTTCGCGCAGGTCAACTGGGCGGGACGGTCCTCGATGGAGATCGGCGTCCGGGTCGAGACCCAGCCGTGGGGCAGCGCGACCGACGAGCCACTGCACGTCGCCTCGGCGTACTTCGTCTTCGTGGCGATCGACGAGGACGGCAGCCCGCGCCCCGTGCCTCCGCTGGCGCCCGAGACCGAGGACGAGGTACGCCGGCAGCGTGAGGCCGAGATCCGGCGGGCGCACCGGTTGGCGAAGAAGGCCGAGATCGAGTCCGGGCGGGCGTAGACCTGCCTCCGGCGCGTCGTGCGCCCTGTGACGCGTGTGACTGGTGATACTGAGCGCCACACCTGCTTCCTTCCCCGAGCAGAGAGGCACGACCAGTGCTGCCCACGAGCACGCGAGCGAGCGCGGACGAGCGAGCCGCCAAGATCCGGTTCCGCCGCGCCATGGCGCTGATGCTGATGACCCTGCTGCTGCCCGGGTCCGCGCAGCTGCTCGGGGGCAACCGCCGGGTCGGCCGGCTCGCGCTGGAGATCTGGCTGCTGCTGGTCGCCGGGGGCCTCGTCGTGATCGTGACCGGTGTCCTGCACCACCAGTTCGTCTTCTGGGCGGTCTCGGACCCGTTCGTGCTCCTGCTGATGCGCCTCACGCTCATGGCCCTGGCGGTCGGCTGGGCGGCGCTGTTCTTCGACGCGTGGCGGATCGGCCAGCCGCTCAGCCTGCGCTTCGAGCACCGACGTGCGGTGGTCGGAGTCAACGGCCTCCTCTGCTTCTCGGTCGCCGGCTCCCTGCTGTTCGGCGCCCACATGGTCGGCGTCCAGCGCGACCTGATCATGACGATGTTCGGCGACGGCGCCGCCACCGGCGCCCACCAGGGCCGGTACAACGTGCTGCTCATGGGTGGCGACTCCGGCGCCGGGCGATGGGGACTGCGCCCGGACTCCATGACGGTCGCCTCGATCGACGCCGAGACCGGCAAGACGGTGCTCATCTCGCTACCCCGCAACATGCAGAACTTCCCCTTCAGCGACGGCAGCGTCATGGACAAGCAGTTCCCGCACGGGTTCAACCTCGACGGGCAGTACCTCAACGGCGTCTACACCTGGGCCCTGGACCACACCTCGCTCTTCAAGGGCTCGAAGACCCCCGGGGTGGACGCGACGATCTCCGCGATCGAGGGCATCACCGGCCTACGGATCAACTACTGGGCGATGGTGAACCTGCAAGGCTTCAAGGACCTCGTGAACGCCGTCGGCGGCGTCAAGCTCAACGTCCGGCAGCCGATCCCGGTCGGGCTGCCCAGCGACTCGTACTTCCACTACCTCCAGCCCGGGAACCGCAAGCTCGACGGCATGGACACGCTCTGGTACGCCCGGGCGCGGTACGACTCCGACGACTACAGCCGCATGGCCCGCCAGAAGTGCGTGATGTCGGCGATGCTCCACCAGGTCAGCCCGCAGACGGTGCTGCGCAATTTCCAGGCGATCGCCAAGGCCGGCACCTCCATGGTCTCGACCTCGATCCCGCACGGCGAGGTCGGGAAGTTCATGGACCTCGCGCTGAAGGCGAAGAACCAGAAGATCACCACGGTCTCCCTGGTGCCGCCGGCGATCGTCACGTCGGACCCGGACATCAGCAAGGTCCAGCAGATGGTCAAGAACGGCATCGACCGCTCCGAGGGAGCCGCCGCCCAGCTCGGGCACAAGAAGCACCAGCCCCAGACCACGCAGGGCGGGGCGATCGGCAACATGAGCGACGGCTACGCGGCCAACCAGTCCGACGACCTCGCCGCCACCTGCTGAGCTATTTGCGGGGGTCGAGGCTGACGAACTGGTCTGCTTCCGGGTTGTCGACCGAACAGCTCCTGCCGCCCGGCGGGATCGTCGAGAGTGTCCCGCCCGCCCCGACGATCCGCTCCCCGATCCGCACCTCGCCGTACCCCGGGAAGACGACCCCCCGACCGTCCTCGCTCTCCCGGGAGCCGTACGGCGCCAGGAGGACCTGGTCGTCGATGGCGTAGCAGCCGCGCTCGTTGCGCCGGAGGATGCCGTCGACCTCGGCCATGTAGCTGCGATCGACGTGCGGGTTCACGAGCAGCACGGCCTTCCGACCGGGGTCGTCCGGCAAGTCGGGACCGCAGCCGACCAAGAGCCCGACGAGGAGGCACGCCACGAGTGGCCGGGCCGGGGTTGCCATGAGGCCAGTAGCGCCCGCGGGTCCGTACGCGTCAAGACGTGCCCGGCAATCGTGACGCAGTCGTGGCCGAGGAGCACGTGGAAAGTAGGGTTGCGGCCGTGGACGACGGCCCCTGCACCCGCGTGAGCGCGGTCGTCGTGACCTTCAACCGCCTCGACCTGCTCAAGGAGCTGGTCGTCCGGCTCGGCGAGGTGATCATCCGCGAGGACCGGCTGGTCGAGGTGGTCGTCGTCGACAACGCCTCGACCGACGGCACCGGGGACTGGCTGGCGCAGCACGCGCCGTCGTACGTCGTCCCGCGGACGTTGCCGGACAACCGCGGCGGCGCCGGGGGGTTCCGCGAGGGCCTCGACCTGGCGATGGAGCGCGGTGCCGACCTGGCGTGGCTGATGGACGACGACGGACTGCCCGACCCCGGCTGCCTGACCACCCTGCTGAAGCACGAGGACCTCGACTTCTGGGGCCCGGTCGTCGTCGACCGCG
Organism: uncultured Actinomycetota bacterium; assembly: GCA_963784545.1. GTDB lineage: Bacteria > Actinomycetota > Actinomycetes > Propionibacteriales > Nocardioidaceae > Nocardioides. Next base: position 690,026 of record CAWARQ010000002.1, on the reverse strand, counting down.
AGCGCGAGGACCGGCTGGTGTTCCCGATCCGGCTTCCCGGCGGCACGAAGGTCGTCCACGACCTCGCCGACGTGACCGCCGCGGCGCGGGACGGGCTGATCCGCGACGTCGTCATCCCCTTCAACGGCGTCCTGGTCACGCGCGGACTGGTCGAGGAGATCGGCAGCGTCCGCGGCGACTACTTCATCTGGGGCGACGACCACGAGTACCGACTGCGCGCCGAGCGGGCCGGGGCACGCATCGCGACCGTGGTCGACGCCCGCGTGCTGCACCCGAGCGTCGGCGAGCTCGGCACCCCGATGATGGGCGGTCGCACGACCTACAACCACACGCCCAGCGACCTCAAGGCCTACTGTCTCGGCCGCAACAACCTCGTCAACCTCAAGACCTACAAGGGCTGGCCGCACGCGCTGGCGTTCGTCGCCAAGACGGTGTGGTTCTACCTGGTCACCCGCCGCGACGCGAAGCGGCTCAGGCTGATGCTGGGCGCCATGCGCGACGGCCTCCGCGGCGACTTCACCGGCCACCGGCGGTTCCTGTGACCTCGGTGACGGCCCTGCCTCGGTGCCGGGGTTTCGAGACGCTCGCTCCGCTCGCTCCTCAACCACCGGGGCGTCGGGTCTCGAGACGCTCGCTCCGCTCGCTCCTCAACCACCGGGGGTCGGTGACCACTCGTCGGTGGTTGAGGTGCGAGGAGCGGAGCGACGAGCCTCGAAACCCCGCAACGGACGCAGGGCGGTGACCCGTGCCTGAGTCGATCGCCGTCGTCGTCGTCACCTTCAACCGCGCCGACCTGCTGAGCGAGATGCTGGCCGCGCTGGGGGAGCAGACGAGGAGGCCCGATGCGGTGTACGTCGTCGACAACGCCAGCGAGGACCACACCCAGGAGGTCCTCCGGGCCGCGGCGGAGACCGGGCTGCCGCTGCGCATCACGCACAGCCCGGACAACCTCGGCGGCGCCGGCGGGTTCCACCTCGGCATGCGCACGGCGTACGAGGCCGGGCACGACCGGATCTGGCTGATGGACGACGACGTGCTCCCGGCCTCGACCTGCCTCGAGACCCTGGTCGACCAGCAGGAGCCCTTCGTCACTGCCGTCCGCGAGGACCGGCACGGCACCCTGATCGAGAAGGCCGCGACGCAGTTCGACCTGCGCAACCCGCTGGCGATCAAGCCCAAGCGCAGCGCGGTCGAGGACGAGTACCGCACCCGCGCCGAGATGCCCGAGCGGGTCGAGCTCCACAACGTCGCCTTCGAGGGCCCGCTCATCAGCCGTGAGGTGATCGAGAAGATCGGGCTGCCCGACCCGGCGTACTTCATCTTCTACGACGACGCCGACTACGCGATCCGCGCGCGCCGGGCCGGCTTCACGATCTGGGCGGTCCGTGACGCCGTCCTGCGCCGCCAGCTCGACTTCAACCAGCAGCACGACCTGGCCGGCTGGAAGGGGTTCTACATGTACCGCAACCTCTTCGTCGTCCACTTCCGCTACGGCGAGAACACCCTGGTCCGCGCCAAGCCCTACGCGATCGCCTTGGCGGTCACGCTGCTCAGCCCGCTGCGAGGCGGGCGCAAGGAGGCGAGCAACGTCCGGCGCGCGCTGCGGTCGGCGCGGGCGATGCGGCAAGTCCCGGGAGCATCCGTAGACTGACCGACCGTGACTGACCCAGACCTCGTCATCGTCGGCGCCGGATTCTTCGGCCTCACCATCGCGGAGCGCTGCGCCAGCGAGCTCGGCCTCAAGGTGCTCGTGCTCGACCGCCGCCACCACATCGGCGGCAACGCGTACTCCGAGCGCGACCCGGAGACGAACGTCGAGGTCCACAAGTACGGCGCGCACCTGTTCCACACCTCCAACGAGCGGGTCTGGGAGTACGCCAACCGGTTCACGACGTTCACCGACTACCGCCACAAGGTGTTCGGCAAGTACCAGGGGCAGGTCTACTCCCTGCCGATGAACCTGGCGCTGATCAACGCCTTCTTCGGCAAGTCCCACACGCCGGACGAGGCCCGGGCGCTGATCAAGGAGCAGTCCAGCGAGATCGCCACCGAGGACGCCACCAACCTCGAGGAGAAGGCGATCAGCCTCATCGGCCGCCCGCTCTACGAGGCGTTCATCAAGGGCTACACCGCGAAGCAGTGGCAGACCGACCCCACCAAGCTCAGCGCCGACATCATCACTCGGCTGCCGGTCCGCTACACGTTCCAGAACGGCTGGTTCAGCGACACCTACGAGGGCCTGCCGACCGAGGGCTACACCGCGTGGCTGACCCGGATGGCCGACCACGAGAACATCGAGGTGCGGCTCAACACCGACTTCTTCGACGTACGCGACGAGTACGTCGGCAAGGTCCCGATCGTCTACACCGGCCCGGTCGACGAGTACTTCGGCAGCTCCGAGGGTCGTCTGTCCTGGCGGACGGTCGACCTCGAGGAGTCGATCGAGGACGTGGACGACTTCCAGGGCACCGGCGTCATCAACTACAACGACCAGGACGTGCCGTTCACCCGGATCATCGAGTTCAAGCACTTCCACCCCGAGCGGGAGAAGACCCACCTGCCTGGCAAGACCGTGATCGTGCACGAGTACAGCCGCTTCGCCGAAGAGGGCGACGAGCCGTACTACCCGGTCAACACCGCCGAGGACCGCGAGAAGCTGATGAAGTACCGCGACCTGGCGAAGAAGGAGCCGATGGTGCTCTTCGGGGGCCGCCTCGGAACCTACAAGTACCTCGACATGCACATGGCCATCGGCTCGGCGCTCTCGATGTACGACAACAAGCTCAAGCCGCACTTCGAGTCCGGGGACGCCCTGACCAGCGGGGGCGTGGACGAGTAGCGCTGCTACGACCAGCTGGCGACGATCCGGCACACGAACGGGTCCTCGTCCTCGAACCTGGCACGGCCGCGCCCGGACTCCTGGTGCACGACCCGCCCCCCGCGCTCCTCGATCTCCTTGACCACGGTCCGCGGGCTGAGGAACTTCCGCGGCAGGTCGAAGTGGTGGTCGGTGAGCCGGTCCCGCTGGGTGCGGAACTCCAGGTAGAGGTGACCCTCGCGCCGCAGCACCATCGACGCCAGCCGCAGGATGTTCTCCCGACCCACCGGCTCGACGGCGTCGAGCGTCAGGCGGCAGTAGACGTCGGTCGGATCGTCGCGACGGGCCAGCTCGGTGCCCAGCGCGAGCACCTCGCGGGCGTCGTTGAGGTTGATCGGCGCCGTGGCGATCTCCGGGTCGTCCGGCTCGGCGTTGCGGACGGTGCGCTCGAGCACTCCCATCGAGAAGTCGAGCGCCGTCACCGCGCGCCCCTGCCGGGCGAAGTACAGGGAGTCCCGGCAGTTGCCGGCCCCCACGTCGAGGACCGCCCGGTCGCTCGGGTCCCGCTGCTGCACCCACTGCGCGAACGGTGAGGGCTCGCGTGTCAGCTTCTTGCCCGCGCCTGCGTAGAACGCGTCCCAGGGCTTGCGATGCGCCCGCAGCCCACCGAACCAGCCGGCGATCCGGCGCGCCAGCCAGCGCGGGGTGTCGTACTTGAACGACGGGTCCGGGACCCGCCAGCTCGGGCCGTAGGTCTCCGCGAGCAGCCGCTCGTAGTCGGCCGGCACCGGCACCTCGCGCCCGTGCAGCGTCAGGGTGGTGAGCGGCAGGATGGTGGAGACAGGCAGCCGGAACCCCGTGTCCTGCGGCGTGTAGAGGACGCCCTCGACCCAGTGGGCGGTGAAGACGTCGACGAACCGCAGGGTGCCGTCCGACTGGGGGAGCCGGACGTTGAGCCGGGCGGCCGATCCTCGTCGTACGACGAAGCCGGCCGTCTTGAGCGCCCGCTCCACGCGATAGGCCTCGCGGATGACGTCGACCGGCGTCGCGGCCAGGCTCACGTAGCTGAGGTCGACGTCGTTGTCGTGGCCGATGAGCTTGCCGTTGCGCGCGGCGCCGAGCAAGGTGCCGTAGGAGACGAACGCGGGGACGCCGGCCTGCTCGTTGAGGGTCGACAGCAGGTGCACCACCTGGTCCATGAGGTGGGCCAGCGTGTCGCTGCCCTCGGCGTCCAAGGGCCGGGTCAGCCGGTTGTACTTGTCCAGGATCAGCGGCTGCCCCGCCTTGTCGACCACGTCGACCTCGGAGTCGGTGACACCGCCGAACGCGTGCTCGCCGACCGCCAGCACCTCACCGGAGACGTGGCGCCGGAGCACGATCGTCGCGTGGCCGCTCAGGTAGCGGTCGAGCGCCTGAGGCCAGCGCACGACCGACCCTGCCTTGCCCGGCTTGGCGTCGCGGTCAGGGGTGAACGACCAGACGTGCCGGCCGTTGAGCAGCACGTCGTAGGTGTCCCCGGGCTCCAGGCCCTCGGGCAGGACGATCCGTCGGTCGTCGACGCGCAGGGTTGCCGTCATCGCGAGCCTCCCCGGCGCAGCAGCCGTCGCTTGAGCCGGCGCAGCCGCCCGCGCCCGGTCCGGCGAAGTCGCTGCCGGAGTCGTTGGTTCTGCTGGGTGAGCCGGCGGACGTCGCGGATCATCTGCTCGATCGCCACCGCGGCGGTCTCGATGATCTCGGAGTCGGTCACGTCGTCGGGGTGGGCACCCGTCACGGAGTCCGGCGGCAGCAGATCGGTCAGGTCGCCGATCACCCGCGCGGCGCTGGCCTGGACCGCGGCCACGGCCTGCTCGGACAGGACGCGGAGCTGGTCGACCTCGGAGGCCCGCGGGGCGAACCTGGCACCCTTCTGCGGCCCGAGGACCTCGTGACCGAAGTACTGCCGAAGCCAGCGGTGCCGCTCGCCGCCCTTCGTCAGCGGGCCCTTCACCGTGGGGGTGACCTGCAGCATCAGGGCGGCCTGGGCGGCGCCCAGGGACTCGTTGGCGAACGGGGCCTCGCGGTCCAGCCGGGAGGCGTCGAGGTCCAGCGCCTCGCACCAGCGGCTCCACAGCCAGTCGCGCGGGCTGCCGGGCGGAGGGACCGTGACGACGGTGATCCGGGAGCTGGGGACGACGCTGCTCCAGCGGGCCAGCACGGCGGGGATGTCCTGGGACTTCCAGCTCCAGGCGCCCGTCAGGTCGGTGGCGTCGCGGTCGGTGGCGACGATCTGCTCCATGAAGTCGGAGAACGTGCGCTGGGAGCCCATCTTCAGGGCCTCCTGCCACACGGCGGGGAACTGCAGGTGATAGGCACGCAGCGTGAGCACCACCTGGACCTCGGCCGGGGCGAGCGCCTCCGCCGCCGTGGCCGCCTCCTCGGGCGTGGCCATGGAGAAGAACTCGTGCGAGATGAGGGCGTCGCCCGCATGAGCCGCGACCTGGGAGCGGAGCCGCTCCCACGTACCGCTGTCCCGGCGACCACCGAGGCCGAGGTGGATGTCCTGCCACGCGCGGTAGTGGTCCATCCGGATGGACCCGGGGTAGAGGAACCCGAGCTCGGAGAGCCGGTCGCGCTGCTCCCACATCCGGGTCTGCAGGTAGGTCGTGCCCGTCTTGGGCAGTCCGACGTGCAGGAAGACTCGTCGTGCCACCGGCTACTCGGTGCCGTCTGCGCGGGAACCGCGCGGGCCGTCTGCGCGGGAACCGCGCGGGCCGTCTGCGCGTGAGTCGCGCTGGTCGTCGACGCGGGGGCCGCGCAGGTCGGCCGCGTGCGTGTCGAGGTAGGCCCGGACCTTCGCCTCGTCGCGCTGGGCGATCGGGACGAGCAGCTCCTCGACGAGGTCGAGCAGCTCGGCGACGCGGCGGTTGAGGCGGCGGTTCTCCTGGACCTCGTCCTCGAGCGCGGCCACCCGGCGTCGCAGCTTTCCCAGCTGCCCCTGAGGGGTCCCGCGCCGGCCGGCGAGGCGCTTCACGGTGTCGCCCAGTCCTTGTCTCATGCACTCGTCCTTCGATCGCTGTCAGCCCTTGTGCAGAGCCACATTGCGCAGCCGGTACGGGCCGCGCTGCGCGTCAAGGTACTACGCCCGCAGGGGCGCCGGGGATGCCCGGGTGTGCGGGTCCGACTGATATCTTGACGTGGTTTGGAGGCAGCCCGCTTCGCCGTGCTGCGAGACCGACGAAGGAGTGCTGCGTGAGCCACCTAGCCGAGGAGTCCCGAGCCGCGGACCCGGGGTCCCTGGAGTTCGGCGAAGGGTTCCGGGTCGTTCACCGGGCCATCGTCCGTCCGGACATGGAGCTCGACGTGACCTCCCTGTACGTCGGTGGCGTCTCCGGCTCCGGTGGCGTCAACGAGGGCGGCTCGCGCCGTTCCGGCGAGGAGCACGGCGACTCCGGCGACGACAAGAGCCAGGGTGAAGCCGTCGCCGGCCTCAGCGGCTTCGGCAGCGTCGACACCGAGGGCCGCCTCAGCGTCGACCCCCTCCGACGGGTGACCTTCGGCACCTACTTCAACGCCTTCCCGGCCGGCTACTGGCGCCGCTGGACGATCTTCGACACGGTCAAGCTCCGGGTCCGGATGAGGGGCCAGGGCACCCTGATCGTGTACCGCTCCACCTCCAAGGGCCACGTGCTGCGCGCCGAGTCCCGCACGGTCGACTCCCAGGAGTCCGAGACCTTCGAGATCGAGCTCAGCCTCAAGCCGTTCATCGACGGCGGCTGGTACTGGTTCGACCTGGAGGCCGGGCGCGAGGGCGTCACCCTCGAGGAGGCCGTCTGGGGCGTCGACACCGATCGCACCGAGTCCGGTCGTGTCTCGGTCGGCATCACGACGTTCAACCGCCCCGACTTCTGCGTCGCGCAGCTGCTCAACATCGCCTCGAACGCCGAGGTCCGCGAGATCCTCGACGAGGTCATCGTGGTCGACCAGGGCAACCAGAAGATCGTCGACCACCCCGAGTACGAGCGGGCCGCCGCCGAGCTGGGCGACCAGCTGCGAGTCATCGAGCAGCCCAACCTCGGCGGCTCCGGCGGCTTCTCCCGGGCGATGAGCGAGAGCCTCCAGCGCGGGCTCTCCGACTACGTCCTGCTGCTCGACGACGACGTCGTGTGCGAGCTCGAGGGCATCATCCGCGCGGTCACCTTCGCTGACCTCACCAAGCAGGCGACCCTCGTCGGCGGCCACATGTTCAGCCTCTACGACCGGACCGTCATGCACGCCTACGGCGAGGCGATCGCGCGGTACCGCTGGTTCTGGGGCCCCGCCGGCGGCACCCCCCACGGCCAGGACTTCTCGCGTCAGTCCCTGCGCTCGACCCCGTGGCTGCATCGCCGTCTCGACGTCGACTACAACGGCTGGTGGATGTGTCTCATCCCGACCGAGGTCATCTCCGAGATCGGCCTCTCGCTCCCGATGTTCATCAAGTGGGACGACTCCGAGTTCGGCATCCGCGCCCAGGCGGCCGGCTACCCGACCGTCTCCCTGCCCGGTGTCGCCGTGTGGCACGTCCCGTGGACCGAGAAGGACGACACCCTCGACTGGCAGGCCTACTTCCACCAGCGCAACCGGCTCATCTCGGCGCTCATGCACTCGCCGTACGACCGGGGCGGCAAGCTGGTCCGGGAGAGCCTGGAGAACCACGTCAAGCGGCTGATGTCGATGCAGTACGGCACCGGCGAGATCATCCTCATGGCGCTCTCCGACGTCCTCGACGGACCGGACCGCATGCACCACGACATCGTCCACCGGCTCAGTGACGTGCGCGCCCTGCGTGACCGGTACGACGACGGCGTGGCCAAGGGCTCGCTGGACGACTTCCCGCCGCCGCGCCGCAAGAAGCCCCCGAAGCGGGGACGTGGTGTGGGGATCCCCAGCTCGACGGTGGGCAAGCTCAAGATGGCCGTCACGGGTCTGGCGAAGCAGGTGCTCCCGACCCGGGAGCTGGCCGAGGAGTACCCCGAGGCGATCGTCCCGCACGTGGACCAGCGCTGGTACCGCCTGGCGCACTTCGACTCCGCGATCGTCTCCTCCGCCGACGGCATCAACGCGTCCTGGTACCGCCGCGACACCGCGCAGTTCCGGGACCAGCTCAGCCGCTCCACTGCGCTGCACGCCAGGCTCTTCAAGGAGTGGCCGCAGCTCGCCGAGCGGTACCGCGAGGCGCTGCCGACGCTGACCTCGCCGGAGGCGTGGAAGCCGACGTTCGAAGGCGCCACCGAGGAGTGAGCGAGTCCACCACCACGGCGGCCCGCCCCGGGAGCCCGCGAGTCGTCGAGGGCCCCTTGGAGCCGCCGAGCTCGCACGGCGGTCTGATCGACGTCTTCCGGCGCCACTACCTGCTGCGGCTGATCGTCCGGCGGGAGCTCAGTGCCCGCTACCAGGGTTCGGTCCTGGGTCTCCTGTGGTCCTACGTGAACCCGCTGTCGCAGTTCCTCATCTACTACGTCGTCATCGGCATCCTGCTGAACCTGCACAACCGCGTGCCGAACTTCGCGATCCACATGTTCTGCGGGATCATCATCGTCCACTTCTTCAACGAGACGTTCAACGCCGGGACGCGCTCGATCGTGCGCAACAAGTCCCTCGTCAGCAAGATGGCACTGCCCCGGGAGATGTTCCCGGTCGCCTCGATGCTGGTCTCGGCCTATCACGTCGCGCCCCAGCTCGTGATCCTGCTGATCGCCTGCCTCGGGTACGGGTGGACACCGGACGCCGTCGGGCTGCTGGGCCTGCTGCTGGCGCTGGCGATCATCATGATCCTCGGGACCGGCCTGGCCCTGCTGTTCGCCGCTGCCAACGTGTTCTTCCGCGACTTCAGCAACGTCGTGCACATCCTCACGAACTTCGTCCGCTTCGGCGTGCCGATGATCTACCCCTACTCGATCGTCCCGGAACGCTTCGGACCGGCTGCGCAGTTCTACCTCTACAACCCGATCGCCGACGCCGTGCTCCTCGTGCAACGGTGCTTCTGGGTGGGCTCGACCGACGACCCGGCCCAGACCATGCGCGACCACATCCCCGATCACCTCTTCGACTACGGGTTCCTGGCTCTGGGGGTCTCGATCGTGGTCCTCGGCATCGGCCAGTGGGTGTTCAGCTCGCTGAACAAGAAGATCCCCGAACGGCTCAACGCATGAGGTCACCCCAGATGAGCGTCGGCCCGAGCAGCTACCCGTCGAGCACGTCGATCGTCGTGGAGAACGCGGTCAAGGACTTCACCATCCGCTACCACCGCACCTTCAAGCAGGTGACGGTGGCGAAGGTGAAGGGTCAGGACATCAGCAACACCTTCCGCGCCGTCGACGACGTCTCCTTCACCGTCGAGCAGGGCGAGTCGATCGGCCTCATGGGGCTCAACGGCTCCGGCAAGTCCACCCTGCTCCGGATGATCAGCGGCGTCATGCAGCCCGACGGCGGCCGGATCCTGACGCGCGGCCGGGTGTCCGGCCTCATCGCGACCGGCGCCGGCCTGCACCCGCAGCTGACCGGCATGGAGAACATCTGGCTCAAGGCGGCCATCCTCGGGATGAGCGAGGCCGAGACGGCCCGCAAGCTCGACGAGATCATCGAGTTCGCGGACCTCGGGCGGCACATCGACGCGCCGGTCGGCAACTACTCCTCGGGGCAGTTCGCCCGCCTCGGGTTCTCGGTCGCGGTGCACGTGGACGCCGATGTGTTCCTCGCCGACGAGGTGCTGGCCGTCGGGGACAAGCCGTTCAAGAGGAAGTGCCTGGCGAAGATGCGCGAGATCCGCGACAGCGGCGTGACGCTCTTCTACGTCAGCCACGCGGCGGGCTCGGTCCGCAAGATGTGCGACCGCGTCCTGGTGCTGGAAGAAGGCAAGCTCGGCTTCGACGGCGATGTCGACGAGGGGATCCGCTACCTCAAGTACGACAACGACGACGAGGAGAACGAGAACGACGACCTGGACGGCGCCGACGACGACGAGGAGCTCGGCGCGGACATCTAGTCCGAGCGAGCCTCGGCTACTTGCCCGACAGCGTCGCGTCGGCCCGGACGAGCGGGTGGTCGCTGGCCCGGTGGACGTACGGCGTCTGGTAGCGCAGGTAGTTGCTGAACGCCACGTCGGTGCTGGAGAAGACCCAGTCGATGCCGAGGTTCGGGGGCAGCTGGCACGGCGGACCGCCCGAGCCGCCGCTGGCCGACTGCAGCGCACCGCCGTACGTCATCTTGCAGAACGCCTCGTTGCGCTCGTTGAAGTCACCGGAGAGGAAGACCGGGGTCCCGTCGGCGTGCAGCCGGATCATCAGGTTGCGCTCGATGTTGGTGGCGACGTTGCGCCAGCCCTGGTTGTTCCCTCGCTGGGCGTTGCTGGTCGGGTTGTGGATGCTGATGAACCACGCCTCGCGGCCGGTCGCAGGGTTGCGCAGCAGCACGTAGGGGATGAGGACCCGGTTGCCGCGGAAGTAGGGGATGGTCGTGGTGTGGGTCTCGACGGCCTGCCACACCGAGGTGTTCCACGCGACGGAATTCCGCACACCCTTGGTCCCGAGCGACATGCCCGGGTAGACGCCCCAGGAGGAGCCCGTCCGGTTGCGAAAGGCGTAGAACTGCGACGGCTCGAACTCCTGGAAGCCGACGACGTCGACGCCCTGGCCCCGCAGCAGGTCGACCACGATGCCCATCCGGGCCGCACCGTTGTTGTATCCCGGCTTGTTGCCGCCGCCGCCGGTGTGGCTCGAGCCGAGGACGTTGAAGCTCGCGATCCGGAACGTCAGCGGCGGGGGGATCTCCTTGCGCCGCTTCTCCTGCACCTTCTTCCGCAGCTGCTCGGCCCGCCAGGCCCGGTCGACCTTGATGGTCTCGCCCGCGACCACCTTGTACCTCGTCGGCGGACGGGCGGCCCCGGTCGCGGTCGGCGCGGGAGTGGTCTCGACCGAGCTGGGCCGGGAACTCGGCCCGGGTCCCTCGGTCGCGGTCTCGTGGGAGGCGTCGCTCAGCTTGGGCCAGACGATGGTGGAGGCGATCAGCAGGAGCAGGACCACGGCGCCGATCGGCTGGAGCCAGGACAGGAGCTTCTGGCGCGGCGTGCGGGGGGCGCGGTGGGCACCGGCCCCCTGCTCGGTCGGCGACTCGTCCGCGGACTCGGCGCCGGGAAGTTCGTCGCGCATGCGTCGTCCCGTCGATGATGGCTCCGCACCGGCTGCCCTGCTGGTGCTCAGCAGAGGATAACCGGCCCGGTGGGATTCTCATGATTCGTGCCGACGGCCCGCAAACCTGCCCGATTGGGCAAGTCCCCGAACGGTCCGTCGAACGTGGATTCGGCGTCCCGGCAGGTATGGTGACGACGGTTTGTCCTCGATCGGCTCGGAGATTCCTCATGCCTGCACTGCGTCGCGCTCTCGTCCTCGCGATCGCCATCCTGCTGCTCTGCACCGGTGGTGGCTTCACTGCGATGGCGTACGCGCCCCCGCAGGGAGCGACCTTCAACAAGCCGAACCACTTCGGCACCCAGGCCGAGCACTACCGGATCCTCACCACCATCGAGAAGGCGATCAAGAACACGCGCCCGACGGCCAAGGACCCGCACCCGGTGATCATGGTGACGAGCTTCCTGCTCGACCGGAGCATCGCGGTGACCGACCTGATCGACGCCTGCCGCCGGCACGTCCAGGTGCGGGTGATCCTCGACGAGGACATCGACAACCGGAACTCCCGACGGCTGATCAAGGCGCTGAACGCCGACAACGTCAAGGACACCAACGGCGACGGCATGGCCGACAGCAAGCCCAAGGCCGGCCCCTGCAACCGCAAGCTGCGCGCCAACCGCACGACCGCCGACGGCACGCTGGAGCGCGGTACGCGCACCGCGAAGCGACAGCTGCCCTACTACGCCCACCGGTACGGCAAGCCGTTGATGTCGGTCGAGGCCGCGCGGCAGAGCGTCCGGATCGTCCCCGGGGACACCGAGGTCACGTGGGGCAAGGACGGCAGCTACGTCAAGCGCTGCAACGGCTCGTGTCGCGGCAAGGGCGGCAACATGCACAGCAAGATGTACCTCTTCTCCCACACGGGCAAGGCCAAGAAGGTCGTGATGGAGAGCTCCTCCAACCTCAACCGGGGCGGGGCGCTGCTGGGCTGGAACGACCTGTTCGTGATGAACAACCGGCCGAAGAGCTACCGCGTCTACGCCGCGATCCATCGGGAGATGACTCGGGACACGAAGGCCGGGGACAAGAAGGTCGAGGTCAGGGACGGGCCCTACACCTCCCGCTTCTTCCCGATGCGGCACGCGTCGAAGAGGAACGATCCGACGCTGCAGGACCTGAACAAGATCCGGTGCTCGAGCGCTCTGGGCCGCACCCAGGTCCACGTCTCGATGTTCTACTGGAAGGGCTATCGCGGCGACTACCTGCTCAACAAGCTTCTCAACCTGGCCCACAGCGGGTGCCAGGTCTCGATCATCTACGGCGCACCCTCCCGGGCCATCGCCGAGCGGCTCCGCAACGCTGCCAAGGCCGGCGTCGTGGACCTCTACGACAGCCGGTGGGACTTCAACGACGACGGCTTCAACGAGATCCGCACCCACGCCAAGTACGTCCTGGTGAAGGGCACCGTCGGACGCGACCACTCGGCCTACCAGGTCTGGACCGGGTCGCAGAACTGGGTCGCCGGCTCGCTGTCGAGGGGCGACGAGATCACTCTCAACATCGACTCGAAGCCGGCGTACGGCCGGTACATGGGCGACTGGACGATGATCAAGAACCACTCGCGGCGGATCCCGGCTCCCTCCGGGTCCACGAGGACCCAGAGCCATGACCGGAGCTACCACCCGGTCTGACACCCTGGTCCCATGTCACCTACCCGCGTCGTGCTGCACGTCGGCGCGCCCAAGAGTGGCACCACCTTCCTCCAGCGCTCCTTGTGGAACCGCAAGGCTGAGCTGGCCGAGGTCGGGGTGCGCTGCGTGGGTGAGCACCCGCGCGACATGTTCCACGCCGCGATCGGCCTGCGGGGGTCGGAGAAGTTCTGGGGGATGGATCCTGCCCACGTGCAAGAGGTCTGGCTGCGGCTGTGCGACCAGGCGCGGCAGGGCTCGCACACGTGGGTGATGAGCCACGAGCTGCTGTCGCTGTGCACGCAGCGGCAGGCCGACCGGGCACTCACCGACCTCGCGGGGATCGACCTGCACCTGGTCTACACCGCGCGCGACCTCGGGCGGCAGGTGCCGTCGGAGTGGCAGGAGCGGGTGAAGAACGGCTCCACCCTCAGCTTCGGTGAGTTCGAGGAGGGCATCGCCGAGCGCATGGCCTCCGACCGGAGCAGCGGGACCTTCTGGCGCGCGCAGGACGCCGTCGACGTCCTCCAGCGCTGGGGGGCCGGCATCGCACCCGACCACGTCCACGTGGTCGTCGCCCCGCCCCGGGGTGCGCCGCCCGAGCTGCTCTGGGAGCGCTTCGGCAGTGCCGTCGGGTACGACGGCCGGGCGATCACCGCCGACGCCGGCTCGCGGTCCAACCAGACCCTCGGCTCGGCGCAGGCCGAGCTGTTGCGCCGGGTCAACGACAAGCTCGGCGACCGGGTGCCGCAGCCGCACTACGCCAAGCTGGTCAAGCGCCAGTTCTCCCAAGGCACCCTGACCCGGCAGAAGTCCCCACCGGCGCGGTGCAGCCCCGACCTGCTCCAGCAGCTGCACGACTTCGCGCGAGCCCAGAACCACCAGCTCGAGGAGGCCGGGTACCGCGTCCACGGAGACCTGGCCGAGCTGGTCCCCGACGTCGACGGAGGCGACGCCGTCGACCCGTCGTCGCTGTCCGGGGACGCGCTCGCGGACGCCGCGACCACCGCCTTGGCCGATCTCCTGGCCGACCGGATGCCGAAGAAGGCCAAGCAACCGCGGCCGGACGAGGGCGGTCATACTGAGGCGTCCCGGGGAGAGGCCGCTCGCACGAGCCGCTCCCGCCTGTCCGCGGTGGCCGCTCGGCTACGGAATCGAGGTCGTCGGTGAGCCCCCGCGTCTTCCTGCACGTCGGCAGCCCCAAGACCGGCACCACCTTCCTGCAGAACGTCCTCTGGTCCCAGCGTGAGCTGGCCCAGCAGCAGGGCGTGCACCTGCCGATGAACCGCTTCCTCGACCACTACTTCGCCGCCCTCGACCTACGGGGCGTCTCCGACCGCCCGCACCACCCGACCCGGGCGCTCGGGATGTGGAACCGCGTCGTCGACCAGACCAAGGGGCGCTCCGACACGGTGCTGCTCTCCCACGAGCTGTTCGCGCCGGCGACGGCCGAGCAGGCGAGGAAGGCCGTGACGTCGTGGGGTCCGGACGCCGAGGTGCACGTGGTGCTGACCGCCCGCGACCTCGCTCGGCAGATCACCGCCGAGTGGCAGGAGCACGTGAAGCACCGCTCGACCGCGACGTTCCCCGACTTCGTCCGCAACCTCCGCGAGGACGAGGCGCGCACGACCTGGTTCTGGCAGGTGCAGGACTTCGCCGACGTCCTCGAGCGGTGGGGGTCGGCGCTGCCGCCCGAGCGCGTGCACGTCGTCACCGTCCCGCCCGCCGGCGGGTCGAGCACCTTGCTGTGGGAGCGCTTCGCCGGGCTGCTCGGGCTCGACCCGGAGCCGTTCGACCTCGAGAAGGGGCGCTCCAACTCGTCCCTCAGCCTCGACGCCGCTGAGCTGCTCCGCCGGGTCAACGCCGAGCTCGGCGACCGGCTCCCCTTGCCCGGGCCCTATCCGCGCGTGGTCAAGAACGTGCTGGCCCACCAGATCATGGCCCAGCACCCGGGCGCCCCGGTGCGACTGGCCGCGGACGACGCAGCCTTCGCCCGCTCCGAGTCGGAGCGGATCGCCGCCCGCCTGCACGCCTCCGGCGTGGACGTCGTGGGCGACCTGGCTGATCTGGTCCCGGCCCCGTCGGCCACCTCGGACGCAGGGTACGCCGACCCGGACGCGGCCGGCCTGCTGGAGGAGAGCGTCAAGGTGATCGCCGACCTGTTGGTCGCGCTCAACCGGCGCACCCGCGGGGAGGACCTGCTGCGCGCAGCGCGCGAACGGCCGGTCCGGTTCGCGGTGTCGCAGTCGGCGAGCCGCAGCCCGCTCCTGGGCAGGGCTCGCGACGGCTACCGGCGCCTGCGCCGGTGGCGCGCACACTGACCCCTGCCCTCTGGTGCAGGAGTGACTTCTGTGGTTCTGGTGACAGGTGGGATCTCGACAGGTACGGTTTCACGCGTTCGCTAGCACGCGTCATCCCCGAATCCCGGCACCGACACGCCGGACCTGCCAAGGAGAGTCCCGATGACCTCGGACCGGACCCGCCGTCCCCGCATCTTCGCCCTGCTGATCGCCCTCGCGCTGATGGTCAGCGGGGTCGCGCTCCTCGGAACCTCCGGGGTGGCATCGGCGAAGAAGGCGAAGGGGGAGCCGGTGACCTCGGCCCTGCGGATCGTCACCTACAACGTCTCCGCGGACGTCCGCGTCAAGAGCACGGTCCGCGACCTGAAGTCGATCACCGGGAATCAGGCCCCGGACGTCATCGCGCTGCAGGAGATGTCCAGCTGGAAGCGCCGCCAGGCCGTGCGCAAGCACTTCGTGGACTGCGACGGCTGCCTCTACGACACCTACATGCCGGTCGCCGCCGTGCCCGGGGGCCAGCCGATCCTCTTCCGTCGGGACAAGTACACGCTGCTCGGGTCGGGGATGCGGAAGGTCACCGAGGACACCTACGTCGGGTCCAAGGGCGCCGGCCCCAGCACGATCCACGCGAAGTGGATCACCTGGGTGTCGCTGCGCGACCTCGGCACCGGTCGGCAGCTCTCGGTGCTGAACAGCCACTTCGTGCCGACGGTGCAGGCCGGCGACGGCGGCACCAACAACATGACCCGGCGGCTGGCCATCTATCGCAAGAACATGGAGGGCTTGGTCGCCCTCGTCCAAGAGCTCCAGGCCAGCACCGGCGGCCTGGTGTTCGTCACCGGGGACTTCAACGTGAACTACCGAGGCGACGTCGTGGCCAAGGCTCCGATCTTCCCCTACGTCGCCCTGGGTTCGATCGGTGTCACGAGCAGCTACCAGAAGGTCAAGGTGCCCACGACCGGGACCCACGTCCTCCCGAGCGGCTTCGACAAGCGGCTGATCGACTACGTGTTCAGCCTCGACAAGCGCAGCGTGACCGCGGACGACCTCCGGATCCTCATGGGCCTCTCCTCGGACCACCGGCCGCTCGTCTCGGACTTCACCCTGCTCGGGCGAGGCTGCTTCCGTCAGCACGCGAACGTGTGCAGCACCGCCTCGTCGGGGCGGTAGCGCAGCCGAGCCGAGCCGCTGCGGCGGTTCCGACCAGGGCCCCGTGCCTTGCTAGGGTTCCTGCGTGTCGCAGACCAATGGATCGAGCCCTGCCCCCGTGACGTCCGACAAGCCCGAGCTGTTCTACCTCGTCGGTACCAGCGGCCACCCGAACTTCGGGGACGAGTTCATCGCCGCCAGCTGGCTGCGGTTCCTCGCTGAGCGGCATCCCGACGTCCCCGTCGTCCTGGACTGCCCCAAGCCCGGCCTCGCCGCGATCCTCTTCGAGGGCCTGCACCCCAACCTGCGGACCACCGACGTCATGTGGCGCATGGTGTGGGAGGTCGTCGACCTCCCGGTCGAGGAGGCTGCGACCAAGATCGACTCGCTCTTCCGCGACCTCGGGTCGCCGCTGTACGACTTTGCGCTGCTGGAGCTGCGCAAGGTCACCCGCATCCACCTCATCGGTGGCGGCCACGTCACCACCCACTGGCCGGCCCACATCCAGCTGCTGCGCGCCGCAGTCACCCTCGGGGAGCTCTCCGGCGCCCCGGTCACCACCACGGGGCTGGGGCTCACACCATCGAGCGACGCCGCGTTCGTGCGCGAGATGCTGTCGAAGTTCGACTACGCCACCGTGCGCGACCAGGAGAGCTCGGACCTCGCCGGCGTGCCGGTGTCGCCGGACGACGCCTTCCTCGGGATGGGCGCCCTGCCCGGATTCAACACCCGCCCGACGGCCGGGTCGTCGGAGGAGAAGGGCGAGATCTGGGTCGACCTCCAGCGGGACCTCGCCAACGACGAGGCGTTCGAGGGCAACCTCGCGCAGATCCGGGCCTTCCTCACCAGTGACGTGGCGCAGGGTCGCACGGTCCGGTACGTCGAGGCGATCCCCGGGGGCGACCGCGTCGCCTTCGAGCAGCTGAGCGACCTGATCCCGGAGGAGAACTTCGTCCCCTTCGTCCAGCTGTGGGCCGAGCCGTTCCCGGCCAGGCCCCGCCAGATCTGGCTGACCTCCCGTTTCCACCTGCACCTGCTCTCGGCCGCGTGCGGCGCCGCGGGCGTCGCGTTCGAGATCGACGAGGACTACTACCGCGCGAAGCACGCCTCGCTGCTGGCGCTCGGCACCGGCTGGAGCCTCGCCGAGCACGGCAGCGACGACACGATCATGCCCAGCGGCGGCAACAACTTCCGGGTGACCGCCCAACGGCTCGCTCGAGGCAAGGTCCTCGAGGCCGAGAAGATCTTCCCCCGCACCCGCTGACCCGACCCCCAGAGACCGAGGAACCCCCTGTGATCGGAATGGTCCTGGCGGCCGGCGCCGGACGGCGTCTCCGCCCCTACACCGACACCCTGCCCAAGGCGCTCGTGCCGGTCGACGGCGACACCACCATCCTGGACATCGCTCTGCGGAACCTCGCGGCCGTCGACCTGCGCGACGTGGTGGTCGTGGTGGGGTACGCCGCCGGGGCCGTGGAGGAGCGGAAGAGCGACCTGGAGCAGAGGTACGGCGTCGAGCTGACCCTGGTGCACAACGACAAGGCCGAGATCTGGAACAACGCCTACTCGATGTGGCTCGCGCGCGAACACTTCACCGAGGGCGTCCTCATGGTCAACGGCGACACCGTGCACCCGGTGTCGGTCGAGGAGGCGCTCCTGTCGAACCGCGGCCCCGACGTCCTCCTGGCCCTCGACACCGAGAAGTCGCTGGCCGAGGAGGAGATGAAGGTGCAGGTCGGCGAGGACGGCGCCCTGACCCGGATCACCAAGCTGATGGAGCCCGCGACGGCGTACGGCGAGTACATCGGCGCGACTCTCATCGAGCCGACCGCCTCACCGCGGCTCGAGGACGCGCTCCAGGCGACCTTCGAGCGCAACCCGGACCTGTACTACGAGGACGGCTACCAGGAGATGGTCGACCGCGGCCACCGCATCGGTGTCACCGCCATCCCGAGCGGCACCTCGTGGGTCGAGGTCGACGACCACGCCGACCTCGCCCGGGCACGGGAGATCGCGTGCCGCTACTGAGCCGGATGCTCTCCAGCCCGGTGTTCCTCGACATCCGGGCCGGGGCGGTCGACACCCTCGACGCGCTCCTGCACGACCGCTTCATCTCCACCACCGGCAGCGTCCTGGTCGCGGTCGGACCCTCGCAGGGCGAGGAGATCTGGGACCGGATCCGCGACTCCTTGCCCGAGGCCTCGGTGTTCGAGGTGGAGGACGCGAGCCTGGCGTCCGCCGGCGAGCTGCAGGCGGCGGCGGGGGAGCGGGGCTACGACGCGATCGTCGGGATCGGTGGGGGTCGCACGCTGGACGTCGCGAAGTACGCCGCCACCCGGGCCGGGCTGCCCATGGTGGCCGTGGCGACCAACCTGGCCCACGACGGCGTCTGCTCGCCGGTGGCGAGCCTCGAGCACCCCTACGGCAAGGGCTCGTACGGCGTGGCGCTGCCGCTGGCGGTCGTGGTCGATCTCGACTACGTCAAGGCCGCACCGCGGCACCTGGTGACCGCTGGGATCGGGGACGCCCTGAGCAACCTCTCCGCCATCGCGGACTGGGAGCTCGCTCACCGTGAGCGGGCCGAGCCGGTCGACGGGCTCGCCGTGGCGTTCGCCCGGGTCGCCGCCGAGGCCCTGCTGCACCGCAGCGACGGCGTGGAGGACGACGCGTTCCTCACCACCCTCGCCGAGGCGCTGGTGCTGTCCGGCATGGCGATGTCGGCGGCCGGCACCTCCCGCCCGTGCAGCGGCGCGTGCCACGAGATCGTCCACGCGATCGACCAGCTCCACCCGGGCGTCTCCAACCACGGCGAGCTGGCCGGCGTCGGCGCCCTGTTCGCGACGCACCTGCGGGGGGACGACGTGCTGTTCGAGCAGCTCGCCGGGTGCCTGACGCGCCACGACCTGGCTCGCGGCCCCGAGCAGCTGGGACTGACCGAGGAGCAGTTCGTCACGGCCGTCGTGGCCGCACCCGAGACGCGTCCGGACCGATACACGATCCTCGAGCACCTCGACCTGGACGAGGCGGCGGTGGCCGAGCAGGTCCGCGCGTTCGTGGCGCGTCTCGGCTGACGTCGGCAGCCCCACGTCCTAGCTGACGTCGTCAGCCCCACGTCCTAGCTGACGTCGTCAGCCCCACGTCCTAGCTGACGTCGTCAGCAGAGTCCTCCTCGTCGTCCGCGTCGGCCTCGGTGTCGTCCTCCGGGTCCGGGAACCGGTGCCGGAGCTCCATGCACTCACGCACGAGCGCGACGACGTCCGCGACCGCGGCGTCGACCGGCTCCTCGGCGGCCCGCCAGTCGGGCTGCGCCGGCCGCTCCGGGGCCGGCAGTCCGGCGCGCGCGGAGTACTCCTCGCGCAGGCGGAGCATCCCGGCGTACGCCGTAGTGGCGGCGTCGAGGATCTCCTCCTCGCTCGGCTTGTACAGCTTCTTGGGCAGGTCCGCGTCCGGTGGCCCGAGCGGGAGCTCGTCGAGCGACCCGACCAGGTCGACGCCGTGCTCCTGGATCGCCTCGCGGACCACGCCGTTCCACTGCCGTGCGAGCCGCACGCCGCCGCGGTGCAGCCGGACCGGCCGCTCCTGACCGGCGCGGGCCCCGAGGATGCCGCGGGCCAGCTGGCCCTTGACCACCTTCCAGTAGTCCACCGGCGGGACCTTGCCGAGCACCTTGTTGACCCGGCGCAGGAGCTCGCTCGACGCATGCCCCAGGGAGGGGTTGGCGGCCTCCGGCATCCGCTGGGCCACCTTGGGCTTGACCTTGACGACCTTGGCGAACCGTTGCCACAGCAGGGCGGGGTCCGAGCCGCTCGGCGGGACCGTGATCACGTGGACGTTCTTCGGCCCGACCAGCGGCACCCAGACCTCGAGCATGCGGGGGATGCCCTGCGTGCGCTCGAACAGGTGGGAGCCGCGGCCCCGCGGCGCGTGCTTGCCGTGCCGCACGTAGCGGGCCCCCCGCACGAACTTCTGGTAGGTCACGCGGGAGCCGTTGCGGGCACTGGTCTGCCACTGGGCGGGGATGGCGCGCTCGGCGTCGCGCACGGTGAGGATCACGTGGACGTCGAGCCCCTCGAAGGACTCCACGACCTTCGTCGCCTTCTCGGTGTCGGCGAAGCTGAGGAACTCCATCGACAGGATCGCGGACCGGCCACGGTGGGCCCGGACCTGCGCGACCAGGGCGGCCCACTTGCCGCGGGTCCGGGCGCGCACGAGCGGGTCCTTCACCTCGAAGAGGATCTCGCGCACGGCGCGGCTCTGGTCGGTGAACTTCTGCCCGGGGAAGAGGACTCCGGCGGCCTCGAGCTCGGCGCGGTTGGCGCCCAGGAGGCTCTGCAGGTACGTCGTCCCGGTCTTCATGGCGCCGATGTGCAGGTACACCCGCGGAGAGCGCCGTCGAAGGACGCGGTCGAGCAGCGAGCTGGGCATCGAATCCTCTGATCGAATCCTCTGGGAGCGTGCGGGGCGACGAATGCGCAGGCTAGCAGCGCGCATCCGCGCCGGGCTCAGGGTGCCGAGGACGGCCAACCTGGCGTTCGGCGGGCACCTCGGGGGCTGCGCCTCTCACTCCGCTGATCCTCGGGATGCCGGCCGCAGGGCCATGCACTCTCGCATGCGGTGCACGACCTCTGCCACCGCGGCCCCTACCGGGTCAACGGCATCCTCCCAGGCGGCGTGGGGGCCGCGAGGCGGCTCGGGCAGCCCCGCGTCCCGGCTGAACTCCGCGCGCAGTTCCAGCAGCCCGTCGATCGCCGTGTCCGCGGCAGCCAACAGCTCCTCAGGTGACGGCTCGTACAGCCGTGTCGGCAGGTTCTCGTCCGCCGGGGGACCGATCGGCAGGTCCTCCAGTGAGCCGGTCACGGGGACGCCGTGGTCCTCGACCGCCTGACGGACGACCCCGTTCCACTCGCGCGCCAGCCGCACGCCGGGCCGGTGCAGGCGGACGGGTCGCTCCATGCCGGCCCTGGCGCGGAGGATGCGGAAGGCGAGGTTGTTCGCGGCGACGGTCCAGTAGTCGACCTTGGGCACGTGACCGAGCGCGACGTTGATCCTCCGCATGAGCTCGCTGGAGGGGTGCCCGAGCGACGGGTTGGCGACCGTCGTCGGCACGATGGCGACGGCAGGGTCCACGTCGACGATCTCGGCGAAGCGGCTCCACAGCAGTGACGGGTCCGAACCGGAGGGCGGGACGGTGAAGACATGCAGGCGATCGGGGCCGACCAAGGGGCGCCAGACCTCGAGCATGCGCGGGATGCCCTGGGTCCGTTGGAACAGGTGCGATCCGCGGCCCTGGGGCGAGTGCTGGCCGTGACGTACGTAGCGAGCACCCCGCACGAACTTCTGGAAGGTCAGCCGGGAACCGTTCGACACCGCCGTCTGCCACTGAGCCGGGATGGCGCGTTCCGCGTCCCGGATGCCGAGAATGACGTGAACCTCGAAGTCGTCGAAGTAACTGAGCACCGTCCGGGCACGTGCCGAGTCGATGTAGCTCAGGAACTCCATGGACAGGACCGAGGCCCGGCCCGGGTGAGCGTGGATCTCGTGCACCAGGGAGTCCCACTTGCCGTGGGTGATGCTGCCCACCTCCGGGTCCTCGGTGTCGAAGATGAGCTCTCGCACACCCAGGTGCTGATCGTTCCAGCGCTGCCCTGGGAACAGGATTCCGTCGGCCGCGAGCTCGGCGCGATTCGCCTCCATCAACCCCTGCAGGTAGGTCGTGCCGGTCTTCATGGCGCCGATGTGCAGGTAGACGCGGCGGGTACGCCGGCCCATGTGACGCCCCGGCAGGCGGGCGAGCAGACGGCCGGCCATCGGTCCCCTCTCTGCGTGGCGTCGGGCGAGCCCGCAGGCTAGCAGCGGGGGGCGCGAGCGGTCCCGTGTGCCCCGGATGCTTGACATTTCTCGTGTTCGTCGGCGTGTCGAGTAGAAATTACAAGTTTGTAGTTACTCAGTTCCGCTTGCGGTGACCAGTGTGACAGGAGTGAATGTTGTCTGCCCGTGTGAAACTTCCCCTTGCACTGGAGACTCCTGATGCGTTCGAAGCAAGCCCATTACGTCACCGGATGCCAGCAGCTGCTGGCCCTCGGGGCGGTGCTCGCGGTGCTGACCCCCGCCGCCAGCGTGCTCACCCTCGACGTGGTGCGTGAGACCCCGGGTCACGCACCCGCCCAGGCAGCCGACCGCCTCGGCCTCTCGGCGTACACCCGTGAGGCGCAGCGGCCCTCGAAGGTGCCCACCGTGACGACGGACGCGAGGATCACCCACTACTCGATGACCGCGCCGGCCGGTGCCCGGGTCACGTCCGGCTCGCTCGACGCACGCCGGACGACCCTGCGCAGCGGGGCCGTCGAGGTCACCACCAAGGCCCTCCCGGTCACCGGCTTCGGTGGCGTCGGCGTCACGTGGCAGCAAGGGCGGACGATCCCGGAGGGAGACCTGTCCTTCGAGGTGCGCTCCCTGGCCGACGGCGCCTGGAGCGACTGGCAGTCCCTGGACTACGACCCCGACCACGCGCCCGACCCCGACAGCCGCGAGGGCCGCCACGCCCTCCCCGGCACCGACGTCACCTTCGTCGGTGACGTCGACCGTGTGCAGGTCCGCTCGGTCGGTGACGGCACCCCGCCCAGCGGCATGTCCCTCTCGGTCATCGCCCCCGGGCGTCCGAGCGCCTCCGCGCTGGAGGCCCCGGCCATCGACACCGCGAGGCTCGACGGAGCCGACGGCTCGAACGACGCCATGCGGACGAGCGCCCCGAGCGCGGCCAAGCAGCAGGCCCTGGCGACGTACACGCCCAAGCCGGTGATCTACTCACGGGCCCAGTGGGGCGCCGACGAACGGCTGCGGGACAAGTCCTCGCTGCACTACTACGAGGTCCACGCGGCGTTCGTCCACCACACGGTCAACGCCAACGACTACACCCGCGCCGAGGTGCCGGGGATCCTGCGCGGCATCTACGCCTACCACACGCAGTCACGCGGCTGGAGCGACATCGGCTACAACTTCCTCGTCGACCGGTTCGGCCGGATCTGGGAAGGCCGGTACGGCGGTGTCGACCGTCCGGTCGTCGGTGCCCACACCCTCAACTACAACGACTACGCCTTCGCGATGTCGGCGATCGGCAACTACGACATCAGGCAGCCGCGGGACGTGATGCTCCAGGCCTACGGCACGCTCTTCGCCTGGAAGCTCTCGCTGCACGGCGTGGACGCCGCCTCGACCAGGCAGTGGGTCGGCAGCAAGTACTTCCAGGCCATCAACGGGCACCGCGACGCCGGTCAGACCGCCTGCCCGGGCCGCTACCTCTATGCCAAGCTGCCGCTGATCCGCCAGTACGCCGAGGCCGACCAGAACGGCTGGGCCGGCCGGACCCTGCAGTCCGACCTCGCGGGCGACGGCTACCCCGACATCGTCGTACGCCGGGCGAGCGACGGCCGCGGGTTCATCCTGCCCACGGGTGGTCTGTCCGGGTTCGGCAAGGCGACCGTCACCTCCGGCTTCTTCGCCGGCACCGACGCGGTCGTCGCGTCGCCGGACCTGACCGGCGACGGCGTCGGCGACCTGGTCGTCCGCACGAGCAACGGCGAGGCCACCGTGCGGCCCGGCGACGGGCACGGCCGCTTCGGTGACCCGATCAAGCAGACCTCCGTCCTCGACGGCTACGACCTGCTGACCGCCGCGGGCGATGTCAACGGAGATGGCGACGCCGACCTGGTCGGCCGCAGCACGAGCACCCACGCACCGGCGCTGTTCCTCGGCAACGGGCGTGGCGCCTTCGACCGCACGCGGCTCGACGGCGGCTGGAGGTCCTACGACCTCCTCGCCGGTGCCGGAGACATCGACGGGGACGGCCTGGCCGACCTGGTGGCGCGCAGCGGGAACACCCTCTACCGCCTCACCAGCACCGGCTCCGGCTTCGCGGCCCCGGTCCCCGTCGCGGGCTCCTGGGGGACGTGGACCTCCATCACCGGGTTCGGGGACTTCACTGGCGACGGACGCCCCGACCTGTTCGTCAAGACCGCCGACGGCGCCGGCCAGGTCAAGCCGCTCCTCGATGACAGGAGCTACGGCGCCGGCCGCGGGCCGTACGACCGCCTCGCCAAGATCGGCTGGGCCTCGGCGGGGGTGCAGGCGATGGGCGACCCGCTGCCCGACGTCATCGGGCGCCGTGGGTCCGACCTGTACGTGTACCCGAACTCCGGCACGATCGACCTGGCGCCGCGGATCCGCACCAACCTGCACCTGGCTGGTGTCGACCAGCTGCTCACGGCCGGCGACTGGGACCGCGACGGCTACACCGACGTGATCACCCGAACCGGGGGCGACCTGTTGCTGCACCGGGGCAGCGGTGGGCGGAAGTTCGCCCCCGCGACCAGGATCGGGTCCGGTTTCTCCGGCGTGCGGCTGCTCGCCGCCGTCGGCGACATGACCGGGGACGGCTACCCGGACCTCATGGGCCAGCCCTCGGGCGGCAGCATGCGGCTCTACCCCGGCCGGGGGTTGGCCGGGTTCAAGAAGAGCTATGTCGCGCACTCGGCCATCAGCGCGGCCGCGCAGATCCCTGTCGGCCTGTGGGACGGCGACGGCGCTCCCGACACCCTGTTCCGCGACGGCAAACGCCTTCGGCTCTACACCGGCAACGGGCCCGGTGGCCTCAGCGGCTCGGAGTCGCTCGGCGCGAAGGTCGGCACCTACGACTGGCTGATCGGCGTCCACGACCTGTCCTCGGGTGGCCGCCCCGACCTCATCGCCCGGCGCAAGAGCGACGGTCGGCTCTTCGCGCTCCAGGGCACCGCGCACGGGTTCGCGAAGCGCCGGGTGATCGGAGAAGGGATGTCGGCCTACGACCTGGCCGGCTAGAACCGGCTACCGACTGCGGTCGGTGACCCGCTCGGTCTCGCAGATCGAGTCGATCCGCTCCGGATCGGGGTCGCCGGCCACGAGGACCACCGAGCCGCCGAGAACGAGCGGCTGGGTGAAGGAGGCGAGACCGGAAGGGGAAGCCGGGTTCGCCTCGGTGAAGAGGCGGCCGCCGCTGGTGAGGAGACTCCCGGCGGCGGCCGCCGACCACAGCTCGTGCTGCGTCGTGGTCGCCTCGCCCCCGACTGCGAGGTCGCCGTCCTCGGGAGGGTCGTACGGCGTGAACGCGTCGGGCTGCGACCAGACGGCTCTCCCGAAGTCGTCGACGCCTTCCGGCAGGGCCTCCTCGAAGGGCCGGCCGAGCGGGTGCAAGGCGGTGGCGAGGACGGGTGCTCCAGTGGTCCGCGCCCGCTCGATCCCCTCCGGGCCGGTGACGACGAGGTCCGCGGGCGCCTCTGCGAGCACCGCGGCCGCCCCGAGGTTCCAGAGGGCGCCGAGGAACACCGGGCCGAGCCAGTGCGCGGGCAGGTCGAGACGAACTCGCGCGCCCCGCTCGACGTCGTGCTCCTCCAGCAGCAGGGAGGAGGTCTTCGCGACCCAGTTCGCGTACGTCGTCACCGACAGCTCGGTCCGCTCACCGGTGCGCACGTCGTAGAACGTCACCAGCGGCGCGGCGGGGGATGAGCCGAGCCGGGCCCGGAGCACCGAGGGAAACGTCGCCATCCCCCAGACGTTATCGAGGGACACGACTATTGTGCGGACGGTGCCCCTGCGAGACCTCTGGGCGGTGATCCCCGCCGGCGGGGCCGGGACCCGACTCTGGCCCCTCTCCCGCGCGGCGACCCCGAAGTTCCTGCACGACCTCACCGGCTCCGGGCGCAGCCTCATCCAGGCGACCGTCGACCGCCTCGATCCGCTCGTCGAGGGCCGCATGCTCGTGATCACCGGCGAAGCGCACCGGGACCAGGTCCTCGCCCAGCTGCCGGACCTCGACCCCGACCGGGTCGTGGCCGAGCCGTCGCCGCGGGACTCCATGGCGGCCGTCGGCCTGGCCGCGGCGCTGCTCGAGCGCGACCACCCGGACGCCGTGATGGGCAGCTTCGCCGCCGACCACGAGATCGCCGACCCGGGGGCGTTCCGGACCGCGGTGATCCAGGCCGTCGGTGCCGCGCGCGCGGGCTGGCTGGTCACCCTCGGCATCCGTCCGACCTTCCCGTCGACCGCGTTCGGCTATCTCGAGCTCGGCGAGGAGATCGACGAGCACGAGGGGGTCGTCCGGGTCCAGCAGTTCGTCGAGAAGCCGAGCGCCGACGTGGCGGCGCGCTACCTCGAGACGGGCCGCTACCGCTGGAACGCCGGCATGTTCGTCGTCCGTCCCGGGGTGCTCCTGGACCTGCTGGGCACGTGGCACCCCGACTTCGCAGCGAAGCTGCGGCAGATCGCGGCCGACCCCTCCTCGCTCGACCGGCTGTGGGGCAGCCTGCCCCGGATCGCGCTGGACCACGCCGTGGCCGAGCCCGCAGCCGCGGCTGGTCGTGTCGCAGCGGTGCCCGCGGACCTGGGCTGGGACGACATCGGCGACTTCGACTCGCTGGCCGCGCTCGTCGAGCAGGACGACGGAGCGCTCACCGTCGTGGGTGAGCAGGGACGGGTCTACGCCGCCGAGGCCTCAGGGCTGGTGCACCTGGCCTCGGACCGGGTGGTCGCCCTGGTGGGCCTCGACGACGTGGTCGTGGTCGACACCCCCGACGCCCTCCTGGTGACCTCCCGCGAGCACGCGCAGGACGTCAAGGCGATCGTGGAGCGGCTGCGCGCCAGCGGCCACACCGACCTCACCTGAGCTCGTCGACCCGGCATCTCGCCCCGTGCAGGGGCCGCCGGGTCGGCCTCACATGACGGTGGGCTCGGGCGAGTCGGTGTAGGGGTAGTCGAGCATGAACTTCTTGAGCGCGGCGCCGCTGGGCTGGGAGCAGTACTGCGTCACGCCCTCCTGCTCGCCGTCGGTCTTGGCGCCGGAGGTCCAGTGCGTCAACGCGACGTGCTGGCCGTTCGGGAAGGCCGAACCGTCGGACTTCAGCCACGGAACGGCCTTGAACTTGTTGCGCAGGTTGCTGTCGCTCTGGAACTTCGAGGCGATCGCCTCGATCTCCTTCATCTGGTCGCTGTCGTCGGCCACCGTCTGGTCGAACCACAGGAGGGTGTAGCCGTGCTCCTCGTTGTGGACGAGCTCGCCGAGCTCGGGGCGGTCGTCGGCGGTGTACAGCTTGCGGTCGATGGAGTCCCACACGCTCCAGTGCTTCCCGAAGGCCGGCGGGGAGTCGGGGTAGGTCACCGGCGTGCCGGGCTCGACGTGCTCCTGGTTGCCGGTCGCCTTCTGGGTGGTCACCTCGCCGCAGGCCGAGGCCGGTGCGCCGATCGAGGCGAGGTCGATGCTCTTGAACTGCCGCAGGTCCCACCAGTCCTTGATCGGCTGGTACGCCGCGGCGCCGATGATCAGGACGGCGACAGTGACGCAGACCCCGACGATGGCGAAGCCGCGCCGGCGCTCGGCGCCGCGCTGCTCGGCGCGCATCTTGTCGATGACCGCCTGGCGATCGGACTTCTTGGGCTTGGCCACGGGGGATCTACCTCGCAGGGAGTGGGGCGGGTGGGTCGGAGTCGGACGGTCCGGGGCTCCCCGGCGGGCGTCGCGGGCAGAGTCTACGGAGTCGGCGGGTGAAACCTGACCTCGGCGCGTCCCTCGGCCGCGCCTTCGACGGCACAGGTCCAGCCCAGGGCATGGGCCAACGCGGCGGCCGCCTCGGGCGCAAGAGGGACGGTGAGCCCGTCGCCCTCCCCGGTGGGAGCAACGCCGGCCACCCGGGTGATCGCCTCGACGGCCTCCTCGCGGCCGGCCGGTGACCCGTACGCCGCCCGGGTGCGCGGAGCTGCCTCCAGCGCGGCGACCACTGCCTCGCGAGCGCCCAGGCCGAACAGGTCGGCGTGCTCGGGACGGATCAGCGCCCGGGCTCCCGGGCCGTGCTCACCCGGCGGAAGCACCAGGTCGGGGCGGCCGGAGACGAGCGTGAACGGTCGGCCCCCGAGCTTGCCGCTGGTCAGCTCGGCCAGCCCGGCGAGCTCGTCGGCCACGGCCGGGGCGGTCACGGCCAGCTCGTTGCCGTAGGTGTCGTGCCGGCCGGCGTACTGCTCCAGGACCCGGAGCCCCGCGGCGCCGATCGCGAGGTCGGTCTGACCCTCCCGCCAGGCCCGGCCGGCGGTGTCGGTGACCAGGACGCCGACGTTGGCTCCCGCCCGCTCGCGCACGTCCTCACGCAAGGCGCGGGCGGACGCGTCGGGGTCCTCGGGCAGCAGCACGACCCGGCCGGGCTCGACGTTGGAGGCGTCCACCCCGGCGGCCGCCATCGTCAGACCGTGCCGGGTCCGGACGATCCGGGTCGGGCCCTTGCGCGCGACCAGGCGCACGCTCTCGGCCGTGATCGCCTCCTCCCGGTCCCCGTCGAGGATGCGACCCTCGGCCTTGCTCACCACCTTGCTCGTCACGACCACGATGTCGCCGTCGCACGGCTCCAGGTGCGCCAGCACCAGGGCGGCCAGGTCGGTGCCGGGCGAGACCTCGCCGACGCCGTCGGGGGAGTACGCCGAGACCCGGCTCACGAGGCCGGCTCGCGAGGACACGAGCGCAGCGAGGCCCGGAGCGAGGTGTGCCGAGGGTGCCGTTCGAGCCGGGTCACGACACCCCGTCGGCGACCAGGCCCATGGCCGCGCGGGCCATGGCGGCAGTGGCGTCGAGGTCGGACATCAGCAGCGGCACCGCCTCGGCCCGCAGCCCGGCGGCCCGTAGGGCCGGCAACGCGTCGGCGTCGCCGGTGTCGACCAGCCAGCCGTCCAGCACCCCGCCGGAGGAGCGCGCGGCGTAGTGGAGACCGACCGCCTCCGCGGTGACGTCCACCCCGATGACGGGGAGCAGCTGGGCGGCCATGCCGCGGACGTGGTCACCGCCGACGATGGGGGAGAGCCCCACGACCGGGGCGGGCGTCCGCACGAGGGCGTCGCGGATGCCCGGGACCCCCAGGATGGTGCCGACGGACACGACGGGGTTGGACGGCGGCACGATCACGAGGTCCGCCTCCGTGATCGCCTCGAGCACGCCGGGCGCCGGCGCCGACTCCTCGAGGCCGACGACCACGATCGCCTCGGCGGGCACCTTCGCCTGGAGCCGGACCCAGTACTCCTGGAAGTGGACCACCCGACGGCCCGAGGGGGAGTCCGGGTCGGCGATCGCCAGGTGCGTCTCCACGCGGTCGTCACTCATCGGCAGCAGGCGCAACGCGTCGCCGTACGTCGGCGCGAGCCACCGCCGGCACAGCGCGTGCGTCACCTCGGACAGCGGGTACCCGGCCTCCAGCATCTGCGTGCGCACCAGGTGGGTGGCGATGTCCCGGTCACCGAGGCCGAACCAGGTCCGGTCGACGCCGTAGCTCTCGAGCTCGGCCTTGATGCTCCAGGTCTCGTCGCGGCGGCCCCACCCGCGCTGGGGGTCGATGCCGTCGCCCAGCGTGTACATGAGAGTGTCCAGGTCCGGGCAGACCTTGAGGCCGTGGATCCACCAGTCGTCGGCGGTGTTGGCGATGACGGTGATCCGGGCCTCGGAGTCATCCGCGAGGGCGTGCTGGAGGCCGGCGGCGAAGCGTGCTCCGCCGACCCCGCCGGAGAGAACGGTGACGGAACGCGGCCTCCTCATGGGGTCAAGCGTGCCGTACCACAGACCGCGGGTCCGCGTGGGGGACTGGAAGAACTTCCGGCAATACCACGGAACCACTTGACGGGAGCGGTACGACAGGCATGTAATTCCAACAGTGTCGTTCACCGGAACCCTCCGGGGACGCGAGACACCGGGTCGAAAGGGCGAATGTCGTGCGAGAACTATTTCTCCTCGACGGGGACGCCGAAGAGGCGGGTTGGCAGGAGCGTGCCTTGTGCGCTCAGACCGACCCGGAGGCGTTTTTCCCCGAAAAGGGTGGCTCCACCAGGGAAGCCAAGAAGGTCTGTCTCACCTGCGACGTGCGGGGCGACTGCCTTGAGTACGCATTGATGAACGACGAGCGCTTCGGTATCTGGGGCGGCTTGTCCGAGCGGGAGCGGCGCAAGCTCAAGAAGCGCGCGGTCTGAGTCTCGATCCGCCGGCACGTCGCCGGCGGCCCTCGACGACCGAGACTCCGGTTCCGCGCTGACCCGGTCGATGGGGTCGGCCGGGTCAGCGAGGAATCGGGCCACCAGGAACCAAGCCAGTGATCGGGCCAGTAATCGGGCCAGGAGTCGGCCCGGGAATCGGCCCGGGAATCGGCCCGGGAATCGGCGGGGCCTGGGGTCCCACGTTACTGTCTTCCCCCGTGCCATCCGCGGTCGTTGCTCTGCTCGTGAGCCACAACGGCGAGCGCTGGCTACCGCCGGTCCTCGCCGGTATCGCGGAGCAGACCGCGCCGGTCTCCCAGGTCGTGTGCGTCGACACCACCAGCCGCGACCGCAGCGTCGAGCTGGTGCGGTCCGCGACCGGCACCGAGCCGCTCGTCGTCCCCGGCTCCACCTCCTACCCTGACGCCGTCGACGCCGGCCTCGAGGCCCTCGGCGACGCCCGTGACCAGGTGGAGTGGATCTGGCTGCTGCACGACGACTCCCGGCCCGCGCCCGACGCGCTGGAGCAGCTGCTCCGGGTGGCGCAGGAGCGGCCGGAAGCCGCGATCCTCGGACCCAAGCTGCGCGAGTGGCCATCCCTGCGGCGGCTCCTCGAGCTCGGGATCACCATCTCCGGCACCGGACGGCGCGAGACCGGCCTCGAGCGCGGGGAGTACGACCAGGGCCAGCACGACGACGTGCGCGAGGTGCTCGCGGTCAACACCGCCGGGATGCTGGTCCGGCGCGAGGTGATCGAGCAGCTCAACGGTCTCGACTCGGCCCTGCCGATCTTCGGCAACGACATCGACTTCTGCTGGCGCGCGGCCAAGGCCGGGCACCGGACCTTCATCGTCCCGCAGGCCGTCGTCTTCCACGCGGAGGCGGCGCACCGCGGCTCCCGTCGGACCCCGATCACCGGGCGGCACATCCACTACCAGGAGCGGCGCGCGGCGCTCTACACGCTGCTGGTGAACACCTCGAGCCGCTCCCTGCCGTGGCAGGTCATCCGGCTCGGCGTCGGCACCATCCTGCGGATGGTGGGCCTCATGCTGCTGCGCCAGGTGGGTCAGGCCCTCGACGAGCTGGCCGCGCTGGTCTCGCTGTACGGCAAGCCGGGGGCGATCCTCCTCGCCCGACGACGCCGGCGCCGCATGGCGGGCGGCGCGAGCAGCCCCACCCCGCCCGGACTGCTCGCCCCCTGGTGGCTGCCCTACCGGCACGGGCTCGACTTCGCCAGCGACCTGGCGGCCGCGGTCACCAACCAGGCCGGGGACGTCGCCGAGCGTCGGCGGATCGCCGCTGGGAAGGTGCGTCCGGAGAACGACCCGGACTCCGACGAGGCCTGGACCGACGAGCAGAGCCTGGTCACCCGCTTCTTCACCAATCCCTTCGCGCTGCTCTCGACCCTCTTCGTGCTGCTCGCCCTCGTGGGGGCGCGCGAGGGCCTCGGGACGGTGGCCGGCGGGGCGCTGGCCCCGGTGCCCGACTCGGCCGGCGCCTGGTGGCGGCTGCACCTGGAGAGCTGGCACGCCCTCGGGACCGGCACCGGAGTGCCCGCCCCGCCCTACGTCCTGCCACTCGCCCTGGCCGCCTCCTTCCTCGGCACGGGGACGACGATCAGTGCGTTGCTGGTGCTGGCCGCCCCCCTCAGCTTCTGGGGCGGCTGGCGGTTCCTCCGCGTCGTGGCCCGGCTCGTGGCACCCGAGGGCGCCCACCGGTGGCTGCTGCTGTGGGGTGCGACGACGTACGCCCTCATCCCGGCGGCCAGCGGCGCCTGGAGCGAGGGACGGTTCGGCATCGTCGCGGTCACGACCCTGCTGCCCTGGCTGGCCCACGCCGCGCTCGGCTTCGCCGACCCGGAGGCCGACCGCCGGTGGCGCGCAGCTTTCCGGGTCGCGCTGCTGCTCACGGTGGGGGCCGCGTTCGCTCCGCTCACCTGGTGGTTCGCCCTGGTCCTGGGCGTGCTCGTGGTCGGGGCCGCCTTCTGGATCAGCCCGCGGCTGATGAAGGACCGTTCGGTGTGGGGGCCGCCCGTAGCGGGCCTCGGGCTCGTGCCGGTCCTGCTCTCCCCGTGGTGGCTGCCGGCGTGGTGGAGCGGTGCCGGCGAGGCGCTCTTCCTCGACGCGGGACGCCTCCCGATGACCACGGTCGGGTACGTCGACCTGCTGACCGGGCACGTCGGCGCTGCCGGGGCTCCGTGGTGGCTGGGCGGCGCGGTCCTCGTCGCCGCCGCGGCCGCACTGGTCCCGGCTCGCACCCGGATCCCGGTCATCGTGTGCTGGATCGTCGCCCTGGCGGCGGCCATCGTCGCCCTGGTGCTCGGCTTCCTGACCCTGCACCTGCCGGTGATCAGCACCGGGCCGGGGCTGGGCTTCCTCGTCTTGGCCCTCCAGGCCGCCTTCGTCACCGCCGCGGTGCTCGGTGCGGTCGGGCTCGCCGCCTCCGTCGCGAGCGGGTGGCGGCGGGCGGTCGCCCTCACCGTCGCGAGCGTGTTCGGTCTCGTGCCGCTGCTCGGGCTCGGCTGGTTCGTCATCAACGGGCCCGGCGAGCTGCAGCAGAGCAGCGACAGCGGCATCCCGGCGTACATGGCCCAGGAGGCCGCCACCAGCAAGGCCCGCGGCATCCTCGTCCTGCGTGGCAGTGTCGAGGAGGGACTGCGCTACTCGATCGTCCGCCAGGACGGCACCCGGCTCGGTGAGGACGAGATCCTCAGCCTCTCCACGCCCGACCCCCGGCTCACCTCCGACCTCCGTGCCCTGCTGGCCGGACCCCAGGACGACGTGGCCGGCCTGCTCGCCGACGCCGGCATCGAGTTCGTCGTCCTCCCGGACCCGGCCGACGGCCGGGTCGCCGCGGTGCTCGACGCCACCTCCGGGTTGAGCCAGGCCAGCGCCGAGAGCCGGAGCACCCGCGCCTGGCAGGTCGGGCCGGCCGTCGACCCGGCGGCCGTCGACGGTCCGCGATCGTGGCCGAGGATCGGCCTGCTGGCCCTCCAGGGCGTCGGTCTCGTCGTCGTCGCGGTCCTCGCCGCGCCGACCGTCCGCTCCGGGCGGCGCTCGGAGACCGGGCAGGAGGAGTCCGCATGACCGAGTCCGCACCGACCCCCGCTCCGCGCAGCCGAGCCCGTACGACGGGCCGGCGGGTGAGCCCGACGGCGGTCATCGCCCTGGCGCTGCCGGTCCTCACGGTCGGGGCGCTGCTCCTGGTCCGGCCCACCGTGCCGCCGGACCGGGCCCAGGCGCCGGTGAGCGAGACCCTGCACCGGGCCGTCCGTGCCTGCCCCACCGACTCGGGGCCCGTGCTGGTCGCCGCGGCGAAGCGCGGCCAGGTGAGCGTCGCCGGCACCGACGTGGCCGTGCGTCCGCACACCCCCGCCTCAGGGGGACGGTCCGGACGCGAGGGCCTCGTCGTCGCGACGGGCGACCAGGCCACCAGCCTGGTGGCCGGCCGCTGGCGTACCCAGGGCCTGGCCGCCCTCACCTGTCCGGACACCGCCACCACCACGTGGTTCACCGGGGTCGGGGCCGGCGCCACGCACTCCTCGACGATCTCGCTGACCAACCCCGATCGTGGCTCCGCCGTCGCCGACATCACGGTGCTGGCCAGGAACGGCCCCAAGAACGTCCCCGCGCTGCGCGGCATCAAGGTGCCCGGGAGCAGCACGCTCGTGATCGACCTCGCCGAGGTGTTCCCCCGCCGCCCGCAGCTGGCGATCCAGGTCGCGGTCCCGCGGGGTCGGCTCGCCGCGAGCGTGCTGGACGTCGACCCCGGCATCGGTCGGGACCCCGAGACCTCCGACTGGCTGCCCGGACAGGCGGAGCCGGGCACCGACCAGCTGCTGCTCGGTCTCGCGCCCGGCGTGGTGCGCGACGACCGGCTGGTGCTGGCCAACACGTCCGAGGACGAGGGCCGCGCCCAGGTCCGGGTGGTCACCAAGGACGCGAGCTTCGCCCCGGAGGACCTGCCCGAGGTCTCCCTTCGTCCTCAGTCGGTCACCACGGTCCGGCTCGGCGGTGTGCTGGGCACGGCCCTCAAGGACGGCGCGATCGGGCTCGAGGTCCGCTCCACCGTCCCGGCCACGGCCACCCTGCGGTCGGTCGTCGGCGGGGACCTGGTGCACGCAGCGCCCGCGGCGGCCGGGGACGCGAGGATGACGTCGTTCGTCCCGCCGGGCAACGCGCAGGTACTCATCGGCCAGGCCAGCGCGATCGGGACCGTCCGGGTCCGGTCGTACTCCGCGGGCGAGCTGCTCGCCGCCGAGACCGTCGAGACCACTCCCGGCACCGGGGGCGTCGTCGTGCTGCCCGAGGATGCCGACTTCGTCGAGGTGACCCCGGACCGCGCGTCGGTGCACGTGGCCCTGCTGGTGTCGGGTCGGCCCGGGCAGAGCACGGGTGCGACCGTCCTCCCGCTGGTCCCGGTGCCGACCGAGCGGCTCGTCCCGAACGTCCGGCCGGGTCGCTGACCGCTCGCTACTCGGCAGGCCCGTAGCGCGGGTCGACGAGCTCGGGATCGACCCCGAGGAGCTCGGCCACCTGCTCCACCACCACGGTGAGCACCAGCGCGGAGAGCTCGGTGCGGGTCTCGCAGCGGTGCTCGATCGGGCGCCGGAACAGCACGATCCGGGTCGGCTCGCCGCGGACGCCGCGGACCAGCGAGGACAGCGGCACGGTCTCCGGGTGCCAGTCGTCCGGCAGCTGGGGCGCGTCCTCGACGGCGTACTCGAGCAGGCCGAGCCGGGACGACCAGCGCTCGTCGATCTCCTGCACGATGCCGAGCGCCACCTCGTCGAACTTCTCCCCGGAGGTGCGACCGGCCGGCGTGCCGGGGTCGGTCGGCAGGACGCCCGGGCCGCGCAGGCCGCGCCCGCGGCGGTCCCGGCGCCGGACACGGCCCGCGCCGGTCCCCGACACATCTGCGCTCATAGCCGCGAGCCTAATCGGCGTCCCCCCGATCCCTGGGTAGCGTCGCTCCCGTGAACCAGCGTCGGTGCTCCCGGACGGCCTGCGGCAGGCCGGCGACCCGCACGCTCACCTACGTGTACGCCGACCAGACCGCCGTGCTGGGTCCGCTGTCGACCTACGCGGAGCCGCACGCGTACGACCTGTGCGAGGAGCACTCCGAGCGGCTCTCCGCCCCTCGCGGCTGGGAGGTGCTCCGGCTGGCCGCCGACCCGCACGCCGGCGAGCCGACCAGCGACGACCTGCTGGCGCTGGCCGACGCGGTCCGCGAGGCAGCCCGCCCGCCCGAGCCGGTCGCGCCCCCGCAGCACGGGGGCGACGACCCGACCCAAGGCACCAAGCGCGGCCACCTGCGCGTGCTCGCACCCGTCGAGTAGCCGACCACCGGCCACTGGTCCTCGACTCCGGCGGCACTAGGCTCCTGCCATGCCTGCACCGACTGACGACGACAGCCTGCAGAAGATCTTCAAGGCCTACGACGTGCGCGGGGTGGTCCCCGAGCAGCTGGACGAGGAGCTGGCCCGCCGGACCGGCGGGGCGTTCGTCCGGGTGACCGAGGCCGACACCGTGGTGATCGGCCACGACATGCGGCCGAGCTCGCCCGGCTTGTCCCAGGCGTTCGCCGAGGGCGCGACCCGCGCCGGCGCGGACGTCGTGCTCATCGGGCTGGCCTCGACCGACCAGCTCTACTTCGCCTCCGGCCACCTGGGGCACGCCGGAGCGATGTTCACCGCCAGCCACAACCCCGCGCAGTACAACGGCATCAAGATGTGCCGACCGGAGGCCCAGCCCATCGGGATGGACACCGGCCTGGCGGAGATCCGCGACCTCGTCGCGTCGGGCGAGGAGATCACCGGCGAGCGGACCGGGTCGATCACCGAGCAGGACCTGCTGGCGGCGTACGCCGACCACCTGCTGGGCCTCGCCCCCGTCGAGGGGCGCCGGCTCAAGGTCGTCGTGGACGCCGGCAACGGCATGGCCGGGCTGACCATGCCGACCGTGGCCGAGCGGCTCGGCAGCGACCGGGTCGAGGTCGTCGAGATGTACTTCGAGCTCGACGGTTCCTTCCCCAACCACGAGGCCAACCCGATCGAGCCGGAGAACCTCCGCGACCTCCAGGCGAGGGTCCTCGAGGAGGGCGCCGACCTCGGTCTCGCCTTCGACGGGGACGCCGACCGCTGCTTCGTCGTCGACGAGCTGGGTGCCGCGGTCCCGCCCTCGACCCTGACCGCCCTGATCGCGACCCGCGAGCTAGCCAAGGAGCCGGGCGCGACCATCATCCACAACCTGATCACCAGTCGCGCCGTCCCGGAGCTCGTGGAGGAGCTCGGCGGCCGCCCGGTGCGCAGCCGCGTCGGCCACTCCTACATCAAGGCGACGATGGCTGAGACCGACGCCATCTTCGGAGGCGAGCACAGCGGGCACTTCTACTTCCGCGACTTCTGGCGGGCCGACTCCGGCATGCTCGCCGCGCTGCACGTGCTGGCCGCGCTCGCGGAGTCCGAGCGGCCGCTCTCGGAGCTGCTGGCCGACTACGAGCGGTACGCGCCGTCCGGCGAGATCAACACCGAGGTGAGCGACCAGGCCCTGCGCCTGCGCGCCATCGAGGCGGCTTACGACGGGTACGACGACGTCTCGATCGACCACCTCGACGGCCTGACGGTCGCGCACCCGGACTGGTGGTTCAACGTGCGCCCGTCCAACACCGAGCCGCTGCTGCGGCTCAACGCCGAGGGCAAGGACACCGCCACCATGGAGCAGGTGCGTGACGACGTGCTGCGGATGATCAGGAGTGAGTCGTGAATCTCGACCCGGAGCTGCTGGCGATCATCGTCTGCCCCGACTGCCACGGGGACCTCGAGGCCCAGGGGGAGGAGCTGGTGTGCTCCGGCTGCGGCCTGGCCTACCCGGTCCGCGACGACATCCCGGTGCTCCTGGTCGACGAGGCCCGTCGGCCCTGACGGGTCCTCGACATGGCCACGTGGTTCGACGAGTCGCGACTCGATGACGAGGACGTCCTCGTCCAGTTCGACGGGCTGCTCCGTCCGCTGGCCGAGTCGGGCGCGCGCGTCCGGCGGGAGGCCGGTGACGCCGCCGAGGCGATCACCGAAGCCGTACGCAGGGCGGCCGAGCAGTCGCAGCCGCGGGCGGTGATCGCGGCGGGCCCGGACTCGCGCCTGCTCCGGGCCCTGCTCGAGCCCACGTGCCCGGTGCCGTTCGTGGCCTGGCCGCACGCCTCCCTGCCCGGCTGGGCCGGCGGGCTCGACCTCGTCGTCGTGCTGGCGCCCGAGGGTGGCAACGACGCCGCACGGTCCGCCGCCGAGGCGGTGCGCCGGGGCTGCCAGCTCGTGGTCGCCTGCCCGCCCGAGGGCTCCGTCGCCGAGCACGCGGCTGGCCGCTGGAGCTCGGTGCTGCCGACGCGCAGCCGTGACCAGCTGGCCACCGCCGTGACGATGCTCGAGTACCTCCACCGGGTGCACCTCGGCCCCGCCTCGGACGCCGAGGAGGTCGCGCGCGGCCTGGACGAGGTCGCTCTCTCCTGCTCCCCGCACCGCGACCTGGCGGTCAACCCCGCCAAGATGCTGGCGATATCACTGGCCGACGTGAACCCACTGGTCTGGGGTGGCAGCGTCCTTGCCGCCCGCGCAGCCCGACGCGTGGCGGAGCGGATCCGCCGTTCCAGCGGCCGCGGGGCCATCGCCGGCGACGTCGAGCAGCTGCTCCCGGTGCTCGAGGCGGCTCTGCCGCGCGACGTCTTCGACGACCCCTTCGCCGAGGCCGGCGGGGCGCCGACCCATCCGATGTTGCTGGTCCTCGACGACGGCTCGGACAGTCCCGACGTGCGCGAGCAGAGGGGTCGGCTGCAGGCCACGGCCACGGCGCGAGGTGTCCGGATCGAGACGATCACCACCGACGCGGCCGAGGAGGTGGGCCGCTACGCGAGCCTGTTCCTCAGCGGGTCCTACGCCGCGGCGTACCTCGAGCTGGGTCTGGTGAGCGACTGATGAGCGGGGGACTCTTCGCGTTGTTCGACGACGTCGCGGCAATCGCCAAGGTCGCCGCCGCCTCGATGGACGACGTCGCCGCCGGAGCCGGGCGCGCGAGCGCGAAGGCCGCGGGCGTGGTCGTGGACGACACGGCGGTCACCCCGCAGTTCCTCACCGGCTCGCCGGCCGCCCGCGAGCTGCCGATCATCAAGAAGATCGCCGTCGGCTCGCTGCGCAACAAGCTGATGTTCATCCTGCCGGCGGCACTGGTGCTCAGCCAGTTCGCCGACTGGGCGCTGCCGATCCTGCTGATCCTCGGCGGCACCTACCTCTCGTACGAGGGTGCCGAGAAGGTCTGGGAGCGGATCAGCGGTCACGGGTCCGAAGCCGAGACCGAGCTCGTCGGGATCGGCGGGTTCACCCGCGAGCACGAGGACCGGACGGTCGCCAACGCGGTCCGCACCGACTTCATCCTCTCCGCCGAGATCATGGTGATCGCCCTCAACGAGGTGGCCGCCGAGAGCTTCTGGTCGCGGCTGGTCATCCTCGCGGCGGTCGCCGTCGTCATCACGCTGCTCGTCTACGGCGTGGTCGCCGTCATCGTGAAGATGGACGACGTCGGCCTGCACCTGGCCCAGCGGGCCTCGGCCGGCGCGCAACGGGTCGGCCGGGCCCTGGTCGCTGCGATGCCGCGCGTCCTCGCCACCATCTCGGCCATCGGCACCGTCGCGATGCTGTGGGTCGGGGGGCACATCCTGCTGACCAGCAGCCACGAGCTCGGCTGGCACGCCCCGTACGACGCGGTGCACCATCTCGAGGGAGCGGTCGACGGCGGCGTACTGGGCTGGTTGGTCGACACCGCTGTCTCGGCCGTTGTCGGCCTCGCGGTCGGTGCGTTCGTGGTCGCGGCGATGCACCTCCGACCCCGGTCCAGCCAGCACTGAGGATTCTGCGTTCGACCGCGTCGAGTCCTAATCTGGTGAGGTCCGCGTGGGAGATCCCGACGAATGCGCAGATGCGCAGCGCAGACCAGCTCCAACACAGGAGAGACACATGGATTTCAAGGTCGCCGACCTGTCCCTGGCCGAGTACGGCCGCAACGAGATCGCCCTGGCCGAGCACGAGATGCCGGGCCTCATGGCGATGCGCGAGAGGTACGCCGCCGAGCAGCCGCTCGCCGGCGCCAAGATCGCCGGCTCGCTGCACATGACCATCCAGACCGCGGTCCTCATCGAGACGCTGACCGCGCTGGGTGCCGAGGTCCGGTGGGCCTCCTGCAACATCTTCTCCACCCAGGACCACGCGGCCGCCGCGGTGGCCGTCGGCCCCCAGGGCACTCCGGAGGACCCCCAGGGCGTCCCGGTCTTCGCCTGGAAGGGCGAGACGCTGGAGGAGTACTGGTGGTGCACGCAGCAGATCCTCGACTGGCCGCAGGGTGCTGAGGGCCCGAACATGATCCTGGACGACGGCGGCGACGCCACGATGCTGGTGCACCTCGGCGTCGAGGCCGAGAAGACCGGCATCGCGCCGGACCCGGCCACGGCCGCCAGCCACGAGCAGAAGGTCGTCTTCGACGTCCTCACCGAGTCCCTCACGCAGAGCACCGAGCGGTGGACCAAGGTCGCCAACGGCATCAAGGGCGTGACCGAGGAGACCACCACCGGTGTCCACCGGCTCTACGAGATGATGAAGGAAGGCTCGCTGCTCTTCCCCGCCATCAACGTCAACGACTCGGTCACCAAGTCGAAGTTCGACAACAAGTACGGCTGCCGGCACTCCCTCATCGACGGCATCAACCGGGCCACCGACGTCCTCATCGGCGGCAAGGTCGCGGTCGTGTGCGGCTACGGCGACGTCGGCAAGGGCTGCGCGGAGTCGCTGCGCGGCCAAGGCGCCCGCGTCGTGATCACCGAGATCGACCCGATCTGCGCGCTGCAGGCGGCCATGGACGGCTACCAGGTCGCGACGCTGGAGGAGATGCTCCCGGTCGCCGACATCATCATCACCGCCACCGGCAACAAGAACGTCGTCTCCGCCGACCAGATGAGCCGCATGAGGCACAACGCCGTCGTCGGCAACATCGGCCACTTCGACAACGAGATCGACATGGCCGGGCTGGAGACCTGGACGGGCATCACCCGGACCACGGTGAAGCCGCAGGTGGACCTGTGGACCTTCCCGGAGGCCAACGAGAACGGCGGCAGCGCGGTCATCGTGCTGTCCGAGGGGCGCCTGCTCAACCTGGGCAACGCCACCGGCCACCCGTCGTTCGTGATGTCGAACTCCTTCACCAACCAGGTGTTGGCCCAGATCGAGCTGTTCACCAAGCCCGAGGAGTACCCGGTCGGCGTCTACGTGCTGCCCAAGCACCTCGACGAGGAGGTCGCCCGGCTGCACCTGGAGGCCCTCGGTGCCCGGCTCACCGTCCTCAGCGACGACCAGGCCTCCTACCTCGGCGTCCCGGTCGAGGGCCCGTTCAAGCCGGACACCTACCGGTACTGAGCGGAGCCCGATCGACCGTCGTCCCCGGTTCCGGGGGCGGTGCTGGCAAGATTGGACTCATGAGCGAGTCCAGTGACACCGCTCCCGGGGCCGCACGGGGGACGTCGGCGCTCGAGGAGCCTGCCGCCCGGGGCAGGATCCTGGTCGTCGACGACGACGCGTCCCTCTCGGAGATGCTCTCTCTGGTGCTGCGCCAGGAGGGCTTCGAGAGCCGGCTGGTGGACCGGGGCGACGACGCCCTGGCGGCCTTCCACGAGTACAAGCCCGACCTCGTCCTGCTCGACCTCATGCTGCCGGGCAAGGACGGCATCGACGTCTGCAAGGAGATCCGGGCGGAGTCCGGCCTGCCGATCGTCATGCTCACCGCCAAGGGCGACACCATCGACGTGGTCCTGGGCCTGGAGTCCGGCGCCGACGACTACATCGTCAAGCCGTTCAAGCCCAAGGAGCTGATCGCCCGCGTCCGCGCCCGCGTGCGCCGGTCCGCGGCACCCTCGCAGGAGCTGGTGCGCATCGGCGACCTCGACATCGACGTCGCGGGGCACTCGGTGACCCGCGCCGACGAGCCGATCAACCTCACGCCGCTGGAGTTCGACCTCCTCGTCTGCCTGGCCCGCAAGCCGTGGCAGGTGTTCACGCGTGAGGTCCTGCTGGAGCAGGTGTGGGGCTACCGGCACGCCGCCGACACCCGGCTGGTCAACGTCCACGTCCAGCGGCTCCGGTCGAAGGTCGAGCACGACCCGGAGAACCCCGAGATCGTCGTCACCGTCCGCGGCGTCGGCTACAAGGCAGGAACGGTCCAGGTGTCCGGGTAGGCCGTGAGCAGCCAACCCGTCGCCCCCGCCACCCGCGCCCCCGATCCGCGGCGTCGACGTCTGCCCGGGCGCTGGTTGACGTTCTGGCGCCGGTCGATCCAGGCCCGGGTCGTCGTGAGCACGGTCATCCTGTCGACGGTGGTGGTCAGCGCGGTCGGCTGGTTCCTGCTGCGCCAGACCCGCGACGGCCTGCTCCACTACCGCGTCGACACCGTCATCGCCGAGGCCAACAACGAGACCGCCGACGCCCGCGACCGGCTCGACCGGGCAGCGCTGACGCAGGTGGACGTCGCCCAGCAGAGCGGTGACCTGATCGAGCCGATCATCCGGCGCGGGGAGGCCCGCGGTTTCTACGTCGTCCTCATCGGACCGGTCGGCACCAACCGGATCGCGGACGGTGGCGCGAAGTTCACGCCGGGCCTGGACAAGTCCAGCGTCCCGAGCGGGCTGGAGGACCGCTTCAGCAGGACGACCGGCACCGCCTGGACCTACCACGACATCACCTTCGCCGAGGGTTCGGACAACCCGCAGACGGTGCCGGGAGTCATCGTGGGGTCACAGGTCCAGCTGCCCGCGGACGGCTACCAGACCTACAACCTCTACTACCTCTTCCCGCTCTCCGAGGACCAGGAGACGCTTCGCCTGGTCGCTCGCGCGCTGCTCACCGCCGCGATCCTGTTGCTGGTCCTGGTCGCCGGCATCACCTGGCTGGTGACCCGGCAGGTCGTGACCCCCGTCCGGATGGCCCGGCGGGTCGCCGAGCGGCTGGCCGCCGGCCGCCTGCAGGAACGGCTCCAGGTGCGCGGCGAGGACGACCTCGCCCGCCTGGCCACCTCCTTCAACCAGATGGCGACGAGCCTGCAGCGGCAGATCCGTCAGCTGGAGGAGCTCAGCCGTGTGCAGCGGCGCTTCGTCTCCGACGTCTCGCACGAGCTGCGCACGCCCCTGACCACCGTGCGCATGGCCGGTGACATGATCCACGACGCCCGCGAGAGCTTCGACACCCCCACCGCGCGGGCCGCGGAGCTGCTGCAGACCGAGCTCGACCGGTTCGAGACCCTGCTCGCCGACCTGCTCGAGATCAGCCGGTTCGATGCCGGCGCCGCCGTGCTCGAGGTCGAGGACGTCGACCTGCGCGACGTCGCCGTCCGGGTGGTGGAGGCGACCCAGCCCCTCGGCCGGCAGCGCCAGGTCCAGGTCCGGGTCGAGGCCCCGGACTACCCGTGCCTGGCCGCGGCGGACCCGCGCCGCGTCGACCGGATCGTCCGCAACCTGGTGAGCAACGCCATCGACCACGCCGACTCCGGCGACGTCGTGGTGCGGGTCGCCGCCACCAACGAGGCGTCCGCGCTGACGGTCCGCGACTACGGCGTCGGTCTCGCACCCGGCGAGGCCGCCCTGGTCTTCAACCGGTTCTGGCGCGCCGACCCCGCCCGCGCCCGCACCAGCGGCGGCACCGGCCTGGGCCTGTCCATCTCGCTCGAGGACGCGCACCTGCACGGTGGCTGGCTCCAGGCCTGGGGCCGCCCCGGCGAGGGTGCGCAGTTCCGCCTCACCCTGCCCCGACGAGCCGGGGGCGTGCTGCGGCACAGCCCGTTGCCGCTGGTGCCCGAGGATGCAGGGGAGCGCGTGTGAAGACCTCCCGCGCCCTTCGCCGTACGCGAGCGCTCGTGGCCGCCCTCGCCCTGTCCGCCGCCCTCAACGGCTGCGTGCAGATGCCCCATGGCGGGCCGGTCGTCGAGGCCGACAGCAAGGGCGAGATCGACCAGCAGCTCGGGTACTACAACGACCCGCCGCCGCCCGCGCCGGGGGAGACGCCGCCGGAGGTCGTCAAGCACTTCCTCGACGCCATGGCCGCCAACCCGATCCAGGTGAGCACGGCGCGGCAGTTCCTGTCCGACCAGGCCGCCACGACGTGGTCGCCGTTCGACCGGACCATCACCTACGACGAGTCGACCCTGCCCGAGGGCACCGACCGGGTCGGCGTGACGTTCAACAACGCCAACCACCTCGACGAGCAGGGGGCCTGGCTCGGCTCGCTCCCCACGTCCCAGGAGCGCATGACCTTCCCCATGGTGAAGGAGGACGGGGAGTGGCGGATCGCCGCGGCCCCGAACGCCCTCATCGTCCCTGAGGTCTGGTACGAGCAGAACTACCGCCAGGTCGCCCTCTACTTCTTCGACCCGACCAGCCAGATCCTCATCCCCGAGCCGGTCTTCGTGCCGCGCGACCAGCGACTGGTCAGCTCCCTGGTCACCGCGCTCGTCGCCGGTCCGCCCCGGGGGCTCTCCTCGGTGGAGCGCACGTACGTGCCCTCCTCGCTCGATGTCTCGGCGACCACCCGGGT
The DNA here is from genome assembly GCA_963784545.1 of uncultured Actinomycetota bacterium. Classification (GTDB taxonomy): domain Bacteria; phylum Actinomycetota; class Actinomycetes; order Propionibacteriales; family Nocardioidaceae; genus Nocardioides. The sequence continues at coordinate 646,290 of CAWARQ010000002.1, read as the reverse complement.
GCGCGCCGACGGCACCGCCGAGATCTCCCTGCTCGGCAGGCCGGCCGACCTCACGCCGGAGAAGGCCGCGCTCATGGTGGCGCAGTTCGGCTGGACGCTCGCCCAGGACCCCGACATCACCAGCCTGCGGCTCTCGATCGGGGGCGAGCAGGTGACGCTGGCCGGTGGTATCACCACCTTCTCCGTCGATCAGGGCCTCACCTACGACCCGACGGTCCTGCAGTCGAGCTCGCTGCTCTACGGGTTGGACGACGGGCGGCTCGTGTCAGGCACGCCGACGTCGTTCAGCCGGGTGGACGGACCGTTCGGAGCCGGGGACCTCGGGCTGTCCGCGGCCAGCGTCAGCCTGCGAGCCACTCTCGCCGCGGGAGTCAGCGCCGACCGCACCGCCCTCTACGTCACCCGGGTCCGGGGCGCCGGCTCGGAGGTGGACACCGCCCTCCCGGACGGCACGGACCTGCTGCGCCCGACCTGGGACTTCGCGGACCGCCTGTGGGCGGTGAACCGGCCGCAGACCGCCCAAGTCGTCTCCATCGTCCGGGGGAGCGCGCGGCCCGTGCCGGTCCCGGGCATCACCGGGAAGCACGTGCGCCAGTCGCTCATCTCGCGTGACGGCTCGCGCTTCGTGGCCGTCGTCCGGACCGCGAACCGCGACGTCCTGCGCGTCTCCCGGATCAGCTACGACAGCCGGGGCCGCGTGCTGGGGGCCAGCCACGCACGCACGATCTCGGGCCAGCTGGACCCCGGCATCGCGCTGCGGGACATCGGCTGGGTCAGCCCGACCTCGATCGCGGTGCTGGCCCGGCCGGCCTCCACGATCTCCGAGCTCCGGACGGTGCCGGTCGACGGCGCCCCGGCAGCCATCGGCAGCATCTCGACGACGTGGCCGGGCAAGGTCCGAGGGATCGCGGCCTCGCCGACCGCGACCGAGCCGCTCTTCCTGTGGACCCAGGACGGCCTCATCGACGTGACCTCGCGAGGTGCGACCACGGACCGGCTGCCGGCGGGGCTCATCAGCCCCGACTACGTGGGCGGCTGACCTTCGCGGCGGCTGTCCACAGGTCCGCGTGGCCGTCTTGCCAGCGGGTCCCGGTCGCGGTGCGGTGGGCGCATGCGAGAGCTCTGGGACGGGTTGGCCGACCTGTGCCTCGGCGGCCGCTGTGTCGGGTGCGGACGCCCGGGCCGGGCGCTGTGCCCCGGGTGCCACGGCCGGCTGCCCCGCCGGGGACGGTTGCGGATGCCGAGCCCGGTGCCCGACGGGCTGGCGGCTGCCTTCTCCGCCGCCGAGTACGCCGACGTGCCGCGCTCCCTGGTCCTCGCCCACAAGGAGCGGGGCGTGCTGCCGCTGGCGCGTCCGCTCGGGGAGCTGCTCGCCGCCGCCGTCCGCGCAGCTGCACCTGGTCCCGGTCCGCTGCTGCTCGTCCCGGTGGCCAGCCGCCCGGCAGCCGTCCGCGAGCGCGGTCACGACCCGATGCAGGCTGTCACGACCCAGGCGGCCCGTCTGCTCCCCGCCGCCCGCACGGCCCGACTCCTGCAGTGTCGCGCTGACTCCGCCGACCAGGCCGGCCTCGACGCCGTCGGGCGGGCCGCCAACCTCGCCGGCACGATGTGCTGTCCGAGTGCCGGACTCCGACGACTCGCCGGTGTCACGGCCCGCGTCGTGGTGTGTGACGACGTCCTGACGACCGGCTCCACCGCCCGCGAGGCCCAGCGAGCGCTGGAGACGGCGGGTGTCCGGGTCGCGGCGATCGCCACCGTGGCGGCGACCCGGCGTACCCGTCCTGCGGGCCGGTGAGGACCCTGAGCCGATTCTTCGGTCCCACTCCTTTCGCCAGGTGGATCGCTGGGCTAGCGTCTCGTCATGGAGTCCGCCCGGGTCCGTGGTTGCGTCGGCCAGACGCTCGGGACCACTGAGTCCAAGGGGTCCGGAGCCCAGGTTCGACAAGCCGATGCCAGTCGCAGGCGAAACGGTCCACGTAAGTCCACGACCCGGGTTCGGGTCGCCGGACGATCACGGTGCGGCTTAGTCGTAAGTCCTGCCTCGTCGCCGCGGTCAGATGCCGCGCACGACGGGAGAAGGTCAGTAGTGGCACGCAAGCCGCGAGCGCCTCAGCAGGCGGGTGTGGGGACGAAGACCAGGTCGGCCGGGCGGGCTTCAGCCCTTCGGAGGGTCCGACGGACCCCCGGAGGAATGTCAGGGATCACCAACTCATAGGAGGTTTCCCATGGAGGTCGTCGTGACGGGTCGGCACTGCGAGGTGTCCGACCGGTTCCGTGAGCATGTCGCCGACAAGCTGAGTCGTCTGGAGAAGCACGATCACCGGATCATGCGGGTCCAGGTCGAGGTGGAGAACGAGAGGAACCCCCGACAACACGACCGTGCCACGCGCGTGCAGCTCACCGCGATCTCCAAGGGCCCGGTGATCCGGGCCGAGGCTGCCGCCGAGGACAAGATGAGCGCTCTCGACCTGGCGGTGGACAAGATGGCCGCCCAGATGCGACGGGCCGCCGACCGGCGCCGGGTCCACCGCGGCCAGCACGCCCCCGAGTCCTTGAGCCAGGCGCTGGCCGGTCAGCCGCTCGCGGAGGGCGGCGAGGACGACGGCACGGCCGTGGAGACCGTGGAGCGTCAGGTCGGACCGATCTCGGTGACCGGCGACGGCCCGCTCGTGGTGCGCGAGAAGTCGCACGCCACCGGGCCGATGACGCTCGACCAGGCCCTGTACGAGATGGAGCTGGTCGGCCACGACTTCTACCTCTTCGTCGACAAGGAGTCCGAGCGCCCGTCCGTGGTCTACCGCCGTCGCGGCTACGACTACGGGGTGATCTCGCTGGAGGTCGAGCCGGACTGACCAGTCCGTCACCCCCCCGTTCGGGCTATGGGCACAGTCATTCCGTGCCATGATGCGAGCGTGGCAGGCAACAGTGGCGCCGCCGCAGGCGCCGATGCGATCCGGGTCATCATCGTCGACGACCAGGAGCTGTTCCGACGCGGTCTGACGATGCTGCTGGCCGCCGAGCCGGACATCGAGGTCGTCGGCGAGGCAGGCGACGGCCAGGAGGGCGTCGCGCTGGCGGAGTCGTCGGCGCCGGACGTCGTCCTGCTCGACGTACGCATGCCGCGGCTCTCCGGCATCGAGGCGTGCCAGGCGATCAAGGAGCGGGTCCCCACCGCCAAGCTGATCATGCTCACGGTCTCCGACGAGGAGGCCGACCTCTACGAGGCGGTCAAGAGCGGCGCCTCGGGCTACCTGCTCAAGGACTCCTCGATCGAGCAGGTGGCCCAGGCGGTGCGCGTCGTCGCCGACGGCCAGTCGCTGATCAGCCCGTCGATGGCGGTCAAGCTGATCGACGAGTTCAAGGCCCTCTCGCGCCCCGACCCCGCCGGCTCGGGGGCCCTGCGGATCACCGACCGGGAGCTCCAGGTCCTCCGCCTCGTCGCGACCGGGATGAACAACCGCGACATCGCGGCCGAGCTGTTCATCTCCGAGAACACCGTGAAGAACCACGTCCGCAACATCCTGGAGAAGCTGCAGCTGCACTCGCGCATGGAGGCGGTCATGTACGCCGTCCGCGAGAAGCTCCTCGACCTTCCGTGACCGTCAGTCTCCGCCGGTAACGTCGCCGCATGCAGTCCCTGAGCCGGGCGCAGGCGCGCCGGATCGCGCTGGCCGCGCAGGGGTTCCTCGACCCGGCGCACGCGACGCCCACGATGCGCACCTTCGCCCGCACCCTGCAACGCACGGGGGTGCTGCAGGTCGACTCGGTCAACGTCCTCCAGCGCGCGCACTTCATGCCGCTGTACTCCCGGATGGGTCCCTACGACCGCGACCTGCTGCGCAGGGCCGCCTCGGGGAAGCAGAAGCGGCGGCTGGTGGAGTACTGGGCGCACGTCCAGGCCTTCATGCCGGTCGAGCTCTGGCCGCACATGCAGCATCGGATGGACTCGTATCGTGCGCAGCGTGGCAAGTGGCTCGAGCTCGGCACCGACGAGTCGATGCGGTGGATCCTCGACGCCGTCCGAGACCGCGGAGCCTCGACCGCGCGGGACCTCGACCGCGGCGCCCCGCGGGACAAGAAGCACTGGGGCTGGAACTGGTCGGAGGCCCGGAAGGGGCTCGACTGGTTCTTCATGATCGGCGAGCTGGCGATCGTGGGTCGCAACAGCCAGTTCGAGGTCGTCTACGACCTGCCCGAGCGCGTGCTTCCTGACTGGGTGCTGGCGACTCCGACGCCGACCCCGGCCGAGGCTCACAAGGAGCTGGTGCGCCGGGCCGCGATGTCGCACGGCGTCGCCACCGCGCGCTGTCTGGCCGACTACTACCGACTGCGACAGGTCCCGGCGCCGGGCAAGCCCAGCACCCAGGACGCCGTCGACGAGCTGGTCGAGGACGGCGAGCTCGTCCCCGTCCGGATCGAGGGCTGGCCCAAGCAGGCGTACCTGCATCGCGACGCCCGTCGACCACGCAGGGTCAGGGCGCGCGCCCTCCTGAGCCCGTTCGATCCCGTGGTGTGGGAGCGCGAGCGCACCGAGCGGCTCTTCGACTTCCACTACCGGATCGAGATCTACACGCCGGCACCCAAGCGTCAGTACGGCTACTACGTGCTGCCGTTCCTCCTGGGTGACGACGTCGTCGGCCGCGTGGACCTCAAGGCCGACCGGCCGGGGGGAGTGCTCCAGGTCAAAGGGGCGTACGCCGAGCCGACCGCGCCGGAGGAGACGCCGGAGGAGCTCGCCGCCGAGCTCACCCGGCTGGCCGGCTGGTTGAACCTCGACGCGATCACGGTCGAGTCACGGGGCGATCTGGCCCCGCCGCTGGCCGCGCTGGTCTAGGCGACCGAGGGCCGACCGGCGTCGTCGAGCGTCGCCTCGGTCGCGTCGGCGCCGAGGGTGGCGCCCGGCATCGACCGGATCGCGACCACCGGCCCGTCGTGCGCCAGGTGCCTGCACCGTGATCTGCGTCAGCCATGCTTCACCTGAAATCGCCTCTGGTCGGGCCCCCGGCGCGCCGCTAGCCTCCGCCCATGAGCGAACGCGCTTCGATCCACACCCCCGACGGCGAGATGCCCGGTCAGCTCTGGCTCCCGGCCGGCGGCTCGGGCCCGGGCGTCGTCCTGGTCCAGGAGATCTTCGGCGTCAGCTCCTACATCGAGCGACGAGCACAGGACCTGGCCGACCTGGGCTACGTCGTGGTTGCACCCGAGTTCTACTGGCGGCTCGGGGCCGGCAAGGTCGAGGGGCCGAACGCCATGGAGGAGGGCTTCGGGCTCTTTCAACGGCTGGACTGGGGCGCCGCGGTCGCCGACGGCGTCTCGGCCGTGGCCTGGCTCCGCGCCCGTGACGAGGTCACCGCTGGCGTCGGCATCATGGGCTTCTGCCTCGGTGGGGGACTCGGCTTCAACATCGCGGCGGAGACCGAGGTGGACGCCCTGGTCAGCTACTACGGCTCAGGTCTGCCGGAGCTGCTCGGCCTGGCGCCGGAGCACCCGGGCGTCCCCGTCCTCGAGCCGAGCCAGGTCTCTGCACCCTCGCTGCACCACTTCGGTCTGGCCGACAGCTTCATCCCCCGTCCCATGGTCGAGCAGATCCAAGCCACCCTCACCACGCAGGACTCCGTCACCTTCATCGCACACGAGACGGGCGACCACGCCTTCGACAACGACGACTTCCACCTCTACGACGAGGAGACCGCGACGCGGGCGTGGGGGCAGACCGTGGACTGGCTGGCCGAGCACCTCCCCACCTGAGGCGGTCACGCGGGTTCACGGTTCGGCAGCCTGGGGAACGCTGGGTAAGGTGGCTGACGGACTGTTCATCGCTCCGTCATGCCCATCCGCAGTCGTCCAGGAAGCAGCCAGGGAAGCCAGTGCCCGTCATCATCGACAAGCTCCTCCGCATCGGAGAGGGCAAGATCCTGCGTCAGCTCGAGTCGATCGCGAAGGCGGTGAACGCGATCGAGGAGGACTTCGTCGCGATGAGCGACGACGAGCTCCGCGGCATGACCGACGAGTTCCGCGAGCGGATCGCCAACGGCGAGTCCCTCGACGACCTGATGCCCGAGGCGTTCGCCACGGTGCGCGAGGCCGCCAAGCGGGTCATCGGGCTGCGCCCGTTCGACGTCCAGATGATGGGTGGCGCGGCGCTGCACCTCGGCAACATCGCCGAGATGAAGACCGGTGAGGGGAAGACCCTCGTCGCGGTCGCGCCGGCGTACCTCAACGCGCTGGCCGGCAAGGGCGTCCACGTCGTCACGGTCAACGACTACCTCGCGAAGTACCAGTCCCAGATGATGGGTCGCGTCCACCACTTCCTCGGTCTCACCGTCGGCGTGATCCTTCCCGAGATGGACCCGGCGGCCCGGCGCGAGGCGTACGGCTGCGACATCACCTACGGCACGAACAACGAGCTGGGGTTCGACTACCTGCGCGACAACATGGCCGGCTCCATCGAGGAGTGCGTCCAGCGCGGGCACAACTTCGCGATCGTGGACGAGGTCGACTCGATCCTGATCGACGAGGCGCGGACCCCGCTGATCATCAGTGGTCCGACCCAGGACGAGGTCCGCTGGTACGACGAGTTCGCCAAGATCGCGGCCACGATGACCAAGGACGTCGACTACGAGGTCGACGAGAAGAAGCGCACCATCTCCGTGCTCGAGCCCGGCATCACCCGGGTCGAGAACTACCTCGGCATCGACAACCTCTACGACTCGGTCAACACCCCGTTGATCTCGTTCATGAACAACTCCATCAAGGCCAAGGAGCTGTTCCGCAACGACAAGGAGTACGTCGTCATGCAGGGCGAGGTGCTCATCGTCGACGAGCACACCGGTCGGATGCTCGCCGGTCGGCGCTACAACGACGGTCTGCACCAGGCGATCGAGGCCAAGGAGGGCGTCCAGGTCCGCGAGGAGTACCAGACGCTGGCCACCGTGACGCTGCAGAACTACTTCCGGCTCTACGAGAAGCTCTCGGGCATGACCGGTACGGCCATGACCGAGGCCTCGGAGTTCGACAAGATCTACAAGCTCGGCGTGGTGCAGATCCCGACCAACAAGGAAATGATCCGGATCGACCAGGCCGACCTCGTCTACCGCACCGAGGAGGCGAAGTACGACGCCGTCGTCCAGGACATCGCCGAGCGGAACGCGAAGGGCCAGCCGGTGCTGGTCGGCACGGTCTCGGTCGAGAAGTCGGAGCACCTCTCGAACAAGCTGAAGAAGCGGGGGATCCCGCACTCCGTCCTCAACGCGAAGTTCCACGAGGACGAGGCGAAGATCGTCGCGCTCGCCGGCCACCGGGGCGCCGTCACGGTCGCCACCAACATGGCCGGCCGAGGCACCGACATCATGCTCGGCGGCTCGGTGGAGTTCCTGGCCGACCAGGAGCTGCGCAAGCAGGGACTGGAGCCCGGCACCGAGACCGCGGACGAGTACGACGCCGCCTGGCCGGCCACCGTCGAGCGGATCCAGCAGCAGGTCGCAGCGGAGCACGACCTGGTCAAGGAGGTCGGTGGCCTGTACGTCGTCGGCACCGAGCGCCACGAGTCCCGCCGGATCGACAACCAGCTGCGTGGTCGTTCCGGTCGCCAGGGCGACCCGGGAGAGTCGCGCTTCTACCTCTCGCTCGAGGACGAGCTCATGCGGCTGTTCAAGGCCGAGTGGGTCGACCGGATCCTCACCGTCATGCGCATCCCGGACGACGTACCGATCGAGAACAAGCGCGTCACCAACGCCATCGCGAGCGCCCAGGGCCAGGTGGAGAGCCAGAACTTCGAGTCCCGGAAGAACGTCCTCAAGTACGACGACGTCATGGACCGGCAGCGCAAGGTGATCTACGGCGAGCGTCGCGAGGTCCTCGAGGGCGCCAACCTCGAGGAGCAGGTGCGCGGCTTCCTCGACGACGTGGTCGAGGCCTATGTCCTCACCACGACCGAGGGGCTCCCGGAGGAGTGGGACCTCGAGCAGCTGTGGGCCGAGCTCGGCCAGCTCTACCCGGTCGGCCTCTCCCTGGCCACGTACGAGAAGGAGCACGGCGGCCGCGTCGGCATCGTCGCCGAGGACCTGATCACCGACCTCCAAAGGGACGCGCAGGAGGCCTACGACCGCCGCGAGGCGAGCGTCGGCGACGAGGTCATGCGCGAGGTCGAGCGGCAGGTCGTCCTGTCCGTGCTCGACCGGAAGTGGCGCGAGCACCTCTACGAGATGGACTACCTGCGCGAGGGCATCTACCTACGCGCCTACTCGCAGCGCGACCCGCTCGTGGAGTACCAGCGCGAGGGCTTCGACATGTTCGCCGCGATGATGAACTCCATCAAGGCCGAGGCCGTCGGGTTCCTGTTCAACCTGGAGATCCAGGTGCAGGGCGAGGACGCCGACCAGGAGCCGGACCTGGTGGTCGAGCCGATGCGGCAACCCGTGCCGACGGCGGACACGCCGCGCGAGGCTCCCGGAGCGCCGACTCTGCCGACGGACGGGCCGAAGGAGGCGCCGGCGTTCAGCGCGCCGGGCCTGCAGAAGTCGCAGCAGCAGCAGCGGCTCACCTACTCCGCTCCGCGCGAGGGCGTGGGCGAGATCGGCGACGAGGACGTCGAGGTGAAGGGGCAGCCCGCATCCTCGGCCGACGACCCGTACTCCGGCACCGGCCGCAACGCCGACTGTCCCTGCGGCTCGGGCAAGAAGTTCAAGAAGTGCCACGGCGCCCCCGGCGGCCCCACCGGCCTCACCGCCCGCGCTAACGGCTGACCTGGGCTCACCCGCGTCGCTTGCTCAGGCAAACTCGAGGGCGGTGGCGCGCCAGCGGGAGTCGCGCTGCTCGACCCGTAGGGCGACGGCGCGGCACCGGGCTCCGTACCGCACTCGGAGCGAGACCTCGGCGACCGCCGGGTCGAGCCAGTAGGTGTGCATCGAGACCACGTGCGGCTTGACCGCCTGCAGCTGCGGCTGACCGGCCGGCTGCGCCACTGCCCGCGCGACCAGCTGCGCGCGCCGGGCCAGGTCCTCGAAGACCCGCGCGCTGGTGTGGTTGCGCACCTGCGCGACCGGACGGATCCCGCAGGCGATCTCCACGACCGACCGGGCGAAGCCGGTGATCCAGCGGTCGTAGGCGACCTGGGGAGGGAGGCGCATCTGCAGGATGTCGGCCACCTCCTGGTCCCACCGGACGGTGTGGCCGCTGTCGAGCGCGAGGGCGCCGTGGATCGTGGTCTCCCGCGAGTACGGCGTCGAGCGAGGGGTGAAGGGACGGATGTTCACGAGTCCTCCTGGGTGAGGTGTGGCAGCTGGAGGCGCTGCCCGGGGCGGATCAGGTCCGGGTCGTCGCCGATGACGGCCCGGTTGAGCAGGTAGAGGCGGGAGCACGCGCGGCCGACCGCGTCGTCGCTCGCCGTGGGTGAGAGGTGCCGCTGCGCGATCGCCCACAAGGTGTCGCCGTCCCGCACGACCACGGCACCCGGTGCCTGGTGCGAGTGGGGGGCCGCCCGGCGACGGCCCGGGTGCGCGGCCGCGTCGGCGACCTGGAACGCCAGGCCGAGCCTGCCCAGCGTGGTCGGCCGGTCCGGCAGCGGGAGCCCGGAGAGGACCGACGGTGGGGGGTGCCCGTCGTCGGCGTCCGCCGGGACCGCGAGACCGCCGGTGGTGAGGGCGACCCCGCAGGCCGCCAGGACGGCCCGTCGTACGCCGAGCGGGACGCCGGCGCGCAGCCGGCTGGCACGGCCGCGGGCGGCGTCGTAGGCCGTCAACGACACGAGCACCCAGAGCCAGGCCCCGGCCAGCACTCCCGCGCACGACATCAGCGCCACCAGCGCGTCCTCGAATTCGGCCGGTCGTCCCACGGAGTCGAGCAGCCACGGTCCGAGGACTGCAACGGTGCCGGTGGCCGCGAGCCAGACGAGGAGGCATCGGAACCAGGGGGAGTGAGCACGCCGAGTCATGAGCCATACCTTGTGTTTGCTTGCGTTTGCCTCAGTCAATGACGTTTTAGATCGGCTGGCAACCCCTTCTCCACAGGTAGGCTGCGCGGGTGCCGGAGTGGGACGACAAGCTCTTCGCGGTCTTCGACGACCTGGAGCAGCAGGCCGACGCCCTCTTCGACGCCGAACGGGACCTCGAGCTGGCCGACCGGGTCCGCGCGGAGTACGCCGAGGTCACGCTCGCCAGCCGACTCATGGCGGCGGTCGACCACGACGTCGCCCTCGACGTCGAGGGGGTCGGGCGGTTGGAGGGACGGCTCACCCGAGTGTCGGCCGAGTGGGTCATGCTCACGGTGGGGACCGCGGAGTGGGTGGTGCCGATCGTCGCGGTGGCGGCCGTCGGGCTGGACACCGACCGATCCGTCCCGGAGGTGGCCTGGTCGGCCGTGGCGCGTGGGCTCGGGTTGCGCTCGGCGCTGCGCCGCCTCGCGGAGTCGGCCGAGGAGTGTGTGGTCCACAGCCGCGAAGGAGTGCACCACCAGGGCCGGATCGAGCGGGTCGGACAGGACTTCGTCGAGCTGCGCTCCGCACCGACCACGGTGCAGCTCATCCCCGTGTCGACGGTGGCCGGGGTGCAGAGCTGGGAGTGAGGCTCAGGTGGCCTCGACGTCGTACGGCGGGCGCTCGCCTGCCGCCAGTGGCGTCACCCGGGGACGGCCCACCGGCTCGTCGTCCCCGTCCTCCAAGGCCTCCGCGATGTGCTTGCGGACGATCGCGCGCGGGTCGAGGTCACGCAGCTCCAGGTCGGCGTACTCCGGACCGAGCTCGTCGCGCAGCTCGTCCCGGGCGCTGTTGGCCATCCGCCGGAGCTGGCGAACCAGCTGAGCCGCCTGCTTGGCCAGCTCGGGGAGCTTCTCGGGACCGAAGACCAGCACAGCGATGAAGGCGATGACCGCCAGCTCGCTGAACCCGATCCCGAACACGGGTCAGAACTTACTGGTCGGAGTCAGTCCCAGCTGCATGCCGGCGAGACCGCGGCCCCGGCCGGACAGGGTGTCGGCGATGTCCTGGAGCGCCAGCGCGGCCGGCGCCGTCGGGTTGGACTCCACGATCGGTTTGCCGGCGTCACCGCCCTCGCGCAGCGAGGTGTCGAGCGGGATCTGGCCCAGCACCTTCACGTCGTACCCGAACCGCGACGACAGCGTGGCGGCCACGCGCTCGCCGCCACCGGACCCGAAGACCTCGATCCGGTGCTCCGGGGCCCCGGAGTCGACGCAGTGCGGGCAGAGCAGGAAGCTCATGTTCTCCACGACGCCCACCACGCGTTGGTGCATCATCGAGGCCATCGTCCCAGCGCGCTCGGCGACCTCGGCCGCGGCCTCCTGCGGGGTCGTGACGACGAGCACCTCGGCGCCGGGCAGGTGCTGGCCGAGGGAGATGGCGATGTCGCCGGTGCCGGGCGGGAGGTCGAGCAGGAGGATGTCGAGGTCGCCCCAGTAGACGTCCGACAGCATCTGGACCAGTGCTCGGTCGAGCATCGGGCCGCGCCAGGCGACCACCTGGTCGCGCCGCGGCTTGAGCATGCCGATGGAGATGACGCTGACGCCGGACGGCGTCGGCACCGGCATGATCAGGTCGTCGACCTGGGTCGGCCGTGCATCGGCGACGCCCAGCATCGCCGGCACGCTGTGGCCGTAGATGTCGGCGTCGACCACGCCGACCCTCATGCCCTTCGCCGCCATCGCGAGCGCGAGGTTCACGGTGACCGACGACTTGCCGACGCCGCCCTTGCCGCTGGCGATCGCGAACACCTTGGTGAGCGACCCGGGCTGGGCGAAGGGGATCTCTCGCTGGGCCTGCCCGCCGCGGAGGTTCTCCTGCAGCTCTCCGCGTTGCTCGGCCGACATCACCCCCATGTCCACCTGGACCCGCTCGACCCCGGCCAGCGGCATCAGCGCCTGGGTGATGTCGCGGGTGATCGTGTCCTTGAGCGGACACCCCGCGACGGTGAGCAGGATCTTCACGGTGGCCGAGCCGTCGGTCAGGTCGATGCTCTCGACCATGCCGAGCTCGGTGATGGGGCGCTTGATCTCGGGGTCGTTGACGCCGGAGAGGGCGGACCAGATCTCGGGGTGCTGCTGCTCGCTCATGATGGGTCGAGTCTAGGTGTGCGATCCAGGTCACCCCGGGTCAGGGATGGTTGCCGGACTCGGGGGCCTCAGGCTCCCTGGCCCGCTCGTCCAGCTCGGCGAGCAGCGACCGCAGCTCGGACCGGACGTAGTCGCGGGTCGCGACCTCGCCGATGGCCATGCGGAGCGAGGCGACCTCGCGGGCCAGGAACTCCATGTCCGCGTGCGCCCGGGCGTTGGCCTGACGGTCCTGCTCGGCGATGACCTTGTCGCGCTGCTCCTGCCGGTTCTGGGCCAGCAGGATGAGTGGGGCGGCGTAGGACGCCTGGAGGCTCAGGATCAGGGTCAGGAAGATGAACTCGTACTCGTCCCAGCGCAGCTCCTTGGGCGCGAGCACGTTCCAGCCGACCCAGATCAGCACGAAGCCGGTCATGTAGATGAGGAACCGAGCGGTCCCCATGAAGCGGGCGAACTGCTCGGCGAAGACCCCGAACGTGTCGGCGTCGTACGACGGCCGCCGGACCAGCGGTCGGCGGCGGGTGTCGCGGGGCTGGTCGAGGCGCCGCGTGCGTGTCTCAGCCACGGGTCACCCTCCGGTCGCGCCAGTTGTCGGGAAGCATGTGGTCGAGCAGGTCGTCGACGGTGACCACCCCGACCAGGTGGCCGGCGTCGTCCACCACGGGGGCGGCGACGAGGTTGTAGGTCGCCAGGTGGGCGGCGACCTCCTCGATCGAGGCCTCCGGTCGCAGGTTCTCCATGGAATCGTCGAGCGCGCCCGCCACCAGGCTGGACGGTGGCTCCCGGAGCAGCCGTTGGATGTGGGCGACGCCCAGCAGCTTCCCGGTCGGCGTCTCGAGGGGCTGGCGACAGATGTAGACCAGTGCGGCCAGGGCCGGCGTGAGGTCGGGGTTGCGCACGTGGGCCAGTGCGTCGGCCACCGTCGCGTCCGGCCCGAGGATGACCGGCTCGGAGGTCATCATCGCTCCGGCGGTGTTCTCGACGTAGGACATCAGCCGCTTGACGTCCTCCGCCTCGTCCGGCTCCATCAGCTGGAGCAGCGCCTCGGCCGTCTCGGGGGGAAGCTCGGCCATCAGGTCGGCGGCGTCGTCGGGGTCCATCTCCTCCAGGACGTCGGCGGCACGGTCGTCCTCGAGCTGGCCGAGGATCTGGACCTGGTCCTCCTCGGGCAGCTCCTCCAGGACGTCGGCCAGCCGCTCGTCGCTCAGCGCGGCGACGACCGCCGAGCGGCGGGCGAGCGGCAGGTCGTGGATCACGCTGGCCGCGTCGGCCGGGCGCAGCTCGTTGAGAGCGTGGATGAGCTGCGTGGCGCCCTGGCTGGACTCGCGTCGGGTCAGGCCCTCCACCTCGCCCCACTCCACGACGTGGGTCTGACCGCGCCGCCGCAGGGCCTTGGCGGGCTCCTGGACCGCGACCCGACTCACGACCCAGTCGCGGTTCCTGGCCTGCTCGAGCCCGATGTCGTAGATCGTTCCCGTGGTGCCGGTGGGGGTGATCGTCACGGTCTTGTCGAACAGCTCGCCGACGACGAGCGTCTCGGTCGAGCGCTGCTCGAACCGGCGCATGTTCAGCAGCCCGGTCGTGTAGATGTGGCCGGCGTCGATGTTGGTCACGCGCGTCATCGGCACGAAGATCCGCCGCCGCCCGAAGACCTCGGCGACCATCCCGAGCACCCGGGGCTGGCTCGACTCCGAGCGGAGTGCCACCACGAGGTCGCGGACCTTGGCGACCTGGTCCCCCTGAGGGTCGAAGATCGGCAGGCCGACCAAGCGGGCGGCGTACACGCGGGTGGGGGTGGTGCTCACGCGGGAAGGCTACTCGCGGGCGACCGCCCAACCGTGGACGCTGGTGCCGAATAGATCACAGAACCCGTGCGTCGCCTGCGGTTCGCGGCATACTGCGGATGCTCGCCTCGGTCAGCAGACGGCCGGGGACCACGACCGTGGAAGGACCGCGCCAGCCATGGGCCGACTCTGCCAGACCGACGGACTGACCGACGACCAGACCGAGATCCTCAAGGCCGTACGACAGTTCGTCGACGAGAAGATCCTCCCGGTCGCCACCGAGCTCGAGCACGCCGACGAGTACCCGCAGGAGATCGTCGACGGCCTCAAGGAGCTCGGCATCTTCGGCCTGATGATCCCCGAGGAGTACGACGGCCTGGGGGAGTCGTTGCTGACCTACGCGCTCTGCGTCGAGGAGATCGCGCGCGGCTGGATGAGCGTCTCGGGCGTCATCAACACCCACTTCATCGTGGCCTACATGCTCATGCGGCACGGCACCGAGGAGCAGAAGAAGAAGTACCTGCCCAAGATGGCCGTCGGCGAGGTCCGCGGCGCGTTCTCCATGTCCGAGCCGGGTCTCGGCTCCGACGTCGCCGCGGTGAAGACCAAGGCCACGAGGACGGACGACGGCTTCGAGATCACCGGCCAGAAGATGTGGCTGACCAACGGTGGCACCTCGACGCTGGTGGCCCTCCTCGCCAAGACCGACGAGGGGGATGAGTCGGTCTACAAGAACATGACCACGTTCCTGGTCGAGAAGGAGCCGGGCTTCGGCGAGACGGCCCAGGGCGTCACGATCCCCGGCAAGATCGACAAGATGGGCTACAAGGGCGTCGACACCACGGAGATGGTGCTCGAGGGCCACAAGATCTCCGCCGAGCAGGTGCTGGGCGAGGCACCCGGCCAGGGCTTCTACCAGATGATGGACGGCGTCGAGGTCGGCCGCGTGAACGTCGCCGCCCGCGCCTGCGGCATCGCGCTGCGGGCCTTCGAGCTCGGCATCGCGTACTCCCAGCAGCGGGAGACCTTCGGCAAGCCGATCGCCCAGCACCAGGCGATCCTCTTCCGGCTGGCGGAGATGGCGACCAAGGTGGAGGCGGCGCACTCGATGATGGTGCGCGCCGCCCGGCTCAAGGACGCCGGCGAGCGGATGGACGTCGAGGCCGGCATGGCCAAGATGCTCGCCTCGGAGTACTGCAACGAAGTGGTCGAGGCCTCCTTCCGGATCCATGGCGGCTACGGCTACTCCAAGGAGTACGAGATCGAGCGCCTCTACCGGGAGGCGGCGTTCATGCTCATCGGCGAGGGCACCTCCGACATCCAGAAGATGATCATCGGGCGCAACCTGCTCAAGGACTACCGGCTCAAGGGCTGAGTCTCCGCCTCCCGGCGATGTCGGTCTCGGCGGGACGTCATCGCCGAGGTGCTGCTCCGGGCCGGGCAACGCGACGACCAGCGGACCCACGTGCTGCTGAAGAAGTACGACGCGACTCTCTGACGTGACCGAGAGCGAGGCCCGTAGGATCGCCACGTGTCGAACCGCGTCTTCCTGCACGTCGGCCTCCCCAAGAGCGGAACGACCTTCCTCCAGGGTGTGCTGTCGAACAACAAGCGCAGGCTCGCCCAGGAGGGCCTGCTGTTCCCGGGGAAGAAGGGCTGGAACAGCCAGGTCCTCGCCGTCCGGGACGTGCGCAACATGCCCAGCCGTGGGCGGGACCAACGGAAGAAGGTGCGGGGATCCTGGGACCGGCTCGCCCAGGAGATCCAGGCCTGGTCCGGCGACGCCGTGGTCTCCATGGAGTGGTTGAGCAGGGTGCAGCCGGAGCACCTCGACCGGATCGTGACGACCCTGTCCTCGAAAGAGCTGCACGTCGTCTTCACCGTGCGAGACCTGGCGCGGGTCATCCCGGCGTCCTGGCAGGAGTCGGTGCTCAACAAGCGGGAGGCGAGCTGGCCGGAGTTCCTGGGCCAGATCTCCGACGAGAGCCTGCCGCGCGAGGACCGTCCGCTCTGGCGGCTGCACGACCTGCTCCCACTCATCGGGCGCTGGACCAGCCAGGTGCCCGTCGAGCGCATCCATGTCGTCACCGTGCCTCCTCCCGGGGCGCCGCCGGAGGCACTCTGGCAGCGCTTCGCCGGGGTCCTCGGCGTCGAGGACGTGCCCGTGGACATGGATCTGGCACGACGTAACGACGGCTTGGGCGTGACCTCCTCGGAGCTCATGCGCCGGGTGAACATCCGGGCGCGCGAGCAAGGGTTGGACGACAAGAGCCGACGCATCTTCTTCACCCGCGAGCTGGCCAAGCAGGGGCTGGTCGGACGTGCGGACCAGGCCGGGCGGCCCACGATCCCGCCGGCCTGGCATCCCTGGGTCGAGGCGGAGGCCGAGGCGAGGATCGAGGGTCTGCGGACCCTGGGGGTCGACGTCGTCGGCGACCTGGAGGACCTTCGCCCAGATCTCTCCAAGCACCTGGAGGAGGCGGCGGAGCCGACGGCCGAGGCCCTGCTGGAGGTCGCCCTGGACGCCATGGTGACCATGGCTCTGCAGCGCGCGGAGGACGAGTCCGCGTCTGCCGCGGCCACCGCCCGGCTCAAGGCGAGGCACGCGAAGCTCACGAAGCAGCACGAACGTCTCCTGCGACGGCACACCAGGCAGGTCGAACGCTGGCAGTCTCGGCCCTTGAGGTCCGCTGCGCGGGCCTACGCCTCGCGCACCTCGTCCGGGGCGCGACTGGTCCGGCGACTCGCGCGCAAGGGCTAAACCGCTCGACCCTCGCGGTGCCGTTTGGCATGGTGGGGCACGTCCGCATCACCCAGACTCGACGAGGAGTTGGCCATGGCCGACCAGCAGAGCAACGACGACCTCAAGGCGAAGATGCGGGAGGCGCTGGAGAAGAAGAACGCCAACGAGAAGGGCGTCCACCAGGACGGCCCCGTGCACGAGAAGGCTCACGGCTCCGAGGTCCGCGGAGGAGCCGGCCCCAAGATGCACCGCCGCAAGGCCGGCGGCGGCGGGTCCTGACAGCCCTGCGTGAGCAATCGCACGTCCGGCTGCCCTGAGATCGGGATGCCGGCCGGCGCGTCAGTTGGCAGGATGCGTCCATGCAGTTCGGACGCAGCTATGAGGAGTTCGAGGTCGGCGCGACCTACAAGCACTGGCCCGGCAAGACGGTGACCGAGTACGACGACCACCTGTTCTGCCTCCTCACGATGAACCACCACCCGCTCCACCTCGACACGCACTACGCCGAGGAGACGACGCAGTTCGGCAAGAACGTCGTGGTGGGCAACTACGTCTACTCGATCCTGCTCGGCATGTCCGTCCCGGACATCTCGGGCAAGGCGATCGCGAACCTGGAGATCGAGTCGCTGCGTCACGTCGCGCCCACCTTCCACGGCGACACCCTGTACGGCGAGACGACCGTGCTGGACAAGTGGGAGTCGAGGTCCAAGGACGACCGGGGCGTCGTCCACGTCGAGACCATCGGCTACAACCAGGACGGCAAGGTCGTGTGCATCTTCCGCCGCAAGGTGATGGTGCCCAAGAAGTCCTACCTCGACGAGCGCGGTGGCGAGCAGCCCGGACGTCCGGTCCCACAGGCGGACAAGAACTGGCCCGGGCCGGAAGCGCCCGAGTAACCCCGAGTAGATCAGTCCGTCTCGGCGACGAACGCGGGCGCGAGCAGGACGATCGCCAGGACGAGCACCATGGGGACGGCGAAGCCGACCCGGAGGCTGCCGGCGCCCACGAGGCCGGTCAGCACCGCGCCGAGCAGCGCGCCCACGTAATTGAACTGGTTGAAGCGCGCGATCACCGCGTCGACCCGGGCGAGCCGTTCGTCGGGGCTGCCTGAGTCGCCGGCGATCCGGGCAGCAGCGGAGAAGCTGAGCGGCGCGATCACCGCCGCGCCGGCACCGGTGAGGGTGAAGCCGACGACGCCGAGCGGCCAGGTGGGGGCGAACACCACCACCGCCAGCCCCACGGCGGCGACCACGGCGCCGACCCGCAGCACCAGCACGGCGCCGAACCGCGCCACGAGCACGTCGCCCGCCAGCCTCAGGAGGCCGCTGGCCACCAGGTAGGGGAAGGTGGCCAGCGCCACCAGCCGGCCGGGGGAGTCCAAGGTGTCCTGCAGGTACGTCGGTCCCCACGTCTGTGCCGCGACGTCGACCATGTAGAAGAGCAGCATCGCCAGGCCGACCAGCAGGATCGGGCGCCACGGCACGTCGGCACCGGACGCCGGAGCGACGACCGACCGGTCGCCACGCAGCAGGGGCGCCGCTGCCGCGGCCAGGGGTACGACGGCCAGCACCGCCAGCAGCCACAGGTCGGGGTGTGCGGTGGCCAGGGTGAGGGCGGACCCCACGATGCCGCCCAAGGTCCACGCGCCGTGGAAGGACGGCAGGATCGGCCGCGCATACCGGTGCTCGAGCGCGACCGCCTGCATGTTGGTCGTGGCGTCGACGGCCCCGAGCGCGATCCCGTAGACCGCCAGGCCGACCAGGAACACCGGCAGGGAGCCGGCCAGCCCCAGGAAGGGCAGGGCCAGGGCGATCCCCACCAGGCCGGCGCGCAGCATGGTGGCGCTGGTCCGGCGCGCGGCGCCCTTCTCGGCCGCCAGCGAGCCGGCCGCGGCCAGCAGCACCATCATCAGCAGCACGAGGCTGGTGGCGACCTCGCCGAGGTCGTACCGGTCGGTGATGTCTGGCAACCGGGTCGTCAGGCTGATGAACACGAAACCCTGGGTGAAGAACGCTGCCGCGGCTGCCCCGCGGGACGTCCGGAGGCTCTCCACCCCGGCATGCTGGCAGACTCGGGCTCATGACCGACGGCAGGCAGGGGTCCGAGTCCTCAGAGGTCTGGCTCGTCCGGCACGGCGAGACCGAGTGGAGCCGCGACGGCCGCCACACCTCCACCACCGACCTCCCGCTGACCGAGGACGGCGAGGAGGTGGCCCGCTCGCTCACGCCGCGCCTGACCGACGCGTTCGACCTGGTGCTGACCAGCCCTCGGTTACGCGCCCGGCGTACGGCCGAGCTGGCCGGCCACCCCGAGGCGGAGCCCGATCCCGACCTGGCCGAGTGGGCGTACGGCGACTACGAGGGGCGCACGACCGAGGAGATCCGCGAGACCGTCCCGGACTGGACGGTCTGGACCCACCCGAGCCCGGAAGGTGAGACCGCCGCGGAGGTGTCAGCCCGGCTGGACCGGGTCGTCGAGCGCTGCCAGGGCGTCCAGCGGTCGCTGGTCTTCGGGCACGGACACGGCCTGCGGGCCCTGACCGCGCGCTGGCTCGGCCTGCCCGTCACCGACGGTCGGCACTTCCGGCTCGACACCGCGACGATCTCGGTGCTCGGCTGGGAGCGCGAGTGCCCGGTCATCCTCCGCTGGAACGCTTGACGCTCCCCGCTCGCACCGGAACCCTCGTGCCATGGCTCTGGAGGCGTGGTGCCCCCGCTGTCCTCGGCTGCTGGCCGACGACGGTGCCTGCGGGGACCACGGCGCGCAGCCGGCGCTGCGTCGGCCCGAGGTGTCGTCGTACGAGGCGTTCACGCTCCACCTGGAGGGAGCGGGCCGTTTCCCGACCTACCTGCCGTGGCCGATGAGCCCGGGGTGGTCGGTGACCGACTTCGCACACGTCGAGGGCCCGCTGGCGACGCTCACCTGCGTGTCCGGCACCAGCGAGCTCGACGGCCCCGTGGACGCGATCGTGGTCGCCGAGGAGGCCGGCGTCGGCCTGGGGGCCCGGTGCGCCGGGCTGACCGGTGGCGACCCCGGCCCCGTCGTGGGCCTCGACCACACCGGCCGTGCGCGTGCGGATCGGGCGCCAGAGCGTGCCGCTGTGGCCGGTGTCGGTCAGCGAGGTCGCGGGCGAGTGGGACCGCTCGGTCTTCGCCGGGGAGGCCGGCGGCCGCTGGCTCTGGATCGTCATGCGACCGGCCTCGGCGATGCTGCTGCTGCGCGACGAGTGGATCCTGCGCGACGTCTCGGGGGTCGGCCCGCCGCTGGTGGAGATGCCCTTCGACGGACCGCGCCCGCCCTGGTGAGCGGGATCACCACCACGCCGACACCCGCGGGCGGGCCGGCACGACGGTAGATTCCACCACCGTGGACACCGTGCTGCTCGTGGAGGTCTTCGTGACCCTCTTCGTCATCATGGACCCGGTCGGGACGGTGCCGATCTTCCTCTCGCTCACCGCGGGGCAGAAGACGTCGTACGCCCGCCGCGCGGCGTGGCAGGCGGTCGCGGTGTCCTTCCTGGTGATCAGCATCTTCGCCTTCTTCGGCCAGCAGATCCTGACCTACCTGCACATCTCGCTGCCGGCGATGCAGGGGGCCGGCGGGCTGCTCCTGCTGCTGGTCGCCCTCGAGCTGCTGACCGGCAACGAGAAGGAGCAGACCGCGGTGGTCGGGACCAACGTGGCGATGGTGCCGTTGGGCACGCCGCTGCTGGCCGGGCCGGGGGCGATCGTCGCGACCATGCTGTTCGTCAAGCAGATCCACTCGTTCGGCGCCTTCACGGCCGTGGCGCTCGGCGTGATCGCCGTGCACCTCGCCCTGTGGGCCGCGATGCGCTACAGCCTGCCGATCCTCAAGCTGGTCCGGGAGTCAGGGGTCCTCTTGGTCACCCGGATCGCCGGTCTGCTGCTGTCGGCGATCGCGGTGCAGCTGGTCGCCGACTCGGTGCGGGCCTTCATCGCCGGCCAGGGCTGAGCCCGGCTACGGGGTGTCCCGGACCGCCACGATCCCGCCCAGCACGCCGACGTACGCCGTCCCGTCGGGGCCGAGGGTGATGGGTGCGTAGTTGTTGTTGAAGCCGAGGCCGACCCCGGTCCGGACCGACCAGCGTCGCTGGCCGGTGCGGGCGTCGAGGGCAGTGAGGTACCACGGGTCCTGCGGTCCGGTGGGCGGTTCCCCCTCGGGGTAGTCCACCTCCTCGGCGGCGGGGTGCTCGTAGACGTAGACCAGGCCGGTCCGGGTCGAGGCCTTCGAGACGCTGGAGGGCACCCGCACGTCGGCGGTCCACGCCCGGCGGCAGCCGCCGTGGCGGTAGTCGACGACGATCCGCGTCACGCCGGGCTCGGTCGTCGGCGTCTGGCGTTCGGGCGTGGGGGCGGGCGGCTGCTCCTGCGGTCCGGTGTAGCCGTAGTTGTTCTCCACCACGATCGAGCTGCCGAAGGCGACGAGGGAGTTGTCGGTGTCGGACGTCCCACGGCCGAAGACCGGGGCCCGACAGACCGGCTCCCGGTGCCCGATCCGGTAGACGAGCACGTGCATGCGTGGGTCGGCGTTGTCGGTGATCGCGACGAACCGCCGTCCGTGGCGCGAGACCACGGTCGGGGTCGTGCCGGAGCCGGTCTGCGTCTGGCCGGGCTTCTGCCGGTCGCCGTGGTCGTAGGGTCGCCGCCAGGTGACCGCCGGCCGCCGGTGCCGGGCGTGGAAGCGGTAGAGCGCGTCGTCGGAGACGATCAGCACCCCGCCGGTCTCGTCCACGGCGAAGGAGTTGCCGATCTTCTCGTGCAGGTCCACCGCGCGGACCTTGCCGCTGTGCCGGGCGACCATGCCGACCACACCGGAGCCGGTGACGAACCACAGGCGCCCGTGCCAGTCCGGCAACGCGGAGAGGACGAGCGAGTCGCCGACCGCCGCGGACACGTCGTAGCTGCGCACCGGCGCGAAGGCCGGCGCAGCGTCGGTGCCGGCCTCCTTGATCACCTCGATGGTGCCCTGCGAGGTGGGGACGACGACCCGGTCACGCTGGTCGAGGTAGAAGTAGCCGCCGCCGCCGAAGGAGCTGAACGGCGTGCTGGAGGGCTGCCGCGGCGGCAGGGGATACTCCGCCAGCACGTCGAGGGTCTGCGGGTCGAGCATCCGCAGCGTGACCTCCTCGAGACCCACGCACACCGTCACGAGTCGGCCTTCGCGGTCGAAGGTGTGGCTCGCGCACTCCTCGGAGAAGAAGTTCGAGACGACCTGGGGATCGCGTCCCAGCGGACCGGGCCTGGTCCCCGCATCGGACTGGTAGGCGTCGTCGTGCAGGTTGCTGCTCCCGTTGGCGGCCATGAAGGGATGGCGCGGGGCGAAGGACCCGCGGTGGATCGGCCGGGACTCGACCGGCGCGCCGAGGTAGGCCGCAGGCGCGTCCGCGCCCGGACCCTGGGGGATGGGCGCGGACTGGCGTGCGGGGCCGGGGACGGCGTACGCCGTGGCACTCAGCGCCAGCGCGATGACCGCGCAGAGGAGGACGGCCGACAGGTTCGGGAGGCATCGACGCATGCCCGGTCCAACGGGCGAACCCGGCTGCGGTTACCGCCGCCCGATGGACTGGTAGGCCTGGAGCGCGCGGTTGGGGACCAGCCGCGTGAGGGCGGTGATGGTGCGGTACTGCGCGCCGGGGATCGAGTAGGCCCGGCCCTTGTCGAAGTCGGCCAGAGCCCGGCGGACGAGGAACTCCGGCTCCAGCCACATGAAGCCGGTGCCGCGGGTGACGTCCATCCGCTGGTGGAACTCCGTCTTCGTGAAGCCGGGGCAGAGCGCCATCACCACGACGCCGCGGTCGGCGTACTCGTGGTGCGCCCACTCGCTGAAGGAGTTCACCCAGGCCTTCGCCGCCGCGTAGGTGCCGCGGGGGAGGAACGCTGCGACGCTGCTGACGTTGATGATCCCCCCGCTGCCGCGCTCGGTCATCGCGCGCAGGCCTGCGTGGCTCAGCCGCAGGACCGCGGTCACCAGGACGTCGAGCATGGCCTGCTCGGCCTCGACCGGGTTGTCCAGGAAGCGCTGCTTGAGCCCGAAGCCGGCGTTGTTGACCAGCAGGTCGATCGGCCGGTCCGTCGCCAGCAGCCGCGCCTCGACGGTCGCGAGCTGGCCCGCCTCGACCAGGTCGGCGCTCAGGGCCTCGACCTCGACGCCGAACCCGCGCCGCAGGTCCTCGGCCACCTCGTCCAGCCGGGCGGTGTCGCGGGCGACCAGCACCAGGTCGTCCCCGCGTGCGGCGAGCTGGCGGGCGAACTCCAGGCCGATCCCGGCGGTCGCGCCGGTGACCAGGGAGGTACGGCCGGAGTGGGGGGAGGAACTCATGGGTCCAGCAAACCGGGGTTGCGGCGATCCGCCAACCCGGTCCGGCATGATGGGCAGCACCATGACCCGGACCACCACCCTCGCCGTCGCCAACCAGAAGGGCGGCGTCGCCAAGACGACCTCGGTCGCCTCCCTGGGAGCGGCGCTGGCCGAGCTCGGCCAGAAGGTGCTGCTGGTCGACCTGGACCCGCAGGCGTGCCTCACGTTCTCCCTCGGCATCGACCCCGAGGACCTCGAGGTCTCGATCCACCACGTGCTGACCAAGGGGCTGGC
This sequence comes from uncultured Actinomycetota bacterium, assembly GCA_963784545.1. Lineage (GTDB taxonomy): Bacteria > Actinomycetota > Actinomycetes > Propionibacteriales > Nocardioidaceae > Nocardioides. The sequence goes on along the minus strand of CAWARQ010000002.1, from coordinate 623,094 downwards.
GCCCGGCGAGGTGCTCCTCCAGACCGACGACGGCGTGGACCTGCTGCCCGCCACGATCGAGCTCGCCCGCGCCGAGGCCGACCTCCTCACCCGCACCGGGCGCGAGCAGGCGATCCGCGCCGCGCTGGAGCTGCTCGACGAGCACGACCTCGTCTACGACTGGATCCTGCTGGACTGCCCGCCGAGCCTGGGCGTCCTCACGGTCGCCGCACTCACCGCCGCCGACGGTGTCCTCATCCCGCTCCAGTGCGAGACCCTGTCGCACCGCGGCGTCGGGCAGCTGCTCGACACCGTCCACGACGTCCGCCGCTTCACCAACCGCGACCTCGAGGTGTGGGGCGTGCTCCCGACGTTGTACGACGGCCGCACCAACCACGCGCGCCGGGTGCTGGAGACGATCTCGGAGACCTACGGTCTCGACGTCATCGAGCCGCCGATCCCGAAGACCATCAAGTTCGCCGAGGCTCCGGCCGCGGGCCGGTCGATCCTCGCCACCAGCCGGAGCAGCAAGGGCGCGACCGCCTACCGCGAGGTGGCGGCCAACCTCATGGCCCGGGCAGGGCGCTGACCATGGGCAGCCACCGCGCGCAGGTCCGCCCCCGCTACGGGCGGCTGACGGCGCTGGTGGCAGCGGTCGCGGTGACGGTCCTGTCGTTGATCGGCGGGGTGGGGCTGCTGCCGTCCACCGCCGGGACCCAGCACCGACCCCCCGTCCAGCAAGCCCTCGACCCGGCGGCGCTGGTCGACCGGGGGACGACCGCGGAGACCTCCAGCTCCACCAGCCAGCCGATCCAGGGCGCCCCGGCCGCGAGCAGGTCGGGCTCGCGCGCCTCGGGTCAGGTCGACGCCCGGCACGGCGACGAGACCGCGCTCCCGGCGGACTCGGGAACCGGCCGCCGGATCGTGTTCAGCGAGGCCGCCCAGCGGGTGTGGCTGGTCGACTCCGACGAGACCGTGAGCCGTACCTACCTGGTCTCCGGGAGCCTCCTGGACAACCTCGACCCGGGCTCGTACGAGGTCTACTCGAAGTCACGCTGGGCCGTCGGGGTCGACGACTCCGGTGTCATGCAGTACTACGTGCGGTTCGCCCACGGGACGCGGTCCACGATCGGCTTCCACACGATCCCGACGCGGCTCGGGGAGCCGTTGCAGAGCGTGCGGGACCTGGGCACGCCGCAGTCGCACGGATGCATCCGTCAGCGCACGGCCGACGCGATCGCCCTGTGGGACTTCGCGCCGGTCGGCACTCACGTCGTCGTGGTGTAGCCGGAGACGGCTCAGGCCTGGCTGGACGCCTGGCTGGACGAGCCCGAGGAGCGACGGCGACGACGGTTGCGGTTCCGGCTGCTGCCGGCACCCTCCCCGCTCTCACCGGATCCGGTGGGCTGGTCGCCACCGCTGGTGCCGCCCTCGACCGGCTGGCCACCCCGGGTGCGGGTCCGGCTGCGGTTGCGGTTGCGCGGCGGGCGGTCGCCGCCGGAGCCCGAGCCGCCGGAGCCCGAGGCACCGGAACCACCGGAGGAGCGGCGCGGCTCGCGCGGGGCCTGCGGCTCCGGGTCCTTGATCCGGCCCTTGGTGCCGGGCGCGATCCCCTGGTCGTGGTAGAGGTGCTCGGAGGTCGAGTAGGTCTCGGTCGGCTCGTCGAACGGCAGGTCGAGCGCCTTGTTGATCATCTTCCACCGGTGGATGTCGGCCCAGTCGACCAGCGTGATCGCGGTGCCGGTGGCGCCGGCGCGGCCGGTGCGGCCGATTCGGTGGATGTAGGTCTTCTCGTCCTCCGGGCACGTGTAGTTGACCACGTGGGAGACGCCGCGGACGTCGATGCCGCGGGCCGCGACGTCGGTGCAGACGAGCACCTGGATCTTGTCGTCACGGAACTTCGTCATCGCCTTCTCGCGGGCCACCTGCGCCATGTCACCGTGCAGGGGGGAGGACTTGAACCCGCGCTCGGCGAGGTCGTCGGCGATCCGCTGCGCCTGCCGCTTGGTGCGGGTGAAGACGATCATCTTGTCGGCGTCCTCGGCCTGCAGCACCCGGCCGATGATCTCCGGCTTGTCCAGGTCGTGGGCGAGGTAGATGAACTGCGCCGTCGCCGGGACCGTGGCGTTCTCGTACGACGACTCCGCCCGGATGTTCATCGGGTGCCGCATGTGCATGCGGGCCAGCGCGACGATCGCCGAGGGCATCGTGGCGGAGAACAGCATGGTCTGGCGGGTCTCGGGGGTCTTCCGGATCAGCTTCTCCACGTCGGGGAGGAAGCCGAGGTCGAGCATCTCGTCGGCCTCGTCCAGCACGAGCGCGTGGACGTGGGACAGGTCGAGGGCCCGGCGGTCGGCCAGGTCGATGAGCCGGCCCGGCGTGCCGACGACGATGTCGACCCCGGACTCGAGCGCGTCCAGCTGGGTGTCGTAGCCGACGCCGCCGTAGACGGTGAGCACCCGCAGCCCCATGTCCTTGCTGGCGAGGTGCAGGTCGTTGGAGACCTGCAGCGCGAGCTCGCGCGTCGGGGCGACGATGAGGGCCTGGGGCTTGCCCTGGGGGAGGTCGGCATAGGCCGGGTCGTGCGGCGCGATGCTGCGCTGCATCACCGGGATGCCGAAGGCCAGCGTCTTGCCGGTGCCCGTGCGGGCCTGGCCGATGAGGTCGGTGCCGAGGAGGCCGACCGAGAGGGTCATCTCCTGGATGGCGAAGGGGGTGGTGATGCCGGCGCGCTCCAGCGCGTCACAGATCTCGGGGAGCACCCCGAGCTCGCGGAAAGTAGTCAGTGTTCTGTTCTCTCTCGTGGTCGGCCGGGCCGCGCAGGGCGGTGCAGCCGGTGCTTTTCGGATCCGATGCGGCCCGATCACTCACGAGTTCAACAGACGAGCCGCGCACATACGGGACAGACCTCGAGTGGCCGGTCACCCCTGAGCCTATCGGTAGGCTGCGCACGTGCCTGAATCCCCGAGCGGTGAGTCCACGGAGCAGTCGCTCTCCCCGCCCCCGGAGGTGTTCGCCGACCCGGAGTACAAGCAGGCCGTCATCGACATGCTCGGCGCGATCGCGTACGGCGAGATCTCCGCGTTCGAGCGGCTCGCGGAGGACGCGAGGTCGGCGCCCACGCTGGCCGACAAGGTCGCGATGGCCCGCATGGCCACCACGGAGTTCCGCCACCTCGAGCTCCTGACCGACCGGCTCACCGAGCTCGGAACCGACCCCTACGAGGCGATGGCTCCGTTCACGCGTGCCCTCGACGAGTGGCACGAGCGCACCACCCCGGCCGACTGGTACGAGTCGCTGGTGAAGGCGTACGTGGGCGACGGCATGGCCGCCGACTTCTACCGCGAGATCGCGGCGTACCTGGACACGCGCACGCGCGACCTGATCGTCTCCTCGCTCGAGGACGCCGGTCAGTCGGCGTTCGTCGTCGACCGGGTCCGGGCCGGGATCGCCGCGGACCCCAAGCTGGGCGGGCGGCTGGCCCTCTGGGGGCGGCGGCTCATGGGGGAGGCCCTCACCCAGGCGCAGCGCGTCGCCGCCGAGCGGGACGCCCTGTCCTCGCTCCTGGCCGGGGGCGTCGACCGTCCGGGCCTCGACCTCGCGGCCATCGGCCGCATGTTCACCCGGATCACCGAGCGGCACGCCGAGCGGATGTCAGGCCTCGGTCTCGAGGCCTGACCCGCCCGACGGTCAGCGCCTGCTGCGGCCGGTGGCGGTCGCAGCGACCATCACCAGCACGGCGGCGGTGACGATCTCCCACACGTGCCGCCACCAGTCGAAGCCTCGGCTGGTGTCGAACATGTCGTCGTGACCGCGCGAGCCGCCGTACACCGCGAAGTAGAGGAAGCTGCCGAGCAGGATCCCGCCGATGCCGCACAGGATCGTGAGCCACAGCGGGATCTTGTCGCGGTCGCCCGGAGCGACCACCCGTCCGAGGAAGCCGATGATCGCGCCTCCGATGATGAGGCCGATGATGCCGAAGAAGCCCATGAGAACCCTCCTGTGAGGTCAGCGGAACCCGACGGTTCCGATGGTGCCGGTGCCCAGCTCGACGTACGACAGCTGGGTGGCGGGGACGAGGACGCGTCGGCCCTTGGTGTCGTCGAGGGTGAGAACGCCTCCGTCGGCGACGGCCGCGGCGACGAGCTTCTCCACCGCTTCCACCGTCTCGTCGACCTCCAGCACGAGCTCGCGGCTGGAGTACTGCACGCCGATCTTGATCTCCATGTCTCCCTCTCAGAGTTTCGACCGGAACTTGGGCCCAGAATTCCAGGCCAGAACCTCGGTCAGTGGTCTTCGTTCAGCGGGTACCCGCCGATGCCGCGCCAAGCCAGTCCGCTGACCAGCGTCTCGGCGTCGGCCTTGCTGATGTCGCCGCTGTCCGCCAGCCAGAACCGCGCCGACACCTGCGCCATTCCCACCAGCGACACCGCCAGCAGCCGAGCCGCCGGCCCCGGGAGACCGGTGTCGTCGTGGATGACGGCGGCGATGTAGGCCGCGCACTCGGTGGTGACGCGGTCGATGGCGGTGCGTACGGCGGGCTCGCTGGTGAGGTCGGACTCGAAGACGAGCCGGAAGGCACCCGAGTCGCCGGCGATGTAGTCGTAGAAGGCGCGCATGGCGGCCTCGACCCGGAGCTTGTTGTCCGAGGTCGACTCCAGCGCGACGCGGCAGTTCTCGATGACCTGGTCGCACGAGCGGTCCAGCAGGGCCAGGTAGAGCTCCAGCTTGCCCGGGAAGTGCTGGTAGAGCACCGGCTTCGAGACCCCGGCGCGTTCGGCGATGTCGTCCATCGCGGCGGCGTGGTAGCCCTGCGCGACGAAGACCTCGAGCGCAGACCCGAGCAGCTGCTCGCGGCGCTCCTTGCGGGGCAGCCGCCCACCACGGGGACGCTGCGCGTCGACCTGGCTGTCCGAACTGGTCACGTGCCTCACCCTATCGGCCGAGGGGCCCTGCCTTCCGGCAGAGCCCCTCGGGTCGTGCGAAGGTGGTGCTCCCGGTCAGGGGTTGGTCACCGACACCGTGAGGAAGTGGTTCGCACTCTCGGCGGTGACGGTCGCCCGAACGCCCGAGCCGGGCAGCTTCGTCGAGCCCCAGGGGTTCGCCGAGGACCAGTACGCGTCCTCGCGGCTGTCGAGGAAGGTCGCCTTCTGCGCACGCTCGGGTGCACACGCCTCGAGGGTCTGGACGCTCGCCTTCTGACCCTTGCCTACGAGGACCTCCTTGTGCAGGCACGTCCTCGGGTTCGTCCCGAGGCCGAACGTCGCGTCGAACGGCTGCCGCCGGTTGCTCGGCATCGTGCCGTCCGGGTAGTTGAACGGCTCCGGGTAGGAGTCCACGGGCAGGACCGCCCCGCGGCCCGGGTCCGCCGAGGTGTTGTTGTCGGCCTGGGCGAGGTCGACGTACCAGACGAGCATGCCGGGTCGGAAGAAGAAGAACTCCACCCAGTTCGGCATCGTGTATGCGCAGCAGAACTGGTACGGCCCGGTGCTCAGCGTGTCGTCATAGCCGACGTACTGACGGTTCTCCATCAGGTAGTACTGCTTGGTCGTCTTGGTCTCGACACCGGTCGAGATCTTCCAGCCGTCTGCCGTCCAGCCGTTGGCGCCGTTCTCAGCCCCGTCGGTGAAGGTGCCCGAAGGAGTCTTGACGGCGATGCTGTCCAGGAAGGCGCCGGCCAGGTTCACTCCGCCGTCGGTGGCGTAGCGGAAGCGGAACAGCGAGGGGTCGTGCGCCTTGTAGCTGTAGCGCAGCCTCTTCCAACGACCACCGGAGCTGCCGGTGACGGAGTCGATCGTGGTCCAGCTCTTCCCGCCGTCGGTGGAGTACTCCCCGAAGAGGTAGTCGTAGCCGGACTCGATCTCGTACCAGGCCTTGGCGGTCACCGTCGTCCTGCCACTCGTCGACACCTCGCGGGTCAGGGTGTTCTGCAGGTTGTCCGCGCGCCCCGACCACCAGGCGTGGCCGCTCGCGAGCGGGGTGACGTAGTCGATCGTGGTCGCCTTGTCCGGCAGGTTGACCTTCACTGCCTGGTCGGCCTCGTTGGCCTGCGTGGAGGGGTCGTCGTAGGTGTGCTGGGCCGGCCCGAGGTTCACCGTCGCGCTCTCACCCGGGTCGACCTCCGAGTAGTCGAGCCACCCGAGCTCGTACTTCTCCTCCGGGCCCATCAGGCCCGGCGTCGTCCCGATGCCGTCGCCGGCCTCCTCGCCGTGGCTGAGCCACGAGCCGGAGGACATCAGAGTCCAGAAGGCAGTGCTGTTCTCGCCGCCTGCGGTGTCGTAGTAGTCGGGCAGGCCGAGGTCGTGGCCGAACTCGTGCGCGAAGACGCCGAGGCCGCCGTTCTCCGGCTCCACGGTGTAGTCGCCGATCCAGATGCCGGAGTCACCGATCTCGGTGCCGCCGAACTGCCCGCCGTCGTCGGGGCCGGTGCTGCCGAAACCGCGGTTGACGTACCACCGGTGCGACCAGATGGCGTCCTCGCCGAGCGAGCCACCACCGGCCTCCTCGCCCTCACCGGAGTGAATGGCCTGGAAGTGGTCGATGTAGCCGTCGGGCTCGTTGAAGTTGCCGTCACCGTCGTAGTCGTAGCGGTCCCACTGGTCGTACTGCGACAGCTCCTGCCGGATCTGGGCCGGCGTCTTGTCCTGCGCGACCTGGTCGGCGTACCAGGCGTTGCCGGCGTCGGAGATGTAGTCCCAGCTGCCGCCCTCGTCCTCGTGCGGGTTGCTGCCGTACGACGAGCCGGCGCCTGGCACGGTCACCCAGTCGCTCACGCCGACGTTCACGTCGTAGCGGCCGCTGGAGAGCTGCCGGTAGTAGTCGTGGAAGGACTCGCCCCCTCCACCGGTAGAGCCGTTGAACATCTCGTTGTAGTGAGTCTGGTTGAAGTCCGGCTCCCAGTACGTCGAGTTGTCGACCGAGCGGTCGGGCTGCGGGATGCTGTTGTGCGGCAGGTCGGAGAACTGCGCCAGGATCGTGAAGATCTTGTCGGTGCGGTTCACCGGGAACTCGTAGGACGAGGCGCCGCTGCCGCTTGGACCCTTCGGCATCGCGACGGTCGCGCCGCCGCCGGGCTGCCGCTTCATGGTGGCGGAGCCGTTGTCGAGGAGGCTGAGCGCTTTGGTGCGCAACCGGTCCTGCTTCCTGGTCAGCGGACCTGGCCGGTTGTCGGTCCGGTGGGAGGAAGCGCCGGACCGCGGCGAATCGCTGGTGGGGGAGGCGGACGCGGATGGGAGTGCGGCTGCACCCAGCGCCAACGCGGCCGTGCCAGCCAGCAGGCTGGTAGCCAGTTTCTTCACGAGGGACCTTTCGAAGGTGGGAGACGTGGCCCGAGACGACGAAGGGGCCGCCGGACAGCACACTCACCGAAGATCGTGGGTGGATCAACCGTTGGGCCCAAGAACCTTCGGTCGGTGCCCGAAAGGGCAGTCCGCATCCCGGTCGCCGTGGGGTCGTCGCCTCCTCGACCATCACCATGGTGGGAAGAAGTCGGGACTGCCGGTGGTTGACCGGTCACCCGCCCGAAACCGATTACTGGAGGAATCTCGTGACCTTCGCGCCGCTCGTCGAGCCTGCCGAGGAGCTCACCATCGACGAGGTACGCCGCTACAGCCGGCACCTCATCATCCCGGACGTCGGCATGACCGGGCAGAAGCGCCTGAAGAACGCCAAGGTGCTGGTCATCGGCGCCGGCGGGCTCGGGAGCCCTGCGCTGCTGTACCTGGCCGCGGCCGGTGTGGGCACCTTGGGGATCGCGGAGTTCGACGAGGTCGACGAGTCCAACCTCCAGCGCCAGGTCATCCACGGCCAGTCCGACGTGGGCCGGTCCAAGGCGCAGTCGGCCAAGGAGTCCGTGCACGAGGTCAACCCGCTGGTCGACGTCGTGCTGCACGAGGAGCGGCTCGACAACGACAACGTCCTGGACGTGTTCCGCGGCTACGACCTGATCGTCGACGGCACCGACAACTTCGCGACCCGCTACATGGTCAACGACGCGGCGTACTTCCTCGGCATCCCCTACGTCTGGGGCTCGATCTACCGCTTCGACGGCCAGGCCTCGGTCTTCGCGCCGACGCTCGCCGACGACGCGCCCTGCTACCGCTGCCTGTACCCCGAGCCGCCGCCGCCGGGCATGGTCCCCTCCTGCGCCGAAGGCGGCGTCCTCGGCGTCCTGTGCGCCAGCATCGGCTCGATCCAGGTGAACGAGGCGATCAAGCTGCTGACCGGCATCGGCGACCCGGCGATCGGCCGGCTGGTCATCTACGACGCCCTCGAGCTGGAGTGGCGCAAGCTCAGGGTCCGCAAGGACCCCGGCTGCGCGCTGTGCGGGGACAACCCCACCGTGACCGAGCTGATCGACTACGAGGCCTTCTGCGGGGCGATCAGTGAGGACGCCGCCGAGGCGGCCGCCGGCTCCACGATCTCGGTCACCACGCTCGAGCACATGCTCAAGGAGCGCGACGAGGGCACCCGGGACTTCGTGCTGGTCGACGTGCGCGAGCCGAACGAGTACGAGATCAACAAGATCCCCGGCTCCGTGCTGATCCCCAAGGGGGAGTTCCTCAACGGCAACGCCTTCGAGCAGCTCTCCCAGGACACGCCGGTGGTGCTGCACTGCAAGTCGGGCGTGCGCTCCGCCGAGGCGCTGGCGGTGCTCAAGGGCGCGGGCTACTCCGACGCCGTCCACGTGGGTGGTGGCGTGGTGGCCTGGGTCAACCAGGTCGACCCCTCCCAGCCGTCGTACTGACGGCCGGGGACTAGTCCGAATTGACTATCTGCGCGTAACCCTTCCCGGGTCGGCTCGTTGCACCTGGTGCACGAGCTACTGACCCCTGCCGGCACGCCGGCAACCGAGGGAGGAACTCCAATGAGCATCACCATCAAGCGCCGCCTGGCGGGAGTGGCAGCCGCCGGTGCGTCCGTCGCCCTGGCCGTGGCCGCGTCCACGTCCGCGCCGGCCCTGGCCGCGAAGCACAAGAGCGCCACCACGGCCCAGAGCTGGGCGCCGGCCGCCACGGCCGCGATCCACCCGGGCACGATGATGTACACCGACGGTGCGCAGTGCACCGCCAACTTCGTCTACACCGACGGCGCCGGCAACACCTACGTCGGTTACGCCGCGCACTGCGCCGGCACCGGTGCGGCCACGGACACCAACGGCTGCAACACCGACTCCCTGCCGCTGGGCACCAAGGTCGACTTCGTCGAGGACGGCTCGCTCGTCTCCGGCGGCACCCGCGTCGGCGGCGGCACGCTCGCCTACAGCTCGTGGATCGCCATGAAGAAGGCCGGCGAGACCGACCCGAACGCGTGCGCCTACAACGACCTCGCGCTGGTCAAGGTCAACGCGGCGGACGTGTCCAAGGTCAACCCGACCGTTCCGTTCTGGGGCGGCCCGACGGGCCTCGACACCAACGGCACCGACCTCGGCGACAACCTGTACACCTACGGCAACTCCAGCCTGCGAGCCGGCATCGAGCAGCTCAGCCCGCACCAGGGCGTCAGCCTCGGGGACGACCCGGCCGACGGAGGCTGGAGCCACCCGCTGTACTCGGTGACCCCCGGCGTCCCCGGAGACTCGGGCTCGGGCTTCATGAGCGACGGTGGCAAGGCTGTCGGTGTCCTGTCGACGATCGGCCTGGCGCCGCTCCCGGCCTCGAACAACATCGGTGACCTGGCCAAGGAGATGGCCTACGCGAACACGCACGGCGTCTCCGGCCTCACGCTGGTCAACGGCACGGAGCCGTTCTCGCCCATCCTGTGAGGTGACGAGCGCAGTTCCGGCACCGCCCCGTCCGTGACTCGGACGGGGCGGTGCTCGTTGTGTCGGTATGAAGCGCACCGTTCTCGGCATCCTGGTCGTTCTCGGCCTCCTCGCCGCCGGCGCGGCACCGGCCGCGGCGGGTCGGTGGGCACCTGCCGGCCGCGCCACCATCACGCCGGGTGTGCAGATGTACACCGAGGGCGCGCAGTGCACCGCCAACTTCGTCTTCACCGACCGCGCCGACCGCGTGTACGTCGGCTACGCGGCCCACTGCGCGGGCACGGGAGCGGCCACCGACACCGACGGCTGCCGGTCCGGCTCGCACCCACGGGGGACCTCGGTGCGCTTCGCGCGCGAGGGCACGCTGGCCGGCGGGGGCACCACCGTCGGCCACGGCACCCTCGTCTACAGCTCGTGGATCACCGAGCACCGGCTCGGCACCACGGATGCCCCCACGTGCGCCGCCAACGACCTCGCGCTCGTTCGCGTGGATCAGGGCGACGTCGCGAAGGTCAACCCCTCGGTCCCCACATGGGGGGGACCGACCGGGGTGGCCGCCGCACCGAAGCAGGGCGACCAGGTCTACAGCTGGGGATACTCCAGCTTGCGACCGACCGACGCGGTCTCGGCCAAGACGGGCCTGACCCTGCAGCGCACCAACGCCGGCTGGGGCTTCGAGGTCTACACGGCCAGCCCGGGCGTGCCGGGCGACTCCGGCTCCGGCTTCCTGGACTCCTCGGGGCGGGCGGTCGGCGTCCTGTCGACGCTCACGCTTGCCCCGACCGTGGGGTCCAACGGCGTCGGCTCCCTGGCCAAGGAGCTCGCCTTCGCCCAGCAGCACTCCGGCATCGCCGGCCTGCGGCTGGTCCAGGGCACGGAGCCGTTCTCCGGCCTCACGCCGTGACCACACTGTGATCGATCGGGTCGTCGGCAACCCCGGACGCCGCGGGTAGGTTCTGGCGCATGACGCCCCGTCGAGCCGCCGTGACCTCGGTGGCGGCGGTGGTGGGCGCTGTCTGCCTGCTCCTGGTCGTCGCCCTCTGGGCGGCCTCCATCGGGCCGGACCGGGCGCTGCGTGGCCCGGGGCTCGAACGGGTCACCGACGTCGCGTCGCCGACGAGCGAGTCACCGTCGCCGTCGGTGTCGAGCAACAACGACGTCGAACGGACCCTGGAACACCCGGGGGAGGCCAGTCCGGTCCTCAAGCTGATCGCCCTGCTGGTCGAGCTGCTGCTCGCCGGTGTGCTGATCTGGCTCCTGGCCAGGCTCGTGCGCCGGACTCTGCGGGCCTGGCGCGAACGGGTGCGCGCGCCCGAGCGGCGCGAGCACCTGGAGTTCGACGTGCTCGAGGAGCCGGTCCCGTCGCCCGAACGGGTGGAGCGGGAGACCCAGGCCGCGCTCGGGCTGCTGGACGACGGAGAGCCGCGCAACGCCATCGTGGCAGCCTGGGAGAGGTTCGAGGTCAGTGCGGACGAGCTCGGGTACGGGCGCCGGTCCTGGGAGACCTCGTCGGAGTTCGTGCTGCGCATGCTCGCGGTCGTCTCCGCCGACCGCGGCGCCGTGATGCGGCTGGAAGGCCTCTACCGGGAGGCCCGCTACTCCACCCACCCGATGGGCGAGCAGGCGAGGGCCGACGCCCGGACGGCCCTGCTCGCGATCCAGGGCAGCCTGCTGGAGCGGAGGGCGCGCCGATGACCGTCCGCCAGTGGCTGCTCCGGATCCCGTTCGCCGTCATCATCACCGTCCTGGCCTGGGTGGTGGCCACCGTCATGGACTTCCGCCCCGACCTCGCCCTGCTGACGCTGTACGTCGCGGTCGGGACCGCCCTCTTCTCCGTCGCGTACCAGTCGTTCGGGGACGCCCCCATCGGCTGGAAGCCCCAGGAGACGGTCTCCATGCGCCCGCTCGGGCTGGACGTCGGGACCAACTCGGCGATGCGGATGCTGGAGAACCACCTGACCACCTCCGAGCCCACGCCGATGCTGCGCGACCGCCTCGCCCGGCTGGCCGAGGCGCGGTTGCGCCAGAACCACGGGGTCGGGCTGTCCGACCCCGAGGCCGCCGACCTGCTGGACACCCGCACGCTGGACGTGCTTCGCGGCCCCGTGCGCCGGCTGACCAAGACCGAGATCGACCGGATCGTGACGAGGATCGAGGAGCTATGAGTGACGTGATGACACCCGCCGAGGCGAGCGAACGGGCCGGCGCGGTGCTGGACGCCGTGGGCGAGGTGGTGGTGGGCAAGCGCGAGCCGCTCACCCTCGTGCTCGCGGCGATCCTGGCCAAGGGGCACGTGCTGCTCGAGGACTTCCCAGGGCTCGGCAAGACGCTGGCCGCGCGCTCCTTCGCCCAAGCGCTGGGCCTGGACTTCGCCCGGGCCCAGTTCACGCCCGACCTGCTGCCGGCCGACCTCACCGGCTCCTTCCTCTACAACCAGCGCGAGGGCAGCTTCGAGTTCCGCCGCGGCCCGATCTTCACCGGCCTGCTGCTGGCCGACGAGATCAACCGGACGCCGCCGAAGACGCAGTCCGCGCTGCTCGAGGCGATGCAGGAAGGGCAGGTCACCGTCGAGGGCGAGACGTTCCCCCTCGCGAGGCCCTTCCACGTGCTGGCCACCGCGAACCCGATCGAGTACGAGGGGACGTACCCGTTGCCCGAGGCCCAGCTCGACCGCTTCCTCATGCGGGTCTCCTTCGGCTACCCCACGCTGGAGCAGGAGCACGACGTCCTCCGCAACCGCCTCCGCCGGCGGCAGGAGGAGGCTCAGGTCCCGGCGGTGACCGACACCGACGGGTTGCTGGCGATGCAGGCGGCGGTCGAGTCCGTCGAGGTCGACGACACCGTCGGGCGCTACTGCGTCGACCTCGCCGCCGCGACCCGCGAACACACCGACGCACTCACCGGCGCCTCGCCCCGAGGGTCGTTGGGACTGATGCTGGCCGCGCGGGCGTTCGCCGTGCTGCGCGGCCGCGACTACGTCGTACCGGAGGACGTGAAGGTCGTCGCCCGCGCCGTCCTCGGGCACCGGGTCGCCATCCGACCGGAGCTCTGGATGACGCAGACGAGCGGCACCCGCGTGGTGGACGCGGTCCTGCGCGACGTCCCCACCCCGAGCACGCGAGAGGCCCCTTCCGCGTGACCGCGTGGCTCGCGACGACCTCGCTGGTCCGGGCCTTGTTCCTGGCGGCGCTGGGGCTCGGGATGGGCGTGGCTCTGGGCGACCCCACCCCCCTGATCGTCGCCGCCCCCTTCGCCCTGGTGGTCGCGATGGGGCTGCTCACGCGGCCCCGGACCGACCCACCGGAGATGTACACCCGGATCGACCACCCACAGCTGCACGAGGGACAGGGCACGCGGACCCGCCTGGTGTTCAGCACGGTGCCGGAGGGGATCGAGCACATCACCCGCGTCGCGATCCCCGCGGAGCACGTCGCGCTGCATCCCGCCGACGGGAACCTCGGCTACCTCACCAGGACCGAGCCCCACCCGGTCCTCGAGGTGAGCCCTCGGCGGTGGGGAGCCCGCCACGTCGGCTCGGAGTACGTGGGACTCACCAGTCCCTGGTGCGGGTTCCGGGTCGGGCCGGGCAAGCTCACCGGCCTCATGCGGCAGGGCGGCCCGGAGATGTTCGTGCTGCCGCAGCCGGCGCCGTTCGACGCCCACGCGGCCGTGCCGCAGCCGCTCGGCCTGGTCGGGCAGCACCGCTCCCGGCGTACGGGTGACGGGTCGGAGTTCGCCTCGATCCGGCCCTTCCGGGCCGGCGACCGGTTGCGCCGGATCAACTGGCGCGTGTCTGCGCGCTCGCAGGACCTGCACGTGGTCAGCGCGCTCTCGGAGGAGGACGCCAGCATCCTGCTCCTCGTCGACGCACTGGGCGACCACGGGCAGTCGGGCGGGGTGGACGGCGCCGCGAGCAGCCTCGACATCACCGTGCGGGCGGCGGCCGCGGTGGCGGAGCACTACATCCGCACCGGCGACCGCGTCTCCTTGCGGGTGGCCGGGCTCGGGCAGGAGCACGCGCCGCCGCGGGCCGGTCGTCGGCAGCTGCGCCGGATCCAGGGGCTGCTCTCCCGGGTGCGACCGGGTGAGCCGCGCGACCTCACCCGCATCCAGGTGCGTGCCACGGCCGGGACGATCGTCCTCGTCCTGACCCCGATGCTCTCCTCGCTCGTCGCGACGACCGCGGCCTCGCTCGTCGCCCGGGGGCTGACCGTGCTGGTGATCGACACCCTGCCCGAGGAGGTCGTGCCCGCCCGGATCGAGGGGCAGGACCCGGTGACCGCCGAGCTGGCCTGGCGGATCCGCCGGCTGGAGCGGGACGCCGTCCTGGCGATGCTCGCCGGAGCGGGCTGCCCGATCGTGCGCTGGCTGGGCCCGGGCACCCTCGACGAGGTGCTGATGCGGCTCGCCCGCCGCTCCCAGGTCCCCCAGGTGCGGGTCCGATGACGGCGTGGTGGCTGCGCGTCACCTCCGGCCGCTGGACCCGCGGCCAGGTGGTGCTGCGCGGGCTGGTGCTGGTGCTCACCCAGGGGGCCGTCTGGTTGACGGCGGTCTCGGGGGTCCGCCCCGACCCGAAGCTGGTGATCCTCGTCCTCGGCCTCGGCCTGTTCGCCGCGCTCGCTCCGGAGTCAACGGCCGGAGCCGCCTTGCTCGGAGTGGTGGTCGCGTGGTGGGGCCTGGCCTTCCGCGACCTGGACCACCCCGCCGTCCTGGGCGCGGCCGCGTGCGTGCTGGCGACCCACCTGTGCCTGACGCTCGCCGGCTACGGACCGCCCTCGCTGCCCGTCTCCCGGCCGCTGGTACTGCTCTGGCTCCGGCGCGGGATCCTGGTCTACCTGCCGGTCCCGGCCCTGTACCTCCTGGCGCTGGCGATCCGCGACCAGCCCGCGCCGCCGTGGATGTGGGTGACCGGCATGCTCGCCATCGCAGGAGCGGCGGTGGTCGCGACGCTGATGGCGCCGCAGGAGATCTCGTGATCGATCCGGAGGAGTACGCCGAGCTGGTGCTGCGCTGCGCCGAGTCGGTGCCGTCCGGCCGGGTCACGACGTACGGCGCGATCGCGCTCGTCGTCGGCGACGTGCTCGGCGGCGGGGGACCGCGGCAGGTCGGGAACGTGATGGCCCGCCACGGCGGACCCGTGCCGTGGTGGCGGGTCGTGCGCTCCGACGGCACCCTCCCGCCGTCCCACCAGGGCGAGGCCCTGGCGCGCTACCGCGACGAGGGCACCCCGCTCAAGGAGTCCGGTGTCCGCACCCGCGTCGACCTGGCCGCCGCCTTCGCAGAGCCCCACCTCGGGTGACGCCGCTCGGGGCCGGGCTCATGTAACACCGTGTTCCACATCTACCACGGCGAAACTTCGCGTCGTTAGATGTGGAACACGGTGTTACATGCGCTCAGCCGGCGAGCTCGGCCAGCCGGCGGAGCGCCGCGGGGAAGATCTCGGCCGGCGGAGTGACGAGCCCCGCGCCGACCTGACCGACCCCGGCGACGCGGCCGGCCATGCCGGTGTTGATCTGGGGGAGGATGCCGGTCCGGCAGACCTTGGCGACGTCGATGCCGGTCGGGGTGCCCTGGAACTCCAGGACCGGGACCGCCCAGCGCGGGTTCTCCCCGAGCGTGATCTCGTGCATGCGGCGGGTGGTGGCCAGCGCGTCCGGCACCGAGCCACCCACGAACCGCACGATCGCGGGAGCGGTCGCCATCGCGAACCCCCCGATCCCGGCCGTCTCGGTGATCGCCGAGTCCCCGATGTCCGGGTTGGCGTCTTCGGGGCCGTAGTCGCCGAGGAACAGCCCGTCGGCCAGCTGGGCCGGCCCGGTGAACCACTCGTCGCCGGTGCCGGAGACCTGGATGCCGAAGTCGGTGCCGTTGCGGGCCATCGCGACGACCATCGTGGAGCCGGGGATGTCGCGGCCGGCGTCGAGCGCCAGCTTGCAGGCCGGCATCGCGAGGTTGAGGAAGAAGTGGTCGTTGCCGCCGACGAAGCGCAACGCCTCCGCCACGTCGACCGGGTCGCCGGAGGTCACCATCGCCGGGCCGAGGTCGCGCAGCAGCATGAGCGTCCCGGCCCGGTTGCGGTTGTGCGCCTCGTCGCCCATCTGCAGCATCTGCGTGAGGATCCCGGTGACGTCGACCGGACCGGAGTCCGCACCCACGCGGCGTACGGCGGCCCGGAGCAGCGGCCCGAGGACGTCGTTCATCCAGCGCAGCCGGTCGAGCACCTCGGGGCCGTAGGCGCCGTAGCGCAGCACCTTGCCGAGGCCCTCGTTCAAGGTGCAGTACGTCCGGCGGTCCCCGTCGGCACCGTCCTCGAGCACCCACATCCACATCGACGGGCTGACGACCCCGGCCATCGGGCCGACCGCGCTCCGGTGGTGGCAGGGCTCGAGCGAGACCGAGTCGCCATGGGCGAACAGCGCCTCGGCGTCCTCCGGGTCCTCGACCAGACCCTCCAGCGCCGCAGCCCCCATGAGGGCGCCGCGCAGCGGGCCGCTGGCGCGCTCCCAGGCGATCGGCGGGCCCGCGTGCAGGAACTGTCCCCGCTCGAGGCCGAGGAGCTCGGAGGCCGGTGCGACGTCGACCAGACGCGCGGTGACACCGAGCATGGCCTCGAGCGCCTGCTGGTTGGCGGCGGGCCGTCTCGGATCCAGGGCGACGGTGGAGAGGTCGGACTCGGTGCCGGGCATCGGCGGGCGCCACTCCACGCGGTCGACTCCGACGGCCTGGGCGTCGAGGGCGTCGGCGAAGAGGTCGGCTCCGGTGCTGACGACGTGGTCGGGTGCGGTCATCGGGGGGCTCCGTCCGGCTCGGGGGCGAGCAGCTCGAGGGCGCGCCGGGTGGCGCGGGCGTTGGACAGGTGGACCTCGACCCCGGCCTCGACCAGCGCGGCCACCTGGCGGGCGCGGTCCTGCGGGTCGAGGCGGGTGCCGACGACGCTGGCGACGACGGGCACCTCGAGCCCGGACAGGACGGGCGCCAGGGCGGCGGCCGGGTCGGGCTCGGCACCGTGGCCCAGGACGACGTCGAGGAGGACGACGCCGGTGGCCGGATCGGCTCCGATCCGCGCGATCTCCTCCAGGCGTAGCCCCGGGTCGATCATCGGGTGAGCGCGGCCCTGGGTGTACTCGTCGTCGCCGAAGTCGACGAACCGGCACCGGTCGGACCCGAGCACCGGCTCCGCGATCAGCCGCGACTCGCTGCACAGGGTGCCGCCGACGAAGAGTCCCTCGAGCCGCTCGCCGCGCGCGACGCGTGAGGCCGTCCCGTCGACCGGCCAGTCGGGCACGTCCCGCTCGAGGCTGCTGAGGATCGCCTCCGCGGCTGCCGTGAGGTCGGGCTGGCCGGCCCCGAGCAGGGCCAGCTGGACCGGGGTGGTGAGGCTGTCGGCGTACGAGCCGATGCTGGCGGCGACCTCGGGAGCGGGTGGTTTGGACACGACGACGATCAGCTCGACGGAGGGGTCGGCGTCGAGCCGGCGCATGCCCTCGCGCGTGGAGAGGCCGCCGACCTCCGCCGACAGGTCGCGCCCGCCCACCCCGAGGGCGTCCGTGACGCCCACCCCGGCGTGGTCGAGGAGCGCCAACAGCTGTTGGCACCCGGTGCCCGAGGCGGCGACGAGGCCGACCGGGCCGGGGTCGGTGGTGTTGGCGAACCCGAGCCCGACGCCGCCCACGACGGCGGTGCCGCAGTCGGGCCCCATGACCAGCAGGGACCGTTCGGCGGCGTACCGCTTGAGCGCGACCTCCTGGTCGACCGGCACGTTGTCGCTGAAGACCATCACGTCGCACCCCGACTCCAGGGCGTCCATCGCCTCGACCGCGGCGCTCGCGCCCGGCACCGACACCAGCGCCAGGCCGGGCCGCTCGCGGAGGGCCGCCCCGGTGGTGCGGTGCGGCGCGTGCGTCGACTCGCCCGACGACGTACGACGGGAGGTCAGCGCCTCGTCGACGGCCGCGAGTGCGGCGTCCAGTCCGTCCGGGGACTCCAGGCGCAGGGCGATCACCAGGTCGTTGGTGGTCGCCTCTGCGGGGACGGCGAAGCCCATGCCGGTGAGCACCTCGACGTTGAGCGGGGTGGCCATGGCGACCTGGGCGGTCACCACCCCGGGCGCGCCCTGCACCGTGCGGCTGACCTGCAGGAGGGTCACCGAGTCGGCGTAGGCGCCCGAGCGGAGGATCACTGAATCGGTCATGGGGCCACTTTCGCGGGTGCGGACAGGGACAGGAGCGCCAGGCGGGCTCCTTCGGCGAGGCCGGCTCCCGACGTGGAGCCGATCGTCTGGAGGCGGGCCAGCCGTGCGCCCTCCTCTGGGGTGCCCAGAGCACCGAGCCACGAGCCGAGCTCGGGCAGGACCTCCCCGTGGCGGGCGCAGTCCAGCAGCGTCGCCGAGAGCAGGGTGGTGGCGGGACCCTCCAGGCGGCGCCCTGACCCGACCAGCAGGTCGAGGACGGCATCGGTGGCGGGGGTCGCGCGACCCGCCGCCCGGTGCGCGGCCAGCCATCCGCACAGCAGGTCGTCGCCCAGCGGCGTGAGACCAGGGCCGGCACCGACCAGCGCGGGAGCCAGCTCGGCCATCCGGTGGTCGTCGAGCCCGTCCAGCTCGTCGGCGCGCCTCAGGAACCCCCGGACGAACTCGGCCACCTGGGCCGGGGGGGTGGCCGTGACGGTGGCCGAGCTCGCCGTGCGGAACCCGTGAGTGACGGTGATCCGTGGTGCGCGAACATCCACGGATCTGGTGAGCCCGAAGGCCCGTCCGCCCAGCCACAAGGTCCCACCCTCAAGGTACCCAGTTTTGCCCGGGTCGTCGCCCTCGAGGAGCGAGCGCCCTGGCAGGTGGCTGCGCAGCCCGCAGGGGACGCGGGCGGCGTCGCGGGACAGCAGCCCGACGGCGTGTCCGTCGACCTCGACGTACCACGCCTCGGCGCCGGTGTGGAGGACCCGGACCGGTCCCTCGGCAGAGCGCAGCCGGTCCCGGACCCGTGGAGGTGCGGCGACGGGGATCATGCCCCGACGCTAACGACCCGAGTTGGGTATGTTCGATGTGAGGTCTTGCCAACGACCCTCGGTGGTCGCACTCAAGAGTTGATAGTCAGGAGGCCCTCATGGCTGCGCGTGGACACGCTGCCGGGCTCGCCCGGAGCGACGCGCTGCACATCGGGCTCACCGGCATCGTCCTCGAGGGAGGTGACCTGGGAGTGATCGCGCGCGAGGTGGCGGAGGTCCTCGACCTGGGCGCCGCCTTCACCTCCACCGACGGCAGGGAGCGGGGCGCCCACCTGAGCGACGCGCAGCGGGCCCAGCTGACGGAGGCCGAGGTGATCGAGTCCTCCGGGCGACTCCGGGTCGAGCGGCTCGGCGGCCAGGGCGTCCAGGTCCCCGGCCCGTCCGGGACCGGCTGGGTGCGGACCCTCCGCGTGGTCGCCGGCGGCACCGACCTCGCCCGCCTGGTCGCCTACCGCGAGGACGGCGAGATCACCGAGGAGGACGTCCAGGCCCTGGAGCGGGCCGCCATCGTCGGCGCCCTCGTCATCACCCGGCAGGACGCGGTCAACGCGGTCGAGAACAAGTACCGCGGGGACTTCCTGCGCGACGTGTTCCTGCGCCGGGCCGGCGATCCGGCGTACGTCGCCGAGCATGCGGCCGGCTTCGGCTGGGACCTGCGCCGGCCGCTGGTCGTGGTCGTCGCCGAGCTCGATCCCGCCGGCAAGAGCGAGCCGCCCGCCCAGGCGCGGGGGCGACAGTGGCAGGAGCGCTTCGCGGCGGCCTGGCGGATGGTCACCGAGCAGCAGGCGCCGGCGAGCCCCTCGGTCGACTTCGGCAACGAGGTCGTCACCTTGCTGCCGGTCGACGAGACGGGGGCATCGGGCCCGCCGGGCGCGCAGGTGGTGACCCGCGCCGTCCGCGCCGTCACCGGCGACAAGGGCGGCGGCCGGCGGAGCTTCAGCGTCGGGGTGAGCCGGGTCGCGTCGTCCGTGGCCGACCTCCCCGACGCCTTCGCGCAGGCCGAGCGCGCCGTGAGCACCGGCCGGCGGATCCGCGGCCCGGGGTCCACCACCCACTTCGACCAGCTCGGTGTCCATCGGCTCATCGCCCTGGTGCCGGAGCGGGCCGAGCTGGAGTCGTTCACCCACGACGTGCTCGGGCCGCTGGCCGAAGCCACCGAGGAGGCGGCGAGCCTGCGGGAAACGCTGCAGCGGCTGCTGGACACCAATTTCAACGTCGCCGAGGCGGCGCGGCTGCAGTTCTTCCACTACAACACGATGCGCTACCGCCTCGGCAAGCTCGAGCGGCTGCTCGGTCCGGTCTCCACCGACCCGGACCTGCGACTCGACGTCGCGGTCGCCCTCCGGGTGCTCGAGATCGGCGGCTAGGACCCCGTTCCGGGGGCTTTCGCACGCTCCGGACCGGTCTGGACCGCCGCAACCTCTGCCAGTGCCGACGGCGTTCCTTCGGCATTTCTCGCCGTCGAGGGTGTGTGATGGGCGCCACTAACTTGTGGCGCTCGGGGCCCTTAACGAGTGGAGGAACCATGTCGATGTTCACCTGGCGGGAAGTCGATCCCGCACCTGGTCAGGCGGTGGCCCCGGACGAGAGACTGGCGTGGGGCAAGACCGTCGGGCTCGGCGCCCAGCACGTCGTCGCGATGTTCGGTGCGACCTTCGTGTTCCCGATCGTGATGGGCCTGAACGCCAACCTGGCGATCATGATGAGCGGTATCGCGACGATCTGCTTCCTGCTCATCGTCAAGGGCACGGTGCCGAGCTACCTCGGCACGTCGGCGTCCTTCGTCGGCGGCGCGGCCGCGATCTATGCCCAGGGCGGCGGCCCCTCCGACGTCACCGGCGCGATCATGGTCTCCGGCATCGTGCTGGCGCTGGTCGGTGTCGCGATCCACTTCGCCGGCCCCGGCTTCGTCAACGGACTGCTGCCCCCGGTGGTCACCGGCGCCGTCGTCATGCTGATCGGCTTCAACCTCTGCCGGGTCGCCACCGGCATCTACATGCCGGCCGACCGCTGGGTCGCCCTCATCACGATGTTCGCGGTCATCCTCATGGCCGTCGGGCTGCGCGGCTTCTTCGGCCGCATCGCGATCTTCCTCGGCCTGATCTTCGGCTTCGTGCTGTCCCTCCTGTTCGACGCGATCGGCGTCGGCGGCGTGGACGGTGACCGGGTGAACTGGGACAACGTCAAGAGCGCCGACTGGTTCGGCTTCCCACCGCACACCGCTGACGGGCTGGTGGGCAACCAGAGCCCCTTCTCCGGTGGCACGCACTACGACCTGGTCGGCTGGCACCTGCCGAGCCTCTCGATCACCTTCACCCTGCTCGCCCTGCCGGCCGTGATCGCGCTGGTGGCGGAGAACATGGGTCACGTCAAGGCGGTCTCGGGCATGACCGGTCGCAACCTCGACCCGGTCATGGGCAAGGCGGTCGCCGCTGACGGTGTCGGCACGACGCTGGCCTCGTTCGTCGGTGGCTCGCCCACCACGACGTACGCCGAGAACATCGGCGTCATGGCGGCCACTCGGGTCTACTCGACGGCGGCGTACTTCGTCGCGGCGATCGTCGCGATCTTCTTCGGCTTCATCCCGAAGTTCGGGGCGCTGGTGGCCACCACGCCGAGTGGCGTGCTCGGCGGCATCACTCTGGTGCTCTACGGGATGATCGGCCTGCTCGGCGCCAAGATCTGGGTGGAGAACGGCGTCAACTTCGCCAACCCGGTCAACCTGGTGCCGGTCGCCGCGGGCCTGACCATGGGCATCGGCCTGAGCGACAACTCCTTCTTCAACATCACGAGCGACTTCCCGCTGGGCGGCATCGCGATGGGTACCTTGATCATCGTCGTGGGCTACCACGTCGCCCGGATGGTCGCGCGCAGCGCGGGCACGGACCTCGAGGCCGGGGCGATGACCGTCGGCCCCGAGGGCGCCGATTCCCAGACCCCGGGCACGATGGGCACCACCGGTACCACGGGGACCACAGGCACGACGGGGACCTCGGGGACCCCGGGAACCCACCGGCAGGACTAGGACACCCAGGGAACAGTGAAGCCAGCACCCTTCAGCTACCGCCGGCCAGGCACTCTCCAGGAGGCGTTGGAGACCCTGGCCGGCAGTGCTGAGGGGGGCGGCAGCGCGAAGGTGCTGGCCGGCGGCCAGAGCCTGGTCCCGCTGCTCTCGATGCGACTGGCGGCGCCGGACGTGGTCGTCGACGTCAACCGGGTGCCTGGCCTCGACGCCGTCGAGGTGACCCCGTCGGGGGCTGGGGCCGGCGTCCGGTTCGGCGCCCTCGTGCGGCACGCGGACCTGCTGGCCCACGACGGCGCGGCCGAGGTGCAGCCCCTGCTGCGGATGGCGCTCTCGCACGTCGCGCACCCGACGATCCGCAACCGCGGGACCACGGTCGGCTCGATCGTCCACGCCGACGCTGCGGCCGAGATGCCGATGGTGCTCTCGCTGCTGGGCGGCTCGGTGGACGTGACCTCGGTCCGCGGCTCCCGGACGATCCCGGCCGCGGAGCTGTACGCCGGCCCGCTCGAGTCGACCCTCGCGGCCGACGAGCTCGCGGTGTCGGCGTACGTCCCGGCGCTGGCGGCCGGCAGCGGCGTCGCCTTCGAGGAGATCGCCCGGCGACACGGCGACTACGCCCTCGTCGGCGTCGCAGCGCACGTGACGCCCGAGCGCACGCGGCTCGGCTACCTCTCGGTCAGCGACGTCCCCACGGTGGTGGACGTGACCGGCGACGACGACCCGGCGTCTGCGGCCCTGGCCGTGCTCGAACCCGTCGACGACATCCACGCCACCGCCGACTACCGCGCCCACCTGGTGCGCGTGCTGACCGAGCGCGTGCTGGCGCGCGCCCAGGAGATGTCCCGGAGAGGGGAGCGGAGTGTCTGAGGAGCTGCACGAGGTCCGGCTGGAGGTCAACGGCGCGACCCACGTGGTCGAGGTGCCCGGCCGTCGGCTGCTCTCCGACGCCCTGCGGCACGACTGCGGCCTGACCGGCACCCACGTGGGGTGCGAGCACGGTGTCTGCGGTGCCTGCACGGTGCTGGTCGACGGCAGGCCGATGCGCTCGTGCCTGATGCTGGCCGTCTCGGCCGAGGGTGCTGCGATCACCACCGTCGAGGGGCTCGCCGACGCCGACGGCACCCTGAGCCCGGTGCAGCAGGCGTTCCGCGACTGCCACGGTCTGCAGTGCGGCTTCTGCACGCCCGGGTTCCTCACCACGATCACCGCCGGGCTCGAGGAGAACCCCGACCCGACCGAGGACGAGGCGCGGGAGATGATCGCCGGGAACTTGTGCCGCTGCACCGGCTACCAGAACATCGTGAAGTCCGTGCTGCGCGCCGCGGAGCTCGGACGATGACCACCAAGCTGTTCGGGACCAAGGTGCCCCGGGTCGAGGACCAGCGGTTCGTCCGCGGCCAGGGCCGCTACGTCGACGACGTCCTGGTCGGTCAGAAGGTCCTGCACGCAGCCGTCCTCCGGTCGCCGCACGCGCACGCTCGGATCACCGACATCGACGTCAGCGACGTGCTCGACGTCGACGGCGTGCACCTGGTGTGGACGATCGACGACCTGTCCGGCCCGATGGCCGAGCCGCTGCCGCTGCTGATCCCGCACCCCGCCCTGACGCAGGGGCGGACGCAGTACGCGCTGGCCGACGGCGAGGTGAACTACGTCGGCGAGGCGATCGCGTTCGTCGTCGCCGAGGACCGCTACCTCGCCGAGGACGCCGTCTCGAAGATCCGCGTCTCCTACGAGTCCCTGCCCGTCGTGGTGGGCATCCCCGCAGCCCGCGCCGCGAAGAACGCCGTGCACGAGGACGTACCCGACAACGTCGGCGCCCGCCTGGAGCAGGAGAACGGCGACGCTCGCGCGGCGATCGCCAGCGCACCGCACACGCTCTCGCTCGACCTGGACATCGAGCGCTCCGCCTGCACCCCGATGGAGGGCCGCGGCGTCGTCGCCCGCTGGGACCCCGACACCTCGCGGCTCACGGTGTGGTCGTCCACTCAGACCTCCACCGGTGTCCGCGGGTGCGTCGCGGCCAAGCTCCAGCTCGACCTCGCCCAGGTCGACGTGATCACCCCCGACGTCGGTGGCGGCTTCGGGGTGAAGATCAACCACCCCTGGCCCGAGGAGCTGCTGGTCCCCCTGGCGGCCCGCACGTTGGGCGTCCCGGTGAAGTTCACCGAGGACCGCCGCGAGCACTTCATCTCCTCAGCGCACGAGCGCGCCCAGGAGCACCACGTGGACGTCGGGTTCGACGACGACGGCCGGCTGCTCGGCCTGAACGTCGAGTTCTGGCACGACCACGGCGCCTACACGCCGTACGGGCTGATCGTGCCGATCATCACCTCCACCCAGCTGCTCGGCCCGTACAAGCCGGACAACTACCGCGTCGTCTTCGAGAGCCTGTACACCAACACGGTGATGGTCACGCCCTACCGCGGCGCGGGGCGGCCGCAGGGCTGCTTCGTCATGGAGCGCACCATGGACGCGATCGCCGCCTACCTCGGCAAGGACCGCACGGAGGTCCGGTCGGCGAACTTCATCCAGCCCGACGAATTCCCCTACGACCACGGCCTGATCTTCCAGGACGGTCGCGAGCTCGAGTACGACTCCGGCGACTACCCGGCGTCCCTGGACAAGCTCAAGGCGCTGGTCGGGTGGGACGAGTTCCCCGCCCTGAAGGCGGCCGCAGCGAAGGAGGGGCGACGCCTCGGCATCGGGCTCGCCTGCTACGTCGAGGGCACCGGCGTCGGTCCGTACGAGGGCGCGCACGTGCACGTCGAGACCTCGGGCAAGGTCAAGGTCGCGACCGGCCTCACGACCCAGGGGCAGGGGCACCAGACCGCCTTCGCGCAGATCGTCGCCGACGCCCTCGGCGTGAGGTTCGAGGACGTCGAGATCACCACCGGCGACACCCGCAAGATGCCGTACGCCGTGGGCACCTTCGCCTCGCGTGCGGCCGTCATGAGCGGCTCGGCGATCCACCTCGCCGCCCTGCGGACCCGCGAGAAGGCACTGCGGATCGCGGCCGAGGCGCTCGAGGCCGACGAGAGCGACCTGGAGATCAACGACGGGGTCGTGAGCGTCAAGGGCACGGACGCCTCCATCGACCTCGGCACCATCGCCGTCCTGTCCAACCCGCTGCGCTACGCCTTCGACGAGGCCTCCAAGGCGGCCACCCAGTTCTCCGTCGGCGACCCGGGCAAGCCACCCATCGCGCGCGGCGAGGAGCCCGGCCTGGAGGGCAAGGACTTCCACTCGCCCGAGCGTTCGACCTTCGCCTCCGGCATGCACGCGGTGATCGTCGAGACCGACCCGGAGACCGCCGAGGTGAAGATCCTCAAGTACGCCGTGGTCCACGACTGCGGCCACCTGATCAACCCGATGATCGTCGAGGGGCAGATCCACGGCGGAGTGGCGCAAGGCGTCGGCGGCGCCCTGTACGAGCGGATGGCCTACGACGAGTCCGGACAGCTGCTCAACGCCTCCTTCATGGACTTCCTCATGCCCTACGTCACCGAGGTGCCCACCTCGATCGAGATCGACCACCTCGAGACGCCGTCCCCGCTGAACCCGCTCGGCATCAAGGGGGCGGGCGAGGCCGGAGTCATCCCGTCGGCGGCCGTCTTCGCCGCCGCGATCGAGGACGCCGAGGGCTTCCCGATCACGGCGATGCCGATCTCGCCGTCCGAGCTGTTCCACCTTCGACAGGAGCACACCCCATGAGGTTCACCGGCCAGAACACCCTCCAGGCGCCCGTCGAGCAGGTGTGGGACGCCCTGCTCGACCCCGCCGTCCTCGTGCGGACCATCCCCGGCTGCGAGCGGCTGGAGGAGACGGGCGAGAACTCCTACGCGATGACCGTCACTGCCGGCGTCGCCGCGATCAAGGGCACCTACTCCGGCTCGTGCGCCCTCGCGGACCTCCAGCAGCACCAGTCGCTGGTGATGAAGCTCGACGGTGCCGGTGCGCCCGGCACCATCGGCGCGACGGTCAACGTCTCGTTCGCCCCGGGCGACGGTGGCACCTCGGTGTCGTACGACGCCGACGCTGTCGTGGGCGGCATGATCGGCGGGGTCGGTCAGCGGATGCTGTCCAGCGTCTCGAAGCGGATGGCGGGCGAGTTCTTCGCCAACGTCGAACGCGCGATCCTCTCGCCGACCGCGGAGGCGGGCGCCGCCTCGGTCGAGAGCGCGGAGCCGGGGATGCCCAAGGTGTACGTCGATCCCGCCGCCACCCCGGGCCGGGTCACCTCGCAGTCGGACTTCGTCAAGGGCATCGCCGTCGGAGCCGGGCTGGTGCTGGCGGGCGTGGTCGCCGGCGCGCTGCTCGGGCGGCGGAGGTGAGCGCGTGCAGGTTTCCCCGCCTGGGCGGGGAAACCTGCACTGGGAGGGGGTTGCAACGGCCTACAAGTGCCAGTTTCCCCGCCCAGGCGGGGAAACCGACGGCCGCATGATCACCCCCGAATCGACCGCCCGCGAGCAGGCGGACGCCGTACGACGCCGGGAGATCTCCGCGCGCGAGCTGCTCGAGCTGCACCTGGCCCGGATCGCCGAGCGCAATCCGGAGCTCAACGCGATCGTCAGCCTCGACGAGGAGAAGGCGCGGGCCGCGGCGCAGTCCGCCGACGAGCGCACGGCGAGCGGGGCCCCCACCGGGCCGTTGCACGGCCTGCCGTTCGCGGTGAAGGACACCCACGCGGTCGCGGGCTGGCGCACGACGTACGGCTCGGCGCTGTTCGCCGACCACGTCCCCGAGCACGACGAGCTGATCGTCGAGCGGATCAGGGGCGCCGGCGCGGTGATCCTCGGCAAGACCAACGTGCCGGAATTCGCGGCCGGCTCGCACACGTTCAACCCGGTCTTCGGCACCACCCTCAACCCGGTCGACCCCACCCGTAGCGCCGGCGGCTCCAGCGGGGGAGCGGCCTGCGCCCTGGCGTCGGGCATGGTCGCGCTCGCCGAGGGCTCGGACATGGGCGGCAGCCTGCGCAACCCCGCCTCGTTCTGCGGCGTGGTCGGGCTCCGGCCGAGCCTGGGCCGGGTGCCGGAGTGGCCGAAGACCAACCAGTGGGAGACCACGTCGGTCGGCGGGCCGCTCGGCCGGACCGTCGGCGACGTCGCCCTGCTGCTCAGCGTGCTGGCCGGGCCAGACCCGCGCGTCCCGATGGCGCTCGGCGACCCGGGCGCGGCGTTCGCGCCCCCGCTCTCCGGCACCCTCGGCGGCCTGCGGGTCGCGCTCAGCGTCGACCTGGGCGGGCTGCTCACGGTCGATCACGAGGTCGCCGCCGTGGTCGAGCAGGCCGGCGCACGCCTGGCCGCCGCCGGCGCCACCGTCTCCGGCGCCCATCCGGACCTGGCGCTCGGCGACGACACGTTCCGCACGCTCCGCGCGTGGCACTTCCAGGCGCGGTTCGCCGGGCTGCTCGACGAGCACCCCGACGGCTTCAAGGCGAGCCTGGCCGCCAACATCCGCGCGGGGGAGTCGCTCACCGGCGCCGACGTCGCCCGCGCGTACGCCCAGCGCACGGCACTCGCCGAGACGATGCGGCTGTTCTTCGACCAGTACGACGTGCTGGCCCTGCCGGTCTCCGCGGTCCCGCCGTTCCCGGCTGACCAGGAGTTTCCCACCGCGATCAACGGGGTCGAGCAGCCCGACTACCTGGCGTGGATGCGGTCGGCGTACCTCATCACCGTCACCGGCTGCCCCGCGATCAGCGTCCCGGCCGGCACGACCTCCGACGGGCTGCCCGTCGGTCTCCAGCTGGTGGCGCCACACGGCGCGGACCGCCGGCTGCTCGAGATCGCGGGCGCCTTCGAGGCCCTCGACTAGCGTCGGCGCATGCCTGTCGAGCTGATCCGGTCCGAGGCACTCTCCGACGAGGTGCCCTACGCCTACGCCGCCGTCGTGGCCCAGGGGTCCCTGGTGTTCACCGCCGGCGCCTGCCCGCTGGACGAGAACGGCGAAGTGACACCGCTCGGCGACCTGGCCGGGCAGGCCGCCCTGGTCATGCGCAACCTGGAGCAGGCGCTCGCCGCGACCGGTGCCACGCTCACCGACGTCGCCAAGTCCACGGTGTACGTCGCCACCGACGACCGGGACGACCTGGTCACCGCCTGGCAGGTCGTCCGGGCCGCGTTCGGAGACCACGACGCCCCGAGCACCCTGGTCGCCGTCCCGCTCCTCGGCTACGAGGGACAGCTCGTCGAGGTCGAGGCCGTGGCCGCGGTGGACCAGTCCGTGCTCCACAGCCGGTGAACGAATCTGTGGACAACGTCGGCACTTCTGGGGACAAGGGGCCGGTGATCTGGGGAGGACCCGGTGGAACCAGAAGTTTGTGAAAGAACTTTCGCGAAATCCCTTGTGGCGTAGGGGTTTCGGGACATAGAACTCTCCTACGCCCTCCCGCAAGGGAGAGCGGGATGGCTCGGAGACGAGGGTCCATCCGGCCGGAACCGGTTCGCTGGGGAAGGCCGCAGTCGCCGGTGATGAGGCGGCTGGGACCGGAGTCGAGGGGTGCATCGATTGGGAGCATCACCAGTACCGATCACCGGGGAGGACGAAGCCATCGACCTTGGTCGACGGTGGAGTCCGAACCACTCGAAGGGCCCTTGTCGCTCATACCGACGAGGGCCCTTCACCTATGTCAGGGTCGGTTCGCGGCGTCCCGGGCCAGCACCGGCATGATGGCCCCCATGCTCTACGAGGCGATGCACGCGGTGGTCCCGCCGCTGGCCCGTGCGGTGTGGCGCCCGGAGGTGGTCGGCCTCGACCACGTGCCCTCCACCGGACCGGTGATCCTGGCCAGCAACCACCTCAGCTTCGCCGACAGCGTGGTGATCCCGATCGTGGTGCCGCGCAAGGTGGTCTTCCTGGCCAAGTCGGACTACTTCGACTCACCCGGGTTCAAGGGTGCGCTGTCGAAGGCCTGGTTCACCGGGCTGGGCATGCTGCCGGTCGACCGCGACGACACCAGGGCCGCCCTCGCCAGCCTCGACACCGCGCGGGACGTGCTGGCGCGCGGGGAGGCGTTCGGCATCTACCCCGAGGGCACCCGTTCCCGCGACGGGCGGCTCTACCGCGGCCGCGTCGGTGTCGCCCAGCTGGCGCTGACCACGGGCGCCCCCGTCGTCCCGGTCGGGCTGCACGGCACCCAGGACCTCCAGCCGGTCGGCACGACCCTGCCGCGCCTGGTGAAGGTGCGGGTCGCCTTCGGCGAGCCGCTGAGCTTCGCCGGCCGGTACGACGGGGTGCCGGCCGGGAAGGCCCGCCGCGAGGTGACCGACCGGATCATGGGTGCCATCCAGGAGCTGTCCGGCCAGGAGCCGGCGGGCGTGTACAACGAGCGGCCGCCCGACGCCTGAGGGGTTCACCGCTCGCGCAATCGGTGCTTGGGTGGAAGGCATGTTCTTCTCTCGGGAACCCCGCTCAGCCATGCCCACCCTCCGACGTCTCGTGGTCACCCTCCTGGTCGCCGTCGTCGCGACCCTCGGACTCCAGGCGCCCGCGTCCGCGGCGTACCCCACGCTCAGCGTCGGCTCGACCGGAGCGGACGTCACCAGCCTGCAGTACCTCCTGACCGCCCGCGGCTACACGACCACCGCGGACGGCGACTTCGGCAGCGGCACGAAAGCGGCCGTGCAGGCCTTCCAGGCCGACCACGGCCTGACCGCCGACGGAGTCGCCGGGCAGCAGACCTTCGGCGCGCTCGTGGTGACGGTGCGCCAGGGTGACAACGGGGCCGCGGTCCAGGCCCTCCAGGTCCAGCTGAACAAGTACGGGAACGGCCTCTCGACCGACGGGGCGTTCGGCCCGGCGACCGACTCGGCCGTCCGCAGCTTCCAGAGCAGCCACGGTCTCGGCGTCGACGGGATCGCCGGGTCCCAGACCTGGCAGGCGCTCTTCGGTGGCGGCTCGAGCGGCACCCCCGGGACGACGTACGGGTCACTCTCGGCGGAGCAGAAGCGCAACGCCCGGACGATCATCGGCGTCGGCAAGGGCGCGGGCGTGCCGGAGTACGGGTGGGTGATCGCGCTGGCCACCTCGATGCAGGAGTCGACGCTGATGAACATCGACTACGGCGACCGGGACTCGCTGGGTCTCTTCCAGCAGCGGACCTCCCAGGGCTGGGGGACCGAGGCGCAGATCATGGACCCGGTCCTTTCCTCGAAGGCGTTCTACGGAGTCGCCTCGCACACCAGCAACCCGGGCCTGGTCGACATCGGCGGGTGGCAGTCGATGACGGTCACCCAGGCCGCGCAGGCGGTGCAGCGCTCGTGCTGCCCGGACGCCTACGCGAAGTGGGAGAGCCTGGCCCGCGACATCGTCGCGCACGAGGCGAGCACCACCCCGCCGATCTCCTAGTGGTCAGCGCTCGGCGGTCGCCTTGAGGCCGTCGAGCATCTGCTGCCAGCTGGCGGAGAACTGCTCGGCCTGCGCCTCGTCGTCGCAGCCGTCCTGCGTCAGCTCGACGCGGGTGCCGCCGTCGTTCTCGCTCAACGTGTAGACGAGCGTGTGGTAGTTCTCCGGCTCGTCCGGCTGCCCCATCATCGGGCTGTAGTGGGTCATGGACAGCCTCTGCGGCTCGTCGAAGACCAGGACCTCGCCCTTGTCCTCGTACGCGCGACCGTCGTGCTCGCCCTGCCAGGTGATCGGGCTCCCGACCTCCCAGCTCGTCTCGACCTTGCTGCCGCTCATCCAGGTCTCGATCCTCGCGGGGTCGGTGAGCGCGGCCCAGACCTCCTCGCGGGAGGCGTCGACCTGGGCGGTGGCGGTGGCGGTGTGTCCGGACATGCACATCAGCTCCTCGATATATGACTCACTCATACAATATCCTGTTCTCATGGCCTCCGCACGTCTGAGCAACCTGGTCGCAGTGCTCGCCACCGGCCTCGCCGACGAGCAGCGCCGGGCCGCCACCGCGGCCACGGGCCTCTCGGAGTCGGCGACCGCGGGGGTGGTCGCGCTGCACGAGTTCCTCGACGGCTCCCGGATCGGCTCGCTGGCCGACGTGCTCGGGCTGAGCCACTCAGGCGCGGTGCGGCTGGTCGCCCAGCTCGCCGAGGCCGGGCTCGTGCGTCGCGAGCAGCTCGGGGACGGCCGCGAGGTCGGCGTGCGGCTCACCGCCGCCGGACGGCGTACGGCGGAGGCGGCGACGCGAGCCCGCTCCGCAGCCGCCACCGCGCTCGTGGATGCCCTCGACCCGGGGGATTCCGCCGAGCTCGAGCGGCTGCTGGACGCGCTCGTCCGCCGCCTCACCGAGCACCGGCTGGCGCGCCGTCGCGAGGGCGGGAGCGAGCCGTGGCTGTGCCGCACCTGCGACCTGACCGCCTGCGGCCGCGCGCAGGGCCGCTGCCCGGCGGCCCGGACCGCGGCGCGCCCCCCTCCTGGGTAACGCCATCAGGTTGACGCTCCCGGGGGCGTATACGGGGCCGGGAGCGTCCAGCAACTACCGTTACCCGGAGCGGCCCTGGCAGGAGATGACAACGGATCGCCCATCCGTCGGCAGATGATGCCTTAGCCGGGGGCGTCGGCTGGCCGGGACAATTGCGGTCATGCGGATCAGGATCGGGATCGACACCGGGGGCACGTTCACCGACGTCGTCGCCTTCGAGGAGGACTCCGGCCGGGTCGTCACGACCAAGACGCCGTCCACCCCGAGCAACCCCGCCGACGGGTTCCTGGCCGGGATCGACAAGGTGCTGGACCTCATCGGCGCCGAGTACGACGCCGTCACCGCCGTCTCCCACGGCACGACCGTGGCCACCAACCAGCTGCTCGAGGGCAAGGTCGAAGCGCTCGGCTACCTCACCACCGAGGGCTACGGCGCGATGCTGGAGATCGCTCGCCAGTCGGTGCCCGACGGGTACGGCAACTCCTACTTCTGGGTCAAGCCCGACCGGATCGTCCCGCGACACCTGGTCAAGGAGGTCGGCGGCCGCCTGGACTTCACCGGCGCCGAGGTCCGGCCGTTCGACGAGGAGTTGGCGCGCACGGCTGCGCGCTGGTTCAAGGACCAGGGGATCAACACCCTCGGCGTCTGCTTCCTGCACGCCTACGCCAACCCCGCGCACGAGGAGCGGATGCGGGTCATCCTCAGCGAGGAGCACCCGGACGCGGTCGTCTCGATCTCCAGCGAGGTGCTGCGCGAGTACCGCGAGTACGAGCGCGCGATGACGACGCTGGTCGATGCCGCGGTCAAGCCTCGGCTCTCGGCGTACGTCAACAACATCAAGAGCCGGCTGGCCGACAACGCCCAGCGCTCGCTGCCGTTCTACGTGATGAAGTCCAACGGCGGCGTCCTCTCCGCCGACGAGGTCGTGCACCAGCCGATCACCACGGTGCTGTCGGGACCGGCGGCCGGAGCCCTGGGTGCCGCGCTGATCGCGAAGGTCGCCGGCTTCGACCGGGTGCTGACCAGCGACGGCGGAGGAACCTCGACCGACGTCAGCGTGGTGATCGACGGCAACCCGACGCTCACGACCGAGGGGAGCGTCGGCGCGTTCCCCAGCAAGATCCCGATGATCGACGTCGTCACGGTCGGCGCGGGCGGCGGCTCGATCGCGTGGCTGAGCCCCGAGGGCACGCTCAAGGTCGGGCCGCAGAGCGCGGGCGCGGACCCAGGTCCGCTCTGCTACGCCAAGGGCGGGAGCGACGTCACCATCACCGACGCGCACCTCTTCCTCGGCCGCATCCCGCCGCACCTGCTCGGGGGCGAGATCCCTCTCGACGCCGAGGCGGCGAAGAGCGGCGTGACGGCTCTCGCCGCGCAGCTCGGGCTGAGCCCCGAGGCGGCCGCGGCCGGCGTCCTGGAAATCTCGGCGTGGAACCAGGCCAACGCCCTGCGGCAGGTCACCGTCAAGCGCGGCCTCGACGTCCGGGACTTCACGCTCACCACCTTCGGCGGCTCCGGTTCGTTGTTGCTGTGCCGGCTGATGGACATCCTCGGCATCCCGACGGTCCTCGTGCCACCGGACCCCGGCAACGTGTCCGCCTTCGGGCTGCTCACGGTCGACGTGAAGAACGACTACGTCCAGACCCACGTCGCGCTCGCGGAGTCGCTGGACGCGGGAGAGGTCGACGCCGTGTACGCCGAGCTCACCGACCAGGCCCGGATCGCCCTGGACAAGGAGGGATTCCCCGGTGATGCGCACGTCTTCGAGCGCACCGCCGACCTTCGCTACTTCGGCCAGGCCTTCGAGGTCCGGGTGCCGGTGCCGGCCGGCGACCTGGACGCAGCGGCGCTGACCGCGGTCGCGGACACCTTCCACACCGAGCACCGCGCGCTCTACGGCTACGACTTCGCCACCGACCCGAGCCAGCAGGTCGAGTGGGTGAACCTCCGGGTCAGCGGCATCGGCCCGATCCAGCGCCCGGAGATCCGTAGGTCCGAGCCAGGCGGCGCAACCCCCGACCCGACGGAGCGAGGCACCCGCCAGGTCTGCTTCGACGCCACCGACGGGTATGTCGAGACGCCGCTGCTGTGGCGCCCCGACCTGGGGCCTGGGTCCGTCGTCCCCGGTCCGGCGATCGTCGAGGAGTTCGGGTCCACCGTGCCGATCCACCCCGGCTTCACCGCGACCGTCGACGACTACCGCAACCTGATCGTCCGGAGGTCGTCGGTGGTTGAGGAGCGAGCGCAGCGAGCGTCTCGAAACCCCCGCACGGAGGCAGGGCAATGAGCAGTTCTGAATCGCCCATTCGGCACACCCCACTCCGGGCCTCGCTGCGCTCGTGTCCTCGCGAGGTGGCCTCATGAGCCGGATTGAATCGCCCATTCGGCACACCTCCCTCCGGGCCTCGCTTCGCTCGTGTCCTCGCGAGGTGGCCTCATGAGCAGGCGCGCACCCACCCAGTTCCCGTACGGCTTCCTCACCGACGATGCCGGCGCGGGCGCCGACCCGGTGCTGGTCGAGATCGTCCAGGGCACTCTGGCGAGCGTCGAGATGGAGGTCGAGACCGCGATCGCGCGCACCAGCCGAAGCCCGATGATCCGCGACGCCCACGACTTCCGTGCGGGCATCCACGACCGGCTGTTGCGCAAGCTGACCGGTCGGTCGTACTCCGCTCTCGTCCACCCGGTCGCGCGCGACTTCCCGTTGGCGGAGATGAGGGAGGGCGACGTCTTCTTCCACAACGACGTCTACCGCTCCGAGGGCGGCATCGGCCATCTCCCGGACCTCTGCGTGACTGTCCCTGTCCTCTCCGCGGGCAGGGTGGTCGCGTTCGTCCAGGCGTTCGGCCACCACGACGACATCGGCGGCGCGGTCCCCGGCTCCATGCCGAGCCAGGCGACCAGCGTCTTCGAGGAGGGGCTGATGGTCCCGCCGATCAAGCTGTGGGACGCCGGCGTCCCCAACCGGTCGGCGCTGGCGATCATGACCCGCAACTCCCGGATGCCCGAGTCGCTGGCGGCCGACCTGGACGCCGAGTGCAGCGCCTGCCTCATGGGCGCGCGCCGGCTGGGGGAGATGTTCGACCGGTACGGCGTCGAGGTCGTGGAGTCCTGCTTCGACGCCATCCTCGACCGCACCACCACGACGTACCGCCGCGAGATCCTGTCGGTGATCCCGGTCGGGACCTGGACCTGGGAGGACTACGCCGAGCACGACGGCGTCGACGAGCCGCGGCTGCACACGCAGCGGATCACCCTGACCCGGACGGCCGCCGACGACCCCGACGGTGAGCGGCTGGTCCTCGACTTCGACGGCACCGGCCCGCAGGCCAAGGGGCCGATCAACCACTGCGGCGACTACTCCGACGGGGTCTTCCTCAAGAAGTGGCTGGCACCGATCCTGCGCAACCTGGCGGAGTCGCCGGAGCGGATGGCCGAGCTCGACGTCAACGAGGGGATCGTGCCGCTGATCGAGATGCGCTTCCCGGAGCCCGGGACGCTGATCACGCCGGTCTTCCCGGCGCCGACCAACGCCCGCACGTTCGTGATCCTGCGACTGCTCGGCGTCCTCGCCGGTGTCGTCGCGAAGGCGGTCGACGGCAAGATGCCGGCGGACCAGGAGACGATCCGCTACACCGGTGTGTACGGCGAGGACCGCGAGGGCCGGCCCTACCTCATGCGGGAGGTGCTCGGCGGCGGCTCCGGTGGCCGCTACTACGCCGACGGCGAGGACACCATCCACGTCGTCCCGGACTCGCGGAACCTGCCGAGCGAGTTCACCGAGTCGCGGTTCCCGTTCCTCGTCGAATCGCTGTCGTTGGCGGTCGACTCCGGTGGGGCGGGCAAGTTCCGCGGCGGGCTGGGCTACGAGAAGCAGATCCGGATGCTCAAGGACGCCCACTTCATGTCGATCGCCGACCGGTCGATCCTGGCGTGCTGGGGGGTCAAGGGCGGCCTCGCGGGCTCTCCGTTCCAGGTGACCGTCGACCCGGGTGGGCCGCACGAGCGCGAGGTCGACGCGCTGGCCGACGCGGAGCCGGTGAAGGCCGGAGAGCTGATCCGGATCCGGACCACCGGTGGCGGCGGCTGGGGGGACCCTCTTGAACGCGACCCGGCGCTCGTGTGTCGCGACGTGGTCTGGCGCAAGGTCTCCCTCGAGGCCGCCTCCGACCAGTACGGCGTCGTGCTGACCGGCTCGCTCGACGACGACTCGCTCGCCGTGGACCTTGACGCCACGTCCACCCGCCGGGGCGAGCTGGCGGCCGCGCGCGCGGAGGCTCCGATGTTCGACCGCGGGCCGGGTTACGCCACGCTCGCCGACGGTGCCGCCCACGCCGAGGTCGACCTGGTCTGATGCGCGTCGCGATCCTGGGCGGCCACGGCAAGACCGGGCGTGCGGTGTCCTCGGCGCTGGAGGCACGCGGGACAGACCCGGTGCCGCTGGGCCGGCGCGACGACCTCGCCGCCGGTCTGCGCGGCTGCGAGGCGGCGTACCTCATCGCGCCGAACCTGCACCCCGACGAGCCGACCTACGTCGCCGCCGCGCTCGGCGCGCTCCGGGCGGCCGGAGTCGATCGGGTGGTCTACCACTCGGTGGCCTCGCCGTACGTGCCGGAGATGCCGCACCACCTCGGCAAGGCCGCCTCGGAGGACCTGGTGCGGCGCAGTGGCCTCGCCTGGACGATCCTCCAGCCCGGCGTCTACCTGCAGAACTTCGACCGGTCGCGGCCGCTCGAGGTGCCGTACTCCGTCGACGCCCTCTTCGGCTTCCTCGACCTGGCCGACCTCGGCGAGGTCGCCACCGTCGTGCTGGCCGAGGACGGGCACGCCGGCGCGACGTACGAGCTCGCCAGCCGGGTCGCGACCGTCGCCGAGCTGGCCGCAGAGGCGGGGGTCGGCGCCACCCAGGTCCCCGACCCC
Source organism: uncultured Actinomycetota bacterium (assembly GCA_963784545.1). Taxonomy (GTDB): domain Bacteria; phylum Actinomycetota; class Actinomycetes; order Propionibacteriales; family Nocardioidaceae; genus Nocardioides. The sequence continues at coordinate 587,022 of CAWARQ010000002.1, read as the reverse complement.
CGCAGCCACCCCTGGCTGTCGGCGATGTTCGCCTACTACGACGCGCACGGCCTGCCCGTCGGCACTCTGCCCTTGCGCGCGCTGCTGGGTCGGGGCCCACGGGGGTTGACGAACCTCTAACATCGTTAGATCATCCTAACGATGTTAGACGCACGCGAAGGCCGACGGGACCACGTCCGCCAGCAGATCCTCGAGGTCGCATGGTCGATCGCGCGCGAGCGCGGGTTGGCCGCGATCTCGCTGCGTGACGTGGCCGCCGAGGTCGGCATGCGTGCGCCCAGCCTCTACACCTACGTCGCGTCGAAGGAGGGCATCTACGACCTGATGTTCGCCCAGGGCCAGCGCCAGCTGGCGCACGTCCTGAGCGGCCTCGACGACTCCGGTCCACCCCGGGCTCGACTGCGGCGGGGAGCCCGGGCCTTCCTGCAGTTCTGCGTCGAAGATCCGGCCCGCTACCTGCTGATGTTCCAGCGCGCGGTCCCCGGGTTCGAGCCCTCGCCGGAGTCTTACGCCCTGGCCGTCGACAACTTGGAGTTCACCAACCAGGCCCTCGCCGGAGTCGGCGTCACCGAGTCCCGGCACCACGACCTGTGGACCTCGGTCATCTCGGGACTGGCCGCGCAACAGATGTCCAACGATCCCAGCGGTGATCGCTGGTCCAGCCTCGCCGACGAGGCGGTCACGATGTTCTGTGACCACGTCGGTCTGACCACCGAGCCCGACGAGGAGCACGCATGAGCACCACCAGCCCGATCCAGCGCACCCCCGGCACCCGGTTCGTGCCACCCGACCACGACCGCGCGCGTGCCCTGCACGAGGCCGAGGTTGCCTACCAGCGGTTCGTGGACGCGGTTGCCGGCCTCACCCCCGAGCAGTGGGAGACACCGACCGAGTGCCCGGGGTGGGACGTCCGCACCATGGCGGGGCACGTGCTCGGCGCCATGCGCGCCGCCGCCTCGCTCAAGGAGTTCGCCAGCCAGCAGATCGAGGTCAAACGACGGTCCCGGCGGAGCGAGGACAACGACACGGACGTGATGACCGAGATCCAGGTCGAACGCACTGCGTCTCTCGGCACCGCGGAGCTGGTGGCCGAGCTCGGCTCGATGGTGGGTCCGGCCGCACGCGGCCGCCGGAACACGCCGGGCCCGATGCGGCGCTTGGTCACGTTCCCGGTGGAGGTGCCCGGTGCGAAGGAGCGGTGGAGCCTCGGCTACCTGGTGGACGTCATCCTCACGCGGGACGCCTGGATGCACCGGATCGACGTGGCACGGGCGCTGGGCTCGGAGCCGCTCCTCACCGCCGACCACGACGGCTGGGTCGTCGCCGGTGTTGCGCGGGAGTGGCTGGAACGGCACGGCCGACCGGTGGACCTGGTGCTCGAGGGCCCGGCCGGCGGCCGCTTCGGCGATCCATCTGCGGAGGAGCTGCGGCTCGACGCTGTCGAGTTCTGTCGGATCACGTCCCAGCGCGCCACCGGCGACGGGCTGCTCCGGGTGGCCGTCCCGTTCTGACGCGGCGGTCTCGCCCGAACGGCCCGTTGGCAACTCCTGCCGTCACCCTCTTGCGCGCCTGACAAGTCTTGCCGATGGGAGGTCGGGTGGCGCTCATTAGCGTTGCCTTCATGAAGGTCCTCCTCGCGCTCGGCGGCAACGCCATGACCAACGCGGAGGGCCGGGCTCGTCCGGAGGACCAGATCGAGGCCGCCGAGACGGCGATGGCGTCGGTCGCCGAGCTGCTGGCCGACCGGCACGACGTGGTCATCACCCACGGCAACGGCCCCCAGGTCGGCAACCTCCTGGTGAAGAACGAGCTCGCCGCTGCGGTCGTCCCGCCGGTCCCGCTGGACTGGTGTGGGGCGCAGACGCAGGCGACCCTCGGGTTCGTGCTCATGGACGCCCTCGAGGCCGCCCTCGCGAAGCGCGGCGTCGAGCGGCGTACGGCGACCGTGGTGACGCGCACGCTCGTCGACCGCAGCGACGCGGGGTTCACCAAGCCGACCAAGCCGATCGGGCGGTTCCTGCCCGAGGCCGAGGCGCGGCTGCTGGTCCAGCACGGCGAGACGTGGGAGGACCGCGGCGAGAAGGGCTGGCGCCGGGTCGTGGCCTCGCCCGAGCCGCTGGAGATCCTCGACGCCCCGGCAGTGCTCGCCCTGATCGAGGCCGGCTTCGTCGTGATCGCGAACGGCGGCGGCGGCATCCCGGTCACCCGCCAGCCCGACGGCTCTCTGGCCGGAGTCGAGGCCGTCATCGACAAGGACCTCGGCGCTGCGCTGCTGGCCCGCTCGGTCGAGGCCGACGCACTCATCGTCGCGACTGACGTCCCGCACGCCGTCCTGTCGTTCGGCACCCCGGACGCCGAGGACGTCGGCCGGGTCACGCTGGCCCAGATGCGCGAGCACGCCGACGCCGGCCACTTCGCCAGCGGCTCGATGGGGCCGAAGGTGGACGCCGTCTGCCGCTTCGTCGAGCACACCGGACGCCCCGGCGTCATCACCGACCTGCCCAGCATCGCCCGTGCCGTCGCCGGACTCGCGTCCGGTGAGACCGTCGGCACCGTCGTCGTCCCTGGTGACGACCTCGACACCGTCGTACCCGAGTAGAAGACAACCGGAAGGAAACCCCATGCCCTCTGCGATCGAAGTCCGCAAGGTCCCGATCCACTCCGTCGCCGACGCCTCGGAGCTCACGAAGCTGATCGACGACGGCGTCATCGCCGCCGACCGCGTCTTCGCGATCATCGGCAAGACCGAGGGCAACGGCGGGGTCAACGACTACACGCGGATCATCGCCGACCGGGCGTTCCGCGAGGCGCTGGTCGCCAAGGGCGCCGACCCCGAGCAGGTCAAGGGCGTCCCGATCGTGTGGTCCGGCGGCACCGACGGCGTCATCAGCCCGCACGCCACGATCTTCGCCACCACTGACGTGGCCGACGACGACCCGTCGAAGGAGGAGATGCGGCTGACGGCCGGGTTCGCCATGAGCGAGGCGATCCTCCCCGAGGAGATCGGGTACGTCGGGATGATCCGCAAGGTCGCCGACGGCGTGAAGGTGGCGATGGAGCGGGCCGGCATCACCGACCCGGCCGACGTCCACTACGTCCAGACCAAGACGCCGCTGCTGACCATCCACACCATCCGCGACGCCAAGTCACGCGGCAAGACGGTGTGGACCGAGCACACGCACGAGTCCATGGACCTCTCCAACGGCACCACCGGGCTCGGCATCGCGGTCGCGCTCGGCGAGATCGAGATGCCCTCGGACGAGGACGTCATGCACAACCGCGACCTGTTCTCGAGCGTCGCCTCGTGCTCCTCCGGTGTCGAGCTCGACCAGGCGCAGATCGTGGTCGTCGGCAACGCGAAGGGCGTCGGCGGGCGGTACCGGATCGGCCACTCGGTCATGAAGGACGCCCTGGACGCCGACGGCATCTGGAACGCCATCAAGGACGCCGGTCTCGACCTCCCCGAGCGGCCGCACACCTCCGACCTCGACGGCCGGCTGGTCAACGTGTTCCTCAAGTGCGAGGTCTCCCAGGACGGTCAGGTCCGCGGACGCCGCAACGCCATGCTCGACGACTCCGACGTCCACTGGCACCGCCAGATCAAGGCCTGCGTCGGCGGCGTGACCGCGGCGGTCACCGGCGACCCGGCGGTCTTCGTCTCGGTCTCCGCGGCCCACCAGGGCCCCGACGGCGGCGGCCCCGTGGCCGCGATCGTCGACCTCGGCTGAACCAGCAGAACTGCCCAGTCAGCTCCCGTCCAGCCAGCGGCGTACGGCGTCGGTGTGCTGGCCGAGGGTGGGCGGCGGGTCGTTGACCGGCCGCCCACCGGCGTAGGCGTTGTCGTCGTACCGGAGCGCGGACCCGGGCAGGTCGATCGGGCCGACGGTCGGGTGGTCGACCGAGACGAGCAAGCCCTGGGACAGGGTCTGCTCCCAGGAGTAGACGTCGTCCAGCGACCGGACCTTGCCGGCCGGCACCCCGGCCTCGGCCAGGGCGGCCAGCCAGTCCTCGGCCGGAGCCGAGGCGAAGTGCCCCTCGATCTGCTCGATCAGAGCATCGCGGTTCTGCACCCGCAGAGCGTTGGTGGCGAACCGCGGATCGGTCGCGTCCCAGCCGAACGCCGCACACATCGCCCGCCAGAGGCTCTCCGAGCCGCACGCGATCTGCACCGGGGCCGTCGCAGAGGCGAACATCCCGTACGGCGCGATCGCCGGGTGGTGCCCACCGGCCAGCCCCGGGACCTCACCGGCGACCGTCCACCGGGTGCCCTGGAACGCGTGCACGCCGACCATGCCGGCCAGCAGTGAGGTGTGGACGACCTTCCCGCGACCCGTGATCGTGCGCTCGTGCAGGGCGGCCAGCACGCCGAAGGCGCCGTACATCCCCGCGATCAGGTCGGCCACCGGGACGCCGACCTTGGTCGGCTGGTCGGTGCCGGTCAGCGACATCAGGCCGCCCTCACCCTGGGCGATCTGGTCGTAGCCGGCGCGCGTGGCCTCGGGTCCGTCGTGGCCGAACCCGGTGATCTGCATGATCACCAGCCGCGGGTTGAGCTCGTGCATCCGCGCGACCGAGAACCCGAGCCGGTCCAGGACGCCGACCCGGAAGTTCTCCAGCAGCACGTCGGCCCGCTCGATCAGCCGCGCGAGCGTCTCCTTGTCGGAGTCGGCCTTGAGGTCGAGGACCACGGACTCCTTGTTGCGGTTGGCCGAGAAGAAGTACGTCGACTCCTGCGCGTCGTCCGGCCCGACGAACGGCGGCCCCCACCCGCGCGAGTCGTCGCCGGTGGGGGACTCGACCTTGATCACGCGGGCGCCCTGGTCGGCCAGCATCATCCCCGCGTGCGGCCCCGCGAGCGCACGGGTCAGGTCGAGGACGAGCAGGTCGGAGAGCGGGCCTTCGGTCATGGCTCGACCCTAGTGTCGGCCCCGGATGATTGGGTTGGTTCCATGACCGGTCCTGGATTGGCCACTCGGCGCACCTCGCTCCGGGCCTCGCTGCGCTCGTGTCCTCGCGAGGCGGCCTCATGACCACCTACACGCTCGTGCGCGAGCGGCCGCACCTCGCGCCGCCGGTGCTCGACGCCGAGCAGCAGCGAGTGGTCGACCACACCGGAGGGCCGCTCCTGGTCCTGGCCGGTCCCGGCACCGGCAAGACCACGACGCTGGTCGAGGCGATCGTCCGCAAGGTCGAGGACGGCGTGAAGCCGGAGGCGATCCTGGCCCTCACGTTCTCCCGCAAGGCGGCCGAGCAGCTGCGCGACCGGATCACGGCGCGGCTCGGGCGCGCCCTCGCGCAGCCGATCGCCTCGACGTTCCACTCCTTCGCCTATGGGCTCGTCCGTTCCTCCAGCCCCCGCGAGCTGTACGACGCCCCGTTGCGGCTGCTGTCGGCGCCCGAGGCCGACGTGGTGCTGCGTGCCCTGCTCACCGACAACCCCGAGTCGATCACCTGGCCCGAGCAGCTCCAACGCGCGCTGGGCACGCGCGGCTTCGCCCTCGAGGTGCAGGCGGTGCTCGCCCGCGCCCGGGAGAAGGGGCTCGACCCCGGCGGGCTGATCGGGCTCGGTGAGGACGGCGTCCCGGAGTTCCTCGCGGCGGGGCGCTTCCTCGAGCAGTACCTCACGATCCTCGACAACCTCGGCGCGACCGACTACCCCGACCTCATCCGCCGCGCCGTGATCGAGGCCGAGACGCACCGCGAGGACCTGCGGCGGCAGTTCAGCCACGTCTTCGTGGACGAGTACCAGGACACCGACCCGGGCCAGGTCGCCCTGCTGCGTGCGCTGGCGGGGGACGGCCGCAACCTCGTCGTGGTCGGCGACCCCCACCAGTCGATCTACGGGTTCCGGGGCGCCGAGGTCCGCGGCATCCTCGACTTCCCGGTTCAGTTCCCGGCCCCCGACGGCAGCAAGGCCCCCGTCGTGGTGCTGCGGCGCACGCGGAGGTTCGGTCCCCGGCTGATGCTCGCGGCCGGCCGGGTCGCCGAGCGCCTCACCCTCACCGGCAGCATCGATCCCACCGACCGAGCCGCGTTCGCCGAGCCCTTGGCTGAGCCGGGGCCGCACGGTGACGGCCGGGTCGAGGTGTTCACCTTCGACACCGAGCGGGCCGAGGCCGAGCGCGTCGGGGACCTGCTCCGCCGGGCGCACCTCGAGGACGGCCTGGCGTGGCACGACATGGCCGTGCTGGTGCGCTCCGGCCGCGCCACCCTTCCCGCCCTGCGCCGCGCGCTCGCGGCGGCGGGCGTCCCGGTCGAGATCGCTGGCGACGACCTGCCGCTCGTGCTCGACCCGGCGGTGCGGCCGCTGCTGGACGCCGTCCGCGCTGTGGTGAACCTCGACAACCACGATCCTGACGACTCCGGTTACCTCGACCCTGGCCGGATCGAGGGCCTGCTGCTGTCGCCGCTGGGCGGGCTGGACGCCAGCGACCTCCGAGCCCTCGTCCGTCGGCTGCGCGCCCGGGACAAGGCCCAGCCACCCACATCCGGGCCTCGCCCGTCGCGCGAGCTGCTGCGCCTCGCCGTCGTCCAGCACGGCTTCCTCGACGGCCTCTCCGGCCCGGAGACCGAGCGGGCCGCGCGGCTCGCCGGCCTGCTGCGGTCCGGGGCCGACCTGCTCATCGGGGGCGCCGGTGCCGAGGACCTGATCTGGCACCTCTGGAACGGCACCTCCTGGCCGCGCCGGCTGCGCGACCAGGTGGAGGCGGGCGGCGCGTCGGCGCGCCGGGCCCACCGCGACCTCGACTCGGTCGTGGCGCTGTTCGACCTGGCCGGGCGGGCCGCCGAGCAGCGCGAGCACGTCGGTGTCGCGGACTTCCTCGCCTCGCTCTCGGCCCAGCAGATCCCGGCCGACACCCTGGCCGAGAAGGGGGTGCGCGGGTCAGCGGTCCGGCTCCTCACCGCCCACCGCTCGAAGGGACTCGAGTGGGAGCTGGTCGTGGTCGCGCACGTCCAGCAGGAGGGCTGGCCCGACGTACGCCGACGGACGTCACTGCTCGGTGCCGACCGCATCGGCCTGCACGCCGACGGTCGCGCGCAGCTGGTGGAGCCGCCCAGCGCCCGCGCCCTGCTGATGGAGGAGCGCCGGCTCTTCTACGTCGCCTGCACGCGGGCCCGCCGGCGGCTGGTGGTGACCGCCGTGCAGTCCCCCGAGGACGACGGTGAGCAGCCGTCCCGTTTCCTCGCCGAGCTCGGCGTGACGATCGAGCACCGCGACGGCCGCCCGCCCCGCCCCCTGTCCCTGGGCGGCTTGGTCGCCGAGCTCCGCCGTACGGCGGCCGACCCCGCCACCCCGGTGCCGTTGCGGGAGGCGGCGGCGCGCCGTCTGGGCGCCCTCGCGGCCGAGGAGGTCGACGGCCGGGCGCTCGTGCCCGCGGCCGACCCGTCCTCCTGGTGGGGCACACGTTCCGCCACCCGTGCCGTGACGCCGGTGCGCGACCCAGGCCGGCCCGTGCCGGTGTCGGCCAGCATGCTGAAGTCGATGGTCGTCTGCCCGGCCCAGTGGTACTTCGAGCGTGAGGCCGGGGGAGTGTCCCTGGCCCACCAGGCCGCCAACCTCGGCCAGATCCTGCACGCCCTCGCCGAACGCGTCGCGAAGCAGGAGCTGCCGGCCGACCCGGCCGTCCTCATGGCCGAGGTCGACGCCGTCTGGGACCGGCTCGCCTTCCGCACGCCGTGGTCGCGACACCGCGAGCACGAGCGGATCCGCAGGGCCGTCGACCGCTTCGTCGCCTGGCACGAGTCCAACCCGCGCGAGCTGATCGCCGCCGAGGCGAAGTTCGCGAGCACGGTCACGATCGACGACCAGGAGATCGAGCTGGTCGGGTTCGCCGACCGGCTGGAGCTGGACGCCGACGGGGGCGTCGTGGTCGTCGACTTCAAGACCTCACGTGGCGCCCCGACCGGCCCGCAGGTGAAGAGCGACCTGCAGCTGGCGCTCTACCAGTACGCCGTCGACACCGGAGCCGTCGACGAGCAGCTCGGACGCCCGGCCCGCTCCGGAGGTGCCGAGCTCGTCCAGCTCGGCGTGGAGGACGACTCCACCGGGGCGAAGGTGCAACCGCAGGCGGCGCACGCCGAGGATGGCCCCGAGCGGGAGACCCTGCAGCTCGGCTTGACCCGTGCCTCCCTGCTGGTGCGCGCCGAGACCTTCCCCGCGACCGCCGGTCCGTACTGCCGCGAGTGCCAGTTCGTCGCCATCTGCCCGGCCAAGAGCGCAGGGTCGGTGATCAGCCAGTGACCGACACGACCACTCGCGCGGTGGACACACCGGCCGAGCTCCAGGCGCTCATGGGCGGTCCCCAGGCGAGCCCCGAGCAGTGGCAGGCGATCACCGCCGACCTCCGACCCACCGTCGTGGTCGCCGGCGCCGGCTCGGGGAAGACGACCCTGATGGCCCAGCGGGTGGTGTGGCTGGTCGCGACGGGGCGTGTGCGGCCCGAGGAGATCCTCGGCCTCACCTTCACGACCAAGGCGGCCGCCGAGCTGCGCCAGCGGATCACCCGGGCGCTCGGCGACGCCGGCCTGCTCGACCGGTCCGTCGTCGTGGAGGGCGAGGACGTGCTCGAGCCCACCGTCGCCACCTATCACGCCTACGCCGCCACCCTGTTGACCGACCACGGCCTGCGGATCGGGCACGAGCCGGACACCCGGGTCATCACCGACGCCTCGCGCTACCAGCTCGGTGCGCGGGTGATCGAGCGGTTCACCGGTCACATCGAGTCCCTGACCGACCATCCGGCCACCGCGATCCAGAACCTCCTCGCCCTCGACGGTGCGATGAGCGAGCACCTCGCCTCCGAGGCCGACGTCCGCGCCGTCGATGCCGAGGCGCGCGCCGGGTTCGCCGCGGCGTACGCCGAGGAGGAGGCGGGCAAGGCGCGCAAGACCTACCTGGAGGCGATCGGCAAGGCGGTCCACGCCATCGACCGTCGCTCCGAGCTGCTCCAGCTGGTGGCCGGCTACCGCCGGCTCAAGGCCGACCTCGGCCTCATGGACTTCGGCGACCAGATCGAGCTGGCGGCCCGGCTGGTCGAGGAGCAGCCGGAGGTGGGGGCGCTCGAGCGGGAGCGGTTCCGGGTCGTGCTGCTCGACGAGTACCAGGACACCTCGGTCGCCCAGGCCACGATGCTGGCCCGGCTGTTCTCCGGGGGGCACCCGGTCATGGCGGTCGGCGACCCCAACCAGGCGATCTACGGCTGGCGCGGAGCCTCGGTCTCCAACATCTTGAACTTCGACGAGACCTTCCCGGCGGCCGACGGCCGGGTCCACCGCCTGCCACTGACGATCAACCGGCGCTCGGACCGACGGATCCTCGAGGTCGCCAACCGGCTCGCCGAGCCGTTGCTGGAGCGGTTCGGCGACAAGGTCGCCCGCCTGCAACCGGCCGAGGACGCCGGGGAGGGCACGGTGGAGACCCTGGTGTTCGAGCGGGCCGCGGAGGAGCTGGAGTGGCTGGCGCAGGCCGTCCGGGCCGCCCATGACGGGGGAGCCGCGTGGTCGGACATCGGCGTGCTGTCGCGCGACAACGCCCAGGCCGAGGAGGTGTACGACGTGCTCACGAGCGTCGACGTCCCGGTCGAGATCGTCGGGCTCTCCGGGCTGATCCGGCTGCCCGAGGTCGCCGAGATCGTCGCCACGCTCACGCTGCTGCACGACGTCACCGCCAATCCCTCGATGCTCACCCTGCTCACCGGAGCCCGCTGGGCCATCGGTCCCCGAGACCTGCGGCTGCTCGCGCTGCGCGCGGCCGAGATCTCCGGTGCTCGCGGTCGGAAGGCGGCGGCCTCGGTCGCCGACCAGCTGCTGCAGATCGCCGACGGCATCGAGCCCACGGAGCTGCCCGCGCTCAACGACGCGCTCGAGTCACCGGGGGAGGCGACGTACTCCGCCGAGGCCCTCGAGCGGTTCGGGCTCCTCGCCACCGAGCTCCGTCGGCTGCGCGGTCACGTGGGCGAGCCGCTGCTGGAGCTGGTCCGCCGGATCATCGACACCACCGGGGTCGACGTCGAGCTCGCCTCGGCCACCTCCACCGCGGCGGCGGCCCGGCGCGACAACGTCGACCTGTTCGTGAAGGCGGTGGCGGAGTTCCAGTCGGTCGACGGGGACGTCACGCTCCCCGCGCTGCTCGCCTACCTGACCGCCGAGGACAGCCAGGGCAACGGGCTGGACGTGGCGACTCCGACCGCCGCTGACTCGGTCAAGCTCCTGACGGTCCACCGGGCGAAGGGCCTCGAGTGGGCCCACGTGTTCTGCGTCGGCGTGGGGGAGACCCGGTTCCCCAGCGGGCGGTCGCGCACGCTGTGGACCTCCTCCCCGGCCGTGCTGCCGGCCCCGCTGCGCGGCGACCGGGCCGACCAGCCCGCCCTCCAGGGCTACGACAAGGCGGCGCTGGACGCCTATCGGATGGACACGCGAGCGCACGACGCCGAGGAGGAGCTGCGGCTCGGGTACGTCGCGTTCACCCGCGCCGCGCACCACCTCGCGGTGACGTCGTACGTCTGGGGTGACCGGACCTCCGCGTTCGGACCCTCGCACTACCAGCGCGTGGTCCGCGACCAGCTCGAGGAGTGGGGCGAGCCGGTCGAGCACTGGCTCGACAAGCCGGAGGGCAAGCAGCCCAACCCGAACGACGAGGTCGACCAGTCCCGACCGTGGCCGCCGACCGGGCAGGGCGAGGAGGCGCGCCGTCGGCTTGCGGCCGCCGACCTGGTGCGGTCCGCCGACCCCACCGCGCCCGACGAGGGCCTGGACATGGTGCAGGCCGCCCTCGTCGCCGAGTGGGACGAGGAGCTCGCCCGGCTCGTGCGGGAGGCCAGGAGCACCCGGTCGCACGACGTCGCCGTTCCGCTGCCCGAGAGCCTGTCCGCCACCGGGCTGGCCCGCCTGGAGTCCGATCCCGAGGCGTTCGCCCGGGAGCTAGCCCGGCCGATGCCCCGCGAGCCGATGCCGGCGGCCCGCTTCGGCACGCGGTTCCACGGCTGGGTCGAGTCGCGCTTCGGCCAGCAGGACCTCATCGACTACGACGACGTCCCGGGCCGGGCCGACACGGGCATCGACTCCGACGACGAGCTGCGCGAGGTGATCGCGCGGTTCGAGGCCGGCCAGTTCGGCGAGCGGGCGCCGTACGCCGTGGAGGCACCGTTCTCGCTCGTCCTCGACGGGCAGGTGATCCGTGGCCGGATCGACGCCGTGTACCGGGAGGAGGACGGCTCGTTCCTGGTCGTCGACTGGAAGACGAATCGCACCCAGTCCGCCGACCCGCTCCAGCTGGCGATCTACCGCCAGGCCTGGGCCGAGCTGCACGAAGTGGATCCGGATCGCGTGCGGGCGGCGTTCTACTACGTCCGCACCGACGACCTGGTGGAGCCAGGCGAGCTACCGGGCCGGGACGAGCTGATCGCCCTGCTGCCCGGCTGATCGGCCGGGTTAGCCTCCACCCATGAGCAACCCAGTGATCCTGGTCGTCGGGGCCGGCCCAGGCGTGAGCGGGTCGGTGGCCCGGAGGTTCGCCGACGACGGGTACGACGTGGCGCTGCTTGGCGCGGACCAGACCGTCCTCGACGACCTGGCCGCCGACCTGGAGCCACGAGGCGTGGCCGTCGGTCACGCGGTCGCCGACATCACCGACGAGCACGCCACCCGGGCCGCCGTACGACGCTTCGGCGAGCACACCGAACGCATCGACGTCCTGCACTTCAATCCCAGCGCCTTCCGGGAGAAGGACCCGCTCTCACTGACGGTCGCGGAGCTGCTCGAGGACGTCACCCTCGGTGTCGGCGGGCTGCTCACGACCCTGCAGGCGGCGCGGCCGTTCATGAGCCAGGGCGGCCGGGTCACAGCGACCGGCAGCATGGCCGCCGACGAGCCCTGGAACCAGGCCGCCAGCCTCGGCATCCAGAAGGCCGGCCTCCGCAACCTCGTGCACTCGATCGACGCGACGCTCAAGGACGACGGCATCCGGGCCGTGAGCGTCACCGTCCGCGGCACCCTCGGCAAGGAGGGGCCGTTCACGCCGGACAAGGTCGCCGAGGCCATCCACGCTGCCGCCACGCGACCCGACGACGACGCGTGGACGAGCGAGGTGCCTTACTCCGGCTGACCCAGCGCAGCCGTGAGCGCGACGTCGATCATCCTCTCGAAGGTCTGCTCGCGCTCCTGCGCGGTCGTCTCCTCGCCGGTGACGATGTGGTCGGAGACGGTGCAGATCGCGAGCGCCTTCCGCCCGTACTTCTTCGCCAGCGTGTAGAGCCCCGCCGCCTCCATCTCCACCGCCAGCACGCCGTGCTCGACCATCCGGCTCATCAGCTCGGGCCGTGCGGGGTAGAAGGAGTCGGAGGAGAAGATCAGGCCGACGTGCGCCTCGGGCGCCGCCGCTGCCGCGTCCCGGAGGAGGGCGAAGTCGGCCACCGGCGCGTAGTGCAGCCCCTCGAAGGCGATGTCGTTCATCGAGGAGTCGGTGCAGGCGCCGACGGCGATCACCAGGTCGCGGATCGCGACGTCCTCGGTCAGCGCGCCGCAGGAGCCCACTCGCACGATGCTCTGGACGTCGTAGTCCTTGAAGAGCTCGTTGACGTAGATCGCCATCGACGGCTGGCCCATGCCCGAGCCCTGGACCGAGACCGGCTGGCCGTTCCAGGTGCCGGTGTAGCCGAGCATCCCGCGGACCTCGCTGTAGCAGCGGGCGTCGTCGAGGAAGTTCTCCGCGATCCACTTGGCGCGCAGAGGGTCGCCTGGGAGGAGGACGGTGGGGGCGATGTCGCCGGAGGCGGCGCCGATGTGGGTGCTCATTTCGGGGTCCCCGCGAGAGCACGAGCGAAGCGAGCGGTCGAGTGGGGTGAGATCACGAGCGTTAGCCTCACACACGTGGATCGCGAACTCCCACACGTCGCTCTGTCCTCCCACGCCCACAACCGCGAGGGTCTGCGGCGTACCGACGACGCATGGCTGGCCGAGCGTTGGGCCGATCCGTCGACGCTCGTGCTCGTGGTGGCGGGCACCCGCCTGCGACTCGTGGGCGGTACGCCGGAGTGGGTCGCCCCCTCCGAGGCGCCGGAGGGGCGTCGGATCCTCCTGGGCGAACGCGAGGGAGTGACCAGGTTCGCCGTCGTCGTCGACCCGGACGAGGCGGCGGGGGACGACGAGTGGACGTCGCTGCGCGGGGCGTTCGCCTACCTCACGGACGGCGGGGAGGACGCGCCCTGGCTCTTCCACGCCGTGGGCCTGGCCGAGTGGCTGTGGGCGACCCGCTACTGCCCGCGCTGCGGCGGTGGGCTCGAGCTGCAGGCGGCCGGGCACGAGCTGCGGTGCACGCAGTGCGGCAAGGCGCAGTTCCCGCGGACGGATCCGGCCGTGATCATGGCCGTCGTCCACGGGGAGTCGATCCTGCTCGGCCGCCAGCGCGTCTGGCCGCCGGACCGCTGGTCGACTCTGGCCGGGTTCGTCGAGCCGGGAGAGACCTTCGAGGACGCCGTACGCCGGGAGGTGATGGAGGAGGTCGGCGTCCCGGTGGGACGTGTCGACTACTTCGGCAACCAGCCGTGGCCGCTGCCGGCCAGCCTGATGGTCGGGTTCGTCGCGCACGCCGAATCGACGGAGATCGAGGTCGACGGCTCGGAGATCGCCGAGGCGCGCTGGTTCGCGCGCAGCGACTTCGAGCGCGCGGTCGCCGACGGCGAGATCAAGGTCCCGCAGGGGGTCTCGATCAGCTCGTCGCTGTTGATCGACTGGTACGGCGCCCCCCTGCCCGGGTCGGGCTGGTAGGCAGAGCCCGGGTCGGGCTGGTAGGCAGAGCCCGGCAGATATCGCCGGCCCGGCAGAAAAATCGCCGACCCGGCAGAAAAGTTCTGCCGGGTCAGCGCAGGTGGTGACGGGTCAGCTCGCGAGGGCGGTGAGCTTCTCCTTCACCTGCGCCAGCGACGGGTTCGTCTGCGCGGTGCCGTCGGAGTAGACCAGGGTCGGGACGGTCTGGTTGCCGTTGTTCGCGGACTCGACGATCGAGGCGGCCTCCGGCTGCTGCTCGATGTCGACGACCTCGTAGGTGATGCCCTCCCGGTCCAGCTGCCCCTTGAGGCGGTGGCAGTAGCCACACCACGGCGTGGAGTACATCGTGAATTGCGAATCAGCCATGAGTGAACAACCTCCCGGACCCCCGCGACATTCCCGGGCGCGGTGCTTGGATGACCCATGCGCATCCTGGTCCTCGGCGGCACCGCGTTCGTCGGTCGAGCAGTCGCCGAGGCGGCCCTGGCCCACGGCCACGACGTCACCTGCCTCGCCCGCGGCACCCAGGGCCTACCGCCGGCGGGAGCCACGCACGTGGTCGCCGACCGGACCAGCCCCACGGCGTACGACGAGGTGGCAGGCGAGTCCTGGGACGCCGTGATCGACATCGGGACGCAGCCCGGGTTCGTGCGGCGGGCGGTGGAGGCCCTGGCACTGTCCACCGACCGGTACCTGCTCGTCTCGACCGTCAGCGTCTACACCGACGACTCGGTCCCCGGAGCCGACGAGGACGCCGGGGTCTTCGAGCCGCTCGCGGCGGACGAGCTGACCGAGATGGCGGACTACGGCGCGGCCAAGGTGGCCTGTGAGCACGCGGTGCTGCAGAAGCTCGGCCCCGACCGGAGCCTGGTCGCGCGGGCGGGGCTGATCGGCGGGCCGGGTGACCGCTCGGGCCGCACGGGTTACTGGCCCTGGCGCTTCGCCCATCCCGCCACGGCCGACGGCACCGTGCTGGTGCCCGAGGACCAGACGTGGACGGCCGCGGTGATCGACGTCCGCGACCTGGCCGAGTGGCTGGTGCTCAGCGCCGAGCGCGGGACCCACGGTGTCTTCAACGCCTTGGCCAACGGCCGGCCGCTCGCCGAGCACCTGGCGGCGGCCCGCGAGGTCGCCGGTCACGACGGACCGCTCGCCACCGCCTCGGTCGAGTGGCTGGAGGCGCACGGCGTCGGGATGTGGATGGGCCCGAGGTCCTTGCCGATGTGGCTCCCGAGCGAGGAGTACGCCGGGCACGCCACCCGCTCCACCGCGCGCGCCGAGGCCGCGGGGCTGGTCTCCCGGCCGCTGGCCGAGACCTTCGCCGACGTCCTCGCCTGGGAGGAGGGTCAGGACCATCCACGAGGGGCCGGCCTGAGCGACGAGGAGGAGCGCGAGCTGATCGAGGCGCTGCGGAGCTGAGTGTCGGCGAGCCCCTCTAGGGTTCGTGATGTGCCCGCCCCCGACTCGCTGCTCGACGCGCTCGACCCCGAGCAGCGGCAGGTCGCGGAGGCGCTGCGCGGGCCCGTGCGCGTGCTCGCCGGGGCCGGCACGGGCAAGACCCGGGCGATCACCCACCGGATCGCCTACGGCGTGGCCACCGGAGTCTACGAGCCGGCCAGCACCCTGGCCGTCACGTTCACCACTCGCGCGGCCGGCGAGATGCGCACCCGGCTGCGGCAGCTCGGCGCGTCGGGCGTCCAGGCCCGCACCTTCCACTCCGCGGCGCTGCGGCAGCTGCGGTTCTTCTGGCCGCAGGTGCAGGGCCGCGAGCTGCCCACGTTGACCGAGTCCAAGCTGGGCCTGCTCGCGACCGCCGCCCGGAACTGCCGGGTCCCCAACGACCAGGCGCTGCTGCGCGACCTTGCCTCCGAGATCGAGTGGTCGAAGGTCAGCAACGTGCACCCTGACGACTACGCCCGGATCGCCACCGCGCGTGCCCGCACCGTCAGCAACCAGGATCCGGAGACTGTGGCGCGCGTGTTCGCGGCGTACGAGGACGTCAAGCGGTCCCAGGGCCGGATGGACATGGAGGACGTCCTGCTGTTCGCCGCCGGCCTGCTCTCCACCGACGAGCGGGTGGCCGCCCAGGTGCGCCAGCAGTACAAGCGGTTCGTCGTCGATGAGTTCCAGGACGTCTCGCCCATCCAGTCCGCCCTGCTCGACCTCTGGCTCGGCGGTCGCGACGAGATCTGCGTCGTCGGCGATCCGTCGCAGACGATCTACTCCTTCGCCGGGGCCGATGCGCGTTACCTGCGCGGGTTCGGCGAGAAGTTCCCTGGCACGACCTCCGTCGAGCTGGTGCGCAACTACCGCTCGACCCCTGAGGTCGTGTCTGCGGCGAACTCCCTGCTCCAGGGAACCTCCAGCGCCGGGGTGGCGCTGCGCGCGCAGCGCGAGGGCGGAGCCTCGCTCACCACGACCGGCTTCCCCGACGAGGTCGCCGAGGCCGCGGGTGCCGCCACCTGGCTGCAGGCCCGGCACGACGAGGGCGTCCCCTGGTCCGAGTGCGCCGTGCTGTTCCGGATCAACGCCCAGTCCGAGGCCTTCGAGGAGGCCCTGGCGGCCCGCCAGATCCCGTACGTCGTTCGCGGCGCCGCCCGGTTCTTCGACCGTCCCGAGGTCAAGCAGGCGGTCACGCTGATGCGCGGCGAGGCCCGGTCGACCGCGCCCGACGGTCCGGCGGCGGAGTCGGTCCGCGCCACGCTCTCGGGGCTCGGGTGGACGCTCCAGCCGCCGGCCGGTCGGGGTCAGACCCGCGACCGCTGGGAGTCCTGGCAGGCGCTGGCCGACCAGGCCGCCGACTTCGAGGGTGACCTGGCGGCGTTCGTCGACGACCTCGACCGCCGCGCCGCCGAGCAGCACGCCCCGACCGCGGGGGGTGTCACCTTGGCGACGCTGCACGCCGCCAAGGGACTGGAGTGGGACGCGGTCTGCTGCGTGGGGCTCCAGGACGGCACCGTTCCGTTCAGCTATGCCGACACCCCGGAGGCGATCGAGGAGGAGCGGCGGCTGCTCTATGTCGGCCTCACCCGGGCCCGCACGCATCTCTCGCTGTCGTGGGCCAGCGCCCGTCAGCCCGGGGGCCGGGGGAGCCGCCGGCCGTCCCGGTTCCTCACCCCGATCCTGCCGGCCTCGGTGATCGAGGGGGCGAGCGCGGCTGCGCCGAAGTCGCGGAAGCGTGGGGTCGCGCACTGCCGCGAGTGCGGCAAGGCACTGTCCAGTGCTCGGCAGAAGAAGCTCGGCCGCTGCGCGGACTGCCCGGCCAGCTACGACGAGGAGCTGTTCGAGTCCCTGCGCGAATGGCGTCGTGCCCGGGCCGAGGGTGACGGCGTACCGGCGTACGTCGTCTTCACCGACGCCACGCTCCAGCTGCTGGCCGAGTACCGACCCACGACCGAGTCCGCCCTGCTCACGATCAACGGCGTCGGACCGCAGAAGGTGGCCCGGTACGGCGAGGACCTGCTCGGCCTGCTGGGCTGATCCAGGGTGCGGTGAAGAAATTCGGCGAAAGGCCCGTTAATGGTTTGCCCATGACGCAGGCGAGCCGATAGCGTCAGCGTCGACAACAACAGACCGCGCACATGACCCCGGCAAGGTCAGCGCCCTATGCCTCGAGAAGGAGGTGGCCCAGATGAGCAGCATCACCATGATCACGAAGACGGACATCACCCCGTCCGGCTTTGGCATGCCCGTCTACGGCTGCGCTCTTCCGCAGGCCGTCCGGGGTGCGTCCATCGCCGCTGCGCGCGTGCGCCAGATGGGCGGAGCTCTGCTCTCCGCCACTGGCCCCGTCGCCGACACCGTCCCGGGTCCTCGAGCCTGGAGTCCACCGATCAGTTGATTTTCAACGATTGGCAGCCTCCAGGCCGCGGAACCCGAAACCCGGGATCCGCGGCCTTTTTGTTTCCCCGACGTGGGAGGCAGAAGTGCAACACCTGCAAGTAAGCAACACCCAGCGATCAAAGGTCCACACAGGAGGTGACCAAATGACCATCAGCGTTCTCGACCGCGCCGATGGCGGTCTCAGCACGCTCCACGACGCTGCAGGCCAGGTGGATCACGAGCGACTGCCGTGCCGGGCCAACAACCCGGAGCTGTGGTTCGCCGAGTCCCCGAGTGACGTGGAGTTCGCCAAGGCACTGTGCACGGATTGCCCCGTGCGCGCCAGGTGCCTGTCCGGCGCCAAGGATCGGCGTGAGCCGTGGGGCGTCTGGGGCGGCGAGCTCTTCCTCCAGGGAGTCGTGATCCCGCGCAAGCGGCCGCGTGGCCGGCCGCGCAAGGACGCTGCGTGATGACTCACGCAACGCCCCTCATCAACCAGAATCGACAGAATCGGAGTATCACCGTGAACCACCACCTTCAAGCAGAAGAACTGGCGCGTGCGCAGATGGCCGCGCGCCTGGGAGAGGCGCACCAGGCGCGACGGGGTCACCAGCTGGCCCAGCTTCGTCGCGTGAGCCGCAAGGCCGAGCAGGCCGCGCAGCAGGCACGCCTCGCCCTCGCCCGCGCGCTCTGACGGAAGACGTTGATCGAGGGGCCGCACGACGGTCCCGCTGATCACCTCCACCCAGATCGCGGGTGAGTGACAGGAAAGCGACGAACGGGCCGGGTCCGACCATCAGGTCGGGTCCGGCCCGTTCTCCATGTCCGGGAGTACGTTGGCTCTCATGCCCCTCGTCACGTGCGACTTCTGCGGCCGCCAGGAGCCCGACGAGGCGAAGACGCTCAGCTGGACCGTCTCGGTCGAGCACGGTCGGCGCCGGACCTACTGCGTCGACTGCTCGCGCACGCACCTGCGGGCGATGGAGGGGAAGCTCGACTCGGAGCACTGGTGAGACGCAGAACGGCGGCACCCACTCCGGGGAGTGGATGCCGCCGTCACGCTTGTTCGTCGAGCTCTCAGGCCTTGCCGAGGATCCGGTTGAGGTTGGTGCTGCACACCGGGCACACGGCCTTGGCCATGCGCGTGCCCTTGTCGTTGACACGGACCTCGCCCTCGGCCTCGCGCTTCTCCTTGCACTTCACGCAGTAGAACTCGCCGCTCCAGGTCTCCGCCATGACGGCCTCCTTGCCTATTTGTTTGTGGTCGTCGCGACGGGGATGGGTCAGGGAAGCCCGTCGGAGGGCCTGGTCTGGTGCCCCAGGCCCACACCGACCCTACGGCACACGGGGAGAGGCGTGCATCAGGCGGGGCTCAGGCGTCTCTGGCGTGTCTCGCGGACGCCGGACCGGCCCGAGACCACCCCAGACCGCCCCAGACCGCCCTGAACCTGCACGGGGCCGCTCACTACGCTGCCCGCATGTCCTACACCGACCTGCGACTCGAACGACGAGCCGACGGCGTGGCCGTCCTGACCCTCGACAATCCCGACGAGCGCAACGCCATGTCGGAGGCCATGACGGAGTCCTGGACCGCCGCCGTGGACGAGCTGGCCGCCGACCGGGAGGTCCGGGCCGTCGTGGTGACCGGTGAGGGGAGCGCGTTCTGCTCCGGCGGCAACACCTCGTGGATCGCCAGCGAGCCGGACGCCGGTGTGGACGCCCTGCGCGACCGCATGCTGCCCTTCTACCGGGCCTGGCTCTCCATCCGCCGCCTCGAGGTCCCCACCATCGCCGCGATCAACGGAGCGGCCATCGGCGCCGGCCTCTGCCTCGCCCTCGCCTGCGACCTGCGGTACGCCGCCCGGGGAGCGCGCATGGGGGTCCCGTTCGTGAAGCTCGGCATGCACGCCGGCATGGCCGGCACGTACCTGCTCCCCGACGTCGTCGGCCCGGCCGCGGCGCGCGACCTGCTCCTCACGGGGCGACTGGTCGACGCGGACGAGGCGCTCGGCCTGGGGCTGGTCTCGCGCGTGCTCGACCCGGAGGGGTTCCTCGACGACGTCCTGGCGACGGCCGGCGAGATCGCCGCCACCGCGCCGATCGCCTCGCGGCTCACCAAGGTGGCGCTCGCCCAGGGGCACACCGACTTCGAGACGGCGCTGCAGTGGGAGGCGCTGGCCCAGCCGATCACCCTGGCCACCACGGACCTGCAGGAAGGGATCGCCGCGGCTCGCGCGAAGCGCGCCCCGGAGTTCCGCGGACAGTAGAAGAGGCCCCTGCCGATGGGGGCCCAGCAGAAGAGGCCCCGTGACCGTCGTGACGACACTTGCCTTCCCCTTGCGAGTGTCGCTGGACGGGCCCGAGGCCTCATCTGTGCGCCACCGTAGGAGGCGGGCGGGCACCCGGTCAATGCGGCGACGCCCCACCCTGTGGACAAGCCTGTGGATATTCCTGTGGAAACTGGGCAGATCCCGTGGAGTCACTGGGAGTTGGACTGTGGAGAACTACCTGACGCCTGTCCAGATTGTCGGCCTGACCAGCCACAATGGTCATCCACGGATTGTGGAGGAAAAGAAATTGAGTCCAGATGCCCCCTGACCAGCCCTACTCCGGCGGTCCCGTGACCGCGTTGCGACGGATCGCCTTCCTGATGGAGCGCGGCCGGGAGGAGAGCCGGCGGATCGAGGCGTTCCGCGCCGCCGCGGCGGTCATCCTCCCGCTGCCCGCCGAGGAGGTCGCCCAGCGGGTGGAAGCCGGGACGCTGACCGACCTGCCCGGCATCGGCCCGAGCACCGGAGCAGTCATCGCCGATGCTGTCCGCGGAGTGCTGCCCGAGCGCCTGGCCACGCTCGAGGCACAGCACGACGGCCCGTTGGCGGCCGGCGGACGCGACCTCCGGGCCGCGCTTCGAGGCGACCTGCACTCCCACTCGGACTGGTCCGACGGGGGGTCCCCGATCGAGGAGATGGCGTTCACCGCCATGGAGCTCGGCCATGACTACCTCGTGCTCACCGACCACAGCCCCCGTCTCCGGGTCGCCAACGGCCTGTCGGCGGAGCGGCTCAGGCGTCAGCTCGGCGTCATCGACGCCGTGAACGAGCACCTGTCGTCCGGGGCCGAGGGCAGCTTCCGGCTGCTCAAGGGCATCGAGGTCGACATCCTCGACGACGGGTCGCTCGACCAGACCGACGAGCTGCTTGCCCAGCTCGAGGTGCGGGTCGCGAGCGTGCACTCCAAGCTGCGGATGGACGCCGCCCCGATGACGCGCCGGATGGTGGCCGCGGTCGCGAACCCGTTCACCAACGTCCTCGGCCACTGCACCGGTCGGCTCGTCACGGGCGGACGCGGCACCCGACCGCCGAGCGAGTTCGACGCGAAGGCGGTCTTCGAGGCCTGCGCCGAGCACGACACCGCCGTGGAGATCAACTCCCGGCCCGAGCGCCGCGACCCGCCCACCAAGCTGCTGGAGCTGGCGCGCGACCTCGGCTGCCTGTTCTCCATCGACAGCGACTCCCACGCCCCGGGACAGCTCGACATGGTCGACTACGGCTGTGAACGTGCCGAGGCCGCCGGCATCGATCCGGATCGGATCGTCAACACCTGGCCGCGTGACCGCTTGTTGTCGTGGGCCGCGGCTAGCCTCTGACGGGTGGAGGAGACGCTGCCGGGGGTGCCTGAGATCGAGGTACGCCGCAGTGCGCGCCGACGCCGTACGGTCGCTGCCCGGCGGGAGGGCGACCGGCTCATCGTGATGATCCCGGCGAGCATGAGCCGGGCGGAGGAACGTCGCTGGGTTGCCGACATGCTCGCTCGGATCGAACGGTCCGAGGCCAAGCACCGGCTCTCCGACGACGACCTGATGGCGCGAGCGCACACGCTCAACCACGACTACCTCGACGGCCGGGCGACGCCGGCCTCGGTGCGCTGGGTGACCAACCAGCGGACGCGCTGGGGATCCTGCACCCCGGTGGACGGCACCATCCGGATCTCCGACCGGGTCCAGCCGATGCCTGGCTGGGTGCTCGACTACGTGCTGGTCCACGAGCTGGCGCACCTGCTCGAGCCGTCGCACAACCACCGGTTCTGGGCGTGGGTCGACCGCTACCCGCAGGCGGAGCGCGCCAAGGGCTTCCTGGAGGGCTACTCCTCGGCCAGCGAGGAGCCGGCCACCGAGGGTTGAGCCGCGGGACGGTCCGCGGCGGCGGCCAACGCCTCCTGGGCACGCCGGATCAGGTCGTGCATCTCGTGCTGGAGCGGCGGCAGGGCGTCCAGGGACCACCAGCGCACGGCGAGCGACTCGTCGCTGAGCGTCGGCTCCTGGCTCGCCGGCACCCGCGCGGCGTACCGCACGTCGAGGTGGTGGACCACCTGACCGGGCGCGCAGAACGGCACCGCGTGCTCCGACAGCTCGACAGGGTTCTCGGTGAGGTCCAGCTCGGACAGCCCGGACTCCTCCAGCCCCTCCCGGCGGGCCGCTCCGGCGAGGGTCGCGTCGCCGGGCTCGCAGTGGCCGCCGAAGTGGAACCACCGTTGCGCCTTGCGGTGCAGGTTGAGCAGCACCCGGTCCAGGTCGGTCGAGAGGACGACGACCCCTGCGGTCACGTGGTCGGGGCGGCAGTCCCGGCTGAGCCCGTCCGGGCAGGTCTCGAGGTGGGCCACGAACCGGTCACGCAGGGCCGACTGGCCGATGTCGTCGGGTCGCCACGCCCGCAAGGTGGCGAGCGCGTCCGCGTGCAGGGTCACTCCGGTCGGTCGCCTTCGGTCGTGCCGTCGCCCTCGTCCTCACCGAGCAGGTCGCGCAGCCCGGCCTCGAAGTCCTCCTCGCTCAGCTCGCCGATCGCCTCGGCTCCCTCGCGGAACCCGAGCGGGTCGTCGAGGTCGGCCGCCGTCGGCAGCAGGTGCGGGCTCATCCACACCCCGTCACGTGCCTCGGCACCTTGGCGGGTTCGCAGCGATCCCCACAGCGTCGAGGCGTCGCGCAGGCGGCGCGGACGCAGCTCGAGACCGACGAGCGTGGCGAAGGTCTGCTCGGCAGGGCCACCGGCGGCCCGGCGACGGCGTACGGCCTCCTGCATCTTGGCGGCCGCGGGCATGCGCTCGGCGGTGGCCTGGCCGACGACCTCGTCGACCCACCCCTCGACCAGCGCGAGGGTCGTCTCGAGCTGCTCGAGCGCGGCCTCCTGCTGGGGGGTCTTGGGCGGGTCGAACAGGCCCCCCTCGAGCAGGCTCTGGAGCGAGTCGGGGTTCGTCGGGTCGACGCCCCGCATCTGCTCCTCGATCCGTTGCTGCATCGCCTCGGTGTTGATCTCCAGGCCGGTGGCGTACGTACGCACCGCCTCGATCAGGTGCTCGCGGAGCCATGGGACGTGGGCGAACAACCGTTGGTGTGCCGCCTCGCGCAGGGCGAGGTAGAGCACCACGTCGTCCTCGGTCACGTCGAGCCCCTCGACGAACACCTTGATGTTCGACGGCACGAGCGCCGCCTTGCCAGGTGCGCCGAGCGGGAGCCCGATGTCGGAGGCGGTCAGCACCTCCTGGGCCAGGGTGCCGAGCCCGGAGCCCAGCTGCGAGGCGTACATGACCCCGACCGCACGGCCGAGGAAGCCGGCCATCGGTCCTGCCAGCGCCTGCGCCTCCTGCGGCAGCGCCTGCCCGATCGACTTGACCGAGGAGGCGGCCACCGGCTCGACGAGGACCTTCCAGACCTCGAGGGTCTCGGTCACCCACTCGGCCCGGCTCCAGGCCGCCGTCGTGGTGACGCCGCTGGGGAAGGTGGTCGTCTCGTCCAGCCAGTGGTCGGCCAGACGGACGGCGTCGGAGACCCGGTCGGCATCGCGCTGGGTCGTGCTCGGGTCCGGCTCGGCGGCGACGAGACGCCGGGCCGTGTCGAGGGCGAACTGCCAGTTGACCGGGCCGTCGTAGGGCTGCATCAGCGACTGCAGCTGGCCGAACAGCTGGTTGAAGTCGAAGCCACCGGATCCGATGCCGCCCGGGCCGCCGAGGCCACCGAGGCCGCCCGGGCCGCCGAAGCTGCCGAAGATCTGCTCGAACGGCGTGCCGCGGAAGGGGTTCTCGCCCCCGCTGTCGCCCCCGTGGTCAGGAGGGTCGGGCTGATCGTTCATGGCTCCACGGTACGCGGATCGGCCAACCGTGCGTCGGCCCACTAGGGTCGGGAGCGTGACCGTGATCCGGCTCTGCGAGCTGCGGGAGACGCCCCTCGACGTCGCCGAGGTCGTCGCCGCCCTGGACGACGACGCCTCCGGTGGGCTCACGTTGTTCGTCGGCAGGGTGCGCGACCACGACAGCGGCAAGGGCGTGTCCGGGCTGGACTACAGCGCGCACCCCACGGCCCTCGAGCAGATGCGGGAGGTGTGTCAGCGCGTCGCCGACGAGTACGACGTCCACGGGATCGCCGCCGTCCACCGGGTCGGCACCCTCGCGATCGGCGACATCGCGGTCGTGGTCGCGACCACGACCGCGCACCGGGGCGAGGCCTTCGACGCCTCCCGGACCCTGATCGACACCCTCAAGGCCGAGGTGCCGATCTGGAAGCACCAGCGCTTCACCGACGGCACCGAGGAGTGGGTCGGCGCTCCCTGAGGGCGCGCCTGCGGAGGTTGGCCCGGGCTCGCGCCTACCCTCGATCCATGGAGATCCTGTGGTGGCTCGTGCCGCCGATCGTCGTGACGCTCGTCGCGATGGCGTGGGTGTCCTGGCTCGGGCGGGAGAGCCGCGGGGAGATCGACCGCGACGAGGCGGTGGCCCGGCTCGCGAAGGCTCTGGAGCCGGGGGAGCGGAGGCGGTTCGCCCGCCCACGTCCCGAGGTGCGGGTCGCCCTCGAGCCTCGGCCGCGCGAGCGCAGCACCGGCATCGCCGTACGACCCTCGCGTGCGACGTCGGCTGGTGTCCCGCCGGCCGGCTCCCAGTCGGGCCCGATCTCTGGGACCCGTCGCAGCGCCTGACTTCGCCGGGGTGAGAGGCTTTCCCGCATGACGCAGCGCATCTGGGCGGGACTGCTCGCCCTGGCGCTCGGGGTCGGGGTCTGGGTCAGCGCGGTCGGGGAGCGGCTGCCGTTCGTGACCGAGGAGCCCGGTGTGACGGTCAACGTGCTCGGTGAGCACAACGGCGAACCGGTCGTCCAGGTCACCGGTCACAAGGTCTACCGCGACGACGGGCAGCTCCGGCTGACCACCGTCTACGTCACGCTGCCGGACACGAAGCTCAACCTGTTCACGGTGATGCGGGCCTACCTCGATCCCGACGACGCGGTCGTGCCGTTCTCGTCCGTGTACGCCCCGCAGACCACCAACGCGTCCGACGAGAAGGAGGGGGCGCAGCAGATGACCTCCTCCCAGGACGCCGCGGTCGCCGCCGCGATGCGCGAGATCGGGTACGACGTCCCGACGGTGCCCGCGGTCCAATCGGTGGGGAAGAACACGCCTGCGGAGGGGGTGCTCCGGCCCGGCGACCGGATCCTGTCCGTCGACGGCAGGAAGCTGAGCACGCTCGAAGCCCTCAAGCGCGCGGTCCAGAAGGTGCCCGCCGGTGAGGCGACCTCCCTTCGGATCAAGCGGGGCAGCCAGACCAGGACCGTCTCGGTCACCCCCACGGTGCAGGACGGCCGGAAGGTCATCGGGGTGGACATCGCGCCCGCCATCGTGCGCTTCCCCTTCCAGGTCAGCCTGAACATCGACCCGCAGATCGGCGGCCCGAGCGCGGGACTGATGTTCTCGCTCGGCATCTACGACACCCTGACCCCGGGCTCGCTCACCGGCGGCGACGTCATCGCCGGCACCGGGACCCTCGACATCAGCGGCGCTGTCGGTCCTATCGGCGGCATCGACCAGAAGATCGCCGCCTCGAGGCAGGCCGGAGCGGAGCTCTTCCTCGTGCCCGCGGACAACTGCCAGGACGTCGCGGACGCGCGTCGGGGCGACATGCGGTTGGTCAAGGTGACGACCATGTCCGACGCCGTCGCCAGCGTGAAGGCTTGGGAGACCGACCACGAGGCGACCTTGCCTTCCTGCTCGACGACGGTGAAGGCGGGCGCCGATGGCTGAGCAGCAGAGCCTCGCCGCGGCCGTGCGCGAGATCGAGGCGCACGTGGCGCAGTCCGGCTGGGACCAGCCGCCCCGCCTCTTCGCACTGGTGGCGACCGAGGAGATCCTGGAGCGTCAGCCTGACCTCGCCGACCAGGTCGGCGAGCCCGACGGCCTCACCCCGGTCGAGCAGGAGCTGGAGGCCGAGCAGCCGCTCGAGGACCTGCTGAGCCAGATCGCCTGGCCCGAGCAGGTCTCCGGCTGCGCGGCGGTCGTGGAGCGGTTGGTCCTGCCGCCGGACGCGGACGGCCGAGTGCCGACCGACTCGTCGGCGGCCGAGGAGTATGCGCGCGAGCACCCCGACCGGCAGGAGATCAGGCTGGTCGCGGGGGCGTTGCGCGGCGGGACGACGTACTGCGCGCTGCGGCTGCGCGCGCACGACGACGACGCCGCGATCCTGACCGGGGAGGACCTGGTCCCGGCTCTGCTGGAATTGCTGCGGGAGACCCTGGAGGAGCTGTGAGCGAGATCTACGACGAGGACGAGGTCCAGGACCCCGGCCACCCACCCCGCAGCCGTTCACGCGGCTTCGTCATCGCGGGCACGGTGCTGGTCGCGGGGTTCTTCGCGCTCACGTCCTTCGTCACCCTCTACACCGACCACCTCTGGTACCAGTCGGTCGACTTCAGCTCGGTCTTCGAGCGGCTGGTGTGGACCAAGGTCGGCCTGTTCCTCTTCTTCGGGCTGCTCATGTTCGGCATCTCGGCCGCAAGCATCTACCTGGCCTTCCGGTACCGGCCGCTGATCATGCCGGGCGCCGACCGCAGCGGCCTGGACCGCTATCGCTCGACGATCGCCCCGGTCAGCGCCTGGGTCCTGATCGGTGTCTCCGCTGTCCTCGGGCTGTTCGCCGGCTCGAGCGCCACCGGGCAGTGGCGCAGCTTCATGCTGTGGCGCAACGGCGTTCCGTTCGGCCGGACCGACGCGTTCTACGGCAAGGACATCGGTTTCTACGTCTTCGACCTCCCGTGGCTGCACTACGCCGTCGACTCGGTCATGGCGATGACGTTCATCGGGCTGCTCGTCTCGGCGACGACGCACTACCTGTACGGCGGGATCCGGCTGCAGGAGTCCCGCGACCGGCTCAGCGGAGCGGCCCAGGTCCAGCTCTCGGCCCTCCTGGGCGTCTTCGTGCTCGCCAAGGCAGCCGACTACTGGCTGGATCGCTACGACCTGGTCACCGACACCGGACGCCTCATCACCGGCATGACCTACACCGACGACCACGCGGTGCTGCCGGCCAAGAGCATCCTGATGTTCATCGCCTTGATCTGTGCGGTGCTGTTCTTCCTCAACATGTGGCGGCGCACGTGGCTGCTGCCGTCGGTCGGCCTCGTGCTGCTGGTGATCAGCTCGATCCTGCTCGGCGTCATCTGGCCTGGCTTCGTCCAGCAGGTGCAGGTCAACCCGACCGAGGCCGACAAGGAACAGCCCTACATCGCCGCCAACATCGAGGCGACCCGGGCGGCGTACGACCTGCAGGACTGGCAGGTGAGTGACTACGTCAACCAGGTCACCACCCCCCGCGGGACGCTCCGCACCCTCGACGCGGAGACCTCGAGCATCCCGTTGGTCGACCCGCAGCTGGTGCACGCGACGTTCGAGCAGAACCAGCAGGTGCGCTCCTACTACTCGGTGTCCCCGGTCCTGGACGTCGACCACTACCTCATCGACGGCATCGACCGGGCCCTCGTGCTCGGGGTCCGTGAGCTCGACCAGTCCGGCATCCCCGATGGGAGCCGGAACTGGTCGAACCTGCACACGGTCTACACCCACGGCAACGGCATGATCGCGGCCTTCGCCAACCAGCGTCCCGCCGACGACGCACGCGAGATGACCGAGATCCAGTGGGCCGAGGGTCAGCAGCCGGGTCAGGACGCGCTCTCCAAGCTCGACCCCGCGGGTTATGAGTCGCGGGTCTACTTCGGCGAGGAGAGCCCCGACTACTCGATCGTCGGCAAGCTGGCCGGCAAGCCCAACATCGAGCTCGACCTGGGCAACGAGGGCGACAGCGACCAGGACCAGCGCAGCACGTACGACGGGTCGGGCGGCGTCGCGATCGGCAGCCTGTTCCACCAGCTGCTGTACGCGGTGAAGTTCGGTGAGCCGAACTTCGTCCTGTCCGGGCGGGTCAACGACAGCTCCAAGGTGCTCTACGACCGTGAGCCGCGCCAGCGGGTCGAGAAGGTCGCGCCGTGGCTGACGGTGGACTCCGACCCCTACCCGGCGGTCATCGACGGCCGCATCGTGTGGCTGCTCGACGGCTACACGACCACCGACCGCTACCCGCTGAGCCAGCGCGCGTCGCTCAAGGCGATGACCGACGACTCGCTGAACCGGGACAACGAGTTCGGCACGCTGCCCACCGACGAGATCAACTACATGCGCAACGCGGTCAAGGCGACCGTCGACGCCTACGACGGCAGCGTCCACCTCTACCAGTGGGACACGACCGACCCGATGCTGCAGGCCTGGATGAAGGCGTTCCCGGGCACGGTCGAGCCCAAGGCGGACATCCCGCCGGACGTGCTCGCCCACATGCGCTACCCCGAGGACCAGTTCAAGGTGCAGCGCTACCAGTTCGCGCGCTACCACGTCACGGACGCCAGCGACTTCTTCCTCGACAGCAACCGGTGGGCGGTGCCGGCCGACCCGTACGCCCAGAACACCATGCAACCGCCCTACCGGCTCTTCGTCGACGAGAACGGCACACCGACCTACTCGCTGACCTCGGTCTACGTGCCCAACGACAAGCAGAACCTGGCGGCGTTCGTCTCGGTCAATGCCGACACCACGTCGCCGGACTACGGCGCGACCCAGGTGCTCCAGCTGCCGAACGAGCAGACCCAGGGCCCCAGCCAGGTCGCGACCGACATGAGCACCGACGACAACGTCCGGACGACGCTCCAGGCGTTCAACCTCGGCGAGGCCAAGCCGATCTTCGGGAACCTGTTGACCTTGCCGGTCAACGACGGCTTCATGTACGTGCAGCCGGTCTACGCCTCCCGGTCCTCGGCGACGTCGTACCCGATCCTCAAGGCCGTCATCGTGTCCTACGGCGGCCAGGTGGGCATCGGCACCACCATCGGCACGGCGCTGGCCGACGTCCTCGGGGTCGATCCCGACCTCACCTCGCAGCAGCCTTCCGGCAACGGGAAGGGCAAGGGTGACGGGAAGGGTGGCCAGGGCAACGGGAAGCCGTCCGACCAGGGCACCATCGAGCAACAGGTGGCGTCTCTGCTGCGCCGCGCGGATGCGGCGTTCAAGGCGGCCGACCAGGCGCAGCGCGCGGGGGACTCCGTCGAGTGGGCCAAGCAGATCGAGAAGGCCCGCACGCTGGTGACCCGAGCGGTCAACCGGTCCGGCAGCAGTGCCGGGGCAGGTGACTCGACCGGCTCCACCGGCTGAGTCCCGGTGAGCCGAGGGACGTCGTCAGCTCCAGACCTGTGACGGGTCGTCGTCCGGCTGGTCGACCACCTCGTCGAGCACCTGCGTCGCCGTGTGCGTGTTGCCGCGGGTGCAGGCCGCCAGCATGGCCTCGGCGGCGTGGTACTCGCTGAAGTGCGGCGGCACGACGAGGAACCGCACGCGTTGGTCGCGCGAGGTCAGGACGACGACGAGGTGAGAGTCGTCGTGAGGGAACGACCCGGCCTCGAGGTAGCCATCGGCGGTCCGGACCCGGCGCACCGGCCGGTCCCAGTCGGGCGGTGAGACAAGGGCACGCCTGGGACGTCCGAGGTGGGAAGGGAAGTGATCGAGCAGGTCGCTGAGCTCCGTGCCCATGTCCCTGGAGCGGGGCCACCAGGCGCCGTCGAGCGTGGCGCGCCCCGGATCGTCCTCACCGCACTGGAGCCGGAGCGGCGCCCGGACGGGCTGAGGTGGGTGCTGCTGGGTGCGGCGCGGCGCGACCATGGCGTCCGCCCTTCGACCGTGATCGGCGGCCGAGGTGGCGCCGATGATGCTCGGTCCTCATGGCCAGCCTACGGGTCGCCTCGGCGAGGCGGCCGCGTGCCGTCGACCCGGTGCCCCCTAGGCTCGCAGGATGAGCGACATGGTGGCGGTGTACCTGGACTTCGACAACGTGGTCATCTCCCGGTACGACAACGTCCACGGCAACATGGCCTGGCGCAAGGACGACCCGCGCGCCCACGTCCGCAACCCGACCTCGGGTGACCCGACCGACGTGAAGCTGGCCGAGGCGGAGATCGATATCGGCGCGATCATCGACTACGCCGCCTCCTTCGGCACCGTGTCGATCAGCCGCGCGTACGCGGACTGGTCGGTCCCGGCCAACGCGTCGTACAAGAGTGAGCTGATGGACCGCTCGCTGCACCTGGTGCAGCTGTTCACGGCCTCGGGGGTCAAGAACGGCGCGGACATCCGGCTCGCCGTCGACGCGGTCGAGGACCTGATGCGGCACCCGGAGATCTCCCACGTGGTCCTGGTGGCCGGTGACTCCGACTACGTCCCGCTCGCGCAGAGCTGCAAGCAGCAGGGGCGGTACGTCGTCGGGATCGGGGTCGCCGGGTCGACCAGCCGAGCGCTGGTCTCGGCGTGCAACGAGTTCATCGACTACTCCAAGCTGCCCGGTGTGACCCCGCCGAAGTCGGCTCCGGTGAAGAAGGCAGCGGCGAAGAAGACCACCAAGAAGGCCGCGGGGGCGAAGAAGGCGACGCCGGAGTCCGCCGCCACGGATCTGCTGGTTCGCGCCATCCGGGTCGGCCTGAACAAGAGCGACGACGACTGGATCGGCGCCGGCGGCGTGAAGTCGCAGATGCAGCGGATGGACCCGGCGTTCAAGGAGAAGTCCTTGGGCTTCACGTCGTTCCGGGCCTTCGTGGAGTCCCGCGCGAAGCTGGTCGAGTCCCGCGTCAGCGGGAACGGCCAGCTCGAGGTCCGACTGCCCTGACGAAGCGGTGATCTGACCCTCCCGCTGGTATCCTGGATCTGCTGGCCACCGAGGTCAGCCTTTCCAGCGTCGACGCGACCGTGAGTCCACCGGCCCGCGAAGACCAGTATTTCGATCCCGACCCTCGGTCGACCCGTCCTTCGACGGTCGCCGCCGCGTCGGGCTCAGACCAGGAGCAACACCATGAACGACGTCATGATCAACTGCGCTGCCCGGCAGTGCCCGGAGCACATCACCATCGACCGCCGACACGCCTCGAACTTCGAGGGCCGCCGCTGGTCGTGCCTGCACCACCGTCGCCGGCGCTGAGCGCCTGCCGGACCGGGGCAGACAAAGAGAACACCCCGCCACTCGACTCGAGTGGCGGGGTGTTCTGCGTGTCTGGGTGAGATCAGACGGGGCGAACGTTCTCGGCCTGCGGACCCTTGGGGCCCTGCGTGACGTCGAACTCGACCTTCTGGTTCTCGGCGAGCGACTTGAAGCCGTTCATCTGGATGTTGGTGTGGTGGACGAACACGTCCGCGCCACCCTCCTCCTGAGCGATGAAGCCGAAGCCCTTGTCATCGTTGAACCACTTGACGGTTCCCTGTGCCATGTTCTTGTCCTTTGCGGCGTTTTGCGTGACGCACTTTGCGCCTCGCGGGGCTGAAGACATCCAGTTGCACCTGATGTCCAGCACTGCCGACAACCAAGAACTGCGAAAGATGAGCGGCCGGTTCATGTCCCCGGCTGGGAGATCCGAAGATCTCCTTCAACACCGCAAGCGTAGCAGTGCGATGGCTGGGCGCCGATTCCTCACCCGGTGAGGACGGGGGAGGCGGTCCGAACCCACAGGGGCACGTCGTCGCCGTCGACGGTCAGCGTGCCGGGGATCTGCTGCCAGGGGTCGCCGTTCACCCGGAACCGCCCCGTGTACGTCACGTCCACGCTGCACCGCACGTGGCCCGGGTCGGCGTAGTCATGCGTGACGTCCAGGTGGGGGTACCGGTGGCCGGGGCTGCTCGTCGTCCGGGTGGCTCCGTCGCCGAAGTGCCAGTGGTACCGGCTCGGGGCCGCCTCGATCGTCACCCGCTGCCCAAGCAGCGTCACGACCTGCGTCGTCGGCTGGGTGTTGGTGGTGAGGAAGTTCGTGTCGAAGTCGACCAGCGTCTGCCCGTCCGGCGGCTGGATCGTCAGCTCAGCCTGCGGCCACGTCAGCCGCTGCCACGCGTTGGCCACCATGCCTGGGGTGATCTGGCCCAGCGACTGAGCCTCGCCAGCTGTTAAACACGCAGTCATAACTTGGGTCCAGTCGACACTGGCTTTGGGTCTCCGCAGTACGGCGTAGACGGTGCCCCTCACACCACTCGAACTCGTACAGCGCCGTGGGTTGTTGCAGGTACCAGCCCTATTTTCTGACTTGCAGAGTTGATGGAGCCGATACGCGTAGGAACTCGCTCCGTGGGTGACCTCTCCTTGCACATCCTTGGCGTCCTCCGCGCAATACGCTTCCGCGGTGTAGAGGCCACCAGTCGCGGCACAACCGTCACTTGCTTCCGCGCTCGAGGGGCAGACAAGGACAGCGAATAGCACGGCCACGATTGCTAGAGCTCTCATGACTCGTACAACCCCAAATTTGTTGCGGTCCAGCTGCTCCCAACCCGCTCGATGCTAAGTGGGAAATGCGCTGGTCCTCCTGGTAGCCGAGATGTGCCGCCTGGTTTGACGATTCGGACCACTCCCGAGACGCCGTAGAGGTCAACATCCACGGCTGAGGCGTCACCCTGAAACTTGGTCCCTTAATTCCACCCGACGTTTCGTGATGGCCACCATGCCCGTAGACCCGTCAACGTGGTCCGCGACGGCAAGACAAGGCCTGCACTGCCGCGAGAGATCGCGGTATGCGTCCGTCTCCCCGGTCAACTGCATCTCGTTCGACGCTTTGACCCATGCATGTACGAATAGGCTCTGGCCGAGGTCGGCTTCGGACTCTCCGACGACGTTGGACTGGTGGTGGGGGAGGAGGGGGTCGGATCGACCTTGGGCTTCGGATCGCTTCCGCAGCCGGCGACCAGGAGGGCGACCGCGCCGAGCGCGACGAGGGTGCGCCGAACCGCCATCACGACCCCTTCCCGAGAAATCCTGGTCGTCCTGACAACGAAAATAGCGTCCCGAGGTTCCGCCGTCGATGCCTGCGCGAGTCCCTGTGGAGACCGGCCGGCGACCCCGGATTTGGGTCGGGAAGACCCGCCCGGTAAAGTTCGGGTCACCGACGCGGGGTGGAGCAGTTCGGTAGCTCGCTGGGCTCATAACCCAGAGGTCGCAGGTTCAAATCCTGCCCCCGCTACAAAGAAAGTGGCCCCTGACCTGCGGAAACGCAGATCAGGGGCCACTTGGTTTCTTGAGTCATTTCGACCCGTGTCGCGCTTTGCTCCCCGAAAACGGACCCGAGGCCTGGTTCGTGCGCTGGCACTCAGGCGCGGCTAGCACCACGAGTGGTGCGGCGACTCATCCGTTGCGACCGCGTGTCGCTGGTTCAAATTCCTCGGCGTGCCATGTGAGAGCGTTGCTGCTCTGCGGCATATACGGCGAAGTGGTGCTGCTCTCATGGCGAGGGCAACAAGAGATTTGAACCATGGAGGCTTGTGGTGCGCTCTAGGCCCAAACAAACCCCATGCCCGCGCTGGATTCGGGGCCGTCGCCGCGAGCTTTGCCTCCAGCCCTTCGGACTGCTGTCGGCACCGCAGAAGGCCCCGGTCCCGGCGACTGGGTAGGCGTACTCGGCCGCTCGGCGAGTTTCGGAGCTACGGATCAGGTGGCTGCTGGCGTCACACTGTTCATCCCTCTGTCACGACGAACCGAGAGCGCATGACCAACGAAGCCGATCGAAGTACTTCGCCGCGGCGCGTCACAGAAGGGGCGGTGCCGGACAATTCTAGGTATGAGCAGTTCCTCTGAGCGCCTCGATGCGATGTGGCAGGCCGATGCCGCGCGGGTGCTGTCCTACGCACGACGACATGTCGGCATCGACGACGCACCAGATGTTGTGTCGGAAACGTTCGTCGTTGCTTGGCGGAGACTCGCGCAGGTTCCAGAGCCTGCGCTGCCGTGGCTGATAGGCACAGCGCGCCGCATCATCGGCAACACCAGACGAAGCGATCGGCGACGCATGGCACTGACCCAGCGGATTGAGCTGTTGTCGGCCGTCGCCGCGCCGATGGAGGACAGCAGTGCACGTCACGAGGCACTCGACCAGCTGGCTGGATTACCAGAGCACTACCGCGAAGCGCTGTTGTTGGTCGCGTGGGACGGCCTCGACTCCGCGCAGGCGGCAGCGGCGACAGGCCTTTCTGCTGCTGCGTTCCGCAAACGATTGCATCGGGCCAGAACCGCTCTTGACGGGATTGCGCCCGTCGCCCAATTTCGACTGGAGGAGGTCACCCCATGAAGCACTCCCACGTCCTTGATCAGCTTCGGCCCCCGACACCAGACCTGGACCCCAAGTGGTCGGCGCAGACCCTGAGCGCGATCACCAGCCAGAGCGCCGCCCGGCCTACGCAGGTCGAACTTGACCACATGCGGTCCACTTCCTCCCGACGCCGACCGCGCCGTGCCGTTCGAGTGGTTCTGCTGGCGGCGGCCGCTGCGGGCGTGGCAGTCGTTGCGATCCCGGTATTCGATTCGGGCAACGCTGTGGCTGCCGACCTGCGCGACTTGTCCCGGGCTGCGGTGACCTATGACGGCCCGGTCCTGGAACCGGGCACCTGGGTGCACGAACGCTCGGGATCCCTGCAGCGCATCGACGCGGCTCTGAGCGACGGAACGGTCCTCGACACCGAGCGCGAGACGTGGACTCGCTGGGACGGCCAGGTTCTCCTGATCGAACGACGTCCTTCGCAGGGATGGACCACCTACAACGTGCTCGACGACCAAAGCCCCGCGTCCTACCAGGACCCGACGCCCGCGTTCGCCCAAGCCCTGCCCAAGGATCCGGAAGGGTTGCGCGCCTACCTCGACCCGAAGGTATTCGGATCCAGCTCGCACTCCGAGGCGCTGTTCGAGGCACTGACTGGGTTGGCCGCGTCACACACCCTGCCGCCAGCCACGCTCGCCGCCGCCTACGAGGCGATCGCCGATCTCGACAACGTGCGCACCGCCGACATCGAGGTCGACGGGCGTCCGGCGATCGAAATCACCTATGAAGAAGAGTCGACCTCCAGCACTAACTCCATTACCGCCGACCGAGCCACCGGCCAGGTCCTCTTGGCGAGTCAGCAGAGCCTCCAGAGCACCTACACCTCAACCACAACCCTGTCCGAGATCGTCGGCAAGGTGCCGGCAGCCGTGCTCAAGGCCTTCCGGGAACACGACGAAGGCATCCGCTACGACATCACCGGACAACCGATAGGCGACTGACCCGACCCCTTAGACGTGTGCCGGCGCCCGCGGCACAGGGTCACCAGGAAGCGAATCACCACCGTGGAACCACGGCTGCTCCGAACCCGACGGTAGACCGTTCGAGAGCACGTGGCTCCCGATCAACGCGTACGCGCGGCGGCACGCAGGACTGATACTCACCGACCAAAGACTCAGATGGGGAAACTGCATGAGTGTCATCGCGCGGCTCGAGAAGGTGTCCAAGAAATTCACGGTGGGCGAAGAGGTGATAGTCGCGGTCGACGCGGTGACGTTTGAAGTCGCGGAGGGCGAGTTCGCCTGCATCTACGGCGCGAGCGGGTCTGGAAAGACAACGGTCCTCAACATCCTCGCCGGTATCGACACAGCCGACTCGGGAGAGGTGGAGGTGGCAGGGCACTCGCTCTCAGGACTATCCGAGAGCGCTCGCGCGGACAACAGGCTCCGCAACATCGGTGTGGTGTTTCAGTCCAACAATCTCTTGGCCGAGTTCACCGCTCAAGAGAACGTGGCACTTCCTTTGATGGTTCGAGGAACAGGGCGAGCTGCGGCCAATGCGACCGCGCGGGCGGCGCTGGATTCGGTCGGCCTTGCCGGCCTCGGCGGGCGACGACTACCAGGGCGAATGTCGGGTGGACAACGACAGCGGGTCGGGATCGCCCGAGCGCTGGCCGGCGAACAGAAGTTGCTGATCGCCGATGAGCCGACGGGGGCCTTGGACTCGGAGAACTCTCGAGCGCTCTTCGCGCTGATGCGCGACCTGTGCGAGCGCCGAGGTACCGCTGTGGTCCTGGCCACCCACGACCCACTCGCTCAGGAGTTTGCCGACTCGACCTACCTGATGGTCGACGGCGTCGTGACTGCGCGATGAGCCCAACTGTGACCAGGAGGCCATCGGCTACAGCGATGCTGTTCCTGACCGGCCGCTGGACGCGCTCGAAGGCAGCACGCCGGTCCTCGGTCATCCTCGCGTTGACCTTCGCGGTCCTTGCCCTGGTCTTCGTCTGCGTGAGCGCGTTCACCCCGACCGCGGAGCAGAAGGCCGAGGCCGCATTCGGCACCTTCGACCAACGCACGTACACCAACGTGAACGTCGGCGATCTCGACCCGGGGTTTCTGACCCGAACGAATGCTCAGCTTATATCCGAGTTCCCGGGCTCGCACCTGCTCATCGAGTCGACCGACCTACGACCGGACTCGTTCGTCAAGACCTACGTCCAGGCTCCGTTGGCCCCGGTGCGATTCGTGCAGGACCCCACGCCAGGCGGGCTTCAGGGCGCGTTTCCCGGCAGGTACAACCTGAAGGAAGGCGCCTGGCCGCAGTCTCCCTTCGAGGTGGTCGTGTCCCAGCACGTGCTGGACACGTTGCCAGACGCCGCGGTCGACGCCGGCGAGTTCACGGTGCTGTCGCGTCGAACCACGATGCACATCGTCGGCGTTGTTGAGGACACCTTCGCCAAGCGCGGTGACCTCATCGTGGGCGGACCCAGCACCTGGGAATCCATCCCGCGTCCTGCGCCCGGACGTGAATTTCAACCGGTCGAGGCGACCCTGAGTGCGCTCTTCGACGCCAACACCTCCGTCGTTGAGGTCGGGAAGTTCCTGAAGCAAGCCCTCCCGCCCGTGCCGGAGATCCGCACGACCACCCTCGGCGGGCTCAAGTCCAACCTCAGCACCCGCGCCCAGATCGAGGCCGAACCGGTCGCTGAGTTCGGGTCCGATCAGCTCGTGGTCTCCTACCTGCCGCTCCTGCTGGTGGTCCTGCTCGTCTCGGCCCTGGTCGTAGGTCAGACCCGCGGACCGTTGCGGGACAACGCTGATCGCCTCGTCACTTTGGGGATGCGACGAGGTCAGGTCCGGCTGACCCAGGTCACCGCCCTATCGGGCGTTGCCGCAGCCTCGATCGCAACTGGGCTCGGGTCCGGGTGGCTACTCGCCCTCGCCCTGCGCGCGGCGGTCCTGCCCCGCTTCGCCGACCAGACCCTGTCGCCCGTCCCTGGCCCCGACGCTATAGCCCTTGCTATCGCGGGCGTATCGCTGGTGCTCATCAGCGCAGGTCTCGTGTGGCCAGGACCCAGGATCGACACCACGCGGAGATCGGTCGTCTCACGCCTGCGTGCGTGGGTGCCGGTATCGGTGATCCGGCGCGTCCTGGTGGTGGCGCTGGCTATCGCAGCGCTGCGCGTCGAGGGCAGCATCACCTCGGTGGTCGCTTCCTACCTCGCGGTCGCCGCGGTCCTGCTGGCCGCACCCGATGTGCTTCGGGCCGTCGTGTGGCTCCTGCCGCGCAGATTCCCTCGCACCTTCGTCACCCGCCGGCTAATGACTGCCGACATTGGCAGGCAGGCTGCGGCGGTCGCCGTCGTCGGCTGCTGTCTCGCGCTGCCGATCTGTGTCGGAACCCAGCTGGCGAGCAAGAAGGCCAGCGATGCCTCGTACAGCCTGAGCATCGTGCCGGTCGGTCAGATCTGGGTGCAGAGTGGTGATAGCGGAGATGGAGGAGACATCGAGGGGGTCGCGCGGGCCGTCTCTCAGGTCCGCGGCATCGGAGCCCCCGTCGTCCTGCGCGACATGAGCTACGCAGTCGGCCCTCCCCAAAAGGACGACTCGGCTGCGATGTTCTCCAAGACGCCGACCTCGGGCAACTCCAACTCCACGATCATGGTCCTCGATGACGCCGCCGATCTCAGACGACTGGTGGGTGACCAGCTTCCCGAGGACGCGGAGGCCGTCCTCAACGACGGGGGCGTGCTGGATTTCACGAACGCGGTGGGAGATCAGAAGTTCGTCGTGAGCTCAGCCACCAGCGGCAAGAAGTTGTTGGTCACCCCGGCGCTGCGCACACTGAAGGTCTCTCTGGACGCCCAGTTCAGGAAAAGCTTCGGCGGCGCCGTTCTCCGCAGCACCGCACGGGAGCTCAAGCTCCCCGTCAAGCCGCCCGCCCGGATCATCTACACCGACGCCACCCCCACCCTTATCGAGGAGGCCGCAGCCGCAGCCGTCGAGGCTGGCTACGACAGCCAGTTCGTCCAGTACTCCGTGGCCCCACCAGAACCCGTGCTGCCCACCAATGCCTACGTGTTCCTCGCCGGCCTCGTGCTCGGCGGCTTCGCCGTGCTTCTCTACGTCGTGCGAGGACAGGCCAAGCGACTCCGCGAATACAGCTCACGCCTCGTAGCCATCGGCCTGGGCCCCCGATGGAGCCTCTCGGTGCTCAGCATCCAAGCCGCCGTCACGATCGGCGTCGGCCTGTTCGCCGGGATCTCGGCAGGCCTGCTGGGTGTCCGCGTGACATCGGCGAACTACGCGGCAACCGACGTCCCGGCCCTGCCCATCACGCTCGCCTGCGGAGCCACAGTCCTCGCCGCAGCCGTCGCGACCGCTATCGCCGCACGCGCACTCACCGCCACCGAGCATTCCGAGGTCACCTAGCCACTGCATCCCGTCTGAGGTCGACCGAGTCCTCCGACAGTGACCACACGGCGAAGCCTGCCTGGACGACCACCGGAGTCCAGACGCGCTTGGAATCGGGCCGACGCGGTGGGCGCATCCAGGGCTGCTGTAGCGCGGCCGCGCTCACGGAGCCAGCATGAGGTAAGACCCCTGCCGCGCTTACCGCCGAGGCTCCGGCCAGATTCGATCCGCGGCACCTAGTCACGAGCTGGTTCTGGACGTCTCGGAAGCCGATGGCGATTCATCGGTCGTTGAGCGGGGCGACCGCGCGGGGCGCGGCGAGATTCGGGTGTTCCCGACGATTGGCTTCGCGAAGTTAGGCCGCAGGGTCGTTGTAACGGAATAGGCAGCGTCGGGTTCAGTACTACGATCGGGTCTCAATGGCGACAGACGATCGGTCGTCTGCCAACCCAGGAGGCGGCTTGGAACAACGCAGCACGCCTCTGGACGAACCCAGTTCGGGGGTTCGTCATGTGGGGGCGATTTCGATTTGAGTCGTGTCGCGTTTACTCCCCGAAAACGCCAGCGCAAGCCGTCAAATCCGAGCAGACAAGGTCAAGTTGATCGGGGGACCAGTCCTCTGGTCGTTCGCGTCTTCGCAGGTCAAGACACACGTCGGCAAGAGCGGTCAAAGATGTCAGATCGGGAAAGCTCGCACACCGTAGGTCCAGAGGTCGCAGGTTCAAATCCTGCCCCCGCTACAAGGCAAGATGCACATGACGAAGGCCGCCTCCGTGCCAGTGGGAGGCGGCCTTCGTCGTGTCCAAACGTGGGCGGCCGGATGCTTGTCGGCGGAGCACATCGTGGGGGCAGGCAACCCTAGCGCGGCAGGACACGGGCGGGCTACGAGTGCCTGAATCAGATAGTAAAGTGCTGCCCTACTACGAGATATCGAACCTAAATCCGGGTTTTGCTCTTGACATTCGACTTCTCAAGCCTGAACACTCTGGCTTCGACAGAGCGAACTAGACCCGCAGCAAGAGGTCGAGCCCCCGGCTCTGTGCCGTCGCGGTGACCCACGCGGTTGCCGCCAGCGAAGGAGGCACCTTGAGCACTGCACCGACTGCGGGCAAAGTTTCCAAGCGCAGGACCGGAGTCCCCACCGATGAGACGTTCAGCATCGAAACGCACGGCATCGATCAAATCCCCTTGACCGAGCGCCATGGCCAACCTCGCGAGCTCTTCTGGGTCTGGTTGGGCTCGAACTGCATCTTCACCTACATCATCATCGGCGCCGCACTGATGTCGTTCGGCGTCTCCGTCCCGGCTGCGGTCTTCGCGGTCGTTGCGGCAAACGTGCTCTTCTACCTCATTGCCGCGTTTGGATCGGTCGCGGGGCCGACGACGGGGACCGCCACGCTGGCGGTGTCGAGAGCTGCGTACGGCCGATTCGGCGTCGTCCCCTCAGCAGTGGCGAACTGGCTCAACGTGGTCGGCTTCGTCGCCGTCAATGCGGTGGTCGGGACCCTCGCCCTCTACGAGATCGCACTGAGGCTGTCCCTGCCGTCGGGGAATGCGCTCAAGGGCGTGTGCCTGGCTCTCGTTCTGGTCGTCACCTTCCTCGTGTGCATCTGGGGGCACGCAACGCTGGTCCTCATGCAGACTGTCTTCAGTTACGCCTTGGGGCTGGGGGCCATCGTGCTGGCCATCTACGTCCTCCCGCACATGACATCTGCGTCGGCGCCACCGATTCCCGGGATCTCCGCTCTGGGGGCGTTCCTCCTTGCCTTCTTCATCGTTGCCTCCGGCCCGCTCTCGTACATCGCGGTGGGGGCCGACTTTTCGCGGTACCTCCCGCCCACGGTGAAGTCGAGTTCGGTTGCCGGATGGTCAGCGCTCGGGGCTGTGATCCCTGCCGTACTGCTAGGACTCATCGGCGTTGCCGCAGCGACGCAGACCGACATGACGGACCCGATCGGCGGCATCGCGGCGCTCGTCCCCGGCTGGTTCTTGGTGCCCTTCCTGGCCGTGATCGTGGGGGGGAGCATCACCAACAACTTCATCAGCCTGTACTCCTCCGGCCTTGGGCTTCAGACCATGGGCGTGCCCTGGAGTCGCGCCCGCACGATCTGGGTCGATGCGGTCATCGCGACCGGAGCGTCGATCTATGCGGTGTTCGTCCATGACTTCACTGCGACCTTCGTGGAGTTCCTGTCCCTTCTCGTCTTGTGGGCGGCCCCCTGGGGTGGCATCTACATCACAGACATTCTGCTGCGACGAAACACCTACGACGCCGCAGCGCTCCACGACCACGAAGGAGGCGTCTACTGGTACGACCGGGGGTGGAACATCAAGGGCCTCGTTGCACTCGTGGTGGGGATCATTGCGGCCGCCTTGTTCTCGAACTCGGCTCTGTGGCAGGGCCCGCTTGTCAAGACCGTGGGCGGGGGCGATCTCTCCGTGGAGGTGGGCTTCGTCGTCAGCGCCATCCTCTACTTCGCACTCATGCGGTCGACCATCAAGAGGCAGACTCGCCTTCTCAAAACCCAGGCGCCGGATGGCGCGCAGATGCCTACTGCCCCGGAAGGGTTGGTCTGAATCCATTGAGCGCCCAAGACTGGTTCGTCACCAAGCAGATCGACGCAACGACCCTCCTCATCTCCGAACCGCCTCACGTGAACTCCTACCTCCTGCTGGGCTCCAAACGGGCAGTGCTGTTCGACACCGGAATGGGGATAGCCAACATCAAGGAGGTGGTTGACGAACTGACTGATCTCGACCTTCTGGTGGTCAACTCGCACTATCACTTCGACCACAGCGGCGGGAACCACTTGTTCTCGGAGATCGCCATCCACGAGGCAGGTGTCGAGCCACTGGGAGAGGGGGTTCCCGCGGAGTGGCTCCACATGTATACGGACTTCACCACGGACATGCTCGATAAGTTCAAGGTCTTCAAGGATCTGGACGATCGCTACTTCCACCTGCTGTCGGCCGACCTGAACCCGCGACCT
This sequence comes from uncultured Actinomycetota bacterium, assembly GCA_963784545.1. Taxonomy (GTDB): domain Bacteria; phylum Actinomycetota; class Actinomycetes; order Propionibacteriales; family Nocardioidaceae; genus Nocardioides. The sequence continues at coordinate 545,629 of CAWARQ010000002.1, read as the reverse complement.
TTGCCGCCCTCGTTCTCCAAGGAGACCTGGCACATCCCCGCAACCGTGCCGACCAGCGTGTTGCACGACGGCGATGTCCTTGACTTGGGAGATCGCACCCTCCGCGTGATCCACACCCCAGGTCACACGCCCGATTGCATCTGTCTTCTCGACGAACGCACGGGTGCCCTGTTCGCTGGCGACACGTTGACCACCGGACCCCACTACGCACACATGCCCGACTCCGATGTGTCCGCGTTTGCGGCGTCCACGCGCCGGCTGGATCGTGAGTTCAGATCAGCTGTCTCGCGCATCTACCCCGCGCACATCCTGAAGTACGGCATCGATGCTGACTTCCTGACCGAAGTGGCTGACGGGTTCGAGGACGTCATCAACCAGGCCGTCGAACCTGAGTCTGGTCAGGACATCTTCGGCGACACGATCCGTGAGTTCTGGTTCGATCGGTTCTCGATCGTCCTCGGCAACTGACATGTCTCTGACCTTGGGCGCCGAGCACGTGAGTCCGCCGGAGCTGTCTCGATGACCGAACGCGCATCGGTCACAGATCGCTATCGCGCGGCGCGCGATCAACTTCTGGACTGGCGGGACGCCCCTGATCGGGCCAGAGAGGAATTCGTCTGGCCCGACCTCGGAACTGCCTTCTGCTGGGCGATCGACTGGTTCGACGTGATCGCCCGCGACAACGAGCAGCCGGCCCTCGTGATCTGCAATGCGGATGGCACGCACCGCTCGTGGTCCTTCGAGCAGATGCGTTACAGCTCGGACCAGGTAGCCGCGTGGCTGTCCACATTGGGGATCGGCAAGGACGACGCAGTCGTCGTGATGCTCAGCAACCAAGTTGAGCTGTGGGAGACCATGCTCGCCCTCATGAAGCTTGGGGCGGTGATCATGCCGACCACGAGCGCGCTCAACTCCGAGGACCTAGCAGAACGCATAGCACGCGGAGGGGCGCGCATGGTGATCTGCAACCCGGGAGACGCCCCGAAGGTACGAGCTGTGAAAGGCGACCATCTCCGAGTCGCCACCGGGCCCGTGGATGGTTGGCACGACCTGCACAGTGCGTATGCGAACGAGTCGCCGAGTGTCGTGCACCCGAGAACGTCCACCTCGGACAGGCTCCTGATGTACTTCACCTCGGGTACCACCAGGCGACCCAAGCTGGTTGAGCATGACCAGGTCTCCTATCCGGTCGGTCACCTCAGCACGATGTTCTGGCTCGGCCTGAAGCCGGGAGATGTTCACCTCAATCTCTCGTCTCCCGGGTGGGCCAAGCACGCGTGGTCGAGCTTTTTCGCGCCCTGGATCGCCGAGGCCACAGTGGTCGTCTCGAACTACCAACGGTTCGACCCGGCGCAGCTGCGAGCCCAGCTTCAGGACTTCGCCGTCACGTCCTTCTGCGCCCCCCCGACGGTTTGGCGAATGCTGATCCAGACCGAACTGGGTGGGAGGCCGCCACATCTGCGGGAGGCGATCAGCGCCGGAGAACCACTCAACCCCGAAGTGATCGCGCAGGTGCAGCGTAGTTGGGGGGTCACGATTCGAGATGGATACGGACAAACCGAGACCACGGCGCAAGTTGGCAACTGCCCCGGAGACTCGGTCGTTCCGGGCGCGATGGGCAAGCCATTGCCGGGTGTCCCTGTTGTCCTGGTGGATCCCGGGACCAGCCAGGAGATCTCCGGTGCCGGCGAGGGAGAGCTGTGTTTGAAGTTGTCCCCTCACCCACTGCCGCTCATGACGGGTTACGGAGGCGATACCGCGGGGAACGCCCTCGCCATGGCAGGTGGCTACTACCACTCAGGAGACCTGGCCCGCCGGGATCACCAGGGGACCATCACGTATGTGGGGCGAACCGACGATGTATTCAAGGCGTCCGACTACAAGATCAGCCCCTTTGAGCTCGAATCCGTGCTCATCGAACACCCTGCCGTCGCGGAGGCTGCGGTCGTGCCGGCGCCAGACCCGCTCCGGCTCGCTGTCCCCAAGGCCTACATTGCGTTGGCGGCCGGGTTCGAGGCGAACACCCATACGGCACTCGACATCTTTCGGTTCGCCAAGCAGAGGCTAGCCCCGTACCAACGGCTTCGCCGCCTCGAGTTCGCAGAGCTTCCCAAGACGATCTCCGGGAAGATTCGCCGAGTTGAGCTGCGCAACCGCGAGACGTCGTCGTCCGAACGGGACCGCTCTGCGGAATGGCGGGACGACCAGTTCCCAGAACTGGTCGATCCGGCTCGGAATTCGTGAGTCCCCGGCCGTTTCGCCTGCCTCTACGTTCCACCACCTCGAAAGGGATCTGCCGTGTCCACAGTTGAAGAGTTGTGCGAAGAGCTCAAAGCGCAAGGTGTCGAGTATGTATTTGGCTGGTATGTCGACATCCACGGTGTCCCGAAGAGCAAGTGCGTCCCGGTCGACTCCTTGCCTTCGATGGCACGTGGTTCTGAGCTCTACACCGTCGGGGCACTCGAGGGAATGGGAGACCTCGGGCCTCATGAGGATGAGTGCGCGGGATTCCCAGACTTGGACCGGCTCGTGGTCCTGCCTTGGAGGCGGTCCTTCGCCATGGTGCCCACGCAGCTGCGGCTCAACGAAGAGCTCTATTCCCAGGACTCGCGCAACGTCTTGACAACCCAAGTAGAGGCGGCTGCCGCTCAGGGGCTCACTGCGAACGTCGGCATCGAGCCTGAGTTCTACGTGGTTCGCCGAGGCGAGGGCGGTCTCGAACCCTTGATCCCGCACGACAAGGCCAACGGTCCCACTCGGGGCTACGACCTGGAGGCCACCTTGATGGCCGAGCCCTTCCTAGAACCGATGGCTCGGTACATGAAGGAACTGGGATGGGGCCTCTACTCCTTCGATCACGAGGGCGGAGACGGTCAGTACGAGTTCAATTTCGACTACTCAGATGCCCTTTCGATGGCCGACAACATGGTGCTCTTCCGGCTGATGGCCAAGCAGGTGGCGCGAGAACAGGGCTGCATCGCTACCTTCATGCCGAAGCCGTTCCAGGACGACTTCGGCTCAGCCTCACACATCAATATCAGCTTGGCCGACTCCGATACTGGGCGCAATGTGTTCGAGGCGGACGACGGCGGCTACAGCATGCTGTCTCGCCATTTCGTGGCTGGGGTGCTGGCGCACGCGCCCGCCATCAGCGCCGTGACGTGTCCCACGGTGAACTCGTACAAGCGGTTCACCAGCCAGGGCTTCATGGACGAGATCTCGTGGGCTCCCGTGCACCGCGCTTGGGGTGAGAACAACAGGACGCTCATGTGCCGGATGCCCGTCAACCGACGATGCCTCGAAGTACGAACGGCGGACGCGTCGGTCAACTATCACTTGGGGATCGCGTTGGTGCTGGCCGCCGGCCTCGCGGGCATCGCCGCGAAACTCGATCCTGGAGAGCCGATCAACGAGGACACGTACAAGATGAGCGCTGATCAACTCGCCCGCCACGGCGACCTGTCGCTCCCGGCAACGCTGGACGACGCGCTCGACGGGTTCGAGACCGATGACCTCGCCGCGGAGGTCTTCGGAAAGGATTTCCATCGGACCTTCCTCGACTACAAGCGAGCAGAGTGTCGCGAGTTTCGTGCCGTCGTGACCGACTACGAGGTCCAGACGCTCCTCGAGCGGATCTGAGGGCATGAGTGGGGCACCAGCCTCGGCCGACCTCGTGAACCTCGAGGAAGCGCGACGAAGCGCCAACGAAGAAGCGGTTCGTCGCATGCTGGCCGCCGAGCCGGTCCTCATGGGTGTGGCGAGAGCCGGCGAGGTAGTCCCTGGCATGACGCGGCAGACGATTCTCACGTCCGGACCGCCTATGGCGTGGGGCGAGTACACGGGAGGGCAGCGCAGAGCGGTCATCGCAGCAGCCATCTACGAGGGCCTGGTCGCGGATGAGCGAGAGGCGGGCGAGGCTCTGGCCGCAGGACACATCAACGTGGCCAGCACCCAGGACCACTCCTGCATCGGGTCAGTCGCTGGAATCTACACCGCCTCCATGCCCGTGTGGATCGTCACTGATCGGACCTCACAGACGACCGCCTTCTGCAACCTCTACGAAGGAAAGAGCCCCCAGCGGTTGAACTACGGGTCGTACAACCCTGAGGTTGAAAGCGGTCTTCGCTGGCTCGAATCGACCCTCGCGCCTGTCCTGGACGCCTGTGTGAGGGACCGACCCATCGCCCTCAGGCCGCTCATGGCCCGCGCGCTGCGGCTGGGGGACGAGCTGCACAGCCGCAACACCGCGGCCAGCATGCTGTTCCAGCGCGCCATCACCGGCGCGCTCCTCGACCTGGACAAGACAGATCTCGCACGCCAGGTGCGAGAGGTCTTGTCGTACCTCATGGAGAACGACTACGCCTTCCTGCGGATCGGGATGGCCGCGGCGAAGGCAACGGCTGACGCTGCCCACGGTGTCCCCTACAGCACTCTCGTGACTGCCATGGCGCTGAACAGCCGTGAATTCGGGATACGTGTCAGTGGCCTGGGCGACACCTGGTTCACCGGTAAACATCCTGAGCTCGAGGGCAGGTACTTCGACGGTTTCTCTGCGCAGGACGCTGAGTGGATCGGAGGGGAAAGCTGCGTCACAGAGACCGTCGGGCTCGGCGGATTTGCTCAAGCGTGTGCCCCCGCGCTGCAGGCCTATCAGGGGGGGGCCTACGCGACCATGAGGGAGCACAATGAGCAGATGTATGCGATCACGATCGCCGAACATCCGGAGTTCAAGATTCCGGCCTTCGACTTCCGTGGAACTCCTGTCGGCATCGACATCTGCGCTGTGCTTGAGCAGAAGATCTTGCCAGTCATCGACGGAGGTGTAGCCGGGCGCCGGGGGGGACAGATTGGAGCAGGCGTGTTGCGCCCGCATCTGGACTGCTTCGAGCTCGCCCTCGAGGGCTGGGAACGGACTTACTCCTCTGCCGCCGCTCCAAAGAGTCGCTGAGGCGGCGAATGACTTCCCCGGTCCTTCAGACAGCCACATGCGCGACGGAGGTTGCAGAACTACAGTGACCGGATGACCGGCGAGGGGACGCGACGAGAGGCGGGACGACCAGAAGGGGCTGGCCGGGGGGGCCTAGTTCAGTTCGACGAGACCGACCGCAAGATCTTGCGTGTGCTGAGAACCGACGGTCGCACACCCAATGCGGAGATCGCGAGACAGCTCGGCGTCACTGAGACCACCGTTCGCAAGCGCATCGCCAACATGCTCGGTGATGACCTCGTGGAGATCGTGGCAGTCCCCACTCCCCGCCTCGCAGGTCTCACCGTGACTGCTCTCATCGCGATCTCAGTCCACCTACAGCACCTGGAGACGGTATCCGATGCCCTTGTCGCACGCCCCGAGGTTAGATACTGCGGCGTCTCGACAGGTAGGTACGACATCGTCATCGAGGCTTTCTTCCGCGACAACCAAGCTTTGCTCGAGTTCAACACTCAGGTCCTTGGAGCGATGCCCGGGATCACTGACGTCGAGACCTCGCTCATCCTGAAAGTGGAGAAGTTCTCCTACGAATGGCAATTCGACTGACGCGCTTCCTTCCGCGGTCCCTCGGCCAGGTATCAGGCGTCGCTCGGCTGGGCGCTGATCAGGCGGCGCGCACGGTGACCGCCGGCATCGGGATGGTGACGGCTGTGCAGAGACGTACGGCGTCGATATGGCCCCCGCGCTGACCGACGAGGCGGGAATGCGCAACCGATAGTTGCGTAATGACGGTTCATGGCGTACGGTTCTACGCAACCATTAGTTGCGAAAGGACATCATGAAGACGTGGGACAACGCCGAGCTCGCCAGCATCGAGCGCGAGCTCTACATCGACGCCACACGCGAGGTGGTCTTCGACGTGATCAGCGATCCGAAGCACGTCGCCCAGTGGTGGCCTGACACCGCGTCGTACGACGTCCGAGTCGGCGCCACCGGCGAAGTGACGTTCGGCGACCCGACCCACGGCGGCAAGGTCGTGACGCTGACCGTGGTCGAGGTCGACCCTCCGAGGACATTCTCCTTCCGGTGGACGCACGAGGCGGAGGAGACGCCGGTGGCGGGGAACTCCCTGCTGGTCACCATGGAGCTGGTGCCGACCGGTGCGGGAACCACCCTGAAATTCGTGGAGACCGGTTTCCGCGAGATGGGCTGGGACCACGCGCAGACCGAGAGCGCGTACCAGGACCACGTCAACGGCTGGGACGCCTTCCTCCCGCGCCTGGCGCCGTACGTCGCCTCGCTCGCGAGCAGGCCATGACTCCCGCCGCGATCGACGACGAGCTCTGGTCCGCGCTGGGTGATCCCACGCGGCGGCGGATGCTCGACGTCCTCCTGGCCGAGGGGTCGGGCACCTCGACGTCGCTCAGCGAGGTCTTGCCGGTGACCCGGCAGGCGGTCGCCAAACAGCTGGTCGTGCTGGATCGGGCCGGACTCGTCCGCGGCACGGTGGTGGGGCGCGAGCGGCACTACGAGGTCGACCAACCCCAGCTGGCTCGCGCCATCGATCAGCTCAACGCGGTCAGCTCGGCGTGGGACGGGCGCCTCCAGCGGATCAAGCACATCGCCGAGACCATCCAGAAGACCAAGCAGAAGTAGTTTTCACGAGCAGAGGAGAACGACCATGGTGGACATCCTGCACCGCGTCGCGGTCGAGAAGATCGCCCCCCAGAAACTGTACGACGCCCTCACCACGGTCGAGGGCCTGGCAGGCTGGTGGACCGAGGACACGACCGGGGACCCCGACCTCGGCGGGACCATCGCTTTCCGGTTCCCGCCCGGCGGATTCGACATGAAGGTCACCGACCTGGTGCCGAACCAACGCGTCACCTGGGAGGTCGTCGGGGGACCCGAGGAGTGGATCGGGACCCAGATCGACTTCACGCTACGAGTCGAGGGTGACTGGACGGTCCTGTTGTTCTCGCATGCCGGGTGGGCCGAGCCCGTTGAATTCATGCACCACTGCAGCACCAAGTGGGCCAGCTACCTGATGAGCCTGAAGCTGCTCGTCGAGACCGGCACGGGGCTCCCGTCGCCGCGCGACGTTCGCGTCGCCGAGTTCGACTGACCCGGTCCTGCACGAGGGCCCGAGCATCCCTTCGGGGCCGCGCAGGTGTCACGGGGGCGCGAGGCGCCAGTGGACGTCGGGGTCGGGGCGGTAGCGACAGCGCAGCCCGGTGCTGACGTTGGCGCCCAGGTGGTCGGCCAGGGGCTGGTCGGCAGCCGCCAGGACCTCCAGGGCGGCGCTGATCGCCTTGCGGACGGCCACTCGGGCGCGCTCCTCGCTGCCCCCGGTGGGCCGCGACCGTCCGCCGAGGCCGCTGGCGCCCGCGAGCTCGGCGAGGAGTGCGCTGCGTTCCTCGCTCAGCCCTCGTCCGGACGCGGCGTCGCCGCGCCGGTCGGCCACCTCGAGCGCGGTCTCGATTTCGGCAAGCCGCGCTCGGTAGGACCGGACGGCCTGGGCGTCCAGGGCCGGGCCGAGGGAGGACTGGACGGGAGTGTCCAGGCCGGTGACCAGGAACTCCGCGCCCAGCTCTGAGCCTGCGCGGGCGACCAGGGTGTGCAGGTACTCCAGCCCCCGGCGGGCGGGGACCGCGACGACGTGGTCGGCCGAGCCCGCCAACCAGACCCCGTCCTGACCGGGGTACAGGGTCATCGTCGTGCCTCCGGTGCTCCCCGCTGACGCCTGCCCTTCGAGTCGCTGACGCCACCAGGCGGCGCCGATCCTGCGGTACGTCATGAGGGCGCGCTGGCGCAAGAGCGCCCCCTCCTCGTGCCGTCCCAGCACGGCCAGCGCCCGCCCGAGCGGGTCGTCGGTGACCCCCTGGAACATGACCGCACCGGCATTGACCACGGAGCGGTCCGCGTAGGGAAGCAGCAGCGGGGTCACCCGGGAGACGAGCTCCTTCGCGTCGGTGGCCAGCGCCACCTCGAGGACCAGCTGCAGCACCATCAGGTAGTTGAAGTTCCTCGGCAGTTCCGCGAGGACGCCCTCGTCGAATCGCTCGGCGAGCTCGCGCGCATGGCCGGGCTCACCGGCCCCCAACCAGAGCCAGGCGCTCTCGGCGTACAGCTCCCGGATGCCTTCGGCGTCGGCGATCTGCTCGGCCAGCCCGGCCATCTCGCCGGCCGTCGCGGCGTCGCCGGCGATGACGGCGCCGTACCCGCGCATCGCGCCCAGCACCATCGCCGCGTCCGCCTGCGGTGCGTCGGCGAAGGCGCGTTCGGCCAGCGCCACGAGGGTGTCGATGGTGTCGGTCCGACCGCGCAGCAGGTCCAGCATCAGTCTCCGGGAGGCGGCGAAGCCGAGAGCACGGGGGGAGCGTTCCCCCAGGACCTCCAACGCGCGGACCTGCCGGTTCATCGCAGCGACGTCCAGGGACTCGCACGCGACCGTGAGCAGCCAGACGTGGGCCCCCAGACGGACCTCGGGGTCCACGACGTGGGCGGTCACGTCGTCCAGCCGGCGGGCGAGCGTACGCCGCTGCTCGAGCTCGTCGACCCGCCAGTGGGCGGCGAGCGAGGCGTCCAGGGAGGCAGCCAGGAGCCCGGGGTCAGCCGCGCCCTCGGCCTCTCGCAGCGCGGAGTCGGCGAACGTCACGGCGCGGTCCGGCTCGCCGGCGTAAGCCCAGCATCGGGCGAGCGCCGCCGCGAGCCGGACCCGGTCGCCGGGGTCGGTCGCCTCCAGGAGCGCTTGATGCAGGACGGCGGGCAGCGGGCCCGGATCGGAGCCGAACACGTAACGCTCGGCGAGATCCAACGCGTCCTGGACACTGCCCACGCCGGACATCGTGACACCAGCCGCTGCGCCGTGTCGCTACGGACGGATCAGGGTCACGGCGGCCTCGTGCTCGCGGACCCGCGCCTCTGACCAGTCGCCGGTGCAGTAGAGGCTGAAGTCGGTGATCCGGCCCGCGTCGTCCAGCAGACAATGGAAGGCCTCACGGCAGTACCAGTCCTCGTCGCCGTCGCGCCACCGCTCCTCCAGCTTGACCGCGTAGCCGTGCGCGTCGCCGGTCACCTGCTCGACCCGGACCGACCCCGGTTGCGGGTGCAGCTCCTGCCGCGCCTCGGCGAGCGCGTCCGCACCCTCGAGCTGGATGCGCCAGCGGGGGAAGGTCAGGTCGCAGAACACGTCGGGGGCGAAGGTGTCCGCGGGCGTGGCGGTGCCGCTGCTCTCGAGGAACGTGACCAGGCGCTCGACGCTCACGGCGACGACGTCGGACGCCGTGCTCGAGGCGACTCGGTGCGCGGTCGTCGTGCTCATGCCAGGGCCCCCAGGTTGCGCTCGACGGCGGCGGCCGAGTCCGCGAAGGGCCCGCTCGGGCTGAACTCCGTGAGCTCGGTGCCGGCGGTCACCAAGGTGGTGTGCCCCGGGGGTGCGTAGTAGGCGTCCCCCTCGCCGTAGGTCTCCTCGTGGTCAGCCCACCGGTAGGTGATCTGGCCGCGCGCGACCACGCCCCAGTGCGGGCAGACGCACCGGTCTTCCGGCAACCCGGCGAAGAGCGGGGTGGTGTCGACGTCGGCCCGGAACGACTCGTAGCCCAGGGTGTAGCCGTCGAGCTCCACGTAGCGCGCCTCCACGAGAAGAGGGAGGTCCATGGTCACGGGGGCGGTCATCTTGTTGGCGGAAGGCATGTCGTGCTCCTGTGTGCTGGTGGCCCGGCTCTCGGGCCTTCACCTCTTCCGGCGTGAGGTCCGACGTCACGTCCGTGACGCCCGGTGCTACGACAGGTCGGACGACGGCCGGTCGGGTGGGCTCGGCAGTGGCCAGCACGGAAGCACCGGCTGCTCCTCCAGCTCACCAGCAAGCTGGAGCAGCAGCGCGTCCTCGTTCCACCGCCCGACGAGCTGGACGCCGTGCGGGAGACCGTCGACGACCGCGGCAGGGACGGTGGTCGCGGGCTGACCGGACCGGTTGAAGGGCTCGGTGTAGGTCAGTCCCGGGCCCCACCGCGACCACGGCTCCATCGGAGCCTCCGGATGGGGCGACCAACGCTCGGCCGGGACGGGTGGGAACGGCGAGGTGGGACAGACCAGGACGTCGTGGTCCTTCCAGAAGCGGAGGAATCGGCGAGCCCACGTCTGCATCTGCGCCAGCCGCAGCAGCTCGTCCTGCGCGGTCGCTGCGGCTCCGACCTCGGCGAGGATCGCGATGTAGGGCTCGATCTCGCCGGGCTCCATCGGCCGACCCAGGAGAACGGCAGTCTCGGCGAGCGAGCGGGCCAGCATGGCATGCAGCGCTCGCCCTGCCTGGGGGTCGTCGTCCTCGTCGTAGAGGCCGGGTGGGGTGGCGACCTCGACTCGGTGTCCGAGGTCGGCCAACCGCTCGCCCACCTGTGCCACCACCTGGCGCGTGGATTCGGCGGTGCCGTCGGCGAAGTCGCCGAGCACCGCGATCCGGAGCCGGCCCAGTGGTCGGCCCAAGGCCGCTGCGTACCCGGAGTCGGGCCGGCGTGCCGCGAAGAGCGAGCCCGGCTCGGGTGCCGACAGGACGTCCAGCACGGCCGCCGCGTCGCGAACCGTGCGGGTCAGGGCACCCTCGGTGGCCTCCGTGTGCGCCCAGGCCGACGGCACCAGTCCTCGCGAGGGCTTGTGGCCGATCACCCCGCACCAGTCCGCAGGCAACCGGATCGAGCCCCCGGCGTCGGCGCCGGCTCCGACCGCGACCGCGCCCACGGCCACGCAGGCAGCGCTGCCGCCGCTGGACCCGTTAGACGCGCGGTCGAGATCGTACGGAGTGCGGGTGTGGCCGGCCGCGGTGGCCGCCCACGGTCCCCACCCGTACGGCGAGGTGCTGGTCGTGGCAAGAGTGACGAACCCGGCTGCGCGTAGCCGTGCACCGGCCGGGGTGTCGTCCTCGGCCACGACGCCAGCCTCCTCCAAGGCGCGGACTCCCCATCCCATCCGCAGCCCTCGCTGCCAGCCGGAGAGGTCCTTCACGACGATGGGGACTCCGGCGAAGGGGGCCTCGGGGTCGGTCCCGGGGTCGCGGTCCACGTCGTCCGGGTCGCGCGTCCAGACGACCGAGTGCAGCAACTGATCGCTGTCCAGGAGCCGCTGCCGGGCCGCCTCCTGCAGCTCGCGGGCCGAGACCTGCCCGGTCCTGATCGCAGCGGCCTGCCCGACCGCGTCCAGCTCCAGCATGTCCATCGCAACCTGCTTCCGAGTCAGCGGCAACGAGCGCTCGACCTGGAGGAATGATGGCGGAGGACGGGGTGTCCGACAAGGTGCCGAGGCCGAGCGTCAACCCACCTGGGCGGCGAGCTCGACCAGGGACGACGCCACGAGGTCGGCGGGCGGGAAGTGGCCGGGGTAGTCGGCACCGGAGCGGTTGATCCAGGCCGTGCGGAGGCCGGCCCGGGCTGCGCCGGCGAGGTCCCACGGGTGGACCGCGACGAGCAGCGCTCGATCCGCGGGGACGGAGGTCGCGTCGAGTGCGTAGGAGTAGGCCCGGGCGTCGGGCTTCCAGGCGCCCGCATCGGTGACCGACAGATAGGCCTCGATCGTCGAGCCGGCCGCGGTGTCCTGCAGGAGACTCCGCGCCACCTCCGCCGAGCCGTTGCTGAGGGTCACGATCCGGAGACCGGACTCGGCGATGGCCTGCAGGCCGGGCACCACGTCGGGATGGGGGTGCAGGCTCGTGAAGGTCTCCATCACCTGCTGGGCGGCGGCCTGGGGGTCGCTGGAGCCGGTGGCCGACAACCGGACGCGGAGCGCCGCGGAGGCGATCTCGGCGAAGGACGGGTTGTCACCGAGCACGGTGAGCGCGAAGGCGTCACGCAAGACGCCTGCGAACCACGCCGGCGCTTCGCTGCTCTCGAGTCCGACCTCCGCGAAGGCCTCAGCCATCGGCGAGAGGTCTGAGAGGGTCTCGTTGACGTCGAGGACGACCAGCTCGAGCCGCGCGGGCTGCTCCGTGGACGTCGGGGTCATGCCTGCTCCTCGGGTCGTCCGGTCAGTGGCTTGCTTCGGTCAGGACGTGCGGGCCTTGACCGTGGCACTGAAGGTACCCAGGTTGCCCGCAGCATCGGTGGCGCGGACCTTGAACCAGTAGGGGGTCTTCCGGGCCAGCGAGCCGCTGGTGAAGGTGGCCGCGCTCGTGGTGCCGACGCGGGACCATCCGCTGGTCGCGCTCGTGCTGCTGCGCCAGACCTCGTACCCGGTCACTCCCCGGTCGTCCGAGGACCGTTGCCAGGAGAGGGTGACCGCGCTCCGGGTGGCGCTCCAGGTGAGGCCGGTGGGCGCGGTCGGCGCTTGGGTGTCCGGCGCCGGGGTGCCGTTGACCCGTGCCGCGACCGCCGTACGGAGGGCCGGGAGCGTCGGGTAGAAGGTGTCGCCCGGGCAGGCCGTGGCGACGTAGTCGCGGTGGCCGGCGATGTTGGGGGTGGTGGTCGTGGCGCCGCTGACCGGGTTGACGAAGGTGTCGCTGGCCAGCGGGTCGATGCCGTTGCGGCTGGCCTCCCAGGCCAGCAACCGCTCGAGCGCGTCGCGCGCGGCGGGAGTGGCGTCGGAGGTCGTGAGCGTGCCGAGCAGGGCGATGCCGACGGTGCCGGAGTTCCACCCCTTGGTGTGGGCGCCGGTGACGCCGAGACCGGAGGTGTCGTCGCCGGTCGGGCTCGCGCCGGCGTAGTCACGGGAGTATCGGCCCTCGTAGACGTTGCCGAACTTGTCGATCAGGAAGTTGTAACCGATGTCGCCCCAGGTCTGGGTGACCGAGTGGTAGTAGTAGATCGACCGGATCTGCGCCTCGGCGCCGGCCTGGTCGACGTAGTCGTTGCTGGTGTCGGTGTGGTGCACGACGAGCTTCTTCGTCGCGTAGAACTCCGGCGCCCACGTCATCAACGACTCGTCGGCGCCCCAGCCGCCGCGCGACACCACGGTCGGCTGGTCGGTGGCGGCCGTGGCGGCCGCAGGCGTCCGGATCGTGCGGGTGACGCTGCTCGCCCCGTCGGAGAGCCCGAGGACGGTCAGCCGGGCGATCGGCCGGTCGGTGCTCACGCGCACCGCGACCGCGTGGTCGACGGAGTGCAGGGCGCCGTACGTCGTCCCGTCAGCCCGCTCGGCCCCGATCTCGTCGCGACCGGCCGCCTGGGCCGGGCCGAAGTGCACGCCGTCGGTGGAGAAGGCCAGGGCGACACGTGCGTGCGGGTTACCGCGCCAGTACGCCGCGACCGTCGTGGCCGGCCGGGTCAGCGGGAAGACGCCGGCATCCTCGACGGCGCGGGTCACGTGCTGAGCGTGCAGCCGGGTGGAGTGGTCGACGGCGGCGACGCTCACCGGAGCAGTGACGTCGACGAGCAGCAGCGGGACGGACAGCAGCAGGGCGATGGCGAGGCGCCACGACCGCGGGGACAGGAACGGCACGGGATCTCCGAGTACGGGGGAAGGGCCGCGGCTCGCGACCCCTCCCAGTGTGCGGTACGGAGCGAGTCAGACAAAGAGCTCTTGACTCTCGGTCGTCGAAAGATCTCCTCATGCCGCCAGAGGTTCGGGGGCCGGTGACCGCGTCCACGCCAGGCTGCCGACCGACACGACCAGGACGACGTTCACGAGGACGGCCAGCGTCGCGATGTTGCCGATGTGGGCGACCGGCCAGACGAGCGCCGCGACCAGGACGAGCAACGCCTGCCAGCGGCGGTCCAGCCTGAGCAGGGCGAAGGCCGAGACGGCCAGCCACAGGGGGAAGAAGAGGCCCAGTGGCTTGATCAGGTTGGCGGCGCCCGACTGGTCGACCAGCGCGGTGTCGCCCAGGGACAGGTGGATCGTCTCGAAGCCGTACGCGACGTTGCCGGCGAGACCGACGAGACCGACGGCCAGCACGACGGCGCGGAGCACCGAGTCGCGTGGCAGCCATGCCGCGACACGAAGGACGACGAAGCCGTACGCGATGGCGCCGAGGACGTGGACGACGCCCGCGGTGGCGTCGTCCCAGCCGCGGGCGGCGTACGTCGAGTCGGCGACGAGGGAGACGACAGGGGCTAGGACGAGGAAGGTGGTGAGCATGCGCTCGGTGGGTGTGGTCATGTCGGAAGCGTCGCGCCGCGCACGCTCCGCCCGCTCCGGGGGAAACCCTGGAACCCGAAAGCAGGGTTTTCCCTGCTCTTCCGGCGGTCGGCGGCGTGACACGATCCAGGCGTGAGCCGCACCGTCGCCCGCGCGCCTCGCGGGCTCCTGCCCCTGCTGGTCCTCAGCGTCGTCGTCGTGCTCACGACCCTGGGGCTGGCCGAGGGCCCGTGGGTGCGCAACCTGCACAACGGTCTGCTCGCGGTCGCCTTCGCCGGTGTCGGCGCGTACCTGAGCCATCAGCGGCCCGGCCACCTGTGCGCCGTCCTCTTCCTGGCGACAGGCGCGGTGCAAGCCGTGATGTTCCTCGGCCGCCAGGCCGGTCATGTCGGGGAAGAGGCGTGGCTCGGTTGGTGGGGTGTCTGGCCGGTCGCGGCGGCGCTGGGGCTCGTCACCCTGAGCATCCTCGTCTTCCCCGACGGCCGGCTCCCCTCGCGCCGATGGCGACCAGTCGCGGCCGCGGTGATCGTGGTGACCTCGGCATGCTCGCTGACCTCAGCCCTGTGGCCCGTCGAGTACGACGCCGCGGGACTGTCCTCTCCGCATCCGATCAGCTCCGACACCCCTGCCGCGGTGGAGGCTGTCTGGAGCGCGCTCGCTCACCCGGTCTACGTCGCTCTCCAGGTGCTCTGGCTGGTCGTCGTCGTGGTCAGGTGGCGCCGGGGGGCGGACCCGGTCCGCGTGCAGCTGCTGTGGCTGGTCGCGTCGGCCGCCGTCTCCGCCGCGGCCCTCCTCATCGGCCTGATCGGATGGAGGACACCCGTCCCCGGGCTCCTCACCGCCCCGCTGATCCCGGTCGCGGCCGGATGGGCCTTGGTGCACGGTCAGCAGCGGGCGGCGTACACCGCCCTCACCTGGATGTCGCGCAGCAGGAGCCAGGACCTGCCCCGTGACCTGCCCCGTGACCTGGCCCGGGCAGCGGCGCAGGCGTTGGGCGCCGAGCGGGCCGTGCTCTGGCTGCGCCAGGACGACCGGCTGCACCCGATAGGGGTCTGGCCGGAGACGAGTGAGGTCATCGAGCTCGAAGGGGTCACGCGCCCCATCCCAGGGTCGGGGGCGCTCTCCATCGTCCGGGACCCGCGGCTGTCGAAGTCGGAGGAGCGGCTCCTCGCAGACCTCGTCGGGCAGGCCGCCCTGGTCCTGGAGCACCAGACGCTGACCGCGGTCCTGGCGCGGCACCGACGGGCCGGGCACCTGGAGGGCCTCAGCCCTCGCGAGCAGGAGGTCCTCGACCTGATGTCCCAAGGGCTGTCGAACCAGGCCATCTGTGCAGAGCTGCACCTCAGCATCAAGACGGTGGAGCCGCTCGTGAGTGCCATCTTCACCAAGCTCGAGCTCCACCAGGACGCCGACAGCAACCGCCGCGTCCTCGCGGTCCTCGCCAACCTCCGAACGGGGTCCCCCCGGACGTGACGGAGGGCGCCCCTCAGCGGACGGCGTACGGCGGCTCCGCGGCTCGGCCCTGGAAGTCGAGGATCGCCGGGTTGACCACGGCGCCGTCCCGGATCTCGATCGCCCGGGTGAGGGTCTCGTCGGCGTCCCAGCCCGACGGCCCCTCCAGCACCGGTCGGAGGAACGGCATGAGAGCAGTGCTGTTCTCCCAGGTGGCGGAGCTCCACAGGTAGGAAGGGCTGTGGTCGACCCCGTAGTAGAGGACGTTGTCGCCCACGACGAAGGCCGGCTCCTCGAACGTCGTGGGGCGCGCCCAGCTGAAGCCCATCCCGAGGTCGCACGAGACGTCCACGATGACGCTGCCCGGCCGGAACGCCGAGAGGTCCTCGGTCCGGAGGTAGATCAAGGGGTTCGCAGGGTCCTGGAGGGTGCAGTTGACGACGACGTCGTTCTCGGCCAGGTACGCCGCCAAGGGCTCGCGTCCCTGGTCGGTGATCACGTGACTGAGGTGTGCGCCGTCGTCCTCGTGCTCGAACTGCCGGATGAGCACGGAGTGGATGGGGGACCCGACTGCGGCCACGCGGCGGTTGGTCAGCACCGCGACCTGGTGGACCCCGTGCGCGTTCAGGGCTGTGACGGCGCCGCGAGCGGTGGCACCGAACCCGATCACGACGGCGGTCAGGCGGCGGCCGTAGGCGCCGGTGAGACCCGCGAGCTGGAGCGCGTGGATGACCGAGCAGTAGCCGGCGAGCTCGTTGTTCTTGTGGAAGACGTGCAGACCGACCCCGCCGTCGCGAGCCCAGTGGTTCATGGCCTCGAAGGCGATCAGGGTGAGCCGGCGGTCGATGGCCAGCTGGGTCAGGGCCGCGTCCTGGACGCAGTGCGGCCAGCCCCACAGGACCTGGCCCGGTCGCATGGCGGCCACGTCCTCGTGCTGGGGCTTCGGGAGCAGCACCACGTCGGAGCCGGAGAGGATCTCGCTCCGCGAGGCGAAGCCGGCGACGTGTGGGGCAAGCGTCGAGTCCTCGACCCCGAAGCGCTCGCCGTAGCCGTGCTCGAGGGTGATCTGCGCCCGCAGGTCCGCCTCCAGGCGGGGGAGGTGCTCGGGGTGGAGCGGGAGGCGGTGCTCGTTCTCCTTGGCGGACGAGCCGACCACGCCCAGGCCCAGGAGGGTCACTTCTTCTTGGTCGGGTGCACCTTCTCCGAGAAGGTTTCCTCCGACCCCTTCTCGCGCTTGTCGGCACGCTTCTGCTTGAGGGACTTGCCCGACTTCTTGGACATGTTCTGGCGAGGCGACTTGTCGCTCATGTGGGAACTCTCTGAGAGGAAGCCTGAACGGCTTGGTCCCTCGACAGTACCCCGCCGCGCGGACCCGCGCGTTCGCCTGTGGGGGAGACCCGATCCCTCTACGATCAACACGGTCACCGGGTTGCCGACGGCACCCACTCGCGGCGTATGGGATGAGCGACCAGATGAGCGGCCTAGGGCTCTTCGCGGTCAGCGTGGCGGTCTACGCCGTGCTGCCGCTGGTGTTCGCCCTGCTTCCCTCGCCCTACCGCGCGCTGCTGCTCTACACCCACATCGCCGGCACCCTCGTGCTCGGCGGCCTGCTGGGCGCCGTGTACGTGATGCCGCTGTACGGCGACGTCACCGTGCTCGCCGGTCAGGTGGCCTACGGCGGCTTCTTCTACGCGATCTTCATCGCGATGATCAGCGGTCGCAACATCCAGGTCGTGCGGAACGTCATCGCGCTCTCGGTCGCGATCGACGTGCTCACCTACGCGATCTTCAAGGTGACCGGCGCCGCGCTGTCGGGCACCGCCGCCGGGAACCCGCTCGAGGTGCCGGCGGTGGTCTTCGACCAGTCGCTCCGGATCGTGCTCATGGGCGGGGTCCTCATCATCTTCGAGCTGATCGTGTTCGTCGCGATCCTCGAGGCGCTCAAGGGCCGGCTCCCGTCCTGGGCGATGGTCCCCGTGTACCCCCTCGTCTTCATCGGCATCCTCAGCCTCGACGGCGTCGTCTTCCCGCTGATCCTGAGCATCCCCTCGAGCGAGCTCGGCTCCTTCATCGCCGCGAGCACCCAGGCCAAGGCCTTCATGGGGCTGGTCTTCTCGATCCCCCTGCTGGTGTTCGTCCTGGCCTCCCGCCGTCTGCTGGCGGCGTACGAGGCCGCCCCGCTGTCCTTGCGTGACCTCGTGCTCATGCACCCGGAGCAGCTGCTCTCCCAGATGAGCACGGCGAACGCCACGTTGGCCGGCATCCTCCGCTCGCCCAGCAACACCCTGCTCGTCGTCGCCGACCCCGAGCTGCGGGTGGTCGCAGCGAACCTGGGCCTCACGCGTGTGCTCGGGTGGGAGCCCTCGGAGATCGTGGGTCGCCCCATCAGCGAGGTGTGGGACCGCTCGCGCCCCGACGACCGCGACGAGACCGTCGACCCCCGGGACTTCCTGGAGGTGGCGATCGCCCACGGCTCGAGCCAGGTGCTGAGCGTGCGGCACCGGGACGGCAGCCTGCGCGAGCTCTCCCTCTCCTTCTCGAGAGTCACCGACGAGTCCGAGCGGTTCATCGGCTACCTCGTGGCCGGGGAGGACGTCTCCAGCCGGGTCAAGACCGAGCGCGCGCTGGAGGAGGCGCTGGACCAGGAGCGTGAGTCCCAGCAGCGTCGCGAGGAGGCCGTGCGCTTCCGGGAGGACCTCGTGACCGTGGTCAGCCACGAGCTGCGGACGCCGATCGCGAGCATCGCCGGCTACACCGAGCTGTTGACCGAGGGGCAGTTCGGCGACCTGACCGAGTCCCAGGAGGACGCGCTGCGGCGGATCGGCCGCAACAGCCGACGCCTCAAGACGCTGGTGGACGACCTGCTGCTGCTCGCCGGCTCCGGCACGGCGGACCTGTCGCGGCACGAGCCCCTGGACCTCCGCCACGTCGTCAGCCAGGTCGAGGCCCGCGCCCGGGACCTGGCCAGCAGCCGTTCGATCGGGCTGGCGCTGGACCTGCCCGAGGACCCGGTGCCGGTGGCCGGCGACCAGGCCTCGCTGGAACGACTGCTGCTGAACCTCGTGAGCAACGCGGTCAAGTTCTCCGAGTCCGGCACGGTCCGGGTGGCCGTCGACGACGACGAGGCCGGAGCGCTGCTGCAGGTCTCCGACGAGGGCTTCGGCATGACTGCGGACGAGATCTCGCAGGCCTTCACGCCTTTCTACCGCGCCAGGATCGCCTCGGTCCGAGCCATCCAGGGCTCAGGTCTCGGTCTCAGTGTCGTGGCTCGGATCGCCGAGCAGCACTCCGGCGAGGTCGCGCTGGACTCCACCCCGGGTGCCGGCACGACCGTCACCGTCCGCCTCGCCGCGGCCAGCTCCGCCTGAGTCGATGACACACACCGATCGCGGCAGGGCGCACGTGCGGGCACCTGCCTCGGACGTCTTCGCGGCCCTCGTCGATGCCGGGGCGCGGGAGGCCTGGTTGCCCCCGGACGGCATGTCCGGGCACGTCGAGCGGTTCGACGCCGTCCCCGGCGGCGGATATCGCATGGTCCTGTCCTACGACGACGTGCACGTGCGCGGCAAGACCGAGGAGAACCGCGACGTGGTCGAGGTGCGCTTCGGCGTGATCGACCCTCCGCACCGGCTCGTGGAGCTCGTCGACTTCGTCTCCAGCGACCCGGCACTGGGCGGGACCATGACCATGACGTGGTCGGTGACGCCCGAGCGCGACGGCTCTCGGGTCACGATCACGGCGGTCGACGTTCCCGACTCACTGTCGGCCGAGCAGCACGAGGCCGCGTTCGCGATGACGCTGGCGAACCTCGACCGGTACCTCGCGGACTGAGTCAGCCGGCGAGGGACGACGTGACCGCCGTCGGCACGACCGAGGCAGTCGCGGACCGGACCGGGGCGCGCGAACAGCGGCGAGGCCGTAGGTTTCTGGCCATGGCCACCGACGAGTACCGCGCGCGACTGCTGGAGCTGCGCGGCAGCATCGACAACCTCGACTCCGCCCTGATCCACCTGCTGGCGGAGCGCTTCCGCTGCACCGAGCAGGTCGGCCGGCTCAAGGCCGAGGCCGGGATGCCCCCGGCCGACCCGGACCGCGAGGCCTACCAGATCGACCGGCTGCGCGTCCTCGCCGACGACGCGGGGCTCGACCCGGCGTTCGCGGAGAAGGTGCTGGCGTTGATCATCTCCGAGGTGATCCGCCACCACGAGGCGCACCGGGAGACCGGGGAGACGGCGGTGCGGTCATGAGCCCCGTCATGAGCCGGGTCCAGGTGGGTCGGCTCCAGGTCGCGGAGTCGCTGCACCGCTGGGTGCGGGAGAGCGCGCTGCCCGGCACCGGGCTGGACGAGGACAACTTCTGGGCCGGCGCGGCCGACGTGATCGCGGAGTTCGGCCCGCGGATCCGCGAGGCCCTGGCCCGCCGGGCGGAGCTGCAGGAGCAGATCGACGACTTCCACCGTGCCCACCCGGGGGCCCCGGACCCGGCGACCTACCGGCGGTTCCTGGAGGAGATCGGCTACCTCGTCCCAGAGCCGGACGGCGCCATCATCGACGTCGACCACGTCGACCCCGAGATCGCGACGGTGGCCGGCCCACAGCTCGTCGTCCCGATCCTCAACGCACGGTTCGCCACCAACGCCGCGAACGCCCGCTGGGGCTCGCTGTACGACGCCCTGTACGGGTCCGACGTCATCCCCGACGAGGGTGACCTGGCCCGGGGGAGGGGCTACAACGCCACCCGGGGCGCCGAGGTGGTCCGGCGAGCCCGCGCGGTGCTCGACGAGCACCTGCCGCTGGACTCCGGCTCCCACGCCGACGCCACGGCGTACCGCGTGGACGACGAGGGGCTGGCCGTCCACACGGCGGACGGTCTGCGACGCCTCGCCGACCCGGCCGGGTTCCGCGGGCACCAGGGCGAGGCCGACGACCCGAGCGCGATCCTGCTGCGTCACCACGGGCTGCACCTCGAGATCCAGGTCGACCGGGACGACCCGATCGGCCGGGACGACACCGCCGGCGTCAAGGACCTCGTCCTCGAGGCCGCGGTCACGACGATCATGGACCTCGAGGACTCCGTGGCGGCGGTGGACGCCGAGGACAAGGTCCTCGGCTACGACCACTGGCTGCGGCTCATGCAGCGCTCGCTGAGCGAGACCGTGACCAAGGGGGAGGAGACCTTCGAGCGGAAGCTGGCCGAGGACCGGACCTACATCGCCCCCGAGGGGCGCACGCTCACCCTCGCCGGCCGGGCGCTGCTGTTCGTCCGACAGGTCGGCCACCTCATGACCACCGACGCGATCCTGGACGCCGACGGCGAACCGGTCCCCGAGGGTGTCCTCGACGCCCTCATGACGGCGCTGGGCAGCCTCCACGACCTCAAGGGCCGGCACGCCGGAGGGAATTCCCGGACCGGCTCGGTCTACGTCGTGAAGCCCAAGATGCACGGCCCGGACGAGGTGGCCATCACCCGCGACCTGTTCTCGGCCGTCGAGCGCGTCACGCGCATGCCCCAGCGGACGATCAAGATCGGGATCATGGACGAGGAGCGCCGGACCTCGGTCAACCTCGAGGCGTGCATCGCCGAGGCGCGTGAGCGCGTCGTGTTCATCAACACCGGCTTCCTCGACCGCACCGGCGACGAGATCCACACCTCGATGCTGGCCGGTCCGATGGTGCGCAAGGCCGAGATGAAGCAGCAGCCGTGGATCGAGGCCTACGAGTCGGCCAACGTGCGCATCGGTCTCGCCTGCGGGCTGTTCACCGGTCCGGGCGGCCACGCGCAGATCGGCAAGGGCATGTGGGCGGCCCCCGACGAGCTCGCCGACATGATGGAGCAGAAGATCGGCCACCCCGAGGCCGGCGCGTCGACGGCCTGGGTGCCCTCGCCGACCGCGGCGACGCTGCACGCCCTGCACTACCACCGGGTCGACGTGGCGCAGCGGCAGCAGGAGATCGCCCGGACCGCACAGGGGGCCGGCGACGTACGCCGGTTGGACGCGCTGCTCACGATCCCGCTGGGTGACCCGGCCGACTGGTCGGCCGAGGACCGCACCGCGGAGGTGGACAACAACGCGCAGGGGGTGCTCGGGTACGTGGTCCGCTGGGTCGACGCGGGCATCGGCTGCTCGAAGGTCCCCGACCTGCACGGCACCGCGCTCATGGAGGACCGGGCCACCTGCCGGATCTCCTCCCAGCACATCGCGAACTGGCTGCACCACGGCGTGGTCACCGCCGACGAGGTGGAGGAGTCGCTGCGCCGCATGGCCGCCGTGGTCGACGAGCAGAACGCCGGCGACCCCGACTACCTGCCGATGGGGCCGGAGTTCGACGGGCACGCGTTCCAGGCGGCGCGCGACCTGATCTTCCACGGCACGACGCAGCCCAGCGGCTACACCGAGCCGACGCTGCACCGGCACCGTCGCCAGGTCAAGGACGGAGTGCAGCGCACCTGAGCCGCCCCCGCGACGGGTCTGCGCCCGCTCGTTGGTGAACTCCCGACGAATCATCGGCCGGTCTTCTGTGGCGTGCTCCCGAAGACGCAACTTCCGGAGTCTGTCGCCCTGTTGTCTGGACTAGACCAGGGTTACGGTGCTGGGCGTCCCTACCTTCGAAGGAGATCCCATGCACTTCCGCACGCGCAGCCTCGGGCTCGCGCTGGTGGCAGCCGGTGGCTCGCTCGTCCTGGCCACCTCGTCCCTCACCGGGGCGACGGCCGCACCGGAGCGACACGTCAGCGGCAAGCCGGCCTACCAGGACCTGGCGAAGAAGAAGATGGTCCGGCTGGACCTGCTCGCCCTCAACGACTTCCACGGCAACCTCGACACCATCGACCCGACGAAGAGCTCCAGTGGTCGGATCAACAACACGCCCGCCGGTGGTGTGGCCTACCTCGCCCAGAAGCTCCGCGACGAGCGGAAGGTGTCCCGGGCCAACGGGGCCAAGCCCATCACGGTGGCCGCAGGTGACCTGATCGGTGCCTCCCCGCTGCTCTCGGCCGCCTTCCACGACGAGCCGACGATCGAAGCGATGAACAAGCTCGGCCTGCAGATCTCCTCGGTCGGCAACCACGAGTTCGACGAGGGCGTCACCGAGCTCCGACGCATGCAGAAGGGCGGCTGCCTCGCGGACGGCCCGGACGGCGCCAACGGCGCCAACTCGTGCCCGGACCACCCCTACCAAGGCGCCGACTTCTCCTACCTGTCGGCCAACGTGTTCTGGAACGACCCGTCCGCGCACAAGCGGCCGACCGTCTTCAGGCCGTACCAGATCATGAAGGTGCAGAAGCAGAAGGTCGCCTTCATCGGCATGACCCTCGAGGGCACGGCCTCGATCGTCTCGCAGGCCGGCATCCAGGACATCCACTTCGGTGACGAGGTGCAGACCGCCAACGCGCTCCTGCCCGAGCTCCGCAGGAAGGGCGTGCGGTCGATCGTCGTGCTCCTGCACGAGGGCGTGACCCCGAAGGACGCGACGGCCTACAACGACTGCTCCGGCGTCTCCGGGCCCGGCCTGGCCATCGCGCAGGACCTCAAGCCGGCCGTCGACGCCGTGATCAGCGGTCACACGCACCAGGCCTACAACTGCGTCGTGCAGGACCCGAAGGGCGACCCGCGACTCTTCACCAGCGCCTCGTCCTACGGCCGGATGATCACCAAGATGCACCTGCTGATCGACCCCAAGACCCACGACGTGGTCCGGCCGGCGGCGTTCGCCCGGAACATGATCGTGCAGAACGGCGCCGGCTTCGCGGCCGCCCAGGACCTGCTCGACCTGGTGGCCCACTACACGGAGCTGGTCGAGCCGATCGCCAACAAGGTCGTCGGTCACATCGCGGACGTCGACACGGTCAGCCGCACGCCGGACGAGGACGGCCTCGACAGCCCGCTGGGCAACATGATCGCCGACGGCATGGTCGCCGACCCGTCGGTCGTGGCGCCCGGTGGGGACGCTCCGGTGATCGGGCTGATGAACCCCGGCGGCGTCCGTCAGGACCTGGTGGAGAACGGGAACGGCGACGTCACCTACGGTGCGGCGTTCGCGGTCCAGCCGTTCAACAACCTGGTGGTCTCCGAGAACCTCACCGGTGCGCAGATCAGGGCGGCGCTCAACCAGCAGTGGAACGATGGCAACGAGGACGGCGACCCCAAGATCCTCCAGGTCTCCGGCTTGTCCTACACGTGGGACGAGAGCCTGGCCGCCGAGCAGGACGTCGACGCGATCGTGGGTGAGGTGCTCGTCGACGACGACGGCAACCCCGCCACCGCGATGGTGCCCCTGGTGGACGACCAGAGCTACCGGGTGGCGATGAACAACTTCATCGCCGACGGCAGCGACGGCTTCACCGTGCTCAAGGACGGGACCGACCGGATCAACGGCGGTCTCGACATCGACAGCCTGGTGAACTACCTGAAGGCGCACGACCCGTACACGGTCACGCCGACCGACCGGATCAGCTCGGTCGCCTGACCCGCACCACCGCACTGCGCCCGTGACCGCACCCGGTCACGGGCGCAGTCGCGTCGGGGTCAGCTCTGGTAGGTGCTGACCGAGAGGGCGAAGCTCTTGTCGTCGTCCTGGCTGGCGCCCGCGCAGGCGTAGTCGGAACCCTGGAAGCAGTCGTAGCGGGTCCCGGCGTTCACGGCCGCGTAGTAGACCGCCCGAGTGTTGGCGGAGCTGAAGCGCACGGACCTCGTGGCCACCCCGGCGCCGTCGGTGTCCACGGTGAAGCGCTTGACCTTCCCGGACGTGCCCTGCCACACCACGACCAACATCGGCTGGGCGGCTTCCTGCGGACCGTTCATGCTGACCTGCAGGCGCGAGGTACTCGCCGCCAGCCCGTTGCCTGGCACCACCCGTGCACCGGAGGATGCCAGGTGGTCCACGGTGACGGTGCCGGCGGAGACGTCCCCGGCATCGACGACCGTGCTGCCCGCGTACGCCCGCGGGTAGTGCCGGCCTTCGGCGTAGAACGAGCGGGGCACGAGGTTCGCCGCGACGAAGCCGGCGTACTGGGTGTCGAAGGAGCCGGGAACGGCATCCTCGAGCACCTTCACCGAGTAGTGCGCCTGACCGGGGAGCTGGTTCCAGATCGACCGGACGACGTCACGCCCGTAGAGCTGCTGGAGATACTGGAAGTACGCCCATTGGCCGTACTGTCCGACGCCGTTGGGGTTGAACCAGTCCAGCGAGGAGCGCGGCTTCCCGAGCTGTCCGTAGTCCAGGTACTGCCGATTGTCGTTCACCCCGTCGGCGACCTGCTCCTCCATCCAGGTGGCGGTGGCCTCCATCAGCCAGGCGTCCTCCTTGTAGTCGTAGGCGAACTGGCTGGCGTGGAAGAACTCGTGCGCCGCCGTCACCTGGAGCGCGTCGAACGGCCGGATCCCGAACTGCGCCCGGGAGAAGTCGTTGTCCAGCGCGCAGTAGCCCGACGCCGTCCGAGGCTTGTTGCCGCGATACTCCGGCGCGCAGTAGCCGTAGATCCCCTGCCCGCCCAGGTCCCGCAGGTAGACGTCCAGCTTGTCGTTGCCGCCGTGGTCGCCGTCCCCGAGCGGGGCCCGGTAACCGAGCCGGCCGACCTCCTTCGACCACACCGTGCCCATGTAGTCGAGGGTCTTGGCCGCCCAGGCGTTGGTGGCGCCGTCCACGCCCGAGGTGGACCAGTGCACGCAGACGTGGGCGTTGCACTTCTGCCGGCCCGCGCGCGGACGCGCGAGCAGCCGGTCGGCCTGGGCCCGCGCGTCGCCCGTGAGTCGAGGGCGGGCCGCGAACAGGTCGCGCAGGGCGAGCGTCGCGCTGCGGTCCGCGTCCGGCGTACGGCTGCCGGCGTCGCCGGCCAGGACCTCGGTCGCCGTCCGCAGCGCTTCGGTCGGCGACTGCGCGGACGGGATGAACCGGGACGGCCCGGAGCGGTGGTCCGCCTGAGCCACCCCGCCGAGGAGCGAGGCCGCGAGGCCGAGGACGAGGGCCGAGAAGGCCAGAGGTCGACGCATGGATCCCCCAGAGATCTGTGTGGGTCGAGGTGACGTGCTCGCCCCAGCCTGCCTCATGGCGGGGGATGGGGAAGAATCCCCCCGATGGCAGCCATGGACACTCCACAGCTCGGGGGACACCCCGAGGCGGACGAGCAGCGTCGCCGAGCTCTGCGGCGGATGCGGACGCTCGCGGTCTCGCTGCTCGCCTTCGCGGCCGTCGTGTTCGTGCTGACCCTGGACCGCCGCGGCTTCTGGGGTTTCGTCAATGCGGGCGCCGAGGCGTCGATGGTGGGTGCGATCGCCGACTGGTTCGCAGTCACCGCCCTCTTCAAGCACCCCTTGGGTCTGCCGATCCCGCACACCGCGCTCATCCCTCGCCGGAAGGACGACCTGGGCCGCGGCCTGCAGGAGTTCGTCGGTGAGAACTTCCTCCAGGAGCAGATCATTCGCGACCGCGTGACGGCGGCGACCGTCTCCGAGCGGGGCGCGGTCTGGCTGTCCGACCCCGTGCACGCGCGGCGGGTGGTCGACGAGGTGGCCGACATCGCGGCCATCGGGCTCGACCGGGTGCGCGACAACCACATCGTCGAGCTCGTCGAGGCGGTGCTGGTGCCACGGTTCCGCGAGGAGCCGATCGCCCCGCTGCTGGGCAGCTTCGTGACCGAGGCGGTCCGCGACAACCTCCACCGGGGCGTGGTCGACCTCGGCCTGGAGGAGCTGCACGACTGGCTGGTCGACAATCCCGACACCTTCGCCGAGGTGCTCACCGAGCGGGCACCCTGGTGGGCGCCGGACCGACTGAACACCGCGGTCACCGCCCGGCTCCACCTCGAAGCCGTCCGCTGGCTCGCCGACATCCGGGACGACCCGCACCACCGCGCCCGCGTCGCGTTCGACTCGATGCTCGAGACATTGGGGCACGACCTCCTGCACGACCCGGCCACCCAGCAGCGCGCGGAGGGGCTGAAGAACCGGCTGCTCGACCACCCGCAGTTCGCCCAGACCTCGATCTCGTTGTGGCAGGGACTGCGCAACGCGCTGCTCGCTGCGCTGCGGGACCCGAGCGGCCCGGTGCGTCAGCGGCTCGAGACCGAGCTGCTCGCGTTCGCGACCCGGCTGCGCGAGGACGCCGGCCTGCGCGCCCGGCTGGACGGGCTGGTGGCCGACGCCGCGGTCTTCGTGGTGAGTCGGTACGGCGCCGAGCTGACCGCCGTCATCACCCACACGATCGAGCGCTGGGACGGCAAGGAGGCCGCGCGCCGCATCGAGCTGCACGTCGGGCGGGACCTGCAGTTCATCCGGATCAACGGCACGATCGTCGGCGGCCTGGTCGGGGTCCTGATCCACACCCTGACCGTCGTCACCTGAGGAGAACCGATGCCCCACGACACGCTCGACGTACCCATCCGCGATGAGGTCATCCGGCTCGGGCAGTTCCTCAAGCTCGCCAACCTGATCGAGCACGGCGCCGACGCCAAGGCGGTGGTCCAGCAAGGACTGGTCACGGTCAACGGCGAGGTCGAGACCCGCCGCGGCCGACAGCTGGCCCTCGGCGACGTCGTCGGCCTGGCCGGCCTGAGCGCCCGGGTGGCCGACGGGTCGGGCGAACCCCCGAACGGGGTGAGTGACGACCTGCCCTGGTGAGTCCCGGATCGGGCAGCGATCAGGAGACGCCGAGCAGGTCCACGACGAAGATCAACGTCTCGCCCGGCTTGATCACGCCACCGGCGCCGCGGTCGCCGTACCCGAGGTGCGGTGGGATGACGAGCTGGCGGCGGCCGCCGACCTTCATGCCCTGCACGCCCTGGTCCCAGCCCTGGATGACCTGGCCGATGCCGAGGCGGAACTGCAGCGGAGCGCCACGGTTGTAGGAGGCGTCGAACTCCTCGCCGGTCGAGTGCGCGACTCCGACGTAGTGGACCGACACCGTCGACCCCTCGGTCGCCTCGGCGCCGTCCCCCTCGGTCAGGTCGGTGACGACGAGGTCGCTCGGCGGCTCGGGGTCGAAGAACTCGATCTCAGGCTTGTCCATCAGTCCAGGCTAGGGGAGTGGGCCGAGCGGATGGCGGCGGGGCCGACATCCCCCGCGCGCCGGCCCCGCCGACGACCATCATCCAGGGTTTTCCACGTTCGTCAAGTCGATCTTGCTGCGGCGGAAGCGCTCCCAGGCCGCCTGCCGGGAGACGCCCAGCGTGAGCCCGATGCGCTGCCAGGACGCCCCGCGGTCGTGCAGCATCTGGACCCACTCGTGCAGGAACAGATCGACCTGTTTCGAGGTCCGGACGATGTGGGGCAGAGCCTCCAGCAGCTCATCGACGCTCATGTCGTCCCAGACCGGGCGGTTGCCCGCCGCGAATTCCTCCGGGTCGTGCAGGAATTTGTCGTACCGCTCCACGCACTCCCGACAGATCTGGGCCCCGAAGCCACCCGCGAAGAGATTGTCCTCGCTCCAGGGGACGCCGCAGAAGGAGCAGATCTTGTCTCGGGTGAGCTTCATGGGATCCCTCATGTCTGGTGGAGATAGGTGTCGAGCTGGTCTCGCTCGAACTCCAGCTGGCCGATGCGGTGCTTGACCACATCGCCGATGGAGATGATCCCAGTCAACCTTCCCTGACTGAGCACGGGGACGTGCCGGATGCGCCGCTCGGTCATGGTCTTCATCAGGTCCTCGAGGAGCGACTCCGGCTCGACCGTCTCGACGTCGGTGGTCATGATGTCCGCCACGGACCCGTCGAGGACGCGATCGTCCTCGTTGAGCCGGCGCACGACGTCCCGCTCGCTGACGATCCCGGCCACCGAGGCGCCGTCGGTGGAGACGATGAGGGCGCCCACGTTGTGCTCGGCCAGGAGCGCGACGAGATCACGCACGGTCGCATCCGGGCCGATCGTCACGACCTCGGCGGTCGCCTTGTGCTGGAGTACTTCGCTGATTCGCATGGTGGCCTCTCCTTCGTCCCGGATGAGACCACGCTAGCCAGCGGCCAAGAACTGCAACAGTGCCGGTGTCATTCTCGGGGGCGCAGCTCGCGCACCGAGCCGCTCCGCCGGGGCGGCATGTCCGGGTCGTCGTCGTCGCCGCTCGAGCCGAGGAAGGCCAGCGCGGCCTCGTGCAGGTGGGAGTTGCTGGCCAGCGCGTTGCCGCCGAACGGACCGTCCGTGCCGTCGAGGGAGGTGAACCGGCCTCCGGCCTCGCGCACGATCACGTCGAGGGCGGCCATGTCGTAGAGCTCGAGCTCGGGCTCGGCCGCGAGGTCGACGGCGCCTTCGGCGAGCAGCATGTAGGACCAGAAGTCGCCGTAGGCCCGGCTGCGCCAGCACCGGCGCAGGAGGGACAGGAAGTCCTCGAGCCGACCACGCTCGTCCCACCCGTGCAGCGAGGAGTACGACAACGAGGCGTCCTCCAGGCGTCGTACGTCGGAGACCTGGCAGCGGATCGCCTTGAGCAGCGACCGGCCGGTCCACGTGCCGCCGCCGACGCTCGCCCACCAGCGGCGCTGCAGCTGGGGAGCGGACACGACCCCCAGCACGACCTCGCCGTCGACCACGAGGGCGATGAGGGTCGCCCACACCGGGACGCCGCGCACGAAGTTCTTGGTGCCGTCGATGGGGTCGATCACCCACATCCGCTGGCTGTGGCCGGAGGTGCCGAACTCCTCGCCCAGGACGGCGTCCCGCGACCGGACCCGCGAGAGGGTCCGCCGGATGCCCTCCTCGACGCCCTCGTCGGCGTCGGTCACGGGGGTGAGGTCGGGCTTCGTCATGACGTGCAGATCGAGCTCTTTGAACCGCGCCGAGGTCAACGAGTCGGCGTCGTCGGCCAACAGGTGCGCCAGCCGGAGATCGTCGGTGTAGTCGGGCACGCCTCTCACACTATTCTCATCGGCCACCCCTACCGTGCACCCCATGGAGATCAACGGGCTCCCGCTGCACCCGCTCGTGGTCCATGCTGCCGTGGTGCTCGGGCCGCTCTCGGCGCTCGCGGCCCTCGCGTACGCCCTCGTGCCCCGCTGGCGCGACCGGCTGCGGTGGCCCACGCTGGCCGCCGTCCTGCTCGCCACGGCCGCGATCTGGGTGGCCTTCCTCACCGGCGAGAGCTTCAAGGAGAGCAAGGACTTCTTCAGCTCGGGCGCCCTCGGAGCGAAGGTGGAGCGCCACGAGCAGCTCGCGGGCGTCCTGCGACTGGTGGCCTCGGCCTTCGCGGTCGTGGCGGTCGTCGCGGTGTGGCTGCACGATCGGCGCGGGGCAGCGCGCATCGCCCTGGCCGGGCTGCTCTCGGTCGCCGCGGTCGCGACGCTGGTGTACACCGTGCTCACCGGCGAGGCCGGTGCCCAGGCCGTGTGGGGTCAGGGCTGAGCTAGTAGTCGGTGCCGCTGCGCGCCTCGAGCAGTCGGCGGAAGGACTCCACCCGGATCGGGTCGGCGCGGCCCTCGGCCACGGCCTCGTCCAGCCCGCACTCCGGCTCGTCCTGGCCGTGCGTGCAGCCCCGCGGGCAGTCCGCGGTCAGCTCGTCGAGGTCGGGGAACGCCCCGATGATGTCCTGGGGCTGGACGTGCGCCAGTCCGAAGGAGCGGATGCCCGGGGTGTCCACGATCCAGCCGCCGGGCCGATCGTCGAGCGGAGGCAGCCGCAGCATGAGGGCGGACGTGGAGGTGTGCCGACCGCGGCCGGTCACGGCGTTGACGTGACCGATCTCCCGGTCGGCGTCCGGCACCAGGGCGTTGACGAGGGTGGACTTGCCGACCCCGCTGTGGCCGAGCAGCACGCTGGTCCTCCCGGTGAGGGCCGAGCGCAGCTCACCGAGGTCGCCGCCCTTCCGCGTCACGACCCACGGCACGCCGAGCGAGCGGTAGGTCTCCAGCAACGTCTCGGGGTCGGCCAGGTCCGCCTTCGTCAGGCACAGCAGTGGGTCCATGCCGGAGTCGTACGCCGCGACCAGCGCACGGTCGATCAGGCGCGGACGCGGCTCAGGATCGGCGAGCGCGGTGACGACGACGAGCTGGTCGGCGTTGGAGACGATCACCCGCTCCACGGGGTCGTCGTCGTCGGCTGTCCGGCGCAGGGTGGTGGTGCGCTCGGTCACCTCGACGATCCGCGCGAGGCTGCCGTCCTGGCCGGAGGTGTCGCCCACCACGCGCACCCGGTCGCCCACCACCACGCCCTTGCGGCCGAGCGGCCGGGCCTTCATCGCCATGACGACGGTGTCGTCGACCTCGAGGGTGAAGCGTCCGCGGTCGACGGTGATCACCCGGCCGTCCACGGCGTCGTCGTAGCTCGGCCGCTCCTTGGTGCGCGGCCGGGTCCGGCGGCGGGGGCGTTCGTAGTGCTCGTGGTCCTCCTCGGAGTAGCGACCACTCATGGGGCCACCCCGTGAGGACGCGAGCGCAGCGAGGCCCGGAGCGGAGTACGCCGAACGAGCGGTGCCACGCTGCTCAACTGTTCCTCACCAGCCCCGCCCACGCGTCGGCGAAGCCGGGGAAGGTCTTGCTGGTCGTCTCGACGTCCTCGATCTCGACGCCGTCGACCGCGGCGCCGATGACGGCGGCGGCGTGGGCCATGCGGTGGTCGGCGTACGTGCGGAACGGGCCGCCGTGCATCGGCGCAGGGGTGAAGGACAGTCCGTCGTCGTGCTCGGTCACGTCGGCGCCGAGCGCGCCGAGCTCGCGGGCCAGCGCTGCCAGCCGGTCCGTCTCGTGCCCGCGGATGTGGCCGACGCCGCGCAGGTGCGACGGGCTGTCGGCGAGCGCGCAGAGCGCGGCGACGACCGGCGTGAGCTCGCCGACGTCGTGCAGGTCGAGGTCCAGCCCGTGCAGCCGCTCCGGCCCCGTGAGCGTGAGGCTCTCGGCGCCGCGGTCGACCTCGCAGCCCATCTGGCCGAGGATCTCCCGGAGGGCGTCGCCGGCCTGGGTCGTCCGCTCGGGCCAGTCCCGCACGGTGATCCGGCCGCCGGTGACGGCGGCCAGCGCGAGGAAGGGTGCCGCATTCGAGAGGTCGGGCTCGATGGTGCGGTCCACCGGCGCGATCGGACCGGGTGCCACCGCCCACCGGTTGGCGTCGGAGTCGTCGACGGCGACGCCGTGCTCGCGCAGCATCGCCACCGTCATCGCCAGATGGGGCTCGGAGGGCACCGGTTTGCCGTCGTGGCGGACGTCGACGCCGTGGTCGAACCGTGCCCCGGCCAGCAGCAGCGCGCTGACGAACTGCGAGGACGCGGACGCGTCGATCACCACCGTCCCCCCGGACACGCTCCCGGTGCCGGTGACCGTGAAGGGCAGCGCCTCGCCCTCGACCTCGACCCCCAGCGCGCGCAGGGCGTCCAGGACCTGCCCGACCGGGCGGTTGCGCATGTGCGGGTCTCCGTCGAAGGCCGCCGGACCGGAGAACAGACCGGCCACCGGCGGGAGGAAGCGCATGACCGTCCCGGCCAGGCCGCAGTCGATGGCCGCGCTGCCTCCGGCCCATCCGGGCCGGACCGTCCAGTCCACCGCCTCCCACGCGGCACCGGTGTCGATGCGGCAACCCAGGGCGCGCAGACCTCCGACCATCAGGCGCGTGTCACGTGAGTCCAGCGGGCGGCGTACGACGGACGGGCCGTCGGCCAGCGCCGCCAGCACGAGCGCGCGGTTGGTGAGGGACTTGCTGCCCGGCAGGGAGATCGTCGCCTCGACCGGCCCGGCGGCGTACGGCGCCGGCCAGAGGTCGCTCACCGCGTCACCGGCGACTCACGAGACGGCAAGCCTCGCCTCGCGCTTGGCGGTGCCGGTGAGGTGGCGGGCCTCGCGGCGGGCATCACGGGCGGCTCGGCGAGCCCGCCACACGAGCCCGGGCTTCCCCTCGGTGTCGACGCTGGCCAGCATCAGGCCGCCGAGCATCGAGACGTTCTTGAAGAAGTGGATCCGCTGCTGGGCGCGGGCGGCCGGGTCCTTCTCCTCCCAGAACCGGTGCCCGGCCGCGGTCGTGGGCACGAGGGTCGCAGCCAGCGCGGCGGAGGAGAGGCGGGGGGCGTGGCCGGTGGCCAGGAGCAGCCCGGCGCCGAGCTGCACGGCTCCGTTGATCCGCACGAGCGTCGTCGGGTCGTGGGGAAGGGGGAGCTCCGGCGCGACCTTGTCGGCCAGGCCGGTGAACGTCTCCGTGACCGGCTCCGCCGCAGCGGCCAGCTTGGGTGCGTTGCGCAGAGAGTTCAGGCCCCCCACGACGAACATCGAGGCGAGCATCGGTCGGGCCACCAGTCGCGTCAAGGTCATGGAGCCAAACCTAGACGATGGGTTCACCGACCTACAGAGGATGCCTGCGCCTCGGAGCCGCAGCCTGTCATCGCCGACCTCTAGGCTGACCGCATGTGCGGCCGCTACGCCTCCAGCCGACGCCCGGAGGACCTCATCGAGGAGTTCGAGGTCACCGACAGCTTGGTCGCCGCGCCACTGCTCGCCGACTACAACGTCGCGCCGACCAAGGAGGTCTACGCCGTCATGGCCCGGCCGCCGTCGCACGACCGGTCGCTGCCGCCCGAGCGCCAGCTGCGCACCCTGACCTGGGGGCTGGTGCCCTCGTGGGCCAAGGACCGGTCCATCGGCAACCGCATGATCAACGCCCGGATGGAGACGCTCGCCGAGAAGCCGTCGTTCAAGCGGGCCTTCGCCGTACGCCGTTGCCTGCTGCCGGCCGACGGCTACTTCGAGTGGTATCCCACGGCTGAGAAGCGCAAGCAGCCGTACTTCATCCACCCCACCGACGGTGGGGTCCTCGCGATGGCCGGGTTGTACGAGATCTGGCGGGACCCGAGCAAGGACGAGGACGAGGACGGCGCTTTCCTCTGGACCACCACCGTCATCACCACCGAGGCGGAGGACACCCTGGGCCACATCCACGACCGGATGCCACTGATGGTCGAGCCGGAGCGGTGGAGCGCCTGGCTGGACCCCACCCAGTCCGACCGCGACTCGCTCCTCCAGCTGCTCGAGCCGGCCGCTCCGGGCCGCCTGGAGGCGTACCCGGTCTCCACCCTGGTGAGCAACGTCCGCAACAACGGGCCGGAGCTCCTCGAGCCGATCCCGCTCGAGGAACCGCTCCTGTGAGCGTCACGACCGCCGTGCCGACACCGCACGGGGAGGGCCGCAGCCACACCCACCGGGCGCGAAGGCCCGCCGCGACTCTGCTGCTCTCCCACGGGGCTGGTCGCGGGACCGACACCAGCGACCTCGAAGCGCTGGCCGAGCACCTGCCCCGCCACGGCATCACCGTGGTGCTGTTCGACCAACCCTGGGTGGTCGCCGGCCGCAAGGTCGCCAGTCCACCGGCCAGCCTGGACGACGGTCTGCGCGCGGCGGCGGCCCGCCTGCGGCGTACGAGACCGTTGGTCGTCGGAGGCCGTTCGGCGGGGGCCCGCTCGGCGGCCCGGTGCGCCGACGAGCTGGCGGCGGCCGGCTGCCTGGCACTCGCGTTCCCGCTGCACCCGCCGGGCCGGCCGGAGAAGTCCCGGCTCGACGAGCTGGTCCGTCCCTCCTGCCCGACGCTGGTGATCCAGGGGGAGCGGGACCCGTTCGGCCGACCCGAGGAGTTCCCGGCGGACACCGAGATGAGCGTGGTGCCCGAGGGTGACCACTCGCTGAAGGTCCCAGCCCGCGCCAGCCTCACTCAGGACGAGGCGCTCGGGCTGGTCGTCGAGTCCGCGCTGGAGTGGATCGTCCGTCAGGTGGCGCGCTAGGGAATCATCGGCCGAGCCTGCTGGTTGAACCCGACATGCTTGCCGTTCTCGAGCCGCCGACCCGCGGGCTAGGCTGGACCCCGATGAGTGATGAAATGGGCGACGCCTTGTCCGTCGATGAGCCGGTGGACCTCGAGACCGAGACGCCGGAGCAGCGCTCCGCGCGGTTCGAGCGGGACGCCCTACCGCTGCTGGACCAGCTGTACGGCGCCGCCATGCGGATGACGCGCAACCCCAGCGACGCCGAGGACCTGGTGCAGGAGACCTTCGCGAAGGCGTACTCCGCCTTCCACCAGTTCAAGCCGGGCACGAACCTCAAGGCCTGGCTGTACCGGATCCTCACGAACACGTTCATCAACACCTACCGCAAGAAGCAGCGGCAGCCGCAGCAGTCGATGAGCGAGGACGTCGAGGACTGGCAGCTCGCCCGGGCCGAGTCGCACACCGGCAACGGCCTGAAGTCCGCCGAGCACGAGGCGCTGGACCACCTGCCCGACTCGCAGGTGAAGGACGCGTTGCAGCGTCTGCCCGAGGAGTTCCGACTGGCGGTGTACCTGGCCGACGTGGAGGGCTTCGCCTACAAGGAGATCGCCGAGATCATGGAGACCCCGATCGGTACGGTCATGTCGCGGCTGCACCGCGGTCGACGTCAGCTGCGCGATCTTTTGACCGACTACGTCCGGGAGAACGACCTGCTCCCGGCCGGCACAGTCTCGGGGGAGGGGAGCAAGTCGTGAGCAGGGTCGAATGGTTCATTCAGCACGCCCCCTTCCGGGCCTCGCTGCGCTCGTGTCCTCAGGAGGCGACTTCATGAACGACGAGTGCAGCGACTTCCTGGAGCAGATCGTCTACTTCCTCGACAACGAGCTCGACGAGGCGGACTGCAACGAGGTGCAGCAGCACCTGGACGAGTGCGCGCCCTGCCTGGAGAAGTACGACCTCCAGCGTACGGTCAAGATGCTCGTGGCCCGGTCGTGCGTGGAGTCGGCCCCGGACGACCTGCGCCAGCGGGTGACGATGTCGATCCGTCAGGTCCAGGTCCGGATCAACACCGAGAGCTGACCCGCTCTTCGCCCGCCGATTCGCCCGCCGATTCGCTCCGGGGATGGGCTTTTGGGACACTGTCCGGAGCACTGAATCCAGGAGGACACCATGGGCAAGACCGGACGCAAGCGTCGCGGGCGCAAGAAGAAGGCCGCCAACCACGGCAAGCGCCCCAACGCCTGACCTGACTTTTCGCTGACCCGGCAGAACTTTTCTGCCGGGTCAGCGTCATTTCAGCCGGCTCAGAAAGCGCTCGGCGTCGACGACGACCCGGGTGATCTCCCCGGTCCCGACGACCTTCCCGCCCTCGGTCGCCGCCACGCTGAACCGGCGGAGCCGACCGTCGGAGTACACCAGCGACGCCGTCACATCGATCGAGGCGCCGACCGCCGACGCCGCGGTGTGCTCGAGCGCGACCCTGGTCCCGACGCTCGTCTCGCCGTCGCCGAGGTCGGCCTCGACCGCAGCGCAGGTGGCTGCCTCGCACCAGGCGAGGAGTCGCGGGGTGCCGAGCACCTCCAGCGACCCGCTCCCGACGGCCCGCGCCGTGTCCTCGGAGGTGACGGTGAAGGTCAGGTTCGCCTCGCTCATGCCTCCAGCTCCTTCGCATAGGTGATGAGGTCGATGTGGGGGAGCGGGTGCCAGTCCCGCT
Source organism: uncultured Actinomycetota bacterium (assembly GCA_963784545.1). Classification (GTDB taxonomy): domain Bacteria; phylum Actinomycetota; class Actinomycetes; order Propionibacteriales; family Nocardioidaceae; genus Nocardioides. The sequence continues at coordinate 509,820 of CAWARQ010000002.1, read as the reverse complement.
CCGGCGTACGCCGGAACCCCATCGACTCGTACAGTGCGTGCGCCTTCGCCATCCCGGCCTCGCTGGACATGACGATCGCGTGGTTCGCATCAGCACGGGCCAGCTCGATCAGGTGGGTGACCAGGGCGCGGCCGACCCCCTGCCCCTGGGCGGCGGGGTCGACCGCGAGCATGCGGAACTCCGCCTCGCCCTCCTCGGCGATCTCGCGCCACGGCGAGCCGAGCGGAGTCCAGGTGACCGCTCCGACCACCTCGCAGTCGATCTCGGCCACCCACACCTCCGCCTCGCGCGCCCGGCTCGCGACGTCGCGCAGCCGTTCGACGTAGAAGTCGGTCGGCCCCGCGGTGTGCGGCGCGTACGCCGCCACCGTGAGCTCCCCGACGCGCTCGTGGTCGGCAGCCTCGGCCAGTCGGATCAGCAACGCCTAGATCCCGAAGGTGTTCCGCGGGTAGGCGGCATTGACGTCGGTGATGACGTTGACGAGGTACGGGACACCGGAGTCGAAGGCCCGGTCGATCGCCGGGCCGATCTGCTTCGGGTCGGCGACGGTCTCGCCGGCTCCACCGAGTGCCTTGACCACTTCGTCGTACTTCGTCCGCTCGGCGAGGTCGGCGACCACGTCGTAGCCGTAGAGCATCTGCATCGGACCCTTCTCCAGGCCCCACGCGGAGTTGTTGCCCATGACCATGACCACCGGCAGGTCGTGCCGGACGAGCGTGTCGACGTCCATGAGCGAGAAGCCCGCGGCGCCGTCGCCGAGCAGGAGCACGACCTGCGAGCTCGGGCGGGCCAGCCGCGCGGCGATCGCGGAGCCCAGGCCGGCGCCGAGGCAGCCGTAGGGGCCGGGGTCGAGCCAGCCGCCGGGCCGCTTGGGCTCGACGTACTTGCCGGCGAACGACACGAAGTCGCCGCCGTCGCCGATGACGACCGCGTCCTCGGCCAGGCGCGGCACCAGCTCGCCGTAGATCCGGGCTGGGTGGATCGGGTCCGCCTCGGCGGCGAGCAGCTCGGCGTCCCGTTCGACCGCCGCCTTGACCGCGCTCTGCAGGTCCGACACCCACGACGTCCAGTCGGGCCGGCGGACGACCTGGTCCAGGGCGTCGCGGAGGCCCGTGAACACCGAGGTCAGGTCGCCGTACGCCGACGCCGCGAGGTCGGCGTGCCGGCTCACCTGGCCCCGGGAGTCGGCCAGGTGCACCACCTTGGCCGGCTCCGCGCCTTGTCCGCTCTCGGTGCCCTTCCCGCCGAAGATGCCGTAACCGAGACGGAAGTCCAGGGGGGTGCCCGCGACGACCACCAGGTCGGCGTTGCCGAGCGCCTGCCCACGCGCCTTGGTCACCAGCAGCGGGTGGCCACCGGGGACGACACCGCGGCCCATGCCGTTGGTGATCGCCGGGATGCCCGCGGTCTCCACCAGCTCCAGGGCCGCTCCCTCCGCGCCGTCGGCCCACACGTCCGTGCCCAGGATCAGGACCGGTCGACTGGCCGCCGCGAGCAGCTCGGCGATCTCGCTGATCGCGTCGGGGTCCGGGTCGTCGCCGCGCGTCCGACCCAGGTCGGGGAGAGCGCCGGACGCGGAGTTGAAGAACTCATCCATCGGGATGTCGACGAACACGGGACCGCGGTGCGGGCTCCGCGCCGCCACGAAGGCGTCGTTCATCCCGTCGATCACTCGGTCCGCGGTCGGCAGGGTCCGGGCAGCCTTGCTGATCGACTCGATGATCGGCGGCTGGTCCAGCTCCTGGAGCGATCCGGAGCCCCAGCGGTTCTGCGGGGCGCGCCCGCCGACGACGACCATGGGGGAGCCGGCGAACTGCGCCTGGGCGATGGCGCTGACGCCGTTGGTCACGCCGGGACCGGCGGTGAGGACGGCGAGGCCCGGCACCCGGGTCAGCTTGCCGGTGGCCTCCGCCGCGAAGGCGGCCGTCTGCTCGTGCCGGACGTCGAGCAGCCGCATCGGCGGGTAAGCCTTCACTGCTCCGTCGTACATCGGGAACACGTGCGCGCCGGAGAGGGTGAACATCGTCTCGACCCCGTGCGCGCGGGCGACGGAGACGGCGAGCTCGCCCGAGTGGCCGGTCAGTTCATCGGTCATAGCCGCAGGCTACTCACAAGTAGTCGGGCCTGTGATCAGGGCTTCAAGGTGAACGGATTCGTCCGTCGGAGCGCGTCGACGGTCACCAGCATGAGGTCCGCCCGGTCGGCCGGGGGCTCGGAGCCGAAGGCGAGCTGGAGGTAGACCGCACGCAGCAGGGCCTGGGGATTGACGGTGGCGGCGAACGGGTCGCGCTGCACGACGTCGGTCCGACCGTAGGGGTTGGCGTGCTCCTCGAGCCTGGCGAGCCAGGGCTCGACCTCGGAGACCGGCACCAGGTTGCGCCGGAAGATCTCGAGGACGGCGCTGGCCATCCGGTCCGGCTCCCCGCACAGCAGCGGCTCGGTCGCGGACAGCGCCCGGTCGGCGATGACGTCGAGGAGCACGCTCAGCTCGTTGGCGGTCAGGTGGGGGGAGGCGGCGAGTGCCCCGATCGCGTCGGCGCCGTGGGCGACCGCGTGCGCCCAGCCCCGGTCCGGGACGAAGCCGCGCAGGTCCTGCTCGCGCAGGTACCAGCTGACGATCCGGTCGCCCCAGCGCAGGACCTGCTCGCCTGGCACCAGGCGCTCCTCGGCGTCGCGCTCGATGACGCACCCCAGCACCAGGGCGGAGAAGGTACGGCGGAACACGCTGTCCGTGCCCGACTCGCCCAGGCCGGTGGCCAGCCCGGCGGCCATGCCGTCGCCGAGCCCCAGCAGCAGGTCGTCGTACACGCCCTCGGACACCCAGGTCGCGAGGACGGGGAACGCGACGCCGTCCCGCGCCTCCGGGTTCGGATCGCCGAGCATGGTGGTGAGCTCGGTGGTGAGCTCGTGCAGCGAGCGGCCGTCCGGCACCTGGTACTCGTTCGCGAGGACCTGGGTCCAGTCGGTCGCCTGCATGTCGGCCATCATGCCAGCCTTCGCGATCGCTCGACATGGCCCGACCAGGCCGCACGAGTGCCTCTACGCTGGCCGCGTGCCGTCGCTCGCCGAACTCGTCCGGACCCACACGGATCTGTCCGACGACGAGGTCGCCTGGCTCCAGCTGCTGCTGGCGGACTGGCAGATCATCGCCGACCTGTCCTTCGCCGACCTGGTCCTCTGGCTGCCTGACCAGGGTGGGATCGGCTTCTGGGCCGGCGCCCAGATGCGACCGACGACCGGCCCGACGGCGTACGTCGACGACGTGGTCGGCACCTTCGTGCCGGTGGGCCGCCGCCCGCTGCTGGACGCGGCCTACGCCCAGGGCCGACTGGTCCGCGAGGGCGATCCCGAGTGGCGGGACGACGTGCCGGTGCGGGTCGAGACGATCCCGGTCCGCCGGGGCGGTCGGGTCTTCGCCGTGATCGCGCGCAACACCAACCTGCTCGGCGTCCGGACGCCCAGCCGCTTGGAGCTGTCCTACCTGCAGACGGCCTCCGACCTGACCCAGATGATCGCCGCGGGACTGTTCCCGGGGGAGGGCCAGCGCAGCGACCACGCCGACAGTCCGCGGGTCGGCGACGGGTTCATGCGGATCGACGCCGCAGGCCGGGTCTCCTACGCCAGCCCGAACGCCGTGTCGCTGTACCGCCGGCTCGGTCTGGGCTCGGACCTCACGGGCCTGGTGCTCGCCGACGTGACCCGGGACCTGGTCCCGGCCCGGTCCCGGCCGGACGAGGCGACCTTGTCCTCGGTGCTGAGCGGTCGCACCCACGGCGACACGGAGGTCGGGGCCAGCGGACCGGAGAACGTCGCGCTGATCGTGCGGTCGATCCCGCTGCGCACCGCCGAGGAGCACCTCGGGGCCCTCGTGCTCATGCGCGACGTCACGGACCTCCGGCGGCGGGACCGGGAGCTGGTCACCAAGGACGCCACCATCCGGGAGATCCACCACCGGGTGAAGAACAACCTCCAGACCGTGGCGGCCCTGCTGCGGCTCCAAGCCCGGCGCATCGACTCCGACTCCGCCAGGTTGGCGCTCGAGGAGGCGGTCCGTCGGGTCGGCTCGATCGCGATCGTCCACGAGACGCTCTCCACCGGCGACGCCGAGAACGTCGAGTTCGACGAGATCGCCGACCGGCTCTCCCGCATGGTCACCGAGGTGTCGGTGACGGGTCAGCAGATCCGGGTGTCGCGGACCGGCGCGTTCGGCGTCCTGCCGTCGGAGTCCGCGACCGCGCTGGCCATGGTTCTGACCGAGGTCGTCCAGAACGCCGTGGAACACGCCTACGACGAGGGCGCCACCGGTCAGATCTCCCTCACCGCCACCCGCGCGGCGGGGCGGCTCCGGGTGGTCGTGGCTGACGACGGTCGAGGGGTGGACGCCGACTTCGACGCCTCAGCGGGCGCCAGCCTGGGCCTGTCCATCGTCCGGACGCTCGTCGAGACCGAGCTCGGCGGGCAGCTGGCCATCCGGCGAGCCGGACCCGGGGGCGGCACGCTCGTCGAGCTGGACCTCCCGCTGCCGGCGTGACCTCAGGCGGTCCGGACGCGGGCTCGTGAGTTGCGTCGCTTGAGCGCGCGACGCTCGTCCTCGGAGAGACCACCCCAGACACCGTGGTCCTGGCCGGCCTCGAGGGCCCAGGCCAGGCACTGCTCACGCACCTCGCAGCGTCGGCAGACCTCCTTGGCCTCCTCGATCTGGAGGATGGCCGGGCCGGTGTTGCCGATGGGGAAGAACAGTTCCGGGTCCTCGTCGAGGCAGGCGGAACGGCTTCGCCAATCCATGGAGGGATTCCCTCATTTCCGTGCTTGGGGGCGTGGTGCAAGGTCGTCGTGGGCTCGCAGTGGCAGCCGACCGGGGGCGCGGCTGGACGATCGCGTGTGAATCTCTTCACGAGCAGCCTCCAGAGTGTCAACTATCGCGCGGCGAAACAAGCCCCTTCGGGGTCATGTCGGTCACAGGTCTAGCCTGGGTCCGTGAGCCAGACGGCGGCCGGAGCGCCGACACCTCTCAAGGTCGCCGGGGTGCTGGTCGTCCTGGAGGGCACGGCGCTGGTCGTCCTGTCGATCACCGAGCTCTTCAACCTCACCTCGGAGCGGGCCACGATGGGGGTCTCCACCTCGCTCTTCTTCGTCGTGTACGCCGTGGCGATCGCCCTGTGCGCCTGGCGGCTCACGCTGCTGGACTCGTGGGCGCGGAGTCCGGTGGTGCTCGCGCAGCTGATCCAGCTCGGAGTGGCGTGGAGCTTCCGCGGCGGCGAGACGACCTGGGTGGCCCTGGTGCTGGCGCTGGTCGCGGCCGTCGTGCTCGGCGGCATCTTCCACCCCGAGAGCATGCAGGCGCTCTCGCCGGAGGAGTAGTCCGGCTACTCCTCGCTCATCGACGAGCGGAGCTGCGCCAGGGTCCGGGTGAGCAGCCGGGAGACGTGCATCTGCGAGATGCCGATCTCCTCGGCGATCTGGCTCTGGGTCATGTTCTTGAAGAAGCGCAGCAGCAGGATCCGCTTCTCGCGCGGTTCGAGCCCTTCGAGCAGGGGCTTGAGCGACTCGCGGATCTCCACGTGCTCGAGATTGTCGTCGTCGACCCCGATGACGTCGAGCATGCTGCCGCCCTCGTCGTGGTCGTCGCTCGCGTCCAGCGACAAGGTGGCGTAGGCATGGCTCGACTCCAGGCCCTCGACGATCTCCTCGACCGAGCAACCGATCGCGCCGGCCAGCTCGCGCGCCGTGGGGGAGCGGCCCAGGCTCTGGGTGAGCTCCGCCGTCGCCGAGGTGATCTGCATCCGCAGCTCCTGGAGCCGGCGCGGCACGCGGATCGCCCAGCCCTTGTCGCGGAAGTACCGCTTGATCTCTCCGATGATCGTCGGGGTCGCGTACGTCGAGAACTCCACGCCCCGCTCGGTCTCGAACCGGTCGATCGACTTCAGCAGCCCGATGGTGCCGACCTGGACCAGGTCGTCGAACGGCTCGCCGCGGTTGCGGAACCGGCGCGCGCAGTGGTGGACCAGGGGAAGGTGGAGGTGGACCAGGTCGTCGCGCGCCTGCCGGCGCTGGCTCGGTCCGGAGGCGTCGTCGAGCAGGGCGAACAGCTGCGCGCTCCGGGCGCGCGTCGCCTCCGCGCCCGTGGGCACGGCCGCCTCGTCCCCCACGACTCCGCTCATCTCTCCCGGCTCCCCCTCAGGCGCCGGCCGGGTGCTCTTCTGCGGTCAGGGACACGGCGACGGCGAACCGGCCGTCGTCGTGGGTCGCCTCGGCGTGGTCGGCGAGCGTGTCGAGGACCTGCCAGGCGAAGGAGTCGTAGTCGGCCTCGATGGGCTCGGCGCGCGGGACAGAGACGACGACCCGGAGGGAGCCGGTGCCGAGGTAGAACTCGGCGCTCAGGTCGCCGCCCGGGTCGGCCTCGGGCAGCACCAGGGCGCAGGCCTCACCGACTGCGATGCGCAGGTCCTCGACGACGTCGAGGGTGAAGTCCAGCCGCGCCGCGAGTCCGGCGGTGGTCGTTCGGAGCACGGAGACGAAGGCTCCGTCGGCGGGGACGCGAACGAGGACGTCCGCGTCGGGGTGCTCTGGCATGGGGTCCTCCGGGGTGCGCGTGCTCCGACCCTAGACGGGGATCTTCCCCCAGGTGGCCCGAAATGCCGAGCGGCGCACGACCCGGTCGGACGTGCGCCGCTCGTGTGGAGACGGGGAAGGCCGTCAGGCCTTCTTCGTCTCCCAGAAGATCTCCGCGATCTCGTCGATCTTGGCGAGCAGCTCGTCGGCCTTGGCCGCGTCCAGCTCACCCTTGGTCCCGGAGGCGCCGGCCAGCTTGGTGGCCTCGTTGACCAGGGTGTGCAGCTGCGGGTACTTCTCGAAGTGCGGGGGCTTGAAGTAGTCGGTCCACAGCACCCACAGGTGGTGCTTGACCAGCTCCGAGCGCTGCTCCTTGATCAGGATCGCGCGGGTGCGGAAGTCGGCGTCGTCGTTTTCGGCGACCTTGGCGATGATCCCCTTGATCGACTCGGCCTCGATGCGGGCCTGGGCGGGGTCGTAGACACCGCACGGGAGGTCGCAGTGGGCCGAGACCTCGACGGTGGGGGCGAAGAACTTCGCAGACATTCGGTGTCCTCACTCATTGGCTCGGTTGTTTTCAGCGGACCCCTGCGACACTACTCCGCGTGTCGGAGCGCCCTCATCCCCCCTTCGGCTGGGCCCTCGTGCGGGGTGACTCGATGCGTCCCGCGCTCGCTCCGGGGGACCGGCTGCTGGTCCGGTACGGCGCCCGCGTCCGGCCGGGCGCCCTCGTCCTGGCCCGGTTCCCCGACGGCGCGCTCGTCGTCAAGCGCGCCACCGAGCCCCGCGAGACGCGCGACGGTCGCCCCGCCTGGTGGCTCGCGAGCGACAACGAGGGGGTGGGCGTCGACAGCCGTCACCGCGGCCCGATCGCGGCCGAGGACGTGCTCGCGGTGGCGCTGCTCCGCGCCTGGCCGCGACCGCGCCTGCTCTGCGGGGTCCCGCCCCGCTCCAGGTGAGCCCGGTGTGGAATCATCGATCGCCGTGGCCGACGATGCGCATGACCCGGGGCGCGACCCGGGGCACCCGCAGCCTGCCCACCCTCGGGCCCATCCTCGGGCCCATCCTCGGGCCCATCCTCGGGGAGGTGACCCCGTCTTCGACCTGCACGTCGGCGGCAAGATGGAGATCCGGTCCACTGTCGCCCTGAGCGGCCGCGACGAGCTCTCCTTGGCCTACACCCCCGGCGTCGCCCGGGTCTGCGAGGCGATCGCGGAGGACCCGAGCCTGAGCCGCGACTACACCTGGGTGCCGAACACGGTCGCGGTCGTCACCGACGGCACCGCCGTCCTCGGGCTCGGTGACATCGGCCCGGCCGCCGCCATGCCGGTGATGGAGGGCAAGGCGGTGCTGTTCAAGCAGTTCGGCGGCGTCGACGCGATCCCGATCTGCCTGGCCACGACCGACGCCGAGGAGATCATCGAGACCGTCGTCCGGCTCGCGCCGAGCTTCGGCGGCATCAACCTCGAGGACATCTCCGCCCCGCGCTGCTTCGAGATCGAGCAGCGACTCAAGGAGCGGCTCGACATCCCGGTCTTCCACGACGACCAGCACGGCACCGCCGTCGTGGCTCTGGCCGCGTTGCAGAACGCCCTGCGGCTCACCGGTCGCTCGGCCGACGGGACCCGCGTCGTCATCCAGGGCGCCGGCGCCGCGGGAGTCGCGGTGGCCCGGATCCTGCTCGAGGCCGGCGTCCGCGACCTCGCCGTCCTCGACCGCCAGGGCGTCCTCCACTCGGGTCGGCACGACCTCACGCCGGTCAAGGCCGACCTCGCCCGGGACACCGCCGACCACTTCGGGCGGCAGGGGGGCCTCGCGGACGTGATGGCCGGCGCCGACGTCTACATCGGGGTGAGCGGCGGCAGCGTGCCGGAGGAGATCGTCGCCTCGATGGCGCCGGAGGCGATCATCTTCGGCCTGGCCAACCCGACCCCCGAGGTGCACCCGGACCTCGCCCACAAGTACGCCCGGGTCGTGGCCACCGGCCGCTCGGACTTCCCCAACCAGATCAACAACGTCCTGGCCTTCCCCGGCATCTTCCGCGGGGCCTTCGACGTGCACGCCTCCGCCATCACCGAGGGCATGAAGGTGGCCGCCGCCGAGGCGCTGGCCGCCCTGGTGGGCGACGAGCTGAGCGCGGACTACGTCATCCCCTCGCCGTTCGACCCGCGGGTGGGGCCCGCCGTGTCGACCGCCGTCGCCGCCGCGGCCCGAGCCGACGGCGTGGCCCGAAAGTAGTCGGACTAGGGTCGAAATATGTTCGCCGTGTACGCCGAGAGCTTCGACAACGACGACCCGCTGGCCGGCCTGGTGGTCGGTGAGCGTCCCGACCCGGAGGTCCCCGACGGCTGGACGACCGTCGAGGTGAAGGCCGCCTCCCTCAACCACCACGACCTCTGGTCGCTGCGCGGCGTCGGGCTCAAGGAGGATCGGCTGCCGATGATCCTCGGCTGCGACGCCGCAGGGCTGGACGAGGACGGCAACGAGGTCGTCGTGCACGCGGTGATCAACGACCCGAGCTGGACCGGTGAGGAGACGCTCGACCCGAAGCGCAGCCTGCTCTCCGAGCGCTACCAGGGCACCCTGGCGGCGAAGGTGGCTGTGCCCCGGCGCAACGTCGTCCCGAAGCCGGCCGGCCTCAGCTTCGAGGAGGCTGCGTGCCTGCCCACCGCGTGGCTCACGGCGTACCGGATGTTGTTCTCGCAGGGCCGGCTCAAGCCCGGTGACAGCGTGCTGGTCCAGGGCGCCGGCGGGGGAGTGGCGACCGCGCTCATCACCTTGGCCCGCGCCGGCGGCCTCCGGGTCTTCGCCACGAGTCGCGACGAGTCGAAGCGCTCGCGGGCACTCGAGCTCGGCGCGCACGACGTCTTCGAGTCCGGCGCGCGGCTGCCGATGAAGGTGGACGCGGTGATGGAGACCGTGGGCAGGGCGACCTGGTCGCACTCGATCCGCGCCCTTCGTCCCGGCGGCCGCATCGTCGTCTCCGGCACGACCAGCGGTCCGAACGTCGACGACGCGGAGCTGACCCGGATCTTCTTCCTCCAGCTCGAGGTCATCGGCTCGACCATGGGCAGCAGCACCGAGCTCGCCTCGCTCGTGAGCCTGCTCGACGCCAGCGGCGCTCGCCCGCTGATCGACCGGACCCTGCCGATGGAGCAGGCGAAGGACGGGTTCGCGGCCATGAAGGACGGCGACCTCTTCGGGAAGATCGTGTTCGTCCGATGAGGCACGTGATCACGGGGGCCTCCTCAGGCATCGGCCGGGCGCTCGCCGAACGGCTGCGGGACCGGGGGGACGACCTCGTGCTCCTCGGTCGCGACTCGTCCCGGCTCGCCGACTTCCCGGACGCCCAGGTGCTCGAGGTCGACCTCGCCGACACCGCCACGGTCGAGGCCGTGGCCGTCGAGGGGCCGCTCGACTCGGTCGTCCACTCCGCGGGGATCGTCGACCTCTCGCCGGTGGAGAGCCTCGACACGGGGCAGTGGACCGAGCAGCTCGCCGTCAACCTCACCGCGCCCGCGATCCTCACCCGTGCGCTCCTGCCGAACCTCCGGCAGACCCAGGGGACCGTCGTCTACGTCAACTCCTCCGCCGGGCTCGCCGCCAGCCCGGAGTGGGCGGCGTACGCCGCCTCGAAGTTCGGCCTGCGAGCACTGGCCGACTCGCTCCGCGCCGAGGAGATCGACCACGGCGTACGGGTCACCACCGTGTTCCCCTCCCGCACGGCGACGCCGATGCAGGAGAAGGTGCACGAGCAGGAGGGGGCGACGTACGACGCCTCGAAGTGGATCCCGCCCGGGACCGTGGCGGACACGATCCTGCACGTGCTCGACCTCCCGGCGGGGACCACGATCCCCGAGGTGACGGTCCGGCCGGTCGTGCCGCGTCGCTGACGAAACTCGGTTGAGGCGCGGCGCTGCCTCGACGAGACTTTCCCGACCCCCGGGCCGATGAGTCCCGGGGCCGGGGCGAGTCGAAGACTGCATGAGCCCGAGCACCGACGCCCCCACCGGAACGACACACGACAGTCGAGGAGCTCCCGTGACCACACGCGCCGTCACGCCCCCGGTCATCCGGTGGCTGGTCCTGGCCACGTTCATCGTGATCCTCAACGAGACGCTGATGATCAACGCGATCCCGCAGCTGATGCAGGACCTCGAGATCTCGGCCCGCGCGGCCCAGTGGCTGTCGACGGCCTTCATGCTCACGATGGCCGCGGTGATCCCGGTGACCGGATGGTTCCTCCAGCGGGTCACGACCCGGTCGGCGTTCACCACCGCGATGGTGACCTTCTGCCTGGGCACCGCGATCGCCGCGGTCGCCCCCACCTTCGAGGTGCTGCTCGCAGGGCGCATCGTCCAGGCCGCGGGTACCGCGGTCATGATGCCGCTGCTGATGACGACGCTCATGACCGTGGTGCCGCAGCAGGACCGCGGCCGCGTGATGGGCAACGTGACCCTGGCCATGTCGGTCGCTCCGGCGCTCGGCCCGGCGGTGTCGGGGATCCTGCTCGAGGCCGGCTCCTGGCGGCTGATGTTCTGCGTGGTCCTGCCCATCGCCGTCGGCATCGCGGTCGTCGCCCTCACCCGGCTGGAGAACGTCGGCGAGCCGCAGGCCGGCGACATCGACTGGCTCAGCTTCGGGCTGGCCGGCTCCGGTTTCGGGGCCCTCGTCTACGGACTCAGTCAGGCAGGGAGCGGCAGCTGGGTCACGCCGGTCCTCATCGCCGCGGCCGGCCTGGTCACGGTGGCGGTCTTCGTGCTGCGCCAGCTGCGGCTGCAGCGCACCGGCGCTCCGTTGCTGGACCTGCGCACCCTGGGGCACCGGATCTTCCGGCTGTCGCTGGTGCTGATGTCGGTGGCGTTCATGGCGATGCTCGGCTCGATGATCCTGCTGCCGCTCTACCTCCAGGACGTCCGTGGGCTCAGCCCGCTGCAGACCGGCCTCCTGGTCATGCCGGGTGGACTGGCGATGGGTCTGCTGGGCCCCCGCGTCGGCCGCTGGTTCGACGCCGTCGGCGGGCGCCCGCTGGTGATCCCCGGTGCGGTCGGCATCACGGTCGCGCTCGGCGCGCTGACCCAGCTCACGGCCACGACGCCGTACGCCCTGGTGCTCGGCATCCACGTCCTGCTGATGGTCAGCCTCGCGGCGGTCTTCACGCCGGTGTTCTCCCTCGGCCTGGGCGACCTGCCCATGCACCTGTACTCCCACGGAAGCTCGGTCCTGGGCACGGTGCAGCAGGTCTCCGCGGCGTTCGGGACGGCGCTGGTCGTCACCGTGATGTCCTCCCGTGCCACCGCTCTGGTCGACGGTGGTTCGGACCCGCTGGCCGCGCTCATGGGCGGCATGCGTTGGGCGTTCATGGTCGGCGCTGTGCTCTCGCTGGTCGTGCTGGCCGTCGCCGTGCGACTGCCCGGGCGGCCGGCTGCGCCGGTGGTCCCCCAGGTGGACCCGGGGCTCGAGGCGGAGCCGGTCGTCGCCTGACTGCTCTCACGCACCCAGGGCGTGGGTCAGGCCTCCGTCAGGATGAACACCCGGATCCGGCGGGAGTCACCGATCCGCTCGCGGTAGCGCTGGTAGCCGGGGTAGAACTCGCCGGCCAGGTCGAACACCTGGTCGGCCTCGTCGGGGGTCGCGAGCCGTGCCTTCACGGTGCGGGTCTCCCCGCGGAAGGTGATGACGGCGTTCGGGTCGGCCTCGAGGTTGAGCGCCCACGCCGGGGTGGTGGCCTGGCCGAAGTTGGTGCCGAGGAGCGCCAGGTCGTCCTCGTACGGCGCGGCGATGAGGTGGCTGGTCCGCGGCTGGCCGGACTTGCGGCCGGTGGTGGTCACGTCGAGGACCGCCAAGCCGGCGAGCAGCCCGGGCGCACTCTGGCGCCCCTTGCTGACCCGGGCCACGAGCGTGTCGAGGTGGCGCAGGGTCCGCGAGAAGACCTGGCCGCCGATCGCCGTGCCGGCGAAGGAGCGCACCAGCCGGAAGAGCGGGTTGCTGGTGCGGTGGTTGTAGCCGAGGTCGCTCGCGAGTCCCATCCGCGCAGGCTATCCCTCGCGTGACTCCCACCGCAGGGCGCCGACGAGGACCATCAGCAGACGGCGCCGGGCGATCCGGCAGATCTCGTCGATCTCGGCCGGCCGCTCGACCAGCTCCTCCGCGGTGGCGACCATCGCCGTGACGATGAGGCCGGAGACCGTGCGCAGGTCCTCCCCGGACCACTTCTCGGTACCGGGGAGCAGCGCCAGGTCGGTCGCGAGCTCGCGCTCGACGAGGGAGATCTGGTGCCGGATCTCGGCCCGGACCGAAGGTGGGCCCGCCGCGCGCTCGCGGGCGATGAACGCGAAGTGCCGGGGGGAGTCCGCCACGTGCTCCCGGAGGACGGCGACGGAGGAGTCGACGATGTCGCCGTACGCCGGCGCACCCCGGCGTACGTCGCGCAGCATCGCGCGCAGCGAGGTGAAGGAGTCCTCGACCAGCGCCAGGCCGAGGGCCTCGATCGAGCCGAAGTGCCGGTAGAAGGCGGTGGGCACGATCCCGACCTCCTTGGCGACCGCTCGGAGGGAGAGCGCGACCAGGCTGCTGCCCTCGCACAGCGTCAGCGCCGCGTCGAGGATGGCGCGCCGGGTGCGCTCCTTCTGCTCGCTCCGGGTGGTGGTCACGACTCAGAACCCTAGTTGGTGCACATGTGTTCACGCCCACATCGGCTGGTCCTTGACGTAGCCCGGGCCCTCCGAGATCGTTTGGGTGTACAGATGTTCACTGAAGGGAGCGGGCGATGGGCCTGACCGGCACCCTCCTGAGGTCGCGGGCCGTCGCGGCGCTCACCACGCCGCACGGCGTCGACCGCTACCTGGAGCAGGTCAACCCGATGTGGGCCGCCCACGAGGTGCGGGCCCGGATCGTCGACGTCCACCGCGAGGTCGACCTCCCCGGCGAACCGCCCGTGGCCACGATCACCCTCGCGCCCACCTCGACCTGGCGCGGCCACCGGGCCGGCCAGCACGTCCAGCTCGGCGTCGAGATGAACGGCTCGCGGCGCACGACCCGGGTCTTCACGATCTCCAGCCCCGACTCGCGTCCGGGCGATCGCTTCACCGTCACTCTCCGGGCCAACCCCGACACCCCTGGTCGGCGGAGCGTCTCGCGCTTCCTGGTCGAGGAGGCGGGGCCGGGCACGCTCGTGCACCTGTCCCAGGCCGAGGGCGACTTCGTCCTGCCCGACCGGGTGCCCGAGCACGTGGTGCTCATCTCCGGCGGCTCCGGCATCACCCCGGTGATGTCGATGCTGCGCTCGCTGCAGCGCCGCACCCACCGCGGCCGGATCACCTTCCTTCACTACGCCCGCAGCGCCGACCACCAGATCTTCGCCGACGAGCTCGCCGAGATCCGGCGGACCGGGCACGGCACCGACCTGTACCTGCTCCACCCCGAGCAGGGCGACCCGGCGCTGTCGCCGGCCTGGCTCGAGCACAAGCTGCCCGGCTACCGCGACCTGCCGACATGGGCGTGCGGGCCGGCACCCCTGATCCAAGCGATCCAGGCGGCGTACGACGGCAGCGAGTCGCTCAAGATCGAGTACTTCCAGCCGCCCAAGACCTGGCGGGGCCCCAGCGGCGAGGCCGGGGGAACCGTCACGTTCGAGAGGTCCGGCCGGTCCGCGACCAACTCCGGCGCCACCCTGCTCGAGCAGGCGGAGGGCGTGGGTCTGAAGCCGGAATTCGGCTGCCGGATGGGCATCTGCTTCACCTGCACCTCCCGCAAGTCCGCGGGCACCGTGCGCAACGTCATCACCGGTGCGACCTCGTCGCTGCCGGACGAGGACATCCAGATCTGCGTCAGCGCCCCCGAGGGCGACTGTCACATGGAGCTCTAGGAGGAGACCATGACGACCAGGAAGAACCCGACGACCCTGACCGACGAGCAGCTCGAGACCTTCGGGGCCGAGCTGGACGCCATCCGCCAGCGGGTGCTGGCCGACCTGGGCGAGGAGGACGCCGAGTACATCCGCGGCGTCGTGAAGAAGCAGCGCCAGCTGGAGGTGGCCGGCCGCGCCCTCATGTACCTCCCGCCGGCCTGGCCACTGGCCGTCGCTGCGCTCAGCGTGTCGAAGATCCTCGACAACATGGAGATCGGGCACAACGTCATGCACGGCCAGTACGACTGGATGGGCGACCCGGGCCTCAACTCGCGCATGTACGAGTGGGACAACGTCTGCCCGAGCGAGCAGTGGAAGTACAGCCACAACTACATCCATCACACGTTCACCAACATCCTCGGCAAGGACCGCGACATCGGCTACGGCATCCTGCGGATGGACGAGGACCAGCCGTGGAAGCCGTACTACCTGGGCAACCCGGTCTACGCGCTGATGCTCATGCTCTTCTTCGAGTGGGGTGTGGCGCTGCACGACCTCGAGGTCGAGAACCTCGTGGCCGGCAAGCGGAAGCTGTCGGACAACAAGCCGCTCTACCCTGGCCTGATCCGCAAGATCCGCAATCAGGCGTTCAAGGACTACCTGGTGTTCCCGGCGCTCTCCGGCCCGCTCTTCCCGCTGACGTTCGCCGGCAACGCGACCGCCAACCTCGTCCGGAACATCTGGGCGTTCAACATCATCTTCTGCGGCCACTTCCCGGCCGGCGTCGCGACGTTCTCCCAGGACGAGTGCGAGGAGGAGAGCCGGGGCCAGTGGTACTACCGCCAGCTCCTGGGCTCGGCCAACATCACCGGCGGCAAGCTCTTCCACGTGATGACCGGCAACCTGTCCCACCAGATCGAGCACCACCTGTTCCCGGACCTCCCGGCCCGGCGCTACCCCGAGCTGGCCGTCGAGGTGCGCGAGCTCTGCGAGCGGTACGGCCTGGATTACAACACCGGCCGACTCTCCAAGCAGCTGTTCAGCGTGGCGTCGAAGATCTGCCGCTTCGCGCTCCCGGACAGGACGAAGGCGTCTCACGCGCCGACGGCCCCTGTCGCCGAGCCCCGGGCTGCGTGAGGATAGGGGCATGGCGCCAGAGGAGCTGTCCCGGGGCGAGATCGTGAAGGACGTCGTCCAGAACACCGTCGAGGCCGCGGCGGTGACGGTCGGACAGGTCACCTCGATCCTCGCGGGCGCGGTGAAGGACGTGGCCGGGGCCGTCGGGGGCTTCGCCACCGAGGTGTTCGAGATCCGCGAGTCCGCCCGGCGTGCCGGGAACCGCGACCTGGACTGACCCGGGTCCGGGTCAGCTCTCGACGCAGAGCACCCGGTCGACGATCGCGTCCGCGAGTGCCTCCGGCGCCTCCTCGGGCACCCAGTGGCTCGTGCCCGCCAGCTCGACGAACGTGTAGGGAGCATCGACGTAGCGCTCCGCTCCTCGAGCCGCGGCCCGGCCGATGGCCGTGTCCCGGTCGCTCCAGACCATCGTGGTCGGCACGGTCACCCGGTCGGGCACGGCGCTGGAGCCCCGCAGGGGGAGTGCGCGGTACCACCCGAGCCCGCCAGCCAGCGCCCCTGCCTCGACCACTTCGCGCCGGTAGCGCTCGACCGCCTCGGCGGGCATCCCGGTGGCGGCCAGGCAGCGGTCGCCCCACCGGCTGGACAGCAGCCGTTCCGGGATCCACGGGAGCTGGAAGGCGGCCATGTACCAGGACCGGAGCGCCTGTCCGCCACGCAGCCCGGCCCGCACCATCGACCCGGGGTGCGGGACCGAGACGGCGGTGAAGGTGCGCAACCGTTCAGGGTGCCGCGCCGCCGCCACCCAACCGACGGCCGCGCCCCAGTCGTGGCCGACGAGGTGGACGGGCCGACCCACGTCGTCCAGCAGGGCGAGCAGGTCGTCCACCGCCTCGTCGATCCGGTACGCCGACCGCGACCGCGGTCGCGCCCCGGGGGAGTAGCCCCGCTGGTCCAGCGCCAGCGTGCGCAGCCCGCTTCGGTGCAGCAGCGGTGCTACCCGGTCCCAGGAAGACGCACGCTGCGGGAAGCCGTGCAGCAGCACGACCGGGTCGCCCTCGAGCGGGCCTGCGTCGAGCACGTCCAGGCTGAGACCGTCGCGGACGACGTGGGCGATCCGTCCCGAGGAAGTCATGGTCCGAACCTAGGGGGAGGACCCACCGGCACGGTCGTCAGTCCTCGGGGTCGTCCAGTCGCGCCAACCAGGTCGCCAGCCGCTCGACCGGAGTCTCGAACTCCGGGTGCCCGTCGACGAACTCCTGCAGCCGGTCGGCCAACCAGGCAAGGGAGACCTCCTCCTCGCCGCGCCTGGTGACCAGCTCCTCGAGGCCGCGATCGGTGAAGTACACGACCGGCTCCTAGTAGCCGGCCTCAACGACGCGGTCCGGAAGGGCCTCGAAGGCGCGGTCGATCAGCGCCTTCTGCTCCTCCATGTGCCGCTTGACCGTGCCGACCGAGGGGGACGAGCTGGCCGGGCGGGTCACCGGCTCGACGCGGTGACCGAGGGCCGGCCAGGCGTTGAGCGCGTAGTGCGGCCACGGGCCCATGTTGCGGGGCTCGTCCTGCACCCAGCGCACCGACTTCACGTTCGGCAGCGATTCGAGGTAGTCGTGCAGATCCTCGGTGGGGCGCGGGTAGAGCTGCTCGATGCGGGCGATGGCGAACTTATCGCCGTCCTGGCGCTTGGCCCGCTCGACCATGAGGTCCCAGGTGACGCGGCCCGAGCACAGCAGCAGGACCTCCACCTTCTCCGGGTCGGCCGCGTCGTCGGTGATGAGTGGCCGGAACTCGCCGGCGGTGAAGTCCTCGGGCTTCGAGGCCGCCTCCTTGCGCTTGAGCATCGACTTGGGAGTGAAGACGACCAGCGGGCGGTGCTCCTCGCCGAGGGAGTGCTGACGCAGCAGGTGGAAGTACGACGCCGGCGTCGAGGGCTGCGCGACGACGAACGCGTCCTCGGCGGCCATGGTGAGGAACCGCTCGATCCGGGCGGAGGAGTGGTCCGGCCCCTGACCCTCGTAGCCGTGGGGAAGGAGCATGACCACGCCGGACTGCTGGCCCCACTTGGTCTCGCTCGAGGTGATGAACTCGTCGATGACGATCTGGGCGCCGTTGACGAAGTCCCCGAACTGCGCCTCCCAGAGCACCAGGGCGTCCGGCCGCGCCACCGAGTAGCCGTACTCGAACCCCAGGGCGGCGTACTCGGAGAGCAGGGAGTCGTAGGCGTAGAACTTCGCCTGGTCCTCGGTGAGGGAGCTCAGCGGGTTCCACTCGTCGGCGTTGCGCCGGTCGATGATGGTGGCGAACCGCTGCACGAAGGTGCCGCGGCGGGAGTCCTGGCCGGACAGGCGCACCGGCCGTCCGTCCATGAGGAGCGAGCCGAACGCGAGGATCTCGCCGGTGCCCCAGTCGATCGGGCCGTCGGTGATCGCGGTCGCCCGGCGCTGCAGCTGCGGCATCACCTTCGGGTGCACCACGAAGCCGTCGGGCGGGGTGACGTAGGCGTCCGCGATGCGCTTGAGCACCTCGGGTGCGACCGCGGTGCTGAAGGACCCGGTGGACTTCTCCGGGTAGTCCGGCACGGTCGTCCAGTCGTCCGGCGTCTCGTTGTTGGCCTCGCGGACCTCGGTGAAGACCCGCTCCAGCTGCTGCTGGTAGTCCTTGAGGACCTGCTCCGCCTCCTCGATCGTGATGTCGCCACGGCCGACGAGGGACTCGGTGTAGAGCTTGCGGACCGAGCGCTTCTGCTCGATCAGGTCGTACATCAGCGGCTGCGTGTACGACGGGTCGTCACCCTCGTTGTGCCCGCGTCGCCGGTAGCAGACCAGGTCGATGACGACGTCCTTGTGGAAGGCCTGCCGGTAGTCGAAGGCCAGCCGGGCGACCCGGATGCATGCCTCGGGGTCGTCGCCGTTCACGTGGAAGATCGGCGCCTGGACCATCCGGGCCACGTCCGTGCAGTAGAGCGAGGAACGCGAGGAGCCCGGTGAGGTGGTGAAGCCGACCTGGTTGTTGACGACGACGTGGATGGTGCCACCGGTGCGGTAGCCACGCAGCTGGGAGAGGTTGAGCGTCTCCGCGACCACGCCCTGGCCGGCGAACGCGGCGTCGCCGTGGACCAGCAGCGGGAGCACGGGGTAGTCCGCGCCGCGGTCGAGCATGTCCTGCTTGGCACGCGCGATGCCCTCCAGCACCGGGTCGACGGCCTCGAGGTGCGAGGGGTTCGCCGCGACCGAGACCTTGATCCGGGCTCTCGAGCCGGCGGTGAACTCGCCCTCGGCGCCGAGGTGGTACTTCACGTCGCCGGACCCCTGGACGGTGCGCGGGTCGATGTTGCCCTCGAACTCCCGGAAGATCTGGGAGTACTTCTTGCCGACGATGTTGGCCAGCATGTTGAGCCGACCGCGGTGCGCCATGCCGATGGTGACCTCGTCGAGGTCCGCCTCGGCGGCCGCCTCGCAGATCTCGTCGACCAGCGGAATGGTCGTCTCGCCGCCCTCGAGGCTGAACCGCTTCTGCCCGACGAACTTCGTCTGCAGGAACGTCTCGAACGCCTCGGCCTGGTTGAGCTTGAGCAGGATCCGTAGCTGCTCCTCGCGGGGCGGCTTGGTGTGTGGCTGCTCGACCCGCTGCTGGATCCACCGTCGCTGCTCGGGATCCATGATGTGCATGTACTCGATGCCGGTGGTGCGGCAGTAGGAGTCGCGCAGGATCCCGAGGATGTTGCGCAGCTTCATGAACCGCCGGCCCTCGCCGCCGAAGGACCCGGTGGCGAACTCCCGGTCGAGGTCCCACATGGTGAGGCCGTGCGACTCCACCTCGAGGTCGGGGTGACTGCGCTGGCGGTACTCCAACGGATCGGTGTCGGCCATCATGTGACCGCGCACGCGGTAGGCGTGGATCAGCTCGAGGATCCGGGCCTGCTTGGAGATCTCGTCGTCGTGCGAGGTCGCGATGTCCTGCGCCCACCGGATCGGCTCGTAGGGGATGCGCAGCGAGCGGAAGATCTCGTCGTAGAAGCCGTCCTCGCCGAGCAGCAGCTGGTGCACGCGACGCAGGAACTCACCGCTCTGCGCGCCCTGGATCACCCGGTGGTCGTAGGTCGAGGTGATCGTCATGACCTTGCTGATGGCGTTGCGGGTGATCGCCTCCTCGGAGGCGCCCTGGTACTCCGCCGGGTAGTCCATCGCCCCGACGCCGATGATCGCGCTCTGGCCCGGCATCAGCCGCGGCACGGAGTTGTTGGTGCCGAGCCCCCCGACGTTGGTCAGCGAGATCGTGGTCCCCTGGAAGTCGGTGACCGCGAGCTTGCCGTCGCGGGCCTTGCGGACGACCTCCTCGTACGCCGTCCAGAACCCGGCGAAGTCCATGGTCTCGGTGGCCTTGATCGAGGGTACGAGCAGCTGGCGCTGGTCGCCCTTCTGGATGTCGATGGCCAGGCCGAGGTTGATGTGGGCCGGGGTGACGAGGTTGGGCTTGCCGTCGCGCTCCTCGTAGGAGTTGTTCATCGCCGGCATGGACTTGATCGCCTGGACCAGCGCGTAGCCGATGAGGTGGGTGAACGAGACCTTGCCGCCGCGAGCGCGCGCGAGGTGGTTGTTGATCACCGTGCGGTTGTCGAAGAGCAGTTTGACCGGCACGGTGCGCACCGACGTGGCGGTCGGGACGCTGATCGAGCTGTCCATGTTCGCGACCGTCCGGGCCGGGGCCCCACGCAGCACCGTGTACGACGGCTCGTCGCTCGCCTCCGCCGGCTCGGCCGGCTTCGGCTCCTTCGCGACCGGGCTGTTGGTGCCCTTGGCGGGCTCGGCGGCCTCGCCGGGCGGCCGCGGCTTCGCCTTCGCGGCCGGCTTGGAGTCGCCCGAGGTCTCCGACGTCGACCCGCTCCGCGCCTTCGCCGGCTTCTCCTCCGCCTTCGTCTCGCTGGCCGGCTTCTCCGCGGCCCCGTCCGTCGACTTCGCGGGCGCCTTCTCCGGGGCCTTCTCTGGCGCCGGGCCCGCAGAGCCGTTGTTCCCGCCCGAGGCGTTGCTCGAGGACGAGTCGCCGTTGCTCTGGAAGTAGGTGCGCCACTCGCCCGGGACGCTGTTCGGGTCCCGCTGGTAGGCCTCCGCCATCTCCTCG
Organism: uncultured Actinomycetota bacterium; assembly: GCA_963784545.1. Classification (GTDB taxonomy): domain Bacteria; phylum Actinomycetota; class Actinomycetes; order Propionibacteriales; family Nocardioidaceae; genus Nocardioides. The sequence continues at coordinate 489,224 of CAWARQ010000002.1, read as the reverse complement.
ACCAACCACTCGTTGTCCCCGAACCCGGAAGGCCTGGATCCACCCGAGGGACCCGACTGACCCGTCGTGCTGCTGGATGGGGTGCCTGGGGACTGCGCCACGGCCTGGTTCGCCTCTTCCGGGGGAGTTCGCGTATACGTTTGAGTGCGGGGTCAAGGCTAGACCCCCGGCGAAACTTTTGTGCAGTCGCTCCACGCTTGCTCGGCGCGACTCCGAGGGTTGCCGGCCAGTGCCCGACGAGTGAGTGGTGGACGACACGATGCCGAGCTCAAGGAAGGCCTCCCGGACCTGGGCGGGGGTGCTGCTGTGCCTGGTCCTGGGGCTGCCGCTCGCCGCCGGTGGCTGCAGCGGTGACGACGACCCCGGGGGCGCCGAGTCGCCTGCGGGCGGGCCGAGCTCGTTGCGGGACCCGTCCGCCGCACCGACGTTCCGGGTCGAGCCGGTGGTCCAGGTCGGCCGGGTGGTCGGTCCGCTCACGAAGGGTCACCGGGAGAGCGCCCAGCGGCAGATCTCCCGCGAGGTGATGCGCTGGATCGATCGCGCGTACCTCAGCACCACCCAGAGCACCGTGCGCCACGCCTTCGTCGGCTTCTCCTCGGACATGAGGAAGCGGGCTTTCCACGACCGCTCGGTCATGAGCAACGCCGGGATCGGTGGCATCACGAAGATCGCCCCCTCGAGCCTGCGGATCACCACCGACCTGCTGGGGGTCGGGGGTCGCCCGGCGGGTGCCACCAGCAGGGTCCAGCTCCACTACAAGACGATCGGCGACGAGCGCCACCACGTCACGGTGGGTGGGCGCGTCTCCCTCGTCCACGACTCCCGCGGCTGGCAGGTCATCAGCTACGACGTCCACCGAGGTGTCCGATGAGGAAGCCCATGAGGAGACTGGGGCGGATCGCCCTGCTGGTCCTGGTCCTGGCGGTCGCCGGACTCACGGTGCCCGACTCCGCCGTCCGCCCGGCAGAGATCGCGCTGGTCAAGGTGCACACCGCCGCGGCCGTCGACAGCGGTGGGCCGGACATGATCTGGATGCTCCTGGTCGGCTCCGACGCCCGGCCGGGCGAGGACATGACCCACAGTCGGGGCGACGCTCTCCAGCTGGTCGGCGTCAACACCAGGACGGGCGCGGCCGCGTCGATCGGCATCCCGCGTGACTCGTGGGTGTCGATCCCCGGGTACGGCTACAACCGGATCAACGCCTCGATGGTCTACGGCGGCCCGCAGCTGCTCGGCCGGGCGGTGGGCGACCTGGTCGGGGTGCAGCCGCAGTACGTGATGGTCACCCGGTTCCAGTCCTTCACCAACATGGTCAACGCCATCGGCGGGATCGACGTCTACAACCCGCGCCCCTTCTCGGACGAGTACCTGCACCGCGAGGTCTTCCCGAAGGGGAAGATCCACCTCAAGGGCTACAGCGCCATGGCCTTCAGCCGGATCCGGCACTCGTTGCCCGCCGGCGACTTCGACCGGTCGGCCAACCAGCAGCGGACCATGAAGGGCATCGTCACCAAGATCCGCCAGCGGGCCGGCCAGCCGGGCTTCCTCGCCCACGGCGTCACGACGGTGATGAAGAACATGGACACCAACCTGGGGCCGGCCGAGCTCTACCGGCTCGCGGAGGTCGCCGCCCACGTGGTGCCGAGCAAGATCACTTCGTGCGTGGTGCACGGCTCGTACGCCACCATCGGCGGCGCCAGCGTCATCCGTCCCTACGTCTCCCAGGCTCGGGGATTCGGTGACGACGCCCGCCGCGACGGGACCCTGAGGCACTGTTGAGCCCCCGGACGAGGGGAGAGGGCACCCCGCGCAGGATCTGCCCGCGGGAGTGCCCTCTCATCTGAACCGGGGTGAGCGGAGGGTGCCCCGGCTCAGAGACGGGAGGCGCCGTCGGTCTGCTCCTGGACCGAACGTCGGGTGGGTTGGCTCCGCTGGTGGCCGAGCTCGCCGCCGACCCGACCGCCGTAGGGACGTCCGTGGTCGGCGTACTCCTCACGGGCGAACGTGAGGGCGACACGTGGCTCCGGCCCGAGCTCGACGCGAGCGGCGGTGCGGAGGACGGCGGTGGAGACGCGCTCGCCGTGGACCCGCGTCTCCGGGTCGACCGCGACGAGGGTGAACTCGTCGGCCCCGTCCTGCCGGACCTCGGCGTGTACCGGCGCCAGCCCGGGCACCACGATGTCGCACGCGGGGTCGCTGCCGATGACCGTGCGCTCCCCGAGCCAGTGCACGCGATCCCCAGAGGAGGCCGCCCCGTCGGACGGCAGCTCCACCAGTCGGGGCAGACCGCCACGGGCCGGATCGTGGGTGGTCGTGACACGCCGGACGGGTCGCCGGAGGAAGGTCGGCGCCAGCGGGTACGGCGTCATCGGCGGCGCGAGGCCAGGTCCGGGGAGCGTCGGGGCGCTGCCCCGGGCCCGCCCGCGACCGGCCGCGGCCAGGCCGCGCAGCCCGGCCACGCGGAGGTGGGGGCTGCGGGTGAGGGGACGCTGCCACCAGGGGGAGCGGACGGCCCCCAGGCTCAGCAGGGGCGTGTGGCTGGCGTCGCGCACCTGGACCGCGACGCCCCACCGGTGCAGCTCGTCGGCGACGCGGCGAAGGCCGCTCGCGTCGGCGCTGCCCGCGAACGCGGCCGGGTCGCTGACCGTGAGCACCAAGCGGCTCCCGGAGCCCGCGAGCGACCCGGTGACCGGCGGCTGACCCGGCAGCTCGACCGAGAAGCAGAGGTCGGCCTCGACCTTCGTACCGGTCACGCCGGGCCTTCCCTGGTCCCGGAGCCCCGGCTGCTGGCGTCGTCGGTGGAGATCCGCAGGGTTCCGTCGACCTTCCAGGTGGCGCGCGGGGCTTGCGGGCCGGTGTCGCGGGGGACCTCCACGGCCATGTGGACGAACTCGTAGTTGATCGCCGCGCTGCGGCCGGTGAGGAAGGACCACATCTCGCGGCCGAGCTCGCTCCAGTCGACGACCTCTCCGGTGCGGGTCGGGGTGTCCTGCTGCTGCGTCATGCGTGCCTCCTGGGCGAGTGACTGTACAAAGAGTTATACAACATGTTTAAGTACACACTATGACCACACTGACGAGCAAGAAGCAAGCGGCGGAGCCGGTCGCGCCGGTTCTGGCAGCATCGGCCGACATGACCACCCCGAGGGACGAGACGCTGCTGACGATCGGCGAGCTCGCCGAGCACACGGGTCTCTCCACCCAGCTGCTGCGCACGTGGGAGAACCGCTTCGGCTTCCCCGTGCCGGTGCGGCTCAGCAGCGGCCACCGGCGCTACACCGGGGCCGACGTCCGGCTCGTCCGCCGGGTCGTCGAGGAGCGCGGCCGAGGCATGCGGCTCGAGCTGGCGATCGCGGCGGCCCAGCGGGCGGAGCAGGCGAGCGAGACCGGCTCGGTGTACGCCACCATGAGCTCGCGGCACCCCGAGCTGCCGTCGTACACGCTCCGGAAGGGCACGCTGCTGGCGCTGTCCTGGGCGATCGAGGACGAAGCCGTGGCGCAGGCGTCGCGGGGCGTGCTGCTCGGCACGTTCCAGCAGGGCCGCTACTTCGGCCAGTCCCAGCAGCGTTGGGAGGAGTTCGCCCGGACCAGCCGGGCCAGCCTCGCGATGGCCGACTTCCCCGCGCACGACGACGTGAGCCGGCCGGCCCAGGTGGCGATCCCGGGGGACTCCCCGCTGCTGCGCGAGTGGATCGTCGTGCACGACGCGCCGTCGATGGCGGTCGCCATGGTCGCGTGGGAGCGGCCGGGACAGGCGGAGGTACCCGATCGGGACCGGCTCTTCGAGGCCCTGTGGACCGTCGAGGGTCGGATCGTCCGGGACTGTGCCCTGATCCTCGCGGAGATCGCCGCCGGGCTGGGCTCCGAGGAGGGGGCGCGCGCACTGGCGGCGCTCGAGGAGTCACGTACCCCGCCGGCCACGTCGATGCGCAGCGCGAACGCGATCTTCAACCGGATGGTGGCCTACGCCGACGGCACGCAGCCACGGACCTGAGTGGGCTGCGAGGGCCGGGGCTCTGGCGCCCCCGGCAGGATTCGAACCTGCGACTCCTGGTACCGGAAACCAGTGCTCTATCCCCTGAGCTACGGAGGCGGGGTGGTGCTGGTGGTGCTGAACGGTGCTGCTGACGGACCTTACAACCAGGCCGCGGAGCGCTCGCAATCGGGAGCCCAGCAGCCAGCAGGTGCTCAGAACTGATATCGGTTCGGGGCGCGCCTGGCCCGCCGATAGGCTGGGTCGGTGACTCCCGAGCAGCTCTCCACCACGATCGTCGACGTCCTGACGACCCTCACCGAGCAGGGCGACCTGACCCTGACCGACGGGGTTCCCGCGACGGTGACGGTGGAGCGGCCGCGCAGCAAGGAGCACGGCGACTACGCCACCAACGTCGCGCTGCAGCTGGCCAAGCAGGCCCAGGTCGACGGGGAGCGCACCAACCCCCGGGCGCTCGCGCAGCTGGTCCAGCAGGGTCTGCTCGCCGTCGACGGCGTCGAGGCCGTCGACATCGCCGGGCCCGGCTTCCTCAACATCACCGTCGCCGCCGGCGCCCAGGGGCAGGTAGCCGCCGACGTCGTCGCGGCCGGGACGGCGTACGGGTCGAACGACTCGCTGGCCGGGGAGAAGATCAACGTCGAGTTCGTCTCGGCCAACCCGACCGGTCCGCTGCACCTGGGCGGCACCCGGTGGGCCGCCGTGGGCGACGCGCTGGCGCGGATCCTGGAGTTCGGTGGCGCCGAGGTCACGCGGGAGTACTACTTCAACGACCACGGCGCGCAGATCGACCGGTTCGCCCGGAGCCTGCTGGCCAGCGCGCGGGGCGAGGCCACGCCGGAGGACGGTTACGGCGGCGAGTACATCAAGGAGATCGCCGACCAGGTCGTGGCCCAACGACCCGACGTCCTCGACCTGCCAGACGACGAGGCGGCGGAGGTCTTCCGGGAGCTCGGGGTCAACCTGGAGTTCGCCGAGATCAAGTCCGACCTCCACGACTTCGGTGTCGACTTCGACGTGTACTTCCACGAGAAGTCGCTGCACGACTCCGGCGCCGTGGAGAGGGCGATCCAACGGCTCACCGAGATGGGCAACACCTACGAGGCCGACGGCGCACTCTGGCTGCGCACCGAGAAGTTCGGCGACGACAAGGACCGCGTGATCATCCGGTCCAACGGCAGTCCCGCCTACATCTCCGGCGACCTCGGCTACTACCTGGACAAGCGGGAGCGGGGCTTCGACCGCTGCTTCATCCTGCTGGGGGCCGACCACCACGGCTACATCGGCCGGATGATGGCGATGTGCGCCGCGTTCGGCGACACCCCGCGCGAGAACCTCGAGATCCTCATCGGCCAGATGGTCAACCTGGTCCGTGACGGACAGCCAGTGCGGATGAGCAAGCGCGCCGGCACCCTCGTGTCGATGGACGACCTGGTCGACGCGATCGGTGTGGACGCGAGCCGGTACGCGCTCGCCCGGTACACCAACGACACGACGATCGACATCGACCTGGACCTGTGGGCGAAGGCCGACAGCGAGAACCCCGTCTACTACGTGCAGTACGTCGCCGCCCGGACCGCCTCGATCCAGCGCAACGCCGCCGACCTCGGCCTGACCCCCAGCCTCGAGGGCTTCCAGCCCGAGCTGCTCGCGCACGAGAAGGAGGGCGAGCTGCTGCGCGCCCTGGCCGACTTCCCCGGCGTTGTCGCCAGTGCCTCGGAGCTGCGCGAGCCGCACCGCGTCGCGCGGTACCTGGAGTCGACCGCGGGCACCTTCCACCGCTTCTACGACAACTGCCGGGTCCTGCCGATGGGCGACGAGGAGCCGGGCGACCTGCACCGTGCGCGGCTGCTGCTGGTCGCCGCGACCCGGACCGTGTTCGAGAACGGTCTCGGCCTGCTGGGCGTGTCCGCTCCCGAGCGGATGTAGTCCTCGTGCCCACCTCCCACCCGTCCGGCTGGGCGCACGCCGACGGCGCGCACAAGGGGCCGCACTGGCTGCAAGCGCCCGGCGACCCGAACGCGCTCGTGCCGCAGCTCTGGTCGCGGACCGCGCGGAAGGCCGACGGCGACCTCGTCATCGGTGGCGTGCCGATCGCCGACCTCGTCGCGGACGTCAACACTCCGGCGTACGTCCTCGACGAGGCGGACTTCCGGGCCCGCGCCCGGGAGTTCCGCGAGGCCTTCGCCCCGGCGCGGGTCTTCTACGCGGGCAAGGCGTTCCTCAGCACCGCGGTCGCGCGTTGGATCGACGAGGAGGGCCTCTGCCTCGACGTGTGCTCGGACGGTGAGCTGTCGGTCGCGCTACGGGCGGGCTTCGACCCGAGCCGGATCGGCTACCACGGCAACAACAAGTCCTCCCACGACCTGCGCCGGGCGGTGGCCGCCGGGGTCGGCCGGATCATCGTCGACTCCCGTCTCGAGATCGAGCGACTCGTCACGATCACCGACGACCTGCGCCGGAGCGTCGGCGTGCTGGTCCGCGTGACCGCCGGGGTCGAGGCGCACACCCACGAGTACATCGCCACCGCCCACGAGGACCAGAAGTTCGGGTTCTCGATCACCTCCGGTGCTGCCCTGGACGCCGTACGCCGGGTGGTCGCGGCCGACGGACTCGAGCTGCTCGGCCTGCACTCCCACATCGGCAGCCAGATCTTCGACACCAGCGGGTTCGAGGTCGCGACGCGCCGCGTCCTCTCCCTGCATCGCCGGATCGTCGACGAGGTGGGGGTGGAGCCACCCGAGCTCGACCTCGGGGGCGGCTTCGGCATCGCCTACACCACCCAGGACGATCCGTCCGACCCGGAGCAGCTGGCCGCCGAGATCGGCTCGATCGTCGAGCACGAGTGCCGGGCGCTGGGGATCGCCCAGCCCGCGCTGTCGATCGAGCCCGGCCGGGCCATCGCCGGACCCGCCGGCTGCACCGTCTACACGGTCGGCACGGTCAAGGAGGTCGAGCTCGACGGCGGCGCGTCCCGCCTCTACGTGAGCGTCGACGGGGGGATGAGCGACAACATCCGCACCGCCCTCTACGACGCCGACTACTCCTGCACCCTGGTCAACCGCGCGAGCGACGTCGCCCCGGTGCTGGCCCGGGTCGTCGGCAAGCACTGCGAGGCGGGCGACATCCTGGTCAAGGACGAGTTCGTCCCCGGCGACATCGCTCCCGGCGACCTCCTGGCGGTACCAGGCACCGGCGCCTACTGCCGCTCGATGGCCTCCAACTACAACCACGCACTGCGGCCTCCGGTGATCGCGGTGCGGGACGGGGAGGCGCGGGTGATCGTGCGGCGCGAGACTGAGGACGACCTGTTCGCAACCGACGTGGGTGATCTTTCGTGACCGAGGGGCACAAGGCCCGTCCGCTGGGCGTGGCCGTCCTGGGCTGCGGCTCCGTGGGCTCGCAGGTCGTCCGCCTCCTGCTCGAGCAGGCCGACGACCTCACGGCCCGGGTCGGGGCGCCGGTCGAGCTGCGCGGAGTCGCCGTACGCCGGCTCGACGCCACGCGGGAGATCGAGGTGCCCGAGGGTCTGCTCACCACCGACGCAGCCGGCCTCGTGGCCCGCGACGACGTCGACCTGGTGGTCGAGGTGATCGGCGGCATCGAGCCGGCCCGGAGCCTCATCGTGTCCGCTCTGGAGTCCGGCGCGTCGGTCGTGACCGCCAACAAGGCGCTGCTGGCCGCCGACGGTCCGGCCCTGTACGAGGCGGCCGACCGGGCCGGCCGCGACCTCTACTACGAGGCCGCCGTCGCGGGGGCGATCCCGATCCTCCGGCCGCTGCGCGAGTCGCTGGCCGGTGACCGGGTGACCCGGGTGCTCGGCATCGTCAACGGCACCACCAACTTCATCCTCGACAGGATGGACACCTCCGGCGCCGGGTTCTCCGAGGCGCTGGAGGAGGCCCAGGACCTCGGCTACGCCGAGGCGGACCCGACGGCGGACGTCGAGGGCTTCGACGCGGCCGCCAAGGCGGCGATCCTCGCGAGCCTCGCCTTCCACACCCGGGTCGGCGCGGACGACGTGTACCGCGAGGGCATCTCCGACGTGACCGCCGCCGACGTCACCTCGGCCCGGGAGATGGGCTCCGTCGTCAAGCTGCTGGCGATCGCCGAGCTGGTCGGTGAGGGCGTCTCGGTGCGCGTCCACCCGGCGATGATCCCCAGGGCCCACCCGCTGGCCTCGGTCCGGGAGGCCTTCAACGCGGTCTTCGTCGAGTCCGAGGCGGCCGGTCAGCTGATGTTCTACGGCCCCGGCGCCGGTGGCGCCCCCACCGCGAGCGCGGTGCTCGGCGACCTGGTGACGGTCGCCCGCAACCGGCTCGGCAGCACCCGGGGCGCGGGGGAGTCGGCGTACGCCGACCGGACGGTGCTGGCGATGGGCGCCACCCGCACCCGCTACCACGTGGCCATCGACGTCGACGACCGTGCGGGCGTCCTGGCCGCCGTGGCCCACGCGTTCGCCGACCACGACGTCTCGATCCAGACGGTGCGCCAGGAGGGCCGCGACGAGGACGCCCAGCTCGTAGTCGTCAGCCACACGGCCACGGACGCCGCCCTCAGCGCGACCGTCGAGCAGCTGCGTGCGATGGACACCGTGCGCGAGGTCACCTCGGTCATGCGGGTCGAGGGCGGGGACGAATGAGCGGCGACGCGCCCCGGCGGACCCGCGGCTGGCAGGGCGTGATCGAGGAGTACCGCGACCTCCTCGAGATCCCGGACGGACTCGTGGCCGTCACCCTGCGGGAGGGCGGCACCCCGCTGGTCTTCTCCGAGTGGCTCTCCGGCCTGACCCGGGCCGAGGTGTGGCTGAAGGTGGAGGGGGACAACCCCACGGGCTCGTTCAAGGACCGGGGCATGACCGCGGCCATCTCGGTGGCCCGGCACGACGGTGCGCAGGCGGTGGTGTGCGCCTCGACCGGCAACACCAGCGCGAGCATGGCGGCGTACGCGGCGAAGGCGGGGCTCAAGCCGCTCGTCCTCGTGCCCGAGGGCAAGATCGCGGCCGGGAAGATGGCCCAGGCGATCGTCCACGGCGCGCAGATCATCATGGTGCGGGGCAACTTCGACCACTGTCTCCAGATGGCTCGTGACCTCGCCTGGCACTACCCGGTGGCGCTGGTGAACTCCGTCAACCCGGTCCGGCTCGAGGGCCAGAAGACCGCGGCCTTCGAGATCGTCGACTTCCTCGGCGACGCTCCGGACTTCCACCTGCTCCCGGTCGGCAACGCCGGCAACATCGCGGCGTACTGGCTCGGCTACAGCCAGTACGCCGACCTCGGCCGCGCCACCAAGCGTCCGGTGATGCGCGGCTTCCAGGCCGAGGGCGCGGCTCCGCTGGTCACCGGGGAGCCGTTCCCCGATCCCGAGACCAAGGCCACCGCGATCCGGATCGGCAACCCCGCGTCCTGGAAGCTCGCGGAGGCAGCAGCCGAGGAGTCCGGGGGCCGCTTCGCCGCGGTGTCGGACGCGCAGATCCTCTCCGCGCAGCGCGAGCTGGCGGCCCGCGACGGGGTCTTCGTCGAGCCTGCCTCCGCTGCGGGCGTCGCCGGGCTCCTGGCAGAGCTGGCCCGGGGAGAGGACTACGCCGGCACCACGGTCGCCGTCACCGTCACCGGCCACGGCCTCAAGGACACCGCCACCGCGCTGGAGGACTTCGGCACCATCGTCGAGGCGGTGGTGGACGCCGATGTCGAGGCCGCTGCCCGAGCAGCCGGCCTGACTGCCGGGCAGGTCCAGCCGTGACCTTCGTCGAGGGTGAGGTCCGGGTCAGCATCCCTGCCACCTCGGCCAACCTCGGTCCGGGGTACGACGCCCTCGGGCTCGCCCTCGACCTCCGCGACCTGCTGACCGTCGAGGTCACGGGGGAGGAGCTGTCGGTGTCGGTGTCCGGCCACGGCGCCTCCGACCTCCTCCTCGACGAGACCCACCTCGTCGTCCGAGCCATGCGCGCAGGGTTCGAGGCGATGAACGCCCACCCTGCCGGGCTGCGGCTCACCTGCGAGAACCGCATCCCGCACGCACGGGGCCTCGGCTCGTCCTCGGCTGCGATCGTCGGCGGGGTCGCCGCAGCGCGAGCCCTGGTCGCCGGCGGCAGCCTGCTGCTGGACGACCAGGCCGTCTTCGAGCTGGCCGCGGACCTGGAGGGCCACCCGGACAACGTGGCTCCAGCGGTCCTGGGCGGCCTCACGGTCGCCGGCCGGGAGGACGACGCCTGGTTCGCCGTCCGGGCCGGGGTCGACCCCCGGATCTCGACCGTCGTCTTCGTCCCCCCGGTCGGCGTGGAGACGCGGACCGCGCGCGCCCTGCTCCCGGACCAGGTCGCCCACGCCGACGCCGCCGCGAACTCGGGGCGGACGGGGCTGCTGGTCGCGGCGCTCAACGACCAGCCCGAGCACCTGCACCGGGCGACCCGCGACTGGCTGCACCAGGACTTCCGTGAGCCGGCGATGCCCGAGTCGCTCGGGCTCCTGCGTGCGCTGCGGGCCGACGGCGTCCCCGCGGCCATCTCCGGCGCCGGGCCCACGGTGCTCGCCTTCGACACGGTGCTCCCGGCCGAGGAGCTGGTGCGCCGCTGCCCCGAGGGGTGGTCCGCGACGCCGCTCGCGGTCGCCCTCGCCGGCGTACGCGTGGAGTGAGGACCGTCGCTGGCGGCCGTGCCGACCCCGCCGCCCGCGGTGGTATGTTTCGGGTGCGCCACGGGCCTCGGCCCGATCCGGCGCGTTCCTCCCGGAGCGGCTGAGCACTCGCCGACCGGGGCAATCCTCACCAACTGCCCGCTCGGTGACGCGCATCTGCGCCGCTCTGGACCCGGGGGGCACAGATCCGTGGGAAGGACCTCACGTGACCGAATCCACCACCGCCGACCAGACCCAGGCCGCCGAGACCCAGGCCGCCGAGTCGTCAGCCGGCGGCAAGAAGCGTTCCGGCGGCCTGAGCACCATGCTGCTCGCCGACCTCAAGCAGCTCGCCGGCGGCCTGGGCGTCCCCGGCGCCGGCTCGATGAAGAAGGCCGACCTGATCAGCGCGATCAAGGCCGCCCAATCCGGCAGCCAGTCCGGCAGCCAGTCCGGCAGCCAGTCCGGCCCGACGGCTCAGGCCGACCGGCCCCCGCGGGCGAGCGAGCCGGCAAACGAGCCGGCCGTGACCGACCGGGGGACCGACGAGCCCACGCGCGAGTCCACCGACGAGTCGTGGGACAAGTCCGTGAAGGGCCAGTCCGGGAAGGGCCAGTCCACGAAAGATCAGGGACAGCAGCGCCAGAAGCAGAAGCAGGGCCAGAACCAGAAGAACCAGCAGCAGGACCAGTCGGGCGGCCAGCAGCGGGACCGCCAGCGGGACCAGCAGAAGGACGGCCAGAAGGACGGCCAGAAGGACGGCCAGAAGGGTCAGCGGGGCCAGAAGGACCAGGGCAAGAAGGACCAGGGCCAGAAGGACCAGGGCCAGAAGGACCAGGCCCAGAAGGACCAGGCCCAGAAGGATCGGCAGAGCGACCAGTCCGACCGGCAGAACGACCAGCAGAACGATCGGGACGACCAGGACGGCACCGGCCGGAGCCGACGCCGTCGCGGCCGGGACCGCAACCGCCAGCCGCGCAACGAGCCCGACGTGACCGTCCTCGAGGACGACGTCCTGCTGCCGGCCGCGGGGATCCTCGACGTGCTCGACAACTACGCCTTCGTGCGTACGTCGGGGTATCTCGCCGGGCCCGACGACGTGTACCTGTCGATGTCGATGGTCCGGAAGTTCGGGCTGCGGCGCGGCGACGCGCTCGTCGGCCAGGTGCGCCAGCCTCGCGAGGGGGAGCGCAAGGAGAAGTTCAACCCGATGGTGCGCATCGACACCGTCAACGGCGCTGACCCCGAGTCGGCCAGGACCCGGGTCGAGTTCGCCAAGCTGACGCCGCTCTCCCCGACCGAGCGCCTGCGCCTGGAGACCGAGCCGACCAACATGATCGGACGCGTGATCGACCTGGCCGCGCCGATCGGGAAGGGTCAGCGCGGGCTCATCGTCTCGCCCGCCAAGGCCGGCAAGACGATGATCATGCAGTCGATCGCCCGCTCGATCACCACCAACAACCCCGAGTGCCACCTCATGGTGGTCCTCGTGGACGAGCGGCCCGAGGAGGTCACGGACTTCCAGCGCAGCGTCAACGGCGAGGTCATCTCCAGCACCTTCGACCGGCCGGCCTCCGACCACACGATGCTGGCCGAGCTCGCGATCGAGCGGGCCAAGCGGCTGGTCGAGCTCGGTCACGACGTGGTCGTGCTGCTCGACGGCATCACCCGCCTCGGCCGGGCGTACAACCTCGCCGCTCCGGCGAGCGGCCGCATCCTCTCCGGCGGGGTCGACTCCGCAGCGCTGTACCCGCCCAAGAAGTTCTTCGGTGCTGCCCGCAACATCGAGAACGGCGGCTCGCTGACCATCCTCGCCACGGCCCTGATCGAGAGTGGCTCGAAGATGGACGAGGTGATCTTCGAGGAGTTCAAGGGGACGGGGAACATGGAGATCCGGCTGCGCCGGGACTTCGCCGACAAGCGGCTGTTCCCGGCCGTGGACGTCGTCGCCTCGGGCACGCGGCGCGAAGAGCTGCTGCTCTCCGAGGAGGAGATGGCGATCGTCTGGAAGCTGCGGCGGCTGCTCGGCTCCCTCGACGGACAGCAGGCGCTCGAGCTCCTGCTGGAGCGGCTGAAGAAGGCGCAGACCAACATCGAGTTCCTCATGCAGGTCCAGCGCACCACGCCTTCGGAGGACGGCGCCTGACGCCACCGGCTCGGACGACCCGAACCACGAGTCCTGAGACACGGGACCAGCAGGGCGCTAGGCTTGCGTCGCCTCCATGAAGAGGTCGTGCGGCTCTGGTCAGCGCACCAAAGGGGGGAGCATGGACCGACCGTGCCCCGGTAGGAGGAGGAGACGTGGCGCGGATCCTGGTCGCCGATGACGACGTCGACATCCGTGAGCTCGTGGAGTTCAAGCTCTCGACTCTCGGACACGAGATCGTGGCTGTCTCTGACGGTGTCGCTGCGGTGGAGGCTTGTCGGGCCAACCGCCCGGACCTCGCCGTGCTCGACGTGATGATGCCTGGGCTCTCCGGCCTCGAAGCCATCCGCGAGATCCGGGCCGAGCCTTCACTGGCCGACCTCCCGGTCATCCTCCTGACGGCGCGTGCCCAGGAGTCCGACGTCGAGACCGGCTTCGACTCCGGCGCCGACGACTACATCACCAAGCCGTTCAGCCCGCGCGAGCTGGCCTCCAGGGTGCAGGCCCTGCTGTCCCGCGACCAGTGAGACCCCTGCGCCTGCGGGAATACCTGAGCGGCAGCCAGCGCTTGACCGAGTGACCCGTGGCAGGGGTATCGCCGGATTACCGTCGTACGGTGAGCCGGTGGCACAATGCCATGTCGGTTCCGGTTCACGTGGCGCACTCAGCGCCACGACCCGGCGACCAGGAGAGGACACCATGCAGAAGGACATCCACCCGAACTACACCGTCACCGAGGTCACCTGTACCTGTGGCGCCCAGTTCACCACCCGCAGCACCGCGAGCGCCGGCTCCATGCACGCCGACGTCTGCTCGCAGTGCCACCCGTTCTACACCGGCAAGCAGAAGATCCTCGACACCGGCGGCCGCGTCGCCCGGTTCGAGAAGCGCTACGCCAAGGCTTCGCAGGAGACAGCTCAGAAGTAGCTGCCCTCACAGCGCCGGTCACCCTCCATGGTGACCGGCGCTTCGTGATTTGGTCGGGGCACGGACGAGGAGGAGCGGCATGTTCGAGGCAGTCGTGGGTCTGCTCGGCGAGCGCGCCGAGCTGGAGACCCAGCTGGCCGACCCGGCCATCCATTCCGACCAGCACCTGGCCAAGCGACTGAACCAGCGCTACGCCGAGGTCCTGGCGATCACCAAGGCGTACGACGAGTGGCGCCAGCTCGGCGAGGACCTCGGCGCGGCCCGCGAGCTCGGCGCCGAGGACCCGGCCTTCGCCGAGGAGGCCGAGCAGCTGGCCCGGCGTCAGTCGGTGGCCGAGGAGCGGCTCCGTCACCTGCTGGTGCCGCGCGACCCCGCCGATGCCAAGGACGCGATCCTCGAGGTGAAGTCGGGGGAGGGCGGGGAGGAGTCGGCGCTGTTCGCCGGCGACCTCCTGCGCATGTACTCCCGGTACGCCGAGCGGCAGGGCTGGTCCGTCGAGATCCTGGATGCCACCGAGTCCGACCTGGGCGGCTACAAGTCCGTCACCGTCGCGGTGAAGGCCAGGGGCACGTCCGCGCCCGGCGAAGCGCCGTACGGGCTGCTCAAGTTCGAGGGCGGCGTCCACCGCGTCCAGCGCGTGCCCGTGACCGAGTCCCAGGGCCGGGTGCACACCAGCGCCGCCGGCGTCCTGGTCCTGCCCGAGGCCGAGCAGGTCGACGTCCAGCTGGACGAGAACGACCTGCGGATCGACGTCTTCCGCTCCAGCGGCCCCGGCGGACAGAGCGTCAACACCACCGACTCCGCGGTGCGGATCACGCACGTGCCCACCGGCATCGTGGTCAGCTGCCAGAACGAGAAGAGCCAGCTCCAGAACAAGGAGCAGGCCCTGCGCATCCTGCGGGCGCGCCTCCTGGCCGCCGCCCAGGAGGAGGCGGACGCCGAGGCGAGCGAGGCCCGGCGCTCGCAGGTCCGGACCGTCGACCGGTCCGAGCGGATCCGCACCTACAACTACGCGGAGAACCGCATCTCCGACCACCGCACCGGCTACAAGTCCTACAACCTCGACCAGGTGCTCGACGGCGACCTCGGGCCAGTGCTCGAGTCCTGCGTCCAGGCCGACCTCGAGGCGCGGCTCGCCGCTCTGGAGTCGTGACCGCCCGGCCGCGCCGCGACCTGCTGGCCGAGGCGACCGAGGAGCTGACCGCGGCAGGATGCGCCTCGCCCCGCCGCGACGCCGAGCTCTTGCTCGCCCACGCCCTCGGCGTGCCCCCGGGGCGCCTGCCCCTGGTCGAGACGGTGGGGCCGGACGACGCGACGGCGTACGCCGCGCTGGTGGCGCGCCGTGCGCAGCGGGTGCCGCTCCAGCACCTCACCGGTGAGGCCGGCTTCCGGCGGCTCACGCTCGCGGTGGGCCCGGGGGTCTTCGTGCCGCGCCCCGAGACCGAGCTGCTCGCGGGCTGGGCGATCGAGCAGGCCGCACGTCAGGAGCTCGAGAACCGGACCTGTCGCGTCGTCGACCTCTGCACCGGCTCCGGGGCGATCGCGGCGGCGATCGCCGACGAGCTGCCCGGCGCCGACGTCCACGCGGTCGAGCTCGACCCGGGGGCGTTCGCCTGGGCCGAGCGCAACCTCGCCAGCACGGGTGTCGACCTGCGGCCGGGCGACTTCGCGACTGCCTTCGAGGACCTGGTCGGCACGGTCGACGTCGTCACGTGCAACCCGCCGTACATCCCGCTGGAGGCCTGGGAGTCGGTGGAGCCCGAGGCGCGCGACCACGACCCCGATCTCGCGCTGTTCTCCGGGGAGGACGGCCTCGTGGCCATGCGGGTCCTCGCCCGACGGGCCGCCGAGCTGCTGCGCCCGGGGGGAGTGGTGGGCGCCGAGCACGCCGACGTCCAGGGAGAGAGCGCCCCGGCGGTGTTCCGGGCCACCGGTCGCTGGACCGACGTCGCCGACCACCCGGACTTGTCCGGGCGTCCGCGGTTCGTGACGGCGAGGCTGGCACGATAGGCGCGTGACAGCGCAGCGCTCGGCCCGACGACTGCCCACCGGCACCGAGGAGGAGCAGGAGGAGGCCCTGTCCGCGGCGACGGTCGCGGTGCAGAAGGGCCGGCTCGTGGTGCTGCCGACCGACACGGTGTACGGCGTCGGGGCGGACGCCTTCGACCCGATGGCGGTCCGCGAGCTGCTCGCCGCCAAGGGACGCGGCCGCGAGATGCCACCGCCGGTGCTGGTCAGCGCCACCACCACGCTCGACGCCCTCGCCTCCCGGGTTCCGGACTACGCCCGGACGCTGGTCGAGGAGTTCTGGCCCGGCCCGCTGACCCTGGTCTGCACGCAGCAGGCGTCCCTGCAGTGGGACCTGGGTGAGACCCGCGGCACCGTGGCGGTGCGGATGCCCGACCACGCGCTCGCGCTGGCCCTGCTCGAGCGGACCGGACCGATGGCCGTGAGCTCGGCGAACAAGACGGGGGAGCCGGCCGCCGAGGACGCCGACGCCGCGGAGCGGATGCTCGGCGACGACGTCGCGGTCATCCTCGACGGTGGACCGGTCTCCGGAGGCCTCGCCTCCACGATCCTCGACGTGACCGGGGACCGGCCGCGCCTGCTCCGCCTCGGCGCGCTCTCGGTCGAGTCGCTCGACGAGGCGCTCTCGGACCACGGCATCACGGTCCTCGGTGTGGACCCCGGTGACCCCGGTGTGGACCCCGGTGTGGACCCCGGTGTGGACCCCGGCGTGGACGAGGGCGGCGACTGAGGTGCAGGAGTACCTCCTGGTCTTCCTGATCGCCGGATCGGTCGCCTACTTGCTGACGGTCATCGCCCGGGAGATCGCGATCCGCACGCATGCCGTGGCCGCGGTCCGGGATCGGGACGTCCACGACGAGCCCGTGCCCTACCTCGGTGGGATCGCGATGCTCGGCGGGCTCTGGGGGGCCTTCCTCGTGGCCCGCGAGCTCCCGTTCCTCTCCCGCGACGGCACCTTCGTCTTCGAGGACGCCCAACGCGTCCTGGTGGCTGGATCCATCGTCTGCCTCGTCGGAGTGCTCGACGACGTCGTGGAGCTGGACTGGACCGCCAAGCTGGGGGGACAGGTGCTGGCGGTCGGCTACCTCGTCTTCTCCGGCATCCGCTTCCAGTTCCTCCCGCTGCCCGACGGTCAGCAGTTCAGTCTCGACCCCAACCAGGGCGCCCTTCTCACGGCGTTCGTGGTGATCGCCACGATCAACGCCGTCAACTTCGTCGACGGGCTCGACGGGCTGGCGGCCGGAGTGATCGGCATCGGGGCAGTGGCGTTCTTCCTGTTCAGCTACCAGCTCTCCGCGCTCAACCACGTCAGCCTGGCCACGACGCCGGCCCTGCTGTCGGCCGCCCTGGCGGGGGCTTGCACCGGTTTCCTCCCGCACAACTTCCACCCGGCCCGCCTGTTCATGGGTGACTCGGGGTCGATGCTCATCGGTCTCGTCCTGTCCGCCAGCGCTCTCACGCTCACCACCGGTGTGGCCGGCCCGGAGATCTCGAACGGCGCCAATGGTGGCGTCAACCCCGTCGTGTTCTTCCTGCCCCTGCTGCTGCCGATCCTCGTGCTGGTCGTCCCCTTGTCCGACCTCGTCCTGGCCGTCGTACGCCGGACGCGAGCCGGCCGTTCGCCGTTCTCCCCGGACAAGCAGCACCTGCACCACCGGCTGCTCGAGATCGGGCACTCGCAACGTCGTGCCGTGGTCATCATGTGGCTGTGGGCGGCCCTCATCGGCTTCGGCACCGTGCTCATCAGCCTGTACCGGGAGACCTGGACGTGGTGGAGCCTGGGAGCGATGGCCGCCCTGACGATCGGCCTCACGTTCGTCGTCCCGGTCATCGACAGGCGACGCCTGGTCCTCCACCGCGACTGAGCCAGCCCGATTTCGGCGGTCCCCGGCGCTTGTGCTAGTTTTCACAAACACCTCCAGAACCCCCGACAGATCGGCCGCCGACATGACGACCGCGCTCCGCGACAGCCCCCTCCGGGTGGGCGGGATCAGCCCCATCCGGGCGCTGCCCGGAGCCGTGTCCAGGGTGCTGGTCCCGGGGTTCGCCGGGTCAGGTCGCTGTGATAGTTTCGCGACGTTGCCGGCTCGTGCGCGGAAGGCTTCCCCCAGGTTTCCTCACTTACGCGTTGCAGCCGGCTCGCCCATTGCTGGGGACGGCCAGAAGAAGGATTCGTCTTCCACCGTGGGAACTGACCGAGGCCACTTGTCCCCACGAGAAAGCGACCCGGGTGGATGCATGATGAGCGTGCTGACCCTGCGCCTGGCGCTGGGGCCGGACCGGGTCCGTCGTCGGGCCTCGGCGGCCGCGACCTCATCGGGCTCGGCGGCTTGCTCGCCGGCAGTGTCGTCGTCTGCACCGGGCTGGGCCTGCTCCTCGACTCCGCGGCCGACACGAGCCCGGCGTTCACCCTCGTCGGCGTGGCCCTCGGCATCCTCGCCGGCGGTGTCGGCTTCTGGCTCCGGGTCCGCTCGGCCCTGGGCCCGCGTGGGTGAGGCGGCATGACCATGACCACTCCCACCTCGTCGCCGAGCAGCACCGAGAGCCGCAACCCGCTGCGTGTCCTCAAGGACCAGCGCAAGACCATCCTGGTCGCGCTCGCCCTCGCCGTCGCGGCGTTCTGGATCGCCGGTCAGCTCGGTGAGTGGCGCCTGGCGTCCGCGATCGCCATCGGCGTCGGCCTCGGGCTGCTCAACCACCTGGTCACCGAGTGGTGGCTGCTGCGGATCATCTCCTCCGGTGAGCAGCCGACCAGGGGCCGGATGGTGGCCTCCACGATCACCCGACTGGCAGTGCTGACCGTCGTCGCGGTCGGTGTCGCCGTCCTCATGTGGCCCGACGGCATCGGCTTGCTGCTCGGCCTCGCCCTCTTCCGACTCATCGCCCTGGTGATGACGAGCATCCCCTTGCTGAAGGAGCTGAAGCAGCAGTGAGCCTGATCCTCCCCGCCGAGATCGAGATCCACCCGGGTGAGCACCCTGAGTGGCACTTCCTGGGTCAGACCTTCAACAGCGACACGATCATCAGCACGCTCTTCGCTGGTCTCCTGGTGCTGCTCCTCGGCTTCGCCGCTCGCCGCTACCTCACGCGCGACCCCGAGGACCACGTTCCCAGCAAGATCCAGATCATCTGGGAGAGCGTCGTCGGTGAGGTCAACCGGCAGGTGGAGGACAACCTCGGCAAGGTGCACCCGTTCGTGGCGCCCCTGGCGATCTCGCTGTTCTTCTTCATCCTCTTCGCCAACTGGCTGGAGCTGGTCCCGACCGAGCTCAACAAGGACACCCACCTGCTCCCGGCTCCCACCGCCGACACGAACCTGACGTACGCGATGGCGATCTTCGCGGTCGTGAGCGTCTGGATCTACGGCATCCGCACCAAGGGCTTGAAGGGCTACCTCAGCCACTTCCTGCAGCCCTACCCGGTGCTCCTTCCGCTCAACATCCTCGAGGAGCTCGTCAAGCCGGTCACCCTGGCGCTGCGACTCTTCGGCAACATCTTCGCCGGCGGCATCATGCTGGCGCTGATCGCCGCGATCCCGTGGTACTTCGGCATGCCGATCGCGAACATCGTCTGGAAGCTCTTCGACATGGCGATCGGCGGGCTCCAGGCCTTCATCTTCGCGCTGCTGACCGTCCTCTACTTCGCCATGGCCGGTGCCGGTCACGACGAGCACGAGGAGCACTCGGAGGCCGATGGCGCTCCCCATGACGAGAAGGCCCCGGTCGCCGCGTAGGCCGCGGCTGTCCACGACCCACCCCACAAGTCCAGAGCACCACCCAGAGACCCACGAAGGGGCACCGGAGCAGCCGGTGCGAACACAAGGAGAAACAAGTGGCAGACAGCGCAACTTTGGATTCCGCGATCAAGACCGCCGGCGCCTTCATCGGCGGTGGCATGGCGCTCGCCGGTGGCGCGATCGGCGCCGGCGTCGGTGACGGTCTCGCGGGGTCGTCGTACATCGAGGGCGTGGCCCGTCAGCCCGAGGCTCAGGGTCGTCTCCAGACGATCTTCTTCCTGACCGTCGGCCTGGTCGAGGCGATGTTCTTCATCAACCTCGCTTTCATGGCACTGTTCGTCTTCGTCCTCGGCAAGTGAGGCTCCGGTTCATCCGAGCTGACCTGGCCCGACTAGTAAGGACGTTGTGATGGCTGTGACGCCAGTAGTACCGATGGCTCCCAACTTCCTGTTGCCCAACGGGACGTTCTTCGTGGAGCTCATCGCCTTCGCGTTGATGTTCTTCATCCTGGCGAAGTTCGTCATCCCGCCGATCAACCGCGCGATGACCGCCCGTCAGGACGCGATCCGTGCCCAGTTCGCGGAGCTCGACGACGCCAAGTCCGAGGCCCACAAGGCCGAGGAGGAGTACAAGGCCCAGCTGGCCGACGCCCGCCACGAGGCGGCGCGCATCCGTGAGGAGGCCCGCGAGCAGGGGGCGGCCATCGTCGCCGAGGCCCGCGAGCAGGCCAAGACCGAGGCGGCTCGGATCGTCGAGAACGCCCACGCGCAGATCGAGGCCGACCGCAAGTCCGCGGTCGTCTCGCTGCGCGCCGAGGTCGGCACCCTCGCCACGACGCTCGCCGGCCGCATCGTCGGGGAGTCCCTGGAGGACGAGGCCCGGCAGTCGCGGGTGGTCGAGCGCTTCATCGAAGGCCTCGACGCCGCGGATGCCGCTCAGGCAGCGAGCACGAGCGGAGCCAGCTGATGGAGCTGCGCGGAGCCTCAGCGGGCGCCCTGGCGACCCTGCAGTCCGAGCTCTCCGGAGCGGTGGACGGCGGGGCCGACGCCGCGACGCTCGGCGCTGAGCTCTTCAGCGTCGCGCAGGCGCTGCGCGCGGAGCCGACCCTGCGACGCGTCGCTTCCGACGCCTCGTTGCCGGCGGAGGCCAAGCAGGGCCTCATGCGCGACGTGCTCGGTGACCAGGCCGGCGAGGCGACCTCGTCGCTCGTGGCCACCGCTGTGGCCCAGCGCTGGACGCTCAGCCGCGACCTGCCGGACTCCCTGGAGCGACTCAGCGAGATCGCTGCGGTCCTCTCCGCCGGCAAGGACGGCGACCGCGTGGTCGACGAGCTGTTCCAGGTCGGTCAGATGGTCAACGGGAACGGCGAGCTCCGCGAGGCGTTGGCCAACCCGGCGCGCAGCGCCGAGGACAAGTCGGCGCTCGTGGACTCCCTGCTGGGGAAGAAGGTCCTGCCGGCGACGGCGACCCTCACCAAGCAGGCGCTGAGGGGCACCTACCGCACCGTCACGCTCGCCCTCTCGACGTACCGCGAGGTCGCGGCCGACGTGGTGGGTCAGAGCGTGGCCACCGTCCGGGTCACCCAGCCGCTGGCGGACGCCGAGCGGAGCCGCCTCGTCGAGGCGCTGTCCAAGGCCTACGACCGCACGGTCCACGTCAACGAGGTCGTCGACCCCACCGTGCTCGGCGGGGTCCGGGTCGAGATCGGCGACGACGTCATCGACGGCACCATCTCCAGCCGCTTGACCGACGCCCGCCGGCGTCTCGTCGGCTGACCCACACCCCAAGATTCAGCTGAGTTTCAATCGAGTTTCGAGGAACAGGAAGTAGGGACGAAATGACGGAGCTTTCGATCCGTCCGGAGGAAATCCGCGACGCACTGCAGAAGTACGTCGCGGACTACCAGCCCGAGGCGGCCAGCAAGGAAGAGGTCGGCACGGTGGCGACCGCCGGCGACGGCATCGCACGTGTGTCGGGTCTGCCGTCGGCCATGGCCAACGAGCTCCTCGAGTTCGAGGACGGCACGCTCGGCATCGCCCTGAACCTCGACACCCGAGAGATCGGTGTCGTCGTCCTGGGTGACTTCGACAAGATCGAGGAGGGCCAGACGGTCCGTCGGACCGGCGAGATCCTCTCGGTCCCGGTCGGCGACGGCTTCATGGGCCGCGTGGTCGACCCGCTCGGCACCCCGATCGACGGTCTCGGCGAGATCGAGAGCGAGGAGCGCCGCGCCCTGGAGCTCCAGGCGCCCGGCGTGATGGCGCGTCAGTCGGTCCACGAGCCTCTCGCCACCGGCATCAAGGCCATCGACTCGATGACCCCGATCGGCCGCGGCCAGCGCCAGCTCATCATCGGCGACCGCTCGACCGGCAAGACGACCATCGCGATCGACACGATCATCAACCAGAAGCAGTACTGGGACTCCGGTGACCCGGCCAAGCAGGTGCGCTGCATCTACGTCGCCATCGGTCAGAAGGGCTCCACGATCGCAGCCGTCCGCGGTGCGCTCGAGGAGGCCGGCGCGCTGGAGTACACGACGATCGTCGCGTCCCCGGCGTCGGACTCGGCGGGCTTCAAGTACCTCGCGCCCTACACCGGCTCGGCCATCGGCCAGCACTGGATGTACGACGGCAAGCACGTCCTCATCGTGTTCGACGACCTGACCAAGCAGGCCGAGGCCTACCGCGCCGTGTCATTGCTGCTGCGCCGCCCGCCGGGTCGCGAGGCCTACCCCGGCGACGTGTTCTACCTGCACAGCCGCCTGCTCGAGCGGTGCGCCAAGCTGTCGGAGGAGCTCGGCTCGGGCTCCATGACCGGCCTGCCCATCATCGAGACCAAGGCCAACGACGTCTCGGCGTACATCCCGACCAACGTCATCTCGATCACCGACGGCCAGATCTTCCTGCAGTCGGACCTGTTCGCGGCCAACCAGCGCCCCGCCATCGACGTGGGTGTCTCGGTGTCGCGAGTGGGTGGTGCGGCCATGACCAAGGCGATGAAGTCGGTCACCGGTTCGCTGAAGGTCGACCTGGCGCAGTTCCGCGCGATGGAGGCGTTCGCGATGTTCGCCTCCGACCTCGACGCGGCGTCGCGGCAGCAGCTGGACCGCGGACAGCGACTGATGGCGCTGCTCAAGCAGCCGGCGTACTCGCCGTACCCGCTCGAGGAGATGACCTGCTCGCTGTGGCTCGGCACCACCGGTCGCCTGGACAAGGTGCCGACCGACGACGTGCTGCGCTTCGAGTCGGAGTTCCTGGACTACCTGCGCCGTTCGCACGAGGGGATCCTCTCGACCATCCGGGAGTCCCTGAAGTTCGAGGACGACACCGAGAAGTCCCTGGAGGAGGCCTACGACTCCTTCCTCGACCAGTTCGAGACCTCCGAGGGCGGCTCCATCAAGGTCGGTTCCGAGGCGCCCGCCGAGGCGCTGGAGGACGAGGACCAGGAGCAGATCGTCAAGCAGAAGAGGTCTTGAGCTGTGAGTGAGCGCATCCACGGAGGTGGCTGCTGATGGCCCTGTCGTTGCGCGAGTACCGCGCGCGGATCAAGTCGACCGAGTCGATGAAGAAGATCACGCGCGCCATGGAGCTCATCGCTGCGTCCCGCATCATCAAGGCGCAGCAGCGGGCTCAGTCCGCTGCGCCGTACGCCCGGGAGCTGACCCGCGCGGTCTCGGCGGTGGCGACCTACAGCTCGGTCGACCACCCCATGACCAAGGAGTCGGAGAACCCGGTGCGGGCGGCCGTCCTGATCGTGACCTCCGACCGAGGTCTGGCCGGCGCCTACTCCTCCAGCGTCATCAAGGAGGCCGAGCGCCTCGTCGAGAAGCTGAAGGACGAGGGCAAGGAGGCCCGCATCTACATCGCGGGCCGCAAGGGCGAGGCCTACTTCCGGTTCCGTGACCGCGAGATCGTCAAGAGCTGGACGGGCTTCTCCGACCAGCCGAGCTACGAGGCGGCCCACGAGATCGGCGCCGAGCTGATCGCGGCCTTCCTCGAGGACGCCCAGGAGAATGCCGAAGGCGTCGACGAGGTGCACGTGGTCTACACGCGCTTCCGCTCGATGCTCGTCCAGGAGCCGACTGCCGTGCGGCTGCTTCCCCTCGAGATCGTCGAGGGCGAGGAGAAGCCGGCCAGTGACGAGGTGCTCCCGCTGTACGAGTTCGAGCCCTCGCCGGAGGCTGTGCTGGACAAGCTGCTCCCGCAGTACGTCCAGTCCCGGATCTTCTTCTCCCTGCTGCAGGCCGCCGCTTCCGAGCTGGCTGCCCGTCAGAAGGCGATGAAGTCCGCGACGGACAACGCAGATGAGCTGATCAAGAAGTACACCCGAATCGCCAACCAGGCCCGCCAGGCCGGTATCACCCAGGAAATCAGCGAGATCGTCGGTGGCGTGAACGCCCTCGCCGATGCCCAAGCAGGGAGTGAATGAGACATGACTGCCACTGTTGAAGAGAAGAAGTCGGGAACGGCCAGCGGCCGGATCGCGCGGGTCATCGGCCCGGTCGTGGACGTGGAGTTCCCGACCGACTCGATGCCGGAGATGTACAACAAGCTCGAGTGCGAGCTGGAGCTCGGCGGCGAGACCAAGACGCTGTCCCTGGAGGTCGCCCAGCACATCGGCGACGGCATGGTCCGCGCCATCTCGCTGCAGCCCACCGACGGCCTGGTCCGCGGCGCGCAGGTGAAGGACACCGGTGAGCCCATCACCGTGCCCGTCGGCGACGCCACGCTCGGTCACGTGTTCAACACCCTCGGCGAGTGCCTCAACCTCGAGGACGGCGAGACCCTCGACGTCAAGGAGCGGTGGGGCATCCACCGCAAGGCCCCGGCCTTCGACCAGCTGGAGTCCAAGACCCAGATGTTCGAGACCGGCATCAAGGTCATCGACCTGCTCACGCCGTACGTGCTGGGCGGCAAGATCGGCCTGTTCGGCGGCGCCGGCGTCGGCAAGACCGTGCTGATCCAGGAGATGATCGCGCGGGTCGCGAAGGACCACGGTGGTGTGTCGGTGTTCGCCGGTGTCGGCGAGCGCACCCGTGAGGGCAACGACCTGATCGTGGAGATGGAGGAGGCCGGCGTCATCGGGCAGACCGCCCTGGTGTTCGGTCAGATGGACGAGCCGCCGGGCACGCGCCTGCGGGTGGCCCTGTCCGCGCTGACGATGGCGGAGTACTTCCGCGACGTGCAGAAGCAGGACGTGCTGCTGTTCATCGACAACATCTTCCGCTTCACCCAGGCCGGTTCCGAGGTCTCCACGCTGCTGGGCCGCATGCCGTCCGCGGTGGGCTACCAGCCGAACCTGGCTGATGAGATGGGTGTGCTCCAGGAGCGCATCACCTCGACGCGTGGTCACTCCATCACCTCGATGCAGGCGATCTACGTGCCGGCCGACGACTACACCGACCCGGCCCCGGCAACGACGTTCGCCCACCTGGACGCCACGACCGAGCTGTCGCGCGAGATCGCCTCGCTCGGCATCTACCCGGCGGTGGACCCGCTGACCTCGACCTCGCGGATCCTCGACGCCCAGTACATCGGGCAGGAGCACTACGACTGCGCCATCCGGATCAAGCAGATCCTGCAGCGCAACAAGGAGCTCCAGGACATCATCGCGATCCTCGGTGTCGACGAGCTCTCCGAAGAGGACAAGATCATCGTGTCCCGCGCTCGGCGCATCCAGCGGTTCCTGTCGCAGAACACCTACGTGGCGAAGCAGTTCACCGGCATCGAGGGCTCGACGGTCCCCGTGTCGGAGACCATCGAGGCGTTCAACAAGATCGCCGAGGGTGAGTACGACCACGTGGCCGAGCAGGCGTTCTTCATGTGCGGCGGTCTGGACGACGTCGAGCAGAAGTGGGCCGACATCCAGAAGAACCTCTGAGGTCGGCGATGGCGGACAACAACGACCAGCTCCACGTGGAGCTCGTGGCGGCCGACCGGACCGTGTGGTCCGGTGAGGCCACCATGGTCATCGCCCGGACCATGGAGGGCGACATCGGCGTGCTGCGCAACCACACGCCGGTGCTCTCCGCGCTGGCGGCGGGCGTGCTGACCTTGGACACGGTCGACGGCGAGCAGGTCGTCGCCGCGGTCGGTGACGGGTTCATCTCGGTGGCCAACAACCGGGTGTCCATCCTCTCGGAGTTCACCCAGCTGGGCGGCGAGATCGACGTCGAGCAGGCCCGGTCCGACCTGGAGGCCGCGGAGTCCGACGAGGGTGCGGCGGCCGCCGACCGGGTGGCCTGGGCGGAGGCCCGCATCCGGGCCGCCGAGCACACGTCCTGATCCCACGGCTAGAGTTCCGGCACAACGCGAGCGGAGGAGGGCCTGGCTAGATGCCGGTGTGGCAGTGGTCACTCGACCTGGCCGGCGTCCTGCTCGCCCTGCTGTTCGGCTACGCCGTCGCCCTCATCGCCCGTCGCCGGTTCCTGTCCCGCAAGGGTGGGACCTTCGAGCTGAGCTACCGCGTCCGGGCCGAGAGGGTCGGGCGCGGTTGGCTTCTCGGGCTGGGTCGATACTCGGGCGAGGACCTGGAGTGGTTCCGGGTCTTCTCCCTCTCCGCCCGACCCAAGCGCACCTGGTCGAGACGGGCCCTGGCCTACGACGGCCGACGTCAGCCCGCCCGTGTCGAGCAGATGGCGCTGTACCCCGGGCACGTCATCGCTCAGTGCACGGCGCCGGAGGGGACCATCGAGCTCGCCATGGCGCCGACGTCGTTGCTGGGCTTCCAGTCCTGGCTGGAGTCCTCGCCGCCGAGCACCGAGACCACGGTGTGAGCCCCGAGACATGAGCAGGGCGGCATCCCCGCCCGGCGCCCGGTCCGCTCGTACGGCGGTGGCGTGGTCCTTCGCGCTCAACGGCTGGTGCTTCGCCTCCTGGGCCTCCCGCATCCCCGACCTGCGTGGCGACTTCGACCTGTCCAACGGCGCGCTCGGCCTCGTGCTCCTCGCGATCGCCTGCGGCTCCCTGGTGGCGCTGCCCACCACCGGGGCGACGATCGAGCGTTGGGGGAGTATTCGGGTCGTGCGCGGCGGCACCGCGCTCGCCGCGGGCGGCCTGCTCCTGGCCGGCCTGGGCACCGCGGTGGGCGTCCTGCCCCTGACCGTGGTCGGCCTGTTCTCCTACGGCATGGGGACCGGTTCCTGGGACGTGGCGATGAACGTCGAGGCTGCCGAGGTCGAGCGTCGGCTCGGCCGCTCGGTCATGCCGAAGTTCCACGCGGGGTTCAGCCTCGGCACCGTCGTCGGAGCGCTCGGTGGTGCCGGCGCGGTCGCGCTCGGGATCCCACCGCTCGCCCACCTGAGCGTCGTCGCCGCCGTCGCGGGGCTGGGGTCGTGGCGCAGCTCGGCGGAATTCCTCCCGGTGTCGCCGCGGGTCGAGGAGCCGGTGAGGGCGAGAAGGGCGTGGCTCGAGCCGCGCACCCTCGTCATCGGCCTCATGGTGCTGGCGCTCGCGATGACGGAGGGCACCGCGAACGACTGGCTCGCCGTCGCGCTGGTCGACGGGCACCGAACCAGCCACGCGCTCGGGGTCGCCGGCTTTGCGGCGTTCGTGGCATCGATGACGGCCGTGCGCTTCCTCGGCGCCAGCGCCCTCGACCGCTACGGCCGGCCGACGGTGCTCTGGGCGACGATCCTTGCCGCGATCGCCGGGGTGGCGTTGATCGTGCTGGGAAGCGGTCCGGTCGTCGTGCTCGGGATCCTGCTCTGGGGCGCCGGCGCCTCCCTGGGCTTCCCGGTCGGCATGAGCGCCGCGGCCGACGACCCGGCACGCTCCGCGGCCCGGGTGAGCGTCGTCTCGACGATCGGGTACGCCGCCTTCCTCACCGGCCCACCCCTGGTCGGCTTCGTCGGCAACCACGTCGGGACCCTCGACTCGCTCTGGGTGGTCGTCGCCGTGCTGGTCCCGGCGGCCCTCACGGTGCCGGCCGCCCGGCCACGAGATGGGAGAGTGGCGGCATGACCGGGAGATCCCGCTGGGTTCTGCTGGCCGTCCCCGGGGTGCTCCTCGGGCTGGCCGGCGTGCTCCACCCGATGCACCTGACCTCCGCCACGGCGCCGCGCTGGACCTGGCTCCACGTCGCAGGGCTGTTCGTCTTCCCGCTGCTGGGCGTGGCCCTGGCTGCCGTCGTGCGGGGCCGTCCCGATCCGCTGGCCTGGCTGGTGCGCCTCGCGGCGTACGGCTACGCCACGGCGTACACCGCGCTCGACGTGCTCGACGGCATCGGCGCGGGCTACGTCACCTGGCGACTGGGGCCAGGCGTGCCCCGACCGCAGGAGCTGAACTCCGTCTTCGCGATCGGGGGACGCCTGGGACAGGTGGGTGCCTGGTGCCTGGTCGTGGCCACCCTCCTGGTCTCGCTCGACCTGCTCCTGCGGCGCCGGGGTCAGGTCGCCGCGACAGCTGCAGCCGTGCTCGTCGGCGGCGCGCTGCTCGTCCGGGCCGATCACATCTTCGTGCCGTGGGGAGCGCTGGGGATGGTGCTGATCGGCGGGGGGACCGCCGCGGCCTTCCGCTTGAGCGACTCCGAGGTCGATCAGCAGTAGGCGTGGACCCCACCGGGCGTCAGGTCGAGGTCACGCAGGACCACAGCGAGGCGGTCGCCCCAGCTCGCGCAGGTGCGCCGGAAGTCCTTGCGCCGGTACTCCACCACGTAGACCCGGTCGCCGTAGGAGTCGACATAGCTGCCGCACTCGTGCCAACGGCCACACTCCTCCGCGATGGCGAAGTCGTAGCCCACGGTGGTGCCGTCCCACTCGGCCCAGTTCTTCTGCCCCGCCGCGAGACCGGCGTCGTGCGCGCGACCGACGAGCAGGGCGGCGTACTTCCGGTTGTCGCTCCGGCTGACGAGGCCGTGGCTGCGCGAGAACGAGTCGAGGTTGTCGTACTCGACGCCGGCGAAGCCGTCGGCGGCACATCCGCCCGTCCACCGGCCCATGATCCGCGCCAGCGCCTTGCGCTTGGCGTGCGTCCGGGTGTCCAGGAGCCACTCGCCCCAGACGGAGTCGACGACCGGTCTCCCGTCCCGTTTGAGCACCAGCTTCCAGTGGCGGTGCCAGAACCGCTTCTGGCCCGGCTGGGTCTGGAAGCCGTTCACGTAGCAGATGTTGTAGACGCCCTCGAGCGGGTCGGAGGTGCGGTCGCGGACGACGACGCCGACGCGGTCGGGCACCGAGGCGTCGCCGCCGAGCTGGTAGTCGAGGTCGGTGCCGGTGGGCGGCAGGTCGTACGCCGCCAGGGCCGGCGCCGGCGCCAGCAGCAGGAGGGCGAGGATCAGCCCGATCAGCCTCCGCACGTCACTCCTCCTGCCCACCGCGCTCGCCTCCGGCCGTCTGGGTCGGCTCGCTCCGCTCGCCTCCGGCCGTCTGGGTCGGCTCGCTCCGCTCGCCTCCGGCCGTCTGGGTCGGCTCGCTCCGCTCGCCTCCCGGGACCCAGAGCACGTCGCCCTGGGACCGGTTCGCGTAGCGCGCCAGGATGAACAGCAGGTCGGACAGCCGGTTGAGGTAGGTGATCGCCAGCGCGTTCATCGAGTCGGCGTACTCGCTCCAGGCCACCCAGCCGGCCCGCTCGGCCCGTCGGCAGACGGTGCGGGCGAGGTGCAGGTGAGCGGCGGTCGGCGTCCCGCCGTTGAGGATGAACGAGCGCAGCTTCGGCAGGTCCTCGTTGTACTGGTCGCACCACTGCTCGAGTCGGTCGATGTAGTCCTGCTCGATCCGCAGCGGCGGGTGCTCAGGGTCCAGCACCACCGGGGTGCACAGGTCGGCGCCCACGTCGAAGAGGTCGTTCTGCACGTGGACGAGCACCCGCCGTACGTCGTCGTCCATGTCGGTGGTCAACGCCACGCCGATCGTCGCGTTCGTCTCGTCGACGTTCGCGTACGCCGCCAGCCGGGCATCGGTCTTGCTGGTCTCGCTGAAGTCACCGAGCCGGGTCGACCCCCCGTCGCCGGTGCGGGTGTAGATGCGGGTGAGGTTGACCATGCGCCGACCTTAAGCCGTCCCCACTCCGTGTGCCGACAGGGTGAGCCGTCCGGACGCCCGGCGGCGCGACAATCTTTCTGGAATCAAGGCAACCTTGCAGGGAGGTCGCGCGTCATAGTGGGTGGCAGGGTCTCCACCCGGCCACGGTGGGTCACCGACGGACCGGGTCACGAGGCCCAGGAACGGGGCAGGACGATGGAACTGGTCGACAGCGACAGCACGCTGGCGCTCCACGGTGACTTCGACGCGCGCAGCACCTGGGCCGTGCGAGACGCCCTGTGGAGCCACCTGAGCGGTCCGGAGCACGAGATCATCGTCGACCTCACCGACGTGGACGTCATCGACCTGACCGCCCTGCGTGTGCTCGCCTTCGCCAGCCGCAGTGCCGCGCACACCGGCCACCACGTCACCCTGCGCGGCTGCGGCCCCAGCGTGCGCCGGATGCTGCACCGTTCCGGGCTGATCCGCTTCGTCGAGGTCGAGCGCGCCGCCGCGAGCGCCTGACCTCATCGCCCCAGGGGTGGCTAACCCCACACCGAGACCGGTGACCAGCCGGTAACTATCGCTCTAGGCTCGGCTCATGAGCGAAGCGACGGAGTCGGGGCGCCCGCAGAAGGACCGGCCCTGGGTGATGCGCACCTACGCCGGTCACTCCACCGCGGCCGCGTCCAACGCGCTGTACCGGACCAACCTCGCGAAAGGCCAGACCGGCCTCTCGGTCGCCTTCGACCTGCCGACCCAGACCGGCTACGACCCCGACTCGCCCATGTCGCGCGGCGAGGTCGGCAAGGTCGGCGTCCCGATCCCGCACCTCGGCGAGATGCGCCAGCTCTTCGAGGGCATCCCGCTCACCGAGATGAACACCTCGATGACGATCAACGCGGTGGCCATGTGGATGCTGGCGCTCTACCAGGTGGTGGCCGAGGAGCAGAACCCCGACAGCACGCCCGAGGAGGTGGCGGCGCAGCTGGCCGGCACCACCCAGAACGACATCATCAAGGAGTACCTCTCCCGCGGGACCTACGCCTTCCCGCCCGAGGCCTCGATGCGGCTGATCGCCGACATGATCGCCTACACGGTCCACCAGATCCCGAAGTGGAACCCGATCAACATCTGCAGCTACCACCTGCAGGAGGCGGGGGCGACGCCGACGCAGGAGCTGGCCTACTCCCTCTGCACCGCGATCGCGGTGCTCGATGAGGTGCGGGGCTCCGGTCAGGTGTCGGCCGAGGACTTCGGATCAGTCGTCGGCCGGATCTCGTTCTTCGTCAACGCCGGCGTCCGGTTCGTCGAGGAGACGTGCAAGATGCGCGCCTTCGTCCAGCTGTGGGACGAGATCACCCGGGAGCGGTACGGCGTCGAGGACCCGAAGATGCGGCGCTTCCGGTACGGCGTGCAGGTCAACAGCCTGGGACTCACGGAGGCGCAGCCGGAGAACAACGTGCAGCGGATCGTGCTGGAGATGCTCGGCGTGACGCTGTCGAAGAGCGCCCGAGCCCGCGCCCTGCAGCTCCCCGCCTGGAACGAGGCGCTCGGTCTTCCCCGGCCGTGGGACCAGCAGTGGTCGTTGCGGCTCCAGCAGGTGCTGGCCTTCGAGTCCGACCTCCTCGAGCACGACGACATCTTCGACGGCTCCCACGTGATCGAGGCGAAGGTGTCCGAGCTCGTGGCCGGCGCGAAGGCCGAGATCGATCGTGTCCAGGCGCTCGGCGGGGCGATCGCCGCCGTGGAGTACATGAAGGGCGAGCTGGTCTCCTCGCACGCCGCGCGCCGGGCCCGGATCGAGGCCGGCGAGGAGATCATCGTCGGGGTCAACAAGTTCGAGTCGACCGAGCCGTCCCCGCTGACCGCGGACCTGGACGGCGCGATCATGGCCGCCGACCCGGAGGCGGAGCAGACCGCGATCGCCAGCGTGCAGGCGTGGAAGGGCCAGCGGGACGAGTCCGAGGTCGCCGAGGCGCTGGCCGAGCTCGCGGCTGCCGCGAAGACCGACACGAACCTGGTGATTCCCACTCTGGCGGCGGCCCGTGCCGGCGCGACCACGGGCGAGTGGGCCGGCACGCTGCGCGAGGTGTTCGGTGAGTACCGCGGACCGACCGGCGTCAGCGGCGCCGTGGGCGTGGCCCAGTCGATCGGCCAGTCCGGCGAGGAGCTCGCCGCGGTGCGGGCCAAGGTGAAGCGGACCGGCGACGAGCTCGGCGGCCGGCTGCGCCTGCTCGTGGGCAAGCCGGGTCTCGACGGGCACTCCAACGGGGCGGAGCAGGTCGCCGTCCGGGCACGGGACGCGGGCTTCGAGGTCATCTACCAGGGCATCCGCCTCACGCCGGAGCAGATCGTCGCCGCCGCGGTGGCCGAGGACGTGCACTGCGTGGGTCTGTCCATCCTGTCCGGCTCGCACATGGAGCTGGTGCCCGCGGTCCTGTCCGGGCTCCGGGAGGCCGGGCTGGGCGACGTGCCGGTGATCGTCGGCGGGATCATCCCCACCTCGGACGCACGGGCGCTGGAGGACCAGGGCGTGGCCGCGGTCTACACCCCCAAGGACTTCGGCCTCACCGAGATCATGAGCGGGATCGTCGACGTGATCCGGAAGGCCAACGACCTCGACTGAGGGGCGGCGCTACCAGTGCAAGGTGCCTGGCGCGCCCTTGAACGGCCCACGAACCCGGGTGGTGATCCAGCCGCCGTAGAAGCCGCCGTCCTGCGGCGTCACGCGCTCGCCGTGCACCCGGCACTCGTCGACCTGGCCCGGCATCACCGCGAGGTGGTCGCGGAGGACCTCGAACCCCGACGACGGCTCGGGGTAGGTCCAGGCGGCGCGACCCGCGCGACGCCCGCCCGCGACCAGGTCGAAGTACGCCGCGCGGCCCTTCCACTCGCAGAAGCTCGATCCGGCGGCTGGCTGCAGCACTCCGTCGGCGTACGCGATGCGGGGGAGGTAGTACGTCGGCGGGTGGCTGGTCTCGAGCACGCGCAGGGCGGACGTGGTGTGGGCGACCACCTCGCCGCCGAGGACCACCTCGACGAGCTCGTCGGTCGGCTCCACGCGCGGGGGCCGGGGATAGTCCCAGACGGACTCGATCTGCACGTCCTCCAGTGTGCCCAGCGCCTGGTTAACTCGGCGCATGTCCGACCTGCAGTGCGCCGCCCGGATCATCCTCGCGCGGCACGGTGAGACGGAGTACGAGGCCGACCGGGCCGGCGTCGAGGGCGGCAGCCTGACGACGCGCGGACGCGCCCAGGCGCGGCGGCTCGGCGAGGAGCTGAGCGGCCAGCGGGTCGCCGCGGTGGTGTCCAGCAACCTCTCGCGCGCGGTACAGACGGGCGAGCTCGCCGCCGGTGCACTCGGGGTGGAGATGAGCGTGCGCGAGGGACTGCACGAGATCCATGTCGGCGACATGTACGGGAAGCCGTTCGACGCCTCGGTCGCCGAGCCGGTCATGACGTCGTGGCGGCGGGGTGACCTGGCGGCGGCCATGCCCGGCGGCGAGAGCGGGGAGGAGACGTGCGCGCGGGTGCTGCCCGTCCTCGAGTCAGTGGCTGACACCTTCCGCGGGGAGACCGTGCTCGTCATCAGTCACGGCGGCGTCATCCAGGCGATGCTGGGACGCTTCAGCCCGGACTCCGAGGGGTCTGGTGACCTGCCCAACTGTCACTACGTCGTGTGCGAGGTCGACGCCGACGGGTGGCGGGTCGCCGTGTGAGCACAGCGGGTCAGCTGCGTCGGTAGAGCCGGACCACGAGCGGCACGCCGACGGCCACGGCGACCAGGAAGCCGAACCACACGCCCATGCCGGAACCGAATGCCAGACCGACGAGGACTCCGATGGTCACCGTCACGATGAGCAGCAACCCCAGCATCGCGTTGCGCAGCATCTCGCCCAGGAAGAGCCGGCTGAAGGACGGCTGCGCCTCGGTCCGCCCGGATCCGTCGACCGCAAGTGCCTGGACGACGGCCGCGGCCGGCAAGGGGCCGTAGATGTGCGGGAACGTCTCCATCGAGTCAGGCACCGGCTCCGCCACGACCGGGACGTCGAGGCGGGCCGTGTCGATCACCAGGAGCACGAGCGGCTCGGTCACGTCGGCGTAGAACCGTTCCCGGACTCCCGGCCACTGGTCGGCCCGAGAGGCGTGGATGAACCCCTCCTCCGCCAGGCTGCGGCCGAGCGTCGAGGTCGTGTACGAGCCCGACCGCTGTGCGGCCTCCCACTCGGTCGCGAGTGCCAGGTGGAAGATCCGGTCCGGGACGCCGGGTGGTCCTGAGGGCACCGTGGAAGGGTAGCCACATGAGCGACCACGTTTTCGTCGTGACCGACATCGAGGTCGACGGCCCCTGGCCGGGAGCGAACTCGATGCGCTCGTTCGCCTCCGTGGCCGTGACCGCCCAGGGCGACGAGGTCGGCGTCTTCGAGGCCGTGCTGGAGCCGTTGCCCGGCTCCCAGCCGGCCCCCGAGACCTACGAGTGGTTCCAGACCCAGGGCGATGCCTGGGCGGCCGCCACGACCGACCCGCAGCCGATCGACCGAGTCCTGGCCGACTATGTGGCCTGGGTCCAGGGCCTGGGGGACCAGCGCGAGTTCGTCGCGGCTCCGCTCGCCTTCGACGGCTTCTGGATCGAGTACTACCTGCGCCGCTTCACCTCGTACGCCGTGTGCCAGGGGCCGTACGAGAACCCGCGGCTCTTCACCGGCCCGGGGAAGTGTCTGACCAGCTTCGCCGCGGGGGTCACGGGCGGCGAGCTGTTCAGCTTCAGCCAGCACAGCCTGCCGAAGGAGTGGTTCGGCAAGGTCCCGCACACCCACCGCGCGATCGACGACGCCCGTGGGTACGCGAGCCTTCTGGTCGAGCTGATCCGCCGGGCCTGATTCGCGGTCGGCGAACGTCCGCGATCAGGACTACCGTCCCGCCATGGCCACTCACTGGACCCTCGGCGGGCAGGCGCTCGACCCCCAGCGACAGGCCGCCTTCTGGGCGGCTGCCCTCGGTTACGTCCCCGAGGAGGGCTTCAAAGGGCCGGACAACGCCTCGATCGTCGACCCGGACGACGTCGGGCCGGCGATGGGCTGGCTCCGGACCGGCACGCCGACCCGGACCTCGAACCACCAGCACATCGACATCCGGGTGGCCGGCAAGGGCCCGTGGGACATGGTGCGGCGTGCCCGGCTGATCCGCACGAAGGTCGCGGAGCTCCAGGCGCTCGGCGCGACGTACGTCCGCGAGGAGAACTACTCCGACGACGAAGGCCGCGAGATCCTCGGCCACGTGGTCATGCTCGACCCCGAGGGCAACGAGTTCTGCGTCTCCTGATTCAGAAGAGCCGCTCGGTCGGGTCGTCGAGCCCACGCAGGGCGTCGTAGTCGACGACGGCGCAGGCGATGCCACGGTCGGCGGCGAGCACGCGGGCCTGGGGCTTGATCTCCTGCGCGGCGAAGATCCCGCGAACCGGTCCCTTGCTGGTGAGCAGCGGCTCGCGGTTGAGCAGGTCCAGGTACCTGGTCAGCTGCTCGACGCCGCCTATGCAGTCGTTACCCACCGCTTCGCAGGTCTGGATCACCGGTCCGCCGGCCATTCCCAGCCGTTCAGCCGACCAACGAAGTCGTGGTGGGGCGAACCCTCGTACCCGTCGTCGAACGGCTCGAGCTGGAAGTCGTGGAGAACCCGCAGGGTCTCGTGAACACCGCCGACGAACTCATCGGCGATCAGGCCGGCGAGGGTGTCCCGATCCTCTGGCGACAGTCGCCTCAGCAGGTCGTTATAGGCGACCTGATCGGGCATTTCGTCGGCGAACTGGTCCGCGTTCGGGTTCCAGAGTCCGGCTCGAACGCGACGTGCTGCGACCTGTCCCTGGCCGTCGTGACACTCGTCGACAAGCTGATCGATGGTGCGACGGTAGATGGTCCGGTCTGATGTCATCGAGGCCCCCTCAGAAGAGCCGGTCGGAGGGGTCGTCCAAGCCGCGCAGCAGGTCGTAGTCGACCAGCGCACACGTGATCCCTCGATCGCCCGCCAGCACCCTCGCCTGCGGCTTGATCTCCTGCGCGGCGAAGATGCCTCGAACTGGCGCAAGTAAAGGATCTCGATTGAGCAACTCCAAATATCTCGTCAACTGCTCTACTCCGTCGATCTCGCCGCGGCGCTTGATCTCGACGGCGACGCTCAGCCCTGCGCCGTCACGGCACATGAGATCGACGGGGCCGATGGGGGTGGGGTACTCCCGGCGGACCAGTGTCAGGCCGTCCGAGAGCGCGCCGGGGTGGTCGGCCAGCAGCTCCTGGAGGTGCTTCTCCACGCCGTCCTTCTGCAGCCCCGGGTCGACGCCGAGCTCGTGGCTGGAGTCGTGCAGGACCTCCGAGAGCGTGATCCGGAGGGTGTCCTCGGTCTTCGGGCTGGTGACCACCCACTGCGGCACACCGTCCTCGTCCACGCCCTCGCGGAGGGTGCAGGGCGGCGACATCCAATTCAGCGGCTTGTAGCTACCGCCGTCCGAGTGAATCAGCACCGAGCCGTCGGCCTTGACCATCAACAGGCGGGTGGCCATCGGCAGGTGCGCCGTCAGTCGACCCGAGTAGTCGACGGAGCAGCGAGCGATCACGAGGCGCATGGCAACAAATCTAGGCGACCCGGCACCGGTGACCCCGGCAGGGCTGAGTCAGGCGTAGGGCTCGGTGGACAGGTATCGCAGACCGGAGTCGACCGCGATCGTGACGATGGTCGCGCCCCGCGGCAGCCCTTCGGCGACGCGGAGAGCCGCAACGACGTTCGCGCCGGTGGAGGTGCCCGCGAAGACCCCCTCCTCCCGAGCCAACAGCCGCGCCATCTCCTGAGCCTCGGCGCTCGTCACGCGCTCGATGTCGTCGACCAGGTCGGGCCGCCACAGAGGGGGCAGGAATCCGATGCCGATGCCCTCGATCGTGTGCGCGCCCGTCGGCTGACCGGACAGGACCGCCGACTCGGCCGGCTCGACGGCAACGACCCTCACTGCCGGCTCACGCTGACGCAGCGTATGAGCCGTGCCGTGGATCGAGTGCGCAGTGCTGACTGCATGGACGAACGCGTCGACGCGACCCTCCGCCTGGTCGGCGATCTCCTCGCCCAACCCGAAGTAGCCGCGCAGCGCATCCTCGTTGTTCAGCTGGTCCGCCCACCAATGATCGGGGCGTTCGCTCACCTGGCCCGCAGTGGCGATCATCCGTTTGATCAGCTCTTCGGTGATCTGCCCCCGATCACTCGGCTCGTCGGTGATCTGCGCCCCGAACGCCTTCATCGTCTGTCGCTTCTCCGTGCTGAAGGCGTCCGAGAAGACGACGTGGAGCCGGTAGCCGAGCGCAGCACACACGAAGGCGAGGGACACCCCGGTCGTGCCGGCGGTGTACTCGACGACCGTTCCTCCCGGCTGCAGCCGCCCGTCGGCAGCCGCCGACCGGATCACCTCGACGGCCATCCGATCCTTCATCGAGCCTGTCGGGTTGGCCAGCTCCCACTTCAGCAGCACCCGAGCTCCCGAGGCCGGCCGGATCCGCCGCAGCTCGACCATCGGCGTCCGTCCGACCGCGCTGAGAACTCCATCCGCCTGTGCTGAACCAGCATCCATCTCCCCAGTGAACTCCTCGGGACCGCCCGGCGCACCCATGTTGGGGCGTTTGGGCAGGTGCGCCGGAACCTACAGTGGACTCGTGACCCCGCAGATGACCCGGCAGATGACCCCGCCGGCCGGGTCGTCCTGTCCGTACACCGTCCGGCCCGCCCGGGCCCGAGACCTGGACAGCATCGCGCCGTTGGAGGACTCCGGGCTGACGCTCTTCGAGTCCGTGCTCGGCGACCTGACCGGCACGGTCCTGGGCGAGTCCGCGATGTCCGGGCAGGAGCGAGCCGAGAAGAACGGGTTCCTGCTCGTCGCCGAGACCGGCGAGAGCCTCGTCGGGTTCGTGCACGTGCTGTTCCTCGACGGCCACGCCCACCTGGAGCAGATCTCGGTACGTCCGGACCACATGCGGCAGGGGATCGGGACCGCACTGATCGAGGCCGCCTGCGAGCGGTTGGCCGCGAAGGGGCACGGAGCGGTCACGTTGATGACCTACGCCGACCTCCCTTGGAACGGCCCCTACTACGCCCAGCTCGGCTTCGCCGAGGTCGGCGACGACGAGCCGCGGGCGGCGTACCAGCTGCGGCTCGTCGAGGTCGAGGAACGGATCGGGCTGGGGGAGTTCGGTCGCCGGATCCTGATGCGACGTGGCCTGCGCCGGCACCGGACCCGCGCGGAGATGCTGGCCTTCCTACCCACGATCGATGCGCTGCCGCGAGACGTCGGGACACTACGGCTGATCGTCGGGCGACCCGCGCCCGGTGCGCGGGAGGAGCTCGCCGAGGGCGAGCTGACCGCCGAGGTCGGGCTGGTCGGCGACGACTGGCTGGCCCGGGGGAGCCGCCACACCGACGACGGGTCGTCCGCGGTGGACATGCAGCTGAACATCGCCAGCCATCCGATGATCGAGTTCCTGGCCCAGGAGGACGATCGGGTCGCCCTCGCCGGTGATCAGCTCTACCTCGACCTGGACCTCTCGCACGACAACCTCCCGGCCGGGTCGGAGCTGCACTTCGGGTCGGGGGAGGACGGCGCGGTCGTGGCGGTGACGGAGACACCGCACCAGGGGTGCGCGAAATTCATCAACCGGTTCGGTCGCGAGGCGATGACGTTCGTGAACAGCGCCGACGGCAAGCCGCGTCGCCTGCGGGGACTTTGCGCCCAGGTGGTCCGCGACGGAGTGGTGCGCCAGGGCGACCAGGTGCTCGTCGTACGCCCCTGACGGAGTGAGCGGACACACATCCGGGGGGTGAGAGGCACATGGAAAGATGCCCGCCATGACTGACATGGCTCCTGAGACTCCTGGGCGCACCTTCTCCACCATCGGCGTCATCGGCCTCGGCACCATGGGTGCGGGCATCGTCGAGGTGTTCGCCCGCAACGGCTACTCGGTCGTCGGCGTCGAGGTCGATGAGACCGGGGTCGAGCGCGGCCGGGCCCACCTTGAGGACTCCACCGGGCGCGCGGTCAAGCGCGAGAAGCTCACCCAGGACCAGCAGGACGAGCTCCTGGGGCGGGTCACCTTCACCACCGAGATGGCCGACCTGGCCGACGCCGACTTCGTCATCGAGGCCGTCGTGGAGTCACTGGAGATCAAGAAGTCGATCTTCCGTGACCTGGACGGCATCGTCGACCAGGAGTGCGTGCTGGCGACCAACACCTCCTCCCTGTCGGTCACCGAGATCTCGACCGCGAACTCCAGCCCGGGCCGCGTCATCGGTGTGCACTTCTTCAACCCCGCGCCGGTGCAGAACCTCGTCGAGATCGTCCGGACCGTCGTCACCGAGGACCAGGTGCTCGAGGACGTCAAGGGCCTCGTGGCCGCCCTCGGCAAGAACCCCGTCATCTGCGGCGACAAGGCCGGCTTCATCGCCAACACCTTGCTCTTCGGCTACCTCAACCACGCCGTCGCGATGTACGACGGCCACTACGCGACGCGCGAGGACATCGACGCGGCGATGCGCTTCGGCTGCGGCTACCCGATGGGCCCGCTCGCGCTGCTCGACCTCATCGGTCTCGACACGGCGTACGAGATCCTCGACACGATGTACAAGCAGGGCCGCGACCGCCTGCACGCGCCGGCGCCGCTGCTCAAGCAGTACGTCACTGCCGGCCTGCTCGGCCGCAAGTCCGGACGCGGCTTCTACACCTACGAGGCCGAGCACAGCCCGGTCGTCGTCCCGGACGCGCAGACCCCGAACGCCGACGAGAAGCCTCAGCTGCTCCGGCCGGTGTCGCAGGTGGGCGTCGTCGGCACCGGCACCATGGCGTCGGGCATCGTCGAGGTCTTCGCGAAGGCGGGGTACGAGGTGCTGTTCGTCGGCCGCTCCCAGGCGAAGGTCGACGGCGTCCTCGCCGCGATCACCAAGAACTTCGACAAGCAGATCCAACGGGGCCGGGCGACCGAGGAGCAGAAGGCCGAGGTGCTCGCCAAGGTGCGCGGCAGCAGCAGCCTCGAGGACCTCTCGGGCGTCGACCTCGTGATCGAGGCGATCGCCGAGGACCTCGCGATCAAGACCACGCTGTTCGAGAACCTCGACGAGATCTGCAAGCCGGGCGCGATCCTGGCGACGACCACCTCCAGCCTGCCGATCATCTCCCTGGCCAAGGTGACCACGCGCCCGCAGGACGTCATCGGCATGCACTTCTTCAACCCCGCGCCGATCATGAAGCTGGTCGAGGTGGTCTCGACCGTCTCCACCGACGAGGCCGTGGCCGAGACCGTCCGTGCCCTGTGCGACACGGTCGGCAAGGTCGCGGTGTCCTGCGGTGACCGGGCGGGCTTCATCGTCAACGCGCTGCTGTTCCCCTACCTCAACGACGCCGTGAAGATGCTCGAGGCGCACTACGCGACGGCCGACGACATCGACGCCGCCATGAAGCAGGGCTGTGCGCTGCCGATGGGTCCGTTCGAGCTGCTCGACGTGGTCGGCAACGACGTGTCACTGGCGATCCAGCGCGAGCTGTACCTGGAGTTCCGCGAGCCGGGCTTCGCGCCCGCGCCGTTGCTGGAGCACCTGGTGACCGCGGGCTACCACGGGCGCAAGACGCAGCGCGGATTCCGGGATTACTCCTCCCGCTGATGACGAAGCACACCCTTGCGGGTGGAGGCGACTCCAGGCGTCGGCGCTAGCGTCCAGGGGTTGCCTACCCGGAGGAGTGAGCCATGTCGGTCGAGACCGGCCAGATCACCACTGACATCCCCGCCCGACTCGATCGCCTGCCCTGGGTGCGCTGGCACTGGATGATCGTCATCGGGCTCGGCACCGTCTGGATCCTCGACGGTCTCGAGGTCACCATCGTCGGCTCCATGTCCGACGCGCTCAAGCCGGCCAGCACGGGCCTGGGCATGAGCAGCTCCGACATCGGCACGGCCGGAGCGGTGTACGTCGCCGGCGCCTGCCTCGGTGCACTGTTCTTCGGCCAGCTCACCGACCGGTTCGGCCGGAAGAAGCTGTTCATGATCACCCTGGGGGTCTACATCCTCGGCGTCGTGCTCACGGCCTTCTCGATGAGCCCGCTGTGGTACTTCGCCTGCCGCTTCATCACCGGCACCGGCATCGGCGGCGAGTACGCCGCCATCAACTCCGCGATCGATGAGCTGATCCCAGCCAAGTACCGCGGCCGGGTGGACATCGCGATCAATGGCTCCTTCTGGGTCGGGGCGGCGGGTGGCTCGCTGCTCACCATCGTCTTGCTGGACGAGAACGTCATCGATCAGGCGATCGGCTGGCGCCTGGCCTTCGGCCTCGGCGCGATTCTGGCGCTCGGCATCCTCTTCGTCCGCAAGAACGTCCCCGAGAGCCCCCGCTGGCTGTTCATCCACGGCCGCGAGGACGAGGGCGAGAAGATCGTCCGGGAGATCGAGGACACGGTCGCCCGCGAGGCGGGCGAGAAGCTGCCCGGGGTCGACGAGACGCTCACGATCCGCCAGCGCAAGACCATCCCGCTGCCGCTGATCGCGAAGACCGTCTTCACGCTCTACCCGAAGCGGACCATCCTCTGCCTGAGCCTCTTCATCGGCCAGGCCTTCCTCTACAACGCCTTCTTCTTCACCTACGGGGACGCGCTCGGGACCTTCTTCAAGGTTGACCAGGTCGGCTACTACATCGCGGTCTTCGCTGCCAGCAACTTCGCGGGCGCACTGCTCCTGAGCCCCCTCTTCGACCGGGTCGGACGGGTGAAGATGATCGCCGGTACCTACATCGCGTCCGGCGTGCTGCTCGCAGTCGCGGGGGTCATGCTCGGCGACCTCTCGGCCGTCCAGCTGACGATCTTCGGTTGCGTGGTGTTCTTCTTCGCTTCTGCCGGGGCGTCGGCGGCCTACCTCACGGCCAGCGAGGTCTTCCCGATGGAGACACGTGCGCTGTGCATCGCGTTCTTCTACGCGATCGGCACCGCGGTCGGAGGCATCAGCGGCCCGCTGCTGTTCGGCCACCTGATCGACAACGCAGACAAGATCTCCGACCTCGCGATCGGGTACTGGATCGGCGCCGCGCTGATGATCGCCGGCGGCATCGTCGAGATCTTCCTCGGCGTCAAGGCCGAGGGCCAGTCCCTGGAGAACATCGCCAAGCCGCTCACGGCCGAGGAAGCTCCTGCTCCTGCCTGACCTCTCGCTCATCGGGCACGGCCGTCGCCCTAGGGTGGCGGCCGTGCCCTTGATCGAGGTCGTCTCCGTCGCATTCGTGCGCGATCGCTCCGTCCTGACCGTGCGCAAGCGCGGGACGAGCCGGTTCATGCTCGTGGGCGGCAAGCCGGAGGCGGGGGAGAGCCCGGAGCAGGCGGCCCGCCGCGAGGTCCGCGAGGAGATCGGTGTCGAGGTCGCCGAGCTGGTCCTGATCGGGGAGTACGTCGGGGAGGCGGCCAACGAGCCGGGCCACCAGATCCGGTCCACGACCTTCCGGGCCGAGGTCCCCGAGGGACCCGAGCCCGTGGCCAGCCAGGAGATCGAGGAGCTGCGCTGGCACCCGCTGGCCGAGCCGGCCACCGAGGACCTCGCGCCCGTGCTGACGGAGTTCGTGCTGCCCCTGCTGCGCCGTGCCGCCTCCCTGGAGCCCCTGGGAGACTGAGCAGGTGCTGCACGCCCTCCGCTTCGGTGACCACGGGTCGCCCGTCGTCTTCTGCCACGGGCTGTTCGGTCAGGGACGCAACTGGACCCAGGTCGGCAAGTCCCTGGCCGGGTCGCACCGGGTGACCCTGCTGGACCTCCCCGACCACGGCCGCTCGGACTGGAGCGGGGGCTGGGACTACCCGGAGGCGGCCGACGCCGTGGCGGCCGAGCTCGACCCTGGTGACCCCGTCGCGCTCGTGGGTCATTCTATGGGCGGCAAGGTGGCCATGCTGGTCGCGCTCCAGCATCCCGAGGTGGTGGCCCGGCTGTGCGTGGTGGACGTGTCGCCGGTGACGTACCAGGAGGCCGGGGAGTTCCCGGGGTTCGTCGAGGCGATGCAAGCCCTGGACCTCGGCTCGATCACGACCCGCGCCGAGGCCGATGCCGGGCTACGTGCCGCCGTCCCGGACGACGCCGTGCGGGCGTTCCTGTTGCAGAACCTGCGCCGCTCGGACGACTCC
This sequence comes from uncultured Actinomycetota bacterium, assembly GCA_963784545.1. Taxonomy (GTDB): domain Bacteria; phylum Actinomycetota; class Actinomycetes; order Propionibacteriales; family Nocardioidaceae; genus Nocardioides. The sequence continues at coordinate 446,651 of CAWARQ010000002.1, read as the reverse complement.
CGCCACGGGTGGCGCTGGCAGATGAACCTCGAGGGCCTCGGGGCCAGCCTGGACGCGCTGCGCGGCTGGCCCGAGGAGGCCGTGGCCGACACCGCGCCGTACGACGGGCCCGTGCTCTGGGTGGCCGGCGCCAAGGCCGACTACGTGCGGCCGGACTACTCCGAGGCGATGGAGCGGCTCTTCCCCAAGGTGCGCAAGCTGACGGTCAAGGACGCCGGCCACTGGGTGCACTCGGAGCAGCCGGAGATCTTCCAGCAGGTGCTGGCGCGCTTCCTCGACGGGTGAGCGCCCGGCCTACTGATACGTCTTGGACCAGATGACCGTGCCGTCGGGGTTCTGGTAGGTCCAGGTCACCTGGGGCCGGGCGAAGCCCTGGGACTCCAGTGCCGGCGCCACGGTCTGGGTGAAGGTCTTCTCGAGCGCGGAGCTCGTGCTGTCGAGCTGGGTGGCGGCCGCGTCCTTGGGGACCGCCTTGCGGAACACGTAGATGTAGGTGATCCCGCTCGGGTAGTCGGGCTTGATCTTGATCGAGGAGAAGGTCCGGCGCATCGAGCTGGTCATCATCGACTTGAGCGCCTGGCGGCCCTGCTCGACGAATGCGTCGAGATCCGCCTTCGACGACCCGGACCCCTCCGAGCTCTCGGTCGGCGTGGGTGAGGGGGAGTCGCTCTCGGTCGGGCTCTGGCTGGTGTTCTCCTGGGCCTCGGGGGCGTCCCCGCCCTGGCACCCGGCCATCAGTGCCGTGCAGGTCACCGCACCGGCCGCCACGATCAGTCGCATCCGCCGCATGTCGTCGTCCCCCGTCAGGTTGTGTGGGGGCCAATCTAGACCACCGTCCGGACCGCCTAGTCCAGACAGAACTCGTTGCCCTCGGGGTCGGTCATGACGAGGTGGCCCAGGCTCATCGGCGGAGCCGGCTCGGCTCGACGCACGCGGGTGGCCCCGAGCGCCGTGAGCTCCTCCGCCCGGGCTTCCAGCGCCGCCATCCGCTCCTCCCCGTGGAGACCTGGCGCGGCTCGTACGTCGAGGTGGACGCGGTTCTTCGCGGTCTTGCCCTCGGGCACGCGCTGGAAGAAGAGCCGCGGGCCGGAGCCGGCGGGGTCCTCGGCGGCCGAGGCGGAGCGGTGCTCGGACTCGGGCACCCCGGCCTGGGTGAGGAACTCGACCCAGGCTGCGAAGGGGTCCTCGCCGGGTGCCAGCTCTCGGCCCGGCGGACCCGGGTTGACGTAGCCCAGCACGGCGGCCCAGAACTTCGACAGCTCCCAGGGGTCGCCGGCGTCGAAGGTCACTTGGAACTCAGTCATCGGAGGGTCTCCCAGTGCTCGGGTGCGGAGTGCTCGGGTGCGGAGTGCTCGGGTGCGGAGTGCTCGTGGATACGGTGTGCTCGTAGAGGTCGCGGAGCAGCGAGATCTCCGCTCCGTGGTGGATCAGCTCACGGTGGATGTGCAGGACCAGGTCGGCGAGGGTCAGCTCGGGGAAGGGCTCCTTGTCGCCCACCGGTGTGCGCAGGGCCGCTTCGTCCTGATCGCCGACGTGGTCTCGCCACCGCTGCACCTGCCCGTCGAGCCGGGCCAGGGCGTCGGCGGCGGTGCCGTCGGGCTCGGCCGCATCATCCGCGGCCGGCCCACCGAAGTGCCGCTCGATCCGGGCGCCGAAGCAGTCGCGGATCAGGTGCTCGATCCGCCACTGGATGCTCGGGACCTCTGGGGCCGGTTGCCAGACCAGCTCTGCGTCGCTCAGGCCCGACAGTCGCGCCTGCAGCTGGTGGTCCCAGTGGAACGCGAGCTGGTCGAGCAGCATCGCCGTCCAGGTGCGTTCGCTCATGGCAGCACCCTGCCACCGACCAGTGACAGGAACGCTCGGCCTGCGCCGGCTCAGCGGCGGACCAGCTGCGCCGCCTGGACGAAGACCACCCGGCCGTTGATGGAGTCGCTGTCGAGAGTGTCGGGGTCGGAGGCCGAGTAGTCGCCGGAGACCGTGATCGTGTACGTCCCGGGCGCCAGGTTCTTGACCAGCACGTGTGCCACACCCGTGGCATAGAGCAGGTCCGTGGTCGTGGTGCCCACGACCTTGCCCCTCGCGTCGGTGACCGTGGCGGAGTACTGCGCCAGGTTGGCCGCGGTCCCGGGTGTCGGGTAGACGACGACGACCTTGAGCGCGTCCGTGCCCGGAGCGACCGCGACGGGGTGCTCGGCGGTGTAGCTGCCGCCCAGGGTGACCGGGGGAGCGGCCTCCTGCCACAGGTCGGCCCGTGAGACGACCCAAGGGTCCTGGCGAGCCAGCCGCCGATCGGCGGCTCGGGACGCCGTTCGCAGGTCCTCGCGCCAGCCGGCGCCGCGGACCAGGTCGACGGCCTGGTCGAGGTTCACGTGTCCGTATCCGACCTGCCAGGAGTCCAGCTGCTTGCCACCAGCCGTCATCGGTGTGGCGGTGGCGGTGAGGGCGTCCTGGACCTGGCGCCAGGTCAGCTGCGGGTTGGCCTGCAGGAGGACCGCGGCGGCGCCGGCGACGTGCGGCGAGGCCATCGACGTCCCGGAGGCGCTCTCGTTGCCGCCCTGGGGACACGGACCGATCACCGTGCCGGTGCTGTCGCAGGAGGACGAGATGTCGACGCCGGGAGCGGAGAGGTCTGGCTGGGTGTTGCCGATCCGGTCGCCGGTGAAGACCGTGTGGCCGTCCTCGCCGATCGGTGCGGCCTCGCCGTTGTCGAACTCCAGGCCGTTGGAGGAGAAGTCACCACGCTTGCGCTGCAGGTCACTGGCCGCCACCGAGAGGACCCAGGGCGCCTGGTTGAAGGGCGAGGTGCTGGCCTCCCCGTTCTCCGAGCCCGAGTTGCCCGCAGCGAAGACGACGACGGCGCCCCGGTCCGAGACTGCCTTGGTCGCGAGGTTGACCGGGTCCTTCGGGTCGTACTGGCGGAAGCTGTTGCCCCAGCTGTTGTTGATGACGTCGATGCCGAGCATCTTGGGCTGCCGCAGCATGTAGTCGTACGCCGTCACGACGGCCGTGGTTGTCAGCACCGCACCGATGGCGAAGCAGGCGAGCTTGGCGTCGGGGGCGACGCCGAGATGGTCCTGGTCGGTGGTGCCGTCCGCGGCGATGATCCCCGCGACGTGGGTGCCGTGGCCGCTGCCGAGGTCGGTGTTGTTGTAGGGACCCTGGTCGATGGGGACTACGAGGGTGTTGGACTCGTCCGCGGGCTGGTTGACGTACTCGGGGCTGACCAGGGTCACGTTGTGCACGATGTGATCGGCCAAGTCCGCGTGGGTGCCGTCGCAGCCGGAGTCCACGATGCCGACAGTCACGCCCTTGCCGGTGAGGCCCTTCCGGCGCAGGGCCTGCGCCGCCTTCGTGCTCGAGGACATCACGTTGCTGGAGGCGGTGTCGGTGTAGGTGAGTGTCTCGTCGGGGTAGACGTCGCGCGCCAGGCCGAGATCGATCGCCCTGGTCATCAGCAGGTCGGAGCCGCCGACGATCGCCAGCGGGAGCCGCCGCATCGGCTGCACCACGAGGCCGAGGCCGACGAGGGATCGCACCTGGTCGGCGGTGGGTGGGGCGTCGAACCGGGCGATGCCGAAGCCCTGCGGGATGCCGTCGTTCAGCAGCAGCTGGAGCCCGGGCTGGCGGTGGGCCAGCGGCTCGGTCGTCGCTCCGGCGGGGGAGGTGCCGGTAACTGCGAGTGCGGCGCTGAGGAGGGTGGCGAGCGTTCCGAGTGCGGCACGGGGGTGTCGAGTCGACATGTGGGGGTCCTGTTCGGGCGGGGTGACCGTCTTGGCTCCTCAACGCCCGGGGCCGGCCGGAGTTACGTCACGTCGGCGAACGCCTCCCGGCAGGCGTGGACCGCTGGAAGCCTAGACTCCGCTGCGTGCGGACCAACCGACTCGAGGCGTTCAGCGACGGTGTGCTCGCCATCATCATCACGATCATGGTGCTGGAGCTGCATCGGCCCGAGGAGCCCACGCTCGACGCGCTGTGGCACTCCACGGGCGTCGGGTTCCTGACCTACCTGCTGAGCTTCATCTACATCGGCATCTACTGGAACAACCACCACCACCTGTTCCAGCTCTGCGCCGAGGTGGGCGGCGGCGTGCTGTGGGCGAACCTGCACCTGCTGTTCTGGCTCTCGCTCTACCCGCTGACGACAGGGTGGATGGACGAGCAGCGGCTCGCCGAGATCCCCACCGTGGTGTACGGCGTGAACCTGCTCGGCGCTGCCATCGCCTACTACGTCCTGCAGCTGACGATCATCCGGCGTCCGGGCGGGGAGCGGGTGCGGGAGGCCCTCGGGAGCGACGTGAAGGGCCGGATCTCCCCGGTCCTCTACCTCGTGGGGATCGGCCTGGCGTTCGTCGAGCCCTGGCTGGGGCTGGTCCCTTTCGTCGCCGTGGCGCTCATCTGGCTGGTGCCGGACCGCCGGGTCGAGCGCTACCTCGCCGAGCACCCGCACGCCTGACTGCTCAGTGGGCCGCCCGGCGGGCGCGGTAGGCCGCGACCGCGTGGCGGTTGGTGCACGCGGTCGAGCAGAACCGGCGCGACCGGTTGCGCGAGAGGTCGAGGACCACGCCCTCGCAGCCGTCGTCCGCGCACGTCGAGAGCCGGGCGAGGTCGTCGGCGCGGATGACGTCGATCATCGCCATGGCCGTCTCCACCGTGATGCGTTGCGCCAGCGGGGCGTCGGGTGAGACGGCGTGCAGGTGCCAGTCCCAGTCGTCGTGGCGCACGAGCTGGGGGAGGGCCCGGGCCGCGGCGAGCATGTCGTTGACGAGCCGGACGGCCTCGTCGCGCCCGGCGACCAGGAGCAGCCGCAGGTCGTCCCGGAGTCGTCGTACGGCGGCCAGCTCGGCCTCGTCGCGGTCGAAGCGACCGGTGTACTCGAAGGCGGCGAGGAACTCCGCCAGGTCCCCGACCGTGGTGAGGGTGTCGGGCTCGAGGGCAGAGTTCGCGAGGGTGACGGCGGCCTGCAGCGCCACCTCGGTGTCATGGGCGAAAACCACGTTGACACATTACCGCAGACTGACCTAGCGTCACTTGTCATGACGCAGTTGGCCAATGACAGGCGGGGGCTCAGCGGATTCGGGTTCGCCGTCCTCAGTGCCATGAGCTTCGGCCTGGCCGGGACGCTGGGCCGCGGGCTGCTCGACTCCGGCTGGTCGGCCGGCGCCGCGGTCGCCGCCCGGATCCTGGTCGCGTCCACGGTGCTGGTGGTCCCTGCCGTGCTCAGCCTGCGCGGTCGCTGGCACCTCCTGCGCGCGAACGCCGGGCTGGTGGCGGCCTACGGCATCGTCGCCGTGGCCGGCTGCCAGCTCGCCTACTTCAACGCGGTCGACCACCTCCAGGTCGGGGTCGCGCTGCTGATCGAGTACACGGCCCCGGTGGCGATCGTCGGCTGGCTGTGGCTGCGGCACGGCCAGCGGCCGGGACGACGGACGGCACTGGGGGCGACGCTGGCGGTGATCGGACTCGTCCTCGTCCTCGACCTGGTCTCCGGTGCCGACCTGGACCCCGTCGGGGTGGCCTGGGCGCTGGTGGCCATGGTGGGGGCGGCGTGCTACTTCGTGCTCTCCGCCCGCGAGGTGGGGGCGCTGCCGCCGCTGGTCCTGGCTGCCGCTGGTCTGCTCACCGGCGCGGTCGCGCTCGTCGTGGCCGGCTGGATCGGGGTGGTGCCGATGCGGTGGTCGGCGAATCCGGCGGCGTACGACGGCACGGAGGTGCCGTGGTGGGCCTCGGTCCTCGGCCTCGGCGTCGTGACCGCGGCGTTCGCCTACGTGACCGGGATCGCCGCGTCGCGTCGCCTGGGCAGCCGGCTGGCGTCGTTCGTCGCCCTGCTGGAGGTGCTGTTCGCGCTGGTGTTCGCCTGGTTGCTCCTCGACGAGCTGCCGGCGCCCGTGCAGTTCGGCGGGGCTGCGGTGGTGCTGGCCGGGGTCGTGCTGGTCAAGCTGGGGGAGCGGGACATCCTCGTCCCCTCGACGGAGCTTCCCCAAGAGCCTGCGTTCAGCGAGCGTCCTGCCGGCGGATGAAGACCTCCTTGGTGATGAGGAGAACGGCCGCAGCGGTCGGGATCGCCAGCAGCGCGCCGACCACGCCCAGCAGCCCGGCGCCGATGAGCGCGGCGATGACCGTCACCGACCCGGGTATCTCGACCGCGCGCGACATCACGCGCGGGTAGATCACGTAGTTCTCCAGCTGCTGGTACAGCACGTAGAAGATCGCGCAGGCGATGCCGATCTGCGGGTCGGTCGCGAAGCCGATGGCCGTGACGATGACCGCGCCGATGGTGGCGCCGATCATCGGGATGACGTCGAGGAGCGTCACCACGAAGGCCAGCGCGACGGCGTACTTCCCCAGGCCCACGACGAACAGGAAGATCAGCGAGGAGATCCCGGCGCACAGAGCCACGACGAACGCTCCGGAGACGTAGCCGCCGATCGTCTTGATCACCCGGTCACCCAGCTTGCTCACCCGGTCGCGGCGGCTGGCCGGCGCCAGGCGGTAGAGCGCGTCCTTCGTGGTGTGGAGCGAGGACAGGAAGTACAACATCAGGACGACGATGATGAAGGCGTTCGCGAGCGCGGAGAGCACCTTGAGCCCGAAGCCGAGCACCCCGCCGAAGATCCCGCTGGCGAAGTCGCCCTTCGCGACGTAGTCGCGGACCCGGTCGATGATGTCGAAGCGCTGGTCGAGGTCCTGCACTGCCTGGTTGCGCTGCAGGCGGTCCAACCACTCCGGTGCGTTGGTGCTGATCGCGGCGACCTGGTCGCTGATCACCGGCACGATCGCCACGAGGAACAGCGCGATCATCGCGAGCACGCCCACCACCACGACGAGGACCGACCAGGACCGCGCCAGACCGCGTCTGATGAAGAACTCCACCGCCGGGTTGAGGCCCGCGGCCAGGAACATCGCGACGACGATCAGGACCAGGTAGTTGCCGACGGCGAGCACCTGCTGCCCCAGGAACACCGCGAGGATGGCCCCCAGGGCGCCGAAGAACCCGAGGTGGAAGGCGGAGTGTCGGGTGAGCGGCCGGCCCGGCTCTCCCAGGCCCTGGTCGGGGTCGCTCAGCCGCTCGTCGAGCGAGGCGTCGGCCTCCTCAGGGCGGCTCGCCGGAGGCTTCCCCTGTCCCTTCGTACGGCGGCCCCAGCCACCGAATCGGCTCAGCTCTCGTCCTCTGCGAAGCCCGCGACCACGTCGCGCAGGCTGGCCAGCTGGGCAGTGATCGCGTCGCGCCGCTTGGTCATGCGCTCGACCTCGGCGGTGACCGCGGCGAGCTGACGCTCCTGCTCGCTGCTCGCGGAGGCCGTGATGGACTCCGCCTGCTTCTGCGCGGACGCCACGATCTGCTCGGCCTCACGGCGCGCGCGGGTCAGCAGGCCCTCCGACTCCGTCTGCGCCTGCTGCCGGTGGGACGCGGCCTGGGCGTTCGCCTCGCGGGCCCGCTGCTCGGCGGCGTCCGCGCGCTCCTCGGCCTCGGCCACGAGCCGCTGGGTCTCCGCCATCGCGTTGCTGTGGTGGTCGGCGGCCTCCTTGGCGAGCCGCTCCTTCTCGACCGCGAGCGTCCGGCGGGCCTCCTGGACCTCGCGGTCGGCAGCGGCTCGGACCTGCTCGGCCTCGCGCTTGGCTCCGGTGCGCAGCTCGTTGGTCTCCTGCTGGGCCGCGAGCCGCAGCTGCTCCGACTCGCGCTTGGCAGCGGCCCGCGAGTCCTCGGCCTCCTTGGTCGCGAGGGTGCGCTCCTGCTCGGCGTCCGCCAGCATCCGGGCCCGGGTCTCGTCCAGCTCCTGGAGCTGCACGAGCCGCATGTCCTCGGCCTCGCGCGCGGCATCGGCGCGGATCGCCTTCGCGTCCCGCGCGGCCTGCTCGAGGATCTCGTCGGCGTCGCGCGTGGCGGCGCTGCGGATGTCGTCCGCCTCCTCCTCCGCGAGGCGCAGCATGGTCGACGCGCGCCCGCCGAGGCCGGCGTACGAGGGGGTGGCGTTCTCCTTGAGCTGCTGCTCCAGGTCGGCCACTCGCTTCTCGAGCTCGCTGACCCGGCCCTCCGACTCCTGCAGGCTGCTCGACAGACCGGCCTTCTCGCCGCTCAGCTGCTTGATCCGCGCGTCCACCGCGGCGGTGTCGTACCCGCCCCGGCGGACCGTCGGGAGCGGCGCGGACGCGGGCGGGGGCATGGCCGGGCGCGCAGCCTGCGGGGCCTGCGCCGAAGTCGGGGCCGAAGTCGGGGCCGAAGTCGGGCCCGGAGTCGGAGTCGGGGTCGGGCCGGCTGCCGGGCGGCCGGTGCGGCCGGGCGCGGAGGGTTCGACGAGGCCTGCTGCGGACGGCGCACCGTCGGCGCCTGCGCGCGCGGTGTCGCCGGCGCCTGGCTGCTCGGGGTAGGAGCCGCGGAGGTCTGCTCCGCCGGCTCGTCCTCGGCGACCGGCTCCTCCTCGCGTGGGGTCTGCGAGGGCCGCTCGGGCTCCTCCGGCCTCACCACCGGCATCACCTGGGTCGCCTCCTCGTCGGTCGTGCCGTCGTCGGCACCTTCCGGCTCGTCGAAGATGGACAGGCCCTGGTCGCTCATGTGCGCACCACACTTCCGTCGGATCGCTTCTCTACGGGGTCGTCCGGTCAGTCTCCCCGATGGAGGCCAGCCTGCCCACCCCGCCACGCCACTCGGACACGGGGCCCGGCTACCCGCCTCGGACTCTGTCGACGGCTTCCTCGGCTACACGCCTCGGCTCTGCTGAACGGCTTCCTCGGCTACACGCCTCGGCTCTGCTGAACGGCTTCCTCGGCTACACGCCTCGGAAGCGGTTGATCGCGTCCTCGTGGGTGGCGCGCATCTCCTCGTTGCGCACGCCCAGGCCCTCCTCCGGCGCGAGGCAGAGCACCCCGACCTTGCCCTGGTGGGCGTTCTGGTGGACGTCGAGGGTGGCCTGTCCGACGTCCTCGAGGGCGTAGGCCCTCGACAGGGTCGGGTGGATCATGCCCTTGGCCACGAGTCGGTTGGCCTCCCACGACTCGCGGTAGTTCGCGAAGTGGCTGGAGATGATCCGCTTGAGGTTCATCCAGAGGTACCGGTTGTCGTACTCGTGCATGTAGCCCGAGGTGGAGGCGCAGGTGGTGATGGTCCCGCCCTTGCGGGTGACGAACACGCTGGCGCCGAAGGTCTCGCGACCCGGGTGCTCGAAGACGATGTCGATGTCCTCGCCGCCGGTCAGCTCACGGATCTTCGCCCCGAAGCGCTTCCACTCCTTGGGGTCCTGCGCGGTGCCCTCGTCGTTCCAGAACTTGTAGCCCTCCTCGGAGCGGTTGATGATCAGCTCCGCCCCCATCGACCGGGCGATGTCGGCCTTCTCCTCGCTGGAGACGACGCACACCGGGGTGGCGCCGCCGTTGAGGGCGTACTGCGTGGCGAAGCCACCGAGTCCGCCCGACGCGCCCCAGATCAGGACGTTGTCGCCCTGCTTCATGTCGCCGCCGTTCTTGCTGACCAGCTGGCGGTACGCCGTGCAGTTGACCAGGCCGGGGGAGGCGGCCTCCTCCCACGTGAGGTGCTCGGGCTTGGGCATCAGCTGGTTCGCCTTGACCAGCGCGATGTCGGCGAGCCCGCCGAAGTTGGTCTCGAAGCCCCAGATCCGCTGCTCGGGGTCGAGCATCGTGTCGTTGTGGCCGTCGGGGCCCTCGAGCTCGACCGAGAGACAGTGGGCCACCACCCGGTCGCCGGGCTTCCAGGTGTGGACGCCGACGCCGGTCTTGAGGACGACGCCGGAAAGGTCGGAACCGACCACGTGGTACGGCAGGTCGTGACGGGCGGCCAGGGGAGAGATGCGGCCGTAGCGCTCGAGGAACCCGAAGGTGGAGACCGGCTCGAAGATCGAGGTCCACACGGTGTTGTAGTTGATCGCGGAGGCCATCACGGCCACCAACGCCTCGCCGGGGCCGAGCTCGGGCAGGGCGACCTCGTCGACGTGGAGCGACTTCCGCGGGTCCTTCTCCTTGGCCGGGAGGCCCTCGAACATGTCGACCTCGTCCTTCCTCACGAAGGCCGCGCGGTAGGACTCGGGAAGCTCGAGGTTGGCGAAGTCCTCGCTGGTCGCCGAGTCGCTGCTGATGGCGTCAAGGATGGGCTGCACGTCAACTCCTAGTGGGAACTGCTCGTCTGGGGCAGGGGTGGGTGGATGCTACCGATGAGTAGGGGTCGTGGTCTGCGAGGACCGTCACACCTAGATTGAGGGGCCGGGTGCCGGCTCCACGAGCTCCACGAGCACCCCGCCGGCGTCCTTGGGGTGGATGAAGTTCACGCGGGAGTCGGAGGTCCCGCGCCTCGGGTCGTCGTACAGCAGGCGGAGGCCACGCTCACGCAGGGTGGCGCAGACGGCGTCGAGATCGGTCACCCGGTACGCGAGCTGCTGGAGCCCGGGGCCGGAGCGGTCCAGGAACTTCGCGATCGTCGACTCGGGCGTGAGCGGGGCCAGCAGCTGGATGCACGAGTCAGTGCCGCCGACTGCCACCATCGCCTCGCGGACGCCCTGCTCCTCGTTGACCTCCTCGTGGACGACCTCCATGCCGTAGGTGTCCCGGTAGAAGGCGATCGCCTCGTCCAGGTCCGGGACGGCGACGCCGACGTGGTCGATGGCGGTGAACAGAGGATCCATGGGGGACATCGTGATGGTCCGGAGCCCGGTGCGCGAGCAGGTGTGACCCGTTCCTCACCCCTGCGCCACTGCCGACGGCGCACTCGGATGGGTATGGTCGCGAGAGCACAGCAGAGACCTCGAGGAGAGCCCCACCATGTCTGGAAACCGCCCCACCAACGTCATCGTCGCCGGAGCGCGAACGCCGATCGGCCGACTGCTCGGCGGCCTCAAGTCGCTCTCGGCCGCCGACCTGGGCGCCGTTGCCATCAAGGGCGCTCTGGACAAGGCGGGTGTCTCGCCGGACCAGGTGGACTACCTCATCATGGGCCAGGTCATCCTGGCCGGCGCCGGCCAGAACCCCGCCCGGGCCGCCGGCCTCGCCGCGGGCCTGCCCGGCTCGGTGCCGTCGATCACGATCAACAAGGTGTGCCTGTCCGGCCTCAACGCCATCGCCACCGCCGACCAGATGATCCGCGCCGGCGAGTGCGAGATCGTCGTGGCGGGCGGCATGGAGTCGATGACCAACGCCCCGCACCTGCTGCCGAAGTCCCGCGAGGGCTTCAAGTACGGCGACACGACGCTGGTCGACTCCATGGCGTACGACGCCCTGTGGGACCAGGCGACCGGCCAGCCGATGGGTGGCCTGACCGAGTCCTGCAACGCCGCGACCGACCAGTTCACCCGCGAGGAGCAGGACGAGTTCGCGGCCGCCTCGCACCAGAAGGCGGCTCAGGGCTGGAAGAACGGCATCTTCGACGACGAGGTCGTCCCGGTCTCGATCCCGCAGCGCAAGGGCGACCCGGTGGTCGTCAGCCAGGACGAGGGTGTGCGCGGCGACACCACCGCCGAGAGTCTCTCGGGCCTGCGTCCGGCCTTCGACAAGAACGGCACCATCACCGCAGGCTCGGCCTCACAGATCTCCGACGGCGCCTGCGCTGTCGTCGTGATGAGCAAGGAGAAGGCCGAGGAGCTCGGCCTGGAGTGGCTGGCCGAGATCGGTGCCCACGGCATGGTGGCCGGTCCCGACTCGACGTTGCAGATGCAGCCGGCCAACGCGACCGCCAAGGCCTGCGAGAAGGAGGGCATCAGCCCCTCCGACCTCGACCTGGTGGAGTTCAACGAGGCTTTCGCGGCGGTCGGAATCGCCTCGGCCCGTGCACTCGGGCTGGCGGACGAGAAGGTCAACGTGAACGGCGGCGCCATCGCGCTGGGCCACCCGGTCGGCATGTCCGGCGCGCGGCTGGTCCTCCACCTCGCCCTGGAGCTCAAGCGCCGGGGTGGCGGGGTCGGCGCGGCCGCGCTCTGCGGCGGCGGCGGTCAGGGTGACGCCTTGATCGTCCGCGTCCCCGCGTGAGCCGACGCTCGACCGGACGAGACGGGCAGAGCGTCGAGGAGCTCGTCGGTCGTGCCCGGGACAGCGATCCCCGCGCGGTCGCGCGGCTGATCTCGCTGGTCGAGGACGAGTCGCCGCTGCTGCGGGAGGTGATGGCGGCGCTCGCGCCGCACGCGGGCTCTGCCCGTGGTGGGGGAGCCCAGGTCGTGGGCATCACCGGCTCGCCCGGGGTGGGCAAGTCGACCTCCACCAACGCCCTCGTCGGCGAGCTGCGCCAGCAGGACCTGCGGGTGGGCGTCCTGGCGGTGGACCCGTCCTCGCCTTTCTCCGGCGGCGCGCTCCTCGGCGACCGGGTGCGCATGCAGGACCACGCGCTCGACCAGGGTGTCTACATCCGTTCGATGGCCTCGCGCGGCCACCTCGGCGGTCTCGCCTGGTCGACCCCGCAGGCGCTACGCGTCCTCGACGCGGCCGGCTGCGACGTGATCCTCATCGAGACGGTCGGCGTCGGCCAGAGCGAGGTCGAGATCGCCGGGCTGGCGGACACGACCGTCGTCCTCATGGCCCCGGGCATGGGCGACGGCATCCAGGCCGCCAAGGCCGGCATCCTCGAGATCGGCGACCTCTACGTCGTCAACAAGGCCGACCGGGACGGTGCCGACCAGGTGCGCAAGGACCTGCGGAACATGCTCGCCCTGGCGGACCGGCCCGAGGGCTCCTGGCGTCCCCCGATCATCAAGACGGTCGCAGCCCGGAACGAGGGCCTCGACGAGGTCGTGGAGGAGCTGCGCAAGCACCGGGAGTGGATGGAGCAGTCCGGCGAGCTGGAGCGCCGGCGGGTCCGTCGTACGCGCGACGAGATCGAGGCGATCGCCGTCACCGCCCTGCGGGCGCGCTGGGGTGACGTCCACGGCCGTACCGACCTGGACGACCTCGCCGCCTCCGTCGTGGCCGGCGAGTCCGACCCGTACACCGCGGCCGACCGGCTGCTGGCCGATATCGAGGGCTGAAGCCGCCCGTCGGCCCCAGTAGTCTCCCGCCATGTCTCCGCCTCCTCCTGGGCTGCCGTTCGACCCGATCGACGAGGCCGCCCGCCAGTGGGGTGAGCGGTGGGACCGCGTGCCTGCGATGCACGCCGTCACCTCGCTCATGCGGGTCCAGCAGCTGGTGATCGGGCGTCTGGACGCGATCCTCAAGCCGCACGGCCTCACCTTCGCGAGGTACGAGGCGCTGGTGCTGCTGGTGTTCAGCTCCCGCGGAGAGCTTCCACTCGGCAAGATGGGCGAGCGGCTGCAGGTGCACCCGACCTCGATCACCTCGATCGTGCAGCGGCTCGAGGCCGCAGGGCTGGTCACCCGACGCCCGCACCCCGAGGACGGTCGCGCCGTCCTCTGCGCGATCACCGACGAGGGCCGTGCCGTGGTCCGGTCCGCCACGGCGGAGCTCGTGGACGCCGACTTCGCGCTCGGAACGCTGTCGGAGGACGAGCTGCGTCAGCTCTCCGGGCTGCTCAGGCCGGTGCGCAAGGAGGCCGGGGACTGGAGCTGAGCGCGACGCTCAAGGGTTCCTCCGGAAGCGCCGGTAGCTCCAGATGAGGGTGCCGAAGACGAACATGCCCGAGAGGAGCAGGCTCGCGCCGGTGGCCCAGCCGCCGGGCAGCCACCACGACTCGCGCAGCGACCACCAGTCGGGGACCTCGGGACCGAGGACGAAGAGGACCCCCAGTGCGGTGAGCCAGAGCCCGCCCAGGAAGGTCAGCGCGATCCGGAACCAGGTGGCGACGCTCTGCTCGGCGCCCTTGTAGGCCTGCCGCTTCACCGGCTCGGCCCGGCGCTCGGCCCACTCGTACTGCTGGGAGAGCACGGCCAGGCCGCTGAAGAGCAGGATCAGTCCCGGTCCGGGCAGGATCAGAGCCGCGATCCCGAGCAGGACGAGCACCCACCCGAGCACCTGGAGGGCGATCCACTTCGCGGTGCGACCCAGCATGGACACACCCTAGGTGGCCGGCATGACCGCGTGGCCCGCCCGGAGCTCCTGCCGGTCTTCTGGGTCCGCTGAAGCCGGGAGATCTCAGCGGCCCAGACACGTCGCCAGCAGCTCGCGACGGCTCGACGTCCCGGTCTTGGTGAACACCGACTTCAGGTGGTCCTGCACGGTGAGCTCGCTGATGGACATCCCGCGCGCGACCGAGCGCGTGTCGGAGCCGTCGGTCAGGTGCGCCAGCACCTCGGTCTCGCGGGCCGTCAGCGCATGGCTGCGGGCGAACATGTCCCGACGCTCCGTCGGCGAGCTCACCTCCATGGTCACCACGAGGTCGCGCTGCTCGAGCGGCTCTGGCCCTCCCAGACGGTCCGCGCGCAGGGTGAGCCACGCGCCGGGCCCGAGGTTGACCCGAGCCTCGGCCTGGTGGTCATCGACGCCGGCCTCGGCCGCGAGCAGCTGAGCGGCCACGTTGTACGCCGCCGCCGGCACCGGGCTCCGCCCCGACGGGGGCGGGACGAGCGCAGCGAGCCAGTCCCGCGTCTGGCTCGTCTGGGCTCGGATCGTGAGGCCGGGGGAGAGCACCAGCGCCCCCGGACCGCGTGGGTCCACGTGCCCGTCGCCGGCTGCGAAGCCCGCTGCCTGCGCACGCCTCAGCCGGGTGGTGATCGCAGGACGGACGTCGGCCAGCTCGGCGAGCTCCTCGTCGAGGAACCGCCCGTCGTCACGCCACAGGTCGAGGAAGCCCCAGCACCCGAACCGATCATCGAAGGACACGGAGGCCACGTCGACCACGCCGGCTCCGGACAGGTACTCACGCCACAGCAGGCTGGACTCGAGTCGTCCATCGGTCGCCTGCCACAACGACGCGCACCCGTGCTGCGGCAGTGCCGTCCACCGATTCACCCGCGTGAGGTACTTCAGGCGGATCAGTGTCGGCAGGGTGTCGAGGTCCGGCACGTCGGCGACCGGTGAACAGCCGACCGTGGTGACGGGATCGGTCAGCAGGAAGGCGTAGGCATCGAAGGGGACGAGGTCCTTGATGACTGCCAGGACTCTCGCGCGCTCCTCCCGACCGTCCAGCCCCGTCATCGGCAGGTGCTCCACGGCTGCGGTCAGGCACCCTGCCCGAAGGCGGCGGTTCACCCCGCGATCCTAGCGAGCCGCGGCCCCCAGATCGCTGGGATGGCGGGGACCCCGACCGGGCCCTAGCGTCGTGAGGACCAGTCCGCCAGCACCCGGAGGTACGCCATGTCCACCCTGCGCATCGAGCACGCGATCACGGACTTCGAGACCTGGAAGGCCGCCTTCGGGCGGTTCGCCGCCCGTCGGGCGGACGGTGGGGTGCTGGGGGAGCGGATCCTGCAGCCGGTCGACGACCCGCACTACGTGCTCGTCGACCTCGACTTCGCCAGCGTCGAGGAGGCCCAGCGGTTCCAGCACTTCCTGGAGACCCAGGTGTGGTCCGACCCCGCCAGCTCGCCTGCGCTCGCCGGGAGCCCGCGGTCGCGCATCGTGGACGTCCCGCCGTCGATCCGCTGAGCGCGGGGGTCGTGGGCTGGCCGAATTTAGTAGGACGTCCTACTATTTGGTCATGAGCGAGGACGCACGGACCCGGTGGCAGCAGCGCTACGAGGCAGCACTGACCCAGGGCCGGGTGCGGGAGGTCGACTTCACGACCCTGAGCGGTGTGGAGGTGGAGCCTGCGTACGGGACCGACGAGTCCGAGTGGCCCGGGGAGTTCCCGTTCACGCGTGGCCTCTACGCCACCGGTTATCGCGGGCGGACCTGGACGATCCGGCAGTTCGCCGGCTTCGGCAACGCCGAGCAGACCAACGAGCGCTACCGGATGATCCTGGGCCGCGGCGGCGGTGGTCTGAGCGTGGCTTTCGACATGCCGACCCTCATGGGCCGCGACTCCGACGACCCGCGCGCCCTCGGTGAGGTCGGGCACTGCGGTGTCGCGATCGACTCGGTCGCTGACATGGAGGTGCTGTTCGACAGCATCGACCTCGGCGCGGTCACCACGTCGATGACGATCAGCGGCCCGGCCGTGCCGGTGTTCTGCATGATGCTGGTCGCCGCAGAGCGGGCGGGCGTCGACACCGGTGTGCTCAACGGAACGCTGCAGACCGACATCTTCAAGGAGTACATCGCCCAGAAGGAGTGGCTGTTCGGCCCCGAGCCGCACCTGCGCCTCATCGGCGACCTCATGGAGTACACCGCGGAGAAGATCCCGGCGTACAAGCCCCTGAGCGTGAGTGGCTACCACATCCGCGAGGCCGGCTCGACCGCGGCGCAGGAGCTCGCCTTCACCCTCGCCGACGGGTTCGGGTACGTCGAGCTCGGGCTGTCCCGTGGCCTCGACGTCGACGTCTTCGCGCCGGGCCTGTCCTTCTTCTTCGACGCGCACGTGGACTTCTTCGAGGAGATCGCGAAGTTCCGGGCCGCCCGCCGGATCTGGGCCCGCTGGCTGCGCGACGTGTACGGCGCGAAGACCGAGAAGGCCCAGTGGTTGCGGTTCCACACCCAGACCGCGGGTGTCTCGCTGACCGCCCAGCAGCCTTACAACAACGTCGTCCGGACCGGCATCGAGGCGCTGTCCGCCGTGCTCGGCGGCACCAACTCTCTGCACACCAACGCCCTGGACGAGACCCTGGCGCTCCCCTCGGAGCAGGCAGCCGAGATCGCCCTGCGCACCCAGCAGGTGATCATGGACGAGACCGGTGTCGTCAACGTGGCCGACCCGCTCGGCGGCTCCTGGTACGTCGAGGCGCTGACCGACCGGCTGGAGGCCGAGGCGATGGAGATCTTCGACAAGATCCTCGCGATGGGCGGCTCCACCCTCGCCTCGACCGACACCGAGGGGCTCGCGAGCGCCACTCGCAACGGCGAGAACCCGGTCACCCGCGGTCTCCTCGCCGGGATCGAGTCGGGCTGGTTCATGTCCGAGATCGCCGAGGCGGCCTTCCAGTACCAGGTGGCCCTGGAGAAGGGCGAGAAGAAGATCGTGGGCGTCAACACCCACCTCGACTCCGTCACCCACGACCTGGAGATCCTGCGCGTCTCGCACGAGGTCGAGACCGAGCAGGTGCGAGCGTTGGCCGAGCGCAAGGCCGGCCGGGACGAGGGGGCCGTGACCGCGGCGATCGCTCGCATGATCGAGGTGAGCCGCACCGAGGAGAACCTGATCGAGCCGATCCTCGAGGCGTGCCGCGTCGAAGCCACGCTCGGCGAGATCTGCAACGCGCTCCGGGAGGAGTGGGGCGAGTACCGCGAGCCCGCCCGCTTCTAGGTCTCGATGCGCGGCCTTCGGCCGCACTCGACCACCGGTGGGCTACTGGTGACCCGCGATGCCGTGCGGCTCGTAGCCGGCCGAGAGCTCCGCGAGGTCGTCGTCGGTCAGGTCGACGTCCACCGACGCAAGCGCCTCGTCGAGGTGCTGCTGCTTCGTCACGCCGACGATCGGTGAGGTGACCGCGGGCTGCGCGAGCAGCCACGCCAGCCCGGCCTGGGCCGGGGTGAGCTCGCGGCGTTCGGCCACCCTGGCCAGCGTCTCCACCACGGCAGCGTCGGAGTCGCGGTAGAGCTGCTTGCCGAAGTCGTCGGTGTCGCCGCGCGTGGTCGTGGCGTCCCAGGGCCGGGTCAGCTTGCCGCGGGCCAGCGGGCTCCAGGGGAGGACGCCGACTCCTTGGTCGAGGCACAGCGGGAGCATCTCCCGCTCCTCCTCGCGGTAGATGAGGTTGTAGTGGTTCTGCATGGAGACGAACGGCGTCCAGCCGTGTCGCTCCGCGGCGTGCTGCATCTTCGCGAACTGCCAGGCGTACATGGAGGACGCACCGAGGTAGCGCGCCTTGCCGGCCCGGACCACGTCGTGCAGGGCCTCCATCGTCTCCTCGACGGGAGTGTGCGGATCGAAGCGGTGGATCTGGTACAGGTCGACGTGGTCCACGCCGAGGCGGGTCAGGCTGGCATCGATCTCGTGCATGATCGCGGCCCGGGACAGCCCGGCGCCGTTGGGCCCGGGCCGCATGCGGCCGTGCACCTTGGTGGCCAGGACGTACTCCTCGCGCGCGGCGAAGTCGCGCAGAGCCTGACCGGTGATCTCCTCGCTGGTGCCCTCCGAGTAGACGTTGGCGGTGTCGAAGAAGTTGATCCCGCCCTCGAGTGCCGACTTGATGATCTCGCGCCCGGCTCCCTCGTCGAGGCTCCACGGTCGGCTGCTGCCGGGCTTGCCCCAGCTCATGCAGCCGAGGGTGATGACCGAGACCTCGAGGCCGGTCCTGCCGAGACGGGTGTAGCGCATGGACCCACGCTAGCTCTCGGGCTGGAGAGGGCCGAAGGCCGCTTCGGTCCTCGGCAGCGTGAACGCGAAGACCGTGCCGGAACCGTCGGGGTTGGCCTCGACCGAGATCGAGCCGCCGTGGCGGCGCACGATGCGTTGACAGATGGCGAGTCCCAGGCCGGTGCCCTGGTAGCCCTCCTGCTCCACGCGGGCGAACGACTCGAAGATGCGCTCGCGCTGGGCGGGTGTGATGCCGATGCCGTTGTCGCTGACCTCGACCTGGACCCAGCGCTCGTCGACGGCTGACAGGCGCACCACGATCCGCGGCCGCACGTCCGGGGCGACGTACTTCACGGCGTTGCCGAGGAGGTTGTCCAGAAGGACACGCACCAGGAGCGGGTCCACCCACGCGTGCTCGTGGCCTGCCACGGAGATGACGGGTCGAACGTCGTCGGCGGCGCCGTCGATCCGCAAGGACGCCACCTGCGTGGCGAGCTCGCCGAGGTCGACGTCCCGAGGGCTCAGTGCCTGGTCGCGCGAGACCGTGTAGTCGAGCAGGTTGCTGATGAAGTCCCGCATGTGGACGGCGGCGGACTGCACCCGGCGAGCCATCGGCGCACCCTTCTCGGGGGCCACGCTGCCGTCGTCGAACTCCTCGAGGAGGGCGTCGGTCCAGCCGGAGACGACGCTCAGCGGGTTCTTGAGGTCGTGCGCCACCTCCCCGGCGAACTGCATGAGGGCCTCGCGCTGCCTCCGGTCGGCCGTGACGTCGTGGTAGCTGACCAGAATTCGCCTGGGGCTGGGATCGTGCGGCGCCTGGGGCAGCACACGGGCCGAGGTGCGCAGGATCCGGCGGACCTCGCCGTCCTCGGCGCAGATCTGGACCTCCTCGTCCTGCACCGACTCGCCGTCGAGGGCCCGGCGGGCCAGCGAGCCGTCGTCGGAGATGGCGGTGCCGGGGGCCCCCGCGCCCGAGGTGTCCAGCTCGAGCAGGTGGTGGGCGGCCCGGTTGACCATGAGCACGGCTCCGGACTCGTCCATCAGCAGGATGCCGTCATCGACCTCGGTGAGGACCGAGTCGAGCATGAGGGAGTGCTGGGTGGATTTCCGGTCGGCCGCCGCCAGCGCCTCGCGGGACAGTCCGAGGATCAGGCCGGTGCAGGTGGTCACGAGGACGAAGAGCTGCACGAGCAGGGCGCCCACCG
This sequence comes from uncultured Actinomycetota bacterium, assembly GCA_963784545.1. Classification (GTDB taxonomy): domain Bacteria; phylum Actinomycetota; class Actinomycetes; order Propionibacteriales; family Nocardioidaceae; genus Nocardioides. Next base: position 427,238 of record CAWARQ010000002.1, on the reverse strand, counting down.
TCGGGTCGCCCAGTCGGCCGAAGATGCCGTCGCCGACGACGGTGAAGGACACGGCCAGCGTCCCGGTGAGCAGGCTGTGGACCGCGATCGTGCCGGGGGAGAAGCGCAGGCCCACCCACGCGGTCGTGACGAAGAGCAGGAACGCGACGGGGTAGCCGGAGACCAAGCCGAAGCACACGGTGTACAGGACCACCGAGGTCACCGTGAGGGCGACACCCTCCAACAGTCGAGGGGTGCTCCAGTCGGCGAGGCGCTGGCGGATCTCTCCGGTCAGCTCGTGCCGGCGTACGGCGCGGTAGAGGGCGGGGCCGACGATCAGGCCCACGGCTCCGATGACGACGATGGTCGAGGTGTTGCGCCCCCCTCGGATCAGCAGGAAGCGCGGATCGCCGGTGGAGATCCCGGCAGCGGCCTGGGTGAGGTTGGTCGCGATCGCCGAGACGGACCCGGAGATCGCCGCGGAGAGGAGGAATCCGGAGAGGTCGCGCAGCGTCCGGAGCGTCCGTGGGATGCCGCCCAGCGGACGCAGTCCCGGGGCCAGGTAGTGGAGCGCGACCACGAACGCCGCCACCTGGAGCAGGGCGACCAGCGGGGCGGTGGCGAGCAGCAGGTCCGGGGCACCGATCCGCAGGCTGCTGAGGAACACGCACGCCAGCAGGACCGGCACGTCCCAGGCCCAGGTGCGTCGGCTGCCGAAGACGAACCAGAGGGAGGCGATACCGGCCGCCGGGCTGGCCAGGGTGAGCAGTCCGCCCTGGACCAAGGTCAGGGTGCCGAGCCAGGTGGCGAGGTAGTACACGGCACCCCAGGCGAGCGCGCGAGGCAACGGGTGCGAACGCGGCCGGGCATCGGGGGTCACCCGGTCGCCAGCTCCCAGGTCGACCACGCGCCCATTATCGGGTATCCGCGGCCGTGACCCTCGGACCCGCGCCCGTACCTGTTCCCCGGTCGGACAGAATGGGCCCATGACGCAGCAGCCGTTCAGCCGTCCCGGAGCGATCGACCTGACCGCCCTCAAGCGACCCGCCGCACCCCCGCCGCCCGCGCCCGGCGGCGGAGCCTCGAGCGCCGGCGGGTCGGCGTACGCCGTCCGGATCGACGGCGAGCCCGCGTTCCAAGCCGCCCTCGAGGCCTCGATGACCGCGCCGGTGGTGCTTGTCTTCTACTCGCCGTCCCAGGTCCCCGAGAGCGGGCAGATGGCCGCGGACGTCGCGACGGCGGCGGGCGAGCACGAGGGCCGGTTCCTGGCCGCTCTCGTCGACGTCGACGCCGTCCCCTCGATCGCGCAGGCGATGCAGATCCAGCAGGTCCCGTTGCTGATGATCCTGCTCGACGCCCGGCCGGCCACCCAGCCGATCCCCGGTGTCGTGGCCCTCGACGAGCTGCGCACCATGTTCACCCAGCTGGCCCAGCAGCTGACCGCCCAGGGCATCACCGGCCGGCACCAGCCGCGGACCGGTGGGGCTGCCGCCGCGGAGCCTGAGGGTGACGAGCCGGTCTCCGACCCGCGGTACGCCGCCGCCGAGGCTGCGCTGGCCGCCGACGACATCGACGGCGCGGTGGCGGAGTACCGGAAGCTGGTCGACGCCAACCCGGCCGACGCCGAGGCGACCGCCGGGCTGGCCATGGCGCAGCTGCTCCAGCGCACCCGCGGGGTCGACCTCCAGGCGGCGCGGGAGGCTGCGGCCGCCAGCCCCGACGACGTGGCCGCTCAGACCCTCGTGGCCGACCTGGACCTGCTCGGCGGGCACGTCGAGGACGCCTTCAACCGGCTGATCGAGCTCGTTCGGCGTACCGCCGGCGACGAGCGCAACGCCGCTCGGGAGCACCTGCTGGGGTTGTTCGGCGCGGTAGGCAACGACGACCCGCGCGTCCTGAGCGGTCGTCAGCGGCTGGCGTCCGCCCTGTTCTAGGGCGCGGACGGGGTCCGGCGACCGATGGCAGAGCGTCCTGCCTCGAGCCGCGCGACCGGGACGCGGAACGGTGAGCAGGACACGTAGTCCAGGCCGACGTCGTCGAAGAAGTGGATCGAGCGCGGGTCGCCGCCGTGCTCCCCGCAGATGCCGACGTGCAGGTCCTCGCGGGCGGCACGGCCCTTCTGCGTGCCCATCTCGACCATGCCCCCCACGCCCAGCTGGTCAAGCGACTCGAAGGGTGAGACGTCGAAGATGCCGTGCTCGAAGTAGCGGGAGAAGAACGACGACTCCACGTCGTCGCGCGAGAACCCCCAGGCCATCTGGGTGAGGTCGTTGGTGCCGAAGGAGAAGAACTCCGCCTCCTCGGCGATGCGGTCGGCGAGGAAGGCGGCCCGGGGCAGCTCGATCATCGTGCCGATCTTGACCGCCAGCTTGACGCCGCGCTCGGTCTGCACGTCCTGGATGATCTCGGTGAGGTCCCGCCTGACCACGTGCAGCTCCCGGACGCTGGCCACCAGCGGCACCATGATCTCGGGGTACGGCGCCCCGCCCGCCGCCATCCGGTCCGCCGCGGCCTCGGCGATGGCCCGGGCCTGCATGCGGAACAGCCCGGGGATCTGGATGCCGAGCCGGACGCCGCGCAGCCCGAGCATGGGGTTCTGCTCGTGCAGCCGGCGGACGTGGGTGAGCAGCGCCTTGTCCCGTTCGCTCGGTTCGCCCCTGGCTTCGTCGAGCGCGACCTTGACGCTCAAGTCGGTGAAGTCGGGAAGGAACTCGTGCAGGGGCGGGTCGAGCAGCCGGATGGTCACCGGCAGCCCGTCCATCGCCTCGAAGATCTCGGTGAAGTCCTGCCGCTGCAAGGGGAGCAGGGCGTCGAGGGCCTGCTGCTGCTCCTCCTCGCTGCTGGCCACGATGAGGTCCTCGACCAGCTGACGACGGTCGCCGAGGAACATGTGCTCGGTGCGGCACAGGCCGATGCCCTGCGCGCCGAAGCGCCGCGCGCGGGCCGTGTCGTCGGGGGTGTCGGCGTTGGTCCGGACCCGCAGCCGGCGCGCGCCGTCCGCGTGTGCCATCACCCGGGAGACGGCCCCGACCAGGTCGTCGTCGAGCTTCTCGCCCTCGAAGTGGCGGACAACGACCGAGCTCGTCACCGGCACCTCGCCGGCGAACACCTCGCCCGTGGTGCCGTCGATCGAGATCACGTCGCCCTCGCGGACGGTCTCCCCGTCGCGGACCCGGAACTCCTTCGCCTTCGTGTCGACGTCGAGGGTCTCGGCGCCACACACGCACGTCCGGCCCATCCCACGCGCGACGACGGCGGCGTGCGAGGTCTTGCCACCGCGGCTGGTGAGGATGCCTCTCGCCGCCACCATCCCGCGCAGGTCGTCCGGGTTGGTCTCCTTGCGCACGAGGATCACGTCCTCGCCCCGCTCGGCCCACTCGACGGCGGTGTCGGAGTCGAAGACGGCCTTGCCCACCGCCGCACCCGGGGAGGCGTTCATCCCGGTGGCGAGCAGCGTGCGGTCGGCCGCCTCGTCGAAGCGCGGGAACATCAGCTGCGCGAGCTGCTCGCCCGTGACGCGGAGGACCGCCTCGTCCATCTCGATGAGGCCCTCGTCCACCATGTGCTGCGCGATCCGGAACGCCGCCTCCGGCGTCCGCTTCCCGACGCGGGTCTGGAGCATCCACAGCTTGCCGCGCTCGACGGTGAACTCGATGTCGCACATGTCCCGGTAGTGCCGCTCCAGGCGCGCCATGATCGTCATGAGGTCGTCGTACGACGTCGCGTCGATGTCCTGGAAGTCGGCCAGGGAGACGGTGTTCCGGATGCCGGCGACGACGTCCTCCCCCTGGGCGTTCTGGAGGTAGTCGCCGTACACCCCCTGGTTGCCGCTGGCCGGGTCGCGGGTGAACGCGACGCCGGAGCCCGAGTCCGGACCGAAGTTGCCGAACACCATGGCCTGCACGTTGACCGCCGTGCCGAGGTCCTCGGGGATGCGCTCCTGGCGACGGTAGAGCCGGGCGCGGTCGGTGTTCCAGGAGTCGAAGACCGCCTGGATCGCCAGGTCCATCTGCTCGCGCGGGTCCTGCGGGAACTCGCGGCCGGCCTGGTCCCGCACGATGGCCTTGAACGCTTCGACGAGGTCCGCGAGGTCCGCCGCGTCGAGGTCGAGGTCGCTGTCGGTGCCCTTGGCCTTCTTGGCCGCATCCAAGGCCTCGGAGAAGTGCTCGGCCTCGATCTCGAGCACGGTCGCACCGAACATCTGGAGCAGCCGGCGGTAGGAGTCCTGGGCGAACCGCTCGTCGCCGCTCTGCTTGGCCAGCCCGATGACCGACTCGTCGTTGAGACCGACGTTGAGGACGGTCTCCATCATCCCGGGCATCGAGAACTTCGCCCCGGACCGGACGCTGACCAGCAGCGGGTCGGTCGGGTCGCCGAGCTTCCGTCCGATGGACTCCTCGAGCGCGGCGAGGTGACCGGACACCTCCTCGGACAGGCCTTCGGGGAACCCGTCGTCGGCCAGGTAGGCGCGGCACGCCTCGGTGGTGATGGTGAAGCCCGGTGGGACAGGCAGTCCCAGGTTGGTCATCTCCGCGAGGTTGGCCCCCTTGCCACCGAGCAGGTCCTTCTGGTCCTTGTTCCCATCGGCGAAGTCGAACACCCAGGTGGTCCCGTTGTCGGTCACAGCGTCATCCAAGCACTCCTGACTCGGTGTAGGCACCACCCCCACTGGCGAGCGCCTGCTGGATCCGGCGGGCCGTGAAGTCGGCGCACCGCTGCACCACCTGCTCGGCGTCGGCCCACTCGGCACTGCGGATCTCGCGGGTCTGCTCGACGATCCGTTCGGTGATGCCCGGGTCGTGCACGCCGCCGTCCCACACCAGGCAGAGGGCGTCGTCCCAGCCGCCCCAGGGCGGCAGCCAGTCGGTGAGCAGCAGGGCCCCGGGGCGGACCTCGAGACCCAGCTCCTCCTCGACCTCGCGGGCGACGGCGAGCTGCGGGGACTCACCCACCTCGACCACCCCGCCGGGCAGGTCCCAGTCCCGCTTGTAGGTGAGCTGGCAGAGCAGCACCCGGTCGTCCGGGTCGCGGATCAGCATCTGGCTGATGGCTCGCTTGCGGGGGAGGAAGGAGTTGAGGAGCGACCGGAAGCTCTGCGGATCGCTCAACGGTGGGTCGGTCACCAGCCGGGACAGGACGACGACCTCGGTCGCGTCCGGCCGGTCGTGCATGCCGGGCGCCACCCGACGTACGCCCTCGCGCAGCAGTCCCGCCCGGGTGGCCACCCGTAGCGAGGCCTGGTTCCGGGCGTCGACCGCGGCCTCGACCCGCTTGGCCCCCAGCCCGCCCTCGCGGCGGTCGCTGAGGCACCAGTCGACGACAAGCCGTGCCGCCCGCGTGGCGTACCCGTGGCCGCGCTCGCCGGCGTAGAGCAGCCACGAGAGATGCGCGGTGTCGTCCCGAGGGCGGACCTCGATGGTGCCCGTGCTGCGACCCTCGTGCTCGATCGCGAAGGTCAGCCGGGTCCCCTGCTCCCGCTCGGTGGCCCACCGCTGCACGACCTCGGTCATGCGCTCATGAGTCGTCGGCTCCGACTGTCCGAACCACAGGCGGCCCACGGCGTCCTCGCCGGCGACGTGCGCCTCCACGTGGTCGGGTCCGAACGGTGTGAGCCGGACGACCCCGTCGGTGAGAGTGGGCTGCTCGGTCACGCAGTCAGGGTAACTGGGCTGGGGGTGTGGGCATTTCCCATGTAAAGCGGGCGTCTGTTCGCATTCCATGGTCGATCAGCCGTGCAGAGTGAACATCCGGCCGCTCTACCTGGGAAATGCCAGGCGTCGCCACCGGGCACGCATTGAACCCATCACCCGACTCGGCGCATGAGCTTCTTCACCCTCGAGCTGGTGATCCCCGGTCGCGCGAAGTCGGCCCAGACCAGACGAATCATCGCCATGCCCGTGACCTCTCGCATCAAGTCCTCGCGCTGCTTCTCCGCGAACACCACAGCTCCCGGATCCTGATCAGCGCTCAGGAGTCGGCCGTACTTGGCGCGCCCGTCGAACTCGCCCAACAGCCCCTCGTCCGGCCAGCCCCAATCGCAGGTGCCCAGCAGTCTGGGGCCGTCGTACACCTCGAACTGCGGTTGCGGAGCCGGCAGTCCGTGACTCCAGAACATCCAGAAGCCTCGTGACTCGCCTACGGACTCAGGGCGGGCGTCGGCCAGGCGGATCGAGATCTGGGTCGAGCGCATCCCGGGCCAGTTCTGCATGCGGCGATGAGCGGCGTACAGCTGGTCGAGGTCGCAGAGGCCGGCGTGCAGCACTTGGTTGAAGACGCACAGGGATCGTTCGCCGTCAGCGAAGGCCGAGGCCTCGAGGGCGGCACGGTCCGCTCGACTGCACCATGTGCCGTTGAACTCGATGAGTTGGTTCGTCGGCAGCTCGGAGGCGTGATGAGCGATGTCCCCCTCGACTCGGCTTGCGCCTTTGTCCAATCGAGTGACGTGAACGCGGGTGAGGTCGAAGCCCCAAGGCTCCAGGCCCTGCATGATCAGGCTGGACACGTGAGTGAGGGCGGCACGCTGGCGGCCCAACGAGTGCAGGACCGCAACGCAGAGGATCCGATGCTTCGCGTACCCATCCAGTGGTCGCCACAGATCAGGGAACGTGTAATAGCCGTGCCGGAAGCGGATCCAGCGACCCGACTTGAAGGTTCGGTCGAAGGTGCGGGTCGAATAGCCGCACTCCGCCGCCATGGCTCGCGTGAAGAAGCCTTGGGATTCGGCTATGAATCTCAACGGGTCCATGCGCCGAGGGTCAGCCGAGTCCAGCAATCAGGCAAGTGAGTCGCGTCCGCCTGTGGATAGGGGCCTGTCGGGGCGACGGCATTTCCCATGTAAAGCAGGGATCTGTTCACACTCCGCGGTCGATCAGCCGTTCAGAGTGAACACCTACTCGCTTTACATGGGAAATGCCCGGCCCCGGGTCACGCCCGCTCAGGAGCGCTTGCGGAGCCAGAGTGTCGCCAGCGGCGGGACGGTGATGGTCGCGCTGGCGGGCTGCCCCTGGTGGCCTTCGGCCGTCGCCGTGACGGCGCCGAGGTTGCCCACGCCCGAGCCGGCGTACGCCGTCGCGTCGGTGTTGACCAGTTCCTCCCACTCCCCGGCCGAGGGCAGGCCAAGGCGGTAGTCGCCATGGGGGACGGCGGCGAAGTTCGCGACGCAGACGAGATCGGGCGCACCGGGGGAGCGGCGGATGAACGAGAAGACGTTGTGCGGGGCGTCGTTGGCGTCGATCCACTCGAACGAGGTGTCCGTGTCGTCCGCGGCGAAGAGGGCCGGGGTCGAGGCGTAGGCGCCGTTGAGGTCGCGGACCAGGGACTGCACGCCGCGGTGCTCGGGGTGGTCGAGCAGCCACCAGTCCAGCTCGCGGGCCTCGGCCCACTCGGACTCCTGGCCGAACTCCGAGCCCATGAACAGCAGCTGCTTGCCGGGGTGGGCCCACATGTAGGCCAGGAAGGCGCGCAGGTTGGCCAGCTGCTGCCACCGGTCGCCCGGCATCTTGCGCAGCAGGGAGCCCTTGCCGTGGACGACCTCGTCGTGGCTGATCGGGAGCACGAAGTGCTCCGACCACGCGTACACGAGGGCGAAGGTGAGCGAGCCGTGGTGCCAGGCGCGGTGCACCGGCTCGTGCTCGATGTAGCCGAGGGAGTCGTGCATCCAGCCCATGTTCCACTTGAAGCCGAAGCCCAGGCCATCGTCGGTGGTCTGCGACGTGACGCCCGGCCAGGAGGTCGACTCCTCGGCGATCGTCATGGCGCCCGGCACGCGGGCGCCCACCGTGCCGTTGACCTCCTGGAGGAACTGCACCGCCTCGAGGTTCTCCCGGCCGCCGTGGACGTTCGGCGTCCACTCGCCGGGCTCGCGGGAGTAGTCGAGGTAGAGCATCGACGCCACCGCGTCGACCCGGAGGCCGTCGACGTGGAACTCCTCGAGCCAGTACAGGGCGTTGGCGACCAGGAAGTTGCGGACCTCACGGCGGCCGAAGTTGAAGACGTACGTGCCCCAGTCGGGATGCTCGCCGCGGGACGGGTTGGGGTCCTCGTACAGGGGCGTCCCGTCGAAGCGGGAGAGGGCGAAGGAGTCCTTGGGGAAGTGCGCCGGGACCCAGTCGAGGATGACGCCGATGCCGGCCTGGTGCAGCCGGTCGACGAGGTACCGGAAGCCGTCCGGGTCGCCGAAGCGGGAGGTCGGCGCGAAGTAGGAGGTGACCTGGTAGCCCCACGAGCCCCCGAAGGGGTGCTCCATCACGGGGAGGAACTCCACGTGCGTGAAACCCAGGTCGGTGACGTAGGCGACGAGCTGGTCGGCCAGCTCGCCGTACGTCGGGAGCCGGCCGTCCGGCTTGCGCCACGAGGCGAGGTGCACCTCATAGGTCGACATCGGCTCCTGCAGCGGCCTCCGGTCGGGACGTGCCGACATCCAGTCGGAGTCACCCCACTCGTAGGTCGAGTCGAAGACGACCGACGCGGTGGCCGGAGGGACCTCGGTGTGGAAGGCCATCGGGTCGGCCTTCTCCCGCCACTCGCCGTCCGCGCCGAGGATCGAGAACTTGTAGGCGGTGCCGGAGCCGGTGTCGGGGACGAAGAGCTCCCACACGCCCGACTCGCCCAGCTGGCGCATCGGGTGCTCGCGCCCGTCCCAGCCGTTGAAGGAACCCTTGACCCGGACTCCCTTCGCGGAAGGGGCCCAGACGGCGAACGAGGTGCCGGTCACCGTGTCGCCGAGCGGACCCGTGTAGCGCTGCACGTGAGCGCCGAGGACGTCCCACAGCTGCTCGTGCCGGCCCTCGTTGATCAGGTGCAGGTCGACGTCGCCGAGCGTGGGCAGGAAGCGGTAGGGGTCGTCGACCGTCCGGGTGTGACCGTCGTAGGTGACCTCGAGGCGGTAGCCCGGCACGTCGGTCCCGTCGACGGTCCCGGACCAGAGGCCCTCGTACTCGTGCTCGAGGCGGACCCGCTCGTCGCCGTAGACGACCTCGACCCGCTCGGCGAGCGGCTTGAAGACCCGGATGGTGACGGAGTTCTTCCCCGGGTGCGGGCCGAGCAGGGCGTGCGGTTGCCCGTGCTCGCCCCGCAGGAGCTGGTCCAGCTCGTCGCGGTGGGGGGTGGGCACGGTCATGAGGCCATCCTTCGGATCGCTTCGAGCGGGATCTCGAGCCAGGTGGGGCGGTTGCGGACCTCGTAGACGCACTCGTAGACCGCCTTGTCAGCGAGGTAAGCCGCCAGGAGCGCGCCCTCGTCGTGGGTGAGGAGCCGCCCGGCGTACGCCTCGAGGAAGGCCGCGCGGTTCCGGGCGGACCACTCCTCGGCGCGGAACGCACGCTGCTCGGCCAGGGCCGGGTCGGGGTCGGGCAGGGCTCGCGCGACCGCGTGCGGGGCGTAGTCGAAGGAGCGCAGCATGCCTGCGACGTCCCGCCAGGGGGAGTCCGGCAGGACACGCTCGGTCAGGGGCTTGGCCGGCTCGCCCTCGAAGTCGACGATCTTCCAGCCCTTCACGGTGCGCAGGGTCTGGCCGAGGTGGAGGTCGCCGTGGATCTGCTGCATCGGCTGGCCGGTCACCTCCGCGGCGGCGTTGAAGGCGCCGCTGATGAGCTCGGCGTACGCCTCGAGCTCGGGGACCGCGTCCACGGCCGACAGCAGGCGCTCCTGCATGCCAGCCACCCGCGCGGACAGCGCGTCGGCGGGTTCGGCGCTGTGCCCTCGGGGGAAGTTCTCGGCCAGGGTCTCGTGCACCTCGCGCAGGGCGATGCCGAGACGTCCGGCCTCCGCGGCGAAGTCGCCGCCGGCCTCGTCGGCGTGCAGGTCACCCTCCATGAACAGGTTGCGCACACTGGTCAGCGCCAGCTCCCAGCCGTCGGTGGCGGTGCGCAGGAACTGCTGCAACATGGCCAGGTGCATGACCTCGCCGGGCGCGGGCTCGGTGGCGACCCACCCGTAGAGGGCCGCGACGTGGTCGGACCCCGCCTGCGTGAGCACCTCGTGGACGGTGATGTCCGGGTTGGCGCCGGTGTGCACCTTGCGGAAGATCTTCAGCAGCGAGTCGTCACCGAACGCGACCGAGGAGTTGGACTGCTCCGCCCCGAGGAGGATCCCGCGGGCCGACTCGTCCAGGTCGTGGCCCTCCACCCGGTGGAACTCCACCCCGGCGACCGGGTCGTCGACGGTGAACGCGTGCAGCCACGCACCCATCGCCTCGGAGTCGTGCACCGCGTCGTACGCGTGCCGCCAGCCCTCCGGTGTCTCCCACCAGCCCACGAAGGCGTGGTCGAGCCGCGTCTCTGGGTCCTCGTAGTAGGACAACGGGACCTGGTAGGTCTCGTGCGTGCCGTCGGGGTAGGCCACCTCGACCAGGTGGACGATGCAGGGGCCCAGGGTGGCGACGTCCCGCACGGACTCGACCATCCCGCCACGACCCTTGCCGCCGAACCAGCGAGCGTCCTCGAGCAGCCCGCCGAGCGCCGCGAGGCGGTCCCGGTCGGGGGTCGGTGTGGGCGTCTGGGCGGGGGTCACGGCGTCTCCATCGGCTCGGTGAGCTTGAACCAGTAGAACCCGTACCCGGAAAGCGTCAGGAGATACGGCAGGTCACCGATCGCGGGGAACGTCACACCGCCGAGCAGCTCGATCGGCACGCGGCCGGCGAAGCGCCGGAGGTCCAGCTCGACCGGCTGGGGGAACCGCGACAGGTTGTTGACGCAGAGGATCGCTTCCGGTCCGCGCTCGCCCTCGTGCTCGCGGACGTAGGAGAACACCGAGGGGTTGGTGCCCCCCAGGTCGGCCCAGGTCCCCAGCCCGAAGGCCGGCTGCGCACGCCGCGCCAGGATCATCCGTCGCGTCCAGTGCAGCAGGGAGGACTCGTCCTCCATCTGCGCCTCGACGTTGACGGCCTGGTAGCCGTAGATGTGGTCCTGGATCGCCGGCAGGTGGAGCTTGCCCGGCGTGGCCGAGGAGAAGCCGGCGTTCCGGTCCGGGGTCCACTGCATCGGAGTGCGTACGCCGTCCCGGTCGCCCAGCCAGATGTTGTCGCCCATGCCGATCTCGTCGCCGTAGTACAGGCACGGAGAGCCGGGAAGCGACAGGAGCAGCGCGGTGAAGAGCTCGATCCGGTTGGTGTCGTTGTCCAGCAGGGGAGCGAGCCTGCGTCGGATGCCGATGTTCGCCTTCATCCGCGGGTCCTTGGCGTACTCCTCCCACATGTAGTCGCGGTCCTCGTCGGTGACCATCTCGAGGGTCAGCTCGTCGTGGTTGCGCAGGAAGATGCCCCACTGGCAGCCGTCCGGGATGTCCGGCGTCTGCTCCATGATCTCGCTGATCGGGTAGCGCGACTCGCGTCGCACCGCCATGAAGATGCGCGGCATCACCGGGAAGTGGAAGGCCATCTGGCACTCGTCGCCGCCGACCTCGGGGTCGCCGAAGTACTCCACCACGTCGGCCGGCCACTGGTTGGCTTCGCACAGCAGCACGCGACCGGGGTAGTTGTCGTCGACGAACTTCCGGCACTTGCGCAGGAACTCGTGGGTCTCGGGGAGGTTCTCGCCGTTGGTGCCCGGACGCTCGTACAGGTAGGGCACGGCATCGAGCCGGAAGCCGTCCAGCCCCATGTCCAGCCAGAAGCCCATCGCCTCGAGCATCGCGTCGTGGACCTTGGGGTTGTCGAAGTTCAGGTCCGGCTGGTGGTGGAAGAAGCGGTGCCAGAAGTACTGGCCGCGCTCGTTGTCCCAGGTCCAGTTCGACGGCTCGGTGTCGACGAAGATGACCCGCGCCTCGGAGTAGAGGTCGTCGGTGTCGGACCACACGTAGAAGTCCCCGTACGGGCCGTCGGGGTCCTTGCGCGACTCCTGGAACCACGGGTGCGCGTCACTCGTGTGGTTCATGACGAAGTCGATGATCACCCGGATGCCGCGCTCGTGGGCGGCCGCGACGAACGCCCGGAAGTCCTCGACCGAACCGCACTCGGGAAGGATGTCGGTGTAGTCCGAGACGTCGTAGCCCCCGTCGCGCAACGGGGAGCTGAAGAACGGCGGCACCCAGAGGCAGTCCACACCGAGCCACTGGAGGTAGTCGAGCTTCTCGATCAAGCCGCGGAAGTCGCCGGTGCCGTCGGCGTTGGAGTCGCGGAAGGACCGCACCAGCACCTCGTAGAACACCGCCGTCTTGAACCACTCCGGGGAGTCGTCGGCGAAGACGTCGACGTACTGGCTGCTGGCTTCCTGGTGCGCGTCGGCCGCCGTCACTGGCCCCTCCCCTGGGGCACCCGCACCGAGAGGACGTGGGCGGGCTCATGGCCGGGGTCCAGCCGGACGTAGTTGTGCGCGCTCCAGGACCAGGTCTCGCCGGTGAGCTCGTCCTCGACGACGAACGAGTCCTGCCAGTCCAGCCCGAGCGCGGGCAGGTCGAGGTGCACGGTGGTCTCCCGGGTGGCGTGCGGGTCGAGGTTGAGCACGACGATCACGACGTCCTCGTCGCCGGAGGCCGACGTCGCCCGCTTGCTGAAGACGAGCGTGTGGTCGTCGTCGCTGGCGTGGACGTGCAGGTTCCGCAGCTGCTGGAGCGCCGGGTGGCCACGCCGGATCTCGTTGAGCCGGGTCAGGTACGGCGCGAGCGTGCGACCCTCGGCCTCCGCGGCGTCCCAGTCGCGGACCCGGATCTGGTACTTCTCCGAGTCCAGGTACTCCTCGCTGCCCGGCCGGACCGCCACGTGCTCGAAGAGCTCGTAGCCGGCGTACACCCCCCACGAGGGGGACCCCATGGCCGCGAGGACGGCGCGGATCTTGAACGCCGCCGGGCCGCCGTACTGCAGGAAGGCGTGGAGGATGTCGGGGGTGTTCACGAAGAAGTTCGGCCGCATCTTGTGGTCGGTCTCGTGGCTCACCTCCTCCAGGTACTCCTCGATCTCGCGCTTGGCCGTGCGCCACGTGAAGTAGGTGTAGGACTGGTGGAACCCGACCGCTCCGAGCGTCTGCATCATCGCCGGGCGGGTGAACGCCTCGGCCAGGAACAGCACGTCGGGGTCGGTGGTGCGGATCTCCGCCAGGAGCCACTGCCAGAACGCCACGGGCTTCGTGTGGGGGTTGTCCACGCGGAAGATCCGGACGCCGTGGCTCATCCAGAGCCGGACGATCCGCAGCATCTCCGCCGAGATGCCGTTCGGGTCGTTGTCGAAGTTGAGCGGGTAGATGTCCTGGTACTTCTTGGGCGGGTTCTCGGCGTACGCGATCGTGCCGTCGGCCCGGGTGGTGAACCACTCCGGGTGGGTGCTGGCCCACGGGTGGTCGGGGGCGGCCTGCAGGGCGAAGTCGAGCGCCACCTCGAGCCCCAGCTCCTGGGCCCGGGCGACGAATGCGTCGAAGTCCTCGAACGTCCCCAGGTCGGGGTGGATGGCGTCGTGGCCGCCGTCCTGGCTGCCGATCGCCCAGGGGGAGCCCGGCCAGTCAGCGGGAGTCGGACCCGGGGTCGACTGAACGGTGTTGTTGGGACCCTTCCGGTTGACCTCGCCGATCGGGTGGATGGGCGGCAGGTAGATGACGTCGAAGCCCATCGCCGCGACCGCGTCGAGGCGCTTGGCCGCGGTGGCGAACGTCCCGCTGACGACGGCGCCGGTCGTCGGGTCGACCGTGGCCCCCTCGGAGCGCGGGAAGAACTCGTACCAGCTGCCGAACAGCGCGCGGGGGCGGTCGGCGTACGCCGGGTAGGGGCCCTCGACGGTCACGAGCTCGCGCAGCGGGTGGCGGTGCAGCACCTCGGTCAGCTCGGGTGAGCCGATCGCCGCGAGTCGGGCCTCCACGGGTCTGGACTCGTCCGCAGCGGCCTGGGCCGCCCCGGTGAGGACCGCGCGCTCGTCGTCGGTCAGGGTCGGCCAGCCGCCGTGCTCGGTGGAGTACTCGGCGATGACGCGGTTGAGCAGGAGCCGTCCCTCGAGGAACATCAGCTCGACGTCCACGCCGGCGGGGATCTTCAGCTCGGCCGCGTGGTGCCAGCTGGCCACCGGGTCCGACCAGGCGTGGATCTCGAAGGCCCACGCGCCGGGCACGTCGGGCACCAGCTCGGCGGCGTACCGGTCGGGCACCTCGTCGTCGGCCGCCATCCGGATCGGCGTCCGGCGTCGTCCGTCGGGACCGACGGCCACGACCTCCGCGCCGAGCAGGTCGTGGCCCTCCCGGAACACGGTTGCGCGGACGGGCAAGGGTTCGCCGACCGTCGCCTTGGCCGCGGCTCGACCGAGATCGACCACGGGCATGACGTCGGTGATGGGGATGCGTCCGACCATCCCTCCACACTTGCGAACTCAGGCACCCCACGCAAGCCGGGGTTCGCGGGAAGCGGAGGACAGGCCCCGCTTCCCGCGAAACCGTGACCTAGAACACCTGCAGCTCGGCCGCGTGCACGATCGTGCCGCGGTCGGAGGCCGTCTTGCAGTCGGTGTCGTTGGTCGGGTCGTTGTCCTGCTCACCGGCGTACCCGACGTACCCGGTGCACTGGTTCTCCAGGGCGACGAACCGGATCGCGGCGGCCCGCGTGTTGTCGACGTCGAACCGGCGCAGGATGAGCGTCGGTGACACCGGTCGGGGGAGCTCGGAGGGGAACGCGTCCGAGGGAGAGACGTAGATCCGGTCCCAACGAGCATCCGCCGAGTCGCAGTCGCGCACGCACGCCTCCAGCGCGAACTTGCGCAGCGCCGTGAACCGGGAGCCCGAGTCAGGGTCGGCGGCCAGCGGCACGCCGTCCAGCGTGTCCGGCGGCGGCGGGTTGAGCATGGCGCTGACCTGGACAGCGTGGATCCGGTGCACCCCTCCGGCCAGGTCGACCGTCACGTACGGGTGCGACTCGTCCACGTTGCTGGGGGACTCCCCGCCCCAAGCGGTCGCCTCGGTCCCGTCGATGAGGAACCGCGGGTTGCGGGATGCCTCGCTGGACCCGATCACCGAGGCCCCGGCTTCCCGGGAGGCCAGGTTCTCGTCACGGCCGCGCTGCACGGTCAGGCGCTCGCCGGGAGCGACGTTCACCGTGAATCGCTCGAATCCGCCTTCAGCGGAGACGAACAGCATGCGGTGCCGCCCGGGGACGAGCCGAACCTTCGAGCCCAGATCACTGTGGGGAAGCGTGTCGGCCACCGGAGTGGCCCGGGCCTCGAACTGCCCCACGTAGAGCTCACCCCGCCGGTCACTGTCGAGGGTGAGAACAGCGTTGTCGGACCTCGGAGAGGCGAAGCTCGGCGTCGGCGAGTCCGAGTCGCCGCTGGGGGTCGAGGCGCCCTCGCCCATGCCGCGCTCGGCAAAGGCGTCCCACATCACCTTCAGGTCGCGGCCGTCGAAGCGCATGAGGTCGGCGGCCAGCATGGCGTCCCGGGCATCCAGCATGCTGGTGTCACTCTGCTGCAGCAGGAACGCATCGAACATCAGCTGGATCCAGCGACGGTTGCCCGGGCACTGGCTCACAGGCGTCGGCGGCCGGTCACCTCGTCCCTGTGCGCAGTCGCGCTGCAGCTGACGGTCGCCGACGGGGAATTGGTCGTTCCACTTCTCCACGAGCGCCTGGCGCACGCTCCACTGGGTGCCGTTCCAGATCTCCCCGTCCGCGTGCACCTCCGGACCGGTGCTGTCGAAACCGTAGTCGCTGTAGTTGAGGGGGTTGTGGTTGATCGCGTAGTCACGGATCGCAGTGGTCAGGTTGCCGGTCGCGTAAGCACCGACGGCCCACACGTTCCCGCCGTTGGAGTAGCCGTGGGAGAACATGTACTCACCGGCGGTGAGGTCGCCCCACGACTCACCCATCGCGCCGCCCTGCTCGGAGTAGATCCCGTCGTCGGGGCCGGCGATCATGCGGTTGCTGATGGCGTGGGTGTACTCGTGTCCGACGATCCCCATGTCCAAGCCGCCATCGGTGCACGGGGCGTAGAACGCGCCTGCGATGGGCTGGAACAGGTACTGGTTGGTGATGCCGGGCAGACCGTCCTGCAGGGTCCGCTGGTTGGCGTTGTCGCGGCCGAGGTAGCTCGGCGAACCGCCCGTCAGTGCGCCCGCCTGGGCGTCACCCACTTCAGGGTCGTTCTCCCGAGAGGGGTCCGTGACCCGGCCGTGGTTGTCCTCCTGCATGTTGTAGTTCTCCTCGGTGAACCCGAGGTAGTACGCGAAGTCGTGCATGCGGTTGTGGGCGACGAAGAGGTTGGTGACCGAGGCGTTGATGTCGTTGCCGCCCGGGTGGAGATTGGTCGGATCGCACTGGCTGTTCTGCCAGGCATCGGTGAAGGGCTCTGTGTAGTCCCGCGAGGCTGACACCGGGGCCTGACCGCCGCCGCCCGGTGCGAGCGGGTTCGCCCACGCTTCCCGAGTCTCGGCGTTGTTGCCGCTGGTCGTGAAGGTGGGGAGTCCGGTCTTGAAGCTGAAGTCCCAGGGACCGACGGACGCGGGGTTGCGCAACGGGGTGGGCGGGTTGTCGCAGCCCGGGCCCGTGACCCAGCAGCCGATCACCGAGTTGTTGGGCACCACGGTGGTCGAGGTGTTGGGGGTCGGGTTGGCCAGGAACGAGCGCCACCGGGGAAGGGGGGAGGTGGCCTGGGGCGTCGCGGTGTCCGAGAGGAACACGGCACCGGCGTAGTCGCCCGGCTCGAGGAAGACGGGGTTGACCGAGCCCTCCAAGGGGCAGACCTGGACGGCGTAGTCCCCGCCGGGGATCGACTGGGAGGAGTAGGTGAGGACCTCCGGGCTCAAGCCCACGTCCTCGCTGGCGAGGAGACCGTCCGGCCCGTACAGCTTGAGGACGATGTCGTTGGAGGCGATCGCGAACGAGGCGACGAAGACGATGCTCTTGGTGGCGTCGTCCTCGATCGTGAACTCGTGCCGCGGTCCGCACTCCGTGGGCGTGCTGGTGCCCTGGACCGGGACTGTGTCGTTCTCCTGCTGCACCTGGTTGTGACGGTGCACCACCCGCCCGGTGACCGCGTCCACCACGAGCGAGTAGCCGAAGAGTGCGCCGGCGCCGTGGTCGAGCACGTTGACCAGGTACGCCGGACGGACCGTGCCATCGGCGAGCGCCACCGCTCCCGCTCGGACCTGCTGCTCGTCGGCGAAGCCGGGCACGCGCAGATGGGTCCACGCGGCGTCGTGGGACACGGTGACCTGAGCCAGGTCCGTGGCCGACACGGGGTGACCGAGGTCAGCGGCTGCCTTGGCCCAGGCCGCCAGGGGCTCCAGCGTGGCCGGCGCGGGCGCGGCCGTCGTGCGGGCGAGCGTGGACGAGACGTAGACGATGTCGCCGTGCGCGACGCCGACGGTGACGAGACCGTCGATCGCGGGTCGGGCCTCACCCAGCCGCTGCTGGAAGAGCACCGCGCGCGCAGGACTGCCGGAGAACCTCTGGTTGTTCACCAGTCGCAGGCCTGCCATGGCCGATGCCGGAAGGCCGAAAGCGGCGGCGTGCGACTCCAACCACCGACGAGCGGACGCTGCGGCGTTGGAGCCGGCGCGACCCAGTGAGCCGTCCTCAGGCAGGAGGGAGCCAGGCGTGCCGAACTGGTTCCACCGCACGGTCGCCGACCCGAGGGCCCGCACCGCGTCGCGCTGAGAGGCGAGGGGAGCCACCCGACCCCGTAGGTCGAGGTCGGCGGGGCCGCTCACCGCGTCTCCGAGCAGCCCGCCCGTGGACAGGCTGGTCTGCGTCGCGGGTGCGCTGCCTGCCAGGGCTGGGAGCTGGGCCAGGCCGGGGACCAGGGCGGCGAGAAGCAGGAACAGGCCGGTGAGGCCGAGCCGGCCCCGAGAGCGGAATGTCATGCATCTCACAACGCGGCCACGTACCGGGGGTTACGCGAAGAAGGGGCGAAGAGATCGCGGCCAGGTGATTGGAACGATCCAGAGAATGCCGCTACCGTCGCGTGGTGCGAGCGATCCGTCGATTCACCGTCCGTCCCGTCCTCCCGGAGGCCCTGGACTCCCTCGGGGTCCTGGCCGGCAACCTCCGGTGGTCCTGGCACCCGCCGACCCAGGAGGTCTTCGCCTCGGTCCATCCCGACCTGTGGGACGAGAGTCGGCACGACCCGGTCCGGCTGCTGGGCGCGGTCCCGGCCTCCCGGCTCGAGGAGCTGAGCCAGGACCAGGGCTTCCTCGACCGGCTCGGCGCGGCGCGAGCCGACCTCGACGCCTACCTGGGCCGGGACGGCTGGTACACCCGTCAGGGAACCGACGTCCCGCGCGCCATCGCGTACTTCTCGCCCGAGTTCGGCATCAGCGCTGTGCTGCCGCAGTACTCCGGCGGTCTCGGCATCCTCGCCGGCGACCACCTCAAGGCGGCCTCCGACCTCGCCGTGCCCCTCACCGGGGTGGGCCTGCTCTACAAGCACGGCTACTTCAAGCAGTCGTTGTCGCGGGAGGGCTGGCAGCAGGAGACCTACCCGGTCCTCGACCCCGACGAGCTGCCGATCTCGCTGCTGCACGAGGAGAACGGCGACCGGGCCAACGTCACCATCGACCTCCCGGACGGTCAGCAGCTGGTCGCGCGCATCTGGGTCGCACAGGTCGGCCGGGTCCCGCTGCTGCTGCTGGACTCCGACGTGGAGGAGAACACCGCCGAGCTGCGGGCCGTCACCGACCGGCTGTACGGCGGAACCGGCGAGCACCGCCTCCGCCAGGAGCTCCTGCTCGGCGTCGGTGGCGTGCGCGCGCTGCGCGTGTGGTCGCGTGTCTCCGGTGCGCCCGAGCCCGAGGTCTTCCACACCAACGAGGGTCACGCCGGCTTCCTCGGCCTGGAGCGGATCCGGGAGCTCACGGCCTCCGACTCCGGCCCGCAGCTGGACTTCGACACCGCCCTCGAGGTCAGCCGCGCCTCGACCGTCTTCACCACCCACACCCCGGTCCCGGCCGGCATCGACCGGTTCCCCTGCGAGCTGGTCGAGCAGTACTTCGGTGGAAGCTCGCCCGTCCCCGGCATCCCGGTGGAGCGGGTCCTCGCCCTCGGGGCCGAGGACTACGACGGAGGTGACGCCGGCGTCTTCAACATGGCGGTGATGGGGTTCCGGCTCGCCCAGCGCGCCAACGGCGTCTCGCAGCTGCACGGTCACGTCTCCCGGGGCATGTTCAACGGCCTGTGGCCCGCCTTCGACGAGGCGGAGGTGCCGATCACCTCGATCACCAACGGCGTCCACGCCCCGACCTGGGTGGCCCCGGAGTTCTTCGCGCTGGCCGCCGAGCACGGCGCCGACTCCCAGGGCGACGACACCGAGGCCTTCTGGAACGCCGTCGACAAGGTCGACGGCCCGCTCGTGTGGCGCACCAAGCGAGTGCTCCGCGAGCGGCTGGTCAAGGACGCCCGCAGACGACTGGCCGAGTCGTGGGCCAACCGTGGATCGGCCCCCGCCGAGCTGTCCTGGATCGACAGTGCCGACAAGGGCGCGCTCGACCCCGACGTGCTGACCATCGGCTTCGCGCGTCGCGTGCCGTCGTACAAGCGGCTCACGCTGATGCTGTCCGACCCGGACCGGCTCAAGCGGCTGTTGCTGCACCCCGAGCGCCCGATCCAGCTGGTGATCGCCGGCAAGTCGCACCCGGCCGACGACGGCGGCAAGAAGCTGATCCAGCAGCTCGTGCAGTTCGCCGACGACCCCGAGGTCCGGCACCGCATCGTCTTCCTGCCGAACTACGACATCGGGATGGCGCTGCCTCTCTACCCCGGCTGCGACGTCTGGCTCAACAACCCGCTGCGGCCGCTCGAGGCGTGTGGCACGTCGGGCATGAAGGCGGCACTGAACGGCGGCCTCAACCTCTCCATCCTCGACGGCTGGTGGGACGAGTGGTACGACGGCGAGAACGGCTGGGCCATCCCGTCCGCCGACGGCGTCGAGGACCCCGACCGCCGCGACGACCTCGAGGCGAACGCTCTCTACGACCTGATCGAGAACGAGGTCGCCCCGCGCTTCTACGACGTCGGCCCTGACGGCACCCCCGGCCGCTGGCTGGAGATGGTGCGCCACACCCTGAAGTCGCTCGGCCCCAAGGTGCTGGCGACCCGCATGGTGCGCGACTACGTGCGCCAGCTCTACACACCCGCCGCCGTGACCGGTCGTGCCCTCAACTCCGACTACGCCGGCGCCGCTGACCTGGCCACCTGGAAGAAGCGGATCAAGGACGAGTGGCCGCAGGTCCGGGTCGAGCACGTCGAGAGCTCGGGCGTCGGTGACGCCCCGGCCATCGGCACGGTCCTGACCGTCCGCGCGTTCGTCTCCCTCGGGGACCTGGGACCGGACGACGTCGACGTGCAGCTGGTCCACGGCGTCATCGACGCCGACGACCAGCTCCGCGACACGACCGTGTCCTCGCTGGAGGTGTCCGAGACGTACGCCGGCGGCCGTTCCCGCTTCGACGGCTCGGTGACCCTGGGCCGGGCCGGCGCGTTCGGCTACACCGTCCGCGTGGTGCCGAAGAACGACCTGCTGGCGTCGGTGGCCGAGGTCGGCGTCGTCGCCGTCCCCGCCTGACCGGACCCGGTCACGCCTCCCGCAGCACCAGCAGGGCGCGGGAGGCGAGCTCGACGACCTCGCCGGCGGCGACCGAGCTGCCGGCGTCGAGGTCGGGGTCGGTGGTGAGGACGACCTCGCCCTTGCTCACCCACCCGTTCTCCGGCAACCGGATGGTGACGGGGTCGGCGGCGGCGTTGAGCCAGAGCATGAAGGAGGCGTCGCGCTGCTGCTCGCCGCGGGGCCCGGGGGAGCGGAGCGGGTCACCGGACACGAACATCCCCACGACGCGGAGCGCGTCGTCGGCCCAGTCGGGGTCGGTCATCTCGCGACCGTCGGGGTGCAGCCACGCCAGGTCCTTGGGGCCGCCCTCGATCGCGGGTGAGCCCTCGAAGAAGTGCCGTTGCCGGAGCGCGGGGTGCTCACGCCGCAGTCGCAGCGCGGTCTTCGCGAGCTCGTACACGTCGAGCCACGCGTCGTCGGGACGCCAGTCCACCCACGAGATCTCGTTGTCCTGCACGTAGGCGTTGTTGTTCCCGCGCTGGGTGCGACCGCGCTCGTCGCCGGCGGTGAGCATCGGCGATCCGTTGGACAGGCACAGAGTGATGAGCATGTTGGCCGCCTGGCGACGACGCAGCGCCCGGATCTCCGCGTCGTCGGTCTCGCCCTCGACGCCGTAGTTGCTCGAGCGGTTGTTGTCGGTGCCGTCCCGGTTGTGCTCGCCATTGCCCTCGTTGTGCTTGTGCTCGTACGACACCAGGTCGCGCAGCGTGAACCCGTCGTGGGCGGTGACGAAGTTGACCGACGCGTACGGCGACCGGCCGTCGTCGGCGTACAGGTCCGAGGAGCCCGCGAGCCGGGAGGCGACCTCACGGATGCCGGCGGAGTCCTCGCGCCAGAAGTCGCGGACCGTGTCGCGGTACCGGTCGTTCCACTCCACCCACGGCGGCGGGAACGACCCGACGAGGTAACCGTCCATCGACGCGTCCCACGGCTCGGCGATCAGCTTCACGTGCCGCAGCACGGGGTCCTGCTCGATCGTCGTGAGGAAGGCCGAGTGCATGTCGACCTCGTGACCGGTGCGGGCGAGGGCGGAGGCGAGGTCGAACCGGAACCCGTCCACGTGCATCTCGGTGACCCAGTAGCGCAGCGAGTCGAGAATCAGGCGCAGCGCTCCGAGGTTGGTCGAGTCGACCGTGTTGCCGCAGCCGGTCACGTCCCAGTACTCGTCGGTCGTGGTCCCGACGCGCTGGTAGAAGCCGCGGTCGTCCAACCCGCGGAAGGAGTACGACGGACCATCGGCACCGCCCTCGGCCGTGTGGTTGTAGACCACGTCGAGGATGACCTCGATGCCGGCCTCGTGGAAGCTCTTCACCATCTGCTTGAACTCGGTGATCTGCTGCCCGCGGTCGCCCGAGGAGCTGTATCCGGCGTGCGGCGCGAAGAAGCCGATGGTGTTGTAGCCCCAGTAGTTGCACATGCCGCGCCGCGCGACGGCCGGCTCGCTGAGGAACTGGAAGGGCGGCAGCAGCTCGACCGCGGTGACGCCGAGGTCGTTGAGGTACTGCGTCACCTGCGGGCTGCCCAGGCCGGCGAAGGTACCGCGCTGGTGCTCGGGGATCTCCTGGTGGAGGGCGGTGAAGCCCTTCACGTGCAGCTCGTAGATGACGGTGTCGCGCCACAGGGTCCGCAGCGCGGGGTCCTGGCCCCAGTCGAAGTCGTCGGGCCCGGTGACGACCGACTTCGGCATCACTCCGGCGGAGTCGATCTCCGACCGCACGGTCTCGTCCTCGCCGTACGGGAGGGTGGCTGCCCCGGCGCCGGCGGTCCGGGCGTCGTCGACGTCGCAGATGGCCCGGGCGTACGGGTCGAGGAGCAGCTTGTCGGGGTTGAAGCGTCGACCGCGCTCGGGGTCCCACGGTCCGTCGGCGCGGAACCCGTAGCGCTGCCCGACCGGGACGCCCGGCACCGCGCCGTGCCACACCCCCAGGGTGTGCTCGGTGAGTCGGCACCGTGTCTCGGTCCCGTCCTCGTCGAACAGGCAGACCCACATGGCGGTCGCCTCGGGCGACCAGACCGCGAAGTTGGTGGCCTCCTCGGCCCAGCTGGCGCCGAGCTGCTGGTGGTGCCCCGGCCACACGGCGTTGACCTCGTCGCGGGTGCTCCAGCGCCAGGGGTTGATGCTCACCGGGCCCATTCAATCGTCAATCACCCCCCATTAGGGTGAGATCCATGCCAGACATGGAATTCGTCCGACTCGAGGTCCCCGACGACGGTGGCGGAGTCGCCACCCTGAGGCTGGACCGGCCCAAGATGAACGCCCTCAACGTGCAGGTCCAGGAGGAGATCAAGGCCGCGGCGATCGAGGCCGGCGAGCGCGACGACGTCAAGGCGGTCGTCGTGTACGGCGGCGAGCGGGTCTTCGCCGCGGGTGCGGACGTCAAGGAGATGGCGGACATGTCCTACGTGGACATGGTCAAGCGCTCCGGTGGCCTCCAATCGGCGTTCAAGGCTGTGGCCCGGATCCCCAAGCCCACCGTGGCCGCGATCACCGGCTACGCGCTCGGCGGGGGCTGCGAGCTCGCGCTGTGCTGCGACCTGCGGTTCGCTGCGGCGGACGCGCAGCTCGGCCAGCCGGAGATCCTGCTGGGCATCATCCCCGGCGCGGGCGGCACCCAACGGCTGACCCGTCTGGTCGGCCCGAGCCGCGCCAAGGACCTCATCTTCACCGGCCGGTTCGTGAAGGCGGACGAGGCGCTCGAGATCGGCCTGGTCGACCGCACCTTCCCCGCCGACCGGGTCTACGACGAGGCGCTCGCCTGGGCCGGGCAATTCTCCGGCGCCGCCACGTATGCCCTGCGGGCGGCCAAGGAGTCGATCGACCGCGGTCTCGAGGTGGACCTGGAGACGGGTCTGG
Organism: uncultured Actinomycetota bacterium; assembly: GCA_963784545.1. Taxonomy (GTDB): domain Bacteria; phylum Actinomycetota; class Actinomycetes; order Propionibacteriales; family Nocardioidaceae; genus Nocardioides. The sequence continues at coordinate 403,905 of CAWARQ010000002.1, read as the reverse complement.
AGATCGAGCGTCAACAGTTCGCGGCGCTCTTCGCCACCGAGGACCGCGGGATCGGCATGGGCTCGTTCGTCGAGCAGGGGCCGGGGAAGGCCCAGTTCCAGGGTCGCTGAGACCGCCCGGGGGCGCACGCCCCGCATCCCCTAGGCTGCGCGCGTGGGTGAGCGCAAGAAGACCGACAGCGAGGAGCAGATCCCGCGCAGTCGCACGCCGATCCGGGTCCGCCTCGCGCAGGTGGTGTGGGGGCTCTTCGCGATCGCCGCGGTGTTCCTCGCCATCGGGGCTCTGCTGATCGCGGTCAACGCGAACCGCGACAACGCCTTGGTGCGCTTCGTGCTGGACACGGCCAACACCCTCGACCTGGGGCTCTTCTCCCGCGACAACGGCATCAAGCACTTCACCGGGGACAACGCCGAGGTGAAGAACGCGCTGCTCAACTGGGGCCTGGGCGCCGTCGCCTGGTTGGTCCTCGGTCGCATCCTGGAGCGACTGATCCGTCCCTGAGGAGTGGCAAGGGTGTGATTGAGTCCACCCCCGCCACGGTTCCGTCGCCGGTTGACTCGCTAGTAACCTCGGCGCCATGAACATTGTCGTCTGTGTGAAGTACGTCCCCGACGCGACCGCCAACCGACAGTTCGAGTCGGACAACACCGTGGACCGCGAAGGTGTCGACGGCCTGCTGTCGGAGCTCGACGAGTACGCCGTGGAGCAGGCGCTCCAGATCAAGGAGAAGTCGGACAACCCCGACGACGTCACGGTCACGGCTCTCTGCATCGCCCCCGAGAGCGGCGTCGACGCCGTCCGCAAGGCCCTGCAGATGGGCGCCGACGCGGGCGTGCACGTGGTCGACGACGCGATCGCCGGCTCCGACTCCATCGGCACCTCCCTGGTGCTGGCCAAGGCCATCGAGAAGGTGGGCGAGGATTCGCCGGTCGACCTCGTGGTCTGCGGCATGGCCTCGACCGACGGCGGCATGGGGGTCGTACCCCCGATGCTGGCCGAGCGGCTCAACCTCCCGCAGGTGACGCTCGCCTCGGTGATCGAGACGCAGGGCGACCAGGTCCGGATCAAGCGGGACGGCGACACCGCGACCGAGGTGATCGGCGCGACCATGCCGCTGGTGCTGTCGGTGACCGACCAGTCCGGCGAGGCCCGTTACCCCTCCTTCAAGGGGATCATGGCGGCGAAGAAGAAGCCGCTGGAGACCTACTCGCTGAGCGACCTCGGCGTCGACTCCGGCGACGTCGGCCTGTCCGTGGCGTGGACGCAGGTGGAGGACACCACCGAGCGCCCCCCGCGCACCGCCGGCGAGATCGTCACCGACGAGGACGGCTCGGGCGCGAAGGCGCTGGTCGACTTCCTCGCGTCCAAGAAGTTCATCTGAGCAGCACGAGACGGAGACGAGAAGACATGTCTGAAGTCCTGGTAGTCATCGACCACGCCGACGGCGAGGTCAAGAAGCCCACCTACGAGCTGCTCACGCTGGCCAAGCGCCTCGGCGAGCCGTCGGCCGTGTTCATCGGCGAGGCCGGCCAGGCCGCCGAGGTGGCCGGATCAGTCAAGAAGTACGGCGCCGAGAAGGTCTACGTCGTCGCCGACGACGAGATCAAGGGGTACCTCGTGGCCCCGAAGGCCGAGGCGCTCCAGCAGCTGATGGAGCAGGCCTCGCCGGCCGCCGTCCTCATCCCCTCCACGTTCGAGGGCAAGGAGGTCGCGGCCCGGCTGGCGATCAAGACCGGCTCCGGCCTGATCACCGACGCCGTGGATGTCGCCGACGACGGGACGACCACGCAGTCGGTGTTCGCCGGAAACTTCACCGTGACCGCCAAGGTCACCACCGGGACGCCGATCATCACGGTCAAGCCCAACTCGGCGGCTCCGGAGGAGTCCGAGGGAGCCGGCACGGTCGAGGAGTTCTCGGCCACGATCAGCGACGACGCCAAGAAGGCGCAGATCGTGGCCTCGCAGCCGCGGAAGGCCAGCGGCCGTCCCGAGCTGACCGAGGCCGCGATCGTGGTCTCGGGTGGTCGCGGCACCGGTGGAAACTTCGAGCCGGTCGAGAACTTCGCCGACTCGCTCGGTGCAGCAGTGGGCGCCTCGCGTGCAGCCGTCGACTCGGGCTGGATCGCGCACAGCTTCCAGATCGGTCAGACCGGCAAGACCGTGTCGCCGCAGCTCTACATCGCCAACGGCATCTCCGGCGCCATCCAGCACCGCGCCGGCATGCAGACGTCCAAGACGATCGTCGCGGTCAACAAGGACGAGGAGGCGCCGATCTTCGAGCTCGTCGACTTCGGCGTCGTGGGCGACCTCAACAACGTGCTGCCGAAGGCCACCGAGCTGGTCAACGAGCGCAAGTAGGACTCCACCCACGCACGAACGAGCCCCCGGCACCTGCACGGTGCCGGGGGCTCGTTCGTTCGATCAGTGGGCGGCTCGGAAGTAGCCGTAGCCGGCGTACTCGTCGATCACGCCGACCTGCCAGGTCCGCAGGTGACGCTCACCGCTCTTCGTGGTGCGCAGCTTGAGCTTGCGGACCGCGGAGTTGTTGTCGTAGTTGTCCTCCAGCAGGTTCTGGTTGGGGTTGACCGTGATGCGGATGTAGTAGACGCCGTCGGGCAGGTTCTTGATCCTGAAGGCCTGGCCGGTGCGGTACTGGAAGTAGGTGTCACCCGAACCCGACGACAGCACCTCCCGGACCGAGAGGGCGTCGAAGCCACCGCACGCCGACGAGAGGTCCGTGTTCTCCGGCCTCCAGTCGGCCCCCGGCACCGTGTAGTCGACGGGGTCGGTGTTGGCCAGGCAGAAGGAGTTCTTCGTCGACTTCACGACCTGGGTCATCGATGAGTCGAGCAGGTCGTAGGTGGCGAAGTCCTCGAAGTGCCAGTGGTTGTGGTTGCCGGCGTGCCAGTGCATGGTGCCGACCTGCTGGTAGCCCACCTGGTTGCCGTCGGTGTCGAAGAAGTACTGGTAGGTGGTGAGGGAGTCCTCGTCCTCGCTGTCGCGGAAGCCTTCGACGACCATCGGGCTCGGACCGGCGTTCCACTCGGTGGCGGCGAAGCGCAGCGCGGTGCCCTTGCCGTTGAGCTGGAGCTGCCACGGCGGCAGCGTCTGCAGGTCGGGCTTCGGGCCGTCGAAAGAGCCGCCGGACAGGCCGTTCGGGGCCTTGTGGGCCGGCGCCAGGGCCGGGTCCGAGGGGGCCTTGCGCGACGTCGGGCGGCAGCCGCGGCAGCTGTCACCGTCCTGGATCGACAGGTGCGTGCTGACGGTCGAGGTGGTCATGTGGAACAGCGACGCGAACTCGGGCTTCACCGTGGCGGTCATCTCGTACTCGCCCGGGCCGATCGGCAGCTCGGAGCCGCCGTAGTAGTTGCCGAGGCGAACTGCGTGACCGGCCTGCACGCCCTGGACCGACCCGACGGTGTACGGGTTGTAGGGGCATCCGACGGGGTACGGCGACTTCGCCGGGGCGTCCGGTGACGTGCGCTCGGAGTAGCCGTTGAGGCAGACGTTCTGGGGGTAGTCCGCGACGGTGCGACCGGTGGAGCTGCGGACGATCGTCACGGTCATGAAGTCGGTGAGCCCGGAGAAGTCCTGCATGGCGTCGGCCGGCAGGGCGACGTTGCCGCCCTCCTGCACGAGCTCGGCGGTGATCGGGTCGGCGTAGGTCGCACGATGCGCGCGGATCTCGACCGGCACGTCGCCGGCGATCACCTTGAACGAGGTGTCGAGGTACGAGCCGCCGTCTCCGTAGGAGTAGCCGGCCATGTTCGTGGGAGCCCAGAGGGTCAGGGTCGGCTCGCCGGCGGCCGCGTCGGCAGCGGGGAGCCCCGCCAACGCGCCCGAGAGGGCGAGCACAGCGCCGGCCGCGACAGCGGTCGCCCGGCGGGAGTGCAGTGTGTGTCGCAAGGGAGGAGCCTCTCCAAGAGCGGCAGACCTGATTGTCTGCTCGACGTACAGACGCCAGTCTGGGGCATTTGGTTGCCTTCGCGGCGGAACACTCCGGATCAGGGCCGCATCCGGGACGGGCCGCGCGCGACGAGACCGCGCCCTGGGCGCCACGACCGAGACCTGCTCCCGATAGCATGGGGCCATGCTGACGACTGCTCTGGTGCACGCCCCGGCGACGCTCGTCCAGGAAGCCGGGGTCAACACCGGGCTGAGCTGGGCGGTCGGCGGAGGCATCCTCGTCTTCCTCCTCATCCTGCTGGGCGCGCTGGCCGCGTTCGGTGGGGGACGCGAGCACAGCTGAGCGCGCAGGCCGAGCCGGCGGCCCCTCCCGTGCCCCGTCGGATCGGGGTGATGGGCGGCACCTTCGACCCGATCCACCACGGCCACCTCGTGGCCGCCTCCGAGGTGCAGTCGTGGTTCGGCCTCGACGAGGTCGTCTTCGTCCCCACCGGCGCCCCCTGGCAGAAGTCCGACCGTGTCGTGTCACCGGCCGAGCACCGCTACCTGATGACCGTGATCGCGACGGCCTCCAACCCTCGGTTCACGGTCTCCCGTGTCGACATCGACCGGGTCGGGCCGACGTACACGATCGACACGTTGGCCGACCTCGCGGCCGTCTACCCCGGGGACGAGCTGTACTTCATCACCGGCGCCGACGCGCTGGCCGAGATCTTCACCTGGCGGGAGGCCGACCGGCTCTTCGCGCTGGCGCAGTTCGTGGGATGCACCCGGCCGGGCTACGAGCTCGACCCCGCGGCCCTGGAGGGGATCCCGTCCGAGCGCGTCACCGTCCTGGAGATCCCGGCCCTGACCATCTCCTCCACCGACTGCCGCAAGCGCGCCACCCGCGGCGAGCCCATCTGGTACCTCGTCCCGGACGGCGTGGTGCAATACGTGGCCAAGCACGATCTCTACCGCTCCACCCGCACCTGGGAAGCCCAGAACTCGGAAGGCCCTTCGTGACCGCAGCACCCGAAGCCCTCGACCTCATCCACGTCGCCGCCCGCGCGGCCGCCGACAAGCTGGCCCAGAACCTCGTGGCCTTCGACGTCAGCGACCAGCTCGCCATCACCGACGCTTTCCTGATCGCCTCCGCCCCCAACGACCGGCAGGTGCGCGCGATCGTCGACGAGGTCGAGGACAAGCTGCGCGAGGCAGGGGGCCGGCGGATCCGACGCGAGGGCGAGCGCGAGGGCCGGTGGGTGCTGCTCGACTACGGCGTGATCGTCGTGCACGTCCAGCACGAGGAGGACCGGCAGTTCTACGCGCTCGAACGCCTCTGGCGCGACTGCCCGCCGATCGACCTGCCGGCCGACGTCGTGACCGTCGCGCCGACCGATGACTGAGGCTCGCCGCCTCATCCTGCTGCGGCACGGCCAGACGGACTGGAACCTCCTCGGTCGCGCCCAGGGCCACGCCGACGTGCCTCTCGACGAGACCGGGCGACTGCAAGCCGAGACGGTGGCGCCGTGCGTCGCCGCGTACCTCCCGACTCGGCTGTGGTCCTCCGACCTGGCCCGCTCCGCCGAGACGGCGGCGTACGTCGCCGCGGCCACCGGCCTCTCCGTGGAGACCTCGGCGGCGTTCCGCGAGTACTCCGTCGGCGAACGCACCGGCCTGACGCTCGCGGAGTTCGCGGAGCGCTTCCCCGAGCAGTACGCCGCCTGGCAGGCCGGCGACCGGGACGCGGTCCGGGGCGCCGAGACCGACGCCGACGTCCTGGACCGGTTCCTGCCGGCGCTCGAGGAGGTGCTCGATGCGTTGCCGCCGGGGGAGTGCGGGGTGCTGGTCTCGCACGGGGGCGTGCTGAAGATGGTGCTCGTGCGATTCCTCGATCTCGGTGAGGGTGCCCACGACCAGCTCGCGGGTCTCGGGAACTGCCGCTGGATCGAGCTGGAGGAGTCCCACTCGGCCTTCAGCGGCGGCGACGTCCGGTGGCGGCTGCGCGGCTACAACCTCGGTGCACCCGGTTTTGGTCGCGCCCGACCCGACCGCTAACATTCCTCTTCGTTGCCCGGCACCATCAGGGCAGTCAGCTTGGGGCTGTGGCGCAGCTGGTAGCGCATCTGCATGGCATGCAGAGGGTCAGGGGTTCGAGTCCCCTCAGCTCCACCAAGCTCTCGGAGCCGGGCCGTCTGGCCCGGCTCTTCGCATGTCCAGGGCCGTCGTCTGCGCAAGCGGCTGAGGAAGCGCGGACGTGAGCTCCGCGCCCTCGAGGCCGAGACGCGGCGAGGGTCGCGTTCGCTCGTGCGCAGGATCAAGGCCCGCTCCCGGTGATCCGGGCGGTGGCCCTCGACCACTGGAGGTCGCGATCGATGCCGCGGGAGGCAGCCGGGTGGCACGCGGTCCTGCACGAGGACACCGGGCGCTCGATCGCCGAGCTGGAGTGGTTGCGGCTAGGTGATCGTCATCCCGCCGTCGACGGCGAGCGTCTGGCCGGTGATGTAGCCGGCGCCGGGCGAGGCCAGGAAGACCACGGCTGCGGCGAGCTCCCGCGGGTCGCCCTTGCGGCCCATCGGGATCCGCTGCTGCTGGGCCTCGAGGTAGCCCTCGGGGTACTGCTCGGTCATCTCGGAGGCGAAGAAGCCGGGCGCGATCGCGTTGACCCGGATGCCCTTGCGGCCGGTCCACTGCTGGGCGAGGTCGCGGGTCATGCCGATCAGCCCGGCCTTGGATGAGGCGTACGCCGCCTGGGGGAGGCCGGCGGTCGTGAGGCCGAGGACGCTGGAGATGTTGACGATGCTGGACCCAGGACCCATGACGCGGCCGCAGGCCTGTGCCATCCAGTAGCAGCCGTTGAGGTTGACGTCGATCACCTGGCGGAACTGCTCGGGCGTCTCCCGCGTGGCGGGGACGGCGGTGCCGATCCCGGCGTTGTTGACCAGGACGTCGACGTGACCGAATTCTGACATCGCGGCGTCCACCAACGCCTGGCAGGCGTCCGGGTCGGCGACGTCGGTCTCGACGCTCAGGGACCTCCGCCCGGCCGCCTCGACGAGCTTCGCGGTCTCGGCGAGCCGGTCGACCCGGCGAGCGGCGAGGACCACGTCGGCACCGGCCTCGGCCAGCGCCTGCGCGAACGCGACGCCGAGACCGGAGGAGGCGCCGGTGACGATCGCGACGCGGTCGGTGAGGTCGAAGACGTCCTGACTCATCCCTTAGCCGCCTTTCGTGCCTGCCACGCGCTGGTGACCATGTCGGCCAGGGAGTGCCGCATCTTCCAGTCGAGGTCGCGCCCGGCGGCCTCGCCGGTGGCGACGATCCGGGCCGGGTCGCCGGGACGACGGGGGGCGATCTCGGGGGTGAAGTCGATCTCCGTGGCGGCCGCGATGGCATCCATGATCTCGCGGACCGACGAGCCGTCGCCGCTCCCGAGGTTGTAGACCGGCTCGGTGGGCTCGCCGGCCGCGAGCCGCTGGGCGGCCACGACGTGGGAGCGCGCGAGGTCGGCGACGTGGATGTAGTCGCGGACGCAGGTGCCGTCGGGGGTCGGGTAGTCGTCGCCGTTGATCCGCGGCGTCTTCCCGGCGAGCAGCATCTCGAAGACGATCGGGAAGAGGTTGTGGGGGCTGGTGTCGTAGATGTCGTCGTAGCCGGAGCCGACGACGTTGAAGTAGCGCAGGCTGGTGTGCCGCAGGGTGGTCGCCTTGGCCTGGTCGGCCAGCAGCCACTCGCCGATCAGCTTGGTCTCGCCGTACGGCGACTCCGGGAGCGTCGGCGTCTCCTCGGTGACCAGGTCGACGTCGGGGGTGCCGAACGTGGCGGCGCTGGAGGAGAACACGAGGTTCTCCACGCCCTGGCGCTGCATCGCCTCGAGCAGGCTGACCGTCGCGGTGACGTTCTGGGTGTAGGTGTGCAGCGGGCGCTCGACCGACACCCCGGCGTACTTGAACCCGGCCAGGTGGACGACGCCGACGACCCCGTGGGCGGCCACGGTCGCCGCCACGAGGTCCGTGTCCAGGAGGGTGCCCTCGACGAAGGCGGTGTCGTCGCGCACGAACGATCGGTGGCCGCTGGACAGGTCGTCGATGACGACCGCCTCCAGCCCGGCCTCCCCGAACGCGCGCACGACGTGCGCCCCGATGTATCCCGCTCCGCCGGTCACCAACCACGTCATGCCGGCCAGCCTAGGGGTGCCTCACGAGGTCGCCGGGACCGGCTCGTCCGGCGCGAGCGGCGCCCGGGGGAGCGTGCGGACGCTGCGGGAGCAGAGCACCAGCGCCACCACCACGGCGTACACGATGCCGGAGGTCATGAGCACGTCCCGGTAGCCGAACGCCGCCCCGAGCGGGCCGAAGGCGAGCTGACCGATCGGCATCGCGACGAACGATCCGAGGGCGTCGTAGGAGAAGGCGCGCGAGAGCATGTGCTCGTCGATGTTCTCCATCATCGCGAGGTTCCAGCCGAGGCTGAAGGTCTCGACGCCGGCCCCGGCGGCGAACGCCGCGATCACGAGCACGAGCGTGTTCGGCTCCACGCCCAGCAGGAACAGCGGGACGGCCATCGGGAACATCCCGAGCATGCCCCACAGCAGCGGCCGTTCGAGCCGTACCCGGAGCATGAGGACTCCCATGGCGACCAGGCCGATCGCCTCGGCGGACAGGACGTAGCCCCAGGCCTGGCGGCCGATGGTCTCCTGCGCGACGACCGGTCCGAGGACGAACCAGGCGCCGGAGTGGATGCCGTTGAGCACCCCGAAGCCGAGGACCACGACCCACAGCCACGTGGTCGTGCGGAAGAAGGTCCAGCCCTCCCGCAGCTCGGCGAGAGTGCTGGTCGGCTCGCCCGACCGTTCGCGCGCCGGGACCCGCACGCCGGTGAGCAGCACCGCCGCGATCAGCCAGGTGGCCGCGTCGACCGCGATCGCCCAACCGGAGCCCACCGTGACGACGAGCAGCGCGCCGACCGTCGGCCCGATCACCGTCAGGCCGTTGCGGGTCAGGGAGAGCAGCGTGTTGGCCGGCTGGAGCTGGCTGCGCGGGACCAGCCCCTGCACCATGCTGGCCATGGCCGGGAAGGAGATGGCCGAGACGACCCCGTGGACGGCCGCCAGGACGATCAGCATCCACAGCTCGGCGGTGCCGGTGAGGACCAGGAGGGCGATCAGGCCCTGGCTGATCGCCGACCCGATGTTCGAGAGCTGGAGCACGACGGCCCGTGGGAAGCGGTCGGAGATCACCCCGCCCCAGAGCAGCAGCACGACCATCGGCACCGTGTGCGCCGCGAGCACCGAGCCCAGCCCGCTCGCGGACCCGGTGACGTCGAGGACCGCGAAGGCCAGGGCGACGTTGGCCATCATCGACCCGAGCGTGTTGACGAAGCGCGAGGCGAAGTACCACGCGAAGTTCCGCTCGCGCAGCGGCGCGAAGGAGGCTGCCCAGGTCACGCCTCTGCTCCGTCCGTCCGGTCCGTCCGGCCCATCCTGAAGGCCATGCCCGAGTAGCTGACGTGCACGGCACCCTCGGCGCGCGCCGGCCGGGCGCAGGAGTGCAGGAGCTCGCTGGCGCGGTTGGCCAGGTCGAGCGCCTCCTGCCACACCTCGGGATCGACCCAGGTCTCGATGTCGACCCAGTGCGAGGGCGCCTTCTTGCGGTCGACCACGCGGCGCGTGACCTCGGTCCCGATCGCGTGGACGTAGGCGATCATGTCCTCGGTCGAGACGGGAGCGGCGGTCGGTTTCGCGTGCACGACGTACCGGTAGCGCTTGGCCCGGCCGCCCCGGATCGTCTCCTCGCTCTCCACCACGAGCTCGCCGGCGGTGAGCAGGAAGCGCAGGTGGTACGACGCGTTGGCGTGCGTGAGATCGAGCTCGCGGGCCACCTCGGCCGCGCTCATCGCCTGCCCGGTGAGCAGCGAGAGGATCCGCAGTCGCACCGGGTGGGCGACCGCGCGCATGGACGAGATCGTTCCGGTGTCGGTCAGGCCGTCGGACATCAGTCACTCCCCAAGGGTTGTTGGGGAGAGTGTGCAGCCCCCATCGGCGTACTGTCAAACAATCTCTTGGGGGGTCGGCCCTGAATCGTCCCCGAGGACACCCGGACGGCACCCCGAACGGCCGTGGTTTCCGGCGCAGGACCTGTCAGGCTCTTCCCATGGCTCAGAACTACGGCAACGACCAACCGCCCGCCCCGCAACAGATGTCCCCCGGGGAGGAACGGACCTGGGGGACCATCGCGCACGTCGTGCCGGCTGTGGCGCTCCCGCTGAGCGCGGGCACGCTCGGCTTCGTCGCCTCGCTCGTGGTCTACCTGATGTACAAGGACCGCGGGCCGTTCGTGCGGGCGCACGCGGCCAACTCGCTCAACGTGCAGATCATGACGCTGGTCTACCTGGCGATCTCCGCCGTGCTCTTCCTGGTGTTCATCGGCTTCCTGCTCTACCCGTTGGTGATCGTGGTGGCGATCGTCTACCACGTCGTCGGCGCCCTCCGGGCCAACGACGGCCAGTGGTGGACCCCGCCGTTCACCCCGCGCTTCGTCCGCTGAGACCCCGCTGACCTGGCAGAACGGTTCTGCCGGGTCAGCGGGGCGGGCGGGGTCGGATGGTCCGCTAGCATTGGCCCATGCACCAGAGCCTGCTTCTTACCGAGCCGCGTCGATAACGCTCCACGTCGACGCGGCTGCCCCTCGTGCTCGAGGGGCCTTTTTTATTTGGCACAGCTTGTGTCTTGAAGCAGACGACCAGGAGATGTGATGACTGAGCACCCCCAGACCGAGCGCGAGACGTACGACGTCCAGGCCGTCGAGGCCAAGTGGCTGCCCGTGTGGGAGGACCTGCAGCCCTTCCGCGCCGACGACGACAGCCCGCGCGAGAAGCGCTACGCGCTGACGATGTTCCCGTATCCCAGCGGTGACCTGCACATGGGCCACGCCGAGGTCTTCAGCCTGCACGACGTGGTCGCGCGCTACTGGTGGCAGAAGGGCTACGAGGTCCTGAACCCGATGGGCTTCGACTCCTTCGGCCTGCCCGCGGAGAACGCCGCGATCCGCAACGACGAGCACCCGGCGACCTACACCTACGGCAACATCCAGCGCTCGATCGAGTCGTGCAAGCACCTGGCGACCTCTTTCGACTGGTCGCGCACCTTCAACACCAGCGACCCGTCGTACTACAGGTGGACGCAGTGGTTGTTCCTGAAGCTGCGCGAGCAGGGGCTGGCCTACCGGAAGAAGAGCCCGGTCAACTGGTGCCCCCACGACCAGACCGTCCTGGCCAACGAGCAGGTGGTGCAGGGGCACTGCGAGCGCTGCGGCGCCGAGGTCACCAAGCGCAACCTGACCCAGTGGTACTTCAAGATCACCGACTACGCCCAGGAGCTGCTGGACGACCTGGACGTGCTGGAGCCGACCTGGCCGGCCCGCGTGGTCAACGCCCAGCGCAACTGGATCGGTCGGTCCGAGGGCGCGCACGTGACCTTCGAGGTCGAAGGAGGGCGCGAGCCCCTGACCGTCTACACGACCCGCCCGGACACCCTGTTCGGTGCGACCTTCATGGTCGTGGCCGCCGACGCGGCGCTGGCCGGCGAGCTGGTCACCGACGAGCAGCGGACGGCGTACGACGAGTACCTGGAGCAGGTCCGCAAGGCCACCGAGATCGAGCGCCTGGCGACCGACCGGCCGAAGACCGGCGTCTTCCTGGGCGTCCACGCCACCAACCCGGTGACCGGCGCGCAGATCCCGATCTACGCCGCCGACTACGTGCTGGCCGACTACGGCACCGGCGCGATCATGGCCGTGCCCGGGCAGGACCAGCGCGACTACGACTTCGCCCAGGTCTTCGACCTGCCGGTCGTGCGGACGGTCCAGCCGCCCCCCGACTGGGAGGGCATGGACTCGATGGCGTTCACCGGCGACGGCCCGGCGATCAACAGCGCGAACGCCGACATCTCCCTGGACGGCATGGGCGTCGACGAGGCCAAGCGGACCACCATCGACTGGCTGGAGCAGCAGGGCCTGGGCCGCGGCACGGTCAACTACCGGCTGCGCGACTGGCTGCTGAGCCGTCAGCGCTTCTGGGGCCCGCCGATCCCGATCATCCACTGCGAGAAGTGCGGCGAGGTGCCGGTCCCGGAGGACCAGCTGCCGGTACGCCTGCCGGAGAACCTGAAGGGCGCCGACCTGAAGCCCAGGGGCGTCTCGCCGTTGGCCGCGGCCGAGGACTGGGTCAACGTCGACTGCCCGCAGTGCGGCGGTCCGGCGAAGCGTGACTCCGACACGATGGACACCTTCGTCGACTCCTCGTGGTACTTCCTGCGGTACTGCTCCCCGCACGACGACACCCAGGCGTTCGACCCGAAGCTGGTCGACGAGTGGGGCCCCTGCGACATCTACATCGGTGGGGTCGAGCACGCGGTGCTGCACCTGATGTACGCGCGCTTCGTCACCAAGGCGCTGGCCGACCAGGGTCTGGTCGGGTTCCGCGAGCCGTTCGCGGCCCAGCTGAACCAGGGTTTCGTCATCAACCAGGGCAAGAAGATGAGCAAGTCGCTGGGCAACGGCGTCAGTCTGGGGGAGCAACTACGTGAGTTCGGCGTGGACGCGATCCGGTTGACCCTGGTCTTCGCCGGGCCGCCCGAGGACGACATCGACTGGTCGGAGATGTCGCCGAGCGGCTCGCTGAAGTTCCTGCAGCGGGCGTGGCGGCTGAGCGGTGACGTGACCTCGGAGGCGGGGACGTCGCCCGACGGCGGGGACATCGCCCTGCGGCGAGTGACCCACAAGACGGTCCACGAGTGCGACGCCCTGATCGAGGCCCACCGCTTCAACGTCGTGGTCGCGCGAACGATGGAGCTGGTCAACGCCACTCGTAAGGCGATCGACTCCGGTGTCGGCCCGGCCGACCCGGCCGTGCGGGAGGCCGCCGAGGCGGTCGCGGTGCTGCTGAGCCTGGTCACGCCGTACGTCGCGGAGGAGATGTGGGAGCGCCTGGGGCACGAGCCGACCGTGGCGCGCGCCGGGTGGCCCGTCGTCGACCCCGCGCTGCTGGTCGAGGAGTCCGTGACCTGCGTGGTGCAGGTCCAGGGCAAGGTGCGCGCGCGGCTGGAGGTCGCGCCGGACATCGGCGAGGCGGACCTGGAGGCGGCTGCCCTGGCCGACGCCACGGTGCTGAAGGCCCTGGACGGAGCGGCCGTGCGGAAGGTCATCGTTCGGGCACCGAAGCTGGTCAACATCGTCGCCGGATAGCCTCCCCCGAGTGGAGGGCGGAGCGTGAGCGGGCCGGTGGCGATCGTCACCGACACCTCAGCCTGCCTGCCGGCCGAGGTGATCGCGTCGCGCGCCCTGCGGGTCGTGCCCCTGCAGGTGGTGATCGGGGCCGAGTCGTTCGCCGAGGGCTCCGAGGGTGCGACGCCGGAGGTCGTGGCGGAGGCGCTGGGGGAGTTCCGCCCCGTCTCCACCTCCCGGCCCTCGCCGGCCGAGCTGCTGGCGGCGTACGAGGCGGCGGCCGTCGACGGCGCGTCCGCGGTGGTGTCGATCCATCTCTCGGGAGAGATGAGCGGCACCTTCGAGTCCGCCCAGCTCGCGGCGCGGGAGGCGTCGATCCCGGTGCACCCCGTCGACTCGCGTCAGGTCGGTCTCGCGACCGGCTTCGCCGTTCTCGCGGCGGCCGATGCGGTGGCCGCCGGGCTGGACGCCGAGCAGGTCGCTGCCGTGGCAAGGGAGCGGGCGGTGGCCTCGACCTCGTTGTTCTACGTCGACACGCTGGAGTACCTCCGCCGCGGAGGCCGAGTCGGAGCCGCCGCCGCGTTGCTCGGTGGTGCGCTGGCAGTCAAACCGTTGCTGGAGATCCGCGACGGCCGGGTCGGCATGCGGGAGCGCGTGCGTACGTCGGGCCGTGCGCTCGCTCGGCTCGAGGAGCTTGCGGTCGAGGCGGCCGGCTCGTCGGCGGTGGACGTCGGGGTGGCGCACCTGGCCGCGGCGGACCGCGCCGAGGCGTTCGCGGGCAAGCTCGCTGAGCGGTTGGCCGACAACCTCGACGGCCGGGAGCCGTGGTGCGCCGAGATCGGCGCCGCCCTGGGAGCCCACGTCGGACCGGGCATGGTCGCGGTCTGCGTGGCCCCGAGGATCGACTTCTGACCACTTCCGATCCACAGGCCGCCGGTCCTCCCCAGACCTCGTCGTCGTCGGCGGGTTCCTGTCCGTGCGGCTGCCTAGCGTCGCAGGCATGGCGAGGAGCTCGGGGAACGACGAAGCGGTCCAGCGGCGGCTGGCGCTGCTCGGTGAGGAGCTGGCCGGGCTGCGCACCGGGCCGGGAGCGAGCGCGGGCCCAGGATCGGGCCCAGGATCGGGCCCAGGATCGGGCTCGGGGCCGGGCTCAGGATCGGCCTCAGGATCAGGAGGGGACGGCTGGCACATGCCGGACTCCCACACCCGGATCCGGGGACGGCCGGGCCCGGTAGAGCCGCCTGCGCCGCCCGTCGCGCTGGAGCCGTGGCCCGAGGCGTCCGAGCCTGCCGAGGTGCCCCTCCCCGGCCGGCACGCCCACCGCTGGGGGCACGGCGGTGGGTCGCGGCCGAGGCTGGGCCGGGCTCCACTCATGGGCGTGCTGGCGCTGGCCGTCGCGGCGCTCACCGCGCTGTGCTGGTGGCTGCTGCACACGACCGCCCACCCGAGCGTGCCCGTCGACCTCGCGCCGGCGTCGGGGACGTCCCAGGACCTCGCGACGCCCGCGGCAGCGCTGACCCCCGGCGCGTCCTCGGCCCCGAGCGGCCGGGTCACCGTCGACGTCGAGGGCAAGGTCCGCAGGCCCGGCATCGTCGTGCTCGAGGCGGGCTCCCGGGTGATCGACGCGCTCCGGGCCGCGGGCGGCGTGCGCGGTGCTCCGCACCACACCGGGCTCAACCTCGCCCGCGTCCTGGTGGACGGTGAGCAGCTGCTGGTGGGAGTGCCGGCGAGCACCGCTGCGGGGGTTCCCGTGGCGAGCGGGTCCGCCTCGGCTGCGGCCACCTTGGTCAACCTCAACACCGCGGACGAGGCCGCGCTGGAGGCGCTGCCCGAGGTCGGTCCGGTGACCGCCCAGTCGATCCTGGACTGGCGGGCCGAGAACGGCGCCTTCACCTCGGTCCAGGAGCTGCTCGAGGTGGATGGCATCGGTGAGGCGACGCTCGACCAGCTGATCCCCTACGTGACGGTGTGAGGTGACGCGGCCCCGGCTCCTCGACGCACGGATGCCGGTCCTCGCCATGATCGCCTGGGCCACCTGCCTGGGTCTGCGATACCTGACTGGCTGGCTCGTGGTCCTCTGCCTGCTGGCTGGGGTGGTGGGCACCGCCGTCCTGGCCCGTCGGGACCGCTCGGCGCTCCGGATGGTGGTGGCGGCCGGAGTCGTCGCCCTGACGGCCGGGCTGGTCAGCTGGGCGCACCTCGAGCGCGCGCGGGACAACCCCGCCGCCGCCCTGGCCGCTGCCGGCGCCGCCGTCACGGCCGAAGCCGTGGTCACCGGCGATCCCCGGACGGTGCACGGGACCTACGGCGACCAGGTGCTGGTGCACGCCCAGCTGACCGCGGTGACGGGACGAGGCAGGTCGGCCACCCTGCGCGCGCCCGTCCTGCTGATGAGTGACGACTGGCCCCGGGGCGTCGAGCTGGGGGCACGGATCCGGCTGGCCGGACGACTGCTCGAGTCGGACGACCCCGGTCTGTCCGCGCTGCTCCGGGTGAGCGCCGGGCCACGCGCGGTGGCGCCACCGGACGTCTGGTGGCGGGCCGCGACCGCGGTCCGCCACTCGATGGTCGACTCGGTGGCCCGCGGACCGGGCGAGGAGGAGGCCGCGATCGTCCCGGCGCTGGTCACCGGCGACGACAGCGGCGTGTCCGAGCCGCTGGCCGACGACTTCCGGCGGACCGGGCTCACCCACCTGCTGGCCGTCTCGGGGACGAACCTGACCCTGGTGATCGGCTTCCTCGTCGTCCTGGGCCGATGGGCCGGGATCCGGGGCCGCGGGCTGACCCTGCTCGGAGCCGTGGGCATCGTCGGGTTCGTGCTGCTCGCGCGGGCCGAGCCCAGCGTCCTGCGGGCCGCCGCCATGGGGTCCGTGGCGCTGCTCGCGACGACCGTCGACGCGGCAGCCCGGGGGGTCCGCGCGCTGGCGTTCGCCGTCCTGGGCCTGCTGCTGGTCGACCCGGCGATGGCGAGCTCGATCGGTTTCGCCCTCTCGGTCGCGGCAACGGCCGGCATCCTTCTCGTCGCTCCGCGCTTCCGAAGTGCCCTGGCCCGGTGGCTGCCTGGGTGGCTCGCGGACGCGGTCGCCATCCCGCTGGCCGCCCAGCTCGCCTGCGGTCCGCTCATCGCCGCACTGTCGGGCCAGGTGAGCTTGATCGCCGTGCTGGCCAACCTGCTGGTGGCCCCGGCCATCGGTCCGGCCACCGTCCTCGGCCTCCTCGGTGGTCTGGCCGGGCTGCTCTGGCCGCCCGCCGGGGCGGTCCTCGGCTGGCTCGCCTGCGGGTGCGTCGCCTGGGTGGTGGCCGTGGCCCACGCGCTCTCGGACTTCCCCGGTGCCGTGGTCGGGTGGGGCACCGGGGCCTGGTCGATCCTGCTGCTGGTGCTCCTGACCTTCGCGGCGATCCGGGCCGGCCCGCGGCTGCTGCGCCGTCCGGCCACGGCGGGGTTGACCTGCGCCGCGCTGGCGCTCCCGCTCGGCTGGCAGACGGTGGTGGACCACACTCCGATCGGCTCCTGGCTGGGCCGGGGCTGGCCGCCGCCCGGGTGGGTCCTCGTCGTCTGCGACGTCGGGCAGGGGGACGGGCTGGTGCTGAACGCCGGGAGAGGTGCAGCCGTCGTCGTCGACACGGGTCCGGAGCCCGCGGCGATGGGGCGCTGCCTCGATCGGCTCCGGGTCGAGCGCGTGCCGCTGGTGGTCCTCACCCACTTCCACGCCGACCACGTGGACGGTCTCCCGGCGGTGCTCGACGCCCTGCCGGTGGGGGAGGTCGACGTGACCGGCGACGACGACCCGGCGTACGGCGCGAGTGAGGTCGCCCGTGAGACCCGGGCGGCCGGGGTGCCCGAACGGGTCGCCGCCTGGGGGGAGAGCCGCACCGTCGGCCAGCTGCGGCTGCAGACGCTGTGGCCGCCGCCCGACCTCGTCGCCGACAACCCCAACGACGCCAGCATCGTCCTGCTGGTCCGGGTGCGCGGCTTGCGGCTCCTGCTGTCCGGCGACGTCGAGCCGTCCGCCCAGGAGCGGCTGGCGAGCACCTGGCCGGGGCTGCGGGCCGACGTTCTCAAGGTGCCGCACCACGGCAGCGGCTACCAGGACCCGGACTGGCTGCGCAGCCTCGGCGCTCGGGCGGCACTCATCTCGGTGGGCGCGGACAACGACTACGGCCACCCGGCCCCGCAGACGGTCGCCGCGCTGTGGGCCGACGGGATGCCGGTGCACCGGACCGACGTGTCCGGCGACCTCGCGGTCTCCGTCGTCGGGGGTCGTTGGTTCGTCACCCCCGACCACTAGTCTCGGACCCGTGGCTGGCACCTCGACCCGACTCTCCGCGGCGGACACGCTCGGCAAGGTGATCCTGGTGACCGGCAAGGAGGAGTTCCTCAGCGAGCGCACCGTGGTCGGAGTCCGCGAGGCCGTCCGTGGCCACGACCCCGAGGCCGAGCTCGCGGAGACCCGGGCCGCCGACCTCACCCTTGCGGCGTTGGGAGAGCTGGCGGCGCCGTCGTTGTTCTCCAGCATCCGGTGCGTCGTCGTGCGTGGGTTGGAGGACCTGCCGGAGGAGTCCCACGACGGCGTCCTCGACTACGCGGGTGACCCCGCCGAGGACGTCGCCCTGGTGCTGGTGCACGGCGGCGGACAGAAGGGGTCGGGGCTGCTGACCAAGCTGCGCAAGCTCCCGGCCGTCACCGAGCACAAGTCCGCCGAGCTCCGTCCCTCGGACATCCCCGGTTTCGTCGCCGCCGAGGCCCGGGCGGCCAAGGCCCAGATCGACGCCGAGGCCGCCCAGGTCCTCGTCCAGGCCGTCGGCCAGGACCTCCGCGCGTTGTCCGCGGCCGTCCACCAGCTGGCGCACGACTTCCCCGGCGACCGGCTCGACCTGGCCACGGTGAAGAAGTACTTCGGCGGCCGGGCCGAGGCCAAGTCGTTCGCGGTCGCCGACGCCGCCTTCTACGGCCGGCGCGCAGCGGCGCTGGAGGAGCTGCGCTGGGCGATGGACGCCGGCACCGCCCCCGTGCTGGTCACCTCGGCCTTCGCCGCAGGCGCGCGCGGCCTGGCCAAGTTCACCTCCGCCCCGAGGCCGATGCGAGAGGCCGACCTGGCCCGCGAGGTCGGCGTTCCGCCGTGGAAGCTGCGCACCCTCCGGGAGCAGGCGCACGGCTGGACCGACGCCAACCTCGCCCGGGCGATCCGGGCCGTCGCGCAGGCCGACGCCGACATCAAGGGGGCCGCGAGCGACGCGTCGTACACCCTCGAGCGGCTGGTCCTCACCATCTCCGGGATGCGCACGTCCTGACCTGACCCAGGTGAGTCTCAGCACAGGGTGGTAGACCGGTCCCGTGCTGCGTTTCTTCGTCATCGGTCTGCTCATCGTCCTCGGTGCCTTCACCACCCTCGCCGCCGCGATCGGCGGGCCGGGGTGGTGGATCGTCCTCGTTCTGGTCGTGCTCCTGCTGGTCGTCGGGATCTACGACGTGACGCAGAAGAGGCACTCGATCCTCCGCAACTACCCGGTGCTCGGACACCTGCGGTTCCTCATGGAGAGCATCCGGCCGGAGCTGCAGCAGTACTTCATCGAGCGCAACTACGACGGGCGCCCCTTCGACCGGGACACCCGGTCCTCGATCTACCAGCGGGCCAAGGGGATCAAGGAGGAGCAGCCCTTCGGCACGGAGCGGGACGTCTACCAGATCGGTTACGAGTACCTCATCCACTCCACCGCACCGGCGGAGGTGATGGACCACGAGCCGCGAGTGATGATCGGCGGTCCGACCTGCACCAAGCCGTACTCGATGGCGTTGTTCAACGTCTCGGCGATGAGCTTCGGCGCGTTGAGCGCGAACGCCATCGAGGCGCTCAACCGCGGAGCGGCGATGGGCGGGTTCGCCCACGACACCGGCGAGGGCGGGCTGAGCAAGTACCACCGCCAAGGTGGCGACCTGGTGTGGGAGATCGGCTCGGGCTACTTCGGCTGCCGGACCGACGACGGTGACTTCGACCCGGAGAAGTTCGCCGCGACCGCTCAGGGCGACCAGGTGAAGATGGTGAGCCTCAAGCTCAGCCAGGGCGCCAAGCCCGGCATCGGCGGCGTCCTGCCGGGTGCGAAGGTGACCAAGGAGATCGCCGAGGCGCGCGGCGTCCCGCAGGGCGAGAAGTGCGTCTCGCCATCGGCGCACCGGGTCTTCTCGACACCGAGGGAGCTGGTCCGGTTCATCGACCGGATGCGCCAGCTGTCCGGCGGGAAGCCGGCCGGGTTCAAGCTGTGCCTGGGATCGCGCGCGGAGTTCCTGGCGATCTGCAAGGCGATGGTCGAGGAGGGCAGCGCCCCGGACTTCATCATCGTCGACGGCGCCGAGGGCGGGACCGGCGCGGCGCCGCTGGAGTACGAGGACCACGTCGGCATGCCGTTGACCGAGGGGCTGATGACCGTCCACGACGCGCTGGTCGGCGTGGGCCTGCGAGACCGGGTCAAGGTCGGCGCCAGCGGCAAGGTGACCAGCGGGGTGGACGTGGTCAAGCGGATCATCCAGGGAGCCGACTACACCAACTCCGCCCGCGGGATGATGATGGCGGTCGGCTGCATCCAGGCCCAGGAGTGTCACACCAACACCTGCCCCGTCGGCGTCACCACCCAGGACCCGAAGCGGATGCGTGCCCTCGTCGTGCCGGACAAGGCCGAGCGGGTACGGAGCTACCAGGCCGCCGTCGTCGAGCAGACCAAGCAGGTGGTGGCCTCCATGGGGCTGCGGGACGTCAGCGAGCTCTCACCGCACCTGCTGCGTCGGCGTACGAGTCACGGCTCGGTGCGCAGCTACGCCGAGCTCTTCGAGCACCTGCGTCCCGGCGAGCTGCTGGAGCAGCCGCCCGAGGCGTGGGCGGCCGACTGGGTACAGGCGGACCCGGACCACTTCGGACTGCTCCTGGGAGGGCGCACCTCATGACGACTGTCGCGGAACTGCTGATCACCTCACTGGCCGACTACGGGGTGAAGTCCGTGTGGGGGGTGGTGGGCGACGCCCTCAACCCGGTGACCGACGCGATCCGGCGCGAGGACCGGGTCGAGTGGATCGGCGTGCGGCACGAGGAGGCCGGCGCGTTCGCGGCCAGCGCGCAGGCCCAGCTGACCGACTCGCTCGCGGTCTGCATGGGCACCGTCGGCCCCGGCGCGGTCCACCTGCTCAACGGCCTGTACGACGCCGCCAAGTCGCACGCGCCGGTGCTGGCGATCGTGGGCCAGGTGCCGCGCGAGGAGATCGGCAGCGACTTCTTCCAAGAGGTCGACAACCACGCGGTGTTCGCCGACGTGTCGGTCTTCAACGCCACGATCAACGACGTCGACCAGCTGCCGATGCTGCTGGAGCAGGCGGTCAACACCGCGCTCGCCGAGAGCGGGGTCTCCGTCCTGACCATCCCGGGCGACGTGGGCAGCCTCGACCTGCCCAAGCACACCCGCGAGCCACGATTCGTCCCCCGCGCCACCGCCGGGGCGGCGCCGGCCGACCTGCTCGCGGAAGCGGTGCGTCTCCTCGAGGGCGCGGACAAGGTCACCCTCCTGGTCGGACAAGGGGCGCGAGCGGCCCGCAACGAGGTCCAGGAGCTGGCCGACCGGCTCGGGGCCCCGATGGTGCTCTCGCTCAAGGCCAAGGACGGCTTCGACGACGAGAACCCGTTCGAGATCGGGCAGTCCGGGCTCATCGGCAACCCGGCCACCGCGACCGCCTTCGACGGCTGCGACGTCCTGCTGATGCTCGGCACCGACTTCCCGTACCGGAACTTCTACCCCTCGGGGAAGACCGTCATCCAGGTCGACGTCCGAGGCCAGCACATCGGGCGGCGTACGCCGGTGGACGTCGGCCTGGTCGGTGACGTCGCCGCGACTGTTGCGGCGATGCTGCCCACCCTCACCCGCAAGACGGACCGGCACCACCTCGCGCACGCCCGGGAGAAGTACGAGTCCTGGCGCGAGAGGCAGAGCCACCTCGCCGACCCCGACTACGACCAGAAGCCGAAGGGCCTGCTGCGCAGGACCGTCGACAACCCCGACGCACGGATCCGGCCGGAGCTGCTGGCCGCGGCCGTGGACCGGCACGCGCCGCACGACGCGGTCTTCACCACCGACACGGGCATGTCGACGGTGTGGCTGTCACGGTTCGTCCGGATGAGCGGGACCCGGCGGCTGATCGGCTCCTACAACCTGGGCTCGATGGCCAACGCCATGCCGCAGGCGCTCGGTGCCGCGGCCCTCGACCGTGACCGGCATGGCCATCGCCTTCTGCGGCGACGGTGGGCTCTCGATGCTGATGGGCGACCTGATCACCGCCGTCAGCCACGACCTGCCGGTCAAGCTCGTGGTCTTCGACAACGGTCGGCTGGGCATGGTCAAGCTGGAGATGGAGCAGGTGGGGCTGCCGGAGTTCGGCACCGTCCTGCACAATCCCGACTTCGCCCGCGTGGCCGAGGCGATCGGGATGCGGGGCATCCGGGTCACCGATCCGCACGACGTGGACGAGGCCGTGCGCGAGGCGCTGGCGACCCAGGGGCCGGTACTGCTCGACGTCCTCACCAACCCCGACGAGATGGCAGTGCCGCCGAAGCCGTCGCTGTCGCAGATGACGGGCTTCGCGATCGCGAAAAGCCGGGAGTTCCTGGACAGCCCCGAGTAGGGCCCGGAATTGCCGACGACCCCGCCGAAGCGGGGTCGTCCGGGGAGTCAGACAGGCAGGGTCGGACCGACAGGGTCAACCGGGCGGAATGCTCAGAGCGAGTCGGCGGTCTTGGCGATCGACGACTTGCGGTTGGCGGCCTGGTTCTTGTGGATGACGCCCTTGGAGACGGCCTGGTCGAGCTTGCGCGACGCCTCGCGGCCGAGCTCGACGGCCTTGTCCTTGTCGCCGGCCTCGGCGGCCTCGCGGAACTTGCGCACGGCGGTCTTCAGGCGGGACTTCACAGCCTTGTTGCGCTCGTGACGCTTCTCGTTCTGCTTGTTGCGCTTGATCTGGGACTTGATGTTGGCCACAGGTGAACCCTTTGTCTCTGCCTCGAGGTGATTCCGAATGTCTCTGGGCCGGCAGCGGAGTGGGATCCGCGCCGAACACGCAAGGAGAAAACTTACCAGCGCGTCTCGGTACCGCCCAAATCACGCCTGCCCGAGACGGCGGCTGGCGCCGGCGAACATCCGCTGCGACTCCTGGATGCGGAACGCGCGCAGGGTCGGGAGGTTCCGGTCGTCGGTGTGCCGGGTCTGCCAGGCCAGCCAGGTCGCGCAGCCGACCAACCATGCGGTGACCGCTGCCTCGCCGGCCTCCGCCAGCCCCGGAGAGGACGCCACCGAGGTGTCGAACCAGGGGTCGTCGACCCGCTCCAGCCGCGCGAGCAAGGGGTCGAACCAGGCGGGTCCGTGCAGCGCCATGCCCCAGTCGACGAACACGAGCTCACCCGAGGGCCGGACCAGCAGGTTGTCGCTGCGGACGTCGGAGTGGACGAGGTGCGAGGGGTAGGTCCCGAACCGGTCCAGGACGGAGCGCCAGTGGTCGGCCTGCTCCGGAAGCCAGTCCGGGCGCAGCTCGTCCTCGATGTCCGCGACGTGGTCGAGGCCGACCGACCAGTTCGTGAGCAACGTCGCGACCTCCCGCACGAACCCCGGCACGACCGGGACCTTCGCCAGACGCTCGGAGAGCCGGTCGGTCTCGCCGCACACCCAGGCCAGGACGCCGTCGTCGGTGAGGTCCGGCTCGACCCCGTCGACGTCCTCGAGCAGCAGGGCGACCCAGTCGCCGTCGTCGTACGCCGCGAGCAGCTCGGCCCACCTCGGGTCCGGGCCGACCCGCTCCAGCACCTCGCGCTCGCGCCGGAACAGCAGAGGCGTCCCGGGGTTGAGGGAGGAGCCGACCGCCTTGACGAAGGCGCGGGACCCGTCGGCGAACACCAGCCGGGTCGCGCACCCGGGCGACATGCCTCCGGTCTGCTCCTCGAACGACGCGACCGGCGAGCCGGCGACCTGGACCACCCAGTCGCGCACCGCGGCTGGCATCGAGGGCCACGGAGCGTGCACCCCCACGGCGCGCGGGCTCACGAGGGGGCCTCGTGAGGACACGAGCGCAGCGAGGCCCGGAGCGAGGTGCCTCGAGTGAGCGGTTGGGCAGGGCTCACGAGGGGGCCTCGTGAGGACACGAGCGCAGCGAGGCCCGGAGCGAGGTGCCTCGAGTGAGCGGTTGGGCAGGGCTCACGAGGGGGCCTCGTGAGGACACGAGCGCAGCGAGGCCCGGCTCACCCGAGGTCCCAGCCGCGCCGCTCGGCGAGCCACTGCCAGCAGACCTCCCCCTGCCACGACTGGTGCTCGCGCAGGTGCGGGGAGTTCGCGACGAACGGGTCGGCGGCGGACTTCAGGAAGTAGCCGGCGAACAGGGCCAGGGCCACGTCGAGGTGCTCGGGCGGGACCTCGCGGAGCAGGCGCCGCTCGGCGATCACCGGATCGACGTCGAGACCGTCACCGCGTGGGCCGATGAGGAGGGCGAACGAGTCGAGCCACGCGGTCGACACGATCGGCCAGTTCCAGTCGCAGAACACCACGCCGTGCGGGGTGACGAGCACGTTGTCGTCGCGGACGTCGGTGTGGGCCAGGGTGGTGCCGGTGAGCACCTCGGCGTACCGAGCGGCCAGCGCGGCGGCCTCCTCCCGGTGCGGGCGGGGCTCCACCTGCTTCCAGTACGCCGGCCAGGTCTCGAACTCGTTCCGCGCGGACTCGAGGTCCATCGACGCCGGCGGCGGCGTGAGCCGGTCCGCGACCGTCTCCAGGGCGTCGAGGCAGGCGTCCAGGTCGGATCCGGTCCACGGGCGGCGAGGCGCCCGACCCTCGACGTACTCGATCCCCAGGACGACCCACTCGTCGTCGATCAGCCAGCGCAGCGGCGCGGCGGGGACGTCGGCGGGGAGCCGCTCGAGCGTGCGCGCCTCGTCGCGGTAGGCACCCGCGAAGACGCGCTGCGCCCGCGCGGAGGCGGCCTTCACGAACGCGCGGGAGCCGTCCTCGCACACCAGCACCGAGGCGAAGCCGGGCGTGAACCCGCCGTCCTGGGAGATCGCCTCGACGACGGGTGAGCCCAGCCTCGCCTCGATGTCCGCGCGCAGGAACGGCGGCAGGTGGGGCCAAGGGAGCCGTCGTGCCGTCCGTCCTGGCGGCGAGGGGTAGGGGATCGCGGGCATGGCGGCATCCTCCCCTATCGCGGGCGCCTTCTAGGGTGTGGCCGTGATCCGCGGTTACCGTCCCGACCTCGACGGGCTCCGGACCATCGCGGTCTACCTGGTGCTGCTGTTCCACGCCGGCCTGGGCTGGGTGTCCGGCGGCTTCATCGGCGTCGACCTCTTCTTCTGCCTCTCCGGCTTCCTCGTCACCGGCGTGCTCCTCGGCGAGCTGGAGCGGGACGGGCGGCTGCGGATCGGGCGGTTCTACGGACGCCGGGTCCGCCGGTTGCTCCCGGCCGCCGTCGTCGTCGTGCTGGTCACGAGCGTGGTGTTCCTGCTCGTCTGGTCGGTCGTGCTGCGGGTCCCGGTGATCGCCGACGCCCGCGCCTCACTGCTCTACTACGCGAACTGGCACTTCCTGGCCGCCTCGGGTGACTACTTCGCCACCGACGTCGACAAGAGCCCGTTCCTGCACTTCTGGTCGCTGTCGATCGAGGAGCAGTACTACATCTTCTTCCCGGTGCTGCTCCTGCTGCTCTCGCGGCTGCCGGTGCGGGTCCGGCGTACGGCGATGCTCGGGACGCTCGGCGTCCTGCTGGTCGTGTCGCTGACCCTCCAGGTCGTGCTCGCGCAGGGCAGCATCGACCGGGCGTACTACGGCACCGACGCTCGCCTCTACCAGCTGCTCGCCGGGGCTCTGCTCACGGCGTGGCTGGCCGGGACGACCTGGCGACCCACGCAGCGGACAGCCCACGCGATCGGTCTGCTCGGCCTGGCCGGTGTCCTGGTGCTCGGCAGCGGGCTGGTCGGGTGGAACCCGTCCTGGCGGGGCATCGGCGCGACCCTGTTCGCGGTCCTGCTGCTCGGCGGCGTCGGCCTGAGCGAGGGGAGCCCGCTGTCCCGGGCCCTGGCGCACCCGGTGCCGTCGTACCTCGGCCGGATCTCCTACGGCACCTACCTGTGGCACTGGCCGGTGATCGTGGCGCTGGGCGCGGTCTTCGACCTCGGCCCGGTGACCATCGCGCTGATCGCCCTCGTGGCCGCCACAGGGCTGGCCGCCCTGTCCTACCGGGTGCTCGAGATGCCGATCCGGCGCTGGCCCCGGATCAACCCGTTCGGCTGGCGGGTCGTGGCGGTCGGTGTCTCCCTGAGCGCGGTCGTCGCGGTGGCGGTGGTGCCGCCCGTGCTCGCCTCGGACACCCACCCGTTGGTGGCGAGCACCGAGCGGCCCGACCAGCCGCCGACGGCGACCACGCCGGAGGTGGCGCGACTGCTGGGCCGGGCCATCCCGCACCTGGACTACGCGTCCTGGATCGACACCCCCGAGCACGGCGCCGAGCACTGGTGCGGCAACGAGGAGCCGGAAGCCTGCACGGTGGTGCGGGGGAGCGGGCCGCACGTGCTGCTCGTCGGGGACAGCCAGGCGGAGACGCTCGTCCCGGTCTTCGAGCGGCTGGCCCGCGAGCACGACCTCACGCTGTCGGTCAACGTGATCGCCGGCTGCCCGTGGCAGGAGGGCCTGGTGAACGCCCGGCTTGCGCAGGCCCGGACGGACGCCTGTACCGGAGCGCGCGTGGGGTGGTACCGCGACGGCCTCGAGCAGCTCGACCCCGACGTGGTCGTCCTGCTCGACCGGTCCCGCGACGACCCCGCCGAGTGGGGCGCGACCCTCACCCTCCGTGACGGTCGCACCCTTCCGCTCGCCGAGGCGACCCGTACGGCGACCGAGCAGTCGCTCGCCGAGATCACCGAGGTCGCGCCGGCGATCCTCCTGCAGGGGCAGGCGATGCCGGAGACCTTCGACCCCGTCGAGTGCCTGGCGACCGCCGACCGCGTGGGTCAGTGCGCCATCACCGCCACGGGCGAGCGCACGCCCAGCGAGCAGGACGTGGTCGACCTCGCCGCCGACGATCCGCGGATCCACCCGCTCGACGTCGGCCGGGACACCTGCCCCACCTACCCGGTCTGCCTCCCGCTCGTCGGTGACACGGTCGTGTGGCGCGACGACCACCACTACACGGTGACGTGGGCGATGCAGCGGCGCGCCGAGCTGTGGCAGTCGCTGCTCAGCACCGGACTGCTCAGCTGAGCCGGTCCACGACACCCAGCATGGTTCCGGTCGATCGGGACGTGGCCGGGATGCCGAGCAACCGCTCGATCACCGGCGTCCCGACGCTGGTGCGCGGCACATGGTTGACGCACAGGGCGAAGGTGCGGTCGGCCGCGACCACGGTCACCTTCGCGAACGACGGTCGCCACGGCAACGGCTCCGGGAAGTCGATCCTGGCGTCGAACAGAGTCACCTCGGCGCCGTCGCCCGCCGCCGACCAGGCCTCGGCGTGCTCGCGCATCCACCGCTCCCGGCGTACGACGACGACGTCGCGGTAGCCGCAGACGGCCGCGAGCCGCTCGACCACGAGCCGCGCCGTCCGCACGGGGGCTCCGCTCTCGAAGAGGACAGTCCCGTTGGACCGGTACGACGCGACTGCGTGTGCGCCAGCGGACTCGAACGCGTCCACGAGCTCCTCGCGCCGGGGACTGCGCGGCTGACCGAGGTTCAGGTTCCGGAAGAAGGCGACCGCCTGCACATGAGCACGCTAGCGGCCGCCGACCAGAGGGGTGAGTGGCAACAGCCTGCAGCACGCACCAGCGGCCCCGGGCGCTCGTGGACTCGGTCAACCAGCGAGGGAATGGTGCCGAGAGGCTGGGCCGAGAGGCTGGGCCGAGAGGCTGGATGGCGGCGAGCAACGGCTCGTGCTCGCCCTCGCAGTGGTGCACCGCGCGCAGCGGCTGGGACGGCCCGACCGGTCTGAGCCCTTCTTTCGTGCGGCAGGTCAGCAGCCGCAGGAGTAGTAGACGATGTCCCAGTGGCTGCCCTCGTTCGTGTACACGTTGCCCGAGGCGGCCTGGTACTGCGGGTAGCCGTCGCCGCGCAGCCCGATGTAGGAGTAGTGCCCCTTGATGTAGTTGTCGTTGCAGGTCGAGCGGCTGATGTCGACCTTGTAGCCGTTCCAGTGGCTGTAGGTCCCGCTGGCGTGACCGGTCTCCGTGCCGCCGGTGATGTTGACCGCGCACCCGCTGACGCTCTTGTACGTGCGGATGCCGGCGACGGTGGAGTCGTTGATCTGGTCGTACGACGTGCAGGTGGCGGTGTACCGGCTGGTGCAGCCACCGGACGACGTACGCGTGATCCCCGACGAGGAGAGCAGCGACGCGGCCTGGCTGTCGGTGTACTTCGTCAGCGCCTCGGCCGGAGCCGGGGCGAGCACGACGAGCATCGCCGCGAGGCTGGTGACAAGGGCGAGCAGTGTGGCGCGAAGGCGCATGGAGGTGTTCCTTTCCCGATGACGGTCCCGAGATCCCGGACGGGTGGACCAGACGCCACGCTAGACAACTTCGGCTCGATTGGACAGGCTCGCGGTCGTGCGGACGACGCGCTCACGCCCGGGGTGGTAGCCGGTGCAGGACGACGTCGCTGAGCCCGCGGCCCTCGACCAACGCGGTCATGTAGGTGCAGTGCGGCTGGCGCCGCCGGTCGGTGGGGGAGCCGGGGTTGAGCAGCCGCAAGCCCGTCGAGGAGACCGAGTCCCACGGGATGTGGCTGTGGCCGAAGACGAGCACGTCGAGGTCGGCGTACTCCGCACTCATGCGTTTCTCGCGATCCTTGGCCTGCCCCGTCTCGTGGACCACCCCGAGACGGACGTCCTCCACCTCGATGCGCGCGACCTCGGGTAGGCGTTCGCGCAGCTCGCCGTGGTCGTTGTTGCCCCAGCACGCCACCAGTCGGTTCGACCGCTTCTCGAGCTCGTCGAGGAGGCGGACGTCGACCCAGTCGCCCGCGTGGACGACGATGTCGGCCCCGTCCACCGCCTGCCACACCTCCTCCGGGAGGTCACGAGCGCGCTTGGGGACATGGGTGTCCGCCAGGAGCACGAGACGGGTGGCCATGCGACCAGTCAACCGCAGGCGAGTCCGGAGCATCGAACGCGGCGGAGGCGTAGACCCGCACGTTTCGGCGTCGGGCGGACCTGCGTGAAAGAATGGGCGGTCAGTCGCCGTACTCCCGAGATCGTGGAAAGAAGTCGTGTCCAAGACCGCGTCCGCGCCGCCGCCCGGCTCCACCGATCCCGCGATCATCCGCAACTTCTGCATCATCGCGCACATCGACCACGGCAAGTCGACGCTGGCCGACCGGATGCTCCAGCTGACCGGCGTCGTCGACGAGCGGGCCGCCCGGGCGCAGTACCTCGACCGGATGGACATCGAGCGCGAGCGCGGCATCACCATCAAGAGCCAGGCCGTGCGGATGCCCTGGACGGTCCCGGCCGGCAATGCCGAGGGTGCCGAGCCGGGGACGTACGTCCTCAACATGATCGACACCCCTGGGCACGTCGACTTCACCTACGAGGTCTCCCGGTCGCTCGAGGCGTGCGAGGCGGCGGTCCTGCTGGTCGACGCCGCCCAGGGCATCGAGGCCCAGACGCTGGCCAACCTCTATCTCGCGATGGGCGCGGACCTGCACATCATCCCGGTGCTGAACAAGATCGACCTGCCGAGCGCCAACGTCGAGAAGTACGCCGCGGAGCTCGCGGGCCTCGTCGGGTGCGAGCCGGAGGAGGTGCTGCTGACCAGCGCCAAGACCGGCGTCGGCGTCGAGGCCCTGCTCAACGAGATCGTCACGCAGACGCCGCCACCGGTGGGTGATCCCGACAAGCCGGCCAGGGCACTGATCTTCGACTCGGTCTACGACACCTACCGCGGCGTGGTCACCTACGTCCGAGTGGTCGACGGCAAGCTCAGCCACCGCGACCGGATCAAGATGATGTCGACCAACGCGGTCCACGAGATGCTCGAGGTCGGCGTGATCAGCCCCGAGCCGGTGAAGACCGGCGAGATCGGCGTCGGCGAGGTCGGTTACCTGATCACCGGCGTGAAGGACGTCCGCCAGTCGCGAGTCGGCGACACCGTCACCAGCCAGCACCACGGCGCCACCGAGCCGCTCGGCGGCTACAAGCACCCCAACCCCATGGTGTACGCCGGGCTGTACCCGATCGACGGGGACGACTACCCGGGTCTGCGGGACGCGCTGGAGAAGCTCCAGCTCAACGACGCGGCGCTGGCGTACGAGCCCGAGACCTCGGGCGCGCTCGGCTTCGGCTTCCGCTGCGGCTTCCTCGGTCTCCTGCACATGGAGATCACCCGCGACCGGCTGGAGCGGGAGTTCGACCTCGACCTGATCTCGACCGCGCCCAACGTGGTCTACAGCGTCGTGCTGGAGGACGGCACGGAGGTCGAGGTGACCAACCCGAGCGAGTACCCCGACGGCAAGGTGGCCGAGGTCCGCGAGCCGGTCGTGAAGGCGACGATCCTGGCGCCGTCGGACTTCATCGGCACGATCATGGAGCTCTGCCAGACCAAGCGCGGCAGCCTGCAGGGGATGGACTACCTGTCGGAGGACCGCGTGGAGATGCGCTACACGCTCCCGATGGGCGAGATCGTCTTCGACTTCTTCGACCAGCTGAAGTCGCGCACCAAGGGCTACGCCTCGCTCGACTACGAGCGCTCCGGCGACCAGGCGGCCGACCTGGTCAAGGTCGACATCCTGCTCCAGGGCGAGCCGGTCGACGCGTTCTCCGCGATCGTGCACCGCGACACGGCGTACTCCTACGGCGTCATGATGGCCGGCAAGCTCAAGGACCTCATCCCGCGGCAGCAGTTCGAGGTGCCCATCCAGGCCGCGATCGGTGCGCGGGTGATCGCCCGCGAGACCATCCGCGCGATCCGCAAGGACGTCCTGGCCAAGTGCTACGGCGGCGACATCACCCGCAAGCGGAAGCTGCTGGAGAAGCAGAAGGCCGGCAAGAAGCGGATGAAGAACATCGGCTCCGTCGAGGTCCCGCCCGAGGCGTTCGTCGCCGCGCTCTCCAGCGACGGAGCCGGCAGCTCGATCAAGAAGTAGCCGGTTCGGGGTACCCGGGGGACATGGCTGCGTACGTCGGCATCTCCGGCTGGACCTACGCGCCGTGGCGGGGCGACTTCTACCCGAAGGGGCTGCCGCAGCGCCGCGAGCTGGAGCACGCCGCCTCGCAGCTGACCTCGATCGAGATCAACGGCTCCTTCTACTCCCTCCAGCGCCCCTCGTCGTACGCGAAGTGGGCGGCGCAGACCCCGGACGACTTCGTGTTCGCGGTCAAGGGCAGCCGGTTCATCACGCACATGCTCAAGCTCGGGGAGGTCGACGTGGCGCTCGCCAACTTCTTCGGCTCCGGCGTCCTCGCCCTCGGGGCGAAGCTCGGGCCGGTGCTGTGGCAGCTGCCCGAGACCCATCGGTTCGACGCCGAGCGGCTGGCGAGGTTCTTCGACCGCTTGCCGCGCACGACGGGAGAGGCGGCCCGGCTCGCCGAGGGGCACGACGACCGGCTCCAGGGCGACCGGGCACTGACGACCTCGTCGGTCGAGCAGCCGGTCCGGCACGCACTGGAGTTCCGCAGCCCGACGTTCGACACCGACGAGGTGCGCGCCGTCCTGCGGGAGCACGAGATCGCCACGGTGCTGGCCGACACCGCCGGACGGTGGCCACGGGTCGAGGCGGACACCGCCGACTTCCGCTACGTGCGGCTGCACGGTGACCAGGAGCTCTACACGAGCGGTTACTCGCCGAAGGCGCTCGACGGCTGGGCCGAGAAGATCCGCACCTGGTCGGAGGCCGGCCAGGACGTCTACTGCTACTTCGACAACGACGCCAAGGGCTTCGCCCCCCACGATGCGGTGGCCCTCCTCCAGCGGCTGGCCGAGTAGTCACACGACCTCGCGGGTGATCGTCAGTCCCGTCACCGTGATGTCCAACGCCGCCTCGAGCGCCGCCACCGGTTCCTCCAGCTCGGTCTTCGTCGGCCGGCGGGTGCGGGCGAACCAGGTCACCTCCAGCGGCCGCTTCCTCGCCGTGCCTCCGGCCCGCCAGCAACCGGTGATGCGGCCGTCGACCAGCAGCGGCGGGAGCAGCATCCCGTTCGCGTCGTTCCACAGTCGCTTGACGTGCTCGGGCGTGACGAACCGGTCGCGGGCCTTGGAGTCGTAGCCGCACAGCAGCGCGTCGAACTCCGGCAGCAGCCGTACGCCGGGCAGGTCGCGCGGCGGGGGAGCGCCGGGCAGGTCGAGGTAGGTCCGGCCGTCGGGGCCTTCGTGCTCGACGACGTCGACCTCGGCGAGCCACGGTTCGAGCGTCTTCGCGGGGATCCCGGACCACCAGGCCAGGTCCTGACGTGAGGAGGGCCCGTGGGCGGTGAGGTGCAGACGGACCACGTCGGCGAGGGTCGCCGTCCCGACGAGGTCGAACGTGGCGTAGACCGGCTTGCCCTGACCCTCCCACCGGTCCCCGGAGGCCGGGCGGCGGACGAGGGCGCCGTGGGCGAAGGCCAGGTAGCGGCCCGGAGCCGCGTCCGCGGCCTGCCGAGCCTGCGGCGCATGCTCGCTGAGCCAGTCGAGCAGGTGCAGCCGCAGCTCCTCCGGGGTCCGCCACTCGCGCGCGTAGCCCTCCACGGACGCCCACAGCGCGGCGATCTGGTCGTCGCCGATCCCCAGGACGCGCGCCCACCGGCTGTGCTGCCCGACGCGCGTGGCCTCGGCCAGCACCGTGAAGTTGCGCGGGCTTGCGGTGTGGACGGTCCCGCGGATCGTGCTGCCCCGCACGATCGCCGCCTCGGCGTACGCCGTGGTGATGGCCTGGTGCGTGACCCCGGGGAACCGCGCTGCGAGACCGAGGAACGCCGAGCGAGCGGTCTGGGTCTGCATGTCCCCGAGGGCGTGCACCGCCAACGCGACGTCGACGGGGCCCGCGGGCTCGGGGAACTGTCGGGCCAGGGACCGGGCCGCGAGGTCCGCCCAGGAGAGCCGCACGCGTCAGCCGCGCATCGGCCCGCCGGGCCGGTCGTAGGACTCCGCGACGATCTCCGCGACCACCGAGAGGGCGATCTCGCCCGGTGCCTTGCCGCCGAGGTCGTGACCGGCCGGCACGTGCAGTCGCTCGGTGGGCACGCCCTCGGCCTCGAGGTCCTCGAGCAGTCCGGACGCCCGGCGACGGCTCGCCATCATGGCGACGTACACCGCGTCGGAGGCCAGCGCAGCTCGCAGCACTGCGGGCGCGTCCGGAGCGTCGTGGTCGCACAGGACGACGGCGTCACCACCGCGTGGCTCCAACCCCGGACCGCCCTCGTCGTGTGCTTCGACGTGCACCTCGCGACCGACCGTGCGTGCGATCGCGGCGATCGCCTGCGAGATCGGATTGTCGCTGAGGACCAGGATCCGTCCGTGCTGCGGGCCGTCGTCGGTCCACGGCTGCTCGCGCTCGCTCATGGCCGCAGCCTAGGCCGCGGCCCCGATCACGTGGGCGTGACAACTTCACGGCCCACGATCGCGTCTACCAAGCATCGTTGACTCTCGGACCAAGGAAGACCTCATGCGACTCACACGACTGATCGGCGGCCTGGCCGCACTTGCTGCCCTTCTCGCGACGGGCCTCCTGGCCGCGCCGGGATCCGATGCCGACCCTGCCGGACCCGCGCGCGGGCCGGCCGAACGCGGCGCAGTCGCCGAGACGGTGCAGACCGTCGTACGCCCGGTGACCGCGGACGGACATGCGGCGGAGGGCTGGAAGGTGCATCGCGAGACCGACCTGGAGGTCAGCTGTGACGACGCGGCGGCGGCAGCCGTGGACGACGGCATCGGCGCCTGCTACCCGACCGCGGCCTACACGCCCTCGTGCTGGAAGTCCGCCCACCGGACGGT
Source organism: uncultured Actinomycetota bacterium (assembly GCA_963784545.1). Taxonomy (GTDB): domain Bacteria; phylum Actinomycetota; class Actinomycetes; order Propionibacteriales; family Nocardioidaceae; genus Nocardioides. The sequence continues at coordinate 370,835 of CAWARQ010000002.1, read as the reverse complement.
GCTCTGCCTGCGGGACCCGCTGGTGCAGCGGCTGGTCCGGGTGAAGCGTTCGGGCCACTTCGGCGACTACTCGGCCCCGAAGTCGGCCCGCCCCCAGGCGCTGGTGCTGCGCAACGGGGACCGCTGCAACCTGCGCGTCGGCGGAGCTTGGTCCTCGCCCGCGTCGCACCCGCAGTGGGTCGGCTTCTACTTCTGCGACCACGGTGGGGTCTACGCGCCCGGCTCGTCGACTGACGGGATCATCGACGGTGACCAGCCGTGGCGTGTGCGCCTCTGGGTCGAGGGGACCCGGGGCAAGATCGTCCAGCGCAAGGTCGCCGAGGCCTACTACGTCGGTACCGCCTCCTAGTCGGAGGTCCCACCGGGCCACTCCCTAGGCTGGAGAGGTGGAGCGCACGCGGTGGGAGCAGACGGACCAGCCACGCGGCTACGGCCCCCACTTCGAGGACCTGCTCGCGCGGGGCGCCGACGTCGACGGGGAGACACGGTTGGTCGACGCGTTGGCCGCCCGAGGGGCCCGGATCCTGGACGCCGGCTCCGGCATGGGCCGGGTCGGGGCCGCGCTGCAGGCGCGCGGTCACACGGTCGTCGGCGTGGACCTGGATCCTGCCGAGCTGGAGCGGTCGCGGCGCCTCTTTCCTGACCTGCCGGTGATCCAGGCGCGACTGGACCGGCTCTCCGCCGCCGACCTGGCCGAGCACGGAAGCGACTTCGACCTGATCGTGTGCGTCGGCAACGTCCTGGTCCTGCTCGCCGAGAACACCGAGCGCGAGGTGCTGTCCCGCCTGCGCGCGCTGGCTCGCCCGGGAGGTCGGCTGGTCGTCGGCTTCGCCGTACGCAACGGACCGCCGTCGGCCCGGCCCTACCCGGCCGAGGAGTTCACCGCCGACGCGGAGACGGCCGGGTGGATGCTCGAGCACCGCTTCGCCACGTTCGAGCTTGATCCGTGGACCGAGGACGCCGACTTCCTCGTCTCGGTGCTGCGCGCATGAACGCCGCTTCCGCGAACCGGCTCCCCGACGGCGTGCTGTCGATGATCGACCGCGGTCCGGACTGGGCCGACTGGGTCGACCGGCTGCCGCGGCTGCGCGCGGAGCTCATGGAGGAGTGGGGGCTGACGGCCGACGGCTGGATGATGCACGGCTACTGCAGCCTGGTCGTGCCCGCGAACGACCCGGACGGCGAGCGGGTCGTGCTCAAGCTGACCGTGGACTCCGACGTCGAGTCGCAGCACGAGCATCTCGCCCTGCAGAGCTGGGGAGGGGACGGCGCCGTCCGGCTCCTGCGTGCCGACCCGCACCGCCGCGCCCTGCTCCTGGAACGGCTCGACCCGACCGACCTGCGTGACGTGTGGGACCTGGAGGCGTGCGAGGTCGTGGCCGGGCTCTGGTCCCGGCTGCACCAGCCTGCGCTGCCGCAGCTGGTCCCGCTCACCGAGCACGTCGGCCGGTGGGTCGAGGAGCTCGTGGTCGAGGCGCCGGCCGCCGTCCCGCGCCGGATGATCGAGCAGACCGCCTCGGTGGCGAAGGACCTGCTCGCCGCACCGTCCGCGGAGGCTCGCACGCTCCACGGCGATCTCCACTACTACAACGTGCTCTCCTCCGACCGGGGCTGGCTGGCGATCGACCCGAAGCCGATGGCCGGGGACCCGCACTACGAGGTCGCCCCGATGCTCTGGAACCGCACCGAGGAGCTGCAGGGCGACTTCCGGGACGGCGTACGTCGTCGCTTCCACGCGCTGGTCGACGCCGGCGGCCTCGACGAGGACCGGGCCCGGGACTGGGTGGTGGTCCGCGAGGTGCTGAATGCGCACTGGGCCGCGGAGGTCGATGACCAGGAAGCCGTCACCGTGGCTCTCAGCATCGCGAAGGCGGTCCAGGACTGATGATCACGCGCGACGACGTCGACGCAGCAGCGGCCCGGATCGACGGACGGGTCCGTCGGACTCCGGTGCTCTCGGTGACCGCCGACGACTGGCTGCCCTCCGGCGGCTGGCTCAAGCTCGAGCTGACCCAGCACACCGGCACCTTCAAGGCGCGCGGGGCGATGAACCGGGTGTTGAGGGCGCACGAGCACGGCGAGCTCGATCCGGCCATCGGGATCGCCGTGGCCTCGGGTGGCAACGCGGGCCTCGCGAACGCCTGGGCCGCCCGCACGATCGGCGTGCCCGCCACCGTGTTCGTGCCCTCGATCGCCTCCCCTGCCAAGCTGGCCCGGCTCGCGTCGTACGGCGCGGAAGTCGTCGTGGCGGGCGACGAGTACGCGCACGCGCAGGAGGCGGTGCTGGAGCACGTCGCCCGGACCGGCGCCGTGCTCTGCCACGCCTACGACCAGCCGGAGATCTGCGCCGGTGCCGGCACCCTGGGGCTGGATCTGGTGGAGCAGTGCCCGGCCGTGGACACGGTGCTGCTGGCCGTCGGCGGCGGCGGCCTCATGGCCGGAGTGGCGGCCGCCCTGGGCGACCAGGCGACGGTGGTCGGCGTCGAGCCCGAGCTCGCGCCGACCTTCCACGCGGCGCTGGTGGCCGGCGAGCCTGTCGACGTACCCGTCGCGGGTGTGGCGACGGACTCGCTCGGGGCGCGGCGCCTCGGCTCGATCGGGTGGAGCGTCGCGGCGCGCGAGGGCGTCGAGAGCGTGCTCGTGACGGACGACGCGATCCGCGCGGCCCGGACCGCTCTGTGGGACCGCTACCGGCTGGTCGTCGAGGCCGGGGGAGCGGCCCCGGTGGCGGCGTTGGCGTCGGGCGCCTACCGTCCCGCCGACGGCGAGCGCGTGGCGGTGGTCCTGTGTGGCGCCAACACCGACCCCTCGGACCTGTGAGAATGCGGCGGTGGACGCGCGCCTGAGATCGGTCAGCGTCGGCCTTCCCCAGGAGTGGGAGTGGGCCGGCCTGGGACGCACCTCGATCGACAAGCGTCCGGTGGCCGGCCCGGTCGTCGCGCGCCGACTCGGTCTGGAGGGCGACCAGGTCTCCGACACCGCGAACCACGGCGGAGTCGACCAGGCCGTGTACGCGTTCGCCCGCGAGGACCTCGACTGGTGGGAGCGGGAGCTGGGCCTGGAGAACGGCGCCATCCGCGACGGCCAGTTCGGCGAGAACCTCACGACCGAGGGGTACGACGTCAACGAGGCGATCATCGGCGAACGCTGGGCCATCGGGTCGGCCGTCCTCGAGGTCGCCTCCGTCCGCATCCCGTGCAACGACTTCAAGGGCTGGCAGGGGGAGTGCGGCTTCGACAACCACGTCTGGGTCAAGCGGTTCACCCAGCAGGGCCGCCCCGGGCCGTACCTCCGGGTGATCGAGGAGGGCGAGGTCGAGGCGGGTCAGCGGGTCGAGGTGATCGACCGTCCGAACCACGACGTCACCGTCAGCGTCATGTTCGCGGCCCTCACGACCCGGCGCGAGTGGCTGCCCCGGCTGCTCGAGGTGCCGGCCATGCCGCAGGAGGCCCGGGACAACGCCGAGCGCTACGTGGCGCTCCAGAACTCCCAGTCCGTGGATCTCTGACCAGCCGGTAACCTCGTGATCTAGGTTACGTGCCAGTCCCGTTCGTCCCCGTCCCAAGACAAGCGAGCCGTCATGCCTGCTGAGATCGACACCGCCTTCCTCGACCGACTCCCTGCCAACGTGGCGGTCCAGTTCCTCGAGCGGGTGGGGAAGTCGCCGGACGCCGAGGCGTTCCGGTTCCCGGTGGGCGAGACCTGGGAGTCGGTGACCTGGCAGGAGGCCGGGACCGAGGTGTCCCGCCTGGCAGCGGGCCTGCTGGCCCTGGGTGTCCAGCCCGAGCAGCGCGTCGGCATCGCCAGCGGCACCCGGTACGAGTGGATCCTCGCCGACCTCGCGATCATGTGCGCGGGCGCGGCGACGACCACCGTCTACCCGTCCACCAACGAGGAGGACACGGCGTACATCCTGGCCGACTCCGAGTGCCAGGTCGTCTTCGCCGAGGACGACGAGCAGGTGGCCAAGCTGACCGCCCGCAAGTCCGAGCTGCCGCACCTGAGCCGGGTCGTCACCTTCGAGCGTGCCTCCGGAACCGCGGCGGACGACGACTGGGTGATGGGCCTCGAGGCGCTGGCGGAGAAGGGGGACGCCTACCTCGCCGAGCACCCGAGCGCGATCGACGACCTGGCCGAGCAGATCACCGGGGACCAGCTCGCCACCCTCATCTACACCTCCGGGACCACCGGTCGCCCCAAGGGTGTCCGGCTGCGGCACTCCTCCTGGGTCTACGAGGGCGAGGCCATCCGGGCGCAGGGCATCCTCGACGAGACCGACCTGGAGTTCCGCTGGCTGCCGATGGCGCACTCCTTCGGCAAGGTGCTGATGTCGACCCAGATGGCGTGCGGCTTCGCGGCCGCCATCGACGGCCGGGTGGACAAGATCGTCGACAACCTGGGCGTGGTGAAGCCGACCTTCATGGGCGCGGCTCCCCGGATCTTCGAGAAGGCCCACGGCCGGATCGTCACCATGCAAGCCGCCGAGGGTGGCGCGAAGGAGAAGATCTTCAAGCAGGCGTTCAAGGTCGGGCTCGAGGTCGACCGCCGCACCCGCGAGGGCCAGTCGGTCCCGCTGCAGCTCAAGGTCCAGCACGGCCTGTTCGACAAGCTGGTCTTCAGCAAGGTGCGGGACCGCTTCGGCGGCCGCGTCCGCTTCTTCATCTCCGGCGCGGCCGCGCTCAACCGCGACATCGCCGAGTGGTTCCACGCCGCCGGCATCGTGATCCTCGAGGGCTACGGCCTCACCGAGACCTCGGCCGGCTCCTTCGTGAACCACCCGGACGACTACAAGTTCGGCACGGTCGGCAACGTCTTCCCGGGCAGCGAGGTCAAGATCGACCCCGACACGGGCGAGATCCTGATCAAGGGCCCCGGGATCATGGACGGTTACCACAACCTCCCCGAGGAGACCGCCAAGACGCTGACCGAGGACGGCTGGCTGCGGACCGGCGACAAGGGCGAGGTCGACTCCGACGGCTTCCTGCGGATCACCGGCCGGATCAAGGAGCTCTTCAAGACCTCCGGCGGGAAGTACATCGCCCCGCCGGCGATCGAGTCGAAGTTCAAGGCGATCTGCCCCTACGCCAGCCAGTTCGTCGTCTTCGGCAACGAGCGCAACTTCTGCGTCGCCCTCGTCACCCTCGACCCCGACGCCCTGACCGACTGGGCGAAGGAGAACGGCGTCTCCGGCGAGTACGCCGACATCGTGGCCTCCGACGCCTGCCAGTCGATGGTGGCCGGCTACCTCGACCAGCTGAACGCCCAGCTCAACCGCTGGGAGACGATCAAGAAGTGGAAGCTGCTCGACCACGACCTGTCGGTCGAGTCCGGTGAGCTCACACCGTCGATGAAGGTCAAGCGCAATGTCGTCGAGGACAACTACGCGGAGCTGATCGACAGCTTCTACGCCTGACCCGGGACCGCCGACCGCCCGGCTGGGCTGACTGCCCTGGCAGGATGGACCGATGGCCCAGTCGACGGCAGCGCCCCCGCTGGGCTTCTACGTGCACGTGCCCTTCTGCGTGGTGCGGTGCGGCTACTGCGACTTCAACACCTATACGGCCGAGGAGCTCGGCGACGAGCCCGGCGCCTCCCGGGCGACGTACGCCGAAGCGGCGATCGCCGAGGTCCGCCGCGCCCGTCAGCAGCTGGCCGGGGACCCCCGTGAGGTCGAGACCATCTTCTTCGGCGGCGGCACGCCCACCCTCCTGCCGCCCGCCGACCTGGCCGCGATCGTCTCCGCCATCGCCGCCGAGTTCGGCCTGTCCGACGACGTCGAGATCACCACCGAGGCCAACCCCGACTCAGTCGCCGCCTGGGACCTCCAGGAGCTGCGCCAGGCCGGGTTCACCCGGATCTCCTTCGGCATGCAGTCGGCGGTCGACCGGGTACTCGCGACCCTGGACCGCACCCATGACCCCCTGCGCGTGCCGGCGGTCGTGCAGTGGGCACGCGAGGCGGGCTTCGACCACGTCAGCCTGGACCTCATCTACGGCACGCCGGGGGAGACCCAGGACGACTGGCGGACCAGCCTCGAGTCGGCCCTGGCCTGCGAGCCGGACCACGTGTCGGCGTACTCCCTCATCGTGGAGGAGGGCACCGCCCTGGCCAGACGGGTGCGGCGCGGTGAGCTCCCGATGCCGGACGAGGACGACCTCGCGGAGAAGTACCTGATCGCCGACGAGCTGCTCACCGCGGCCGGCCTGGACTGGTACGAGGTGTCGAACTGGGCCCGCACGCCGGCGCAGCGGTGCCGCCACAACGTCCACTACTGGACCGGCGGCGACTGGTGGGGGATCGGCCCCGGCGCCCACTCCCACCTCGCGGGCGAGCGGTGGTGGAACCTCAAGCACCCCGCGGCGTACGCCCGCCGGCTGGCCGCCGGCGAGAGCCCGGCCGCCGACCGCGAGCTCCTCACCGACGAGGAGCGGCGCACCGAGCGGGTCCTGCTCGAGCTGCGGCTCTCCGACGGCCTGCCGGTGCCGGTGCTCGACGCCCACGGGCGTGGCCAGGTCGCCCGGCTCGTCGACGAGGGTCTGCTCACGCGCCGGACCGAGCGGCTCGTCCTGACCCAGCGAGGCCGGCTGCTGGCCGACGGCGTGGTGCGCGACCTGCTGGAGTGAGTCCTCAGGCGGCGGTGACGAAGTCGATGAGCTCCTCGACGCGTCCGAGGAGCGCCGGGTCGAGGTCCTGGTAGCCGCGGACGCCGCCCAGCACGTGCCGCCACGCCCGCGCGATGTCGGCCTGGTCGCGGGCCGGCCAGCCCAGCCGCCGGCAGGTGCCGGTCTTCCAGTCCTCGCCCCGGGGCACGTCCGGCCACTCCGGGATGCCCAGCCGCTCCGGACGCACGGCCTGCCAGATGTCGATGAAGGGGTGGCCGGTGACGAGCACGAGGTCCGCACCGAAGCGGCGGCGGACGTCGTCGGCGATCCGGCTCTCCTTCGAGCCGGTGACCAGGTGGTCGACGAGGACGCCGACCCGGCGGCCGGGACCGGGGCCGAAGTCCTCGACCAGCCCGGCCAGGTCGTCCACCCCGCCGAGGTACTCCACGACGACGCCCTCGACCCGCAGGTCGTCGCCCCAGACCTTCTCGACCAGCTCGGCGTCGTGGCGGCCCTCGACGAAGATCCGGCTCTGGCGTGCGACCCGCGCAGCCGCACCTTGGACCGCGACGCTCCCCGACGCGGTGCGCGTCCGCGCGGCGGGGGCCGGGCGGGTGACCGGGGGCGTCAGCTCGACCGGCGCACCGTCGAGGAGGAAGCCGGGGCCGAGGGGGAACGTACGCCGAGTGAGGTGCCGGTCCTCCAGCGTGAGGACGCCGAGGTCGCGGTCGATCGAGACGATCTCGCCGCAGAAGCCGGTCATGACCTCTTCGACGACCTCGCCACGCTGGGCGGGGACCTTCGTGGCCGTCCTGCGGCCCTGCTGTCGCCAGTCGGAGGCCAGCACGTCTCGTCCGTAGCGGTCAGGCACCGGACAACGCTACGGCCGCGGGCCTTGCGGACCGCGGGGGAAACGCCGGGACGAGCGACTCAGTCGTCGGAGTCCTCGGAGCCTGAGCCGGACTCGGTCGAGTCCTCGGAGCCCTCTTCGGGGGTCTTCCCGCCGTCCATCTCCAGGTCGTCGACCTCGACGTCCTCGTCCAACGGCTCGGCCAACGGGTTGTCCTCGCTCGGCTGGAGGTCCTCGGGCAGCTTGTCGTCGGACACGCCCTCGGTCTCGGTCTCGCTCTCGCTCATGGCGCCAACCTAGCGGCGCCGGAGCCGCCGCGAGGTCACCCGGAGGGCCGAGTTTCGACGGTGCCCGGCGGCTAGACGAGCGGGAGTCGCTTCTGGCTGCGGGGCAGCTGCTCGTAGCCGCGGGTGATCGCGTTCGCGATCCGCGGGTCGTCGCCCTCCCACGGCCACTGCCCGGCCGCGGCCGCCTCGGCGGCCGGCACGCCGTCCCCGGCCAGCTGACGCACCTGCTCGGCGATCAGCCCGAGCTCGTTGCGCTGGTCCTCGACGAAGCTCCGGTCCACCGGGACGCCGTGGCCGGGGATGATCACCGACGCCGAGGTGGTGACGCCCAGGACGATGTCGAGGGTGAGCGGCCAGTCCATCGGCCAGGAGTCCATCCCGATCCACGGGTGGGCCGACTCCTCGATCAGGTCGCCGCCGAGCAGCACGTCCACGTCCGGGACCCGGACCACCAGGTCGCCCTCGGTGTGACCCTTGCCGGGGTGGATCAGCTCGAGGGCCCGGTCGCCGAGGTCCAGGACGGCGGCTGAGGAGAAGAGGCGGTCCGGGACCACGATCTCGGTCTCCGCGACCTCCTCGTGGTGCTCGGGGTCGGCCTCCGGGGTGAACCTCTCCTTGGTCTCATCCCCGCGCTCGCGCAGCCAGGCGGCGGCGGCCTCGTGCGCGTGGATCGGGACCTCCGGGTCGACGTCCCGGAACGCCGCGTTGCCGAAGGAGTGGTCCCAGTGCCAGTGGGTGTTGACGACCGCGGTGACCTCGCCGGCCCCCAGACGCGAGAGGTCCTCGAGGATCGTGCGACCCCGGGCGGTCGAGGCGTGGGTGTCGACGACCACGAGCCCCCGGTCGCTGCCGATCGCCGTCACGTTCGCGTCGGCCCAGGGGTAGCGCGCGACCCAGACCCGGTCCGCCACGTCGACGAAGTCCACCATGTCTCGACCCTACGGCTCCGGCGTCGGGCCTCCGCGCACTACCGTGCCCTAGTAGCATTGGCACTCCAAGAGAACGAGTGCCAGAGCGGTGTCGACGAGGAGGTGGCCATGTCGGAGGAGCGCAGGCTCGCCGTGCTCCGCGCCATCGTCGAGGACTACGTGGCCACCGAGGAGCCGGTCGGCTCCAAGACCCTGGTCGAGCGGCACGGGCTGGGCGTCTCGCCCGCCACGGTCCGCAACGACATGGCCGTGCTGGAGGAAGAGGGGTTCATCCACCAGCCGCACACCTCCGCCGGCCGGGTCCCCACCGACAAGGGCTACCGCCTGTTCGTCGACCGGCTCTCGAGCATCAAGCCGATGAGCGTCGCGGAGCGGCGCGCGATCACCACGATCCTCGACGGCGCCGTCGACCTCGACGACGTCGTACGCCGGTCCGTGCGACTGCTCTCCCAGCTGACCCACCAGCTGGCGATCGTGCAGTACCCCACGCTCAGCCACAGCACCGTCCGGCACGTCGAGGTCGTCGCGCTCGCGCCGAGCCGGCTGCTGCTGGTGCTGATCCTCTCGACCGGCCGGGTCGAGCAGCGGCTCGTCGAGCTGGCGACTGCCCTGGACGACGAGGAGGTCGTGGCCCTGCGCTCCCGGGTGCTGCAGGCGACGGTCGGGCAGCGGATCGCCGACGCCATCGACGCGCTCGGCGCTCTCGCGGCCGACCTGCCGGAGACCGCGACCGTCGCCGAGGCGCTGTCGGAGGCGATGTCGGACCACCGCAACGACGAGCGGGTCGCCGTCGGCGGTGCCGCCAACCTCGCCCGCTTCGGGGACTCGAACACCGCCCTGCTCCCGCTGCTGGAGGCACTGGAGGAGCAGGTCGTGCTCATCAAGCTGCTGGGCGAGGCGACCGACCCCGACGCGGTGACGGTCCGGATCGGTGCGGAAGGACCCATCCACGAGCTGGCGACCACCAGCGTCGTCGCGACCGGCTACGGCCCCGGTGACCTGCCCGTCGCCAGCCTGGGCATCGTCGGGCCGACCCGCATGGACTACCCCGGGAGCATGGCTGCGGTGCGCGCGGTCGCCCGCTACGTCTCCCGGATCCTCGACGAGACGTGACACCGGCTGTTCGCCCCCGGGCAGCTGAGCACCGGCAGACCAGCCCGCACCCCCGAGACGAAGGACACCAGTGAGCCAGGACCTCTACGCCCTGCTGGGCGTGAGTCGCGACGCCGACGCCGACGCCATCAAGAAGGCGTACCGGCGGCTGGCCCGACAGCTGCACCCGGACGTCAACCCCGACCCCGAGACGCAGGAGCAGTTCAAGGAGGTCTCCCGCGCCTACGAGGTGCTGAGCGACCCGCAGAAGCGCGCGGCGTACGACCGCGGCGGCGACCCGTTCGGCGGCGGCGCCGGCTTCGGCGGCCAGGGCTCAGGCTTCTCCTTCACCGACATCATGGACGCCTTCTTCGGCCAGGGCGGCCCGGGCGGCCAGACCCGCGGCCCGCGCTCGCGTGTCCGCCGGGGACAGGACGCCCTCGTGCGCGTGGACGTCTCGCTGGCCGACGCCGCGTTCGGCGTCTCCCGCGAGCTCAAGGTCGACACCGCGGTCGTGTGCTCGACCTGCCACGGCGACGGCGCCGCCCCGGGCACGCAGCCCATCCCGTGCGAGACCTGCCGGGGGACCGGGGAGGTGGCCCACGTCCAGCGGTCGTTCCTCGGCGAGGTCCGGACGTTGCGTCCGTGCGCCGCGTGCCGAGGCTTCGGCACGCTGATCCCCGAGCCGTGCCGCGAGTGCTCCGGTGACGGCCGGGTCCGCTCGCGGCGCACCCTGACCGTCAAGATCCCCGCCGGCGTCGACACCGGCACCCGGGTCCAGCTGGCCGGTCAGGGCGAGGTCGGCCCCGGGGGTGGACCCGCCGGCGACCTGTACGTCGAGATCAACGTGACGCCCCACTCCACCTTCACCCGGGACGGCGTCGACCTGCACTGCACCGTCACCGTCCCGATGACCGCTGCCGCGCTCGGGACGACGCTGACCATCCCGACCCTCGAGGCCGACGTGGCCGCCGCGACCGATGGCGAGAGCGAGCTGCCGACCAGCTTCGACCTCGAGCTCAAGCCCGGCACGCAGTCGGGCACTCAGCAGGTCCTGCGCGGCCGGGGGGTGCCCGGGCTGCGCGGAGGGCGCGGCGACCTGGTCGTCCACATCGAGGTCGCCACGCCGACCCGCCTGGACGCCCGCCAGGAGGAGCTGCTCAAGGAGCTCGCCGCGATCCGCGACGAGGAGCACCCCACCGGACAGCCCCGGCCCGAGAACAAGTCGGTCTTCGGCCGCCTCCGCGACGCGTTCAACCAGCACTGATGTCCCTGCCGGTCCACCTCGTCCCGTCGCTGGCGACCGTCCGCCCCGGTGACACCGTCGAGGTCACCGGGGACGAGGCCCACCACGCCGTCGCCGTACGCCGCCTCCGGGTCGGCGAGCCGGTCGTCCTCACCGACGGCGCCGGGACACGGATCACCGGCGAGGTCACCGGGACCGGCAAACGGCTGTTCCTCGTGCTCGCCGGCTCGGTCGAGTCCGTGCCCCGACCCGAGCCCCGCGTCGTCGTCGTGCAGGGACTGCCGAAGGGCGACCGCGGCGAGCTCGCCGTGGAGATGCTGACGGAGATCGGGGTGGACCGCATCGTGCCCTGGGCGGCCGAGCGGTCGGTCGCGGTGTGGAAGGGCGAGCGGGCCGCGAAGTCGCACGCCCGCTGGGTCTCCACGGCACGGGAGGCTGCCAAGCAGTCCCGCCGCGCCTGGCTCCCGGACGTCGACGCGTTGGCGACGACCGACGTCGTCGCGGCGTTGCTCGCCGAGGCCGACGTGGCGCTCGTCCTGCACGAGGACGGGTCGGCAGCCCTGACCTCTGTGCCCGTCCCCGCCGCGGGGACCATCGCGCTGGTGGTCGGCCCGGAGGGTGGCGTCGCGCCCGAGGAGCTGCAGGCGTTCGAGGCGGCCGGCGCGCACGTCGTACGCCTCGGGGACGAGGTCCTGCGAACCTCCACCGCCGGGGTGGCCGCCGTGGCCGCTCTGCTCTCGCGAGCTCAGCGCTGGGCCTAGCGGACCGAGAACTCCTTGGTGTCGACCATCGGCCCAGGACCTTCGCCGTCCGACGGGTCGTCGGTGCTCGCGACGAACGTGTAGTCACCGGGCTCGAGCCCGGACACGTCGATCGACTTCTCCCACGGGTACAGCTTGTCCATCCAGCCGTCCGCCGTCGCGAAACCGTCGAGCACCTTCGTGCTGCCCGAGCGGATCTCCCAGACGACGTTGGCCTCGAAGGAGTTGGCCACGCCCGCGACGTGCAGGGTGGCGCCGGTGACCCTCGCATCCTGCTCGGGCGAGGTGACGTTGACCAACCCGAGGGCGGAGGGGTCGTTGCGGACGCCGTCGGCCGTGTCGATGCCGAACAGCGGCACCGTGTCGTTGCCGATCTGGACGATCACCGGGTCGCGCCGCTGCTGCACGCCCTGCAGCGTGTAGACGAGCTGTTGCACGGCCAGCTTCGCCCCGGCCTTGGTCATGCCGGCCGGTCGGGTGGTCCAGCTGTCGTCGGCCAACGTGACGACGAACGCGCCGGCACCGTCGGACCACATGACGTCGGCGAACGAGCCGCTCGGGAACGCCGTCGAGTAGTCCGGGTCGAGGCTGCTGCCGTCGGTGAGAAGCGCGGCGGCCTCCCCGAGCGGGTCGGCAGAGTCGACGCGCTGGAACTCCCGGAAGAGCCGACCGCCCTGCGGCGTCCTGGCCGTGAAGTACGCCGGCACGGTGACGGTCGAGCCACCGGAGCCCGCGGGAGCGCCGCTGGGACCTCCGGTCGACGTGTCGCCGGTGCCCTTGGTCTGGTGGTGCTTGCCCGGCTTGTGCTGTCCCTTGGCGTCGGCCCCCGTCTCGACGGGGTCGTTGCCGCACGCGCTCACCAGCACCAGGGCGGAGGTCGCGAGTGCGACCCGCAGGGTCTGCTGCTTCATCGGATGATCACCGTCCTGGAGTCGTTGTCGAAGTCGCCGGCCCCGCTCGGGTCGTCGGTAGACACGATGAAGGTGTAGGTGCCCGGATCGAGGGAGGACACGTCGACGGACCCGCGGAACGGGAACAGCTTGGCGTCCATGTAGCCCTCGGCGGTGAAGAACCCGGAGTCCACCGGGACCTGCGAGCGGTCCTCGAGCGACCAGGTGACGTTGGCCTCGAAGGAGTTGGCCACGCCCTCGACGTCGAGCGTGTCGGTCGCCTCCTGGCCCTCCTCCGGCGTCGTGAGGTTGACCCTGGAGAGGGTCTGGAGGATCGGGGCGTTGGCCAGCGGCTCGGACGTCGGGACGCCGAGCACCTGGTCGATCGGGTTGCCGTGCAGCGTGAACTGCACCGGGAGCCGCTGCTGGGCGTACGCCTGGAGCGTGTAGACGACCTGCTGGATCGAGGCTTCGGCCTCGGCCGGAGACATCGCGGTGGGTCGGTCGTGCAACGAGCTGTCGGCCAGCTCGATGGTGATGAGGTCGTTGCCGTCCTTGGCCCAGGCGAACGAACCGCTCGGCCACAAGGTCCGGTAGTCGGGGTCGTCCGGGACCGACATGAGGCCGTCGAGGGCAGCGGCAGGGGTCGCGTCGGAGTCGGCCCGGTGGAACTCCCGGTACAGCTTCGGCTCGTCGGTCGCTCCGCCCAGGTAGTAGATCGCGACCGCCGACCCGGCCACCTGGGCCGGACCCGTGCTCAGGTCGGTCGTCGGCGGGGACACCGACGGCGGCCGGGTCGCCGGGCCGACGTCCGGGCCGGCACTCGTCTTCGGACTCGTGACGAGGGCGATCGCCGCGACGGTCGCCGCGGCCGCGACGACGGCCCCGCCGCCGGAGATCAGCCAGAGCCGGTGCGTCCGCTGGCGTCGTACGCCGGCCCGGATCTGCGTGAGCCGATCGGTCGGCTCGACGTCGGACACGGCCTCGTGCAGCAGGGTGGTGAGGCCCCGGTCGTCGGACTGGGTCATGAGAGGTCCTCCTGGGTCCAGAGATCCGCGAGGCTGGCGCGGAGCGCGGCCGAGCCGCGGGAGGCGTGGCTCTTGACCGCGCCGCGGGAGATGCCGAGGGTCTCGGCGATGTCGGCCTCGGAGAGGTCGAGGAAGTAGCGGCAGACCAGCACCTCGCGCTGCCGGGTGGGCAGCTGGTCGAGCGCGTCGAGCACCGCCGTGCGCCGCTCGGCCGCGAGCACCGACGTGTCGGCGCCCGCCTCGTGCTCCGAGGGCCGGGAGGCCGCGGCGTGCCGGGTCACGACGCTCCGGTGCCGCAACGCCGAACGAGCACCGTTGACGACGCTGCGGCGCAGGTAGCCCAGCGCCCGGTCGGGCTCGCGGAGCTTCGACCATCGATGGTGCATGGCGACGAAGGCGTCCTGGACGACCTCCTCGGCGGCTCCCTGGTCCCGCAGCAGCAGGACGCCGAGGCGGACCAGGGCGGCCCAGTGCGCGGCGTACAGCAGGTCGAGAGCCTCGTCGGCGGACCAGCGCACGACCGGGCTCGAGGCCTGTGTCCCGGTCACTGCGACCGCCCGTTCATGGGTCATCACGCTATTCCCACGCGCGACCCCGGCTGGGGGTTTACCGCCTAGCATGTCGATGTGAGTGATCCCGGAGATGGTGACTGCCTGTTCTGCAAGATCGCCGCAGGCGAGATCCCCGCGGACGTCGTGCTGGACACCGACGACCTGGTTGCCTTCCGCGACCTCAACCCGCAGGCGCCGACCCACGTCCTGGTCATCCCCCGGAAGCACGCCGACAACGCTGCCTCCACGGCGTCCCGGGACGAGGCCTTGGTCGGCAAGCTCGTGGTCGCGGCGGCGGAGGTCGCCGTGATGGAGGGGCTCGAGAGCTACCGGCTCGTCTTCAACACCGGTGCCGACGCCGGCCAGACCGTCTTCCACACCCACCTGCACGTGCTCGGGGGCCGGAGCTTCCGGTGGCCCCCCGGATGACCCGGCTGACGCGGACCGCGGCGGCGGGCCTGGCCCTGGGGCTCTCGCTCGCGGCCCTGGCAGCGTGCGGGCCGGCCGAGCAGGAGCAGCCGCACGCCGCTCCGAGCCAAGGTTCGACCGGGGGCTCGACGTCCCCTGGTGACGAGCACGACGTCACCCCTGCCAAGGCCGTCCCGCTGCGGCCCGGCGAGCACCGGATGACGTTGACGATGCCGGAGGCCTACACGCCGAGCGCGCCGAACGGGATCGGCACCGACGACTACCGCTGCTTCCTGCTCGACCCCCACCTGACCAAGCCGCGCTACCTCACCGGCACGAGCGTCCTGCCGGGCAGCCCGACCGTGGTCCACCACGTGATCCTGTTCAAGGTCACGCCGGACCAGGTCGCCGAGGCCCAGACCAAGGACGACGTGTCGTCGGGGGAGGGCTGGACCTGCTTCGGCGGGACCGGGCTCACCGGTGACTTCTCGAACGTCGACGACGCCAACTGGCTCGGCGCCTGGGCCCCCGGCGGCAAGGAGTCGGTGACCCGCCCGGGCTACGGCGTGGAGCTCGAGCCCGGCAGCCGGATCATCATGCAGGTCCACTACAACCTCCTCGCCGCCCCAGAGAATGGGCAGAGCGAGCCGGACACCTCGTCCACCCAGCTGCGGTGGCGTTCGGGGAGCGCCGACCTGACCCCGATCCACACGATGCTGCTGCCCGCGCCGGTCGAGCTGCCCTGCCGGCCGGGTCACGACCAGTCGCCGCTGTGCGAGCGGGACGCCGCCGTCGCCGACGTACAGGCCCGCTTCGGGCCGGCCGGCAACACCGCCAACGTCCTCTACCTCCTCTGCGGCGGGAGGCCGCACCCGTCGGAGGTCACCTCCTGCACCCGCAACGTGGGTCAGGGGATGACGATCCTCGGGGTCGCCGGGCACATGCACCTGCTCGGCCGCAAGATCAGCATCGAGGCCGACCCGGGGACCCCGCAGGAGAAGACGATCCTCGACATCCCGATCTGGGACTTCGACAACCAGGGCTCCCACCCGATCCCGCCGGTGCACCTGGATCCCGGCGACACCGTGAAGGTCACCTGCAAGCACGTCCAGTGGCTGCGCGACAAGCTCCCGTCGTTCAAGGGTCAGCCGGAGCGGTACGTCGTCTGGGGCGAGGGCACGACCGACGAGATGTGCCTGGGGATGCTTCAGGTCGCCTACGACTCGGAGGCGAAGTGACGAGCGTCGGCGGCGCCCGCGAGGAGACGGAGCGTCTGCTGGCGCGCATCGCCGAGGTCGACGGCCTGGTCAACGCGGTCTGCACCCAGCACCCGGACGCGCTCGCCCAGGCCGACCTGATGGACGAGGAGACCGCCGCGGGGCGTCCCCGCGGCCCGCTGCACGGCCGCGCCATCCTGGTGAAGGACAACATCGACACCGTCGACCTGCCCACGACGGTCGGCTCGCTTGCCCTGGCCGACGTCCCGAACCCTGCTCAGGACGCGCCGCTGGTCACCCGGCTCCGCGAGGCCGGCATGGTGGTCCTCGGCAAGACCAACCTCTCCGAGTGGGCCAACATCCGCGACACGGCGTCCACCTCGGGCTGGAGCGCGTACGGCGGCCTCACCCGCAACCCGTACGCCCGCAACCGCTCGGCCGGCGGCTCGTCCTCGGGCAGCGGCGCGGCGGTCGCCGCGGGCCTGAGCGCGTTCGCGATCGGCACCGAGACCGACGGCTCGATCACCTGCCCGGCGGCGTTCAACGGCTGTGTCGGGCTCAAGCCGACCGTCGGGCTCGT
The DNA here is from genome assembly GCA_963784545.1 of uncultured Actinomycetota bacterium. Taxonomy (GTDB): domain Bacteria; phylum Actinomycetota; class Actinomycetes; order Propionibacteriales; family Nocardioidaceae; genus Nocardioides. The sequence continues at coordinate 354,394 of CAWARQ010000002.1, read as the reverse complement.
CCCCACCGAGGGAGTCGCGCCGATCTCGTTCTCCCAGGACTCACCCGGCCCGATGGCGATGACGGTCGCCGACGCGGCACTTCTGCTGGACGTGCTCGTCCCCGGCCACGACTACGCGCTGGCGACCCGCGGGTCCCTGGAGGGCAAGCGGATCGGCGTACCGCGCGGCCCGTACTGGGGCTACAGCCCGCACGCCGACGCGGCCGCCGAGCGGGCGCTCTCGCTGCTCTCGGCGGCCGGGGCCGTGATCGTCGACGCCACCGACCTTCCCGAGTGGCCGGACTCGCTGGGGGAGGACGAGCTCACCGTCCTCCTGGCCGAGCTCCGGCACGCTCTGCCGGCCTACCTCGCCACCCGTGAGGGCGATCACCCCCGCGACCTGGCCGAGCTCGTCGCGTGGAACACCGCCCATGCGGAGACCGAGCTGGCGCACTTCGGGCAGTCGTTGTTCGAGATGGCGCTCGAGGGGCCGGCGGTGACCGACGCGGCGTACCTCCAGGCGCGGGCCCGCTGCCTGGCCGCGAGCCGGAGCGAGGGCATCGACGCCGTGCTCGCGGCCCATGAGCTCGATGCGCTCGTGACGCCGACGATGGCGCCTGCGTCGCCCGTCGACCTGGTCAACCCCGAGTCGCACCCCGGATCCTGCTCGAGCCCCACCGCGATGGCCGGGTACCCGATCCTCACCGTGCCGGCCGAGCTGGCGGCCGGTCTCCCCGTCGCGATCTCGTTCTGGGGCGGCGCGCACGCCGAGTCGGCGCTGCTGGAGATCGGGCACGCCTACGAGCTGGCGCGCGACGCCGCCACCGGCCCCCTCCCCCCGCCGACCTTCCCCGACTTCGTGTGAGGCTGGCGCAGGTTTCCCCGCCCAGGCGGGGAAACCTGCACTTGTGGGGTGTTGCAACCCCCTCCAAGTGACCGACTCGCGCGACCAGTGCCTCTGAGCAATATCCACAGGCGCGCAGGAGTCGCGTTTTCGCCGTCGAGACCGGCGGAACCCTCCAGGCATGGACGACGAGTTCCCGATCTGCCCCGCCGACATCCAGCTGCGACGTGACCTCATCAGGTGTGGCTGGTCGGATCGAGCGATCGCACGGAGTGTCCGGGCGGGCCAGCTCACGAAGATCCGGCACGGCGCCTACGTCCCGGCCACACTCGCAGCTGGGCTCGACGAGGTCGGCCACTCGAGGTTGCGGTCACGAGCCGTCCTCCGCACTTCACATGTCAGCACCGTCCTCAGCCATCAGAGCGCGTTGGCCGAGTACGGCGTACCCCTCTGGGGATTCCGAATGGACGAGGTCCACCTCACGAGGTACGACGGCCGCTCCGGCCGACGAGAGGCCGGAGTGGTGCATCACAAGGGCCGGCTTGTGAACGCTGACGTACTGGAGCGGCACCAGGTGCCCGTGGTGTCAGTGGCACGAGCAGTCGTCGAGGTGATCCTCGCGCACGGCAGTGAGCCGGGACTCGTCGCGCTCTGTGGAGTACTCAACAAGAGACTCGCGTCGCTGGCCGAGGTCCGACGAGTCGCCGAAGCGGCGGATCGCTGGCCGCACAGTCTGCACGCGAGACTCGTGCTGGATCGGGCGAACGAGAAGATCGGAAGTGTCGGGGAGGGACGCTCGTGGCACATGTTCTACGAGCATCAGATCCCGCGACCGGAACCTCAGGTCGCCGTGTACGACGAGCTCGGCTCACTGCTCGGCATCGTGGACTTTCTCTGGCGGACCCAGGGTGTCTTCCTCGAGTTCGACGGCCGGATCAAGTACCAGCAGCATCGCCTCCCGGGTGAGTCGCTCGAGGACTACCTCATGCGGGAGAAGCGCCGCGAAGAGGCGATCTGCGCGGCGACGGGATGGGTGTGCATCCGGATCACCTGGGCTGACTTGAGCCGGCCCATCACCACTGCGCGCCGGATCAAGAGACTGCTGGACAGCCGCCGGACGTTCGCCTCGTGACAACTGGTCGCGCGAGTCATGCACTTGTGGGGCGTTGCAACACCCTCCCAGTGCAGGTTTCCCCGCCCAGGCGGGGAAACCGACGGCTCCCTACGGCCGGAACAGCCAGATCAGGTTCAGCACGTACATCAGCACCGGGAAGCAGAAGACGCCGAGCATCACCCAGGCGGTGATGCGGTGCTTGGGCTTGCTGGGGTCGAGGGCGCCGGCGAAGTCGAGCAGGGCGCCGTCGGGCACGGCCCGTGTGAGCCCCATGCGGCGAGCGTCCTCGGGACGGTGGTCAGGCGGCTGCCAGAAGATCGACTCGTCCTCCGACTCGCCCTCCGGCTCTCCCCACGGCACGGCACCACGGTACGCCGGGTGGGGACGAGGGCCCCTCAACGGAGTGGGGCAGGCGGGGATAAGCCCGTAGCATGGGGGTCCCCGCCGGACCGGTGGGGGACACCGACCGAGGAGGATGAGCCCGCGAGGGCCCTATGACCGGCACAGACACGCAACGCCCGACCCCCCAGGGCAGGGATGCGGCACGGCACACCGTCGTCGTCCCCAACAGCATCAACATGGTCAGCCTGCTCGGCCCGAAGGACGAGAACCTCGAGATCATCGAGCGTGCCTTCGACGCGGACGTGCACGTCCGTGGCAACCGCGTGACCATCGTCGGCCAGCCGGCCGAGATCGCCCTCGTGGAGCGGCTCCTCGACGAGCTGGTGACCATCCTGCGCACCGGCCAGGGCCTCACGGGCGAGTCCGTCGAGCGGATCGTGGAGATGTTGCGCACCGAGGGTGAGCGGCCCGGCGAGCGCCCCGCCGACGTCCTCAGCCTCAACATCCTGTCCAACCGCGGCCGCTCCATCCGCCCCAAGACGCTGAACCAGAAGCGGTACGTCGACGCGATCGACCGGCACACCGTCACGTTCGGGATCGGCCCGGCAGGCACGGGCAAGACCTACCTCGCCATGGCGAAGGCGGTCCAGGCGCTCCAGTCGAAGCAGGTCAACCGGATCATCCTGACCCGACCGGCGGTCGAGGCCGGTGAGCGGCTCGGCTTCCTCCCGGGCACCCTGAGCGAGAAGATCGACCCCTACCTGCGCCCGCTGTACGACGCGCTGCACGACATGATCGACCCCGAGACGATCCCGAAGCTGCTGGCCGCGGGCACCATCGAGGTCGCACCCCTCGCGTACATGCGCGGACGGTCGCTCAACGACTCCTTCATCATCCTCGACGAGGCGCAGAACACCTCCCCGGAGCAGATGAAGATGTTCCTCACCCGGCTCGGGTTCGGGTCCAAGATCGTGGTCACCGGTGACGTCACCCAGATCGACCTGCCGAGCGGGACCAAGTCCGGTCTGCGCGTGGTCGAGGACATCCTCGACGAGGTCGAGGACATCTCCTTCAACCGGCTGACCGCTCACGACGTCGTCCGCCACAAGCTGGTCGGCAAGATCGTGGCGGCGTACGACGAGTACGACACCCAGGACGGTGGGGTCGCCCAGGCCCGCCACGAGCGCGGGTGAACCGCACATGAGCATCGAGGTGCTTGACGAGTCGGGCGCCGACCTCGACGTCAACCGGCTCGCCACGCTGGCGCGGTTCGTCATGGACCGCATGCACGTGCACCCGCTTGCGGAGCTGTGCATCAAGGCCGTCGACGAGCCGACCATCGCGACGCTGAATCATCAGTGGATGGAGAAGGAGGGCCCCACCGACGTGCTGGCCTTCCCGATGGACGAGCTACGGCCCGGAAAGGTCAATGAAGAACCCGAGGAGGGCGTGCTCGGCGACCTCGTGCTCTGCCCGGCGGTCGCGGAGCGCCAGGGCGAGACGGCGGGCCACGGCACCACCGCAGAGCTCGAGCTGCTGACCACGCACGGCATCCTCCACCTGCTCGGCTACGACCACGCGGACCCGGAGGAGCACCGGGTGATGTTCGGGCTGCAGGACGAGCTGCTGGCGACCTGGCGCACCCAGGGGACCGGGGCTGACGCCACCCCGTGAGTCCCTCCGACGTGTGGCTCCTGGTCACCGCCGCCTTCCTGGTGCTGCTCGCCGGGGTGTTCTCCGGCGCCGACGCCGCCCTGTCCGCCTCCTCGCGCGCCCGCGCCGAGGAGCTGGTGGACGACGGTCGGCCGGGCGCGCCACGACTCGTGCACCTGCTCGAGGACCCGGCCCGCTACCTCAACACCGCGCTGCTGCTGCGACTGTTGTGCGAGATCTCGGCGATCGTCATCGTCACGCAGCTGGTGCGCGACGCCTGGGACGGTGCCTTCTGGAAGTCGTTGCTGACCTCGATCACGATCATGCTGGTGGTGTCGTTCGTCGTGGTCGGCGTGGCTCCGCGCACTCTCGGTCGTCAGCACAGTGAGCGGGTGGCCCTGCTGGCGGCCTGGCCGCTGGACGCGGTCACCCGCATCCTCGGGCCGATCCCGCAGCTGCTGATCACGCTCGGCAACGCGATCACGCCGGGCCGCGGGTTCCGCGAGGGCCCGTTCTCCACCGAGACCGAGCTGCGCGAGCTGGTCGACCTGGCCGAGGCCTCGGCGGTGATCGAGTCCGGCGAGCGGAAGATGATCCACTCGGTCTTCGAGTTCGGCGACACGATCGCCCGCGAGGTGATGGTGCCGCGCAACGACATCGTCTACATCGAGCGGAAGAAGAACCTCCGCCAGACGATGTCGCTGTTCCTGCGCAGCGGCTTCTCCCGGGTCCCGGTGATCGAGGAGAACCTCGACGACATCGTCGGCTTCGCCTACCTCAAGGACCTCGTCCGGCGTGACTTCGAGGACCCCGACGTCGAGCTCACCGAGCGGGTGGAAGCGGTCATGCGGCCCGCGACGTACGTGCCGGAGTCCAAGCCGGTCGACGCGCTGCTCTCGGAGATGCAGGCGAAGCGGCAGCACATCGCGGTCGTCGTCGACGAGTACGGCGGCACGGCCGGCCTCATCACGATCGAGGACCTGCTGGAGGAGATCGTCGGCGAGATCACCGACGAGTACGACCAGGAGGAGGCCGAGGTCGAGCCGCTCGAGGACGGCGTACGGGTGTCGTCGCGGTTCCCCGTCGACGACCTCGGTGAGCTCTTCGACCTCCGGATCGAGGACGAGGAGGTCGACAGCGTGGGCGGCCTGATGGCCAAGCACCTCGGGCGGGTCCCGATCCGCGGGTCCCACATCGAGGCGTTCGGGCTGCGGTTCGAGGCGGAGGGGCCCTCGGGTCGCCGCAACCGGGTCGGGACCGTGCGGATCAGCCGGGTGGCACCGGAGGTCGACACCGCCGTCGACGGCTGAGTCAGGCGCGCGTCCCGGTGACGAGCAGGTACTCCCAGCTCATGCGACCGCCGCCCTCGTCCGCTCCGGCCGCCAGCGCCTCGAGGTCCCGCCCGAGCTGCTCGGCTCGCTCCGGCTGGTCGGCCAGGCTCTCCCGGGCCTTGACGACGGGCCCGAAGTTGGCGCTGAAGTAGTCGCGGTAGTCACGAGCGGTGGGGAAGTGGTCGACGACGACCTTCCGCCGCTCGAAAGCGAGATCACGCATGCCGTCGCCCAGCAGCGCGCGCACGTGGTCCTCCCGCCCCCACAGTGGAGGCGGCTGGACGCCCTCCGGCGGGGGCGGGGTGTAGCGGCCGACGGTGGAGAACAGGCCTCCGACGAAGCCCTCAGGCGTCCAGTTGAGGAGGCCCAGCCGGCCGCCCGGGCGCAGCACCCGCAGCATCTCCCGGGCCGCCGGTTGGTGGTGCGGTGCGAACATCACGCCGATGCAGCTCATCACCACGTCGAACGACGCGTCCTCGAACGGCAGGTCCTCCGCGTCCGCTACCTGCCAGTCGATCGTCAGGTCCGCGTGCTCGGCGCGACCGACGTCGACCAGCTCGGGCGTGAGGTCAGAGGCCACCACGTCCGCACCCGCGCGGGCCGCCGGGACCGACGCATTGCCCGTGCCCGCCGCCACGTCGAGGACTCGCTCGCCCGGCCTGAGGCCGATCGCCTCGACGAGCGTGGCGCCGAGCCCGGGAATCACGTCACGGGCCACGTCCGCGTAGCTGCCTGCCGCCCACATCGAGCGGTGCCGCCGTTTCAGGTCCTGGTCCGTCATCGCCGACCTCCTCTTCCGGGGTCCGTTCTACTCCCGGCGGCCCCCTGTCGACTAGCCTTCGCGGCATGCCTGATGCCGCCGCGCTCAGCCCCGAGGACGCCAAGCTGGTGACCCTGGCCCGCGCCACCCGGGCACGCACGGGCGCCGCGGAGGGCGCGGCGGTGCGCGACCTCGACGGCCGGACGTACGCCGGCGCGACGGTCGACCTGCCCTCGTTGCGGGTCTCCGCCCTCGCGGTCTGCGTCGCCATGGCCGTGGCCTCGGGCGCTCGGGGTCTCGAGGCCGCCGTCGTCCTCACCGACGGCAAGCACGTGAGCGATGCCGATCTGGCGGCCCTGCGCGACCTCGCCGGAGCGGGAATCACGGTGCACCGCGGCGACCCGCGCGGCACGATCCACGAGTCTCACCTCATCTGACCAGGTGGTTGCTGCCGACAACTGGGCCGTGGGAGCGTGACGCCATGACGACCACGAAGAATGAGCCCTCGGGGGCCTCATCCAACTCTGACGATCCCGGGCTCAAGAGACATGTCGGGGTGGTGGGCCTGCTCTTCGCGAGCGTCGGCTCGATCATCGGCTCGGGCTGGCTGTTCGGTGCGTTCAACGCGTCGGCGACCGCGGGGCCGGCGTCGATCATCTCCTGGACCCTCGGCGCGATCCTCATCATGCTCATCGCCCTCTGCTACGCGGAGCTCGGCACGATGTACCCGCTGTCGGGCGGCGTCGTCCGCTTCCCGCACATGAGCTTCGGCAACTTCGCGAGCTTCACCAGCGGCTGGATCACCTACGTCGCGGTCTCCACGACCGCCCCGATCGAGGTCCTGGCGGCGCTGCAGTACGGCACGAAGTACGCCGACTTCACCACCGAGCACACGGTGCACGGCGAGACCGTCTACACCTTGACGACCCTGGGCTACATCGCCGCGGTGATCCTCATGGCGATCTTCGTCGTCATCAACTACTACGGCGTCCGCTGGTTCGCCCGGGTCAACAACGTCCTGGTGAGCTGGAAGATCTTCATCATCCTGCTGGTCATCATCGCCTTCGTGTTCACGCAGTTCGACGGCGGGAACTTCACCAGCCACGGCTTCGCGCCGGAGGGTGCGCACGGCATCTTCACCGCCATCGCGACCAGCGGGATCGTGTTCAGCTACCTCGGCTTCCGCCAGGGCATCGAGCTGGCCGGAGAGACCAACAACCCCAAGCGCAACGTCCCGATCGCCGTCATCGGCTCGGTGCTGCTGACCGCGGTCATCTACATCGCCCTGCAGGTCGCGTTCATCGGGTCCCTCGACCCCTCCGACATCGCCAACGGTTGGACGAACCTCGACCTCGGAGAGGGCCAGTTCGGCCCGCTGGCCGCGATCGCCACCACGCTCGGCCTCGGGTGGCTCGCCACCCTGCTGTACATCGACGCCGTCGTCTCGCCCGGAGACACCGGCCTGATCTACACCACGGTCACCGCGCGCATCTCGTTCGCGATGGCCCGCAACGGCAACGCACCGGCAGCGCTGGGCCGGACCTCCAAGAACGGCGTGCCGTTCATCGGGTTGGTGCTCTCGTTCGCCATCGGACTCATCGCGTTCCTGCCGTTCCCGTCGTGGGCGCAGCTGGTCGGCTTCGTGAGCTCCGCGACGGTGCTCTCGTTCGCCTCCGGCCCGCTCGTGCAGGCAGCCTTGCGCAAGCAGGTGCCGCAGGCCGAGCGCCCCTTCCGGTTGCCCGGTGGCCACCTCGTGCCGTTCCTCGCGTTCTTCGGCTCGAACCTGATCGTGTACTGGTCGGGCTGGGACGTGGTGTGGAAGCTGATGGTGGCCGTGCTGGTCGGGTTCGTCCTGCTCGCGATCTTCATGGTCAGCGGCGTCCTGAAGAACCAGAGCCTCGACCTCAAGGCGGGTTCGTGGGTGGTCTTCTGGCTGGCCGGCATCACGATCCTCAGCTACGTCGGCAACTACCCCGAGCCGAAGCAGGGAAACCTGGACAAGCTCACCTTCACCAGCTCCATCCCGCTGGTCCTGCTGCTCTCGGCCGTGGTCTACGTGGTGGCCTACCGCATGCGGCTCAGCGACGAGGAGGCCCAGGCCTACATCGACGAGACCGTCACCGAGGCCAAGGTCGAGGAGGAGGATCTCGACTCCAGCCACTGATCCACGGGGTCAGCGGCTGCAGTAAGTTGGCAGCGTGCTCGTAGGGCAGGCCAAGCATGAGGAAGCGGTCGCCCGGCTGCGAGCGTCGTACGACGCTCTGCCGGGCGCCGCTCCCGTGCGACTGGCCAAGCAGACCTCGAACCTCTTCCGCCCACGCGCCGCGCCGTCGGCGCCCGGGCTGGACGTCTCGGGGCTGAGCGGTGTCATCTCGATCGACGCCCACCCCGAGACGGGTGCGCCCACCGCCGACGTCCAGGGCATGTGCACCTACGAGGACCTCGTCGACGAGACCTTGGCTGCCGGTCTCATGCCGCTCGTGGTGCCGCAGCTGCGCACCATCACCCTCGGTGGCGCCATCTCCGGGCTGGGCATCGAGGCCACGTCGTTCCGCAGCGGCCTGCCGCACGAGTCGGTGCGGGAGATGGACGTCTTCACCGGGGCCGGAGAGGTCGTCACGACCCGCCCGGGGGAGCCCCTGTTCGACACCTTCCCCAACTCCTACGGCTCCCTCGGGTACGCCACTCGGCTGCGGATCGAGCTCGAGCCGGCGCCGGCCCTGGTGTCCCTGCGCCACGTGCGGTTCGACGACACGGGTCTGCTGGCCAAGACGATCGCGGAGGTGACCGAGACCGGGGCGTACGACGGCGTCGAGGTCCACGGCATGGACGGCGTGGCGTTCGAGCCGGGGGAGTACTACCTGACCTTCGCCCAGTTCCGGACGGACTCGCACCCTGGGCCGGCCGCGAGGACCTCGGACTACACCCGGCAGCAGATCTACTTCCGCTCGATCCGGGAGCGCGAGACCGACGAGCTGACCGCCTACGACTACCTGTGGCGCTGGGACACGGACTGGTTCTGGTGCAGCGGCGCGTTCGGCGTCCAGAACCCCGTCGTGCGGCGCCTCTGGCCGCGGCGCTGGCGGCGCTCGGACGTCTACCACCGGCTGGTCGGACTGGATCGCCGTCTCGGCATCGCCGACCGGTTGGACCGCCGAGCCGGACGACCACAGCGCGAGCGGGTCATCCAGGACGTCGAGGTGCCGATCGAGGCGCTCGGTGAGTTCCTGGCGTGGTTCGACGCCGAGGTCGGCATGCGGCCGGTGTGGCTGTGCCCCCTCAAGGCCAAGCGTTCCTGGCCGACCTACCCCCTCGAGGTGGGTCTCACCTACGTCAACGTGGGCTTCTGGGGCACGGTGCACGTCGGCCCGGACGCACCCGAGGCGCCGCGCAACCGTGCGATCGAGGCCAAGGTGCACGAGCTCGGTGGCCACAAGTCCCTCTACTCGGAGGCGTTCTACGACCGGGAGACCTTCGACGCCCTCTACGACGGGGACAACCTCGCCCGGGTGAAGGCGCAGTACGACCCCCAGGACCGACTCCTCTCCCTCTACGACAAGGCGGTGCGCGACCAATGACCAGCAGCAGCAAGGTGACGATCGGCTCGGCCGTGGAGTCCCTCATGCGCGACGGGCTCCCGCTCCGGTTCACCGCGTACGACGGGAGCTCGGCCGGCGACCCGGACGCGTCGTTCGGCCTCCACCTCGCGACCCAGCGAGGGCTGGCCTACCTCCTCACCGCTCCCGGCGACCTCGGCCTGGCACGCGCCTACGTCGCGGGCGACCTCGAGGTCGTCGGTGCCCACCCGGGCGACCCGTACGGCCCGATGCAGCTGATGAAGAGCCACACGAAGTTCCGGGCGCCCTCGCCGAGCGAGGCGCTGAACCTGCTGCGCGGCCTGGGGCTCTCGAACCTCCGCCCGCCGGCCCCGCCGCCGCAGGAGCACCTGCCCCGCTGGCGCCGCGCAGTCGAGGGCCTGCGGCACTCGATGCGACGCGACGCCGCGGTGATCGAGCACCACTACGACGTCTCCAACCGGTTCTACGAGATGGTCCTCGGCCCCTCGATGACCTACACGTGCGCGGTCTTCCCCACCGAGGACGCGACGCTGGAGGAGGCGCAGGACAACAAGTACGACCTGATCTGCCGCAAGCTCGACCTCAAGCCGGGCCAGCGGCTCCTGGACGTCGGTTGCGGCTGGGGCGGGATGGTGCGGTTCGCGGCGCGTGAGTACGGCGTCAAGACGCTCGGCGCCACCCTGTCGCGCGAGCAGGCGATGTGGGCCAAGGAGGCCATCGACCGGGAGGGCCTGGGCGACCTCGCCGAGGTGCGGCACAGCGACTACCGCGACATCCTGGAGTCCGACTTCGACGCGATCAGCTCCATCGGTCTCACCGAGCACATCGGCGTACGCAACTACCCGTCGTACTTCCGGCACCTGAGCGGCAGGCTGCGCCCCGAGGGCCGCCTCCTCAACCACTGCATCACCCGCGCGCACAACCGCAAGGAGGACACCGGTGCGTTCATCGACCGCTACGTCTTCCCCGACGGTGAGCTGACCGGCTCCGGCACGATCATCACCGCCGCCCAGGACGCCGGGCTCGAGGTGCAGCACGAGGAGAACTTCCGCCTGCACTACGCCAAGACGTTGGCCGGCTGGAACGCCAACCTGGTCGAGCACTGGGACGAGTGCGTCGCCGAGGTCGGCGAGGGCACCGCCCGGGTCTGGGGCCTCTACATGGCGGGCTCCCGGATCGCCTTCGAGCGCAACGAGATCCAGCTGCACCACGTGCTCGCCACGAAGACGACCCCCGAGGGCGTCTCCGGCTACCCCCTCCGCCACGAGTTCGGGGTCTGAGCCCGCTCTACCCATGCCGGCTGACGTCGGCGGGCCGATTCCGGCTGAAGCCGAGGGGCCAATAGCCTGGGGGAGTGACCAGGAGAGCCGAGCAGTACGCCGCGACCGTGGTCGCGCGCGAACGGCTCTCGGCCCACCTGATCAGGCTGCGCCTGGGTGGGATCGACGGCTTCGTCAGCACCGGGATCCTGGACGAGTGGGTCGGTCTCGTGGTGCCGGGACAGTTCCAGTCCCGCTACTACACGGTGCGCGAGCACGCTCCCGGGACCCTCACGGTCGACGTGGTCGTCCACGAGGTCGGTCTTGTCACCGAGTGGGCTTCCCGGGACTGCGTCGGCGAGCAGGTGACCCTGACCGAGCCTCGCGGTGCGTTCGCGCCGCCGCCCGACTCCGGTTGGCTGCACCTGGTCGGTGACCTCACGGCCGCACCCGCGATCGCCCGGATCGCTGAGCACGTCCTGGAGCACACCGACCTGCCGACCCGCATCTGGCTCGAGACCGAGGACGAGCTGCCCGGCTACCTGCCCGCTGGAGCCCAGGTGACCTGGGTCCGGCCGCCGGCTCCGGGCGCCAGCGCCCTGGCCGAGGTGGTCGAGGGCCTGGAGTGGCCGGCCGGTCCCGGCTACTTCTGGATGGGCGGGGAGTCCGCCCAGATGCGGGCGATCCGCAGGCACCTGATGCGCGAGGTCCGGTTGCCCGGGGACCGCTACCACGTCATGGGCTACTGGCGCGGCGGCGCCGGGCGCCAGCCGCGGGCCGTCGACCCGGGCCCGATCTGGCGGGCGGGCAAGTCCGCCGGGAAGTCCGACGCGGAGATCTGGGCCGAGTACGACCGAGCGAGAGAGTCCTGATGACCACGTTCCGATCCGGCTTCGCCTGCTTCGTCGGGCGACCCAACGCCGGCAAGTCCACCCTCACCAACGCCCTGGTCGGGGCGAAGATCGTCATCACCTCCGACAAGCCCCAGACCACGCGCGCGGTCGTGCGCGGCATCGTCAACCGGGACGACGCGCAGCTGATCCTCGTCGACACCCCGGGCCTGCACCGGCCCCGCACCCTGCTCGGCGAGCGGCTCAACGACCTGGTGAAGTCCACCTGGTCGGAGGTCGACGTCGTCGGGGTGTGCCTGCCGGCCGACGAGAAGATCGGCCCGGGCGACCGGTTCCTCGTCAACGACCTGGCCAAGGTCCGTCGTACGACGAAGTTCGCGATCGCCACCAAGACCGATCTCGTCGACCGCGAACGCCTGGGTCAGCACCTGCTCGACATCGCCGAGCTCGGCCGTGAGACCGGCACCGAGTGGGCCGAGATCGTGCCCGTCTCCTCGGTCGCCGGCGAGCAGGTCGACCTGCTCGCCGACCTGCTCGTCGGCTACCTCCCGGAGGGCCCGCAGCTCTACCCCGAGGACGAGCTCAGCGACGACTCCGAGGAGCACCTGGTCGCGGAGCTGATCCGCGAGGCCGCCCTGGAGGGCGTCCGCGACGAGCTGCCCCACTCCATCGCCGTGGTCGTGGAGGAGATGCGGATGCGCGCCGACCGGCCCGCCGACAAGCCGCTGCTCGACGTCCACGCGAACCTCTTCGTCGAGCGTTCCTCGCAGAAGGGGATCGTCATCGGCCACCAGGGCTCCCGGCTGCGCGAGGTCGGTCAGCGAGCCCGGCTGCAGATCGAGGAGATCCTCGGCGTCCCGGTCTATCTCGACCTGCACGTGAAGATCGCCAAGGAGTGGCAGCGCGATCCCAAGCAGCTGAGGAAGCTCGGGTTCTGAGCGTCGGTCAGTCCGGCACCCAGCAGGTCGCCCACGTCGTGCCGGCCGCCCACTGCTCCTGGGTCGGCACCTCCGAGCCCCACTGGTAGCTCAACGGGTCGTCCGCCCGCGACGCACCGGCCTGCTTGCACGGACCGGCCGCCTCGGTGCGCGCGGCCTGCTCGCCCGGGTAGTGCGGGCCGGAGAGATCCACCGTCGAGACGGCGCGCCACGAGTGGGAGTCCCGGCACAGCACCCGCGAGAAGCCTGGGGTGCCCGGCTGGGCGGTCCCACACACGGCGTACGCGCCCGGGTCGCCCTTCGGGTCGCCGGTCAGCGGCGCCAGGCCGGTGTTGCCGGAGAGGGCGACCACGTCGCAGCGCAGCCAGTTCGCTCCCCGATCGGCCTCGCGCAGGCTGGGGGTGAACCAGATCGGGCGGAGCAGGGAGAGCCGTCGCTCGAGCGCCGTCCCGCCGACGTACGCCGCGAACCGCGCGCGGCAGGTGCTCGCCACGGCCTCCTGCACCCGGTCGGAGTCGACGGCCAGCAGGTGGCCGGACTGGACCTCCGGCAGGGTGGCGACCAGGTACGTCTCGCTCGTGTGCTGGGTGCCACAGGCGACCGGTTGCTCGTGGCTGGTCGGGGAGAGCGCCTCGTCGTAGGTGAGGTCGTAGCAGCCACCCACCTTCGGCCGCGGCTGCGGCTGCGCGGTCGGCGGGGGGCCTGGAGGCGTCGCGGTCGTGGACGGCGCGGTCGGGGTAGGGTCGGCGTCCGGCGCCGGACCCGAGCAGGCGGCCAGCCCGAGCAGCGCGCCGGACGCGGCGACCGCGAGCAGGCGCCTGATCATTTCGGTGTCTTGGCCCAGCAGACCGAGAGCCGGTTGCCGGCGTCCCACTCGGCCTGGTGGAACCACGTGTAGGCGAAGTCGTAGTCGGCCGGGTAGCCCAGCCAGGCCCCCACCGAGTCGGAGCAGTACTCGCGCGTCCGGGCCTGCACCACCCGGTCGCCGGGGTAGGGGTCCTTGGGCTCGCCGAGCTTGATGCTGGTGACCGCCCGCCACTGGTGCTGGGCGGCGCACGGGACCTTCTTGCTCCGCGCGACGGTCGGGCCGACGGCGCAGACCATCCACGGGTCGGTGTCGCGTCGTGCGAGCAGGCCTTTGGCGGTCCTCGGGAGCTCGGCGTACGACGTGCTCTGGTCCCCACCGCCGACGATGTCGCAGCGGTACCAGCGGGCGCCCTCCTGCCACGCGTCCTTCGACGGGCGGAACCACGCCCAGCTCACCATGGCCCGCATGACCATGCTCTCGTCGGCGCCGAGGAAGTCCTGGAACCGCGCGCCGCAGGTCCGGTAGGCGTAGGTGCCGAGCTCGCGGGAGCTCCACTCCGCGTCCTTGAACTGCGACGGGAGCCCTCCGACGGCGAAGGTCTCGGCGGTGTGGGCGGCCGAGCAGTCGACGACCCGAGTGGCGTTGCTGGGCTGCTCGACGTCCTCCGGGGTGAGCGAGCGGCAGGCGCCGATCTTCGGCGCCTCGACGCTGTCGACCTGGTCCGGGTCGGGGTTCGTCCCCTGGTCGGAGGGCTGGCACCCGAGCAAGGAGGGCAGAGCCAGGAGGAGCACAGGAAGCAGCCGCCAGCGGCGTACGCCCATCGGCTCTCCTCGTGCTGCTCGCCCTCGTCCCGTCCTGTCCGCGGGTGCCGCGATGCTACCGCCGGGCACGACATGGCCTCCCCTCAGGCACGGAGGTCCCGGTTCCTGGCACCATGAGTCCGTGGACCTGGAAACCGTGCGGTTGTTCCTTCACGTGCTGGCGGCGAGCATCTGGGTCGGGGGACAGATCACTCTGGCCGCCCTCGTCCCGGCCCTGCGTCTCGGAGGTGCCGAGGTGCCCAAGGCCGCGGCCCGGGCCTTCGGCCGGATCGCCTGGCCGGCGTTCGCCGTGCTCGTCGTCACCGGCATCTGGAACGTCGCGGCGGAGGACGACCTCGACCAGGCGACGCTGGGCATCAAGTACACCCTCGTCCTCGTCAGCGGGGTCAGCGCGTTCCTGCACGGTCGGGCGTCCAGCCGCCGCCAGACGGCGATCTGGGGCGCGATCACCGGGCTGAGCGCGATCGCCACCCTCTTCGTCGGCATCGTGCTGGCTGGATGAACCCCTACGAGCACCACACCCGGACCGCGGTCGAGTCAGTGCTCGCCGCTCTCCGCAGCGGTGGCGCCGGCGCGCTCACGGCGCCCGTCACCGCGTGCGAGGGATGGACCGTCGGTGACGTGGTCCGGCATCTCGGCGGCGTCCACCGCTGGGCCACCGCTGCGATCCGCGAGCAGCGTGGGGACCACGAGGCCGAGCCCGCGCCGACGGATCCGGTTGAGCTGGCGGAGTGGTTCGAGGCCGGTGCCGCCACCCTGCTGGAGGCTCTGGCCGCCGACCCGAAGGGCCCCGCCTGGTCGTTCAGCCAGCAGCCGGGGCACCGCAGCGTCGGCTTCTGGCAGCGCCGCCAGGCGCACGAGAGCTCCATGCACGCCTGGGACGTCGCCACCGCGGTCGGCGCCGCCGCGACGTACGACGAGAGCCTGGCCGCCGACGGCGTCAGCGAGGTGCTGGAGGTGTTCGTCCCCCGGATGCGGGCCCGTGGCCTGTTGGCCGAGCTCCCGACCAGCGTGGCCCTCATCGGACCCGACTTCTCCTGGCTGCTCGGGGACGCACCCGACCCGATCGCGGAGGCGCAGGGCTCCTGCGTCGACCTCCTCCTCACCCTCTGGCACCGCGCCGACGGCTCAGCGCTGACGTGGATCGGCCACGCCGAGGCCGGTCGCGCCGTCCTCCGCCAGCACCTCGTCCCCTGACGGCCCTGCAGCGGTTCCGGGGTTTCGAGACGCTCGCTCTGCTCGCTCCTCAACCACCGGGCACACGTGCCGCCCACGACCGGTGGTTGAGGTGCGAGGTCGCGCAGCGACCGAGCCTCGAAACCCCCGCACCCGCGCGGGGCGGTGACCACCGGATGATGGACCGCGGGGCGACCGTGCGGAGCGGATGTGGCATCCTGAACGGGTCATGACGATGCGCAGCCTCCTTCTTCGCTGCCGCAGCGAGGTTCGCTGACCGGATCTCCTCGCTGCGGGGTTCGTGGTGCGTCCGGACCCATCCAGCAGCGAGTAGGTAGGACCATGACTCCCCAGTTCGAAGGCGCTCTCCCGCAGTTCAGGGCGAACACCCAGCGCCCCAGCGGCATGCCGATCGAGCGCTACCACGCGTTCGAGCCGATCGACCTCCCGGACCGCACCTGGCCCAGTCGGTCCATCACCCACGCACCACGCTGGCTCTCCACGGACCTGCGCGACGGCAACCAGGCGTTGATCGACCCGATGACGCCGGTCCGCAAGATGAAGATGTTCGAGCTCCTGGTCCGCATGGGCTACAAGGAGATCGAGGTCGGGTTCCCCAGCGCCAGCCAGACCGACTTCGACTTCGTGCGGCAGCTCATCGAGCAGGAACGCGTTCCCGAGGACGTCACGATCTCGGTGCTGACCCAGGCCCGCGAGGACCTGATCGAGCGCACGGTGCAGAGTCTCGTCGGCGTCCACCACGCCAACATCCACCTCTACAACGCACTCGCGCCACTGTTCCGCCGCGTCGTGTTCCACGCCAGCAAGGACGAGATCAAGGACATCGCGGTCCGCGGCACCGAGCTGGTGATGAAGCACTCCGAGAACATCCTGGACGCGACCGTCATCGGCTACGAGTACAGCCCGGAGATCTTCACCGGCACCGAGCTGCCGTTCAGCGTCGAGGTGTGCGAGGCGGTCAGCGACGTCTGGCAGCCCGACGACGGTCGCGAGATCATCCTCAACCTTCCGGCCACCATCGAGATGGCCACGCCGAACGTGTACGCCGACCAGATCGAGTGGTTCTCCCGCCAGCTGACCCGGCGCGAGCACACCACGGTCAGCCTGCACCCGCACAACGACCGCGGCACCGCGGTCGCGGCCACCGAGCTCGCGATGATGGCCGGCGCCGACCGCGTCGAGGGCTGTCTCTTCGGCCACGGCGAGCGCACCGGCAACGTCTGCCTGGTCACCCTGGGCATGAACCTCTTCAGCCAGGGCATCGACCCGCAGATCGACTTCAGCGACATCGACGAGATCCGTCGCACGGTGGAGTACTGCACCCAGCTGCCGGTCCACCCGCGCCACCCGTACGCGGGCGACCTGGTCTACACCGCGTTCTCCGGCTCCCACCAGGACGCGATCAAGAAGGGCCTCGAGGACCTCGAGCGCCAGGCGAGCCAGCAGGGCGTCCCGGTCGAGCAGGTCCGGTGGGAAGCGCCGTACCTCCCGATCGACCCCAAGGACGTCGGCCGGAGCTACGAGGCGGTCATCCGCGTCAACAGCCAGTCCGGCAAGGGCGGGGTCGCCTACGTCCTCAAGGCCGAGCACAAGCTCGACCTGCCGCGCCGCGCGCAGATGGAGTTCAGCCGGGTGATCCAGCAGCACACCGACGCCGAGGGCGGCGAGATCACGCCCGAGCAGATCTGGTCGGTCTTCCGCGCGGAGTACCTCGACCGCGAGGCGCCGCTACGACTCAACTCGGTCCACACCTCGTCCGCCGCCGGCGAGAAGGACCAGCTCAGCGTCAACGTGTACGTCGACCACGAGCTCACCACGCTGACCGGCGAGGGCAACGGCCCGATCGCAGCGTTCGTCGACGCGATCAACGGGTTGCCGCACGACTTCGACGTCCGGGTCCTCGACTATGCCGAGCACGCGTTGAGCTCCGGTGGCGACGCCACCGCGGCGGCGTTCGTCGAGTGCCTGGTGGGCGACGAGGTCCTCTGGGGTGTCGGGCTGGACGCCAACATCGTCACGGCTTCGCTGAAGGCCGTCATCTCTGCTGTGAATCGTCGGGGCTGAACGACTCCATCGCGACGTCGGCGACGAGGCTCGAGCACGAGCAGATGCCGTCGCCGGCGTCGTGGAAGACGAGATCGCCGCTGCCCTGCCAGTGCCGGCCGGCGCTGCTGACCCGCACGGAGACGGGTGCTCCGTCGTAGCCCTGCCAGCCGCCGGACGAGGGGAGCTGGAGGAGCTCCAGCGACCGCGAGGTGAGGGAGTGGGTGATCCGCCTGCGAGAGCAGGGCTCGTGGCCGACGCAGGTCTGCACGACGCCGCGGTCGATGCCCTCCGGCAGGCCGGTGGCGAGGAAGCCCGGCCCGGCGCACGGAGAGCACGAGGCCGTGTCCGGCGCGGTGCTGCACGCGGCCAGGAGTGCCGCGGAGGCGAGGAACCAGGGGCGACGCACGCGAATGGGACGAGGCGCCGGGGCCACGGGTTCCGTTCACTCCGCCCGAGGGAGGTGCACGGTGAAGCTGGTGCCCTCGCCGAGGGCGGACTGTACGTCGATGGTGCCGCCGTGCGACTCCACGATCGAGGCCACGATGGACAGGCCGAGGCCGGTGCCCTGGATCTGCAGCTCGGCGACGTTGCTGGAGCGGAAGAACCGCTGGAAGAGCTGGTCCCGGTCCTCCGGCGGGATGCCGATGCCCGTGTCGCTGACCGACAGGTGCACCCACTCGGGCTCGGCCCGGACGGCGAGGGCGACCCGGCCGCCGTCGGGGGTGAACTTCACGGCGTTGGACAGCAGGTTGGCGAGCATCCGGTCCAGCTGCTCCGGGTCGCCCATGACCGCGACTCCTGCCGGACACTCCTCGAAGACCAGGTCCAGCTCGCGGCTGCGGGTGCCGACGCGCACGGCGGACTCGAGCTGGGCGAGCAGCTCGGGCAGGTCGAGCCGCCGGTGGCCGATCTCGGAGCTGCGCAGGTCCATCGCCTGGATCGCCAGCAGGTCGTTGCACAGGCCGATCAGCCGGTCGCCGTTGCGGGCGATGGTGCGGAGGATCTTCTCGGTCACCGGGTCCTGCTCCTCGTCGAGCAGGATCTCGGCGTACCCGACGATGCTCGTGACCGGGGTTCGCAGCTCGTGGCTGACCGTGGAGACGAAGTGGTCCTTGGCGCCGTCGAGGGCCTTGAGCCGCTGGACCGCCTCCTGCTCTCGCTCGAGGGCACTGAGCAGCATCGTCTGGGTCATCCGCTGCTCGGTGACGTCGCGAGCCACGAAGATCCAGCCGCCCTGGGTGTCGGAGTCCTCGGGGCCTCCGCCGGTCATCGTCACCGACATCGTCAGCCGCTGCCCGGTCGCGGTGATCCAGGTCCAGTCCTGGTCCTGGTCGGGCTCGGTGAACGTCGACACGAGGGTCTCGAACGCCACGACCTCGCCCGTCCCGTGGTTGCCGAGGTCGCGCTCGGTGAGCTGCACCGGGTCGAGCAGGTCCTGGAACGGGCGACCGACAAGGTCGGCGTACCCGAGGACCGAGCGGACCGCGGAGTTGGCGAGCATGACCCGGCCGGTGGGGTCGACACCGACGATGACGGTGCTGGTCTCGGCGTTGAGCAGGTAGGACATGAGGCCGGCAGCCCGGCGCTCGGCGGTGACGTCGATGCCCGTGAGCACGACGTACTGCGCGACGCCGTTCGCGTCGAGGACGAGGTCGTTGGACCAGGCCACCAGCGCGTGCCCGCCGCCGGCCTTCGGGACGACGCCCTCGACCTGCCGCGGGATGCCCTCGCCGCCGGGGGAGGCCCAGGCAGCGATCCAGGCGTCGCGCTGGGAGGGCCGCGCCATGCGGTCCCACACGGGGACGCCGACGAGCTCGGACTCCGGCCAGCCGCTGATGGTCGTGGTGGCGGCGTTGGCCCGCACGCAGACGCCCTCGCGGTCGACCAGCAGGATCATCGCGTGCGCGGCGTTGAGGGTCGTCGAGGTCAGGCGCTCCGCGGCCTCGATCCTGGCCTGCGCCTGCCGCTCGGCCGTCAGGTCGGCCAGCTGCGCGGAGTAGATCGGCGTGGGGTGCCGGGTCACGGAGCTGATCGAGAGCTGGACGGCCGTCCCGGGGCGGCCCGCGATCGCGAGCGGGGCCTGCCAGTTCTCGTCCGCGCCGGAGAGCAGGTCGGTGAGGTCGGAGCGCAGTCGGTGTCCGGGGGTGAAGATCCGGTCGAGGAACCGTCCGACCAGGGGCAGCTTGGGGCTGTCGCCGATCAGGTCGCGGGCGGCGTCGTTCGCGTCGATGACCATCATCCGGTCGCCCCGGGCCTCGAGCATGAGCATGCCCGAGAGGGACTGGGTGAAGTTGCGGCGGAACAGCAGCTCGGACCCGGCCATCCGGGTGATGAGTCGCTCGGTGTTGACCACTTGGAGGGACATCGGGAGCGTCAGCAGCACGACCACGAGCAGGAACGACATCGAGATCATCAGCCCGGCGGACACCGAGACCGCCTGGATCTCGATGGCGTGCCCGAAGACGCCACGGCCGGCCGAGGTCGACAACGTCGAGAGGATCGAGACGGCCAGCAGCTCGGTGAGGAGCCCGACCACCGAGAGCCGGAGAGCACCCCACACGAGCACCGGGAACACGGCGTAGGAGATGGGCAGGTCGTAGCTCGGCAGGAAGAGGAAGAGGAAGGTGGCCGCCGCGACCACGACGTGCAGGACGACCTCGATGGTTCCCGCACGGCGGGGGTCCGACCGGCTGCGGTTGATCACCTCGATGCCGAGCGGAGCGATCACCAGGGTTGCGGACGCATGGGAGAGCAGGGTGAAGCCGGCGTCGTCGGGCGCGAACAGTCCCTGGGTCGCCAGCGTGAGCATCACGCCGAGGGCGATCGCGCCCGCGCCCAGGAAGGCTGCCTTGACCAGTCGCCAGAAGTCGCCCAGATCGGCCAGCGGCGCAGCGGTGTCGTCCCCGGCCTTGAGCACCAGACCACCCACCACGGCCTCGGCCGCGTTCGCGAGGGCGAAGCCGGTGCTCACGTCAAGCCCACGGCCGCCGACCACGTTGGCTGCTCCGGTGACCAGGACCAGTCCCGCGACCAGCAGCGGCCAGGCGCGACGCGGAGCCACGGCCAGCAGCCCGACCGAGACCCCGGCCGCGGGCCACCACCCGGCGACCTCCGAGTGCGGAGGCGTCAGGTGGACCGACAGCAGGCCCAGGACGAAGATGGCCGCCAGGGTCGTGACAGCGGCGAGCCGACGGGCCCACGGCGAACCCGGGAGCGACATGTGACCAGTGTGACGGACGGAGCGCCGAGATGTGGCGTGAAACAGCACCTGGGTGGCGGCTCGAAGTGGCTTAAGGTCACTCCCATGCTGGTTTCGGAGCGGATCGGCCAATTCTTCCTTGACACGGACGCGGGTCGCGACCGGCTCGAGTACACCGAGTACGGCGCCGGGGAGTCCTGGGTCGTGCTCGTCCACGGCCAGCTGATGCCCCGGCGGATGCACCAGCCGCTGGCCCGGGCCCTGGCCGCGGAGGGCCTGCACGTCGTCACCGTCGACCTGCTCGGGCACGGCCGGTCCGACCGGCCGGCCGACCCGCTCGTCTACTCGATGACCGCGTTCGGTGAGCAGGTGATCGCGCTGCTGGACCACCTGGGTGCGGAGCAGGCGGTGGTCGGTGGCACCTCGCTCGGGGCCAACGTGTCCCTGGAGGTCGCCGTCCTCGCCCCCGAGCGCGTCCGCGGGCTGCTGCTGGAGATGCCGGTGCTCGACAATGCGGTCGAGGCGGGGATCCTGGCCTTCGCGCCCCTGCTGTTCGCCGCCCGGTTCGCGCCGTTCACGGTCAGCGCGGTCCGGATGCTCACCCGGCCCGTCCCGCGGGGCGTCGTCCCGTTCTGGGCCGGCATCGTGCTCGACACCCTCGACCAGCAGCCGCGTTCGATGGCGGCCGTCGTGCACGGGCTGTTCTTCGGCCGCATCGCCCCCTCGTCGCGGCTCCGCCGGCAGATCGCCGCGCCGGCCCTCGTCGTCGGCCACCCGCGCGACCCGATCCACCCGGCCGCGGACGCCGCGATGCTGGCCGAGGAGCTCCCGAACGGTGAGTTCCTCCAGGCCCGGAGCATCCTGGAGTGGCGGGTCTCGCCCGAGCGGCTGGACCATGCCGCGATCCGCTTCGCGCAGCAGTGCTGGCAGACGTCCTCCCGTCAGCGGCGCGCGCGCGGATGAACCAGACCTGACCCTGCGGCAGGCACAATGGCGGGGTGCCGCTCTATCGTGACGAAGCGATCGTGCTGCGCACCCACAAGCTGGGCGAGGCCGACCGGATCATCACGCTCCTGACCCGCCAGCGTGGCCGGGTGCGCGCGGTCGCGCGCGGGGTCCGCAAGACCTCGTCGCGCTGGGGCTCCCGGCTGGAGCCGTTCACCCACGTCGACCTCCAGCTCGCCGAGGGCCGCACCCTCGACGTCATCACGCAGGCCGAGACCCTGACGGCGTTCTCCTCGAACCTGGGCCAGGACTACGCCCGCTACACCTCCGGCACCGTGATGCTCGAGACGGCCGACCGGCTGATCCCCGAGGAGCACGAGCCGGCGACCCAGCAGTTCCTGCTGCTGGTGGGCGGCTTGCGGGCGATGACCGCCGGCGACCACGGGCCGTCCCAGGTGCTCGACTCCTACCTGCTGCGCTCGCTCGCCGTGGCGGGCTACGCGCCCTCCTTCGACCATTGCGCGCGGTGCGGCGACGCGCCGCCGGACAACCCGGGCGCGCACCGGTGGTTCAGCCCGGCCGGCGGCGGCGTGCTGTGCCCGGACTGCCGGCTGCCCGGCTCCGCCTCGCCCTCCGCCGACACGGTGCTGGCGCTCGGGGCGCTGCTGACCGGCGACTGGGCGGTCGTGTCGGCGACCGACGCGCGGCACCTGCGGGAGGCGAGCACGTTGGTGGCGGCGTACCTGGCTTGGCACCTCGAGCGCGGCCTGCGCTCCCTGGCGTACGTCGAGCGCTGACGCACGCCGCCCGGCCGCGGCGTTCAGGCCGAGCCGTACCGCCGGTCGCGCGCGGCGTAGATCTCGCAGGCTCGCCACAGGTCACGCCGGTCGGCGTCGGGCCAGAGCACGTCGGTGAAGACCAGCTCCGAGTACGCCGCCTGCCACAGCATGAAGTTGGACAGTCGTTGCTCGCCGGACGTGCGCCAGAGCAGGTCGGCGTCGGACACCTCGGGCACGTAGAGGTGCTTCGCGAACACCTTCTCGTCCACCTTGTCCGGCTTGAGCCGCCCGGCGGCCACCTCGTGCGCGATCGCGCGGGCTGTGTCGGCGAGCTCGGCACGCCCGCCGTAGTTGACGCACATGGTCAGGGTCAGCACGTCGTTGTGCTGCGTGAGCTCCTCGGCGACCTGCAGCTCCTTGATGACCGAGCGCCACAGCCTCGGTCGTCGTCCGGCCCACCGCACGCGTACGCCGAGCTCGTGCATCTCGTCGCGCCGCCGGCGGATCACGTCCCGGTTGAAGCCCATGAGGAAGCGCACCTCCTCGGGGGAGCGGGTCCAGTTCTCCGTGGAGAACGCGTAGGCGCTGATGGCCTTCACCCCGAGCTCGATGGCGCCCTCGACGATGTCGAAGAGGCTGTGCTCGCCCTGTTCGTGCCCGGCGGTGCGGGGGAGGCCGCGCTGCTTGGCCCAGCGTCCGTTGCCGTCCATGACGATGGCGACGTGCCGCGGCACCAGCTCGGGGGGGATGGCCGGGGGCCGGGCGCCGGAGGGGTGCGGGGTCGGCTGCCTCACGAGGCCTCCTCGTGCGGACACCAGCGCAGCGAGGCCCCGAGCGAGGTGCGCTGAGTGGGCAATCCGAATCCGCTCACGCGCTCAGGATGCCAGAGTGCCCGGGAGCCTCAGTGCTCGTCGTAGTGCTGCTGACCGCCGTCGTCGTGCGCCGCGTGCCGGTGGCCGTCGTGGACGTAGTCGAGGTGGTCGCCGTGCTCCACCGCCGGGTGGCCGCAGCCCGGGCCGTGCACGTGTCCGTGCTCGTCGGCGACGTCGTGGGCCACCGGCTCGGTGGCCGGGAACGGCGCCCGCAGGCGCCGGCGCCGGCGCCGCCAGATGCCCAGCGGCCACGTGAGCACGAAACCCGCCAGGGACAGCAGCACGATCGCCGGGCCCGGCGCCACGGTGGCGTAGAAGGACAGCCATCCCGACAGCAGGAGCCCGCCGAGCGACGCGGCGGCCCCGAGGACCGTGGCCAGCACCAGGGTGCGGCGGAAGGTCGAGG
This sequence comes from uncultured Actinomycetota bacterium, assembly GCA_963784545.1. Lineage (GTDB taxonomy): Bacteria > Actinomycetota > Actinomycetes > Propionibacteriales > Nocardioidaceae > Nocardioides. The sequence goes on along the minus strand of CAWARQ010000002.1, from coordinate 330,672 downwards.
TGATCTGCTGCGAGGTCGCGACCGGCACGACCATGAGCGCCGAGACCAGCAGCAGCCCCACGGTCCGCATCGAGACGGTCACCGTGACCGCCGCCATGACGCCGATCAGCAGGTTGTACGCGCGGACGGGCAGCCCGGCCACTTGGGCGAACTCGGAGTCCTGGCAGACCGCGAACAGCTGCGGCAACAGGCCCAGACCGAGGCCGATGACCACGACGGCGAGCACGGCGGTCGTCACGGCGTCGCCGCTGTCGATGGAGATGATGGAGCCGAAGAGGTACGACTGGAGGGATGCCGCGCTCTGGTCCGCCAGACCGGTGATGAGCACGCCACCTGCGATGCCGCCGTAGAACAGCAGGGCCAGCGCCACGTCGCCGTTCGTGTGGCCGCGCTCGCGGATCACCTCGATCAGGGTCGCGCCGAGGATCGTGACGACGACGGCCGTCCACGTGGGGGAGGCGCCGGTGAGCAGCCCCAGCGCGACGCCGGTGACGGCGACGTGTCCGATGCCGTCGCCCATGAGCGCCATCCGGCGCTGGACCAGGTAGGTCCCGATCACCGGGGCGGCCAGGCCGGTGCAGAGGGCGGCGACCAGGGCCAGCTGGAAGAAGTGGGCGCTCAGCAGCTCGCTCATCGGTTCGGCCTCCCCTCGGAGTCCAGGCTCAGCCCGATGTGCGGGACATGGTCGTGGGTGCCCGACTGGCCGTGGTGGTGAGACCTGTCGTGGGCCGGGTCCCCCGACTCGGAGGGCGGCGGGCCGTCGTACTGGATCCGGCCATCCGCCATGACGATCGCCCGGTCGAGGTGCTCGTGGAGGGGTCCGAGCTCGTGCGCGACCAGGACGACGGTGGCGCCCGCGTCGGACAGCCGGCCGAGGATGCGTGCCATCGACTCCTGGTGAGCCAGGTCGACGCCCGCGTTGGGCTCGTCGAGGAACAGGACGTCCGGTTCGCCGGCGAGGGCCCGGGCGATCAGCGCCCGCTGCTGCTGACCGCCCGACAGGGTCGCGATGCCGTCCGGCGCGCGGTCGGCGAGGTCGACGGCGTCCAGGGCCGCGTCGATGGCGGCGCGATCCACACGGCCCAGCGGCCGTCCGAGGCGGCGGCGGGACAGGCGGCCGGAAGCGACGATCTCCCAGACCGACGCCGGGACTCCCGAGGTGGCGCCGCCCCGTTGGGGCACGAACCCGATCCGGTGCCAGTCGCGGAACTTCGCGACCGGGGTGCCGAACAGCCGTGCCTCGCCGCCGGTGAGCGGGCGCAGCCCGAGCATGGCGCGGGTGAGGGTGGACTTGCCGGAGCCGTTGGCGCCGAGCACCACCAGCCATTCGCCCGGCTCGACACTCAGGTCGATGCCACGCAGGATCGGTCGGCCGGCGATGGCGACGTCGCCGGCGGTGATCTGGACGACGGGGGTCAACAGTCGGATCCCTCCTGGATCGTGGCGAGGTTGGTACGCATCAACGAGAGGTAGTCCTCGTGCTCGGTCGCGTCGGAGAGCCCCTCGATCGGGTCGAGGACGCCGACCTCGACGCCGGCCTCCCGGGCCAGGGTCTCAGCGATCCGTGGACTCGCGAGCGTCTCGCCGTACACGATGGTCACTCCGTCGGTCCGGATCAGACCCCCGAGCTCGCTGATGGCCGCCGGCGTCGGCTCCGCGTCGGGGGAGAGGCCGACGATGCCGTGGACGTCGAGCCCGTACTTCCCCAGGTAGCCGAAGGCGTCGTGGCTGACCACCAGGGTCTTCTGGGTGCACGCGCCTAGTCCGGCGGCGTACTCGTGGTCGAGGTCGCGGAGCTCGCCGACGACCGCGTCGGCCCGCGCGAGGTAGTCCTGTCGATGGCTCGGGTCGACCCGGGCGAGCTCGTCGCCGACGCGCTGCGCCAGCGTGGCCATCCGCGCCGGGTCCAGCCAGAAGTGCGGGTCCGGGTGCCCGTCGCGCTGCTCGAGGTCGACGACCGCTCCGGCGTCGAGCACGCGGCCCTCTGCGTTCTGGTCGATCCCTGCGTCCACCGACGGCTGGAAGCCGCGCTCGTGGATGACGAGGGCGGCGCCGCTGATGTCGAGCAGCTGCCGGACCGAGAGCTCCAGGTCGTGCGGCTCGACCCCGGGGCTGGTGAGCGAACGGACCTGGACGTCGGCTCCGCCCACCGACTGTGCCAGCCAGGCCAGCGGGTAGAAGGCGGCGGCCACGATCGGGCGGCCGTCGTCGGTGCGGCCCGAGTCCGAGCACCCGGCGAGCGCGGGCAGCAGTGTGGTCGCCAGGACCACGGCCACCCAACGCTTCATGAGAACCATTCTCAATAAAAACGGGAACGATTGTCAACTCCTTCGCGCCCCTATCCTGGGCCGGTGCTGATCGTGGTCAACCGCTTCCGAGCGGAGCAGGACGAGGACGCACTCCGGCGCGGGCTCGACGAGGCTTGCGCGCTGCTGGCGGCCAAGCCGGGCTACCTCGGTGGCGAGATCGGGCGGAACCTCGACGATCCGTCCCTGTGGCTGCTGACCACGCGCTGGGAGAACGTCGGCAGCTACCGTCGCGCGCTCTCGGCGTACGACGTGAAGCTGACCGCCGTCCCGACGCTCTCCCGCGCCCTGGACGAGCCGAGCGCGTTCGAGTCGGCGGCCCCCGGCGAGACCCTCAACCAGCCGAGCACGCGCCGCGTCTGAGGCCGACCGCGTTGCGGCCCCATCCGTGTGCCGGCCCGTGCACAGGTCCGGGCGCCGGATTCGTGTCGCCGGATTCGTGTCGCTCGGGTCGGGCCCCTAGGGTTGGCCGCCTGCCGACCGGCAGCCAGCCGGCCCGACATCTGAGGAGCATCCCGTGGCCAAGCCCGCCCCCTCGACCCTCGACCAGGTCGTGTCCCTCTGCAAGCGACGCGGCTTCGTCTACCCGTGCGGCGAGATCTACGGCGGCACCCGTTCGGCCTGGGACTACGGCCCGCTGGGCACGGAGCTCAAGGAGAACATCAAGCGTCAGTGGTGGCGCTTCATGGTCACGATGCGCGACAACGTCGTCGGCCTGGACTCCTCGGTGATCCTCCCGACGCGGACCTGGGAGGCCAGCGGCCACCTCTCGACGTTCTCCGACCCGCTGGTCGAGTGCACGTCCTGTCACAAGCGGTTCCGCGAGGACCACCTGCAGGAGGACTACGCCGCGAAGAAGGGTCTCGACGAGCCTGACGGCGTCGACATCAACGAGGTCGTCGCCTGCCCGAACTGCGGCACCCGCCACGCCTGGACCGCACCGCGGGCGTTCAACATGATGCTCAAGACCTACCTCGGCGTGATCGAGGACGAGTCCGGCCTGCACTACCTGCGGCCCGAGACCGCTCAGGGCATCTTCCTCAACTTCGCCAACGTCGTGACCTCCAGCCGGCAGAAGCCGCCGTTCGGCATCGCGCAGATGGGCAAGAGCTTCCGCAACGAGATCACGCCGGGCAACTTCATCTTCCGCACCCGCGAGTTCGAGCAGATGGAGATGGAGTTCTTCGTCAAGCCGGGTGAGGACGACGAGTGGTTCCGGTACTGGATCGAGGAGCGCACCCGGTGGTACACGGACCTCGGCATCGACCCGGACAACCTGCGGCACTACGAGCACCCGCAGGAGAAGCTGTCGCACTACTCCAAGGGCACGACGGACATCGAGTACCGCTTCGGGTTCTCCGGTCGTGACTTCGAGGAGCTCGAGGGCATCGCCAACCGCACCGACTTCGACCTCACCCAGCACTCGACGTTCTCGGGCCAGGACCTGTCCTACTTCGACCAGGCCAACAACGAGCGCTACGTGCCTTATGTGATCGAGCCGGCGGCCGGCCTGACCCGCAGCCTCATGGCATTCCTCGTCGACGCCTACACCGAGGACGAGGCGCCGAACACCAAGGGCGGCGTCGACAAGCGAGTCGTCCTCAAGCTCGACCCCCGCCTCGCACCGATCAAGGCCGCTGTCCTGCCGCTGTCGCGCAACGCCGACCTGTCCCCGAAGGCGAGGGACCTCGCACAGGAGCTGCGGTCGCACGGGTGGAACATCGACTTCGACGACTCCGGCGCCATCGGTCGGCGCTACCGCCGCCAGGACGAGATCGGTACGCCGTACTGCGTGACCGTCGACTTCGACACCTTGGAGGACCAGGCCGTCACCGTGCGGGAGCGCGACTCGATGTCCCAGGAACGCGTGGCGCTTGACCAGATCTCGGCCTACTTCGCGCAGCGATTCGTGGGGTGCTGAGGTGCGGCTCATGCACAATGGCGACATGCTTCGACGTTCGATCGGCCGACAGGTCCTCGCGGTCCTGGTCGCGTCCGCCCTGCTGGCGGGGTGCTCGGGCGACGACGAGCCGAAGGGCGGGTCCTCCGCCGGTGCGACGGGGACCTCCCCCTCCGGCACGCCGACGGCGGCGGAGACGAACTACCTCGACGTCCCGGAGGGCGTGGAGCTGACCGCCCCCGGGTCCGAGCTGTCCGTCGGCCAGTCCGCCACCGTCGCTTACGAGCCCCGGCAGGGAACGGTCGCAGCGCTGGACATCAAGGTCGTGCGGCTGCGACAGGCGAGCTTCGACCAGTTCGTCGGGTGGAAGCTCGACAAGAAGATCCGCCAGACAACGCCGTACTTCGTCGACGCCAAGGTGACGAACGTCGGCGACTCCGACCTCGGTGGCCGGGCAGTGCCGCTCTACATCGTCGACGGCGAGAACCGCCTCATCGAGGCCTCCATCTTCACCGCGTCGTTCCGCCCGTGCTCCGGCGCGACCCTGCCGAAGAAGTTCGAGCAGGGCGACTCGACCCAGGCCTGCTTGGTCTACCTCTCGCCCGACCACGGCGACCTGACCGCCGTGTCCTTCCGCCCGACCCAGGAGTTCGACCCGATCACCTGGACCGGCAAGCTCCAGAAGCCCGGCGGCGGCCAGAAGGAGTCCGGCCAGAAGAAGTCGGGCCAGAAGAAGTCGGGCCAGAAGGGCTCGACGAAGAAGGGCAAGAAGGGCTGACCCCATGACCGGACCGACCCCTCAAGGTCTGAGGCTGGGGTCGCTGGTCGTCCCGACACCGGTGGTGCTGGCGCCGATGGCCGGGATCACCAACGCCGCCTTCCGTCGTCTGTGCCTGGAACAGATGTGGGCGCAGGGCACCGCTGGTCTTTTTGTCTGCGAGATGATCACCTCGCGCGGACTGGTCGAGGGGGACGAGACGACCAAGCGGATGCTGGTCTTCGACGAGCGGGAGACCGTGCGCTCGGTGCAGCTCTACGGCACCGACCCCCACTACGTCGGACGGGCCGCGGAGATCCTCTGCACGGAGTACGACGTCCGGCACATCGACCTGAACTTCGGCTGCCCGGTGCCGAAGGTGACCCGCAAGGGTGGCGGGGGAGCCCTGCCCTGGAAACGCGGGCTGCTCGCCGAGATCCTCGAGCACGCCGTCGCGGCCGCCGCACCGCACGACGTCCCGGTGACGATGAAGACCCGGATCGGGCTGGACGACGACCACGTCACCTTCCGTGACGCGGGCAGGATTGCGCAGGAGTCCGGTTGCGCGGCGATCGGGCTGCACGGCCGCACCGTGATCCAGGCGTACTCCGGTAACGCCGACTGGGACGCGATCGCCGAGCTCGTCGAGGCCGTCGACATCCCGGTCCTGGGCAACGGGGACATCTGGGAGGCCGCCGACGCGCTGCGCATGGTCGAGGAGACCGGCTGCGCCGGGGTGATCGTCGGGCGCGGCTGCTTGGGTCGGCCCTGGCTCTTCCGCGACCTCGCCGCGGCGTTCGCGACCGGGTCCACGACCGCGTCTCACACGGAGCTGACCCTCCCGACCCTCGGCGAGGTGCGCACGATGATGCGCCGGCACGCCGAGCTTTTGTGCGAGCACATGGGGGAGGAGCGCGGCTGCAAGGAGTTCCGCAAGCACGTCTCCTGGTACCTCAAGGGCTTCGCCGCTGGTGGCCAGCTGCGCCACCAGCTGGCCCTCATCGACTCTCTCGCCACCCTCGACGCGTTGCTCGCCGAGCTCGACCCGACCGAGCCCTTCCCCGTCTCCGAGCTGGCCGCCCCGCGCGGCCGGCAGGGCGCACCGCGCAAGCGGGTCGTCCTGCCCGAGGGCTGGCTCGACGACGCCGATGGCGCGGGCCAGTACCTGCGCGAGGACGCCCACGAGGTCACCGGCGGATAGCAGGGCTGTCTCAGCCGTGTGACGGCTGGGTCACAACCCGGGTGACCGGAAACACCTGCCCGAAACGCCGTAGAGATTGGGCGCGACTCCGACGCCTGTGCTTGAGTAGGCGCTCGATCGACCGACCTCGGGCGTCGGCCGGTCGTCCGACACGGTCACGAGGCGGCGACGATGCCAGCCACGAGACGACGTCGGGTTCCCCCGTACGCAACAGCAAAGGATCAGCGCTGTGGCACATCCGAGCCACAAGCGGGACACCGATGCCCGCCCCCTGAAGAAGGCGTCCCTGGTCGCCGGCCCGTTGGCCGTCGTGGCCACCGTCGCGACAGTCGGCCTGGGTGTCCTGGCCGCGACCCCGGCCAAGGACCTCGTCTTCGCCAGCAACGCCCCCGCAGCCTCCGGCGACCTCCGCAGAGTCGTCGAGCGTGACGTCCCCATCTCGCGGTCGGTCTCCCGGGCCGACCTGGCCCGCAAGGCCGAGGAGAAGGCCCAGGAGAAGGCGGAGAAGAAGGCCGTCCAGCAGGCCGACACCAAGCAGTGGACGACCGCCCCTCTGAACATCTGGAGTGCCTCGGACCAGCGAGCCGCCAAGCTCGGCGTCCTCGACACCGGCAAGCACGTCCTGGTCACGGGCCGGCACCGCGACGGTCGCGACGAGATCGTCCTGGACGGACGGGCCCGCTGGGTCACCAGCGGCTACCTGGTCGAGCACAAGCCGGCCCCCGAGCCCGCTGCCGCGGCGGGGCTCAGCATGGCTCCGTGCCCCGACGGCAGCGTCGAGAGCGGTCTGACCAGCGGCGCGGTCTCCGTCTACCGCTCGGTCTGCCACGCGTTCCCGCAGATCACCTCCTACGGCGGTTGGGACGCGCACGGCGAGCACTCCTCGGGCAGGGCCATCGACATCATGACCAGCGACCAGGCGCTGGGCGACCAGATCGCGGCGTACCTCCAGTCGCACGCCGCCGAGCTCAACCTGTACGACGTCATCTGGTGGGACCGCATCTGGACCCCCGAGCGGGCGTCCGAGGGCTGGCGCGACTACGGCGACCACGGGTCGGCGACCGCCAACCACATGGACCACGTGCACGTCTCCGTGTACTGATCTGCGGCCGGTAGTGTCCGACGGGTGCCCAGCCCGTCGCACAGCCCGCCGCCGTACGACGCGTCGGCCCGGGAGCGTTTCGTTCCCGAGCCGCCCAAGCGAGTGGTCGCGCCCGAGCGCGAGCCGTTCGAGCGCGACCGGGCCCGCGTCGTGCACGCGGCCTCGTCCCGCCGCCTCGCCGCCAAGACGCAGGTGCTGGGTCCGCAGAGCGACGACTTCGTCCGCAACCGGCTGACCCACAGCCTCGAGGTGGCCCAGGTCGCTCGGGACCTGGCGCGCGCGCTGGGCTGCCACCCCGACATCGTCGAGACGGCCGCCCTGGCGCACGACCTCGGCCACCCGCCGTTCGGGCACAACGGCGAGCGCGTCCTGGCCGAGCTGGCCGAGCCGTGCGGCGGTTTCGAGGGCAATGCCCAGACCCTGCGGCTGCTGACCCGGCTGGAGGCCAAGACCTTCTCGCCCGAGGGCGAGTCGGTCGGCCTGAACCTGACCCGCGCGACGTTGGACGCCTGCACCAAGTACCCCTGGGCGCGGGACCAGGCCGAGCCGCCGACGGGCACCCACGCCGACGGGTCACCGCGGGTGGTGGTGAAGTTCGGCGTGTACGACGACGACCGGTCGGTGTTCGACTGGTTGCGGGCCGGCCGCGACGACCGCCGCCAGTGCCTCGAGGCGCAGGTCATGGACCTGGCCGACGACATCGCCTACTCCGTCCACGACGTGGAGGACGGCGTCGTCGCCGGACGCGTCGACCTGTCCCGGCTCGACGACGACGCGGTCTTCGACACGACCCGGGCGTGGTACCTGCCGCACGCCTCGGACGCGGACCTCCGACCCGTGCTGGCCGCGCTGCGGTCCGTGGACGGCTGGCCCTCCGCGTCGTACGACGGCAGCCGGCGAGCCCTCGCCGGGCTGAAGAACCTCACCAGCGACCTGATCGGGCGCTTCTGCGGGGCGGCGCAGGAAGCGACCTGGGCGAGCGGGGACGGCCCGTTCGTCCGTTACGACGCTGACCTCGCCGTGCCGGAGCAGTCCCGGTTGGAGATCGCGGTGCTCAAGGGCATCGCCGCGCACTACGTGATGCAGGCCGACGACCGGGTGGCCGCGATGGAGCTCCAGCGCGAGCTCATGGCTGAGCTCGTGACAAGTCTGGTGGAACGGCCCGCTCTCGACCCGGCGTTCCTGGCGGACTTCGAGGCCGCGCAGGACGACGCCGGGCGGCTGCGCGCGGTGGTCGACCAGGTGGCCTCGCTCACCGACGCGAGTGCCGCAACCTGGCACGCCCGCGTCTGCGGCTAGGGCAGGTCGCCCTTCGGGTACGGGTCGTCCTGGAGTGCGGTGCTGTCCGGGTTGAGCTGCCCGTGCGGGTCATCAGACCCGCCTCCGACCTTGGCCCGGGCGGCGCCGGCGGCGTCGCCGAGCTTGTCCTTGACCACCGGTGCCTTCTCCTTGGCCAGGTCGACGGCCTGCTGCGTCGTCTGCTGGACCTGGGGGTTGTTGCGCACCTTGGTGGCGGCGGTCTTGATCTGCTCGTAGCGGCCGCGGCCCGCGCGGGCCCCCAGCACGTACCCGGTCGCACCGGCCAGCAACATCTTGATCTTGCTCATGCCCTTCTCCTCCTCCAGATAGCCAGGACGACGACCGCGGCCACCAGCGAACCGGCGACCGCGATCACCCCCGGGCGCGGTCGTCCTGAGCTCGTGGTCGCTCGGTCCTTGAGGTCAGCCGCCTTCGCGCCGGCGCGCGACTTGACGTCGAGCTTGTGCCCGAGGGCGTCGATCGTGGTCGCGACCTCCTCGCGCTGCCGGGCGATCTCGGCCTCGAGGTCCTCGGTCGACCTGGTCATGGGCGCTGTCCCCTCACGGTCGCGACGACTTCCTGGACGCTTCCGAGCTCCGGGGTCGGCTGCGAGCGGTCGTGGACGAGGCTGCCGTTCGTCGGGTCGGGTCGGTCCTGCGTGGCCGATTGACTGGCGTGACTCATTCTCCCCACCCTGACAGGAACCACGGGGTGGTCAACCCCCACAGGGGTGATTCTCAGGTCGCCGCAGGCTCCCGCTCGGACACCTCGGTGGACCTGGCCTCCCGTCGGGCATGCCACACGACACCGACGTACAGCCCGACGATCGCGACCGCCAGCCCGAGGCCGATCCGCGGAGTCAGGTGCTCGCCCAGGACGGGCACCGAGACCAGGGCCGTCACGGCCGGAACGAGGTTGAGCAGCGAGCTCACGTACGTCGTCCCCCGGCGCTGCAACAGGGTGAAGAACAGCGCGAAGCCGAGGCAGGAGGGGAAGAGCCCCAGGTACGTCGTCGTGAGCCAGCCCTCGGTGCCGGCCGGAGCCACCATCGTGTCGGTGAGCAGCAGCACGGGTGTGCAGAGCACCAGGGACAGGGTGTTCTGGGCAGCGATCGTGGGGATGAGCGCCGTCGGGTGCGCCGCGAGCCGACGTTGGTACAACGTCCCGGCGACCAGGGAGAGCACGCCGACCACCGTGAGGCTGAGGGCTCCCCACGGCACCGCTCCCTCGACGTCGGCTCCGATGACGATCACGACGCCGGAGGCGCCGAGGGCCAGCCCGACCACTTGGGGCAGCCCGATCCGCTCGTCGGAGACCAGCGGCGCCAGCAACCCGACCAGCAGGGGGGCGAGGCCGGCGAGGAGGCTGGTCAGCCCGGCGGAGACGCCGCCGGCGAGGCCGGAGTAGATGCCGCCGAACTGGCCGATCTGCAACAGGAACCCCACGACCCCCAGGTGCAGCCACTCGCGCCCTCGCGGCATCGGCGGCCGGAGGACGAGGGTGAGACCCCACATCACCACGGAGGCGATGACGAACCGCCACACGAGCACCGTCAGCACGTCCACGTGGTCGGTGGCGAGCTTCCCCACGACGTACCCCGAGGTCCACAGGGGGACGAACACCAGGCTCATCGGCAGGACTGCGGAGAAGCGTCGGGTCACCCTCGCTACAACCGGCCCGGCAGTGGAGTGTTCCTGGCAGCGCCCGGATCGTGCGATGTGGAGAGCGTCCGGACGGCCGTGCCGTGCTGCGTAGACTCCGCACGTGGCAGGCCGGATCCGCGAGGAGGACATCGCCGAGGTGCGCGAGAAGGTGCGCATCGACGACGTGATCTCCGCCTACGTGACGCTCCGCCCCGCCGGCGGTGGCTCCCTCAAAGGTCTGTGCCCCTTCCACGACGAGAAGTCGCCATCGTTCAACGTCAACCCGGCGCGAGCCTTCTACCACTGCTTCGGGTGCGGAGAGGGCGGCGACGTCATCTCCTTCCTCATGAAGATCGACGGGTTGTCGTTCATCGAGTCGGTGGAGCGGCTGGCGGAGAAGACCGACGTGGTGCTGCGGCGGGAGGACGACGGCACTCCCGGCCAGTCCGACAAGCCGCGCGGGCCGCAGCGCAGCCGGCTGATCGAGGCGCACCGGATCGCCCAGCAGTACTACGCGGACCAGCTCCGCACGCCGGACGCGCAGGTCGCGCGCACCTTCCTCACGGAGCGCGGTTTCGACCAGTCCGCGGCCGAGACGTTCGGCCTCGGCTTCGCGCCGCGGGACGGCGAGTCGCTCCTCACGGTCCTGCGGCAGCGCGGCTTCCGCGACGAGGAGAGCGTGGCGGCGGGACTCGTCGCGATCGGCCGCTCGGCGTACGACCGCTTCCGCGGCCGGCTGCTCTGGCCGATCCGGGACGCCAGCGGCGACACGATCGGCTTCGGCGCCCGTCGGATCTTCGACGACGACCGGATCGAGGCGAAGTACCTCAACACCCCGGAGACGTCGATCTACAAGAAGAGCCAGGTGCTGTACGGCATCGACCTGGCCCGGCGCGACATGGCGCGGAGCTCGCAGGCGGTCGTGGTCGAGGGCTACACCGACGTGATGGCCTGTCACCTCTCCGGCGTCCCGACCGCGGTCGCCACGTGCGGCACCGCCTTCGGCGACGACCACGCCCGGGTGCTGCGGCGCTTCCTGCACGACCACGAGGAGTTCCGCGGTGAGGTGATCTTCACCTTCGACGGTGACGCCGCCGGCCAGAAGGCGGCGCTGCGAGCCTTCGACGGCGACCAGAACTTCGTCTCCCAGACCTACGTGGCGGTCGAGCCGTCCGGCCTCGATCCCTGCGACCTCCGGATCAAGGAGGGGCCGGAGGCCGTGCGCGAGCTCGTGGCGCGGCGGGTCCCGCTGTACCGGTTCGTCCTGTCCAACGTGGTCTCCAAGTACGACCTCGACCGGGCCGACGGCCGGGTCGACGCGGTCCGGGAGGCTGCGCGTCTCGTCTCCTCCATCCGCGACAAGTCCAAGGTGGACGCCTTCTCGCGCGAGCTCGCCGGGATGGTCGGCGTCGACATCGAGCAGGCCCGCGACGAGGTACGCCGGGCGGCCCGGCGCGGTCCTTCGCAACCCGCCCAGCCGCGGCAGCGCCGTCCGGCCGAGGGCGAGGTCGCACCGCAGGCACCGGCCCGTCCGCTCCCGGACCTTCGCGATCCGCGCTTCTCGCTCGAGCGGGAGACGCTGAAGCTCGTCGTGCAGGAGCCGTCCGTGCTCGGACGGCTGGCCAAGGACGTCGGCCCCGAGGACTTCACCCACCCGACGTACCGAGCCGTGTGGGAGATCGTCGCCGATCTCGGTGGGCCGCCGGCCGGGGCGAGCGACGCCGGCTGGCCGAGCCGGCTGCGCGACAAGGCCGGCACCGACGCCGTCTCCTCCGCCATCACCTCCCTGGGCGTCGAGCCCCTGCTCAAGCCGGCCGACAGCGACTACGCCGCCGCCCACGTCTTCCGGCTCCAGGAGGTCACCACCATGCGCCGGATCAACGAGGTGAAGTCCAGGCTCCAGCGCACCAACCCGGTCGAGCAGGCCGCCGACTACAACCGCATGTTCGGCGAGCTGGTCGCGCTTGAGCAGCACCGGCGCAGCCTGCGCGAGCGCTCCATCGGCGGAACATGAGGCGGCCGAGCAGACGCCGGCCCCAGCGCCCGGACCTCGGAGCCGGCGAGCGGCTCCTGGCGTGGGCGCAGGCCGAGGACGGGACCTGGATCGGCGGCTCGTCCGCCGCTCTGTACCTCGGCGAGAAGCGCGTCGCCTGGAGCGACGTCGAGTCGGCCGACTGGGACCGGGACACCGAGCACCTGCGCGTGAGCGAGGTGGGGGAGTGGGGGAAGGTCCGGCCCACCCACCAGCTCGCCCTCGCCGAGCCCGGCCGGCTGCTCGAGCTGATCCGGGAGCGGGTCACCTCCTCGGTCGTCCTCCAACGGCACGAGGCCGTCCGCGGGCGCAAGGGCGTCCGGGTCGTCGGCCGCCGGGACCCGGCCGGCGCGGGCTCCTCCGAGGTCCGCTGGTACTTCTCCTACGACGAGGGCGTCGACCCCGCCGACCCCGACGTGGTCGCGCGGGCCGACGCGATGCTCGCGGCTGCCCGGGCCGACCTCGGAATCGACTAGGCGGTCCGAACCCTCCGAGCTTTCCCCACGGACGCAGCAGCCCAGGGGCGCGCAAGACGGCGACAGGGTCCCCCTAGGTTGGGGGAATGACCGTGGGCAAGCTGACCCAGCTCATCTTGGAGTGCGACGACCCCGAGCAACTGGCCCGGTTCTGGCAGGCGGCCCTTGGCCTGCCGGAACCTGAGGGTGATTCCGAGTGGATGACTCTCCGCTGGGAGCCCGTCGGTCGCTTCTCGTTCCATCGCGTGACCGGCTACCGACCGCCGGCCTGGCCCGGCGAGCACGGAGAGCAGCAGGCGCACTTCGATCTTCTCGTCGACGATGTGCACGCGGCCGGCCTTGCGGTCGAGAAGGCGGGCGCCCGTCCACTGACGGAGGTCTTGGATCCGGGTCCCTCGGCCTGGCGGATCTATGCCGACCCGGCGGGCCACCCCTTCTGCCTCGTGTCCGTGCCCGATTGACTCCGTGCTGTCAGGCCGCCGAGCGCCTGCTCCCGCCGCCGAGCAGGCGTGCCCTCAACGAGACAGGGCCCCGACCCGCGGACAGCGGATCAGGGCCCTTCTGGCTCCCCCGGTTGGACTCGAACCAACAACCCTCCGGTTAACAGCCGAATGCTCTGCCAGTTGAGCTACAGGGGATCGGCGGCACACATTAGCAAGGCCGTCGGGCGGAGCAGAAATCGATACGCCGGTCGTCCCGGAAAGCGTTCGCCAGGCCACCGTGGCAGGTGCCAGGCTGCCTGCCTGTGACCCACCAGCCGTTCTCCGTCGAGCAGATCAATCCTCTGAACGAACCCGTGCTGCGGAGGTTCTGGGAGGTCGAGCAGGCTGCGCAGCGGGCCGACCGCGAGTACCCGGTCCTGCGCGACTGGGCGGCTCTGCAGGTCGCGGCGCGCGAGCCCAGCCCCCGAACCCGCCACACCTTCGTCGTCGCCTGGGTGGACGGTCACCCGGTGGCGACCATGGACCTCCTCTTCTTCACCCAGGAGAACCCGCACCTGCTCGAGCTGGAGATCAACGTCCTTCCCGAGCACCGGCGCCGGGGCATCGGGAGCGCCCTGCACGAGGAGGCTCTCCGCCTGGCCGAAGGTCGTACGACGCTCCTCGGCGAGGCGAACGAGCCGATCGACGGCGGGGGAGGAGCGCGTCCCTTCGCCGAGGCCCTCGGCTACTCGGCGGTCCACCGCGAGCACCATCTCGTCCTCGACCTGCCCGCCTCCCCGCCCACCGTCGACGCCGAGGACGGCTGGGCGGTGCGCACCTGGGTCGACACGTGCCCTGCCGACCTGCGCGAGAGCTTCGTCCGGATGCGCAACCAGATGGAGCAGGACGTGCCGCGCGGCGACATCGACGCGGCCCCGGCCGTGTTCACCGCGGATCGGCTGGCCCAGGAGGAGGCGCGGATGGCGAAGGCGTACACGACGGTCGTCGCCGCCGCGGAGAGGGACGGTGTGCTCGGCGGGTACTCCAAGGTCGCGCTGCCGCACGAGGGCGACTTCGCCTGGCAGGACGACACGCTGGTGATGCCCGACCACCGCGGTCACCGCCTGGGGATGCGGCTCAAGGCGGCGACGCTCGCGCGGATCACGGCCGACCACCCCGAGCGGAGGGTCATCCACACGTGGACCGATCCGAGGAACACCGCGATGTACCGCACCAACGAACGGTTCGGCTTCCGACCGGTCGAGACGCTGCACGAGATGCAGCGGAGGATCTAGCCGCCCCAGCCCATCGGGAAGACCTCGAACGACGTCGCGATCGTCGTGCCCATGCGCTGACCGGTCTGCCGCCCGAAGCCCTCGAGCATCTCCCGGGGGGAGAAGTCGTCCCAGCCGAGACCCTCGATGTACGCCGCGTGCGCCTCGAGCGAGGCCACTCCCGCCTCGAAGGTGTCGGTGGTGTCGATGCCGTGCTCGGCGAGAGGGGAGCCGGCGGCCCACACCTCCCGCACGCCGCCCCACTTCTCCAGCCCGTCGCCGAGCTGCTCGGTGAAGATCCAGCGGTTCGCTGCGTCGCGGACGCCGTCGAGGACCGCGCGACCGACCGCGATGTGGTCGGCCTGGTTGAGGTTGCGACCGCCGAAGGTGGCGTGGAAGTTGCCGGTGATGACGATCTCCGGCCGGTGCCGGCGCACCGTCTCGGCGATGGCGGCGCGCAGCGGGACGCCGTACTCCACGACGCCGTCGCGGAAGCCGAGGAACTCCACGGCGTCCACCCCGACGATGCGCGCCGACTCGATCTGCTCCGCCTCGCGCACGCGGCGGCACTCCTCCGGCGCGAGGCCGTCGATGCCCGCCTCGCCGGAGGTGACCATGACGTAGGTGATCTGCTTGCCCTGGCCGGTCCAGCGGGCGATCGCGGCAGCTGCCCCGAACTCCAGGTCGTCGGGGTGGGCAACGACGCAGAGAGCGCGCTCCCAGTCCTCGGTCAGCGGCGTGAGGGGCGCGGGTGCCTCGGTCATGAGCCGAGCATCGACCCCGATGCGGACCGCGCGCAAGGCGATTCGGGCTCGTGGGGCGGCTGGGACTCGAACCCAGGCGTGGGAGATTATGAGTCTCCTGCTCTAACCAGCTGAGCTACCGCCCCGACGCAGGCGAAGGCTACCGGCGGAGGGTCCGGGCTCAGAGAGGCGGGAGCGAGAGGATGTCCCGCGGCCGGACGACGCTGTGGGCCACGCAGCGGCCCTTCACCGCGCACGTCGCCAGCCGCTCCCGGTCACCGAGTCCGGTGGTCGAGCCGACGAAGGCGAACCTGTGGTTGTCCGCCCAGACGGGACCGGCGGGCGACAGGTACCTCATCTCGAAGTGCCGCAGGACGATCCCGTTGCCCAGCGCCCGGACCTCGAGCTCCTGGGAGCCCGTCTCCGGCCGGCTCACGACCCTGCGGCCGCTGGGAGTGAGGCGCGGCTGCTTCATCGGGGCGGTCCAGCTGGGCGGTCCGGGGTCGTCCATCGGGGTCGGCCCGACCGCGCCGGTGGAGGAGTCGCGCACCAGCAGCAGGTTGTTCTCGATCGACGCACCGGTGGCATCCACTCCGAGGTCGGTGACGGACCCGTCCGGCTGCCCGGGGTCGTTGATCCACCACAGCTGGCTGTCCGTGGTCCCGAGAACGACGCGGGGACCGGAGAAGTCGAGCACGGCGGCGTCGCCGTCGAAGGTGCGCGAGGCGACCTGCTTGCCGTTGGCCCGATGGACGCTGACGACCGAGGTGGCGTCACCGTCGAAGTCGGACACGACGACCCGCCGGTGGTCGTCCGAGAGCACCATCCGGACGATGTCGCCCTCGGAGACGCCGACCGAGAAGAGCTTCGTGCGCTGTCCCGCGCTCACGGCCCAGACCCGCCAGCTGCCGCCGTCGGAGTCCTTGACCAGCCAGGCGCCCGACGTGTGGCCCAGCAGGCGCAGCGAGCCCTGCTCGGCAGCGGCCGCAGACCAGGGGAGATCGAGCGTGCCCCCGGAAGGGGTGTGCAGCGTCCGGCCGTCGAGCCACGCCACGCCAGCGGGACCCCGCGCGGCAGCCAGGTCGCGGATCCGCACCTGCTGGACCGTCGGTCCGGTCACCCCGTCCGCCACCGCGACCCCTGCGGTCGCCGTCATCATCGCCAAGGCGGCCAGAGCCGCACCCGTCCCCCGCACACGTGTCCTCATCCCTGCACTGTCGCATCGCAGGAGTGCGGCGTCCACGAAACCCGGGAGCGGGCTGATCAGCCTTCGCTGTCGATCCGATACGTGCCGTCGGAGTAGGTCAGCCCGAGGTGCACCTGACCGGTCGTGGTCGTCCCGTTCTCCCGCACGTAGTCGACCGTGTAGTCCACGGTCAGGGCGTCCGGGTCGGCCGAGAAGGACGCGAGCGTCGCGGACCGGATGGTGTGCCAGTAGCCGGTGTAGCGATCGAAGCCGCCGCTGGCCCGTTGGAACTTGGGCGTCAGCCGGTCGAAGGTGCTCTCGGGCTCGTTCGGAGCGTCCGCGAGGTACTGGGCGATGAAGGATCGCATCCCCGCGCTCGAGGGCTGCGTCGTGCTGGGCGGGCTGGAGGACTGGCTGGACCCGGTGCCGCCACCGCCACCGTTCGTCCCGGACGCGGTCCCGCTGGGACTCCGTCCGCCGTCCCCCGGCTGGAGGTAACCCCACAGCAGGGCCCCGAGCAACAGCGCCACCACGACCATCGCCGAGAGGACCAGCGGCAGCACCGGGACGCGCCTTCGGTCACGGTCGTCCGGCTCCGGAGCGATGCTCGCGGGGACGGCCGGCCGCTCCTCCGGCTGCTCGGTCACCGGCTCGTCGGCCGGTGTGGTCACGGGAGTGGGTGGGTTCGCCACCACGGGCTTCAGCGCCATCGTCTCCCCGGCAGGCACGACGGCCTCCTCGGGCGTGGTGGGCTCGGGGTGCGGAGTGGCGTCCGCGCCCCGGCGGGACAGGAACTCGTGGACCCGCGCCATCTCCCACCGCGCCTCGGGGTCCCGCGTCATCGTCGCCTCGAGCAACGGCGTGAGCCAGCCGGCGTTCCTCGGCCGCGGAGGATCCTCGTTGACGATCCGGTAGAGCGCCCCCATCAGGTTGTCGCCGGTCTCGTACGGCGGCTGGCCCTCGAGCGCGTGGTAGAGCGTGGCGCCCAACGCCCACACGTCACTGGCGGGCGTGGCGACGCCGCCGGAGGCGACCTCGGGTGACAGGTAGGCGGGCGAGCCGGTCACGAGCCCGGTCTGGGTCAGTGTCGCGTCGGCCTCGGCCCGGGCGATCCCGAAGTCGCCGAGCTTGGCCTGCCCGTCGGGGGTCACGAGGATGTTCGACGGCTTGACGTCGCGGTGCACGATGCCGGCCGCGTGGGCGGCGGCGAGCGCGTCGGCCGTCTGGCTCAGCAGCGAAGCGGCCTGGTCCGGCGACAGCGCACCGTCGCGGCGGACGAGCCCGGACAGCGGGACGCCCTCGACGAACTCCATGATCAGCCAGTGCTCGCCGCCGGCGGCCTCGCCGTCATCCTGGACGAGGTCGTAGACGGCGATGACGTGCGGGTGGTTCAGCCGGGCGGCCAGCCGGGCCTCACGCTCGGCGCGGATCAGGTCGGCGTCCTCGGTCCCGGGCATGACGCCGATCCGCTTGACCGCCACCTCCCGCCCCAGGACGTTGTCGGTGGCCAGCCAGACGGCACCCATGCCTCCACGACCGATCTCTCGGATCAGGTCGTACCTCTGCGCGATCATCGCGGCCCACCCTAGAGGGATCCGGGTGGTCGCGACTCCCCCGGATGAGGCAGGCTTGTGGGTGCTGACCGCTCAGCACGTCGCTGAGGCTGAATCCGGAAAGGCCGACCCGTGTCCGTGGACCCCACCCTGCTCGACGACCTCGAGTGGCGCGGCCTGATCGCCCACTCGACGGACCGCGACGCGCTGCGCGAGGCGCTCGGCGGCGGGAGCGTGCGGTTCTACGTCGGCTTCGACCCGACGGCGCCGAGCCTGCACATGGGCAACCTGGTGCAGCTGGTGACCGCACGCCGGTTGCAGGAGGCGGGGCACACGCCGTACGTCCTGGTGGGTGGCTCGACCGGGATGGTCGGCGACCCGAAGGACACGGGGGAGCGGACGCTCAATCCCGTCGAGACGGTGCGTGAGTGGACCGAGCGGCTGCGCCGGCAGGTGTCGGCCTTCGTCAGCTTCGAGGGCGAGAACGCCGCCACCGTCGTCAACAACCTCGACTGGACCGGCTCGGTCTCGGTGCTCGACTTCCTGCGCGACGTCGGCAAGCACTTCCCCGTCAACCGGATGCTGTCGCGCGACGTCGTGAGCAGGCGGCTCGAGGACGGCATCAGCTACACGGAGTTCTCCTACGTCCTCCTGCAGTCCTTCGACTTCTTGCGGCTCTTCGAGGACCACGGGGTCACGCTGCAGTTCGGCGGGTCCGACCAGTGGGGCAACATCACCGCCGGTGCCGAGCTGATCCGACGCTCGGTCGGTGGCCACGCCCACGCGTTCGCCACGCCACTGGTGACGAAGGCCGACGGCACGAAGTACGGCAAGACCGAGGGCGGTGCCCTCTGGCTCGACCGGGAGATGATGTCGCCGTACGCCTTCCACCAGTTCTGGCTCAACGCCGAGGACGAGAAGGTCGCCGAGCTCTTGCGGATCTTCACCTTCCTCACCCGCGAGGAGATCGATCAGCTCGAACAGGCGACCAAGGACGAGCCGTTCCGACGGGCCGCCCAGAAGCGGCTGGCCGACGAGGTCACGACGCTCGTGCACGGAGTCGAGGAGACCGAGCAGGCCAAGGCCGCAGCCTCCGCGCTGTTCGGTGGCGGCGACCTCCACACCCTCAGCTCGGCGACCCTGGCGGCGGCCCTCCGGGAGGCCGGTTCGATCCGGGTGGAGGGGGAGTGGCCGACGCTCGTGGACCTGATGGTGACCACCGGGCTCAGCAGCTCCAAGAGCGAGGCGCGGCGAAGCATCGGCGAGGGCGGGGTCTACCTCAACAACACCCGGGTCGAGGACGTCGACCTGACACCGGGGGAGTCCGACGCGATCGGCGGCTGGCTGGTCCTGCGGCGCGGCAAGAAGCGGTTCGCCGGGGTCGAGCGGGTCTAGCGATGCCCGACGCACACCGCTGGCTGGACCAGGTCGAGGACATCGCCCGCGACCGGCTACCGCCTGCGGTGTTCCGCTACCTCGCCGAAGGCGCTCGGGAGGAGATCACGCTGCGGGAGTCCACGGAGGCGTGGCGGACCTACCGGTTGGCTCCTCGGGTGCTGCGCGACGTCTCGGCCGTCGATCCGTCGGTCCACCTGCTGGGCGAGCGGCACCCGTTCCCCCTGGGCGTCTCGCCGATGACTCTGCAGAAGGCGGCCGACCCGGAGGGTGAGGTCGCCATGGCGCGCGCAGCCGCTGAGGTCGGCGTCCCTGTCGTGATCTCCAGCAACTCCGGCAGCACCTTCGCCGACATCGGTGCGACCGGCGCCCGGTGGTGGCTCCAGGTGTACGTCGCAGCGGAGCGCGAGCAGTCGCTCCCGGTGCTGCAGCAGGCGGTCGACGCCGGCGCCTCCGCGGTGGTGCTCACCGTCGACACGCCCCTGCTGGGGACGCGCTACCCGGCCCCGGGGATCCCGAAGGTCTGGGAGGTGGCCGAGCCCGGGTGGCTGGGCGCGAACGGCTCCACCACGACCGGTCTCGACCCCGCCGACCGCGCCAAGGCCATGGACCTCGGACCCGGTGACCTGGCCTGGCTGCACGGGGTGACCGGACTGCCGGTCGTGGTCAAGGGGGTGCTCCGCCCCGACGACGCGGCGCGAGCGCTGGCCGGGGGAGCCTCCGCGGTGTGGATCTCGACCCACGGCGGGCGCCAGCTCGACCAGGCCTTGGCCACCGCCCACGCCATCGCGCCCGTCCGCGACGCGGTCGGCCCCTCGGCCGAGGTGTACGTCGACGGCGGGGTGCGCAGCGGCCTGCACACGCTCGTTGCGCTGGCCCTCGGTGCCACATCGGTCTTCGTGGGCCGCCCGCTCTTCCATGCGCTCGCGGCCGGCGGCGATGCAGGGGTCGTGCGCGCCCTGCGCGAGCTGGCGGACGAGCTGCTCGAGGCCCTCCGGCTGACCGGCTCGGCCACGCTCGGCGACACGCCGGGGCTGATCGCCCCGTCCGGGCCGTGAGCCGCTCCTGAGCTCCCAAAACTGCCTCTGACCTGCGAAGACGCCTCGTCGTCCCGGATCCCCGGGCCGGTGTGGCCCAGGACACACGGTCTCGATTTGATCCTCCCCGGGGCCAGCCCCTAGTGTTCTCCGAGTCGCCAGGGAGCGGCGGGATGCAAGAGCCCAGGCCACGTGCCGAGTGCTCGGGCATCCGGCCCCCGGTGACCACCCAACCATCACGTTGTTCTGGTGGTGTCGTGCGGCCTCGGCCGCCACGATCCTGCTGGGGCTCCGGGTTGTGCGTGCCTGATGTTTGAGAACTCAACAGTGTGTTTGATAGTCGACGGATTAATTTTGCCTGTCATCTCTTTGGGGATGGTTGGTTTGACGATTGATTCTGATCTTTTTTGAGGTCAGGGTTTGTCTGTCAGGATGATTTTCTGTTTTTTTATGGAGAGTTTGATCCTGGCTCAGGACGAACGCTGGCGGCGTGCTTAACACATGCAAGTCGAGCGGAAAGGCCCTTTCGGGGGTACTCGAGCGGCGAACGGGTGAGTAACACGTGAGTAATCTGCCCCGGACTTTGGGATAGCCACCGGAAACGGTGATTAATACCGGATATGACAGCTTCACGCATGTGGGGTTGTGGAAAGTTTTTTCGGTTCGGGATGTGCTCGCGGCCTATCAGCTTGTTGGTGGGGTAATGGCCTACCAAGGCTTTGACGGGTAGCCGGCCTGAGAGGGTGACCGGCCACACTGGGACTGAGACACGGCCCAGACTCCTACGGGAGGCAGCAGTGGGGAATATTGGACAATGGGCGGAAGCCTGATCCAGCAACGCCGCGTGAGGGATGACGGCCTTCGGGTTGTAAACCTCTTTCAGCACCGACGAAGCTCCGCTTTTTGGTGGTTTGACGGTAGGTGCAGAAGAAGGACCGGCCAACTACGTGCCAGCAGCCGCGGTAATACGTAGGGTCCGAGCGTTGTCCGGAATTATTGGGCGTAAAGGGCTCGTAGGCGGTTTGTCGCGTCGGGAGTGAAAACATCTGGCTTAACTGGGTGCTTGCTTTCGATACGGGCAGACTGGAGGTATGCAGGGGAGAACGGAATTCCTGGTGTAGCGGTGAAATGCGCAGATATCAGGAGGAACACCGGTGGCGAAGGCGGTTCTCTGGGCATGACCTGACGCTGAGGAGCGAAAGTGTGGGGAGCGAACAGGATTAGATACCCTGGTAGTCCACACCGTAAACGTTGGGCGCTAGGTGTGGGGCCTATTCCATGGGTTCCGTGCCGTAGCTAACGCATTAAGCGCCCCGCCTGGGGAGTACGGCCGCAAGGCTAAAACTCAAAGGAATTGACGGGGGCCCGCACAAGCGGCGGAGCATGCGGATTAATTCGATGCAACGCGAAGAACCTTACCTGGGTTTGACATGCACTGGAAGCATCCAGAGATGGGTGTGCCCTTGTGGCCGGTGCACAGGTGGTGCATGGCTGTCGTCAGCTCGTGTCGTGAGATGTTGGGTTAAGTCCCGCAACGAGCGCAACCCTCGTTCCATGTTGCCAGCGACCTCTTCGGAGGGTCGGGGACTCATGGGAGACTGCCGGGGTCAACTCGGAGGAAGGTGGGGATGACGTCAAGTCATCATGCCCCTTATGTCCAGGGCTTCACGCATGCTACAATGGCCGGTACAGAGGGCTGCGATCCCGTGAGGGGGAGCGAATCCCAAAAAGCCGGTCTCAGTTCGGATTGGGGTCTGCAACTCGACCCCATGAAGTCGGAGTCGCTAGTAATCGCAGATCAGCAACGCTGCGGTGAATACGTTCCCGGGCCTTGTACACACCGCCCGTCACGTCACGAAAGTCGGCAACACCCGAAGCCCATGGCCCAACCAGCTTGCTGGGGGGAGTGGTCGAAGGTGGGGCTGGCGATTGGGACGAAGTCGTAACAAGGTAGCCGTACCGGAAGGTGCGGCTGGATCACCTCCTTTCTAAGGAGCACACACCCCGCGCATCTGGCGAATGTTCAGGTGGCATTGGTGGTGTTCACTAGTGGAACGTCGACCTTTGGTCCTTCACTTGTCGTGGTGGCCTCTCTTCGGGGGGTTGCTGTGGGGGGTGGGGGCGATCGAGCACACTGTTGGGGTTCTGAGGCATCAGGACCCACATCGGCGCGAGTGATCGCGTGCAACTGCCTCGTGTTGAGGGGTTGCGTGGTGTGGGTGGGTGTTCTTGGTTCCTGCCATGTCCTGCTCATCGTGTGTTGCGGTGGTGGGGGTGGGTGGGGTTGTTGTTTGAGATCTGGATAGTGGACGCGAGCATCTTTGTAGTTTTGTTGTTTGTTTGATGTGTGTTGGTAGGCAAGCTATGAAGGGCACATGGTGGATGCCTTGGCATCGAGAGCCGATGAAGGACGTGGGAGCCTGCGATAAGCCCTGGGGAGTTGGCAACCGAGCGTTGATCCGGGGGTGTCCGAATGGGGAAACCTGGCTGGAGTTGTGTCCAGTTACCTGCGCCTGAATGTATAGGGCGTGTGGAGGGAACACCGGGAAGTGAAACATCTCAGTACCGGTAGGAAGAGAAAACAAGAGTGATTCCGAGAGTAGTGGCGAGCGAAATCGGATGAGGCTAAACCGTAGACATGTGATACCTGGCAGGGGTTGTGTGTGCGGGGTTGTGGGAGCGTGCATCACTGGGCTGTCACCTGGTGGGGCAGTAAGAAAGTGTGCGTGAAGGTGAAGGTCCTTGGAATGGGCTACCGGAGAGGGTGAGAGTCCCGTAACCGTAAGCGTGCGCCTGTCTGTTGCGTTTCCCAAGTAGCACGGAACTCGTGAAATTCTGTGTGAATCTGGCGGGACCACCCGCTAAGCCTAAATACTCCTCGATGACCGATAGCGGACAAGTACCGTGAGGGAAAGGTGAAAAGTACCCCTGGCGGGGAGTGAAATAGTACCTGAAACCGTGTGCCTACAATCCGTCGGAGCTTGGTCTTTGGACTGGGTGACGGCGTGCCTTTTGAAGAATGAGCCTGCGAGTTTGCGTTGTGTTGCGAGGTTAACCCGTGTGGGGTAGCCGTAGCGAAAGCGAGTCCTAATAGGGCGCCTTCAGTAGCACGATCAAGACCCGAAGCGAAGTGATCTATCCATGGGCAGGTTGAAGCGACGGTAAGACGTCGTGGAGGACCGAACCCACTTCAGTTGAAAATGGAGGGGATGACCTGTGGATAGGGGTGAAAGGCCAATCAAACTTCGTGATAGCTGGTTCTCCCCGAAATGCATTTAGGTGCAGCGTTGCGTGTTTCTTGCTCCAGGTAGAGCACTGGATAGCCGATGGGCCCGACCAGGTTACTGACGTTAGCCAAACTCCGAATGGGAGTAAGTGAGAGCGCAGCAGTGAGACTGCGGGGGATAAGCTCCGTAGTCGAGAGGGAAACAGCCCAGACCATCAGCTAAGGCCCCTAAGCGGTGACTAAGTGGAAAAGGATGTGGAGTCGCAGTGACAACCAGGAGGTTGGCTTGGAAGCAGCCACCCTTGAAAGAGTGCGTAATAGCTCACTGGTCAAGTGATTCCGCGCCGACAATGTAGCGGGGCTCAAGTCATCCGCCGAAGCTATGGCATTCACACGTAAGCCCAGCCCAGACTTGATCTGGGTTCAGGTGTGTGGGTGGGTAGGGGAGCGTCGTGCCGGCAGTGAAGCCATCGAGTGATCGAGTGGTGGAGACGGCACGAGTGAGAATGCAGGCATGAGTAGCGAATCACGGGTGAGAAACCCGTGCGCCGAATGATCAAGGGTTCCAGGGTCAAGCTAATCTGCCCTGGGTAAGTCGGGACCTAAGGCGAGGCCGACAGGCGTAGTCGATGGACAACGGGTTGATATTCCCGTACCGGCAAAGTAGCGCCCATGACGAACCCGGTGATGCTAACCACCCGAAACCACCATGACTTCTCCTTCGGGAGCAGCGTGGTGGCAGAGCGTGGGACCCGAACCGGTAGTAGTCAAGCGATGGGGTGACGCAGGAAGGTAGTCCAACCACGGCGATGGTAGTCCGTGGCCAAGCGTGCGAGCCGAGACCTAGGCAAATCCGGGTCTCTCACTTCGATGTGGAGGCTGAGGCGTGATGGGGAGCCATTTTTGGTGAAGTGGGTGATCCTATGCTGTCGAGAAAAACCTCTAGCGAGCTATGCGCCGCCCGTACCCCAAACCGACTCAGGTGATCAGGTAGAGAATACCAAGGCGATCGAGCGAACCATGGTTAAGGAACTCGGCAAAATACCCCCGTAACTTCGGGAGAAGGGGGACCCGGATCGTGAGCCCACTTGCTGGGGGAGCGTGAAGGGTCGCAGAGACCAGGCCCAAGCGACTGTTTACTAAAAACACAGGTCCGTGCGAAGTTGTAAGACGATGTATACGGACTGACTCCTGCCCGGTGCTGGAAGGTTAAGAGGACCTGTTAGGTAGCAATACCGAAGCGGAGAATTTAAGCCCCAGTAAACGGCGGTGGTAACTATAACCATCCTAAGGTAGCGAAATTCCTTGTCGGGTAAGTTCCGACCTGCACGAATGGAGTAACGACTTGGGCGCTGTCTCAACCATGGACTCGGCGAAATTGCACTACGAGTAAAGATGCTCGTTACGCGCGGCAGGACGGAAAGACCCCGGGACCTTTACTATAGTTTGGTATTGGTGTTTGGCACGGCTTGTGTAGGATAGGTGGGAGACTGTGAAACCCAGACGCCAGTTTGGGTGGAGTCAACGTTGAAATACCACTCTGGTCGTACTAGATGTCTAACCTAGGACCATGATCTGGTTCAGGGACAGTGCCTGATGGGTAGTTTAACTGGGGCGGTTGCCTCCTAAAGAGTAACGGAGGCGCTCAAAGGTTCCCTCAGCCTGGTTGGCAATCAGGTGGCGAGTGTAAGTGCACAAGGGAGCTTGACTGTGAGACAGGCATGTCGAGCAGGGACGAAAGTCGGAACTAGTGATCCGGCCACGGCATGTGGAAGCGTGGTCGCTCAACGGATAAAAGGTACCCCGGGGATAACAGGCTGATCTTCCCCAAGAGTCCATATCGACGGGATGGTTTGGCACCTCGATGTCGGCTCGTCGCATCCTGGGGCTGGAGTAGGTCCCAAGGGTTGGGCTGTTCGCCCATTAAAGCGGCACGCGAGCTGGGTTTAGAACGTCGTGAGACAGTTCGGTCCCTATCCGCCGCGCGCGCAGGAAACTTGAGAAAGGCTGTCCCTAGTACGAGAGGACCGGGATGGACGAACCTCTGGTGTGCCAGTTGTCCCGCCAGGGGCACCGCTGGTTAGCTACGTTCGGAAGTGATAACCGCTGAACGCATCTAAGCGGGAAGCACGTTTCAAGATGAGGTTTCCCACAACGACAAGTTGGTAAGGCCCCCCACAGACTATGGGGTTGATAGGCCGGAGGTGTACAGCAGCAATGCCCAGCCGACCGGTACTAATAGGCCGAGGGCTTGCCCCTACATACACCAACCAAACACAGCACACCCTGCCCGCAGGGAAAGCAAAAACAAGCAGAGCACTGCACGCGTCCACTACCCAGTTCCCAACCAACAACCCAGCACATAACTGGATCAATGGTTGACACGCTGTCACGGCGGCCATAGCGAGACGGGAAACACCCGGTCCCATACCGAACCCGGAAGTTAAGCCACTCAGCGCCGATGGTACTGCACCCGAGAGGATGTGGGAGAGTAGGACGCCGCCGGACTTAGACCTCGCGGAGGCCACCAGGTTCCTGGTGGCCTCCGCTGCATTTGGTGAGCATCTGGCGTACACGTGACGGAGCTCGGAGGAGAGCAGAACAGTGGCTGAGGATCGTCGAGGTGAGCGTCCCCAGGGCGGTCGCGGGCAAGGGGGTCGCCCCAGCAGCGGTCGGCCCAGCAGTGGTCGGCCCAGCAGTGGTCGGCCCAGCAGTGGTCGGCCCAGCAACGGACGTCCTGCGAGCGGCAAAGCCGCGGGTGGCAGCAAGCCGTACTCCGCGCGGGGCGACGGCAAGCCCGCCGGTGGGAGCCGTACCGGTGGGGACCGTCGAGGAGGCTCCGCCCCGGACCGCCGGCCTTCCCGGGACCGCGACTGGAAGCGTCCTCTCGACAAGCAGGGTGACCGCAGCCAGGAGCAGGCCCGCTACGACGGTCCGCCGCTGCCCGAGGACATCACGGGCAAGGAGCTGGACCGGTCCATCACCGGGCAGCTCAAGGGACTGCCGGAGAAGCTCGCGGCCCGGGTGGCGCGCCACCTGGCGGCCGCCGGCCTGCTGATCGACTCCGACCCCGAGACCGCCTACCAGCACACGCTCGCCGCCCGCGCGCGCGCCGCCCGGCTGGCCGTCGTGCGCGAGGCGACCGGTGAGGCCGCGTACGCTGCCGGCCACTACGCCGAGGCGCTCGCCGAGCTCCGTGCCGCCAAGCGGATGAACGGCGCCACGGCGTACCTGCCCATCATGGCCGACTGCCACCGGGCCCTCGGCCAGCCGCAGCAGGCGCTCAAGCTCGCCAAGAGCCCCGGCGTCGCGAACTTCGCGCCCGAGGCGAAGGCGGAGATGACCATCGTCGAGGCCGGCGCTCGCCGCGACCTCGGCCAGCTGGACGCGGCCCTGCGCACGCTGGAGCTGGCCCCGCTGCAGTCCAAGAGCCGTTCCCCCTGGGTCGTCCGGCTGCGGTACGCCTACGCCGACACGCTGGAGGCGGCCGGTCGGACCACCGAGGCCCTGGCGTGGTTCCACCGGACCCACGCGATCGACAGCGAGGAGATCACCGACGCGGCCGCGCGGGCGGACCTGCTCGAGCGCAAGACCGAGCGCGACTAGGCCCGACCGTCGGGCGCCGAAAATTGGTGCTGACCGAGTTCGTCGTTGCGCTGGCAAACTCGCGCAACATCAGTCACACTGTTTCCACAACTACACGCATGTGCTTCACCTCCTTCGGGTGGGACGAGATCGCTGGGGAAGGCGTGACTCGCGCCGACACCTAGGAGGATCACGGTGAGCACTCAGACCAACACCACGCCCCACCAGACGCGGGGCGTGCTGTACGTCCACTCCGCGCCCTCCGCGCTGTGCCCGCACATCGAGTGGGCGCTGGGCGGGGTTCTCGGCGCGCCCGTCCACTTCGACTGGACCCCGCAGCCGGCGCAGAGCGGCGCCTACCGCGCCGAGGTGTCCTGGTCCGGGTCGGTCGGCTCGGCGGCCTCGCTGGCCTCGGCCCTGCGCGGCTGGAACCACCTGCGTTTCGAGGTGACCGAAGAGGCCACCGGCTCGAGCGAGGGCTGCCGCTACTCCTACACCCCTGAGCTCGGCGTCTTCCATGCCGTGACCGGGCTGCACGGCGACCTGATGATCCCCGAGGACCGGATCAAGGCGGCGGTCGTCAAGGCGGCGCTCGGCGAGACCACCCTGGTGCACGAGATCGACAAGCTCCTGGGCAAGCCGTGGGACGACGAGCTGGAGACCTTCCGGCACGCCGGCGACGGTGCACCGGTGCGCTGGCTGCACCAGGTGGTCTGACCGGCTCAGGCGTGGCGCAGCCTGAAGTGCGCCGGCTTGATCCACACGACCTTGTCCTCGGTCGTGCAGGACACCGGAGTCGCACAGACCTCGAAGGTGCGCGTCAGCTTGCCTCGGATCTTGAAGCGCCCCGGGTGGGTGGTGGCCCGGCAGACCTTGAAGTCCCGGGTCCCTCGTCTGTTGTGGGCCGCCTTCTGCACCGCGTCCGACCCCAGCTGCTTGCCGCCCGGGCCGCTGAGGAACGTCTCCAGCACCCAGTCGTCAGCGCGCGGGCGCACCACGTAGTGGTAGTCGTAGGTGCGGCAGCCGGGGTGGAGGACGCCATCGGCGCGCCACACGCGACCGAACTTCTCCTGGTAGGCCTGCGCCGGGACCTGCACCGTGGTCAACAGCAGTGCCGCCACCGCCAGCAGCGCCAGGACGACTCGTCTCATCACTTCTCCTCCGTCTACGTCTGGCCAACGAAGGAGACGAGGGTCACGTTACGCCCGGTCTTCCGAGCGGGAAGCCCTCAGAGCGGGATGTTGCCGTGCGCCCCCCGACGCACTCCCACCGTCTGGACGGCGTCGTCGATCGCCGCGGCGATCGCGGAGCGGGTGCGCGTGGGCTCGACCACCTCGTCCACGACGCCGATCTCCACGGCCTTGTCCACCCCGCCGGCGATGCGCTCGTGCTCGGCGGCCAGCTCGGCCTCCACGCGGGGCCGCAGGTCGGCGGAGACCTCGGCCAGCTTGCGGCGGTGCAGGATCCGGATCGCGGCGACAGCTCCCATCACCGCCACCTCGGCTCCCGGCCAGGCCAGGACCTTGGTGGCGCCGAGCGAGCGGGCGTTCATGGCGATGTAGGCGCCGCCATACGTCTTGCGGGTCACCAGGGTGACGCGGGGGACCACGCACTCGCCGAACGCGTGCAGCAGCTTCGCGCCGCGGCGGACCACGCCGTCCCACTCCTGGCCGACACCGGGCAGGTAGCCCGGCACGTCGACCAGGACGATGAGCGGGATGCCCAGGGCGTCGCAGAGCCGGACGAACCGGGAGGCCTTCTCCGCCGACAGCGAGTCGAGGCAGCCGCCGAGCCGCAGCGGGTTGTTGGCGACGACGCCGACGGTCCGACCGCCGAAGCGGCCGAGCGCGGTGACGATGTTGGGCGCCCAGCGGGCGTGCAGCTCCTGGACGGAGTCCTCGTCGAGGACCGCCTCGACCAGCGGGTGGACGTCGTAAGCGCGCTTGCGGGACTCAGGCAGGTACGCCGCGAGGTCGCGGTCCTCGACCGCGTCGACGTCGAGGCTGCCCTGGGCGCCCAGCAGCGACGCCGTACGCCGGGCGCGCTGGAGCGCCTCCTCCTCGGACTCGGTGAGGATGTGCACCACGCCCGAGCGCCGACCGTGCGGCTCGGGACCGCCCAGCCGGAGCATGTCGACGTCCTCGCCGGTGACGGAGCGGACCACGTCGGGGCCGGTGACGAAGATCCGCCCCTCGGGCCCGAGGATCACCACGTCGGTGAGCGCCGGGCCGTACGCCGCGCCCCCGGCTGCCGGGCCGAGGACGACCGAGATCTGCGGGATCTTGCCGCTGGCCTGGGTCATCGCGTGGAAGATCCGGCCCACGGCGTGCAGCGACAGCACGCCCTCGGCGAGACGCGCCCCGCCGGAGTGCCACAGACCGATGATCGGGACACCGTCGGTCATCGCCCGGTGGTAGGCGTCGACCACGACCTTGCAGCCCACGTCGCCCATCGCGCCACCCATGACGGTCGCGTCGGAGCAGAAGGCGACGACCTTCGTGCCGTCGACGTTGCCGACCGCCGCGACCATCCCCGAGTCGTCGACCGGCGTGATCAGCTCGCAGGAGCCCTCGTCCAGCAGCGCCTCGAGCCGGGTCAGCGGGTAGCGGGGATCCTCCTCGCGCGGGGGCTTGGCCTGGGGGGAGCGCTGGGTGTCCGTGTCGGTGCTCATCTGGTCCCTTCTCAGACCGAGCCGAAGGCGACCGCGACGTTGGCGCCGCCGAACCCGAAGGAGTTGTTGAGGGCGGCGATGTCGCCGTCGGGCAGCTTGCGCGCGCTGGTCGGGATGTCGAGCTCGACCTGCGGGTCCTTGTCGTCGAGGTTGATCGTCGGCGGGCTCTGCCGGTCGGCCACGGCCTTGACCGTCGCGACCGCCTCGAGCGCTCCGGCGCCACCGAGCAGGTGCCCGGTCATGGACTTCGTGCTCGTGACCACGCAGTCGTCGACGGCGTCGCCGAGCACGGCGTGCAGCATCAGGCCCTCGGCCACGTCGCCGAGCGGGGTCGAGGTCGCGTGCGCGTTCACGTGCTTCACGTCGCTGGTCGAGATGTCGGCCTCCCGGATCGCCATGGCGATCGCCCGGGTACCGCCGCGACCTTCCGGGTCCGGCTGGGCGATGTCGTGGGCGTCGTTGCTGATGCCGGCGCCGAGCACCTCGGCGTACACCCTGGCGCCGCGCGCCCGCGCGTGCTCCTCGGACTCGAGCACCAGGACGGCCCCGCCCTCGCCGAGGACGAAGCCGTCCCTGGCCACGTCCCACGGCCGGGAGACGGTGGTCGGGTCGCCGTCGTTCTTGGACAGCGCCATCATCTGCGCGAACGCCGCCATCGGCAGCGGGTGGATCGCCGCCTCGGTGCCGCCGGCGACGACCACGTCGGCCCGGCCGAGCCGGATCAGGTCGATCGCCATCGCGATCGCCTCGTTGCCCGACGCACAGGCACTCGTGGGTGCGTGCACGGCCGCCCGTGCCTTGAGCCACAGCGACACGTTGGCCGCCGGGGCGTTCGGCATGAGCATGGGGACGGCCAGGGGCGAGACCCGACGCGGACCCTTGTCCCGGAGAGCGTCGTAGTTGCTCAGCAGCGTCGTGACGCCGCCGATGCCGGAGGCCAGGCTGACCGCGAGGCGCTCGGGGTCCACGCCGCTCTCGGTGGGGTCGGTGCCGTACCCGGCGTCCGCCCACGCCTCCTGCGCCGCGACCATCGCGAACTGGCTGGCGCGGTCCAGGCGCCGGGCCTTCACCCGGTCCAGGACCTCGCTGGGGTCGACCGCCGACCCGGCCGGCGATCTTGACCGGCAGGTCGGCCGCCCACTCGTCCTCGAGGTGACGCACGCCCGACCGGCCGGCCAACATGGCCGACCAGGTCGAGTCGACGTCGCCCCCGACGGGGGAGGTGGTTCCGAGGCCGGTGACGAGCACACGGGTGCGAGACATGAAGCTCCTTGGATCAGGGTGGGCGGGCCGGCCTGGTCAGGCGACCCAGGCTGCTCAGGCTTGGGCGCGCTCGATGAACGCGACCGCGTCGCCGACGGTCTTGAGGTTCTTCACCTCGTCGTCGGGGATGGACACGCCGAACTTCTCCTCGGCGGCCACGACGACCTCGACCATGGACAGGCTGTCGACGTCGAGGTCCTCGACGAACGACTTGTCCAGCTGGACGTCGTCGGCGTCGATGCCCGCGACCTCGTTGACGATCTCGGCGAGGTCGGCGCGGATCTCTTCGGTGGTGGCCATGTGGCTGTTCTCCCTTGGTTGTCGAACAAATTGGTTGGTTGCTGCTGGGTGGAAACTCGTGTGTTACGGGACCTCGACGACCTGGGCGGCGTACGCCAGCCCGGCGCCGAAGGCGATGAGCAGGGCGGTGTCACCCGGGTGGGCGTCGCCCTCGGCCCTCATCCGGTGCAGGGCCAGCGGGATGGAGGCCGCCGAGGTGTTGCCCTGGTCGGCGATGTCGCGGGCGACCGCGACCGACTCGGGCAGCTTCATCGACCGCGCCATGGCGTCGATGATCCGCATGTTGGCCTGGTGGGGGACGAAGACGTCGAGGTCGTCGACGGTGATCCCCGCCTGCTCCAGGGCCTGCAGGCCGATCTTGGCCATCGCGAAGGACGCCCAGCGGAAGACCGGGTTCCCCTGCATCACCAGGTGCGGCATGATCCCGCTGCCCGGGACGGCGGGGGTGCCGACGACCTCGCGCCAGTCCTCCTTCTGCCGGATCAGGTCGAACTGCTCGCCGTCCGAGCCCCAGACCACCGGACCGATGCCCGGGTGGTCGCTGGGACCGATCACTGCGGCGCCCGCGCCGTCGGCGAAGATGAACGCCGTCCCTCGGTCGTGGAGGTCCGTGAGGTCGCTCAGCCGCTCGACACCGATGACCAACGCGTGCCCGGCGCTCCCGCCGCGGATCATGTCACTGGCCATCGAGACGCCGTGGCAGAACCCCGCGCAGGCGGCGGAGATGTCAAAGGCCGCCGCCTGACCGGTGCCCAGCTCGTGCGCGATCGCCGTCGCGATGGCCGGCGTCTGCAACAGGTGGGTGACGGTGGCGACGATGACCACGTCGATCTGCGCCGGCTCCAGGCCCGCAGCCTCGATCGCCTCGCGGGCGGCGGCGACAGACATCACCTGGATGGTCTCGTCGGGGGCGGCCCAGCGGCGCTGCTTGATGCCGCTGCGCTGCTGGATCCACTCGTCGCTGGAGTCGATGGCCTCGATGACGGCGGAGTTCGGCACGACGCGGGAGGGGCGGTAGGCGCCCAGGCCCATGATCCTGGTGTGCGCGGAACCCGTGCCGGTCCTGATCGTGCTCATGAGGCCACCTCCTGAGGACACGAGCGCAGCGAGGCCCGGAAGATGGTGCGCCGAAGGAGCAATTCAGCGGCGCTCATGCGGCCCCCTCCGGGTGGAGCCGGAGCAACGGCTGGCCGGGGGAGACGAGGTCGCCGTCCTCCACGAGCCACTCGACGACCTGTCCGCCGTGGGCGGCCCGGATGTCGATGGTGTCGCTGCGGCTGCTCACGCCGCCGATCGACGTACCGGGCGCGAGGCTGTCGCCGTCCCCGGCCTCGGTGGCCCGCCGGAAGGTGCCCTTGGCGGGGGAGACGACCATCCGCCAGGTCGGGGTGGTCTCGATCGGGGAGGCCTCGCCGTGCTTGTCGACGAACGCGCGGGCCTCGTCGAGCTGGTCGGGGGTCTTGAGCGCGAAGGTCTCGACGCCCTTCATTGCCCGCTTGGCGATGCCGGTCAGGGTCCCGGCCGGCGGCATCTCCAGGATGCCGGTGACGCCGAGGTCGAGCATCGCGTCCATGCACAGGTCCCAGCGGACCGGGTTGGCGATCTGGCCGACGATCCGGGCCAGGACCTCGGGGCCGGAGTGCACGACCTGGCCGTCCTTGTTGGAGATGACCCGGGTGCGCGGGTCGTGGACCGACACCGACTGTGCCAGGCGGGCGAGGTGACCGACGGCGGGCTTCATGTGGTGGGTGTGGAAGGCTCCGGCGACGCTCAGCGGCATCACACGTGCCTTGGTCGGCGGATCGGCCGCGAGGGCCTCCAGCTGCTCCATCGTGCCGGCCGCGACGACCTGGCCGGGACCGTTGTCGTTGGCCGCGGTGAGGCCGTGCTTCTCCAGCCTCGCCAGGACCTCGTCACGGTCGCCGCCCAGCACCGCGCTCATGCCGGTCGGAGTGGCGGCCGAGGCCTCGGCCATCGCTCGGCCACGCTCGCGCACCAGCACCATGGCCTGCTCGGCGGTGATGACGCGGGCGCCGGCTGCCGCGGTCAGCTCGCCGACGCTGTGGCCCGCGACCGCGCCGATCTTGTTGAACGCGTCGGCCGGGTGGGGGAAGAGCTCGAGCGCGGCGATGAGGCCGGTGGCCACGAGCAGCGGTTGGGCGATCTTGGTGTCGCGGATCGTCTCGGCGTCCGCCTCGGTCCCGGCGTGCACCAGGTCGACGCTCGCCACGGTGGACAGCCACTCGAACCGCTGGCGGAACGTGTCGTCCGCGAGCCAGGGGGTGAGGAAGCCAGGGGTCTGGGCGCCCTGACCGGGCGCGACGATGACGAGCACGTGCTCCAGCATGGCGGGTCCGGGCCCCTCGGCGCGCTTCCGCCGCACACGAAACTAGGTCGACGAGTTTTGTAGGGTTCCTACAAATCAGGCGCTGCGGCCGGACTGCCGCCCGAGCACGAGGGCGAGCGTGAGCGTGATCGCGTCCCGGGGCCGGGTGGGGGACAGGTCGGTCAGGTCGGTGACCAGGCGCAGCCGGTACCTCACGGTGTTGGCGTGCACGAACAACGTGCGCGCCGCGCCCTCGATCGAGGACCCGGCCGCGAAGTACGCCGTGAGCGTCTCGACCAGTGACCCGCGGCCGGTCAGCGGGAGGTAGACCTCCTCGACCAGGTGCCGCCGCGCGTGTCCGTCGCCGGCCAGGACCCGCTCGGCCAGCAGCTCGATGCTCCGCACCGGTCGGGGGGCGTCCGGCCAGCCGGGCGCGGCCCGGTGGGCCGCCAGGGCGGAGCGTGCCGACTGGTGGGCGCTGGCCAGGTGATCGGTGACGGGACCGACGACGACCGGTCCCTCGGCGTACAGGTCCACGACGACGGTGGCCGCCTTCTCGACGTCCTCGACGCCACCGAGGATCACCACCAGCCGGTCGCCCTGGGTGGCGCACAACGCGTCCATCCCGGCTCCGCGAGCGGCCCGGCGGACCTGCTCGAAGAGCTCGACGCCGGCGCCGCGCGGGGCGTTGCCGAGGACCACTGCCACCTGCCCGCGCTCGGTCCAGCCGAGCGCGCTGGCCCGGGACACGATGGTCTCGTCCGCCTCACCGCGCAGGGCGGAGTCCACGACGAGGGCCTCGAGCCGGGCGTCCCAGGCACCCCGGACCTCGGCGGCGCGGGCGTAGACCTCGGCGGTCGCGAAGGCGACCTCCCGGGCGTAGCGCATGACGGCCGCGTGGACGTCGGGTGCGTCGGCGGGGTCGAGCAGGTCGTCGATGTTGGTCTCGACCACCTCGATCGAGAGCCGGACGAGGTCGACGGTCTGCTGGAGGTTGATGACGCCGGCCAGCGCCCGGGGTGCGGCACCGAAGACCGCCGCGGCGAGGTCGTCCGGCTCGCCGGTCGTGGGGGAGTGCGGTCGGGCGTACCAGTCGACGAACCCTTTGATGCCCGCTTGGACGATGAGCCCCACCCAGCTGCGATCCTCAGCACTGAGCGAGTCGAACCAGGCGAGGTCGGTGTCCATCCGCGTCGTCGCGGCGCTGCTGAGACGACCGGTGGACCGACGCAGCGCGTGGACGGCGCGGGCCCGGTCAGGGGACTGCCCCTTCCGCGCAGGTGCC
Organism: uncultured Actinomycetota bacterium; assembly: GCA_963784545.1. Classification (GTDB taxonomy): domain Bacteria; phylum Actinomycetota; class Actinomycetes; order Propionibacteriales; family Nocardioidaceae; genus Nocardioides. The sequence continues at coordinate 295,690 of CAWARQ010000002.1, read as the reverse complement.
ATGCCCTGAGAGTAGTGGAACCAGGTACCCGGGAACCCGGGTCGTCAACGGCCCCGGAGCCCACTTGTGACCCACCTGTGACTTCCCGAGCCCGATCCGTCTGAATGCCAAGAAAACAAGGGCTTCCGACTGCCCAACGGCCACGTGTTCTGGTTGACTCGCCGTCGGTCACCAGACCGGATCGACCCTCGCCGAGCAGAGGAGTGACCGCGTGAGCCCAGGACGAGATGGCCACGAGGTGTCCTACCTGACGATCCACGGTCACAAGCGGGCCTTCGTCAAGGTCGGTGCGGGTCCGGTCCTGCTGCTGCTGCACGGTCTCGGCTGCGATCACACGACCTGGGACCCGGTCATCGACATCCTGGCGCGCCGTTACACCGTGGTCGCGCCGGACCTGCTCGGGCACGGCCTCTCGGACAAGCCGCGCGCGGACTACAGCGTCGGCGGCTACGCCAACGGGATGCGCGACCTGTTGACCTGTCTGGGGATCGACAAGGTGACCGTCGTCGGTCACAGCTTCGGCGGTGGCGTCGCCATGCAGTTCGCCTACCAGTTCCCCGAGCGCACGGAGCGGCTCGTGCTCGTCGCCTCCGGGGGCCTCGGGCCCGAGGTCACGCCAGTCATCCGCGCCATCACCACGCCCGGCTTCCACCACGCCATGCGCGTGCTGATGCTGCCTGGCGTGCGCCACACGACGACCGGCGCCATGCGCGTCCTCTCCCGCTCCGGCTGGCAGCGCACCCGTGACCTCGGGGAGGTGGCCGAGATCTATGACTCCTTCAAGGACCCCGCGACCCGGCACGCGATCCGGCACGTGGTGCGCGCGGTCGTCGACTGGCAGGGCCAGATCGTCACGATGGCCGACCGCGCCTACCTGACCGAGGAGATGCCGATGGCGGTCGTGTGGGGCCGCAACGACCAGGTCATCCCGGTCGCGCACGCGAACAACGCCGCCCGGCTTGCGCCGGGTGCCCGGGTCAAGGTGATCCCGAACGCCGGCCACTTCCCGCACAAGGACCACCCCGAGCGGTTCGCCAAGACCCTGCACGAGTTCGTGCGCAGCACGACGCCCGCGTCGTACTCACGGGCGCGGTTCCGCACCCTCCTGCGCCGCGGCCAGGCGCGCGAGCCGCAGCTGGCCGAGGTGCGCAGCCTGGCCTAGTGCGCGATCAGGCGTCGCCGCCCTCCTGGGCCACGTCGGCGACGGCTGTCGGGTCGTCGATGCGGTACTTCGCGAACGCCTCGGTGACCTTCTCGCGGGGCACCTGACCGGAGTCGGCCAGCGCCTGCAGGGTCTGGACGACGACCGACTCGGCGTCGATGTGGAAGAACCGCCGGGCCGCCGGCCGGGTGTCGGCGAAGCCGAAGCCGTCGGCACCGAGCACGCGGTAGTCGGCGGGTACCCACCGAGCGATCTGCAGCGGGACCGCTCGCATGAAGTCCGAGACCGCGACGACCGGGCTCTGCGCACCGGAGAGACGCTGGGTCACCCAGGGGTCACGACGTTCCTGGTCGGGGTGCAGCAGGTTCCACTGCTCGACGCTGATCGCCTCGCGGGCCAGCTCGTTCCACGAGGTGACGGAGTAGAGGTCGGACTGCACGCCCCACTCCTGCTCCAGCATCTGCGCAGCTCGCTCGATCCAGGGGTAGCCGACGCCCGAGGCCAGCAGCCGCGCCCGCGGCCCCTCGCCCTGGGTGGCACCGACCTGGTGCAGGCCGCGCAGGATGCCGTCGACGTCCACGTCGTCGGGCTGCTTGGGCTGGCTCACCGGCTCGTTGTAGACGGTGAGGTAGTAGATGACGTTCTGCGCCTCCTCGCCGAACATGCGCTCCAGGCCGGCGCGCATGATGTGGCTGACCTCGTACGAGAACGCCGGGTCGTAGTGGACGACTGCCGGGTTCGTCGCCGCCAGCAGCGGGGAGTGGCCGTCGGCGTGCTGCAGGCCCTCGCCGGTGAGGGTGGTGCGGCCGGCCGTGGCGCCGATGAGGAAGCCGCGCGCCAGCTGGTCGGCCATCGCCCAGATGGAGTCGCCGGTGCGCTGGAAGCCGAACATCGAGTAGAAGATGTAGAAGGGGATCATCGGCTCGCCGTGGGTGGCGTACGCCGACCCGGCCGCCATCGCCGAGGCGACGGATCCGGCCTCGGAGATGCCCTCGTGCAGCATCTGGCCCTGCGCGGACTCCTTGTAGGAGAGCAACAACTTGCGGTCGACCGACTCGTACTGCTGACCACCGGGGTTGTAGACCTTCGCGCTGGGGAACATGGAGTCCATGCCGAAGGTGCGGTACTCGTCCGGGGCGATCGGCACCACGCGCTGACCGATCTCCGGGTCCTTCATCCAGTCCTTGAGCAGCCGGACGACGGCCATGGTGGTCGCGACCTTGTGCTTGCTGGAGCCCTCGAGCAGCTCGGCGTAGACCGGGTCGCCCGGCAGCTTGAGCGGGGACGAACGGTCGACCCGGCGGGGTACCGATCCGCCGAGCTTGGCGCGCCGCTCGAGCATGTACTGGATCTCCGGCGCGTCCTGGCCGGGGTGGAAGAAGGGCGCGCCGCCGGTCTTCTCGTACGACTCGTCGAGGTCGCGGTCGGAGAGCGGCAGGTAGAGCCGGTCGCGGTACTTCTTCAGGTCCGGGAGCGTCAGCTTCTTCATCTGGTGGGTGGCGTTCTTGCCCTCGAGGGCGTCGATCGTCCAGCCCTTGATGGTCTTGGCCAGGATGACGGTCGGCTGACCGGCGTGCTTGGTGGCGGCGTCGAACGCGGCGTACACCTTGCGGTAGTCGTGGCCACCGCGCGGCAGCTTGACGATCTGGTCGTCGTTCATGTGCTCGACCATCTGCCGCAGGCGCGGGTCGCCGCCGAAGAAGTGCTCACGGATGTACTCGCCGGTCTCGGTCGAGTAGGTCTGGAACTGGCCGTCCGGCGTGGTGTTCATCCGGTTGACCAGCACGCCGTCGACGTCCCGGGCGAGCAGGTCGTCCCACTCCCGGCCCCACACGACCTTGATGACGTTCCACCCGGCCCCGCGGAAGAACGACTCGAGCTCCTGGATGATCTTGCCGTTGCCGCGCACCGGGCCGTCGAGCTGCTGCAGGTTGCAGTTGATGACGAAGGTGAGGTTGTCCAGCTCCTCGCGGGCGGCGAGGCCGATGGCGCCGAGCGACTCCGGCTCGCCCATCTCGCCGTCGCCCAGGAAGCTCCAGACGTGCTGCTGGGAGGTGTCCTTGATCCCGCGGTTGTGCAGGTAGCGGTTGAACCGCGCCTGGTAGATCGCGCTCAGCGCACCCAGGCCCATCGACACCGTCGGGAACTCCCAGAAGTCCGGCATCAGTCGGGGGTGCGGGTACGACGGCAGTCCCTTGCCCGGGCCGTGCTGGACCTCCTGGCGGAAGCCGTACAGCTGCTCCTCGGTCAGGCGCCCCTCGAGGAACGCGCGGGCGTAGATGCCGGGGGAGCCGTGCCCCTGGAAGAAGATCTGGTCGCCGCCGCCCTCGTGGTCCTTGCCACGGAAGAAGTGGTTGAAGCCGACCTCGTACAGGCTCGCCATGCTCTGGTACGTCGCGATGTGACCGCCGACCTCGAGTCCCTTGCGGTTGGCGGAGGAGACCATGACCGCGGCGTTCCACCGGATGAACGCACGGATCCGGCGCTCGACGTCCTCGTCGCCGGGGAACCACGGCTCGCGCTCGGGCGGGATCGAGTTGATGTAGTCGGTGCTCCGCAGGGCCGGCACGCCGACCTGCTTCTCGCGCGCCCGCTCGAGCAGGCGGAGCATCACGTAACGGGCGCGGTCGCGTCCGCGCTCGTCGAGGAGCGCGTCGAAGGAGTCGAGCCAGTCGAGCGTCTCCTCCGGGTCGATGTCCGGAAGTTGGGTGGGCAGACCCTCGTGGATCACCGACGGCGCCACAGGTGGGGCGCCGGGCGGGGTGGTCTGGTCGGCCTCGTTGCTCGCGGTCACCACCCCATGTTGGCACGCCCGCCGTAGCCACGAAATCCGAGCCGCCGGACCCCGCTGGACCTACTCACGAGTACGCCCGGGGTTGCGCCTCCGTGGCATCTCCGATGGACTGACCTCCACCAAGAGCGCCTCGCGGTCGGCGGGGCGCGCCAGTAGGTGGAGGATCTGTTGAGTTCGACCGTGGGCGACGCCGCCCCAGCATCTCCGGGAGCAGGCGACCGCCTCGGCCTGAGCGCCGGGATGGTGGTCCAGGAGCTCGGGTGGGACTCCGACACCGACGACCGGCTGCGCGTCGCGATCGAGGACGCCATCGACGCCGACCTGGTGGACGGCGACTACGGCAACGTGGTGGACGCGGTCCTCCTCTGGTGGCGCGAGGACGACGGTGACCTGGTGGACGGGCTCGTCGACGCGCTCACCGACCTGGTCGGCGGCGGCTCGATCTGGTTGCTCACGCCGAAGGTCGGGCGTCCCGGAGCGGTCGACCCCACCGACATCGCCGAAGCCGCACCGGTCGCAGGGCTCGCCCAGACCACCACGGCTGCGGTGAGCACGGAGTGGTCGGCCACCCGCTTGGTCACTCCCAAGTCGCCCGGGTGACCCCCGCGACCCGTACGCCGCCGCTGCGTCCATAACCAGCCGACCGCGCGCCAGTTGAAGGGGCACCATGAAGATTCTCAATGCTGTGAACAACCTGGCCGTGAGCGCGCGGGTCCTCGGTGGTGCGGGCATCGTCCGTCCCATGGGGCCGGCCACGCTCGTCGGGCTCGGGAGGACGCTCAAGGCGTGGGGGACCGGCCCGGCCGGCGGCTTCATCGCCATGGCCGTGCGGGAGCCGGAGCGCACCGCGCTGATCGACGAGCTCGGTGAGCTGACCTACGGCGAGCTGGAGCGTCGGAGCAACGCGCTGGCCCGGGCGCTGCGCGAGCTCGACGTCTCCGAGGGCGACTCGGTCGCCATCATGTGTCGCAACCACCGCGGCTTCGTCGACGCGACCGTGGCCACGGCCAAGCTGGGCGCCGACGTCGTCTTCCTCAACACCGCCTTCGCCGGGCCGCAGCTGGTCGACGTCCTGGAGCGGGAGGGCCCGCAGGTCGTCGTCCACGACGAGGAGTTCACCGAGCTGCTCGAGGAGGCCGACATCCACACCCGCGTGCTCGCCTGGGTGGACGAGGAGACCGAGGGCAGCCTCGAGGACCTCATCCAGAAGGGGATCGACGCCGGTGACGACGGCGCCCTCGACCCGCCCGACCGCCACTCGCGGATCATCATCCTGACCTCCGGCACGACCGGCACGCCCAAGGGCGCGCCCCGAAACGAAGCGGGCGTCGACGCCGCCGTCTCGCTGATGTCGCGCCTGCCTCTGCGGTACGGCTGGCGGACCCACATCGTGGCGCCCCTGTTCCACACCTGGGGGCTGGCCCACCTCATGCTCGGGATGCTGCTGGGCTCGACGATCGTGATCCGGCGCAAGTTCGAGCCGGAGTCCGCGCTGGAGCTGGTCGAGAAGCACGAATGTGACTCCATGGTGGTGATCCCGGTGATGCTGCAGCGGATCCTCGCCCAGGAGGACGAGGTCCTCGACAAGTACGACCTCGCCACGCTCAAGGTCGTCGCTGCCTCGGGCTCCGCGCTCCCGGGGAGCCTGGCCACGACGTGGATGGACCGCTTCGGTGACAACCTCTACAACATCTACGGCTCCACCGAGGTCGCCTACGCCTCGATCGCGACCCCGCAGGATCTGCGCGAGGCCCCGAGCTCGGCCGGCAAGCCCCCGCACAACACGATCGTGAAGATCTTCGACGAGGACGGCAAGGAGGTCCCGCACGGCGAGACCGGGCGGATCTTCGTCGGCAACTCGATGCTCTTCGAGGGCTACACCGGCGGCGGCCACAAGGACCTCATCGACGGCTTGATGTCCAGCGGCGACGTCGGAAGGTTCGGCGACGACGGCCGGCTCTACATCGAGGGTCGCGACGACGAGATGATCGTCTCCGGCGGCGAGAACGTCTTCCCCAAGGAGGTCGAGGACTGCCTGGTCGGCCACGAGGCTGTTGCGGAGGCCGCTGCGGTCGGGGTGGACGACGACGACTACGGCAAGCGGCTGCGCGCCTTCGTCGCCCTGCGCGAGGGCCAGAAGGCGACCGAGGACGAGCTCAAGGACCACGTGAAGGCCAACTTGGCGCGGTACAAGGTGCCGCGCGAGATCGTCGTCCTGGAGGAGCTGCCGCGCAACGCGACCGGCAAGGTCCTCAAGCGGGAGCTGGTGGACTACGACGAGGACGGCGATCCCGGCGATGACTCCGGGTCCGAGGAGTCCTCCGGCGACGACTGAGACAGGTCGGCCCGATTCGGGTCCTGTCCCCGGTGCTGAGAGGATGGGCATCATCATGACGACGACCCAGGGCACCCGCGGCCTCATGCTCGGCGCCCAGGCGCCGGACTTCACCCTGCGCGACCAGTTCGGGCAGGACGTGACCTTGTCGTCGTACGCCGGGTCCAAGGCCCTCGCTCTCTTCTTCTACCCGTACGCCTTCAGCGGCGTGTGCACGGGAGAGATGTCGGGCATCCGTGACCGGCTCGACGAGTTCCTCACCTTCGACACCGAGGTGCTGGCGATCTCCTGCGACCCGATCTACTCGCTCCGTGCCTTCGCTGACGTCGAGGGGCTGAACTTCCCGCTGCTGTCGGACTTCTGGCCGCACGGTGCGATCTCCCGCGCGTACGACGTCTTCGACGAGGACCGGGGCTGCCCGCGCCGCTCGTCCTACGTCATCGACAAGGAGGGGATCCTCCGCTGGTCGGTGCACAACGCGATGCCCGACGGCCGCGACCTGGACGAGCACCTGGCCCAGTTGAACCAGCTGGCCTAGACCACCTGGATCATTTCGTCCGGATTTCCGGCCGAAGGCTGGCGTGCCCGAACCCGCCTGCCTACTATCGAACCGTTGAGCCGCTGGTGACCCGAGACGCCAGCGGCTCAATGCTATTTACCGGGCTATCTGCCGGGCTATCTACCGGGCCATTCGCCGGGCAACCTGCTCGCTCCTCCACGGACGGGTGAGCCGCCCCGCTCCGAGCCGGCGCTAACCTCGCGGTCGTGTCCGGGCCTCTGTACGTCGTCGTCATGGGAGTCTCCGGCAGCGGCAAGACCACGCTGGCGCGCGGCATCGCCGACCGGATGGGATGGGAGTTCCTCGAGGGCGACGACCTGCATCCCCCCGCCAACGTCGAGAAGATGTCCGCCGGCACCCCGCTCGACGACGAGGACCGTTGGCCGTGGCTGCGCGCGATCGGCGAGTGGATCGATGAGCGGGCAGCAACGGACCGCAGCGGAGTGATCACCTGCTCCGCGCTCAAGCGCGCCTACCGCGACCTCCTCGCGGACGGACGTCCCGGCGTACGGTTCTGCCACGTGCGGGCCGACGCCCGGCTGATCGAGGAGCGAGTGGCCGCCCGCCGCGGGCACTACATGCCGCCCTCGCTGTTGCCCAGCCAGCTGAAGACCCTGGAGCCGCTGGCGCCCGAGGAACGCGGGGTGGTCGTCTCCGCCGACGCCGCCCCCGAGGAGATGGTCCGCGAGGCGATGCGCCTCCTGGGCCTCGACCCCCAAGGAGAGTGACCGTGAGCCTGCTCGCACCCCTGCCCCTGGCCGACACCGTGGTCCTGAGCGATGCCGGGGACACCCAGCTGCTGCTGGCCGCGGTCGCCGGCATCGCCACGGTCGTCCTGCTGATCGTCTGGGCGAAGTTCCATCCGCTGCTCGGTCTGATCCTCGGCACGGTCGTGCTCGCGGCGGTCGCCATGGTGCCGCCCGAGGACGCACTCGCGAGCTTCGTGACGGGGCTGGGCACCACGTTCGGGGGAGTCGGCCTGCTGATCGCCCTCGGCGCGATGCTCGGCAAGCTGCTGGCCGACTCCGGCGGCGCCAACCGCATCGTCGACACGATCGTCGACCGCGTCGGGCCGCGCACCCTGCCGTGGGCCATGGCCCTCATCGCCGCGATCATCGGCCTGCCGATGTTCTTCGAGATCGGCGTCGTGATCCTGGTGCCGGTCGTGGTGCTGGTGGCTGCTCGGACGCGGGTGCCGCTCATGCTCGTGGGGATCCCCGCCCTGGCCGCGTTGTCGATCCTGCATGGGCTCGTGCCGCCGCACCCCGGGCCCGTGACCGCGATCGAGCTGCTCGGCGCGAACCTCGGCTACACCCTCATCTTCGGCCTGATCGTCGCCGTGCCGACGCTAGTGATCGCCGGTCCGCTGCTCGCGCGACTGGTGAACCGGCTGGTGCCCGTGACCGCGCCCGAGGGGGGAGTCGGCCCGGCGGGCGGGGTCGCCCGGTCCGCGGCGGAACGGGAGGCGGAGACCGGTGCCAGGCGTGCCCCGACCTTCGGCCTCGCCGTGCTGAGCATCGTCCTCCCGGTCCTGCTGATGCTGATCCGTGCCGTCGGTGAGCTCACGTTGGACGACGGCTCCGGACTCCGCAGCGTGCTGGACTTCGTCGGAGAGCCGGTCATCGCCCTGCTGGTCGGCGTCCTCGTGGCCATGGTGGCGGTGGGTCGCGCGTCCGGGATGAATCGTCAGCAGGTCCAGGACTCCCTCGGCTCCGGCCTTCCCGGCGTCGCCTCGATCATGCTGATCGTCGCGGCCGGCGGCGGCTTCAAGACCGAGCTGTCCGACTCCGGCGTCGCGCAGGTGATCGCCGACCAGGCCAAGGACTCCCACCTCTCGGTGCTGCTGCTCGGCTGGCTGGTCGCGGTCGGGATCCGGCTCGCCACCGGGTCGGCGACCGTCGCGACGGTCACGGCGGCCGGGATCGTCGGTCCGCTGGCCGCCGACCTCACCGACACCCACCAGGCCCTGCTCGTCCTCGCGATCGGGTCGGGCTCGTTGTTCTTCAGCCACGTCAACGACGCGGGCTTCTGGCTGGTGAAGGAGTACTTCGGGCTCACGGTGTGGGAGACGATCAAGTCCTGGTCGCTCATGGAGACCGTCATCTCGGTGGTCGGGTTCCTGTGCGTGCTGCTCCTGAGCATCGTGGTCTAGTCGCCACTGCGGACCAGACGCTCGCGTAGGGTGTGGCCGCCCGCGTCGGTAGCTCAGCGGTAGAGCTCTCGGTTTACACCCGAGCGGTCGGCGGTTCGAACCCGTCCCGACGCACCCTGCACGACCGGCCGCTCAGGCCCCGAAGCGGTAGCCCATCCCGCGCACCGTGCTGATCGTGTGTGCGCCGAACTTCTTGCGCAGGTAGCCGACGTACACGTCGACGACGTTCGAGCCGGGGTCGAAGTCGAGGCCCCACACCTGGTCGAGCAGCTGCTCACGCGAGAGCACGAAGCCGGCGTTGAGCATGAACAGCTCGGCCAGCGCGAACTCGCGGGCCGACAGGTCCACCTCGCGCTCCTTCACCCGCGCCCGGCGGGTGCGCAGATCGAGGGCGACACCCGCGGCCTCCAGGGTCCGCGGAGCCTCCGGCGAGTCCGAGGACCGGAGCCGCAGCCGGATGCGGGCCAGCAGCTCGGCGAACCGGAACGGCTTGGGCATGTAGTCGTCCGCGCCGCCGTCCAGCGCCGAGACCGTGTCCGTCGCCGAGTCGCGAGCGGTCAGGACGATCACTGGCAGCTTGGAGCCCTGCTGCCGGACCTGCTCGAGGACGGCGAAGCCGTCGAGACGTGGGAGGCCGATGTCGAGCACCATGAGGTCGAACTCCCCGGACAACGCATAGTCACGGCCGGACACCCCGTCACCCACGACGACCGCCACATGTCCCTGCGCGCGCAGGCCCTTGGCGATGAACGACGCGATGCGCTGCTCGTCCTCGACGATCAGGATGCGGGCCACGCGGGCTCCTGCGGGCCTGGGGGGATCGTGAGCACGAACCGGGCTCCGCCGAGCTCGGGATCGTCGGTGACCTCGAGGGTGCCGCCGTGTGCCTCCGCGATCGCGGCCACGATCGACAGCCCCAGCCCGAAGCCGTCGTCGTCCACGGGGGCGTGCGCGCCGCGTCCGAAGCGCTCGAAGATCTGGGTCCGCTCGCCCGGCGGGACGCCAGGTCCGGAGTCCCCGACCCAGATCGTCGCGGTCGCCCCGTCGTACGACGACCCGAGGGCGATGGCGTCGCCCTCGCCGGTGTGCTTCGCCGCGTTGTCGGCGAGCTGGAGGATCGCCTGTGTCACCCGCTGCTCGTCGATGTGGACGGTTCCGGCGCCGGCCTCGGTCACCCGCCAGTCCCGCGGGGCCAGCCCGCGGGACTTCGCCAGCAGCCTCTGGGTCAACGACTCCAGGTCGGTCGGCCCGGGGGCGAGGAAGTCGGGACGGTCGGACTTGGTGAGCAGGATGAGCTCCCCGACGAGGCGGGACATGCGGTCCACCTCGTCCAGGAGCAGGGCGCGCGTCTCCTCGACCTCCTTCGGGTTGCCGCTCTCGAGCACCTCGAGGTGCCCCCGCAGGATGGTCAGGGGCGTCTTGAGCTCGTGACCGGCGTCGTCGAGGAATTGCCGCTGGCCGACGAACGCCGTCTCGAGCCGCGCCAGCATGCCGTTGAGCGTGTGGGTGAGCTGGGTGATGTCGTCGTTGCCGCGCACCGGGATGCGCTGGGACAGGTCGGTCTCCCGGATCTCGTCCGCGGTCTGGCGCAACGTCCGCAGCGGGGCGAGGAGCCGCCCGGACTGCCAGGCCGCCAGAGCCGTGATGGCGAGGAGCGAGAGGAGGGCGACCAGGACGTAGGTGCGCATCGTGCTCGTGAGGTCGCGCCCGTCCTCGCGCAGGTAGCTGACCACGACGAGGGCGCCGGAGTCGCCCCGGACGGTGACGGGCTGCGCGGCGATGAGCAGCGGGCCGTACTCGTCGCTGCCGTACCGAGCGGGTGTCCCGGTCCGGACGACCTCGGAGATGGTCCGCGTGACACCCGGGTCGGTGAGCATCGTCCGTGCCTCGTCCGCATCGATCTGGGCACCGCGGGTGAAGGTGGGCTGCTCACCGGAGACCCAGGCCACCTGAACTGCGCAGTCGTCGGGCACGTGCGAGCCGAGGAACCCCGCCAACGTGTCGCTCAGCGAGGACCGCCGAGGCTGCGACTGGCTGTAGCTCGCGAAGGCGTCGAGGTCGTCGTTGATGTCGGCGACGACGGCGGCCTGGACCTGGTTGGCCTCGATGGCATAGACGATGATGCCGACGCCGGAGAGGGCGATCGCGACCAGGAGTGCGACCGCGGCGATGATCCGAGTGCGGACCGACCAGCCGGTAGCCCGGCCGGTCGGTCCACCCGAGCGGGGGAACTCGGGGCTCTCGGGGCGGACGTCCGGGTCAGTCGTGGCTCCCGCCGCCGTCGTCCCCTCCGCCTGAGCCGCTGCCGGAGCTGCCGCTGCCGGAACCGCTGTTGCCGCCGTCGTCGGAGCCGTCGTCGTCGCCGCCGCCGTGGCCGCTGTGGTGGCCGCCATCGTCATCGGAGCCGCTCCCGGAGTCGTCGCCGCCTGGGCCGGAGTTGCCGCCGTCGTCGCCACCTCCGCCGGGGCCGGAGTTCCCGCCGCCGCCGTTGTCGTCGCCGACGTCGTGCGTGGGCCCGTCGTCGCCGTGGTCGTCCCCGACGTCCTCGGGCTCGATGGCCGCCGGCTCAGGGCTGGCGGAGTCGCCGGCGGAGTCGTCCGCCGGCTCGGTCCTCTGCCCATGATCGCCATTGTGGTCCTCCGCGTGTCTCTGGGTGCGCGAATCGTGATGGCCGGCCCGGCCGTCCACGCTGTGGACGACCAGGGGCTCGCGCTGACTGGGGGCCTGGTGGCCGGTGGCGGCCATGGACAGACCGACGGCGCCACCGCCGACCCCGAGGGCCAGGGCGAGTGCGAGGAGGGACTTCGTGATCAGGTTCATGCTCCGACCATGGTGCACCAGCATGGGCCGGGAGTGAGAGCGACATGAGAGCACTCTCATGGGTTCCGGGACGCTCGTCGGTCCACGCCGGTGCCAACCCCCGGCCCACGCGGAGGTGCCTAGAGTGGGACGCGGTGCTGACCGAGCACGAGGAGGATTGAGATGATCGTTCCGTTCAGCGTGTCCGACTTCCTGGATCGGGCCACGACGGTCTACGGCGAACGCGTGGGCGTCCTCGACGAGCCCGACCAGCCGGCCCCGTCGTTGGGCGACCTCACGTACGACCAGGTCGGCGTACTGGCGCGGCGACAGGCGGCGCGGCTCGACGAGCTGGGCATCGGCTTCGGCGACCGCGTCGCGATCGTGTCGCACAACAGCGCGCGGCTGCTCACGGCGTTCTTCGGTGTCGCGGGCTACGGGCGGGTGCTGGTGCCGGTGAACTTCCGGCTGCGCCCCGACGAGGTGCGCTACATCGTCGAGCACTCCGGGGCGCGGGTGCTCTACGTGGACCCGGAGCTGCGGGACACCCTCGCCGACGTCGAGTGCGAGCACACCTTCGTGCTGGGCGACGACGACGACCTGTACGCCGCCGAGGACGCGACCCCGCAGCCCTGGGAGCCCGACGAGAACGCGACGGCGTGCATCAACTACACCTCCGGGACGACGGCGCGACCCAAGGGCGTGCAGATCACGCACCGCAACATCTGGGTCAACGCCGTGACCTTCGGGTTGCACGCGGGCGTCACCGATCGCGACGTCTACCTCCACACGCTGCCCATGTTCCACGCCAACGGCTGGGGGATGCCGTTCGCGATGACCGGGCTCGGCGTCCCGCAGGTGGTGCTGCGCAAGGTCGACGGCACCGAGATCCTCCGGCGCGTGCAGAAGTACGGCGTCACGGTGATGTGCGCGGCCCCGGCCGTGGTGGCCGCGGTGCTGGACGCCGCCCCCGACTGGGAGGGCGAGATCCCCGGCCGCGACCAGGTGCGGATCATCGTCGCCGGCGCGCCCCCACCGACCAGGACGATCATGCGCGTGCAGGACGAGCTGGGCTGGGAGTTCATCCAGATCTACGGCCTCACCGAGACCTCTCCGTTGCTGACCATCAACCGCACCCGTGCCGAGTGGGATGACCTCTCCGGCGAGGATCGTGCGCACCAGCTGGTGCGGGCCGGGGCGCCCGCCCTCGGCGTACGCCTCTCGACGGCCGAGGACGGCGAGGTCCTGGCCCGCTCGAACGTGGTGCTGGAGGGCTACTGGGAGCAGCCGGACGCGTCCGGGCAGGCGCTGGCCGACGGCTGGTTCCACACCGGGGACGGTGGCGTGATCGGGGACGACGGCTACCTGACCATCGCCGACCGGAAGAAGGACGTCATCATCACCGGCGGGGAGAACGTCTCCTCGATCGAGGTCGAGGACGTCCTCTTCTCCCACCCGGCGGTCGCGGAGGTCGCCGTGATCGGGGTCCCGAGCGAGAAGTGGGGGGAGACGATCAAGGCTCTGGTGGTGCTGGCCGAGGGCGCCTCGGTCACCGAGGAGGAGCTGATCCGCTGGTGCAAGGACAAGGCCGCCGGCTACAAGGCCCCGACGTCCGTGGAGTTCCGTGACGAGCTCGCCCGGACCGCCACCGGCAAGCTGCAGAAGTTCAAGCTGCGCGCGCCGTACTGGGAGGGCCGGGACCGCCAGGTCAACTGACACGTCCTCTCGCCGGGTTCTGCGATCGCCTAGATTCGGGTCATGCCGACCCTGAGCGACCTCGTCGATGTGCTGCACGCGTGGTACCCGCCGGAGACGGCGAGCGAGGGTGATGCTGTCGGACTGGTCGCAGGGGACCCCGAGGCGGAGGTACGCCGGGTCATGTTCGCCGTCGACCCGGTCCAGCCGGTCGCCGAGGAAGCGGCCGAGTGGGGCGCCGACCTGCTGGTCGTGCACCACCCGCTCTTCCTCACCCCGGTGCACGGCGTGCCCGCGACCACGCCGAAGGGCCGGACGCTGCAGACGCTGACGAGGGCCGGCTGCGGGCTGCTCACCGCGCACACGAACGCCGACCGGGCCATCGACGGGGTCTCCGAGGCGCTGGCCCGCACGCTCGGGCTCACCGGCCTCCGGCCGATCTCCGCGAACGCCGACCAGCCGCTGGCCAAGCTCACCACCTACGTGCCGCGCGCCGATGCCGAGCGCGTCCGGGAGACGCTCGCCGAGGCCGGTGCGGGCCGGATCGGTGACTACGACCACGGGAGCTTCTCGACCGAGGGAGAGGGCCGCTTCCGCCCCCTGGCCGGCGCCGACCCCGCGATCGGGTCGGTGGGCGAGCTGGAGACGGTGAGGGAGACGCGCATCGAGGTGGTCCTGCCGCGCTCCCGTCGTACGCCGGTCGTCGCCGCCCTGCTTGCCGCGCATCCGTACGAGGAGCCGGCGTACGACGTCGTGGACCTGCTCGACCCCGGCACCGCCGGCACCGGCATGGGCCGGGTGGGGGAGGTCGTGGAGACGACCCTGGCCGACTTCGCCGCCACCGTCTCGGACGCCCTGCCGGGGACCGCGCACGGAGTGCGTGTCGCCGGGGACCCGGACCGGCCGGTGCGGCGGGTCGCAGTCTGCGGCGGCTCGGGCGACTTCCTCCTCGACGAGGTGCTCGGGCTGGACGTGGACGTGTACCTCACCAGCGACCTGCGGCACCACCGGGCTGGTGAGTTCCTCGAGTGGGGCGGCCCCGCGTTGATCGACGTGGCGCACTGGGCGGCGGAGTGGACGTGGCTGCCGGTGGTGGAGAGATTAGTCCGCGAGCGACTGGGCGATACGGTGGAGACCCGCGTGAGCACGCTCGACACCGATCCGTGGACGTTCCGGACCTAGGAGACAATTGAAAGCCGATCCCGCCGCCCAGCTGCGACTGCTCGACCTGCAGTCACTGGACTCCCGCGCCGACCAGCTGCGACACCAGCGGGACACGCTCCCCGAGATCGCGGAGATCGAGCAGCTGACCGAGCACCAGCGCGAGCTGGAGTCGCAGCGGATCGACCAGCAGATGATCGTCGACGACCTCCAGGTGGAGCAGACGAAGGTCGAGGCGGACGTCGAGGCGGTGCGAGCCCGGCAGCAGCGCGACCAGCAGCGGATCGACCAGGGACTCATCTCCAACCCCAAGGACCTCCAGCACATGCAGGCGGAGCTGGAGTCGCTCCAGCGCCGGATCACCTCCCTGGAGGACCAGGAGCTCGAGGTGATGGAGCAGCTGGAGGAGGCACAGCGGACCCTCACGCGGCTCGCGGAGCAGGCGGAGGCGGCCCAGGTGCGGTTGACCGATGTCACGGCCGCCCGCACGCACAAGACCGGCGCGATCGAGACCGAGCTGGCCGGCGTGGAGGCCGAGCGCGCCCCGCTCGTGTCCGAGCTGCCGGCCGACCTGCTCACCCTGTACGACCGGCTCCGGGCCGCGAAGGGCGGCGTCGGCGCGGCCGAGCTCCGGGCCCGCGAGTGCGGCGGCTGCCGGCTCGCCGTGGACGCGGCCGAGCTGGGCGTGATCCGGGCGGCCGCCGAGGACGAGGTCGTCCGCTGCGAGGAGTGCCAGCGGATCCTCGTACGCACCTCCGAGTCAGGTTTGTGACCGACCAGGTCCGGGCGGTCGTCATCGAGGCCGACGGCGGCTCGCGCGGCAACCCCGGCCCGGCGGCGTACGGCGCGGTGCTGCGGACGCCCGACGGGCGGATCATCGCCGAGGACGCCCAGACGATCGGACGGGCCAGCAACAACGTCGCGGAGTACCGCGGCCTGATCGCCGGGCTCCAGCTCGCGGCGGAGTTCGCGCCCGAGGCCGAGATCGAGGTCCGGATGGACTCCAAGCTCGTCGTCGAGCAGATGTCGGGCAACTGGAAGATCAAGCATCCCGACATGAAGCCGCTGGCGATGGAGGCCAACCGGCTCGCGCCGTTCGGCACGACCTACCACTGGGTCCCGCGGGCCGAGAACAAGCACGCGGACCGGCTGGCCAACGAGGCGCTCGACGGTGTGCGGTCCGGCGTGACCGTGGGAGGGGACGAGCCCGAGGACCCGCTGGTCGAGGCGGTGGCGGCCGACGAGGGCGTGCGTGGCATCGACCACCGTGGCTGGGCACCGCCGTCAGGACCGCCGACGACGCTGGTCCTGGTGCGGCACGGCGTGACCGAGCTGACCTCGGGCAAGCGCTTCTCCGGCGGCCTGCGCTCCAGCAACCCCGGCCTCTCCGACGAGGGGCGCGACCAGATGCGCGCCGTCGCCGACTGGCTGGCGCCGCTGGCCGAGCACCCGGACCTCTCGGGGGCGATCCTCGCCTCGCCCGTACGCCGCACGCGCGAGTCCGCGGAGATCCTCGCCGAGCGGCTGGGGCTGAGCATCCAGGAGGAGCCGGGGCTGGCCGAGATGGAGTTCGGCTCCTGGGACGGCAAGACCTTCCTCGAGGTGGCCGAGCAGGAGCAGGCCTCGCTGGATGCGTGGATCGGTTCGGTCGACGCGCGCCCCGGTGGTGACGGCGAGTCGTTCACCGACGTCGAGGGGCGCGTGCTGGCCGCCCTGCAGCGGATCCTGGACGAGCACGCCGGCAAGACCGTCGTCGTGGTCTCCCACGTCACGCCGATCAAGACCCTGGTCGCCCGGGCTCTGCAGGCGCCGCTGCTCTCGGTCTTCCGGATGGAGCTGGCGCCGGCGTCGGTCTCGGTGCTGGCGTTCTTCGAGGACGGCCGCGCCTCGATGCGCAGCTACAACACCCAGCCGCCGGGCGCGGACGTCGTGTCCGGCCCGCACCGCTGGTAGGCCCGGAGCGCGTGGCCGCGACTGAACGGCTCAGATCTCGCTGACGACGACGTCGAGCCGGCCGTCGTCGAGCTCGACGGTCCAACCGAGTCGCTCCCACGCGGCCGCCAGGGCCTGCGGCGTCCTCGGGTCCGCGCCGTCCTCGAGGAGGTCCCGGACCAACCGACCCTTGGTGGCCTTGTTGAAGTGGCTCACCACCTGACGCCGGCCCGCGACCTCGTGCAGCACGCGGACGGTGGCCGTCCGCACGCCCGCCGGCCGCCAGAACGCGGCGTACGACGTCGACCGGAGGTCGACCAGCAGCCCGCGCCCGACCGTCCCGGTGAGGACCGGGCCGAGGTGCTCGCGCCAGTGACCGGCGACCGAGCCGGTTCCGGGGAGCCCGGGCAGTCTCGCGTCGCCGGACAACCGGTACGCCGGGATCCGGTCGCCCGGACGCACCAGCCCGAACAGCGCGGAGGTGACCGCCACCCGACTGCCGGCGCGCCGCTTGGCCGCCGACGAGAGATCGCCGAGTCCCAGCGCGTCGTAGAGGACGCCGGTGTAGACCCGGTCGGCGCGCGCCGTCGGCGCGCTCAGCAGCCGCCGGTTGCGTTCGAGCAGCTCCGGTTGCGACGGGGGCACACCCAGGACCGACGCCGCCTCGGGAGAACCGCTGATCGCCACCAAGGCCTCGACGGCAGCCTGGCGAGCGGTCGACAGCTCGGGGAAGGAGAGAGCGGCCAGGTCCAGCGGCTTGCCGCGGCTGGCAGCGGTCTTGCCCTCGCTGGGGGGCAGCAGGATCAGCACGGCGGCCAGGCTAGAGGCTGGGCCGCACCGGCCCGGTCGCTAGGGTCGAACCATGGCGAGCTCTCGAGTCGTGCGAGTCCGGAAGGGCGACGACACCGTCGCCGCCCACGAGCTGGCGGACGGGATCACCCAGATCCAGGCCGAGCTCGAGGTGACGCCGGAGTTCCCGGACGAGGTGGTGGCGGCCGCGAAGAAGGCGGCGGCCGAGCCGCGGCTGCCCGCCCGAGACCGCACCGACCTGCCGTTCGTGACGATCGACCCCCCGGGAGCGATGGACCTCGACCAGGCGCTGCTGGTCGAACGCGACGGCGACGGCTTCGTCGTCCACTACGCGATCGCGGACCTCGCGGCGTTCATCACGCCCGGCGACCCGGTCGACCGGGAGGCGCACGTCCGCGGGGAGACCCTGTACGGCGCCGACTCGAAGGTGCCGCTGCACCCCACCGCCCTGTCGGAGGACGCCGCGTCGTTGCTCCCCGACCAGGTCCGACCGGCGCTGGTCTGGTCGATCAAGGTGGACGAGACCGGCGAGGGCAACGACGTCGTGGTGGAGCGGGCGCTGGTGAAGTCGCGGGCGCGGCTCGACTACGAGGAGGCGCAGCAGCAGATCGACGGCGGCACCGCCGACGAGTCGCTCATGCTGCTGCGCGAGGTCGGCAAGCTCCGGATCGAGCGGGAGGCCGCCCGAGGCGGGGTGTCGCTGCCGTTGCCGGAGCAGGAGGTCGACATCGAGGGCGAGCAGTGGCGGCTCAGCTTTCGTTCGCTGCTGCCGGTCGAGCAGTGGAACGCCCAGATCTCCTTGCTCACCGGGTTCGCCGCCGCTTCGCTCATGGTCTACGCCCGGGTGGGGCTGCTGCGCACCCTGCCGCCGGCCGACCCGCGCGACATCAAGCGGCTGCACCGCACTGCCCGCGCCCTGCGGATCGACTGGCCCGCCGAGCAGCTCTACCCCGACTTCATCCGCTCCCTGGACCCTAGCCAGCCCGCGCACGCCGCGATGATCACCGCGTGCACACGCCTGCTCCGCGGAGCGGCGTACGTCAGCTTCAACGGTGAGGTGCCCGAGCAGCCGCAGCACGCGGCACTGGCCTCGGAGTACGCCCACGTGACGGCGCCGCTGCGCCGCCTGGGGGACCGCTACGCCCTGGAGATCTGCGCCAGCCTGTGCGCCGGCGAGGAGGTGCCCGCGTGGGTGCTGGACGGGCTCAAGGAGCTGCCGGAGATCCTGGCGGCGTCCGGGCGGAAGTCGCACCAGTACGAGGGCGCGGTGCTCAACCTGGTCGAGGCCGGGGTGTTGCACGGCCGCGAGGGAGAGACGTTCACCGCGGTGGTGGTCGACGTCGACGACAAGGACGAGACGCGCGGCACCGTCATCGTGCAGGAGCCGGCGGTCGAGGCCGACGTGTCGGGCGGTGGCAAGCTTCCGCTGGGCGAGGACGTCGAGGTGACACTGCGTACGGCGGACGTCCGCTCGCGCACCGTGGAGTTCGCGCTCAGCGCGAGCTGAGGGCCCGCTCCCGCAAGGCGTCCTCCAGCATCGAGGCCAGGGCTGCGACGCGGATGTCCTCCGTCGTCTCGACCTGCTCGCCCGCGCCGTCCAGGGCGCGCGCCGCCAGTCCGGCCTTGGAGTCGATCAGCTCGGCGATCCGGGCATCGATGGTCTGGGCGGCGATGATCCGCCACGCCGTCACCGGCTCGGTCTGACCGATCCGGTGCACCCGGTCGATCGCCTGGGTCTGCTCGGCGTCGGTCCAGGACAGCTCGGCCAGGACGACGTCCGAGGCGACCTGCAGGTTGAGGCCGACACCGGCCGCGGTCAGGGAGCAGATGATCACCGCGACCTCGGGGTCGTTCGTGAAGTCGTCGATGTTGCGCTGCCGGACCGCGGGGGTCTGGTCGCCGCGAACCTGGGAGAACCGGATGCCGCGGGACGTGAACAGCTCGGCGGCAGCGTCCATGACGTCGATGTGCTTGGCGAAGAACACGACCTTGCCCGCGCTGCGCGCCAGCTGGGCGGCGTAGTCGGCGGCCAGCTGGGCCTTGGCCGAGCCGATGCGCCGCACCATCCGGAAGACGTTCTCGCCGCTGGAGTCGTCGTCGCCGTCGGAGAGCTCCCAACCGGCGACCCGCCGGACCAGCTCCAGGTCGATCCCGCCGGTCTCGACGGCGTCGGAGGAGGAGCCGCGGTGCTCGGCGCGGGCGGCCAGTGCGGAGTCGTATCGGTTGAGCAGCCGCAGGGCCAGCTCGCGCTCGGCGGCGCGGATCGAGCGGCCCTCGGCGTCGTCCAGCTCGACCGGCAGGTCGGCGATGCGCCGGGCCGGGATGTCGGAGGCCACGTCCACCTTGCGGCGACGCACGATGCCCTGGTCGACGACCGCCTGCCGGGCTGCCGGGTAGAACGCGTGGTCGGCAGGGGTGAAGCCGGTCTCCTCGAGCGCGGCCATGAGCACAGGCCCCGGCTGCTTGGGCTCGATCCAGCCCAGGAACTCCCAGATCGCCCGGAAGTCCTCGATGTCGTTGATCAGCGGCGTGCCGGTCAGCGCCATCATCAGCGGCTTGGCGACGCGCTGGCGGATGCGGTTGGCCGCGGCGATGACGTGCTGCGACCGCTGGGAGGACATGTTCTTGATGAAGTGCGCCTCGTCGACCACCATCCCGCGGAAGCCGTGCTCGCCGATCCAGCCGACGTGCCGGTCCAGCACCTCGTAGTTGACGACGACGATGTCGGCGAACCCGTCGACGTCGTAGCCGTTGCCCTGGATGACGGTCACCTTGCGCGCCGGGACCCAGCGCGCGGCCTCACGGGCCCAGTTGGTCTTCACGACGCTCGGGACGACGCAGAGCAGCGGGTACGCGCCCGCGGCCTCGGCGGCGAGCAGTGCCTGGGCCGTCTTGCCGAGGCCGGGCTCGTCGGCGAGCAGGAAGGTCCGGTGCCCCTCGGCCGCCGCCGCGAGCAGCTTGGCCTGGTGCGCCATCAGCTCCAGGCCGGCCGGCAGCAGGACGGGCGGCCCGGTCTCGGGCAGGTCCATCGACGACGGCGCGCCAGCCTGGGCGTACTCGAAGGAGTTGAGCAGCGGCTCGATCAGCTCCCAGCCGACGAGTCGACGGGTGCTGGGGCGCGGCGGGACGGCGCTGTAGTCGGGGACCTGGAACGGGTTGGCGAGCTGGGCAGCGACGACCGACTGCGGGATGACCTGCTTCTCCGCGCGGATGACCTGACGTGCGTCGGGCTCCTCCTCGGGGTCGGGCTCGAGGTCACCCTCGGCCTGCAGCTGACGCTTCAGCCGACGGCCGGCGTCGCTGAGCTCAGCACCCTCGGCCAGGAGACCGAAGAGGGACGGCTCGCGTGCGGCGGTCTGGGCGAGGATGGTCGCGATGCCGTCGAGCCGCTTGAGCAGGGACTCGCGCTGCGCGTCGGTGACGGTCGTGTCGGCCTTGGCGCGCGCTCGCTCCTCGCGGACGAGGATCGCGACGACCTGGAACATCGTGCGCTCGGGGGAGCCCTTGGCGACGCTGCGCTCGATGGCGCGGACGCTCTTCGCGAGCACGGGCATGATGCCCTCGTTGTCGCGTGCGCGGTTCCTCGACTGCCCGCCGTTCCCGTTGCCACCGGAACGACGCTGGCGAAGGTGGGCCAACTGCGGTTCTCCCTAGTACTCCGTACTGAGCCTCAGGACCCGAAGGGATCGAGCCCGGCCGATGGCGCCGTCGCAAGGGGGCTGGAAGAGAGCCTTCCGGAACAGATGCCGCCCGACGGGGCCGGTGGTGCAACCCCCATTCTGCCACGGATCATCCGTGGAGACCCATCGGGGCCGGGATCAGCCCCCGGCGAGTCGGTCGAGGGCGGACTCCAGCCGGGCCACGGTGCCGTGGACGTCGTCGAGCTTGTCGAGGCCGAACAGGCCGAGGCGGAAGGTCGAGAAGTCCTCGCCCTCACCGCACTGGAGCGGTACGCCGGCCGCCACCTGCAGTCCGAGCGGCTTGAAGGCCGCGCCGGACTTGAGGTCCGGTCGGTCGGTGTGGACGACGACCACGCTGGGGGCCGCGAACCCACGTGCGGCCACGGAGGCGAAGCCGCGCTCGGCGAGCGCGTCCCGCACCTGGGAGCCCAGCACGGCCTGCCGCTCGCGCAGGTGGTCGAGACCACGGTCCACGGTCTCGCGCGCGACCGCCGCGTTGTGCACGATCCCGTCCGTGGGGAGGGTCGCGTGGTAGGGCGCCTGCCCGGCGACGTACGCGTCGGCGATCTCCAGCCACTTGCCCAGGTCCATCGCGAAGCTGGAGGACTGGCTGTCCCGCACCGCTGCCAGCCCGCGCTCCCCGAGCATCACGTAACCGGTGCAGGGCGTGCCGCTCCACCCCTTCTGCGGGGCGCTGATCAGGACGTCGACGCCCAGCTCCTGCATGTCGACCCAGAGGGCGCCGGAGGCGACGCAGTCGAGGACGAGGACGCCGCCCACCGCGTGCACCGCGTCGGCCATCGTGCGGACGTAGTCGTCGGGAAGGACGATGCCGGCCGCGGTCTCGACGTGGGGGGCGAACACCACGTCGGGGCGCTCGGACTCGATCGCGGAGACGACTTCGTCGATCGGAGCCGGTGACCACGCGGCTTGGGGGCTGTCGTCCGCGGGTCGCGCCTGGCAGACGGTCACCTGCTCGGTGATCCGACCCTTCTCGAGGATCGCGGACCAGCGGAACGAGAACAGCCCGTTGCGGACCACGACGACCTTCTTGTCGGTCGCGAGCTGCCGCGCGACCGCCTCCATGGCGTACGACCCGCCGCCGGGGACGAGAGCCACCGCCTCGGCGGAGTAGGTGTCGCGCAGGACGCGGAGCAGGCTCTGCATCGCCTCGACGAACCGCTGGGACATGTGGTTGAGCGATCGGTCGGTGAAGACGACCGAGTACTCCAACAGGCCGTCGGGATCGATGTCTGAGCGCGGCAGATCAGTCATGACCGCAGCCTTGCACACCCGATCCAGGCGACTCAGAGGTCCTTGGCCCACTCGTGGGTGAAGCCGCACTCGCGGAAGCCGAGGGCCCGGAGGACGGCGAGCTTGCCTATTGAGCGTTCTCCGAGAGAACTTCCAGTACCGGGTCGATCTGCTTCAACTCTTCGTCGTTCACGGTGTTGGGATCCTCGTCGATCGAGTTCTCCTGCACCAGGTCCTGGTGGTCGTACCATCGCGTGGCGCCGAAGGCGAAGGTGTCCGTTCCGCAGATGTAGACGTTGTCGAACCGAGTGGTTTGCACAGAAATCGGGCAGATGTCTGTCAGCGCATCTGCTGCCTCCTGAGCATTCGAGACCTGCTCCATGACCTTCAGTGGAGCGGAGTCGTCAGCGGGTGCCATGCCATAGGGCGCGGTAGGCATGGTCGTGCTCGGGAACGCCGTCCCGTCATGGCTGTACCAGCAGACGGGGTAGTTGATCACCAGATCTTCGGTGACCTTTGGTTCCCGGAGTTCAACGGTGTTGTACGTCCCTGGGCTGTTCCCCTCAGCTGCTTCGAGGGCCCGCGCATCGATGGTGCACTCCGCTGGCTGATCCACGCTCGGGGCCGCCTGGGGGGCTTGCCCGCCCCCTGATCCGGGCGAGGACGCGGAATCGCAGCCCGCCAAGGTCGCAACGACCAGTAGAAGTCCACAGGACACAGCTCGTCGCACAGCGCCAACCCTCCGAATCGCCTGAGGCTCGCAGGCTCGTCGCCAGGGCCGAACCGAACCATAGTCGACCGGTACGGTCGTGCACCCAATCAGGCCACGAGCGTGTCTTGAGTCATCCTGCCGGTGGTGTTCATCCAGGCGACTCAGAGGTCCTTGGCCCACTCGTGGGTGAATCCGCACTCGCGGAAGCCGAGGGCCCGGTTGACCGCGAGCATGTGGGTGTTGGACCGGGCGTTCCAGGTGCGGAGCGTCGTGACCTGGGGCAGCTCCCGGACCAGACCGCGGATCTCGGCGACCTTCATCGCGAGGCCGAGTCCGTGGCCGCGATGCTCGGTGAGGACGAGCGTGTCGGCCTGGATGGCGAGGTGGGGGGTGGCCGGGCGGACGGTGAGGTCGGTATAGCCGACCAGCCGTCCGGTGGCCCGGTGCCGGGCCACGGCCTCGACGGCGCGGGTGGACCCGTGGGTGGCCCACTGCTGGCGGACCCGCTCGGCGTCCCACTCCTCCTCGTCGAGGTCGATCTCGCCCATCGGGGCATCGGTGCTCATCCGGCGCGCGAGGTGGGCGCGGTCCTCGAGCCAGTGCTCGGGCAGCTCGTCGATGGCGACCTCGACCTCGTACTCCGGGTCGACCTCAGGGTCCGGAAGCGCGCCCGGGAGGTCCAGGTCGAGGCGTACGTCGACCAGCGTCTCGCGGTAGCCGTGGTGCCGGGCGAACGCGGCGGGTGCCGCACCGTCCGCGGCGTCGCTGTTGGTGTGGGTGTGGATGCGCGCGCAGCCCAGCTCCTTGAGCGTTCGCTCGGCGAGTGCCAGCAGGGCCGTCCCGACGCCTCGGCGCTGGAGGTCGGGGTGGACGACGAGCCACAGGTTGCCGGTCTGCAGGTTGTCGTGGACGTTGGTGATGGTCTGCAGGGTGCCGACCAGCCGCCCGTGCCACCAGGCAGCGAACGTCTGGCGTCGGTCGGTGGCGCGGGCCAGGACCTCGCGCATCTCCGGGACGGACGTCTGCTGGGCGTCGGGCCCGTCCCGGTGCGCGTTCTCCTCGTTCACGACGTCCACCCAGGCCTGCGCGAGGTCGTCGTCGTCCAGGTCGAGCGTCCTGAGATCGATCATCCCCCGGACCCTAGGCGCGGCCGCGGACTGCCTCCACCGACTTTCGTCGTCGACCCGGGTGAGGGATGGGCTGGCCTGTAGGCCGGGTTCTGTCCGCTGTCCTGCCGAAGCAGGCAGCGGGGCGACCATCCATCTACGACGACCGTTGCCGGCCGCCTCCAGCGATCTACCCGCGCACTCGGGCGGGCCGCCCTCGAACGTGCGCTGTCTGATCTTGCTCCAGGTGGGGTTTGCCGAGCCGTGCCGGTCGCCCGGCACGCTGGTGGTCTCTTACACCACCGTTTCACCCTTGCCGTGCGCCCCTCCGACGAATCGGTGGAGCGTCCGGCGGTCTGTTCTCTGTGGCACTGTCCCGCGGGTTGCCCCGGGTGGCTGTTGGCCACCACCTCGCCCTGTGGAGCCCGGACCTTCCTCGGTGGCTCCCCGCCGAAGCAGGGATCCAACGCGGTCGCCCGGCCAGCCCATCCACCGGGCAGCGTACTGGCTCAGGGGTGGGTGAGCACCTCGGCGCCGGTCGGGGTGACGAGGAGCGTGTGCTCGAACTGCGCGCTGCGCCTGCGGTCCTTGGTCACGACGGTCCAGCCGTCCTCCCACATGTCCCACTCGTGGGTGCCGAGGTTGAGCATCGGCTCGATCGTGAACGTCATGCCCGCCTCGATGACGTCGTCGAACTGCGGCTCGTCGTAGTGGGGGATCACCAGGCCCGAGTGGAAGGAGGTGCCGATGCCGTGCCCGGTGAACTCCCGGACCACGCCGTACCCGAAGCGCTTGGCGTACGCCTCGATGACCCGGCCGATGACGCTGACCCGACGGCCCGGTGCGACGGCCCTGATGCCGCGGTCGAGCGCCTCCCTCGTCCGCTCGACGAGCAGCCGGGTCTCCTCGTCGACGTCGCCGGCGAGGAAGGTGGCGTTGGTGTCGCCGTGGACGCCGTCGAGGTACGCCGTGATGTCGATGTTGACGATGTCGCCGTCCTCGATCACGCGGCTGTCGGGGATCCCGTGGCAGATCACCTCGTTGACGC
The DNA here is from genome assembly GCA_963784545.1 of uncultured Actinomycetota bacterium. Classification (GTDB taxonomy): domain Bacteria; phylum Actinomycetota; class Actinomycetes; order Propionibacteriales; family Nocardioidaceae; genus Nocardioides. The sequence continues at coordinate 270,491 of CAWARQ010000002.1, read as the reverse complement.
TGGCGCACAAGGACTTGGGGAAGCCTTTGTAGCCCAGCGTCGAGGGGTAGGCGCCGTGGTCGCAGAGGAACTCGTGGCCGACCCGGTCCAGCTCGTCGGTGGTGGTCCCCGGGACGACGTGCGTGCCGACCAGCTCGCGGGCCTGGGCCGCCAGGCGGCAGGCGGCGCGCATCCGCGCGATCGTCTCCTCGTCCTTCACCTCGCTGCCGGTGAAGGGGGTGGGGGCCGGCCGGTCGACGTACTCCGGCCGGGGGATCGACTCCGGCACCGGTCGACGCGGGGAGATGACGGCGGGGGCGATCGGAGTCACCCGGAAAGTCTAGGTGCGCGTGTAGTTTCAGGTGCCATGGCCGACGATCAGGGGAAGTACTGGTTCTGCACCAAGCACCACACGGTCGAGTCCGGACCCGACATGTGCGGGCCGATCGACCGGCTGGGGCCCTTCGACACCTCCGAGGAGGCCTCGAAGGCGTTGGAGAAGGCCCACGAGCGCAACGAGGCGTGGGACTCCGACGACGACTGGGGCGAGGACTGAGCCGGCACGGCGGCCCGCCCACGGTCCGTCAGCCTGCCCCGTTCGCCCCGTTCGCGGGCATGATCGGGCTGGCCTGCGTGCTGTTCCTCGACGTCGCCGCGATCCTCGTGCTGCCGTGGTGGGCGGTCACGCTGCTGGTCCTCGCCTGGATCCCGTTGCTCGTGGTCGCGTGCCGGTGGTGGACGCCGTATCCCGGCCGGGTCCCGTGGGTCGCAGTCCTCGGGGCGCTGCTCTGGGCCGCGGTCGCGATCGGCGGCAACGTCGTCCTCTGATCGACTCTTGGGCTCAGCCGCGCGGTCGGACCCGCAGCACCCAGTCGCTGCCGTTGTCGTTGTCCGTGGTCAGCAGCAGGCTGCCGTCAGGCGCCGACGTCACCGACCGGAGGCGGCCGAGCTGGCGCAGCTTCCTCGGCGAGCGCGACCACTTGAAGTGGCCCGAGGAGTCGAACTTCACGAACATCAGCCGGTTGGCCTTGAGCGCGGCCACGGCGAGGGTCCCGTTGAACTTTCCCCACCCCGAGCTCGGCAGGAACGTCCCGCCCGAGGTCGCAAGCGTCGGGAAGCCGGATCGCCAGCGGGCGTCGACCTGCTTGCCCGGCAGCGAGTGGTCGGTCATGGGGACGTCCTCGTTGTAGCCGGGGACCGGGTTCCAGCCGTAGTTGCCACCGTTCTTCAGCAGGTTGATCTCGTCGTCGCGGTCCGGACCGTGCTCGATCGACCACAGGGTGCCATCCGCGCGCTGGGCCAGGCCTTGGACGTTGCGATGGCCGTAGGTCTGCACGTACTTCCGGCGGCTGGAGGAGTCGGCCCACCTGTTCGACGGCCACGGCTTGCCGGTCATCCGGTCGATGCGCAACGTCTTGCCACCGAGCGAGTCGAGCCGCTGCGGGTTCTTGCCCTGCGCGGCGTCGCCGGTGCCGATCAACAACGAGCCGTTGTCGGTGATGAGCAGTCGGCAGCCGCCGTGGCGACCCGACGAGGTCGGGAAGCCGTGCACCAGCACCTGCCGGTGCGAGGCCTGGTCCTCGGTGGCGTTCAGCTCCCACGCCTGCACCCGGACGTCGTGCCCGCCGCCGGACTTCCGCCAGCCCGAGCACGTGTAGAAGCGGTGGTTGGTGGCGAACTGCGGGTCGACCGCCAGCGACATCAACCCGGTCTCGCCGGAGACCCAGATCTTGTTGCTGGGGAAGTCCACGGTCGTGCGCTGTCCGCCGGAGTACGTCGAGAGCCGGCCCCGGTCGCGCTCGGTGATGAGCAGCGAGCCGCTGGGCAGCACCTTCACGTCCCAGGGGTTGTCCAGCCCGGTGACCACCTTCGTGACCCGCAGCGCCGGAGCCGAGGCGCGCGCCTGCTCCGGCGCCTCGGCGCGGGGCGACTCGGCCAGCGGAGCGCCGAGGGCGGTGAGGACGAGGCTGAGCAGGACCGAGACGGTGGCTGGCATGCGGCCAGACTAACCCCACTCGACTGACTCAGAAGGAGTGCTCGGGCCCTGGGAAGGTGCCGCTGCGAACGTCGTCGGCGTAGGCGCGAGCCGCGTCGAGGAGGACGCCGTGCACGTCGGCGTACTGCTTGACGAACTTCGCCATCCTCCCCTTCCGCAGGCCGAAGGCGTCCTGCCAGACGAGGACCTGACCGTCGCAGTCGGGACCGGCGCCGATCCCGATCGTGGGGATCGCCAGCTCCTTGCTCACCTGCGCCGCGATGTCGCTGGGCACCATCTCCATGACGAGGCCGAACGCGCCGGCGTCCTCCATCGCGTGGGCGTCTCGGAGGATCTTCTCCTCGATCCGCTGCACCCGGTAGCCCCCCAGGGCGTGCTCGCTCTGGGGGGTGAAGCCGATGTGTGCCATCACGGGGATGCCGTTGGTGGCGAGCTTCTCCACCTGGGGCGCGACCTCGGCGCCGCCCTCGAGCTTCACCGCGTGCGACTCCGCCTCCTTCATGAAGCGGACGGCGGTGTGGAAGGCCTGCTCCGGCGAGGCCTGGTAGCTGCCGAAGGGCAGGTCGGCGAGGACGAGTGCCCGCGTGGCGGAACGGGCGACGGCCCGCGCCAGCGGCAGCAGCTCGTCGACCGTCACCGGCAGGGTGGTGGCGTAGCCGAGCACGTTGTTGGCGGCGGAGTCACCGGTGAACAGGATGTCGATGCCGGCCTCGTCGAAGACCTGCGCGGTGTACATGTCGTACACCGTCAGCATGGTGATCTTCTCGCCCCGCTCCTTCATCTCCCGGAGGTGATGGGTGCGGACCCGCTTGACCGGCGCGGTGGGGGCGGCAGCGCCACCGCCGTACGGGTTGGGCTGCTCGCCACTGGTGGACTGCTCACTCATAGGGGGAGGCTAGCCCCGCAAGCGGCTCCCGGCGCTGTGAGCGCGCTCACGGCCCACCGGCGCGCGAGTCAGCTCGTGGCGCAGCCCCCCGAGCGCGACGCGCTCGTCGTCGGTGCCCGTGTGCTCCCCGCGCAACCACCCGGCGTACGCCGCGATCTCGGCGAGCCGCCACTCCAGGTCGAAGAGCCGCCGCCGGTCCGGCTCGTGCTCGATCAGCGCCGCCGCGTCGGGGCCGAGGAGGTCCCGCTCGGGCGGCGCGAGCAGCAGGCTCTCCCAGTCGATCAGCACGAGGCCGTCGGCGGTCAGCCACTGGTTGTGGACGCCGGGCTCGCCGTGGGTGGGGACGTACGTCGAGGGGTCGAGGCGCGCGCAGAGCGCGAGGTAGTCGGCGAGCCATCGCTCGATCGCGTCGAGCCGCTCGGCGATCGCGGTCCGGGCCTCCTCTCCGAGGGGCCCGGACTTCCAGGCGGTCGCGGTCCATGTGCGAAGCCGGTCGGTCAGGCCCGCCTCGACCAGCGGCGTCCAGGCGCGCAGGGCCGGAGGAGCACGCGGTCGCGTGCAGCCGCCGCACCAGCGTGGCGGCCTCGGGTCCGAAGACGTCGGGTCGACGACCGGGGAGCCAACGCGTCGCGCTCAGCAGCTCGCGCGCCGAGGGGGACCGTGTGGGTGCCGTACGGTGGTCGTGACCGGCGCGTGCACGAACGGGAGGTCGCGCGCCAGGTGCGCGGCGGCGGCGTACGTCGTCTCGAGGGTGCCGGGGCCGTGCCGCGGGGTGGGCGGGTCGAGCGTGACGAAGAGCGCGGGTCCGTGGGCGGAGTCCGCGCGCCAGTGCCATGCGCCGAACCCGACGGCCACGTGCTCGACGTGCGTGATGCTTGCGTCGTAGCTCTGCTGGAGGACCCTCAGGACGTCGACGTCGGAGACGTGGGGTGGCCGGTTGTGCACCGGGCGGGTGTATCACGACGCAGCGGCTGCTGCCTCCTCCAATTCGTGCACCACGATCTTGCGCATCGAGAACATCGCCTGCATCGCGGCCTGGGCACGGGCGGGGTCCGGGTCCGAGAAGAGCTCGTAGAGGCGGGCCGGGACGATCTGCCAGGAGAGGCCGAACTTGTCCTTGAGCCAGCCGCACTGCGACTCCTCGCCGCCGTCGGCGACCAGGGAGTCCCACAGGTGGTCGACCTCCGTCTGGTCGGCGCAGGTGACGGAGAACGAGACCGCCTCGTTGAACTGGAACTGTGGTCCGCCGTTGAGGCCCTTGAACCGCTGGTCCCCGATGGACCACTCGGCCACGAGGGTCTGCCCGTCGGGGGTGGTGTCGTGGCTGTGGACGGTCACGTCGGGGAAGACCGATGCGTAGAACTCGATCGCCTCCCCGAGGTCGTCGTCGAACCACAGGCAGGGGGTCACGTCGGTCATGGGTCGGTCCCTTCGTCAGGCGGCACTGTCTCGGAGGTCTCACCCGTTCGACCGCTGACCCCGGGCAAACTCATCGCTCTAGAGTGGAGTCGTGGACTTCACCTCGGCGTACCAGCACGGATTCGCCCGGGTCGCGGCCTGCACGCTGCCCATCACGCTCGCCGACCCGGCCGCCAACGCGACCGCGGTGATCGGCGAGGTGCGGGCGTGCCACGAGGACGGCGTCGCGATCGCCCTGTTTCCCGAGCTGTGCCTGACCGGCTACTCCGCCGACGACCTGTTCCTGCAGGACGTGCTGCTCGACGCGGTGCACGAGGCTCTGGCGGAGATCGTCGAGGCATCTGCGGAGCTCCGGCCCGTGATCGTCGTCGGCGCCCCGCTGGTCCACGGGACCCGCGTGTACAACTGCGCGGTCGTCATCCGCGCCGGTGAGGTGCTGGGGGTCGCCCCGAAGTCCTACCTCCCGAACTACCGGGAGTTCTACGAGCGACGATGGTTCGCCCCGGGTGACGACCAGCACGGCCAGTCCGTCGTGGTCGCGGGCCGCGAGGTCCCGTTCGGACCCGACCTGCTCTTCGCCGCGACCGACGTCGCCGGCCTCGTGCTGCACGTCGAGGTGTGCGAGGACATGTGGGTGCCGGTCCCGCCCAGCGCGGAGGCGGCTCTCGCTGGTGCGACGGTGCTGGCCAACCTCTCCGGCAGCCCGATCACCATCGCCCGGGCCGAGGACCGCAGGCTGCTGGTGCGTTCCGCCAGCTCGCGCTGCACCGCGGCGTACCTCTACGCGGCGGCCGGGCAGGGGGAGTCGACCACAGACCTGTCGTGGGACGGCCAGACGATGGTCTACGAGTGCGGCGACGTCCTGGCCGAGACCGAGCGGTTCCCCGACGGTCCCCGGTCCAGCGTCGCCGACGTGGACCTCGACCGGATCCGCCAGGACCGGCTGCGCCAGGGCACCTTCGACGACAACGCCCGCGGTCTCGGCCGGCAACCCTTCCGGACCGTCCCGTTCACGGTGGACCCACCCGCCGGGGACATCGGCCTGCGGCGCAAGGTGGGTCGCTACCCGTTCGTGCCCGACGACGCCGAGCGTCTCGCGCTGGACTGCTACGAGGCCTACAACATCCAGGTCTCCGGCCTGGTGCGACGCCTCAGCTCGATCACTCTGTCGGACGGTCAGGGGCCGAAGGTGGTGATCGGCGTCAGCGGCGGGCTCGACTCCACCCACGCGCTGATCGTCTCCGCGAAGGCGATGGACCGGGCCGGACGCCCGCGCAGCGACATCCTCGGCTTCACGATGCCGGGCTTCGCGACCGGCGACACGAGCAAGTCCTACGCCACCAAGCTGTGCGAGGCCCTCGGCGTCACCTTCGAGGAGCTCGACATCCGCCCGGCCGCCCAGCAGATGCTCAGCGACATCGGGCACCCCGCGGCGGAGGGCAAGAAGCAGTACGACGTCACCTACGAGAACGTCCAGGCGGGACTCCGCTACGACTACCTGTTCCGACTGGCCAACCAGCGCGGCGGCATCGTGGTGGGCACCGGTGACCTCTCCGAGCTGGCCCTCGGCTGGTGCACCTACGGCATCGGCGACCAGATGTCGCACTACAACGTGAACGCGGGTGTCCCGAAGACCCTGGTCCAGCACCTGATCCGCTGGGTGATGAGCAACGGCGAGCTCGACGACACCACCAACGACCTGCTCGGGGAGATCCTCGAGCAGAAGATCACTCCCGAGCTGGTGCCCGGAGGTGAGCAGGACACCGAGGACTCGGTCGGCCCCTACGCGCTGCAGGACTTCACGCTGTTCCAGCTGCTCCGCCGCGGCATGCGGCCGCGCAAGATCGCCTTCCTGGCATGGCACGCATGGCGCGACGTCGAGCAGGGGGAGTGGCCGCCGGAGTTCCCGGAGGCTGCCCGCACGTCGTACGACCTGCGCGAGATCAAGCACTGGCTCGAGGTGTTCCTCCGTCGCTTCTTCGCCAACCAGTTCAAGCGCAGCGCCCTGCCCAACGGCCCCAAGGTCAGCCCCGGCGGCACCATGAGCCCCCGAGGCGACTGGCGCATGCCTAGCGACGCCAAGCCGACCGCCTGGCTCGCCGACCTGGACGACGTACCCGAGAAGATCTAGCGCAGGTGGTCCAGCAGGTTGGCTGCGAACTTCTGGCCCATGCGGTCCATGATCCCCCTCATGACGCGCCCCACCGCGGGCGCCGCGGCGCGGGGCAGGGGTAGCTCGACCTGCAGCGTCAGCTCGATCGACAGGTCGGTCTGGCCGGGTCCGGCGTCCTTGAGGTGGTAGGTGCCCTCGGCCGCCGCCCTCTCGTCCTGACCCGCCGGTGGGTCGTGCGTGAACTCGATCCTGGAGTGGTCGTCGAACTCCATCCGCTCCGTGAACGACGGTGCTACCGAGACGCTGAGGATCGGCAGCTTGGTCATCTCCCAGCGCCAGTGGTCACCGTCGACGGAGATCTTGTCGAGGTACGGCGTCAGCTTGGGCAGCAGCGTGGGGTCGGTGAGCGCCGCCCAGATCTCGGCCCGCTCGGCCGGGACGACCTCACGGTTGCGGGTGGTGGCGGTGAAGGTGGCCATCCCTCCACCCTGACACGCAGCCGAAGGGGCCGCACTCACCCGCTGGGGTTCCGGCGCACCGAACGGGGAACTCCGGGTTCCGTGCGGGACCTCACGGCACCACGTGGGACCGCTCGCGAGTCGGACCCGAGGACACACAGCCGAAACACGGCTGCGCCATGATGAGCACATGGGCAAGCAGGAAGACTTGCAACCTTCGGTTGCTCTCTTGACGAGTCGTGCTGCGTGGGGAATCGTCTGTCCAGGGCAGTTCTAAGCCACTTCTGAGCCTTTTCGGCGCTTGTTTCAGGTCATCTAACAGCACGTCGCTCCATAGCCCTCTCAGAAGGCACATCTTTTCGTCCACCCTGCATCGACTTTCTCGCACGCTCAGCGGCATGAGCGTGCACTCCGTGCGGCAAGATGCGGTCATGGCTCTCACCGCCCCGGAGTTCATCTCCCGACTCTCGTCGCAGGTGCCCGAGTCCTCGCCCACCTTGCGGGAGCACCATGACGAGCAAGAGGGTGAGCTGCTCCTGCACCTGCTGGTCGCCGACCTACGTCGGCTGGCGCTCGCCTGGTTCGAAGAAGGCAGGACAGACGCGCTCGGCCGTCTCGTTGACCTGTTGGACACGGGGCTGCGCGAGGGCGACGAGTACGTCGAGAACGCCATTGCCGTGTCGTTTGTCGAAGACCTCGGCTGGTGGGAGCCACAGATGCAGCCGTTCATCATGACCCTGCCCGGGCAGTTGGCGAACGAGGTTGAGCGACAGCGACACTCGACCCAGTGACCCATCCGCTCATCGGCATGAGAGTGCACGCTCAGCGGCATGAGCGTGCGACAACCCAGTTGCAACCCGGATACCCAGAAGGAATCCTGACCACGTGGCCGACGTTCCCCCTCCCCGACTGGTGGCCGCCTGGATGCGCCTCGGGATTCTCGCCGCCGAGTCCGTGCCTCTGTGGGCGGCGCACTGGCTCGTACAGGGCCACGACGGTGAGGCGCTAGTCGAGTTGGCCGGCCTCTCGGGAAAAGACACACGCGCCGTCCGTGACCTGCTTCCGGCAGCACTCGCGGAGGCCGGGGTAGAGCCACTGACCTCGGCCCAAGCCGAGGCAAAGGTCGCTTTCGACCACATCGCGTCTCTCCATGTCGATGGCCAGGCGAGTTGGGGCTGGGTCATTGACGTAGTGCGGGAAACCATCTCCCAAGGCGGGTACGCGTTTGAGCTATTCGATGAGCCTCTTGCGGCTGTATACGGGCTAGACGAGGAACTCGAAGGGCACTGGGGACGCTCGGAAACGGAACTCGGGAAGGCCGTTTACTCCGCCTGCGAGGAGCAACTTGGGCGGAGGCCGCCCAGTAGTCCGGCCGCACGCTCATCGGCATGAGCGTGCGTTTCGGGCAGGCGCGCGTGCCAGACTCGAGCGGTGGTCAAGATAAGTCGCGGGGACGCCGGGCAAGCCTTGTGCCTCGCTATCCCCGGAGTACTAACCGGCCTCGGTTGCGCGATTCAATTCTCCGGCACGACTCGCATCCTGGGGCTCGCCGTGGCCGTGGTGTGCGCGCTGCTCGCGTTTGTCGCTTGGCGACGACTCCGACGCTAGTCCTACCGACTTCTGCGCGTGTGCACTACGACGAGCAGCGTGGCGTCGAGATGCTCCTCCATTGACGGCACGCTCATCGGCATGAGCGAACGCTTACGTGAGAGCTCGACCCTCTGTGACCGCGATGAACCAGTCGGCGGCAAGGGACGCCGCGTGAGCGGGTGAGGACACTGCTGCCACGAACCCGTTGGGCGGGGCGAGACTCATGCCGGTGACCCGACCCCTGACACCGTCATCCCAGTTGAGATTGGCAGGGCTTCGCGGCGCAGCAGGACTATCCGCGCATCGACCCCATTTGGCGAGAAGACCCCAGCGTCCCCGGTTTGCGCATCGACATCAGCCCTCTGATTGACCGCGCGCTGCGGCTCTGCAAGTAGACGTCTACGCACGGCTGCGCCGTGACGGTCTCCGCTCCGCTCCGCCCGTGAGAAAAGAACTGGCACCGAGAGCCGGCTCCTATTTGCCAGAGCGTCACAGGGCGCTTCCCGAGCTTCCTAGAGCGCTTGGAGCGGGTGCTGTCGAAACATCTGAGAGTCAGAATGCATAAAATGTTCGGTGGTGTTCGAAGTGCACTTTGGGAGCGCCTACGCCGTTTCGGATAGTGCGCCCATCTCAGCTCCGGTCGCTTGGCCACCCGTCATAGGCATCCCAGCGCAGTAGGTCGGCGTAGACGTCAGCAGCCCACTGCCTCAGTCCCGCGTCGGACACGACATTGCCCAGCACCCCAGGACCGTCCATCGACCAGTGATGAGCCGAGAAGTCTGCTCCCGCACGGCTCAATCGCTTCGCAGCGTCGCTACCCCCTGGCTTGTCCCAGTGTTCGAGCGCGTCTCTAAGGTCTCGAACCTGCGCGTTCGCCAGCCCCTCTGGCAAGCGGTCGTTGCCATCGAAGGCTCTGAGAGCCCGAATGAGCTGACGAGCCGCAACCAACACGAAGTGAACATCGGCGTCCATCTCCATGAAGGGCCAACGGCCATCGTCGGGATAGAACTTCTCGCGCATCACTTTCTCGTTCGACTCGATGGCACGGCGGCGTGCCTCGTAGAGCCGGTCAATCTGCAAGGGCAGGACATGTGCCCAACGCTGAGCCTTGTAGTGGGCGTCGCGCTGCTCTTGGCTGGCTCCCTCAACCCATGTGGCGATGACGGGCCAATCGGGTGCTTCGTCGTGCTCCACCACGGCAACGGTACCCCTCTGCGAACGGTCGAACCGCTCGCAAGGTCAGCGGCGATTGAGGGGGGTGTGCAGGGTCGCCACTATCGGTCTCGCGCTGATAGTGGCCAGGTTTAAGGCAAAACCCCCGGGCTCAGGGACAGGAGGCACTCCGCAGCCGTCTCGCGCGGCCGTTCCTTATGAGGTGCCGGCGGCTCGTCCTCGCCGCGAACGCATCACTGATGTAGTCCCGCAACGTGCTCTTGTAGGTCGGGTAGCTCATGTAGCGGGCGTAGCCGATGTCGTCCCCGTCCGCGTCTCGAACGACGTTGTCACTGAGGCGCTCAAGCAGCTTTGGATTGAAGTCGCCCATGCTCGGCAACTTCAAGGCAAGCAATCCGTTGACGGTGCTGGACTTGCTGCTACGCAAGGAAGAGTAAATCTCCCAATCCACATAGCGCCGAGCCCAGGTGCACTGGCCAACCAGCACGATTGTGACCGTGGAAGAGCCCAAGTATTTGGTGCGAATTCGGCCCATGACGTAGTCGACGTCAGTGCTGTCGATGAAGTCATCCTCGTCAGTGACCCCGATGGTCTGCGCGATGAACTCGGTCCCAAAGTCGTCGAGAAACTGAGCCACTTCGTCGGTGTCCGCTACGTGGTAGGAGATGAAGCACTTGTGACGAGTGTTGTCGTACTTGCGGGCGGCTGCATTGTCTGCAATGGCTTGAAGTTGCCGCTGGTTGAAGTGGCTCACTTGAATTCCCCGTCGACGCCGAATCTTCCGGCCAACCTACCGCGTTGCCCCGCCGCGTGGGGCATGCTTCGAGGGTGCCAGACGTACGCCGGGTGACGGATGCAGACATGCCCCAACTGTTCCAAGCGGCTGACCGGGCATCGCTCGATGCGCAGCATTCCTACGTCAGCGGGACGAGGCGTCGCCTGCTGCTGCTCGTGCTCGCCGCTGGATTCGGCTTACTTTCGTGGCGTGTTGGCGAGGGCAACATCGACCTGTTTGCGATAGCGAGCTTTGCCTGCTTCATCGGAGCTCTCGTCGTGGAGGGTTCGCTATGGAAGAGCCGTCCGGACAAGACTTGGTATGACGCTAGGGCGGTGGCAGAGTCCGCCAAGACCCTTGCTTGGAAGTTTGCGGTCTGTGCGGAGCCGTTCCCCTGGGCCCTTCCGCTAGCTGACGCTCAGCTGCGTGTGCTGGAAAAGCTGGACGTGGTGCGTGCGCAGTATCGGAGCCTCGAATTGGCGCCAGTCGAGGCCGAAGCAGTCAGCAACTGGATGCGGGACCAGCGCGGAGAATCTTGGAGCGACCGGCGTGACGTCTATCTGGAGCAGAGGCTGCGAGACCAGCGCGGCTGGTATGCCGCTAAGGCCAAGTACAACAAGACGCGCTCGAACCAGTGGCGTGGCGTCTTAGTTCTTTTCGAGTTCTTGGGGGCCTTGTGTGCGCTTGGTGAGGCGTTCCGAGACGAGTTTTCGACCTTGACGCCCTTCGCCGCGGCTGTCGTTGGCTCAGTGGTGGCGTGGGTGGAGACCAAGCAGCATGACTTCAACGCGCGGGCCTACGCCGCCGCCGTGGCTGACCTATCCAAAGCAGAGACAAAGTTGAAGTTGCTCACGGACGAAGATGCTTGGGCTCTCGAGGTCAACGACGCGGAGGACGCCATCAGCCGGGAGCACACCCTGTGGCTGGCGTCGCGCTCTCAACTTTGACCAGACTCAGCCTGCCAGTGCTGAGTACAGCGTCTGGCGACTCACGCCAAGGTCGCGAGCCACGACTGCCTTCGGGACGCCTTCTGCGATACGGCTGCGCACCTGCTCAACCTGCTCAGCGTTGAGAGCGGGCTTGCGTCCCTTGTAGACGCCCTTGGCCTTGGCGATGGCAATGCCCTCGGCCTGACGCTCCCGAATCAACTCTCGCTCGAACTCCGCTACCGCCCCGAGCATGGAGAGCAGCAGCTTGCTCATGGGGTTGGTTTCCCCGGTAAAGGTCAGCGCCTCTTTGATGAACTCAACTCGAACGCCCTTGGCAGTCAAGTCCGTGACCAGGCGTCGGAGGTCATCGAGGTTGCGGGCTAGGCGGTCAAGCGAGGCAACCCGAACCGTGTCGCCATCTCGCACGTAACCGAGCATCTCGGTTAGCGCAGGTCGCTCGGTGTTCTTGCCGCTCAGCTTGTCCACGAAGAGCCGGTCAGTGCCGGTCAGGGCTTCAACCTGTCGTGCTTCGTTCTGGTCGGTGCTGCTGACCCTGACGTATCCGACTACCTGTCCACTCATCTCTAGACCCTCCGACGCATCTGTCAACTAATCGGGATAACCACCCTAGTTAGACAGTAGTACAGGCGAGTCCTCGGTGTCTAGAAAAGGTGTACCCCAGTTTGACAAGTGGTTCTGGACCCACCGCACGCTCAGCGGCATGAGAGTGCATCATCGTCGTGTGGCGGTTGTGCTTTCCGAACGGCTCCAAGAGCAGGTCGCGGCGTTCCCCGAGACCCATGCGGGCGTCAACGCCGTCGACGTGACCCTCCGTGACGGACGTGTCTTCCCTGACGTAGAGGTCGCTTGGGCCGCGGAGGTCATCCGCGTGGCTGGCTTTGCGGACATTCCCTTCACAGCCGACGACATCTCCGACGTTCAGGACGCCTCGGGCCGCTACTGACGAGGGCTACACCCGACCGCTCAGCGGCATGAGCGTGCGATTGGGGCGGGAACCCCAACACCTCCCGCCGAGGAGTGAGTTCCCCGGACCCGGCCCGACTCGAACGGGCAGCCACCCTCACCATGCGGCGGGCAGGACGCACCCTTACCGGGTAGGTGCGCCTTGGGCGGGCTCGGCAAACAGTCTAGTCGTCGTGCGCCCCCTCATCGGCATGACCGTGCACGCTCAGCGACATGAGCGGGGGCGGACGTGCGAAACTCCCCACATGACGAGGACGGGTCTGAGCCTGGTGTCACGCACACGCACCGAACCGCTCACGGATGCCGAGACGGTTCGGCTAGGGCGTCGCTTCCACGAGTCGGGCACCTCTAGTCATGTGTCCTTCCCCGACGACACACCGACGGTCGTGGTGACGGTCTGGGACTTCACCGGACTACTTCCTGTTGACCTTCTGTCGGCCGTCGAAGGGGTCATCGGACCGTTCGAGACCGCGCCCGTTCAGGTGTGAAGACCGTCCGCTCATCGGCATGAGCGTGCACTTCCGCTCTACGTGTAGAAGAAGAGCGGGAAGAGCTTGATGGCGTTCGGACCGCGACAGGCACTGCTACCGCCGTTCATGGCAGCGCACGGCTGATATATCAGCGCCAGGTCGGTGTCACCTGGGCTGAGCAGCAGGGTGCCCGATGCCCCAACCCGTTCACCGAAAGACTGATTGCGCCCATGCCGGACAGTGGGAGCCACCTGCAGGTCACTGGGGCAATCGCCTGTCATGCCAACAGCGATGGGGTCGCGGGCATAGAACGTCAGATACCCAGGGCGTCCGTGCAGGGCCGCGACTCCCTGAACGTCTCCACGCTGCGACAGGGTTACGTGGCACGGCTGAGTCGACGCGTCAGTTGATGACGAGTCCGTTAAACAAGCGTGCCACTTTGGACAGGGAACTTCCTCTCGGAGAGCCGGGAGCAAGTTCGTACTGTTCTCGGGGGTCGTCACGGCGTTGGTCGTGGACCCGGCGACGACAGCCACAAGACAGGGCTCGCCGGTGTCCGGGTCTACGTCCACACGAAGGTCGGCCAACGTCGCCAACGCGGGAAAACCCCCAGACCCGGATGGGAAAAGCCCATCAGTTCCCACGGCAGGAAACTTGCCGAGAAGGTGGACCCGGATGACGCTGGGAGCACAATCGTGACCAGTATTGCTCTTAACGCCGGGGAGGCTGGTCTCCAGCTCTGCGTAGGCCGCAGTGAGGGATGAGCGGCCTGCGAGGTCGAGTTGGTCTTGCGCAGCAGTGACGGCAAACTCGTACTGCTGTTTCGTCAGCGAGCCGTAGTCCGGCGGCTGGCCAACTGGGTCTACGGCCTTCTCATTCGCCTGCCCGACTGACCCCGGGTGGAGTGCTAGAACAACGACAACTAGTCCGAAACTCAGGGCTGCGACCACAGCCGTGTTTCGAGCGCGGCGTCTTTGCTGCGCTTTGGCGCGGACGCGTTCCATGCGGTCTGCGGGCTCGTCAAGGTCGGGTGGCAGTGCCTGCAGTCGGTCTCGTAGGTCTTGGCTGCTCATCTCAACTCTGCCTCCAACTCCTCTGTGCCGAGGATGCTTCGCAACTTGTCGAGTCCCTTTGAGCACTGGCTCTTAACCGTGCCCGGTGACGTGCCCATAAGTTCCGCGACTGTCTCAACTGAGAGGTCGTTGAAGTAGCGGAGGACGATGGCTTGCCTCTGTCGTGTGGGGAGACCGGTCAGGGCCGCTTGAAGTCTCAGTCGTTCGTCGGCCTGGTCTTGTTCGGCGGGGTCCGGCTGGCTGGTCAATGCAGTGTCAGCGGTTGGGCGCTCTGAGTTCCATCGGCGTGCACGCCAGCTCGCGTTGGTTCGCACCATTGTTTTCAGCACATAGCCGTAGGGATTGCCGTCGGTGACCTTGCTCCACTTGGGCCACACCCTTGCCAGCGCTGTCTGTAGTAAGTCCTCAGCTGCTTGGGCGTCCCCGGTGAGCATCCATGCAGTACGTAGGAGCGTGCCGGAACGAGCCGCGACGAACTCGCGGAAACCATCGGGCTTAGTCGACACAGACGCTTCCTAGGGCTGGGTTTGCTATATACAACCGTCTAGAGGGTCGGTTCGGTTGCCCAGCAGATGTGAACCGCCAAGCCGCCAGTCGAGTAGCGAGCAGTTCTACGGTTCGGTCACTTCGTCACGTTCTGGTTGCTGTGACGCTGCGCCGCCGCCACCGGTTTCCCTGCCGAGGATTCCCCAGAGCGAACACGTCGCAATCAGCGCGGCGGTCACCGGCACTACGACGATGCCAATCGTCAGCAAGGCCAGAGCGTTGAGCACGGTGAGCACAAGGGTCAGAGACCAAGCCGCGTTGAAGGCACCCTCACGACGGTTGAGGAGGAGCGTCAGCCCGACTAGCAGAGTGATGACGAGTGGGACGACAAGAGGCACGAGTACGGAGTTGCCGTTCTCGTGGATGAGAGTCACGGTGTCCCGGATGGTGCCGTTTGGCCCCGACCTGGCCCGCGCGTAGGTGGGGGCGAAGGCTAACGCGGGCAGCCCCGCGGACCACAACAGGGCGACCGCCCACGGGACCCAGGCAATTGCTGGTGATTTGACAGCCACTTCGTCTCCTGGCGCTTCTTCGGTAAAATGACTGCAACATCATGACCGACCACTCGCCCGCTCAGCGGCATGAGAGTGCGCTTGGTGGGAGAGTGTGGGCATGGAGTCCACCGCTTCCGACTTCCGACGCCTAGGTCGGTGGCTGGTTGTCCTGGGCGCTGTGGCTGTCCTTCTTGCAGTGCTCGTCATCATCGCCATGGTGTTCCTCGGCAGTCACAGCACGGCCACCTGAGAGGCCCTCCGACTACTCACCCACGGACCACGCTCAGCGGCCTGCGCGGGCACGCTCATGCCGTCCTCAAAGCGGCATGAGCGTGCACTTCTGCGGCAACGGCAGTGGCGACAACGGCCTGCACGCGGCACCATGTCAGGCATGACCGGGCACACCTTGCGAGCCCTTGGAGCGGCGTTGCTCCTGGTTGTCTGTGTGGGATGCGGGGCCGACGAAACCCGTGAGGCCAAGTGCTCCGCAATCCTCACCTTGGATGGGCGAACCTATTGGGGAATACCCGTGTACATGCCTATCACGGGTCGCACGTTGGGGCTGGGAACGGTGTCTGCGTGCTCTGATGGCCTGCTGCCGCACCGTCGAACAGGCATGTCGAACGAGGCCTTCACGCTGCGAGGCTTCAGTAGTGACGAGGTCCTCATCTCTCGGATGGGCCTTGACGGCCCGGACATGCTTTGGGTGGCGACAACAGGTGACGAACCCCCCTTCAATCTGGATGCGAAGGTCCAGCAGGTCGTCGAGGACAACCCAGTACCCGAGTGGCTCAAGCACGGCAGGAACTGACGGATGGTCTGGCTTCAGGCCGCTCATGTATGACCGCTCAGCGGCATGAGCGTGCGCTTTTGTTGGAACCGCCGTGGTCGCGTCAGCGCACTAGGCTGTCGAGCATGGGGAGGGTTCTCAGTCCAGAAGAGTCAGCGCGGCTGGCCTCGCGCACCGTGATGATTTGCCTCCTGGTCGTCGTCGCGGTGGTCCTTGTCGTTGGCTTCTTGTCTCGCAGTGTGCTGATAACCATTCTTGCTGTGATTGGAGTCGGTGCCCTGGGCCTTCTATTTGGGGTGCTCGTAATGGGGTGGTCGGGCTCCGGTCTCCGTCGTCGGAACTGAGCCGCTACCGCCCGCTCATCGGCATGAGAGTGTCCTCGACGGGGCGAATCGTGGGAACATCGGACATGTCCAAACGTGGCCGACGGGTCGCTCAGCTGCTGGCTATGAGCGTCGCATCAGCCCTGCTCCTGAGCGCATGTGGGACGCACGCGGTCGACTCGGCGGGAGCGACGACTCCTGGTTCGACTTCGCCGTCACCCGTGGCGCAACAGCGATTGCGTTCCCCTCAGGCCACGGTGGCGCCGCCAAAGGGCTTCCTAAAGACCATGGCGCGGCATGGCTACCTACTCGAACCAGGCACGAAGCAGGGTCGAGAGGTTGACCAGGAAGCATCCATTGAGAGTGCTCGCCAAAGTTACGGTCTGTTCGCGAAGAAGGACCCAGTCAGCGCCACTCTGTACCGACTGACAACGCCCAACGAAGGTCCTCTCGAAGACCCCCAGGACCCAAACTCGCCCGTTGCGAAGCCGAAGTACCAGGACACTCCCGTGTGGGTTGTCTATGCACGCACCGCGATGCTCAAAGATGACTCGGACCCCACCCTAGGAACCGTTACCGGCACCGTCGTTGTGTTCGTGGACGCCCTGACCGGCAAGGCCCGCGAAGCTCTGACGTACTGACCGCTCAGCGGCATGAGCGTGCGGTTAGGCATCGCCGTATGCATGTAGGGCCCACGCGGCGACAACGGCGACCAGGGCTGCGAGCGTCGCGAGCCCCCCTAGCAAGACACCGAAGCCGACTTGCCGAGTTCCGGGGCGGCGGGCCAGGAGCAAACCGTCAATGATGAGGATGGCGGCGCTGGCCAGCGAAAGCCGCATGAAGATGTCTGCGGGTAAGCGGTCCTCTGTTGTCCCGGATGGCGGTCTCGCCGCCCAGAACAGCGCGACGTTGATGGCGACAACGTGCGCGGCGGTAAGCAGCGCACCGAGAGCCATCCCGCGTGATTGGCGGGGCTCCTGGGTTGCATCGTCAGTATTGGTCACTTGCGCTCCGCGAGAAGGAGATGGCTGCGGCACCGATAGTGGAGCCTACGGGCCGAGGAGGCTCATCGTCCGCTCATCGGTATTAGCGGTCGTTTCTACATTGCGTCGAGCGGAGCTGCCGGGTCCGCGAGCCACCGAAGGAATCGCCGCTCCTCTGACTCGTCTAGTGGGAGCGTGGTGTTCGCTCGCCAGAGAACGGTGCCATGGCCACAGACCCGAGAACCCTCGTACATCGGCAAAACCACCCCTGGCTCGACCTCTAGATTCCACCGGTCAACCATCTGTGGGAACAGTGTCAGGATTACCGCGTGGACGTTCTCTCCTGGGAGGACTTCATCTCGCGAGAACGCGAGGACAGGAGCGCCGGTCTGCTCGGGCGGCGCCATCCCGGGCAGGCCCCAGTTCGGCCGATAGGACCAACCCCGGTCGAGCAGGTTGACCAATGGCTCGGACCTCCCGCCCTCAGCCACGGACTTGAGATGGAGGTCAATCCCGAACGCAATGGCCGCGTAGGAGTCCACGGGCCAATGCTATTGCCACTCGCACGCTCATCGGCACCGGCGTGCACACAGCGCTTAGCTGCCGACCGTGATTGGGTATCCGCCATGAGCCGCGTTGAGCGTTGGGAACGCAAGTCAGATGTGCCCCTCACGCTGCTGGCGCTGGCCTTTTTAGCGTCCTACGCATGGCAGGTGCTCGACCCGAGGATGGGGCACGGACTCAGCGAATGGCTAACGGTCGTGTCGTGGGCGGTCTGGGGTGCATTCGCTTTGGACTTTGCGATTCGCTCTCGCCTTGGCCGATGACCGAGGGCGCTACGCGCTGCACCACTGGTATGACGTCGCGCTCATCGCTCTAC
The DNA here is from genome assembly GCA_963784545.1 of uncultured Actinomycetota bacterium. GTDB lineage: Bacteria > Actinomycetota > Actinomycetes > Propionibacteriales > Nocardioidaceae > Nocardioides. Next base: position 252,630 of record CAWARQ010000002.1, on the reverse strand, counting down.
CGGTACTTCGCCCTCTGAGGCTGTTGCGACTCGTTGCTCTGCTGCGAATCCTGGATAGGTCGGCAGCCGGCTCGCTGGCAGGGCGGGTGGTCGTCTACGTCTCTGGTGCAGCCTCGCTTGCCGTGTTCCTAGGCGCACTGGCCACCCTTGACGCGGAACAGGACGCCAAAGGCGCAAACATCACGAGCTTTGGGGACGCGCTCTGGTGGGCCTGCACCACAGTCACGACGGTCGGTTATGGCGACCGGTTCCCAGTCACCACAGCAGGTCGCTGCGTAGCGGTCGTTCTCATGCTCTTTGGCATTGGCCTGGTCGGGGCTGTGACCGCAGCCGTGACGGCATGGATTCTGGGCAGGGTTGAGACGGACCGGGCCAGGGCGGTGGCTGAGGACCAAACGCTTTAAGGGGACTGCGCTTACCCCCTACCCCCCGCCTAAACGGAGCCCGCCACGAGCCCCTAGGTCTCGTACTGACTCGACCAACGGCTAGGCGGAAGCATGGTGGTCTTTACCCCTGCCCACCGCTGGTGCAAGGTGTCCCGATGAACCGAGGCATCGAGTACCTGTCCTGCCCACACTGCGGCACCCAACTGGTGGCTTTGGATGACAAGGCCTGGTGTCAGCATTGTGACCAGTTCAGGGGACCAGACTGCGAGGACGAGGGTTGTCCGGAGTGCTTCCCCGAGGAAGCAGACTGAGTTCCAGAAAGTCACGTTGCTTCGGCCTTCTGGGTTTGGTAACCGGCTTCGCCGGACGAGTCTCGCTGCGCTCGACCCGTTGTAACTTGTTTGAAGTGACACACCTTTGAAGAGCCCACTCCATTGCTTGTTGATGTTTTGTGCACCGCAGGTGCTTCGTTGAGAACACTTAGCCCCTTAGAGGACTAAGTGAAGGCTTCGTTGGAGTCTCCCTAGCCGTCAGTGCACTACTACTGACAAACGCGGGCATTGATGTCCACGACGTTGGTTGTTCTCAGGACAGGCGTTCCGTGTTGCCCTGTCGCCTGTGGACTCTTGCAGCGCCTTCTTGCCCCTGCGGGCACATGCTGCTTGTTGTTGGCCGACGTCTTTGGGTTGTCATCCCGTCCCTGTTCGTGAGTATCGCTAGTGTCAGGGTCATACCTTGCGTGTCTTGGCTTGCCGCCATGCTCAGCTCTCTTCGACCTGTCGGTCGTGCCGGTCGGACGGCATACGCGCTCTGAGTGCTGCTCCTTCGGAGTAGAGCCTTGCCCGGTTGGCTCAATGGTGTCCGGGTGTCTATTGGTTGGGGGAGACAAAGGAGAACCCCGGCGAGAGACCTCTGCAAATCTCAGAACCGGGGTTGTCCGTCAGTCCACATAAGCGGAAAATCGTGATTGAACCTTTCGAGCGCAGAGGTCATCTTGCTTACTTAAAGTATAAGCCCGTTTGAATTATGATGCAAATTCCAAGGCTCATTCTCTCTTCGTTCCATTATACCGCCCGCCACTGACACGAGGCGGTAAAGGGAAATGCCCTCTAAGCGCCCAGAAAAAAGAGTGACGTAGTTGTCCGATGGAATTGTGGAATCGCTGTAGAAGGGCATTGTGAGCGTCTGAAGGTACAAGCAGCCCCTCCACTCCTCTCGCGGTACTGATGGCTTGGGGCCTCAACCGAACGCGCCCCGAATGTGGTCCGCGGAGTCGTGCTGCGTGTAGGTGCGCAGTGTGGTCGCGACGTCGCTGTGTCGGAGTTGGCGGGAGACGACCATCATGGGAACCCCACGCTCCAGGGCGGTCGTGGCGTACCAGTGGCGTAGCTGGTGAGGGTTGAGGGCGATGCCCACCCGAGTCCCGGCCCGACGCAGTGACTCTCGAACCCCGTCAGGTTTGGCGGTGTCGGTGACGCCATCGACGCGCTCAGCGAGCCAGCGCGGTATGAAGATGGTGGCCTCTACTGTCTTAACCCTGGTCACGTGGATGACGGTGGGCTTGCCAGTCTCTCGCAGGGCTTGAATCTGCTTGTCTACGGTCAGCCTGTCGCCGTCCACGTCGGTGCGCGTGATGGCACATGACTCACCCAGACGCAGCCCTCCGTACATCATGAGCAGCCCGCGAATCTCATGCGGTGAAGTCATAAGCGCCAGCTTGAGCGTGTCCTCATCGGGCAACTCGTACCGGCGCGGCACCGGCTTGGGAATGCGGAGCGGAAAGCCCAGGACGGCACGAATCGCTATAGCTGTGTTCCGACGCGTGTTGGGGTTGGTGATGTTCCAAAGAGCCTCTGTCACTGCTTCAATAGAGACGGTTCCTTCCTCTAAGTGCAGGACGCCGACGCGCCGCAGGCAGCGTTGGTACTCGATGACTGTGGACTTGCGCAGGTCTCGCTCCATCGCGACCGCGAAGAGCCTGTCTAGAACCTTCATGGGGTGCCTCTCGCTGGTAAGGAGATTCCCCACGACGTCACACAGCCGAAACACGTCTGCGACATAGTGGGCCCATGGGCAAGCAGGAAGACTTCGTGCTGCGTGCGCTCGAGGAGCGGGACGTCCGGTTCGTGCGGTTGTGGTTCACCGACGTGCTGGGGTCGCTGAAGTCGGTCGCGGTGGCGCCGGCTGAGCTCGAGGGCGCCTTCGAGGAAGGCATCGGCTTCGACGGCTCGTCGGTCGAGGGGTTCGCTCGCGTCTACGAGTCCGACATGCTCGCCAAGCCCGACCCGGCGACCTTCCAGATCCTGCCGTGGCGAGGTGAGGGTCCGGCGACGGCGCGGATGTTCTGCGACATCGTGATGCCCGACGGCGCCCCGTCCTACGCCGACCCGCGGTTCGTCCTCAAGCGGACGCTGTCGAAGGCCGCCGACAAGGGCTTCACCTTCTACACGCACCCCGAGATCGAGTTCTACCTGTTCAAGGACATCCCGGAGCCCGGGGTCGAGCCGGTACCGGTCGACCGCAGCGGCTTCTTCGACCACACCGCGCAGTCGATGGGGTCGGACTTCCGCCGCGAGGCGATCACGATGCTGGAGTCGATGGGCATCTCGGTGGAGTTCAGCCACCACGAGGGCGGACCGGGCCAGCAGGAGATCGACCTGCGGTACGCCGACGCGCTCAGCACCGCGGACAACATCATGACCTTCCGCACGGTCGTGCGGGAGGTGGCGCTGAGCCAGGGGATCTGGGCCACCTTCATGCCCAAGCCGTTCACCACCCACCCCGGCTCGGGCATGCACACGCACGTGAGCCTGTTCGAGGGGGACCAGAACGCCTTCTTCGAAGGCGGCGCGGAGTACCAGCTGTCCAAGACCGCGCGCCAGTTCATCGCCGGCATCCTCACGCACGCCGACGAGATCAGCGTCGTCACCAACCAGTGGGTCAACTCCTACAAGCGGCTGCTGGCCGGCGACGAGGCACCGCCGTACATCTGCTGGGGCCACAACAACCGCTCGGCGATGATCCGGGTGCCGATGTACAAACCGAACAAGGGCGTCTCGACCCGCATCGAGGTCCGCACGATCGACGCGGCCGCCAACCCCTACCTCGCGTACGCCGTCGTGCTCGCGGCCGGGATGAAGGGGATCGAGGAGGGCTACGAGCTCCCGCGCGAGGCCGAGGACGACATGTGGACGCTCAACGAGCGCGAGCGCAAGAGCCTCGGCATCCAGCCGTTGCCCAAGAGCCTCTACGACGCCATCACCATCGCCGAGCAGTCCGAGCTGCTGGCCGAGACGCTGGGGGAGCACGTCTTCGACTTCTTCCTGCGCAACAAGCGCAAGGAGTGGGAGGAGTACCGCATCCAGGTCTCCGCCTTCGAGCGCGACCGGATGCTCCCCGTCATCTGACGGGGTCGTCCAGCCAGTCATGACCGCGCCCCGCATCCTCGTCGTCGAGCACGAGACCGGCTGCTCGCCGGCTCGGCTTGGCGACTGGCTGCGCGCCGCAGGGGCGGAGCTCGAGGTCTGCCGCCCGTACGCCGGCGACGACCTGCCGGACCTCTCGTCGTACGACGGTCTCCTGGTGCTGGGCGGATCGATGTCGGCCAACGACGACTCCGTGGCGTGGCTGGCGCCGCTGCGGGCGCTGGTGCGCGAGGCGGCCGACTCGGGCACGCCGACGTGGGGGGTCTGCCTGGGTCACCAGGTCATCGCGCGAGCGCTCGGGGGCACCGTCGAGGTGAACCCGCGTGGTCAGCAGGTCGGCGTGCTCCCCGTCGGGTGGGCCGGGGCCGGCGACGACCCGCTCTTCGGCGGGGCCCGGCCAGGACTGGCGATCCACTGGAACCACGACCTGGTGACCGCCGTGCCGGACGGCGCCACGGTGCTCGCCGCGACCGCGGACGGAGAGGTGCAGGTCGTCCGCTTCGCACCGACGGTCTGGGGCACGCAGATGCACCCCGAGGTCACGGAGTTGATCTGCGCCGAGTGGCTCGAGGAGGACCGCGACGAACACCTGGCCCGCGGCATCGACCCGCAGCGGCTGCTCGGAGCGATCGCCGCGGCGGACGACGACCTGGCGGCTGGCTGGGAGCCGGTCGCGCGCCGGTTCGCCGCACTGGCACGGGGCTCGGCGTGAGTCGACCGCTGACGAGCAGGACCGCCCTGGCCCGGGCCGGCTTCTACGACACCGAGCGGGCCACGGCCGGTCTGGCGCGGCTCGGACAGGTCCGCGCCGACGGCCTCGAGGAGGTCGTCGACATCCTGGCCCGCACCGCCGACCCGGACCTCGCCCTGGACGGGCTGACCCGGTTGACCGAGGCGGCCGAGGACCCCGACCAGCTGCTGGGGACCCTGGCGGAGGACGAGGGCACCGCCATGCGCCTGCTCTCGGTGCTCGGGGCCAGCCAGGCGCTCTGCGACCACCTCGCGCGCCACCCGGACCACTGGACCGAGCTGCGAGACCCGACGCTCGGCTCGACCCGTGCGGCCGCGTTCGCGGTGAAGGCGGCGCTGCTGCGCGCCGTCGGGGCCGACCCGTCCGAGGCGACGCCGACCGCGAGCCTGCCCGACCGCGAGGCCCTGGACGCGCTGCGCGCGGAGTACCGCCGAGTGCTGCTCCGGCTCGCGGCCCGCGACCTGGCGCACCACCAGGCGGTCGACGACGTCGCGGCCGAGCTCTCCGACCTGGCTGCGGCCGCGCTGGAGGCGGCGCTCGCGATCGCCCGGGCGCGAGTGGGGGAGAAGGCGGACCTCACCCGGCTCGCGGTCATCGCGATGGGCAAGTGTGGCGGCCACGAGCTCAACTACGTCTCCGACGTCGACGTGATCTTCGTCTGTGCGCCCGCGCACGACGGCGTCGAGGAGGCCGAGGCGATCCGGGTCGCCACCCAGCTGGCGGGGCACCTCATGCAGGCCTGCTCCGACCACACCGCCGAGGGCACCCTCTGGCCGGTCGACGCCGCGCTGCGACCCGAGGGCAAGGCCGGCCAGCTCGTCCGCACCCTCGCCAGCCACCAGGGCTACTACGAGCGCTGGGCCAAGACCTGGGAGTTCCAGGCCCTGCTCAAGGCCAGGCCCGTCGCGGGTGACGCCGAGCTCGGTCGCCAGTACGTCGAGATGGTCACTCCGCTGGTCTGGCAGGCGGCCGAGCGCGAGGGCTTCGTCGCCGACGTCCAGTCGATGCGCCGCCGGGTGCTGGAGAACATCCCGGCCCACGAGGCCGATCGCCAGCTCAAGCTCGGCTCCGGCGGCCTCCGCGACGTCGAGTTCGCCGTCCAGCTGCTCCAGCTCGTGCACGGGCGAGGTGACCCGCGGCTGCGCGACAGCGCCACCCTCTCGGCCCTGCACGAGCTGACCGAGGGCGGGTACGTCGGCCGGGAGGACGGCGAGTCGCTGCACGAGGCCTACGCGTTCCTGCGGCGGATGGAGCACCGGCTCCAGCTGTACCGGCTGCGCCGCACGCACGTCGTACCCGATCCGGAGCGCGAGGAGGACCTGCGCAGGCTCGGCCGCAGCATGGGGTTCCACAAGGAGCCGGTCGCGGAGCTGGAGAAGGCCTGGCAGCACCACCGGCTCGAGGTCCGCCGGCTGCACGAGAAGCTCTTCTACCGGCCGCTGCTCTCCACCGTGGCCCGCATCCCCGGCGAGGAGGTACGCCTCTCGCCGGAGGCGGCCGAGCAGCGGCTGGCCGCGTTGGGCTTCGCCGACCCCCGAGCGGCGCTGCGTCACCTGGAGGCACTCACGTCGGGGGTGTCCCGCACGGCCGCGATCCAGCGCACGCTGCTGCCGGTGATGCTCGAGTGGTTCGCTGACGCACCCGAGCCGGACTACGGGCTCTTCGGCTTCCGGAAGATCTCCGAGCACCTCGGCTCCACTCCCTGGTACCTCTCGACCCTGCGCGACGAGGGCGAGGTCGCTCAACGGCTCGCCACCCTGCTCGCCACCTCGCGCTACGCCTCGGACCTGCTCGAACGGGAGCCGCAGGGCGTCAAGATGCTGGGGGAGGACCTCGTCCCTCCCGGAGAGGAGGCAGGTTCCTCGGAGGCGCTCACCGCCGAGATGCTTGCCACCTCCCGGCGCCAGGAGTCCGCGGAGCACGCGGTCCGGCAGATCCGCGGCGTACGACGGCGGGAGCTGCTGCGGATCGCCGCCGGTGACCTGCTCGGGCTGATCGACGTCGCCGACGTCGGCCGGGCCCTGACCCGACTGACCGACGCGACCCTCGAGGCCACGCTCGACGCCGCGCAGACCGCCGTCCTGGCAGCCCGGTCCCTGGACGCGGCGCCGACGGCGATGGCGATCGTGGCGATGGGCCGGTACGGCGGGTTCGAGCTGTCCTACGGCTCGGACGCCGACGTGATGTTCGTGCACCAGCCACTGGACGGCGCCGACGCCAGCCAGGCGAGCAGCTATGCCCAGGCGGTCGCGAACGAGGTGCGCCGGTTGCTGTCCCTCCCGGGGCCGGACCCGGTGCTCGAGGTCGACGCGGGACTGCGGCCCGAGGGCAAGCAGGGGCCGCTGGTCCGGACGATCGACTCCTACGCCGCTTACTACGCCAAGTGGAGCCATGTCTGGGAGGCCCAGGCGCTGCTGCGCGCCGACGCGGTCGTCGGCGACCCCGACGTCCGCGCGCGGTTCACGACGCTGATCGACCCGTTGCGTTACCCCGAGGGTGGACTCAGTCAGTCCGACATCATGGAGATCCGCCGGATCAAGGCGCGGGTCGACACCGAGCGGCTGCCGCGGGGCGCCGACCGCAACACCCACCTCAAGCTGGGCCGCGGCGGCCTGACCGACATCGAGTGGACGGTGCAGCTGCTGCAGATGCGGCACGCCGCGGAGGTCGAGTCGCTACGTACCCCCCAGACCCTGCCGGCTCTGGCGGCGGCCGCCGAGGCGGGACTCCTCGACGCGCGGGACGCCGAGGTCCTGGCCGAGGGCTGGCGGACGGTCAGCCGCGTGCGCAACGCGATCACCCTGGTCCGCGGCAAGCCCGGCGACCAGCTGCCCCGGGACACCCGGGAGCGAGCGGCGGTGGCGGTCGCCGTCGGGTACCCGCCGGGAGGGTCGGACGTCATGGTGAACGACTACCTGCGTCGTACGCGGCGCACGCACGCGGTGGTCGAACGGATCTTCTGGGAGTAGGTCGAGGCCCGGAAAGTGAGATGACGGCACCCTGGGGGCGTGACAGGCTGAGGGCGTGCCGGACGACTTCGAGACACGGTTCCGCGCGGCCGCCGACGCCGCGACCACCACGGTCTTCTGGCACCCGCGTCGCAGCCCCGCGGAGGTGCTCCGCGCGGCCGCAGAGGCAGCCGAGCAGCTCGACCTCGACTGGGATCGCTACGGCACCGGCGGTGCCCTCGCGATGGTCGAGACCCAGCTGGCCGAGCTGTTCGGTGCCCCTGGTTCGGAGGTCGCCGCGGCGTTCTTCCCCAGCGGGGTGATGGCGCAGCAGTGCGCCCTGCGCGTGTGGGCGGACCGGGCAGGCACCCAGCGGATCGCCATCCCCGAGCAGTCCCACCTCCTCGTCCACGAGGACGACGGGCCGAGGCGCCTGCACGGTTTCGAGTTCGAGCACGTCTCGCGGGGCCAGGCGCTGCCCACAGTCGAGGACCTGCAGGCGATCCCGGGACGGCTGGCCGCCTGCCTGCTGGAGCTGCCGCAGCGCGACGCCGGTTGCGCACTGCCGGACTGGGACGACCTGGTGGGTCTGAGCGAGGCCATCCGTGAGCGCGGCGCGGCGGTGCACGTGGACGGCGCCCGCATCTGGGAGGCGCAGCCGCACTGGGACCGTCCGCTCTCCGACGTGATGGCGCTCGCGGACACGATGTACGTCTCCTTCTACAAGGGCCTCGGCGGCGTCGCGGGCGCCGCTCTGCTCGGTCCCACGGACGTGGTCGAGGAGGCCCGGCTGTGGCGCCGCCGGATGGGCGGCACGATCTTCCACCTCACCGCCGAGGCGGTCACCGCTCTGGTGGGTCTGGAGCAGGAGTGGCCGCAGATGGCCGCGCGGCGGACGTGGGCCCGCGCGCTGGCCGCGGGGCTGGCCGAGCGTGGGCTGCACTGCCAGCCCGACCCCCCGCACACCTCGACGTTCCTGCTGCACGCGCCGGGGGCGGCGGAGGTGGTGAACCAGCGGCTGGTCACCTGGGTCGAGGAGCACCGGGTACTGGTGTGCGGGGCGTTCCGCGAGGGGGCGGTCCCCGGCACGGTGGTCAACGAGCTGGTCGTCGCCGCGCCGGCGATGGAGCACGATCCCGACCTGGTGGCGGGCTGGCTGGCGGCGATCCTCTACGGTGGTCAGTGAAGACATCTGCTGAACTCTGGCTATATGAAGCCAATAGGTTCATACTGATGAAGTGAAGCAGAAATCTTATGCCACCCTCGTGGGGGACGTGATCTCCTCGCGCACGCGGGTCGACCGCGTCGGGCTGCACCAGCGGTTCGCGGCGGCGGTGACCCGGGTCAACGACGAGCTCTCGCCGAGCATCCCCCTCCGGATCCAGGCCGGGGACGAGTTCCAGGGCCGGTTCGCCACGCGCGGGGAGGCCCTCACGGCGGTGCTGCGGCTCCGGCTGGCGCTGGCGCCGGACGTCGAGTGCCGCTACGGCGTCGGGTGGGGGCCCTTGAGCGTCCTCGACGAGGCCACGGGGATCGAGGACGGGCCCGGCTGGTGGTTGGCGCGAGACGCCATCGACGCGGTGCACGCCTCACGAGGACGGCGGACGGCGTACCGCGGGCCCGACCAGGAGCTGATCGAGGCCGTGCTCCTCGGCCGCGACGCCCTGCTGTCCCGGCTCGGCGCACGCTCGGCGCAGATCCTCGAAGGGCTGCTCGAGGGGCGTACGCAGCGGGAGCTCGCCGACGAGCTGGGCGTGTCCCCCTCGGCGGTCAGCCAGCGGGTGCGGCACGATGACCTGGCGACGTTGGTGGCGCAGGACGCGCTGCTGAGGGAGGTCAGATGAGCTCTGTCTCACTGCTCACTCGGCGCGCCCCCCTCCGGGCCTCGCTCCGCTCGTGTCCTCAGGGGGCGGCCTCATGAGCTCTGTCGGACTGCTCACTCGGCGCGCCCCCCTCCGGGCCTCGCTCCGCTCGTGTCCTCAGGGGGCGGCCTCATGAGCTGGCTGGGCCTGCTGCTGATCGGGATCGGTCTGACCGACCTGGTCTTCTCGCTCCTCGTGACGACGCGTCACTCGGCTCGGATCGTCCCGGAGTGCACCGGCGCGACCGTGAGCGTCGTCATGGCGCTCCTCGCCGGGCTGACCGAACCCCGGGACATCGTCGCGCTGCTCGTCGTGGTCGCGGTCGTGGTCGCGTGGGGACAGACCGTCACCTCGGGGTTCCGCGAGAGCCGTCCGCTCGTGCCCCTTGCGGTGCTCGCGGTCTCGGTGCTCGTGGCCCTCGCGGCCAGCCCTCTCAACGACCCGGCGGAGGGCGTGCTGGGGGACTGGCTGATCGAGACCCACTGGGGGCTCGTCCAGGGGATGACCTCCGACGCCGCGCTGCTGCTCGCCGGGGTGTTCCTCGTCCAGCTCTCCACGGGCAACGTCATCGTGCGACTGGTCCTCGCCGCGACCGGGACGATCAACCCCGCACGATCGCACGGACGGGACTCCGAGGAGCCCCCGCTCAAGGGTGGTCGGCTGCTCGGGCCGATGGAGCGGGTGTTCATCGTCGGCATGGCCCTGGCCGGTCAGCTCACCGCGGCCAGCATCGTCGTCGCGGCGAAGGGCCTGCTGCGCTACCCGGAGCTCCAGGCCGCCCGTGACCCGGCCGACCGGGGGCCGGGCATCCACTCGCTGACCGAGTACTTCCTGCTCGGCACCTTCCTCTCCTGGATGGTGGCGCTCGGTTCGCTGGTGCTGCTGGCCTGACCGCCCGGGCCCTGATCAGCGCGCGAGGGCCGCCGCCAGCGAGGCCACCAGCACCCCGAGCACGAGGCTCGCGAGCGCGTAGGTCACGGCGAGGCGGGCGGCTCCGGTCTCCGCGAGCCGGACGATCTCGAACCCGAACGTCGAGTAGCTGCTCAACGCCCCGGCCAGACCGGTCCCGAGGAGCGCGATGGCCCCGGGTGAGGCGCCGGCGGACGACGCGACGACACCCAGCAGCGCGCAGGCCAGCAGGTTCGCGGTCAACGTCCCCCACGGGAACCGGCCCTCCCGTACGCGGGCCGACACCGCGCGGTCGACCAGGTAGCGCACCGGTGCGCCCACCGCCCCGCCGACGAGCACCAGCACCCAGGTCACGACGACCTCCGGACCAGAGCCCGGGTGGCGGCCGCCCCGGCCCAGACCGCGGCGACGGCAAGCACCAGGGTCAGGACCAGGCTCAGCAGCGCGAGACCGGCGTCCCCCAGGCGGAGGAGACGGTCGGCGTCCACGGCGTACGTCGAGAAGGTGGTGAACCCACCCAGCACGCCGGTGCCGAGGAACGGACGCACGAGTGCCGGAGCCGGGCGAGGCTCGGTCACCAGGACCATCAGCATCCCCATGAGGGCGCAGCCGACCACGTTGACCAGGAGCGTGGTCAGGGGGAAGGACGCGTCACCTGTCGGCCACGCCTGCCCGGCGGCGTACCGCGCCACCGCCCCCAGGGCGCCTCCGGCGGCGATGACGAGCAGGAGCGCGGCCCGGCTCCGGTGGGTCGAGTCGGGAGTGTCCGCGACGTCCGGGTCGGGCACACCCGTCCGGTCCTCGGGTCGCTGACTGCTCACGGGCCTCCTTCTCTCCGTCGGCACCCTAGCCACCGGCGCCGCGTCGGGCGTACGAGCGCTCGTGCATGGCTCGGGAGACCGCGGGTACCGACGGGCACCACACCCCGACCTCACGAGGAGCCCCCTTGTCGACCGACGCCATCGTCATGCTCAAGGACGACCACAAGCAGATCCGCAAGGCCTTCCGGGAGTTCGAGAAGGCCGGCTCCGGGGCGACCAAGGCGAAGGGCAGGATCGTCGACCGGATCATCGAGCTGCTCACCGTGCACACCTACCTCGAGAACGAAGTCATGTACCCGCGGGTCCGCGAGCTGCTGCCCGAGGTCGAGGACGACGTGCTGGAGTCCTACGAGGAGCACCACGTCGCCGACGTGCTCGTGGTCGAGCTGTCGATGATGAAGCCGGACGACGAGCGCTTCGCCGCCAAGACCACCGTGCTGATCGAGAACGTCGAGCACCACATGGAGGAAGAGGAGGAGGAGTGGTTCCCCAAGGTCCGCGAGGGTCTGGGGCGCAAGGTCCTCCAGGAGATCGGAGCCGAGATGGCGGCGCTGCGCCGGAAGGCGCCGAAGCGCCCCTCGCAGCCCAGCGCCTTGAAGAAGACCATCGACGCCGTGCTCGACTAGCTGTGATGTCCAGGCACGGCGCCGCGTCGCCGACCTGCGCCCAGCGGACGGGCCCTGAACGTCCGTGATGCGGGGAACGAACCCGGCAAAAGTGCCGCGCTCGGGCCTGTGATCAGCGCATACTCGACTCGTTGAGGTGTGCACTGGGCAGCCTCGGACCGAAGTGCTCGGGAGCTCTGGGGGGTCCTGGTGGGGGAAGGTCAGTCGACGGATCGGCGTCGTGTCGGCCCCTGGCCGGGCGATCCATGGATGCCGCTGCTCATCCTCGTCTCGGGGATCCTCCTCTCCCTCGACACCGAGGGTGCCAGTCAGGTGCCGATGGTGTGGCCGCCGGCAGCCTTGCTCGCCGGCTGGCTGATCCGCACGACCGGGCGCCGACAGATCGTCCTTCCCACCGGCTTCGTCCTGGCGGTGGTCGGACACGTCATCGGTGGCGCGGCTCTCTGGCAGGCCCTCGGGTGGGGAACGACCTCTGCGCTGGCGGCGTGGCTCCTGGCGTACCGGCTGACGCGGGGCCAGGACGAGACCCCGGCTCTCATGGTCGAGGGCGACGTGTCCCGGATGATCGGCGCGATCGCGCCGAGCTCTCTGGTCGGCGCGATCGGTGCTGCGCTCACCAGTGTCGCCACCGGGGCGGGCGACTGGCGTCTCGCGGCGCTCGCCGGGTTCGGCTCCTGTGCCGCGGCGTTCATGGTCGTGCTTCCCCTGTTCCTGCGCTCGCCTGACTTCTCCCCGCTGGCCGGCAAGCGCGAGCGGGTGATCCAGGCCGCCATCACGCTGGTCACCGCGGCGGCCGTGTTCCTCTTCTCGGAGTTCCCGCCGATCGTCTTCGCGGTCATGCCGATGTTCACCTGGCACGGGTTCCGCGGCCGGCTTCGTGAGGCGTCCCTGGTCCTGCTCGGCGTGGGCGTGATCGCCGTGGTCCTGACCACGAACGAAGTCGGGCCGATCTGGGGCTTCGAGCAGCACTACGGCGTCGCGCCGGAGGTCGCGGTCGCCGTCCTCCAGCTGTTCCTGCTCGACTGCGGGCTGATCCTGCTGCCCCTGTCGGTCATGCTGACCCAGCAACGCGTCTCCGCGTCCATGGCAGAAGCCGAGCGGGCGAAGCTGGAGCGCCTGGTGGCGTACGCGACCGGGACGGCTGTCGTCACGATGGGGTCGGACGGACGGATCACGAGCTTCAACCCTGGCGCCGAGCACATGCTGGGCCTGACGGCCGACGAGGTGATCGGTACCCTCCCGGACTCGCTCTGGCCCCCGAGCGAGCTGCAGCGTCAGGCCGACGCGTTGCAGGCCGAGCCGACCTTCCAGAGCATCTGCGCCGCCTCGGTGGCCAGCGGTGACGTCGACCGGCTGTGGTCCTTCGAAGGGGCGGACGGAGGGAAGCGGACGATGCGGATGAGCCTGACGCTCATCCCCGACGACCGCGGCGGGTCAGCCGGCTACCTGATGACGGCCGAGGACATCACCGACCGGGAGGCCGCTCACGTGGCCCTCGTGAACAGCCTGAGCGCCGAGCGCCAGGCGCTGGAGCGGCTCCGGGAGGCCGAGCGGGTGAAGTCCGACCTCCTGGCGACCGTGAGCCACGAGCTGCGCACACCGTTGGCCAGCATCCTGGGTTACCTGGAGGTCCTGCAGGACGGCGCTCCGGGGAACCTGAACGACGGCCAGGCCGAGCTCGTGGAGCGGATCGACCGCAACGGTCGTCGCCTCCAGAGCCTCGTCGAGGACCTTCTGACCATGTCCGCGGCCGAGACGGCGTCCCTGTCCCTCGACCCCAGCGCGACCGACCTGTGCTCCATCGTGCGGCAGGCCGAGGAAGCCCTCGCCCCGCTCCTGGCCGGACGTCGGCTGGACTTCCGGGTCTTCGTCCCTCCCCGTCCCCTCATCCGTGAGGGCGACCCGGTCCTGCTCCAGCGCATGGTGCAGAACCTGCTGTCCAACGCGATCAAGTTCACACCGGACGGCGGGCGGATCCAGCTCCAGCTCAACGACACGGCTGGGGTCGCCACCATCATCGTCCGGGACACCGGCATGGGGATCCTCGAGCACGAGCAGCAGCAGCTGTTCTCCCGGTTCTTCCGCTCCAGCGTCGCGCGAGACCGGCAGATGCAGGGAGCCGGGCTGGGGCTCCCGATCGTCCAGACCATCGTCGCTCTCCACCGCGGGACCATCGGCATCGAGTCGGTTCCGGGCGAGGGGACCACGGTCACGGTCACGCTCCCTGGGCTGGCCGCCTCGAGCATCGAGCCGGCAACCGCGTCCGCCTAGCCCGGGCCGAATGGGAGACCGCCATCACCCTGGTCTAACGTGCGACGACGTGAGTGCTCAGGCCCCCAGTGCAGTCATCCTGGTCCGCGCGCAGAAGTTCCTGCCCAACCCGTTGACCGCCGCCGACAACGCCTTCCAGCGGGAGGCGCCGATCGGTGAGACCGACGCCGAGATCGCCGAGCGCGCCCTCGCCGAGATGGACGCAGTCGCTGACGCCTTGCGCGGGGCCGGCGTACGCGTCCACGTCTTCGACGACGAGGACTTCACACGGCCCGACAGCGTCTTCCCGAACAACTGGATCTCCACCCACGCCGGCGGCATGGTGGGAGTCTTCCCGATGTACGCCTCCAACCGACGGCACGAGCGACGGGCCGACGTGCTGGAGATGCTGAAGTCCCAGTACCGCGTCCAGACGATCGTCGACTACTCCGGCATGGAGCCGGACGGCATCTTCCTCGAGGGCACCGGCGCCATGGTGCTCGACCACGTCTCCCGGGTCGCCTACACGGCCGTCAGCCACCGCGCCGACACCCACGTGCTGGAGCGGTTCTGCGCCGACTTCAACTACGAGCCGATGGCCTTCGAGGCGGTCGACTCCGAGGGCGTGCCGGTCTACCACACGAACGTGATCGCCTGCGTCGGCACCGAGGTGGCGCTCATCGCGCTCGGGATGATCCCGGACGCCGTACGCCGGGAGCAGGTGCGCGAGCGCCTGTCGGTCAACGGTCGCGCGGTCGTGGAGCTGACCGAGCTCCAGACCAGGGAGTTCGCCGGCAACGCCGTCGAGCTGTGCGGTCGTACGCCCGAGGGCCGTCGCCGCTACATCATGGCGATGTCCGCCCGGGCCTACCGGTCGTTGCGCGAGGACCAGATCTCCGCGATCGAGGAGTCCTGCGAGATCGTCTCGGTCGACATCCCGACCATCGAGCTGGCCGGTGGCTCGGTTCGCTGCATGATCGCCGGCGTCCATCTCGACCGGCGCCCGACCGACGTCCAACCCGAGCTCAGTGACGCGGTGCTCGCCATCAACGAGGACAACCCCGTCACCCCGGACGGGCGCAACGTCCTGCAGGAGGTGTAGGTGGCGGGCCTTCGCCATCTGCTCGCGGACACACGTCCGCTCCAGATCCCGGAGTTCCGCAGGCTGTTCACCGGGCAGGCCGTCACCGTCGTGGGCGCCCAGCTCACCGTGGTCGCGGTGCCGGCCCAGATCTACGGCATCACCGGCTCCTCGGCGTACGTCGGCCTGACCGGTGTCTTCGGACTCGTGCCGCTCGTGGTCTTCGGTCTGTGGGGCGGCTCCCTGGCCGACCACCTCGACCGTCGTCGACTGATGACCTTCACGACCGTCGGTCTCATCGCGTCCTCGGCGGGGCTCTGGCTGCAAGCCGCTGCCGGCAGCCGCAACGTCTGGCTGCTGCTGGTGCTCTACGCGAGCCAGCAGGCGTGCTTCGCGGTCAACCAGCCGGCCCGCAGCTCGATCATCCCCAAGCTCGTCCCACCCAGGCTGCTCCCAGCGGCCAGCTCGCTCACCATGACGGTCTTCACCGCCGGTGCGATCGTCGGGCCGCTGCTCGGCGGCGCCTTGATCCCCCTGGTCGGCTACTCCTGGCTGTACCTCATCGACACCGTGACGTTGTTCGCCACGCTCTGGGCGGTGCTCCAGCTGCCCCCCATGCCGGTCGACCGAGCGGCCGACGCGCCACCGAGCACCCCGGGGCTGCGCTCGGTCTGGGACGGGTTCGTCTACCTGCGCGGCCACCGCGTGCTGCTCATGTCCTTCGTCCTCGACCTGGTGGCCATGGTCTTCGGCATGCCACGGGCCCTGATCCCCGAGATGTCGCACGTCGAGTTCGGGGGTCCGCGCGGGGGCGGCCTGGCCCTGGCGGTGCTGTTCGCGGCCCTGCCCGTCGGCGCCTTCCTCGGCGGGGTCTTCTCGGGCTGGGTCTCGCGCGTCCGCCGGCACGGCCTCGCGGTGGTCGTCGCGATCGTGCTCTGGGGCCTGGCCATCGTCGGCATGGGCCTGGCGGTGAGCGTGGCCGACGGGCGGATGTCGGGGCTCCTGTGGACCGCCGCCTTCTTCCTGGCCCTGGGGGGCGCGGCCGACGTGGCCTCGTCGGCCTTCCGCAATGCCATGATGCAGAGCGCTGCCACCGACGCGATGCGCGGTCGCGTCCAGGGCGTGTTCATCGTGGTGGTCGCCGGCGGGCCGCGGATCGCCGACGTCCTGCACGGACTGGTGTCCCCGACCCTGGGCGCCGGCCCCACCACCGCCCTGGGCGGGGGACTCGTGGTCCTGCTGACCCTGCTCCTGGCCAGGCGGGGCAGTGCGTTCGTGGCCTACGAACGGCCCCACGCCTGAGCGTCCCCTGGTGTCCGGGATCGGAACACCGCATACTCCAATCAGCAGGGGGCGACGGGGGAGTCGACAGCAGGGGGTTCTCGGTGGTCTCGCGACGGTTACCCACATCGGTGGCGGCGGTGCTGCTGCTGGCCGCGGTCGTGGTGCTGGCCTACTCCACGATCCCGGGGGTCCGCGACCACGTCGGATTCTCCCCGGCGTACGACGGGTGGGCCCAGTGCGGCGGCTACGTCCTGTGCGTGGTGCTCGCCCTCTCGGTGTGGCCCGAGGGGCGGCGCAGCCGCTGGGCGTGGGCGGCGATCGCCACGTACCTGGCGCTGCGCGCGGCGGGGTTCCTCGTGTTCGTCCTGCACGTCCGCACCCAGGTGCCCCCGTCGTACCCGAGCCTGGCCGATGGCCTCTGGCTCGCCTCCGACGCCGCGTTGGCCGTCGGCCTGGCGCTCGTGGTGTGGCAGAGCCGGCCGCGCCTGTCGCGGACCCTGGTCCTGGACTCGATCGTGGCCGCGCTCACCGTCGCTGCGCTGGCAGTCGCGAAGCTCTACGACCCGCTCGTCAAGGCGAGCTGGCCGGGAGCCCCCCGCGCGCAGGTGGCCACCAACGTCGCCTATCCGATCGTGGACGTCGCGCTCCTGGTGCTCGTCGGCGCGCTCGTGGTCTCCGCGCAGGGGCGGGCTTCGGCCGCTGCCCTGGCGCTGCTGGTGGGGGTGGCCGCGACGGCCGTGGTGGACGCGGTCTACCTGTACAAGTCGGTGACCGGGACCTTCCACCCGGGCAGCTACCTGGCGCCGCTCTCGCTCGCTGCCACCGCGATCATCGCCGGAGCCGCGGCACTCCCCTGGCGCAGCGCGGCACCGCGGGCCGAGCAGCCGGCGAGTCTCGCCGTGCCTGCCACGATGGCCGCCGTCTGCGTCCTCGTCCTCACCCTGCCACCGGAGCCGCCGAACGGCGCAGAGGTCCTCGCGGGGATCGGGATCCTGTTCGCCATCGTGCGCGGCCTGACGACGCTGCAGGTCGATCGTGAGCACTCTGACCGGAAGATTGCGGCTGGGGAGGAGGAGCTGGTCCAGTTCAAGTCCGTCGTGGATACCGCTTCGACCTTCATCGCGATCGCGGAGCTCGACGGCAGGGTCGTCTACCTCAACCCGGCCGGCCGCCGGATGGTGGCGGTCCCTCCGGGCCTGGACGTCAGGACGACCTCGATCTCGGACTACCTCACCGAGGAGGGCCTCAAGGCCTCGTTCGAGATCGAGCAGCCCGCCGTCCTCGGCCAGGGGCACTGGGAGGGGGAGTCGACCCTGCGGCGGATGGACGGCGCACCTCCCGTGCCGGTCGAGGTCTACAGCTTCCTGGTGACGCATCCGGAGACAGGGGCGCCCTGGTTGCTGGCGACCGCGCAACGCGACATCACCGAGAAGCTGGCGACCGAGCGGGAGCTGCGCGAGCTCGCCGGTCAGCGGCAGCGGCTCCTCGACGACCTCGTCGAGGCCCAGGAGGCCGAGCGGGCACGCATCGCCGCAGACGTCCACGACGACTCGGTGCAGGCTCTGGCCGCAGTCGAGCTGCGGCTGCTGGTGATGCACCGACAGCTCGAGCGGGCGGCGCCTGAGCTGCTGCAGCAGTGCGACGAGCTCGGGGCGACCGTGCGGACGGCGTCGGCGCGGTTGCGGCACCTGCTCTTCGACCTGGACTCACCCGCCCAGCGCTCCGACCTGCGCTCCGCTATCGAGGAGGCGGCCGGCTACCTGTTCGAGAACGACGTCCGCTGGCGAGTCGAGGGGGACGTGGACGCCCCCATGCCGACCCGCGTCACCGCCTATCGCGTGGTGAAGGAGGCGTTGACCAACATCCACAAGCACGCGCGAGCACAGCACGTCGTCGTCACCCTGGACGCGGAGGAGGGCGGTCTACGAGTCCGGGTGACCGACGACGGCCAAGGGACGGCGGAGGACCTGACGGTCGTGAGGGCCGGCCACCTGGGGCTGAGCGGCATGCGCGACCGTGCGGCCGTGGCCGGAGGGACCTTGACGATCGAGTCCTCGCCGGGTGCAGGGACGGCCGTCGCGCTCTGGCTCCCCTTCGGCCCGGTCGAGGACGGGACCGATCAGGAGGCCTCCTGATCGGCGAGGCCGAGTGCCACGGACGGAGCCGACTCGAGCCTCAGGCTGAGCTGGGCGCCCTCCCCCGGAGTAGGGGTGACGTCCAGGCTGCCGCCGTGGGCGATCGAGTCGAGAGAGCGCTCGGCCGTCCGTCAGCGCGCTCGGTCAGGGGATGACGTCGCGCCGCTGGACCGACTCGGGCGCGGACGACGACGGGGGAATCGCCGTCCGCGCTCGGGTCGGTCCAGTGGCTGCCGACCATCTCGAGACCGGACACCGTCAGCGGCCGGTCGACCAACCTCGAGCGGTCCAGGCCGAGCAGCTCGGCCGCGCTCCGGTCGGCGTCGACGATCTCCGGAGTCCCGGACGCTCGACTCAGGAGCATGATGCCCACATCTGCGTCGTCCAGGTACTCGGGAAGCATGCAGGAGAGTCTTCCTCGGACAGTCCCCCGAGCAGGAGGGCCGAGCGTGCGGTTTCCGACTAGTGCACATGCGTCAGCCGCCTCAGTGCCTGAGCGGCGGTCGGGACCGCAAGGATGACCTCGCCGGCGACACAGCGGGCCACGATGCTGGGGAGCTCGGCGTTCAGGTGCCCCTTGGCCAGGTAGCCACTCGCCCCGGCCCGCACCATGTCGGCCACGATCGCCGACGACGTCTCGGCCGAGATCGCCACCACGACCACCGGAGGGCCTTCCTGGAGAGAGCGCGTTGCCTTCACCCCGCCGCCCGGCATGCGTACGTCGAGCAGGACGACGTCGGCGTCGGTGCGCCGAACGGTGTCAGCCAGCGTCAACCCGTCGGAGAGCTCGGCGACGAGAGCGAAGCGGCGGTCGGTCCTGAGGAGGGCGATGAGGGCGCCGCGGACACGCGCGTCGTCGTCCGCGACGACGATCTTGATCGTGCTCGTCCCCATGCCCACCTCCTCCGGTCCCGGTGCGGGCCAAGTGTCCCGCGACCGGAACTCGCGGGGACGGCACGCGTGCGTCAGATCTCTAGTACCTTGGCACTACCTTCGCAAGGGTGCTGGGGCAGGTTCGGGGGAGTGCTGGTGGACGCAGCGAGCAGGATCCGGGTCCTCATCGTCGATGACCACGACGTCTTGGGGAGCTCGCTGGCGCACGCGCTCGGCTCCGAGGACGACATCGTCGCGGTGGGCGTCGCCGGCTCGCTCGCGCGGGCCAAGGAGCTGATCCCCACCACCGCGCCGGACGTGATCCTGCTCGACCACCGGCTGCCCGACGGCAACGGCGTCGACGCCATCGGCGACCTGCGGGCTCTGCGGCCCTCGGTCGCGGTCGTGGTCCTGACCGCGAGTCCCGCGGAGCAGGTCATGTTGGGTGCCATCCGAGCGGGCGCGTCCGGGTTCCTCTCCAAGACGCGCAGCCTCTCGGAGGTCACCGGGGCCGTCCGGGCGGCCGCTGCCGGTGAGGCGGTCATCTCCCCGGAGATGCTGGCCCGGTTGCTGCCGCGGATGCAGCGCGGCGGCAGCACCACCATCCAGACCGCACTCACCGAGCGCGAACGGGAGGTGCTCACCTTGTTGGCCGAGGGCCTCACCAACGGCGCGATCGCCGAGCGCCTGGTCGTGAGCGTGCACACGGTGCGCAACCACGTGGCGAACCTGTCGGCGAAGCTGGGGGCTCGGTCCAAGCTGGAGGCGTTGTCCATCGCGGTCCGCGACGGTCTGCTGCCCGACTCCTGAGCGCCGTCAGCTCCCGTCGTCGGTGGGGCCGCCCGGCGTCGGGTCGATGAAGACGTGGCGAACCGAGGGGTGCGCCTCCCGCAGACGCCTCTCGACCTCGTCCGCGACCTGCTCGAGGTCCTCGGCGCCGCGGTCGGGCTCGACGTCGACGCGAGCAGCGAGCAGGATCGAGTCCGCGCCGAGGTGCATGGTCATCACCTCCAGGACGTCCCGGATCCCCTCGGTCCCACGGATCTCCTCCTTCAGAGCAGCCACGAGCTCCGGGTCCGCTGCCCGGCCCACCAGCATCGCCCGGTTCTGCGCTCCCAGGATGTAGGCCACCCCGATCAGGAGGACGCCGATGGCGAGGGAGGCGATCGCGTCGTACCGCTGGCTGTCGAGGAGCTCGTCCAGCACGAGGCCACCCCCAGCGAGGACGATGCCGATGACCGCGGCGGTGTCCTCGAAGAAGACGGCGCGGACCGTCGGCTCGGCGTCCTGGAACACGTGGTCCCGGAAGCTCGTCCCGTCCTCCTTGGCCTCGCCGCGCAGCTGCCAGACCGCTCGCACCCAGGAGATCCCCTCGAGGACCAGCGCCAGCCCGAGCACCACGTAGGAGAGCGTGGGGCTGCCCCGCTCCGGAGGATTGATGAGCGACTGCACGCCCTGGAAGATGGAGAAGCCGGCGCCCAGCACGAACACGGCGACGGCGGCGAGCAGGGACCAGAAGTACCGCTCCTTGCCGTAGCCGAAGGGGTGCTCGTCGTCGGCGGGTCGCTCGCTGCGCCGCAGCGCCGCGAGCAGGAACCCCTGGTTGAGCGTGTCGGCGAAGGAGTGCGCCGCCTCCGAGAGCATCGCCGAGGAGCCGGAAACCAGCCCGGCCACCAGCTTCGCCACCGCGATGCCGAGGTTGGCGGTACCGGCCAGGACGACGGTGACTCGGGAGTCGCTCACCCCTCGACTCTAGGAGGACCCTGCCGGGTCAGCGATTCGAGAACCGCACGTAGTCGCGGCAGGGCTCGTTGCGGAGGGTCGGGCAGGGCGACGGCGGGGGCGAGTCGATCGTGACGCCCGGGATCATCGGCAGGAGCAGCCGGGACGGGTGGCGCCGCGACGACGCGACATGGATCTTCGAGGCACCCGAACGCGGACGCGCCTTCGCGAACGCCCAGATCGGCTGTTCCCCGCCGGGAGCGGAGAGAGTGATCCGGATCCGGGAGCCGGCTCGGTAGGCGTGCCCCTGGAAGTACAGCGGGATCACGACCTTCGTGTAGTGCCGGCTCGGCATCGGCCGGACGTCCGCCCGGCGCATCGTCGGGATCGGCTCGAGCCTGGTCGGACGCTGCTTCATGATGTTGTGCGCCGAGGTGGCGAGCTCGCGCTCACTGCCGCGCATCCAGCCGCTCTGCACGAACGTCTCGTGACCATCGCGCACCTCGCTCACGGTCGCCTGGAAGTCGACGTCCCGGGTGGAGGAGCGGACCCAGACCTGCACCGCGCCAGCCCCGACGGTGGTGAGGTCCTTGGACAGCGGGGCGGAGACGTAGGAGACGGCTGTGCCGGCGCGGCGCTGCTTCCAGTCCCAGCTCCACTGGGAGGCGTTGCCCCAGAGCCCGCCGGTGCCGGTGTCACCCGTGAAGTCGTTTCCGGGGAGCTCCCGCGGGTCGGAGCGGTACCGGTCCACGTTCACCTTCGCGGGGGCGTGCGAGTGCAGGGCGCTGCGTCGGCCGAAGTAGAACGACGTCGCCTTGGTCCCAGGCACCGGGAGCGTGTCGAAGGAGTGCTCGTACCCGGGGTAGGGGTCACCGGGCTGGTTGGATCCGGTCGGGCCCGTGCCGGCGCCGTTGTCGAACAGGATGCGGATCGGCTTCTGCTGCTCGAACGCCGCCAGCGCGGCGTCGTAGGTCGGCTGCTCCTGGATCGGGTCCGGCGGCAGGTTGATCGGGTCGTCCGCAGGGATGCCCATCGCCTGGTTGTAGATCGCCGGTGCTGCCGCGTGGATGAGCGCGGCGTTCTGGGCCGGAGCCTGGTCGGCGACGTACAACGACAGGAAGTCGTACATCTTGTTCAGCGTCTCGGGGTCGAGGGAGTCGACGTGGGCGCCGTTGGTGAAGGTGAACCACTTCTTGTCGGTGCCGGTGAAGTGCTGCACCAGAGCCGGGCAGTGGCCGCCTGTCTGCTCGTCCTCGAACTGGCAGGCCATGAACGTCGGGACCTGGATGCGGTCCACGAAGGAGACGGGGTCGAGCGGGTCGGCGATCTTGGGGACGTAGTGGCTGTTGTGCCTGATCTTCTTCATCAGGTCAGCGGCCTCGGGGTGCAGGACCTGGTTGTCGCGGCAGGTCTGGTCACCGTCGGCCACCCGCTGCTCGGCGTACGGCTGGGTGCCTTCGGCGCCGGTGCCGGCGGCCTGCGCCTCCTGCTGGCGCTCCTTGGCCCAGGCGACCGCGAAGCCGGTGTTCAGGACGCCGCCGGGGTAGAGGGTCGTCGCGGTCGCGTCGATCACCGAGAGGGGGGCGATCGCGGCGAGGTGTGGGGGCCGGGTTCGGGCCGTGAACAGCTGACTGATGCCGCCGTAGGAGATGCCCATCATGCCGACCTTGCCGCCCTTGACCCACGGCTGCCGGGCGACGGTCTCGATGATGTCGTAGCCGTCGATCGACTGGAGCGGCTCGAAGAAGTCGAAGGCACCGCCGGAGCAGCCGGTGCCGCGCATCTGAATGTCGACGACCGCGAAGCCCATGGCATTGGCGATGGCGGCGATGCCGTTGGTCGGGCCGTCCGGGTTGGCGTACCCGTAGCCGGAGTACTCGATCAGCGTCGGGTACGGAGCGTCGGTCGGAGCCCCCGGATCCGAGCCCGAGCCCGGGACCACGCCACCGAGGTCCGACGGCGGGTGCACCGAGTAGGCCAGCTGGGTGCCGTCCCGGGTGGTGAGGTAGCCGTAGCCGTCGCTGGGGATGGTCTGGTCGTAGATGCTGGAGTTCCACTGCTTGGCGCGGTCGGTGTGCACCGTGAGCTTCGGCGACCTGGCGCCGCCCGACCTGACCCGGTAGCCCGTCCCCGGCCTCACGTGCCGGAAGAGCACGCCGCCCAGGGCGTTGGCCTGCCGCTGCTTCACGGCGCGGCCGTGGGAGTCGACCAGGGTCACCGGCGCTCCTGCGGGCAGCCCGGTGGCGTAGACCTGGCGGGCGCTCCCGTGGGCGGAGAAGTCACCGCCGGCTGCCCGTGCCTGCGGCCCGGCCGCGGCCAGACCCATCAGCAGCAGCGAGAACACGGCGACGAGCACGCCGGAGAAGCGGACACGGGATGCGGAACCGAGCACGTGGAACCTCCTTGGTTGACTTGAGCAACGAGACAGTGCGGTTCAAGTCACGGGGAGCGTCGTCGCGACGTGAGACCGAGGATGACCTCCGTCACCGCCCGACGGGTCGTGTGCCGGCCGTCTCGCGCGCTCCCATGCGCGGGGTCGGCCACACGTCCCGCCCGCCCGAGCGGCGGTCCCGAGAGGGCGGAGAGCCACTCCTCCGACCGCACGGCCCCGAGCTCGTGCCGGGCGGTCACTCAGTCAACGACCCGACGTGGCCCAGGTCACGCCTCCCCGGCTCGTGGCCCGGCTCGTGGCCCGGCTCGTGACCCGGCTCGTGGGTCGGCGGGGGCGGCGCCACGATGAAGCCGGCGGTCGCACTGCCGTAGACCTGGAGTGCTCCCGGCTCGTGCTCCCAGAGCCAGGCCAGGTAGGCGCAGAAGATCGCGTCGATCTCGTCCTCGACCCGGCCCAGGTGGAACGGCCGCTCGGCGGTGTCCACGGCGCTCCGCAGCTCTGCCCATCGCGAGCTGCCGGTGAGCTGGAGCGGCGAGAGACCTTCGAGGAGGTCGCACAGTCGAGCGAGCGCCGTCTTCCTCTCCGCAACCGAGCGCGTGGGCCGTGCCTTGTACGGCAGCACCCGGCCGAGGCGGAACAGCCCGACCATCCCGGCGTGCGGGTAGACCTCGAGGGCCAGCGGACGCTCAGCGGTCTCGGGATCGGTCCGCCAGTGGAACGCCTCGGCGAGTCGGAGCGCGCGCGGAGGATCGAACAACGGATTGGTCCGGTTCGACGGGTAGGCGCCGGCGTCGTACCGGCGGTAGGCCCGCCCGATCGCCTGCTCGCACTCCCGGCTGCCGAGCTCGTTGGGGACGATCAGGGGTGCGTCGATGCCGATCACCCGGAGGTCCGGCCAGCGACCGATCCACTCGTGGAGGTCGACGTCGGCGACCAGGCCGGTCGACTCCATCAACGCCCCGGTGCCGTCGAGGACCGCGAGGCCGGTCCGCGCACGGGTGCTCCAGGCCAGGTCGATCCCGAGGTAGTGAGCCACGGCCCCATCATGGGGGAGCGTCATCCGGTGAGGACGTACTCGACCCTCGACGGTCGAGTCGTGTAGCGGTGGCCGGTGGGGAGTGTCGTCTCGATCTCTCCCGCCGGCCCGGGTCTGGCCCGCCAGCCGACTGCCTGCTTGGCGTAGTTGCAGGCCTCGCACAGACCCTGCGCGTTCGCGGCGCTGGTCGGGCCGCCGAGCTCGTGGTCGGTGACGTGGTCGACGTGGCGGACGGGAGCGTCGCACCACGGGGTGCGGCAGACGCGGTCGCGCAGCTTGACGAACCTGGCGAGGGAGCCACGGAAGAGCCGGCTCCGGGAGTCCATGGCGACCAGCTCACCGGTCTCCGGATTGGCGAAGAGCCGGCGTACGTCGACGCGCTCGGCGGCGGTCAGCGCGCCGCTGACGATCTCGCGGGCCAGCTCGGCGGGGATCGGACCGTACCCGTCGAGGTGGGCCGAGTCGTCGGCGCCGGAGAAGAGCGCGGCGTCGCTCATCACCAGCCCGAGGCTGACGCGGGTCTGGGTCCGGCCCATCAGCTCGTCGCACATGACCTGGCCCCGGGTGCGGGGGTCACCCGTGGCTCGTGCCTCGTCGGCGCGCCGCCGGAGCGAGGCGTAGAGCGCGACCCCGTCCTTCACGGGCAGCAGCGCGGTGAACCAGGTCATGGCATCTGCGGCCGGGCGCAGCGTCACGTGCCGGTCGTTCTCGGCCTGGCGCCTGCGGGCGACCACGGACGCCGGGTCGATCCGTGCGGCCTTCGCCGCGGTGGCCTGGTGCAGCTGCCGGACGCCCATCGCCTCCAGGCGGTCGACGTCGCTCGCCACGGCCGCGTCCACCGCCAGTCGGTCGGCCAGCGTGAGGCAGGCGGTCTCGCGAGCCACGAGCGTGGCCTTCCACTCGGTGATCCGACCCTGCCGCCACGCCCTCCAGGTGATCGGAAGCTCATCCCGGATGACCCGCGCCAATGACAGGTGACGTTGACCGCGGTGCGGCGACTCGCGGCGCGCGTACGCCACCTGGTGGGCGAGGCCCCGGGTGTCGTCACCGCGCGAGTCCGCGAGCTCGGCGCTCAAGGCCGCCTGCGCCGCTGTCGCCGTACAGATCAATTGCTCCAACGCCCGGATCGCGTCGATCCGCTGTGCGTCGTCCAGCCCGCTGGGGGAGTCGAGTGCGCTGGACAGCTCGGCCTGCAGCGCCGACAGAGCGTCGGGGTCGAGAAGCCGAGTGGTGGACATGGACCCATCCTCTCGAACATACGTGCGATGAGGAAGATCTGTGGACGGCAAGTGGCTCAGCCATCATCCGACCGGCCCGACACCATCGCGGCCTTGAGCCAGCCGACGGGGAAGCCGAGGCGGCTAAGCCACGCCCCACATCGCCGCGACGTGGCGTGCGTCGGTGCCGCAGCACCCACCGAGCACCTGAAGGTTCGGGAAGGCCTCGAGCAAGGGCTGCTGGTCCCGCGCGAGCTGGGCCGGGTCGCCGTCGTCGAGCGTCTCCGCCTCGTCCAGCTCGGCATGGCTCTGGGTGGAGGCGTTGACCCGCAGGCCGCCGACGCGTTCGCGCCAGTCGCCGTCGGTCAGGCCGGCCAGGATGTGGGTCGGGTGGGCGCAGTTGACGATGAAGTACGCCGGGGTCGTGTCCGCGTCCACGGCAGCGACCGCGTCGGCGAGCAGGGTGCCGTCGGGCAGACGGCCGTCGGTCTCGACGGTGAAGCCGATGGCTGCGGGGATGCCGACGTCGGCGGCGGCGCGGGCCACGCCGATCGCCTCGCCGACCTCGGTCAACGTCAGCACCGAGACCCGGCTGGCTCCCGCGTCCTTGAAGGACTGGATCTGCGGCCGGTGGTAGTCGGCCGCGACGGCCGGGTCGATGGGACCGTCGGAGCGGTAGCCGTCGCCTCGTGGGCCGAGCGTCCCCCCGACCTCCCAGCCGACCAGGTCGTCCCGGCCCGCCGCGAGCTCGGCGAGGAACGTCACCGACTCCTGGTTGACCCGGTCCAGAGCCGCGGCGTCGTAGCCCAGGAGCGAGGCGTGGTCCGGGTTCGCCCGCCAGGTCGGTGCCTCGAGCAGCAGGGGAGCTGCGGCCCGAGCAGCGATGTCGGCGTACGACGCGTAGTACCCGCGCAGGACCGCGCGCCCTCTGTCGGTGTCGAGCAGGGGGAAGGCGGCGAACTCGGGAAGGTCGAGGCCGTGGTTGAAGACCAGGTCGGTCTCGAGGCCGCCGTCGGTGACCATGCGCGGAGGAGTGCCCATGGCTGTTCCTACCAGAACGACGCAGCGTCAGCCCAGGCCCATGGCCCGCCTCATGATGAAGAACAGGTCGGTCTGGTCGATGAGGCCGACGAGGTTCCCGGCGTTCGGGCCGTAGCCGGCGACGCGGACCTGTGTGCCGGTGTGCTGCTGCGAGCCGCCGGCGGGTGAGGTGCCGTAGGAGACGATCATGTCGGCGTCGTCGGCGGTGTGGAGCTTGATGCTCAGGCCCGGCGGGACCGAGTCGACGATCTGGCTGGTGTGCGCGTGGTCGGCCGTGACGATGACCAGCGTGTGCTTGTCCTTCTGCGCGAACGCGAGAGCCGACTGGACAGCGTCGTCGAGCTGACCGGTCTCACCGATCTGGCCGCAGGCGTTGGCGCCGTGGTCCTGCTTGTCGATCGAAGCGCTCTCGACCTGGAGGAAGAAGCCGTTCCTCTTGCCCGACTTGCTGCCCGAGAGCAGGTCGATCGCTTTGTCGGTCATGTCCTTCAGCGGTGGGACCGCGGCGAAGTCCGGGTTGTCGGTGCAGGTGACAGCCGCACCGGATGCGCCGCCCGTCGTCGCGGTCGGTCCGGCCAGCTTCACCGGGAAGTTGCCGGCGGCGAAGAGACCGAGCAGCGGCTTGCTCTGGTCGGCCCGGGTCACGCCGGCGAGGCCGGCTCGGTCGGTCACGACCTGGTAGCCGCGCTCGTCGGCCTGCTGCCGCAACGTCCTGCCGGCGTACTCACCGGCCTTGGCGGTCTGCGAGAAGGTCTTGAGGCCGCCGCCCATCGTGACGTCCGGGCGGGTGTCGAGCAGCTGCTCGGTGATCGAACCGCGGCCCCCGTTCTCCAGCGCCGCCTCGGGGCAGGTTGCCGTCGTCTCGTCGGGGCCGTAGCAGGAGCGAAGGCTGATGTGCGAGACCTCGACGGCCGGGGTCGCGTCCTGGACCTCGGAGGTCGTGATGTCGCCGGTGGCGCGGCCGGACCTCTTGGCCAGCTCCAGCAGGGTCGGGTACACCGTCCCGTGCCGGTCGACGCCGACCGCGTTGTCGTAGGTCTTCACACCCGTCGACCAGGCGGTGCCCGTGGCGGCGGAGTCCGGGTCGTAGTCGGGCCTCCCGGTCTGGCGGTTGACCGAGTAGTGGGTCATCTGTCCGGTCAGAGGCAGGTTGTCGAGGCCGGGGAACGCCCCGCCCGCACCCTCGAGGTAGTTGCGGGCGACGGTGATCTCGGAGTCGCCCATGCCGTCACCGATCAGCAGGATGACGTTCCGCACCTTGCCGGAGCGCAGCGAGTCCTTGATCAGGTCGGTCTGGTCGCCGTCGAGACGGGTCGCGCCCCCGGGCTGGTCGACCGGGCCGGAGGCGGCGCGGTCCAGCAGGGGAAGCGTGCCGCCGTGCCCCTGTCCGGCCAGGGCGATGTTCGTCGCACCGAGGGCGAGAGCGGGGGAGACGAGCAGCGCGGCCACGAGTGCCGCGTTGCGGTTGAGCTTGAGCATGGAAGAGCCCTTTCGAGTGGTTGCCTGGTGAAACCACTCGCACCTTCGTCGGCGCAGGTGCCCGCCCGGGGAGACCGGGGTGACCGGCGGGTGAACTCTTCGCTCAGTGCGTGGGGGTGCGGGACTGCCGCCGCAGGACCAGCGCGACCAGGGCAGCAAGAGTGACCACCAGGATCCCCGGGACCAGGGCCTTGGTGTGGTCCCGGGACGTCTCCGCCGGGGGAGTCCGGACCGGTGCCGCGGTGAGGTCCGGCTCGTCGCCCGCCGGGTTGGCGGTGACCGCGCCAGCGGGATCGACGGTGAACTCGAGCCTGGTCACGATGGGGTGGAGGTCACGGGCGATCACGTGGATCCCCGCGACGTACGTCCCGGGCTGTCCGGTCGGCTCGATCCGCTGGGTGAGGAAGCGCCCGCTGATGGTCGGCTCGCCCGCGGTGACCGAGGTCCCCTGGGGGTCGACGATCGCGATGACGGCGTCGCGCGAGACCTCGGTCGTGAACTCCACGAGGACGTGGTCGGGGGCCACGGTGAGCACCTGTCCGTTGGCCGGCCAGGACGCCGCCGTGGTGGCGTGGGCGCTGGCCGGCGGAGCCATCGGCACCGGCCCGAGGAGGGCGAGACCGACGGCGAACAGGAACGAGACGACCCGCGCCGAACGCGCTGACGCGGGTCGTCCCAGATCAGTCACGTCGCCCGTAGCGGATGCCTCCAGTGGGCTGCGGGTTGATCCTCCAGTAGAAGGTCTGCCCGGCCTGGATCAGCCGCGGGTCGACGGTGTTCTTGGCGGTCTGCGGGAAGCCCCGCGCCGCGAGAGCGGCGTTGCGGGCGGCGTACTCCGCGTGCAGGTAGTCGCCGCGCTTGAACAGCTTCACCGCGATCGCCTTGTAGCCCAGGTACGCGTCGTACCGTCGGTCGAACGCGCGGTCCGGGGTGGTGCGGCCCGCGGCGGACTCCTCGCTCAGCATGCCGTTGAGCGCGTCCTGGCCGGCCAGCAGGTACTCCGCCACGTGACCGCGCTGGAGCTGGTCCTGGTCCTCGACCTCGTAGGGCCGGTAGTCCATGGCGTAGGTCGTCGGCGCGGCCGAGACGTCCATGAGCCAGCCGAGCCCGGCCCAGTAGCACTTCCACTCCCCGGCGTTCGGGTCGCCCTCGGGGCAGCGCTCGACGCCGTACGAGCCGTCGTGCGGGTGCGAGAGGCCCAGGTTGTGGGCGGCCTCGTGCTCGATCGTGTAGCTGAAGCCCGTCCCGCTCTCCTGCTGCGGGGTGCAGGGCGCCAGCGACACCTTGTCGCCGTCGGTGTTGGTCGACGGGTCGTAGACCGGGTAGTTCGCCGAGCAGGCCTTGAACCGGTCGTTGACGTTGTTGAACACGCCCCAGGCGTTGCCGTCGGCACCCGCGAGGGCGATCCCTCCGACGATGGCCGGGAGAGCCCACGTGTAGGCCTTCTCGAAGGTCATGTTCAGCGACGGGACCGTGCCGAGGCCCGGCACGATGTCGGCCATGCCCTTGCGGTGGGCGTCGATGTAGTCGCGGATGATGTCGGTGTTGACCGAGTCGTCGTACGTGACCCCGAGCAGGCCGGAGGCCTTGGCCTTCTCGATCTGGTTCTGGAACTCCGTGAGGTCGATCGTCGAGCCGTCGGGGTTCTGCTTGATCTCGTGCTGACCGTCGTAGAGCGGCTCCGGCACCAG
This sequence comes from uncultured Actinomycetota bacterium, assembly GCA_963784545.1. Lineage (GTDB taxonomy): Bacteria > Actinomycetota > Actinomycetes > Propionibacteriales > Nocardioidaceae > Nocardioides. Next base: position 222,701 of record CAWARQ010000002.1, on the reverse strand, counting down.
GTCGACGCCCGCGCCGCTCTGGGACACGTGGTACTCCGGTGCCGGCAGGTCAGCGTACTTCGGCGACGTGTCGAGCGTCCCGGTCTTCTGGCCGGTGCGCGGGTCGAAGAGCGGGATGGTCTCGCCCTTGCGACCCACCCAGCGCACGTACGGCATGGCCGAGGAGAGCCAGCGCAGCGTGTCGTCGTGCGTCGCCTGGTCGACGGAGTCGATCTTGTAGAGCTTGCTCGGGTCGGTCCACCAGGTGCCGTAGTCGCCCGACACCGGCGCCCCGTTGACCCACTGGGGCCGGGAGTAGAAGTCGGTGAAGTTCGTCGTGGCCAGCCAGTAGACGTCGCCCTGCGGGATCGGCCGGTACAGGTAGCCGGCGGTGGAGCGGAAGAACAAGCCGTAGGACACGTCGCGAGCCAGCCGCGGCATCATCGTGCACGGTGTCGGGTCGCCGACGTAGGAGTTGACGGTGGCCGGGCAGGGGTCCTGCTGCCACTGCGGGTCGTTCAGGTACTGCCAGATCGGCGGGTCGCCCATGGGGAAGTCGTTGGACATGGCGTCCACGCCCTTGCCCAGCCAGGCCGCGCTCTCGTAGTTGTTGGGGGCTGCGCCCAGGTCGACGAAGTGCCAGCGGTAGCGGCCGCCCCAGCTGCGGGCGAAGTCCACGCCGGCCCAGTCGTTGGTGTCCGGGTCGGTGATCCGCCACGAGCCACCCTCGGACTCCGGCTTCGCGACGATGCCACCGTCGATCACCTTGTCGGTGGTCCAGGTGTGGTACGCCGTCGGGCGGAAGTACTTGCTCGCGTACTGCGGCGTGAAGGTGTCGAAGAAGAGGAACGAGCTGCCCTTGTTGACACCCTCGGGCATCTTGTCGAGGTCCAGCCCGAACTTGTCGTAGTACGGGTCGTGGTAGCCGGGAGTGTCCTGGAGGATCTTGGCGGGGGCACAGGCGTCGTCGCCGCCGATCTCCGTGAAGGCGCAGCGCCACTGCGAGTCCGTCCGCGAGCGCCACATCCAGTCCTCGACGGCGTACGCGTCGACCTGGTCGACGACGCTCGGGTTGGTGACCTGGCTGGCAGGGTCGCTGGCGAGCCGGTACTTGCCGAACGACTGGTCGTACTTGACCAGCTGCGCGGTCATCGTCGGGTCGTGGAAGGTCTGGTCCTGCGCCGTGTGCTTCGCGGCCACGTCGAAGAGGGCCTTGCTGTAGGCGTCCGTGGCGGCGTAGACGTGCACGTCGTACTTGTAGCGGGTGCCGAGGAAGTACGGGTCCTGGCCGGTGGGGAAGGAGCCGCGCGTCCAGTTCACCAGGCCGGAGGCGAGGCCGAGGACGCCGTCGGGGCTGGGGGAGCCGGCGACGTTCGCGACGGTCGGCTGGTACTGGCTCGGGATCCACTTCTTGAGCTCGGCCACCTCCTCCTCGCTGGGCGTGCGGCCCACGAAGATGACCCGCAACGGATACTTCACCGTGAGGTCCTTCATCAAGGTCTGCCGGTTCTCCGGAAGGGTCATCGACCCCAGGCGCCGCTGGCTCTTGAGGGTCGCGGCCCCGGTGTACGCCGTGCCGGGCACGCCCAGGAAGGACGCAGCCGTGATCGTGTAGTCACCCGGGGCGGCCTGGCCGAGGCTCACCGCCTCGGAGGTGCCGCCGCTGCTGGCCGAGGTGGCCACCTGGTTGCCGTCCGCGTCGTACACGAAGAGGTCGAGGTCGGCGGAGGAGTCGGTCCAGTCGATGCGCACGTCGACCGAGCCCTCGTGGGTCTCCCAGAAGTCCGCCGGGATCGTCAGGTGCAAGGTCTCGGAGTCGCAGGTGACGCCCTCGAGACAGGCCGACGAGTCCAGCGCACCGGTGCCGACCAGGGTGCCGGCCCACGTCTCCGTCTGGGTCGTCGGCGTCGTGCCGTCGTCGGCGGGGGCACCGAGGGTGGACTCCGAGGGGTCGGCGGCCTGGGCCGTGGGTGTGATCGTGGAAGGGAGGGCGAGGAGAGCGGAGCCGATCGCGAGGGTGGCGACCGTTCCGATCCGCCGACGGAGCCGGAGCATGCGTGTGACCGTCCTGATGGTGACGTGGGGGTGGGGGTGCCCACACAACGACGCTCAATTCGGCGGGTTACGCCGGGAACCGTCACCCAGAACCAGGTGGTCTAGACCACTGTGACCCGCGCGATCGTCGCTGCGCGAGAGACAGTGCCCGCTCCGCCATGGGCAGCGCATCAGCCCGGTCTGCAGGCACCAGCCCGACGCGGGTGCGCCGGTCCAGCAGGTCGTCCACGTCCGCGGCGCCCTCATGGGTGACGGCGAAGACGAGCTCGGCCAAGGTGACGCCGCCGGGACCCGGCGCGGTCAGCTCGGCCGCCGGCAGGCCGGTCGTGGCCTGCGCCTGCTGGAGGACGTACGTCGCCTCGGTGCCGAACCTCCGGACCAGCCGTTCGGGGGCGTCGAGCCGGCGGAGCTCCTCGCGGGGCGCCGCACCCAGGAGCGGGAGGTCCCGGGTGCGACACGGCTCGGCGGTCAGCCCGACGGCGTCGACGGCGTCCTGCGCCATCTTCCGGTAGGTCGTGAGCTTCCCGCCGACGATGGTCACGACTCCCGTCCTCGACGTGAGCACCGCATGCCTGCGGGACAGGTCGGCCGTGGAGCCGTCGGACTCGAGCAGCGGGCGCAGGCCGGCGAAGGTGCCGATCACGTCGGCCCGCGTGACTGCCCGGTCCAGCGCCGACGACACCGCGTCGAGGAGGAAGTCGATCTCGGTCTCGGTCGGCTCGGGCACGTCAGGGATCGGCCCCTCGACCGGCTCGTCGGTGAGTCCGACGTAGATCGTGCCCTCGGGCTGGGGGAGGGCGAAGACGAACCGACTGGTGCTCCCGTCGAGGGGGATCGTCAGGGCCGTACGAAGTCGGGGGATGGTCTCGCCACGCAGGACCAAGTGGGTGCCGCGACTGGGCCGGAGCCTGATCTCCTCGACGAGGTCGCCGGCCCAGACGCCGGTGGCGTTGACGACGCCGCGGGTCGTGACCGTCGAGGGCGTACCGGTGAGCTCGTCGTGCAGCTCGACCCGCGTCCCGGTCGCCACCAGGGCGCGGGTCCGCGTGCGCACGTGGGCGCCGTACGCCGCTGCCGTGCGGGCGAGGCAGGTGACCAGCCGGGCGTCGTCCTCGAGCTGTCCGTCCCAGTAGACCAAGGCGCCTCGCAGGCCGCCGCGGCGCAGCGAGGGCGCGAGCTGGAGCGCCTCGGTCGCGTTGATGCGTCGAGGGCGGGGCAGCGTCTCGCGGCTGGTGCGCGCGCCGAGTCGGAGCAGGTCGCCCGCGCCGATCCCCGCCGTGGCCGTGGCGGCCTGCCAGCGGGAGACATCCGGGGTCAGGGGGAGGAGCCAGGGCAGGGGCCGGGTCAGGTGGGGCGCGGTCCGGTCCATGAGGATGCCGCGCTCGACCGCGCTCTCGTGGGCGATGCCGACTCTGCCCGAGGCGAGGTACCGCAGGCCGCCGTGGACCAGCTTGCTGGACCAGCGCGAGGTGCCGAACGCGACGTCGTGGGCATCGACGGCGAGGACCTTGAGGCCCCGTGCGGCTGCGTCGAGGGCGACACCCGCCCCGGTGACGCCCAGCCCGAGGACGACGAGGTCGACGGAGTCCGGGGCGCCGGCCAGGCCGGCGTGGATCCTCGCGTGCTCCGGGCCGCTCATGCCGCGAGGTACCTGCGGATCAGCTCGGCGAGCTCGGCGTCGAGCGACTCGGTGGTCACGCCCTCGTCGGTCATCGTGGTGAGGGAGAGGGCGAAGCCGTGAGCGGCCAGCACGACGGCCCTCGCCAGCACGGCCGGGTCGCCGGGCCGAACCTCGCCCGCGGACTGGCCCTCGGCGATCCGCTCGGACAGGACCTCGAGGACGCCGTCCTGCGAGCGGCCGCGTCGGTCCAGCAGGTAGGGGAGGAGCCATTCGGGGTCGAGGTCGACGGCCCGACGGAAGAGCTCGTTCTCGCGCAGGGCGAGCACGGTGCCGGCGACGCCGCCGGCGATGCGCTCGGCCCAGGGGCGAGCGGTCGGCTGCGCCTCGATCACCTCGGCCACGACCCCGGCCCACTCCTGCGTCATCAGCTCGGCGAGGAGCGTCGGCATGTCGGCGAAGGTGCGGTACACCGTCATCCGCGACACTCCCGCGCGGTGGGCGACGTCGGTCAGCGTCGTACGTTTCCAGCCGAGGTCCAGGATGCAGGCGCGGGCGGCGATCAGCAGGCGCTCGGAGGTGGTGAGGTCCCCGACACTGTTACGCAATGACGTCATATGTAACACTGTAACGCATGACGCTCGAGATGCACCCCCAACGATGGGGCGACCCGGCCGAGGCCGCTGCGTTGCCGGAGTCCACCCGAGGCCTGGCCGACGCCTTCCTCGGCGGCACCCACGACACGCCGGCGGTCTCCTCCGTCGAGCTGCCCGAACCGGGCCTGACCCCGGACCTGGTGGCGTCCCTGCGCGCGCTGGTCGGCGCCGACGGGGTGCACACGGACGAGGGGTCGCGCCGCCTGCGCACGCGGGGGAAGTCCACACCGGACCTGCTCAAGGCTCGGTCGGGTGACCTGACCGACGCGCCCGACCTCGTCGTACGACCGTCGTCGCACGACGACGTGGCCGCCGTCCTCTCCTGGGCGGTCGAGCACCACGTGGCTGTCGTGCCCTTCGGGGGCGGCACGTCGGTCACCGGTGGGCTCGCCGCCCGCCGGGACGGGTTCGCCGGGCTGGTCTCGCTCGACCTGATCCGCATGGACGCGCTGCTCGCGGTCGACCCGGTCTCCATGACCGCCACCTTCCAGCCCGGTCTGCGCGGACCGGCCGCGGAGGCGCTGCTGGCCGAGCACGGCCTGGTCCTCGGGCACTTCCCGCAGTCCTTCGAGTTCGCCTCGATCGGCGGCTTCGCGGCCACCCGGTCCAGCGGCCAGTCCTCGGTCGGCTTCGGTCGCTTCGACGAGATGGTCGTGGGCCTGCGGGTCGCGACCCCGGCCGGCGAGCTGCGTCTGGGCTCCGCTCCCGCCACTGCCGCAGGCCCTGACCTGCGCGAGGCGATCCTGGGCTCGGAGGGGACCCTCGGCGTCATCACCGAGGTCACCGTCCGCGTGCGCCGCCGGCTCGAGGTGCCCCGCTACGAGGCCTGGAGCTGGGAGTCGTTCACCGCGGGTGCGGACGCCATGCGCCACCTCGTGCAGAACGACCTGCGTCCCTCGGTCCTCCGCCTCTCCGACGAGCTGGAGACCATGGTCAACCTCGCCGGGCAGACCGACGTCGGCGGCCAGGGCGCCGCCGGATGCCTGATGATCGTCGGGTACGAGTCCGAGGGCTCGCTCCGTCGCCGCGAGGCGATCACGGACGCGTTCACCTCGCTCGGCGGCGCTCCGCTGGGCGAGGAGCGCGGCCGGTCCTGGTCCGAGGGGCGGTTCCACGCGCCGTACCTCCGCGACTCGTTCCTCGACGCCGGCATCCTCGTGGAGACCCTGGAGACCGCGACCTTCTGGTCCAACCGGGAGCGCCTGTACGCCGACGTGCAGACCGCGCTGACGGACAAGCTCCCCGGCGCGCTGGTGCTCTGCCACATCTCGCACGTCTACGAGACCGGCTGCTCCCTCTACTTCACCGTCGCCTCGCCGTCGGTCGAGCAGCCGCTCGAGCGGTGGCTCGAGGCGAAGGCCGCCGCCTCCGACGCGATGCTCGACGCCGGTGCCACCATCACCCACCACCACGCGGTCGGCACCGACCACAAGCCGTGGCTGGAGCGGGAGGTCGGTCCGGTGGGCGTCGCGATGCTCCGAGGGCTGAAGGCAGCCGTCGACCCGACCGGCGTGCTCAACCCGGGGGTCCTGATCCCCTGAGTCGGCTCAGACCTCGACGTGCGACCCGACCAGGACGACCTGGTCGCGCGGGAGGTGGAAGTGCTCGGCTGCGTCCGCGGTGATGTGCGAGGTCGCGATGAACAGCCGCTTGCGCCAGCGAGCCATCACCGGCTCGGGTCCGACCAGCAGCTGGATCTTCGACAAGAAGTACGTCGCGTGGTCCAGGTCGATCGGGCCCTCGGTCTGCTCGGGGTCCAGCAGGGCCAGGGCGGCGGGGACGTCGGTCGACTCGGCGTACCCGAACCGGAGCGTCACGTGCGTGATGCCGTCACTCTCGAGCCCGAGCGGGTCGCACTCGATCCGCTCGGACTCGTCGACGCGGGGGATGGTGTCGATCTCGAGCGTCACGATCACCACGTGCTCGTGCCGGACGTGGTTCGCCTCCACGTTGGCGCGCAGCGCGAGCGGTGCCGTCTCCTTGCCGCGGTTGAGGAAGATCGCGGTGCCTCGGACGACCCCGACCCGGTCCGCGTCGTCCGCCTCGTTGAGGTCGCGGACGAACTCCGTGAGCGATCCCTCGATGTCCTCACGCTCGCGCGTGACCGAGATGCGGCCGCGCTGCCAGGTGGTCATGATCGTGAACGCGGACAGGGCGATCACCAGCGGGAGCCAGGCGCCGTGCACGATCTTGGTGAGGTTGGCGGCCAGGAACAGGAGGTCGACGGCGATCAGCGGCACGGCGGCGAGCCCGAGGATCCACCACGGCGTCCCCCACTGCCGGTGGGCCACGTAGAAGAAGAGCGTCGCCGCGATCGTGATCGTCCCGGTGACGGTCATGCCGTAGGCGTAGGCCAGCGCGGCGGAGCTCTCGAAGGCGAGCACCAGCGTGATGACCGCGACGAAGAGCAGCCAGTTGATCCACGGCACGTAGATCTGCCCGTACGTCGAGTCGGACGTGTGCAGGATCCGCAGGCGCGGCAGGTACCCGAGCTGGCCGGCCTGCGAAGCGACGGAGAAGGCGCCGGTGATGACGGCCTGGGAGGCGATCACGGTCGCGGCCGTGGCCAGCAGGACCATCGGGATCCGTGCCCAGTCCGGTGTCAGGAGGAAGAACGGTGCGCTCAGGTTCTGGTGGTCGGCGAGGATCAGGGCCCCTTGCCCGAAGTAGCTCAGCGTGGAGGCGGGCAGCACCAGCACCAGCCAGCCGATCGCGATCGCCCGGTGGCCGAAGTGGCCCATGTCGGCGTACAGCGCCTCGGCACCCGTGACCGCGAGGATGACGGCGGCGAGGGCGAAGAAGGCGACGTGGAAGTTGCCGGCGAGGAAGCCGACGGCGTACGTCGGGGAGAGCGCCTTGAGGATCTCGGGCTCGCGGGCGACGCCCCAGATGCCGCACGCGCCGATGGCGGTGAACCAGAGGATCATCACCGGCCCGAACAGCCGGCCGACGGCGCCGGTGCCGAACTTCTGGACGGCGAACAGGATCACCAGGATCACGACCGTGGCCGGGACGACCCACGACTCGAAGCCAGGGTCGATCACCTTGAGTCCCTCGACCGCCGAGAGCACCGAGATCGCGGGCGTGATCATCGAGTCGCCGAGGAAGAGCGCGGCGCCGAAGATGCCCAGGAGCGCCAGGGTCGAGGTGACGCGCGCGCGGGTGCTGGACGCTCCCCGTCGGATCAGCGCGATGAGGGCCATGATCCCACCCTCGCCGTCGTTGCTGATCCGCATCGCCAGCAGGATGTAGGTGATGGTCACCACCAGCATCGCCGACCAGAAGATCAGTGAGACGACGCCGTACACGTGGGTGTCGGACACCGGCACCGGATGCGGGTCGGAGGGGTCGAAGACCGTCTGGAGCGTGTAGATGGGACTGGTCCCGATGTCCCCGAAGACGACGCCCAGCGCCCCGATGACGATGGCGGCCCGGAGCCGATGGGCCCCGTCCGCGTCGCTGTGCGTCACGAGGGACGAGCCTAGGCGCCCGGACCCTTCGCCGGGTGCAGCGGCTTGGTCGCGGGTCCCTCCAGCACCTCACCGTCGGGCGCGAAGCGGGAGCCGTGCAGGGGGCAGTCCCACGACTTCTCCGCGTCGTTCCAGCTGAGGGTGCCACCCAGGTGGGTGCAGAGCGCGACGACCGAGCACTGCTGACCCCCGACGCGGGAGACGCCCACGGGGAGCACACCGCGCCGACCGACGACACCGTCGCCCTCCGCGGGCTCGTGCAACCCGCGCACCTCGGCGGCGAGGAGGTCCGAGACCAGTCGCAGACCCACCTGCGTGTTGAGACGGCCGATGGTGAGAGCTCCGCTGGGCCGGGTGATCCGGCGGCTCATGGGCTTCTGCCAGCTGGGCATGTTCCCGTGGATCTGTTGGGTCACCGACAGCGCGGCCGCCACGCCGTTGGTGAGGCCCCACTTGCCGTAGCCGGTGGCGACGTAGACGTGACCGCGCCCGCGAGGCATGGCGCCGACGAACGGGATGCCGTCGTGCGTGGAGTAGTCCTGAGCCGACCACGCGTGCGTCTCCTGTGCGCCCGGGTACCACTGCTCGGTCCAGTCCCGGAGCCGGTCGAGGTGGGACTCGGGCGACTGGGCACGGCCGACCACATGACCTTCGCCGCCGATCAGCAGGAGGGGTCCGTCCTCGGACCGGGCGTCCCGGATCGACCGGGTCGGCGGACCGGCGGAGAGCAGCATCTGCCCTGGCACGGCGTCGTAGGCGAAGGCGAGGGCGTAGGAGCGCTCGGGCTCCAGCTTGGCGAAGTACAGCCCGCGGTCGAGGATCGGCGTACCGGTCGCGAGCACGAGGTTCTCGCCTCGCACGCGCCGTCCGTCCGCCAGGTCCGCCGCCACCGGGCCGGTCAGCGGAGCGCCGGTGACCCGGGCTCCCGTGACGACGGTGCCGCCAGCCGCTCGCAGCTCCGTGACCATCGCCGCGAGCACGTCCATGGCGTCCAGCTGGGCCTGGTCATCGAGGACCGTGCCGCCGGGGTGGGGGAAGGGCAGGTCCAGCTGGGTCTCCCAGTGGACGGGCAGCCCGAGCATCTGGGCCGCTTCGTGCTCGCCGTGCGCTGACGCGAGCGAGGAGTCGTCGTGGGCGTACGTGACCGCGGGACGACGGTCGACGGGGACACCGTGGTCCGCGCAGAACCGCAGCAGCCACGCCTGGCCCTCGCGGTTCGCCTCCAGGTAGGCGCGCGCCACCTGGTCCGACTGCCGCTCGAGGATCCGCGAGAGACGCGTGCCCTGCAGCAGCGAGACCTTGCCGGTGGTGTTGCCCGTGGTGACGGCGCCCACCTCACGAGCCTCGAGGACCACGACCCGCCGGCCGGAGCGGGCGAGCAGGAGGGCGGTCGTGAGGCCGGTCAGGCCGGCGCCGACCACGACGTCGTCGAAGTCGAGGTCGCCGAGCTCGTCGGACTCGATCGCTGGACGGTCACGCCAGAGCGACAGCTGAGAAGTCATGGGAACCGGTACCCCACCGCGACCAATGGACGCCCACCCCGGAGGGGGTAGGTCCGGTTCCGTGGGCGTCGGTACGTTGGGTTCCATGGTGGCCGAGAACCGGAGACTCGTGGAGGCCTCGCCCGACGAGGTCTGGGCCGTGCTGGCCGACGGCTGGCTGTACCCGCTGTGGGTGGTGGGGGCGACCCGGTTGCGGGACGTCACGGGTGACTGGCCCTCGAGGGGCGCCAAGATCCATCACTCGGTGGGTGTCTGGCCGATCGTCCTGGACGACGAGTCGGAGGTGCTGGAGGTGGATCCCGGCACCCGGCTCAAGCTGCGGGCCGCGGCCTGGCCGCTCGGTGAGGCCGAGGTGACCCTGCACCTGCACCCGGTGGGTGCCCACACCGAGGTCGTGATCGAGGAGGACGCATCCTCCGGCCCGGGGAAGCTCGTGCCCGCGCCGATCCGACGCAAGATGATCGAGGTGCGCAACATCGAGACGCTCAAGCGCCTGGCCTACGTCGCCGAGAACCGCGCTGCCGCTCCCGACAGCCAGTCGTGAGCCGGGCCGCGACCGGAGGCCAGGCGTCGTACGACGCGCTCGTCGTCGGCGCGGGACCCAACGGGCTCACCGCGGCCAACCACCTGGTGGACCAAGGCTGGTCGGTCCTGGTGCTCGAGGCTCAGGCGACCCTCGGCGGTGCGGTTCGGCACGACCGGGAGCTGCATCCGGACTTCGTGCACGACACCTTCAGCGCCTTCTACCCACTGGCCAGTGCCTCGCCGACGTTGCAGTCGTTCCGGTTGGAGGAGCACGGCCTGCGCTGGTCGCACGCACCTGCGGTCCTGGGCCATCCGGGGCTCGAGGGGGACTGGGCGATCCTGCACCGCGACCGCGAGGTGACGGCGTCGCTGCTGGCGCAGAGACACCCTGCGGACGGCGAGGCCTGGCTCGACCTCAGCGAGACCTGGGACCTCATCGGCGACAGCCTGGTGCACGGGCTGCTGTCGCCCTTCCCTCCGGTCCGCGCGGCGCCCGGGCTCCTGCGGGGCGTCCGTCGCGCCGGAGGGCTCGACCTGGTCCGGACCCTGCTCATGCCCGCCGTCGACCTCGGGCGCACTCGTTTCGGCGGCGACGGCGCAGCGCTGCTGATCGCGGGCAACGCGGGTCACGCCGACATCCCCCTCAACGCTCCTGGTTCGGGACTCTTCGGACTGCTGCTGACCATGCTGGGCCAGACCGTGGGCTTCCCGGTGCCGGTGGGCGGCGCGGGGGAGCTGACGGCGGCGTTGGCGCGCAGGTTCGAGGCTCGTGGCGGGGAGATCCGGTGCTCGGCGGAGGTCACCTCCATCGACGTGGACGGCGGGCGCGCCACCGGCGTACGGCTCCAGGACGGGACCCGGCTCGGTGCCGACCGTGCCGTCATCGCCTCGGTCGTCGCCCCGCACCTGTACGGCGGGCTGGTGGGCTTCTCCGACCTCCCCGACCGAACCCGGCGCCGGATGCGTCGCTTCGAGCTGGACCCGTCCACGGTGAAGGTCGACTGGGCGCTCGACGGCCCGGTTCCGTGGGCGTCGCCGCCGCCGTACGACCCCGGCACCGTCCACGTCGCCGACTCGCTCGAGCAGATGGTGGAGGCGCTGTCGCAGGTGGCGGCCGGCGCGATCCCCGCACGTCCATTCCTCCTCGCCGGACAGATGACCACGTCGGACCCGAGCCGATCGCCGGCCGGGACCGAGGCGCTCTGGGCCTACACCCACGTGCCGCAACGCACGGTGGCCGACGCGGGGGAGCAGGGCCTCACCGGCTCGTGGGACCGCGACGAGTGCGAGCGGTTCGCCGACCGCATACAGGAGCGGTTCGAGCGACTGGCCCCGGGGTTCGGGTCGCGCATCGTCGCCCGGCGGGTCCTGGGGCCGCGAGAGCTCGAGGCGCGGGACGCCAACCTCATGGGTGGCGCCCTCAACGGGGGGACCTCCCAGCTGCACCAGGAGCTGATCTTCCGTCCGCTCCCAGGCTCGGGTCGGGCCGAGACGCCGGTGAAGGGTCTCTACCTGGGGTCTGCGTCGGCACATCCGGGCGGCGGGGTGCACGGCGCCCCCGGGATGAACGCCGCCCGAGCCGCGATCGCGCACGCCCGGATCGATCGCCTGAGGCCGAGCCGGTTCGGCCGCCGCTGACCGGCGCGGCCACCAGCACCAGCCCCACCAGCGCGAGCAGGCAACCGACCAGCTCCCCGGACGAAGGCTGCTCGCCGCGCAGCAGCCACGAGGCGACCAGACCGACCGGGGGAGCCAGGAGCGCGAACGGCGACACCACGGAGGAGTGGTAGCGACCCAGCAGCACGAGCCACAGGCCGAAGCCGACCCACGTGGCCGCGACGACGACGTACGCGAGGGCGACGAGGCTCAGGGGCGTCAGGTCGCCCAGGGCCTGCCAGCCGGCCGTCGGCCCTTCCAGGAGGAGGGATGCGGCGAGCAGGGGAGGGACCGCCACCGCGGAGCTGTAGACCAGCAGGGAGAGGGGCCGCGTCGACCGGGAGGCGCGGGTGACGACGTTGCTGATGCCCCAGCCGGCGGCCGCGCCCAGGCAGAGCAGCAGGGCCGACAGGGGGACCGCCGAGCTGCGCATGACTCCGAGGCAGCCGATGCCGGCCAGGGCGATGCCGATGCCGGCCGCCTGTCGTCGGCTCACCCGTTCGCCGAGGAAGACCACGGCGATCGCCACCGTGAACGGCACCTGGCACTGCAGGACGACTGACGACAGCCCGGCGGGGAGGCCGCGGTCGATCGAGAGGAAGAGCAGCCCGAACTGCAGGACGCAACCGAAGATCCCGACGGCCACCACCGTCCGCCAGCCGACGTCCGGCCGAGGCACGAAGAGCACGAGAGGAAGGACCGCCAGGAAGTAGCGGAGGGTCACGAAGAACAACGGAGGCAGCTGATCGAGCCCGGCGTCGATGGCGACGAAGTTGAGGCCCCAGAGGACCGCCACGAGGACGCCCAGACCGGCATCACGCCGCTTCACGAGGCTGAGCTCGAGCAGCGGCTCATACGACGGTGCCCAGGCCGGAGGCGAAGCGGTGGCCGGACCGCTCCAGCGTCGCCCACGCCTCCGTGAGGACCTCGACACCGCGCGCGAGCTCGGTCTCGTTCTCCGTGAAGGGCAGCCGGAGGAACCGCTCGTGCGAGCCGTCGAGGGTGAACCGCGGGCCGGCTGAGAGCGACATCCCCTGGGTCTGGGTCAGCACGGCCAGGGAGGAGGCGACCGGGTGGTCGAGCCGTACCCACAGCGAGAGGCCGCCGTCGGGGGTCGGGACGTCCCACTCGGGGAGGGCGGACCGCAGCTGCGCGACCAGCCGGTCGCGGCTGTCCCGGAGCTGGGCCGACCGGACGGGCAGGAGGGTGGGCAGGTCCGGGACGAGCTCGGCGGCGACCAGCTGGTCCAGGATCGGCGTGCCCAGGTCGTAGGCCGGTCGCTGCTGTGCCAGACGTTCGAGGGTCGAGCGCGCCGCCCGGACCCAGCCGAGCCGGAGCCCACCCCAGATGCTCTTGCTCAAGGACCCGACCGTGATGACGTCGGCGTGGTGCCGGGCCGCCAGGTGGGCGAAGGGAGGCAGCACGCGTGACCGGTCGATCCCGAGGTCGGCCGTGGTCTCGTCGACGACGAGCGTCGTGCCGACGCGGGCTGCGGCTTCGACGATCGCCGACCGTTCGTCAGCCGGGAGCGAGGCGCCGGTCGGGTTCTGGAAGTCCGGCATGAGGTACGCCGCGGCCGGGCGCGTCCGGTGCAGCAGCTCGACCACGTGGTCGACGTCCCAGCCGTCCCGCGTCACCGGGGTCGTGACCACCCGCGCGCCTGCGGAGTGGAAGGCCTCGTACGCGTGGGGGTAGCAGGGCGAGTCCATGAGGACCCGGTCGCCTCGGCGGAGCACGGCCCGCGCCACGGCCCCGATCGCCTGCTGGGCGCCCACGGTGATCAGCAGCTCGGCCGGCCCGGTCGCGAGCCCGTGGGCCGAGTACCTCTCCGCCAGCCTGGTGCGCAGCACCTCGTCGCCGACGAGGTCGAAACCGGGCGCGGCCAGGATCCGGTCGAGGTCCGCCGTCGCACGGCGGATGTAGTCGCCGATCCCGGGGATGGGTGCGGGCACGGCGTGGGCGAAGTCGATCGGACGCGCGCCGAGGGGGGTGCTGGGCAGCGAGGCGACCGATCCCGATCCCTGCCGGCTGCGCAGGTAGCCGGTGTCGCGGAGCAGCCCGTAGGTGGCCACGACGGTCGAGCGGCTGCGGCGCAGGGTGGCCGAGAGGTCCCGTTCGGACGGCAGGCGGGTGCCGACCGGGATCCGGCCGTCGATGACCAGCAGCCGGATCTGGTCGGCGAGGGCGCGATAGAAGCTGGTTCCCGACCCGATCTCCCCGAGCATGCTCTCGAGCTTGCGGGCGCTGAGCACCGCGCCAAGTGGACGATCTCGCACCACTCCAGTCTAGGCGAATTGGCTCCTTGCAAGCAGTCCAGTTGGCCGCAGAATGACGGTTGGACCGAGGAATGGCCCGGTCGTGGCGATCGAGGATGAGGATGGGTGTGCGGGTGCGAGATCGAGGAGAGGTCAGGGAACGAGGGCCGGTTCCGGGGCGGCCAGGTGACGAGGTGATCGCCGAGGTGATGAGCTGGGTCGCCGCCCATCTCGACGACGGCCACTCGCTGGATGCGATGGCCCGACGGGCGTTCATGTCCCGCCGTACCTTCATCCGGCACTTCCGCCGGGTGACCGGCACGAGTCCGTACGAGTGGGTGCTCAGCCAGCGGATCGCCAGGAGCCAGGAGCTGCTCGAAGGTTCGTCCCTCACCGTGGAGGGCATCGCGCTGCGGACCGGCTTCGGCGGGGGCGGCATCCTGCGCCGCCACTTCAGCCGCATCGTGGGCTGCACACCCTCGGAGTACCGCGCCGCGGTCTCAGGCGGTCGCGGTCACCGCTGACCTCAGGACCTCGACCATCGCGATCATGTCCGAGCTGCCGAGCCCTTGCGTCTCCGCCTGGGCCAGGAGCTGCTCGCACGCCGAGGTCAGCGGGAGGCCGGCGCGCACACGTTCGCCGGTCTCGAGGATGAGCCGGGTGTTGTAGCGGACGTCGCTGACGGCTGCTTGGGCCGAGAGGTCGGCGTCGAGCAGCTTCGCGAGCTTGCCGCGCGAGACCGCGCTCGCCATCGGGCCCGCGTCGAGGACTCGGCGCAGGAGGTCGAGGGGGAGCCCGCACCGCTCGGCGAACGCCGCGGACTCGGCCAGCGCGCCGACCAGGGCGATGAGGAAGACGTTGACCGCGAGCTTCGTCTCGAGTGCGCGGGGCACCGGACCGCACCGGAAGGTGGCCGACGTCAGGCACGAGAGCATCGGCTCGACCCGGTCGACCGCATCGTCGTCGCCGGCGAGCATGGCGACCAGCGCACCGTCCTCGGCCGGCACGCGGGAGCCGGACACGGGAGCCTCGACGTACCTGGCACCGTTCGCCGCCAGCGCGGCCCCGAGCCCGGCGGAGTACAGCGGCGAGACGGTCCCCATGTTGACCACCGTGCGCCCCGCGACCGGGACGCCGAAGCCCTCCGGCGTGCGGTCCAGCACCTCGTCGATCACCCGGTCGTTCGCGAGCATCAGGACGACGACCTCGCACCGCACGAACACCTCGCCGACCGCATCTGCCACGCGCGCCCCGCGAGCGGTGAGGCGCTCGGCCTTGTCGGGGGTGCGGTTCCACACCAACGGCTGCAGACCGTGGTCGGCCAACCGACCGGCCATCGGCCCGCCCATGTGCCCGAGCCCGAGGAACCCGAGGCCGGTCATCGCACCGGTGGCCCGGGGAGCGGCACGATCCAGGCGGGTAGGAAGCGTTGGGTCAGTGGGCCGATGCCGAAGGCGAAGAGCACCGTGCCCACGCCCGCGGCGCCGCCCAGCAGTAGCCCGGTCACGAGCACGGTGAGCTCCAGGCCGGTCCGGACCAGCCGGAGGGACGCGCCGGTCCGCCGGTGCAGCGCCGTCATCAGGCCGTCGCGAGGCCCGCGCCCGAGCTGGGCGCCGATGTACATCGCGGTGGCGACCGCGCAGAGCACGATCCCGCCTCCGGTCAGCAGCATCCTCGGCAGCAGGTCCGACGGGGGGCTCAGGACCCGCAGGGTGGCGTCGAGGGAGACGCCGATGAGGATCGCGTTCGAGACCGTCCCCACGCCCGGCTTCTCCCGGAGTGGGATCCAGAGGAGCAGGACGCCGACGGCCACCACGATCACGGCCTGCCCCATCGTCAGGGCGGTGTGCCGGACGAGACCCGAGTGCAGCACGTCCCACGGGGAGAGCCCGAGCGCGCCCCGCACCATGAGGCCGTGGGAGACGCCGTACAGGACGAGGCCGACGAAGAGCTGGGGCAGCCTGCGGGGCAGCCGGCCGGCGCGCAGCTGGGCCACCGCCCCGAGGTCGGCGAGCACGCGGGGGGACGGGACGGTTGCGAGCGGTCCCGGCACTCCGGCCGGTTGCGGAAGGCTCATCGAACTCCTCGTGAGGGGCGGTGTCTGAGCGATCACACACCGGAGGAGCCCGTTCGGTCGCGGTCCAATCCCCGGGAACTGGACCTCTGGTCAGGCGGACCTCAGCCGCTCGAGCAGCGGCCCGGCCGCCTCGTCGAGGAATCGCTGCTGGCCCTCGTCGCCGATCTGGACGAGGGCCACGTCGGTGAAGCCGGCGTCGACGTACTCCAGGATCGCCTCGGCAGCCTTGTCCAGGTCAGGGCCGCACGGAATGCTCTCCGCCACGTCCTCGGGACGGACGAACTGGGTCGCGCCGGAGAACCCGGCAGGGGTCGGGAGGTCGGCGTTCACCTTCCAGCCGCCGCCGAACCAACGGAACTGCTCGTGGGCGCGTGCGACGGCGGTGTCCTCGTCGGGGTCCCAGCAGATCGGGATCTGGCCGATCGCCTTGGCGCTCTCCCCGATCCGCGGCGCACCGTCGACGTTGTTCCAGGTCTCGATCAGCTCAGCCTTCGGCTCGACCGCGATCAAGTGGTCGGCCAGCGGGGCGAAGCTCTCGATCGCCCGGTCCCCGGCGACCGCGAGTGCCAGCTGCAGCCCGTCGTCGGGCACGTCCCAGAGGCGGGCCGAGTCGACCTCGAAGTACTCGCCGTCGTGGTCGACCAGCTCCCCGGTGCTCAGCTCCCGGATGATGTGGACCGCTTCCTGGAGCATCTTCTGCCGGGTCGCCAGGGCCGGCCATCCGGCGCCCACGACGTGCTCGTTGAGGTTCTCGCCGCTCCCGAGACCGAGGGTGAAGCGGCCCTCGGACAGCAGCGACATCGTCGCGGCCTTCTGGGCGACCACGGCCGGGTGGTAGCGCAGGGTCGGGCAGGTCACGTACGTCATGAGGTCGACCGCCGACGTGGCCTGCGCGACCGCCCCGAGGGTGGCCCAGGCGTACGGCGCATGCCCCTGCTCGGTCAGCCACGGGGAGTAGTGGTCGCTCATCACCTCGAAGTCGAAGCCGATCCGCTCGGCGTCGACGGCGTACCCCACCAGCTCACGGGGGCCGCTCTGCTCGGTCATGAGGGTGTACCCGAATCGCGTCATGCCTCCTTGCTATCAACCGGTCCGGCACGTCGGCTCCCCCCGGCAGGTGACGGCGTGGTTCGAGCGCGGCTGCCGGGGGTACCGGACCGCCATGACCACCACACCGCAGGAGCCGCAGCCGGATCCGGAGATCGTCCCGAGCAGCGACCCGCCCCCGATCGAGCCGGACGCGCCGACCGGACCGCCGAGCGACCCGAGCGCCCCGACCGGCCGGGTCGCATGAGCGAGAACGGTCCGCCGCCGGACACCGAGCACCAGCCACCCGACGGCGTCACGACCGCGACCGTCGACGCGATCGGCGCCCTGACGAAGGGGCTGGAGATCGTGGAGTGGGCGCGCGGCCACCTGTACGCGTTCCACCAGCTCTCGGGGGAGGGCAACCGCCAGGTGGAGGAGGCGATCCCCCTCCTGCGCGACGCCGGCCACGGCGAGTGGGCCGACCGCCTGGAGAAGGAGCTGTTCGGCCGCAACGTGCTGGACGGCCGCTGGACCTTCCAGATCGTCGAGGAGTACGACGACGGCTACTGGTCGTTGTACCGCCAGCTCGAGCGCGAGCTGCGGGAGGACCTCGTCAAGGGCCGTCGCCACCTGCGCGAGGCCGGCATGAAGGAGGACCAGCGCACCGAGGGCGAGCCCGGGCACGAGTCGCGTCCGTGAGCCTGGATCCCGGCCGCGGCCGCTAGAGTTGCTCACGTGCTGGAGCTGCGTCCCAACTGCGAGTGCTGCGACGTCGACCTGTCCGTCACCGACGACGACGTCTGGATCTGCACTTTCGAGTGCACGTGGTGCGGCCCCTGCGCCCGCGACGTGCTCGGCATGGTCTGTCCCAACTGCGACGGAGAGCTGGTGCGTCGGCCTCGGCGTCCGATCGCGCAGCTCGCGACGAACCCGCCGTCCCAGGTTCGCGTCTTCAACCCCGACTGTCGGACCGATGCGGCGGTCGTCAGGTCCTGAGGCTGGTCGGTCAGCTCACGAGGCCGTCGCGACCAGCCTGAGGCCTCTCGTGACTCGTGTGAGCGTCTCCGCGACTGCTCGGCGCTCGAGCGTGTGCGGGGTGGCGGAGCCCACGTGATCCCGGCGTCACCAGGTTGCGTCGAGCCATTCGCGGAGCGCGTCGAGTGCCTCGGAGACGGCCCAGGTGCGTGAGCGGCCTGGGGTGCCTAGCAGGACTTCGAGCGCCAACCCGTCCATCAGCCGGCAGGCGCGGTGCGCCGTTCTCCCGGGATCGCCGGTCGCGAAGATTCCGGAGGTCCTGCCGCGTCGGATGATCGCGGTGAGCGCGTCGCCCCAGGAGTCCACCACGGCTCCGTAGGCGGTGATGGTGGCATCGTCGGACGGGGGCGAGGCCAGGAGCTGCGCCCAGAGGCGCCAGCGTGGGTCGCCCGACCCGCGGGGCAGATAGAGCCGGACCAGGCCGGCGACCGCCCGTCCCGGGTCACCAGTGGCGGCGGTAACGAGCCGGTTGCGTCGCTGCACGAGCTCGTTCTCCGCATACAGGAGAGTCTCGGCAAGAATCCGATCGCGGCGCTCGAAGTAGTACATGACGTGCCCAGGGCTCATCCCGGCGCGCTCAGCGATGTCGGCGACCCTGATGTGCCCCGGTTCGGACTCGGCCGCCACGATGAGTGCCGCACGGAGTACCTCGGAGCGCCGATCAAGGCCGGCACCCGTGTCAGTCACTCGACCATCGTACGGGTCGCTCGATGGGACCTGAACAAAAAACTAGAATATAATTCTAAACGGCACTAGCGTGTTCCAGGTGACAGCCCCCGTGACCCCCGCCGTTGAAGGCCCGACCGCGAAGGGTGTCGAGACCTACGGTGTCGACACGATCCCCGACTCCGCGCGCACGTCGCCTCCTCGCGATCTGGTCGCCATGCTCTGGGGCGGCAACATGGCGCTGTCCGTGGGCGTGTTCGGTTGGCTGTGCATCCTTTACGGGCTCAGCTGGTGGGCCAGCGTGGCCGCGATCGTGGTCGGCGCTGTGATCGGTGCGCTCGCGGTTGCGCCGACGGCACTGCTCGGCTATCGCTCAGGCACCAACAACTCGGTCACCTCGGGCGCCTTCTTCGGCGTTCGAGGCCGGCTGGTCGCCTCCGCGATCGGGCTGCTGCTGTGCCTGGGCTACGTGGCGCTGACGATCTGGACCGGCGGCGAGGCGCTCGTCGCCGGGCTGGACCGACTGGCCGGCACGGGCACCGGCGACGGTGTGCTGTCGGCGGCGTACGCCCTGCTGGCCGTCGCGGTGGCGGCGGTCGCGATCATCGGCTTCGGCTGGTTGCTACGGGTCAACAGGGTGATCGTGTGGCTGGTCGGGGCGACCATGGTGCTGACGGTGGTGGGACTGTGGGGTCGCTTCGACGCCTCCTACGCCGGGACGCCGGATCTCTACGCGCTCGGCTCGTTCTGGCCCACCTGGTTGCTCGCCGTGCTCACGGCCGGCGTGTCGGGACCCGTCTCCTACGTGACCCAGACCGGTGACTGGACCCGCTACATCTCACCGCGGCGCCACACCCCGCGGGCCCTCGTGGCCGCCATGTTGCTAGCGCTGCTCGGCGGGCTGCTCATCCCCACCCTGTGGGGTGCGTTCGTCGCCTCGGTGCTCTTCGACGACGACAGCTTCGTCGCCGGCCTCGTCAATGGTGTGCCCGGCTGGCTGCTGCTGCCGGTCCTCGCCGCGGCTCTGGTGGGCAGCCTGGGACAGGGCGGGCTGAACCTCTACAGCATGGGCCTCGACATGGACGCGATCCTGCCCCGGCTCACGCGGGTCCAGTCGACCCTCCTGGTGACCGCGATCTCGACACTGCTGGTCTTCCTCGGCACCTTCGCCTTCAGCGCCGAGACGTCGGTCACCACCTTCGTCGTCGTCATCACCTCCCTCGCCACCCCGTGGGCGGTGATCACGCTGCTGGGCCACTGGTGGGTCCGCGGCCGATATGTCGAGAGCGCGCTGCAGGTCTTCAACCACCGGCGCACCGGCGGCCATTACTGGTACCGCGGTGGATGGAACCCCGCCGCGCTGGCAGCGTGGGCTCTGGGGAGCGCGGTGGGTGTGCTCTCCAACTCCACCGAGTCCTTCACCGGTCCGGTCGCCGACTGGTTCGGCGGCATCGACGTGAGCTTCCTGACCTCGGGGGGCGTCGCGGCGCTGGCCTACTGGGCGCTGCTGCGGCTGGCGCCCGCAGCGCTGTACCGCCCAGAGGCGGAGGTCCCAGCAGCCACCGCGACGAGGCGAGGCCAGGCATGACCCGGATCGGCAACCTCTTCGGTCCGGACTTCACCTTTCTCGGGGTCCCCGCGGCCGACCTCGACGCCCCCGGGACGTACGACGGCGCCGACGTGATCGTCCTCGGCGCACCGTTCGACGGCGGCACGTCCCATCGCTCCGGTGCACGCTTCGGACCCCAGGCGATCCGCGCCACCGACTACCTTCCCCACGACGGCTCGCGCCCCTCCTTGGCGCTACGCACCGACGCCCTACAGGACTTGCGGATCTTCGACGTCGGCGACCTGGAGCTCTACGCCGGTGACATCGAACGCTCGCTGGGCCTGATCCGGGCGGCGGTCGCCAAGATCGCTCGGGCCGGCGCGATCCCCGTGGTGCTTGGCGGTGACCACTCGATCACCTTCGCAGACTGCTCGGGCGCGGCCGACGTGCTCGGGAATGGCCGGGTGTCCCTGATCCACTTCGACGCCCACGCGGACACTGGCGACATCGAGTTCGGCTCCATGTGGGGCCACGGCCAGCCGATGCGCCGACTGATCGAGTCCGGCGCCGTACGCGGGGACCGGTTCCTCCAGATCGGGCTGCGCGGCTACTGGCCCGGACCCCACACCTTGGACTGGATGGCAGGCCAACGGATGCGGTCCTATGAGATGGCCGAGATCGTCCACCGAGGTCTCCAGGACTGCCTGACCGAGGCGTTCGCGATCGCCACCGACGACTGCGAAGGGGTCTTCCTCTCGATCGACATCGACGTCTGCGACCCCGCCCACGCCCCCGGCACCGGGACTCCCGAACCTGGCGGCCTCACCGCCCGCCAGCTGCTCGACGCCGTACGCCGAACCTGCCTGGAGCTGCCCGTCGTCGGCGTGGACATCGTCGAGGTGGCGCCGCCCTACGACCACGCCGACATCACGGCCGCCCTCGCGAACCGCGTGGTCCTGGAAGCGCTCTCGGCCATCGCCCGTCGGCGCCACGACGCCGAGCATGGCACCCGATGGAACCCCAATCGCCCGCTGCTCGACGGTCGGGTGGCGCCGGTACCTGAAGGACACGTGCGCGGGCACCACCACTGAGCGAGAGGCAGCCGACCTCCAGGTGGGCCTCTGCCCCTTCGCGCTGATCAGATGTCGTAGTAGAGCTCGAACTCGTGCGGGTGCGGGCGGAGCTGGACGGGTGCGATCTCTTGGGTGCGCTTGTAGTCGATCCACGTCTCGATCAGGTCCGGGGTGAAGACGTTGCCCTCAGTCAGGAAGTCGTGGTCACCCTCGAGGGTGTCGAGGACCGCGTTGAGCGACGTGGGCACCTGGTCGATCTCGGCCAGCTCGTCCGGCGGCAGCTCGTAGATGTCCTTGTCGATCGGGTCGGCCGGCTCGATCTTGTTCTTGATGCCGTCCAGCCCGGCGAGCAGCAGCGCCGAGAAGGCGAGGTAGGGGTTCGCCGAGGGGTCGGGGAACCGCGTCTCGATCCGCTTCGCCTTCGGGTTGGAGCCGGTGATCGGGATCCGGACCGAGGCGGACCGGTTGCGCGAGGAGTACACCAGCGAGATCGGGGCCTCGAAGCCCGGCACGAGACGGTGGAAGGAGTTCACCGTGGGGTTGGTGAACGCCAGCACCGACGGAGCGTGCTTGAGGATGCCGCCGATGTAGTGGCGCGCCATGTCCGACAGTCCGGCGTACCCGCTCTCGTCGTAGAACAACGGCTCGCCGTCCTGCCAGATCGACTGGTGGACGTGCATGCCCGACCCGTTGTCGCCGAAGATCGGCTTGGGCATGAAGGTGACCGACTTGCCGTGCGCCCAGCCCGTGTTCTTGATGATGTACTTGAACTTCATCACGTCGTCGGCGGCCTTGAGCAGCTCGTCGAACCGGTAGTTGATCTCCGCCTGCCCGGCCGTGCCGACCTCGTGGTGCGCGCGCTCGACCTGGAGACCCGAGGCCTCGAGGTTCTTGACCATGTCGTCGCGGAGGTCGGTGTAGTGGTCGTACGGCGCGACCGGGAAGTACCCACCCTTGAGCCGCGTCTTGTAGCCGAGGTTGTCGCCCTCCTTGCCCGAGTTCCACCATCCCTCGACGGAGTCGATGTGGTAGTACCCCTCGTTCACGCCGGTCGAGTAGCGGACCGAGTCGAAGATGTAGAACTCCGCCTCCGGCGCGAAGTACGCCGTGTCGCCGATGCCGGTCGAGGAGAGGTAGGCCATCGCCTTCCGGGCGATGTTGCGAGGGTCGCGCGAGTAGGCCTCACCCGTGATCGGGTCGTGGATGAAGAAGTTCACCACCAGCGTCTTCGCCACGCGGAACGGGTCGAGGTAGGCGGTGGTGGGGTCCGGGAACAGCGCCATGTCGGACTCGTTGATGGCCTGGAAGCCGCGGATGGAGGATCCGTCGAAGTTCAGCCCGTCGTCGAAGACGCTCTGGTCGAAGGACGACACCGGCACGGTGAAGTGCTGCATGATTCCCGGCAGGTCGCAGAAGCGGACGTCGACCATCTCGACGCCCTCGTCCTTGATGAACTTCAGCAGCTCGTCGCTGTTTGCGAACATTCGTCCTCCTCGGCCACCGCTCTCGTGGCAGCCAGCATGGTTCTGGGGCAGGTGCTGATCCCGGCGCGACGCTGCGCCTGGGCTCTGAGGCTAGGCCTGAGCCGTGTCGCGACCGTATCCCCATTGTTTCCGGCACGTTACAAGGGCAGGACACGTGCCCGGATCGCGGTCGGGAGCGGTCGATAGGCTCGAGACGTGACCCAGTCGCCGCTCGCCACCTCGCTGCCCACCGCCTCGTGGGCCCACCGTGTGCTGGCGCTGCTCGTCGACTGGCTGGCGAGCACGCTGGCCGTCGTCGCCGTCATCGGGCCGGCCGGGTGGAGCGAGTCGCAGTGGTCCGGCACGTACGCACTGGGCGTCTTCGCGATCGAGAGCGCGGTGCTCACCGCGTACGCCGGTGGGTCGTTCGGCCAGCTGGCGACCCGGATGCGGGTGGTCTCGGTCGACGGGGCGCTGCGGCCGGTGCCGCTCCTGCCCGCCGTGATCCGTCAGCTCCTCGTGTGCCTGGTCGTCCCGCCGCTGGTCTTCAAGCCTGACGGCCGCGGCCTGCACGACCTGTACGCGCGGTCGCAGACCGTGCCGCTCCGCGACCTGCTCACGGCCACCGGACGAGCCTGAGGTTCAGGCCCGAGGCTCTCGAACCACGTCGGAGCTCAGCGGCCCCGCATCTGGCCGCGGAGGCCCTTCATGCTGGTCGGCACGGGGCCCTTGGGCAGAGGGATGTTGGAGCGCGAGGCGTCCAGGGCCTTGAGCCGCGACATCACGTCGGTGAGCTCGGCCGGCTTCACCTTCTTGCCGAGCCTCGTGACGTGCTTGACCAGCTTGGGCAGGGGCACCTGGCCCTCGGCGTTGCCGACGAACACCTGGTGGACCGGCACCTCCGGGGCGACTCGCTCGAGCTTGCGCTGCTCGGCGCCCATCAGCTGGCGCAGCCGGTTGGGGTTGCCCTCGCCGACCAGGACCAGGCCGGGAGGCCCGACGACCCGGTGGACCATGTCCTGCTGCTTGTTGAAGGCGACCATCTGGTCGGTCTTCCAGCCGCGCCGCAGCATCGACAAGGCACGAGCGCCGGCTCCCGGCGTCCCCTCCATCTGGGCGTACGCCGCCCGCTGCGCACGGCGGCTGAAGACGGCGACCAGCGCCAACATGCCGAGGAGCAGCGCTCCGACGATGCCGAGGGCCAGGGCCAGCACGCCCGAGCCGGGCAGGACGTAGAAGAAGAGGCCGAAGCCGACGGCGGCACCGACGACGAACGCCAGGAGCAGCCACAGACCGAGCTTGGGGTCGGTGGTCTTGGCCATCCGGTAGGTCGCCACGAACTGCTGGCGGCGGGACATCTCCGAGGGATCTTGAGTGCTCACTGGATGCTTTCTGCTGCTCGACTGACAGGTGATCAGGAGGCTGGGGTGCGGGCCTCGACGGCCTGACGGTACAGGCGACCGGCGCGGTACGACGAACGCACCAGCGGGCCGGACATGACACCGGCGAAGCCGATCTCCTCGGCCTCGGCGGCCAGCTCGACGAACTCCTCGGGCTTGACCCAGCGCTCGACCGGGTGGTGCCGCAGGCTCGGACGGAGGTACTGGGTGATCGTGATCAGCTCGCAGCCGGCCGCGTGCAGGTCGACCAGCGCCTGGGTGACCTCCTCGCGGGTCTCACCCATGCCGAGGATGAGGTTCGACTTGGTCACCAGGCCGAACTCCCGGGCCTGCGTGATGACGTCGAGGGAACGCTCGTACCGGAACGCGGGTCGGATCCGCTTGAAGATCCGCGGCACCGTCTCGACGTTGTGGGCCAGCACCTCCGGGCGGCTCTCGAAGACCTCCTGGAGCAGCTCGGGAGTGCCGTTGAAGTCGGGGATGAGGTTCTCGACGCCCGTGTCCGGGTTGAGCTCGTGGATCGCGCGGACCGTCTCGGCGTACAGCCAGGCGCCGCCGTCCGGGAGGTCGTCGCGCGCGACGCCGGTGATGGTGGCGTAGCGGAGGTCCATCTTCTGCACCGACTCCGCGACCCGACGCGGCTCGTCCCGGTCCAGGGGCTGGGGCTTCCCGGTGTCGATCTGGCAGAAGTCGCACCGTCGCGTGCACTGGTCGCCCCCGATGAGGAAGGTGGCCTCGCGGTCCTCCCAGCACTCGAAGATGTTGGGGCAGCCCGCCTCCTGGCACACCGTGTGCAGCCCCTCGCCCTTCACCAGGCTCTGGAGCTCGGTGTAGGCGGGGCCCATCTTGGCGCGCGTCTTGATCCACTCGGGCTTGCGCTCGATGGGGGTCTCGGCATTGCGTACCTCCAGGCGGAGGAGCTTGCGGCCATCGGAGGACGGGCTGGCAGAGGGGGCTTGCGTCACGTCCGCCACTTTACGCGGGTGACCGAGACCACTCGAATCGACTCGGGCGACCGTTCAGGGCACGTCGCGGCGCCGGAACGACCACGCCGAGAGCAGCAGGGCCACGGCCAGCAGGACGAGGAGGTAGGCAGCGCCGTCCCACTTGCTCAGGTGCTGCTGACTGTCTCGGCTGTAGTACTCGAGGCCGTCCAGCACCCACGCCCCGATGTTGTTGCTGGGCAACCACCGTCCGGCGTTCTCCAGGGGCAGGGAGGAGATGAGGATCGATGTGCCGACCATGGTGCCGAAGAGGACGCCGAGCGTCGCGACGGTGCTGCGGAAGAGCGTCGTCAACGCGTACCCGCCGACGCCGGCGAGGGCCGACAGGAGGCCGCCCCGCCAGACCGATCCGCGGATCTCGGCCCAGACCTGCGAGGACGTGCTGATGTCGCGGTGCGAGGCGACCTGACCGAGGACCGTCCACCAGAGCGCGAGGACGACGACGGACACGACCACCCCCACGAGCAGGACGGCCGCCGCCTTCGCGCCGTAGACCCGGAGCCGCCGGGACTCGAACAACAGCTGGTTGGACATCGACCCGCTGGCCCAGTCCGCGCCCACGAAGGTGGCCCCGATCAGCATGGCCAGGCCGGCGAGCACGATGATCACACCGACGCCGGACTGCTCGTTGGTCCGGCGCAGGTCCAGGTCCTCGCGGTAGAGGCCGGCGTACGAGGCCAGGATCCGCTGCTCGCAGGCGGCGGCGGGGTCCTCGCTCTGCGGGTCGACGCCCTGGTACTCCGGGTTCTTGGTGCAGCGCCGCACCTCCCGTTGGAAGAACTGGTCCTCGCCGACCTGGGACTGGACCCGCGACGTGGCGCGGTCGATCTCGGCCTGCGAGTAGGGACGGGTGTTGTGGATCTCGCCCCAGGCCACGAAGGCCGGGATCAGGATGCTCAGCGCCACGAGAGCGAGCACGGCGCGGCGCCAACGCAGACGGGTCAGCTCGACCAGCAGCAGTCTCATCGCTTCTTCTCCTCGCCCAGAGCCTCGCCCGCCGTCAGCTCGAGGAAGACCGTCTCCAGGTCGGGGCGTACTGCGGTGATCTCGGAGAGCCAGATCCCCGCCTGGCCCAGGGACCGGGTGATGACGGCCGGGTCCGTCTCGGTCTCGACGCGGAGGAACTTCCCGTCGCGGGTCACCGAGAACCCCTTCGCCTCCAAGGCCGAGGTGGCGGCGGCCTGGTCGGGGACCACGACCCGGTGGACGTGGCCGGAGCCGAGCAGGTCGTCCACCTTGCCGCTGGCCAGCATCCGGCCGTTGCCGATGATGGTCGCGCTGGTGCAGACCTGCTGGACCTCGGCGAGGATGTGCGAGGAGAGCAGGACCGTCACGCCGGCCTCACCGAGGTCGCGGATCGTGTCGCGGATCTCCCGGATGCCCGCAGGGTCCAGGCCGTTGGTGGGCTCGTCGAGGATGAGCAGCTCGGGGTCCTTGAGCAGCGTGGCCGCGATGGCGAGGCGCTGCTTCATGCCGAGGGAGTACGACTTGTACCGGTCCTTGTCGCGGCCGGTCAGGCCGACGGTCTCGACCGCCTGGTCGATGCGCGCCTCCGGGATCGAGCGGGAACGCGCGAGCAGCTGGAGGTTCTGACGGCCCGAGAAGGTGGGGGAGAACTTCGGGGACTCCACGACGGCGCCCACGCGGTCCATGACCGCCGGCAGTCCGCGCGGGACGGGTTGGCCGAACAGCGCCATCGTCCCGCGAGTGGGCCGGGCGAGACCGAGCAACATCCGGATCGTCGTGGTCTTGCCGGAGCCGTTCGGTCCGAGGAACCCGTGGACACCTCCGGCGGGAACCGCGAGGTCGAGCCCCTGGACGGCCACCCGCAGGCCGCCGCGGCGCGTGCGGAACTCCTTGCGCAGACCTTCGGTCTCGATGACCAGCTCCCCCGACATGGGGGACACCCTGCCCTAGCCGCCTCCGAGGTCGTCGGCGGCGCGCGGCCCTACGGCGTGACCAGTTCGATGCGCGGCGCGCGCCCGGGCTCGGGCTTCGGGTCGTAGTCCGGCGTCGGGACGTACGGCTGCCAGGAGAGGTAGGTGGACAGCGCCCGCTGGACCGCCGGGATGACCTCGGAGACGCTCACGTCGCGAGCGAGCTCCCGGCTCAGGCTGGTGACACCGGCGTCGGCGATGCCGCACGGGACGAACCGGTCGTACCAGGCCAGGTCGACGTCGCAGTTGAGGGCGAAGCCGTGCATCGTGACGCCCCGCGAGACCCGGATCCCGAGAGCGGCGATCTTGCGCTCGGGGCGGCCAGTCGAGGGGTCCGCGCGCAGCCAGACGCCACTGCGGCCGGGCACGCGTGCGGTCCTCACCCCGAGGTCCGCGCAGACTTCGATCAAGGCCTCCTCGACCCGGCGTACGTAGTCGACGACCTTCACGTGGTCCGGGAGGGTGACGATGGGATAGCCGACCAGCTGGCCGGGGCCGTGGAAGGTGATCTTCCCGCCGCGGTCGACGTCGATCACCTCGGCGCCTCCCGGGTCCGTCGGTCGCTCGCCGGGGTCGGTGCGCTTGCCCGCGGTGAAGACCGGCGGGTGCTCGAGCAGGAGCACGGTGTCACCGGTGTCACCGGCCACGACCCGCTCGTGCACCTGGCGCTGCAGGTCCCAGGCGGTCAGGTAGTCGACGGCATCCACGCCGAGACCGGCGATCTGGAAGTCAGGAGCCACCTGAGCAGCGTACGCCTGTGGATAAGGCCCGCGAACGTGCCGGCGAGCGGGTAGGAGTGGATCATGCGCCGTCCGGTCCCGCTCGTCCTCGCCGGCCTGCTCGTGTCGACCACGGTCGGCGTGGCCGCCGTCGGCATCGCCTCGCTCGTCCGCGGTGAGCCAGCGGCGCGTCCCAGTGCGGTCACCGCGGTGGCGCCCGCCGCCTCGCGGGCCCTCCGGGTGCTGCACGGGTGGGACCGTCGGCGCGCCCGGGTCTGGGCGCACGGCGAGCCGCGAGGGTTGGACCGGCTCTACGCGGCCGGGTCGACTGCCGGCGCGGCCGACCGGACGATGCTCACCCGCTACCGGGAACGCGGGCTCCACGTGCTGGAGATGCGTCGTCAGACGTTCGCGGTGCACGTGGTGGAGGACCGGCCGCGCCGGCTCACGCTCCGGGTGACCGATCGCCTCACCCACGCGGTGGCGGTCGGCCACGGAGCCAGGCAGGCGCTGCCGAGTGGTCGACCGACCACCAGCACGCTGACGTTCCGTCGTGCCGCACGGGGGTGGGTGCTGCTCGGCTGATCAGGCCAGGGCGGTGGCGATGACGTCGCGGACGTCGTGGTCGGCGAACTCGTAACCGGCGTCCAGCAGCACCTGCGGAGCTGCTCGGACGGAGCCGAGGATCTCCGGGGCCAGCGGGCCCGCGGCCCTCTTCAGCACGGCCTTCGGCGCGGGGATGACGGCGGGCCGGTGGACGGCGTCGGCGAGCGCCCGGGTGAACTCGGCGTTGGTGGGCGTCTCCGGTGCGCACAGGTTGACCGGACCGCTGAGATCGCTGGTCGCCAGCAGCTCGACCGCCCCCAGCCAGTCGCGCAGGCTGATCATCGGGAAGTACTGGTGGCCGTCCCCGAGCTTCCCACCCAGGCCGAGCTGGAACAGCAGCTTCTGCTGCTTCAGCGGCGGCGCGCTCCCGTCGAGCACCGGCGCGGTCCGCAGGAAGCAGATCCGTGTCACGCCCTCGGCCGCGATGGCCGCCTCCTGCCACGCGCGGGAGACTCGGCTGAGCAACGCGTCGCCGCGGGTGTCGGCCTCCTCGGTCACCAGCTCGTCGCCGTGGTCGCCGTACCAGCCCATCGCGTTGCCGGCCAGGAACGCCGGCGGGGAGGCCGAGGCGGCGATCGCCTCGGCGAGGGTGCGCGTCGTGGAGACGCGGCTCTCCAGCAGGTTGCGCTGCCAGGTCTTCGAGTGCGGGTTGCCCAGGGTCGGGCTGCCGGCCAGGTTGACCACGACGTCGGCCCGGTCGACCACCGACTGGTCGACCTCGCCGCGGTCGGGCCGCCAGGAGGACTCGTCGGCGCCCGCGGCCTCGCCGCGGGTCAGGGTCGTCACCTCGTGGCCGTGGTCGCGCAGCTGTCGGGTCAGGTGGGAGCCGAGGAACCCCGAGGCGCCAGCGATCACCAGGTGCATGGCGTCCATCGTGCCACCCGGGAGGTGGCGCCGCTTCAGCCAGCCAGGTGGGACCACCGCGCGGAGAGCTCGCGCCACGGGCCCTCGTCGGCGACCCGGCCGCCGACGAGGACGACCACGCGGTCGGCCTGGGAGAGGGCCGCGGCCTTGCTGGTCGCGCCGATCACCGTGGTGTGCGCCTCGCGGAGCGCCGCCCACAGCTCGACCTCCGTGGTGGCGTCGAGGGCGGAGGAGACGTCGTCGGCCAGCAGAACCTGGGCGTCGCACGCCAGGGCTCGCGCGAGCGCGAGCCGCTGGACCTGACCGCCGGAGAGTCGTACGCCGCGATGCCCGACGACCGCGTCCGGCCCACCGGCGTCGTCCACGTCGCGCTGGAGACGCGCGGTCGCGATGGCCGGGCCGAGGTCGCGGCCAGCGTGGTCGAGTCGGATGTTGTCGGCGAAGGTGCCCGACATGACCCGCGGCACCTGGGCGACGTGGGCGACGCGCCCCGGGCGCAGGTCCGCCTCGGGGTCGGTGAGGACCCTGCCGTTCCAGACGATGTCGCCCGAGTGGGAGATGAGGCCGGCCACGGCCGACAGCAGGCTGGACTTGCCGGACCCGACCTGCCCGAGCAGCAGCACGAGCTCGCCGGAGCGGACCGCGAGGTCGACGTCCTGGACGCCCAGCGTGCCGTCGTCGTGGACCGCGCTGACGCCTTGCAGTCGCAGCTCGACCAGCGGGTCGGAGACCGGCGTGGCCGGCTCGGGCGCACGTCCGACGTTCAGGTCGACGCCGGCCGGCAGGTGCATGAGGTCACCGCCGCCGGCCAGTCTGCTGGTCGCGTTCATCCACGCGCGGACCCCCGGCGCCTCGGTGACGACGGCTCCGGCGACCCGGCCGAACCAATCGAACCCCGCGACGGCGTTGGCGACCAGCAGCGTGGTCGCGAGCCCCCACTGTCCGGTGACGAGACCGGCCCAGGCCGCGACGACGCCGCACTGCACCATGATGATCGGGACGCCGTCGAGGAGCGCCTGGACGCGGTGCTCGCGGACCGCGGCGTCGACGCGGCCGCCGTCGACCGCGTGCAGGTGACTGTGCACCTGCGGGGTGGCAGCAGCCAGCTTCACCGTTCGCACCGACTCCAGAGCGGAGACGAGGGAGCGGCCGAAGTTCGCCCGGGCGGCGCTGGACGCGGCTGCGGAGCGACCGGCGATCCGCCGGCCGAACGACGAGGCGGTCGCGGCGGAGACCATCACGGCGAGCAGCACGGCACCGGCCAGCCAGGTGCCGGCGACGACTGCCGTCACGGTGACGATGACCAGGCCGTTGAGGAAGTCGACCCAGCGGTCGGCGTACCGAGCGAGTCGGTCGGCGTCCATGGCGCGGCCGACGACCTCGCCCGGCGGCGTGCGCTCGAGCCGGTGCTGGACGGTCTGCCCGTGCAGGACGCTGGTGCGGACCCGCATCATCACCGACACCCACCAGCGGGGGTAGCGACGGAACGCCTCGGACAGCAGCAGCGGGGCGACCATCAAGGAGACCACGAGGGCCGCCAGCATGCCGAGCGGCCGCTCGCCCTGCTGGAGGGCCGTGACCACGTGACCCCAGAGGTAGCCGGTGAGGGCGCCGAAGGCGCCGGTGAGTGCGGACATGAGGAACAGGGCCATGCCGACCAGGCCCCACTGGGGCTCGATGAGCAGCGCGTGCGCGGTGGCGCGGGTCAGGGACGGCGGGTCCTCGACCGTCGGGGCCGGGGGCGGGGACGTGTTGCGCCGGGCCGTGCCGATGGCGTCGCTGGCGGACTCGGCCGTCGTCGTGGGGTCGTCGGCATCCAGCGGCTCATGGCTGGCGGCCTCCAGCAGTCGGCGGAACGGGCCCTCCTCGGCGGCGAGCCGGGCCCGGGGTCCGTGTTGGACCACGCGTCCGGCCTCCAGGACGGCGACCTGCTCCGCGCGGGCCGTGGTGGAGAGGCGGTGGGCGACGAGGATGCCGGTGCGGCCGGCGATCAGCCGGTCGGCGGCCCGGACGACGCGGGACTCGGTGAGTGGGTCCATCCGCGCGGTGGCCTCGTCGAGGACCACGACGCTGACGTCGCGCACCAGGAGCCGAGCGAACGCCACGAGCTGCTCCTCGCCGGCCGACAGGCTGGTCCCGCCCGGACCGAGCGTGGTGTCCAGGCCGTCGGGCAGCCCCTCGACCCAGGCGGTCAGGCCGAGCTCCTCGATCGCGTCGGCCACCTCCGCGCGTGGGTGGTCACCGAACAGCGTGATGTTCTCGGCCAGGGTGCCGGCCAGGATCTCGGTGCGCTGGGTGACGACGCCGACCGCGGACCGCAACGCCTGCAGGTCCAGCTCGAGCACGTCGACGCCTCCGAGCAGGACCGTGCCGGGCACGGGCTCGACGGCACGGGAGAGCAGGGAGGCGAGCGTCGACTTGCCCGAGCCGGTGCGCCCCACCAGAGCACAGGTGTGACCGGCTGGGACCGCGAGGGAGACGTCCTGCAGGGCGAAGTTGCCGGTGCCGTAGGAGAATCGGAGGCCGCGGAACTCCACGTCCAACGCCCCCGCGGGCAGCGCCTTCCCGCCGGCCGGCTCGGGCGTCGAGCCGAGCATGCCCCGCAGCCGCAGGACGGCGCCGAAGCCGGCTTGGAGGTCGGGAAGGTGCCGGGCGAGCTGGTCGACCTGGCCCACGAACGTGGTGGTGACCAGGAACAACGTGACGAGGCGTGCCGTCGAGAGGTCGCCGGCCGAGACCAGGGCGACGCCGACGATCGCGGTGCCGGCGAGGACGCCGTGCAGCAGCGAGCCGGTGCGCTTGGTGATCGTGACCTCGACCTCCAGCACCCGGGCGAGCCGCCGCTGCACCTCGGCGGAGAGCTCGGCACACCGGCGTACGACGTAGGACTGGCCGAGGCTCGTGCGGAGGTCGTCGCGCGCGGCCACGCCCTCCTCCATGGCGGCCGCGTGGTCGGTCCAGGCGATCTCCTCGAGGAACTTGCGCTCGGCCACCAGCGGGAGCTTGGAGCGCACCGAGAGGACGGCGGCGACCGCGCTCAGGGGGAACAGGAGGGCCGCGGGCCACCAGGTGAGCCCGGCGACCAGCCACAGCGGGCCGGAGGAGAGCACGGTCCGGCAGGCCTGCCAGACGTTCCACCGCATGAGCTGGCCGACCTCGTGGGTGTCGTCGTCGATCCGGTCGAGGATCTCGCCGACGGCCTGCTCGCTCAGCTCCGAGAGCGGCTGGGCCATCGCGGCGTCCAGCAGGTCGGCGCGGAGCTGGCCCTCGGCCCGGTCGACGATGACGAACCAGCCGGTCTTGGCGACCGTGTCCACCAACGCGCCGCTGATGACCGCGAAGGCGAGCAGTCGCACAAGGGACGTGGTCGGGTCGTCCGCTAGCTGTCCGGCGAACACCGAGCCGAGCGACGCCGCGATCGCGGCGACGAGGGAGCCGAGGAGGCACATGGCCGTCGCCGGACGCCACATCCGGCGCCAGTCGACCGGCTGACGGTGCTGCGGCCAGGGCTGACCGGCCGCAGTCGCGGTGGTGGAAGGAGGCTGGAGGTCGGTGGCAGTCACGGCACGTCGAAGGTACGGGAGGGGACTGACACTCCGCCTCCCAATTAGCGGGGGGCTCGGCCGCTCGACCTCTTCGCGCGACGCCGGCCCAGCGGGCCGGCTGCGCTCAGACCTCGAACTGGCCGGCTTCGAGCCGCTGCTTGACCTCGGCCAGGAACCGACCCGCGTCGGCGCCGTCCACCAGTCGGTGGTCGTAGGTCAGCGCGAGGTTGACCATGTACCGGACCGCGATCGTCTCGCCGAGGTTCGGGTCGTCGATGACGACCGGACGCTTGACCACGGCACCGGGGCCGAGGATGGCCACCTGGGGCTGGTTGAGGATCGGGGTGTCCATCAACGCCCCGAAGCTGCCGAGGTTGGTCAACGTGAACGTGCCGCCGGACAGCTCGTCCGGGGTGATCTTGTTGGTCCGGGTGCGGTCGGCGATGTCGGCGATCTTGCGTGCCAGTCCGGCGATCGAGAGGTCACCGGCGTCCTTGATCACGGGGGTCAGCAGGCCCTTGTCGGTGTCCACGGCAACCGCGAGGTTCTCGCGGTCGAAGTAGGTCACCTCGCCCTTCTCGGAGTCGATCGCGGCGTTGAGCTTCGCGTGCTGCTTCAGCGCGTCGACGGCCGCCTTGGCGAAGAACGGCAGGTAGCTCAGCTTGACGCCCTCGCGGGCCAGGAAGTCGGCCTTCACGCTCTCCCGCAGGCGGGCGATGTTGGTGACGTCCACCTCCATGACCTGCGTCAGCTGTGCGGAGACCTGCAGCGACTCCACCATCCGCTTCGCGATCACCTTGCGCAGCCGCGACATCGGCTCGGTCGTGCCCCGCAGCGGCGAGGGGGTGATCGACGGGGCGGACGAGGCCGGCTGCTGGGCCGCCGGCTGCTGGGCTGCGGGTGCAGGGGCCGCCGGGGCGGACGCCTCCTCCTTGGCCTTCGCGGCGTCGAGGACGTCCTGCTTGCGGATCCGCCCACCGACACCACTGCCCTGCACCTGCGACAGGTCGACGCCGTGCTGGTTGGCCATCTTGCGGACCAGGGGAGTGACGTACGCCGACGGGTCGTTGCGGTCGCCGGCCACCGAGCCGGCACTCTGCTCGGAGTCGG
Source organism: uncultured Actinomycetota bacterium (assembly GCA_963784545.1). Taxonomy (GTDB): domain Bacteria; phylum Actinomycetota; class Actinomycetes; order Propionibacteriales; family Nocardioidaceae; genus Nocardioides. Next base: position 188,908 of record CAWARQ010000002.1, on the reverse strand, counting down.
ACGCGGCCGGCTCCTCCTTCGCCTCGGGCTCAGGCTCCTGCTCGGCCTCGGAGGCTTCGTCGTCGGACGCTTCCGGCGCTCCGTCCTTGGACGCTTCCGGCGCTCCGTCCTTGGACGCTTCCGGCGCTCCGTCCTTGGACGCTTCCGGCGCTCCATCCTTGGACGCCTCCGGCGCTCCATCCTTGGACGCCTCCGGCGTCGTGTCCCCGTCGGGGAGCTCGCCCTTCTCCTCGACGATCTCCTCCTCCTGCTCGGCCTTCTTCTCGGCCTGCTCCTCGTCCTTCGGCTGGGCCTCCGGGGTCGCTGAGTCCTCAGCCTCGGCAGGGGCGGCGTCGCCGGACCCGACGACAGCCAGCTCCGCACCGACCTCGACCGTCTCGTCCTCCTCGACCTTGATCTCCAGCAGGGTGCCGGCGACGGGGGAGGGGATCTCGGTGTCGACCTTGTCGGTGGAGACCTCCAGCAGCGGCTCGTCGACCGCCACCTCGTCGCCGACCTGCTTCAGCCAGCGCGTGACCGTGCCCTCGGTGACCGACTCGCCGAGCGCCGGCAGCGTCACCGACGTACCCGAGCCGCCGCCACCGCCCGAGCCCGAGGATCCTGTCGACTGGTCCGAGGACTCGTCCGACGACCCCGACTCCTGCGAAGTCTCCTCCTGCTCCGAGGGCGCCTCGCCGCTGGAGTCCTGCTCCTCGGCCTGCTCCTCGGCCCGCTCCTGCTCGACGTCCTCGCCGCCACCGGCCTCGTCCTCGGACTCGGCCGGCTCCGGCTGGTCGGACTCGGACTGCTCGGACGGCTCGGAGTCCTCGGACTGGCCGGAGTCACCGGAGTCGTCGGACCCGCCGTCGCCGGAGGACTCGTTCGAGTCCCCGATGAGGGCGAGGATCGCGCCGACCTCGACCGTGTCGTCCTCGTTCGCCTTGATCTCCAGCAGGGTGCCGGCCACCGGGGAGGGGATCTCGGTGTCGACCTTGTCGGTGGAGACCTCCAGCAGCGGCTCGTCGACCGCCACCTCGTCGCCGACCTGCTTCAGCCAGCGGGTGACGGTGCCTTCGGTGACGGACTCGCCGAGGGCGGGGAGATTCACTTCGGTGGCCATGAGGTTTCTGTCTCTCTCTTCTCGTACGTCGGTCAGGAGTGGGCGTGCAGCGCCTTGCCGGCCAGGGCCAGGTGGGCCTCGCCGAGCGCTTCGTTCTGGGTGGGGTGGGCGTGGACGAGGGACGCGACGTCGTCGGCGTACGCCTCCCAGTTGTAGATCAGCTGCGCCTCGCCGATGAGCTCGCCGACCCGGTCGCCGACCATGTGGACGCCGACGACCGGACCGTCCTTGCGGCGGACCAGCTTCACGAAGCCCTGGGTCCTGAGGATCTGCGACTTGCCGTTGCCGCCGAGGTCGTAGGTGAGCGTCTCGACGCCGTCCTCGCCGTACTCCGACGCGGCGGCCGCCTCGCTCAGGCCGACGGAGGCGACCTCGGGGTGGGAGTAGGTGACGCGGGGGATCCCGGCCTCGTCGATCGGTGTGGGGTCGAGCCCGGCGATCTCCTCGGCGACGAAGATGCCCTGGGCGAAGCCGCGATGCGCCAGCTGGAGCCCGGGGACGATGTCACCGACGGCGTACACGCCCTCGACGTTGGTGCGGCAGCGCTCGTCGGCCAGGACGAAGCCGCGGTCCATCTCGACGCCCGCCTCGGCGTACCCGAGCCCGTCGGTGGCCGGACCACGACCCACCGCGACGAGCAGCAGGTCGGCCTCCAGCACGTCGCCGCCCTCGACGGTCACCGCGACCCCCGAGTCGGTGGTCTTGACGCTCTGGAACGGTGTGCCCAGCTTGAAGTCGATCATGCGCTTGCGGAACGCCCGCTCGAGCGCCTTCGAGCAGGCCTCGTCCTCGTTCGGCACGAGGTGGGGGAGGGCCTCGAGGATGGTGACGTCGGCGCCGAAGGACTTCCACACGCTGGCGAACTCGCACCCGATCACGCCACCGCCGAGCACGATCGCCGACGCCGGCACCTCGGTCAGCCGCAGCGCCTCCTCGGAGGTGATGACGCGCTCACCGTCGAGCTCCAGGCCCGGCAGCGAGCGGGGGTAGGAGCCGGAGGCCAGGACGACGTGCTCGCCGGTGTAGGCCCGAGATCCGGAGGGGCCCTCGACGGTGACCTCGTGCGGTCCCGAGAGGGCGCCGGTGCCCTCGATGACGGTGATGCCGCGTCCCTTGATCAGCCCGGACAGGCCCTTGTACAGCCGGGAGACGACACCGTCCTTGTAGTCGTTGACGCCCGCCAGGTCGATGCCCTCGAGCGTCGCCCGGACGCCGAACGATGCCGCGTCCCGGGTGTTGTCGGCGACCTCGGCGGCGTGCAGGAGGGCCTTGGTCGGGATGCAGCCCACGTGCAGGCAGGTCCCGCCGAGCTTGTCCTTCTCGACCAGCCCGACGCTGAGGCCGAGCTGGGCCGCGCGGAGCGCGCACGCGTAGCCGCCGGATCCTGCCCCGAGAACGAGTACGTCGAACTTCGACGCCGACTCCCCACTGTCCGACCCTGTGGTCACCTGCATCCCTTCGTCGTACGTGTTCAGTTCCGGCTCCGCCGCCTCGGCGTTTCCCGGCTCGCCCATCCTTGCACTCTTTCCTACCCGGGTCAGCGGGGGCGTCGGGCAGACTGGGGCCATGGGTTTGTTCGACCGACTCAAGCGCCGGAGCCGGATGCGTCGTCCTTCGGGTGACCGCTCGCGCACCGGCTCCACGACCGTCCGCGCCGCCGACCGTACGGACGTCGAGCACCTGGAGACGTGGATCTCCAGCCGACGCGGCGTCGAGGGGTTCGTCGAGCCGCGGACCGCGGTGAGCGACGTGACGCTGCTCCTGGTCGCGCACGACGGGGAGTGGACGCGCCGCCGGGTGCCGTCGGCGAAGTGGGCGCACGAGTTCGCCAACAGCCGCCACATCCCCTCCTACGACGCGGCGGTGGTCGGCGTGCCGCAGCGCATGCGCGAGTGGAACCGGCGCAAGCGGGCCGGCGAGATCTAGCTGTCCCCGGCGGTCAGCCCTCGGGCGCGGACAGCGCCCGGGCGTACTCGACCAGCGTGCTCACGGCGTAGCCGGTGCCGCCGGAGGGGACGTGCCCGTACGCCGACCCCGGGTGGTACGCCGGGCCGGCGATGTCCAGATGACCCCAGGGCCGACCGTCGACGAACTCGCGCAGGAACGCCGCCGCCCGGACGCCGCCGCCCCAGCGGATCCAGTCGTGCTGCAGGACGTCGGCGATCGTGGACGTGAGTCGCTCGGACATCTCCTCGGGGATCGGCATCGGCCAGAGGGCTTCACCGGCCGTCTCGGCGCTGGCCAGCAGCCCGTCGACGATCTCCTCGCTGCCCATCGCGCCGGCGACCCGGTCGCCCAGCGCGATCTGCATGTGGCCGGTCAGCGTCGCCACGTCGACGATCACGTCGGGGTCCTCCTCGGTCGCCCGGACCAGGGCGTCGGCCATCACGAGCCGGCCCTCGGCATCGGTGTTGAGCACCTCGACCGTCTTGCCGCCGTACATCGTCAGGACGTCGCCCGGGCGCATCGCGCGACCGGAGACCATGTTCTCGGCCATGGCGGCGTAGGTGGTGACCTTGATCGGCAGACCCAGCCGGGCGATGGCGATGGTGGCCTGGATGACGGCGGCCGCACCGCCCATGTCGGTCTTCATCTCGTTCATCGAGGCGGCCGGCTTGATCGAGTAGCCGCCGGAGTCGAACGTGATGCCCTTGCCGACCAGCGCGAGGTGGGCGCGCGCGCCCCTCGGTGCGTAGCGGAGCTCGACCAGGCGCGGGGGAGCGTCCGAGCCGCCGCCGACCCCCAGGATGCCGCCGCAGCCGAGCTCGGCCATCTGGTCCTCGTCGAGGACGGTCACCTTGACCTTGCGGCCCGCGACCTTCGCGGCGTCGGCGGCCTGGCGGGCGAACTCCGGCGGGGTGAGGTCGGCCGCCGGTGCGTTGACCCAGTCGCGGGTCGCGGCGACCGCCTCGGCGATCACCTGGGCCTCCTCGAACGCGGTCTCGGCCTCCTTGCGCCGGGCGATGTCGCTCAGCAGGGTGACCGTCCCGGCGCCGGGCTCGCCCTTCACGGTGCGGTAGGTGTCGTAGCGGTAGCCGCCGAGCAGCCAGCCCTCGGTCACCGCCCGCACCAGCTCCGGGGTGTCGGTCGGCAGAGCCACCGTGACACTGGCCGCGTTGGTGACGGCCCGCGCCGCCGCGCCGGCGCCGCGTCGTACGGCGACCTGGTCGAGCTCGCGACCGAGGCCGACGAGGACGAGCATGGGGGCGTTGATCGCCTTGTCGGTGGGGACCCGGTGGGTCTCGCCGGCCTTGCCCGTGACACCGAGGGCGCTGAACAGCGGCCGCAGCCGGCGGCCGAACGCCTTGCCGACCTCCTCGGCACCGGGAGCGACCTGCGGCCCGTCGCCGGTCTCGCGGACGCCGACGACGACGACGTCGGTGCGGGTCTTGGCCGGGTTGGCGGTGCGCAGCTGCAAGGAGGTCACCGAGGCAGGATAGTCACGCGGTCGGCGCCGACTGCTGGGGTAGGTTTCGAGCCATGACGACCCCACCCAAGCTCGGGCCGCTGCACGACCGGCACCAGGCACTCGGTGCCAAGTTCGCGGAGTTCGGTGGGTGGAGCATGCCGCTGGAGTACCCGACGGGCGTGGTCAGGGAGCACACCACGGTCCGTGACTCGGTCGGGGTCTTCGACGTGAGCCACCTGGGCAAGGCGATGGTCACCGGACCCGGCGCGGCCGAGTTCATCAACGCGACACTGAGCAACGACCTGGGCAAGATCCGGCCGGGCAAGGCGCAGTACACGCTGTGCTGCGACGCCGAGACCGGTGGCATCGTCGACGACCTGATCATCTACTGGCACGACGACGAGAACGTCCTGCTCGTGCCCAACGCCGCCAACACCGCCGAGGTCGTACGCCGGCTGTCCGAGGCGGCCCCCGACGGGATCACGATCACGGATCACCACGAGGACTACGCGGTCCTGGCCGTCCAGGGGACGCGGTCCGACGAGGTGCTCGACGCGATCGGGCTGCCCACCGGCCACGAGTACATGTCGTTCGTCGAGGCCGACCTCTCGGGGTCGCAGACCAACGACGGGGACGGTAAAGGGGGCATCGTCGTGTGCCGCACCGGCTACACCGGCGAGCGCGGCTACGAGCTGATCGCTCGCAACGACGTGGCCGGCGAGCTGTGGGACCGCATCCTCCGAGCCGGCGAGGCGTACGGGATCGTGCCGTGCGGGCTCGGCGCCCGGGACACCCTGCGCACCGAGATGGGCTACCCGTTGCACGGCCAGGACATCTCCCTCGACGTCACCCCCAACCAGGCTCGACTGGGGTGGGCCGTCGGGTGGAAGAAGCCGCAGTTCTGGGGCCGAGAGGCGCTGCTGGCGGAGAAGGAGGCCGGACCCAAGCGCCTGCTCAGAGGGCTGGTCGCCACCGGCCGCGGCATCCCACGCCCGGGCATGTCGGTCTCCCTCGTCCCGGACGTCCCGCTGTGCGAGGTCACGTCCGGCACGTTCAGCCCGACGCTCAAGAAGGGCATCGGCCTCGCGCTCGTGCCCACGCTGGTCAACCCCGAGGCGGAGCTCGGCGTCGACATCCGCGGCCGCCGCGAGGTCTTCCAGCTCACCCAGCCGCCCTTCGTCGACCCGTCCGTGAGAGAGAACTGATGCTTCCCGACGAACCCTCGACCTTCCGGCAGAACACCGCCGACCGGCCCTGGCTGTGGCGTCTGGAGGACGCCGACGGCGCCGAGGTGACGGTGCCCGACGAGTACGCCGACCAGCGGTTCGCCTCGCAAGGCGACGCCGAGTCCTGGGTGGGCGAGGTGTGGGCCGAGCTCGCCGAGCACGGCGTCGAGGCCGTCACCCTGTTCGAGCACGACCGCGAGGTCTACGGGCCCATGTCGCTGCGGGCCTGAGGGTCTCGAAGTGGCGCGTGCCAGGGAGGACTTCGCGACCTTCGTGCGCGCCCGGTGGGCCGAGCTGACCGACGAGCTGGTCGACGAGGGGCTCAGCCGTTCCGAGGCCCAGCAGGTCGTCGTGCGCGGGCTCGCCGACTGCCAGGCCGGCTGGCGGCGCGTGCTGGCCGAGGAGAACCCCGAGGTCGTGGTCCGCGACGCGATCGCCGTCCACCGCGACGCACCCGTGCCCGAGGAGGCCGTGAGCGATCCGCTGGCGGCGATCGCCGGCGTACGGGCGGCGCGGCGACGCCGGACCTTGCGGCTCATCGGCGTGTCCGGCCTCGCGGCGGCCGTCACGGCCGCGCTCGTGTTGTTCTGGCCGCACGCGACGCCGGAGCCCCAGCCGGCGCACCGTACCGAGGCCAACCCGCTGCCGGTCTCCTGGTGGTACGGCGGCGAGCTGCACCTGGACAAGGTCGTGGTCGACATCGTCGGTGTCACCGCCGTCGCGAGGATCGGGGACGAGGTCTGGGTGCGGACGGCCAAGGAGACGCTGGCCGTGGACCCGTCGTCCGGCGAGGTGTCGAAGGCCCCCACCACTCTCGGTGACGTCCCGACCTCCGCGGGGCGGTCGGTCCCGCATCCCGAGCTGATCCCGCGGACCCAGGTCGTCCGCAGCTGGGCGACCACCCCGGCCGGGAACTACCTGTACGCCGTCCAGCACCGCGCCAACGAGCACGCCGCCGACGAGAGCATCAGGCTGAGCACGTCCGGACCGTGGCTGATCCTGCAGTGCAGCCTGCGCGGCCACCCGGGCTTCTCCCCGTGCGAGACCGTCACCCAGCTCCCGGCCGACAGCGCCCAGCCGCCGATCTTCGAACAGTCCTGATCTAGGGTTTCGCCGTGATCACGCGTAGGTCCCGGCCCTCACGAGGCCGCCGGGCCGCCCTCCTGCTCCCGCTGCTCGCCCTCGCGCTCGTCGGCTGCGGCGGGCCCAAGAAGGGGATCGAGGGGCCGGCGGCGGTCCAGCTCCCGGTCTCGGGGAAGGTCCTGCTGGTGGCCGGCGCCTTCCACGCCTCGGACATGGGTGACGTCATGCAGGGCAGGCCGCAGTTCGTGAACGACCGGTGCCTCGGCTTCCTCAGCGGCGACCAGGTGTACGTCGCCGTGTGGCCGAACGGTACGAGGATCGCCTCGTCCGACGACGACTCGATCATCGTCGACGGGCACGAGATCACTCCCGACTCGAACTTCTCGATGAAGGTCTCGATGGTCCACCAGCCGTTCCCGAAGCAGTTCCCGGAGCTCCCGCTCCCGTGCGTCGGAGACGGTCTCCAGTCGATCGCGTGGGTGCACCAGGTCACGCGCGTCGAGGAGTAGGTTCGCCGCATGCGGGCCTATCTCGACCTCCTCCGACGCATCCTCGACGAGGGCGTGGAGAAGTCCGACCGCACCGGCACCGGCACGCTCAGCGTCTTCGGTCACCAGATGCGCTTCGACCTGAACCCTGCGACCGGGGGTGGCTTCCCGCTGGTCACGACGAAGAAGATCCACACGCGCTCGGTGTTCGGCGAGCTGCTCTGGTTCCTCCGCGGAGACACCAACGTCAAGTGGCTGCAGGACCGCGGCATCACCATCTGGGACGAGTGGGCCGACGAGAACGGTGACCTCGGCCCGGTCTACGGCTACCAGTGGCGCTCGTGGCCCACGCCGGACGGCCGGCACGTCGACCAGATCGCCCGTCTCGTCGACGGTATCCGCACCCGACCGGACTCCCGGCGGCACATCGTGAGCGCCTGGAACGTCGCCGACGTCGACGACATGGCACTGCCGCCGTGCCACACGATGTTCCAGTTCTACGTCTCGCCACAGCCGGACGGACCCGGCCGGCTGAGCTGCCAGCTCTACCAGCGCTCGGCCGACACCTTCCTCGGCGTGCCGTTCAACATCGCCTCCTACGCCCTGCTCACGCACATGGTCGCCCAGGTGACCGGCCTGGAGGTCGGCGACTTCGTGCACACGCTCGGCGACGCACACCTCTACCTCAACCACGTCGACCAGGCGAGGCTCCAGCTGAGCCGCGACCCGCGGCCGCTCCCGCGCCTCGTGCTCGACCCGAGCATCACCGAGATCGACGGCTTCGACCTCGAGCACATCGCTGTCGAGGGCTACGACCCCCATCCCGGCATCAAGGCGCCCATCGCCGTATGAGTCACCCCAAGAAGTCGCTGAGCGACTCCCCGGGGCCCCCGACCCGCGGGACCGGCGCGATCTCACGACTGACTCTCGTGGCCGCCTACGGCCGCAACGGCGTCATCGGTGCCGACGGCGGGATCCCGTGGCGCATCCCGGAGGACTTCGCCCACTTCAAGCAGGTGACCATCGGCGGCACCCTGGTCATGGGACGTGCGACGTACGACTCGATCGGCCGGCCGCTGCCGGGTCGCACGACCGTCGTCGTCACCCGCGACCCGGGCTGGAGCGCCGACGGAGTCCTCGTCGCACACTCGCTCGACGAGGCCTGGGAGATCGCCGCGGACCAGCCGGGGGACACCTACGTCGCCGGCGGCGCGCAGATCTACGAGCAGGCGCTGCCGCGCGCGACCCACCAGGTGCTCACGGAGGTGGACCTCGAGGTCGAGGGCGACACCTACTACCCCGACTTCGACCGCGCCGACTGGGTGGAGACGCGGCGTGAGCCGGGCCCGGGCTGTGCGTGGGTCTGGTGGGAGCGACTCGCAGGGGGCTGACACGATCGGCCCCGCCCTCGCTCATCCGTGACCGCCGCGAGCCTCACGGTGGCGGACATCGACGCGACCAGCGCCTGTGTTCTGGGGTCGGAGGCCGAGCCGTGGCTGCGCTGGCGCCTCGCGCAGGGCCGCCTCGCGCACGCGGTCCTGGTCGGCCGGGACGGACGTCGCCGGCTCGTCGCCTGACCCGCCGCGCCCGGGCGGCGTTCGGAGCCGGCCGCGCCGGTAGCCTTGCGGGCATGACGACCACTGCGCCACCGGCCCCGTTCGGGCGGATCCTGACCGCGATGGCGACCGCGTTCCACGACGACGGAAGCCTCGACCTCGACGGCACGGCCCGGATCGCCGCGCACCTGATGGACAACGGCCACGACGGCGTCGTGGTGAGCGGGACCACCGGCGAGTCGCCGACGACGACGGTCGAGGAGGACCGGGAGATCCTGCGCGTCGTCAAGGACGCCGTCGGCGCCCGGGGGCACGTCATCGCCGGGGTCGGCACCAATTCCACCGCCCACTCCGTCGAGCTCACCCGGCAGGCCACGGAGATCGGCGTCGACGCGGTGCTGCTCGTCACTCCGTACTACAGCAAGCCGGGGCAGGCCGGGGTGCTGCACCACTTCCTCGAGGTCGGTCGGTCCACCGACCTGCCCGTGATGCTGTACGACGTCCCGGGCCGCACCGCCACCACGATCTCGCTGGACACGTACGCGGCCGCCAAGGAGCAGCTCCCCAACGTCGTGGCCGTCAAGGACGCCGTCGGCGACTACCCGCGGGGCGTACGGCTGCTCGACCTGGGCTACTCGGTGTACTCCGGCGACGACCACGCCAACCTGGGCTGGCTCGCGCACGGCGCCTGCGGCTTCGTCTCGGTCGTCGGCCATGCGGCGGGCCAGATGCTCAGCGCGCTCGCCGGGGCATTCTTCCAAGGGGACACGGAGCACGCCCTCGCGGTCTATCGTCGGCTGCTACCCGTCATGGACGCCATGATGAGCGTGCCCAACTACGGGGCGACGACGGCGAAGGGGGCGTTGCAATTGCTGGGTGTGCTGGACAACCGCCACGTGCGCGGCCCCCTCGTGCCGTTGAGCGAGACGGAGCTCCAGGACCTCCGGTCCGTCCTCGAGACCGCCGGACTGGTCTGACATGTCGCACCCACACCCCGAGCTCTCCGCCCCCGGCCCCCTCGCGAAGGGAGGCCTGCGGGTCATCCCGCTCGGCGGCCTCGGCGAGGTCGGCCGCAACATGACCGTCTTCGAGTACGACGGCCGCCTGCTGATCGTCGACTGCGGCGTGCTGTTCCCCGAGGACCACCACCCAGGGGTCGACCTGATCCTCCCGGACTTCCAGGCGATCCGGGACCGCCTGGACGACGTCGAGGCGCTCGTGCTCACCCACGGCCACGAGGACCACATCGGCGCCACGCCGTTCCTGCTGCGCGAGCGCGGTGACATCCCGCTCGTCGGCTCCGAGCTGACCCTGGCCCTGCTCGACTCCAAGCTGCGCGAGCACCGCCTCAAGGAGACGGTGCACCACCAGGTGCGAGAGGGGGACCGCCTCACCCTCGGCCCGTTCGACCTGGAGTTCGTGGCGGTCAACCACTCGATCCCGGACGCCCTCGCGGTCGCGATCCGGACCGGAGCCGGGCTGGTCCTGCACACCGGCGACTTCAAGATGGACCAGCTGCCGCTCGACGGCCGGATCACCGACCTACGCGCCTTCGCGCGGCTGGGGGAGGAGGGCGTCGACCTCTTCCTCACCGACTCCACCAACGCGGAGAGCCCGGGCTTCACGCCGGCCGAGAAGAGCATCACACCGGTCATCGACCAGGTGTTCCGCGAATCGAGCCAGCGCATCATCGTGGCCTGCTTCGCCTCGCACGTGCACCGGGTCCAGCAGGTGCTCGACGCGGCGTACGCGCACGAGCGTCAGGTGGGGTACGTCGGTCGGTCGATGGTGCGCAACATGGGGATCGCCAAGGATCTCGGCTACCTCAAGGTCCCGCCGAACACGCTCGTGGACGCCAAGGACCTCGCCGACCTGCCGCCGGAGCACCAGGTGCTCCTGTCCACCGGCAGCCAGGGCGAGCCCATGAGCGCCCTGAGTCGGATCGCCCAGCGCAACCACCACTTCGTGCACATCGAGGAGGGCGACACGGTGCTGCTCGCCTCGAGCCTCATCCCGGGCAACGAGAACGCTGTCTACCGGGTGATCAACGGCCTGGCCCGGTGGGGCGCCCGGGTCGTGCACAAGGGCAACGCGCTCGTGCACGTGAGCGGCCACGCCAGTGCCGGTGAGCTGCTCTACTGCTACAACGTCGTCCGGCCGCGCAACGTCCTGCCGGTGCACGGCGAGATCCGGCACATGCAGGCGAACGCCGCCCTGGCCCGGGCCACCGGCATCCCCGACGACAACGTCGTGGTGGCCGAGGACGGCGTCGTGGTCGACCTCGTCGACGGCCGGATCTCGGTCGCCGGCAAGGTGGAGTGCGGCTACGTCTTCGTCGACGGCTCCTCCGTCGGCGACATCACCGAGTCCGACCTCAAGGACCGCCGGATCCTCGGCGAGGAGGGCTTCATCTCCGTCATCGTCGTCGTGGACACCGTCACCGGGAAGGTGTCGAGCGGGCCGGAGATCCACGCCCGCGGCAACACCTTGGACGAGGAGAACTTCGAGGAGATCAAGCAGCCGATCGTCGAGGCGCTCAACCATGCTCTCGCCGACGGGGTCGACGACACCTACCAGCTGCAGCAGACCGTGCGGCGGACCGTGGGTCGGTGGGTGAGCGGCAAGCACCGCCGTCGCCCGATGATCATCCCGGTCGTGATCGAGGCATAGCCACTTGACTCCCCAGGACACTTACTTTCCGGCCGACCTCGTCCGCCGTCTGTACGACGTCACCCGGCGCGTGCAGTCCTCGGAGGACCTGCCGGCCGTGCTCGAGGAGATCGCCGCGGGCGTGACCGAGGGCCTCGGCTTCGGGGTCGCCGCGATCTCGCGACTGGAGGGCGACCACCTCGTGATCGTCTCCGCTGCGGGACTGGACGACGCGCGCGACCACCTCATCGGCCGCCGTACGCCGGCGCAGCGCGTGTTGGAGCGGGAGTTCTCGATCGCCGACCATTGGGGGATCCTGCGGTTCGTGCCGCACGACCGGCAGGACGAGGCGACCCTGGAGAGCCTGTGGGTCCCCGACATCGAGATCGGGTCGGAGCCGGACGACTGGCATCCGCTGGACACCCTGTACGGCCCCCTCTACTCGCCGACGGGCGAGCTGATCGGCAACATGGCGGTCGACCTGCCGCCGAACAACAAGGTGCCCAACGTCCAGCAGCGCGAGCTGCTCGAGATGTTCGTCGTCCAGGCCGGTATCGCCCTCGCCAATGCCCAGCACCGCGAGCGGCTCCAGCTGCAGGTGCGCCTCTCCGAGGCCTTCCGCGGGCTGGACTCGGTCGGGGGCGAGGAGGTCGACTCGATGGACCACATGCTCGCCCAGGCATGTGAGGCGCTCGCCCACGCGACCGGTACCTCCCAGGTCTCGGCCCGGTGCTTCCCGGACCCCTTCGACGAGCGGGAGTACCTCGGCGGGTGGCCGACGCCTCCCCGCGCGGGGGACGACCTGGTGAGCGCGGTGTCCAGCGACCTGCGTCGGCTGGCGGAGCGCAAGCTCTTCGACCCGATCGTGGTGACGGTGGACGATGAAGACCAGCAGGCCGTCGGTCAGCTGGCGGAGAGCTTCGCCGCGTTCCGGGACCACCTGGCGCGGCACGAGTGGCTGCGTGGCCTCATCTGCCCGATCGTGGCCGACCGCGAGGTGCTCGGCTACTTCGTGGGCGTCCACGGCGAGGGGGAGCGGGGCGCGTTCGCCGGTCAGGAGCTGGACGCCTTCCGGCTCGCCGGCCGTGAGGTGGGCATGCGGGTCCGGGACGCGAGGCTGCGTCGCGCCGAGGGCCGCCTGGTCGCCGAGCTGCGCGACGTGGACCGCTACAAGGGAGAGCTGATCGCGACCATCTCGCACGAGCTCAAGACTCCGCTCACCTCGATCATCGGGCACACCGAGCTGCTCGCGGACACCGATCCCGACAACCCGTCGGTGTCCGCGATCTCGCGCAACGCGGCCCGTCTGGACCGGCTCATCACGAACCTGCTCAACTACTCACGGATGCAGAACCGTCGCGAGCTGACCCGCGGTCCGCTCGACCTGCGCGAGGTGGCGCAGAGCACGGTGGACATGCTGCGCGTGCAGGCCGAGGGGCACGGCGTCTCGCTGCAGGTCGAGCTCCCGGACGCGCCGGTGATCGTCCAGGGCGACGCCGAGGAGCTGCCGCGGGTGGTCGACAACCTTTGCAGCAACGCCGTGAAGTACACCCCCGCCGGCGGCGAGGTCCGCGTCCGCGTCCGAGTGGTCGATTCGTACGCCGAGGTGGAGGTCACCGACACCGGCCTCGGCATCTCGCAGGCCGATCGCGCCCACCTGTTCTCGGCCTTCCACCGCTCGACCAACCCGTCCGCGCTCACCATCCCCGGCACGGGGCTGGGCCTGGCGATCGCCCGCACCATCGTCGAGGGCCACGGTGGCCAGATCCTGGTCGAGTCCGAGCTCGGGCGGGGCAGCACCTTCACCCTGCGCATCCCCGCGGGCTGAGTCCCAGGCGATCCTCTGAGCAGGAGGCAGGCGAGCCACGGCGTACCAGCCGAGCAGCGCGAGCGCGGCCGGGAGGAGCCAGATCAGCTGCGCGGTCACGCCCGGATCATGGCAGTGGCGGTCCCCACGGGACCGGCGCGCCCGGTCGGGCGGACAGGGCCCGCGGAGACACGCACCTGTGTGATGCGTGTGACTGGTGTGACTGTGGCCTAGATTCGTCACCATGGCGACCCGTACGTCTTCCCCGCCGGGTTCCCTGAGCAAGACGCGCAGGAGCACGTCCACCAACCGGTCGAGCTCGACCGGGAGGAGCGGCTCCGGCACGAGGACCTCCAGGGCCCGGAGTACGACCACCAAGAAGCGACCGACCCGACGGACCACGAGTCGAGGGTCGGCCCGTCGGCCTGCCCCGCGCGCGGTCCGCAACGGCAAGGGGCCGGTCTACCGCACCTTCGCCACGGTCGGCCGTGGCGCGAAGGCCACCTGGATGGCCGGCGCCACGGGCGTCGGCACCGGGTTCCGCCGGATCGGGGGCGCGGCCCGCGACCTCGACCCCGAGCACCGCCGTGACGGCGCCGGCCTCTTCCTCATCGCCCTGGCCATGGTCGCCGCGGCCGCGATCTGGTGGCAGCTGCCCGGCGGCCTCATGGACCTGGCACGCGCGATCGTCTCGGGCTCGGTCGGCAAGGTCGGCTGGCTCATGCCGGTGCTGCTCGTGCTGGTCGGCTGGCGCAACATGCGCGACCCCGAGCGCAACGGCCCTGCCGGCCGCCAGGTGATCGGCTGGCTCGCGCTCGGCTTCGGGGTCCTGGGAATCGTCCAGATCGCCAGCGGCAACCCGCAGCCCCACCCCGGTGACTCCTCCGACCTCCAGTTCGGCGGAGGTGCGATCGGGTACGTCGTGTCCAGCCTGCTGCTGGACCTGCTGCGGACCTCGTTCCTCGTGGTCCCGGTCCTGGCGCTGATCGCGGTCTTCGGGGTCCTGGTCATCACCGCGACCCCGGTCTACCGGGTGCCGACCCGGCTGGCCGAGACGCGCGACAGCCTGCTCGGCCGCTCGGGCGAGCAGGTCGAGGGGGAGACCCAGCCGATCCGCGCCCGGCGCGCCCTGGACGACACGATCGACCCGGAGATGGGCGACCCGGCGTACGACTCGCCCGTGCTGTCCGAGCGCGAGCTGCGCCGCCGCCGGCGCAAGGGCCCCGACGCCGACGCCGAGACCGAGCTGACCCCGATCATCTCGGACTCGATGGGCTCGATGGGCCCGATCGGAACCGACGAGCCCGAGGAGAGGGGCGATCTCGAGCCGCCGCCGCACACCCCGCTGCCCGAGCGCGTCGAGCAGCTCGCGCTGTCCGGTGACATCGCCTACACGCTCCCGGCCAACGACCTGCTGAAGCCGGGGTCGCCGCACAAGGCGCGGTCCCGGGCCAGCGACGAGGTCGTCGGCCGGCTCACGACGGTGCTGGAGGAGTTCGGCATCGACGCGCAGGTCACCGGCTACACCCGGGGCCCGACCGTGACGCGCTACGAGGTCGAGCTCGGCCCGGCGGTCAAGGTGGAGAAGGTCACGGCCCTGTCGCGGAACATCGCGTACGCCGTCGCCTCGGCCGACGTGCGGATCCTCAGCCCGATCCCCGGCAAGTCAGCGATCGGCATCGAGATCCCCAACGTCGACAAGGAGATCGTGTCGCTGGGTGACGTGCTCCGGTCGAACAACGCGCGCGCCGACCACCACCCGATGGTGTGTGGGCTCGGCAAGGACGTCGAGGGCGGCTTCATCGTGGCCAACCTCGCCAAGATGCCGCACCTGCTGGTGGCGGGCGCCACCGGCTCGGGCAAGTCGAGCTTCATCAACTCGATGATCACCTCGATCCTCATGCGGTCCACGCCCGACGAGGTGCGGATGATCATGGTCGACCCGAAGCGGGTCGAGCTGAACGCCTACGAGGGCATCCCGCACCTGATCACGCCGATCATCACCAACCCGAAGAAGGCCGCCGAGGCTCTGGCCTGGGTCGTGCGCGAGATGGACCTGCGCTACGACGACCTCGCCAACTTCGGCTTCCGGCACGTCGACGACTTCAACAAGGCAGTCCGTGCCGGCAAGGTGAAGCTGCCGCCGGGCAGTGAGCGCGAGCTCACGCCGTACCCCTACCTGCTGGTGATCGTCGACGAGCTGGCCGACCTCATGATGGTCGCTCCGCGCGACGTCGAGGACGCGGTCGTCCGGATCACCCAGCTGGCCCGAGCCGCGGGCATCCACCTGGTGCTCGCCACGCAGCGTCCTTCGGTCGACGTCGTCACGGGCCTGATCAAGGCGAACGTGCCGTCGCGCCTCGCCTTCGCCACCTCCTCGGTCACCGACAGCCGGGTCATCCTCGACCAGCCGGGCGCGGAGAAGCTCGTGGGCCAGGGCGATGGGCTGTTCCTGCCGATGGGCGCCAGCAAGCCCGTGCGTGTCCAGGGCTCCTGGGTCACCGAGGCCGAGATCCACCAGGTGGTCGCCGCCTGCAAGACGCAGCTCGAGCCGTCGTACGTCGAGGACGTCACGGCACCGGCCGCCGCCAGGCGTGAGCTGGACGACGACATCGGCGACGACCTGGACCTGGTGGTCCAGGCAGTCGAGCTGGTCGTCTCCACGCAGTTCGGCTCGACCTCGATGCTCCAACGCAAGCTGCGGGTCGGGTTCGCGAAGGCCGGACGACTGATGGACATCCTCGAGAGCCGCGGTGTGGTCGGGCCCAGCGAGGGCTCCAAGGCCCGCGACGTCCTGGTCAAGCCGGACGAGATCGACGGCGTGATCGCCACAATCCAGGGGGAGGCGCAATGATCAGCGCAGGAGTCGGGCCAGAAATCGGACCGGAAGTCAGGACAGGGCCGCTCGAGGCCCCGCTCGAGGCCCCGCTCGAGGACCCGCACGGCTGGGCGCACGAAGCCGTGGAGGTCCGCCGCAACGGCGCCCTGGCCGCCGCCATCGGAGGCATCGCGTCCGGTGTGGCCATCGGCTACCTGGCGCGCGCCGCCGGCGGCGGGTTCGGCCCTGGACTGGGTCGTCGGCGTCGTCCTCGGCCTCCTCGGGGTCGCACACCTGCTCTCCTTCGTCGACGCCCGGGTCCCGCTGCTGGTGGCCGACCGACAGGGCATCCGCCTGCGTCTGGGCCGCACCTGGCAGGGCCTCCCGTGGGGCGCCATTCGTGAGGTCCAGCACCGACCGCGACGCGGCTGGCTGCGCGACGGCCGGCTGGCCGTCGTCGTGGGCAACCCCGCGCGGGTCACCGAGGAGCTCGACCGCCGCGGTCGCGTGCAAGCCGCGCTGGCGCGCCGCCTCTACGGTTCCCCCTTCGCGCTCCCGCTGGCCCTGACCACGCGGGTGCGGGGGACGCACGGCGACCTGACCGCCGCCCTCGAGGTCCTGGCCGACGGTGCCGCTCCGGTCGTGGAGCTCGCCCCGGAGGAGAGCGTGCGCGACGAGCTGCTGGACGAGCCCGCCGACGAACCTCTCGCCGACCTTGACCGGGGCGACGACACAGTGGCCGACGAGCCGATGTTCGAGGACGCGGAGCGAGGCCGAGCGCCGGCGGCATTCGGTTCGCGCGGGCCAAGCTGCGGGATCCGCGACCCTGGATCGCCCACCACCTGAGCGAGCTCGGTGCGAGCCGGACCCCCAGCCCCTTGCGGGATCCCGCGCCGGCTGCGCGGGCCGAGATCACCGTGCAGGTCGAGGCGGACGAGGAAGCGGCGCCGCAGGGGCGGGCCCTGCGTCGTCCGGGAAGCGTGGAGCTCTTCGAGGACACGGTCGCATGGGGTGATCGTGATCTGGACGTGCTCGAGCCGTCCTCGGAGCCGCAGCCGGTGGCACCGATCGTGCTGGGCGACTGCGAGGCCGAGCCGGCCGAGGACCCGGTCGTCGGGCCGGAGTTCGCTGCGGCGAGGCAGCGGCTGGGCCTGAGCATCGACCAGCTCTCGGACCGCACCCGCATCCGCCCACACGTGCTGGAGTCGATCGAGGTCGACGACTTCGTGCCGTGCGGCGGCGACTTCTACGCGCGCGGCCACATCCGCACGCTCGGCCGGGTGCTCGGTGTCGACGTGACGCCGCTGCTGTCGGAGTACGACGCCCGGTACGCCGACGCCCCCGTCAGCCCGCGCCGGGTCTTCGAGGCCGAGCTGGCCTCGAGCTCGATCCGGGGGACCCGCGGCGGGCCGGACTGGTCGATCCTGGTCGCGGCGGTCATGGCCCTGGTGCTCGCCTGGTCGGTGGCGCGCCTGGTCATGGACACCGGGGCTGCGGTTCCCGAGCATCCCTCGCTCAACGGGTCCGCCGGTGTCTCGCTCACCAGCGGGCGCCTCTCCGACGCCGTACCGGTCTCGCTGACGGCGGCCGGCGGAGGTGCGCGGGTGATCCTGCGCGACGGCACCGGGAAGGTGATCTTCCACGGCCCGCTCGCCTTCGGCCAGACCCGGACGTTCAAGGTCTCGCCGCCCGTGCGGGTGCAGACCACGGACGGGTCGCTCACCGCGTCGGTCGACGGTCAGGACAAGGGAGCTCTGGGGGCGACCGGACGTCCGGCGTCGAACACCTTCGTGGTCGACTGAGGGGTGGAGCCACTCACCGCCGAGCTGGTGCGGAGCAGCTTCATCAACTGCTCCAAGGGCGAGGCGAAGCGGCTGCCGCTGCCTCGTGATCTGGCCGCGGTCCGGTGGGAACGCCTGGACTTCCTCGGCTGGCGCGACCCGGGTGCTCCCGGGGCGGCGTACCTGGTGGCGCCGGAGCCCGACGGCCCGGTCGGGCTGGTCCTGCGCCTGAGCAGCGAACGCCGCGCCACCGGCCGCAAGAACATGTGCTCCCTGTGCCTGACGGTGCACTCGACGACCGACGTGGCGCTGATGGTCGCTCCCCGACCGGGGGCGTCCGGTCGCGCCGGCAACACGGTGGGGGCGTACCTCTGCGTGGATCTCGCGTGCTCGCTGTACGCGCGTGGCCTCGAGCGGCCCGAGCGCGCGCAGCCGGAGGAGACGCTGACCCCCGAGCAGAAGGTGGCGCGTCTGCAGGTGAACCTCGCCACGTTCCTGCGTCGCGTACGCGGGTG
The DNA here is from genome assembly GCA_963784545.1 of uncultured Actinomycetota bacterium. Classification (GTDB taxonomy): domain Bacteria; phylum Actinomycetota; class Actinomycetes; order Propionibacteriales; family Nocardioidaceae; genus Nocardioides. The sequence continues at coordinate 170,477 of CAWARQ010000002.1, read as the reverse complement.
AGTTGGGTCGCAGCTCGGTCGCGGCCATACCCTGACGAGGTGACGTCCGCCCCCGCACCTCTGTCTGTCGCCCTGGTGACGCTCGGGTGCGCGCGCAACGAGGTGGATTCCGAGGAGCTCGCCGGCCGGCTCGCCGCCGACGGTTTCCTGCTGGTCGAGGACGCCGAGGACGCCGACACGGTCGTGGTCAACACGTGCGGTTTCGTCGAGGCGGCCAAGAAGGACTCCGTCGACACCTTGCTGCAGGCCGCCGATCTCAAGGCCTCCGCCGGCCACGGCGGCCGGACCCAGGCGGTCGTCGCCGTCGGGTGCTTGGCCGAGCGCTACGGCAAGGACCTGGCCGAGTCGCTGCCCGAGGCGGACGCCGTGCTCGGCTTCGACGACTACCCCGACATCGCCGCGCGGCTGCGCTCGATCGTGGCGGGGGAGACCCATCACGCGCACACCCCCTCGGACCGACGGCACCTGTTGCCGATCTCGCCGGTACAGCGGCAGTCCGTGGAGGACGTGAGCGTCCCGGGCCTGGCGCAGAGCCTCGGCGGTCCCAGCCTCGGCCCGGGCGCCGTACGCCGTCGGCTCGACGACGGACCGATGGCCCCGCTCAAGCTGGCCAGCGGGTGCGACCGCCGCTGCACGTTCTGCGCCATCCCGAGCTTCCGCGGCTCCTTCGTGAGCCGCCGCCCCAGCGACGTCCTCGGAGAGGCGCTGTGGCTGGCCGGTGAGGGCGTGAAGGAGGTGTTCCTGGTGAGCGAGAACTCCACCTCCTACGGCAAGGACCTCGGCGACCTGCGGTTGCTGGAGACCCTGCTGCCGGAGCTGGCGGCGATCGACGGGATCGAGCGCGTCCGGGTTTCCTACCTCCAGCCGGCCGAGACGCGTCCGGGCCTGATCGAGGCGATCGCGACCACGCCCGGCGTGGCGCCGTACTTCGACCTCTCCTTCCAGCACGCCAGCAACGCCGTCCTGCGCCGCATGCGCCGCTTCGGCGACCCGGAGTCGTTCCTGGGCCTGCTCGACCAGGTGCGCGGGTTCGCGCCCGAGGCCGGTGTCCGGTCCAACGTCATCGTCGGCTTCCCCGGGGAGACCGAGGAGGACCTGCAGGTCCTGTGCGACTTCCTGGTCGCGGCGCGGATGGACGTCACCGGCGTCTTCGGGTACTCCGACGAGGACGGCACCGAGGCCGCCGGCTTCGAGAGCAAGCTGGACGAGGACGAGATCCGGGCGCGCGCCGAGCACGTGACCGGCCTGGTCGAGGAGCTGACCGCGCAGCGTGCGGCCGAGCGGATCGGCGAGGAGGTCAGCGTGCTGGTCGAGAGCGTGGAGGGGGACGAGATCGCCGGGCGCACCGACTTCCAGGGCCCCGAGGTGGACGGAACGACGTACCTCCAGGACTCGGACGCCGCGGTCGGTGACCTGGTCCGGGCGCACGTCATCGACAGCGACGGAGTCGACCTGATCGCGAAGGAGCTCGGGTGACCGAGACGAAGCCAGCCCCCAGCAACCTCAACGTGCCCAACGTCCTCACGACGCTGCGGATCGTGATGGTGCCGTTCTTCGGCTACGCCCTGCTGCACGACAGCGGGGAGTCCATCACCTGGCGGCTCGTCGCCTGGCTGCTCTTCGGGCTGGCGATGATCACCGACAAGATCGACGGCGACCTGGCCCGCAAGCACGACCTGGTCACCAACTTCGGCAAGATCGCGGACCCGATCGCGGACAAGGCGATCACCGGCATGGCCTTCATCGGGCTCTCGCTCGTGGGCGACGTCTGGTGGTGGGTGACCATCGTCGTCCTGCTGCGTGAGTGGTCGGTGACCCTGCTGCGGCTCTCGGTCCTCCGGCACGTCGTGATCGCCGCGAGCCAGAGCGGCAAGCTCAAGACGCTGCTCCAGGCGATGGCCCTGGGCTTCCTGTGCCTGCCCCTCCCGCACGGTGACGGGGCGCACGCGGACGCCTTCGACCGCTTCGGCTGGCCCGGCGAGGCCGTCTTCTACCTCGGCGAGCTCCTGCTCGCCGGCGCGGTCGCCATGACCCTCTGGTCGGGGTACGAGTTCTTCCGCGACGTGTGGCGTCAGCGCGCCACGCTGCGCTCCTCCACCCGCACCGGCTGAGCCCCGGCGGCGAGCCCGTCCGGCAACTCTTGCCAATTGGGACCCGGACAATTTGCCAACGATTTGTCCAGCCGCCCCTCGGCGCCGTCACCGGTTCGACTTAGGATCAACCGATTCACGCTGCCCGTTCCGGGCTCTCGGGTGGATTCCTTCCCCAGCACCATCGCTTCTCGGCTCATTCATTCGCGTCCTCTGACGCCCGCGAAAGGTCCCACCCCGTGCTCGGACACCCTGCTCGCTCCCTCGGCTCACGCGAACGTACGCCGCGGCTCCGCCCTCTCGGCCCTCCTGGCCCTGGTCGCCGGCCTGCTGGCCCTCGGACTGCCGGCCCCGGCCAACGTGGATGCCCTGATCGCACCGCCGTACAGCCAGGACTGGTCGGACGCTGGCCTGATCACGACCAGCGATGATTGGTCCCTCGTGTCGGGCGTCATTGGGTATCGAGGTGACGGAATGACCAATAGCACCTCGACGGACCCTCAGACGACTCTGGCCGACGGCAGTGCAACACCAGTGAACGTGATCGCCAACTACACCGGCGCCCTGAGCTCCAACAGCACCGGCGGTCTCATCGAGTCGCAAGCCGACGGCTCCATCGCCTTCCAAGGCAGCGGCACCGCCGATGCGCCACACCTCGTGTTCCGCCTCAATCTTTCCGGCAAGTCCGGAACCACATTTTCGTTCGACGCCAAGGACCTTGACGCCCAGACAGCCGACGCGGTCCAGCAAGTGGCTGTCCAATATCGAGTTGGGTCTACCGGGAATTACACCAACCTGCCGAACGGGTACATCGCGGACGCATCGTCAGGGGCCAGCGCCGCCACGCTGGTGACTCACCGCGACGTGGCGCTTCCCAGCGCCACCAACGGACAGTCCGATGTCTACGTCCGGGTCATCACCAACGACGCTGTGGGCTCGGATGACTGGATCGGCATCGACGCCATCAGCATCACCGCGGGCGGCGCCAGCCAACCCTTGTCGGCGTCCAACTCCGGCGACAAGACCGTCTACGCGAACCAGCAGATGAGCGACGTCACTCTGCAGGCCGGCGGCGGGGCCCCGCCGTATTCCTGGTCGACCGACAGTCCGCTGCCGGCCGGCGTCACTCTGAGCCTCGGCGGTGTCCTCTCCGGGACGCCGACCCAGACCGGCACGTTCCCGATCACCGCCACGGTGACCGACAGCGCCAGCGCGACGGCCAGCACCGCCTTCAAGCTGGTCGTCGACTCGGTCACCGCCGACCCGTTCCACCCCATCTGGGAGATCCAGGGCGACGCGGCCACTAGCCCCTTCGTCAACCAGGACGTGTCCACGGTCGGGGTCGTCACGGCGGCATATCCGAATGCTGCTGACAGCGCACACGGCTTCTACATCCAGACGCCGGCTTATGACCCCGCCCGCGACGCCCACCCCGACAACTCAGACGGCCTCTTCGTGTACACGGGTAGCAGCAACACCGCTCCCTTCGCGTATCCGACGGTCGGCGACAAGGTCGAGGTCCTCTCCGGTCGCGTGTCCGAGAGCTTCGGACTGACCGAGCTGACCGTCACGAACGGCGCATTTGTCAACAACCTCGGCGCGACAGCAGGCACCGCCGACGCAGTGACTCCCGGTGCGGTGCTGCCGGGCACGGACTGCACCGTCGATGGCGCGACCACCGACTACCTCAGCGGTGACGCCTTGGCTGCGGCCCGCGAACGGCACGAGAGCGAGATGTTCCAGCCCGCCTCGACGACGCCCTACACCGTCAGCGACTCCTACGACGGCAGCCCGTGGGCTAACAGCCCTTCGTCCAACTTCGGCGAGATCGGGGTGGCAGCCAACTCCAGCCAGCCGCTGATCATCCCGATCGAGGTGGCCAACCCCGACAGCCAGGCGGCTGCGTTCGCCGCGCGCGAGACGTACAACGAGGCGCACCGCGTCACGCTGGACGACGCCCGCACCGTCACCATCAGCACGTCGACGGCCCTTCCCTGGCTGACCAAGACCCACACGGTGAGGGTCGGTGCACCGATCACCTTCCCCGCGCCGGTGGTCTACTCCTACTCCTTCGGCAAGTGGTACATCCTCCCGCAAACCCCGGTTGCCCCCGGTAGCGACGGTGAGGCCAGTATCCACTTCGGGCAGAACCGGCCAGCCGCTCCGGACGACGTTCTCGGAGCAGAAGGCAACCTGAAGATCGCCACGTTCAACATGCTCAACTACTTCGTGCACTCCGGTGAGGAGTGGGCCGCAGACAGCAACCCGAATGACTTCCTTGGGGCTGACCGTAAGTGCACCTACTACAGCCAGGTCGGCGGACAGGGTGCCGCGGGCGACGGCTACCCGGGCCGCGTCACCAACAACGACTGCACCTGGACCGACAGCCGCGGCGTGGTGGCCCCAGCGGAGCCGGTCAAGGGTGGCTCCCCTGGTCCCCGCGGTGCCGCGCAGAAGTGTGACTGTGTAGATCTGACCAGCCCGTTCGCCGACTTCGAGCGGCAGCAGGCCAAGGAGCTCCTTGCCATCAACGCGATGGACTCCGACGTCATGAGCCTCGAGGAGGTCGAGAACCCGATCAAGCTCGGCTACGGCGGGGAGAAGCCCACGGCGGCCGATCGTGATGCAGCCGTCGCGCACCTGGTCGACGAGCTCAACAAGGCCTGGGGGGTCGATCACGGCGAGGACACCGTCTCCGACCCGCGCTGGGCCTTCGCCCGGAGCCCTCGGCCCGAGGCGCAGCCGACGATCAGGGAGCAGGACGCGATCCGTTCGGCGTTCATCTACAACCCGCGAGCCGTCGAGCCCGTCGGGCGCTCGCAGATCCTCGTCAACGAGCCCGCCTTCAGCAACGCCCGCGAGCCGCTGGCCCAGGCGTTCAAGCCGGTCGGCGGCAGCCGTGACGACGCCTTCCTCGTGATCGTCAACCACTTCAAGTCCAAGAGCCCGCCGCAGGCTCCCTACCCGGACACCACGGGAGACAACGCGGACCAGGGCAAGGGCGCCGGCGACTACAACGGTGATCGTGTCCGTCAGGCCAAGGCGCTGGACACCTTCGCCAAGACCCTGTCCTCCGACCGCGGCATCGCCCCGGTATTCATGACCGGTGACTACAACGCCTACAGCCACGAGGACCCCGTCCTCACGCTGGAGGACCGCGGGTGGACCGAGCTCGCGGCCGACAACGGCGAGGAGTCCTACTCCTTCGGCGGGCTCTCCGGCTCGCTGGACCACGTCTTCGCCAACCAGGCGGCCCTGAGCATGGTGACCGGCAGGACGGTCTGGCCGATCAACGCCAACGAGCCGGTGGGCTATGAGTACAGCCGGTACAAAGAGCTCGGGACCGACCTGTACGTCGGTACGAACCCGTACCGCGCCTCGGATCACAATCCCGAGGTCATCGGGATCAAGGCGCCGACCACTCCGGCGCCAGCCGACGTCGACACCTTCCAGCTGCTGGCGAGCAACGACTTCCATGGTCGGATCAACGACGACCCGGGCAGCGCCGCAGCCGGGGCCGCCTCGATGGCCGACGCGGTCAAGCAGCTGCGCGCCGCGAACGAGGACACGATCTTCGCCATGGCCGGCGACATCATCGGGGCCTCGACCTTCGAGTCGTTCATCCAGGACGACCAGCCGACGTTGGACGCGATGAACGAGGCCGGCCTTGACGTCTCCTCGTCCGGTAACCACGAGTTCGACAAGGGCTACGACGATCTACGCAACCGCGTGATGTCGAACGAGGGTGCCGACTGGCCGTATCTGGCCGCCAACATCCGGCTGCGTTCGGACGACAGCTTCGCCCTCGCCCCGGAGAACACCACTCGGAGCTACGCCAACTCCAATGGTGCCTCCTGGTGGAAGCAGCTGCCCGACGGCAAGCGTGTCGGCTTCGTCGGTGCCGTGACCGAGGACCTGCCGTCCCTGGTGGCCCCAAGCGCCATCCAGGACGTCTACCTCACCAGCATCGTGACCGCGGTCAACGAGGAGGCCGACCGACTCAAGACCGACGGCTGTGGTGACCAAGCCTGTGATCTGGTCATCGAGCTCGTGCACGAGGGTGCGGCGACGCCGGACTGCGACACGATCGAGGGCGACTCGTCCTCGACCTTCGGCAAGATCGTCTTCGGCGCCGATGAGAACGTCGACGCGATCGTGTCCGGTCACACGCACCTGAAGTACAACTGCAAGCAGAACATGGGTGCGAGCGGAACAGGTCAGTGGACGAGTCGGGCCGTGACCGAACGGCCGGTCGTCTCGGCCGGTCAGTACGGCTCCTACCTCAACCAGGTGGAGTTCGACTTCGAGCCGGGCACCGACCACCTGGTCGGCATCCGCCAGCACGTTCTGAACATGAAGGACTACGACGCTGACGCGGACGCCCAGGATGTCGTCGACGCTGCAGATGCGTACGCCGAGGAGGTGGGCAACGACGTCCTCGGTCACGAGCAGGGCCCCTTCCAGCGTGCTCGTTACAACGACCCGATCACCGGGACCGTGGTGGAGAACCGCGGTGGCGAGTCGACGCTGGGCAACCTCGTCGCGGAGATGCAGCGGGAGGAGACCGGAGCCGAGATCGGCTTCATGAACCCCGGCGGATTGCGCCAGGACCTGCTGGGCTCGGGCAGCTACCCCGACTCCCCGGTCACCTACCGCCAGGCCGCCGACGTGCAGCCGTTCGCCAACACGCTAATGACCGTCGACCTCACGGGGGCGCAGCTCAAGCGTCTGCTCGAGGAGCAGTGGCAGCGAGACCCGGACGGCAACGTCCCCTCGCGCCCGTTCCTGCGGCTGGGGACCTCGAAGGGCTTCACCTTCACCTACGACCCGACCCGCGCCGACACGTGGACCGGGGACGCCAACCCGGGTGATCACATCACCGGGATGTGGCTGGACGGCAAGCCGATCGACCCCGAGACGACCTACAAAGTCTCGGCGAGCAACTTCCTCGTGTCTGGTGGTGACAACTTCCGGGTGTTCACGGAGGGTGTGAACGAGGCCGACACGGGCAAGACCGACCTGCAGGGCACCGTGGCATACCTTGCGGCGAACGACCCCGTGCAGCCGGAGTTCGGGCAGCATGCGGTGGGCATCAAGCAGGTCACGGCGACCCCGCCGGGTGGCTTCGCGGTCGGTAGCCAGGTGACGCTCGACGTCTCTTCGCTGTCGATGACGGGCACCCGCGCGCTGGCCGACCCGAAGGACGACACCGTGAATGTATTCGACGGGCCGGGTGGTGCCGCGACGGCGCTCGGCTCGGATGCGCCGGTGACGACGGCCCTGGGCACGGTTCCGAACGACGAGGCCGGAAAGGCGACGGTCACCTTCACCGTCCCGGCCGCCGTGGAGTCCGGAAGCACGACGTTCTGGCTCAAGGGTGACAACACTGGAACGAACGTGCCGTTCTCAGTGCCCACGAAGGACTTGCGGACGGCGACGACGGTCTCGGCCGACGACGTCAGCGCGGAGTCCGGCCAGCCCGGCTCGTTGAACATCAGGGTCAGCCCTGCCGAGGCCAGCGGCACCGTCACCGTCATGGAGGGCGCGACCGTCCTGGACACGGCCGACGTCAACGAAGGCGCCGCGAGCTTCACCTCGAGCAGCCTCCCGGTGGGGGCGCACACGCTGACGCTGCGCTACAGCGGCGACGCGTCGTACGCACCCTCGACGGGGTCGGCCATGTTCACGGTCACCTCGTCGTCCGTCGACACCACGGTCAGCGGCACGGCCGACCCGATCACCTGGGGCGACCCGGGCTCGGTCGACGTGACGGTGACCTCCACCAAGGACACGACCGGCACCGTCACCCTCAAGGATGGCGCCGACATGATCGGGAGTGCCAGCGTGGACTCCGACGGCGCCGCGACGATCGCGGTCCCGGAGGAGAGGCTCGAGGTCGGATCGCACACCCTGGCGCTGGCCTACTCCGGGGACGAGAGCAACAACTCGTCCACGGGGAGCGTCCAGGTCACGGTGGAGCGCGCCGGCTCGTCCACCGCGCTGACCGTGACCCCGAGCGCCGTGAAGGTGCACAAGGGCACGGTGACGCTGTCCGCCCAGGTGACGGCTCCGGTCGCCCCGAGCGGCACGGTTCAGTTCTCCGTGGACGACACGGTGATCGCGACCGTTCCGGTCGACGCCGACGGCCAGGCCACGACGGAGGTCGGCCCGTTCGACACGGTCGGGTCGCACACCGTGACCGCGGTGTACTCCGGCGACGAGCACCTCACCGACTCGGATGACTCCGCGGACGTGAGTGTCACCCAGGCGACGCCGAAGCTGAAGGTGGACCGTCGCCCGCAGCACGTCGTGCGCAAGGAGACCGTCGTCAAGCTGGACGTCACCGTGGAGGCGCCTGGGCAGACGCCCACCGGCGACGTCCGGATCGTGTGGGGGAGCAAGAACCACCGGCACGACCGGACCCAGACGCTCAGTGACGGTGCGACGACCTTCGAGATCGGTCCGCTCCGTCAGGCAGGCGAGCAGTCGGTGAAGGTGATCTACCGGGGCAGCGACGACAACGAGCGGGTCGTGAAGACGATCAGCTTCACGGTGCACAAGAGCTGAGGTGACACCGGCCGACGCCCTCACCCGGCTCGGCGACCGCGGGCTCACCCTCGCGGTCGCCGAGTCGGTGACGGGCGGTCGGCTGGCCTCGTCGTTCACCGGCGTGCCCGGGGCCTCGCAGGTGTTCCGGGGCGGGGTCGTCTCCTACGCGACCGACGTGAAGATCGCGGTGCTCGGCGTCGAGGAGTCGCTCGTCGCGGCGCAGGGGGTCATCTCGGCCGCGTGCGCCGAGGCGATGGCCACCGGCGTCCGCCGGGTGCTCGGAGCGGACGTCGCCCTGGCCACGACCGGGGTGGCCGGGCCGGACGAGCAGGAAGGTCATCCGGTCGGGACGGCGTACGTCGGCCTCGCCTGGGCGGAGGGGTGCCTCAGCCGTCGGCTGGCACTGTCCGGTGACCGGTCGGGCATCCAGGACGCCGTCGTGTCCGCGGCCACCGACCTGCTCGGGGAGTGGCTGACGGGTGGGTTGCCGGTGGAACAACCCGACCTCGGGTAGCGTTGGGGCAGACGACCACAGGGACCCGGACGAGACGAGGTGTGCGCATGGTGATGTTCCGACGACTGCTCGGCGACGTGCTCCGTGACGCCCGCAACCGCCGCGGCCTGACCCTCCGGGAGCTCTCCGCCGGCGCTCGCGTCTCGCTCGGCTACATCTCCGAGATCGAGCGCGGCCAGAAGGAAGCCTCCTCCGAGCTGCTCGCCTCGCTGTGCGCGGCCCTGGACCTGCCGATGTCCCAGGTCCTGCGCGACGTCTCGGACGCGGCGGCCCTCGCAGAGGCTGCCTCGGCTCCGACTCCGTTGGTGACGGCGAAGCGGCCGGCCGACGTGGTCGCATCCGCCGCGTAGTCCGGCACCGCCGCCTGACGTAGGCGGCAATCCGGCACCGCCGCGTAGGCGGCAATGCGGCACCGCCGCGTAGGCGGCAATCCGGCACCGCCGCCTGACCTAGACGGGTTGGCAGGACGGGCACCAGTACACCGGTCGCCCCTCGAGCTCCTCGCGCCGGATCGGCGTACCGCAACGCAGGCAGGGCGCGCCGCGGCGGCGGCCGTAGACCCACGTACGCCGTCCCGGTGCCGTGTCGCCGGTGGTGGTGCGCTCGGTCCGGTCCCGGTTGGCGTACAGCAGCTGCTGGGACCGGGTGACGAGTCGCTCGAGGTCGCGGGCCCGCGAGACGGGCGAGCGAGGATGGATGCCGAAGAGGAACAGCACCTCGCTGCGGTAGACGTTGCCGATGCCGGCCAGGTTGGTCTGGTCGAGCAGCGCCAGGCCGAGGTTGCGGTCCGGGTCCTGCGAGAGCCGGCGCGCCGCCTCGGCCGGGTCCCAGTCCGGGCCGAGCAGGTCGGGTCCGAGATGTCCGACCGCGTCGCCCTCCCGCGCGGTGGGGATGAGCGCGGTGATCTTGAGGTCGAAGGCGATGGCCTCCGCCGTCTCGGTGGCGAGGACGACGCGGGCGAGGTAGCCGGGGCGACGCCACTTCTGGCCGGGTCTCCCGGTCTGCCAGACCCCGTCCATGCCGAGGTGCGTGTGGACCGAGTACTCGCCGACCCGGGTGAGCAGGTGCTTGCCCCGCGGGACGGTGCCGTGCACGGTGAGCCCGCGGAGGTCGGCGGTGGCGTGCTGGGGGACGCGGAAGTCACTCACCGTGAGGACGCCGCCGGTGAGCGCGTCGTTGAGGTGCCGAGCGGAGCGGTAGACGGTGTCGCCCTCAGGCACGCAGCCACCTGAGTCCGCGCCGGAGGGGTCCGCGCTTGCCGTCGGTGCGCCCGGGGTGCTCGTCCTCCTCGGGGTCCGCGAGCAGGCAGGCCGCCTGGACGAGCGCGAGGTGGCTGAAGGCCTGCGGGAAGTTGCCGACCATCCTTCCCGTCCTGGGGTCGTACTCCTCGCTCAACAGACCGACGTCGTTGGCCAGGCCGCACAACCGGTCGAACAGCTCGCGGGCGTCGTCGTGCCGCCCCGCCAGGGAGTAGGCGGAGACCAGCCAGAACGAGCACGCCAGGAACGGGTGCTCGTCGCCGGCGAGACCGTCGACCCCGGTGTCGGTGCGGTAGCGCCTCACCAGACCGTCGCGGAGCAGGTCCTTCTCGATCGCCTCGATGGTGCCGAGCATGCGTGGGTCGTCGCCGTCGATGAACCCGACCAACGGCAGGACCAGCAGCGAGGCGTCGACCTCTGTGGTGTCGAAGTGCTGGGTGAAGGTGTTGCGTTCCTGGTCGAAGCCCAGATCGAGCACCTCCTCCCGCACCTCCTCACGCAGGTCGCGCCACTCGACCAGCGGTCCGGCGAGGCCGTGCTCGGCCATGGCGCGCACGGCGCTGTCGAACGCCGCCCAGACCATGACCCGCGAGTGCGTGAACTTCTGCGGCTCGCCGCGGATCTCCCACAGTCCGTGGTCCGGCTCGCGCCAACGCTCGGACAGGCCTTCCATCAGCTTGCGCTGCAACGCCCAGGCCCACTCGCTGGTCTCGACCCCCTCGTCCCGGGCGCGCTCCAAGGCGATCATCACCTCGCCGAAGACGTCGCTCTGGACCTGCGTGACGGCGGCGTTGCCGATCCGTACCGGGCGGGAGTCCTCGTAGCCCGGGAGGTGGTCGAGGGTGCGCTCGGGGAGATCGCGCCCCGCGTCGACGGTGTACATGATCTGGACGTGCTCGGCGTCCCCGGCGACGGCACGCAGCAGCCAGCGACGCCACCAGCGCGCCTCGTCGGTGTACCCCGCGTCCAGCAGCGCCCCCAGGGTGAGGGCCGCGTCGCGCAGCCAGCAGTAGCGGTAGTCCCAGTTGCGCTCACCGCCGAAGTCCTCGGGGAGCGACGTGGTCGGCGCGGCCACGATCCCGCCGGTGTCCTCGTGGGTGAGCAGGCGCAGGGTGAGCAGGGAGCGCCGAACCAGGTCTGCGTGCGGGACTCCCTCGAGCGAGGCGTGCTCGAGCCACTTCCGGTCGTTCTTGATGGTGCCCTTGATGCGCTCCTGGATGGCGTCGCGCCCGATCGGCTCGGCGTACGAGGGGAGCCAGGTGGTCGAGAAGGTGAGGACGTCGCCCTTGCTCACCTCGAACTCGTCGCGGTGTCGTCCGTCGACCGCCTTGGGCAGCCGGGAGCCGCGGAGGATGAGCTGGTCGGGACCGGAGATCGCGGTGATGACCTCGTCGCCGTCCACCTCGCAGCGGCGCACCCACGGACGGCTCGCGCCGTACCCCGGGCGGACGACCCACTCGTGCTCCATCGCGACGGTGCCGCGGACGCCGGTGACCTGGCGGACGAGGTCTGCCCGTCCGTCACCGGTGGGCATGAGGTCGACGAGCGTGACCTCACCCGACTCGGTGGTGAACGTGGTCTCCAGCACGGTGGAGCTGTCGATGTAGCGCCGGCGCACGTCGAACTCCTCGGTCGGCGCGAGCAGCCACCGACCGTGGTCCGAGGTGCCGAGCAGGGCGGTGAAGCAGGCGGGGGAGTCGAACCGGGGCAGGCACAGCCAGTCGATCGAGCCGTCCTTGCCGACCAGGGCAGCGGTGTGCCGGTCGCCGATGAGTGCGTAGTCCTCGATGGGCAGCGCCATGACGGTGACGGTATCCGCCCCGCTCAGGCGCGCAGACGGAGGCCACGGGGCGTGGCCACGAAGCCTGCCGCCTGGAGGGCCTCGCGCAGCGGCGTGCTGCCCGAGCCGAGGAGGGCGGCTCCGTCAGCCTTCTCCACCGTGAGGCGGCCGAGGTTGCCGCGCCGGTACGCCGTCGCCAGCGCCTGGGTGGCCGGCCCGAGCTGGTCGGGATCCTCGGTGAAGGTGAGCAGGGTGCGACCGCCACGCTCGACGTAGCAGGCGAGGTTGCCGTCGACCAGGACGACGAGCGCGCCTGCCTTGCGTCCAGGTCGGTGACCCTCCTCGGTCGGCGGCCACGGGAGGGCGGCGCCGTACGGGTTCGCCGGGTCGGTCGCCGCGAGCGCGACGGCGGTCGGCTTCGCCCCTTCGTTGGCGGGGCCCTTGGCGGTCACCGGGTCGAAGGCGTCGGCGAAGGTGCGCAGCCGGTCGACGGCTCCGGAGGTGGCGAACTGAGCGGCGCCCAGCCCCTCGACGAAGTAGCCGCGGCGACAGCGTCCGCTGTCCTCGAAGGCGGACAGGACCTTGTAGACGGCCGCGAACCCGCCGGCGACGCGCTCGTTCGCCACCGCGCCCCGAAGGACCAGGCCGTGTCGGTCCAGCAGCCCCTCGGCGGCCGCGTGGGCCCGCCGGGTGGGGTCCTCGTCGCGACCGGGGAGGATCGTCCACCGGCCGGCGGTCTCCGGCGCGGGTGCGCGCGCCGTCCGAAGGCTGGGCCGGGCCCGGGGCGAGGGCGACCTCTGCTTGTGGGTGCCACCCCGGATCCGGGCGCGCAGTGGCGCGAGGGTGTCGTTGCCGATCCGGCCGGCCCACACCAGGTCCCACAGGACCTCGGTCAGCTGCGAGTCGGTGCAGCCGAGGGTGGTGGCGAGCTGGCGGAAGAACCACGCGCCGCCGGGCTCGAGGGCGTCGAGCACCTGCTGGTGCAGCTCGCTGTGCTCGAACGGCGCGGGCTCGGGCAGCGTCAGCGGAGCCTGGTCCGCCAGGTGCAGCGAGACCCAGCCGTCGGACCCGGGCAGCGTCCCGTGTCCGGCCCACAGGACCTCACCGGTGCTGGTCAGCTCGTCGAGCATCGACGACTCGTAGTCGCGGACACGGGCGGCCAGGATCAGCGGCTCGAGCGCACTGGCCGGCACCGGGCACCCGGCGAGCTGGTCGACCACCGCGAGAACGCCGTCGACGCCGCGGGGGCCGGGCCCGCTCTCTCCGACGTGCTGCCACGCCTGGAGGAACCGCGCCAGCGCGGCCGGAGGCACCGGCTCGATCTCGTGCCTCAGCTTCGCGAGCGACCGACGGCGCAGCTTGCGCAGCACCTCGGCGTCACACCACTCCGAGCCCGACCCCGTCGGGCGGAACTCGCCCTCGAGGATCCGGCCCTGGCCGGCCAGCCGCTGCAGGGTCTGCCGTACGACGGCGGTGCCGAGCCCCAGCCGGGTGGCCGCGTCGGCGGTCTCGAACGGGCCGTGGGTCCGGGCGAAGCGCGCGACCAGGTCGCCGAGGGGGTCCTCGACCGGGTCGGCGAACACCTCGGGCGTGCCCGGCGGCACCGGGACGCCGAGGGCGTCACGCAGGCGGCCGACGTCCTCGATCGCGACCAGGTGGGGCGCGTGGTTGATCCGGACCTCGGTGACCCGCCGCTGGTCGGACAGCAGGGAGATCGCCTCCGGAGCGTCGCAGGTGCTGCGCGCCTCGATCTCCTCGAGCGTGAGCGGCCCGAGCAGCCGGAGCAGGTCCGCGATCGCTTCGGCGTCCTTGGCCCGGCGGTCCTCGGTGAGGCGTTGCAGCTCGCTCTCGACCTCGGCGAGCACGTCGGGGTCGAGCAGCTCGCGCAGCTCGGCGCGACCGAGCAGCTCGGCCAGCAAGCCCTGGTCGAGGGCCAGCGCGGCGGCGCGACGCTCGGCGATGGGGGAGTCCCCCTCGTAGACGAACTGCGCGACGTACCCGAACAGCAGGTCCCGCGCGTACGGCGAGGGCTGCTGGGTCGCCACGTCGTTGACCGAGATCGCCCGCTGCTCGACGCCCCTCATGAGGCTGAGGAGGCCGGGCAGGTCGTAGACGTCCTGCAGGCACTCGCGGACCGCCTCGAGGACGATCGGGAAGGAGGGGTAGCGCGCAGCCACCTCGAGCAGGGCGGAGGCGCGCTGCCGCTGCTGCCACAGCGGCGAGCGACGACCGGGGTCGCGCCGGGGCAGGAGCAGCGCCCGCGCGGCGCACTCGCGGAAGCGGCTGGCGAACAGCGCACTGCCGCCGACCTCGTCGGTGACGATCTGCTCGATCTCGTCCGGCTCGAAGACGATCAGCTCGCCGGTCGGCGGCTCCGCGTCGGTGTCGGGGACGCGCACGACGATGCCGTTGTCGGAGGCGACCGCCTGACCGTCGACGCCGTACCGCTCGCGCATCCGGGCGTTGATCGCCAGCGCCCAGGGTGCGTGGACCGGGGTGCCGTACGGCGAGTGGACCACCAGCCGCCAGTCCCCGAGCTCGTCGCGGAAACGCTCCACCACGATCGTGACGTCGCTCGGCAGCAGCCGGGTCGCCTCGACCTGCTCGGTGAGGTGGGTCATCAGGTTGCCGGCGGCGTACTCGTCCAGGCCGGCGGTCGCCAGGCGGGCTCGAGCCTTCGCCGGCGGCATCGCGACCAGCTCGCGGGTCAGCGCCCCGACCGCAGCCCCGAGCTCGGCGGGCCGGCCGAGGGAGTCGCCCTTCCAGAACGGGAGCCGCCCCGGCACGCCGGGCGCCGGCGTGACAAGCACCCGGTCGTGGGTGATGTCCTCGATCCGCCAGCTGGTGGCGCCGAGCGCGAACACGTCCCCGACCCGGGACTCGTAGACCATCTCCTCGTCGAGCTCGCCGACGCGGCGGCCGGTGCCTTCGCCGACGAGGAAGACGCCGAAGAGGCCGCGGTCGGGAATCGTGCCGCCGCTGGTGACGGCCAGCCGCTGCGCTCCCGGTCGGCCGGTGACCTTGCCGGCGACCCGGTCCCACACGATCCGCGGGCGCAGCTCGGCGAACTCGTCGCTCGGGTAGCGGCCGGCGAGCAGGTCCAGGGTCGCCTCGTACGCGCTGCGGGGAAGGCTGGCGAAGCTCGCGGTGCGCCGGAACAGGTCGTAGAGCTCCTCGACGTCCCAGGCGTCCATCGCGCTGGCCGCGACCACCTGCTGGGCCAGGACGTCCAGCGGGTTGGTCGGCAGCCGCATCGCCTCGATCCCGCCTTCCCGCATGCGCTCCACGGCGACGGCGGTCTGGGCGAGGTCGCCCCGGTGCTTGGGGAACAGCACGCCCCGGCTCACCTCGCCGACCTGGTGGCCGGCTCGGCCGACCCGCTGGAGCGCGCTGGCGACGCTGGGCGGGGACTCGATCTGCACCACGAGGTCGACCGCGCCCATGTCGATGCCGAGCTCGAGGCTGCTGGTCGCCACCACCGCCGGGAGGACGCCACGCTTGAGGTCGTCCTCGATGAGCGCGCGCTGCTCCTTGCTGACCGAGCCGTGGTGCGCCTTGGCGATCACCGCCTCCGCGCCCTTCACGGCGCCGCTCTGCGCCATCACCTCGGCCGGGCTGCCGGGCTCGTCCTCGGTCACGCCTGCGGCGATCTCGTTCAGTCGGGCGGTGAGGCGCTCGGCCAGCCGGCGGCTGTTGGCGAAGACGATGGTGCTGCGGTGGCTGTTGATCAGGTCCGCGACGGACTGCTCCACGTGCGGCCAGATCGACTGGGTCGAGCTGCCCTCGTCCTCGTCGTACTCCTGGGCGCCGCCGGGGTTGAGCATGTCCTCGACCGGGACGACCACCGAGAGGTCCCAGCGCTTCTCGGTCGGCGGAGCCACGATCTCCACCGGTTGCTGGCCGCCGAGGAAGCGGGCCACCTCCTCGACCGGGCGGACGGTCGCCGAGAGCCCGATCCGCTGCGCCGGCTTCGGCAGCAGGGCGTCGAGCCGCTCGAGCGTGACGGCCAGGTGGGCACCCCGTTTGGTGCCGGCGACGGCGTGCACCTCGTCGATGATCACCGTCTCGACCTCGCGCAGCGTCTCGCGGGCCTGGCTGGTGAGCATGAGGAACAGCGACTCGGGCGTCGTGATGAGGATGTCGGGAGGGGAGGACACCAGCTTGCGTCGCTCGCTCGCGGGCGTGTCCCCGCTGCGTACGCCGACCCGGACCGGCGGCACGGTCTCGCCGAGCCGTTCGGCGGTGTGCTTGATGCCGTGCAGCGGCGCGCGCAGGTTGCGCTCCACGTCGACGGCCAGCGCCTTCAGCGGGCTGACGTAGAGCACGCGGGTGCCAGAAGCCGGCCGCTGGTGCAGCTGGTCGATCGACCAGAGGAACGCGCTGAGCGTCTTGCCCGAGCCGGTGGGCGCGACGACGAGAGCGTGCCGACCCTGGCTGATCGCCTCCCACGCCTCCGCCTGAGCCTGGGTGGGCTCCGCGAACGCAGCCGAGAACCACTCACGTGTCGGGGCGGCGAAGCGATCCAGGGCACTCACCTGCTCAGTCTTCCATCGAGCACCGACAGCCGCCGCTCCGCCAAAGCGTTCGGGAATTGTCCTCGGACGTTTGTAGGGTCGACCCTCGTGACCGAGTCGAGGAACGACGTGATGATCAGCGCGCGCGGGCTGCGCAAGAGCTTCGGCGACTTCGAGGCGGTCAAGGGCGTCGATGTCGAGGTCCGCCGCGGCGAGTCGTTCGGCTTCCTCGGCCCCAACGGGGCCGGCAAGTCCAGCACCATGCGGATGATCGCCGCCGTGTCGCCGGTCAGCGGGGGCGAGCTGCGGATCCTCGGGATGGACCCTGACCGCGACGGTCCGACCGTGCGCAGCCGGCTCGGCGTGTGCCCGCAGGAGGACACCCTCGACACCGAGCTGACCGTCAGCGACAACCTCTACGTCTACGGCCGCTACTTCGGCCTCCCGCGCAAGGAGGTCCGCCAGCGGGTCGAGGAGCTGTTGGAGTTCGTCCAGCTGACC
Organism: uncultured Actinomycetota bacterium; assembly: GCA_963784545.1. Lineage (GTDB taxonomy): Bacteria > Actinomycetota > Actinomycetes > Propionibacteriales > Nocardioidaceae > Nocardioides. The sequence continues at coordinate 153,270 of CAWARQ010000002.1, read as the reverse complement.
GAGAAGGCCGGCGCGATGGTCGAGGACCTCTCCGGCGGCATGAAACGACGGCTGACGATCGCCCGCTCGTTGATCAACCGGCCCGACCTGCTGCTGCTCGACGAGCCGACCACCGGCCTCGACCCGCAGGCACGCCACGTCGTGTGGGAGCGGCTGTTCCGGCTCAAGCAGCAGGGCGTCACGCTGGTCCTCACCACCCACTACATGGACGAGGCGGAGCAGCTGTGCGACCGGCTGGTCGTCATGGACAAGGGGCTGATCGTCGCCGAGGGCAGCCCGCTGGAGCTGATCCGCGCCCACTCGACCCGCGAGGTCGCGGAGCTCCGCTTCGGCGTCCCGGCCGAGGGGGAGACGCACGACGCGATGGCGGAGAAGATCGCCGACCTCGGGCGGGTGGAGGTCCTCCCGGACCGGCTGCTGGTCTACAGCGAGGACGGCGAGGAAGTCATCGCCAAGGTGCACGAACGAGGATTCGAGCCGGCCGCGGTCCTGGTGCGCCGGTCGACGCTGGAGGACGTGTTCCTCCGCCTCACCGGCCGGACGCTGGTCGACTGATGTCCGCGCTCACCGACAGCACGCCGTACGCCGACAACCCGACGCCCCCGCAGCGCGGGGTGCTCGACGGGGCCGGCCGGCTGTTCGACTACTGGGCGATCGCCTACAAGCGGACCTGGAAGGGCAGTGCCATCTCGTCCTTCGTCAACCCGCTGCTCTACGTCCTGGCGATGGGCGTCCTGCTCGGCGGCTACGTGGACCCCTCGAAGCTGGAGGGAGCGACGTCGTACCTCGCCTTCGTCGCCCCGGGCCTGGTCGCGGCTCAGGCGATGCAGACGGTCTTCGGCGAGGTCACCTACCCCGTCATGGGCGCCATCAAGTGGCACCGGAGCTACTACGGCATGATCGCCACGCCGCTCGGCGTGCGCGAGATCATCCTGGCCAACCTCGGCTTCGTGCTGTTCCGGGTGGCGCTCACGTGCGCGGTGTTCTTCGCGATCCTCGCGCCGTTCGGCGTCTTCGAGTCGCTGCCCGGCGTGCTCGTCGCCTTCCTGGTGCAGCTGCTGATCGGGGCGGCGTTCGCGGCTCCGATCTACGGCTTCAGCGCCGGGCTCAAGGACGAGAGCGGATTCAGCCTGGTGTTCCGGCTCGGGATGATCCCGCTGTTCCTGTTCTCCGGCGCCTTCTTCCCGATCGCCAACCTGAGCACCCCGCTGGAGGTGCTCGCCCGGATCACGCCCCTGTGGCACGGCGTCGACCTCACCCGGATGCTGGTGCTCGGCCACGTGGACGTCTCGATGGCGCTGGTCCACGTGGCCTACCTGGGCGTCCTGGCGGTGGTGGGGTGGTTCTGGGCGGTCCGCCGACTGAGCCGAAGGATGATCACCTGATGTCGCTCCTCACGACCTCGCTGGCTCGCGCGGCGGCCTCTCCGGTCAAGCCGGTCGAAGCCACCCGGCTGCTGCTGTTCCGCAACTACCTCGCCTACCGCGGCGCCTGGTGGATCTTCGTCAGCGGCTTCCTCGAGCCCGTCTTCTACCTGTTCTCGATCGGCGTCGGTGTCGGTCAGCTGGTCGGCGACTTCCACTTCAACGGCCAGGTCGTCGGGTACGCCGCTTTCGTCGCGCCCGGCATGCTCGCGGCCTCCGCCATGAACGGCTCGCTCCTCGACGCCACCTTCAACTTCTTCTTCAAGCTCAAGTACAACAAGCTGTTCGACCAGATGCTCGCGACGCCGCTCGGCGTGATGGACATCGCTCGCGGCGAGCTCGCCTGGTCGCTGCTGCGCGGCGGCATCTACTCCGCCGCGTTCCTGCTGATCATGGTCGCGATGGGCCTGGTCGCCTCCTGGTGGGCGCTGCTGGTCGTCCCGGCCGCCCTGCTCATCGGCCTCGCGTTCGGCGGCGTCGGCATGGCGATGACGACGTACATGCGCTCCTGGCAGGACTTCGAGTTCGTCACCCTCTCGACGATGCCGATGTTCTTGTTCTCGGCGACCTTCTTCCCGGTCACGGCCTTCCCGGGCGCGCTCCGCTGGGTCGTCGAGCTCACCCCGCTCTACCGAGGCGTCGTCCTCTGCCGTGAGCTCACGACCGGAGCCGTCACCTGGGGGTCTGCCGCCAGCGTCGTCTACCTCGTCGCCATGGGCTTGGTCGGCCTGATCCTGTGCCGCAACCGGCTCGCGAAGCTGCTGCTCACATGAGGCGCTTCTGCCACCACTTCACGTCGATGAAGCGCTCGTGCTTGAAGCCCACCTCACGCATCACGCCGACCTCGTCGTAGCCGCAGGCGTGGTGCAGGGCGTCGCTGGCGGGGTTCGGCTGGGCGACGCCGGCCAGGGCCAGGTGCATGCCGTCGGTCACGAGGCGAGCGAGGAGCTCGTCGTACAGGGCGCGGCCGACGCCGTGGCCTTGGGAGTCGGGGGAGAGGTAGAGGGTGGTCTCGCGGGTGAGGCGGTAGCCGTTCCTGGGGCGGTACGGGCCGGCGCTCGCCCAGCCGACCACCGCGCCGTCGTCCTCGGCCACCAGCAGGTGGTGGCCGGGCGCCGGCTCGAGCAGGCAGGCCCAGGAATCGGGGGAGCGGGGCTCGGTGTCGAACGTCGCGACCCCCTCGGCGACCTCCCGTGCGTAGATGGCTGCGACCGCCTCGAGGTCGGCCGGTGCGGCGTCCCGGATCTGCATGTTGAGAGGATGCCAGGGTGAGCAGATCTGAACGGTTCCCTCGGCGGGCGGCCTCGTGAGCATCGATCCCGACACCAAGGACTGGACCTGGGTCCTGAGCGAGCCCTGCCCCGAGTGCGGCTTCGACGCCCCGGGGCTCGACCTCGGCCGGCTCCCGCAGGCGATCCGCGACAACGCCACCCTGTGGGAGGTCGTGCTGGAGACCGACGACGCCGCGGTCCGGCCGCAGGCGAACGTCTGGTCCGGCTTGGAGTACGCGTGCCACGTCCGCGACGTCCACGAGCTCTTCGCGAAGCGGCTCGACCAGATGCTCACCGAGGACGACGCCCACTTCGACAACTGGGACCAGGACGTCACCGCGGTCGAGTCCGACTACGGCTCGCAGTCGCCGGCGACCGTGGCCGAGGAGCTGCTGGCCGCCGCCGAGCGCGTCGCCGCGGCGTACGAGCGCGTCGAGGGCGACCAGTGGAGTCGGCGGGGGATCCGGAGCAGCGGAGACATTTTCACCGTCGACACCTTCGCCCGTTACCACCTGCACGACGTCGTCCACCACGCCCACGACGTCTCCCACATCACCAAGCGGGTCACGGTCGAGAGCTACCAGCTCGACGCGGAGGCGTACGCCGACGCGACGCGCGAGCTTCCGGAGGCGGTCGGGGCGGCGATGGACGCGTTCGCGGCCGCGCTGCCCGACGGTGCCCGCGTGCTCGAGGTCGGCAGCGGCGCCGGGCGCGACGCCGACGAGCTGGAGGGCCGCGGGTTGCAGGTCCGCCGGACCGACATCACGCCCGCGTTCGTCCGGCTGCTCAAGGAGCAGGGTCACGAGGCTGACGTGCTCGACCCCCTCCACGACGACCTCAGCGATCCCGCGGGACCGTACGACGGGGTGTGGGCGTCGGCCTCCCTCCTGCACGTGCGCCGCGAGGACCTCCCCCAGGTGCTGGCCAACCTCGCCGGGGTCACCCGCGCCGGCGGAGTCCTCTTCCTGGCCCTCAAGGAGGGCGACGGAGCGCGGTTCAGCCGGCACGGCAACGTCGGCGGCCCGAGGCACTTCACGTTCTGGCGCGAGGAGCCGTTGACCGACGTGCTGTCGGGCGCCGGGTGGCGGGTCGAGTCGGTCGAGCATCGCGACGGCCTGCGCGGCGAGCAGTGGCTGCAGGCCCTCGCCGCACGGGAGGGATGAGTGCGGCACACGGAGTTCTGGTCGCGGATGGAGGCGGCCCTCGGCCCGGCGTACTCGCGCCACTGGGCCAAGCACCACGTGCTGTCCGAGCTCGGCGGCCACACCGTCGACGAGGCACTGGCCGACGGCACACCGCCCAAGAAGGTCTGGCGGGCCGTGTGGGCCGCCCTCGACCTCCCGCCCTCGGAGCGATGAGCTCCAGCCTGCGTGCCACAGTGTTGCCATGAGCCCGCCCGTCGCGGAGGTCGCCGTCATCGGCGGCACCGGTTTCTACTCCTTCCTCGGCGACGCGGAGGAGCTCCGGCTCCAGACGCCGTACGGCGACCCGTCGGCCCCGATCGCGGTCGGCACGGTCGAGGGCCGCTCGGTCGCGTTCCTCCCCAGGCACGGGAAGCACCACGACTTCCCGCCGCACCTGATCAACTACCGGGCCAATGCCTGGGCCCTCAGGTCCCTCGGCGTGCGGCAGGTGCTGGCGCCGTGCGCGGTCGGGGGCCTGCTCCCGGAGCGGGTGGGTCCCGGGGACCTCGTCGTGCCCGACCAGCTGGTCGACCGGACGCAGAGCCGGATCCAGTCGTTCGTCGAGACCGGCGCCTGTCACGTCCCGTTCTCCGACCCCTACTGTGCGCGGCTGTCCGAGACGGTCGCGGCCGCTGATCCCGACATCAAGCGCGGCGGCGCCATGGTGGTCGTCGAGGGGCCGCGGTTCTCCACCCGCGCCGAGTCGCAGCACTACGCCGCGCAGGGCTGGTCGCTGATCAACATGACCGGCCACCCGGAAGCCGTGCTGGCGAGGGAGATGCGCCAGTGCTACGTGTCGCTGGCGCTGGTCACGGATCTCGACGCCGGGGTCGAGGCAGGTGAAGGCGTGGGTCAGGCGGAGGTGTTCGCGCTCTTCAAGGCCAACCTCGACCGACTGACCGGTCTGCTCACTGACGTCGTCGCGACGCTTCCTGATCCCGACGGCTGCTCGTGCTCGACGTGGGCCGACGGCCTCGAGCTGACCTACGAGGTCCCGGGCGACGCCACCGGATGAGGGTCCTGGTCACCGGCTCGGCCGGTTTCATCGGCGGCACCGTCGCCCGCGCCCTGGAGGCTCGGGGCGACGAGGTCGTGCGGGTCGACCTGATGCTGCCGCAGGCGCACGGCGCCATCGAGACGCCTCCGGACACGCACCGGCTGGACGTCCGTGACGCCGAGGCCTGGGCCGACACGATCCGCGGCGTCGACGCGGTCTGCCACCAGGCCGCGGTCGTCGGGGCCGGCGTACGCGTCGAGGACCTGCCCGACTACGCCTCCCACAACGACCTGGGCACGGCCGCCCTGCTCAGCGCGATGCACGCCGTCGGCGTACGCCGACTCGTGCTGGCCTCGTCGATGGTGGTCTACGGCGAGGGGCGCTACACGTGCCCCGACCACGGCGTCCAGACTCCGGGTCCGCGCCCGATCACGGCGCTGGAGGCCGGCGACTTCGAGAACCACTGCCCCGTCTGCGACGGGCCGCTCGGGTGGGCGCTGGTCGACGAGGACAGCCGGCTCGATCCGCGCAGCAGCTACGCCGCCAGCAAGGTGGCGCAGGAGCACTACGCCGCCGCCTGGGCGCGTCAGGCCGAGGCGTCCGCCGTCGCGCTCAGGTACCACAACGTCTACGGACCCGGGATGCCCCGGGACACGCCGTACTCCGGTGTCGCAGCGATGTTCCGCTCGTCGCTGGAGCGGGGCGAGCCGCCCACGGTGTACGAGGACGGCGGGCAGATGCGCGACTTCGTGCACGTCGAGGACGTCGCTGCGGCGAACCTCGCAGCGCTGGACGCCGTCGGTGACCCGGGAAGGTACTCCGCCTACAACGTCTGCTCCGGACACCCGGTGTCGATCCGGGACGTGGCGGTGCGAGTGGCGCAGGGGTCTGAGCATCGGCTCGAGCCCCGGGTCACGGGGCAGTACCGGTCGGGGGACGTGCGGCACATCGTCGCCTCACCGGCGCTGGCCGCCTCCGAGCTGGGCTTCGAGGCGCGGATCGCACCGACCGAGGGCCTGTCCGCGTTCGCCACCGCTCCGCTGCGTGACTGAGGTTCACCAGGTGGTGGCGATGAGCTGCTCGAGGACGATCGCCGCCGCCACCTGAGCGGCCAGTCCCACGCCGCGCCAGCGGGCCGGGAGCAGTGCGGTGGACAGCAGCAGCCAGGGCACGAACGGCAGCCAGATCCGCTCCACCTCGGCCTTGCTCATCCGCGACAGATCGGCCACCACGATCGCCGCACCTGCCCCGGCCACCAGCAGGAACGTCGCCCGGGACTCCCGGCGGCGCGCCCAGGCCTCGGTCAGGCCGGCGCCCAGGAGCGGGCCGGCCGCGATGACGAGGGCGGCCAGGTTCGCCCACCCCCAGTAGGCGAAGGGACGGAGCTTCGCCAGACCTCTCCAGTAGCGGTCGTGCAGCGCCGGGTAGGCCTCCCACCAGGAGAACCCCAGCGGCACGAGACCGAGGACCAGCAGTCCGGCCGTCGCTGCCGCGACCGGCAGGGCGCGCCACGAGCGGGCCGCGGCCAGCACGGCGAGAGCGAGGAACCCCAGCAGCGGCAGCCCGTAGGACAACAGCACGCAGGCGCCGAGAAGCGCCCCGGCCAGGACCGCCCAGGCCCACCACCAGCGACCGGTCGCGGTGGCGGCGAACGCCAGGGCCGCAAGCCCCCAGGCGGCGACCGCGGTGAAGACGGCGTCGGCCGAGACAGCCATGAGCACTGCTGCCGGGCCGAGCACCAGGAAGGGCGCGGCGCGGCGGGCGACGTCCTCCGCCCCCAGCCGGCGCACCGTGGCGAGGACCGCCGGAGCCGCCGTGGCCGCGAGGAGCGTGACCGCGAGCCCCATCTGGAGGTTGCTGCCCAGGCCGAGCCGCACCAGCCCGACGAAGAAGAGCGTGGCCAACGGTGGGTGTCCCGCCACATGGGTGGCCCAGTGGCCGGGGGTGTCAGGGTCGATCCGGTCGACCCAGACGTGCAGGGCGGCCGGCACGTCGCCCATCGAGCGTGCCGTGTCGCCGTACTCGTAGGGGTCCGCCATCACGTGACTGATCCCCGCCCAGCCGTCGGTCGTGGCCAGGGCCAGCATCCAGGCCAGCCCGACGACGTACGACGCGAGCAGCAGGTGCCCCCATCGCATCCTGCTGGCGAGGTCGTGGCCGAGCCACACCCCGAGGACGCCGATCACGAGCGCCGGGAGAGTCCCGGGACCGAGCAGCAGCGGCTCCCAGGTGCCGTGCAATGGAGGGACCGAGATCCCCCCGGCGCCGGCGGACCTGGCCACCGGGTCGAAGTCGAAGAGTCGCGGGAGGAGCACCGCGGCGGCCACGAGAACGACGGCGGCTCCGAGTCCCCACCACCGACGCATGCCGGGCAGCCTAGGCTGCGCCGGGTGGACCCCGACTGCGACCTCGTCCTGCCTTGTCTCGACGAGGGGCCGGCCCTGGTCCGGCTGCTCCCGCGCGTCCCGGCCGACTTCGCGGTGATCGTGGTCGACAACGGGTCCACCGACGACACGGCCGCGGTCGCGTCCCGACTCGGCGCCACCGTCGTCCGTGAAGGCCGCCCGGGCTACGGGTCGGCCGTGCACGCGGGTCTCCTGGCGGCGACCCGCGAGCACGTCGCCTTCATGGACGGCGACGGCTCGTTCGACCCGGAGGACCTGCTCCCACTGCTCGACGAGGTCCGGGCCGGCCGGGCCGAGCTCGCCGTGGGCCGACGCCGCCCGGTGGGCCGAGGGGTCTGGCCGTGGCACGCCCGGGCCGGCAACGCGCTCGTCGTGGCCCTGCTGCGCCGGCGCGGCTACCTCGCTCACGACATCGCACCCATCCGGATCTGCCGTCGCTCCGAACTCCTATCCCTCGATGTACGTGATCGACGATTCGGATATCCGGTGGAGATGATGCAGAGAGCAACGCAGGCGGGGTGGCGCATCAGCGAGTTCGACGTGCCGTACCACCCTCGGGCGGCAGGCACCCGCTCGAAGGTCTCGGGCAGCGTGCGCGGCACGTTGCGCACGGCTCGCGACTTCTGGCGCGTGCTCTCGTGACCGGAGTTCGCTGCCTGGTGGTGGCGAAGGCTCCGGTCGCCGGCGCGGCCAAGACCCGGTTGGGCGCGGAGATCGGCATGGCTGCCGCGGCGGACGTCGCCGCAGCAGCGCTCCTCGACACCGTGGAGGTGTGCTCGGCGACCTTCGGGGCGGAGCGCTGTGTTGTCGCGCTGACCGGCGACCTGGCCCTGGCCGCGCGTGGTGACGAGATCACCCGTGCGCTGACGGGGTGGACCGTCGTCGAGCAGGAGGGCGACACCTTCGGCGACCGGCTCGCGCGAGCCCATCTCGACGTGGCGGCGATGGGAGAGGGTGCCGTCGTCCAGGTCGGCATGGACACGCCCCAGCTCACCGCTCAGCTCCTCCGCGGCGTCACCGCAGGGCTGGCCGACCACGACGCCGTCCTGGGACGCGCCGAGGACGGAGGTTGGTGGGCGATCGCCCTCCGTGACCCGTCAGCGGCCCGGGTGCTCGCCGAGGTGCCGTCGTCGACGCCCACCACGGGCGCCGACACGTGGGCCGCGCTCGTCGCCCGCGGTCTGGACGTCGTACCGGGGCCGACGCTGCGTGACGTGGACACCGTCGCGGACGCGGTCGCCGTCGCCGCGATCGCCCCCGCCGGACGGTTCGCCACCTCGTGGCGGGCGGCGGCCCCCGTACCGGCCACGCCCAGGAGGGCTGCACGATGAGCGTCAATGACGTGATGGTCCGCGACCTCGCCCAGTTCTCGGAGGTCTTCACCCTCGCGCTCCGGGGCCACACCTGCTGGGCCCGCCACGACGGAGGCCCGCGGATCGAGCTGCCCATGCACCGATGGACCGAGGCCGCGGACGGCGTCGACGAGCAGTTCCTCGCCCACTGCACGGGCTCGACCCTCGACATCGGCTGCGGCCCGGGGCGCATGGCTGCCCGCCTGGCCGAGCGGGGGCACCGCGCGCTCGGGCTGGACGTGGTCGAGGAAGCCGTGCGGCTCACCCGCGCGCGGGGGGTGGCAGCGGTGCGAGCCGACGTGTTCCAACCCGTCCCCGACGAGGGTCGGTGGTCGACGGCGATCCTGGCCGACGGCAACATCGGCATCGGCGGCGACCCCCGGTCCCTCCTGGCCCGGGTCCGAGCCCTGCTCGAACCCGAAGGACGCGTGGTGGTCGAGGTCGAGCCACCGGGCGCCGGTCACCTGCGTTCCTCACTCGTCCTCAGCGCCGCCGGCATCCAGACGGCCCCCCTCGGATGGGCTCGGGTCGGCGCGGACGCCATCGGCGCGATCGCCCACGAGACCGGCTTCGCCCTGGAGGCGCCGCCGCACGCGCACGGCGACCGCTGGTGCGCAGTACTGTTGGCGACGTCATGAGAGCCCCGAGCGACGCGGCCTTCACGTCGCGGCTGCGGAGCGCGACGGTCTCGGCGCGCGTCGGCCTGTGGCTCGGCATCACCTTCGGCATCTGCTTCGTCACGGGTCTGATCTCTCACTACGCCCAGGCGCCCTCACAGCCGGTGCCGTTCCCCACCAGCCCGGCCTGGGGGTATCGCGTCACCCAGGGGTTGCACATCATCACCGGCTGCGCCGCGGTGCCGTTGCTGCTGGTGAAGCTCTGGTCGGTCTACCCGAAGCTCTTCGAGCTCCCGCCGCTCCGCCAGGGCGTACGCCGGCTGGTGCTCGCCCTCGCCGAGAAGGGCTCGATCGCGGTGCTCGTGGCCTCCGCGATCTTCCAGCTGGCGTCCGGCTTGGCGAACGTCACCGAGTGGTACCCCTTCGCCTTCTCGTTCCGGGCCACGCACTACGCGTTCGCCTGGATCGCCATCGGCGCGCTCGTGCTGCACGTCGCGGTCAAGCTGCCGATCATCCGCGACGTCCTGACCAGGGACGTCGAGACGGACGTGGCCGACCGGTCGAGCGCGATCGCTCCCGGACCCATCTCCCGCCGTGGCCTTGTGCGGACCGCGTACGTCGCCTCCGGGCTCGCCGCCCTGTCGGTGGCGGGGAACTCCGTCACTCCTCTGGGCAAGATCTCGGTCTTCGCGCCTCACTCGGGCGACGGCCCGCTGGGCCTGCCCGTGACCACCTCGGCGGCCGAGGCGCACGTCACGGCGGCGGCGACGGACCCGTCGTACCGTCTCCGTGTCGTCCTCGGTGACGTGGTCACCGAGTTCACCCGGGCGGAGCTCCTCGACCTGCCGCAGACCACCAGCGAGCTCCCGATCGCGTGCGTCGAGGGCTGGAGCCGTAGTGGCACCTGGAGCGGAGTGCGCCTGCGCGACCTGCTGGACGAGGTCGGCGCCCAGGCCGGGCACCCGGTCTACCTCCTGTCGGTGCAGCCGAGCGGTCCCTTCCGGGGCCACGAGCTCCCGGCCCAGTTCGTGGACGACCCGCGGACGCTGCTGGCGCTACGGCTCAACGGCGAGAGCCTCTCGATCGACCACGGCTACCCGGCCCGGCTGATCGCTCCCAACCGCCCCGGCGTCCTCCAGACCAAGTGGGTCGGCCAGATCACGGTGCGGGCATGAGTCGCGGCCGGATCGCACTCGGCGCCGTCGGAGTCCTCGGCGCGGCGTACGGATTGCGGCTCCTCGTGCTGCGGCCCTTCGACGACATCCTCAGCGCCTTCGAGTGGCTCGTCGCGGGGGTGCTGCTGCACGACCTCGTGCTCGGCCCGCTCGTGCTGCTGCTCGGCCTGGCTGCCGTACGACTGTTGGGGTGGCGTGGGGGAGGGGCCGTCGTGGCCGGGCTGGTGGTCGTGGGGACCCTCACCTTGATGGCGATCCCGGTGCTCGGCCGCTTCGGAGCCGAGCCCCGCAACCCCAGCCTGCTCAACCGCGACTACTGGGCCGGTTGGCTGGTGCTGGTCCTTCTCGTGTCCGCCGCCGTGGCTCTCGCGGTCGTGAAGGTACGGCGTGGACACCGGGACCGTGCCTGAGCCTGCCGCGCTCGGCTGACCCTCGTCCTGCAGCACCGCACCGGCGCCCGCTGCACGCACGGATCGGCCAGATCACGGTCCGGGCACGGTCGTGGCGGGCTGGTTGTCAGGCCGATCCAGGGCGAGACCAATCCGTTCCTGGACCCGCACCGAACACTCCATGACAGCGCGGTCCCGTTCCCGGGGCCGTCCGCAAACACAAAGGAAGTGAATTCCCATGCGTACCACCATCACGAGCCCGGCCCGCCGAGGTATCGCCGCGGTGGCCACCGCTGTTCTGCTGGCCGCCCCCCTCGCCGCGTGCAGCAGCACCGACGACTCCAACACCAGCGGAAGCGGGGGCCAGAGCCAGTCCGCCCCGCCGAAGCCGGTCGCGGCCATTCCCGCCCTCACGGGTGAGTCCACCGCCATCAAGCTCGACACCGGCTTCACCGACGCCCTCGCCTCGCTCAAGCTCACCCCCGGCGTGGTCGGGGACGCCCAGCTGCAGGACGGCTCGCTGATCTTCCCGATCACGGGTGGCAACGTGACCGTCTTCAAGCAGGGCGAGGTCTCGCCCTACGTGGTCGGCCAGGTCCAGCACGAGAACTCCGGTCTCTCCCTGAGCGCCGGCGGCACCACGGTCGAGCTGACCAACTTCAACGTCGACCCCGGCCAGTCCGTGGTCTACGGCGACGTCGCGGTCAACGGCAAGACGGCCGTCACGAGCGCCCCGTTGTTCAACCTCGACGGCCGCACCCTCAACCCGCTGAAGGTCGAGGGAAGCACTGCGGTCCTGCAGGGCACCAAGGTGCAGATCAGCGGACCGGCCGCCGACCTGCTCAACCAGACCTTCAACACCGATGCGGTCAAGCAGGGTCTCTTGGTGGGAATCGCGACCATCACGGTCAACGTGAAGTGATCTCGCGGTGATGTGATCACCCCGCCGATCACACGGGTCGACTCCATGAGTCGGCTACATGGGAGGTCGACGAACGGGTCGACTCCGAGAGGCGCCCGGGACCGAGAGGTCCCGGGCGTCTCGCTTTGGTGCGTGCACGGGTCTCGTCGGGGAAACCTCATCGCGGTCCTGTCGCCACGCCGCACCAAGCGCGGCGCGACACGCCGTTCCGCCTCCGCCCATCGAACACGTGTTCGGGACAGGATGTGCTCGCAGGTATGACGCAGCCGGAGTTCTCCACAAGCTCGACACACGCTGATCAGGCGATGTCAGTGGGCCGGCCTAGCGTCGCCGACGTACCTGGTGACCACACACGACTGAAGGGCAGGACCATGGCTGGTGGAGATCGCGAGAAGGCGCTCGACGTAGCGCTCGCCAACATCGAGAAGCAGTTCGGCAAGGGCTCGGTCATGCGACTGGGCGACGAGACACGCGCCCCCCTGGAGGTCATCCCGACCGGGTCCATCGCGTTGGACGTCGCTCTCGGCCTCGGCGGCCTGCCGCGCGGCCGCGTCGTGGAGATCTACGGACCGGAGTCCTCCGGAAAGACGACGGTCGCCCTGCACGCGGTGGCCAACGCCCAGCGCGCCGGCGGCATCGTCGCCTTCATCGACGCCGAGCACGCGCTCGACCCCGACTACGCCAAGGCGCTCGGTGTGGACACCGACGCGCTGCTGGTCTCCCAGCCCGACTCCGGTGAGCAGGCGCTGGAGATCGCCGACATGCTGGTCCGCTCCGGTGCGCTCGACCTGGTCGTCATCGACTCCGTGGCGGCGCTCGTGCCCCGGGCCGAGATCGAGGGTGAGATGGGTGACAGCCACGTCGGTCTCCAGGCCCGGCTCATGAGCCAGGCGCTGCGCAAGATGACCGGTGCGCTGAACAACTCCAAGACGACCGCCATCTTCATCAACCAGCTGCGCGAGAAGATCGGCGTGATGTTCGGCTCGCCGGAGACCACCTCGGGTGGTCGGGCGCTGAAGTTCTACTCCTCCGTGCGGCTCGACGTCCGTCGGATCGAGACCCTCAAGGACGGCACCGACATGGTCGGCAACCGCACCCGGGTCAAGGTCGTGAAGAACAAGGTCGCCCCGCCGTTCAAGCAGGCGGAGTTCGACATCATGTACGGCAAGGGCATCAGCCGCGAGGGCGGCCTGATCGACGTCGGTGTCGAGGCCGGCCTGGTCCGCAAGGCGGGCGCCTGGTTCACCTACGAGGGCGACCAGCTCGGCCAGGGCAAGGAGAACGCGCGGAGCTTCCTGCGCGACAACCCCGACCTGGCCAACGAGCTGGAGAAGCGGATCCTGGAGAAGCTCGGCGTCGGCCCGACGGTCGACGAGCCTGCCGAGGAGCTCTCCGACCAGCCCATCGGCGTCGACGACTTCTGAGGGGTCTCCCGGTGGGGTCTCGACGCATCGGCGCTGCGCGAACTGACCTCGGTGGTCGAGTGCGGCCGAAGGGCGCGTATCGGGACCCACCCACGAGAGGAGAGACATGGCGTACGGCCTGATCGGGCACCTCAAGGCCCAGCCCGGGAAGCGTGACGAGCTGGCCGCGGTGCTCAGCGGGAGCGGCGACGCGGGCCTGCCGGGCTGCCTGTCGTACGTCGTCGCGCGCGACCCTGAGGACCCCGACGGTCTGTGGGTGACCGAGGTGTGGCGGGACCGGTCGAGTCATCGAGCCTCACTCGAGCTGCCGGCGGTGAAGGAGGCGATCGCGCGCGGTCGTCCTCTGATCGTGGACTTCGACGTCCAGCACGAGACCGAGCCGATCAGCGGGTTCCGATGACGACCGACCGCTGGCGCGGCGACGTGTCGGCCGGGGTGGACGCCTGGACCCGCGGTCGTCGCCGTCGGCCGGATCGCCCCTCGGAGCCGCCGGCCGAGGAGGACCGCGAGCTCGGACCCGAGCCCGACCACGAGTCAGTCGCGCGCACGATCCTGCTCGACCAGCTCACCGGCCGGGCGCGCTCGCGCAAGGAGCTCGCCGACAAGCTGGCCTCGCGCAACGTGCCCGAGGAGGTCGCCACCCCCCTGCTCGACCGGTTCGAGGAGGTCGGGCTCGTCGACGACGCCGCCTTCGCGCGGCTGTGGGTCGAGTCCCGGCACCGCGGCAAGGGTCTGGCACCCCGAGCCCTGGCCGCCGAGCTCCGCCGCAAGGGCGTCGCCGACGAGCTGGTCAAGGACGCCACCGGCGAGATCGGCCCCGAGGAGCAGGAGCAGGCGGCTCGCGCGCTCGTCCGCCGCAAGCTGCGCAGCGTCGCCTCCCTCGAGCGCGACAAGGCCACCCGGCGACTGGTCGGCATGCTGGCGCGGAAGGGCTACTCGTCCGGCCTGGCGTTCGCGGTGGTGAAGGACGAGCTCGGCGCCGAGCCGGAGGAGTTCGCCTAGGGTCGGCTCGTGCAGCTGGTCGTGGACTATCGCGGACGGGAGCTCACGGGTGTCGTACGCCCGGGGGAGGCCTGGGCGGGAGCCGCGCGGCGTACGGCCGCGATGATCCAGGGCAGCGAACCGGCGCCGGTCGACCTGTCCGGCGACCCCCTGCGGTTCGTGGTCGACCACGACACCGTCGTGACCGTCCGGGCCGCCGCCCGAGGTGACCTGCCCGACCTCGTCCGGTGGCGCCAAGCGGCACACGTCCACCGGTGGTGGGTCTCCGACGGCGAGCCCACGCCGGAGCGGGTGGCCGCGCAGTACGGCCCCGACCTCGACGGCATGACGCCGACGCGGATCTGGATCGGCGAGGTCAACGGCCGCAGCATCGGCTTCCTGCAGGACTACCGGATCGCCGACTACCCGGAGTTCGCCCAGCTGACCCCCGACCCCGGCGCGATCGGCGTCGACTACGCGATCGGAGATGCCGCGTTCCTCGGCCGCGGCCTCGGTGTTCGCATGCTCTGGGAGTGGATGCAGCGGGCCAGACGGAGGTTCCCCGACGCGTCCGGCTACTTCGCCGCGCCCGACCACCGCAACGAGTCCAGCCTGCGGCTGCTCGACAAGGTGGGGTTCGTCCGAGGCACCTGGTTCGACGAGCCCGCGGCCGACGGGAGCGTGTCGACTGTCGTCGGCTGCACGCTCGACGTCCCGACTGTGCTGGGATGAGCCCTGTGATCGAGAGCCTCCTGCGCCTGCCCGCCGGCCCCGTGGACCTGACCGCCCTTCCCGCTGACGCGACCCCTGGGTTCGACGGCGGCAAGAAGAAGGGCAAGAAGGCGCTGGCCGCCCTCGGGGACCCGCTCTCGGACCTGCAGGAGCGGCTCTTCGCCGAGGGTGTCTCCGACGTCGGCCACGGTCGCGCCGTGCTGCTGGTCCTCCAGGGGATGGACACCTCGGGCAAGGGCGGCGTGCTGCGGCACACCGTCGGGCTCGTCGACCCGCAGGGCCTCCGGATCACCTCGTTCAAGGCGCCGACCGACGAGGAGAAGAAGCACGACTTCCTCTGGCGCATCCGCAAGGGCCTGCCCTCGGCCGGGCACATCGGTGTGTTCGACCGGTCCCACTACGAGGACGTCCTCATCGTCCGGGTGCGGCAGCTGGCCGCGGCCGAGGAGATCGAGCGCCGGTACGACGCCATCAACGCGTTCGAGGCCGAGGTGCTGGCCGCCGGCATCACGATCGTGAAGTGCATGCTGCACATCAGTCCCGAGATGCAGAAGGAACGGCTTCTGGCGCGGCTGGACAAGCCGGCGAAGAACTGGAAGTTCAACCCTGGCGACGTGGACGAGCGCGGTCGCTGGGCCGAGTACCGCGAGGCCTACGAGATCGCGCTCGAACGCACCAACACCGAGGTCGCCCCCTGGCACGTCATCCCGAGCGACCACAAGTGGTACCGCAACCTCGCGATCGGTCAGATCCTGCACGACACGCTCGCCCGGATGGCGCCGGTCTGGCCCACCGCGGACTACGACGTCTCGACCCAGCGGTCCCGGCTCGAGGACGAGGCTCCGATCACATGATGCCGACCGTCGGCGTGACGCGGTACGTCACGCCGCTGCGCGAGGGCGGGAGCCTGCCGGGCGTCGTCGAGGCGGACGACCTGGGGACGTACGTGTGCAAGTTCCGCGGTGCCGGCCAGGGTCTCCGCGTCCTGGTGGCCGAGGTCATCGCCGCCGGGATCGCGCGGACGCTCGAGGTCCCCACACCCCGCCTGGTCGTCCTCGACCTCGACCCGGCGATCGCCCGCTACGAGGCCGACGAGGAGGTCCAGGACCTGCTGACCGCGAGCGCGGGCCACAACCTCGGCATCGACTTCCTGCCCGGCAGCTTCGGCTTCGACGGGACGGTCCCCGGCGACGACCACGGCGTGGCCGCGCGCATCCTGTGGCTCGACGCCTTCCTCGCCAACGTCGACCGCACGTGGCGCAACCCCAACCTGCTCATCTGGGGAGAGCGGCTGTGGGCGATCGACCACGGCGCCTCCTTGTACTTCCACCACAGCTGGGCCGGCGGCCTCGGCGATCCGCAGCGGTTCGCGAACCAGCCGTGGGACATGACCGGGCACGTCTTCGCCGAGTCGGTCGATCGCCT
The DNA here is from genome assembly GCA_963784545.1 of uncultured Actinomycetota bacterium. Classification (GTDB taxonomy): domain Bacteria; phylum Actinomycetota; class Actinomycetes; order Propionibacteriales; family Nocardioidaceae; genus Nocardioides. The sequence continues at coordinate 136,972 of CAWARQ010000002.1, read as the reverse complement.
GAGCGAGCTCGACGGCGACTTACGTGCCGCCCTCTCGCCGGAGGCGCTGGCCGGCATCGTCGGTGACGTGCCCGAGGAGTGGCTGGGCGCGGTCCCGGGGGCGACGACCGTGCAGCAGCGAGCGGCGTACGTCGACTTCCTGCGCGCTCGCCTCGGCTCCAGCGCCTGGCTGCCGGTCAGGGGAGCCGCATGAGCCAGCCCTACCAGTACGTCGTCATCCGCTGCGTGCCGCGCGTGGAGCGCGAGGAGTTCCTCAACGTCGGCGTCGTCCTCTACTGCCAGGACGCCGACTTCCTGCAGGCTGCCTGGCACGTCGAGCCCGACCGGCTGCGCGCCCTGCACGCCGAGCTCGACGTGGACCTCGTCTGCGAGGGGCTGACCTTCATCGAAGGCGTCTGCGCCGGAGACGAGCGCGGCGGCCCGGCCGCGGGGGAGCCGATCGGCACGCGGTTCGGGTTCCTCAAGGCGCCACGGTCCACCGTGCTGCAGCCCGGCCCGGTGCACGGCGGACTGACCGGCGACCCGGCACGCGAGCTCGGTCGGCTGCTCGAGCGGTCGATCAGCTAGCTCAGACCGGGACGAGCTCGACCGCGCCGACGGCGTAGCGCGCCAGGATGGTCCGGGCGATCTCGGGGTGCGCGCCGAGCGGCTCGGACACCGCGATGGCGCCGGCCTCCAGGGCCAGCTCCGCGGCGCGGTCCGGCAGGAAGCCGGGAGCGAGGAAGAGCGAGGCCACGGCGATGTGGCGTCGCCCCTCGGCCCGGAACGCCCGCACGGCCTCACCGGTCGCCGGCGGGGCGGAGGAGGCGAACGCGGCCGTGACCGGCAGCTTGTGGTGGGTGCCCCAGAGGCGGGCCAGCCGCGCGACGGCCTGGTTCGCGAGCGCGTCGGAGGATCCTGCGGCTGCCAGCACCAGCGCGTCGAGCTCCCGGACCCGAGCCGCCTTCAGCGCCTCGCGCATCCGGAGGTCGAGGACCTCGAGGAACCGGGCCTCGAGCCCCAGGACCGAGGTGGTGCGGATCTGCAGCCCGTCGTGCCGGGCCATCGCCTCGGCGACCGCCTCGGGGACGTCGACCTTGGCGTGGAAGGCCTCGGTCAGGAGGAGCGGGACGACCACGATCTCCTCGACGCCCTTGCGGACGAGACGGTCCACGACCGTCTGGAAGCTCGGCTTGGACAGGTCGAGGAACGCCTTCTCGACCCGGAGGTCGGGGCGCATCGCCTTCACCTCGTCGACGAGAGCGGCGATCGTCTGCGCGGAGCGCGGGTCACGGCTCCCGTGCGCCAGCGCGATGAGGGTCGGAGCAGTCATGTCAGCTTCCTTTCAGTGGATCCCGCACTCGGTCTTGCCGGTCCCCGCCCAGCGGCCGCTGCGGGGGTCGTCGCCGGGGGCGACGCGCCGGGTGCAGGGCCAGCAGCCGATGGAGGGGTAGCCGTCGAAGACGAGCGGGTTGACGAGGACTCCGTTGTCCGCGATGTAACGCTCCACCTGCTCGTCGGTCCAACGAGCCAGGGGAGAGACCTTGACCTTGCCCTTGCGGGCGTCCCAGCCCACGACCGGGGCGATGATGCGGTTGTGCGTCTCGGCCCGGCGCAGCCCGGTCGCCCAGGCGTCGTACTCGCCCAGCGCCGAGGCGAGGGGTGCGACCTTGCGCAGCGCGCAGCAGCGGTCGGGGTCGGTCCGGAACAGGTCCTTCCCGTACGCCGCGTCCTGCTGCTCCGGCGTCTGCTCGGGGCTGACCGTCCGCACGGTCACCGGCAGCGTCGCCTCCACCGCGTCGCGTGTGCCGATGGTCTCGGCGAAGTGGTACCCGGTGTCGAGGAAGACCACGTCGATCCCCGGCGCGACCTGGGAGGCGAGGTGCGCGAGCACGCCGTCACCCATCGAGGAGGTGAGGCAGAAGCGGTCGCCGAAGGTGGCGACGGCCCACTCGACGATCGTCTCCGCGGGCGCGAGCTCGAGCTCGGCACCCACGTGGGAGACGAGGTCGCGCAGCTCCTCCGCCGAGCGGCCCTCGGTGAGGGTCGCGCGGTTGGCGGCGGCGGTCGTCGTGGTGGCAGCGGTCATGGCACCGGCAGCTCTTCCTCGGTGCCGCGCAGGACGTCGTCGTCGGAACGGCCGACCCACCTCGCGAAGGACTCGCTCGGGTTCCGCTGGGCCAGGTAGGCGGTCACGAGTCGGGTGACGTAGTCGTCGAGCCCGGCGCTGGTGACCTTGTGGGCGCGCAGCTTGCGTCCGAAGGCGGCGCCGGCGTCGGTGAGCCCGATGCCCCCGCCGAGATGGACCTGGAACCCCTCGACCTGTTGACCGTCGTCGTCGACGACGAGCTGCCCCTTGAGGCCGATGTCGGCCACCTGGGAGCGCGCGCAGGAGTTGGGGCAGCCGTTCACGTTGACGGTGATCGGAGTGTCGAGGTCGGGGAAGCGGCGCTCGAGCTCGTCGACCAGGTCCGCGGCTCGCTGCTTGGTGTCGACGATCGCCAGCTTGCAGTACTCGATGCCGGTGCAGGCCATGGTCGACCGCCGCCACTGCGAGGGCCGGACCTCCAGGCCGATCAGCTCCAGCTCGCGCACCAACGACTCCACCAGGTCGCCGTCGACGCCGACCACGACGAGCTTCTGGTACGACGTGAGCCGGACGCCGTCGGCGCCGTACCGGTCGACGAGCTCGCCCAGGGCGGTCAGGGTCGTCCCGTCGATCCGACCGACCTTCGGCGCGGCGCCGAGGTAGAACCGGCCATCCTTCTGCTCGTGCACCCCGATGTGGTCGCCGTTGCGGGTAGCCCGCTCCGGCGAAGGGCCCGCGATCAGCGGGCGCTGGAGGTACTCGTCCTCGAGGACCTGGCGGAACTTGTCCTTGCCCCAGTCGCTCACGAGGAACTTCAGCCGAGCCTTCGAGCGGAGCCGCCGGTAGCCGTAGTCACGGAAGACCGAGATGACCGCCTCCCACACGTCCGGCACCTCGTCGAGCGGCACCCAGACGCCGAGCTTCTGGGCGAGCATCGGGTTGGTCGAGAGACCGCCGCCGACCCAGAGGTCGAATCCGGGGCCGTGCACCGGGTGCACCGTGCCGACGAACGAGACGTCGTTGATCTCGGGTGCGCCGTCCAGCGAGGGGTGGCCGGAGATCGAGGTCTTGAATTTCCGGGGGAGGTTGGCGTACTCGGGCTTGCCGATGTACCGCCGGCCGATCTCCTGCAAGGCCGGGGTGCCGTCGATGATCTCGTCCTTGGCCACCCCGGCGACGGGGGAGCCGAGGAACCCGCGCGGGCAGTCGCCGCACGCCTCGATGGTCGAGAGGCCGGCGGACTCGAGCCGCTGCCAGATCTCCGGGACGTCGACGACGTCGATCCAGTGGTACTGGATGTTCTGGCGGTCGGTGATGTCGGCCGTGCCGCGGGCGAAGTCGGTGGAGATGCCGCCGAGCACCCGCAGCTGGTCAGCGGTCAGGAGCACGCCGTCGGAGCGGACGCGCATCATGAAGAACTCGGCGTCCAGCTCCTCCTCGGGCAGGGAGCCGGTCTTGCCGCCGTCGATGCCCTCCTTGCGCTGGGTGTAGAGGCCCATCCACCGGAACCGGCCGCGCAGGTCGGCCGGATCGATCGAGGCGAAGCCGCGCTTGGAGTAGATGTTCTCGATCCGCGCCCGGACGTTGAGCGGGAGGTCGTCCTTCTTGGACTGCTCGTTCTTGTTCAGCGGCTCGCTGTAGCCGAGCGCCCACTGGCCCTCGCCGCGCTTGCGGCGGGTGGCGGCAGTACTGGTCATGGAGGTGGTCCTTCGCTGAGGGGCCGCGCCCAGTGAAGGGCGGAGGGGTGAGCGCGGAGGGGGAGGGCGGCGGGTCAGCGGTGACACATCATGCTGCGCGTACGCCCGAGGTCCACGTGGCGTCGGGCCACGAGCCAGGCGTGCTTGACAGCGGAAGTCATGGGAGAAGTCTCAAGTCGTGGACCGCCGGCCCACAACCTGAAATCTCGTGATGTGGGACGCGCGACCACATGGCGAGACGCTGGACCGCCGATCACGCCTCCCGCGTGGCGGGACTGCGTTCCACGTCACACCCCGCCCCTCACTACGCTGTGGTCATGACGGACGCCCAGATCAGCAGCGCGTACTCCCAGATCCTCGAGGTGATCGGCTCGATCGAGCCGCGGATCGCCGACGCCACGCGGCAGGAGCTCTCCGACCAGCGCAGCTCGCTCAAGCTGATCGCGAGCGAGAACTACGCCTCCCCGGCGGTGCTGCTCACGATGGGCACCTGGTTCAGCGACAAGTACGCCGAGGGCACGATCGGCCACCGCTTCTACGCCGGCTGCCGCAACGTCGACACCGTCGAGGACGTCGCCGCCGAGCACGCCCGCGAGCTGTTCGGGGCGCCGTACGCCTATGTGCAACCGCACTCGGGCATCGACGCCAACCTCGTCGCCTACTGGTCGATCCTCTCGCACCGTGTCGAGGGCCCATGGCTGCAGAAGTTCGGCGCGAAGAACGTCAACGAGCTCTCCGAGGAGGACTGGGAGTCGCTGCGAGCGGAGTTCGGCAACCAGCGCCTGCTCGGGATGAGCCTGGACGCCGGCGGTCACCTGACCCACGGCTTCCGCCCGAACATCAGCGGCAAGATGTTCCACCAGCAGCAGTACGGAACCGATCCCGAGACCGGGCTGCTGGACTACGACGCCGTGCGGGCCAAGGCGCGCGAGTTCCGGCCGCTCGTGCTGGTCGCCGGCTACTCGGCGTACCCCCGGCGGATCGACTTCGCGAAGATGCGCGAGATCGCCGACGAGGTCGACGCGACCCTCATGGTCGACATGGCGCACTTCGCGGGGCTGGTGGCGGGCAAGGTGTTCACCGGCAACGAGGACCCCGTCCCGCACGCCCACCTCACCACCACCACCACTCACAAGTCGCTGCGCGGCCCGCGCGGTGGCATGGTCCTGGCTCAGGAGGAGTTCGCGCCCGACGTCGACCGCGGTTGCCCCATGGTCCTCGGCGGCCCGCTGTCGCACGTCATGGCCGCGAAGGCGGTGGCGCTCGCCGAGGCCCGGACCCAGGAGTTCCAGGAGTACGCCCAGCGGATCGCGGACAACGCGAAGTCGTTGGCCGAGGGCTTCCTCAAGCGCGACGCGCGTCTGGTGACCGGCGGCACCGACAACCACCTGGTGCTGCTGGACGTGTCCGGCTTCGGTCTCACCGGGCGGCAGGCCGAGTCCGCGCTGCTCGACGCCGGTGTCGTGACCAACCGGAACTCGATCCCGGCCGACCCGAACGGCGCCTGGTACACCTCGGGCATCCGCCTCGGCACGCCGGCCCTCACCACGCGCGGCTTCGGACACGACGAGTTCGACAAGGTCGCCGAGCTGATCGTCGAGGTGCTCAGCCACACGGAGCCCGGCACGACCAAGGCGGGCGGGCCGTCGAAGGCGTCGTACGTCCTGGGTGACGGTGTCGCCGACCGGGTCCACGCCGAGTCGACTGAGATGCTGGACAAGCACCCGCTCTACCCAGGTCTGAACCTCTCGTAGCGAACCCAGCGCGCTGATCGCACTCTTTGGGCGCGTGATGGACGCGAGCCGGAACACCCGTTTGGATGAACGGCATGAGTTCGCGGACCCCTGCCCCCACGACCGCCTCGGCCGCGCCGCGGTCGGATCGCACGCACTACCTCTACCTCGCGGTGATCGCCGCGGTCGTCCTCGGCATCATCGTCGGGCTGGTCGCCCCTGACTTCGCCACCAGTCTGGCGCCGCTCGGCACCGGGTTCGTGGCCCTGATCAAGATGATGATCCAGCCGGTCATCTTCTGCACGCTGGTCATCGGCGTCGGCTCGGTCGCCAACGCGGCCCGGGTCGGCAAGGTCGGCGGACTGGCCCTGGGCTACTTCCTGGCGATGTCCACGGTGGCGCTGGCCATCGGGCTGGTGGTCGGCAACATCCTGCACCCGGGCAGCGGGCTCCACCTGACCGATGCGCTGGCGAGCGCGGGGCAGGAGCAGGCAGCAGAGGCCGGCAGCACCACCGACTTCATCCTCGGCATCATCCCGACCTCGCTCTTCTCCTCGCTCACCTCCGGTGAGGTGCTCGAGACCCTGCTGGTGGCACTGCTCGTCGGGTTCGCCCTCCAGGCGATGGGTCGCTCAGGGGAGCCGATCCTGCGTGGGATCCAGCACCTCCAGCGTCTGGTCTTCCGGGTGCTCTTCATGATCATGTGGGCAGCCCCGATCGGTGCCTTCGGGGCGATGGCGGCGGTCGTGGGGGAGACCGGCTGGGACGCGCTCAAGAGCCTGGCGGTGCTGATGCTCGGCTTCTACCTGACCTGCGTGCTGTTCATCTTCCTGGTGCTCGGCACCCTGCTCAAGGTGGTCACCGGGGTCAACGTCTTCCGGCTGTTCCGCTACCTCGGTCGCGAGTTCCTGCTGATCCTGTCCACCTCCTCCTCCGAGACGGCGCTGCCGCGACTGATCGCGAAGATGGAGCACGCCGGGGTGGACCAGGCGACCGTCGGCATCGTCGTCCCGACCGGCTACTCCTTCAACCTCGACGGCACGGCCATCTACCTGACGATGGCCTCGCTGTTCATCGCCGATGCACTGGACATGCCGCTGAGCCTCGGTGAACAGATCTCCCTGCTGCTGTTCATGATCGTCGCGTCCAAGGGTGCCGCCGGTGTCACCGGCGCCGGGCTGGCCACCCTCGCCGGCGGGCTCAGCTCCCATCGACCGGAGCTGCTCGACGGCGTGGGACTGATCGTGGGCATCGACCGGTTCATGTCCGAAGCGCGCGCCCTGACCAACTTCGCCGGCAACTCGATCGCGACTGTCCTCGTGGGTCACTGGACCGGCACGGTCGAGCGTGAGCGGCTGGACCGGGTGCTGTCCGGGGAGGCGCCCTTCGACGAGGCCACCATGCTCGACCAGCACCACGAGGAGCAGGCGGACGACCCCGTCCCGGGCGCCGTCCACACACGTCCGTCGGTCTGACCCCGAGCGAGGCCCCGGGCCTAGAGAGCCGGAGTCGCGCGGGCGGTCAGCGTCGCGAGGTCGCCGCCGGCGAGCGCACCGAAGGTGCCGTTGAAGGAGTCCCCGAGACGCGAGGCGCAGAAGGCGTCGGACACCTCGGCCGGGGAGTGCTGGACCAGCAGAGCCCCTTGGAGGCATAGCGCCATCCGCCCGGCCAACCGTCGAGCGTTGACCTCGAGCGCGCCGGACTCGCCGAGCAGCGCCAGCGTGTCCTCGACGGCACGGTCCAGCCGGGCGTCGGCACCACGGGCGCGGCCGACCTCGAGCAGGTAGGCGTCCAGGACCTCGGGCTCGCGGCCCAGGGCCCGCAGGACGTCGAGGGCGTTGACGTTGCCGGACCCCTCCCAGACGGAGTTGAGCGGCGCCTCCCGGTAGAGCAGCGGTAGCACGGACTCCTCGACGTACCCGTTGCCGCCGAGGCACTCGAGCGCCTCGCCGACCATGGACGGCGTCCGCTTGCACACCCAGAACTTGGCCAACGGGAGCGCGATGCGGCGCAGCGCGGCCTCGTGCTCGGCCTGCTGGGGGTCGGCGAGGCGGTCGACCGAGGCGGCCAGGCGTACGGCGAGGGCGGTCGCCGCCTCGACCTCGAGATGCAGGTCGGCGATGACGTTCTGCATGAGCGGCTTGTCCGACAGCAGACCGCCGAACGCGGAGCGGTGGGACACGTGCCACGCGGCCTCGTTGAGCGCGCGGCGCATCAGCGAGGTCGACCCCAGCACGCAGTCGAGCCGGGTGGCGGCCACCATCTCGATGATCGTGCGGACTCCGCGGCCCTCGTCCCCGAGGCGGTGGGCCACCGTCCCCTCGAGCTCGAGCTCGGAGGAGGCGTTGGACCGGTTGCCGAGCTTGTCCTTGAGCCGGACGACGTCGAGCCGGTTGCGGGTGCCGTCCGGCAGGACACGCGGGACGACGAAGCAGCTCAACCCGTCCTCCGCCTGAGCCAGCACGAGGAACATGTCGTTCATCGGCGCGGAGGTGAACCACTTGTGTCCGAAGAGGCGGTAGGTGCCGTCGCGCTCGTCGGCGACCGCCCGGGTCTGGTTGGCGCGGACGTCGGAGCCGCCCTGCTTCTCGGTCATCCCCATGCCGGCCAGCGCACCGCGCTTGTCCGTGACGGGACGCAGGCCGGGGTCGTAGGTCGTGGAGGCGAGGACCGGGGTCCACTCCTTGGCGAGCGCCTCGTCGACCCGGAGCGCCGGGACGGCGGCGTACGTCATCGAGATCGGGCAGCCGTGGCCCGGCTCGGTGTGCGACCACGCCATGAACCCCGCCGCGCGCCGGACGTGCGCGTGCGGGTCGCCCTGCGCCTGCTGCTCCCACGGGGTCGCGGCGAGGCCGAAGCCGACGGCGTGCTCCATCAACCAGTGCCACGACGGGTGGAAGACGACCTCGTCGATGCGGTTGCCGAACCGGTCGTACGACGTGAGCTCGGGGTGGTGCCGATTGGCGAGGATCCCGTGCTCGCGCGCCTCCTCGGTGCCGGCCAGCGCCCCGATGGGGCTGATCTCGTCGACGACCCGCTCGGACGCGTGCGTCGCGACGGCCTCCACCAGCGCGGGATCACTGGTGACGACGTTGTGACCGGCCAGCGGCGGTGCCTGGTTGGTGGCTTCCCGGATGTCGCGATCCATGTGGCTACCGTAGTTCCATGCCGGATCCGGGGTCCCAGCGCCGCCGGAGCGTGGCGCGGGCTGCAGGGCCTCGCCTTCAGGCGAGCGGGTCGGCGGCCCGGTCGATGGTTCAGGACGTGGGCGACCGGATCACGGACTGGGCGCGGCGGGCCGGTGCGGTCCTCTGGCGACTGATCGTCACGACGGTCGGGACCTGCATGCGTTACCGCGTCACCGGTCTGGCAGCCGAGGCCGCGTTCTTCGCGGTGCTCTCGGTGCCGCCGCTGATCTTCGCCCTCGCCGGGGCTGTCGGCTACGTCACCGACCGCTTCACGCCCGCGCAGGTGGCCGACGTACGCCAGGCGATCCTGGACCTCGCGAACCAGGGCCTCACCGACGGCGCCGTGCACAAGGTGATCGAGCCGACCATCGACGACGTCCTGCGGGGCGGGCGCTTCGACGTGATCTCGGTCGGCTTCATCTTGGCGCTCTGGTCCGGGAGTCGCGCTCTCAACGTTTTCGTCGACACCATCACGATCATGCACGGACTCGGCGGCCACCGCGGGATCATCAAGACCCGCGCGCTGTCGTTCCTGCTGTACATCCTGGCGATGATCACCGGGGTGCTGTCGATCCCGCTGATCGTGGCGGGTCCGACCCTGGTGGGTCATTGGCTGCCGAATCGGGCGGACTTCCTCATGAACTTCTACTGGCCTGCCGTGATCGCCCTCTCGATCTGCTTCCTCGCGACGCTCTACCACGTGTCGGTGCCGGTCCGGACGAACTGGAGCTTCAACCTGCCCGGCGCGACCTTCGCCTTGGCCTGCTGGGTGCTCGGCTCGTACGGGCTGCGTTGGGTGCTGACCATCACGGCCGCGGACAGCAGATCGATCTACGGCCCACTGGCCGCGCCCATCGCCGTGCTGTGGTGGCTGTACCTGGTGGCCATCGCGGTGCTGATCGGGGCCGCGGTGAACGCGGCGTTCGACACGGTGTTCCCGCAGGGGGAGACCACCCGAGCCCGCGGTGAACTCGTGCAGCGCGTGCGCGACCGGGTCACCAACAAAGAGCAGCCGACCGACTAGATTCGCCCACGTGTCCAGCGACCTGCCCGTCTCGCGCGCCGCAGGGAAGGTGTCGTTGCCGGAGCGGAACCGGTCACCCTGGTGGGAGCTCACCCGCCGGCTGCTCATGGCGATGGGGATCCTGCTCGGCACGGTGCTGCTCGTCTACTTCGACCGCGCCGGCTACCGCGACAACAACGACCCGACAGGTCGGGTCGGCCTGATCGACGCGATCTACTACACGACAGTGACCCTGAGCACGACCGGGTACGGCGATATCGCCCCCGTGGCTCCACACGCGAGACTGATCAACGCGTTCGTCATCACGCCCGCCCGCATCGGCTTCCTGGTCCTGCTGATCGGGACCACCCTGGAAGTCCTGGCCTCACAAGGCCGGGAGAACCTGCGCATCGCGCGCTGGAGGAAGAAAATGACCAATCACGTGGTCGTCGTCGGGTACGGCACCAAGGGCCGGAGCGCGGTCGAGACGCTGATCAACAACGGCCAGGACCGCGGCAGCATCGTCGTGGTGGACTCCGGCGGCGACGCGCTGCAGGACGCCCACGCGGACGGGCTCGCGGTGGTCACCGGTGACGCCACCCGCCGTGACGTCCTCCGCCGGGCAGGTGTCTCCCGGGCGCAGCAGGTGATCATCACCACCGACCGCGACGACTCCAACGTGCTCGCGACCCTCACGGTGCGACAGCTGAACCCGGACGCGTGGATCGTCTCCTCGGTCCGCGAGGGGGAGAACGCGCCGCTGATGAAGCAGTCCGGCGCGGACTCCGTCATCACCTCCTCCGACGCGGTCGGCCGACTGCTCGGACTCTCCACCCTGTCGCCCACATTGGGTTCGGTCATGGAGGACCTGCTCACGTACGGACAGGGTCTCGAGGTCGCCGAGCGAGACCTGCTGGTGCCCGAGGTGGGTCAGCCCCCGCAGTCGCTGCCCGACCAGGTGATCGCCGTGGTCCGCGACGAGAAGGTGTACCGCTACTTCGACCCCGTCGTCACCCAGCTCGCCCGGGGCGACCGCCTGGTCGTGGTCCGCCCCGCCAAGGAGCTGCCCTGGGCGCCCCGCCCCGGCACGCACGACGAGAGCACCGCCACCGACGACGAGGAGTGATTCCCGCGTCTCCGAGATCGTGTCGGACCTGCCGCCGGCCTCAGCATGGCTCGCGAGGGCACCGGGCACGGGTCTGGCCGGCCGCGCTCGTCATCCTCCTCGTCGCTTCAGCCTGTTCGCAGCACGAGGAACCGGAGTCCGGGGCGGTGCCGACCGTGCACCTGCACACCTCCGACGAGGCGACCCGGCAGCTCCAGGGCCTCGCGACGAGTGCCAGAGACCCGCACGTGGCCGCCTATTCGCGTGCGGCCTTCGGTGACTCCTGGCTCGACACGGACGGCAACGGCTGCAACCAGCGCGACGACGTCCTGCTCCGGGACGCCGTCCCGGACACGGTCACGGTGGGCGAGCAGGGCGCTTGCGACCACGACGTCCTGGCCGGCACCTGGATCGATCCCTACACAGGCGCCACGCTGGTCTTCACCGACCTGAAGGACCCGCACCAGGCGCAGGGCGTCCAGATCGACCACGTCGTGCCGCTGGCCGAGGCCTGGCGTTCGGGTGCCGACCGATGGCCGGACGCTCGTCGGCGAGCCTTCGCGAACGACCTGGGTGAGCTCCTCGCTGTCGACGGACCCACGAACGCGAGCAAGGGTGACGACGACCCGGCGGCCTGGCGGCCGCGCAAGGACTACCAGTGCACCTTCGCGATCCGTTGGATCGGGGTGAAGTCGCGTTGGCGGCTCGGCGTGGATGCGAGTGAGCGAAAGGCGTTGGGGGAGATGCTCGACTACTGCTAGGACCGGCCCGTGCGCACCGCGATGCGCGGCGAGTGGTCGTGGAGGAGCGCCACCTGTCCGCTCTCCACCGTTTTGTACCTTGACGGGTACGTAACGAGGTTGGTACACATGGGCCATGGAGGAAGCCTTCAAGGCGCTCGCGGACGAGAGCCGGCGCACGATGCTCGAGCAACTCGCCGACGGACCGGCGACGGTCAACGAGCTCGCGGCGTTGTTGCCGATCGCCCGCCCCGGCGTCTCCCGCCATCTGCGGGTGCTGCGTGAGGCCGGCCTGGTCGACGTACGACAGGACGCGCAGCGCCGGGTCTACAGCCTCCGGCACGAACCGCTGACCGAGATCGAGGACTGGCTCAGCCGGCACCTCGCCGTACGGCGGCACCAGCTCGACGCCCTGCACACCGAGATCGCGCGCGGCAAGCGTGCCCGAAGGAGCACCTCATGACCACCTCGTCGAACGTCCGCCTGATCGGCACCCTGCACGACCGCGAGGGGACCGGCGTGGTCCGGCTCGAGGAGCGGTTCGACACCGAAATCGAGGACCTGTGGTCGGCCTTGACCGATCCCGACCGGCTCGAGCGGTGGCTGGGTCAGGTCGACGGTGACCTGCGCGAAGGTGGGGAGTTTCGGGCAAGGTACGCCGCGACCGGGTGGGAGGGGACAGGTCGGGTCGAGGTCTGCGATCGGCCGCACCGGGTGCTGATCTCCACGGTCTCCGAGGACCAGCCCGGCGGCGGCGAGACCGAGGTGAGGTTGACCGCGGACGGCGACGGCACCCTGCTGGTGCTCGAGGAACGCGGTGCTCCGGTGCCGCACCTGCCGGGCTACGGAGCCGGCAACCAGATCCACCTCGAGGACCTCGCGTCGTACCTGTCCGGGGGAGAGCGGTGCGACCCCCAGGCTCGTTTCGCGGAGCTGTACCCGAGCTACCAGGAGCTCGGGGTCGAGCAGTAATCGAGGCGACGCCCGGCGCTGCGCTGCCTAGGGTGAGGAGCATGGCCACTCTGCGTGAAGTCCAGGTCACCTTCGACTGCGCCGACCCGCCGCGCGTTGCCCGTTTCTGGTGCGAGGCGCTGGGCTACGAGCTCCACGCGGACGTCGAGGAGGGCGGCGACTGGGCCGCCTGCGCCGACCCGACCGGGAAGGGCCCGCGACTGTTCTTCCAGCGGGTGCCCGAGGGGAAGACGGTGAAGAACCGGGTCCACCTCGACGTTCGGGTCGGCACCGGGCTCGTGGGCCCGGAGCGGCAGTCGACCCTGGAGGCCGAGGGCCATCGTCTGGAGGAGCTCGGGGCGACGTGGGTGCAGATGCTGGTCGCCGACGAGGAGAACGAGTCGTGTCTGGTCATGCAGGACATCGAGGGCAACGAGTTCTGCCTGGACTGAGGGGAGTCCCGCCGCCCACCGGGCTCTAGCGGATTTCAGCCGATGGGGTGAGATTGCCGGGTCCGACTCGGGGCTACCGTCCCAGTGTCCGACATCTCGACCTCGGGGGCGGGGTCGTGATGTCGGCGGAGCGCCTTACGCAGGCGGCTCCAGGCGTAGGCACTGGCCCCGTTGAGTCCGACCCGAGAGCTTCGGATCGCAGGAGGCCGGTGCCTACGTGTGCGTCCGCGGGCTTTCGCCCGCTCGCATGCGCGTAGGGTGCAGGCATGGATCATCGATGAAGCGAGCGTTGCGGCTGGCCATCGTCGATGACTACGCCGTGGTCGTGGCCGGCGTGGCCTCGTTCCTCGCCGATGAGCACATCGATGTCGTCGAGACCGGGGCGTCGCACCCTGTCATCAGCGACGTCGACATCGTCCTGTTCGACACGTTCGGGCAGGTCCCGGGCAGCGGCATCGACCTGAAGGACTTCGTGCGCGACAGCGACGCCAAGGTCGTGTTGTACAGCTGGAACCTCGAACCGCGCCTGATCGAGCAGGCGCTGGAGGAAGGCGCGAGCGGCTACCTGTCGAAGGTCATGACCGGATCCGAGATCGTCCGTGCTCTCGAGCGGGTGATGGCAGGTGAGGTGGTCGTGGTCACCGGGGACCACGAGACCAGCGTGGGCGGGTCCGGCGACTGGCCGGGAAGAGCTTTCGGACTCTCCTCGCGAGAGGCGGAGATGATCGCGCTCATCACCCAAGGGCTGAGCAACCGGGAGGTGGCCGAGCGCGCCTATCTCAGCGTCAACTCGGTGAAGACCTACATCCGCTCGGCCTACCGGAAGATGCACGTCTCCACTCGCTCGCAAGCGGTCCTGTGGGGCGTCGAGCACGGCTTCAAGCCGGACTCGCTCCGCAACATCGACCCGGCCCTCCTGGTGCGTCCTGCGGTCACGCAGTCTCGACCCACCACCTCGTGAGCTCCGCCGGCCGTCCAGTGTGGGGGAGGGCGACAGCGCTGGTGTCCCCTTGGTCACCCGGTGCCGCCCTCTGCTTCGAAACTAGGTGGCTCCGGACGCCACCGTCACACCCTCGTGGTCTGTTCTTGCGTCGGGTCGCGCCACCCCACGAGGTGTAGCAGGCGAAATGCGGAGCGTCCTAGATTCATGCGCGTGGCGGATCTCGGGAGCAGCAGCACTCGGACCGTCGAGCACCTGGAGCAGGCCCTCCAGTCCTCGCGGCTGATCGGTGCCGCCATCGGCATGGTCATGGCCAGCCGAGGAGTCGGGTACGACGAGGCCCTGGCGATCCTGAAGGAGACGAGCAGCCGCTCCAACATCAAGCTCCGCGTGCTGTGCGCCGAGATGGTCGCTGGGGCTGCTCCTCCCGACGCGTCGGACCTCCCTGTGTCAGGACCGAGGCGCTGGGTACCCGACCAGTAGGCGGGGAGAAAGACGCGCGTCTCGGTCTTCGCTCAGGTGTGCCGACTCGAGCAAACGGGCCGGCGCGTCGCCTATGTGGACTGCGACTGGCTGGCTCGGCGCACCACGTCGGCGCACAGGTCGCGCAGCTTCACGTTGTTCTCGTTGCTCTCTCGCTTGAGCCATGCCACAGCCGCGTCGTGGTCGATGCCGTAGGTGACCATGACGATGCCGATCGCGACGCCGATCTCGCGCGAGCTCGCCAGGGCGCGCCGCAGCTGCTCGATCTCCTCGCGATCCGACCCCGGGGCGGCCTGGTTCGAGCGGACCTGCTCGTCAACGACGGGCAGCCTCCTCAGCGCGGAGCGGCTCGTTCGACTGGGATGGTTCCGGGCAATCTCTTGGGTCATCGCGAGGCGGGTTCGGAGCCGACGACCGAACGGACGGGTCCGGGCCGCGAAAAGTCCCGTTCGACGCATGGGAGGCCCGGAGGCCAGATGAAACGGCCCACCCTGCCGTTGATGCAGGTGAGGGGCCGTCGGCTGTGAGTGGGCGATACTGGGTTTGAACCAGTGACCTCTTCCGTGTCAAGGAAGCGCGCTACCGCTGCGCCAATCGCCCTAGATCTTGAGTTGTGTGCTGGAGAGGTGGGTACGGGATTTGAACCCGTGTAGACGGATTTGCAGTCCGTTGCCTCGCCTCTCGGCCAACCCACCGTGGAGGCGCTCCCCGTAGGGTGCTCCCCGGAGGGAGGGACCTCTCCGAGCGGACGACGAGGCTCGAACTCGCGACCTCAACCTTGGCAAGGTTGCGCTCTACCAACTGAGCTACGTCCGCTTGCGTCCCGGCCCGAGGAGCTCGGTGGGCCAGGTGCGAGAGAACAGTATCCGATGCCCTGACCCCCACAAAATCCACCCCATGCCGGGGTGTCGTCATAGGTTGGCGGCATGCGTTCCTGGGTCAACGGCAGTCTCGAGGACCATCCGACGGTCGGTGTGACCGACCACGGATTCACCGTCGGAGACGGGGTGTTCGAGGCCATCAAGGTGGTCGACGCGCAGCCATTCGCCCTCGACCTGCACCTGCAACGGCTGGCCCGGAGCGCCCGCGGCCTCGGGCTTCCGGAGCCCGACCTGGACGAGGTACGCCGCGGTGTGCGCGCGGTCCTCGAGGGCCAGGACCTCCCCCTGGGCCGGATCCGGATCACCTTCACGGGTGGGCCTGCCCCGCTCGGCTCCAACCGCGGGGACGCGGACCCCACGCTGGTCGTGGTCGCCGCCGAGATGAGCAAGTGGCCCGACACGACCGCCGTCGTCACCGTGCCCTGGCCCCGGAACGAGAAGGGCGCGCTCGCCGGCCTCAAGACCACGTCGTACGGCGAGAACGTCCTGGCTCTCGCGCGGGCGCACGAGAGGGATGCCACGGAGGCGATCTTCGCCAACCTCCAGGGCCACCTGTGCGAAGGCACCGGGAGCAACGTCTTCTACGTGGTCGACGGCGAGCTGCGGACCCCGTCACTGGCGAGCGGGTGCCTCGCCGGCATCACCCGGCACCTGGTCCTCGAGTGGTACGGCGGGCGGGAGGTGGACGAGCCGATCGACGTGATCGCCCGTGCCAGCGAGATGTTCCTGGTCTCCACGACGCGCGACGTCCAGGGGATCTCTCGTTGGGACGAGCTCGAGGTGCCCGCCCCAGGGCCGATCACGTCCGAGGTCGCCCAGCTCTGGCGGGAGCGGGAGCCCGAGCTGCTCGGGTTCTGAGAGCTACTCGACGTCGAGCGTGAGCAAGCTGGAGATCAGCGCGTCGACGTCGAGGCTCGCGGCCTCGGCGCCGAACGGGACGACGACCTGAGTCCGAGTGATGAAGGCGTAGACGTCCTCGGTGTCGAGGTGCGCCACCAGCTCGCCGTCGGGGGAGCAGAACTCGAACATGACGACGGCATGACCGTCCTCGTCGACGGAGGGCCACACCTGGATGTCACCCTCGCCGCTGGGCTCGAACATGCCGCGCGAGACCAGGGTGCGAGCCACCGCCCAGGTGACGTCGCCGGCCACCGAGTGGAACGTGATCCAGACGGCGTACGGGTCGGACGGGTCGTAGGTGAAGCTGACCTCGATGGGGCGGGGCGTGCCCGAACCGTCCAGGCACTGCATCGTCAGCTGCTGGGCCAGCACGTTGACGGGCTGCTGCGTCATGGGTCCCTCCTCGGCCGCGTCTTGATCGCTTCATGACTAGTGAACGACACTTTGAGAGAAATGTGACCTTTTCTCAAGGTTTCGTGCGCTTTTGTCTAGACCGCCGCAGCGCTGCCCGGAATGTGAAGGACCCCTCGCCATCGGCTACAGTCTCGCCCTGCACAGCACTTGCAAGAGAGCGGGCGATTGGCGCAGTGGTAGCGCGCTTCGTTCACACCGAAGAGGTCACTGGTTCGAACCCAGTATCGCCCACCCAGAGCATTCCCAGAGCCGTGCGGCCCCAGTGGTAGCGCGGCTCTGCCGATTTCACCGAAGAGGTCACTGGTTCGAACCCAGTATCGCCCACCCAGAGCATTCCCAGAGCCGTGCGGCCCCAGTGGTAGCGCGGCTCTGCCGATTTCACCGAAGAGGTCACTGGTTCGAACCCAGTGTCGCCCACCCAGAGCATTCCCAGAGCCGTGCGGCCCCAGTGGTAGCGCGGCTCTGCCGATTTCACCGAAGAGGTCACTGGTTCGAACCCGGTATCGCCCACCCGATCCCGAGACCGCGACTGTCAACGCTCGTCTGACTATGCTCCGAGCATGGTGTGGCTCGGGATTGTGCTGGTTCTCGCGACGTTGTCCCTAGTTCCGCTGATCGTCCGCGCCGCGCACCGTCGTCGCCAGATCGACCTCGAGGAGCGTCAGCGCTTCCGAGCCGCTCGGAACGCGGCCATGACAGACCTGGCAGCGCTCACGGCCACCGACGACGACGCGACGGTCGACGAGAGCCGACGCCTCCTGCACGAGGCGACGGACGGCGAGGCGGTGCGACGTGTGCTTGTTGCTCTGCGTCAGCGGCGACTCGACCTCGACCCACCCTGCGCGATCGATCCCGGCCACGGAGCCGGGTCGAGCACCCGCCTCTGGTCAGAAGGGGCGGAGATCCCTGTGTGCGCGAGCTGTGGCGATCCGGCTTCCGAAGTCCCCCGGCCCAAGCTGGTCCGGCGAGGGGACCGGCACGTGCCGTGGTTCGGCGGCGGTCCGACCTACGACGACTACGCGCACGGCTGGTTCGGCAGCGAGCTCGACGTGTTCCGTTTGGAGGCCGCCCGCCTGATGGAGTGGGACGTGCCCAGGGAGCGCGACGAGCTCGAGGGTCACCCGACAATGGGTGCCGGGTGGTTCGGCGTCCTGCTGGCAGCCAATCATCGGATGGGCAAGTACAGCAGCGGCTGAGCCGGACCCGGTATCGATCGCCCACAGCGAGCACCGCGAACGGCCCGGAACAACATTACGTTCCGGGCCGTTCTGCTGCCTATGACGACCATCGGACTCATCGGAGCAGGACACATCGGCAGCACGGTCGCGAAGCTGGCGGTCGACGCCGGGTACGACGTGGTGCTGAGCAACAGCCGCGGACCGGAGACTCTCACCGACCTGGTGAGGGAGCTGGGCGACCGGGCGCGGGCAGCCACGGCGGCGGAGGCCGCGGAGGCCGGCGACCTCGTGGTCGTGACGGTGCCGCTGAAGAACTACCGCGAGGTGCCGGTGGCGCCGCTGCGCGGGAAGGTCGTCATCGACACCAACAACTACTACCCCGAGCGGGACGGGCACGTCACGGAGCTCGACGACGAGTCGACCACCACGTCCGAGCTGCTCCAGGCGCACCTGCCGGAGTCGCATGTCGTGAAGGCCTTCAACAACATCTACTTCGAGCACCTCCGCGGACTGGCCCGCCCGAGCGGCAGCCCGGAGCGGAGCGTCCTGGCCATCGCCGGCGACGACGCCGAGGCGAAGAATCAGGTCACCGAGGTGCTGGACGACCTCGGGTACGACGCCCACGACGTGGGGCCGCTCGCCGAGGGTTGGCGGTACCAGCGCGACACCGCGGCGTACGCCTCGCTCTACACCTCGGGCGACCCCGGCGTGTGGCCGCCTGAGGGCTCACGCCAGGTCGGCGTCGAGCTGCTCCGGGAGAAGCTCGACGCCGCCCGGCGCTACCGCGACATGGCCTGACTCAGCCGGCGTCGACGTCGCCGCGCCAGGAGCCCGTCTCGGAGCCACGCGACTCCACGAGCTCCTTGAACCGCTTCGCGTCCGCTTTGACCTGGAGGTCGTCGGCCTGGATGGCGGCGCCGACCTTCTCCTTGAGGCCCTCGGGCTCCCAGTCGATCTGGATCATCACGCGGGTCTTGGAGTCGTCGAGCCGGTGGAAGGTGACCACGCCGGCGTGCTCGGTGTCGCCCCCGACGCTCTGCCACGCGATCCGCTGGTCGGGGTGCTGCTCGGTGATCTCGGTGTCGAACTCACGCTCGACACCGGCGATCTTGGTCACCCAGTGGTTGTGCGTGTCGTCGATCTGCGTGATCGACTCGACGCCGGACATGAAGTGGGGGAACGACTCGAACTGCGTCCACTGGTTGTACGCGACGCTGACGGGCACGTCGACGTCGACGGATTCCTGGACCTGGCTCATGGCATCTCCTTCATCGGGGGTGGACCGACCGGTACCCGTCACGCCCGACCGGCATGCGACAGCGGTCAGCCGCCGAACGCTTGCCGTACGGCGGCCATGTCGGCGCCGCCGGCGCCCTCCGCCGAGGTCCGCTCGTAGTAGGCGAGGAGGGTGCGGAGCAGGTCGGGGGAGAGGCCGGCGCTCTCGGCGGCCTCCAGCATGAGCCCGAGATCCTTCGCCACCCCGTCGACGGCGAACGCCGGCGTCGCCCAGTCCTCGTCGATCATCAGGCCGCCCTTGAGCTGGACGTAGGGCGCGTCGACCGGCCCGCCCTTCACCGCATCGAGGAACGACGCGGGCGGCAGACCGAGAGCCGAGGCGAACGCGATCGCCTGGGCGACCCCCGTGTTCACGGTGGCGACCCACGAGTTGCACACCAGCTTGAGCGCGCTCGCCTCGCCGAGGTCATCGCCGACGTCGACCACCCGACCGGCGACCGCGTCCAGCACCGGCCGGACGGCCGCACGCGCCGCGGCCGGGCCGGAGACCAGCACCACGAGCTTCCCCTCCTCGGCCGGCTGCCGCGTCCCGAGCACCGGGGCGTCGAGCATCCGGTCCGCGACCTCGCTCGCGACCTCGCGGACCCGCGCCATGCCGGCTGGTCCGACCGTGCTGGCCTGCACCCACACCGCGTCCGGCTCCAAGGCCGCCACCAGGTCCGGGCTGACGGCCAGGACCGCGTCGAGGTCGAACAACATCGTGATGACGGCATCGGCGCCCGCCACGGCGGTCCGCACGTCGTCGTACGCCGTGATGCCGTCCTGCTCGGCCGCTCGCGCCTTCTGCGACGTCCGGTTCCACAGACGCACGCTGTGCCCGGCCCGGGCCAACGACCGCGCCATCGCGGCGCCCATGATGCCGGCGCCCAGCACCGTGACCTGACGACTCTGGTTCTCGCTCATGCGGCCAGTAAACCCGGGTGCTCACAAGTCCCTGCGGCGGCTAGCCTGGGAGCATCAGCGAGGCCCGGGCCGTATCCGGGCCGCCCAACCCAGGAGTGCCGCATGTCCGAGATCCGCATCGTCCTCAACAGCCTTCACGACGGGGCCGACCAGCGAGAGGAGCGGACGGTCTCCACCGGCACCAAGGCCTGGGAGCTGTTCTCCGACGATCCCGACGTCGTGGCGGCGCGGGTCAACGGTGAGCTGCGCGACCTGTCCCGCGAGCTCGCGGACGGCGACGAGGTCGAGGGCGTCGACATCGCCAGCCCTGACGGTCGCGACATCCTCCGGCACTCGACCGCGCACGTCCTGGCCCAGGCCGTGCAGCAGCTGTGGCCCGACGCCAAGCTGGGCATCGGCCCGCCGATCGAGAACGGCTTCTACTACGACTTCGACGTCGTGGCGCCGTTCGTGCCCGACGACCTCGACAAGCTCGAGACCGCCATGCGCAAGATCATCAAGGGCAACCAGAAGTTCTCCCGCCGGGTCACCACCGACGCCGAGGCCCTCAAGGAGCTGGCCGACGAGCCGTACAAGGTCGAGCTCATCGGGCTCAAGGGATCCGGCCAGAGCGACGACGCCGCCGAAGGCGCCAGCGTCGAGGTGGGTGGGGGAGAGCTCACCATCTACGACAACCTCGACCGCAACGGCGACGTGGCCTGGTCCGACCTGTGCCGTGGTCCGCACCTGCCGACCACCAAGCGCATCCCGGCCTTCAAGCTCATGCGCAGCGCGGCGGCGTACTGGCGCGGCGACGAGAAGAACAAGCAGCTGCAGCGGATCTACGGCACCGCATGGGAGACCAAGGAGGCGCTCGAGGAGCACCTGCACCGGATCGAGGAGGCCGAGCGCCGCGACCACCGCAAGCTGGGCCGCGACCTCGACCTGTACTCGTTCCCCGACGAGATCGGCTCCGGTCTCCCCGTCTTCCACCCCAAGGGTGGCGTCATCAAACGGGAGATGGAGGACTACGTCCGCCGCCGGCACCTGGAGGAGGGGTTCGAGTACGTCGGCACCCCGCACATCGCCAAGGAGGGGCTGTTCTACACCTCGGGCCACCTGCCCTACTACGGCGAGGGCATGTTCCCGGCGCTGGACGTGGACGGCATGGACTACCGCCTCAAGGCGATGAACTGCCCCATGCACAACCTGATCTTCCGCTCGCGGCAGCGGTCCTACCGCGAGCTCCCGCTGCGGCTGTTCGAGTTCGGGTCGGTGTACCGCCACGAGAAGTCGGGCGTGGTCCACGGGCTGACCCGCGTGCGCGGCTTCGCGCAGGACGACTCGCACTCCTACGTCACCCCCGAGCAGGCGCCGGACGAGATCAAGCACCTCCTCGACTTCTGTCTCGGTCTCTTCCGCGACTTCGGGCTCGACGACTTCTACCTCGAGCTCTCGACCCGTGACGACTCCAAGCCGGACAAGTTCATCGGCTCCGACGAGGACTGGCGGATCGCGACCCAGGTGCTGGAGAAGGTCGCGACCGAGTCGGGCCTCGAGCTGGTCCCCGACCCGGGCGGGGCGGCGTACTACGGGCCGAAGATCTCCGTCCAGGCGCGCGACGCCATCGGCCGGACCTGGCAGATGTCGACCATCCAGTACGACTTCAACCAGCCGTCGGCGGACCGCTTCAACCTCGAGTACATCGCCCCCGACGGCTCGCGCCAGCAGCCGGTGATGATCCACTCCGCGAAGTTCGGGTCCATCGAGCGGTTCATCGGGGTGCTCGTCGAGCACTACGCCGGCGCCTTCCCGCCGTGGCTCGCGCCCGTCCAGGTGCAGGGCATCCCGGTCGCCGAGCGCCACCAGGACTTCCTGTACGACGTCGCGCAGCAGATGCGGGCGGCCGGGCTGCGGGTCGAGGTGGACGACTCCGACGACCGGATGCAGAAGAAGATCCGCAACGCCCAGCTGCAGAAAGTGCCGTTCATGGTGATCGTCGGCGACCAGGACGTCGAGGCGGGCGCGGTGTCGTTCCGCTACCGCGACGGACGTCAGGACAACGGGATCCCCGTGGCCGAGGCGATCCAACGGGTGCGCGAGGCCGTCGAGACCCGGGCGCAGGTCTGAGATGGCGCGCAGGACCGCCACCAACACCGAGGTCTCCCGCGAGGGGATGCTCGACTTCGTCCGGCCACGCCACCACTTCGTGCTGGTCACGCACCGCGCCGACGGTTCGCCCCAGGTGAGCCCGGTGGCCGGCGGCGTGGACGACGAGGGCCGGCTGGTGATCTCGACCTACCCCGAGCGCGCCAAGACCACCAACGCACGGCGCAACCCGGACGTCAGCGTGCTGGTGCTCAGCGACGACTGGGACGACGCGTGGGTGCAGGTCGATGGCATCTGCGAGGTGATCGACGCACCCGACTCGGTCGAGCCGCTGGTCGACTACTTCCGGGCGATCTCGGGGGAGCACCCCGACTGGGAGGAGTACCGCCGGGCGATGCTCGACCAGGGCAAGAGCCTGCTGCGGATCACGCCGACACGCTGGGGTCCCGTGGCGACCGGCGGCTTCCCGGCCCGGCTGACCTGACCTCAGCCGACCCGCTTCTCGTACCTGCGGCACGGTGAGACGAACCTCTGACCGTCGGCGGAGACCTCGTACGGCAGGTCACCGGCGTCGTGCCACCCGTGCCGCTCGTAGAACGCCCGCGCCCGGGTGTTCCCCACGACGACGGCCAGCCACGCGACGGCATGCCCGGAGGCGGCCACCTGGCTCTCCGCCTCGGCGAGCAGCGTGGCGGCGATCCCGGTGCCGCGGGCGGACCGGCCGACGAACACCTGCTCCAACTCCTCACCCACGACCATGATGAAGCCGAGCAGCTCGCCCTCTTCGGAGACCGCGACGGCCGTGTCGGCCACTCGCGACGGAGTGCGCTCGTGGAAAGCGGCCAACGAGCGGGCTTTCGTCAGCCCCTCGGGCACGTGCCCGGCATGAGCGTCGTGCCAGCCGGCGTGCCACAGGTCGGCGACGGCAGCCATGTCCTGGGCGGTGGCGGGCCGGATCACGGACATGGGGCGACTCTAGGATCAAGGCCATGAACGATGACCGGCTGCAGCGGCTGTGGACGCCGTACCGGATGGCGTACGTCGCCGGCGAGCGCGCGCTCGACGAGCACGAGCCGTCGGGCTGCCCGTTCTGTGCCATGCGCGAGCCGAGCGACGGTGACCTCGTGGTGCACCGGGGCGAGACCGGCTTCGTGGTCCTCAACCTGCACCCGTACAACCCCGGGCACCTCATGGTGCTGCCGTACCGCCACGTCTCGGACCTGGAAGAGCTGACCGAGGAGGAGGCGCGCGAGCTGCTCGCCACGACCACGACGGCGGTCCGGGTCATCAAGCAGGTGAGTCACCCGCACGCGTTCAACATCGGCCTCAACCTCGGCTCCGCGGCCGGCGGGTCCCTCTCGGCGCACCTGCACCAGCACGTCGTCCCGCGGTGGGGCGGCGACGCGAACTTCATCACCGTGCTGGCCGGCACCAAGGTCCTGCCGCAGCTGCTCGAGGACACCGCCGACCTGCTGCGCGAGGCCTGGTCCGGTGCGTGAGGTCCCGCCCGCGGTGGGGTGGACCATCCTCGCGCTCGTGTTCCTCGACGAGCTGTTGCTGGTCGCCGCGGCCTGGGTCGGCGGGGCCCATGCCTGGGGGTGGGAGGGCGGGGCGCTCGCCGGGCTGGCGGTCGTCGTGGCCTGGTGGCTACTCGCCTCCCCGAAGGCTCCGTACGGCGGTCCGGTGGCCCGCCCGCTGACGAAGGTCGCGGTGGTCCTCGGCTCCTGCACCGCGCTGTGGTCGGCCGACCACAGCGTGGCCGCGACCGCCCTCCTGCTCTTCTCGGTGCTGATCAACGCGCTCGGGCTGCTGCCCTCGGTCTCGCGACTGGCCGTCGACGCCGGTGGCAGGGTGACCTCATGACCAGTGACCTCCACAGCGACGCAGCCCTCGCCGCCGAGCTGGTCCAGCAGGCCGGGGCGCTGGCCGCGCGCATCCGGTCGGGCGGTCTGGACGTCGAGGAGAAGACCAGCGGCTCCGACGTCGTCACCCAGGCCGACCTGGCGTCCGAGCGACTGATCGTCGACCGCCTCGCGGCCGAGCGTCCTGACGACGCCATTGTGGGGGAGGAGGGCACCTCCCGACCCGGCACCAGCGGGCGGACCTGGGTGATCGACCCCGTGGACGGCACGTTCAACTTCATGCGGGGCAGCGACTGGTGGTGCAGCGCCCTGGCGCTCACCGACGCCGATGACGTCGTCCTGGGCGCGGTGTTCCACCCCGCACGCGACGAGACGTGGGTCGGCGGGCCGGACCTGCCCAGCACGCGCAACGGCGTACGCCTCGAGCCGCTCCCGGACACCCCGCGCGAGGCCCGCTGCGCGACGACGTACCTGCACCCGCCGTTCTTCCAGGCGGAGGTCGGGGTCGCCTTCGCCCGAGGACTGGAGCAGGTCGGGACCCTCCGCATGCTCGGCTCCGGGACGATGGACGCGATGGCGATCGCCGCCGGACAGTGGGACGTGCTCTTCCAGCACTCCGTGGCCGAGTGGGACCGGCTGCCCGGTACGGCGATCATCCGGGGGGCCGGCGGGACCTCGGTCCAGGTCGAGGCAGCCGGCGTGCTCTGGACCGTGTCCGGCTCACCGCGGGCGGTCGCGGACGTGGCGGACGCGCTGGCCCGCTAGCCTTACCGCCGCCATGCTCGAGAGATTCCGCCAGTTCTGGACCAACTTCTGGTCCCCGGTCGCCCACCTGCTCATCCGCTGGGGGGTCAGTCCCAACACCGTCACGTTCGTCGGGACGCTGGGCGTGGCCGCGGGAGCCCTCGTCTTCTTCCCGCAGGGCAAGCTGCTCATCGGCGTCCTCGTCATCACCGCCTTCGTCTTCAGCGACATCATCGACGGCTACATGGCTCGGACCACCGGCAGCGTGAGCAAGTTCGGCGCCTTCTGGGACTCCACCCTCGACCGCATCGGGGACGGCGCGATCTTCGGTGGACTCGTCCTGTTCTACGCCGGGTCGCACGCCGAGGCGCAGCTGGGGTCGACGCAGCTCTACCTGTGCCTGACCCTCTACTGCCTGGTCATGGGTGCGACCACCTCCTACGCGCGAGCCCGCGCCGAGTCCCTCGGGATGAAGGCGAAGGGTGGACTCGCGGAGCGGGCGGACCGGCTGGTCTCGATCCTGGTGATGACCGGGCTCTCCGCGATCTTCGACCTGCCGCTGCTCATGGAGATCACCCTGTGGGTGCTCGCGCTGGCCAACACCCAGACCGTCATCGTGCGGGTGCTGATGGTGCGCGACCAGGCGGCCGCCGAGGCCGCTGCGGCGGACTAGCCCCGACTGGGGCAGCGGCGCTCTTCCGCCGTAGGATCGAGCCATGGCTGAAGGCACCGAGAACGAGCGCTCCACCACCGGCACCTCGCGGGTCAAGCGCGGCATGGCGGAGATGCTCAAGGGCGGCGTGATCATGGACGTCGTCACTGCCGAGCAGGCGAAGATCGCCGAGGACGCCGGCGCGGTCGCCGTCATGGCGCTGGAGCGGGTGCCGGCCGACATCCGCGCCCAGGGCGGCGTCTCCCGGATGAGCGATCCGGACATGATCGACGGCATCGTCGAGGCCGTCTCCATCCCGGTGATGGCCAAGGCCCGGATCGGCCACTTCGCCGAGGCCCAGGTGCTGCAGAGCCTCGGGGTCGACTATGTCGACGAG
The DNA here is from genome assembly GCA_963784545.1 of uncultured Actinomycetota bacterium. Taxonomy (GTDB): domain Bacteria; phylum Actinomycetota; class Actinomycetes; order Propionibacteriales; family Nocardioidaceae; genus Nocardioides. The sequence goes on along the minus strand of CAWARQ010000002.1, from coordinate 111,297 downwards.
TCCGAGGTGCTGACTCCCGCCGACTACGCCCACCACATCGACAAGTGGCAGTTCACCGTGCCGTTCGTCTGCGGCGCGACCAACCTGGGTGAGGCGCTGCGCCGCATCACGGAGGGCGCGGCGATGATCCGGTCCAAGGGCGAGGCCGGCACCGGTGACGTGTCGAACGCCGTCACGCACATGCGCACCATCCGCGCCGAGCTCAGCCGGCTGCACGGCATGAGCGAGGACGAGCTCTACGTGGCCGCCAAGGAGCTTCAGGCGCCGTACGACCTCGTCACGGAGGTCGCCGCCGCAGGCAAACTGCCGGTGGTCCTCTTCACCGCCGGTGGCATCGCCACGCCCGCCGACGCCGCGATGATGATGCAGCTCGGGGCCGAGGGCGTCTTCGTCGGCTCCGGCATCTTCAAGTCCGGCAACCCGGCCCAGCGGGCCGAGGCGATCGTCAAGGCGACCACCTTCTTCGACGACCCCGACGTGGTGGCCAAGGTGAGCCGCGGGCTCGGCGAGGCCATGGTCGGCATCAACGTCGACGAGATCCCCGCGCCGCACCGGCTCGCCGAGCGCGGCTGGTGACCTGACCGATCCCCGGCCGAGTGGTGACAAACCCACACGCGTGCCTCTCACGAACAACGTCCGATCGACGAGACATCCACAGCTCCGACACAAGTCGGTAAAAGACGCTGAGTGGGCGGCCGTCGGCTCCCAAGATTCCTCGTGACAGACCACTCACCTCCCGAGGGAATCACCATGAGCCTCCAGTCCACCTCAAAGCCGCTGCCCGGCCGACACGTCCTGCGGGGCGCCTCCTCACCCGAGGCGACCGCGCCCGCGCTCTGCGTGGTCGTGCCGATCCGCAACGAGGGACCTCACGTGTGGCCCCTCGTCTTCGGCCTGCGCACGGCCCTCGGGACGACGTCGATGGAGGTCCTCTTCGTCGACGACAGCGACGACGACACCCCCGCGGTCGTGCGGGGCGTGGCCGAGCTGATGCAGGACAGCCGCAGCGACTTCCGGGTGCGGCTCCTGCACCGGGAGCCGGGGAGCCGGGTCGGCGGTCGTTCGGGTGCGGTCGAGGTGGGCCTGTCGCACACGCGACGCGGCCTACCTCGTGGTGATGGACAGCGATCTCCAGCACCGCCCTGCCGTCGTCGCCGAGCTGGTCGACGGCCTGCGCAGCGGGGCGGACGTCGTGATCGCGGGCTGCCGGGCCGAGCAGGACCTCGACGCGCTGCCGGGCTTCTTCGGCATGACGCGCGCGGCCCTCACGGCCCCGACGCTGAACGTCATCGAGCTTCCCTTCTGACCCGCGCCGCTCCGTTCCGACACCGACGGCGAGGGCACGCGCGGGAGGCTTGACCGGACCGCCCTAGGCTGGTCCGGTGAGCCAGCCGACGGTCGGGGTCTTCGCCCTCCAGGGCGACGTGCGCGAGCACCTGCACCTGCTCGAGGCCCTGGGCGCCCGCGCCCTCGGCGTACGCCGGCCGGCCGAGCTCGAGGAGTGTGACGGGCTCGTCCTCCCCGGGGGCGAGTCGACGACGATGGCCAAGCTGGCCCGGACCTTCGAGCTCTTCGACCCGATCCAGAAGCGCCTGGGCGACGGCATGCCCGCGCTCGGCACGTGCGCCGGGATGATCCTGCTGGCCGACCGGATCCTCGACGGGATCGCCGGGCAGGAGACGTTCGGGGGTCTCGACGTCACCGTCCGGCGCAACGCCTTCGGACGGCAGGTCGACTCCTTCGAGGGGCCGATCACCTACGCGGGTCTCGACCAGCCGGTGAACGCGGTGTTCATCCGCGCGCCCTGGGTCGAGGAGATCGGCGAGGGGGTCGAGGTGCTGGCCCGCGTCGCCGACGACGCGGAGGATCCCGGGCGCGCCGGTAGGATCGTGGCGGTCCGCCAGGGTCACCTGATGGCGACGTCGTTCCACCCCGAGGTGGGCGGCGATGCCCGGGTTCACCGCCAGTTCATGGACCTCATCGAGAAGTCGTAGGGAGCAGACACGCATGTCGGGCCACTCCAAGTGGGCAACAACCAAGCACAAGAAGGCCGCGATCGACGCCAAGCGCGGCAAGCTCTTCGCCAAGCTGATCAAGAACGTCGAGGTAGCCGCGCGCATGGGCGGCGGGGACCCCACGGGCAACCCGACGTTGTACGACGCCATCCAGAAGGCCAAGAAGTCGTCGGTGCCCAACGACAACATCGACCGTGCCGTCAAGCGCGGCTCCGGCGCCGAGGCGGGCGGCGCCAGCTACGAGACGATCATGTACGAGGGCTACGGCCCGTCGGGCGTCGCGATGCTGATCGAGTGCCTGACCGACAACCGCAACCGAGCGGCGATGGAGGTCCGGACGGCGATGAGCCGCAACGGCGGCTCGCTCGCGGACCCGGGCTCGGTCTCCTTCCTCTTCAACCGCAAGGGCGTCGTGGTGGTGCCGACCGAGCAGGAGTCCCGTTCGATCACCGAGGACGACCTCCTCGAGGCGGCTCTCGAGGCCGGCGCCGAGGACGTGGAGGACCAGGGGGAGCGGTTCGTCGTGACCTCCGAGGCCACCGACCTGGTCGCCGTACGTACCGCGCTGCAGGCCGCCGGTGTGGACTACGACTCGGCCGAGGCGGAGTTCGTGCCGGACATGAAGGTCGAGCTGGACGCGGACGCCGCGGGCAAGGTGCTGCGCCTGATCGATGCCCTCGAGGACCTCGACGACGTGCAGAACATCTTCGCCAACATGGACATCTCCGACGAGGTCCTGGCCGACCTCGACGCCTGACCGCCGAGTCGGCTGGCCCCGCGTGTCCTCCGCGCCCGCGGGGGAGCGGAGCGTTAGCGTGCGAACACCTGTTCGTACCAGCCGTCGAGGGAGGGCCTGCCGATGCGCGTGCTCGGGATCGACCCGGGGCTGACCCGGTGCGGCCTCGGTGTCGTCGACGGTGACGTCGGCCGACCCCTGACCCTCGTCGACGTCAGTGTCGTCCGCACCAGCGCGGACATCGCCGTCTGGGACCGCCTCGCCAGCATCGAGCAGGGGATCGCGGCCCGGATCGAGGAGTACCGCCCGGACGTCGTCGCGATCGAGCGCGTCTTCGCCCGCTCGGACTCCAGCACCATCATGGGCACGGCCCAGGCCAGCGGCATCGCCATGGTGGCCGCCGCCCGGCGCGGCATCCCCGTCGCCCTGCACACCCCGAGCGAGGTCAAGGCCGCCGTCACCGGCAGCGGCCGGGCCGGCAAGCCACAGGTGGGCGCCATGGTGACGCGGATCCTGCGGCTCGACGCGATGCCGAAGCCGGCCGACGCGGCCGATGCGCTGGCGCTGGCCATCACCCACATCTGGCGCGGTGGCGCCCAGGCTCGGATCGACGCGGCGCTCGCAGCCGCGGGCAGGAGGACCCGATGATCGCCTTCGTCCGTGGCCAGGTGGCCGCAGTGACGTTGACCTCCGCCGTCCTCGAGGTGGGCGGCCTCGGGCTGGAGCTGGCCTGCACGCCGCACACGCTGGCGAACCTGCGCGTCGGGTCCGAGGCGACCCTCCCCACGAGCCTCGTCGTCCGCGAGGACCACTGGACGCTGTTCGGGTTCACCGACGAGGACGAACGATCCACCTTCGAGCTGGTGCAGACCGCCAGCGGAGTCGGTCCGAAGCTCGCCCAGGCCATGGTCGCCGTGCTCGGCCCCGACCGGCTCCGGGCCGCGGTCACCTCCGACGACGTCAAGACGCTGACCCAGGTGCCGGGCATCGGTCAGAAGGGCGCCCAGCGGATCATCCTGGAGCTCAAGGACCGGATCGGGCCCGCACTGTCGACGGTCCTCCCGGGCCGTCCCCCCGAGGACCAGTGGCGCGGCCAGGTGCACCAGGGCCTGGTCGGCCTGGGCTGGTCGACCAAGGAGGCGGACGCGGCCGTCGATTCGGTGAGCGACCAGGCCGGCGAGCAGCCGGACGTCGGGGCGCTGCTGCGGGCCGCCCTGCAGAGCCTGAGCAGGGCCTGAGGCCGGCGCGATGGAGCACGACGAGCGACTGGACGCCGTGGAGTCCGAGCACCTCGGCCGGCTGACCGCCGCCGACGCAGAGCCCGACGGCCTCGGCCGGCTGACCGCCGCCGAGGCAGAGCCCGACGGCCTCGGCCGGCTGACCGCCGCCGAGCAGACGGAGACGAGCGCGCGTTCGAGGCCGCACTCCGACCGCGCACCCTGGACGAGGTCATCGGGCAGGGGCGGGTCCGTGAGCAGCTGGGCCTGGTGCTGGAGGCCGCGCGTCGCCGCGGCCGTGCCCCGGACCACGTGCTGCTCTCCGGTCCTCCGGGGCTCGGCAAGACCACGCTGGCGATGATCATCGCCGCCGAGATGACTGTTCCCCTGCGACTGACCAGCGGTCCCGCGATCACCCACGCCGGCGACCTCGCCGCGATCCTGTCGGGGCTCAACGAGGGCGATGTGCTCTTCGTCGACGAGCTGCACCGGATGTCGCGGCCCGCCGAGGAGATGCTCTACCTCGCGATGGAGGACTTCCGCGTCGACGTCGTCATCGGCAAGGGCCCGGGTGCGACCGCGATCCCGCTGGAGATCCCGCCCTTCACCCTGGTCGGAGCCACCACCCGGGCCGGCCTGCTCCCCGGCCCCCTGCGTGACCGGTTCGGCTTCACCGGACACCTGGAGTTCTACGAGGCCGGCGAGCTGGACCGGATCGTCCACCGCTCGGCCGGGCTCCTCGGCGTCGAGCTGACCGACGAGGGCGCCGCCGAGATCGCCTCGCGCTCCCGCGGTACCCCACGCGTCGCCAACCGGCTGCTGCGTCGGGTCCGCGACTTCGCGCAGGTGCGCGCCGACGGCATCGTCACCCTGGACGTCGCACGGGCCGCCCTGGCGCTCTTCGAGGTCGACGAGTCCGGGCTCGACCGCCTCGACCGGTCGGTGCTCGACGCGCTGTGCCGCCGGTTCGGCGGAGGTCCGGTCGGTGTCTCCACCCTCGCGGTCGCCGTGGGGGAGGAGCGGGAGACCGTCGAGGAGGTGGCGGAACCGTTCCTGGTCCGCTCCGGCCTGCTCGCTCGTACGCCGCGCGGCCGGATCGCGACCGCTGCAGCCTGGCACCACCTCGGGCTGGACGTCCCGTCGCACAGCTTGACCGGCGGCGGCGAGGACCCTCAGTCGCTGCTGTTCGACGACTGACCGACACTGATTCATCAGGGCGGTGTGTCGCCGGTTACACTTGCCCGTCGGTCGGCCTGGGAGCCCACGTTCTCGCCACCGGCCCATCACTTCCGTCACGTGAGAGGTTCGTCGTGCAAGAGCTCGGGGCGCTGCTGCCCTTCGTCGCCATCGCCCTGCTCTTCTGGCTGCTGATCATCCGGCCAGCCTCGAGGCGCCAGAAGGCGATGGCCCAGATGCAGTCGGCCGTCTCGGTGGGCGACGAGGTCGTCCTGACCTCCGGTGTCTTCGGTCGGGTCGCCGAGCTGGAGGACTCCGTCCTGCACCTCACGATCGCCGACGGGATCACGATCAAGGTCGCTCGCGGCGCCGTCGGGAGCGTCGTGCCTCCGGAGGAGACGCCCAGCGCGCCCGACTCCCCGGCCGGCTCTTCGGCCCTCGGGGAGGACCCGACCCACCTGCCCGCCCCCGACGAGCCGAAGGAGATCTGAGACCCATGGCTCGTCACCGCTACCGCCCGGGACGCACCGTCGCGGCGTTCTTCATCGGACTGGCGCTCGCCTTCGCGCTGGTCGCCATCAACGGCTCGTGGTCCCCCAAGCTGGGCCTCGACCTCCAAGGCGGGACCCGGATCACCCTCATCGCCACCGGCTCACCGACATCGGCGAACCTCGAGGAGGCCCGCGGCATCATCGACCAGCGAGTCAACGGCTCGGGTGTCTCCGAGGCCGAGGTGACGCGGCAGGGCAACCGGTTCGTCGTGGTCGAGATCCCCGGCAAGACCAACAACTCGCTCATCGACACGGTGAAGCGACAGGCGCAGATGCGCTTCCGCCTCGTGGCCTGCTCGGCATCCGACGGCAAGTGCGGTACGGCCACCGCGCCGACCAGTCCGACGAGCCCCCCGGGCCTGCCCGGCGCGTCGGCCAGCCCCTCGGCCGACACCGGCAAGAAGAAGAGCGGCAAGAACCGCGCCCCGCTGGCGTGGGCCGAGAAGTCGAAGAAGAAGCACGGCTCCGAGCCGTCCTCGTCGCCCTCGCCGACCGAGACGCCCAGCGCCACCCCGCTGGACTCCACCTCGGCCTCGCCCGAGCCGGGCTCGCAGGACGTCGCGAGCGTCACCTCCGCGCTGGCCTGGATGCGCAAGCCGGACGACGCCGCCAAGAAGGCCTTCGACAGCTACACCTGCACCAAGGACTCCGTGTCCCAGAACGTCACCGCCGACGGCCAGGTCGTCGAGGGCGATGCGCCGGGCCTGCCGCTCCTCAGCTGCGAGGGCAGCCAGAAGTACCTCCTCACCCCGGCGGTGATCGAGGGCACCGAGCTGAAGTCCGCCTCTGCTGGCGTCCCGCAGCAGCAGGTCGAGTGGGTGGTCAACCTGTCCTTCAAGAGCGGCGGCACCCAGGCCTTCACGCAGGTGAGCCGTGCGCTCTACAACACCGGTGAGCAGTTCGCGATCGTCCTCGACGGCAAGGTGATCTCCGCGCCGCAGATGAACGGTGTGATCACCAACGGCCAGGCCGAGATCTCCGGCAGCTTCACCGAGGCGACGGCCCAGAGCCTGGCGACGAGCCTGAAGTTCGGTGCCCTGCCGATCACCTTCGAGAAGGATCCCTCGGTGGAGACCGTCGGACCCTCGCTCGCCGGCAACCAGCTCAGCGGTGGCATCACCGCCGGCATCTTCGGCCTGGTCCTCGTGATGCTCTACTGCCTCTTCTACTATCGCGGCCTCGGCCTCGTCGTCATCAGCTCGCTGCTCGTGGCGGGCCTCGCGACGTACGCCTTCGTCCTCCTGCTGAGCGAGGGCGCGGGCTTCACCCTGACCCTGCCGGGCATCGCCGGCCTGATCGTGGCCGTCGGCATCACGGCCGACTCCTTCGTCGTGTACTTCGAGCGCATCCGCGACGAGATGCGCGAAGGCAGGTCGATGAAGTCCGCGGTCGAGGCCGGGTGGAAGCGCGCGCGGGCCACCTGCGTCGCGGCCGACACGGTCTCGCTGCTGGCAGCCGTCGTCCTCTACATCTTCGCTGCGGGCGTCGTGAAGGGCTTCGCGTTCGCCCTCGGCCTCTCGACGCTCATCGACCTCGCGGTGTTCTTCTGGTTCACCCACCCGATGGTGTCCTGGCTGGCGCGGTTCCGGTTGTTCAACTCCGGGCACAAGCTGTCCGGCCTGGACCGCGAGGCCCTCGGCATCGCCGGCCGCCCGAACCCGACCACCGTGGAGGCCACCTCATGAGCTGTTCTGGATCGCCCATTCGGCGCGCCCCCTTCCGGGCCTCGCTGCGCTCGTGTCCTCAGGAGGCGACCTCATGAGCAAGTTCTCCCGCTTGGGCAATGACCTCTACACCGGCCGCAAGTCGATCGACTTCATCGGCCGGACCCGCCTCTGGTACTCCATCTCCGGCGTCATCATCCTGCTCGCGCTCGGTGGCTTGTTCGTCAAGGGCCTCGACATGGGCATCGAGTTCGTGGGTGGCGCCGAGTACAAGGTGAGCAACCTGCCGGCCTCCCGGGCCAACCAGGAGACCGCCGACGCCGTCAGCGAGGCTGTCGCCGGTACCGGCATCGACGCTGCGGGGTCGCCGGTCGTCACGACCTCCGGCACCAGCTCGCTCCTCGTCCAGACCGAGGCTCTCACCACCGAACAGGCGCGGCAGGTCAGCCAGGTCATCCTCGACACGACGGGTGCCCAGTCGGCCGACCTGTCCCAGACCGAGATCGGCGCCAGCTGGGGCAAGGAGGTCGCGCAGCGCTCGCTCATCGGCCTGATCGTGTTCCTGGTGCTGGTCGTCCTCTTCATCTGGGCGTACTTCCGACAGTGGAAGATGTCGGTCGCCGCCATCGTGGCCCTGGCCCACGACCTCCTCATCACCGTCGGCGTGTACGCGCTGTCGGGCTTCGAGGTGACGCCGGCGACCGTGACCGGCATCCTGACGATCCTCGGCTTCTCCCTCTACGACACCGTCGTCGTCTTCGACAAGGTCCGCGAGAACACCCGCAACCTGCGAGAGAAGCGCCAGTCCTACTCCGCGGCCGCCAACCTGGCGGTCAACCAGACCCTGGTGCGCTCGATCAACACCTCGCTGGTCGCGCTCATCCCGGTCGGCGCGATCCTGTACGTCGGCGCGGTGCAGCTGGGCTCCGGCTCGCTCAAGGACCTGGCGCTCGCGCTGTTCGTCGGCATGGCCGCGGGTGCGTACTCCTCGATCTTCATCGCCACGCCGCTGCTCGCGCACATGAAGTCCTCGGAGTCCGAGGTCAAGGCCGCGGAGAAGCGGGCCAAGCAGCGCGAGAAGCAGCAGGCCGACCGCTACGCCACGGTGCCGTCGTTCAGCGAGGGCATGCCGGTCGAGCGCGACCCGACCGTCGGCGGTCCCGTCGTGGCCGCCCCCGGTGACGACTCGATGGGCGAGCCCGTCGGTCGGCCTGCCCCGGGTCAACCGGGCAGCGAGCCGACGAGCGAGCAGGCCGCCCTCGGCCGCGGCCGGACCGCACCGCCCGCGCGCGGACCGGTGGGCGAGAGCCGCTCCTCGGGGCGCACCCAGCCCAGCCGCCAGCCGCGTTCCAAGCGCGGCAAGAAGTAAGGCCACGTGAGCACCGAGGACAGCGGAGCGCGGCGGCTGCGTGCAGCTCAGGCGCTGGAGCGCCTGGTCGTCGACGTGCCGGACTTCCCGGAGCCGGGCGTGGTGTTCAAGGACATCGCCCCGCTGCTGGCCGACCACGGCGCCTTCGTCGAGGTGATCGAGGCGCTGGCGGACGCGGGTCGCGACGAGTCCGGCGCCCCGGTCGTGGACAAGGTCGTCGGCATGGAGGCTCGCGGCTTCATCCTCGCCGCCCCAGTGGCGCTCGCCCTCCGGCGCGGGTTCGTCCCGGTGCGCAAGGTCGGCAAGCTGCCCCGCGAGACCCGCTCGGTGTCGTACGCGCTGGAGTACGGCGAAGCGACCCTCGAGATCCAGGTCGACGCCATCGCCGAGGGCGAGCGGGTCCTGCTGATCGACGACGTCCTGGCCACCGGTGGCACCGCCAAGGCGACCGAGCAGCTCGTGCGGGAGTGCGGGGGAGAGGTCATCGGCATGGCCGTCCTCATCGAGCTCGGCTTCCTCGCGGGTCGCGAGACCCTGGGAGATCTGCCGGTCAGCAGCCTCCTCGCCGTCTGACCAGGCCCGCGGACCGGCGACCCGCCCGTAGACTCGGGTCATGACGCCGGAGGAGAGCGTGGCCGAGGCACCCGTCGGGGCCGAGCCTGCTCTCACCGGGCGCCGGATGCGCGCCCGACTGGCCCGGATGGGCGGGCGTGGGCAGAGCACCACCAACCCGGTTCTGGATCCGCTGTTCCGCGCGGTGCGCACCACTCACCCGAAGGCCGACCTCGCGCTGATCGAGCGGGCGTACGTGACCGCCGAGCTCAAGCACGGCACCCAGATGCGCAAGAGCGGTGACCCGTACATCACCCACCCGCTCGCGGTCACCACGATCCTCGCCGAGATGGGCATGACCGAGGCGACCCTCTGCGCCGCCCTGCTCCACGACACGGTCGAGGACACGCCCTACACCCTCGAGGAGCTGACGGCCGACTTCGGTGAGGAGGTCGCGGCGCTCGTCGACGGCGTCACCAAGCTGGACAAGGTCAAGTACGGCGAGACCGCCCAGGCCGAGACCATCCGCAAGATGATCGTGGCGATGTCGAAGGACATCCGCGTGCTGGTCATCAAGCTGGCCGACCGGCTGCACAACATGCGGACGCTGCGCTACGTCAAGCGGGACTCGCAGGAGCGGACGGCCCGCGAGACCCTCGACATCTACGCCCCGCTGGCCCACCGGCTGGGCATGAACACCATCAAGTGGGAGCTCGAGGACCTCGCCTTCGCCACCCTGCACCCCAAGATCTACGACGAGATCGTGCGGATGGTCGCCGAGCGTGCGCCCTCACGCGGCAAGTTCCTGAACGAGGTCATCCAGCAGGTCGAGGCGGACCTCAAGGAGGCCAAGGTCAAGGCGACCGTGTCCGGCCGGCCGAAGCACTACTACTCGATCTACCAGAAGATGATCGTCGGCGGACGCGACTTCGACGACATCTACGACCTGGTCGGCATCCGGATCCTGGTCGAGGACGACCGCGACTGCTACAGCGCCCTCGGCGTCCTGCACTCGCGTTGGAACCCGGTCCTCGGTCGGTTCAAGGACTACGTCGCGATGCCGAAGTTCAACATGTACCAGTCGCTGCACACCACGGTGATCGGGCCGCAGGGCAAGGCCGTCGAGCTGCAGATCCGGACGTACGCCATGCACCGTCGAGCCGAGTACGGCGTCGCCGCGCACTGGAAGTACAAGGAGAACGGCCGGGCCGGCGTCGACACCGACCGTTCCGGCGACCTCGACGACATGCAGTGGGTGCGTCAGCTGCTCGACTGGCAGAACGAGGTCGCCGACCCGGGCGAGTTCCTGGAGTCGTTGCGGTTCGAGATCAACCGCGCCGAGGTCTACGTCTTCACCCCGAGAGGCGACGTGATCCCGCTGCCCGTCGGTGCGACGCCTGTCGACTTCGCCTATGCCGTCCACACCGAGGTCGGCCACCGCACCATCGGCGCCCGGGTGAACGGCCGGCTGGTGCCGCTCGAGTCGACGTTGGAGAACAGCGACGTCGTGGAGATCTTCACCTCGAAGTCCGACTCGGCCGGGCCGTCGCGCGACTGGCTGAACTTCGTGAAGTCGCCGCGCGCACGCTCGAAGATCCGCCACTGGTTCAGCAAGGAGCGCCGCGAGGAGGCGATCGAGCGCGGCAAGGAGCAGATCGCCAAGCTGATGCGCAAGGAGGGGCTCCCGCTCAAGCGGCTGATGTCGCACGAGTCCCTGTCGCTGGTGGCCGCCCACTTCAAGCAGCCGGACGTCTCGGCGCTGTACGCCGCGGTGGGCGAGGGCAACATCGGTGCCCAGACCGTCGTACGCCGGGTGCTGGAGTTCCACGGCGGCGAGGAGGGGGCGGCCGAGGACCTCGCGGAGGCGGTCACCATCACCGACCGGCGCCGCCGGCCGTCGGTCGGCGGGGAGTCCGGTGTCATCGTCAAGGGCGCGCCGGAGGTCTGGGTCAAGCTCGCCAAGTGCTGCACACCGGTCCCCCCGGACGAGATCCTCGGCTTCGTGACGAAGGGCGGGGGAGTCTCGGTGCACCGGGTCGACTGCACCAACGCCAAAGCGCTGCAGTCCCAGCCCGAGCGGCTGCAGGAGGTCGAGTGGGCGCCGACGGGTCAGTCGAGCTTCCTGGTCAACATCCAGGTGGAGGCGCTGGACCGCGCCCGGCTGCTCTCCGACATCACGATGGCGCTCTCCGACGCCCACGTGAACATCCTCAGCGCCAGCCTCTCGACCACCCGCGACCGGGTGGCGAAGAGCCAGTTCACCTTCGAGATGGCCGAGACCAAGCACCTCGACCAGGTGCTCGGCGCGGTGCTCCAGGTGCCGGGCGTCTTCGACGCCTACCGCACCACGAGCTAGCGCTCAGCGCGAGAACGCTATACCGAGGAGTTCTCAGCCCGAGAACTCTCTGCCGAAGGAGTTCTCAGCCCGAGAACTCCTGGCTGGCCAGCTTGGCCATGTCGAGGAACGAGCGGCGCGAGGCGAGGTTGTCCTCGAGGTCCTTGACTCGTCTCTCGTCGCCGGACGCCTTGGCCTGCTCCAGGTCCGCCTCGATGTCGGCGATCGCGGCCTCGAGCTTGCCGACCATGTCGTCGGCCCGTGCGGACTTCTCCGGGTCGGTCCGCCGCCACTGCTCGTCCTCGACGCCGCGGAGCTCCTGCTCGACCTTGCGGAGGCGGCCCTCGAGCTCCTTCATCCGGTCGCGCGGCACCTTGCCGGCCGCCTCCCACCGCTCGCCGATGCCCCGCATCGCCTTCTTGGCCGCGTCCAGGTCCGTGATCGGGAGCAGCGCCTCCGCCTCGGCCAGGAGCTGCTCCTTGACGACGGCGTTCGCGGCGTACTCCTCGTCCAGCTTGGCGTTCTCCGCGTCGCGGGCGCCGAAGAAGGCGTCCTGCGCGCCGCGGAAGCGCTGCCACAGTGCCTCGTCCTCCTCGCGCTTGGCGGGGCCGGCGGACTTCCACTGACGCATGAGGTCCCGGAACCGGCCGGCGGTGGCTCCCCAGTCGGTCGAGCCGGCCAGCGACTCGGCCTCCTTGGCCAGCCGTTCCTTCACGACGCGGGCCCCCTCCCAGCGCTCCTGCTGCTCGGCGAAGTGCGCCTTGCGGCGGCGGGTGTACGTCGTCCGGGCGCCGGAGAACCGCCGCCACAGCATGTCGTCGCCGGCGCGGTCGATCCGGGGGAGCGCCTTCCACTCGTCCAGCAGCTCACGGAAGCGGTTGGCGCCGTTGCGCCAGTCGTTTCCCTCCGCCAGCTTCTCGGCCTGCCCGGCGATCCGCTCCTTCTCGGTGCGCGACTCGGCCAGCCGCTGAGCCTTCTCGGCCTTCTTGGCCTCGCGCTGGCTGGCCAGGATCGGGCGGAGGGCGTCGAGACGGGCCGCCAGGGCGGAGAGGTCGCCCACGGCGTTCGCCCCCATCACCTGCTCGCGCAGGGCCTTGACGGTGGTGCCGGCCTCCTCGGGCGCCATCACCCCGGAGTTGACCCGCTGCTCGAGCAGGCCCACCTCCCCGGCGAGTGCCGCGTAGCGGTCGACGTAGAACGCCAGAGCCTCCTCCGGAGACCCGTCGGCGTACTGCCCCACGGAGCGTTCCCCGTCGGCCGTCCGGACGAAGACGTTGCCGTCCTCGTCGACCCGGCCCCACTCATGGCTCGTCACAACTGGTCCTTCGCACTCGATCGTCGCTGGGCTGCGCGCTGGCGCACCATGCTAGTCATGGGCTGTTCGGGGAAGGGTGACGGCTGGTCCTGAGGCCCCCGCGGCTCTCGCTAGGCTGCTCCAGTGTTCATCGCCGGCTTCCCCGCAGGTCCCTGGGGCACCAACTGCTACGTCGCGGCCACCTCGGCCGGGGCCGAGTGCGTGGTGATCGACCCGGGCAAGGACGCGGCGTCCGGTGTCGCCGACGTCGTGCGCGAGCACCGGCTCAAGCCGGTCGCGGTGCTCCTGACCCACGGTCACGTCGACCACATGTGGTGCGTCGCCCCGGTGGCCGGCACCTATGACGCGACCGCCTGGATCCACCCGGCCGACCGACACCTGCTCACCAACCCCCTGGCGGGCATGAGCCGAGATTCGAGCGCGATGCTGCTCGGCGGTCTGTTGGGTGACAGCCATGAGTTCGCCGAGCCCGACGACGTCCGGGAGCTGGCCGACGGCCAGGACCTGGAGCTGGCGGGGCTGCGCCTCGTCGTCGACCACACGCCCGGGCACACGGAGGGCTCGGTGAGCTTCCGGGCGGCCCATGACCACCCCGAGGTCTCCGAGGTGATGTTCGCCGGGGACCTGCTGTTCGCAGGCTCCATCGGCCGCACCGACCTGCCCGGCGGGGACCATCCGACGATGCTGCGGACCCTGGCGACCAAGGTGCTGCCGCTGGCCGACGACGTCGTGGTGCTTCCCGGTCACGGGGAGCAGACGTCGATCGGTCGCGAACGTGCCACCAACCCCTACCTGCTCGACGTGGCCCGGCAGTCGACCGACGCCGGCCCCGAGCAGGTCACCCGAGGACTGTGAGACATGAGCAAGATCAGCCCGCTCAGCGGGTTCCCTGAGCTGCTGCCCGGTGCGCGGGTCGTCGAGCGCGAGGTCATCGCGTCGCTCTCGCACACCTTCGAGCTGCACGGCTTCGCCAACATCGAGACGCGGGTGGTCGAGCCCCTGGACCGGCTCGCCAAGGGCGGCGAGATCGACAAGGAGATCTACGTCCTGCGTCGGCTGGCGGCCGAGGAGTCGGAGGACTCCGCCGGCTCGAGCGGACTGGGGATGCACTTCGACCTGACCGTGCCCTTCGCCCGCTACGTCCTCGAGCACGCCGGCCACCTGGAGTTCCCGTTCCGCCGGTTCCAGATCCAGCCGGCCTGGCGCGGCGAGCGGCCGCAGGAGGGCCGGTTCCGCCAGTTCACCCAGGCCGACGTCGACATCGTCGGACGCGACGAGCTGCCCTTCCACCACGACCTCGAGGTCATGCAGGTGATGGTCGAGGCGCTGGCGGCGCTGCCCTTGCCGCCGCTGTCCTTCCAGTTCAACAACCGCAAGCTCATCCAGGGCTTCTACCGCGGACTCGGCATTCCCGATGTCACCTCGGCGATCCGGACGATCGACAAGCTGGACAAGCTCCCCGCCGACGAGGTGCGCCGGCTGCTGGTCGCCGAGGCGGGCGCGGACGACGACCAGGCCGGCCGGTGCCTCGACCTCGCGACCATCCGGGTCTCGGACACCAGCTTCGTCGAGCGGGTGCACGCCCTGGGCGTCGAGGACGAGCTGCTGGAGCAAGGACTCGAGGAGCTCGCAGCCGTCGTCGACGGCTGCCAGGCGCCGGACTCCGGCGTCACCGTCGAGGCCAACCTGCGGATCGCGCGTGGCCTGGACTACTACACCGGCACCGTGGTCGAGATCTTCATGACCGGCTACGAGCGGTTGAAGTCCGTCGGCGGCGGCGGACGCTACGACGCCCTCGCCAGCGACGGCCGCACGACCTACCCCGGGGTCGGCGTCTCCTTCGGCGTCTCCCGGACGTTGATCCCGTTGCTGACCGATGGCGTGCTAGCCGGCAGCCGCCCCGTGCCCAGCGCCGTCCTCGTGGCGTTGACGGACGAGGAGTCCCGGAGCACCTCGGAGGACGTCGCCCGCTCGCTCCGAGCCCGCGACGTCCCCTGTGAGGTGGCCGCGGCGCCACAGAAGTTCGGCAAGCAGATCAGGTTCGCCGAGCGCCGAGGCATCCCGTTCGTGTGGTTCCCGCCCCAGGACGGGGGCGACGGGAGCCACCAGGTCAAGGACATCCGCAGCGGCGACCAGGCAGACGCCGACCCGGCCACCTGGACCCCGCCCGAGAGCGACCTGCGTCCGCGGGTCGAGCAGCACACCCCCGAAGAGGAGACGCAGTGATCCGCACCCACGACGCAGGGACCCTGACCAAGGACGACGTCGGAGAGACCGTCACCCTGGCCGGATGGGTCGCCAAGCGCCGCGATCACGGGGGCGTGGCGTTCCTCGACCTGCGGGAGGCCAGCGGGGTCGTCCAGGTGGTCGTCCGCGACGAGGCGGTCGCCCACAGCCTCCGGAGCGAGTACTGCCTCAAGGTGACCGGCGAGGTGGTGGCGCGCAAGGAGGGGAACGAGAACCCCAACCTCGCCACGGGCGAGGTCGAGGTCGTGGCCGGCGAGGTCGAGGTCCTGTCCGCCTCTGCTCCCTTGCCGTTCCCCATCGACGACCACGTCGACGTGGGTGAGGAGGCACGCCTGCGCCACCGCTACCTCGACCTCCGGCGCAGCGGCCCCAACCAGGCACTCCGGTTGCGCAGCCAGGTCAACAAGGCCGCCCGCGACGTCCTCGACGACCACGGCTTCGTCGAGATCGAGACCCCGACGCTGACGCGCAGCACGCCCGAGGGTGCGCGCGACTTCCTCGTCCCGGCCCGGCTCCAGCCCGGCAGCTGGTACGCCCTGCCGCAGAGTCCGCAGCTGTTCAAGCAGCTCCTCATGGTGGCGGGCATGGAGCGCTACTTCCAGATCGCGCGCTGCTACCGCGACGAGGACTTCCGCGCCGACCGGCAGCCGGAGTTCACCCAGCTGGACATCGAGATGAGCTTCGTCGAGCAGGACGACGTCCTCGCGGTCGCCGAGGAGATCCTGGTCGCGCTGTGGAAGCTCATCGGCCACGACGTCCCGGTCCCGCTCCCGCGGATGACGTACGCCGAGGCGATGGCGCGGTTCGGCAGCGACAAGCCCGACCTCCGGATGGGCCAGGAGCTGGTCGACTGCACCGACTACTTCTCCGGCACGGAGTTCCGGGTCTTCCAGGCGCCGTACGTCGGTGCCGTCGTGATGCCCGGCGGCGGGAGCCAGCCACGGCGGCAGTTCGACGCGTGGCAGGAGTGGGCCAAGCAGCGCGGTGCTCGTGGGCTCGCGTACGTGACCCTGGGGGAGGACGGCGAGCTCGGGGGACCGGTCGCCAAGAACCTCTCGGACTCGGAGAAGGCCGGCCTTGCGGCGTTCACCGGCGCCCAGCCCGGTGACTGCATCTTCTTCGCCGCCGGCCCGCTGAAGTCCAGCCGTGCGCTGCTCGGCGCCGCCCGGTTGGAGATCGGCCGGCGCTGCGGCCTCATCGACGAGAGGGAGTGGAGCTTCGTGTGGGTCGTCGACGCCCCCCTCTTCGAGCCGGCCGACGACGCGACCGCCGCGGGGGACGTGGCGGTGGGCAGTGGGGCCTGGACGGCGGTCCACCACGCCTTCACCAGTCCGCAGGACCTCGACTCCTTCGACCACGACCCCGGCACAGCCCTGGCGTGGGCCTACGACATCGTCTGCAACGGCAACGAGATCGGCGGCGGCTCGATCAGAATCCACCGCGAGGACGTCCAGCGGCGGGTGTTCGCCGTCATGGGCCTGGCCGAGGAGGAGGCGAGCGAGAAGTTCGGATTCCTGCTCGAGGCGTTCAAGTACGGCGCACCCCCGCACGGCGGCATCGCCTTCGGCTGGGACCGCATCGTTGCCCTGCTCGCCGGGTCGGACTCGATCCGCGACGTCATCGCGTTCCCGAAGTCGGGCGGCGGGTTCGACCCGCTGACGGCGGCCCCCGCGCCGATCAGCCCGGAGCAGCGCCGGGAGGCCGGAGTCGATGCCGCGCCGGAGTCCGGCCCCCAGACACGGCCGGAAGATGTCCGGCCGAAAGGCTGAGGCGCCGAACATCTGTTCGTTTCCGCCCCGTGGGTCGTGACACGATCGTTACGCGCTGGTGATCGAACGTGCGGTCTGCGTCACATAGAGTCCACCACGGCGTACGACGAGGCGGTGCCCCGACGGGGGCATCAAGGAACAGCTCGGCCGAGACTCAGGCCGGCACGGAAGCTAGTTGAGGTGACATGGCGCAGACCGCACCGGAGACACTGGGTCCGCTGACCGACGAAGAGCCCGTGGGTGATCCCAACAGCTCGAAGGCCAAGGAGATCACCGGCAAGTCTCCGATGCAGATCGCCTTCGGGCGACTGCGGCGCGACAAGATCGCCGTCGTCTGTGCCGCGGTGGTCGTCGCCTTCATCCTGATCGCGGCGCTCGCCGGCCCGATCTGCGCCCTCTTCAACGTCGACACCGAGACGGTGCTCGCCTCTGAGCGGATCAACATCCTCGGCGGTGGTCTACCGAAGCCGGAGTTCGGGCCCCCGGTCGGGCCCTTCACCCTCGCGCACCCCTTCGGGGTCGCGCCCAACAACGGGGACGACAACCTGGCGTACTTCGTCTACGGTGCCCGCACCTCCCTGACCATCTCGGCGGTCGCGACCATCATCGCGGTCATCCTCGGCATCACGCTCGGTCTGCTCGCGGGCTTCCTCGGCGGCGTCGTCGACCGGATCATCTCGTTCTTCATCGACCTCTTCCTGACGATCCCGTTCCTGCTCGCCGCCCTGTCCATCGCGCCGATCCTCAGCCAGCGCTTCGCCGCCTCGCCCAACTACCCCAAGATCCAGTTCATCGACCTGATCTGCGTGCTGGCGTTCTTCGGCTGGATGGGTCTGGCGCGACTGATCCGCGGTGAGGTGCTGTCGCTGCGCGAGCGCGAGTTCGTCCAAGCGGCCAAGGTGCTCGGCATGCCCACCAGCCGCATCCTCACCAAGGAGCTGCTGCCCAACCTGGTGGCGCCGATCGTCGTCGCGACCTCGCTGCTGCTGCCGGCGTTCGTCACCGCCGAGGCCGGTCTGGCCTATCTCGGCATCGGCGTCACGGAGACACCGTCCTGGGGCCACACGATCCTGCTCGCGGTGCCGTTCTTCGAGACCTATCCGCTCTACCTGTACGAGCCCCTGATCGGCATCGTCGCTCTGGTGCTCGCCCTCAACCTCCTGGGTGACGCGATCCGCGACGCCCTCGACCCCAAGACCAGGCGCTAGCCCGGTCCCAGAAACGGTGCGACGGACCGACTCCGTGGCACTCACACAAAGAATGAAAGGCTGGAACATGAGACGGAGCAAGCCTCTGGCGCTCGTCGCCGGTGCCGCCCTTCTCACCCTCGCTGCCTGTGGCGGCTCGGGTGGGACTGGCAATGGCGATTCGGCGAACCGTACCTACAAGGGCGAGGAAGGGGGCGACAAGAACCCCAAGGCTGCGGCTCCCGCCGCGGACGTCGAGGGCGCCAAGACCGGCGGCACCATCACGGTGTACCTCCCCGGTGACCCCGGCCCCGCCGACCTGGACCCGACCAACGGATGGTCTGTCACCGGCAACTCCATCCAGCAGGCGCTGACGAGCCGGTCGCTGACGCAGTACATGCGCAACGACGACGGGTCGATCACCCTGGTCCCCGACCTGGCCACCGACCTCGGCACGCACAACGCCGACTTCACGGAGTGGTCCTTCACGATCCGCGATGGCGCGAAGTGGGAGGACGGCTCGCCGATCACCGCCGAGGAAGTCGCCTGGGGCCTCTGCCGCTCCATGGACTCCGACACGTTCCCGTCGGGTCCCGGCACCGAGTACTCGCAGCAGTACTTCTTCGGCGCCGGCAAGTACAAGGGCCCCTACACCGAGAAGGACCCCAACTGCGACAAGTGGGGCGCCACCTCGGTCGAGGGCAGCACCATCACGATCAAGATGGCCAAGCCCTTCCCGGACATGGACTACTGGGGTGCGTTCATGGCCATGGGCCCCTCGCCCCTCGGCAAGGCCTCCGCTCCGCCGGACTACGGCCAGAAGATCATGGCCAACGGCCCCTACAAGGTGGAGTCCTTCCGCGCTGAAGAGGAGCTCACCCTGGTCAAGAACGACCAGTGGGACCCGAACACGGACCCCGCGCGTCACCAGTACGCCGACAAGTTCGTCTTCAAGTTCAACCAGGACCAGGCCAAGGTCGACCAGATCATGCTGAGCGACAACACCGAGTCGCAGACCGCGGTCGCGGCGGCCCTGGGCTCGAACAACTACGAGAAGGCCAACAGCGAGCTCGGTGACCGTCTGGTCCAGCAGTCCGCCCAGTGCACCTCGTTCCTGGCGCCCGACTACGGCAAGACCACGCTGAACGTGCGCAAGGCGATCGCATACGCCTACCCGTACCAGGACGCCTGGCTTGCTGGTGGCGAGGTTCCGAACGTGACCCGCGTCCCGGCGAACTCGATCATGCCCCCGGGCATGGCCGGCAAGAGCGACTACTTCGTCGACGGTGAGCAGTTCGCGTACAACCCGGACAAGGCCAAGGAGCTCCTGGCTGAGGAGGGCTACGGTGACAACAAGCCGTACCCGATCACCATGGTCTACTACGAGCTCGACCCGCTGGGTGTCGCGGTGCAGAAGCAGATCGAGAAGGGCTTCTCGGAGTCCGGCTTCAAGGTGACCGGCATCCCGGTCCAGGAGTCGCCCTACAACATCTGGCTCGACCCCGACAACAAGATCAACCAGAAGCTGAACCTGCGTGGCGTCAACTGGTGCTCCGACTGGCCGTCGGGTCTCACCATGATCCCGCCGCTCACGCGTACGGGTGCGGCTTACAACACCGCTCAGTTCTCCGAGCCCTCGATGGACGACGAGATGAGCAGCATCACCACGAAGCCGCTCGCTGAGCAGGCCGACGCGTGGGGCGCACTGGACGAGGAGATGGAGACCAAGTACTTCCCCATCATCCCGACCGCGTTCCGCAACGACCTGTTCGTGTTCGGTACGAAGATCGGTAACGGAGTCGGCGACGGCTCCATCGGAGCCCCGTACTACAAGGGTCTCTTCGTCTCCTGATCGACTCACTCGTGAGCTGATCAAGCTGATCTGAATCACCTGCAGTAGCCCACGGGTGGGGGTCTTCATCGAAGACCCCCACCCGCTGGGTGCCCCACCAGAACCCGGGGCACGTCCTGAGCCAATCGTGTTGAAGTGAGCGGGAGTGGAGACCGATGTTCGCCTACATCGTCAAGCGACTGTTGTCCGGTGCCTTGGTGCTGATCATCGTGTCCATGGCGGTGTTCACACTGTTCTGGTACGGCCCGGCCAGCCCCGCCCAACCCATCTGCGACCGCATGACCAGCAACCGGTGCACGCCTGAGCGGTTGCAGAAGTTCGAGCACAACCTCGGGTACGACAACCCGATCTACGTCGAGTACGGGAAGTTCGCCAAGGGCGTCTTCGTCGGCCGGGACATCCCGATCGGCGCCACCGTCAAGAAGTGTGCTGCTCCGTGCCTCGGCCTGTCGTACAAGACCACGCACCCGGTCTGGGAGGAGATGAAGGGCCGGATGCCGGCGACCTTCTCCGTCGCGATCGGTGGTGCGTTCCTCTACTTGCTCCTCGGCGTCCCCATCGGGGTCGCCGCCGCGCGAAGACGCGGCACCGTGGCGGACAAGGCACTGGTCTCCAGCTTCCTGGTGATCAGCTCGGTCCCGTACTACCTCTTCGCCCTCATCACCTGGCTGTTCCTGACGGTGAAGTTCGAGGTCCCGCTGTTCGCGGACACCGGCTACTTCCCGCTCACCGACAATCCAGCGAAGTGGTTCGCCGGCTTGTTCCTGGCGTGGGTCGCGCTGGGCATCTTCGGGTGCACGCAGTACACCCGTTTCGCCCGCGGCGCGATGGTGGAAGCGCTGAGCGAGGACTACGTGCGCACTGCCAAGGCCAAAGGCCTCCCGACGCGTACGATCGTCTACCGGCACGGCCTGCGCGCCGCGCTGGTGCCGATCGTGACGATCTTCGGCATCGACTTCGGAACGCTGCTGGCCGGCACGATCTTCACCGAGCGGATCTTCGAGATCCAGGGGATCGGGTATTGGAGCTTGCAGGCCGTCGTCGCGAAGGACCTGCCGGTGGTGGCCGCGACGGCCTTGTTCTCGGCAGTCGCCCTGATCCTGAGTAACCTGCTCGTCGACCTTGTCTACTCCATTCTCGACCCGAGGGTGAGGCTTACGTGACCCACGACCAGACCGCGACCGGCGGACGCGAAGAACCCTTTCTCGTCGTCGAGGATCTGACCGTCAGGTTCCCCACCGAGGATGGCCTCGTCACGGCCGTCCAGGACCTCAGCTACAGCGTCGAGCTGGGCAAGACCCTGGGCATCGTGGGGGAGTCCGGGTCGGGCAAGTCGGTGTCGAGCATGGCGGTGCTCGGGCTCCACGACGCGAAGTCCAGCCGGATCACCGGTTCCATCCGGGTCGATGGCACCGAGGTGATCGGGCTCTCGGAGTCGCGCATGCGCAAGTTGCGCGGCAACTCGGTGGCGATGATCTTCCAGGACGCGCTCGCCGCGCTGCACCCCTTCTACAAGGTGGGCGCGCAGCTGGCTGAGGCCTACGTCGTGCACCACCCGGACGCCTCCAAGCGCGATGCGCGCCGCAAGGCGATCGAGATGCTGGACCGCGTCGGCATCCCGCAGCCGGATGGCCGCGTCGACGACTTCCCGCACCAGTTCTCGGGCGGCATGCGGCAACGAGCCATGATCGCGATGGGTCTGATCAACGACCCCTCGCTGCTCATCGCCGACGAGCCGACGACCGCGTTGGACGTGACGGTGCAGGCGCAGATCCTCGACCTGCTGCAGGACCTGCAGCGCGAGTTCAACTCCGCGATCATCATCATCACCCATGACCTCGGCGTCATCGCGGAGATGGCCGACGACGTCATGGTGATGTACGCCGGCCGCGGCGTCGAGTACGGCACCTGCAAGGACCTCCTGGTCCGCCCGGAGATGCCCTACACGTGGGGTCTGCTGTCCAGCGTCCCGGAGGTCAACTCCGACGTGGACGCGCGGCTGATCCCGATCCCGGGCAACCCGCCGAGCCTGCTGAGCCCGCCGTCGGGCTGCGCCTTCCACCCGCGCTGCCTGCACAAGGACAAGGTGCCCGGCAACCTGTGCTCGACCGAGCTGCCCGAGCTGCTGCCCAGCCCCAACGACCCTGCCCACCTGCGGCGCTGCCACCTGGCCGACCCGCTGGCCGTCTTCGAGGCCGAGGTGCTGCCCGAGATCGCCCCCGAACTGGTCGAGGAGACCCACTGATGGCCCAGGACCCCAACGCGCGGGCCGAGATCGAGCCGACCGAGCTCGGCGCGGATGCGTCCGAGAGCGGTGAGCGCGAGCAGCGGGACCCGGTCGCGACCGGCGTGACCCAGGTGGACGAGGTCGAGAGCTTCTCCGAGCTCGCCGAGCTGGGCCACACCGCCGCGAAGCTCGACCTCGACGCGAAGCCGGTCATCGAGATCGAAGACCTGAAGATGTACTTCCCGGTGAAGTCCTCCGGGCTCATCCGACGCACCATCGGGCAGGTCCAGGCGGTCGACGGCATCTCGTTCCAGGTTCCGGAGGGCGGCTCCCTCGGGCTCGTCGGGGAGTCCGGATGCGGCAAGTCGACCACCGGCCGGCTCATCACGCGCCTCTACAAGCCGACCGGCGGCTCGATGATGTTCCAGGGTCACGACATCGCCCAGATGAGCAACCGGGACCTCAAGCCCCTGCGCCGCGACGTGCAGATGATCTTCCAGGACCCGTACACCTCGCTGAACCCGCGGCACACGGTCGGCTCGATCGTCGCCACGCCGCTCGAGGTGCACAACATCCTGCCGAAGAAGCAGGTCATCCCCCGGGTGAAGGAGCTGCTCGAGGTCGTCGGCCTCAACCCCGAGCACTACAACCGCTACCCGAACGAGTTCTCCGGCGGACAGCGTCAGCGCATCGGCATCGCCCGCGCGCTGACCCTCAACCCGAAGCTCCTGGTGGCCGACGAGCCCGTCTCGGCGCTGGACGTGTCGATCCAGGCACAGGTGATCAACCTGCTCCAGGACCTGCAGAAGGAATTCGGGATCGCCTTCCTCTTCATCGCCCACGACCTGGCGATCGTGCGGCACTTCTGCCCCGAGGTGGCGGTGATGTACCTGGGCAAGATCGTGGAGATCGGCGACCGGGAGTCCATCTACTCCCACGCCAACCACCCCTACACCCAGGCGCTGCTCTCGGCCGTCCCGGACATCAAGCAGGCCGCGACTGGCAAGCGCATCGAGCGCATCATGCTCGAGGGCGACGTCCCGTCGCCGGTCAACCCGCCGTCGGGCTGCCGGTTCCGCACCCGTTGCCACCTGGCCCAGGAGATCTGCGCCAAGGTCGAGCCGCCGCTGCTGCAGATCGACCAGCGCCACAAGGTCGCGTGTCACTTCCCAGGAGAGCTGGGGAACGCCCCGAAGGAGTCGCCGACCGCGCCGCTGCTCGGCGTCGACCAGCAGGGCAACCACGTGGGCGGCGCCGAGGAGCGCGTGATCGAGACCAACCCGGGCTACGACGACTCCTGGTTCGACCTGAAGTCACGCAGCTTCGTCTCACCCTGAGCCGGGAGGTCCGGTCGTGAGCGACCGAGTGGATCCCCGGGCGCCGTTGGCCGTGCGGATGCGTCCGCGCGACCTCTCGGAGCTCGTCGGTCAGGAGCAGCTGCGCGCCGAGGGTTCGCCGCTCTGGCAGCTGCTGGAGGGCAACCGGTCGCTCTCGGTCGTGCTCTGGGGTCCGCCCGGGACCGGGAAGACCACGATCGCGTCCATGCTCAGCCGGTCCCCGGCCGAGGGTGCTCTGCCCCATGGCGCCGAGGCGAGTGTCGCCGGCCGCCGCTTCGTGGAGGTCTCGGCGGTGTCCGCCGGCGTCAAGGACGTACGGGCCGCGATCGACGCGGCGCGGGCCGAGCTCGAGGGCGGAGGACTGGAGACGGTCCTCTTCGTCGACGAGGTGCACCGGTTCAGCAAGGCCCAGCAGGACGCGCTGCTGCCCGGTGTGGAGAACCGCTGGGTGATCCTGGTGGCGGCGACCACGGAGAACCCCTTCTTCTCGGTGATCTCGCCCCTGCTGTCCCGCAGTCTCCTGCTGCGGCTCGAGCCGCTCACCGATGACGACATCGCAGCCGTCGTCGAGCGGGCCCTCACCGACGAGCGCGGTCTCGACGGCCGACTCACCTTGGCCGAGGAGGCCCGCGAGCACATCGTCCGCCTGGCCGGCGGCGACGCCCGGCGCAGTCTCACCTACCTCGAGGCGGCCGCCGGGGCGGCGGAGGGTCGGGACAGCGACGTCATCGACCTGGCGACCGCCGAGACGGCCGTGGACCAGGCCGCGGTCCGCTACGACCGCGAGGGCGACCAGCACTACGACGTCACCAGCGCGTTCATCAAGTCGATCCGTGGCTCTGACGCCGACGCGGCGCTGCACTACCTCGCCCGGATGATCGAGGCGGGGGAGGATCCGCGGTTCATCGCCCGGCGCCTGGTGATCCTGGCCAGCGAGGACGTCGGGCTTGCCGACCCGACAGCGCTGCCCACCGCCGTGGCCGCCGCGCAGGCGGTGCAGCTGATCGGGATGCCCGAGGCGCGGCTGAACCTCGCACAGGCGGTGATCTCGCTCGCCGTCGCCCCCAAGTCCAACGCCGTCACCACCGCGATCAACGCCGCGACCGCCGACGTACGCGCCGGCAAGGCGGGACCGGTGCCCTCCCACCTGCGGGACGGCCACTACCCCGGGGCGAAGAAGCTCGGTCACGGCAAGGGTTACACCTACAGCCACGACGCGCCGTTCGGGGTTGCGGAGCAGCAGTACGCCCCGGACGAGCTGGCCGACGCCTCCTACTACCAGCCCACCGACCACGGCGCCGAGGCCGCGATCGCCGAGCGGTGGCAGCGCATCCGGCGCATCGTCAAGGGCCGTCGAGGCGGCCGGTAGGGTCTTCCCTCGTGGATGGCTTGGGCTGGCTCGTGGGCGGAAACCTCGCTGACGTCGGACTCGCGATCGGTGCTGCCCTCTTCGTGACGCTCGCGGTCGCGCTGGTCCGTGGCCAGCGCCGGATGGGCGCCCTCGAGGAGCGACTGGCTCGCGCCGAGCAGCGTGACCGTCCAGGCATGGAGCTACCGCCGGCGCCGGCGCGCGAGCTGGCCACCACGGTCGCCGAGGACGACAGCCAGGCTCTGGTGCCCACCCCGCTGGGCTCGGACGACGACGAGGCATCCGGCGTGCGGGTGGACCGGGAGATGTTCTGGGACCTGGTGCTGCGTGAATCGGTCGTGCGGGCCGCCGCGCTCGGGCACGGTCTCCGGGCCGTCCTCGACCCGAGCACCCGCAACCGGGTCCGGTTCGAGGTGCGGCAGGAGATCAGGCGCGCGCGCAGACAGCGCAGGAGCGAGGAGCGCGCAGCCGTCCGGCAGCTGCGGCAGGACCGGTTCGAGGACACTGCATGAGGAGGGGTGAGTGATGCGCCGCGGATTCTGGTTCCTGGCCGGAGCGGGCGCCGGCGTGTACGCCGTCGTGCGAGGCCGGCGCGCTGCCGAGGTCTTCACGGCCGAGGGTCTCGCTGACCGGATGCACGGGTGGCAGCACGGCGCCCGGTTGATCCGCGAGGAGTTCACCGCGGCCAGCGCCGAGCGTGAAATCGAGTTGCGTGAGCGCTACGGCCTCCCGTCCCATGGACGTCTCGAGCTGACGGCCCCGACCACCCCTGACCGACGGAGAAAGGCATCACCCGCTGATGGACACCGCTGAGATCCGACGACGCTTCCAGGCGCACTTCGCGGATGACGAGTCCGTGGGCGCCCACACCGTCGTGCCCTCGGCGTCCCTCCTGCTCAACGATCCGAACCTGCTGTTCGTCAACGCCGGCATGGTGCCCTTCAAGCCGTACTTCCTCGGCCAGGAGACCCCGCCGTACGACCGTGCGACCAGCGTCCAGAAGTGCATCCGCACACCCGACATCGAGGAGGTCGGCAAGACCACGCGGCACGGCACCTTCTTCGAGATGTGCGGGAACTTCTCCTTCGGCGACTACTTCAAGGAAGGCGCCATCGAGCTGGCCTGGGAGCTCGTCACCAAGTCCGTCGCCGACGGCGGCTTCGGCTTCGACGAGGAGATCGTCTACCCCTCGATCCTCGTCGGCGACGACGAGGCGCTGCACTTGTGGCGCAAGGTCACCGGCCTCCCCGACGAGCGGATCCTGCGGCTGGGGAAGAAGGAGAACTACTGGTCGATGGGGGTCCCGGGTCCGGGCGGGCCGTGCTCGGAGCTTCTCATCGATCGCGGCGCCGACTGGGGCCCGGACTTCGACCCGGCACAGCTCGGCCCGGAGATGCCGGTCAAGCTCGAGGACCGGCTCCTGGAGATCTGGAACCTGGTCTTCATGCAGGAGGAGCTCTCCGCGGTCCGGTCCAAGGAGGACTTCGACGTCGTCGGGCCGCTGCCGAAGAAGAACATCGACACCGGCATGGGGCTCGAGCGGGTCGCGTTCCTCATGCAGGGCAAGGCCAACATGTACGAGATCGACGTGATGTTCCCCGTCATCACCACGGCCGAGCAGCTCACCGGCAAGCGGTACGGCGCCCACCCCGGTGACGACGTACGCCTGCGGGTCGTGGCCGACCATGTCCGGTCCTCCATGATGCTGATCGGCGACGGCGTCACGCCGGGCAACGAGGGTCGTGGCTACGTCCTGCGCCGGCTGCTGCGCCGCGCGATCCGCTCGATGCGCCTGCTCGGCACCGAGGACCGGGTGCTCCCCGAGCTGCTCCCGGTCTCGCGGGACAGGATGGCCGAGACCTACACCTCGCTCGTGGACGACTGGGACCGCATCTCGGCCGTCGCCTACGCCGAGGAGGACGCCTTCCGGGCGACCCTGCGCTCCGGCACCCAGATCTTCGACCTGGCGGTCACCCAGGTGAAGAAGCAGGGCGGCACGGTCGTCTCCGGCGACCAGGCCTTCGCCCTGCACGACACCTACGGCTTCCCGATCGATCTCACGCTGGAGATGGCCTCCGAGCAGGGGCTCGAGGTCGACGAGGTCGAGTTCCGCCGCCTCATGGGCGAGCAGCGGGACCGCGCCAAGGCCGACGCACGCGCCAAGAAGGGCGCGCACGCCAACACGCCCGCCTACCGCGAGGTCGCCGACGCGCTCGGCTCGCCGGTCCAGTTCACCGGCTACACCGAGGTGGTCAGCGACGGTGCGGTCCGCGGCCTGGTCCGCGACGGGGCCGTCGTCTCCTCGGCCGGGGCGGGTGACGAGATCGAGCTGGTCCTCGACCGGACGCCGTTCTACGCCGAGGGAGGTGGCCAGCTCGCCGACCAGGGCGTCATCGAGCTGGCCAACGGTGCGCGCCTCCAGGTGCGCGACGTCCAGTCGCCGATCACCGGCCTGATCGTCCACCAGGCCGTCGTCCTCGACGGCGAGGTGAGCCTCGGCGAGGAGGCCCACAGCCTCGTCGACCTCGAACGACGTCGGTCGATCTCGCGCGCCCACACGGCCACGCACATGGTGCACAAGGCCTTCCGCGAGGCGCTCGGCGAGACCGCGACGCAGGCCGGGTCGGAGAACGCCCCCGGTCGCTTCCGCTTCGACTTCTCCGCGACCGGTGCCGTCCCGCCCTCGGTCATGGCCGACGTCGAGGCACGCGTCAACGACGTGGTGCTCGACGACCTCTCCGTGCACGCGGAGTACATGAGCCAGGAGGAGGCGGTCCGCTCCGGCGCGATGGCGCTCTTCGGCGAGAAGTACGGCGACACGGTACGCGTCATCTCGGTCGGCGAATGGGCGCGTGAGCTCTGCGGTGGCACCCACACGGAGCGCTCGGGGCAGCTCGGCGTCATCAAGCTGCTGGGGGAGTCCTCGATCGGCTCCGGCGTACGCCGGGTGGAGGCGCTGGTCGGCAGCGACGCGTACAAGTTCCTCGCCCGTGAGCACACGATCGTCAACCAGCTGGCCGAGGCGCTCAAGGCCCGGCCCGAGGAGCTGCCCGAGCGGGTGGGCTCGATCGTGGAGAAGCTCCGCGCGGCCGAGAAGGAGATCGAGAGGGTCCGCACCCAGCAGCTGCTGCAGGCCGGCGGCCGGCTCGCGACCGACGCCGCCCAGGTGGGACCGGTCAAGGTGGTGGCGCACCGGGCCGACGGGGCGAGCGCGGCTGACGCCCGCCAGCTCGCGACCGACGTCCGCGCCCAGCTGCCCCAGGGCGAGCCCGGCGTCGTCGTCATCCTGGGGGTCGCCGACGGCAAGGTCTCCCTCATCGCGGCCACCAACGAGCTCGCCCGGGAGCGGGGTCTCTCGGCCAACGAGCTCGTGCGCGCCCTCGGCCCGCACGTCGGCGGTCGGGGTGGCGGCAAGGCCGACCTGGCCCAGGGTGGCGGGTCCGACGTGAGCGGGGTCGAGGCGGCGCTGGCTGCCGTCGAGGGCGAGGTCTCCCGGCAGGCGGGCGCTTGAGGGCCGGCACATGAGAGTGGGCGTCCGGCTGGGGATCGACCCGGGCGACGCCCGCATCGGCGTCGCCCGCAGCGACCCGTCCGGCTTCCTCGCGACCCCGGTGGAGACCGTCCGCCGGGGCAAGGGCGACCTCGCGCGGATCGCGCGACTCGCCCGGGAGGACGAGGTCGTGGAGATCGTGGTCGGACTGCCGCGCAGCCTCTCCGGGAGCGAGGGTCCTGCCGCGGAGAAGGCCCGGGCGTTCGCCGCCCGGCTGGCGACGCGCGTCGCGCCGGTGCCGGTACGGCTCTGCGACGAGCGACTCACCACCGTCTCCGCGGAGGCTATGCTGCGCGACCGGGGGCGCAAGGGACAGCAGCGACGAGCGGTCGTCGACCAGGCGGCCGCGGTCCTGATCTTGCAGCACGCCTTGGACACCGAACGAAGCACGGGCCGCCCTCCGGGGGAGCTCGTCGAAGGAAGCGATGACTGAGAACCCGAGCCTGTACGACGAGACCGACCCCGAGGACCTCGAGGAGACCGGCGACCCGGCGTACGTCCCCGCACTCGGGGGCGCGCGCCGCAAGCGGCGGACCTTCTCCGGCTGCCTCGTGCCGCTGCTGGCGCTGGCCGTCGTGCTCGCGCTGGTCGTCTTCGGCGTCACCAAGGGCGCCTCCTGGCTGAAGGACCAGTTCGCCTCGGCGCCCGACTACGCGGGTCCGGGCAGCGGCAAGGTGCTCCTCGAGGTGAAGGCCGGCGACTCCTCCACGGTGCTGTGCCGGGAGATGAAGTCCCAGAAGGTGGTCGCGTCGGTCGATGCGTGCATCTCCGCGGCGACCAACAACCCCGACTCGGACAAGATCCAGGTCGGCTTCTACCAGCTCAAGCAGAAGATGAAGGCGGAGGACGCCATCGCGATCCTCGTCGACCACGCGAACCTCCAGACCGACACCATCACCATCCCCGAGGGGCTGCGGGTGGTGGACATCGTCTCGATCCTCGCCTCGAAGACGAAGTACGACGCGTCGGACTTCACCAAGGTGCTGGACGACCCCTCCAACCTCGGGCTGCCGGACTATGCCAACAACGACGCGGAGGGCTACCTCTTCCCGGCCACCTACCCCTTCGGGCCGAACGAGACGCCGGAGGACATGCTCAAGGACATGGTCGACCGGTGGCGACAGGCCGCGGACGACGCCGACCTCGAGGGCGCGGCGGCCGACCTCGGCTACACGCCCGCCGAGCTGATGACCGTGGCCAGCCTGGTCGAGGCCGAGGGCCGCGGTGACGACATGCCGAAGATCGCGCGGGTCGTCTACAACCGGATCGAGAACCCCGACAACGGCGAGACCAACGGGCTGCTGCAGATCGACGCCACCGTGAACTACGCGCTGAACCGCAAGGGCACGGTCTCGGTCACGACCGACGAGACCCAGAACACCGACTCGCCGTACAACACCTATGTCAACACCGGGCTCCCGCCGGGCCCGATCGAGGCGCCCGGCGACCAGGCGATCGCGGCGGCGGCGCACCCGGCGAACGGCAACTGGCTCTACTACGTGACGGTGAACCTCAAGACCGGGCTGACCAAGTTCACCGACAACTACGACGAGTTCCTGCAGTTCAAGGCCGAGCTGCGCACCTACTGCGAGACGGAGTCCGCGGGCGCCTGCTCGTGAGGTGCCCATGAGATGCCCATGAGATGCCCATGAAATGCCCATGAAATGCCCATGAAATGCATGGTGGTGGGCGACCCCGTCGCCCACTCGCTGTCGCCGACCTTGCACCGCGCGGCGTACGCCGCCCTGGGCCTGGACTGGAGGTACGAGGCCGAGCGCGTGCCGGAGGGCTCGCTCACCGACTTCGTGGCCGCGGACCCGGACTGGCGCGGCCTCTCGGTCACGATGCCGCTCAAACGTGAGGCTCTGCTGCTGGCCACGGAAGCCTCCGAACGGGCGCGACTGGTCGGTGCCGCGAACACACTGGTGCGCGACGGCGAGGAGATCCGGGCCGACAACACCGACGTGCCCGGCGCGGCGGCGGCGCTCCGCGAGCGGGTCGCGGACGTCGGTGACACGGCGACGATCCTGGGCGGCGGTGCCACCGCGGCGTCGGTCGGCTTCGCGCTGGCCGACCTGGGCGTGGGTTCGATCCGCTTGCTGGTGCGCGACCCCGACCGCGCCCTGGAGACGTTGGCTGCTCTGCTGGCTCACCCGAGCGCGCCCGAGGTCACCCTCGGGGACCTGGCGACCGAGCGGGCGGTCGGCCAGGTCGTCGTCTCCACCGTCCCCGTGGTCGCCCAGACGACGGAGCTGGTCGCCCGGTGCTCGGAGGTCCCGGTGGTCTTCGAGGTGCTCTACGACCCCTGGCCGACGCCCCTTGCGCGGTCCGCGAAGGACCGCATCCTGGTGAGCGGCCTGGACCTGCTCGTCCACCAGGCCGCCGACCAGTTCCGGCTCTTCACCGGTCAGCCCGCCCCGCTGACGGCGATGCGCGCGGCGGGGGAGCAGGCACTCGCTGCGCGCCGTCCCTAGGCTTCCGGCGTGCAGACCTTCTTCGCTTCCGGGATGGCGGCCTGCCTCTGCGTGCTGGTGCCGATGATCGTGCACTCCCTGCCCGAGCCCGCCCCCCGGCCGGTGAAGGAGGGGCAGGAGCCGGAGGCGCCGAAGATCCCCTACTCGGACCTGGGCCGGGGAGGAGCGATCGTCGGGTTGTTCGTGCTGGCGGGTGGTGTCACCGGGGCGCTTCTGTCCTGGGGCATCGGGGACGACGAGTGGTGGCTGTGGGTGTGCGTGGCCCTGACCCCGGTCGGGGTCGCCCTG
Organism: uncultured Actinomycetota bacterium; assembly: GCA_963784545.1. GTDB lineage: Bacteria > Actinomycetota > Actinomycetes > Propionibacteriales > Nocardioidaceae > Nocardioides. The sequence goes on along the minus strand of CAWARQ010000002.1, from coordinate 80,067 downwards.
GCCTACGTCGATTGGCACACCCGGCTGCTGCCCACCCGGATCGTGCTGCCGGCCACCGTGGCTGTGGTGGTGGCCGGCCTGGGCGGGTGGGCGGTGACCGGCGACCCGGACGACGTCGTCCGCGCGTTCCTCGGGCTGCTGATCGGCCGCAGCATCTACTGGGTGCTGTGGTTCATCCACTCCGCCGGCATGGGGTTCGGCGACGTCCGGCTGGCGGCGCTGCTCGGGTTCACGCTGGCCTACCTGGGCTGGGGGGAGTTCGCGGTCGGCATGTACGCCGGGTTCCTGATCTTCGGGATCCCCGGCCTGGCGCTGGCCGTCATCCGCTGGGACCGGTCCCTGCTCAAGGCGGCGTACCCGTTCGGGCCGTTCATGCTCATCGGCGCCGTGATCGGCGTCCTCACCGGGCCCTGGGCCTGGGACCGTCTCGTCGGGGGCTGAGGCGGCGGGAGCGCCGGGTCCACCCGTGGAAGACTGGCCCGCATGTTGCGCTGGCTGACGGCCGGGGAGTCCCACGGCCCCGCTCTCGTCGCGATCCTCGAGGGACTGCCTTCGCACGTCGCGGTCACGACCGGTGACCTGGCTGACGCGCTGGCCCGGCGACGGCTGGGCTACGGGCGCGGCGCGCGGATGAAGTTCGAGCAGGACGAGGTGAGCATCCTCGGCGGCGTCCGCCACGGTCTCACCCAGGGCGGCCCGGTGGCGATCATGATCGGCAACACCGAGTGGCCCAAGTGGGACAAGGTGATGTCCGCCGATCCGGTGGACGCCGAGGAGCTCGAGGCCCTGGCCCGCAACTCCCCGCTCACCCGACCCCGGCCCGGTCACGCGGACCTCGTCGGCATGCAGAAGTACGACTTCGACGAGGCGCGACCGATCCTCGAGCGCGCGTCCGCCCGGGAGACGGCGGCCCGGGTGGCGCTGGGACGGGTGGCCGCCAACTTCCTCGAGCAGGCCGTGGGTGCGCGGCTCGTCTCGCACGTCGTCGAGCTCGGCGGCGTCCGCGCCCCGGACGGCGTCGTACCCGGACCGGAGGACCTGGCCCGACTGGACGACGACCCGGTCCGCTGCCTCGACCCGGAGGCGAGCGCGGCGATGGTCGCCCGCATCGACCAGGCGCACAAGGACGGCGACACGCTCGGCGGCGTCGTCGAGGTGGTCGCGATCGGGTTGCCCCCGGGTCTCGGGTCGCACGTCCACTGGGACCGCCGGCTCGACTCGCGGTTGGCCGGAGCCCTCATGGGGATCCAGGCGATCAAGGGCGTCGAGGTCGGCGACGGCTTCGCGCTGGCGGCCACGCCGGGCTCGGAGGCGCACGACGAGATCATCTCGACCGAGGACGGCCTCCGTCGAACGTCGGACCGGTCCGGCGGGACCGAGGGCGGCATGAGCACCGGCGAGCGGCTCCGGGTCCGCGCTGCGATGAAGCCGATCGCGACGGTGCCGCGCGCCCTGCGCACCGTCGACGTCGCCACGGGCGAGGCGACGGTCGCCCACCACCAGCGCTCCGACGTGTGCGCCGTCCCGGCGGCCGGCATCGTGGCGGAGGCCATGGTGGCGCTGGTCCTGGCCGAGGCCGTCACCGAGAAGTTCGGCGGCGACTCCCTGGCCGAGACCAAGCGCAACCACGACAGCTACCGCGAGCACCTCCAGTGGTGAGCCCGGTCGGACCGAGGGTCGTCCTGGTCGGGCCGATGGGGGCCGGGAAGACGACCGTGGCCGGGCTCCTCGCCGAGACCTGGGGCCTGGAGGTCCGCGACACCGACAGCGACGTCGAGGCCATCGCCGGGAAGGGCGTCTCCGACATCTTCGTCGAGGACGGCGAGGAGGTATTCCGCGTGCTCGAGGCGGCCGCGGTCGCCCGCGCCCTCGACGAGCACGACGGTGTGCTGGCGCTGGGCGGGGGAGCGGTGCTGGACCCCGTCACCCGGGAGCGGCTCGCCGAGCACCGCGTGGTGTTCCTCCGGGTCGGGCTCTCCGAGGCGGTCAAGCGGGTCGGCCTGGGGATCGGCCGCCCGCTGCTGCTCGGCAACGTCCGCGCCCGGATCAAGGCCCTCCTGGACGAGCGGGCGCCGATCTACGCCGAGGTCGCCTCCGACACGGTCGACACCGACGAGCGGTCCCCCGAGGACGTCGCGCGGGAGATCGTCCGACTGCTGGGGGAGGACCGATGAACGAGACCGTCCTCCGGGTCGCCAACCCGGCCCATCCGCGCGGCGGGTACGACGTGGTGGTCGGCCACGACCTCGGCGACCGGCTGCCCGACGTCCTGGGAGAGTCGACGAGCCGGGTCGCCCTCGTCCACCCGGAGAGCCTGACCGAGCCGGTCCGTCGGGTGGCGGAGGCGCTGGCGGCGTACGACGTGGTGGACCTGCCGGTCCCTGACGGCGAGGACGCCAAGAGCGCCGAGGTCCTCGCGCGGTGCTGGGACGACCTGGGGACCGCCGGCTTCACCCGGTCCGACGTCGTGGTCACGGTGGGCGGGGGTGCGACCTCCGACCTCGGTGGCTTCGTGGCGGCGACGTGGCTGCGCGGAGTCCCGGTCGTCCACGTGCCGACCACGGTCCTGGGCATGGTCGACGCGGCGGTCGGCGGCAAGACCGGCATCAACACCCGAGCCGGGAAGAACCTCGTCGGCTCCTTCCACGAGCCGCTCGCGGTGCTCTGCGACCTCACCCACCTCCGCACCCTCCCCGGGGCGGACTTCGCCGCCGGCCTCGCCGAGGTGGCCAAGTGCGGGTTCATCTCCGACCTCGCGATCCTCGACCTCATCGAGCGCGCCACCCCCGAGCAGCTCTCCGGCGACACCCCCGAGGTCCGCGAGCTCATCGAGCGCGCGATCCGCGTCAAGGTCGACGTCGTGACCGACGACCTCCGCGAGACCGGGGGGAGCGGCGGCGCGATCGGCCGGGAGGCCCTCAACTACGGCCACACGCTCGGGCACGCCATCGAGAAGGCCGAGGACTACCGGCGCCGGCACGGCGAGGCGGTCGCGATCGGCTGCGTGTACGCCGCCCGGCTCGCCGCCGCGCTCGGGCTGCTGGACACCGAGGCCGCGGACCGGCACGTCGCGGTCCTCGACAAGCTCGGACTGCCGACGGCGTACGACGGGAGCGGTTTCGCACCCCTGCGGGCCGCCATGAGCGTGGACAAGAAGTCCCGGGGCAGCACCCTGAGGTTCGTGCTGCTCTCGGACCTGGGCCGCCCGGAGATCGTCGCCGGTCCGCCGGAGGAGGCGCTCGAGAGCGCCTTCGCCGCGCTCGGAGGGAGCAGGTCATGAGGGTGCTCGTGCTCAACGGGCCCAACCTGGGCCGGCTCGGCCGGCGCCAGCCCGAGATCTACGGCACCACCACCCACGCCGAGCTCGCCGAGCTGTGCCGGGGTTGGGGCGCATATCTCGGGCTCGAGGTCGAGGTACGGCAGACCAACCACGAGGGTGAGCTGCTCGACTGGCTCAACCAGGCCGCCGACGACCGGACGCCGGTCGTGCTCAACGCCGCCGCGTGGACCCACTACTCCTACTCGCTGTACGACGCTTGCGCGCAGCTGAACGCCCCGCTCGTCGAGGTGCACCTCTCCAACCCGTCGCAACGCCCGGAGGAGTTCCGCCACCATTCCGTGGTCACGCCGCACGCGGTTGCGGTGATCGCTGGTGAGGGCGTGCAGGGCTACCGTCGCGCGCTCGAGCTGCTCGCCTCCCCACGACCCGACTGAGCGCAGGGAACCGTTCGGCCGCTCGATCCGTCGCAGCCCCATGACCATCTCCCGCACCACCCTCCAGACTGCTCTCGTCACGGTGCTGGCGCTGCTGGCACTCCTGGTCGCCTTCCTGCTCGGCAACGCCGGCGGCGCGCCGGCCCAGGCCGCACCCGTCTACCTCGGCGACCAGACGCAGGCCGGGTCCGCTGCGGTCCACGGGGGCGCGATCAAGATGACGGGAGTGGGGAAGGCGACCGTCGTGCCCGACCAGCTCACCTTCTCGCTCAGCGTCTCGGACAAGCAGGCCGACCTCGACACCGCTCTGGCCCGGTCCAGCGCCACGATGAAGCGGGTCATCGCGGTGCTCGGCCAGCACGGCGTCAAGACCGCTGACGTCCAGACGACCGGGCTGCAGATGTACCCGACGTACGACTACCACTCCTACGGCCCGCCCACCCTGACCGGCTACAAGGTCACGCAGCGTGCCTCCGTGGTGGTCCGTGACCTCACGCAGGGCGGGCAGGCGATCAGCGCCGCGATCGGGGTCGGCGGCAACGACGTCCGCGCCACCGACATCCGCCTCGGCGTCTCCGACCCCGAGGCCGAGCTCGCCGAGGCCCGCACGGCGGCGGTGGACGAGGCGACCGCCAAGGCGCGGGAGTACGCCGACGCCACGGGGCAGACGCTCGGGCAGGTCGTGAGCATCCGCGAAGGCCGGAGCAGTCGACCGGTCCGGAACAGCTACGACCTGCAGCGCAGCGCCATGGCGTCGGCCGACGCCGCGGCCCTCCCGATCAAGGCCGGCAAGGACGACCTGAGCGTCAAGGTCAGCGTGGTCTGGCAGTTCTCGGATTAGAGCCACAGATTGGGGTCGGGTGGGGGAGCGTCGATACACTCCGCGCCATGGCCACCACCAACGACCTCAAGAACGGCATGGTCCTCAGCATCGACAACGGCCTGTGGGCCGTCGTCGAGTTCCAGCACGTCAAGCCCGGCAAGGGCCCGGCCTTCGTCCGGACGAAGCTGAAGAACGTCGAGACCAACAAGACGGTGGACCGGACGTTCAACGCCGGCACCAAGGTGGAGACCGCGAGCGTCGACCGGCGCACGATGCAGTACCTCTACAACGACGGCTCGAACTACGTCTTCATGGACACCGGCACCTACGACCAGCTCGAGATCGACCCGGCCATCGTCGGCGACTCGAAGAACTTCCTGCTCGAGAACAACGAGGCGATCGTCGCCACCAACGAGGGTCGGGTGCTCTTCGTCGAGCTGCCGGCGTCGGTCGAGATGGAGATCACCTTCACCGAGCCCGGCCTCGCCGGCGACTCCGCCACCGGTCGCACCAAGCCCGCGACGCTCGAGACCGGTCACGAGATCCAGGTGCCGCTGTTCATCAACCAGGGCGAGCGGGTCAAGGTCGACACCCGTGACTCCTCCTACCTGGGACGGGTCAAGTCCTGAGCACCGCCCCCGAGCCCGGCCCCAAGACGGGCCGCCCAGCCTCCATGCCGGCGCGCACGAAGGCGCGCAAGCGGGCGCTCGACATCCTCTACGCCTCCGAGCTCCGCGGCGAACCGGCCGTGGAGGCGCTCGACCGCGCCATCGAGGCCGGTGAGGGGCCGACCAACGAGTACACCGCCGTGCTGGTGCGGGGCGTCGTCGAGCAGCAGGCGCGGATCGACGAGCTGCTCTCGTCGTACTCGGAGGCGTGGACGCTCGAGCGCATGCCCGCCGTCGACCGCAACGTCCTGCGGATCGGCCTCTGGGAGATCCTGTACGCCGAGGACGTGCCCGACTCCGTCGCGGTCGCGGAGGCCACCGGCCTGGTGCGCCAGCTGTCCACCGACGAGTCGCCCGGCTTCGTCAACGGCATCCTGGGCAATCTCCAGCGCCACAAGTCCTCCCTCTGACTCACCCACCCGGGGCATGTCCACCTCGTGGTCGTGGCCCTAGGGTGAGCGCCGTGGGAGACGTGAAGCAGCAGGCCGAGCAGGCCCATGACAGCGACAAGATGGACCACGCGATCCGGGGAGGGTTCGTCGTCTACGGCGTCATCCACCTGGTCCTCGCCTGGCTGGCGCTGCAGGTCGCGTTCGGCCACCAGCAGAAGCAGGCCTCGAGCAGCGGCGCCATGCAGACCCTCTCGAAGCAGCCGTTCGGCGAGTTCCTGGTCTGGGTGGTCGCGATCGGCATGTTCGTCCTCACCCTCTGGCGGCTCCTGGAGGCGTGGGTCGGCCACGAGTACGAGGACGGCGGCAAGAAGTGGAAGAAGAAGGCCGCCTCGCTGCTCAAGGCCGTCATCTACGGCTCGGTCGGCTGGAGCGCGCTCAGCGTCGCCCTGGGATCCGGCGGGGGATCCGGCGGGGGGTCCGGCGGGGGCAAGAAGAGCAAGGGCAGCACCGACACCTGGACCGCGAGGCTGCTCGACCTGCCGCTTGGCCAGGTCCTCGTCGCAGCAGTCGGACTGGCGATCATCGGGTACGGCCTGTACCTGGCCTACCGCGGCTGGTCGGAGAAGTTCCTCGAGCACCTCGACGCCGAGGGCACGAGCGGCGACGCCAGCACGGCGTACCGCTGGGTCGGGAAGATCGGCCACATCGCCAAGGGTGCGTCGCTGGCTGCCGTGGGCGGCCTGTTCGTGTACGCGGCGCTCACGCACGAGGCGAACAAGTCCGGGGGGCTCGACCAGGCACTGCAGAAGGTCGCCGCGGAGCCGTTCGGCCAGCTCATCCTCACCGTCATCGCCGCCGGCATCGCCTGCTACGGCCTGTTCTGCTTCGCCCGCGCCCGGCACCTGTCCCGCTGAGCCGCATCGCAGGGTCACGTCAGGTGGTCTGGACCTGCGGGGTTTAGGTTGGGTCCCCCGTGGCGATGCTGTCGTCGTCGCCCATTGCTCGGAGCTGGCTCGGAACTAGCTGGAGGTACGCCGGATGACGCAGGACCAGTCGCCCTCGCCCGAGGACCAGTCGTTGCCCACCGGTGCCGCCGGTCCCGCCCGCTCAGCCGGTCGGGTGGGAGGGCCTCGAGCCCGACACCAGTGAGCGCCTGTACGGCACCGAGGAGCTCGCGGCCTACACGCAGCGACTGGAGAGCACACCCGTGCCCCCGGCGTCCGACCCGTTGAACGGGCCGATGAGCACCCCGGTCCCGCCGCCGCCGCCCCAGCTGGGCAACCAGCCGACGCCGACCCCGCCGCCGCCACCGCAGCAGGCGCCCCAGCACCCCGAGCCGCAGGCACCGGCGCAGCCCGCGCAGGCACCGCCGGCGCATCAGCCCCTGGCTCCGCAGTCGGTGCAGCCCCCGCCCACCGCGTGGAACCAGCAGCCGCAGCACGCCGCGCCGCCCCAGCAGTCGTGGGCGCAGCAGCCGCCGGCCCCTCCGGCCCCCCAGCCGCCGGTGCAGGCGCCCGCCCAGCCTCCCGCCCAGACGGCCGGGCCGCCCCAGCCGGCTCAGGCGGAGCCTCAGCGGTTCATGCGCGCGACCGACTTCTTGGACCGGCGTGCCGACCAGGTCGAGTACGGCCCCGCGACCTGGGGCTGGCGCGGCAAGGTCCGCAAGTGGTCCGGCGGCGCGATCGCCCCCAAGATGGGGGCCGCAGAGCTGGCGCACGAGCAACATCGCCGAGCCATCCAGCGGGACTTCGAAGGTCCACGCACCATTGCGTTCCTCAACCCCAAGGGTGGCGCCGCGAAGACCACGAGCGTGCTGATGTCCGGCTTCACCTTCGGCACGATCCGCGGCGGCGGCGTCGTCGCCTGGGACAACAACGAGACCCGAGGCACCCTGGGCATCCGCGGCACGCGCAGCAGCCACCGCAACACCACGCGCGAGCTGCTGGAGGACCTCGAGCGGTTCAACGACGTCTACCAGGCGCGGATCGGCGACCTGGGCGCGTTCGTCCGGTCCCAGGGGGACGCCCACTTCGACGTCCTCGCCTCCGACGAGCGACCAGACGTCACCGGCACCATCCGGGCCACCGACTTCACCTCGGTGCACCAGCTGCTCGAGCGCTTCTACCGCGTCATCCTGGTGGACACGGGCAACAACATGCGGGCGGAGAACTGGCTGGCCGCCGCGGAGATCGCCGACCTGCTCGTGGTGACCAGCACGATCCGGGAGGACACCGGCTACTCGGGGCTGTGGATGCTCGACGCGCTCCAGGACGCCGGCTACGCCAACCTCAAGCACAAGACGGTCACGGTGCTCTCCGACCCGTCCTCGCACGTGGACGAGCAGCTGGCGCACGACCTCACCCAGGTCTACGAGCAGCGGACCAAGGCCGTCTACCGGGTCCCCTACGACCCGGTCCTGGTCGCCGGCTCGGTCGTGCCCTACGCGATGCTCTCGTCGAGCACGCAGGCCGCATGGCTCCGTGCGTGCGCCGGGATGGCCCACCTGCTGTGAGCAGCTGACCGTCAGCGGCGTCAGTCCTTGAAGGCACCCCAGCCGTGCCAGCGCTCGACGGTCATCCACGCGCTCGTGCGCGGGGACTCCCGGTCGGGGTAGGTCTGACCGCCGTAGTGGGTGCTCAGCCGGTCGATGTCGGCCAGACCCTCGTCCGCGCGCATCTCGGTCACCGTGCCGATGAGGGAGACGTGGGTGTACCAGTTCGCCTCGTCGATGACCGTCAGGGAGACGCGGGGATCCCGGCGCAGGTGGCCGAGCCGGACCCGGGTGTCGTCCATGTTCAGCAGGATCCGGTCGTCGTCCTCGAGCAGGTACCACGTGGCCACGGAGACCGGCGTCCCGTCGGAACGCAGGGTCGCGACCACGGACGGGTTCGCCTTGCGGAGGAAGTTGCGGGCATCGGCTGAGAACGGCGGCGTCGACATGTCTCGAACCTAGCCCGGACTGGTAGCCTCAGCGCTGTTCGACATCCTTTAACGAGCCGTCCTCGAGAGGCGGAGAAGGAGGTCCGACGCCGATGGCGTCTGTCCCGCCCGATGACCACACCGACAGCACGGCCGACCACGTCGTGGTCGATGAGAGAGCCATCCAGCGGGCCCTCACCCGCATCGCGCACGAGATCCTCGAGCGCAACTCCGACGCCCATGAGCTCGTGCTGCTCGGCATCCCGCGCCGCGGTGTCCCGCTGGCGAAGCGGATCGCGTCGAAGATCGCCGAGGTCGAATCGTACGACGTCCCGGTCGGCGCGCTGGACACGACGATGTACCGCGACGACCTGCGCCGCGGCCCGGTGCGCTCGCTCATGCACACCGAGATCCCGACCGGTGGCGTCGACGACAAGATCGTGGTCCTGGTCGACGACGTGCTGTTCTCCGGCCGGACGATCCGCGCGGCCCTCGATGCGCTCACCGAGATCGGCCGCCCCGCCGCCGTCCAGCTGGCCGTGCTGATCGACCGCGGCCACCGGGAGCTGCCCATCCGCGCCGACTTCGTCGGCAAGAACGTCCCGACCGCGCTCGCGGAGCGGGTGACCGTCCACCTCGCCGAGGTCGACGACGAGGACGCCGTCCGGATCCTGCGGCCCAGCGCTCCGGAGCAGGCCCGATGAAGCGGCACCTGCTGTCCGCGGCCGACCTGGACCGCGACGAGGCCGAGCTGGTCCTCTCCACGGCCGCCGAGATGCGCGCCCTGGCCGACCGGCCGATCAAGAAGCTGCCCGCGCTGCGTGGACGGACCGTGGTCAACCTCTTCTTCGAGGACTCCACCCGGACCCGGATCTCCTTCGAGGCCGCGGCGAAGCGGCTGAGTGCCGACGTCATCAACTTCTCCGCCAAGGGCTCCTCGCTGTCGAAGGGCGAGTCGCTCAAGGACACCGCGCTGACCCTGGAGGCGATGGGAGCGGACGCGGTCGTGATCCGGCACTCCGCCTCGGGAGCGCCCCACCGGCTCGCCCACTCCGGCTGGGTCCGCTCCAGCGTGGTCAACGCCGGCGACGGCACGCACGAGCACCCGACCCAGGCGCTGCTGGACGCGTTCACGCTGTGGCGGCACCTGGGGGAGTCGCGGCCGGGCGGCCTGGAGGGTCGGCGCGTCGCGATCGTCGGCGACGTCCTGCACTCCCGGGTGGCGCGCTCCAACGCGCTGCTGCTGCGCACCCTGGGGGCGGAGGTCACGCTGGTCGCCCCGCCGACCCTGCTGCCGGTCGGGATCGACTCGTGGCCGGTCGAGACGTCCTACGACCTCGACGGGGTCCTGCCCAAGGCGGACGCCGTGATGATGCTGCGGGTGCAGCGCGAGCGGATGAGCGGAGGGTTCTTCCCGACCGCCCGCGAGTACTCCCGGCGCTACGGCCTCGACGGACGCCGGATGTCGACCCTGCAGGACCACACCATCGTCATGCACCCCGGCCCGATGGTGCGCGGCATGGAGATCACCGCCGAGGTCGCCGACTCCGACCGGTCGGTGATCGTCGAGCAGGTCACCAACGGCGTGGCCGTGCGCATGGCGGTGCTGTACCTGCTGCTCAGCGGCGCCGACTCGGGCGAGGGCGCGAACCAGATCTCCAGTGAGGACGCAGAGTGACGACGTACCTGATCAAGAACGCCGCCGTCCTGGGCGGTGAGAAGCGCGACCTCGTGCTCAAGAACGGGACGCTCAGCTTCGACACCGTCTCCGCCGACGGGGCCGAGGTGCTCGACGCCGACGGGCTGATCGCCCTGCCGGGGCTCGTCGACCTGCACACCCACCTGCGCGAGCCGGGCCGCGAGGACGCCGAGACCGTCCTCACCGGCACCCAGGCGGCCGCGCGGGGCGGGTTCACCGCCGTGCACGCGATGGCGAACACGGAGCCGGTCGCCGACACCGCCGGCGTCGTCGAGCAGGTCTGGCGGCTCGGCCGCGAGGGCGGGTACGCCGACGTCCACCCCGTCGGTGCGGTGACCGTCGGGCTGGCCGGGCAGCAGCTCGCCGAGCTCGGGGCGATGGCCGACTCGGCCGCCCGGGTCCGGGTGTTCTCCGACGACGGCAGGTGCGTCGACGACGCGGTGCTGATGCGCCGGGCGCTGGAGTACGTCAAGGCGTTCGACGGGGTCGTGGCGCAGCACGCGCAGGAGCCGCGGCTGACCGAGGGTGCCCAGATGAACGAGGGCGAGCTGTCCGGGCGGCTCGGACTCACGGGCTGGCCTGCGGTGGCGGAGGAGGCGATCATCGCCCGCGACTGCCTGCTCGCGGCGCACGTCGGCTCCCGGCTGCACGTCTGCCACGTCTCGACCGCCGGCTCGGTCGAGATCGTGCGGCAGGCCAAGGCCCAGGCCGCACGGGAAGGGGGCTGGCAGGTCACCGCCGAGGTGTGCCCGCACCACCTGCTGCTGACCGACGACCTCGCGGCCACGTACAACCCGATCTACAAGGTCAACCCGCCGCTGCGGACCGCCGCCGACGTCGAGGCCCTGCGCGCCGGGCTGGCCGACGGCACGATCGACGTCGTCGCGACCGACCACGCCCCGCACCCGCACGAGGACAAGGACTGCGAGTGGGCGGCCGCCGCCTTCGGGATGCTCGGCCTCGAGACCGCGCTGTCGATCGTGCAGGAGACCATGGTCGACCCCGGCCTGCTCACGTGGACCGACGTCGCCGAGCGGATGTCGGCCGCACCGGCCCGGATCGGCCGGCTCGCCGACCACGGCCAACCGCTCGAGGAGGGGGCTCCCGCGAACGTCGTCCTCTACGACCCGTCCGTGCGCCGGGTCGTCGATCCTGGTGAGAGCGCCTCCCTCTCGCGCAACACGCCGTACGCCGGCATGGAGCTGCCCGGCCAGGTCGTCGCGACCTTCCTGCGCGGGCGGGCCACCGTGCTCGACGGCAAGCTGCAGTGAGCACGATCGTCCTCACCGGGGCGACCAACGGGATCGGCCTGGAGTCGGCCCTCCAGCTGGCAGCCCAGGGTCACCGACTGGTGCTCGTCGGTCGCAACCCGGCCAAGCTCGCGGCGGTCGCCGAGCGGGTCTCCGCGGCCGGGGCCGAAGCGGTGGACACGGTGGTGGCCGACTACGAGTCGTTGGGCTCCGTACGAACGGCGGCGGCGCGGATCGCCGAGACCTGTCCCCGGATCGACGTCCTGGTGAACAACGCGGGCCGGGTGTACGACCAGCGCACGGTGACCGGTGACGGTCACGAGGCCACCTGGCAGGTCAACCACCTCGGCGGCTACCTCCTCACCGAGCTGCTGCGCGACCGGCTGGGTGCCGGGTCCCGCGTGGTGACGACCTCCTCGGGCGGTCACTACCAGGGAACGATGGACCTCGACGACGTCGGCTTCGAGCGCGGCGGCTACGGCATCATGCGCGCCTACGCCCGGTCCAAGCTGGCCAACGTCCTGCACACGCGCTGGCTGGCGGCCGAGCTGGAGCCCGTCGGCGTCACGGTGAACTGCCTGCACCCGGGGGCCGTGGCCACCGACATCTGGAGCGGCGCCCCGTGGTTCGCCCGACCGGTGCTGGCGGTGGCCAAGCGCTTCATGCGAGCCCCCGCGGACGGCGGCGCCCGGATCACCTTCCTCGCCACCGACCCCGCGGTCGAGGGTGCGACCGGCGGCTACTACGACGACGACCGGCTCAAGGAGCCCTCGGACCTGGCCCGGGACCCGGCGCTGGGGCAGCGCGTCCGTGAGCTGAGCCGTCGACAGGTCGGGTTGGCGTGAGCACCGCTGTCCTCGTCGTCGACGTCCAGCGGGCACTGGTCGAGGGTGAGCACGCCGTCGCCGAGGCGGAGGGTCTCCTGGCCCGGCTCGGCGACCTGCTGGACCGCGCCCGGCGCGAGGGCGTCCCGGTGCTGCACCTGCAGGACGACGGGGCTGCGGACCGCCGGATCTCCCGAGGCAGTCCCGGGTGGGAGCTGGCGCTCCCGGTCGCCGAAGGTGAACCGGTGGTCGCCAAGGGCCACGACGACGGCTTCGACGGGACGCCGCTGGCAGGGCTGCTGGCCGAGCGCGAGGTCGACCGGCTGGTGGTCGTCGGCATCCAGTCCGAGATGTGTGTGGCTGCCACGGCCCGAGCGGCGCTGGCGCGCGGCCTGTCGGTGGTCCTGCCGCGCGACGGCCACACGACGTACGACGTGCCCGCCGACGAGGCGGGCGGCGTGGCCGTGCCGGCGGCCCAGGTCTCGCGGGTCGCCGAGTGGTCGCTGGGCGACACCGTCGAGGTCCCGGCCTCGCTCACCGACGTCACCTGGTGATGCTCACGACGCTTCCGGGGCCGGAAGTCGACAGCCAGGGAGCGTCACGTCGACCTGCCGCTGCTGGTCCAGGCACGTGGTGATCCACCAGGTCTGCTGGCCGTAGCTTCGCCACCGATACACTTGGCGTGTGCCGTCCGGGGAGACTTCGCAGACCGTGTCTCGACACGGCCGGCCCCCGACGTACCCGGTGTTGTTGACGCCGATCACCCGTCGGTGGGCGTTCAGCACCGGCGACCCCGAGGTCCCGCCCTTGGTGCGACAGTCAGGGCCCAGGTAGCGCAGGGAGTCCCGCCATCGCCAGATCTGCTCGCGGAGCTTGAAGGCGTATCCCTTCATCTGGCAGGTGTAGGTCTCGCGCCAGTACCCCGAAGGGATGGTGACGGTGCCCTGTCGCTTGGCCAGCGATGCCTTGAGCGTCAGTGGGACGACACCGTGGTCCGCCGCGAGGGACGCGTAGCTCACCGGCAGGTGGTAGAGCCCCACGTCGGTGCGATACATCGTCGCGTAGATCAGCCGATCCGCTCGTGCTCGCGTCAGGACGGAGCCGTCGCTACCCAGGAGGGCGAAGCGCTGGTCCGAAGGCCGGTCGAGCGCCACCGTGCGGGGATCGCGGAAGATCCGGTAGCAGTGTCCGTTGGTCAGGACCACGGCGTCGTCGGTCCCCACGGAGCTCGGCCAGCGCACCACTGCGCCGGAGCAATCTCGATTCCGAGTGGTTCCCGTGTAGTCCTCGGTGGCAGCCGCTGGACCAGCCAGCAGTCCGAGGGTCAGCAGGCAGGTGATCCCCGAGAGCAAGAGTCGCATGACGACACAGTAGACGTGACGCGGAGTCGACAGGGTCCCTCGACGGTCGCCGCACCACAGGGCATGCTCGACCCGTGACCGACCCTCGCGACTGGTTCCTGACCAAGGCCGAGCGTGGCAACGACCAGACCCGACTGGACCACCAGCACCCCGGCGACCAGGCGTGGTCCGAAGGCAACCAGGTCGTCCCGCTGATCCACGGGTCCGCGTACTTCCGGGCGCTTTACGACGCTATCTGTGCGGCGAAGGCCGGCGACCTGGTCTTCTTCACCGACTGGCAGGGCGACGCCGACGAGCAGCTGCTGGGGGAGGAGGGCACCGAGGTGGTCGAGGTGCTCTGCCAGGCCGACGAGCGAGGAGTCGACGTCCGCGGCCTGGTGTGGCGATCCCACCTCGACCAGACGGGCTTCTTCGCCACAGAGAACCGCCACCTCGGTGAGCAGCTGCAGAAGCGGGGCGCCGAGGCGCTGCTCGACATGCGCGTGCGGGCCGGGGGCTCCCACCACCAGAAGTTCGTGGTGGTGCGCTATCGCGACCGGCCCGAGGACGACGTGGCGTTCGTGGGGGGCATGGACCTCGCTCACAACCGTCGCGACGACGCCCGCCACCTGGCCGATCCGCAGCCGCAGGCACTGTCGGCGGAGTACGGCGACCACCCGCCGTGGCACGACGTCCAGGTCGCCCTCCGCGGCCCGGCTGTCCACGACGTCGAGACGGTCTTCCGGGAGCGCTGGGAGGACCCGACGCCGCTGACCAGCAACCCGCTGCGCCGGCTGGCCGACCGGCTCCGACGCCTCGACACCAGCCCCGACCCGCTCCCGGAGCAGTGGCCTCCGCCGCCGCCGGCAGGGAACCAGCCGGTGCAGCTGCTCCGGACCTATCCCAACCTCCGGCACGGGCGCGACTACCCGTTCGCCCGGGGCGGCGAACGCAGCGTCGCACGCGGCTGCACCAAGGCCGTCGGCCGGGCGGAGCGGGTCATCTACCTCGAGGACCAGTACTTCTGGGGCGAGGACGTCGGTCATCGCTTCGCCACCGCGCTCCGGGAGCACCCCGACCTCCGGGTCGTGGTGGTGATCCCGCTCCACCCCGACGTCGAGGGCAAGTCGCGCACCGCCGAGCTGCTGGGCCGGGCCCGGTCCTTGGAGCAGATCCTCGACGTCGCGCCCGACCGGGTGGCGGCGTACGGGCTGGAGAACCACGAGGGAACCCCGGTCTACGTCCACGCCAAGGTCTGCGTCGTCGATGACCTGTGGACCACGGTGGGCTCCGACAACTTCAACACCCGCTCGTGGACCCACGACTCCGAGCTGTCCGCGGTGGTCCTGGACCACGACTACGGCCTCGACCTGCGGCTGACGCTGGCGGCCGAGCACCTCGACCGTCTCGATGACGTGGGCAGGCGCGGCTTGCGTGAGGTGATGGCCGACTGCGTGGACCCGCGCGGGATGTTCGACGCGTACGCCGCCACGGCGGCCCGGCTGGAGGCCTGGCATGCCGGTGGTCGCGAGGGAGAGCGGCCCCCCGGGCGTCTGCGAGAGCTGCCGGTGCCTGAGCTGAAGCCTGCCACCCGCCGCTGGGCCCGTCTCCTGCTCGAGACCGTCCACGACCCCGACGGCAGGCCCGGGCCGTTGAGGGGGACCGACCAGTACTGAGCGGCCCGAGACGTCGAGGCGGCCCGAGAGTCGGCTCAGTCGTGAGGCCCGCGCCAGTCGACCGCGCTCCGCGGGAGCCGGGTGAGCTCGGCGGCACGTTCGGGGGTCGGCGCGTGGCCACCGAGGTGCGCGGGATGCCAGGGTGCGCTCACGCCCACCCCGGGCTGGTGGTGGCGCAGGGCCTGCAGCGGGTCGAGCAGCGACTGCAGCGCGAAGGCCAGGTCGCGGGTCCCGGGGACGACACCGGCCGAGACGTCGACCGGCGCGCCGACCGCGATGTCCACGATCCGGCCCCGGGTCAGGTCCGGCCGCGTCGTCGGGTCACCGGCGGTGGCGATCCGCTGCGCGCCCCACATCGCGACCGGCACGAGCGGGGCGCCGGTCTCCTGCGCCAGTGCCGCGGCTCCCGGCATCAGTCCCCGCACCTGGAAGGAGTGGCTGATCCCCGCCTCGGGGAAGACGCCGACCGCCTCCCCGGACCGGAGCAGCCGCCGCGCGTGCAGGTACGCCGCCGCGGGGGCCGCCCGATCCACCGGCACGTGCCCCATCGAGTCCATCGCCCACGCCACGACGCGGCGGCCCCACACGTCGTGCCGTGCCAGGAACCGGACGTACCGTCCGCGCTGCGCGGCGGCGTACTCCAGCATGACGAAGTCCAGGAAGCTGTTGTGGGTGCTGGCGAGCACGACCGGGCCCCGGGCAGGGATCCGCTCGAGGCCCTGGATGCGTACCTCGACCCGAAGCAGCCGCAACATCGTGCGGCCGAGCGCGTTGGTCACCCGGTAGACGCGGTCGTTCCCTTGTGGCCCCACATGGTGGATGGTGACAGCATGAGTGGAACGAGCGCGACGGCTGACGGTGTCCGGATGATCGACATCACCACACCGTCAGGCGACTTCCAGGTGTGGACCCGGGCGGCCGGCGACCCCGACGCGTTGACCATCCTGGTGCTGCACGGCGGTCCGGGGGCCACCCACGAGTACCTGCTCGACCTCGAGAAGCCGCTGGTCGAGGCCGGCCACCAGGTGGTCTTCTACGACCAGCTGGGGTCCTTCCACTCCGACCAGCCGGACGACGCCTCGCTCTGGGAGATCCCGCGGTTCGTCGACGAGGTCGAGCAGGTCCGCGCCGCGTTGGGCCTGGGACCCGACCGATTCGTGCTGTACGGCCAGTCGTGGGGCGGGGTCCTCGGCCTGGAGTACGCGCTGGCCCACCAGGACCGGCTCCGCGGGCTGGTCATCTCGAACATGATGAGCTCGATCCCGGCGTACAACGAGTACGCCGAGCGCGTCTTCTTCCCCGAGATGGGGGAGGAGGCCATCGCCCGGATCAAGGAGCTCGAGGCGGCCGGCGACACGGTCAACGACGAGTACGACGCGCTCCTGCGACCGCACTACGAGCGACACTCCTGCCGGATGCCGCAGGACCAGTGGCCGGCACACGTGCTGGCCGGCTTCGCGCACATCAACCACGACATCTACATCCCGCTCCAGGGACCGAGCGAGCTCGGGGCCAGCGGCAAGCTCCTGACCTGGGACCGGTCCGGCGACCTCGGCCAGGTCGACGTCCCGACCCTGGTGATCGGCGCCCAGCACGACACGATGGACCCCGCGCACATGGCGTGGATGGCGGAGCAGCTCCCGCAGGGCACGTACCTCCACTGCCCCGACGGCAGCCACCTCGCGCTGGTCGACGACCCCGAGGTCCACGCGGACGGCCTCGTGGCCTGGCTGGCTCAGCTGCGCTGAATCGTCTGGCGCCCTCCCCGGCGAGCCGTCACCTCGGCGCCATCATGTGGATCCACGGCTGACCCGACCGTCCCGTCCGACGGGCCGACCAGCCACCTCTCGCTCAGCCTGGCCGGCGAGCTGGAGGAGGCGCTGCAGACCACGGTGGGGACGGTCGTGGTCGCGACGCACGACCGGTGGCTGCGCCGGCGATGGACCGGTGCGGAGCTGCGCCTCGGGCCGTGAGGTCAGGCGTGCTGGTGCACGCGGATCCGGTTGTGGCGGCCGTGGTCGCGGACCAGGGTCTCGCCACGGTCGGCCCGGACCACGTTCCGGTTGCCGTCCACGAACAGCTTCGTCAACCTGTCCGCGTGCACCTGGGAGTGGCTCCCCGGGATCCGGGCGACCTCGAGCAGCCCTTGGACGTGCAGCACGGACCCGGGGGAGGCGACGCGGGCGACCCGGGCCGAGCGGACCCTGATCTCGCTGGCGCGGCCCAGGAGGACGACGCGGTCGACCGGCTTGCCGCTGATGTGGTCGTGCTGTCCCTTCACGACGAGCTTCCTGGTGGCCGGCAGCCCGGTGACCGTCACGTGGTCGCCGGTGACGGTGACCACGCCGCAGGTTCCGACGAGCTCGTAGGTGGCCCCGTCCTCGTCCAGGACGACGTTCCTGGTCTGGCAGTCCACGGGGAAGAGCGACGACGTGGCCGCGGCGGGGCCGACACCCGGGAGCGCGAGGGTCACGCCGGCGACAAGGGCCGTCGTGCTGAGAAGGATTCGCTTGATGTGCACATACCTACAGTACGTACCGAGAGAATGTTTCGCAGTAACGGCCGTCACGCCCGGCTGAGTCCGACCCCGATCCAACTCGCCAACGACTGGAGCTCGGCGTCCACCGCGGCGCGCATGACCTTCGTCCACCGACCGTCCTCGTGGACCGCGTCCACGAACAGCCGTCCGGCCTCCCGATCCGCGGTGGCGTCGACCTTGCCGACCAGCCGGTCGTCGTGCAGGACCGGCATCGCCCAGTAGCCCCACCGGCGCTTCGCGGGCGGCTTGTACATCTCCAGCTGGTAGTCGAACTCGAAGATCTGCTCCATCCGTTTGCGGTCGAAGACCAGCCGGTCGATCGGGGAGAGGATCGCGCACCGGCCCTGGAAGTCGTCGAGTCCGTCGAGGTATGCCGGGTCGACGCGCCAGGTCCCGCGCACCCCCTCGATCCGCGCGGCCTCGCCGCTGGGCTCGATGCCGGTCTGCACGCCCTGCATGGTCCGTACGTGGGTCTTGTCCAGGCCGAGCGAGGCCAGCTCCCGGTCGCCGCGCTCGCGGAACGCGTCGGCCAGCGGCAGGACGGGTGCCTCGGGATAGACCCGCTCGGCGAGGTCCCAGAGTCTTTCCTTGCCCGCCCAGCCGAGCGAGGCGATCTCCCCGCGCATCACCATCTGCTCGAGCAGCATCCGAATGCTGCGGTCGTTGTTCCAGCCGCTCGACCTCCACGGCAGCGCGGTCGAGTCCGGGAACGCGCTGGCCGGCAGTGGCCCGTCGCCGCGCAGCGTCTCCAGGATCTCGCGGCGGGTCTCGTCGTTGGCCTCGATCCACTCGGCGAGGTCGTCGTACCACGGGCGCGGCTTCCCGACGAAGGGGAACTCCCGCATCTCGGCGCGGAACAGCGCGATGTCCTCGGCGGGCCGGATTCGGCTGCGCAGCTCGACCAGCTGTCCCGAGACCAGTGCGTCCTCGAGCTCGCTCGGGTCGTACGACGGCCCGAGACGGGACCAGAGCACGAGGTCGGGGTTGAGGGCGATCACCTTGACCGGGTCGGCCTGCAGCTCGGTGAGGTGCCGGATCGTCGTCATCATGTCGGTCGGACGCTCGGCGTCCAGGAGCTGTGCGCGGATCGCGATGCGACGGGCCTGCCTTCTGGTCAGCTCGTGCACCGGCTCCTTCATGGGCCACATGCTGGCACGGCTCGCGGACGAGCCGCGTCCGGAAAGGCATCTCGCTAGAAGCGACCTCGCTGCCACAGTGTGGTGGTGGTCGACCGGCTCGCCGAGATCGTCGACTCCGTCGCGGCGGAGCCGGGCAGCCCGCTCCCCGACGACGAGGGCTACGGCCTGGGCTTCTGGACCTAGGGCACCGCCCTCGAGCTCAAGGGCGGCGACGTGGGCGCGGCGCTGTACGGCCTGCACGTCCCGGGCGGGCTCGCCTGGACGATCATGTCCAACGTCACCGGCGGACTCAGCCCGCTGGGGGGGCCGGGTCAGCGAGCTGCTGCTGCAGGAGACGCCCTGAGCGCACCCGCTGAGGCTCAGCTCAGGAGGGGCGGAAGGAGTCGTGCTCCGGCGGTTGCTCGTGCTTGAGCATCACGTGCTGGGTGACGCTGTACTCCGCGAGTGCCTCCTGGCCCATGTCCTTGCCGAAGCCGCTCGCCTTGACCCCGCCGTGCGGTGCCTCGGAGGCGATCGGGAGGTGGTCGTTCACCCAGGTCACACCCGCCTCGATGCGGTGCGCCACCCGGAGCGCCCGCTGCACGTCTCGGGTCCACACCGAGGACGCCAGGCCGTACGGGCTGTCGTTGGCGAGCATGACCGCCTCCGCCTCGGTCTCGAAGGGGAGCACCACGACGACCGGACCGAACACCTCCTCCTGCACGATCTCGGAGTCCTGGCTCACGCTGGTGACCAACGTCGGCGGGTAGCAGAAGCCATCACCGGCCGGGATGCTGCCGCCGGTGACCACCCGGGCGCCGGCTGCGGCGGCGCGTTCGACGTAGCCGTGCACCCGGGTCCGGTGCGCTTCGCTGATCAACGGTCCGATGTCCGTCGTCTCGTCCCGGGATGAGCCGACGGTGATCGAGCTGAGCTGCTCTGCCAGTGTCTCGACGAGGGGGTCGTGGATCGACTGCTCGACGTAGATCCGGGTGAGCGCGGTGCAGTCCTGACCGGAGTTGTACGTCGCCCCCATGGCCAGGCCGCGCACGGTGCTGGCCAGGTCGGTGTCGGCGAAGACGAGCGCCGGAGCCTTGCCGCCGAGCTCGAGGTGCACGCGTTTGGTCGAGGCTGCGGCAGCCCGCATGACTTCCCGGCCCGCCCGGGTGGATCCGGTGATGGAGACCATGGCGACCGACGGGTGGTCGGCCAGGGCGGCACCGACGTCGTTCCCGCCGGTGACGACGTTGAGCACACCTGGTGGAAGCCCCGCCTCCACCGCGATCTCGGCGAGACGCAGCGTGGAGGAAGGCGTCAGGGGCGCCGGCTTGAGCACCACGGTGTTGCCTGCGGCCAGCGCCGGCCCCAGCTTCCAGACGGCCATGATGAAGGGGAAGTTCCAGGGGGAGATCCCCGCCACGACGCCGAGCGGGCGGCGTACGAGCATGGAGGTGTACCCGCTGCTGAGCTGCCCCGCGCCGGTGCCGTCCAGCGAACGCGCCGCGGCGGCGAAGAAGCGGAGGTTGTCGACCCCGAACGGGAGCTCACCGTCGGCGAAGACCGCCACCGGCTTCCCCGTCTCGGTGACTTCGAGGTCCACGAGGTCGCGAGCGTCCTCGAGCGCGTCGGCCACCCGCGCCAGGGCGAGGGCGCGCTCGCCGGGCGGCCGAGCGGCCCAGTCGGGGAAGGCCGCTGCGGCTGCACGCACGGCCCGGTCGACGTCCTCGATGGAGGACTGGGTGAACGTCTTGCTCTCGCGACCGCTGGAGGGGTCGACGAGGGTGATCGGGTCGCCGCCTCCGACCTCGAAGGCCCCGTGGGTGTAGGTGCCGTGCATGTGGTGACCTCTCAGGAGTTGAAGCCGACGCCGAATCGGTCCAGCGCCTTGAGCCAAGGACCGCGCCGCCCGGTGCGGTCCTCGCGGGCCAGGGCGGCCCGGGTGGCCTGGACGCTCAGGTAGCGCGCCGGCTCGGGTGGGAAGGGGACCGGACGGCTGCCGAGGAATGCCGGCACCGGCCGGCCGTCCAACGCGTCCAGCGCCGCCTGTGCCGCGAGCCGGCTGAACGCCACCCCCAGACCGGTGAATCCGAGGGCGTGGGCGACGGTGCGAGAGCGGTCGGTCCCGACGTAGGGGGTGAACCGGCTCGAGGCGTCGATGAGCCCGGCCCACCGGTGGGTGAAGGGCAGGTCCTCCAGCTGGGGGAAGGTCTCCCGGAAGTGCCGCGCGAGCAGCCGGTGGGACGCGTCGCGCTGCTCGTGGGCGGCGTCCGTGCGGGACCCGTAGTAGTAGATCGCGTCGTAGCCGCCCCACAGAATGCGCCCGTCGGGCAGCGGACGGTAGTAGTGGAACTGATTCCCCGCATCCGTCACGCCCTGGCGCTCGCTCCAGCCCAGCCGGATCCACTGCTCCTGGGTCAGCGGAGCGGTGACGAGGACGTGGTCGTAGACCGGGACGACGTACTTGCGCAGAGAACGCTTCGGGTTCGGGTAGGCATTGGTCGCCAGGACCACCTGGCGAGCCTTCACACGACCGGCCGGAGTGAGGACCACGCCGCCGTCGACGCCGGTCACCGGAGACTCCTCGTGCAGGCGGACCCCGAGGCGCACGGCCCAGTCCCGGAGGCCGGTGGCCAGGGCCACCGGGTCCAGCAGGCCACCTCCACTGCGGATGCGGAGGCCGCCCAGGTAGGTCGGTGAGTCGATGTCCTGGCGGACCTCGTCCGCTGCCAGGATCTGCACCTCCTCGCCGTGGGCCTGCATGAGCCGAGCGAGGGTCGGGAGGCTCGCTGCCTGGTGATGAGAGGTCGCGACGAGGGTCTTCCCGACGAGGGAGACGCCGGCGGCGACGTCGGCGTCATCCAGGTCCGCGACCAGCTCCGCCAGGTTGTGACGCCCCAGCCGTAGCAGTTCCTCCACCTGGTCCGGCCACAGGGCGAGCCCGTGGGACAGGCCGTGGGTCAGGGAGTCGGACACGAAGCCGCCGTTGCGACCGGTGGCGCCGAAGCCGACATGGCGGGCGTCGAGGAGCAGGACGTCCCGGGACGGGTCACGCCGCTTCGCGAACACCGCGGTCCACAGCCCGGTGAACCCCGCGCCGACGATGGCGAGGTCTGTCTCGGTGGTCGTCGTGAGCGGGGCCGACGTCGGTCCGAGGGCGTGCAGGTCCTGCCAGTACGACGTCGGGCGAGCGTCCTTGAGCACGCCGTCCTGAGTGATCGTCATGCCACGATCCGCGCCCGGTCGGCATCCCAGGAGAGCTCGACGGCCGCGCCGCGGTCGACGGTGGCGAAGCCGGGCTGGGTCACCACGATCGGCTGGCCGGACACCGTCCGGACCCTGTCTGGGAGCACGGCGACCACCGTGGTGCCCCCACTGAACTGGGTCTCGAGCACGCTTCCGGTGACGAAGCCGCCCCCGGTGGTCGAGCGCTCGCGCAGCACGATGTCCTCCGGGCGCACCACGAGGTAGGACCCGGTGCCTCGCCCGGGGAGCACGGCCCCCGGCACCTCCAGGCCTCCGGCTCGCGCCGTGCCTTCGAAGACGTTGCTCCGGCCGATGAACTCGGCCACGAACCTCGTCGCGGGGTTGCGGTAGAGCTCCTCGGGGGAGGCCACCTGCTGCACCACGCCGTCGTTCATGACCGCGACGCGGTCGGCCATCGACAGGGCCTCCTCCTGGTCGTGGGTGACGACCATGAACGCGATCCCGACCTCGTGCTGGAGTCGCTTGAGCTCCAGCTGCATCTGCTCACGGACGTGGCGGTCCAGGGCCGACAGCGGCTCGTCGAGCAGCAACAGTCGGGGCCGGTTCACGATGGCGCGCGCGAGCGCCACCCGTTGGCGCTGACCACCGGAGAGCTGGTGGGGGCGGCGGTGGCCCATGTCCTCCAAGCCCACCGTCCGCAGGACCGTGGCTACTCGCTGGGCGACCTCTCGTCCAGATTCACCAGCCCGCGCGGGCCCGTAGCCGACGTTCTTCTCCACGCTCATGTGGGGGAACAGCGCATAGGACTGGAACATCATGTTCACCGGCCGCCGGTGCGGGGGCAGGGCGAGCAGGTCCTCGCCGCCGAGCTCGACGGTCCCGGAGCTCGGTTGCTCGAAGCCGGCCAGGCAGCGGAGCAAGGTGCTCTTGCCGCAGCCGGAGGGTCCGAGCAGGGCGAAGAACTCCTGGTCCCTGACGTCGAGGTCGACGCCACGCAGGGCGTGCACGTCCCCGTACGAGGCGTCGAGGTCGCGGACCGCGAGCAGCGGCTCAGTCATTGGGGGTCTCCGTCCGTTGGCGCAGGGCGAGGGCGCCGGCCACGACGGCTGCGATGCTCACCAGCAGCAGGATCGTGGCCAACGCGTTGATCTCGGGGGTGACGCCGAAGCGGACCCGCGAGTAGATGGCGATCGGCAGGGTCGGCGTGTCCGGTCCGTCGGTGAAGAACGCGATGACGAACTCGTCGAGGGAGAGCGTGAAGCTCAGCAGGGCTCCTGCGAGCACCGCGGGCGCCAGCGACGGAAGGGTGACGCGCAGGAAGGTGGCGACCCATCCCGCCCCGAGGTCCTGGGAGGCCTCCTCGAGGGACCCGTCGAGCTGAGCCAGCCGGGCCCGCACGACGGCGACGACGAACGCCGTCCCGAAGGCCGCGTGCGCGACCATCACCGTGGCGAGCCCCAGCTGCAACCCCACCCACGAGAAGAAGGACAGCAGGCCGATGGCCAGGACCAGGTCCGGCAGGATCGCCGGCGCCATGGCGAGGGCGTCCAAGGCGGTCGACCGTGTGAACCGGGCCAACCCCACCGCGAGCAGCGTCCCCAGCGTCGTGGAGATGAGCATGGCCCCGAGGGCGACCACCAAGGTGTTCAGCAACGCGTGCCCGAGCTCCGCGTCCTGGAACAGCTCGGTGTACCACTGCGTCGAAAGGCCCTTGAAGTTCAGCGCGGATCGCCCGCTGTTGAAGGACAGCACCATCACCATGAGGATCGGCAGGTAGAGGAACAGCAAGCAGCCGACCAGTGGCACCCAGAGCAGTCCCACGCCGCGGGGGCGCCGGGCGCTCATCGGGGCCCCACAGAGAAGCGGCGGCTGACCACCGACTGCAGCGCGAAGAGCGCCACCAGCAGGACCACCATGACCAGAGCCAGCGTGGCGCCGAACGGCCAGTCGCGAGCCTTGAGGAACTGGTCTCGGACGAGGTTGCCGACCATCACCGTCTTGCCGCCACCGAGGAGCTCCGGCACGACGAAGTTCCCGAGGCTGGGCACGAACACGAAGATGCAGCCCGTGATGACGCCGGGCAAGGACAACGGGAGCGTGATGCGAGCGAAGCCGGACAGGCGGGAACCGCCCAGGTCCGCTGACGCCTCGATGAGCTCGCGGTCCATGCGCGCGACCGACGCGTAGATCGGAAGCACCATCAAGGGGAGGTAGACGTAGACCAGGCCGGCGATGACCGCCCCGCGGGTGTACAGGAGCTTGAGGGGACTGTCGACCAGCCCCAGCCCGATCAAGGCGTCGTTGAGCACGCCCTGGGTGTTGAGGAGCACGATCCAGGCGTAGGTCCGGATCAGGAAGTTCGTCCAGAAGGGGATCACCACCAGCACCAGCAGGAACGGCCGCCACCGCTCGGGCATCTTGGCGATCGCGTAGGCGACCGGAAATCCGAGGACCAGGGCGATGAGGGTGGCTGCCGCCGCAGTGAGCAGCGAGCTGACGAGCACCTTGCGGAAGGTCGGCTCGAAGGCCCTCGAGAAATTGTCGAGGTTGAAGCGGTAGTCGACGCCGCCGAACCGACCGCGGTCGAAGACGGTGTAGCTCAGCACGAGCAGCACCGGGACCGCGACGAAGATCAGGGTGAAGAGCAGGCCCGGCCCCAGGAACACCGCACCGGCAGCGCGGTGCCCCTGGGTCGTGCGCGACCTGCGCCGCGTCACGATGCCGTGACGTCGGTGGTCAGATCGGTGTACTTCGTCGAGTCCTCGCCGAGGTCGACCAGCGTCTCATTGCGGGTGAGCTCCTCGGCCGAGACGTCGAGCTGCGGGAACTGCTTCTTCAGCTTCTCGGGCACGAGTGCCTCGGCCTTCTCGTTGGGGACGTTGTAGTACACGTTCTCCGCGACCCAGGCGTGCACCTCGGGCTCGAGCATCATGTTGATGAAGGCGAAGGCGGCTTCCTTGTTCTTGGAGCTCTTGAGCACGACCATCGTGTCCGACCAGAGATCGCTGCCCTCCTCGGGAACGACGAACTTGATGTTGGGATCCTCGGCCATCCCGTAGCCGCACCAGCCGTCCCAGGCCTCGGTCATGACGGCCTCACCCGAGACGAGCTTCTCGTAGAACGTCGTGTCGTCGTAGCCGAGCAGGCTCTTCTTCGCGGTGACCAGGGCGTCCTTCATGTTCGCGATCTCTGCGTCGTCGACGGTGTTGACCGAGTAACCCATCGCCTTCTGGGCCGGCAGTGCCAGCCACCGTTCGGTGGAGAGCATCGTGATCTTGCCGGCGTACTCCGGGTCCGGGTCGAGGATGTCGTTCCAGGACGTCGGAGCCGACTTCACCAGGTCCGAGCGGTAGCAGATGCCCGTGGTGCCCCAGGTGTAAGGGACGGAGAACTTGTTGCCTACGTCGAACGCCAGCTCCTTCGCCTGGGGGTAGAGGTTCGCGAGGTTCGGCACGAGCTCGGGGTGGATCGGCTCGAGGAGTCCGGCCTCCTTGAGCGCCTGGGCGTACTGGCCGGAGACGAACGCGACGTCGATGCCGGAGTTCGAGCTGGCGGTCAGCTTGGCCATCACCTCCTCGTTGGTGGCGTGCTCTGTCACCTTCATGCTGGCGCCGGTCGCCTCGGTGAACTGGTCGGCGGTGTCGTCGGCCATGTAGCCGGCCCAGTTGGAGACGGTGATCGACTGCTGGCTGAGGTCGGCCTGGGGGTCGAGCTTGTCGGGCGCGGCGGCTCCTTCGCTCCCTCCGCCACAGGCGGCGAGCACGGTGGCGGCGACGAGTGCCCCTGAGGTCAGCGCCGCCCTTCGACGAATCGTGTTGCGGTGGGACATGACGCCTCCTCGGCGAGCCACTGGAAGGTGATAGGCGAGGACTTTGCACGCTCGTTCAGTTTTTGGCAAGGGTAATCAGGGCTCAAGTCTGGACATTTGTGGTGAAATTTGAACGGCACTTCAATCCCGTGAATGCGTGTGGCAAGGTGTCCTCCGACCTCGACGAGGTCCTCCGACGAAAGGGGGCGAAGTGCCTCGAAGCGGGAAGCAGGCCCGGCGGGAGGCCTTGGTCGGCGCCGCTCAGCGCGCGATGCTGGAGCACGGCGCCGCCGCCAAGCTCGTCCACGTCGCGGAGGCGGCCGGACTCACCTCAGGCGCGGTGCTCTACCACTTCCCCGACGTCCAGGCCCTGCTCCTCGAGGCCAACCGAGCCGGCATGGAGCGCTTCTACGACCAGCGCGTGGCCGCGCTCGCGTCGCTCGAGGACCCGGTGGACAAGCTCATCACCACCGTGCGGACAGGCCTGCCGATCGACAGCGACGACGCTTCGGTCCGGCTCCTGTGCGAGCTGGGCGGCGCCGCGGGGCGTCAGCCTGTCTACGCTGCGCTGCTCACCTCGCTCTACGACCGGCAGGTCGCCATGTACGAGGTGATCCTGGTCCAGGGGACGGCCTCCGGTGCCTTCCGGCTGACCCAGGACGCGAAGACCATCGCGCGCAACCTCGTCGCCCTGGAGGACGCCTACGGCTACCGCATCATCGCGTCCCACCCGAACATCGACAGCGAGGCGGCCGCGGAGCTGATCCTCAGGTACGCCCGTGTCGCCACCGGCCATCCACTGCCGACCGACCCGACCCACCCGACCGAAGGAAGTCCCGATGCATGAGCGTCTGACCGTCCTGTTCATGCCCGAGTCCGCGCACGGGCCCACCAACCAGTGCATCGGGATCGGCAAGATCCTCCTGGACCGTGGCCACCAGGTGGTCTTCGCCGCGGAGCGCTCGTGGGAGGGGAAGCTGGCGCCCCTGGGGTTCGTCGAGGCCCTCGTCGACCTCGCAGAACCGGCCCAGGGAGCCACCGACGAGGCGGCGGGGCAGTTCTGGATCGACTTCATCAACGAGACGGCGCCGGAGTTCCGCAGGCCGACCATCCAGCAGCTCGCGACCTTCGTGCAGCCGACCTACCAGGCGCTGATCGACGGGGCGAAGTACGTCGAGCCTCAGCTCAAGGCGATCATCGCCGAGTACCAGCCGGACGTCCTGGTCGAGGACAACGTCGTCACCTTCCCGGCCCTGCAGACCTCCGGGGCGCCCTTCGTGCGGATCGTCTCGTGCAACCCGCTCGAGTTGCGCGGGCCCGGGATCGCTCCTCTCTTCTCCGGCTACCCGGCTGACGACCGATCCGGCTGGGCGGCGTACGACGCGGAGTTCGACCGCACTCACGCGGCGCTCCGAGACGACTTCAACACGTGGGTGCAGGCCCAAGGAACCGCGCCGCTCGAGCCGCGCGAGTTCATCCACAGCTCGCCGGTGGCCAACCTCTACGTGTACCCGGAGGAGCTGGACTACACCGACGAGCGACCGCTCGACGACACCTGGCACCGGATGGACTCGAGCCTGCGCGAAACCGATGGCCACTTCGAGCTGCCCGAGCGGTTCGTCGACCGCCCGGCAGGCGCCGGGCTCATCTACCTGTCGCTCGGCTCGCTCGGCGGCGCCGACATCGCTCTGCTGCAGCGGCTCATCGACGTCCTCGGACGGACCGAGCACCGGGTCGTCGTCAGCATGGGGCCCCGCGCCGACGAGATCACGCTGGCCGACAACATGGTCGGTGACGCGATCGTCCCGCAGACGCGGGTCATCCCGCTCGTCGACCTGGTCGTCACCCACGGCGGCAACAACACGGTCACCGAGTCGCTGCACTTCGGCAAGCCGATGATCGTGCTGCCCTTGTTCTGGGACCAGTACGACAACGCCCAGCGGGTGCACGAGAAGGGTTTCGGTCGACGGCTGCGGACCTACGAGTTCACCGACAGCGAGCTCCTGGAGGCCGTCGAGGGCCTGCTCGGTGATGCCGAGCTGCGCGCCAAGGTCTCTGCGGCCGGCGAGCGGATCCGGGCCCGGGACGGCATCCGGGTCGGGGCCGACGTCATCGAGCGGGTCGGGCTCGACCACCTGGCGGACGGCTGAACGTGCCGCTTCCCGTCGAGGTCCGGCGTCGGGCCGACGCCTGGTGGGCCGAGCCGCAGGGGTCCGAGCCCAGCAGCAGGCTGCTGAAGTGGTGGATCGACGGCCGCCCCCTGCCCGACGGGTTCCGGTGGGCGACCGAAGCCCGCGTCGCCCCTGCGGTGGTGCTGCCGGAGGAGCGTGCCGTCACGGTCGACCAGACGAACCGCTCGGTGATCGTGGGGGACCAGGTCATCCTCAAGTGGCACACCACCGCGCTCGAGAGTCCGCATCCGGCGCCCGAACGGCTACGGCGCCTCACCGCGGCCGGCTTCGACGCCATGCCGGCGGTGTGGTTCGTCCTGGAGTGGGAGCATCCCGCGGGGGAGTGGGCGCCGGTCGTCACGGCTGTCGACTACATCCCGGGCGCGACCGACGGGTGGACGTGGTGCCTGCACGAGGCGCGGATCGCCCTCGGACTGGCCCAGGGTGCGGCCCGTCCCTTCGCCGCGGACCTCGGTCGTGTCACCGCTCGGATGCACCTGGCCCTGGCCGACTCACCGACCGGCCCGGTCGCCGGTCACGGGGACTTCCACGTCGGTCAGGTCCTCCGTGATCCCGGGGGCGCCTTGTACGTCGTGGACTTCGACGGCAACCCGACCGTCACCGCGACCGAGCGCTGCGCTCACCAGCCGGCCGCCTACGACGTGGCCGGGATGTGGCTCTCGCTCGAGAACGTCGGGCACGTGGTGCGGCACTACGCGCCGGACCTCCCGGATGCCGACGTCCGCCGATGGAGCGATGAGATGCAGGGCACGTTCCTGGAGTCCTACCGGCGGGTGGCCGGCAGCCTGCTCGACGAGGACCTGCTGCAGCCACTGGTGGAGGAGCAGATCGCTCGCGAGCTGGCCTACGCGGCGGCGTACCTTCCCGGCTGGCGGTACGTACCCGAGGCGGCCCTGCGGCGACGGGAGCCCAGCGGTGGATCCTGACGCCTTCCTGGCCGACCTCTTCGGCAAGCCCGACCACCTGCGAGCGCTGCGCCTCGACGGAGCATGGGGCTTCCTCGAGCGCCCCGCTCGCGTGGTGCTGCTCGGCATGGGGTCCTCGCACTACGCCAACGGCATCGCGGCCGCCCGGCTGCGAGCGGCAGGCATCCAGGCGGTGGCGGAGGTGGCCAGCACCGACCTGCTGCCCCGCGTCTACGAGGACGACCTGGTGGTCGCCGTCTCCGCGTCGGCCGGATCGGTCGAGACGCTCCACGCCGTCGACCGGCTCGGCGTCGACTTCGTCGCGATCGCGAACCGTCCCGGCCCGCTCACCGACCGCGCGGACAGGACGGTCTGGCTGGAGGCCGGGGAGGAGCGGGGCGGAGTCGCCTGCCGTTCCTTCCAGCACACCCTGGCGCTCCACCTCGAGCTGGCCCGGCAGCTCACCGGGGGACCGCCGGTGCCCCTGGACCTGGCTGCGGCCGCGACCGAGCACCTCCTGGCGACCGAGGTCGCGTGGCAGCCGCGGCTGGCCGAGCTCCTCCTGGGGCCGCATGGGACGCACGTGGTCGCCCCTGCGCGTCGCCTCTCCTCTGCCCAGCAGTCGGCGCTCATGCTGCGGGAAGGACCTCGGCTGCCGGCCTACGCGTGCGAGACCGGCGACTGGAGCCACGTCGACGTCTACCTGACCAAGACCACCGACTACCGGATGCTGCTCCTGGGCGGCTCGCGGTGGGAGGCACAGCTGCTCGACTGGACGACCCAGCGCGGCAGCACCGTCGTGTCGGTCGGGTCCCCGGTCGAGGGGGCCGCGTTCGAGCTGCGCTACCCGCACGACGGCGTCGACGACGTGCGGCTGCTGGTCGAGACCCTCGTCGGCGAGCTCCTCGCGGCTCGGGCCTGGCTGGCCCGACCGACCGCCGGGGACTGAGGTTCCACGCCCGCGGGCCATCCGATCCGTGGACGCCGACGCTGGTAGGGTCGCGCCTGATCGAACATCCTTTAACGACCCGTCCTGTGAGGCGGAGAAGGAGGTACGGCGTGGTCCAACCTGCGCCCGCAATCTTGGTCCTCGAGGACGGCCGGACCTTCCACGGTCGGTCCTACGGCGCAGCCGGCGAGACCTTCGGCGAAGCGGTCTTCTCGACCGCGATGACCGGCTACCAGGAGACGCTCACCGATCCCTCGTACCACCGGCAGGTGGTCGTCATGACAGCCCCGCACATCGGCAACACCGGGTGGAACGACGAGGACGACGAGTCCTCGAAGATCTGGGTCAGCGGGTACGTCGTCCGCGACCCCGCCCGCATCCCGTCCAGCTGGCGCTCGACCCGGTCACTGGAGTCCGAGCTCGACCGGCAGGGAGTCGTGGGGATCTCCGGCATCGACACCCGGGCCCTGACCCGCCACCTACGCGAACGCGGAGCCATGCGGGTCGGCATCTCCAGCACCGAGTCCGATGCCGGCCGGCTGCTGGAGCGGGTCCGTTCGACGGACCAGATGACCGGTGCCGATCTCTCCGCCGAGGTGAGCACTCCGACGTCGTACGTCGTTCCGGCTCTGCCCGGTGACTGGGGGGAGAAGCGGTTCACCGTCGTCGCCCTCGACCTGGGCATCAAGGCGAACACGCCCCGGATGCTGGCCGAGCGCGGGATCGAGACCCACGTCCTGCCCAGCACCGCGACCGTGGACGACGTGCTGGCGCTCCAGCCGGACGGGCTGTTCTGCTCCAACGGCCCGGGCGACCCCGCCACGGCTGACCTGACCACGCTGACCGCCGCGCTGGACAGGGGCATCCCGTACTTCGGCATCTGCTTCGGCAACCAGCTGTTCGGCCGCGCGCTCGGCTTCGGCACCTACAAGCTCAAGTACGGCCACCGCGGCATCAACCAGCCGGTCATGGACCGCACCACCGGCAAGGTCGAGGTCACCGCGCACAACCACGGCTTCGCGGTCGACGCCCCTGTCGACGGCGCCTCTGCCACGCCGTACGGCGAGGCGACAGTCAGCCACGTCTGCCTCAACGACGACGTGGTCGAGGGCCTCGAGCTGCGCGGCGACGACGGGCAGCTCAAGGCGTTCAGCGTGCAGTACCACCCGGAGGCCGCGGCCGGTCCGCACGATGCCGCCTACCTCTTCGACCGCTTCTGCGACCTCATGGGTGCCCGCGGCGGAGCCGCAGATGGGGAGGGTGTCTGATGCCCAAGCGCACCGACATCCAGAGCGTCCTGGTCATCGGCTCGGGGCCGATCATCATCGGCCAGGCCTGCGAGTTCGACTACTCCGGCACCCAGGCCTGCCGGGTCCTCAAGGCCGAGGGCCTGCGGGTGATCCTGGTCAACTCCAACCCCGCCACGATCATGACCGACCCGGAGTTCGCCGACGCCACCTACGTCGAGCCGATCACCGCGGAGTACGTCGAGAAGGTGATCGACAAGGAGCGGCCCGACGCGCTGCTCGCGACCCTGGGCGGCCAGACTGCCCTCAACGCCGCGATGGCGCTGGCCGAGCGCGGCGTCCTCGAGAAGTACGGCGTCGAGCTGATCGGCGCCTCGATCGAGGCGATCAACCGCGGCGAGAACCGCCAGCAGTTCAAGAAGATCGTCGAGGACCTGGGCGGGGAGTGCGCCAAGTCCGTGATCTGCCACAGCATGGACGACTGCCTCGGCGCGGCCGGCGAGCTCGGCTACCCCATGGTGGTGCGCCCGTCGTTCACGATGGGCGGCACCGGCTCCGGCATGGCCTACGACGAGACCGACCTGCGCCGCATCGCCGGCGCCGGCCTGGCCGCCAGCCCGACCACCGAGGTGCTCCTGGAGGAGTCGATCCTCGGGTGGAAGGAGTACGAGCTCGAGGTCATGCGCGACACCGCCGACAACGTGGTGATCGTGTGCTCGATCGAGAACCTCGACCCGATGGGCGTCCACACCGGCGACTCGATCACCGTCGCCCCCGCCCTGACCCTGACCGACCGCGAGTACCAGGCCATGCGCGACCTCGCCATCGGCATCATCCGCTCGGTCGGCGTCGACACCGGCGGCTGCAACATCCAGTACGCCGTCAACCCCGCCGACGGCCGGCTCATCGTCATCGAGATGAACCCGCGGGTGTCGCGGTCGAGCGCGCTGGCGTCGAAGGCGACCGGCTTCCCGATCGCGAAGATCGCAGCGAAGGTCGCGATCGGCTACACGCTCGACGAGATCCCCAACGACATCACCCAGGAGACGCCGGCGTCGTTCGAGCCGACGCTGGACTACGTGGTGGTGAAGGTGCCGCGGTTCGCGTTCGAGAAGTTCCCGGGAGCCGACCCGGTGCTCACCACGCACATGAAGTCCGTCGGCGAGGCGATGGCGCTCGGCCGCAGCTTCACCGAGGCGCTGCAGAAGGCGCTGCGGTCGCTGGAGAACCCCGACGCCGTCTTCTCGTGGGAGAAGTCCTTCGTCGAGCTCGACAAGGACGCCCTGCTCGAAGAGATCCGTACGCCGCACGACGGCCGGCTGCGCAAGGTCATGGACGCGATCCGGGCCGGTGCCACCACCGAGGAGATCCATGCGGCGAGCTGGATCGACCCGTGGTTCGTCGACCAGATGATGCTGATCAACGAGGTCGCCGTCGAGGTCACGGCCGCTCCGGAGCTCACTCCGGAGCTGTTGCGGCTGGCCAAGCGGCACGGGTTCTCCGACGCCCAGGTCGGCCGGATCCGCGGCCTCACCGCCGACGTCGTTCGCGGTGTCCGGCACGCCCTGGGGATCCGGCCGGTCTACAAGACCGTCGACACCTGCGCGGCCGAGTTCGCCGCCACGACGCCGTACCACTACTCCTCCTACGACGAGGAGACCGAGGTGCAGCCGCGCACGAAGGAGGCGGTGATCATCCTGGGCTCCGGTCCCAACCGGATCGGTCAAGGCATCGAGTTCGACTACTCCTGCGTGCATGCCTGCCTGACCCTGAGCGAGGCCGGCTACGACACGATCATGGTCAACTGCAACCCGGAGACGGTCAGCACCGACTACGACACCTCCGACCGGCTCTACTTCGAGCCGCTGACGCTGGAGGACGTCCTGGAGATCGTCCACGCCGAGCGCCAGGCCGGCCCGGTCGCCGGCGTCATCTGCCAGCTCGGAGGCCAGACCCCGCTGGGGTTGGCCCAGGGGCTCGCCGACGCCGGCGTCCCCGTCGTCGGGACCACGCCCGAGGCGATCCACCTCGCCGAGGAGCGCGGCGCCTTCGGGCGCGTGCTCGCGGACGCGGGGCTGCCGGCGCCCAAGCACGGCATGGCCTCCTCCTTCGACGAGGCCCAGCGGATCGCGGCCGACATCGGCTACCCGGTCCTGGTGCGGCCCTCGTACGTCCTCGGGGGTCGCGGCATGGAGATCGTGTACGACGACGACGCGCTCGAGGGCTACATCGCTCGGGCGACCGCCATCAGCCCGGAGCACCCGGTGCTGGTCGACCGGTTCATCGACGACGCGGTCGAGATCGACGTCGACGCGCTCTTCGACGGCGAGGAGCTCTACCTCGGGGGCGTCATGGAGCACATCGAGGAGGCCGGCATCCACTCCGGCGACTCCTCCTGCGCACTCCCGCCGATCACGCTGGGCGCCTCCGAGATCCGACGGATCCGTGAGGCCACCGAGGCGATCGCTCGCGGCGTCGGGGTGCGCGGACTGATCAACATCCAGTTCGCCCTGGGCGCGGACGTGCTCTACGTGCTCGAGGCCAACCCGCGGGCCAGTCGCACGGTGCCGTTCGTCTCCAAGGCGACGGCCGTGCCGCTGGCCAAGGCGGCCGCCCGCGTGATGATGGGGGAGTCGATCGCCACGCTCCGCAAGGCCGGGATCCTCGCCGCCGAGGGCGACGGCGGCGACCTGCCGCCGGACGCGCCGATCGCGGTGAAGGAGGCAGTGATGCCGTTCAACCGGTTCAAGACCTCCGAGGGCCAGACGGTGGACACGGTGCTGGGTCCGGAGATGCGCTCGACCGGTGAGGTCATGGGCTTCGACGCGGTGTTCGGCACGGCGTTCGCGAAGAGCCAGGCGGCGGCGTACGGACCGCTGCCGACGTCCGGTCGGGTGTTCGCGAGCATGGCGAACCGCGACAAGCGGATGATGATCTTCCCGATCAAGCGGTTGGCCGACCTGGGGTTCGAGATCCTCGCGACCCAGGGGACCGCGGAGGTCCTGCGCCGCAACGGCATCGACGCCCGGATCGTGCGCAAGCACTACGAGGGCGAGGGTCCCGACGGCGACCAGACGATCGTGCAGCTGATCCTGGCCGGCGAGATCGACCTGGTCGTCAACACCCCGGCCGGCTCGACCAGCGGCTCGATGGCGCGCACCGACGGCTACGAGATCCGCACCGCCGCGGTCCTGGCCAACATCCCGTGCATCACCACGGTGCAGGGTCTGGGGGCCGCGGTGCAGGGGATCGAGGCGCAGCGCGCCGGCGACATCGGCGTCCGCTCGCTCCAGGACTGGGCCGCTCGTTGATGTACGACGCCCTGTTCCGGCACGCCTTCACCCGGGTCGACGCGGAGCGGGCGCACCAGGCGGGGTTCCGGGCGATCCGGGCCGCCCGCCCGGTGCTGCGGCTCGCGGCGACCCCGGGCACCCCGGTGCAGGCGATGGGCCTGACCTTCCCGAACCCGCTCGGCCTCGCGGCCGGGTTCGACAAGAACGCAGTGGGCATCGACGCCCTCGCCGCGCTCGGGTTCGGCCACGTGGAGGTCGGCACCGTCACCGCGCTCGCCCAGCCGGGCAACCCGAAGCCGCGGCTGTTCCGGCTCCCGGCGGACCGTGCGGTGGTCAACCGGATGGGTTTCAACAACGACGGCGCGGAGGCGGTGGCGCAACGTCTGGCGGCGCGCGGAAGACGGCCGGGGACGGTCCTGGGCGTGAACATCGGCAAGTCGAAGATGACCCCGGAGCAGGAGGCGGTCGGGGACTACGAGACCTCCGCCCGACTGCTCGCTCCGTACGCCGACTACCTCGTCGTCAACGTCTCCTCGCCCAACACCCCCGGGCTGCGCGACCTCCAGGCGGTCGAGAAGCTCGAGCCGATCCTGCGACGGGTACGTGACGTCGCGGGTGACCTCCCGCTGCTGGTGAAGATCGCCCCGGACCTCTCCGACGACGACGTGCTGGCGGTCGCGGACCTGGCGCTCGGCCTGGGGCTCGCGGGGATCATCGCCACCAACACCACGATCAGTCGCGAGGGCCTCGTGACCGCCCCGGACACCGTGGCGGAGCTGGGTGCCGGCGGGCTCTCCGGAGCACCGCTGGCCGAACGCGCCACGGCCGTCGTCCGGATGCTTCGCGACCGCGTCGGGCCGGAGCTCTGCCTCGTCGGGGTCGGCGGCATCGCGACCCCGGAGGAGGCCCAGGCCCGGCTGGACGCCGGTGCCACTCTCGTCCAGGCCTACACCGGCTTCGTCTACGGCGGCCCCCGGTGGCCACGCCGCATCGCTCGGGCCCTCACGTGAGCGACCGCAGCCCGTTGCACGTGCGCGGCGAGGTCCTCGCCAGCAAGCGCGTCGGCGCCTACCGCCTCGTCACCGTCGCCGCGAAGGGCATCCCCGAGCGGACCCGTCCCGGCACGTTCGTCGCGGTCTCGGTCCCCGAGCCCGCCCTGGCCCGGCGCGCCCTGTGGGTCTACCGGGTCCGGCCCACGGGCGGCTACGGCCCCACCCTGGAGCTGTTGGTCGAGCCTCGGGGGAGCGGCACCCGGTGGCTGGCCGCGGCCACGCCCGGCACGCCGATCGACGTCACCGGCCCGCTCGGCCGGGCCTGGGCGCTGCCCAAGGACCCCGCGCCCGCGCTGCTCGTCGGCGAGGGGTACGCCGCGGCCGCCCTCTTCGGTCTGGCCGAACGGCTGCGCGAACGGGAGTGCCCGGTCACGATGCTGCTGGCGGGCGAGGACGAGGCGCACCTCGTCTCGGCACTGGAGGCCCGTCGCTCGGCCCGGTCGGTGACGGTCGTGACGCGCGACGGCTCGGTGGGCCGCAGAGGCGACGTCGCGGGCGTGATCGAGGAGACGATCCGCGGCGCCGGGCCCGCCGTCGTGTACGCCGCGGGCCCGCCGACCACCCTGGCGGCGGTGTCAGCAGCCGCGGAGGCCGAGGGCGTCTGGAGCCAGGTGGCCCTGGAGACACCCACGCCGTGCGCCACCGGCCTCTGCCACGGCTGCGGCGTCCCCGTGCTGGGCGAGGACGGCATCGCGAGGGTCGTACGCGGCTGCACCGAGGGCCCGGTCCTCCGGGGCGACCGGGTCCGTTGGGCGGACCTGTTTGCCGCGGGGGGAGCGGGGGAAGGAGCCAGCCCATGATGCGATCCCTGGTCCCGGTGCTCCTGCTCGCCTGTGCGGGCACCCTGAGCGCCTGCGACGGCGGCAACAAGCCGAGCGCCGACCCGACCCCGAGGAGCACCGCCGGTGGACCGTCCGGTGGCTCGGCCAGCCCCGGCGCGACCGAGTCGTCGCCGGCGTACCCGGAGCAGCCGCCGGACGGTTACCCGATCAAGCCGGCGGTCACGGTCTACGGGGCCCGCGCGTTCAACCCCTGCCGGCTCATCCCGCTCACCGACGCCTCGGTGATCATGGGCGGCGACCTCGGCGACAGTCCGCTGACCGAGGAGTTCTGGGAGCGGTCGCTGCCCTACCCGGGCTTCGCCACCGACATCGACCAGAACGCCACCGCCGAGTGCGTCTACCTCGGCGACTCCGGGCTGGAGGTCTCGCTGCGGGTCGACCCGGTGGTCAAGGGCGGATTCGGCGACCAGATCTACGCCTACGACGTGAAGCAGGAGATGGCGGTGCTCAAGCGGCTGCGGTCGTGGGAGAAGAAGAGCCCGGACGACAACGCCGAGAAGCTGATCGACCTCCTCTACGCCAACGGCAAGCCGCTGGGCAGCACCGGGAACGTCCCGGACGAGGCGTGGGTGCTCACCGGCTTCGACGACGTCAACGACTTCACCCTCGAGCAGATCCGCGACCACCAGCACCTCGAGCTCCAGATCCAGCTCAAGGACTACTTCGCCGGCGAGAAGTCCTCCCACGGCGAATGGGTCACCGGCACCGGCAAGCTCGGCCAGATCGTCGACACGATCGACGCCAACGCCGCGAACCCCGAGCTGCCGCAGGGCCCCCTCACCTCGACGACGGGCGTCACGGAGAACGACGGCGGCCTCGCCCTGCCCGAGCCGTGCGGACTCTTCACCGCGCCGATGTTCCGCGACCAGTTCGGGGTGGCCCCGAACGCCCCTACCGGGCACCACGCCTACGAGACCGAGGTGTTCCTCAGCGACCGGCCGGTCCGGGCCTCCTGCGAGCGCAGCTTCCAGGCCGGCAACAACACCCGGCTCAGCCCGATCGCGATCCAGCGGTACGGACGCGGCGGTGGGCTCAAGGTCACCGTCGAGATCGAGACGTACAAGAGCGTCCAGGCCGCGCAGAAGTCGTTCACCAAGTCGCGGGGAGCCGCGAGCAACCTCGTGCCGACCAAGGGCGACGAGGCGTACATCAACTACTCCCCGGCCTTCGACGTCACCGTCAGCGAGATGCGCGTCGGGCCGTACATCGCCCAGGTCAGCTACTACGGCGTCAAGGCGCGCGAGGGCATCGACTTCGACTCCGTCGACCTGTCCGAGCCGCCCGAGCCGATCACCGTCGCGATGTTCAACCGGCTCGTGCCCGGGCTGCGCGCGGCTGAGGACGGAGCCTGACCGGGTGGAGCTCGCGGACCTGGGGTACGCCGGGCCGGTCGCCGTGGCGGCCGGCTGTGGCGGCACGGGCCGCGAGCTCGCGGCGTACGCCGACCTGGCGGCGCTCGGCGCCTTCGTCACGCGATCCATCACCGTGCAGGCGCGGCAGGCGCCGGTCAGCCTCGGCCGCACCCCGCCGGTGGCGGAGACACCCAGCGGGCTGGTGACGGGGCTCGGGTGCCCGAACCCCGGGATCGACGCCTTCCTCGCTCTCGAGCTGCCCTGGCTGATCCAGTCCGGGGCGCGCGTGCACGTGTCGGTGGTGGGGAGGTCGCTGGGGGAGTACTCGGAGCTGGCGCGCCGGGTCGGTCGCACCCCCGGCGTCGCGGGCGTCGAGGTGAACCTCTCCGACCCCGACATGACCGGGCAGGGGCTCTTCGACGTCCGCGAGCCCTTCCATGCCGCGTCTGCGGTCGCCGCCGTCGTCCGTGACCTGCCGCGCGGCCTCCCGGTGCTCGCGAAGCTGCGCAGCGACGTGCTGCGGGTGACCGAGGTCGCGCGCGCCGTGCTCGAAGCCGGGGCGACCGGCGTGGTGCTCGGGAACGCGCTTCCGGCGGCGTTCGCCGACGGTCGGGGAGCAGGCCTGAGCGGGCCCGCCGTCCGGCCACTCATGCTGCGCTGCCTGGCCGACACCGCCGCCGCCCTCCCTGACGCGGCCCTCGTCGCCTGTGGCGGGCTGGGCACCCACGCCGACGTCCGCACCGCACTGGACGCCGGGGCGATCGCCGTCCAGATCGGCACCGCCGTGCTGCACGACCCGACCACGCCCGCCACACTGGCGGCAGAGCTCACCCAGTCGATCGCTGGCAACCCAGGAGGACCCGCATGACCTTCGGCACCCGGTTCCGTGCCGCACTCGACGCGCGGGGCCAGCTGTGCGCGGGCCTCGACCCGCACGCATCGCTGCTCGCGGAGTGGGGGCTGCCCGACACGGTGGCCGGACTCGAGTCCTTCGCGCTCACCGCGACCGAGGCGCTCGCGCCCGAGGTCAGCGTCCTCAAGCCGCAGTCGGCGTTCTACGAACGCTTCGGCTCGGCCGGCGTCGCTGTCCTCGAACGCGTCATCGCGACGGCCCGAGACGCCGGAGCCCTGGTGCTTCTCGACGTCAAGCGCGGCGACATCGGGTCCACCACCCAGGCGTACGCCGACGCCTACCTCGATCCGGCCTCCCCGCTGTGCTCGGACGCGATCACCGCGAGCCCCTACCTGGGCATCGGGTCGCTCGACCCGATGTTCGAGGTGGCCACGAAGCACGACAACGGCGTCTTCCTGCTCGCCCTCACCTCCAACAAGGAGGGTCCCGAGGTGCAACAGGCCGTGCGCGGGGGGCGGACGGTGGCGGCCGCGGTGCTGGCATCGCTGGCCGCCCGCAACGCCGGTGCGGAGCCGCTCGGCAGCTTCGGCGCTGTGGTCGGAGCCACCCTCGGCGACGTGGACGAGAGCTTCGAGTTCAACGGCCCGGTCCTCGCCCCCGGGTACGGCGCCCAGGGCGGCACGCCCGCCGACCTCGCGCGGATCTTCGGTCGGGCCCGCGTGAACGTCGTGGCCAGCAGCAGCCGCGGACTGCTCCGGGCCGGACCCGACCCGAGAGCGCTCGCCGACGCCGCCCGCCGGGCCAACGACGACCTGCGGAGCGCGCTGGCGTGAGGCGCCTCGTCGTCGCTGCGACCGCGCTCCTCCTGCTGGGGGTGCTCACGTCGTGCCAGTCGGACTCCGAGAGGTACTGCGAGGAGGTCCAGGCCCAGCAGCAGCGGCTCACCGAGCTCGCCGCCGACCCGGCGCCGGAGAAGATCTTCGACGTCCTCGGGCCCTACCAGGCGCTCGCCGACAAGGCGCCCGACGACATCAAGGCCGAGTGGGCCACGGTCATCGACCGCTACCAGCAGCTGCGGGCCGCGCTCGCCGACGCCGGCGTCAGCCCGCAGGAGTACGCGGACAGCTCCTGGCGCAAGGGACTGAGCAAGGAGCAGGTCAGCGGCGTCCTCCGGGCCGCCGCCGGCCTGACGGATCCCGCCACGCACGAGGCCCTCAACTCCGTGCAGCAGCAGGCCCTCGACGTCTGCCAGACCCCGTTGAGCTTCTGACCCCGGACTGACTAGTGTGACGACTCCCGCACCCGCCAGCCCTGAACACCGCGAAATGGACAGAGAGGGACCCGTCCCGTGGCCCTGCCCCCACTGACGCCCGAGCAACGACAGGCCGCGCTGGAGAAGGCGGCCGCCTCCCGGCGAGAGCGGGCCGAGGTGAAGAACCGCCTCAAGCACGCGGGCGCCTCGATCTCTCAGGTGCTGCACGAGGGTCACCAGAACGAGGTCATCGGGAAGATGCGGGTCGTCGACCTGCTGTGCGCGATGCCCGGCGTCGGCAAGGTGCGGGCCAAGCAGCTGATGGAGCGGCTCGGCATCGCCGAGAGCCGTCGGGTGCGTGGTCTGGGAGCCCGTCAGGTGGAGGCGCTCGAGCGCGAATTCGGTGCCTGAGGCCCCGGGTGGCCCGTCCGCGCGACTGACCGTCCTCGCGGGCCCGACCGCTGTCGGCAAGGGCACGGTCGCCGCCGACATCCGCGAGCACCACCCGGAGATCTGGATCTCCGTCTCCGCGACGACCCGGAAGCCGCGACCCGGTGAGGAGGACGGCGTCCACTACTGGTTCGTCTCCGACGAACGGTTCGACGAGATGGTCGAGCAGGGCGAGCTGCTGGAGTGGGCGGTCGTCCACGCCACGGCGCGCTACGGCACGCCCCGAGCCCCGGTGGAGGAGGCCCTGGCCGCCGGACGGCCGGCGCTGCTGGAGATCGACCTGCAGGGCGCGCGGCAGGTGCGCGAGAGCATGCCGTCGGCGCACTTCGTCTTCCTGGCGCCGCCCTCGTGGGACGAGCTGGTCCGCCGCCTGGTCGGCCGGGGCACCGAGTCGGAGGACGAACGGCGCCGTCGTCTGGAGACCGCGGTGGCCGAGATGGCCGCCGAGAAGGAGTTCGACGCCACCATCGTCAACCACGAAGTTCACGCTGCGGCCGAGGAGTTGGTAGCCTGGATGGTCCAGGGCGAGGCATCTGGAGCCGACCAGCGCCCGTGATCTCGTCTTCGACCATGACGCAGGAGTGTGCAGACGCGTGTCCGGACCCAACACCACCGCCGTTGGCGTGACCAACCCGCCGATCGACGAGCTGCTGTCGCGCAGTGACAGCAAGTACCAGCTGGTGCTCTACAGCGCCAAGCGCGCCCGCCAGATCAACGCCTACTACTCCCAGCTCGGCGAGGGCCTGCTGGAGTACGTCGGCCCGCTGGTCGACACCCACGTCCAGGAGAAGCCCCTCTCGATCGCGCTCCGCGAGATCAACGAGGACCTGCTGACCATGGAGAAGGTCGACGCCGAGACCCTG
Organism: uncultured Actinomycetota bacterium; assembly: GCA_963784545.1. GTDB lineage: Bacteria > Actinomycetota > Actinomycetes > Propionibacteriales > Nocardioidaceae > Nocardioides. Next base: position 38,843 of record CAWARQ010000002.1, on the reverse strand, counting down.
GCTGCCGAGGAGGCCGCGCGCAAGCAGGCCGCCGCCGACGCCGCCGCGTCGTTCGGCGCCGAGTAGGGCTCTACCGATGAGGCGGCCATGAGCCAGGCGGCTCAGCGGCGAGTGGTCCTCGGGGTCTCCGGGGGCATCGCCGCCTACAAGGCCGCCGAGCTGCTGCGTCGCTTCACCGAGTCGGGGCACGACGTGACCGTGGTCCCGACCGCCGCGGCGCTGGCGTTCGTGGGCGCGCCCACGTGGGCTGCGCTGTCCGGCAAGCCGGTCTCGACCGAGGTCTGGACCGACGTCCATGAGGTGCCGCACGTCCGGATCGGCCAGGGCGCCGACCTCGTGGTCGTGGCCCCGGCGACCGCCGACCTGCTGGCGAAGGCCGCTCACGGCCTGGCCGACGACCTGCTCACCAACACCCTGCTCACCGCGCGCTGCCCCCTGGTGTTCGCCCCGGCGATGCACACCGAGATGTGGGAGCACCCCGCCACCCAGGCGAACGTCGAGACGCTGCGGTCGCGCGGATCGCTCGTGATCGAGCCCGCCGTCGGCCGCCTCACCGGCGCGGACTCCGGCAAGGGTCGACTGCCCGACCCCGACGAGATCTACGACTTCTGCGTCTCCGTCCTCGCCGGTGCATCGGTCTCGCCCGACCTCACGGGCCGGCACGTCGTCGTCTCCGCCGGGGGCACCCGCGAGTACCTCGACCCGGTCCGCTTCCTCGGCAACCGCTCGACCGGCCTCCAGGGGTATGCGCTCGCGACGACCGCCGCCGCGCGCGGCGCCGAGGTGACGCTGGTGAGCGCCAACGTGACGTTGCCGGACCCCGCCGGCGTCAAGGTGGTGCACGTCGAGACCACCGCCGAGCTGCGCGACGAGGTCCGCACCGCGGCCGCCTCCGCGGACGCGGTCGTCATGGCCGCGGCCCCCGCCGACTTCCGACCGGTGACGGTCTCCGACGCCAAGATCAAGAAGTCCGGCGACGGCTCCGCGCCGTCGATGGAGCTGACGCAGAACCCCGACATCCTCGCCGAGCTGTCGCACGAGCGGCTGCGCGAGAGCCAGGTGGTCGTCGGCTTCGCCGCCGAGACCGGCGACTCGACCGGCTCGGTCCTCGACCTGGCGCGGGAGAAGCTCGCCCGCAAGGGCTGCGACCTGCTGGTCGTCAACGACGTGAGCGGGGGAGCGGTCTTCGGCTCCCCGGACAACCAGGCCGTCATCCTCGGCGCCGACGGCAGCGCCCGCGAGGTGCCGCGCGGCAGCAAGGCCGCCCTGGCCGGGGTCATCTGGGACGAGGTCGTCAGCCGACTCGGCTGAGTCCTCCCCTCGTCGTACCTCGGGACGCTCGTCTCACCTGCTGACCCGCTGGGTAGGGTTGGCGCCGTGACTGGACGCCTCTTCACCTCCGAGTCCGTGACCGAGGGTCACCCGGACAAGATCGCCGACCGGATCAGCGACACGGTCCTCGACTACCTGATGGAGCACGACTCCGACAAGGAGAACCTCCGCACCGCGGTCGAGACGCTGCTGACCACCGGTCTCGTCGTCGTGGCCGGGGAGGTCCGCACCAACGCATACGCACCGGTCTCGGAGCTCGTCCGGCGGGTGGTCGCCGACGAGATCGGCTACGACTCCTCCGACAAGGGCTTCGACGGCAACTCCTGCGGCGTCCAGGTCGCGATCGGCAACCAGTCCATCGACATCGCCGCCGGCGTGGACGCCGGTCACGAGGGCCGGGTCGGCGGCTCGGACGACGAGCTCGACCGCCGCGGCGCCGGCGACCAGGGGCTGATGTTCGGCTACGCCTGCGACGACACCCCCGAGCTGATGCCGCTGCCGATCACCATGGCGCAGCGCCTTGCCGAGCGGCTCTCGTTGGTGCGCAAGGACGGCACCGTCGACTACCTCCGGCCCGACGGAAAGACCCAGGTCACGATCGAGTACGACGAGGACGACCGGCCGGTCCGGATCGACACCGTCGTCCTCTCGACCCAGCACGCCGAGGGCGTCTCGCACGACCAGCTCGAGGCCGACATGCGACAGCACGTCATCGACCCGGTGCTCGAGTCCTTCGACATCCCCTCGGAGGGCTACACGCTGCTGGTCAACCCGACCGGCAAGTTCGTCATCGGCGGGCCCATGGGCGACGCCGGCCTGACCGGTCGGAAGATCATCGTCGACACCTACGGCGGCATGGCCCGGCACGGCGGTGGCGCCTTCTCCGGCAAGGACCCGTCGAAGGTCGACCGCTCCGCGGCGTACGCCATGCGCTGGGTGGCCAAGAACGTCGTCGCGGCCGGTCTGGCCCGCCGCTGCGAGGTCCAGGTCGCCTACGCGATCGGCAAGGCCAACCCGGTCGGCGTCTACGTCCAGACCTTCGGCACCGGCGTCATCCCCGACGTGGACATCCAGCAGGCGGTGCTCAAGTGCTTCGACCTGCGTCCGGCCGCGATCATCCGCGACCTCGACCTGCTGCGTCCGATCTACGGCAAGACCTCCGCCTACGGCCACTTCGGCCGCGAGCTGCCCGAGTTCACCTGGGAGTACACCGACCGCGCCGCCGACCTCAAGGCGGCGGCGGGGATCTGAGCCGCCACTTTCACCGGTGCACCGGTGAAAGTGCCACCTCCAGGGTGAACATCCAGCCGTGGGGCGGCACTTTCGCCCGGGAGGCGTCTCCGTGTGACTGCGGCGTCGGCGCCCGCTGGTAGAACAACCCCGATGAGCTCCGCGCCGAACGAGGACATGCTGCCCGGGCTCCGGGCGACGGTGGCGGACTCGCGCGCCAAGGCGGCAGCGACGCGCAAGCGCAAGGCGGCCGAGTTCGAGCCGGCCGCCACCGACCCGATCGCCCGGGTCCTCGTCGACCTGCCGCTGGCCCACCTCGACCGCCCGTTCGACTACCTCGTCCCCGCGAAGGACGACGAGGCCGTGCGCCCCGGCGTCCGGGTCAAGGTGCGCTTCGCCGGGCAGGACGTCGACGGGTACGTGGTCGAGCGCTCCGACCGGACCGACCACACCGGCCGGCTCGCACCGTTGCGCCGCGTCGTCAGCGCGGAACCGGTGCTGGCCCCTGAGATCGCCGCCTTGTCGGGCCGCATCGCCGAGAGGTACGCCGGCACCCGCGCCGACGTCCTCCGGCTCGCGGTGCCGCCCCGGCACGCCACCACCGAGAAGGCCGAGGTGGCCGCCCCGGAGCCGGGGCCGCCGGGTGAGCCCAGCGAGGCCTGGCGCGGCTACGAGACCGCCGAGGCCTACCTGACCCACCTCCGCGACGGCGGCAGCCCCCGCGCCGTGTGGACGGCCGGCCCGGGCGCCGACTGGCCTGCGGCGCTCGCCGAGGCCGCCGCGGCGGCGTACACCGGTGGCCGCGGCGTCCTCCTCGCCGTCCCGGACCACCGCGACGTCGAGCGCGTGTCCGCCGCCCTGACGTCCCGCCTCGGCGCCGGCAGCCACGTCACCCTGACCGCCGACAAGGGGCCGGCCGCTCGCTACCGCGACTTCCTCGCGATCAGCCGCGGACACGTCAAGGTGGCGGTCGGCACCCGCGCTGCCGCGTTCGCCCCCGTCCACGACCTCGGCCTGATCGTGCTCTGGGACGACGGCGACGACCTGTACGCCGAGCCCCGGGCGCCCTACCCGCACGCCCGCGAGGTCCTCCTCACCCGCGCCGCGCAGCAGGACGCCGCGCTGCTGCTCGGCGGCTTCGCCTGCAGCGTCGAGGCCCAGCACCTGCTCGCGACCGGCTGGGCGCGCCCGATCACCATGCCCCGCGACGAGGTCCGGGCCCGCGCGAACGTCGTGGTCGCCGAGGCCGGCGAGCGCGAGCACGGTGCCCGCATCCCGCACGCGGTCCACGAGGCGATCAAGAAGGCGCTGGCCGACGGGCCGGTCCTCGTGCAGACGCCCCGACAGGGCTACCTCACCTCGCTCGCCTGCGAGCGCTGCCGGACCCCGGCCCGGTGCCGCACCTGCCAGGGCCCGCTGACGCTTCCCGGCCCCACTCAGCCGCCCGTGTGCGCCTGGTGCGGCACCGAGGACCACGCCTGGGCCTGCCCCGAGTGCGGCCACCGCGGCCTGCGGGCACCCGTGCTCGGCGACACCCGTACGGCCGAGGAGCTGGGCCGGACCTTCCCCGGCACCGCGGTCCGCACGTCCAGCGGCGACGGCGTCGCCGCCAGCGTGGGTGAGGCCCCCGCGATCGTGGTCGCCACCCCGGGCGCCGAGCCGGTGGCCGAGACCGGGTACGCCGCCGTCGTCCTCCTCGACACCTGGCTGCCGCTCGCCCGAGCCGACCTGCGGGCGGGCGAGGAGGCCCTGCGGCGCTGGCTGGGTGCCGCCGGGCTGGTCCGTCCCGGTGGGAACGTCGTCGCCGTCGGCGATCCCGGCCAAGCGCCGCTGCAGGCGCTGGTCCGCTGGGACCCCGTCGGGTACGCCGAGCGGGAGGCCGCCGCCCGCGCCGAGGCGCACCTGCCGCCGGCCAGCCGGGTCGCCACCCTCCAGGGATCGCCCGGCGCCATCGACGATGTCCTCACGCTCCTCGACCTGCCCGAGGCGGCCGACGTCCTGGGGCCGGTCCCCGTGGGCGACGCGGGGGAGTGCCGGGTGGTCATCCGGGTGCCGCGGACCCTGGGACCGGCCCTGTCGGCCGCCCTCCTCGAGGCCCAGCGCCTGCGCTCGGCCCGCAAGCTGGACCCGGTCCGCGTCCAGGTCGATCCGGCGGCTCTCTGAGCCCCTGCCTAGGCTGAGCCCGTGGCGATTCAACCCATCCGGCTCTTCGGCGACCCGATCCTGCGGCGCCCCGCGCTCGAGGTCGTCGACTTCGACAAGGAGCTCCGCACCCTCGTCTCGGACCTCACCGACACCATGCTCGAGGCACCCGGGGCCGGCCTGGCCGCGCCGCAGATCGGCGTCGGGCTCCGGGCGTTCACCTGGAACGTCGACGGGGAGGTCGGGCACCTGATCAACCCCAGCCTCGACCTGTCCGAGGAGCTCCAGGACGGGCCGGAGGGCTGCCTGTCGATCCCCGAGCTGACCTTCGACTGCAAGCGGGCACTCAGCCTGGTGGCCAAGGGATTCAACATGTACGGCGACCCGGTGGTCATCGAGGGCTCCGATCTGCTCGCGCGGGCGATCCAGCACGAGACCGACCACCTCGACGGCGTCCTGTTCATCGACCGCCTCGACCAGGACGCGCGCAAGGCTGCGATGAGGGCGATCCGTGAGGCGGAGTGGTTCGGCCTCGAGCAGCCGACCGTCAAGGTCAGCCCGCACGCCACGAACGGCTTCGGTCTCTGATGCGCGTGGTCTTCGCCGGCACCCCGGAGGTCGCGCTGCCCTCCCTCGACGCGATCGCGGACAGCGACCACGAGCTGGTGGGCGTCGTCACCCGGCCCGACGCACCAGCCGGCCGCGGCCGGAAGCTCGCACCGAGCCCGGTGGGCCAGCGGGCCGAGGAGCTCGGCGTACCCGTGCTCAAGCCCGAGCACCCGCGTGACCCTGACTTCCAGGAGCGGCTCAGGGCGCTCGCGCCGGAGTGCTGCCCGGTCGTGGCGTACGGCGCCCTCCTGCCGCAGAGCGCGCTGGACATCCCGCCGCACGGTTGGGTCAACCTGCACTTCAGCGTGCTCCCGGCCTGGCGCGGAGCCGCGCCGGTCCAGCACTCAGTGTGGGCCGGGGACGAGGTGACCGGCGCGACGACGTTCCGGATCGTCAAGGCGATGGACGCAGGTCCGACGTTCGGCGTCATGACCGAGCGGGTCCGGCCGACCGACACCGCCGGCGACCTCCTGGCCCGCCTCGCCGAGGGGGGAGCGGGTCTGCTCGTCACCACGCTCGACGGCATCGAACGAGGACAGCTCGAGGCGCGCGAGCAGCCGACGGACGGCGTGAGCCTGGCACCCAAGATCACCGTCGAGGACGCGCGGGTGGACTGGACCGAGCCGGCCGTCGCGGTCGACCGGCGGATCCGGGCCTGCACGCCGGCCCCGGGCGCGTGGACGTCGGTGGACGGTGAGCGGATGAAGGTGGGCCCCGTGCGGCCCGACCCGGACGCCGAGACCCTCGCCCCCGGCGAGGTCCGTGTCGGCAAGAACGCCGTCCACGTGGGCACCGCCACCACGCCGGTGCGCCTGGGTGAGGTGAAGGCGTTCGGCAAGAAGCAGATGGCCGCGGCCGACTGGGCCCGCGGCGTACGCCTCGAGCCCGGCGCGCGGCTGGGCGACTAGCCTGCGGGCATGGGGAGATCGGCGACCGAGGACGACGTCCGCGAGATCTGCCTCTCCCTGCCCGAGACCGAGCTGGGGGTGACCTGGGGCGACGTGCCGACGTACGTCGTCCGGCAGAGCCCCAAGCCGCGCGGGTTCGTGCTCTACCGCAAGCCGCACAAGACCGCGATCGACCCGGCGACCGGTGAGGAGTACGACGACCTGCTGGTGATCCGGACCCGCGACGCGGCCGACAAGGCGGCGCTGGTCGAGGCCGACGGCCCGTTCTTCACCATCGACCACTTCCGGAGCTTCAACGCCGTGCTGGTGCAGATCTCCCGGCTGGACGAGCTGGACGTGGACGAGCTGCGCGAGGTGATCACCGACGCGTGGCTCGCCGTCGCGCCGAAGCGGCTGGCGAAGGAGCACCTGCTGGCCGAACAGGGGCCCGATGCCTGACGCGGCCCGTTCCGCGGCGTACGACGTCCTGCGGGCGGTCCGCACCGAGGACGCCTACGCCAACCTGGTGCTGCCCCGCGTGCTCGCCGAGCGGAAGCTCGAGGGACGGGACGCCGCGTTCGCCACCGAGCTGGCTGCGGGCACGCTGCGCGGCCAGGGCACCTACGACGCGATCATCGACGACTGCGTCCCCAAGCGACCACAGGCGCGGCTGCGCGACGTGCTGCGGCTCGGCGCCCACCAGCTGCTCGCCATGCGCGTGCCCACCCACGCCGCGGTCAGCGCGACCGTCGACCTGGCCAAGGCCCGGACCGGACCCAGGTCGGCCGGCCTGGTCAACGCGGTGCTGCGGCGGATCGGCGAACGGTCGCTCGAGGACTGGGTGGAGGCGCTCGCCCCCTCCGACGACACGGGGCGGCTGGCGCTGGCGTCGTCCCACCCGGCGTGGATCGTCGACCTCATGCGGGAGGCCGTGGGGGAGTCCGAGCTACCGGCGCTGCTGGCCGCGGACAACGTGCCGCCCAAGGTGGTGCTCGTGGCTCGGCCCGGTCGGGTCGATCGCTCCGAGCTGCCCGGCGAGCCGACGCCGTGGTCGCCGTACGGCGTGGTCGCCGAGGCGGGTGACCCGGGCGCGATCCCGGCGGTGCGGGACGGCCGCGCCGGGGTGCAGGACGAAGGCTCCCAGCTGGTCGCGCTGACGCTCGCGGGCGTGGCGCTCGAGGGCCGCGACGAGCGGTGGCTGGACGTGTGCGCGGGGCCCGGCGGGAAGGCGGCACTTCTCGAGGCCCTGGCCGACCGGCGCACCATCACGATGGTCGGCGCCGAGCGGCAACCGCATCGGGCCGAGCTGGTGCGCCGCGCCGGCGTACGACGGGTGGTGGTCGCCGACGGCACCCGGCCGCCGTACGCCGGGGGCACGTTCGACCGGGTCCTCGTCGACGCCCCTTGCTCCGGTCTCGGTGCCCTGCGCCGCCGCCCCGAGTCGCGCTGGCGACGGCAGCCGTCGGATCTCGATGCCCTGGTCCCTCTCCAGCGGGCCTTGCTCGCCTCGGCACTCGACGTCGTGCGCCCCGGCGGCCTGGTGCTGTACGCGACCTGCTCGCCCGTCCTGGCCGAGACCGGGGGCGTCGTCACCGCGACCCTGGAGGCCGGAGGGGCAGAGCTCGTGCCGATCGACTCCGCGGCAGGGTGGGACGTCCCCGACTCCGACGGCCCCCTCCCCGGAACCCGTCAGCTCTGGCCCCACCGCCACCACACCGACGCGATGTTCCTCGCCCTCCTCCGCAGACGCTGAGAAGTGCAGCTCCCGCCGACGTAGGGTCTCCACCATGGCGTCGCCGTTCACCGAGATCGAGGTGCCGGGCGAGGAGGAGCTCCGGGTCGTCAAGGTGACCAACCCCGACCGCGTCTACTTCCCGGAGATCAACGCCACCAAGCTCGACCTGGTCGAGTACTACCTGAGCGTCGGCGACGGCATCGTCAACGCGCTGTACGAGCGGCCGTGCATGTTGCACCGGTTCCCCAAGGGGCTGGCGGGCGACAAGGTCCACCAGAAGCGGATCCCGCAGGGTGCCCCACCGTGGGTCGAGACCGTCCGCCTGCACTTCCCGCGGTGGAACCGCACCGCCGACGAGCTCTGCGTCACCGAGCTGGGCGCGGTGATCTGGGCGGTCCAGATGTCCACGGTCGAGTTCCACCCCTGGAACAGCCGGCGCCAGGACACCGAGAAGCCCGACGAGTGGCGCATCGACCTCGACCCCGGCCCGCTCTCGGACTGGGCGCAGGTGCAGCGGGTCTCCCACGTCGTCCACGAGGTGCTCGACGAGCTCGGCGCCGTCGGCTACCCGAAGACCAGCGGCAGCAAGGGTCTGCACGTCTACGTGCGGATCCCGCCGGACCACGGCTTCCCGGACGTACGCCGAGCCGCCCATGCGTTCGCCCGCGAGGTCGAGCGGCGTGCCCCCGAGGACGTCACGACCCAGTGGTGGAAGAAGAATCGCGACCCGCACCACCTGTTCGTCGACTACAACCAGAACACCCGCGACCACACCATCGCGGCGGCGTACTCGGTCCGCGGCCTGCCGAACGCCCAGGTCTCCACGCCCGTGCGGTGGGACGAGGTCGACGACGTCGAGCCGGCCGACTTCACCATCCAGACGGTGCCGGCGCGCTTCAGGGAGCTCGGCGACCTGCACGCCGGGATCGACGACGACGTCTTCGACATCGCCCCGCTCCTCGAGTGGGCCGACCGCGACGAGGCCGAGGGCGTCGAGCCGCCGCCCGAGGACGCCGACTGACCCCTACGCTGGAGTCGTGGACCTCCAGATCACACCGAGCATCCTCAACGCCGACCTCGCCGCGCTCGGCGACGAGGTCGGGCGGATCTCCCACGCCGACTGGGTGCACGTCGACGTCATGGACAACCACTTCGTCCCGAACCTCACCCTCGGGCTGCCGGTGATCGAGTCGCTCAAGAGCCACACCGACCTGCCGCTCGACGCCCACCTGATGATCGAGGACCCCGACCGCTGGGCTCCGGCGTACGCCGAGGCAGGGTGCGGCAGCGTCACCTTCCACGTCGAGGCCGCGTCGGCTCCGGTGCGGCTGGCCCGCGAGATCCGGTCCCAGGGGGCCCGGGCGAGCATGGCGCTCAAGCCGGCCACCCCGATCGAGCCCTACGAGGACCTGCTCGCCGAGCTCGACATGGTCCTGATCATGACCGTCGAGCCGGGCTTCGGCGGACAGAAGTTCCTCGACCTGTGCCTGCCCAAGATCCGGACCGCCCGGGAGCTGATGGACAAGCACGGGCTGGAGACCTGGCTGCAGGTCGACGGCGGCATCTCGCTGGAGACCATCGAGCGGTGCGCCGAGGCGGGCGCCGACGTGTTCGTCGCGGGCTCGGCCGTCTTCTCCGCCGACGACCCCGACGCCATGGTCGCCGAGCTGCGGGCCGCGGCCGGCGGCTAGTGCATGTAGTTCTGGACCGAGGACTCCCGGGTCAGGTCACGGTGCTGCTCGGTCATCCGGGCCTGCGCGTCGGCCGCCGCCCGGTCGGACTCACCGTCGCGACCTTCCCCCAGGCTCTCGGCCCGCTCCAGCAGCCGGGTCCACTCCTCCGCTGAGTGGGCGACGTCGTCGAGGCTGGTGTCCGGCAGCACCAGGGCGTCGCCCTCGATCCCGGCGCCGGGGACGATCTGCGCGAGGGCTTGCACCTCGTGACCGGTGAGCTGCCGGGAGAGCCGGACCCGGACCGGGTACGTCGTCTCATCGACGTCCGCGGGGTCCACCGCGAGCTCGGTGATGGTCAACGGCGTGTGCTGACGAGCGGCCGATCTGGACATGTCGCACCTCCTGGACCTCACGGAGGCCGACGTCCGGCCCCGAGACCGTGAGCGTGTCGACCTCCAGCATGGCTTCCGGCCGCAGGAAGGGCAACCGTCAGCGCGCCGCGACCTCGTGGAAGGACCGCGTCGAGTCCTCCGAGACGTAGACCCTGCCGTCCCAGGTGGTGAGGACGACCAGTCCGTCCGAAGGTGTGGCCGACAGGGCCACGACCGGCGACCCGCCGTGAGGGTCGGGCGTCAGGGCCGGCCGGAAGTCGGGCCGGAGCGGACGATAGGCGGCCCAGTCCGCACCCTCGCTCGCCCAGAGCCCGTGGAACGGCCCCTGCGGGTTCCCCTCCCGGTCTCCGGACCAGTGGTCGAGCAGCACCACCAGCCGGCCGTCTGCCAGCGCCACGCCACCGGCCACGTAGGCCAGCGCCCCCTCGATCCTCGGCACGTCGTACGTCGTCCAGGTCGCGCCGCCGTCCTCGGACCGGGCGGCCCGCTCGAACGGCAGCAGCGTCGCACCGTCACCGCCAGCCACCAGGGCCTGGACTGGTGCGAGCGAGGGCACCACCTGGGGCAGCAAGGGTGCCACAGCATCCCTCTGGGCGGCCGTGGGCGGCTGGACGTCGCCCAGGACCAGACGACGCCAGTTCCGTGGTGTGCCGGGCAGATATCGAGCACTCGCGAAGTGGTCGTCGCTCACCGCGATGGCCTGCCGGCAGGAGTCGTGTCGGCAGCGCGACCACGCGGACGCGACGGTGAGCCGGCCGTCGATGCGGCCCACGCGGACACCGACGAGGGTGGACCTGGGGTCGGCGACGAGGGCCCGCGACCCGGACCCGTCGGAGTCCGCCGCACTCTGCGGGGTGGCCCTCGTCACGACGGGCGGGGTCCCGTGATCGCCCTCGTGGTCGCCGGTCCCGGCACAACCCACGAGGGACAGGGACAGGACGACGCCGAGAGCGAGCTTCATGCCGGTAGGACGCCTCGGGTGCGCTGTCGGTTGTGGCCGACCTCACGAGACGGAGCCGGATGGGCTGTGGGAGGCTGGGTGCAGAGCAACGCGTGCTCTGGGGGCGGTGCAACTCCGCACCGGCGGTGACTGAGGAGACTCAGAAGTCCGCGACCCGGCCGAAGCCATCGGCCGGTTGACCAGGTGGAACTCCTGGACCGACGGTCAAAGTCCGGATGAGAAGAAGCACGCAGCACGAGCGACGTCCTCGCGACGCCGACCGTGCCCGCCCCGGAGCCCGCGCCACCATTCACGACGGACGCGAGAGGCACGAGGGGCATGACGGTCAGCGCAGCCGAGGAACGCGCGATGACGCGCGCCCTGCGCATCGCGGCGACCCCGGGCGTACCTCTCGGGCCCAACCCGCGCGTGGGTTGCGTCCTGCTCGACCGGGACGGGGAAGAGGTCGCCGAGGGCTTCCACCGCGGGGCGGGGACGCCGCACGCGGAGGTCGCCGCACTGAAGGACGCCGGCGACGGGGCCCGCGGAGCCACCGCCGTCGTCACGCTCGAACCTTGCGACCACCACGGTCGCACCGGTCCATGCAGCCGGGCACTCATCGACGCGGGCGTCGCGCGTGTGGTCTTCGCGCAGGCGGACACCAACCCGGTCGCGGCCGGGGGGGCCGACACCCTGCGTGCGGCCGGGGTCGACGTCGAGGGTGGGCTGCTCGCGCGGGACTCCCGCCGCCTCAACCGGGCCTGGAGCTTCGCCCTCGAGCACGGACGGCCGTACGTCACGTGGAAGTTCGCGACCACCCTCGACGGCCGCAGCGCCGCCGCCGACGGGACCAGCCGGTGGGTCTCCAGCCCGGCCGCCCGTCGCGACACCCACCGGTTACGGGCCGAGTGCGACGTGATGCTCGTCGGCGCCAACACCGTGGCGGTCGACGACCCGGAGCTGACCGTGCGGGACGAGGTGGACCAGCCGTTCGGGCGCCAGCCGTTGCGCGTGGTGATGGGGGAGCGGGACCTTCCCGCCGACCGCCGGATCTTCAACGAGCGCGCCGAGTCCCTGCACCTGCGCACCCGCGACCCGCGGGCCGCGCTCGCCGAGCTCTACGCCCGGGACAAGCAGCACGTCTTCCTCGAGGGCGGGCCGACACTGGCTGCCGCCTTCCTCACCGAGGGGCTGGTGGACGAGATCGTCGCGTACGTCGCTCCGATGCTCCTCGGCTCGGGCCGCTCGGCGATCGGCGACCTCGGGATCGACACGATCGGTCACGCACGCCACCTGAAGGTGCGGGACGCGGCCACGGTCGGCACCGGGATCGAGACCAATCTCCGACTCATCTGCGAGGTGCGTGCCTGATGTTCACCGGGATCGTCGAGGAGCTCGGCGTCGTCGACGGGCTCGAACGGCTCGAGGACGCCGTCCGGCTCACCATCCGCGGCCCCCTCGTCACCGGGGACGCCGGGCGCGGCGACTCGATCGCGGTCAACGGCTGCTGCCTGACCGTGGCCGAGCGCTCCGGTGAGACCTTCACCGCCGACGTGATGGCCGAGACCCTCGAGAAGACCTCGCTCGGCGTCCTCGAGCCCGGTGCCCGGGTCAACCTGGAGCGCGCGGTCACCGCGGCCACGCGGCTGGGCGGGCACCTGGTCCAGGGTCACGTCGACGCCACGGGCACCATCCGCGACCGGCGGCCCAGCGAGCACTGGGAGGTCGTGGAGATCTCGCTCCCGCCGGCCCAGGGCACCTACGTCGTGGACAAGGGCTCGATCTGCGTCGACGGCGTGAGCCTCACCGTGGTCGAGGTGTTCGAGGACTCGTTCACCGTCAGCCTCATCCCCGAGACGCTCGGCCGCACCACGCTCGGCCACAAGCAGCCAGGCGACCCCGTCAACCTCGAGGTCGACGTCATCGCCAAGTACGTCGAGAAGATGCTCGACCCTTACCGCTCGAACGACAAGGACCCCCGATGAGCCTCTTCACCACGCTCTACGACGCTCACCTGACCATCGCCGGCCACGACATCACCTGGCGCGAGATCGTCGGCAACGCTTTCGGGTTCGCCTCCGCGATCGGTGGGCTGCGGCGACGGGTCTGGGCCTGGCCGGTCGGCATCGTCGGCAACGTCTTGCTCTTCACCGTCTTCATCGGCGCGACGTTCGAGTCCGAGGCTCAGGTGCCGCTGTTCGGTCAGGCCGGCCGACAGGTGTTCTTCATCCTCACGTCCGTCTACGGCTGGTACCGGTGGAAGCAGGTGCGCGCGGCTCGTGGCGGCGACAGCGACGCTCCGGCGATCACACCGCGCTGGGCCACGGTCCAGGAGCGGGTCGCCTACCTCGTCGCGGCCGCCGCCGGGATCCTGGTGTTCCAGTGGGTGTTCACGGTGATCGGCGCCGGCTGGCCCGCTCCGCGCTGGTACTTCTGGTGCGACGCCTGGATCTTCGTCGGGTCGATGCTCGCCACGTACGCCATGGCGCGCGGCTGGAACGACTTCTGGCTGGCCTGGATCGCGGTCGACCTGGTCGGCGTCCCCCTGCTGTGGCACTCCGGCTACTACCCGAGCGCGATCCTCTTCGTCGCCTACGGCGTCCTGGTGGTCTGGGGCTTCGTGGTCTGGCTGAAGGCCAGCCGGGAAGAGAGACCGGACCTCGGCACGAGGGAGTCGGTCAAGGTATGAGGTTCGACTCCGTCGAGCGCGCCCTCGCCGACGTCGCCGCAGGCAGGGCCGTCGTGGTCGTCGACGACGAGGACCGCGAGAACGAGGGCGACCTGATCTTCGCTGCGGCCAAGGCGACGCCGGAGCTCATGGCCTTCACCATCCGGCACTCCTCGGGGGTCATCTGCGTCCCGATGCCGGCCGACATGCTCGACCGGTTGGACGTCCCGCTGATGACGCCGCACAACACCGACCGGCTGCGAACGGCATACACCGTCTCCGTGGACGCGAAGGACGGGGTGACGACGGGCATCAGCGCGGCGGACCGCGCCCACACCGCGCGCGTGCTGGCGGACTCGGCGACCGAGCCGGGGGACCTGACCCGTCCGGGGCACGTGTTCCCGCTTCGCTACCGCGAGGGTGGCGTGCTCGTCCGGCGCGGGCACACCGAGGCCGCGGTCGACCTGGCCCGGATGGCCGGGCTGACACCGGCCGGCGTGCTGGTCGAGATCGTCAACGACGACGGGACCATGAAGCGTGGCCCGGAGCTGCGGACGTTCGCCGACGAGCACGACCTCGCCCTGATCTCGATCGAGGACATCGTCCGCTACCGGCGCCGGCACGAGCGGCACGTCGAGCGGGTCGCGGAGACCCGGCTGCCGACCGACCTGGGCGAGTTCACGGCGTACGGGTACCGGATCACGATCGACGGGAGCGAGCACGTCGCCCTGGTCCACGGCGACCTGAGTGGCGGCGAGCCGGTGCTGACCCGCGTGCACTCCGAGTGCCTGACCGGCGACGTGTTCGGCTCGCACCGCTGCGACTGCGGCCCGCAGCTGCGCGAGGCGATGGCGGCCGTGGTGCGCGAGGGCAGGGGAGTGGTCGTGTACCTGCGCGGCCACGAGGGTCGCGGCATCGGTCTGCTGGCCAAGCTGCGGGCGTACGCCCTCCAGGACGAGGGCCGCGACACGGTCGACGCCAACCTCGACCTGGGGTTGCCGGCGGACGCCCGGCACTACGGCACGGCGACCCAGGTGCTGCGCGACCTCGGTGTCGGGTCGGTGCGGCTGCTGACCAACAACCCCGCCAAGACGGAGTCGCTGGTGGAGTTCGGCATCCCGGTGGTCGAGCGGGTGCCGCTGGCGCCGCACCCGACCGTGGACAACCTGGCCTACCTGACCACCAAGCGTGACCGCATGGGGCACGATCTACCCGACCTGCCCGAGACGTTGGAGGGGAACTGACATGGCCGGACACGGTGCACCGGAGCCCGAGACCTTCGACGCGTCCAGCCTGCGGGTGGCGATCGTTGCCGCCTCCTGGCACACGACGGTCATGGACGGGCTCCTGGCCGGGGCGGTACGAGCCTGCGAGGCGCACCGGGTCTCCCCGATGGTCGTGCGCGTGCCGGGGGCGTTCGAGCTGCCCGTGACCGCGCAGGTGCTGGCGAGCCAGGGCTTCGACGCGGTCGTGGCGCTCGGCGTCGTGATCCGCGGCGGTACACCGCACTTCGACCACGTCTGTCGAGCCGCGACCGACGGCCTCACCCGGGTGGCGTTGGACTCCCAGACGTCCGTCGGCTTCGGCGTCCTCACCTGCGACGACGAGCAGCAGGCCCTCGACCGGGCCGGGCTCGAGGGCTCGCAGGAGGACAAGGGGTACGAGGCGGCGTGCGCAGCGCTGTCCACCGCGAAGACGCTGCGCTCGATCCGACGCGGCTACGAGTGAGCTGAGCGCCGGCACGGTCTACGTGGAGCGCGCGGCCGCCCACTCGTCGGCGAGCAGCGCGTAGGTGACGGCGTCGAGCCAGCCCTCGCTCCGGTGCAGCGCCGCCCGGACGAACCTGCCCTCCAGCCGGAAGCCCAGGGATGCGCACAACGCCGCCGTGGCCTCGTTGTCCGCGAACGCCTCGGCCGTGACGCGACGCAGCCCGCGCTCCTCGAACGCGTGCTCCAGCATCCGGGCGACCGCCTCCCGTGCGTAGCCCTGCCGCTGGTGGTCCGGATGGATGCCCCAGCCGATCTCGGCCACCGTGTCGGCGGCCTGATCTCGCACTTCCAGCTGCCCGTACGCCGAGTGGACGAGGAACAGCAGCTCGCCGATCAGCTCACCCTCACGTTCGATGACGCGCACGTGCGGCAGCCGGTCCTCGGACCGGAAGAGAGGGGCGAACGTGTCCAGCGGGGTCGCCGACGAGATCGGGATCCACCGGGACACCTCGGGGACGGTGCGCAGCCGCCAGATCGGCTCGGCGTCCTCCTCGGTGGCCGGCCGGATGGTGAGTCGCTCGGTCGTCAGGATCCCCTGGGTCATGGACCCATCCTGGACCGAGACCCAATCCGTGGAGGTGCGCCTCTAGGCTGGTGTCGTGAAGACGTTCGAGCAGCTGTGGGCCGAGCTCAGCGAGAAGGCTGAGACGCGGCCCGAGGGATCGGGGACGGTGCAGGCGCTGGACGCCGGCGTCCACTCGATCGGCAAGAAGCTCGTCGAGGAGGCCGCCGAGTCGTGGATGGCCGCGGAGCATGAAGGCCCGGCCCGGGCCGCGGAGGAGATCAGCCAGCTGATCTACCACGCACAGGTGCTCATGCTCGCGTCGGGAGTGACCCTCGACGACGTCTACTCACACCTCTAGGACCTCCATGCTGAAGATCGCCGTCCCCAACAAGGGCTCCCTCTCCCAGGCAGCCTCCGAGATGCTGCGCGAGAGCGGCTACCGGCAGCGGCACGACGCCAAGGAGCTCAGCCTCCGCGACCCCGACAACGACGTCGAGTTCTTCTACCTGCGGCCCCGCGACATCGCGGTGTACGTCGGGGAGGGGACGCTGGACATCGGCATCACCGGCCGCGACCTGCTGCTGGACAGCGGCGCCCCGGCCACCGAGGTGATGTCGCTCGGCTTCGGTCGCTCCACCTTCCGGTACGCCGGCCCTACCGGCGCGTACGCCGACGTGGCGGAGCTGGCCGGGAAACGGGTCGCGACGTCGTACCCACGGGTCGTCCGCGACCACCTCGCCAGCGAGGGCGTCGAGGCGCACGTGACCCGGTTGGACGGCGCTGTCGAGACGAGCATCCGGCTGGGTGTGGCGGACGCCATCGCCGATGTGGTCGAGACGGGTTCCACCCTCAAGGCGGCCGGTCTGGAGACCTTCGGTGACCCGCTGCTGGAGTCCGAGGCGGTGCTCATCACCCGCGAGGAGACCCCCGAGGGGTTCGAGGTGTTCAAGCGTCGCCTCGACGGCGTCCTGGTCGCTCGCAGCTACGTGATGATGGACTACGACATCCCCAGCGACCAGCTCGAGTCGGCGACGGCCGCGGCGCCCGGGCTCGAGGGCCCCACGGTCTCGCCGCTCGCCCGTGAAGGCTGGGTCGCGGTCCGCGTCATGGTGCCTCGGCAAGGCTCGCAGCGGCTGATGGACCACCTCTACGACCTCGGGGCGCGAGCGATCCTGCTCACGGACATCCATGCCTGCCGCCTCTGAGCCGGCACGAGGAGAGGTGCCGCTGCCGCACACCTGGCGCCCGTTCGGCGTCCGGATGGCCGGGACGATCGCGGGCATCGGCCTGTTCGCGATCTGCGCGGTCGCCTGGTTCGCCTTCGACGCCGGGACCCGGGCGAAGTTCACCCCGTTCCAGCGCGGCACCCTCGTCGCGCTCGGCCTGCTGATCTTCGCCTGCGGCTACGCGTTGACCCGGAGCCGAGTGGTCGCCGAGACCGGCCGGCTGATCGTGGTCAACGGCTACCGGCGACACGAGTACGAGTGGCCCGAGGTCATCACCGTCAGCCTGCCGCGTGGCGCCCCCTGGGCGGTGCTCGACCTGGCCGACGGCACCAGCCAGGCGGTCATGGGCATCCAGGGCTCCGACGGCGACCGGGCGATCCGCGCGGTCCGGGAGCTCCGCGGGATCCTGCGCGCCGGCTAGCCGGGTGGAGCATCCCTGGCTACCCGGCGATCCGGATCCCCCAGGAGCCGGTGTGCACCCGGCCGGGGTCGAGCACGACCAGGCCCTCGCCGGAGTTGAGCGCGTCGGCGGGCGCGGTCATCGGCTCCACCGCGATCGAGCGCCTGGCCGTCCGCGGCACCCCGTCGGCGGTGAACACCTGCAGGCACGTCCACGCCTCGTCGACCCACAGCTCCACGCCCGCACCGGTCCCGGGGTCGCGCAGCACGGTGGTGGCGCGCCCGTGCTCGTCCCGCACCAGGTCGGTGAACCCGTCGTCGAGCGCCGTGTCGCCGAGCAGCCGCGCGCTCCGGAAGTCGTAGGGCGTCCCGATCACCGGCTCGCTGCCCACCGGCAGCAGCCGGTCGTCGCACAGGAACCGGCGCCCAGCCGGCAGGGTCAGCTCCAGGTCGTCGACCGGCCCGTCGCCGACGCACAGGTAGGGGTGGGCGCCGGCGGCGTACGGCGCCGACTCGCTCGCCCGGTTGGTCGCCGACTGGGTGACGGTCAGCCCGTCGGGGGTGAGCGCGTACTCGACCCGCAGGTCGAGGAGCCAGGGCCAGCCCGTCTGCGCCATCAGCCGGTAGCGCAGGGAGACGCTGTCCGCGGTGTGCCGCTCGGTCGTCCAGGCGACCCAGCGCACCAGTCCGTGCGAGGCGTTGTGCCGGGCGGGCTCGCTCAGGGGCAGCTGAAGGTCACGGCCGTCGTGGCTGAACCGCCCGTCGCGCACGCGGTTGGGCCAGGGCACGAGCAGCTGACCTCGCCCGCCCGGTGACATCTCGTCCGCGCCGAACCCGTCGACCAGCGGCCGCCCCTCGTACGTGAGGTGGCGCAGGGCGCCCCCGCTCTCGGTCACGATCGCGCGGTAACCCCCGGAGGCGATCTCGTGCTGCTCGCCGCTCGGTGAGGTCATCACGCTGCCCCGTCCAGGACGAGGTCGGCGTGCACGCGTGTGCCGAGCCGCGTGTGCAGCTCCGCCTCGTCCTCCAGCCAGGTGAGCCAGTGCTCGCGCATGTGCTCCCCGTCGCGGGCCAGCCCGCGGGCCAGCCGGAGGTCCCGCGGTGCCTCGACCCACACGAGGGTGCCGACGAGGTCGGCGTACGCCGGAGCCCAGCTGCCGGTCCCCTCGAGCACGAGCAGCCCGCCCGGTGACACGGGATGCGACTCGGCCCAGGCGTCCTGGTCCCAGGCCCAACGGGTCCAGGCCGACTCCTCGCCGGCCGCCAGCGGCGCCAGGAACGCCTCGACCGTCGCGCCCAGCCCCGGGAGACCCTGCCAGCCCTGCAGCAGCTCGTCGCAGTGCACGACGTGCGCCTCGGGCTCCGCGAGCTCGATCGCCGCTGCGAGGGTGGTCTTGCCGGCACCGGCCGGGCCGTCGATGCAGATCAGTCGTCCCGGCCCGAGGGTCGGTGGCCGCGACCGGGTCCGCTCCACCGCTTCAGCGGCGGCGTCGAGGACCGTCCCCGGCAGCGTCACAGCGCCAGGCCCTCGCCGCGATAGGTCGGCACCTCGTCGACGAACGCGGACCCGGACAGCAGCTGGACGGTCCGGCCGTGCTCGAACAGCTCCCCGGACTTGGCGTGCCGGAACCACACGAGGTCACCGATCGCGAGCGACCCGGTGGCCTTGCCGGTGAGCGGGGTCTGCACCTCGCCGGCCCCTTCCAGACCGGTCAGCTGAAGCCCCGGAGGCAGCCACGGGGCGGGCAGCCGGTCCTGCGCGGCCGGACCGGAGGCGATCAGCCCGCCGCCGTGGACGACCACGACCTGGTCGGTGGGCCGCCTGGTCACCGGCAGGGCGAAGAAGGCCGCCGGTCGCGGCTCGAACGACCCGTAGTGGTCGAACAGCCCGGGGACCAGCAGACCGGACCCGGCGGCCACCTCGGTGACGACCGGGTCCGCGGCAGTGTCCTGGACCGAGCCGGAGCCGCCGCCGTTCCAGAACTCCAGCTCGGCCACCGGGGCCAGCGCGTCCGCGATCTCCCGACGGCGCGCGGTGAGCTGCGTGAGCGAGGCCTGCTTGACCTTCCGGACCACCAGGGAGCGCGCGTGCCGGCGGGGCACCCGGTCCGGCACGCCGGCGACCTGGCCCTCGTACGTCATGACACCCACCAGCGCGAAGCCCGGCCGGCGGGCGATCCGCCGGGCGAGGTCGGTGACCGCCGCAGCGTCGTGCAAGGGTGACCGCTTCGGGCCGATGTGCCGGCCCGCGATCCGCAGGCCCGCGTCGATGTCGAGGGCCAGGCGAACGGTGGTGCTCCGGCCCCGGCGCACCGAGTCGATGACGTCGAGGTGCTCCTCCTCATCGGCCATCAGGGTGATCGCCGCCGCGGCCCGGGGGTCCTCCAGCAGTCGGTCGAGGGCGGCCCGGTCGACCGTGGGGTAGCCGAGGACCACGTCGTCGCAAACCCCGTGCTCGACCAGCCAGAGCGCCTCGGCCAGCGTGAAGGCCAGCACCCCGGAGAACCCGTCGCGGGCCAGCGCGCGTTCGAGCAGGGTGGGCACCCGCACGCTCTTGCTGGCGACCCGGATCGGCTTGCCCGCGGCCCGGCGGACGAGGTCGTCGGCGTTGGCGTCGAAGGCGTCGAGGTCGACGACCAGGAGAGGGGTGGACACGGGTCCGTGGGAGGCGATCGCCTCGGCCAGCCGCTGGGAGAGCCGACCGCGGTCGCGCAGGCTCAACTGATCCCACGCTTCTTGAGGATCGCCTCGATCTCGGCGAGGTCGTCGTCGATGACCGGCTCGCCCTTCTGGTGACGGCCACGGCCGAGGGCGCGCGGATCCTCGGTGTCGTCGGCCTTCAGCCGCGACCTCGATCGCGAAGCGTTCGGGTCCGAGTCGCCCCGGCCGCGCTCACGCAGGACGCCGGACACGAACAGGCACAGGGCCGCGAGGCCAGCGAGCACGACGCCGACCCAGACCTTGGGGCTGAAGGCGAGGTGGGTCGCCCAGTCGGCGACGGACGACCCGATCTCGGTGAACATCTCCAGGGTCCCGGTGAGGTACGCCGCGGCCGGCAGCATCGCGATCCCCGCACCGCGCAGGCCGGAGGCGACGCCACGGTTGCGGAAGGCGTACACGGCCCACACCGCTCCGAGCACGGTCAAGGTGGCGGTCCAGGCCAGCCAGCTCGCGTCGTCCACACCGCCACTGTTTCACAGCGGCGAAGGCGGCGGTGCGACCATGACGTCGTGACCGACCGACCCATCCCCGATCCCGGGTTCGCGGGGGACGACGGCTCCGCCGACCCGGCGCTCGCGGCCGCTCTGAGGGCGTACGCCGCGGACGGGGACGCCGTGCCCGTCCTGCGCGCGCTGCGGGAGGCGCGCCTGTTGGTCCCGGTGGTCGCCGTCCTCGGCGAGGTGGAGCACGACGACCAGGGCCTGGCCCACGACAAGACCAGCGACATGGCGACCGTGCTGCTCACCGGGGCCGACGGCCGGCAGGCGCTGCTCGGCTTCAGCTCGCTCGCGAGCCTGGGTGCGTGGCGTGCGGACGCGCGACCGGTGCCCGTGACCGCCGTCGACGCCGCGAGGGCTGCCGTGAGCGAGGGTGCGGCTGCCCTGCTCGTCGACGTCGCGGGCCCGGTCATGTTCGTCGTCGAGGGCCGGGACCTCGATCCGCTGGCCGCCGGTTGGCGGCTGGCGAGCGTGGGTGAGGCGGGCGCGGGCTGGGTCGGCTCCGACGCGGTGGATTCGCCGCAGGAGGAATGAGCCGGTAGAGTTCGGTGTTGACCGATCGCGCCCACTCGTGGGCGGGATCCACAAGCGGAGATCAGCAGCATCCGTCTCCCACCCGCATCGACCGAAGCACCTCCAGGTCGTCGGGTCCGGTCCGAGAAGCCCGGCCCTGGACGCGAGTCCGGGAGTGTCGGGTGCCCCTGGCCTCCGCTTGTGACTGAGCGGGGGCCTTTTCGGTCTCCAGCCCAGGTCGGCACAGCACCCTAGACACTGGAGGACACATCAGCACCGAGCTGCGCATCAACGAGCGGATCCGGGTTCCCGAGGTCCGGCTCGTCGGACCCAACGGCGAGACGGTCGGCATCGTGCCGACCGAGCAGGCCCTCAAGCTGGCCGTGGAGGCCGATCTCGACCTCGTCGAGATCGCCCCTCAAGGGCGCCCGCCGGTCGCCAAGCTCATGGACTACGGGAAGTTCAAGTACGAGAACGCCCAGAAGGCCCGTGAGACGCGGCGCAACCAGACCAACGTGATCATCAAGGAGATGAAGCTCCGGCCGAAGATCGACGCCCACGACTACGAGACCAAGAAGGGTCACGTCGTGCGGTTCCTCACCGCGGGCGACAAGGTCAAGATCACGATCATGTTCCGCGGACGCGAGCAGCACCGTCCCGAGCTCGGGTTCCGGCTGCTCCAGAGGCTCTCCGAGGACGTCGCGGAGCTCGGTTTCGTGGAGTCCTCCCCGAAGCAGGACGGCCGCAACATGGTCATGGTGCTCGGTCCGCACCGCAAGAAGTCCGAGGCGAAGGCCCAGGCGAAGGTCGAGAAGGCCGAGAAGGCCGCCAGCCGCGCTGCCGAGGAGGCCCACGAGAAGGAAGAGCGTGCGAAGCCGGCCGCCCAGAAGAAGGAGCGCGGCCGCTCCGAGAACCTCGACCCCGAGATCGAAGCCTGATCCACCGCCTCATCCCCGACTGTCCTGACAGTCGCACACCAGAAAGCGAAGAAGATGCCCAAGAACAAGACCCACTCCGGTGCCAAGAAGCGCTTCCGCGTGACCGGTTCGGGCAAGGTCCGCCGTCAGAAGTCCGGCCTGCGCCACAACCTGGAGAGCAAGCCCTCCAAGGTGACCCGTCGCATGTCCGGCACCACCGAGGTGTCGCCCGCCGACGTCAAGCGCGTCAACAAGCTGCTGGGCCGCTGAGCCAGCCTTCCCCCGAGTTTTTCCGAGTCTTGAGCACCAAGGAGCAATGAGATGGCACGCGTCAAGCGCGCAGTGAACGCCCAGAAGAAGCGTCGTACCACCCTGGACCGCGCGAGCGGCTACCGCGGACAGCGGTCGCGGCTCTACCGCAAGGCCAAGGAGCAGGTCACCCACTCGCTGGTCTACAGCTACAACGACCGCCGCAAGAACAAGGGCAACTTCCGGCGCCTGTGGATCCAGCGGATCAACGCCGCCGCCCGCGCGGAGGGCCTGACCTACAACCGGTTCATCCAGGGCCTCGGTCTTGCCGGGATCGAGGTCGACCGCAAGATCCTGGCCGACCTGGCCGTCAACGACATCGCCGCGTTCAACGCGCTGGTGGCGCAGGCCAAGGACGCTCTGCCCGAGGACGTCAACGCGCCCAAGGCCAACGCCTGAGCGGCTCGAGCCGGACACCGCTCGCGGCCTCCAACCCTCGGGTCAAGGAGGCACGCAAGCTCAGCCGCCGTTCGGTTCGCGCCGAACGGCGGCTGTTCCTCGCCGACGGCCCGAAGGCCGTCGACGGGGCCCTCGCCGCGGGTTGCGTCGAGGAGGTCTTCGCGACCGCGGCCGCCGCGGAGGAGCACGCCGGCCGACTCGGTCGTTCCGTCACGGTGGTCGACCAGCGTGCGCTGGAGGCGCTCTCCGACTCCATGACGCCCGCCGGGGTGGTGGCGGTCTGCCGCTTCCTGCCCGAGCCGCCCGCGATCGCCCCGAGCGACCGCCTGGTGGTGCTCGCGGCCGACGTACGCGATCCCGGCAACGCCGGCACCCTGGTCCGGACCAGCGACGCCGCGGGTGCCGACTCGGTCTGGTTCGCCGGCGACTCCGTCGACCGCTACAACCCGAAGACCGTGCGGGCCAGCGTGGGCAGCCTCTTCCACCTGCCGGTCGGCGTCGAGCGGGACCCCGCGTACGCCGTCCGTGCGGCGCAGGACGCCGGGCTCATCGTCCTGGCCACGGCCGGGGACGGTGAGGTGGACCTGTTCGAGGCCGACGACCTCCTTGCGGGGCCGACCGCGTGGCTCTTCGGCAACGAGGCGCACGGACTCCCCGCCGAGCTCGCGGCCCGCGCCGACCACCGGGTGCGGATCCCCATGCACGGTGGGGCGGAGAGCCTCAACCTGTCGACCGCGGCGGCCGTGTGCCTGTTCGCGAGCGCTCGCGCGCAGCGAACCATCTGAGCTGCGCGAGCGCTCGCGCGCAGCGAACCGTCTGACCTGCGCGAGCGCCCGCGCGCAGCGAACCTCCTGACCTGCACGTCTGACCGGGGCCGGCGGCTAGCATCCCCGCATGGGGTCATCCGGGGGCGAGGAGCAGGCGAGCCTCGACCTGCTGCCCGACGGTGTCGTCGTCGCCGACGGTGAAGGCGTCATCCTCGCCGCCAACCGGGTGGCCGGGCAGATGCTCGCGTCGACGACCCTCGTCGGCCAGGAGCTGGGCGACGGTCTGCGGCTGGTCAACCAGGACGGCGAGTCCTGGTGCGAGACCAACCGCCCCTTCGCGGGGCCCGGCATCCGCACCGGCATCCCGGAGCAGCCCTGGCTGTTGCCGAACGGCGAGGAGGTGCTGGTCGCGGCGCGGATCCACCGGCCCAGCCCGACGACCCGGATCGAGCGGGTCGCGATCACCCTGCGCAGCGGCCGGGCACGTTCCCGGCTGGACCGCGAGCGCTCGGACCTGGTCGCGACCGTCGCGCACGAGCTGCGCTCGCCGCTCACCGGCGTGAAGGGGTTCGTCCAGGCACTGCTCAACCGCTGGGACAAGCTCAACGACGAGCAGAAGCGGCTCATGCTCCGCACCGTCCACTCCGACTCGGAGCGGTTGAGCCGACTGATCGCCGAGCTCCTGGACATCGCGCGGATCGACACCGGTCGGCTCTCCCTCTACCCGCGCCCCGTCGACGTCTCCACCCTGCTCGGACGGGTCGTGGAGTCCGTCCAGGTCGCTACCACGCGCTCAGTCCGACTGGTCGCCGAGGCCGAGCTGCCTCAGGTCCTGGCCGACCCCGACCGGTTCACCCAGGTGTTCACCAACCTGGTCGACAACGCCATCCGGCACGGCGCCGGCGCGGTCGTGGTCGACGTGACGTCGCTGCCGCCCGAGGAGGACCTACGACCCGGCGGGGTACGGATCCTGGTGCGCGACGAGGGGGAGGGGATCGCCCCCGAGATGCGCCGCCGGGTCTTCACGAAGTTCTGGACCAGTCGGCAGTCCGGCGGCTCGGGCCTCGGCCTCTACCTGGTCCAAGGACTGGTGCGCGCCCACGGCGGGGAGGTCCGGATCGAGGACGCCGAGCCGCAAGGCGCCCAGATCGCCGTCGACTGGCCGGCCCCGACGTACTGACGGCACGCGCTACCATGGCCGCCATGCAGCTCAGTCGGCGATTTCTGCGCCCCGGACCGGTCGTCGGTTCGGGTCGATCGCCGCGTGCTGCGGCCTGACTCGGCCCGTCGTCGCGTGGTCCGGGGAGCCTCCTAGACTCTGACCGCCTTCGAAGACGAACGAGAGGGAGCCATGTCCGGCCCGAATTCCGAGTACGACCCCGTCCAGGTGACCCCACTGGACGCGGAGCACGTCGAGGCCATGCGCTCCGAGGCGCTGGCGGCGATCGAGGCAGCCACCGACCTGGCGGGGCTCAAGCAGGTCCGTCTCGACCACGCCGGTGACCGGTCGCCGCTGGCCCTGGCCAACCGTGAGATCGGCGCGCTGCCACCGGCCGCCCGCAAGGACGCCGGCCAGCGGGTCGGCCAGGCCCGCGGCGCGGTCAACCAAGCGCTCGCCGCCCGGCTGGCCGTGCTCGAGGCCGAGCACGAGGAGCGGATGCTGGTCGAGGAGACCGTGGACGTCTCCCTGCCCACCTCCCGCACCCGCCGCGGGGGCCGGCACCCGATCACGCTGCAGTCCGAGCTGATCGCCGACATCTTCGTCGCGATGGGCTGGGAGATCGCGGAGGGCCCGGTCGTCGAGGCGGAGTGGCTCAACTTCGACGTCCTCAACCTGGGCCCCAACCATCCGGCCCGCACCCTCCAGGACACCTTCTGGGTCGAGCCGGTCGACCACCACGTCGTGCTTCGCACCCAGACCTCGCCCGTCCAGGCGCGCACCATGCTCTCCCGCAAGCCCCCCATCTACGTCGCCTGCCCCGGCCGGGTGTTCCGCACCGACGAGTACGACGCGACGCACAGCCCGATGTTCCACCAGGTCGAGGGCCTCGTCGTCGACCAGGGCATCACGATGGCGCACCTCAAGGGGTCGCTCGACCACCTGGCCGGCCGGCTCTTCGGCGACGGGATCGACACGCGCTTCCGGCCGTCGTACTTCCCGTTCACCGAGCCGTCGGCCGAGGTCGACGTGCGCTGCTTCGTCTGCCGCTCGGTCGACAGCGAGAGCTGTCGGACGTGCCGGGGGGAGGGCTGGATCGAGTGGGGCGGCTGCGGAGTCGTGAACCCGCGCGTGCTGCTCGCCTGCGGCATCGACCCCGAGACCTACACCGGCTTCGCTTTCGGCATGGGCATCGACCGGAGCTTCATGTTCCGGCACAACCTGGAGGACCTGCGACCGCTCTTCGAGGGCGACGTCCGGTTCAGCGCGATGTTCGGGACGGAGATCTGAGATGAAGACCCCCAAGTCCTGGATCCTCGACTACGTCGACCTTCCGGCCGACGTCAGCACCGAGGAGATGTGTGCCCGACTGACCCTCACCGGGCTCAAGCTCGAGGCCCTCACCTCGCCCGGCGCCGACATCAGCGGCCCGCTCGTGCTCGGACGTGTGCTCACGGCGGAGGCCGAGCCGCAGAAGAACGGCAAGACCATCAACTGGTGCACCGTCGACGTCGGTGACGCCAATGGCACGGGTGATCCCCAAGGGATCGTCTGCGGCGCACACAACTTCTCCGCGGGCGACCTGGTCGTCGTCGTGCTGCCCGGGGGCGTTCTGCCCGGCGGCTTCGAGATCTCCGCACGCAAGACCTACGGCCACGTCTCCGCCGGCATGATCTGCTCGGCCCGCGAGCTGGGGCTGGGCGAGGACCACGACGGCATCATCGTGCTGCCGGCCGACGCCGGCGAGCCCGGCGAGGACGCACGTCCGGTGCTCGGGCTCGACGAGGAGATCATCGAGTTCGAGATCAACCCCGACCGCGCGTACGCCCTGTCCCTGCGGGGCGTCGCCCGGGAGGTGGCTGTCTCGGTCGAGGGCGCGTCCGGGTTCCGCGACCCTGCCCTGCGCCCCACCCCCGCGGCCGACGACCAGGGCTACCCGGTCCGGGTCGAGGACCCCGACGGCTGCCCGGTCTTCGTGGCGCGCACGGTCACCGGGTTCGACCCGGCCGCGTCGACACCTGACTTCATCGCCCGGCGCATCCAGCAGGCCGGCATGCGGCCGATCTCCCTGGCCGTGGACGTCACCAACTACGTCATGCTCGAGCTCGGCCGCCCGATCCACGGGTACGACGCGGACAAGCTGACCGGACCGATCGTCGTACGCCGGGCGAGCGCGGGGGAGCGACTCACCACCCTCGACGGCACGACCCGCGAGCTGTCTCCCGAGGACCTGGTCGTCACCGACGACTCCGGCCTCATCGGGCTCGGCGGAGTCATGGGCGGCGAGAAGACCGAGATGTCGGGGAGCACCACCCACATCCTGGTCGAGGCGGCGCACTGGGACGCCACCTCGATGTTCCGGACCGGCAAGCGCCACAAGATCTCCTCGGAGGCCGGCAAGCGCAACGAGCGCGGTGTGGACCCGACCATCTGCGAGGCCGCCGCCGACCGGGTGGTCGAGCTGCTCACGACGTACGGCGGCGGCACGGCCGCCCCGGGCGTGACGGTGGTGGGCACGCCGCCGTCCATGCCGACCGTGCGGATGGCCGCAGACCTCCCGGAGCGCATCGCCGGCATGTCGATCAGCTCCGAGGAGGTCGTCGCCGACCTCGAGGCGGTCGGCTGCACCGTCGATGCGGACGCCGACGCAGTGACCGTCACCCCGCCCCCGTGGCGCGCGGATCTCACCGACCCGTACGACCTGGTCGAGGAGGTCGTGCGCCTGCGCGGTTACGACCACGTCCCCTCGGTGCTGCCGAAAGCGCCGGGCGGTCGCGGCCTCACCCGCAGCCAGCAGCTGCGGCGCCGGATCGGTCGCACCCTGGCAGGTGCCGGCTGGATCGAGGTCGTGGACTTCCCCTTCGTCGGAGTCGGTGACCTCGACGACCTCGGGCTCACCGCTGACGACCCCCGCCGGAACCTGCTCGAGGTCTCCAACCCGCTCTCGAGCGAGGCGCCGGCGATGACGACGACGCTGCTACCGGCGCTGTTGCGCACGGCGGCCCGCAACATCGGCCTCGGGGCGACGTCGGTGGCCCTCTTCGAGACAGCCAGCGTCACGCTGCCGCGGAGCAGCGACCCCGCTCCGATCCTGCCGGTCGATCGCCGACCGAGCGATGCCGAGCTCGACTCGCTGCTCAAGGCTCTCCCGGACCAGCCCCTGCACCTCGGCCTGGTCGCGACCGGGGAGGCGACCCGCTCCGGCTGGTGGGGCGAGGGTCGGTCCGTGCAGTGGAGTGACGCCGTCGAGGGTGCCCGCGCGGTCGCCGACGCCCTCGGGCTGGAGCTGGAGGCCCGGTCGACGAGCCTGGCGCCGTGGCACCCCGGCCGGTGCGCCGAGCTCTGGCTCGTCAGTGGCGAACAGAGCCTCCCGGTCGGCCACGCCGGCGAGCTGCACCCCCGCGTGTGCACGACCTTCGGGCTGCCCCCGCGCTCGGTGGCGGCCGAGGTCGACCTCGAGCCCCTGCTGGAGCGGGCGGTGCACCTGCGCCCGGCGCGGATGTTCTCCACCTACCCGGTGGCCAAGGAGGACGTCGCGCTCGTCGTCGGCGCCGACGTCCCGGCAGCGGCCGTCGAGGCCGCGCTGCGCGAGGGCGCCGGCGACCTGCTGGAGTCGATCGAGCTGTTCGACGTCTACACCGGCGCGCAGGTCGGCGAGGGCAGGAAGTCCCTGGCCTACGCGCTGCGCTTCCGCGCCCCGGACCGGACCCTCAAGGAGGGCGAGGCGACCGCGGCCCGGGACGCCGGGGTGGCGAGGGCGGCCGAGGTCACCGGCGCGGTCCAGCGAACCTGATCAGTTGATCGGCGCGTGCGTGATCGCACGCACCCGAGCCACCGTCGAGCGGTCGCCGGCGAGGTGGAAGTCGTCGCCGGGGCCGCGCTTCCACAGGCGCAGGTCGAGCGCGGCGGCTGAGGCGGCCTCGATCACCGCGTCCGGCTCCTGGCCGGGGTCGGGGACCACGTGCATGTCCTCCTCCTCGTGCGAGACGCCGTCGGGGTCGGTTCCGCTGAACCGGCCCAGCTGAACCCAGACCGACTCGTCCACGTCGCTCATGTCGAACCGGACGTAGTGGGGCAGCGGGCTCCACGTGCCCCACGGCGGGCATCCTCCGTAGATCACGTCGAGGCACTCCTGGACACCGTCGGCGGCCAGCTGGGCGTCGATGTCGGTCGATCTCCCAGCTGTCTGTTCGGCATCCACCCGGTGGATCAGCGCCTCGTGCGCCTGGCGGCGCCCGATGAAACCGACCGTGTGGTCGGAGGACCAGGTCCAGGCCTCCTCGGCGGGATCGAGGCCCGCCAGTGCGGCCATCAGCCGCTCGTGCGCGGTGTCGAAGAAGTCGAGGAGCGCGCCGTGACCCTTCGGGCGGTCCGCCGAGTCCTGACCTGCTTCGTCCTCGGCCGGTTGCTCGGGCCGCCCCTCCACGACCCGTGCCCAGAAGTCCTGCACGCTCCCGAGGTGCCACAGCAGGTCGTCGGCGTTCCAGTCCGGGCAGGCCGGGACCCTTGCCGAGGGCTCCACGTCGGTGAGAGCCTCCCGGAACAGCCGGGACTCCGTGCCGATGTGGGCCAGGTAGGACTCGTGCTCGAGGCGCGTCATGGCTCCGAGGCTAACCAGCGGGTATGACGAAGGCCACGCCGTCCCCGCCTTCACATGAACATGCATCTGTTTGTATAGTCATGCGCATGCCGCTCCAGGTCGCCGTCGCGGGAGCCACCGGGTACGCCGGGGGCGAGGTCCTGCGCCTGCTCCTGGGCCACCCCGAGGTCGAGATCGGCGCCCTCACGGCGGGGAGCAACGCCGGACAGCGGCTCGGTGACCTCCAGCCGCACCTCCTCCCGCTGGCCGACCGAGTGCTGGCCGAGACCTCGGCGCAGACGCTGGCCGGACACGACGTGGTCGTGCTGGCGCTGCCGCACGGTCAGTCGGCCGAGCTCGCCGCGCAGCTGGGCGACGAGGTGATCGTCATCGACTGCGGCGCCGACTTCCGGCTGACCGATCCCGACGCGTGGCGCCGCTTCTACGGCGGCGAGCACGCCGGTTCCTGGCCCTATGGCCTGCCCGAGCTCCCGGGGCAGCGTGGGCGGCTCGTGG
Organism: uncultured Actinomycetota bacterium; assembly: GCA_963784545.1. Classification (GTDB taxonomy): domain Bacteria; phylum Actinomycetota; class Actinomycetes; order Propionibacteriales; family Nocardioidaceae; genus Nocardioides. The sequence goes on along the minus strand of CAWARQ010000002.1, from coordinate 8,959 downwards.
GCGCGACCCGGATCGCGGTCCCGGGCTGCTACCCGACCGTGTCCACGCTGGCCCTGGCGCCGGCCGTCGCGGCCGGCCTGGTCGAGCCCCGCGTCACGATCGTCGCCGCCTCGGGCACCAGCGGTGCCGGCAAGGCCGCCAGGCCGCACCTGCTCGGCAGCGAGGTCATGGGCAACGCCTCGGCGTACGGCGTCGGGGGAGTGCACCGGCACACCCCGGAGATCACCCAGAACCTCGGCCGGCTCACCGAGCACGAGGTCATCGTGAGCTTCACCCCGCTGCTCGTGCCGATGGCTCGCGGCATCCTCGCCACGTGCTCGGCCCGGCTCGCCGACGGCGTCGACGCAGGGCAGGTACGGACGACGTACGAGAAGGCGTACGGCGAGGAGCCGTTCGTCCACCTGCTGCCCGAGGGACAGTGGCCGCAGACGCAGGCGGTCCTCGGCAGCAACGCCGTGCACCTCCAGGTCACCGTCGACGAAGCGGCCGGGCTGCTCGTGGCCGTCGGGGCGATCGACAACCTCGCCAAGGGCACCGCCGGCGCCGCGGTGCAGTGCCTCAACCTCGCGGCCGGCCTGCCCGAGCGGACCGGCCTGACGACGGTAGGACTGGCCCCGTGAGCACCGTGAGCATCACCGCACCCGCTGGCTTCCGGGCGTCCGGCGTGACCGCCGGCCTGAAGTCCTCCGGCGCCTCCGACCTCGCGCTCGTCGTGAACGACGGTCCGCGGTACGACGCCGCCTGCGTCTTCACCAAGAACCGCTGCCTCGCCAACCCGGTCCTGTGGAGCCAGCAAGTGATCAAGGACGGCGTCGCGCGCGCGATCGTGCTCAACTCCGGCGGCGCCAACTGCTACACCGGGCCCGAGGGCTTCCAGACCACGCACGCGGTCGCCGAACGCGCCGCCGAGCGACTGGGGATCGGGGGCAGCGACGTGCTCGTCTGCTCGACCGGCCTCATCGGGCTCAGCAACCCGCGAGACCGGCTCCTGGCCGGTGTCGACGCGGCGTACGACGCGCTGGGGGACGGCGGCGAGGACGCCGCCCGCGCGATCATGACCACCGACTCGGTGCCGAAGCAGACTCTGGTCGAGAAGGACGGCTGGTCCCTGGCCGGGATGGCCAAGGGCGCCGGCATGCTCGCACCTCAGCTCGCCACGATGCTGGTCGTCCTCACGACCGACGCCGTCGCCGACGCCGAGGTCCTCGACCGGGCGCTGCGGGCCGCCACCCGGGTCAGCTTCGACCGGCTCGACTCCGACGGCTGCATGTCCACCAACGACACGGTCGCGGTGCTGGCCAGCGGCGCCAGCGGCGTGACCCCGGACGAGCCCGCGCTCACCGAGGCGCTCACGCAGGCCTGCACCGACCTCGCCATGCAGCTGCTCGCCGACGCCGAGGGGGCCGACCACGAGATCGCCGTCACGACGCTGGGAGCGGCCAGCGAGGACGACGCGGTCGAGGTCGGCCGCAGCGTGGCCCGCTCGAACCTGTTCAAGGCCGCGATCTTCGGTCAGGACCCGAACTGGGGCCGTGTGCTCGCGAGCATCGGCACGACCGGGGCCGCCTTCGACCCGGCCGACCTCGACGTCGCCATCAACGACGTCTGGGTCTGCCGCAGCTCCACACCGGGCGAGGCGCCCGAGAACGTCGACCTCAGCGGCCGTCACGTCACCGTGACGATCGACCTCAAGACCGGCGACCAGCAGGCGACCGTGTGGACCAACGACCTCACCCACGCCTACGTCCACGAGAACAGCGCGTACTCGACATGACAGCCACCCCCGACGCGGCCGCCAAGGCCGCCACCCTCGCCGGCGCCCTGCCCTGGCTCAAGCGCTACCACGGCAAGACCGTCGTGGTGAAGTACGGCGGCAACGCCATGACCGACGACAACCTCAAGCGCGCGTTCGCCGAGGACATCGCGTTCCTGCGGTTCGCCGGCTTCAGGCCCGTGGTCGTCCACGGCGGCGGCCCGCAGATCTCCCGGATGCTCGATCGCCTCGGCATCGAGTCGGAGTTCCGCGGCGGACTTCGCGTCACGACCCCCGAGACGATGGACGTCGTACGCATGGTGCTGGTCGGCCAGGTCCAGCGCGAGCTCGTGGGGCTGATCAACGAGCACGGCCCGCTCGCGGTCGGGCTGTCCGGGGAGGACGCCGGGTTGTTCACCGCCAAGCCCGCCAACACCGTGGTCGACGGGGAGGAGGTGGACCTCGGTCTGGTCGGCGAGGTCGCCAGCGTGCGTCCCGAGGCCGTTCAGGACCTCGTGGCAGCGGGCCGGATCCCGGTCATCTCCAGTGTGGCCCCGGACGTCGCCGGCATCGTCCACAACATCAACGCCGACACCGCGGCGGCCGCCCTCGCCGTCGCCCTCGAGGCCGAGAAGCTGCTGGTCCTCACCGACGTCGAGGGCCTCTACCGAGACTGGCCGGACAGCGACGACGTGGTCAAGGAGATCAGCCCCGAGGCCCTCGCCGAGCTCATGCCGACCCTCGACGCCGGGATGCTGCCGAAGATGGGCGCCTGCCTCACCGCTGTCCAGCAGGGCGTCGCCCGTGCCACGGTGGTCGACGGGCGGGAACCGCACGCCGTGCTCCTGGAGCTCTTCACCGACGAGGGCATCGGCACCCAGGTCCTGCCCGGCGTCGAGACCCGTACGAGGAAGGCAGCCCATGGCTGACACCGTGACCACTATCAAGGACCGCTACCCGTCAGCCCTCATGAACACCTTCGGCCCCCCACGGCTCGCGCTCGTGCGGGGGGAGGGTGCGCACGTGTGGGACGAGGACGGCCACGAGTACGTCGACCTCTTCGGCGGCATCGCGGTCAACGCGCTGGGCCACGGGCACCCGGCCCTCGTCGACGCCGTGACGACCCAGCTCCGGACGCTGGGCCACGTCTCCAACTTCTTCGCCACCCCTCCGCAGGTCGAGCTCGCCGAGCGGCTGCTCGGGCTGGCCCGCACCGAGGGTCGCGTCTTCTTCTCGAACTCCGGGGCGGAGGCGAACGAGGCCGCGCTCAAGATCACTCGGCGCACCGGGCGGACCCATCTCGTCGCGGCTGAGGGGTCCTTCCACGGCCGGACGATGGGTGCGCTCGCCCTCACGCACAAGGCGGCCTACCGCGAGCCCTTCGAGCCACTTCCGGGTCACGTCACCTGGGTGCCGTACGGCGACTCCGAGGCGCTGGCCGCGGCGGTCACCGACGAGACCGCCGCCGTCGTGCTCGAGCCGATCCAGGGCGAGGCGGGCGTGGTCGTCCCGCCCGCGGGCTACCTCGCCGACGCCCGCCGGATCACCCGCGAGCACGGTTCCCTCCTGTGGCTGGACGAGGTGCAGACCGGCATCGGCCGGACCGGGGAGTGGCTCGCCCACGACGTCACCCTCGGGGCGGACGTCATCACGCTGGCCAAGGGCCTGGGCGGCGGGATCCCGATCGGCGCCACCCTCGGACTGGGGGAGTCCGCCTCCCTGCTCGAGCCCGGGAACCACGGCACCACCTTCGGCGGCAACCCCGTGGCCTGCGCGGCGGCGCTCGCGGTCCTCGACACGATCGAGAAGGAGGGGCTGCTCGAGGCGACCGTGGCCCGCGGCGATCAGCTCCGGGCGATCCTGACCACCGGGGACGGCGTACGAGCCGAGGGCCGCGGACTCCTCGTCGGCGCCCAGCTCCCGGGCGAGACCGCCGCGGCGGTCGTGGCACGGGCCCAGAGCCGTGGCTTCCTGCTCAACAACACCGGCCCGGCCAGGCTCCGGTTCGCCCCGCCACTCACGATCCCGGAGCCGGACCTCGACGCGTTCGCGGCGGCCTGGCCCTCCATGCTCGACCAAGCCGAGGAGACTCGCCCGTGACCCGACACTTCCTGCGCGACGACGACCTCAGCCCCACGCAGCAGGCTGCCGTCCTCGACCTCGCGGTGCGCCTCAAGGCCGCGCCGTACGACGTCTCGCCGCTGGCCGGGCCGCAGACGGTGGCGATGATCTTCGACAAGCAGACGCTGCGCACCCAGGCGTCGTTCGCCGCCGGCATCGCCGAGCTCGGGGGCAACCCCATGCTCGTGGACGGTGCGCTCGCCGGGATCGGCGTGCGCGAGTCCGTCGCCGACGTCGCGCGCGTCCTGGGTCGTCAGGCCAGCGCCATCGTGTGGCGCACCTACGGCCAGGACCGCCTCGACCAGATGGCCGAGCACGCCGGCGTGCCCGTCGTGAACGCGCTCACCGACGACTTCCACCCCTGCCAGCTGCTGGCGGACCTGCTGACGATCCGCGAGCACCGGGGTGAGCTGGCCGGTGCCACCGCGGCGTTCGTCGGCGACGGTGCCTGCAACATGGGCAGCTCCTGGCTGCTCGCCGGCGCCACCGCCGGCATGCACGTCCGGATCAGCTCGCCTGCCGGCTTCGAGCCCGACACCCAGATGGTCGACGAGGCCGCCCGGATCGCCGACGGCACCGGAGGCAGCGCGATCCTCGAGCCCGACCCGACGCGGGCGGTCGCGGGGGCCGACGTGGTCGTCACGGACACGTGGATCTCCATGGGCAAGGAGGACGAGGCCGAGGAGCGGATCCACACCTTCGGTGCCTGGGCCGTGACTCCAGAGCTCTTCTCCCTGGCCGACCCCGACGCGATCTTCCTGCACTGCCTTCCGGCCTACCGTGGAAAGGAGGTGGCGGCCGAGGTGATCGACGGTCCGCGCAGCGTCGTCTGGGACGAGGCCGAGAACCGCCGTCACGCGCAGAAGGCGATCCTCACCTGGCTGCTGGAGGGCACCGATGACTGACCCACGGAAGGGGACGGCACTGCGGCCCACGACGCTCCGTCCGACGACCAAGGGCGCCCGGCACCAGCTGATCGTCGAGCTCGTGAGCGCCCACGAGGTCCGGTCGCAGACCGAGCTGGCGGACCTCCTCGGGCAGGCCGGCCTGCACGTCACCCAGGCCACGCTCAGCCGCGACCTCGTCGAGCTGGACGCGGTCAAGGTGCGCGGCAGCGACGGCGCGCTCGTGTACGCCGTCCCGGCCGAGGGCGGCGACCGGACCCCGCACGCACCGCACGAGACCGTGGCCTCGCGGGCGCGATTGGCCCGCCTGTGCTCGGAGCTGCTCGTCAGCGCCGAGGGCAGCGCCAACCTCGCCGTCCTGCGCACCCCGCCGGGGGCCGCGAACTTCCTCGCCAGCGCTTTCGACAAGGCCGAGCTGCCCGACGTGCTCGGCTCGATCGCCGGCGACGACACCGTCCTGGTCATCGGCCGTGAGCCGGCGGGCGGACCCGCGCTGGCCCAGCGCTTCCTCGACCTGACCCGTAGCGAGACCAACCACCAGGAGCTGTCCTAGTTGAGCAAGGTTCTGACCTCCCTGCCCGTCGGCGAACGCGTCGGCATCGCCTTCTCCGGCGGCCTCGACACCTCGGTCGCGGTCGCCTGGATGCGCGAGGCGGGTGCGATCCCGTGCACCTACACCGCCGACATCGGCCAGTACGACGAGCCGGACGTCTCGGGCGTCCCCGACCGGGCGCTCGCCTACGGTGCCGAGCTCGCCCGCGCCGTCGACTGCCGGCGACAGCTCGTCGAGGAGGGTCTCGCGGCGCTGGCCTGCGGCGCGTTCCACGTCCGCTCCGGCGGTCGCGCCTACTTCAACACCACGCCGCTCGGCCGGGCCGTCACCGGCACGATGCTGGTGCGCGCGATGCACGAGGACGGCGTCGACATCTGGGGCGACGGGTCGACGTTCAAGGGCAACGACATCGAGCGGTTCTACCGCTACGGGCTCATGGCGAACCCCGACCTGCGCATCTACAAGCCGTGGCTCGACGCCGACTTCGTCCGCGAGCTCGGCGGGCGCAGCGAGATGAGTCAGTGGCTGACCGAGCACGACCTGCCGTACCGCGACAGCCAGGAGAAGGCCTACTCGACCGACGCCAACATCTGGGGCGCCACCCACGAGGCGAAGACCCTCGAGCACCTCGACGTGTCGCTGGAGACCGTCGAGCCGATCATGGGCGTGAAGTTCTGGGACCCGGCCGTCGAGATCGCACCCGAGGACGTCACGGTCCGGTTCGACCAGGGCCGCCCGGTGGCGATCAACGGCAGGACCTACGACGGTCCTGAGGGGCCGATCGCCCTCGTCCACCAGGCCAACGAGATCGGCGGTCGTCACGGACTCGGCATGTCCGACCAGATCGAGAACCGCATCATCGAGGCGAAGTCCCGGGGCATCTACGAGGCGCCCGGAATGGCGCTCCTGTGGACGGCGTACGAGCGGCTGCTCAACGCGATCCACAACGAGGACACCCTCGCCAGCTACTACGCCGAGGGCCGCCGCCTCGGCCGGCTCCTCTACGAGGGTCGTTGGCTCGACCCCCAGGCGTTGATGCTGCGCGAAGCCATCCAGCGCTGGATCGCGTCCCTGGTGACCGGGGAGGTGACGCTGCGGCTGCGACGCGGCGAGGACTACACGATCCTGGCGAGCAGCGGTCCGGCGTTCTCCTACCACCCGGACCGGCTCTCGATGGAGCGCACCGACAACGCCGCCTTCGGGCCCACCGACCGCATCGGGCAGCTGACGATGCGCAACCTCGACATCGCCGACTCGCGCGCGAAGCTGGAGCTGTACGCCACCCAGCCGCTGGACCAGGGGCAGGTCCTCGTCGAGCACGGCACCCTGCTCGGCGAGCTGCCGGCCGGCGGGTTCGACCGGATCACCGACAACCCCGGGCTCGCGGGCGACCCGGATCTCGGTGAGGCCCTGGACCACGCCGCGATCGAGTCCGGGACCGACTGATGGCGGGTCATCAGCAGGGCACGAACGAGGGCAAGCTGTGGGGCGGCCGCTTCGAGAGCGGTCCCTCGCCGGAGCTCGAGGCGCTGTCCAGGTCGACGCACTTCGACTGGCGCCTGACGCCCTACGACCTCGCCGGGTCGCACGCCCACGCCAAGGCGCTCGAGGCCGCCGGGCTGCTGACCGCCGACCAGGCGGCGGAGATCCATCGCGGGCTCGACGTCCTGGGGGAGCGGTACGCCGCGGGCGACCTGCAGCCCGACCCCACCGACGAGGACGTGCACGGCGCGCTCGAACGGCTCCTGCTCGAGGAGGTCGGGCCCGACGTCGGCGGCCGGCTGCGCGCCGGGCGGTCCCGCAACGACCAGATCGCCACGCTGCTCCGCCGGTACCTGCTGGACCGCGCCGAGGACGTCGTCGACTGCGTCGCCGCCCTCGCGACCGCCCTGGCGGAGCAGGCGCGTGGCCACCTCGACGTGATCATGCCGGGCCGCACGCACCTCCAGCACGCGCAACCGGTGCTCCTGTCCCACCACCTGCTGGCGCACGCGTGGCCGCTGGTGCGAGACCTCGACCGGCTCGCGGACTGGCAGCGGCGGACCAGCGCGGAGTCGCCGTACGGCGCCGGCGCGCTCGCTGGGTCCAGCCTCGGCCTCGACCCGGAGCTCGTCGCCCGCGAGCTCGGCTTCGCCGGCTCGGCCGCCAACTCGATCGACGGCACCGCCGCCCGCGACTTCGTCGCCGAGCTCGCCTACGTCCTGGCGCAGGTCGGCATCGACGTCAGTCGGCTCGCCGAGGAGGTGATCCTCTGGTCGACGCGCGAGTTCGGCTTCGTCACGCTCCACGACTCGTGGTCGACGGGGTCGAGCATCATGCCGCAGAAGAAGAACCCCGACATCGCCGAGCTCGCCCGCGGCAAGGCCGGCCGACTGATCGGCGACCTCACCGGCATCCTGTCCACCCTCAAGGCCCTCCCGCTCGCCTACAACCGCGACCTCCAGGAGGACAAGGAGCCGGTCTTCGACGCCGTGGACACGCTGCTCGTGCTGCTGCCCGCGATGACCGGCCTGGTCGCCACGCTCACCTTCGACACCGGACGCATGCGGGAGCTCGCACCTCAGGGCTTCTCGCTCGCCACGGACGTCGCGGAGTGGCTCGTCCGCGAGGGCGTGCCGTTCCGGGTGGCGCACGAGGTCGCCGGTGCCTGTGTGCGCCGGTGCGAGGAGCTCGGCGTGGAGCTCGCCGACCTCTCCGACGACCAGCTCGCCGAGATCTCCGACCACCTGACCCCGGAGGTCCGGGCGGTGCTCACGGTGGAGGGCTCGGTGGCCTCCCGGTCCGGGCGCGGCGGCACGGCACCGGTACGGGTCCGCGAGCAGCTGAGCGAGCTGACCGGAGCGTTGGACCGGTGGCGTGCCTGACCTGACCGACCTGCTGTCCGGCCCGGTCCTGGAGGTCGCGCCCCGGCTGCTCGGCGCCGTGGTGCGGCACGGGGACGTCGCGGTGCGGCTGACCGAGGTGGAGGCCTACGACGGCGAGAACGACCCGGGCTCCCACGCGGGCCGCGGGCCGACCCCGCGCAGCCGGGTGATGTTCGGCCCGCCGGGACACCTGTACGTGTACTTCAGCTACGGGATGCACCACTGCGCCAACATCGTGTGCGGTCCCGTCGGCACCGCCTCGGCGGTCCTCATGCGCGCCGGTGAGGTGGTCGACGGCCTCGAGGTCGCGCGGCGGCGACGCGGGGGAGCGGCGGACCGGGAGCTGGCCCGGGGACCCGCCCGGCTCTGCGTCGCCCTGGGCCTGGACCTGACCCACAACACCCTGTCGCTGACCGGCCCCGAGGTGGTGGTGGAGCCCGGCCCGGAGCCCCCCGAGGTCCGCTCGGGACCGCGCGTGGGGTTGCGCCTGGCGGCCGATCGTCCGTGGCGCTTCTGGCTGCCGGACGAGCCCACGGTGTCGGCCTACCGAGCCGCGGTGCGGCGCTCCTGACCCCCGATTTTGTGGGGGTTCCGGAGCCCTGCTAGGTTTCTCCAGGTCGCAGTGAGCAGAAGCTCGACGCGGCCGGCGGGCGAGGGCCCGGGAGGCGACTCGATCCGAGTTGACTCACCGAGTCGGACCCCGTAAAGTTTTGAAGGTTGCCCCGAGACCGATCCCCGTCGTGGGTGAGGCTCCTGTGCGTCT
>CAWARQ010000001.1:0-73314 GCA_963784545.1 uncultured Actinomycetota bacterium | reverse complement strand
ATGTCCGATAAGCGACATTATGTCACTTCATCCCGATTCTGGCGGGCTCGTGGGTCCCCCTCGGACCGAGGCGTCCTCCACACATTGAGGCACGGCGACGGGTGATACCGGACGATCAGCGCACACTGCGCGATGATTTCCGCGACCTCCATGAGTCAGTCAGGTCGTGAATCGTGAGGAGCAGCGCGTGACGTCGTTCGTCCGGAAGATGCACGAGCTGATCGAGCCGGTCCACTTGACCGTCCTGTTCTCCGAGGAGCCGAACGAAGAGCTGCACGCGCTCGGCCTTCGGGACAACTACTGGGACGGTTACTTCGCCGGGCGAGCCGCGCCGCTGGGCCGGGCCGGCGCGGCGACGGTGCACGCGATCTTCTACAACTTCCAGCCCGAGGAGGTCGCCCGCCACATCCCGTACGTGTGGGAGCGGACGACGCCCGAGGCGGCCCTGACGGCCCGCCTGACCGGCGTGGTGGCGGCCCTGCGGCGGATCCTCGGCGACCTGGCGGACAGCGACTCCGTCGTTCGCGCCGCCGAGGCCATGGAACGGGCAGCCCTCTCGGCGCCGCCGGAGGGCCGGGCGCTGTTCGCCGGGTTGCAGGCACTCCCCTGTCCCGACGAGCCGATCGGCCGCCTCTGGCACGCGGCCACGCTCCTGCGCGAGCACCGCGGCGACGGCCACAACCTCGCTCTGGTGACCGAACGGATCGGCGGGACCGAGGCGCACGCGCTGCACGCGCTCTCGGAGGGCATGCCGGCGGAGAAGTTCGGCCGGATCCACCACCTCCCGAAGCGGAAGCTCGCGGCTGTCAGGGAGTCCATGCGCGCTCGTGGCCTGGTCGACGACGAGGGCTGGCTCACGGCGGCCGGCCGGGACGTGAAGCAACGGGTCGAGGACCTCACCGACGCGCTCGCCCTTCCGGCGTACGCCGTCCTGGACGACCGCGAGCGAACAACCCTGGTGGGCGACCTCGAGCCGATCTCCGCGAGGCTGCAGGCCGCCGGGTCACGCTAGTCCGGCGCGCGCACCGATCGGAAGGGGGTCACCGCCAGCGTCGTGGCCGACAGCGCGAAGACGACGGCCGCGACGACGAGCATCGGCCGGATCCCCCACGCATCCGCGACGATGCCTGCGACCGGGGCCACGAACACCACCACGGCCCGGTTGAGCGACCGCATCGTGGTGTTGGTCCGGGCCTGCAACGCGTCGGGGGTGATCAGCTGGCGGTAGCTCATCTCGTGCGAGTTGCTCATGCCCATGGCGAGCCCGTAGAACCCCTGCCCCGCGGCGACCACCACGAGGGCCGAGCCGGGACCGGCCAGGAGGAAGACCATGGTCGCGACGACGTGGATGAGGTGGCAGGTGATGATCGTCAGTCCAGTGCCGAGCCGCCGGCCCACCGCGGTCGTGACGGCCGCACCGAGGACGGCGCCCACTCCCCCCACCGCACCGATGACGCCGAACTGCAGGACCGACAGGTCGAGGGTGCGCAGGACGTACGGTGCGAGCACGACTCCGACGATCGCGTGTGCGGCGAACCAGATGTGCGTGGCGACGGCCAACGTGGCCAGCCCTGACCCGGCGTACACCCACCGCACGCCTTCTCGTACGTCGGCCAGGAGCTGCCGGGCCGTGACGCCCGTGCGAGGAGCGGGCTCGTCGAGGCGGATACCTCGCAGGGTCCAGGCCGAGTACAGGTAGGACAGAGTGTCGACCAGGACCGCCAGCGGAGCACCGACCGCCCAGACGAGCACTCCGCCGAGAGCGGGACCGGTGGTCGAGGCTGCCGCGTCCGCACCGTCGATGCGTGCGTGCGCCGGCTGCAGCTGAGCGCGCGGCACGAGCCGCGGCAGCAGGGACATCTCGGCGGCGCTGTTGACCACCGCCACGGTCCCGTAGACCAGCACCACCGCGATCAGCACGGGCAGGGTGAGGGCGTCGAGCCACCACAGCAGGGGGATCAGGCCGAGGACCCCGGCCTGTGCCAGCTCCGTCCCGACCATCAGGGGTAGCCTCCGCCGTCCGTCCACGACCGCGCCGACCACCAGGCCGACGACCAGGTACGGCAGCCAGCGCGCGGCGTTCACCCAGCCCACGTCGGATGACGATCCGTGCAACGTCAGGACGACCAGCGCCTGGAGGGCGAACAGCGTGACGTAGGTGCCCAGGCCGGAGACCGCTGCGGCCCGCCAGAAGCGGGCGAACCCCTCCCCCGTGCTGCCCGCGGCAGGAAGGGACATGGGAGCACCCTAGGGTCAGCGCCCGGCCGGTGGCGTTCACCGGCGCTGTCCTAGCATCGGGCGCATGCCCAAGCTCACGTCGATGACCGTCGCCGCCCTCACGCTTGCCCTGAGCGGAGTCCTGACGTCGTGTGGGGGCGACGACTCCTCCAGCAGCGCCTCGGACCCGAAGGCGAGCGCCAGCGGGACCCCGTGCAGCTACAGCAGCGACGGCACGCCGCCGGCGAAGGAGGTGGACCCGCCGCCATCCTCTGCCACGATGACCGGGAAGGTGACCGGCACGATGGCCACCAACCAGGGCGACCTCGACCTCACGCTGGACGCCGACACGACGCCGTGCACCGTGAATTCGTTCGCCTCCCTGGCCAAGCAGGGCTACTTCGACAACACCAGCTGCCACCGGCTCACCACCCAGGGCATCTACGTGCTCCAGTGCGGCGACCCGACCGGCACCGGCGGCGGCGGTCCGGGCTACTCCTTCAAGGACGAGCTGTCCGGCAAGGAGACCTATCCCGCGGGCACGCTGGCCATGGCCAACGCCGGCCCGGACACCAACGGGTCACAGTTCTTCATCGTGTACGCCGACACACCCCTGCCCCCGGCGTACACCGTGTTCGGCAGCGTCGGCCCCGACGGCGTCGCGCTGGTCAAGAAGGTCGCGAAGGCCGGGACGGACAACGCCAACGGGATGGGCGACGGGGCACCCGAGACGGCCGTCGAGATCCAGTCGGTGTCGATCGGCTGAGCCGGGCCGCCCAAAGATGGGGCGACCGAGCAAGCCCGGCCACCCCACCCCGGACGCGGCATCGCCGCGCCCTTCGTCGAGCCGAACAAGGGGGCTATTCGGCCTCGACGCACTCGTGGGGGAACTGCTGCTGCTCCAGCAGCGTCGCGATGCGTTGGACCAGCTCCTGCCGGGCGAACGGCTTGGCGATGTAGTCGTCGGCGCCGGCGATGAAGCCCTCGCGGATGTCCTGCCGGCTCGCGAGCGCGGACAACAGCACGAGCACCGGGCGGGGCTCCAGGGTCTGACAGGCGGCGACGACCTCGGGCCCGGTCATCCCCGGCATCAGGTTGTCCAGGACGCTGGCCTCGAACGCTCCCGAGCTCAGCGCCTCATAGGCAGAAAGCCCGTCCACGGCGCCCACGACGTCGTGACCCGCCATCTCCAAGAAGGTCTGGACCAGCTCGAGGATGTCGGGATCGTCGTCGGCCACGAGGATCTTCGCCATCTCACCACTGTGCGGGCCCCACGAGGCAGAACCACAAGAACCCGAGACAGGGTTGTGAGGAATTCGTGAACAGTTGGCGGGTTGGCGTCCCGCCCGAGGCCCGCTCCTGGGCGTAGGCTGCCGCCGTGACGACGGTGCTCGTGATCGAGGACGAGCCCCGGACTGTCGAGGTGCTGATGGAGCTCACCCGGCACCTCGGGTACCTGTCCGTGGCCGCTCGCACCGGCGCGCAGGGCGTCCAGGCCGCTCGCGAGCAGCAGCCCGACCTCATCCTCCTCGATCTCGGGCTGCCCGACCTCGGCGGCCTCCGGGTGATCGGTCAGCTGCGGGAGTTCACCGACGCGCCGATCCTCGTGGTCTCCGGCAGCACCCAGCGTCGCCGGAAGGCCGACGCGCTCGACGCGGGCGCCGACGACTTCATCGACAAGCCGTTCGAGGTGGCGGAGCTGCGGGCCCGGCTCGCGGCCGCCGAGCGAAGGCTCACGACCGCGTCCGAGCGGCCCGTCCGTCGCTCGTTCGGTCAGCTGACCGTGGACCACACGACCCGGCAGGTGTTCGACGACGACGCCGAGATCCGGCTGACTGAGACAGAGTGGCTCATCCTCGACCTCCTGACCAAGGCCCCGGGGCGGGTGCTCACCCATCGACGGATCGTCCAGCACATCTGGGGGCCGACTGCCGGCGCGGAGGCGCGCGGGGCGCTCCGGACCCACATGCGATCGCTGCGGGCCAAGCTCGGCGACGAGGCGCGCGACCCCGTCTACCTGCGCACCGAGAGCGGGGTGGGCTACCGGTGGATCCATCCGCCGGGACCTGCCGCTCCTGCGTCCTCGCGCGAGGCGCGCAGCGTCACCGACGCAGTCCAGGCCCTCGGCGACGCCGTCGACCTGTTGCTGGTCACTCGAGGTTCATCGGTCTCGGAGTCCTCGGAGGGCATCCGTCTGCGCGCGCTGGTGGAGGAGATCCAGCAGCTCAGCACGGGGCTCACCGCACAGGCCCGGGCCGGCCGTGACTGACCACGATGGCACCGGCGTGCGCGCCACCGACGAGCTCTTCGCGGCGCTGTCGGAGGCCATGACCGAGGGCATCGTCATCGTGGGCCGGGACGGAAGCGTCCAGCACGTCAACGCCGCGGCGAGCCGACTGGTCGGCACCCTCGACGCGGACGACGCCCCGGGGTCGCTGTCGGTGCGGACGGTCGCGGGAGAGCCCCTGTCGGTGGAGCAGCACCCGTCCCGCCGTGCCATGGCCACCGGAGAGGTCGTCCGGCAGGAGGTGGTCCTCACGCTGCGCGACGGCGACGACCGGCTCGTCGTCGTCACCGCCTCCCCCTTGACCGCCACCTCCTCGCGCCCCGACGCTCCCGGCGCCGTCGTGGTCTACCGCGACGTCACCGAGGAACGCCGCCGCGCCGAGCGCCTCGCCGCGATGTACGAGGCGATGACCGAAGGTCTCATCGTCGTGGACGACGCCGGGAGGTTCGTGGAGCACAACAGTGCCGCGAGCCGGCTGCTGGCCCAGACCGCGGCGGCCGGTTCGCAGAACGTCCACGACTACCCGCTGCAGCGCGTGGACGGGTCGCCACTTCCGCCGGAGGAGCATCCCTCGGTGCGGGCCCGCGCCGAACGCCGGCCGGTCACCCAGGACGTCGTCCTCCCCCTGGCCGACGGGCAGACGCGCATCCTTGCGATCACGGCCGCTCCCCTGACCGGTGGCTTCGCCTTCGACGTCGACCCGGGCGTGCTCAAGGTTTACCGCGACGTGACGGACGAGCAACGCAAGGCCCGCCAGCTCGCTGACTTCGCCGGCATCGTGGCGCACGACCTCCGAAGCCCGCTGTCGGCCACGATGGGCTGGCTCGACCTCGCCGAGGAGCTGATCGACGACCCGGCACAGCTGGGCAACGCCCTGCGCCGGGCGCGCGGGGGCGTCGACCGCATGAACGGTCTCATCAGCGAGCTGCTCGACGAAGCGCTCGCCGGCGGCGCGGAGCTGCACCCGGAGCCCGTCTGTCTCGGCGGGCCGGACGGGCTGGTGGCCGACATCGCTGCCATCGTCGATCCGGACGAGATCGCCGAGATCGAGGCTGCCGACGAGGTGCCGTACGTCCTCGGCGACCCGGACATGCTCACGCAGCTGCTCTCCAACCTCATCGGCAACTCGCTCAAGTACGTCACGCCTGGGACCACTCCCGCCATCCGACTCACCGGCCGCGCTCAGGGGCACCGCGTGGAGCTCGAGCTCTCCGACCACGGGATCGGCATCCCCGAGGAGGAGCGCGTCCTGGTCTTCGAGCGCTTCCACCGCGCACACGCACTCGACACCCAGTACCCCGGGACCGGTCTGGGGCTGGCGATCTGTCGCACGATCGTGGAGCGACACGGAGGCCGGATCGTTGCGCTTCCCGGCTCGGACGGCCGCGGCACGACGATCCGGTTCGACCTGCCGGCGGCCGAGGGCGGAGGCTAGGCGAGCTCGAAGGCCACCGGGGTACCCACCTCGACGGTACGGCTGACGGTGCACAACCGGTCGCGCGTCATCTCGAGCGCGCGGGGCAGGGCCGCCCGAGCGGCGTCGCCGTGCTCGTCGTCGGGGAACCGCAGGTCGAAGGTGAGCCGGAGGTCGACGAGCCGGTTGCCCCGGTCGTCGCGGATCTTCTCCCCCGACATCGTCATCTCGAACTGCTCGGCCTCGGCGCGCTTGGCGGTGATGAGGTCGACGTCGATGCCGCTGCACCCGGCGATGGCCGCGAGCAGCAGCTCCACCGGCGTGAAGTCCGGGTCGTCTCCCCCTGGCCCGAGGAAGGTCTCACCGCCCCGGGCGTTGCTGGCCTTGAAGCGGCCGTCACCGATCTTGGTGAGGGTGATGCTGCGGTGCGGTTCGGACTCCGCGGTCGCGGCGGCAGTGGGCTGCGCAGGCTGCTGACTCATGGCCGAAGCCTGCCAGAGGCCCCTCCCCCGCGCTGCCGGGCGCGGTCCGCTGGGTTCAGCGGACGCGCGAGCGCAGGGCCCAGTGACGCCGGGGCTGGCTCCTGCGCCGCTCCTGCCGGGCGAGCTCCAGGGTGCGCAGGAGGGCGCGGTCGGTGCTCGTGTGGACCCGTCCCTCGACGATTCCGTTGGCCAGGTGCAGCTCGGTGCTCATGGTGCTTCTCGTCCTCTTCGGCCCGTCCGGGGCCACCGTTGGTGTAATGAGTGTCATCGCTGATGCGACTCTTACAGTGTACGTCGCCGGGTCGGCGTTGATCACATTCGCGCAAGGGTGATCTGCAGCACCCCGTGCTCGCGGGGCGAACGGGGCTCAGGACAGGGCCGAGGATGGCAGTTCGAACCAGCGCAGGTGCTCGAAGTCGCCGCTCACGGACCCGGGGTGGGTGCTGAGGTCCGGGGCAGTCGCCGCCGCCAGGATCGCGGCCGCCTCCTCCAGGTGCTGGGCCAGCACCGACTCGTCGGCACGCTCGTGGTGGCGTGGCATGTGCACCTCCCCGTCGGCGTACACGACGTCGCGGAGGGACAGGGGTGGCGTGATGACGCCCTCGCGGTGCCGCCAGCGGCCCGAGACCGTGTCGAAGAGGTAGTCCCCCAGCAGCTTCCAGCCGTCCGCCGCCACCATCCGCACCGCCTCGACGACGTAGTCGACGACCGCATCGGACACGAAGTAGTTGAAGTTGACCCGCACCCAGCCGGGCTTGATCCCCTCGCAGCCGCCGGCGATCTCGCGCTCGAACTCGTGCGACCGGTCCAGGTCGATGCCGAGCAAGCGGTGACCGTACGGGCCCGCACAGGAACAGCCGCCCCGCGACTGGATGCCGAAGAGGTCGTTGAGCAGGGCCACCACGTAGTTGTGGTGGAGGTAGCGCCCCGAGGGCGCCCGGACCACGAAGGACACGATCGACAGCCGCTCGCGCTCGAGGTTGCCGAGGAGCTCGATGGCGGGCTCGTCGCGCCACGCGGCGACGGCGCGGCGCAGGTGCCGCGCCTCCTGCGCGCGGATGGTGTCGGTGCCGACCGCCGCCTTGAGCTGGAAGACCAACCCGGCCCGGATGGACTCGATGATCGCCGGCGTCCCGCCCTCCTCGCGGTGGGTGGGGTCCTCGAAGTACCGGTGGTCGTCGGAGTTGACGTACAGGACGGTGCCGCCGCCGGGCGTGGTCGGCACCCGGTTGGCGAACAGGCTGCGCCGGGCCACGAGGACGCCTGGCGTCGAGGGGCCGCCGATGAACTTGTGCGGCGAGAGGAAGATCGCGTCCTTGGCCGCCGGGTCACCGGGGGCGCCCATCTCGACGTCGACGTACGGCGCGGCCGCGGCAAAGTCCCAGAAGCTCAGGGCGCCGTGCTCGTGCAGCAGGGTGGAGATGGCGGCGGTGTCGGACACGATGCCGGTGACGTTGCTGGCGGCCGAGAACGACCCGATCTTCAACGGCCGGTCGGCATGCTTCGCCAGCTGCTCGGCCAGGTCGTCGAGGTCCACTCCCCCGTCGGCGTCCTGGCGGATGGTCACGACGTCCGCGATCGACTCGCGCCACGGGATCTCGTTGGAGTGGTGCTCGTAGGGCCCGAGGAACACGACCGGCCGCTCCACCGGCGGGATGTGCTCGCTGAGGGCGTACCGGTCCTCCAGCACCGACGGCAGTCGCAGTCCCAGCACGCCGATCAGCTTGTCGATCGCCGCCGTGCACCCCGAGCCGGTGAACAGCACGACCGTGTCCTCGTCGCCGCCGACCGACTCGCGGATGATGTCCCGCGCCTCCTCGCGCAGGCGCGTCGTCTGCAGGCCGGTGCCGCTGGACTCCGTGTGGGTGTTGGCGTAGGTCGGCAGCACCTGCTCCCGGATGAAGTCCTCGATGAACGACAAGGCGCGGCCCGAGGCCGTGTAGTCGGCGTAGGTGACCCGGCGACGTCCGTACGGCGTCGACATGACCTGGTCCTCGCCGATCACCGAGTCGCGGATCAGGCAGAGCAGGCTGGCGGACGGGTCGATCGGGGACATGCCCCCACGCTAGAACACCTGCGGGCCGAGGACGCCGTCCATGGCGTCTCCGGCCCGCAGGTCAGCTGGTCCTGCGATCAGAACTTGATCTTCAGCCCGACGTACTTCGAGCCCCGGATGACGGTGCCGAACGGCGCCGTGGTCGTCGACGAGACCTGGGACTTCGGAGCGAAGATCTCCAGCTGCCCGACGCCCTGGTCGTTGCGCGGCGCGCCGGCGAGCGCGTCGTTGACCTCCTGGGGAGTCTCCGCCTTGTAGAGCCCGCGCGGGTAGAAGTCGCTGCCCCCGATGAACGAGATCTGGCCGTAGCGGCCCTTCGGGTTGACCGGGACCTGGACGGTGAACGGGAACTCCCCCGTGCCCGTGGGGCTCGCGAGGTCGGCTCGCAGGTGGAGCGTCTGGCCGGGTGCGGCCTTCAAGGAGTCGCGTCGGCCGAGCTTGACCCACGTGCCGCCCTGCTTGACCGAGAGCCGCTTGACCGTCCAGACCGTGGCGTCGTCGCTGTAGTCGGCGGTCGTGTCGATCGAGTCGACGCTCACGCCTTCCATGGTCGACAGCAGCCAGGTCAGGTCGGCCTCACCCCAGATCGAGTCACCGGAGATGTCGTAGTCGGACTGGTACAGGTCGTCCATCGTCACGGTGAACGGGTCACCCGCGGCGTCGGTGCCGGTCGCGGTGTAGGTGCGGTCGGCGCTGCCGGGGTGGATGCCGTCGATGACGCGGTCGGCGTTGCCCAGGTTCTGGGAGAAGAACACGTTGGCCAGGGCGTCCTGCACCAGTGAGTGGCTCTCGCCGGTCCGCTCCCGGTCGCCGTACGACGCCTGCGCCGTCACGTCGGTCTCCGGCGGTGTCGTGCCGAAGGCACCGGTGATGCCGGTCAGGTGGTCGTCGGTGATCGTGCCGGCCGGCATGCCGACGTTGGCCACCTTGAACGGCTGCCCCAGAGGGTCCTCCTGCACGTAGATCGCGTCGGCCGGCATGAGGCCGAGCGTGGTCTTGCCGAGGAAGGTCATCGGGTGGCCGAAGCCCACGACGCGACCGTCGCAGACGCTGGTCGCGGTCCCGACACCGGCCATGGTCACGTCGCCGTACGACAGGCCCGCGGCCAGGTTGCCACCGGCGACGATGTCCGAGGCGGTGCCGGAGCCGAAGGACGCCGAGGCGCCGCCGGCCTTCGCGGTCTTGAGGTCGCTGAGGTAGTGCCGCCCGTGCTTGCCCATGGACAGCCGGGACTGGCTGATGCCGGACGCCGAGATCGGCATCGGCAGCTGGCGGAAGCCTTCCCTGGCCTCCTGCTGGGTGACGTCGCTGCCGCGGGCGATGGTCTTCGCCATCGCGTCGCCGACATGGACCCGCGCCACCGGCGTGGTGCCGAGGTAGTCGTCCATCTCCTCGAAGGGGGTGACGCCGGCGACCGGGGAGGAGCCCCAGGCCAGTCCGTACGCGACCGCGCCGATCAGACGGCCGTCCTCGGCGTACACCGGCGAGCCGCTCATGCCCTGCCAGATGCCGCCGACGCGCTCGATCTCGTCGCTGTCGAGCCGCACGATGACCATGTCGAGGCCGGGTGCGATGCCGCTGTCGAGCACGCCCAGGACCTCACCGCCGAAGTCCTCCGGGGCGACACCCGTCGACACCGTCTTGCCGGTGACGGGCTGGTGCGCCGTCAGGTCGGCGACCGGGTAGGCCGCCTTGCAGTCGCCTGCCGGATCGGCCGACTGGGCCGGCCCTCCGGTCGCGGCCAGGCCGCTGATGGCCATCGCCGATGTGGCGAGCAGGCCGGCGATCAGGCGTCCGCGCCTGGCCCCGCCCACAGTGTTGTCGTTCATGGTCCACTCCCTCTTCGAGATCATCGGGCGGTGGAATCGCCCCCGTTGGTTGCATGGACGCACCCGAGGTCGGAGAAGTTGCGTTCGATCGGTGGCCGCAGCCACTGCTCCCCGTCGCGTGCCCGGCTGATCGGCCGGGCACGTGCCTGTCGTACCTCCTGCTGCGTGGAAGAGTAGGCGTCGTCGATGACGTACCGGGCCGTATGGAGGAGGTGTCGCGCATGAGTTCACGTCGGGTGGCGGTGGCCGCCACCGGCCGCCAGGCCCTGCAGGCCGGTCTGTCGGTGGCCCGGGACGGCGGGAACGCCGTGGACGCCGCCCTCGCCGCCGCATTCGTCGCCCTCGCGACCGAGCCCGGGATGGTCAGCATCGCGGGGGGCTGCTTCGTCAACGTCTGGCCCGCCGCGGGCGAGCCCGTGGTCGTCGACGGCAACGTCGAGATGCCGGGACGAGGACTGCCGCGGGACGCGTTCGGAGCGGGCGTGCGAGAGGTCGTCACCGATTATGGCGGGGGCGTGACGATGCACGCCGGAGCGGGCTCGGTCGCCACTCCCGGGATCGTGCCGGCGTTCGCCCGGGCTCACCTGGACCACGCCCGGCTGGACTGGTCGCGGCTCCTGGCCCCGGCGGTCTCGGCGGCGCGCGACGGGTATCCGATGAGCCACGCGGCCGCGCGCTACCTCGGCTTCACGGCCGACTCCCTGTTCGCCCTCGACCCCGAGGCCCGTGCCCTCACCACGCACGACGACGGCACCCCGCTCGCCGGTGGCGAGGAGGCCACGAACCGTCCGTTGGCCGACGTTCTCGAGCAGCTCGGGCGCGAGGGCGCCGGACTGTTCCGCGACGGAGACGTCGGGCGGGCCCTGGTGGCGCAGATGGCCGCCGACGGCGGCCTCATCACCGACGAGGACCTGGCGGCGTACACCCCCGCGGTCCGGTCCCCCGCGCTCGTGACGCTCGGCGACTGGCGGCTCGCCCTCAACCCGCCGCCGTCGGTCGGGGGGCCGATGCTGGCGGCGATGCTCTCGGCGCTGCGGGACCGGGAGTCCTGGGACTGGACCGACGCGATCGGGATCCAACGGGCGGTCCTGGGGTACCGGCACGAGGTGCACGACCGCAGCCACGACCTCGAGGAGGACGGCCTGGACCTGCTCGCGCGGATCGAGGCCCACGGCCTCACCGCACTCCGTGGCTCGTCCTCGACGGCGCACGTCTCGGCGGCCGACAGCGACGGTGGGGCCTGTGCGATCACCATGAGCGCCGGCTACGGCGCCGGGATGGTCATCCCGGGCACCGGCATCCTGCTCAACAACTGCCTGGGCGAGGCCGAGCTCAACCGGCACGGCCTGCACGCCGTCCCGCCGGGCACCCGGCTCGCCTCCAACATGGCGCCCACCACCGGCCGCACCGAGGACGGGCGCACCCTGGCGATCGGGTCGCCGGGAGCGGACCGGATCACCACAGCCCTCATGCTCGTGCTCGGGCAGGGCTGCCTGCGCGACGCCGACCTCCAGGAGGCGATCAACCGGCCGCGTCTCCACCTGCGGCTGGGCGACGAGGGCTTCGTCGTCGAGCACGAGCCGGACGACGACCTGACCGCCGCGGTAGCCGCCAGTGGGCTGCCCTCGCACGCCTACCCCGCCCCGCACATGTACTTCGGTGGTGTCGGCGCGGCGTACCGCTCCGCGACCGGCGACCTGCGGGCCGCGGGCGACGCCCGTCGGGAAGCCGCGGTGGGGATCAGTGCCTGAGGTGACCCGGCCGGGGCCCACGGTGCGGGTCCGGGCGACGGTCTTCACCGCCGAGGGTTCCCACGAGGTGGAGGACCGGGTCGCGGCCGAGGAGCCCGTGGAGCTGCGGCTGGCCGGTCCCGGGCAGCCCGCTGTCCGGGCCTGGGTGACCCTGCGGACCCCTGGACACGACTTCGAGCTGGCCGCCGGCTGGGTGGTGCACGAGGGTCTCGCCCGTCCCGACGAGGTCAGCCGAGTGGCGTACTGCACGGACGAGGACCTCGCTCCCGAGCAGGCCTACAACGTCGTCACCGTGACCCTCGGGATCCCGGTCGTGCCGCCGCACCGACACGACAGCTTCTCCAGCGGCTCGGCCGCCTGCGGCGTGTGCGGCAAGGACTCCCTCGAGGCCGCCCTGACGGTGCCCCGCGGGGCGCGATGGTCGGGGACGCTGCCCGACGACGCGCTCATCCGCTCGCTGCCCGAGCGGCTCCGCTCCCAGCAGCCGGCCTTCGAGCGCACCGGCGGGCTGCACGCCGCGGGCGCCTTCGACACCGCCGGCCGCGCCCTCGTCGTCCGCGAGGACATCGGGCGGCACAACGCCGTCGACAAGGTGACCGGCGCCCGGGTGCTCGCCGGCGACGCCTCCCCCGCTCCCCTGCTCGTGCTGAGCGGCCGGGCCGGCTTCGAGCTCGTGCAGAAGGCGGTCACGGCCGGGTACGCCGGTGTGGTGTCGGTCGGCGCCGCCTCCTCCCTGGCGGTCGCCCTGGCCGAGCAGGCGGGGGTGGCCCTGTGGGGCTTCACCAAGCCCGACCGGTGCGTGCGCTACTGCTGACCGGCGTGTGAGCCCGATTGTGTCGGCAGGGCCTTCTACGGTCGACCTGTGCGCATCCTCCACACCTCTGACTGGCACCTCGGGCGGTCCTTCCACCGCGCCGGGCTGCTCGACGCGCAGGCGGCGTGGTTCGACCACCTGGTCGACGTGGTGCGCGCGGAGGCGGTCGACCTGGTCGTCGTGGCGGGCGACGTCTACGACCGCGCCCTGCCGCAGGTCGACGCCGTCCTGCTGCTCGAGGACGTCCTCGCCCGCCTGGCCGACGCCCGGGTACGGGTGGTGCTGACCAGCGGCAACCACGACAGCGCGCCGCGGCTCGGGTTCGGCTCCCGGCTCATGGACGCCGCCGGCGTCCACCTGCGGACGCAGGCCGACGCGGCCGCCGTGCCGGTGCTGCTGGAGGACCAGCACGGCCCGGTGGCGGTCTACGGCATCCCGTTCCTCGACCCGGGGCTGCTCCAGGAGCCCTGGGGGCTGCCCGGCCGGTCGCACGAGTCGGCTCTGACCGAGGCCACCGCGCGCATCCGCACCGACCTGCACGGACGCCGCGGCGCCCGGTCCGTGGTGCTGGCGCACGCCTTCGTCACCGGCTGCCGTCCCAGCGAGTCCGAGCGAGACATCTCCGTCGGTGGCGTCTCGATGGTCTCCGAGGACGTCTTCGCCGGTTTCTCCTACACCGCCCTGGGGCACCTGCACTCCCCGCAGGTCCTGGATGAGAACCTCCGCTACAGCGGGTCCCCGCTCGCCTACTCCTTCTCGGAGGCCGACCAGGCCAAGGGCTCGTGGCTGGTCGACCTCGGCCGCACCGGCGTCGAGGCGATCGAGTTCGTGCCCGCCCCGGTCCCCCGGCGACTGGGTCGCCTGCGCGGTCGGCTCGCCCAGCTGCTGACCGACCCGGCTCTCGCCGAGCAGGAGTCGTCGTGGCTCCAGGTCACCCTCACCGACGACCTGCGCCCGGAGCGCGCCATGGACCGACTGCTCGAGCGGTTCCCGCACACCCTCACCCTGCTCTTCGAGCCGACCCACCCCCCGGTCGAGGCCACGCCCATGGCCCGCGTGACCGGCCGCTCGGACCACCAGATCGCTCTCGACTTCGTCTCCGCGGTGCGCGGCGTCGAGGCCGACCGCGAGGAGTCGGCGCTGCTCCAGGCGGCGGTCGAGTCGTGCTGCGGGGGCGACGGATGAGGTTGCACACGCTCCAGATCACCGCGTTCGGACCGTTCGCCGGCACCGTCGAGGTCGACTTCGATGCCTTGTCCGAGGCCGGGCTCTTCCTGCTGAGCGGCGACAACGGCGCCGGCAAGACGAGCATCCTGGACGCCGTCTGCTTCGCGCTGTACGGCGCGGTGCCGGGCGATCGGCAGCACGCCAAGCAGCTGCGATGCGACCGGGCCGCCGAGGGGGCGGCGCCCGAGGTGCGGCTGGAGCTGACCCTGAGCGGACGGCGGTTCCGGATCGTCCGCTCCCCCGGGTGGCTCCGTCCCAAGAAGCGCGGCGCCGGGCTGACGACGCAGCAGCCGTGCGTGACCCTCAGCGAGCGGCGCGAGGGCGCCTGGTTGGCGCTGGCGACCCGGCTCGACGACGCCGGCGACCTGCTCGGATCGCTGCTCGGGCTCACCCTCGACCAGTTCTGCCAGGTGGTGCTCCTGCCGCAGGGGCGGTTCGAGGCGTTCCTCCGGGCCACGTCGCCGGAGCGTCAGAGCCTGCTGCAGCAGGTCTTCCGGCTCGGCCGGTTCGAGCGGGTCGAGGAGTGGCTGCGGGAGCATCGACGCACCCTCGCCCGTGAGTCGGTGCAGCACCGCCAGCGAGTCGGCGAGGTCGTGCACCGGATCAGCGAGGCGTCGGGCCGGCCGGAGCCGGAGTCGTGGCAGGACGAGCCGTTCGGGGTCCTCCTGACCTGGAACGAGGAGCGTCGCCGTGCCGCGCTGGTCGCCGCGGAGGACTGCGCCGAGACGGCTGCCCGGACCGGCATCGAGCTCGCTCGGACGGCCGAGACCCTGGACGCGGCGCGTCGGTTGCACCACGCCCAGGAGCGACTCGTCGAGGCGACGACCGCGTTGGCGGACCTCGAGGCTGCGGCCGCCGACGTGACCGCCGCCCGCCAGCAGCTCCTCGACGCACGCCGAGCCGCACCGCTGGCACCGTTGGCCGTGCTCCGCGAGGCGGCTGCCCAGGAGCTGGACGCGGCCGTCGAGCGAGCCACCGCGCTCCGTCTCACCGCCGAGGTGGCGCCCGACGTCTCGCTTCCGGACCTCCGTGAGCAGGCGACGCACGCCCGCTCGGCCAGCGAGCGCGCCGAGGTGCTCCTCCCCCTGGAAGCTCGGCTGGCCACCACCCGAGCCACGGTCATCGAGCTCGACGCCGATGCGACGCGGGCCACCGCGGCGCTGGCGGCCACCGAGGCCGCGCTCGCCACGCTCCCCCAGGCCATCGCGGCCGCGCGCGCACTGGTCGTCGAGGCCGAGGAGGCCGCGCTCACAAGAACCGAGCTGCGCTCGGTGCTGCGCCAGCGCACCGCCGAGCGCCAGGCCCACGCCGAGGTCGCGGAGCTGCGCAGCGAGCTGGCCGAGGCGACCGAGCTGGCGACCGCGTCGATCGAGGCGGCCCAGCTCGCGAAACAGGTCTGGCTCGACCTTCGGGAGGCCCGGCTGTCGGGGTACGCCGCCGAGCTGGCGGCCGAGCTCGCTGTCGGGGCCGACTGCCCGGTCTGCGGGTCCGTCGACCACCCGCACCCGGCGGCGACCAGTTCCGGCGTCCCGACCGAGCAGGACGAGCGCGGCGCCCGGGCGGCCAGTGACGACGCGGAGATCGAGCGGCACGCCCACGAGCAGCGCGTCCGCGACCTGCAGACCTCCCTCAGGTTGGCTGCGGCGCGCGCCGGAGACCGCTCAGCGGCGGAGCTGGACGATCTCGTCCGGACCCTCGCGGACCAGCTGGAGCGCGCCGAGGACCGGGCCGAGGCGCTGCCCGCCCGGCGTACGGAGCTGGAGGCGCTGGCCGGGCAGGAGCGGCGGCTCCACGAGGAGCACGCCGCGGCCGGGATCGCGGAGGCGACCGCCCAGTCGCGGAGCGAGTCCTGCCGGGAGCAGGTCGAGAGCCTGCAGCAGGAGCACCTCGCCGCCTTCGCCTCGCTCGGCTTCGACGGCTCCGATCCTGAGGCGCACCGCCAGCAGCTGAGCGACCGCGCCGCGCGCCTGTCCGCGGCCGCCGACGCCGAGCAGCGACGCACCGAGGCCGAGAACGCCCTGACCGAGGCCCTGCGCCGGTTGGAGACCGAGGCGCTCACCGCGGGCTTCCCCGACGCCCAGTCGGGGGTCGCCGCCCTCCTCGACGCCCACGAGATCGCGCGGCTCGAGGCGTCGCTGCTCGAGCACGACCACGAGGTCGTCCGGTGGCGCGCGGTCCTGGCCGACCCGGAGGTCGCCGCGGCCGCGTCCCACCCCGCCCCCGACCTGACAGGCCTGGAACGGGCCCACGAGGCGGCCACCGCTGCCGCCCGGGTCGCGGCCGCTGCGGCGATCACCGCGTCCGCGACCCAGAAGCGGGTGGTCGACCTCGGCGCCGACCTGCTCGACACGTTGGCGGCCTGGGGGCCGGTCCGGGACGCCCACGCCTTGGCCGACCGCGTCGCCTCGCTCGCCGACGGCACCTCGCCGGACAACCCGCTCAAGCTCAGGCTGGCCGGCTACGTCGTCGCGTTCCGGCTCGCCCAGGTCGTCGCGGCCGCCAACGAGCGGCTGCGGGCGATCGAGCCGCGCTTCACCCTCGAGCACACCGGCCGGCGCGGTGCCGGCGAGACCCGTGGCGGCCTGAGCCTGCTCGTCCGCGACGACTGGTCGGGCGAGACGCGCGACCCGGCGACTCTCTCGGGCGGGGAGACCTTCGTGGTGTCGCTCGCGCTCGCGCTCGGTCTGGCCGACGTCATCGCCCACGAGGCGGGCGGCTCGGAGCTCGAGACGCTCTTCGTCGACGAGGGCTTCGGCTCGCTCGACCCGACGACGCTCGACCGGGTCATGGACACCCTCGATTCGCTGCGCGAGGGCCGTCGGGTCGTCGGGGTGGTCAGCCACGTCAGCGAGATGCGCGACCGCATCCCGGCCCAGCTGCGCCTCGACAAGGACGACGTACGCCAGGGCCGCGCGGGCGCCGTCACCCAGTCCGTCGGAGCCTGAGCCGGTCCCGCCTCGTCCATCGGCTAGGTTCGCCGGGTGAGTGACCGCCAGATCGATCCGGCCTTCCTCGCCCTGCCGTTCCGGGCCCTCTCCGAGGCCGCGCTCGGGCGGGCGCGCGAGCTGGGGGCGAGCCACGCCGACTTCCGCTTCGAGCGGGTCCGCACGCAGCACATCGGGGTCCGCGACGCCCGGCTCCAAGGAGCCAGCGACAGCGAGGACCTGGGCTTCGCCGTCCGGGTGATCCACCAGGGCGCCTGGGGTTTCGCCAGCGGCGTCCTCCTCACCCGTGACGAGGCGGCTGCGGTCGCCGACCGGGCGGTCGAGGTGGCACGGGTCGCGGCCGCGATGACCACCACCCCGGTGGAGCTGGCGCCCGAGCCGGTGTACGACGACGTCGAGTGGGTGTCGCCGTACCTGATCAACCCGCTCGAGGTCGCGCTCGGCGAGAAGACCGCCGTCCTGGTCGACTGGACCGAACGGCTGCTGTCGCACAGCGCTGTCGAGCACGCGACCGCGGAGATCGACCAGGTCGTGGAGTGCAAGTTCTACGCCGACCTGGCCGGCACCATGACCACGCAGCAGCGGGTGCGGCTCCAGCCGCGCTTCGAGGCGATGGGCAGCGACGACGAGCGGGACATCTTCGACTCGGTCGCTTCGATCGCACCTCCGGTCGGACGGGGCTGGGAGTACGTCGTCGGCGACCCGACCGACCCGGCCACCGGTGCCTGGGGCTGGTCCGAGGAGCTCGGGACCGTGCCGGAGCTGCTGGCCGAGAAGCTGAAGGCGCCCTCGGTGGTGCCAGGGACCTACGACCTGCTGATCCACCCGTCCAACCTCTGGCTGACGATCCACGAGTCGATCGGCCACGCCACCGAGCTGGACCGTGCCCTGGGCTACGAGGCCAACTACGCCGGGACGTCGTTCGCCACCTACGACCAGCTGGGCTCGCTGCGGTACGGCTCGGAGATCATGCACGTGACCGGTGATCGCACCCAGGAGCACGGACTCGCCAGCATCGGCTACGACGACGAGGGCGTCCGGACCCAGTCCTGGGACATCGTCAAGGACGGCGTCCTGGTCGGCTACCAGCTCGACCGGGCCATGGGCCACCTCAAGCCGGAGCTGGCACCGGATCACCCGGGGGGCCGGTCCAACGGCTGCGCGTACGCCGACTCCCCCGGCCACATCCCGATCCAGCGGATGGCCAACGTGTCGCTCCAGCCGGCTGAGGACGGCCCGTCCACGGAGGGGCTCCTCCGCGAGCTGGAGGACGGGATCTACATCGTCGGCGACAAGTCGTGGTCGATCGACATGCAGCGTTTCAACTTCCAGTTCACCGGCCAGTCGTTCTGGGAGGTCAAGGGGGGCGAGCTCAAGGGGCAGGTCCGGGACGTCGCCTACCAGGCGACGACCACGGAGTTCTGGGGGTCGATGTCCGCCATCGGCGGGCCCGAGACCTGGGTGCTCGGCGGCGCCTTCAACTGCGGCAAGGCCCAGCCCGGCCAGGTGGCCTCGGTCAGCCACGGCTGCCCGAGCGCCATCTTCCGCGGTGTTCGCATCCTCAACACCGGCGACGAGGGAGCCACACAGTGAGCACAGGCATGAGTGCACGACACACTCCTCAGGAGCTCGTGGAGCACGCCCTGGGGGCGAGCACCGCCGACGACTGCCTGGTGCTGCTGGAGGAGACCACCGAGGCCAACCTGCGCTGGGCCAACAACACCCTCACCACCAACGGCGTCATGCACCGCATCGACGCCACCGTCGTGTCGTTCCACGCCACCTCCGGCGGGACCGCCTCCGCATCGGTCTCCGGTAGCGCGACCACGCCAGAGCAGGTCGCCGCGCTGGTCGCGGATGCGGACTTCGCGGCGAGGGCCGGCTCCCCCGCCGAGGACGCCCAGCCGCTCATCGCCGGCGAGACGAGCACGGGGTGGGACGAACCCTCGGTCCCGACCGACATCCACGTCTTCGACCGGTTCGCCCCCGGGCTGGGTGAGGCCTTCGGCACGTCGAGCGCAGCCGGGCGCGTGCTCTACGGCTTCGTGAGCCACGAGTCCACGACCGTCTACCTCGGCTCCAGCACCGGCCTGCGGCTGCGGCACGTGCAGCCCACCGGCTTCTGGGGCTGCACGGGCAAGAACGCCGACCTGACCCAGAGCGCCTGGGTCGGCGGCAGCACCCCGGACTTCGCCGGAGTCGACCCGATCGCGATGGAGGCCGAGCTGACCCGACGGCTGTCGTGGGGCGAGCGGCAGGTCGACCTGCCGGCCGGCCGCTACGACACGATCCTGCCGGCCGACGCGGTCGCGGACCTGATGATCGACGCCTACAGCTACGCCGACGCGCGGTCGGCGCACGAGGGTCAGTCGGTGTACAGCAGGCGCGGCGGCGGCACGCGGATCGGCGAGCGGTTGGGTCGCGCCGGGGTGAACCTGTTCAGCGACCCGGCTCACCCCGGCCTGGAGTGCGAGGGTTTCGTCACCGCCAGCCGGTCGTCCAACTCCAGCTCGGTGTTCGACAACGGCCTGCCCCTGCGGCGTACCGACTGGATCGCCGACGGCGAGCTCACCTCGCTCGTGCAGACCCGGCACACGGCCGAGCTGACCGGCCAGCCAGTGACGCCCAGCGTCGACAACCTGGTCCTGACCGTGGACGGCGCGAGCGGGTCGGTCGAGGACTTGGTGTCCGGGATGGAGCGCGGGCTGCTGCTGACCTGCTTGTGGTACATCCGCGAGGTCGACCCGCAGAGCCTGCTGCTGACCGGCCTGACCCGCGACGGTGTCTACCTCGTCGAGGGCGGTGAGATCACCGGCGCGGTCAACAACTACCGCTGGAACGAGAGCCCGGTGGACCTCCTGCGCCGATTCACGCACGCGAGCGCCACTGAGCTCTCCCACTCCCGCGAGTGGGGCGACTACTTCACGCGGACGGCGACCCCGGCGCTGCGGGTGCCCGACTTCAACATGTCCAGCGTGAGTCAGGCGCGATAGCGCCGATCGGACCGAGCGCGGTAGGGCAGCGCTCACTCCTGGGCGAGGTCTCGGGCCGTTCGGTCGGCGTCCTGCGGGGCTCGGCTCCGGCGGGACGCTACGCGTCCCACCTCCGCCTCACTCCTCGAACGCCTCGGGACTATTGGTCGGCGTCCTGCGGGGCTCGGCTCCGGCGGGACGCTACGCGTCCCACCTCCGCCTCACTCCTCGAACGCCTCGGGTGCCGGGCAGGAGCACATCAGGTTGCGGTCGCCGTACGCCTGGTCGATCCGTGCGACCGGCGGCCAGTACTTGTCGGCGTCCCACCCGGTCGGGAACGCACCCGTCTCGCGCGGGTAGCCGCGCTCCCACTCCCCCAGCACGGCGGCCGAGGTGTGCGGGGCGTGCCGCAGCGGTGAGTCCGCGGCGTCCCACTCCCCTGCCGCGACGCGGTCGATCTCGCCGCGGATCGCGATCATCGCCTCGATGAACCGGTCCAGCTCGGCGAGGTCCTCGGACTCGGTCGGCTCCACCATGAGGGTGCCGGCCACCGGGAACGACATGGTCGGCGCGTGGAACCCGTAGTCGATGAGTCGCTTGGCGACGTCGTCGACGGTCACGCCCGTCTCCTTGCTCAGCGGGCGCAGGTCCAGGATGCACTCGTGGGCGACCAGGTCGTTGTGGCCTCGGTAGAGCACCGGGAAGTGCTCCTGCAGGCGCTGCGCGACGTAGTTGGCCGACAGCACGGCGACCGAGGTCGCGTCGGTCAGCCCCGCGGCGCCCATCAGCCGGATGTAGGCCCAGGAGATCGGCAGGACGCCCGCCGAACCGTAGGGCGCCGCGCTGACCGCGCCGATGCCCGAGCGCCGCTCGGCCTCCGGGTGCATCGGGTGGCTCGGCAGGTAGTCAGCGAGGTGGGACCGCACCGCCACCGGGCCGACGCCGGGACCGCCGCCGCCGTGCGGGATGCAGAAGGTCTTGTGCAGGTTCAGGTGCGACACGTCGCCGCCGAACTCACCGGGTCGGGCGTGGCCGAGGAGCGCGTTGAGGTTCGCGCCGTCGACGTACACCTGGCCGCCGTGGTCGTGCACGATCTCGCAGAGGTCGGTGATGCCGTCCTCGTACGCGCCGTGGGTCGAGGGGTAGGTCACCATGATCGCCGCGAGCCGGTCGGCGTGCTCCTCGCACTTGGTCCGCAGGTCCTCGAGGTCCACGGAGCCGTCCTCGGCGGCCGCGACGACGACGACCCGCATCCCGGCCATCACCGCGGAGGCGGCGTTGGTGCCGTGGGCCGACGACGGGATGAGGCAGACGTCGCGCTGCTCGTCGCCGTTGCCTCGGTGGTAGCCGCGGATGGCCAGGAGCCCGGCCAGCTCGCCCTGCGACCCGGCGTTCGGCTGGATCGACACCGCGTCGTAGCCGGTCACGACGGCCAGCCAGTCCTCCAGCTGCGCCACGAGCCGGTGGTAGCCCTCGGCGTCCTCGGCCGGGGCGAACGGGTGCAGGTCGGCGAAGCCGGGCAGGGACACCGGCTCCATCTCCGTGGTGGCATTGAGCTTCATCGTGCACGAGCCGAGCGGGATCATGCCGCGGTCCAGCGCGTAGTCGCGGGCCGAGAGGCGGCGCAGGTACCGCAGCATCTGGGTCTCGCTGCGGTGCTCGGAGAAGACCGGGTGGGAGAGGAAGTCGGTGCTGCGGGCGAGCGAGGGCGGCAGGGCCTCCAGCGGCTCGGTGGCACTCGGCGTGATGCCGAAGGCCTCGTGCAGCGCGCGCAGCGTGTGCGCACCGCTGACTTCCGAGAACGACAGGCCGACCGTGTCGGCGTCGACCTCCCGCAGGTGCAGGCCCTGCTCCCGGGCGCGCTTGACCACCTCGGCGGCCCGACCGGGGGTCTGGACCGTGAAGGTGTCGAAGAACTCCTGCGTGCCGAGCGTCAGTCCGGCCTTCTCGAACGAGGCGGCGGCCCGCGCCGCGAGCTCGTGGGTCCGGCGGGCGATCGCCCGGAGACCGTCGGGGCCGTGGTAGACGGCGTACATCGAGGCGACGACGGCGAGCAACACCTGGGCGGTGCAGATGTTGGAGGTGGCCTTGTCCCGACGGATGTGCTGCTCGCGGGTCTGCAGGGCCAGCCGGTACGCCGGGCGACCCTCCGCGTCGATCGACACCCCGACCAATCGGCCCGGCAGGTGCCGCTCCAGGCCGGCGGAGACGGCCATGAACCCGGCGTGCGGGCCGCCGTAGAAGAGCGGGACGCCGAAGCGCTGGCTGGACCCGATCACCACGTCCGCGCCGAGCTCGCCCGGCGCCTCGAGCAGCGTCAGCGCCAGGAGGTCGGCGGCCACGACGGCGAGTGCGTCGCGCTCGTGGGCTGCGTCGATGACGGGTCGAGGGTCCCGGACCGCGCCGGACGCGCCGGGGTACTGGATCAGCACGCCGCAGAGCTCACCCTCAGGAAGACCGTCGACCAGGTCGGCGACGCGGACCTCGATGCCCATCGCCTCAGCGCGGGTGCGCACGACGTCGATCGTCTGCGGGAGGGCGTCGGCGTCCACCACGAACGGGCCGGTGGCCTTCCGATTGGCCCGACGGACCAGCGTCATCGCCTCGGCCGCCGCGGTGCCCTCGTCCAGCAGGGACGAGTTGGCCGTCGCCAGCCCGGTGAGGTCGGAGACCACGGTCTGGAAGTTCAGCAGGGCCTCGAGCCGACCTTGGGAGATCTCCGGCTGGTACGGCGTGTAGGCGGTGTACCAGCTCGGGTCCTCGAGCACGTTGCGACGGATCACCGCGGGGGTCACGGTGCCGTGGTACCCCAGACCGATCATCGGCTCGGCCGGACGGTTCAGTGCCGCGAGGTCACGAAGCTCCTGGGCGACGCTTCGCTCGTCGGCCGCCGCCGGGAGCGACGTACCCGCTGCCCAATCCTCCCCTGTGCGGATCCGCTCCGGGACCGCGGCAGCCATCAAGGAGTCGAGCGAGTCGTAGCCCACGGCCGCGAGCATGCGCTCGAGGTCCTCGCGCCTGGGCCCGATGTGACGGTCGGCGAAGGTGGCGGAAACATCTCCAGGGACGGTGTCGGGCACGGGGTTGGTCACGGGGGGTCGGCTCCTCGGATCGCTGCGATCGGGTCGCCTCCCCCTCTGTCACCTCCCGCCGGGCGGGATGCTCCAGAGTTGCCTGGTCCACGAGGTCCTGGCGCCTGAGAGGTTCCGGGGAGGAATTGCCCCTTCGGCGCTCCGGTCCCCCCATCGTTCGACCAGTCATGCGTCGAGCGTCTCGCCAAAATGACGAAGGGGCCGGAGACTCTCCCTCGCGGGATTGTCAGCGGCCCCAACCTATCACCGTGAGGTGGAGGTGCCTGTCTGTGTTCAGCCGGTCTGGCGAGTGGCGCGCCGAGCGGCAAGCTCGTCGCCGGCCACCGGCTCGTCCGACGCCACGGTGCGCTCGGAGGGGAGCTCGGCGAGGGTGCCCTCGATCTCTCGCCAGACACCGCCGATGGCGATGCCGAAGACGCCCTGTCCACCCTGGAGGAGGTCGATGACCTCGTCGTTGCTGGTGCACTCGTAGACGGAGATGCCGTCGCTCATCAACGTGACGCGGGTCAGGTCGTCGGTGCCGCGGACCCTCAGGTGCGTGACGGCGGTGCGGATCTGCTGGAGCGAGATGCCCGCGTCCAGGAGCCGCTTGATCACCTTGAGCAGCAGGATGTCGCGGAAGGAGTAGAGCCGCTGCGAGCCGGAGCCGCTGGCGCCGCGCACGGTGGGCTCGACCAGGCCGGTGCGGGCCCAGTAGTCGAGCTGGCGGTAGGTGATGCCCGCAGCGTTGCACGCGGTCGGACCGCGGTAGCCGGCGTCGCTGGGCAGCGGCGACACGTCGTCGGTGAACAGCAGCCCTTGCTCCTCGGCCTGCTCCAGGGCCTGCTCGCCCTGGGGGCCCAGGTCGTCTGCGTCTCGGTGACCGCTCACGTTCGCGTCCCTCTCGTCTCGCTTCGCTGGGCGTATCTCACGGGGGAAGCCGAACGGGTCGGGATGACCACATCGGTGGAGTTACAGCGAAGACACTCTCAAGGTAGGCCTCTGGCTGAGGGTGGTCAACCAGGTCGGCGGCGTGTCGCAACCCTCAACCTCAACTAGAGGGTGAGGCTACACCGGGGGCGCTCAGTGTGACTCGAAGTCGTCCGGAGTGACCTGGTCGAGGAATTCGCGGAAGCGCTCGACCTCGTCCTCCTGCTCGGCCGGAACGGCCAGTCCGGCCTCGTCGAGCACGTCGTCGGCACACACGATCCGGGTCCCGGTCCGTAGCGCCAGCGCGATCGAGTCGGAGGGCCGGGCGCTGATCTCGGCCCCACCGCTGAGGACGAGCGTGGCGAAGAAGACGCCGTCGCGGACCTCGGTGATCCGGACCTCGGAGAGCTCGTTGCCAGTGGCCGACAGGACGTCCCGCAGCAGGTCGTGGGTCAACGGCCGCGGCGGTACGACGCCCTGCTGGGCGAAGGCGATCGCGGTCGCCTCGACGGCACCGATCCAGATGGGGAGATAACGGTCCCCCGCGACCTCGCGCAACAGCACGATCGGCTGGTTGGAGGGCATCTCCACTCGCACACCCATCACGTCGACCTCGCGCATTGCTTCACCCTACTCCGGGCCCGGAGGGCCACCAGACCCGAACGGGGGATGCGCTCAGCTGCTGCGGACGCCGATCTTGACCAGGGTGGCGTGCAGCCGCACCGACAGGGCGGCGATCTCGCTGACCGTCTCCTCGGCGCGCGCCTTGGCCGCGGCGTCCCGTCCACGCTTGTGCGGAGCGACCACCTGCTCGACCAGTCCGACCTCCCGGTCGGCCGCGGTCTTGAACGCCCGCAGGTGCCGGGGCTCGAAGCCGTAGTCGGCGAGCTCGGCTGCGGTCTTGGCGACCACCAGGGCGTCGGAGTCGAAGTGGCCGGTCCCGGCCCGTGCCTTGACCAGGCCGTACTGCTCGAGCTGGCCGAGCAGGTCCTCGCTGATGCCGGCGACCTTGATCAGCTCCTTGCGGGAGAGCCGCAGGTCGTCACGGCGGCGGAAGGAGTCGGGGCTGGGCAGCCCGTCCGCGGTCAGCGCCACCTGCGGCACCCTGGGCACCACCGACTCGATCGGCGGTGGCTCCATGCCGCGGTCGATCGCCTCGAGGTGCTGTCCGATGACCTTGAGCGGCAGGTAGTGGTCGCGCTGCATCGTGAGGATGTAGCGCAGTCGCTCGACGTCGGAGGACGTGAACTTGCGGTAACCCGCGGGCGTCCGCTCCGGCTTGATCAGTCCCTTGTCCTCCAGGAACCGGATCTTGGGGATCGTGACCCCCGGGAAGTCCGGGCGGAGGTGGTCGAGGACCTCGCCGATGTTCATGCGTCCGCGGGACGAGGCGGCGGCGCCGCTCATGTCCACACTCATCTCGACCACGGCATCGTGAGCTCAGCGACCACTCAGGAGCCGGTGTGCCCCGAGAAGAAGCGCAGCCGGTACTTCCCGATCTGCACCTCGTCGCCGTCCTTGAGCTCCACCTGGTCGATCCGGTCGCGGTTGACGTAGGTGCCGTTGAGGCTGCCGTCGTCGCTGACCGTGAAGGTCTCACCGGTGCGGTGGAACTTCGCGTGCCGACGAGACACGGTCACGTCGTCGAGGAAGATGTCGCTGTCCGGGTGCCGCCCGGCCTCGACGTCGTCGGTGTCGAGGAGGAAGCGGCTGCCGGCACCCGGGCCGCGCTGGACGACCAGCAGGGCGTGACCGGCCGGGAGCGCGTCCACCGCTGCGGCGTCGATCGGGCTCAGCTGGCGGTCCGAGGACTCGGTCTTCTCCCGGCTGAACGTGATCGTGGCCGTGCCCTCCGAGACCGAGTCGGGCGTCGGCGTGGGGTCGGTCTGGGAATCAGACTCCGCGGCCGCCAGACGAGTCCCGCACTGCGAGCAGAAGCGGGCGTCGTCGGGGTTCTGCCGACCGCAGGCGGTGCAGAACGGCATCGGCACTCCTCTGTTCGAATCGGTTCGTAGGACGACGAAACCCTCACCACAGGGTGGAGGGTGACGGTTGCTCCGAACCTATCACCGTCGCGGTCGGAGGTGCGGGGAACCGTGCAGGAGAAGCGGCTCAGTCGCCGAGGGTCTCCTGGTACGCCGCCGCGTCCATCAGCCCGGCGGTCGCCGAGGCGTCCGTCGGCCGCAGCTCGAAGAGCCACCCGGCGTCGTACGGGTCGTTGTTCACCAGCTCGGGAGTGGCGTCGAGCGAGCCGTTGACGGCGGTCACGGTCCCGTCGACCGGCGCGTAGACGTCGCTGACCGACTTGGTCGACTCCAGCTCGCCGCACGGCGTCCCGGCCGTCACGTCCTGGCCCACTTCCGGGAGGGAGACGTAGACGATGTCTCCCAGGGCGTCCTGGGCGTAGTGGGTGATGCCGATCCGGACCGAGCCTTCGCTCTCGCCGGGGCTGCGCACCCACTCGTGCTCCGCGGTGTACTTCAGGTCATCGGGGTACACAGGTCCTCTTCTCTCCCGGATGTCGCTGGGTCTGGTCCGCAGGTTATCCGCCACTGCCCGACTGCGCGTACTGGGGACGCTCGTCGTCGTGGACGGCGGTGATGTCGATGCTCTGCAGCTCCTCGGTCACGACCGTCGCGCCGTCACCTTCGAGCTGCTCCTTCGGGCCCTCGGGGAAGGTGAGGCTGCCGGCCAGCGTGTGCGGCTCCCCGATGACGTCGATGACGTACGGCGAGCGGACCAGCGTGCCGTCGACCAGGATGCCGCCGGTCCCGTCCTCGAACGAGGTCTGGGCGACCACGCGCACGTTGCCGTTGATCTGCATCGCCTCCGCACCCGCGGCGCGCAGCTCCTGGATGGTGTCGAGCAGGGAGTCGATGTCGACCGGGCCGGTCTTCTCGGTGACCGTGATCCGGATGCCGGGGCCGGTCACGGGGACGAGCCCGGCCAGGATGCCGAGCGTGTCGACCTCGCGGTCGGTCTGCTGCAACGCCGCCTGCTCGGCACTCGTCTCGTCCTCCAACCTGGACTTGCTGTCCTGGAGCCGGGCGATCTCGGCCTGGACGCGCTGCGTCGTCCCCGAGAGGCCGTTGAGCACCTCGATCAGCTCGGACTCGCGGTATCCGGCATAGGTGTTGTCCTGGTGGGTGGCCCGCAGCTGCACCACGGCCGCGAAGCCGACCAGGGCCAGCAGCGCGGCCACGATCCGCTGGCTGCGGCCCGGGTGCCACA
This sequence comes from uncultured Actinomycetota bacterium, assembly GCA_963784545.1. Lineage (GTDB taxonomy): Bacteria > Actinomycetota > Actinomycetes > Propionibacteriales > Nocardioidaceae > Nocardioides. The sequence goes on along the minus strand of CAWARQ010000001.1, from coordinate 46,088 downwards.
GGGCGTGCCAGAGCCGCTGCCGGCCGGAGTCCGAGGACGTCGGCTCGATCGCCGGCTGCTCGGGTGCCGGTCCGGGCACCGGGTCGAACATCCGCTCAGGCATGGAACAGGTGGCGGCGCACTGCCGCGACGTTGGAGAAGATCCGGATGCCGAGCACCACGATGACGCCGGTCGAGAGCTGTCCGCCGACGCCGAGCTTGTCGCCCATGTAGACGATGGCGGCGGCGATGACGACGTTGGAGAGGAAGGAGACGACGAAGACCTTGTCGTCGAAGATGCCGTCCAGGTACGCCCGGAGGCCACCGAAGACCGCGTCCAGGGCAGCGACCACGGCGATCGGCAGGTAGGGCTCCAGCCCGACCGGGACGTCGGGGGTGAAGAACAGACCGAGGACGACGCCGACCAGCAGGCCGATGACCGCGATCACGGCGATCCCTCCTTGCTGGTGGCGGTGGCCGAGGCCGACGGCTGGTCGGACTCGCGGGGGTGCTCGTCCCCCGTTCCCTGCTGGACACTACGCAATCTCCGCATGGGTCCGGCAGGGAGGACCAGATCGTCGACGCTCTGCACGGAGTAGCGGAAGCCCAGCTGGTCGGCCAGGCTGAAGAACTCCGACCCGTGCGTGGTGTCGAGCAGGTCCGAGCCCAGGGTGTTCCGGTTCCCGATCGCCTTGATCGTGTACGGCGGCCGCTGACCACGGCCGTTGACGTGGATGGCGACGCCGACGTTGCGGATGGCCGTGAGGGCGGTGAGCCGCTGGTCGTTGATCGAGATCGCCTCCGCCCCGGACTGCCACAGACCGTCGACGAGCTTGGCCAGGTCCTCGTCGCGGACGAGCCGCCGCTCCCCCGCGTCCGGTGCCGAGTCGACCAGGATCCGGACGCCGGGGCCGTGCACGACGCCGTACCCGGTCCGGGTCTGGAGCTCGCGGAGCCGGGCCGAGTCGGTCTGGAGGTCGGACTGGAGCCCCTCGAGGGCGCGCTCCATCGTGAGGTTGTCCTGCTGCAGGGTCAGCAGGGTCCGCTGAGACCGGTCGAGGTCGGTCTTGCCCTGGGTGATCTGCGCCTGCAGGCTCGCCCGGCCGGCGTCGGAGATCTCGGAGTCGCGGGAGTTCTGGACCGCGGCCACCGCGATCAGCAGCCCGAAGACCGCCAGCACAGCCGAGGCCAGGACCCGGGTGCGGACCGGCTCCCGAGGCAGGTCGCCGCGGCGGCGCCGTTCGGCCACCACCTGGTAGTCCTGGTCCAGGGACTGTTGGACGACCAGGGAGAGCAACGGGCGGGTCACATGGTCGGGCAGGATGCCCGACCCTCCGGGACCGTCGGGCAGGATGCCCGACCCTCCGGGACCGTCGGGCAGGTCGGGATCGCGGACGTTCGTGCCGCCCTCGGCCGGCTCAGTCATCGCCGACCACCCGGCGAGGTGTCGTGGCCAGGAGCTTGCGCACCTGCCACGCGTAGAGCACCCCCGCCCACCAGTACAGCCCGATCCCCCACCAGGCGAAGGCCCAGCCCAGCACCTCGGCCAGGGTGGACCACGTGTCGCTCCCGTCGCCGAGCAGCAGGAGCGGGAAGGCGTACAGCAGGTTGAACGTGGCGGCCTTGCCCAGGAAGTGGACGGGCAGCGCGCTGTAGCCGCGGGTCCGCAGCAGCGGCACCAGGCCCCACAGCAGCAGGTCGCGCAGGGGCAGGATCAGCACGACCCACCAGGGGACGATGCCGCGCAGGCCCAGACCGATGACGACCGCCAGGATGTACAGCCGGTCGGCGACGGGATCGAGGATCTGGCCCAGCTTCGAGGTCTGGTCGAGCCGCCGCGCCAGCCAGCCGTCGAGGAAGTCGGTGACGCCGCTGATCATGAGGACCAGCAGGGCCAGGCCGTCCTTCTCGGGGCCGAGCACCAGCCACAGGAAGAGAGGTACGCCGAGCAGGCGGGCCATGCTGATGAGGTTCGGGACGGTCCAGATCGCCGAGTCGGCGCGTGGCTCGTCGGCCACGTGCTCGGTCCGGGACTCGGCCACGTCTCACCTCGGTCGTTGCTGGTGCTCACGGAGGTCGGGTCGCTCCGGAGCGTGGGGCAACCCTATCCGCCGGGCGGCCCGGTCCTAGGCGGGCTCGCCCTCCGCGTGCGCCGCGTCCCGGATCTCGCCGACCAGCTCCTCGATGACGTCCTCCAGGGCGGCGATGCCGACCACGGAGCCGTCGTCGCCGATCACCTGGGCCATGTGGGCGCCCCGGTGCTGCAGCTGCTCGAGGGCGTCGTGCAGCGAGTCGGTGAGCCGCACGGGTGCGAAGGGCCGGAACCACTTGTCGTCCACGACCCGCTGGCGTTTCGACTCGTCGGTCTCGAGGACGTCCTTGATGTGCAGGTAGCCGAGGAGTTCACCGTGGTCGGTGACCGGGAAGCGGCTGAAGCCGGTCGAGGCGCAGAGATCCTCGACGTCGGCCGCCGTCGCGCCCCGCTCGATCGCGGCGAGCCCCTCCACCGGCATCACGACCTCGGCCACGGTCCGCTCGGTGAAGCCGAGGGCGCCGGCGAGCCGGTCGTACTCGTGGGCCTCGAGCAGGCCCTCGCCGCGGGACTCCTCGACGAGCGCGGCGACCTCCTCGCGCGTGTACGTCGAGCTCACCTCGTCCTGGAGGTCGGCGCCGAGCAGCCGGAGGAAGAACCGGGCCACCGCGTTGAGCACGATGACGACCGGCCGCAGGATCGTGACGATCGCCCAGATCGGCGTCCCCAGCACCAGCGCCGCCCGGTCGGGACCTGCCAGCGAGAGGTTCTTGGGGATCATCTCGCCGAGCACGACGTGCATGAAGACCACGATCGCCAGCGCGAGCGCGAACCCGATGGGGTGCAACAGCTCGTGCGGGACGTGCATCGCGTCCAGGGGGTGCTCGATGGCCTCGGAGATGGCCGGCTCGGCGACGGCACCGAGCAGCAGCGAGCACACGGTGATGCCGAGCTGGTTCACCCCGATGACGAGGCCGATGTTCTCCATGGCGCGCAGGGTGTTGCGCGCCCACGGCGACCCCTCGTCGGCCAGCGGCTCGATCTGCGAACGACGGGCGGAGATCATGGCGAACTCCGCAGCGACGAAGAACGCGTTGCCGAGGAGCAGCAGGAGCGAGAAGAACAGGAGGCCGACGTTCACGAGGACTCCTCCCCCGGCATCGTCGAGCCGTCCATGACCCGGAGGCCCACGCGGTCGACCCGGAGGCCGTCCATGTGCAGGACGGTGAGGACCGCCAGCAGCTGACGCGGGTCGTCGGGGTCGGAACGGTCGGGTACGGCGACCTCGGCGACGTCGCCGCGCTCCGGGATACGCCCCAGCACCTGGAGCACCAAGCCGGCGATGGTGTCGTACGCGTCGTCCTCGGGCAGGTCGATGCCGGTCAGGTCCGCCACCTCGTCCGGCCGCAGCAGGCCGGAGAGCGACCACGAGCCGTCGCGGCGCAGCCGGCTGCGGCTGCCCAGCCGGTCGTGCTCGTCGGAGATGTCGCCGACGATCTCCTCGACGACGTCCTCCAACGTGACGATGCCGGCGTGTCCGCCGTACTCGTCGAGCACGATGGCCATCTGGAAGCCGTCGTCGCGCAGGAGCGTCAGGAGCGGGTCGAGCCGCAGTGAGTCGGGGACGACGATCGGTCGCGCCATGATGTGCTTGATCCGCGTCGTGGCCCGCTCGTTCACCGGAAGCGCCACGGCGTGCTTCACGTGCACGGTGCCGATGACCTGGTCCTCGGCGTCCAACACCGGGAAACGGGAGAACCCCGTCGTCCGCGCGAGCTCGATCACGGCAGCCGCGCGGTCCCCCTCCTCCACCATCGTCGTCCGCACGCGCGGCGTCATGATCTCGCCGGCGGTCCGGGTGCCGAACTCCACCGAGCGTTCCATCAGCTCGGCGGTGTCCTGGTCGAGGGTCCCGTGGTCGGCCGAGCGCTGGATGAGGCTGGCGAGCTCGGTCGAGCTGCGCGCCGAGCGCAGCTCCTCCTGCGGCTCGACCCCCAGCCGGCGGACGATCGCGTTGGCCGAGCCGTTGAGGACGCGGATGGGGAGCCGGGTCACCGCCGTGAAAGCGCGCTGGAAGCCCTGGGTCGCCCGGCCGACCTCCAGGGGCCGGGCGATGGCGAGGTTCTTCGGCACCAGCTCGCCGAAGATCATCGTGAGGACCGTGCTGAGCGTGAGCGCCAGGATGATCGAGGTGGGGCGTACGGCGCCCTCGGGAACGCCGGCGCCGGCCAGCGGTCCGTCGATCAGCTCGGCGATCGCCGGCTCGGCCAGGTAGCCGATCGCCAGGTTGGTGATGGTGATGCCGACCTGGGCCCCGGAGAGCTGGGTCGAGAGCTCTCGCAGGGCGGACTGGAGGCCGCGGGCGCGGACGTCGCCGGTCGCGGCGAGCTCGTTGACCCGCGAGCGGTCGACGGTCACGAACGCGAACTCGGCCGCCACGAACACGCCGCTGCCGAGGATCAGCAGCAGCGCACAGGCGAGGAGCAGCCACTCGGTCATATCGCGGCCAGCCTAGTGGCGCACCCCTCCGGGGCCGACATCCGGCCGACGGGGCCCGAGAGTTCCGGCGGATCCTCTTGGGCCAAAGCCCTGCGCGCGCCCGAGGCCGCGCTTACGCTCGATTGCCTCAAGACTTTCTCAATTGCTTTCCGAGGTCCCGACATGACGCACAGCTCCACGACCGCCCCGTCGGTCGTCCCCGGTACCCCTCGACGCGCGGTCGTGGCCGCGGTCGGAGCGGCCGGCGCGCTCGGGCTCACGGCCGGCCGCGCCCAGGCCGCTCCCGGCAGGTCGACCGTCCCGGTGCTCAAGGGCCGGAGCCGGCTGATCGCCTCGCGGTTCAGCTACGGCATCACCCCCGCCCTGGCGCAGGAGGTGAACCGCCGAGGAGGTGGTACGGCGTGGTTCGAGTGGCAGCTGCGCCCCGACCTGATCGCCGACCGCGTCACGGAGCGGACCAAGGCGTGGTGGCCGGGCCTGGCCTTCTCCGGCCCGGACGCGTGGCAGCGCCACGTCGACTCGGTGGACCCGGGTTGGGAGCTCATGTGGCACTACCAGTGCTGGTGCCTCCAGCGGCGGCTTCGCGGCCCCCGTCAGGTGCAGGAGGTGATGGCGGAGTTCTGGGAGAACCACTTCAACGTCTCGACGCAGCACGACATCGCCTTCATGTACCGCTGCGACTACGGCGAGACGCTGCGCGACCTCGCGCTCGGCAGATTCGCCGACCTGCTGCACGCCGCGACCACCCACCCCGCGATGCTCATGTACCTCGACCAGGCGGTCTCGACGAAGGCGCACCCGAACGAGAACCTCGGTCGCGAGCTCATGGAGCTGCACACCGTGGGTCGAGGGAACTACTCCGAGGACGACGTGAAGAACGCCGCCCGGATCCTCACCGGCTGGAAGGTGGGGATCTGGCAGGACTGGCTGCCGTCGTACGCCGAGAACGCCCACTGGACGGGTCCGGTTCAGGTGATGGACTTCAGCGACCCGAACGCCGGCACCGACGGCCGTCCGCTCACCAGGCGATTCCTGGACTACCTGGCGCACCACCCCGCCACGGCCCACCGGATCGCCCGCAAGCTGGCCGTGAAATTCGTGCGGGACGACCCGAGCGACGCCCTGGTCGACCACCTCGCCGACGTCTACCTGGCCAACGACACCGCGATCAAGCCGGTGCTCCGCGCACTGATCACCTCCGACGAGTTCCGGGGCTCCACCGGCCGCAAGGTGCGCGACCCGGGTGAGGACCTGGTCGCGACCTATCGGCTGCTGAAGGTCAAGGTCGATCCCCCCACCGCCGACAACTCGGCGGCGAACGCGATGCTCTGGCAGGTCGGGATGATCGGCCAGACGCCGTTCTCGTGGCCGCGGCCGGACGGCCAGCCGATCACCAACGCGGCTTGGGCGTCCGCCTCACGGGTGATCAACTCCATGGACATCCACTACACGATGTCCGGCGGCTGGTGGCCGACCCTCGACGCTCGCTACCGCTCCCCCGCGCACTGGGTCCCGGACTTCCCGATCCGGTTCCACGACCTGGTCGACCACCTGTCCCGCTCGCTCCTGGGCCGTCGTGCCGACTCGGTGATGTTGCAGGGCGCCATGGCCTCCGTCGACCTCCCGGCCGACGAGAGGATCACCCGCGACCACCCCCTGGTCAAGTGGCTCTTCCCCCGGTTCCTGACCACCTTCCTCGACTCACCGGAGTTCTTCCAGCGATGACCACCACCGCCACCGAGGCCTGCTGCCCGGAATTCGCCCGCATCAGCCGTCGAGGACTCTTCGCCGGCGCCGCGGCGCTGGCCGGGACCACGACGGTCTTCGGCTCCACGGTCCTGACCGCCTCCGCGTCCGCCCCGACCTCGGCACGTGCGGTCATGGTCGTGCTCTCGCTGCGGGGGGCGGCCGACGGACTGTCGCTCGTGGTCCCGCACGCCGACCCCGTCTACTACACGGCCCGCCCGCGCATCGCCGTCCCGTCGGGCAGCCTGCTGGCCAAGGACGAGAAGTTCGGCCTGCACCCCGAGCTCGCGCCGTTGCTGCCGTTCTGGACCGCCGGGAAGATGGCCGCGGTCCACGCCACCGGACTGCCCGTCCCCAATCGCTCCCACTTCTCCGCCATGGAGGAGCTCGAGGACGCCGACCCCGGCTCGAGCGTGCGGACCGGCTGGCTGAACCGGCTGATCGGGCTGGACTCGATCACCTCGCCCTTGCAGGCGTTCAACGTCTCGGGCGGCGTGGCACCGACCTCGCTGTACGGACCCGAGTCCACGATGAGCGGGGACGACGTGGACAACGTCCGGATCCCGGGCGTCGACCAGTGGGACGAGAACAACCGGCGGCTGCGCTCGCTGCACGCGCTCTGGGACCCCGAGTCCGGCCCGATGGCCACGGCCCTGAGGAGCGCCGTCGCCGCCGCCGAGGACTTCGCGCCCGTACGCGACACGCCCGCCCAGCCGCAGAACGGCGCGGTCTACCCCGGCAACAGCGACCTGGCTCAGGCGCTCCGGACCGCCGCCCGGATCATCAAGGGCGACGTCGGGGTCGAGGTGCTGACGGTGGACCAGGGCGACTGGGACATGCACACGGACGTCGGAGGGCTCAGTGGCGGACGCATGGTCAACAACGCGCGGGAGCTGGCCAAGTCCGTCGCGGCGTTCCTCACCGACCTCGGTCCCGCGGCGGACAAGGTGACCATCGTCTGCCTCAGCGAGTTCGGGCGCAGGGTCGCCGAGAACGCCAACCGTGGTCTCGACCACGGTTATGGCAACGTCATGTTCCTGCTCGGGGCCGGCGTCAAGGGCGGGAAGTACTACGGCACCTGGCCGGGCCTCAGCGGCGACCTGGACTCCGACCTGCTCGTCACCACCGACTACCGCTCGGTGCTCTCGGAGGTCGTGACCTCCCGGTTCGGCGTCAGTACCGCCTCGGTGTTCCCGAGCTTCTCCCCCGAGACCGTCGGAGTGATGAGCTCGCTCTAGAGCCTGGCCCGGCTAGTTCGAGGGCTCCGGCACGTTGCACTTGTGGATCTTGGGGTTTGCGCCCAGGTAGTTGAGCGGTCCGGCGACGATCGTCACGAGGACCGTGCTGGTCTTCGCGCATCCGTAGTCCGACGCGTTGTCGAAGTACCCGCGCTGCAGGCAGGCCAGGGCTCCGATCACCAGCCAGAGCACCACGATCACCGAAACGATTGTCGAGCCCGTGCGTCGCATCACTCGTTCTCCTCACCGTCGGGCCGGTCCCGAACCATCCGCGAATCTCGTCCTCCCCGGCCCAAACGTCAACCACCCGGCGGGATGAGCCCGAAATGACGCTGACCCGGCAGAAATTTTCTGCCGGGTCAGCGTGGGTGCGCGCGAGGGGATCAGGAAGTGGAGGAGGCGCCGAGGTCGACGTTGCACTCGTCCTTGGCGTGCTTCTCGATCGCGTTGCTCGCGTCCTCGAACTTCGCGTCGCCGAGGCTGGACATGTCCTGCTGCAGCTGCTCCAGCTTGGACATGTCGAAGTTCTCAGGCATCTGGCCACTGGACATCTTGGCCAGGTCGTCGGTCGTCAGGCCGGCCTTCTTCAGAGCCGCCTGCAGGTCGTTCAGGGCGCCGTCGAGGACCTTCCAGTCGTCCGCGACCGCGTCGGGGGCCTCGTCGGCGAGCTTGTGCATCCGCGAGATGGCCTCGTCGAACTTGCTGAAGTCCGCGTTGTCGAGCGAGCTGAAGTCCTTGTTCGCGTCGCGGAGGTCGTCGCAGTAGGCCTTGGTCCCACCGCCGCACGCCGTCAGGACGCTCGCACAAAGAGCGGCCACCGCCGCCAGTACCAATCGCTGCTTCACCGAACCCCCAGGTGAATCGGGTGCACCGGCTCCGTGTGAGCCAGCGTCGCCGTCAGCCTCTCATCCCGGGCCGGACCACCGCCATCCCGGGGCGGGCGCGTCGGGGTCGGCTCCTGGACCAGCTTCTCGGGGAGCTGCTGCTCGTGGCGGATCCTCAGGAAGTCCCGGAATAGTTGAACAGTCAACCAGGTTTGGTCTGTCATGACCGCCCTCGCTCTCTCCCCCGACGCCCAGGCCCTGCTCTTCCGCGACGCACGGACGGCGAACACGTTCACCGACGAGCCCGTCACCGACGAGCAGGTCGCCGCCATCTACGACCTCGTCAAGTACGGGCCCACCGCGATGAACACCCAGCCGCTGCGGATCGTCCTGGTCCGGCAAGGAGAGTCCCGCAACCGCCTGCTCAAGGTGATGTCGGACGGCAATCGGGACAAGACCGCCGACGCCCCGCTCGTCGCGATCCTGGCCGCCGACACCGACTTCCACGAGCACCTGCCGCGGACCTTCCCGCACTTCCCCGCGGCCAAGGACGTCTTCGCCGACGCATCCGCCCGCGAGCAGGCCGCGAGGTTCAACGCGACGCTCCAGATCGGCTACTTCCTCGTCGGCGTGCGCGCCGCGGGTCTCGCCGCCGGCCCGATGGGCGGCTTCGACGCCGAGGCGCTCGACGCGGAGTTCTTCGAGGGCACCTCCCTCCGGTCGCTCCTGGTCGTCAACCTCGGCCATCCCGGCGAGAACGCCTGGTTCGACCGCCTCCCCCGCCTGGGCCACGACGAGGTCGTCCTCGAGGGCTGATCCGGGAACATCGACGCTCCCGTCGCCCTTCTACCCACCATGACCGGAGCCCGACCGGGCTCGCCCACGACCTAAGCGAAGGGGTCTCGTGACCACCACTGTCCCTGCCCTCGCCGTCTCATCCCCGACGGCATCGTTCGAGCACACCGACCTGACCCGGCGTGACCTGCGGCCCGACGACGTCCGCGTCGACATCACCTACGCCGGGATCTGCCACTCCGACATCCACACGGTCCGCGGCGAGTGGGGCGACCGTCCCTACCCGTTGACCCCCGGCCACGAGATCGTCGGCACGGTCGTGGAGGTGGGGGACGAGGTGACGACCCACTCCGTCGGCGACGTCGTCGGCGTCGGCTGCTTCGTCGACGCCTGCCTCGAGTGCGCCGCCTGCAAGGACGGCGAGGAGCAGTTCTGCGAGCGTGGCGTCGTCCCGACGTACGCCGTGGAGGACTACCACGGCGAGCTCACCTACGGCGGCTACAGCGGCCAGATCGTCGTACGCGACCACTTCGTCCTCTCGATCCCCGAGGCGCTCCAGGGTGACGACCTCGCCGGAGCCACTCCCCTGCTCTGCGCGGGCATCACGACGTACGAGCCGCTCACCCGGTACGGCGCGGGACCCGGCACCAAGGTCGGCGTCATCGGCATGGGCGGCCTCGGCCACGTCGCGGTGAAGATCGCGGCGGCCCTCGGTGCGGACGTCACCGTGCTCAGCCGGACCGACGCGAAGAAGGACGACGGTCTCGCCTTCGGCGCACGGGAGTACCGCGCGACCGAGGACGACTCCGTCTTCAAGGAGCTCGCCGGCTCCTTCGACCTGATCCTCAACACCGTCGGTGACGGCATCGACCTGGACGCCTACCTCGGTCTGCTGGGCCGCGGCGGCACCATGGTCAACCTCGGGGCTCCCAGCGACTCCCTCGAGGCCAGCGCCTTCTCGTTCATGTCCCAGCGTCGTGCTCTGGCGGGCTCCCTGGTCGGCGGCATCCCCACCACCCAGGCGATGCTGGACTTCTGCGCCGAGCACGGCATCACCTCGACGGTGGAGGTCATCTCCGCCGACCAGGTCGACGACTACTACGACAGGGTCGTCGCCGGCGACGTGCGCTACCGCGCGGTCATCGACACCAGCACGCTGACCGGCGCCTGAGCGTCGGTCACGCCACGCGAGCGAGCACGGACGCCACCACCGGACGTGCTCGCTCGACGTGGGTGGCGAGCGACCCCATCAGCCGCCGGCGCGTGCCGAAGATCCCCGTCGGGCCGAGCCGATAGAGCAGAGCCCTGAGCAGGAGCTGGTCCCAGTCCGGCCCGGTCCGCCACTCCGCGAGCAGCGCCAGCGGCGCGGACCGGAACGTCACGGCATCGGTGGCCGCGATCGCCTCGCCGAAGCCACGAGGACGGAAGTACGGCGGCCAGTCGATGACTCCTGGCGCGGCACCGTCGGCGACCAGAACGTTGGGCAGCAGGTCACCGTGCACCGGCTGCGAGGGTGTGGTCACCGGACGCCGGTGTGCCAGCAGCTGCTCGATCAGCTCACCGGCCCCCGAGTCGGCCTCCGGCTCGACGTCCTCCCAGGCCAGCCGGTCGCCGTAGGCCCATGGATCGTCCCGGTCGTCCATGAAGGCCGGCCTCGCCAGGTCGGAGACCGCCTCGTGGAACGCTCGGCCGGCCTCCTGCACCACCACCAGCTCGTCGAGCAGCACGGCATCACGCCCGGCAAGGAAGACGTGGGCGCCCCAGCCGGCCGCCGACCAGGTCTCCCGTCCACGGGCGTGCACCGGCTCCGGCACCCGCACGTCGTCGGCGCTCCACTCCGCGAAGACCGCGCACACCCAGTCGTGCTCGGGGACGCACCCCACCGGCTTGACCACCACCCGGCCGTCGGTCCACACGAGACCGGCTCCGCCCGGAAGGGGGCGCAGGTCCTCGGCACGGACATCCAGCTCGCGCACGGCTTCTGGCGTCGGCCCGGCGGCGCGCCACTGCCGGCCCGCATCGCCCATCAAGCGCACGCCGGTGCGAGTGACCACCTCGGGCCCGAACCGATGCCCCTCCGCCATCGGGCTCATCCTTGTCTCCCTGCCGGCTGGAGGACGTACGGCGTCCGGCCGGCCATCCGGGTCACGACGATGCCGGTCACCGTCATCGTCAACGCGATCCCGGCCAGCACCACGAGCTGGAACTGGGCGGCCACGGCCGGGCTGGCCCCGCCGAACAGGGCGCCGACGAACGCGCCGGGCAGGGTGACCAGTCCGGTGGCCTTGGTCTGGTCGAGGGTGGGCAGGAGGGACTCCCTCACCGCTTCGCGTCCGACCTCCTCGTGCGCCTCGGCCGGGGTGGCGCCGAGGGCGAGCCAGCCCTCGATCTCGTCGGCGCGGGCGCGGCTGCCGCGCAGGAAGTTCCTCCCGGCCAGCGTCGCGGCGGTCATGGAGTTGCCGATGATGATCCCGGCGACCGCCACCAGGTAGCGCACCTGCAGGTCGACCAGGTGCAGTCCGAAGATGGTCGTGAGGGTCACCAGCGCACCGGTGAGGACACCACACGCGGCGATCTGCCGGCCGTGCCACAGCTCGGACAGGCGGCCCATCGAGGTCCAGGACGCGGTCGTGAGCATCAGCGCGACGAACCCCACGACGGTCCACGGCGCGGAGAGGATGCCGCGCAGCAGCAGCGCGATCACGCCCAGCTGCGCCACCGCGCGCAGGATCGCCCACAGCGGGAGCCAGCCGAGGTCGACCCGGGCCCAGCGTTGCAGCGCGAGGGCCAGCCCCGTGAGGACGAGCAGCCCGGCTCCGAACTGGGCGTAGTGGAGGAGCGAGCTCACGCAGGCCTCACCGAGGTCCTGCCCACCAGAGCCACGACTCGATCGTCATGCGGTCACGGTAGGCCAAGCGGCGTGCTCGTGGTCGTGGCCGTCGGTGTGGTCCACGGTCGCCGGGCATGGGACGGTAGCGGCGTGAAGGCACGAGATCTCGCCGCGGCAGCCAACCCCGCCAATGCCAGCCGGTACGCAGCGCTGGTGCGGCTGCTGCTCCGCCACGGCCGCTCCGACCTGGTCTCCGGCGCCGAGCTGGACGAGTACGCCGTGGACGACGCCCCCGACGTGGGAGACCGTGACCAGGCCGAGGCGTTCGCGGCGGACCTGGAGTCGATGGGGGCGACCTACATCAAGCTCGGCCAGCTGTTGTCGACCCGGGTGGACCTCCTGCCGGCGGCGTACACAGACGCGCTGACGCGACTGCAGGACACCGTGGAGCCGTTCCCGGCCGAGCAGGTCCGGGCGATCATCGAGTCCGAGCTGGACATGTCGGTGCGTCACCTCTTCGAGGACTTCGAGGACGAGCCGCTGGCGGCCGCCTCGCTCGGCCAGGTGCACCGCGCCACCCTGCCCGGGGGCCGGCAGGTCGTGGTGAAGGTGCAGCGGCCGGAGGTCCGCGAGGCGGTCCGGGACGACATGCAGGTCCTCACCCGGCTCGCCGAGCTCGCCGACTCCAAGACCCAGCTGGGCCAGCGCTACGGCTTCTCCCAGCTTCTGCGCCAGTTCCAGCGATCGCTGGCCGACGAGCTCGACTACAAGCGGGAGGCCCGCAACCTGGTCAAGCTCGGCGAGCTGACCGCCGACTACGACCTGCTCGTGGTGCCCCAGCCGGTGATGACGCACTCCACGTCCCGGGTGCTGACGATGGAGCGGATCGAGGGCACCAAGGTCACCGACGTCGGGCCGCTCGGCCTGATGGACTACGACACCGCGACGATCGCCGACCAGCTGTTCAAGGCCTACCTGCAGATGATCCTCGACGACGGGTTCCTGCACGCCGATCCGCACCCCGGCAACCTGATGCTGACCACCGACGGCCGGCTGGCGCTGCTCGACCTGGGCATGGTGGCCGTCGTACCGCCACGCCTGCAGGGCAGCGTGGTGAAGCTGATGCTCGCGATCGCCGACGGCAACGGCGAGGAGGCGGCCCTCGTGCTCGCCGAGATGGGGCACCCGCTGGAGGGGTACGACGCGGCGGCCTTCCGCGACGATGTCAGCCATCTGGTGTCCTCGGCGGTGAACCAGGGACCCGAGTTCCAGGCCGGCACCGCGCTGGTGGAGCTGAGCCGGGTCAGTGGCGTCCACGGGCTGCGTCCACCGCCGGAGATGTCGATGATCGGCAAGGCCCTGCTGAACCTCGACCAGGCCACCATGCACCTCGACCCCGACTTCGCGCCGGCCGAGGTGATCAGCGGCCACATCCACCGGATCATGGCCTCGGGGTTGAAGACGTCGCCGGGGGGCATGTTGTCCGCCGCGCTGGAGGCCAAGGAGTTCACCACCCAGCTGCCTCGACGCGCCAACCGGATCCTCGACACCCTCGCCGAGGGCGAGCTCCACCTGCGCGTCGACGCGATGGACGAGGAGCGACTGCTGGTGGTGATGCAGCGCATCGCCAACCGGGTCGTGCTCGGCATCGTCATCGCGGCCACCATCCTCGGGGCCGCCCTGCTGATGCGGGTCCCGAGCGGCCACACCATCGGTGGCTACCCGGCGCTCGCGATCCTGTGCTTCCTCGCGGCCGTGGTCGGCGGCGGGCTGCTCTCGGCCTGGATCCTGATCAGCGACCGCCGGATCGCCAAGCGGGCTCGGGAGGCGAAGATCAAGCACGGGCCCCCACGCTGACGAGCCGACACTGTGAGTGACGCTGGGAACCCAGAGGTAGGCTCGCGCCACATCGGCCGACGCCGGCAACCCATGGAGAGCCGAGGACGACCATGAAGATCCTGGTGACGGGCGCGACCGGCTATGTCGGCGGGCGCCTGGTGCCCCTGCTGCTCGAGCGCGGCCACGACGTCCGGACGACGACCTCCCACCCTGACCGCGAGCAGCCGTGGTGGAGCGACCGGGTCGAGACCGTCGTGATGGACGCCCTGGACTCCGACCAGGTCATGGCCGCGTGCGAGGACGTCGACGCGATCTACTACCTGATCCACGGGATGAGCGGCGACGACTTCGCCGCGAACGACCGCAAGGCAGCCGCCAACGTCGCCGAAGCGGCGCGTGCCCACGGCGTGGACCGGGTCATCTACCTCTCCGGACTCGTCCCGGACGCCGCCGAGTCCGAGCTGTCCGAGCACATCGCGTCCCGGCGTGAGGTCGAGCAGATCCTCAGCGACGTCCCCGCGACGGTGGTCGTGCTGCGTGCGGCCGTCCTCCTGGGAAGCGGCTCCACCTCCTTCGAGATCATCCGGCAGGTCAGCGAGCGGCTGCCGGTGCACACCGTCCCGACGTGGATGGACTCCCTCGTGCAGCCGATCGCCGTCGTCGACGTGCTGGAGGCGCTGGTCGGTGCGCTCGAGTACGACGGACCCTCGCGCCACTTCGACGTGGGTGGCCCGGACCGGCTCCGGTACGGGTCGCTGATCCGGGCCTTCAGCGAGCACGCCGGTCTCGAACGGCCCCAGGTGGAGGTGTCGTTGGTGCCGTCGGCGCTCGTCGGCACCCTGGTCGGCAGCCTCACCGACGTCCCCCGCGCGACGGTCGAGGCGCTGGTCGAGAGCCTGCACCACGACATGGTCGTCGCCGACGAGGACTTCACGACCGACCTCCTTCCGAAGGATCACCGTCTGGTGGGGCTCGACGAGTCGTTCCGTCGGGCCCTCGCCTCGCCCGCGACCACGCCGGAGGAGGCCGACCCGATGGGCCCGCTGCCGCAGGACCCAGCTTGGGCGAGCGGCGGCGACGACCGTCCCGCCCTGGCCAAGGTCGTCGATGCGGTCACGGACGTCCTCCCGGGTTCCTGACGGGACGAGAGGTCGGGCTGCGGCGGTCAGCCCCGGGCCGGAGCAAGCGCCACCAGCGCGATGTCGTCGCTGGCCACGCCTCGCTGGTAGTCGATCACGCAGCGCGTGATCCCGTCGATGGTCTCCGCGGTGGCGCCGGGCAGGGTGACCAGCAGCTCCTTCAGCCGCTGGTCGCCGAAGAAGCCGTCCGTGCCCCGGGCCTCGGTGACGCCGTCGGTGTAGAGGACGAGCATCTCCTGGGTGAGCTCGCGGGTGACGGTGTGGAACTCCGGCTCGTCGACCAGCCCGATCGGACTGCCTGGAGTGCCGAGCTCGGAGACCGTCCGGTCGCTGCCGACCAGCAGCGGCAGCGGATGCCCAGCCAGGCTCATCCGTACGGTCCACCGATCGGCGTTCCGATCGAGTCGGACCAGCGCCACCGTGCAGTAGCGGTCCGTCGGATGGTCGCGCATGACCAGGTCGAGCTGGGTCAGGAGGTCGGCGGGGTCGGGGTGGGCGATGGCCAGCGACCGCACCGTGTAGCGCACCAAGGAGGTGACCGTCGCCGCGGGGATGCCCTTGCCGCTGACGTCCCCGAGAACCACGCACCACGACGACATGCCGACCTGGAAGACGTCGTAGAAGTCTCCTCCCACCTCGGACCCGTTTCCGGCGGATCGGTAGGCGGCGGCGATCTCCAGGTGCGGGATCCGGGGCGGCGCCGGAGGGATGAGCGTCTGCTGGAGCGTCTGCGCGAGCGCCGCCGTCTCGTCCCGGGCCAGCTCGGCCGCCCGGGTCGCGGCGCGGAGGTTCTCCTCGTAGCGCTGACGGTCCCGGGTCTCGAGCAGGACCGCACGCATCCCCCCGGACCCGCGTCCGCCGCTGACCAGGTTGGCGTTGATCAGCACCGGCACCCGTGCTCCGTCGGCCCGGCGCAGGTCGAGGGCGACCTCGCGCACGTGCCCGTCGTGCTGCAGCATCGGCAGCAGGTGGGTCTGCACGAAGATCCGCCCGCCCTCGGTCGTGAGGTCGGAGAGGGTCAGTCTGTCCACGACGTCGTCGTGGCTCCGGCCGACGAGTCGCAGGAATTCCTCGTTGGCACGCACGACCACCCCGGCGCGGTTGGTCACCACGTAACCGCAGGGCGCGTCGGTGAAGAGCTCGTCGTCGTCCATCGGTTCCGGGTCCCGACTCAGCAGCGCTAGACGCGTGCGCCGGCGAGGAAGGAGTAGATGGCGCGCTCGGTCTGCTCGGGGGCGGTCATGTGCGGGCAGTGCCCTCGGGTCTCGATGACGACCATCTGCGCCCCCTCGATGTGGTCCCGGACGTAGGCCCCGGCGGTCAGCGGCGCCACGTCGTCGTCGCTGGACTGGAGCACCAGGGTCGGCGCCGAGATGCGCGGCAGGTCGTCCCGGTTGTCGCTGAGGAAGGTGACGCGGGCGAACTGCGCGGCGACCTCGGGGTGCGCACGGCAGAAGCTGTCCTCCAGCTCGTGCTGGACCTCCCCCGGGCCGGTCCCGGCCACGAGGCCGGCCAGCGGCGCCTGCCACCCGAGGTGGTTGCGGTCCATGAGGTCGAGGAGCTCGAGGATGGCGGCTTCCTCGAACCCGCCGACGTAGGCGCCGTCGTTGACGTACCGGGCCGACGGGGCGGTCAGGACCAGGCTGTCCACCAGCTCCGGGGCCTGGATCTGCACCAACGCGACGATCATCGCCGACACCGAGTGCCCCACCAGGACGACGTCGGTGAGCTCGAGCTCGCGCAGCAGCGCGATGACGTCGTCGGCGTACGCCGCGAGGGTGGTGTGGCGGGCTGGGTCGTAGGTCGCCGGGTCGGCGCCCCCGGAGCCCGGGAGGTCGAACAGCACGACGCGGTGGCTGCTCTCGAAGGCCGGCGCCACCTGCCGCCACATCTCCTGCGCGCAGCCGAAGCCGTGCACGAAGACCATCGGCTGCCCGTCGGGACGCCCCGACTCGGTGACCCGCAGCTGCTCAGCTAGAAGCATGGCGTGACCCTAGCCCGTCTGCTCCGGGGGCGTCCTCCCTTCCCTCTGACCCCTCCGGTTCGGGTCGACGGCCGATGTTCGCACTCGACGATGCCGGAGGGACAAGCGTGGTACACAGAGCACATGGAGCGTGCTCTGCTGGAGATGCTCGGCAGCCACTCCGCCATCGCTCTCGCGGTCAGCGACGCCGAGGGTCGGGTGACGCTCACGACCCCAGCACTCGAGCGCATGATCGGCCGCGGTGTCGCGGCGGACCTCGACTGGGAGTTCGAGTCCCTTCCCCTGTACGACGCGCTGGGCCAGCACCGGTTGACCCAGGACGAGATGCCGCTCACCCGCGCGCGCCGCGGCGACATCGTCATCGACGAGGTCTGCTCGCTCGGGCGACCCGACGGCTGGACGGTCTATCTCAGGTGCAGCGCCACGCCGCTGCGAGGCCCCGAGGACCAGATCCGCGGCGCCATCGTGCTCGTTCAGGACGTCACGTCCGAATGGGTCACCACTCGCAAGCAGGCAGAGCTGCGTGACCGGCTCGTCACCACGGTCAGCCACGAGCTGCGCACCCCCCTCACCAAGATCATCGGCCACGCGGAGCTCCTGTCGGAGGCCTCGGACGAGGGTGTGCTCGCAGCTCCACTGGCCAGATCGGTCGCCGCGATCACCCGAGCGGCCCAGGAGCTGCGCGAGATGGCGGAGAGGCTGACCCACCTGGCGAACCTGGACGCCGTCACCAGGCTGAACGCCACGAAGACCGACATCGTGCCGATCCTCCGCGCCGCTGTCGACTCCCAGCGCCAGGTCGCGGCGGCGCACGAGGTGCGGATGGACCTCTCCACGCCGTCCGAGCTGCTCGCCGTCGTCGACGGGGCGCAAGTGGGGCGGGCCACCAAGGAGCTCGTGACCAACGCGCTGACCCACGCGCCGGCAGGATCCCGGGTCGTCGTCTCAGCGCAGGTGCACGACGGCCACTTCGAGATCTGCATCAGCGACGAGGGCCCGGGGATGCCGGCCGCTGAACGTAGCCGCCTCGTGCAGCCCTTCGAGCGCGGCGAGCACGACGCGTCGTCCAGCTCTCCCGGCCTCGGGCTGGCAGTGGTCAGCGCGATCGTCGAGGCCCACGGCGGAACCATCGCGTTGGAGGACAACAAGCCGCACGGACTGGTCGCCAAGTTGTCTCTTCGGCGCGCCTGAGCCTCTACACCTCGGGGGGAAGGGTGTCCCGGAACGCCCGGTGGAAGACGCCTGCATGGCCGAAACGTCGGGAGTCCTGGTCGCGTTCGCCCTGGGGGTCGAGGAAGTCGGTGAAGCCGGGCAGCTCGGCCGCCGTCTCCTGACTCAGGGGCTTGAATCCCATGGCCCACTCCGGGAAGGAGCGGGAGTCGATGTCCTCCACGAGCGTGACGTCGACCCGTTCATGGCGCGGATCGGCGAGGATGCGCTGCATCGTCATCTCGACGTCGTCGCGTCTGCCCTCGAGCGTCTGGATGAACTGCTGGTCGGCGTAGAGCAGCATCCCCGTCAGGTCGCACTGGGCGTTCCGGTGACGGGAGACTGCCAAGAGCTCCTCGAGCTGGTCCTGGTCCAGCGGCGAGGTCGCAAGGCTGAGGTATGTCAACGAGATCATGCGGTGCACGTCCCTTCCTGGGATCGGCGTCGAGCCGGCGACCTTCGCGATCGTGGGCCGACGCCGGGATCGCAGGCCCGGCTGGATGCCACGCTCAGCGTCGTCCCTCGGTCGGGCTGACAGGATTTGAACCTGCGACCCCTTGACCCCCAGTCAAGTGCGCTACCAAACTGCGCCACAGCCCGATGGCCCGTCTGGCGAGCCGCGATGAACCCTAGCGCAGGCCCCGCGTCGCCCCGGAATCGGGATCGACCATCAGCGACGAGGCGTCGACCGCCTCGAAGGCGTCTGCGGGGATGGTCTTGAGGTCGTCGACGAAAGCGTTCGGCCAGTGCTTGTCCTGCTCGCCGGTGAAGAACCACGGGGAGCCGTTGTCGGCGAGGACGAGCCCGTAGGTCTTCATCGCCGCCACGACGGCGCGCGCCTTGGCGCCGAGGTCGGAGGCGTCGTACGACGACGCGAGCCGGAACCGCGCCCCCATCGGGGGATACCGGTGGCTGTCCTTCGACCCCGCGTCGTGCCTGGCCGGCCACAGGTGCCAGCGCGACGTCACGTCGGTGGTGAACCGGATCGCGTGGTCGACGTCGTGCGCCTTCACCTCGTTCCACCGCAGCAGGCCGGGCAGGATCGGCAGCCCGGCCGCGTCGGCGGAGGTCCACCCGTCGGGGCGCAGCGCGTTCGAGCCGAGCCTCCACACCGCACCGGATCCGGCCCGCCAGCCGCTGGCGGTGTGACGGGTCGCGTAGGTCTCGTAGAGCCGGCAGGCGTCCTTGTCGACGACCACGGCGTGCCGGTCACCGCTCGACCGCCGGCCGCCCTCGATCCGGGTGTCGCCGCCCAGTGGGTAGCGCACGCGATCGCTCTCGTCGACGTACGTGAAGCGCAGCCTCGTCTTGCGGTGCGCGGACCCGACGACGGTGACGGGGATCCCGTAGTCGGGACCGTGGCCGAACGACGACCCGAAGTCGGGGTGCAGGTTCACCCCGGTCGACATGTGCGAGAGCCACTGGTCGCTGCGCGGGTGCACCGGCAGGGCGCTGACGTCGGCATGCCAGTAGTTGTCCACCGGGAAGACCCGGCAGGCGGTGCCGCCCACCGGAGCGGCCGACGCGGTGGTGCCGGACGGCACCCCGAGAGCGGCAGCGGCCAGCCCGGAAGTCAAGCCGGAAGTCAGGATGGCGGTCAGGCCGAGGACCCAGCGCATGGAGGCAGGCTACCGCCGGCCGCGCTTCTCCCGCGGGCGCTGCTGAAGCACGATCGGGGTGCCGATGAAGCCGAACTCCTCGCGCAGACGACGCTCGATGAACCGCTCGTAGCCGGCGTCGAGCCGGCCCGAGGTGAACAGGACGAAGGTCGGCGGTGAGGTCGAGGGCTGGGTCCCGAACAGCACCCTCGGTTGCTTGCCGCTGCGCACCGGGTGCGGGTGCTCGGCGACCAGCCGGCCCAGGAACGAGTTGAGCGCGCCGGTGGTGATCCGGGTCTCCCAGCCCTCGATCGCCCGGTCCAGTGCCGGCACGAGGCGGTCGACGTGCCACCCGGTGCGCGCGGTGACGTTGATCCGGGGCGCCCACTGCACCTGGACGAGGTCGCGTTCGATCTCCCGCTCCAGGTAGTGGCGGCGCTCCTCGTCGACCAGGTCCCACTTGTTGAAGGCGATCACCAGCGCCCGGCCGGCGTCGCGGACCGTCTGGAGGATGCGCACGTCCTGCTCGGAGATGGGGTGCTGCGCGTCCAGCACGAGGACGGCCACCTCGGCCCGGTCGATCGCCGTCGAGGTGCGCAGCGAGGCGTAGTACTCGTGCCCCGAGGCCTCCTTGACCCGTTTGCGGATGCCGGCGGTGTCGATGAACCGCCACTCGCGCCCGCCGAGCTCGATCAGCTCGTCGATCGGGTCGACCGTGGTGCCGGCGACGTTGTCCACCACGGCCCGCTCGGAGCCGACCAGCTGGTTCAGCAGGGAGGACTTGCCGACGTTCGGCTTGCCGACGATGGCGATCCGGCGCGGGCCGCCGACCTCCTCCTCCGCCTCGGGCGGCGGGTCGGGCAGCGTCTTGAGGATGGCGTCGAGCAGGTCACCGGAGCCGCGGCCGTGCATCGCGGAAACCGGGTGCGGCTCCCCCAGCCCCAGGTTCCACAGGCCGTGCGCCTCGGCCTCGCCGCGGTCGTCGTCGACCTTGTTGGCCGCCAGCAGCACCGGCTTCTTCGAGGCCCGCAGGACGCGTACGACGGCTTCGTCCGCGTCGGTGATCCCGACCGTCGCGTCGACCACGAACATCACCGCGTCGGCCAGCGAGACCGCGATCTCCGCCTGGTCCTTGATCCGCTCGGCGAGGCCCCGGGCGTCGGGGTCCCAGCCGCCGGTGTCGACGATGGTGAAGGCCCGGCCGTTCCAGTACGCGTCGTAGGAGATCCGGTCCCGGGTGACGCCGGGGACGTCCTCGACGACCGCCTCGCGGCGGCCGATGATGCGGTTGACCAGGGTCGACTTCCCGACGTTCGGGCGACCGACCACGGCCAGCACGGGGATCGGCCCGGCGCTGGTGGTGGGGGTGATTTCCTCGGTCATGCTCCTGGCTCCATCTGCGTGCTGTCGATGCTGTCGGTGGCGTCGAACCCGGTGTCGGGGTCGTCGGGGGTCGGGCCCGGGATCGGGCCGGGAAGGCTGCGCCCGGTCTCGGCCTTCGCGGTGTCGAGGTCGGCCAGCATGCGCTCGCGCAGCAGCGCCGATGCCTCGAGGACCGCCGCCCGCGACCGCGGCCACGGCACGGGGTCGACGCTCCAGGGTCGGCCGTACCAGAGGTCGACCTGGTCCCCGCGCTCCGGCAGGGCGTCGAGGCCGCCCCCGGGCGGCCGGGTCCCGAACATCATCATCGGCACGACCGGAGCGCCGGTGGCGAGCGCGAGGTACGCCGTGCCGTGGTGGAAGCGGGACAGCTCGCCGTCGCCGCGGCCCCCCTCGGGGAACACCCCGACCACGTCGCCGGCCCGCAGCACCTGCAGGCAGGTCTTGAGGGCGCGCGGGTCGGCGGCGTACCGGTCGAGCGGGATCTGGCCCGAGCCGCGCAGGAGCAGACCCATGCGGCCCGTGAACATCTCCGCCTTGGTCAGCGCATGCACGGGTCGCGGGGTGAAGATCGCCAGCAGCGGGCCGTCCAGGATCCCGACGTGGTTGCCCGCCACGATGACCGGGCCTGACGTGGGCACTCGCTCGGCGTGCCGGACGCGGACGTCGAAACGTTGCCGGAGGATCGCCCGGGCGGGCGGCCTGAGCATCCGGAGCAGGAGGCGATGCGGCGGCGCGACCGCCTCGGTGCGAGGCAGGTCGGTCGTGGTGGTCACGAGGTGCCCCCGGCGCGCTCCGCCGATCCCAGGGCCAGCTCGGCGACCAGCTCGATGACCTCCTCGAGCGTGTAGTCGGTGGTGTCGATCCACACGGCGTCGACGGCCTTGCTCAGCGGGGCCGTGGCCCGGCTGGAGTCGATCCGGTCGCGCTCGAGCAGGGAGGCGCGGGTCGCGGAGACGTCTCCCCCGGCCTCGGCGGCTCGCCGGTCGGCTCGGGCGGCCGGGTCGGCGGTGAGGTACACCTTGGTCCCGGCCTGCGGCCAGACGACGGTGCCGATGTCGCGGCCCTCGACGACGATCCCGCCCCCCGTCATGGCGGAGCCGATCACCCGACGCTGGTCCTCCAGCAACCGGGCCCGGACCTCGGGAACGGCACTGACCGGGGACACGGCCGCGTTGATCTCGTCGCTGCGGATGGCGAGGCCGACGTCGGCGCCGTCGACGAGGATGCTCGGGCCGTCCGGGTCGGTGCCCGAGAGGATCTCCGGCTCGTCGACGCGGGCGGCGACGGCCGCGGCGTCGTGGACGTCCACGCCCTGCCGCAGGAGCCACCAGGTCATGGCACGGAACATGGCGCCGGTGTCCAGGTAGCGCAGGCCGAGACGGCGCGCGACCCCGCGCGAGGTGCTCGACTTGCCGGACCCCGACGTGCCGTCGATCGCGACGACGAGAGCCTCTCTCGGGGTGGCCCGAAGATCGGCCCGAAGATCGGCCCGAAGATCGGCCCGGAGATCGGCAGGGGGGACGCTGGACACGGCCCGCAGCCTACCGGTGGGTCACCCAGCCGCGTGATTCCAGAGAGCCCGCGAGGTGCTCCGCGCGTTCGGCTGCGACGACCAGCTCGACCAGTCCGACCTCGCGCGCCGGGTCGTGGTCGATCCGGACGTCCTCGATGTTGACCCCGGAGGCCTCCGCCTCGGCGAAGAGCCGCGCGAGGCCGCCCGGCTGGTCGGGCACGGCGACGTACACCGTGGCGGTCGGCACCGTAGGCGCGCCGTGCTTGCCGGGGATCGCCAGCGTGCCGGCGACGCCGCGGGCGAGGAGCCCGGTGAGCCGTCCGCGGTCGCCGTCGGTGAGCGCCTGGTGCAGGGCGTCGAGGTCCTCGCGCACCTCGGCGAGGAGTCCGCGCAGAGGCTCGGCGTTGAGCGCGACGATCTGCTGCCACAGGGCGGGGTCCCCGCCGGCGACCCGCGTGACGTCCCGAACCCCCTGGCCGGACAGCGCGAGGTGCCCTTCGGGTGCTTCCGTCAGGCGGCTGGCGACCAGGACCGCGAGCAGGTGCGGCAGGTGGGAGGTGCGGGCGACCGCGTGGTCGTGGTCCTCCGGGGACAGTCGGAGCGGAGTCGCTCCGCACAGGCTGGCCAGCGCCTCCACGAGGGCGATCGCGCCGGCGTCGGCTCCTCCGTGCGGGGTGATCGCCCAGGGCCTGCCGTCGAAGAGGCTGGCGCTGGCGGCCAGCGGTCCGGAGCGTTCGCTGCCGGCCATGGGGTGCCCACCGACGTAGCGGCCCGAGGACTCCGGGGCCGAGGCCAGGACCCGGCGCAGCGGATCGGACTTGATGCTGCCCACGTCGGTCACGACCGCGTCACCGCGCCCCAGCGCTCCCAGGATCTCCGGGGCGAGGTGGTCCGGCGGGACCGCCACCACCACGAGCTGTGGACGCGCGCCGTCGGGCCGCGGACCTCCGGCGCCGAGACCGGTCGCGGTGCGGACGTGCTCGGGGTTGACGTCGGTGAGCCACACCTCCAGGCCGGCTCGGCGGCAGGCCAGCGCGATCGAGGTGCCGAGCAGCCCGGCGCCCACGACCTCGACGGGTCCGGTCAGGACCTGCGCTCCCGGCGTGCTCACCCGCACGAGGTTAGTGGGGCCGGCCGCCGACGGTCCGACGCCGGTCAGCCGTTGGTCAGGTCCAGCAGCTCGCCGAGCTCGTCATTGGTCAGCTCCCTCAGGTCGCCGACGGCGAGGCCGGACAGTCGCACGGGACCGAACTGGGTGCGCGTCAGGAGCCTTACGGGATGGCCGACGTGGTCCAGCAGCCGACGGACGATGCGGTTGCGCCCCTCGTGGATGACCAGCTCGACCACCGATCGTTCGGCCGCCTGCTGGGTGACCTTGGCGCGGCTGACCGACACCGGCCCGTCGTCCAAGGTGACGCCGTCCAGCAGCTGCTGCACCGTCGCCCTGGCGACCCTGCCCTCGACCTCCGCGACATAGGTCTTCTCGACCTCGAACGACGGGTGCGCCATCGCGTGCGCGAAGTCGCCGTCGTTGGTGAGCAGCAGGAGGCCTGACGTGTCCGTGTCGAGGCGGCCGACGTGGAACATCCGGCCGTACGACGGCGCCCGCTCGGCGAGCACGTCGGTGAGGGTCCGCCGCCCCTCGGGGTCGGACATGGTGGAGACCACGCCGCGCGGTTTGTTCAGCACGAGATAGGCGTGCGGCGAGGGCGGCGGCAGCCTCCTGCCCCGCACCCGCACGACGGCGGTGAGCGGATCGACCTTGGTGCCGAGCCGCGTGACGACCTCGCCGTCGACCTCCACGTCGCCGGCCAGCATCAGCTCCTCGCACTTGCGGCGCGAGGCGACGCCGGACTGGGCCAGGAGCTTCTGCAGCCGGATCAGGCCGTCGTCCCCACGGTCGGAGCCGTCGTCGGGGTCAGTCACCCGGCTCGTCCTCGGCGGCGCGCATCGGGCTGCCCGAGACCGCAGCCAGCTCGTCCTCGAGGTCGTCCATCTCCGGCAGGTAGGGCGCCAGCTCGGGCAGCTCGTCGAGGGACGTGATGCCGATCCGCTCGAGGAAGTAGGAGCTGGTGCGGTAGAGCATCGAGCCGTGCTCGCCGTCCTGACCGGCCTCCTCCACCAGCCCGCGGGTCAGCAGCGTGCGCATGACGCCGTCGACGTTGACGCCGCGGATCGCGGAGACGCGGGCACGGGACACGGGCTGCTTGTAGGCGACGACGGCCAGCGTCTCCAGGGCGGCCTGGGTCAGGCGCGCCTGCTGGCCCTCGAGCACGAAGGCCTCGACCACCGGCGCGAACTCCTCGCGGGTGTAGAACCGCCAGCCGCCCGCCACGTTGCGCAGCTCGAAGCCGCGTCGCTGCTCGTCGTACTCCGCGGCGAGGGCGGACAGCGCCGCCTCGACCTCGGTCGGAGGGGTGCCCGGCGGCCGAGGCCAGCGTGGCCACGTCCAGCGGCTGGTCGGCGACCATGAGCAGGGCCTCGAGGGCCGGGCGCAGCTCGGCGACGGCCACGTCCAGGGTCTCGTCACTCGTCGCGCTCATCCTTCGCCTCCTGCTCGGGCTCCTGCTCCACGTCCTCGGGCCCGGCGGCCGGCTCCTCGGCCGGGGTGCCCTCGAACTCGTCGATGTCGAACTCCGCATCCTCTCCGCCGGTCCAGCGCACCGACAACTCCCCGAGTGCGCTCACCTGGTCGAAGGCGACGGCGCCCTCGCGGTAGAGCTCGAGCAGGGAGAGGAACCGGGCGACCGTGGTGAGGGTGTCGGGTGAGTCCCCGCACAGTGCCCGGAAGGTCATGGTCCCGGTACGCCGTAGCCGCTCGACGACGAGCTCGGCCTGCTCGCGCACCGAGACCCGGGGTGCGTGGATGTGGTGCAGGCTGACCTCGAGCTCCGGCTTCGGGGCGAGGGCCCTGGCGGCCAGACCCGCGAACTGCTCGAGGCCGATCCCGATCAGCACCTCGGGCAGCAGACCGGCGTACCGCTCCTCGAGCCCGACCTCGCGAGGGTGCCGGCGCGACTCCGCGGACAGGCGGTCCGAGAAGACGGCGGCTACCAGCTTGAACGCGCGGTACTGCAGCAGTCGGGCGAAGAGCAGGTCGCGCGCCTCCAGCAGCTCGAGGTCGTCGGCGTCCTCGACGTCGCCCTGCGGCAGCAGCCGGGCCGCCTTGAGGTCGAGCAGGGTGGCCGCGACCACGAGGAACGACGTGGTCTGCTCGAGGTCCCACGGTCGTGGGTTCTCGGGGGTGCCGCCGGCCTTCACGTGGGAGATGAACTCGTCGGTCACCTGCGACAGAGCGACCTCGGTGATGTCCAGCTTGTGCTTGGAGATCAGGCTCAGCAGCAGGTCGAAGGGCCCCTCGAAGACGTCGAGGCTGACGGCGAAGACGGAGGTGTCCGGGCCCTCTGCGCCCGGAGGGGACCCCGGCGGCGCGTCCATGACCTCGGTCGCGTGCGAGGTCATTCGGCGACGAGCCGACGGACCAGCGCGCTGTCCTCGCCGTGCTCCTCGAGGTCGAGCAGGGCCAGGGCGATCGCCTCACGGACCAGTCGGCCCCGGTCCACGGCCAGGCCGTGGTCGCGCCGCATGGAGAGCCTGGCGTGCTCGATGTCGAGCAGCTCGTCGGCCGTCACGTAGACGGTCATCTTCTCGTCGTGCCTGATCCGGCCGCTCGCGCCCTTGGACCCCTGGGCGTTGCCGGGCTTCCCCGCCCCTGCACCGCCCTGCGCGTCCTGGGCCGAGTCCTCCGCCTCATGTCCGACCTGGGGATCCGGTACCGCCCGGACCGGGGTGTCCCCGGTGGGGCGGAAGAGATCGTCAGCGGCCGGGAGGCTCACGCGTCGAGAGGCTCCTCCTGCCATCTGACGAGCACCTCCCTCGCCAGCTGCCGGTAGGCCTCGGCCCCGGTCGACTTGGCGGCGTACGACGTGATCGGCTCGCCGGCCACCGTGGAGTCGGAGAACTTCACCGTCCGCCGGATCACGGTGTGGAACACCGTGTCGCCCCAGGCCTCGACCAGTCGCTCCATCACCTCGCGGCCGTGGAGGGTGCGGCCGTCGAACATGGTGCCGAGGACGCCGTCGATCTCCAGGCGCGGGTTGAGCCGCTCCCGGACCTTGTCGATGGTCGTCTTGAGCAGGGCGACGCCGCGCAGCGCGAAGTACTCGCACTCCAGCGGCACGATGACGCCGTCGGAGGCGGTGAGCGCGTTGACGGTGAGCAGGCCGAGGGACGGCTGGCAGTCGATGAGGATGACGTCGTAGTTGGCGATCGCCGGCCCGAGCACGCGCTGCAGCGTCTGCTCGCGGGCGACCTCGTGCACCAGCTGGACCTCGGCGGCGGACAGGTCGATGTTCGAGGGCAGCAGGTCCATTCCGGGGACGCCGGAGGGCACGACGACGTCGGAGAGCTCGATGTCGCGCTGCATCAGCAGGTTGTAGATGGTGAGGTCCATCTCGTGCGGGTTGAGGCCGAGGCCCACCGACAGCGAGCCCTGCGGGTCGAAGTCGACCAGCAGGACCTTGCGGCCGTACTCCGCCAAGGACGCTCCGAGGTTGATGGTGGTCGTCGTCTTGCCGACGCCACCCTTCTGGTTGCACATGGAGATGACCCGGGCGCGGCCACCGGCGGCGACGGGACCCGGCTCCGGGAGGTCGGGCACGGGTCGGCCCGTCGGGCCCAGCTCGGGTGCCAGCTCGGGTGCCGGCTCGGGCTCCGGCGTGGGAGTCGCTTCAACCTCCTGAGGGGCGCGCGGGGCGAAGATCGACAGACCGACGTCCATCGAGTGCTCGGGCTGGGTCTCGGGCTGGGCCTCGACCGACGGCGGAGGTGGCGGCACGTTGCTCATCGGCGGCATCTCGGTCGCCTCACTGCCCCCGAGCCACCTGGATCGGAATCCACCTGCACTCATCTGTCTTCCCCTCTGTCGTCGCCACTGCCCTGCCCTCGAAGGAGTGGCCGAAATGTCGACTCGGCGACATCTGGGACTGAACCTATGCGCGGCTCGGCGGCCATATCCACCGACTCGCTGAACCCCCAGGGCCCTTTCGAAAATTGTTCACCCGGCCGCGCTGGTCATGCACAGGCACCGGTCCGGCTGTGCACGAACCTGTGAGTCCTCAAGGCCCCGACAGGGAGCGCATCGCGGTTGCTGCCAGCACCAGGTCGCCGGCCTCGTCGGAGGCGTCGCAGTCGACGATCGCCTCGATCACCCAGTCCCGGTGGCCGTCCGGGTCCTTGAGCGTCTGGGTGACCCGTCGGACCCGCGCGGTGGTCTCCTCGTCCGCACCGGCCGGGGTGCCGGGCTCCTCCTCGCCGATGACGAGGTACGCCGGCCCGCGGGCGTCGGCGTCCAGGCCGATCTCGTCGTGCTCGGCGTAGTACTCGCCGATCGCCTCGTCCCACATCGAGCGCCCGGCGACCACCGCCCGCGGCGGGTCGAGCCGGTCGGCCGCGGCCCGCTCGAGCCGGACCAGGCCGTCGAGGTCGTCGCGGCTGCACAAGTGCACCCGTGCCCACATCGCGTTGCGGATCATCACGGTGAAGGCCCGGGCCTGCTGGGAGATCGGTCGCGGCGGCGGAGGCGGCTCGTGGTGGGCGACCGCCCCGGGGACGTGCGCGGGGTCGTTGAGTGCCTCCCACTCGTCGAGCAGCGAGGAGTCGGTCTGCCGGATGGTCTCCCCCAGCCACTCCTCGACGTCGACCAAGTCGGGGTGCCGGTGCGCCTCGGGCACCGTCTGGCGCAGAGTCCGGTAGGCGTCGGTGAGGTAGCGCAGCAGGAGTCCCTCGCTGCGAGCCAGGCCGTACCTGGACACGAAGTCGGAGAACCCCCAGCCCTCCTCCCACATCTCGCGCAGGATCGACTTCGGTGACAGTGCGTCGGGCGGCAGCCAGGGGTGGGCGCCGCGGTAGGTCTCGTACAACGGCTCCAGGTGCTCGGCCAGGGGCTGCGGCCAGGTGACGTCGTCGAGCAGCCGGATCCGCTCGTCGTACTCGACCCCGTCCGCCTTGAGCTCGGCGACCAGCTCGCCCCGCCGCGCGTTCCGCTGGGCGAAGAGGATCTGCCGCGGCCCCTCGAGGACGGCCTCGAAGACCGAGAGGACGTCGAGCGGGTACGTGTCGGCCTCGGCGTCCAGGGTGTCGAGCACCTCGAGGGCGAAGTGCGCCAGCGGCTGGTTGAGGGCGAAGTCGGGCGGCAGGTCGACGGTGAGCACGTAGCGTCGGCCTCGCTCGTCGACCTCGGGCAGCCTGGTCACCGTCCCCGAGGCGAGCAGCGACCGGGTCAGCCGCAACGCCCTTCGGGCCAGCCGGAGCTGGTTGCGTCGCTCCTCGTGGTTGTCGGTGAGCAGCCGCCGCAGCACCGGGAACGCGTCCTCGTCGCGGGAGAGGACGTTGATGAGCATCGAGTTGTCGACCTTCATCCGCGAGACCAGGGTCTCGGGTGCGCCGGCGACCAGCTTGTCGAAGGTCGCCTCGCTCCACACGACCGTGCCCTCGGGCGGCTTCTTGAGCTGCGCCTTGGACTTCTTCTTGCCCGCAGCGATCCGCTCGGCCGACTTGGCCTTGGCCTTCTCGTTCTCGATCACGTGCTCCGGCGCCTGGACGACGACGCTGCCCGAGGTGTCGAAGCCGGCGCGCCCGGCGCGACCCGCGATCTGCTGGAACTCCCGCACGCGGAGCACGCGCTGGCGGCTCCCGTCGAACTTCGCGAGGCCCGTGAACACCACGGTCCGGATGGGGACGTTGATGCCGACGCCGAGGGTGTCGGTGCCGCAGATCACCTGGAGCAACCCTGCCTGCGCCAGCTGCTCGACCACCCGTCGGTACTTCGGCAGCATCCCGGCGTGGTGGACGCCGATCCCGGCGCGCAGGAGCTTGGCGAGGGTCTTGCCGAAGCCCGGGCCGAACCGCACCCCGGCGATCCGGTCGTTGATCGCCTGCCGGTCGACCTTCACCGGCAGCGTCCCGAGCGAAGCGGCGTGCTCGGCGGCGGCCGCCTGGGTGAAGTGCACGACGTACGCCGGTCCCTGGCCGGTGCTGAGCAGCTCCTCCAGCGTCTCCGGCAGCGGGTCCATGGACCAGGTGAACGCCAGCGGCACCGGTCGTTCGGCCTGGTCGACGAGGACGGTCTCCCGGCCCGTACGCCGGGCGAGGTCCGCGCGCAGACCGGCGGTGTCGCCGAGGGTGGCCGACATGAGCAGGAACTGTGCGTCCGGCAGCTCCAGCAGCGGCACCTGCCACGCCCAGCCACGGTCCGGCTCGGCGTAGAAGTGGAACTCGTCCATGACGACCAGCCCGACGTCGGCGTTCCGGCCCTCCCGCAGCGCGATGTTGGCCAGCACCTCCGCCGTGCAACAGATGATCGGGGCGTCGGCGTTCACGCTGGCGTCACCGGTGAGCATCCCGACGTTGTCGGCCCCGAACACCTCGCACAGCGCGAAGAACTTCTCGCTCACCAGCGCCTTGATCGGCGCGCTGTAGAAGCTGACCCGGTCGGTCGCGAGCGCAGCGAAGTGCGCCGCGACGGCGACCAGCGACTTGCCGGACCCCGTGGGGGTCGCGAGGACGACGTTGGCGTCGCCCAGCAGGGCGATGACCGCCTCCTCCTGGTGCTCGTAGGGCTCCAGACCCTGGGCGACGAGCCAGCCGGAGAACGCCTCGTACAACCCGTCGGGAGTGGGGTCGGAGGGGCTCGGCCGAGCAGCCCGGTCATCGCGCCCGCGGGTGGGCGGTGGCGAAGACCTCGCGCAGGTTGTCCACCGTGACCAGCGTGTAGACCTGGGTGGTCGTGACCGAGGCGTGCCCGAGCAGCTCCTGCACCACCCGCACGTCGGCCCCGCCGTCGAGCAGGTGGGTCGCGAACGAGTGGCGCAGCGTGTGGGGTGAGACGTCCTTGGTCACCCCGGCCCGGGTCGCGGCCGCGTCGAGGATCTTCCAGGCGCTCTGCCGGGACAGCCGGCCGCCGCGCGAGTTGACGAAGATCGCGCCGGTGGGAGTGCCGGCCGTCACGAAGTCGGGCCGGCCGCGGGTCAGCCACGCCTCCAACGCCTCGATCGCGTACGAGCCGAGCGGCACGAGCCGCTGCTTGCCACCCTTGCCCCGCAACAGCACGTGGCCGTCGGTGAGGTCGAGGTCGTCCAGCGCGAGCCCGACGGCCTCGGAGATCCGGGCACCGGTGCCGTACAGGAGCTCCAGCAGGCAGCGGTCCCGCAGCGCCAAGGGCGTGCCGGGTGACCCGGCGGCCTCGATGATCGCCAGGACGTCGCCGACCGGAAGCGCCTTCGGCAGGCGCTTGGCGGCCGGCGGCGGCTTCACGCCCGCGGCCGGGTCGGTGCCGGCGAGACCGTCCTCGACCGCGAACCGGTGGAACCCCCGGACCGCCACGATGGTGCGCCCGGCCGAAGTGGCGGACAGGGGCGGGTGCTCGCTGTCCCCCTCGCGCAGCCGCACCATGAACTCGGTCACGGTCTGCTCAGAGATCCGGTCCAGCGAGCCGATCCCCTCCGAGTCGAGGAACCCCAGGTACCGACGCAGGTCGCGCCGGTACGACGCCAGCGTGTTGTCCGCCAGTCCCCGCTCGACCGACAGGTGGTCGAGGTAGGTCCGGACGGCCGCGGTCAGCGCTCGAGCGGTCGTCTCGGTCTCGGCCGTCCCGCCATCAGCCAATGGCCTCGTCCACCGAGATCGCGTCCATCCCGACCGCCTCGCCCACCGGCTTGTTGGTGAGCCTGCCGGCGTGGGTGTTGAGACCCAGGGCCAGGCTGTGGTCGTCGCGGCAGGCCTGCTGCCAGCCCTTGTCCGCGAGCGCCACCGTGTAGGGCAGCGTCGCGTTCGTCAGGGCGTACGTCGAGGTGTTCGGCACCGCTCCGGGCATGTTCGCCACGCAGTAGAAGATCGAGTCGTGGACCTCGTAGGTCGGGTCCGCGTGCGTGGTCGCGTGGCTGTCCTCGAAGCACCCCCCCTGGTCGATGGCGATGTCGACGAGCACCGAGCCCGGCTTCATCTGCGAGACCAGCTCGTTGCTCACCAGCTTCGGAGCCGCGGCGCCCGGGATCAGCACGGCGCCGATCACCATGTCGGCCTCCATCACCTGCTGCTGGATCGCCAGCTTCGACGAGGCGAGCCCGTGGACCCGGTTGTTGTAGCGCCAGAACGACATCCGGAGCTTGTCGAGGTCGGTGTCGAGCAGCGTGACGTCGGCCCCCATGCCGAGCGCGATGTTCGCGGCGTTCTGGCCGGACACCCCGGCACCGATGATGACGACCTTCGCGTTGGCGACGCCGCCCACGCCGCCCATGAGGACACCTCGACCGCCCTGCGCCTTCATCAGCGAGTACGCGCCGACCTGCGGCGCGAGGCAGCCGGCGACCTCGGACATCGGGTAGAGCAGGGGCAGACCGCCCGACGGCAGCTGGACGGTCTCGTAGGCGATCGCGGTGGTTCCGGACTTCACCAGCTCCTCGGTCAGCGGCTTGTCCGCGGCCAGGTGCAGGTAGGTGAAGAGGGTCAGGCCCTCGCGCAGCCGGTGGTACTCCTCGGCGATCGGCTCCTTGACCTTGAGCACCGTGTCCGCGGTGCCCCAGACGTCGTCGGCGTCGTCGATCATCGTGGCGCCGGCGGCGACGTACTCCTCGTCCGGGATCTGCGAGCCGAGCCCCGCTCCGGTCTGCACGAACACCTCGTGCCCGTGCTGGGTGAGCTCATGCACACCCACCGGCGTGAGCGCGACCCGGTACTCGTGGTTCTTGACTTCCTTCGGGACCCCGACCTTCACGTGTGCCCTCCCTTGGCCCTGACTGCGACTGTCCGGTGTGACTGACCTGTGTGACTCAACGGTGTGACTGAAGGGTGTCCCCGGCCGATGTGACTGGCGCCACCCGCGCCGAGACTATCCCTCCTGCCGCCCGGCCAGACCTCGGGCCCGGGCCAGCAGCACGAGCTGCACGAGGGGGCCGTCGGTGAGCCGTCCGGCCACGACGGCGTCGTACACGTCGGCGTAGCTCGCCCAGCCGAGGGACATCTCCGCCTCCTCGTGCTCCGGCTCGAAGCCCGAGTCCACTCGAGACAGTCCGCGGGCCACGAAGAGGTGCATGACCTCGGTCGAGATCCCGGGCGAGGAGTACGTCGAGGACACGTGCGTCCACTCCTCGGCAGCGAGCCCGGCCTCCTCCGCCAGCTCGCGCCGGGCCACGTCCAGCGGCGACTCCCCCACACCGTCCAGGAGCCCGGCGGGCAGCTCGACGAACCGGCGCTGTGCAGCATGACGGAACTGCGAGAGCAGGCACACGCGCTCTCGGTCGTCCAGGGCGAGCACGATGACCGCCCCCGGGTGCTCGAGCACCAGGCGCGAGAAGCCCTCGTCGCCGTCCGGCGTCCGGATGACGTCCCGGCGCAGGGCGACCACCCAGTCGTCGCGGTGGAGGTCCTCCGAGGACTCCACGGGCCAGGATTCCGCGCGATCGGTGAGGGAGGTGAACGGGTCCAGCGGCGTGGGGTGGGTCACGTGCCTGACGCTACGGTGACGTCATGACGCGCACCCAACTGCCCACTCGGCGCACCTGGCTCCGGGCCTCGCTTCGCTCGTGTCCTCACCAGGCGGCCTCGTGAACGCCGCCAGCCTGACCCGGGAGGAGGCCGAGACCCGGTCCGCCTTGATCGAGGTCAACCGATACGACATCGAGACCGACTTCCGTGGGCTCCTCGAGGGCGACACCCTCGTGTCCACGTCCACCATCTCGTTCTCCTGCCACAGCCCCGGCGGCTCGACCTTCGTCGACGTCGTCGGCGAGGTCCGCGAGGCGACCCTCAACGGCGCGCCGCTCGACCTGTCGGCCCACTCCGACGGTCGGCTCCCGCTGCCCGACCTCGCCGCCGACAACGTCCTCGTGGTCACCTCGGCGCAGTCCGACACCGACTCCAGCAACGGCATCCAGCGCACCGTCGACGCATCCGACCAGGAGGTCTACGTCTGGACCTCCCTGGAGGCGGACGAGGCCCGCCGGGTCTGGGCGTGCTTCGACCAGCCCGATCTCAAGGCCCCGCACCGGTTCACCGTGCACGCCCCTGAGCACTGGCTCGTCACCTCCAACGGCGCCCCGGAGTCCGTCGAGGACGACCCGACCGGCGGCCGGGTCTGGACCTACCCCGACACGCCCCCGCTCTCGACGTACGTCGTGGTGGTCAACGCGGGCGCCTTCCACGAGGTGCGCGTCCCGGCCGACGGGTACGACCTCGGCTTCTACTGCCGGCGCTCGCTGGTGCCCCACCTGGAGCGCGACCTCGACGAGCTGGTGACGCTGACCCGGCAGGGACTGGCGTGGTTCGGTGAGAAGTTCGGGCTGCCGTTCCCGCAGGGGCGCTACGACCAGGTGTTCGTGCCGAACCTCGGCGGCGCGATGGAGAACTGGGGCTGTGTCACCTACGGCGACGCCCAGCTCTTCCGCACTCCCCCGACCTACGCGCAGCGCGAGCTGCGGGCCGAGATCCTCATGCACGAGATGGCCCACATGTGGTTCGGCGACCTCGTGACCATGCAGTGGTGGGACGACCTCTGGCTCAACGAGGCGTTCGCGTCCTGGGCCGCCAGCTGGGCGTTGGCGTCGACGACGGAGTTCACCGACGCCTGGGCCAGCCACCTCGCCGGTTTCAAGCGCACGGCGTACGAGATGGACATGAGTCCGGCC
The DNA here is from genome assembly GCA_963784545.1 of uncultured Actinomycetota bacterium. GTDB lineage: Bacteria > Actinomycetota > Actinomycetes > Propionibacteriales > Nocardioidaceae > Nocardioides. The sequence goes on along the minus strand of CAWARQ010000001.1, from coordinate 11,799 downwards.
ACCCACCCGATCCGCAGCAACGTCCAGGACGTCTCGCAGGCCATGGCCAACTTCGACGCGATCACCTACGTCAAGGGGCAGAGCGTCCTCCAGCAGCTGTGCGCCTACCTCGGCGAGGACGTGTTCGTCGCGGGGCTGCAGAGCTACTTCGCCAAGCACCAGTGGGGCAACACCCGCCTGACCGACCTGATGACGGCCTTCGGCAACGCCGCCGGTCTCGACCTGACGGAGTGGACCTCGGCCTGGCTGGACCGCACCGGCGTCGACGTGCTGGCGCTGGCCGACGGGGTCGTGACCGCGACCTCCCCGGACTCCTCGCCCCCGCGTACGCACCGCTTCGACATCTCCAGCTTCCGGGACGACGAGGCGCTCACCCCGACCGGGGTGACCGAAGTGCTGCTGCGCGCCGCCTCCCAGCGGGTCGACGACCTCGAGGGCGACGTGCACCTGGTGAACTCCACCGACGTGACGTACGCCGTGGCGCGGCCCGACGAGCGCTCGCAGCGGGTGATGTTCGAACGCGTCGCGGACCTGCCCGACCCGCTGTCTCGCGCGATGGTGGTCAACACCGCCACCCAGCTGCTGCTCCGCGGTGAGCTGGCACCCCGCCTGGCCGCCTCGGCGGTGACGAAGGCGCTGGCCCGCGAGCAGAGCCCGTCCCTGATCGAGCCGTTCGCCGGCATGGCCTACGCCTACTCCGACCGCTGGGCGCCAGCGTCGGAGTCGGCGAACCTGAAGGCGGCACTGGCCGACGCGGTCCTGGAGCTGAGCCGCCAGCCCGAGCACGCGCGTGCGGCACTCCGGACCCTGGCCCAGACGGCGAGCGACCAGGCTCACTGGGACCGGCTCGAGGAGGCCAGGGAGCAGGCCTCGGACTTCGACCTGGCGTGGCGGATGCTGGCTCGGCGCGCAGAGCTGGACTCCCTCGACCTCGACGAGGCCGACCGGCTGCTGGAGGCGGACCCCGATCCAGACGCGGGGATCCGCCGGCTCATGGTCCTGGCGTCCGCGCCGTCGGTCGAGACCAAGGAGGAGGTCTGGAGGGCGTTCTTCACCGACCACAGCGTTCCCGCGAGCCGCGAGACCCTCATCCTCGGCTCGATGTTCTGGCGCCCCTCCCAGGCCGACCTGCTGCGACCCTTCACCTACCGCTACCTCGAGGAGCTGGCCCGGCTGACCGGCGGCCTGCTCAACCAGGGCGTGGTGATCCGGGCGATGTACCCGCAGGGAGTCGGCGACGAGGCCTTCGCCGACGCCGCCGAAGCGACCGGCGCGAGCGACGACGTCAGCCACTACGCGCAGGCGCAGCTGAAGTCGGCGACGTTCGTGCTCCGGCAGGTCCTGCGGGCCCGGACGCTCTGACTGCTACTCCGAGGTCGCGGTCTGGGCGTCCTCGCGGCGCCGCAGGGCGGCCTCGTCGAGCGGGAACCTCAGCTCGCGCTGGCGGTCGATCGCCGCGCCGACCAGGCCCGCGAACAGCGGGTGCGGCCGGGTCGGCCGGGACCGCAGCTCGGGGTGAGCCTGCGTGGCGACGTAGTACGGGTGCACGTCGCGGGGCAGCTCGACGAACTCCACCAGGCCCAGGTCGGGGTTGGTGCCGGAGAAGACCAGGCCGGCCTGGCTCAGCTGCTCGCGATAGAGGTTGTTGACCTCGTAGCGGTGGCGGTGGCGCTCCTGGATGTGCGCGCTTCCGTACGCCTCGCGCACGACGCTGCCCTCGGCCAGGTCGGCGGGGTAGAGACCCAGGCGCATGGTGCCGCCCAGGTCACCGGCGCCCTCGACGTACTCCTTCTGCTCCTCCATCGTCGCGATGACGGGCTCGGGGGTGTCCGGGTCGAACTCCGTGGAGGACGCCTTCTCCAGGTCGGCCACCGACCGGGCGTACTCGATCACCATGCACTGCAGGCCCAGGCACAGGCCCAGGGTCGGGATGCCGTGGGTGCGGGCGTAGGTGAGCGCGCCGAGCTTGCCCTCGATCCCGCGGATGCCGAACCCCCCGGGCACGCACACCGCGTCCACGTCGGACAGGTGCCGGGCCGCGCCCTGGGGCGACTCGCACTCGTCGGAGGGGACCCAACGCAGGTGCACCCGCGCCTCGTGCGCGAAGCCGCCGGCCCGGAGAGCCTCCGCGACGCTCAGGTAGGCGTCGTGCAGGTCGACGTACTTGCCTACGAGGGCGATCGTGACCTCCTCGGCCGGGTGGTGCACCCGGCGCAGCAGGTCGTCCCACGTGGTCCAGTCGACGTCGCGGAACGGCAGGTCCAGCCGTCGTACGACGTACGCGTCGAGACCCTCGCGGTGCAGCACCTTGGGGATGTCGTAGATCGACGGAGCGTCGGCGGCGGTCACGACCGCCTCGTCGTCGACGTCGCACATGAGCGAGATCTTGCGCTTGATGGAGTCGGGCAGCTCTCGGTCGGCCCGGCACACCACCGCGTCGGGCTGGATGCCGATGGAGCGCAGCGCGGCGACCGAGTGCTGGGTCGGCTTGGTCTTCAGCTCGCCGCTCGGTCCGATGTAGGGCACCAGCGAGACGTGGATGAAGAAGCAGTTGTCCCGGCCGATCTCGTGCCGCGTCTGGCGGGCGGCCTCGAGGAACGGCAGCGACTCGATGTCGCCGACCGTGCCGCCGATCTCGGTGATGACGACGTCGGGGGTGCGGCCCTCGGCGTCGGGGCGCCCCATCGCGAGGATCCGGTCCTTGATCTCGTTGGTGATGTGCGGGATGACCTGCACGGTGTCACCGAGGTAGTCGCCGCGGCGCTCCTTGGCGATGACCGAGGAGTAGACCTGGCCCGTGGTGACGTTGGCCAGCTGGTTGAGCTCGGTGTCGAGGAAGCGCTCGTAGTGACCGATGTCCAGGTCGGTCTCGGCGCCGTCGTCGGTCACGAAGACCTCGCCGTGCTGGAACGGGTTCATCGTCCCGGGGTCGACGTTGAGGTACGGGTCGAGCTTCTGCATGGTCACGCGGAGACCGCGAGCCTTGAGAAGGTTCCCGAGGCTGGAGGCCGTGAGCCCTTTGCCGAGAGAGGAGGCGACGCCTCCGGTGACGAATACGTGCTTGACCGGGAGCGAGTGCTTCACGGAACTCCATCCTAGCCCAGGGGGGCCGGTCCGTCCGATCCGGACGCGCCGAAGTCACCGTCCTGTGAGTGCTGGACGATCGCGAGCAGGGTCGCGACTTGGGCCTCGACCCGGTCGATCCCGTCGACGGTCGCGATCCCGTCGACCTCCGAAGCGGCGGTGAGGTCGCCGGCGCGGTCGGGCGCGACCACGACGGTCGTGGCCGATCCCTGGGCGAGCCCGCCGAGCAGCCCGGCCAGCAGGTCGTCGTTCACGTCGTCGCCGAGGACCACCACGATCGCCGACGCGCGGCCCTGTCGGGCCTGTCCGCGCATGAGCTCCGCGCCGGACAGGCTGGCCCGCAGGTTCGCGGTCACCTGGTCCGCGGCGACCTCGCTCCCGTGGAGCGTGCCAACCGCCCGGGCGATGAGCCGGCCGATCCGCGGGTAGGCCGTCAGCTGCGGGTCGAGCCCGGTGAGCTTGGACTGCTTGACCATCTGCTGTCCGAGCGTGTCGACCAGGGCGGTCTCGCCCCCGGAGGTGAGTCCCTCCCCCAGGTTCCACAGGGTTGCCCGGGCGCCGGCGGTGCTGATCATCGAGCGCACACCGGCGACCGCCCGCTCGTCGGCGCCAGGCGCGACGAGGACGGCGACCATCCGGCCCGCGAGGCTCCTGCCGAGCAGGCGGTGGGCCGTGGCCGCGGCGTACTCGCCGCCGAGGTCGTCGTGGGTCTGGGCGGGCTGGGCGGGTGCGGGGCTCCGGAGCGCGTCCTTGCCGGCGGCGGCGAGCGGGCCGGCCCCGATCGCGACGCCGACCGCCAGAGCGAGCACCACGGCGGCCAGCGCCGGCAGGTGACGCGTGAGGAGCCTCATCCGGTCGACCCCTGCCACTGGTCCTGGACCCAGGACACGGCGGAGTCGACCCAGTCCTGCCCGACCGGAGTCGCCGCGACCGCGACCGCCAGGGCGAGCAGACCCAGCAGCAGGACGAGGAACACGTGTCGTGGTCGGACCCGCCCGGAGTAGAGCGTCGGGACGGCCGAGGCGTCGACGAGCAGGTCGCCGACGGTGAGGCGGGTGAGGTACGTGGAGGCCAGGCCGGAGCGTTGGCGGTCCAGGAAGTCGGTGATGGTCGCGTGCACGCCGACGCCGACGATGACACTGGCCCCGTGGGCATGGGCCAGGAGCAGGGCGGCGTCCTCCGCGGTTGCCGAGGTCTCCAGCCGCGTGGGCCGGACGCCCATGCGCTCGAAGGTCTCGACCGGCATCGGTGCCCCCCGCTCGACCCGGACGACGACGTCGCGCGCGGCCTTGAGCACGGATCCCTTGGCACGGTCCCGGTCCTCGCCGTGGGCGTCGACGACCACGACGTCCGCGCTGAGCCCCGCCGCTTCGAGCAGGTCCGCGCCGCGGTCGACCCCGATCAGCACCGGTCGCTGCTCGGCGACGAACCGACGGATGGCCCGCAGCTCGGACGTCACGTTCGCACCGTCGACGACGACCACCGCCGGTCGGCCCGCCACGGCGACGCCGAGTGCGGGTAGACCACGGCCGTGCAGCAGCAGGTCCTGCTCGCGGCGGAGGAACTCGGTGCTGTTGTGGGTCAGGGTCTCCAGCTGCACGACCATCTGCTCGCGCGCCTGCTCGAGCTGCCGACGTACGCCGTCGCCGTCGAGCTCGCGCCCGTGGGCAACGGGGTCCTCTCCCACCCAGACGACGTCGTCGTGGATGCGGACCCGGGTGCCGTCGGCGATCTGGAGGGCACCGTCGGCGCGGTCGAGGACCAGCACGCCGGCGGAGGTGAGGACCTCCGGCCCGAGGTTCGGGTAGCGACCGGAGATGCACGCGCCGGCGTTCACCACCGCGGACACCTCCGCGTCGACGAGCGCCTGGGCCGTGGCCCGGTCGAGGTCGACCTGGTCGAGGACGGCGATGTCACCCGGCCGGAGCCTCGACAGCAGGGTCTGGGTGCGCCGCTCGACACGGGCGGTGCCGATGAGGCCGGGCGGTGCGCTGGCGGTGCGGGTACGTGAAGGCAGCTTCATGACCGACCCATGGTCGCAGCCGGCCGGGGTCGATCCGTGCAGCCGCTACGGCGTGCCGCGACCGTCGCGGGCCGCCGCCAACAGCTCCCGCGCGTGGGCCAGCGCAGTGTCGGACTCCTCGAGGCCGGCCATCATGCGGCTGAGCTCGCGCTCCCGCGCCGCGTCGTCGAGCACGGTCAGACCGGAGCTCGTGATGCTGCCGTCGGTGGACTTCTCGACCACCACGTGCTGGTCGGCGAACGCGGCGACCTGCGGCAGGTGGGTCACCACCAGCACCTGCGTGGAACGAGCCAGCTCGGCCAGCCGGCGCCCCACCTCGACCGCGGCGGCGCCGCCGACTCCGGCGTCGACCTCGTCGAACACCATCGTCGGGACCGAGCCGTGGCCGGCGAGGACGACCTCGAGCGCCAGCATCACCCGCGAGAGCTCGCCGCCGGACGCGCCCTTCGCCAAGGGTCGGGGCTCGGTGCCGGAGTTGGCCGCGAGGAGGAACTCCACCTCGTCGGCACCGGCCCGGCCGAACCGCAGCCACCGCTCCCCCACCCGCAGAGGCCGTCGCGGATCCTCCGCCTCGACCTCGCTCTGCCGGACCACGATCTGGATCCGTGCGTGTGGCATCGCCAGGGTCGTGAGCTCGTCGGTGACGCGGACGCCCAGCTCGTGGGCTCCCGCCGTGCGCCGGTCGCTGATCCGGCCGGCCAGACCGGCCAGGCGGCCGCGCAGCTCCTCGGACTCGACGCGGAGGCCGGCGAGGGTGTCGTCGGTGCCGTCGAGCTGGAGCAGCCGGGCGGCCGCGGACTGCGACCAGGCCAGCACCTCGTCGATCGTCTCGCCGTACTTGCGGGTCAGCCCGCCGAGATCCGCGCGTCGCTGGGACACCGCGGCCAGCCGGTTCGGGTCGGTGTCGACGGTGCTGGCGTACGCCGCGACGTCGGCCGCCAGGTCGGAGACGAGGTAGGACACCTCCGCGAGCCGGTCGGCCAGCTGGGCGACGCCGGGATCGTGGTCGCGCACGCCTTCGAGGGCCGTCCGGGCGGCGGCGACCGCGCCGAGCGCGTCGGGGTCGTCCTGGTCGCTGGACAGCGCCGCACGTGCACCTTCGGCGGCGAGCCGCAGCGCGTCGGCGTGGCCCAGCCGCGCCTCCTCGGTGGCCAGCTGCTCGTCCTCGCCCGGCTGAGGATCGACGGCCTCGACCTCGCCGAGACCGAAGCGCAGGAGGTCGGCCTCCCGGGCCCGCTCCCGGGCGGACGCCGAGACCTGGGCCAGCTCGGCCTCGACCTCGTGAAGTCGCTGGTAGGCGGCGTCGTACTCCGCGAGGTCCGCCGCGTGCTCTGGGCCGAGGGAGGAGTCGAGGGCCGCCCGCTGGGCACCGGCCTGCAGCAGGCGGTGCTGGTCGGACTGTCCGTGGATCGCCACGAGCGGGGCGGTGAGGCCGGCCAGCTGGGAGACCGGGACGGAGGCGCCTCCGGCGAACCCGCGCGAGCGGCCCTCGGCCGACACGGTCCGGGCCAGCAGCAGGAGGCCGTCCTCGACCTCGCCACCCAGCTCCTCGACGCCGTCCTGCGTCTCCGGCCCGACGCGGAGGACGCCCTCGATCCGGACGCTGCGCGCGCCGGCCCTCACGGCGCCGGCGTCACCGCGGCCGCCCAGCAGCAGCCCCAGGGCCGTGACGATCATGGTCTTGCCGGCCCCGGTCTCGCCGGTGATGCAGGTCAGCCCGGCACCGAACTCCAGGGTGCTCGACTCGATGACCCCGAGCGAGCTGATCCGCAGCTCCTCAAGCATCCCGTGCCTCCCGGGCGCCGCGCCATCCTGAGACCGGCAGGCCGAACTTCGCAACGAGGCGGTCCGTGAAGGGCTCGTCCCGGAGCCGGACCAGCCGCACCGGCCGGACGCCGCGGCGCACCTCGACCCGCGCACCCGGCGCCAGGTCGACCGTGCGCCGACCGTCGCACCAGAGGACCCCGGCACCGTCGGCCTCCGACATCAGCTCGAGCGCCACGACCGACTCGGGCGCGACCACCATCGGCCGGGCGAACAGCGCGTGCGCGCTCAGCGGGACGACACAGAGCGCCTGCACACCGGGCCAGACGATCGGGCCCCCGGCCGAGAAGTTGTACGCCGTGGAGCCGGTCGGTGTCGCACACACGACGCCGTCGCAACCCCAGCGCGAAAGCGGGCGACCGTCGATCTCGACGACCAGCTCGATCATCCGCTCCCGAGCGGCTTTCTCGACGCTGGCCTCGTTGAGGGCGAACGTCTCGTAGATCGCCCGACCGTCCTGGTGGACCGAGACGTCGACCGTGAGGCGGTCCTCGATCAGGTAGTCGCGGTGCGCGATCGCCTCGATCGCCGACTCCAGGTCGGCGAGCTCGGCCTCGGCGAGGAACCCCACGTGGCCGAGGTTGATGCCCAGCAGCGGGGTGTCGGACTCGTGCGTGAGCTCGGCCGCCCGCAGGATCGAGCCGTCACCACCGATCACCACGGCCAGCTCGCAGCCGACCGCGGCGTCGTCCGCGTCCGCGACCAGCTCGAGGCCGGGCCCGGGATCCAGCTCGAGCGCGTGGGCCTCGTCCACCAGCAGCCGCACCACGAGGCCGTTCTCCGCCAGCGCGCCGGCGAACTGACGCGCGACGTCGCGTGCCTGCTCGCGGCCCACGTGGGCGAGCAGCAGCACACGGCGGGTCTCCGCGACCTCGCTGGTGATCGGGTGGGTGGTCACGCAGTCAGCCTCTCATTCGGCGCCGACGACTCCAACGACGTCGTCGGTGGTGATCCCTGGCGCGCCGCGGCGCAGCCACAGGAAGAACTCCACGTTGCCCGACGGCCCCGGCAGCGGGCTGCGTGCCACGGCGCGGGCCCCCCAGCCGCGTGCGGCGGCTGCCGCCGCCACCTGCTCCACCGCCTCGGCGCGCAGGGCAGGGTCACGGACCACCCCGCCCTTGCCGACGCGGTCCTTCCCCACCTCGAACTGCGGCTTCACCATGAGTGCCAGGTCGGCGTCCTCGGCGCACACGCCCAGCACGGGGTCGAGGACCTTGACGAGGGAGATGAAGGAGAGGTCACCGACCACGACCTCGACCGGGCCGTCGACCAGGTCCAGGGTGAGGTCCCGGATGTTGGTGCGGTCGAGGACGACGACGCGCGGGTCCTGCCGGATCGCCCAGGCCAGCTGGCCGTAGCCGACGTCGACCGCGACGACCTCGCGCGCGCCGGCGCGCAGCAGCACGTCGCTGAAGCCACCCGTCGACGCGCCGGCGTCCAGGCACCGCCGGCCGCGGACGACGAACCCGTCCGGCTCGAACGCCGTCAGCGCTCCGGCCAGCTTGTGGCCGCCGCGGGAGACGTAGTCGGGGCGGTCGACGTCAGGCACCACGAGGATCGCCACGTCGGTCGTGACCCCGGTGGCCGGCTTGGTCGCGGTGACCCCGCCGACCTTCACCCGCCCTGCGTGCACGAGCTCGCTCGCGTGCTCCCGCGAACGCGCGAGGTTGCGACGAACCAGCTCGGCGTCCAGCCTCAACCTGCGTGGAGCCATCGAGCAGGCTCAGTCCGACTGCGGCTCGGGCTCGGCTCCGTCGACAGTGCCGGGGTCGTCCAGAGCGCCCCGCAGCTGCTCGTGGGCGGCCTCGAAGATCGGGAGGTGCTCCTCGACCGGCTGGTCGGCCAGCCCTTCGAGGGTGCCGAGGACGTCATCGACGACCTGGACGCCGGTCGTCACCCCGGCCTCCGAGCCGTCGGAGGCGGCAGCCTGCAGCTCAGCGACCGCGTCCCCCTCGGGGGGTTCGTCGGCCGTCGCTTCCACGTCGCCCCCGAACTGGTCCTGAGTCATGCAGCGGAGGCTACCGCTCAGTCGGCCCGTCGCTGGGGAGGCTCGACCCCGTCGGTCGCGACCGCGTCGCCGGTCCGGTCCAGCCAGGCCCAGCCGGCGGCCGCCACCGCCTGCCACCAGGCCGACGCGCCGCCGTCACCCTCGAGGACCAGGCGACCGTCCGGTGCGCGTGCCGTCCAGCCGCCGACGGTCCAGGAGTCGCCGTCCCGCTCGGGTGCCTCGTGCGTCTCGAAGAGGGCGTCGAGGTCCTGGCCGACGTACGACGGCCGCAGCTCGTCCGGCGCCCCCACCAGCTCGGCGAGCCCGGTCACACCGGTCATCACCAGCAGGGAGGGCAGACCGAGCGCACGCGCCCCCTCGATGTCGGTGTCGAGCCGGTCGCCGACCATCAGGGGGCGCTCGCCGCCCACCCGCCGGATCGTCTCCTCCAGCAAAGGTGGCTGCGGCTTGCCGGCCACCACGGGCTCCACCCCGCTGAACCGTCTCAACAGGTCGACGAGGACGCCGTGCCCGGGCGCCTGGCCACCTTCGAGCGGGAAGGTCAGGTCGGTGTTGCTCGCCACCCAGGGCAGCCCGTCCTTGATCCGCATGCCCGCCCGCATGATGTCGGACCAGACCAGGTCGGGGTTGTACCCGGACACGATCGCCACGGCGTCCTCGTCGTGGAGGTCGGTGGGCGTCAGCCCTTCCTCGGCCAGGGCGAGCCGCAGCCCCTCGGCTCCCAGGTTGACGATCCGGCCACCGGCGCCGTGCTGCTCGGCCAGCAGGTGCGCCGCGGCCTGCGCGGAGGTCACCACGTCGTCGGCGCCCGCTTCGACGCCGAGCCCGGTCAGCTTCTCCGCCACGGCGTCCGGCGAACGTGAAGCGTTGTTGGTGACGTACGCCAGGTGGACCCCCGTCTCGCGGGCACGGTGCAGGGCGTCGGCCGCCCCGGGGATCGCCTCCTCGCCGGCGTACACGACGCCGTCCAGGTCGAGCATCACCAGGTCGTACCGCTCGACCAGCGGCTCGCGACTGCCCTCCAGCACGCCGGGCTCCTTCTGCTCGTGCGGCACGACCCAGGGGTGCCGGACTGTGGGACGCCGTGCAGCCTACGATGCATCGATGGACTCCAGCGCGGCGCCCGCGGCCTCGGGGGCGCCCTCGGGCGGGATGCCGGAGGCGTTCACCTCCGCGGACCCGGCGGCTCCGTCCGAGCCGCTCCGGGCCGTCGCCGGTCCCCTGCGGCTGCGCCGGTTCACCGGGCTCAGGCTGAGCCCCGGGCGGGTCGGCGACCCGGCGTCCGCGCGCGCGTTCGCGCGGCCCTACCGTGCCGTGCCCGAACGATTGGCGAAGTGGCGGCAGCAGGGTCACCTGCAACGTGACGTCTCGCCGGCCTTGTACCTGCACGAGTACACCGCCTCGGGCATGACGGTCCGCGGCCTCGTCGGGGCCCTGGACGTCAGTCGTCGCGTGGCGGGCGGGGAGGAGCCGGCGGTCTGGCCGCACGAGGCCATCCACCGGGGCCAGGCCCGCGAGCTGGCCAGCCGGATGGGCCAGATGGGGCTCAACCCGGCCCCGATCCTGCTCGTGCACCGCGGCACCTCGGAGCTCCGTTCCCGGATCGGCCACATCGCTGCCCAGGAGCCGGACCTGGTGTTCGTCGACCACGCCCGGCAGCGCAACCGCGTGTGGGCGGTCCGCGCCGAGGACGAGATCGACGCGATCAACGACGCCCTGGCTACCAGCCAGGCGCTCATCGCCGACGGGCACCACCGGTACGCCGCCTATCTGCGCCTCCAGGAGGGCCAAGGCCCCGACACCCCGCGCGCAGCTTCCGGCGAACCCCTCACGGACAGTGGCTTGGCGATGCTCGTCGACCAGGCCGACACCCCGCTCTTCCTGGGCGCCATCCACCGGGTCCTGACCGGGGTGCGCATGCGGCACGTGCGCTCCGCGCTCCCCGACCCGCAGAGCTTCACGCCCCTGAGCCGGACAGAGGCTCTGGACGCGCTCGGACCCGCCACGATCGTGGTGACCAACGGTCGGCACTGGGCCAGCGTGCGCCTCGAGACCCCGCTCGGCGCCGACCCGAGCATCGCCGTGGAGCAGGTCCACCGCGAGATCATCGACCGCCTGCGGCCGCGGCCGCGTCGGATCAACTACCACCACTCCGTCGAGGACACCCTGGACCATCTGCCCAGCGGTGCGATCGCCGTCCTCCTGCCGGCCCCTGAGTTCGACCAGGTCCGGGACCTGATCCGGGCCGGAGGGCTCCTGCCGGAGAAGGCCACCTCCTTCCAGCCGAAGCCGAGCCTGGGCGTGCTCATGCGCTCTCTGCTCGACGAATGAGCCGTCCTCGCCCCACCTCGACCTCCACGATCGAGGACGGGCCGGCGGGCCCGCGGTAGAACCGGCTGCGGACCGCGCCCTCCAGCTCCACCCAGTCGCCGACGGCCCAGCGCTCGGCCGCCCGGCGCATCCGGGCGGTCCAGGCGCTGCAGGCCAGCGAGTCCGAGCCGGGCCGGCGGGCCCGGGCGGCGCGCGGGACCACGATCCGGAAGGTCGTCACGCTGTCGCCGCTGGGCAGCTCCCGCACCTGCGCCGGCTGGGAGATTCGTCCGACCAGGCGCACCACGTTGGCGGCCCCGATCGCTTCTTGTTGTTCGGTTTCCTGTGTCGTCATGTCATCACCTCGGGGGCGACCTTTCCCGACGGCACCGACACTCTGCGCCGAATCCGGGGAGCTGTGGACGACAACTGGCGACCCGGCGAGCAGGCGGGCCGGAAGCGGTAGGAATTGGCTCAGAAGTGCCCACAGAAATGCACTGAGGGCCACCCACAATGGGTGGCCCTCAGGCTAAGTGAAGTCCGGCGGCGT